>NZ_CP060292.1:0-3106948 GCF_014302635.1 Dermacoccus sp. PAMC28757 | reverse complement strand
TGACGAGGAGTTCGTCCGAGTCCGTCGGTTCCCCCTCGGCTGCGTCGGTGACGAAGACGTGCACGTGCATGTCGACCCCGCCGCCGTCCGGGAAGGCGAAGGTGACGACGCCCCGCGCGTCCAGATCGGCTTCGTTCACACGAAGCGACGTCTCCTCGAACAGCTCCCGCGCGGCCGCTCGGCGAGGTGTTTCACCCGGATCGACCTTTCCGCCCGGCACGACCATGCGGCCCTGGCCGAACCCGCGCAACTTCTCCCCGAGCAGGAGGTGCGTGCGGCCCTCGAGGGTCCGGGTGACGACGACGAGGCACGTCTCGATCGGCTCGCTCACGCCGGCGCCACCCCGGTGATGCGGTGGATGGAGAACGAGCGGGTGGTCGTCGTGTTGTCGCCGATCTGCCCGACGACGCGCCCACCCGAGACGCTCGTCGGCCGGAAGAGGGCGCGCTTGATGTCGCCCGAGGCATCGACATAACCGATCCAGACGGGAGCCCGATCGGCGGCAGCGTCCTGCAAGGAGGTGAGTGTGACCGTCGGGTCGGACGAGGGGATGCGCGTGCGCTCGTCGTGCTGCGAGGGGCGCACGGCGCTCTTCTCCGCCTCCCGCATGCGCTGCGTCATGGCCGTCGCTTCGTCACCGTCGAGGCGGACAACACGAACCGGCGTGCTGCGGCGCCCGGGCGTGGGGGAGCGCTTCACCGCTTCGGTGCGCACGACGACGCCACCGTCCGAGGTCTCGGCAACCGGCGCGTGACGGTGCTCACGCAGAACGTCGAGCAGCGTCGAGGCGGGCAGGGGCGAAACGCACACGGTCGGAGCGATGCGGCGTAGCTGGAGCGAGGCGAGCGAGGAGTCCGCGACGAGGGCGTCGAGCGATCCCTCGTCGTCGCTGCGCACGTACGAACCGACGGAGCCGACGCGCAGATGGCCGTATCGACGCGCGACGTCGCCGAGAAGGTACTCGAGCGCCTGGGGGACCGGTGTCATCGAGTGACGCCGGAGGGCCTCGAGCGCTTCGCCCGAGGAGACGCCGTGGTCGAGCAACCGTCGGATGCTGCTCTCGGTGAACCGGAAGACCGTTGCGCCGCCACGTGATTCGACGTCGGCGCTGCGGCGCATGAAAGTCGCGACCTCTTCCGTGAGAGGCCCTGGCGCAATAGCGGTGAGGTCGCCCTGGAGCATGACCTGCGAGACAGGCTGGGGCATGGAGGCGGCCATGAGGGCGGCGACGGACTCGAGGTTCGCCTCGCTCGTCGGGACGGAGTCGTCGCTCGGCACCGCGAGGAGCGCTCGACCGGCGGAGGTGAGGGCCGAGCGGCCCGTCACGCCGAGCCAGCCGGCCTCGCGCAACACGTCGTCGGCGCGGGTGGGGGCTCCCTCGGGAAGGCGCAGAGGTCGTTTCCAGCGCAGCAGGGCGTCGACCTGTTCGGTGGTCGGGGCGCTGCCTGCCTCGAGCGCGGCGAGCGTGGCGAGGACGTCGGCGCGGCGAGCCCGCATGAGCGGCCACGAGGCGTCCTTGCCGAGGACGTTGACGAGAGTGCCGTCGATCGTCTGACCGGCGAGGCTCGCGGCGCGCGTGGTGTCGCGCCACGCGGACGCCAGATGGGCCCAGCGACGGGCAGGAGTCCACGTGGCCCACTCGTCGTAGAACTCGGTGGGCCGCCACAGCGGATCGACCTCCCCGTCGGGAGCGAGAAGGCCTGCGGCGTAGGAGAGTTCGAGGACAAACGCCGTCAGATCGCTCGAACTGTCGATCGCTACGGCCGTGCGTCGGTGATCGCGTACGGCGACGCCTCCGGTGCGCAGCACGCGGGGCGGTTGGGCGTCCCAGGCGGCGACGACCTCGTCGAGACGCCACAACAGATCGAGCACGGCGCCGGCCGCCGCGTCGTCGGCACTCGCCTGCTCGACGTGGGTCATCTCGGCGGTCGGGGGAGCCCACGCCTCGCGGTACAGACGCCCGCCACGCAGCGCGAGCCCGAGCTCACGCGGGATGACGGCGTCGCTGCCGCGCTCGCCGTCGACGGCCACCATGAGGCCGGCACCGACGAGTTCGCGGCGCACATCGCGCAGGGTCTGAGTGGTGAACGAGCCGCGTGCGGATGTCCACCGGAGTTGGTCGATGACGGCCTGAGCACGCGATGAGAGCGCGTTGTAGGCCCGTGTCACGGCGTCGAAGTCGCCCTCGGAGACGACGGCAAGGTCGGCCAGTCGTACGTCAAGATCGCTCGCGCTTCGTCCCAATCCCGCTGGGTGCGTGAGGGTTTCGCCGACAGCTCGGGCGGTGCGCCACCCGTCGGGAGAGCGCCAGACGAGAGCCTGGTGCCACAACTCGCGGATACCGTCGTCGACGGCGGAACGTGACGCACCGAGCGCCGAAGGAGCGCCCTCGGCGCCGACGACGAGCAGCGCTTCCACGAGGTGGAGGAGGCGCGCGTCGAGGTGTTCGAGAGCGCGCTGGACGCTGGCGCGCGTGGAGGCCCGCGCGGCGAGCGACGTGATGTCGGCGGGTGCCGGGCGCGCCAGATCGGGCCGGGCGAGAAGGAGCGCCGCTAGGTCGTCGTCCGCGCGGCCCCTCAGGTCGTCGGCGAAACTACGGGCAGATCGAGGCACTCTCACCACGGTAGTCGCCGCGGGCGGCATCGGCATCCGCGGCGCCCATCGGGGTTCGATGTTGAGCGGTGTGGGCGGTACCCGTGCCGCGCTCACCGCTCAACATCGAGTTTCAGGCGCCGGTGATGCCGAACTGGGCGCTCCACGTCTCGCCGGGCGCGAGGGTGAGCAGGCCCTCCCCGGTGTTGAAGGCGTTGGCGGGGCACGTCATCGGCTCGACGGCGAGCCCCGACCGGCGGTTCTTCGGTTCGGGCAGGCCATCACCGGTGAAGGTCTGGACGTAGCGGTACGCACTCGCGTCGGCCCAGAGTGTCGTCGTGCGCGAGCCACTCGTGACCGAAGCCCGCCAGCGGCCGTCGGTGACGCCGATGTCCGTGAAGCACGTGTCGAGTGAGACCCCCTCGAGCGGGAGCCCGCCGGAGAAATCGTGGGTGCTCGTCTCGCGCCCGGTCGGGATGAGTCGCTCGTCGACGGTGAGCTGCGTGGTGACGTCGAGCGTCAGGGCGGCGTCGTCGAGCGAGGACTCACCCGCGGTGAGGTACGGGTGCGCTCCGAACCCGAACGGGCACGCGGTGGACGACAGGTTCGTGACGTTCGGGGTGACCGTCAGACCGTCGGGGTCGAGCGAGTACGTCATCTCGACGCGCAGGGTCCACGCCCAGCCGGGCTGGGGATGGAGGGTGACGCCGACGGTCAGCCGGTGGGTCGAGCGCTCCACGAGATCCCAGGCGAGCCACTGCACGAGACCGTGCGAGGCGTTCGCCAGCCCCGGTTCGGTGTGCGCCAGGAGGTAATCCTCGCCGTCGAACGAGTACCGTCCGCCGTCGATTCGGTTGGGCCACGGCGTGAGGACGTGTCCCCGCGCGGCGTCCGCCATTGCCTCGACGGCATAACCGCAGACGAGGTCACGCTCGTCGTGGGTCAGGTGGCGCAGACCACCACCCACCTCGACAACGGTTGCCTCGTAGCCGTGCGCCGCGATGGTCCACTGCTCGCCGCTCGGGGCGGGGAGGTCGTTGAGGGTGCTCACGTCGGTCAGGCTAACGGCCCTGGCAGGGTCGGGCCCACCGCACACTCCGACCCGGGACCGGGCAGGACCGGGCCCACCCGAGTGTCCGTCACACCCTGTCACGTGTGGCCTTCGGCGGCGGGGTGCGCGAGACTGGCCTGGTGAATCCTTCGACCGCTATGGCCACCGTCCTCGTCGACGAACTCGTGCGCCTGGGCATCACCGACGTCGTCCTCGCGCCCGGCTCACGTTCCGCGCCACTCGCCTACGCGGTGGCGCGGGCCGACGCCGCGAAGAAGTTGCGCCTCCATGTGCGCATCGACGAGCGTTCGGCCGGCTTTCTCGCCCTCGGACTCGCGAAGATCTCACGTAACCCGGTGCCGGTCATCACGACGAGCGGCACGGCCGTCGCGAACCTCCACCCGGCCGTCCTCGAAGCGCACCACGCGCAGGTGCCGATGATCGTCATGTCGGCCGACCGCCCCGCAGAGCTGCGCGACACAGGTGCGAACCAGACGACGGATCAGGTCAAGATCTTCGGCCAGGCCACGCGCTGGTTCCACGAGTTCGCCACGCCCGCCGAGCGTGAGGGGCAGAACACCGTGTGGCGCTCGGTCATCGGTCGTGCGGTCGCGCACGCCGTGGGAGTGCCCACCGGCGACGCCGGACCGGTGCATCTCAACCTGCCGTTCCGTGAGCCGCTCACCCCCGAAACCTCCGACGACGGGACGTGGCCAGAGTCCCTCGAGGGCCGCGATCGTGGACGCCCGTGGCTGCAGTTGCGAGCCCCCGCCTCCCGCGTCGCCGTGGCGGACGGGCCGGGCATCGCCCCGGTGCCGCGCACCCTCGTCCTCATGGGCGACCTGCCCGACCCGCGCATGAGCGCGGAGATCGCCGAACTCGCGGACGCCGCCGGTTGGCCCGTCATCGCCGAGCCGTTCGGTGACTACCACCGTGGCCGCGCGATGCCGCACGGTTCGCTCATCCTCGCCTGCCACGACTGGCTCGACGAGCACCTGCCGGAACGCGTGCTCGTCGCGGGTCGCATGACGCTCTCGCGTGACGTCGCCCTGCTGCTGCGCAACCCCGAGGTGACGGTCGAGATCATCACCGGTTCGAACGCGTGGGCCGACCCCTCACACGTCGTCCAGCGGGTCCACGAGTGGGCCACGATCGCCCGTTCGCACGAGCTGGTCTCGGCGTGCGCCGACCGTCGCTGGGCCAGCGCGTGGCGGATGGCGGGCCACCGCCTCACCCAGGTCGTCGGGCCGCTCGTCGCTGACTCGTGGCCCTCCGGAATGTCCGCGACGTCGACCGTCGTGCAGCACCTGCCGGCCGACTCGGCGCTGCTCGTGGGTTCGTCGAACACGGCGCGCGACCTCGACCTCGGGCGTAACCCGCAGCAGATCGCTCGCAAGGTGTCCGCGGTCGGCAACCGTGGCCTGTCCGGAATCGACGGGCTCGTCTCGACGGCCATGGGCATCGCACTCGCGCACGGGCGGCCGAGCTTCGCCCTCATGGGGGACCTCACGTTCCTGCACGACAGCAACGGGTTGCTGCTCGGCCCCGGCGAGCCACGCCCCGATCTCACCATCGTTGTCATCAACGACAACGGCGGGGGCATCTTCGGCACCCTCGAACAGGGGCGGCCGGAGTTCGCCGAGCACTTCGAGCGCGTCTTCGGTACGCCGACGGGCGCCGATCTCGAGCTGGTGTGCCAGGCGCGCGGCGTCGAGTACACCCGGGCCACCTCGCGTGAGCACCTCATCGATCTCGTCTCGAACCCGCGGCCGGACGTCCAGGTGGTCGAGCTGACGGTCGATCGCAGCGGTGAGCGTCTCGGCCGCCGCAATCTCGTGTCCGCTGCCATCGAGGCCGTCGCCGGTGCCGAGGAGATGCCGACGCGGTTCGAGCGTCGCTGAGCGCCGGCCCGGACGCGCTCGGTGTGCGTCAGGCGATGAGGTTGGCGGCGACGGTGGCGCCGAACTCGCGGGCCTCGGCGAGGTCGACGTCGCTCAGTTCGCCGAGGCGTTCGTACGGTTCGGCGACCAGACGAAGGTCGAGCCCGGTGGTGATGGCGTCGAGGGCACGACGCGCGCCGGTGGCGTCGCTGCGTCCGTGAACCCAGTAGGAGAAGGGGCGGCGCGCCACCTCCTCGAGCAGGTCGTCGTACGTCGAGTCGAAGCTGTGCTTGAGTGCGCCCGAGATGTAGCCGAAGTTCACGGGCGTGCCGAAGAGGTAGCCGTCGGCGTCGAGGTAGAGCTGCGGATCGGTGGCCTCGAGGGCTGCCACGGCGTGCACGTCGACCTCGTCGGCGAAGAACTCGGGATCGCTCGCACCCGCGAGCACGGCGTCGCGCAACGCAACGGTGGCAGGCGTCGGGGCGTGTGTGATGACGAGGAGTTGCTTCATCCCTCGACGGTAGCGGCGATCAGCGCAGCGCTTCGCGCATCGGTGCCAGTTTGGCGACCGACTCGGCCACCTCGCTCACCGGATCCGAGCCCTCGACGATGCCGCATCCGGCGAACAGGCGGATGCGGCACGGGTTCTCGATGTCGATCTGGCCGCTGCGCAGGGCAATGCCCCACTCGCCGTCACCGCGCGCGTCGATCCACCCGACGGGCCCGGCGTACCGGCCGCGGTCCATGTGTTCCAGCTCGTCGATGACGAGGGCGGCCTCGCGCGTCGGCGTGCCGCATACGGCAGCCGACGGGTGCAGCGACGCCGCGAGCGTGAGCGACGACGCGCCGTCGGTGAGAGCCCCGGAGACGTCCGTCGCGAGGTGCATGACGTTCGGCAGGTGCAGCACGAAGGGAGCGTCGGGCACGTTCATCGAAGAGCAGTGCGGCCGCAGCGCGGCCTCCACCGAACGCACGGCGAACTCGTGCTCGACGAGGTCCTTCGAACTGCGCGCGAGGCTCGCCGCGAGAGCCAGGTCGTGATCGTCGGAACCGGTGCGCCGGATCGTTCCGGCGAGCACACGCGAGGTGACGAGGCCCTTGTCCGAGCGCACGAGCAGTTCCGGCGTGCCGCCGACGAGCCCGTCGACGGCGAACGCCCACGTGTCGCGGTAGGCGGTGGACAGGCGGGCGAGGAGCCAGCGCGGGTCGATGTCCGCGTCGGCGGTGTGGATCTCGTCGCGCGCGAGGACGACCTTGTCGATGCGTCCGGCGCGGATGTACTCGATGGCGTCTCCGACAGCGCCGCGCCACTGCGCCGGCGACAGCGCCCCGTCGGTGCGCTCCACGCCGGTGGGCGCCTCGGCGGGCTTCACCTCCGGCAACTGGTCGGTGGTGCGGTTGATCGTCGTCAGCCATGCGTGGCCGTCACGCCGACCGACGATCATCTCCGGCACGACGAGCGCAGCGCCTTCGTCGGAGGAGTTGCGGAAGCTGAACGAGCCGAAGCCGACGAGGCCGGTGCCCGGTCGTTCCACCTCGTCGACGACGTCGGCTGCGGCGACGAGGGCGTCCCACCACTCCTCGGCGTCGGCGAAGCGAGTGTCGCCGGAGGTGGAAACGGCTGCCGCGCGTCCCCAGCCCACGAGCCCTTCCTCGCGCCGAACCCAGGACATGACGTCTTCCGCGGGGCGCCCTGCGGGGATGAGGCCGACGAGGTCACCGGGGTCGGTGAGCTCGTACGTGCGTACGCGCAGACGCGGCGTGGCGGCGGGACGGGCTTCGTTCACAATGGACCAGCCTAAGGCGCGCTTCGGCCCAGGCGGTGACGGGTGCGAGAATGCAGGCATGAATCGAGCAGGCCTGGACAAGCGACCCTCCGACGTGGCGCGCATGTTCGACGACGTGGCGGCACGCTACGACCTCATGAACGACGTGCTCTCCCTCGGTCAGGACCGTCGCTGGCGCAAGCAGGTGCTCAAGGCGCTGGCTCCCCGGCCCGGTCAGGTCGTGCTCGACATCGCCGCCGGAACCGGCACGTCGTCCGAGCCCTTCGAAGCCGCGGGAGCGCACGTCGTGCCCGCCGACTTCAGCCTCGGCATGCTGCGCGAGGGAAAGAAGCGCCGCGCCGACATGGCCTTCACCGCCGCGGACGCGACGAAGCTGCCGTTCGCCGACGCCTCGTTCGACGCGGTGACGATGAGCTTCGGCCTGCGCAACGTCGTCGATGTCGACGGCGCCCTCGCCGAGTACGCCCGCGTGACGAAGCCCGGTGGCGCCCTCCTCATCTGCGAGTTCAGCCAGCCGACGAACGGTGCCTTCCGCAAGATCTACGGCGAGTACCTCATGCAGGCGCTCCCGCCGGTGGCGCGCGCCGTCAGCTCCAACCCGGAGAGCTACGTCTATCTCGCCGAGTCCATTCAGGCCTGGCCGGCGCAGCGCGAACTCGCCACGCGCATCAAGGCAGCAGGCTGGGGCGACGTCGAGTGGCGCAATCTCTCGGGTGGCATCGTCGCGCTTCACCGCGCGGTGAAGCCTGCGGCGGCGAAGGGACAGAAGAACCAGCCGAAGTCCAAGGGCGGGGCGGCGTGAGCGACACCTCGAACCTCACGCCGGGCACCCGTGTGAACAGCGCAGACGCATCCGAGCGCGCCGACGTCATCGTCGTCGGCGCCGGCCCCGGCGGTTCGACGATGGCCGCGTACCTCGCGGACGCGGGCCTCGACGTCCTGCTCCTGGAGAAGACGCGCTTCCCGCGCGAGAAGGTCTGCGGTGACGGCCTCACGCCGCGCGCCGTCAAGGAACTCGACCTGCTCGGCATTCCGACCCCCGAGAGCGAGGGGTGGATCCGCAACAAGGGGCTGCGCCTCGTGGGCCGCGGTATGCGGTTGCAGGTCGACTGGCCCGAGGCGTCCGGCTTCCCGACTTACGGCCTCGTGCGCACCCGCCAGGACTTCGACGACATCCTCGCGCGTCACGCGGTGAGCAAGGGTGCCCGTCTCCTGCAGGGTGTCAATGTCACCGAGCCGCTGCGCGAGGGCTCGCAGGTCGTCGGTGTCAGGGCCAAGCTCCTCGGTGAGGACGGCCGTGCCACGGGTGATACGGCCACCTACCGCGCCCCGCTCGTCGTCGCGGCTGACGGCAACTCGAGCCGCTTGGCGCTCGCCGCCGGGCGAGAGAAGCGCGAGGACCGCCCCATGGGCGTCGCAGTGCGCGGCTACTACACGAGCCCCCGCACGCACGACGACTACCTCGAGAGCTGGCTCGAGCTGCCCGGACGTGACGAGCACGGGCGCGAGGTCCTGCTCCCGGGCTACGGCTGGATCTTCGGCGTCGGCGACGGCACCTCGAACGTCGGCCTCGGCATCCTCAACACCTCCAAGGCGTTCGGGCGCACCGACTACCGCGAGGTGCTCAAGCGCTGGGTCGCGCAGATGCCGGCCGAATGGACCTTCACCGACGAGACGCTCGTCGGCGACCTGCGCGGCGCAGCCTTGCCCATGGGTTTCAACCGGACGCCGCACTATGCGGACGGCCTCATGCTCGTCGGTGACTCGGGCGGCATGGTCAACCCGTTCAACGGCGAAGGCATCGCCTACGCCATGGAGGCCGCACGCCTCGGAAGCGAGGTCGTCGCGAGTGCCTTCACCCGTGGCCGCCATGACGACGCTGCCCGCGAACGCGTCCTCGAGACCTACCCCAAGGTGATGAAGGACGCCCTCGGTGGGTACTTCACCCTGGGGCGTCACTTCGCCACGATCATCGGCAACCCGCAGCTGATGAAGCTCGCCGTGACATACGGTTTGCCGCGGGAAGACCTCATGAAGCTCGTCGTCCGGGTCATGGCGAACCTCGCCGACCCGAAGGGCACGAGCACCACCGACCGCCTGTACAGCGCCCTGACGCGCATCACGCCCAGCGCGTGAGCGACGACGAAAGAGTGAACCGATGACATCCCCTGCCGCTGCGGTCGTGCCCGAGGCGTCGGACGAACTGACGCAGCGCCTCGCCGACGGTCTCGTGCGCGTCAACGACCGCCTCGACGAGGTCGTCGATCACGACAGCCCCCTCGTCAAGGAGGCGAGCCACCACCTCGTCGACGCCGGGGGCAAGCGTTTTCGCCCGCTGCTCACGTTGCTCACCGCCGAACTCGGCACGGGCGCGAGCAACGAGGTGGTCGATGCCGCCGCCGCTGTCGAACTGACGCACCTCGCCTCGCTGTACCACGACGACGTCATGGACGAATCCGACCTGCGTCGCGGGGTGCCGAGCGCCAACTCGGTCTACGGCAACTCGACGGCGATCCTCGTCGGTGACCTGCTGTTCGGCAAGGCCTCCGAGCTCGTCGCTCACCTCGGCTCCGAGGCCGTGCTCCTGCAGGCGCGTACCTTCGTCCGCCTGTGTGCAGGCCAGATCGAGGACGAGCGTCAGGCTCCTGACGGCGAAGACCCCATGGCCTATTACCTGCGTGTGCTCGCCGACAAGACCGGTGTGCTCATCGCGGCCGCCGCGCAGTACGGCGCCATGTTCTCCGGCTGCGACGCGCGCGTCATCGACCTGCTCGGCCGATACGGCGAACTCGTCGGCCTCGTCTTCCAGCTCTCCGACGACATCATCGACATCACGAGCGACGCCGAGACGCTGGGCAAAATGCCCGGCACCGATCTGCGCGAAGGCGTGGCGACCCTGCCGACGTTCTACGTCAACGCCTCGAACGACCCGGCCGACGAGCGGCTCAAGGAGCTCCTCGCGCGCCCGTTGGTCGATGACGCCGAGCACGCCGAAGCCCTTGAGCTGTTGCGTCGTCACCCCGCGATCGACAAGGCACGTGAGCACACTGCCTCGCTGGCTCGTGAGGCGGCTGCGCTCATCGACGAGTTGGGCGAAGGTGACGCGCAGACGGCTCTCAAGGCGCTACCGATGAGCGTCGCGTCGCGTTCCGCCTGAACCCGCGAGACGCGTCACGCAGTCCGATCGTTGAAAGATGAAGGTGTTTCTTTCGTCGGGTCACGCGTCTTCATGAGGGAGTAGGGTCGCAAGCATGCCTCGGTTGGACATCGACACGCGCAGGACGCAGCTCATCGACGCTGCCATCCGCATCGCGCTCCGTGACGGCCTCGACAACACGACGGTGCGGCGCATCGCGACGGAGGCGGGTGTCTCGCTCGGAACGGTGCACTACTGCTTCGACAACAAGCGGGCCCTGCTCGAAGCAGTCGTCGAGACCCTCCTTCAGCGTGAGGTCGACGTAGCCGAGTTCGACCTGCCCGACGGCGCCACCCCCGTCGACGCCATCAAGCAAGCCTTCCGGTACTACTGGACCTTGAGTGGTGCCCAGACCGAGCGGCAGCGCCTGGTCTACGAACTGGTGGCCTACCTCGTGCGCCAGGAGGCTCCGGGTCCGGAGCTCGCGCAACGCATCTTCGCGAACAAATACGAGGTCGTGCGCGGCTTCGTCGAACTGTTCCAGAAGAAGGGGGAGGCCGAACTCGGTCTGCCCGCCGATGTCATCGCCCGGATGACTGTTGCCATGACGGACGGCGTCGCTCTCGCCTGGCTCGCGGACGGGGATGACGAGAAGGCCCTCGAGGTTCTCGACAGCTTTGCAGAGATTCTCGCGATGACCCAGACATGACCTCCGTGTTCGACGCCCCCATCGATGCAGGTGAGGGGCCGCAGTTCGTCGTCGATCAAGGCGTGCTGCGTGAGAACTTCGAGAAGTTGCGTCGCGCCGCCGACGGTGTGCCGCTCCGGCTCGCGAGCAAGTCGGTGCGCGTGCGCTCGATCCTCGAATGGGGCCTCGAGCAGGACGGGGTCTGCGGTCTGCTCGTCTACTCGGCGGCCGAGGCGCTCTGGCTCGTCGAGAACGGCGCCCACGACGTCGTCATCGCCTACCCGAGTGTTGACGTGGCGACGATGGCGATGGTTGCGCAGAACGACACCGCCCGCCGCGAGATCACGTTCATGGTGGACCTTCCCGAGCACCTCGAGATGATCGGGCGGATCGGACGCGAGCACGGGTGCGAGTTGCGTGTGAGCCTCGACGTCGACGCGTCCCTGCGGATCGGACGCCTCTCACTCGGCGTCCACCGATCGTCGGTGCACACCGCCGAAGAGGCCGGAGAATTCGCGCGCCTCGCCTCCGAGACCGAGGGTGTGCGCCTCGTCGGCATCATGATGTACGAGGCCCAGGTGGCCGGCGTCGCCGACGCCACCCCCGTGCACCGACTCATCAAGCGCCGCTCCGTGCAGGAGCTGGAGGTGCGTCGCGGTGCGGTGCGTCGGGCCGTCGAGCAATACACCGACCTCGAGTTCGTCAACGGTGGCGGAACCGGCTCGGTGCACCTGACCGGAAACGACGGTGTCGTCACCGACATCGCTGTGGGCTCCGGACTGTTCACCTCGACGTTCTTCGACAACTACCGCGATCTGACCACCAAGGCGGCCGCTTACTTCGTCTCGCCGGTCGTGCGGCGTCCGTCAGAATCCGTCGTCGTCACGTTCAGCGGCGGCTACCTCGCCTCCGGTGTCGGTAACTCGTCGCGTATGCCCACCCCGGTGTGGCCCGAGGGGTTGCGCTATTTCGGTCAGGAGGGCCCGGGCGAGGTGCAGACCCCGTTGCGTGGCCCCGGAACGCGTGGGCTCGCGATCGGCGACAACGTCTGGTTCCGCCACACCAAGGCGGGCGAGGCGTGCGAGCGTTTCGACACCGTTCACGTCGTGGAGGGTGGGCGCGTCATCGAGACGGTGCCCACGTATCGAGGGGAGGGCAAGAACTTTGGCTGAGTGGAGCAACTGGGCGGGCAACGTCACGGCGACGCCGTCACGCGTCGTCTCGCCGAGCGATACTGCCGCGACGGCGGAGCTCGTGCGTGAGAGTACTGCGGCTGGACGCAAGGTTCGCCCCGTCGGTGCCGGCCACTCGTTCACTCCCATCGCGCAGCCGGTCGACACCCAGGTGCGTCTCGACGCGATGTCGGGCATCGTCTCGGTCGACGAAGCGACGAACCGCGTGCGCGTCAAGGCGGGCACCCACCTGTACGAGCTCGTCAACCTGCTCGCCGACCGCGGCCTCGCGCTCGCGAACATGGGCGACATCGACCGTCAGACGATCTCCGGCGCCGTCTCCACCTCGACGCACGGCACGGGCCTCGCGTGGACCGGCTTCGGCGGCACTGTCGTCGGCGGCGAGATGGTCACCGGCACCGGCGACGTGCTGCGCTGGAGCGAGGGCGGAGAGAACAGCGACCTCGTGCCGGCGCTCGGCGTCACGCTCGGAGCACTCGGTGTGCTCACCGAGGTGGAGCTGCAGTGCGTGCCCGCGTTCACCCTCTCGGCCGTCGAGCGTCCCTCGACGATGACCGAGGAACTCGCCGTGCTCCCCGCGACCCTCGCCGAGACCGATCACTACGAGTTCTACTGGTTCCCGCACACCGACAAGGTGATGACGAAGCGGAACACGCGCGGCGCCGGCGATGCCCCGACGAAGCCGTTGGCGCAGTGGCGCCACAAGCTCGACGACGAGTTCCTCTCCAACACGCTCTTCGACGCGATCTGCCGCCTGAGCGTCGCTCGCCCGAACCTCACGCGCCGCATCAACAACGTCTCGGCGCGGGCCCTCTCGGCGCGAGAGTTCAGCGACGTCAGCCACAGCGTCTACGCCTCACCGCGCACCGTGCGTTTCCGCGAGTCGGAGATGGCTGTGCCGGTCGAGGCGGCCGAGTCGATCCTGCGTGATCTTCAGGCCTGGGTGGAGCGCACCAACGAGCCTGTCGCCTTCCCCGTCGAGGTGCGCTGGACGGCCGGCGACGACCGCTGGATGTCGACCGCCTACGGCCGCGAGAGCTGCTACATCGCCATCCACCACTACGTGAAGGCCGACCACCGGACGTACTTCAAGTACTTCTGGGACATGGCGCGCGCTCACGAGGCGCGCCCGCACTGGGGCAAGATGCACGACTACGACGCTGAGTACCTGCGCACCGTCTACCCGAAGTTCGACGACTTCGTGGCGCTGCGCGAGCGCTTCGACCCGCAGCGGGTCTTCACGAACGCCTACCTCGACCAGGTGCTCGGCGCCTGACGCTGACCTCAGGCTCTCCGGCCGGCCCCGCCTCGACCTCGGTCTAGGTGGGGGCGGCCGCTGACGTCTCCAGGGGCGTTGCGCGGCGCGCTCGCCGGGTTCGCCGGGCTTGGGCGAGGGAGTCAGCCGTGAGGACGACGAGGGCGATCCAGACGAGGCCGAAGCCCACCCAGCGTCCGGCGCTCATCATCTCGCCGAGCACGAGCACGCCGCACAGCAGTTGCATGACCGGCGTCATGAACTGCAGGAGCCCGATCGTCGAGAGTGGGATACGGCGCGCTGCGGCGGCGAAGAGCAGCAGCGGATGGCGGTGGCGACGCCCGACAGGGCGAGCAGCACGGGGTGCCACGAGCCGTTACCGGACCACGTGCTGCGCCCCGTGGCGCCGAGCCACACGAGCATGACCGCCGCGAACGGAGCAAGGACGACCGTTTCTGCGGTGAGCCCCTCGAGCGCGGTGAGGCGCCCGCCGACACGCTTCTTCATCAGTCCGTACGCCGCGAAGCTGAGGGCGAGGCCGACGGAGATCCACGGCGGGCTGCCGTAGTCGACGGCGAGGTACACGCAGGCGATGACACCGATGGCTACGGCGAGCCACTGCATCCGACGTAGCTTCTCGCCGAGCACGAGCACCCCGAGCATGACGGTGACGAGCGGGTTGAGGAAGTAGCCGAGCGCGGCTTCGGTGACGTGTCCCGTCGTCACGGCGAGGACGTAGACGACCCAGTTGATCGCGATGAGCACCGCTGCGATCGAGATGGCGCCGAGGCGTTTGAGATCGCCGAACAGGCTCCTGAGGAAGCCGAGATGACGTGTGACGCCGAGCAGGACGACGCACAGCAGGAGCGTCCACAGGATGCGGTGGGCGAGGATCTCCCACGGCCCGGCAGGGATGAGGGCGTGGAAGTAGAGCGGGAACATGCCCCACGCGAGGTACGCGAGGAAGCCGTAGAGCGTGCCCTTGCGTGTCTCGTCCTCGTTGCTCACGAAGCCCGTCCCTTCATCACCCCGTCGCTCCGGTTTCGGGGCGAGACCTCATTCGATCACGCCGCCCGAACCGGCCGACGGGGGTGTTCACGCTGCGGCCTCAGCCGTCCTGCTCGCGCAGACGGTGACGCAGCCCGGAGGCGCGCAGGATCGGCGTCTCCACAGCGAGTTCGACGGCCTCACGCGTGCCGACGACGGTGAGGCGCTCTGTCGCTCGGGTGAGAGCCGTGTAGAGCATCTCGCGGGTGAGCAGGCGCGAGCCGACCGGCGGCACGATGACGGTGACGTGCTCGGCCTGGCTTCCCTGGGCCTTGTGCACGGTCATGGCGTGCATCGTCTCGAGGTCGCCCAGGCGCCACGGCGAGAACGTGCGCACGCCGGAGGCGGTTTCCATCGCGGCCACGAGCGCGGTGCCCTGGCGGATGATGACGCCGCTGTCGCCGTTGAAGAGCCCGAGGGCGCGGTCGTTCTTCGTCACGATGACCGGGCGCCCCACGTACATGGCGTACGGCGTGACGTCGGGGAACCGCTCGGCGAGGGCGTTCTCGATGAGACGGTTCCACCGCGCCACACCGAACGGCCCGGTGCGGTGCGCCGCGAGGAGCCGACTTGCGCGAAGCTGCGCGACAGCCGCCTCTGCGTTGCCCGTGGCCGCGACCTCGCGCAGCCGGGAAGCGGCCTCGACGAGGTGAGGCAGCATCGTGAGGTCGGGGGCGTCGGTCTCGAGGAACTCGACGCCGTCGTCCGGGCTGTCGATGGCTGCGAGCACACGCTCCGAGGACGGCGGGACAGTTCCTTCGCCGCCGTCGGGATGGTCGCCGGTCGGCTGCGCGAAGGCCTCCGCCACCGCTGCGCGACCCTGCGTGAGGCGGTGGTGCGTGGCGAGCCGGATCACTCCGGTGTCGAGCCCGGCGACGAGGTCGCCGAGCACGGAACCCGCCTCGACGCTCGCGAGCTGGTCCGGGTCGCCGACGAGCACGAGGCGCGTGTTCGGCCCGAGCGCTTCGAGCAGGCGTGCCATGAGGCTGAGCGAGATCATCGACGCCTCGTCCACGACGACGACATCGTGCGGGAGCGGATTGCCCCGACCGTGGACGAACCGTTGGGAGTTGGTGCGGTCGTAGCCGAGCAACCGGTGGAGCGTGAGCGCGTCGTTGTCGGCGAGCACGTCCGCTTCGCGCAGCGATTCGGCCATGCGTGCCGCGGCCTTGCCCGTGGGGGCAGCGAGTGCGATGCGTGTCGCGTCGCCGAGGGCTGCTCGGGCGGCCACGAGCATCGCAGCGACCGTGTAGGTCTTACCCATGCCGGGACCACCGGTGAGGACTGTCGTTGCGGACGTGAGTGCCGAGTCCACTGCGGCGCGTTGGGCGTCGTCGAGGGCGCCCCCTTCGAGAGCCGCACCTGCGCGCCGGAGAGCGTCGTCGTCGACGGGCGCAACACCGCGTGAGCGCAGGAGACCGGCGACGATCACCTCGTCGCGGAAGTAGCGATCGAGGTACGCCAAGCCGTACTCGAGGTGCACGACACCCTGCCCGACGAGGGGACCGGTGCGCAGGTCGTCTGCCAGCTGGTGCGACGACGGTGGCGCGACGATGTCGGCGAGCGTGATGGTCGGTGCCTCGGTGTCGTCGTCGAGCGAACGGTCCCGTTCGGGTGTGAGGCGGCCGATTTCGTCGAGTGCGAGCGCGCTGGAGCCCTCGCGCACGGCGCGCACGGTCAGCGCGAGCGTGGCGATCTGCCACGTGTCGGTCGGCGCGTCGACGAGCCGGGCGACGCGGCTCGCGACAAGGGCATCGCCCTCGGTGACGAACGCCGCCGCCCTGAGCGTTTCGAGCGGAGTGCCGTTCGGTGTGTCGCCGCCCGGCTCTGCGGAACGCTCGCCGGGTGTGGTCGGCAGCTGCGTGTCGGTCATCGGACACCACCTGCCCGTACCCCGTCGACGGCGTCGGACAGCGCGACGACGAGTGTCGCCGGCGGCCGCCAGGTGAAGACTCCGCACGGCGTGCCGTTCTCGCGCGGCGTGTCGGGGCCGGCCATGCCACGGACGTAGAGGTACATCACGCCTCCGAGATGCTCGTCGGGGTTGTAGCCGGGCAGCCGCCAACGCAGGTAGCGGTGCAGCACGACGGAGTACAGGATCGCCTGCAGCGGATACGACGAGTGGTTCATCGCCTCGACGAGCCGCGACGGCGCGTAGTCGGCCAGCGTCAGCGCCGCGTCGACATCGCCGAGTCGGTTGGTCTTGTAGTCGACGACGAAGTAGCGGCCACCATGACGGAAGGTGAGGTCGATCGAACCCGTGAGGTAGCCGCGCAGGAGCTCATCGCCGAGTGCCGAGGTATCGAGCTGATCCGCATAGGTGCGCAGGGGGTCGCCTTCGTCGAGGTGCTTGCGCAGCAGCGGAGCGAAAGCGCGCAACGTCGATGACGGGTGGGGCTCCTCGCCGCCGGAGAGAGGGAGCTCGAAGTCCATCTCGGGCAGTCGATCGGTGGAGACGATGTCCCGCAGCGTCACGTCGTCGGCCAGGGGGCCGAAGGGCGTGTGCATGACGGCGACGAGGGCGTCGGCGAGTGACTCGACCTCGACATCCGCGGGCCAGCGCATCTGCTGCTCGAGGATGTGGGCCCGCAGCTCGTCGCGCAGGTCCGCGGCCTGGAAGTCAGCCTCCTCGAGCACGCCGTGGACGAGGGAACCGAACGTCGCGCCCATCGGCTGATTCGCCATGGGGGAGGAGATCTCGCTGCCCGGCATGTCCGGGGACGGCGGCGTCGCGAGTTCGACGTCGGCGTCCTCGTCGAGGCGGACGGCGAGGTGCTCGGGTTCGCTTGTCACATCACCGACGGCGGCGAGTTCGTCGGCGGCCTCACCGGCGGCGGAGAGCGCCGAGTAGGACGTACGGCGCCAGGCGCGATCGACGTCCGCGTCGTCGAAGGTGTTCACCGCAAGCCGCGCGTCACCCCGCCTGACCGTGATGTGCGGAGGAACGGTGTTGGGGTCGATTTCTTGGACGGTGAACGCGCCGTGCTTCGCCCAAGCGGCAAAGACCTCGCGGACCCGGTCCACCTTGGGGGTGCCGTTCTGTTCCGTGGTGGTGAGCCACTTCTCGGATGCTCCGTCGGCGCGCTCCTGAAGGAGCGCATCGAGGGCCTCGGGGCCGTTGGCCTGCCCGAAGAGCAACCGGTGCAGGGCGCTCTTGGACGTGTTCTGCTTCGTGCCGGCCCACCACAGGACGAGGCCGCTCTGCGCCCGCGTCATCGCGACGTACGCCAGACGCATCTCCTCCCCGGTGTTCTCCTCCGTGGCCTCGGGAGCGTTCACCGTCGCGGGGTCGAAGGACAGCTCCCGGCGGTTGTTGCGGTGCACGACCCCCGGAGTCTTGGTCGGCTGGTCGTGCCGGTCCCACAGCGTCGGGGCCAGAACGATGGGGTATTGCAGACCCTTGCTGCTGTGGATGGTCGACAACGTGACGGCGAGGGCGTCGGAGTCGAGGCGCATGATGCGTGCGTCGGCGGTTGCTTTGGCGTCCTGTGCGCTCTGCTCCTGCAGCCAGGCGACGAGCGAGGAGATGCCGGCCTGGGCCGACATCTGCCGGGCCGCGAGCAACTGGGCGCAGTGTTCGATGTCGGTGACGTCGCGTTCTCCGCCGGTGCGGCGCAGGAGGCGGGCGAGCATGCCGCGCGCACGTAGCGCGTCGACGATGCCAGGAACGCCGCCGGAATGGAACCGCGCCAGCAACATGGCGACGAGTTCGGCTGCCTCGTCGACGCCCGAGTCGTCGATCGCGTCGAGGCGCTCGGCGGACCACCCGACGAGCGGCGTGAGGCAGGCGGCCCTGACCCGCTCGGGGCGGTGCGGCTGCTCGAGTGCCATGAGCAGTTCGAGCCACCACCGGCCGGCGGAGCTTCGCAGTACCGACTCGCTCGACATCATGACCGCCGGAATGCCCAACTCGCGCAGGTACTCGCGCACTTCGACGAGCTGATTGTTGGTACGGCACAGGACGGCCAAGTGATGGGGAGCGAGGGGCTCACCGTCGAACGTCGTTTCCCCGGCGAGAAGCTGCGCGGCCCTCGCTGCGACGTCGCGTAGGACGATGGAGCGGGCCAGCCCGACGGCCAGCCCGGACTCGGGAACCCAGCGCAGTTCGACGGGGGCGTCAGCCTGCCCTGGCTGTCCGCCGAGGCGTGAGGTGTGCTGGGCCGCGTCGACGCGGTGCGTCACGATGCCGGGTGAGAGCTGGACACCAGCCATCAGTGTCTGCAGGCTCTCGACGAGCGGAGCGTCGCTGCGGTAGTTCGTCGGCAGCGTGAAGGAGTTGACGGCCGTTTTCGCTGCCGACAGGTATGTCTGTACGTCGCCACCGCGGAAGGCGTAGATGGCCTGTTTCGGGTCGCCGACGAGGATGAGTGAGCGGCCCTTCTCGCCGAATGCGCGGGAGAAGACCTCCCACTGGACCGGGTCGGTGTCCTGGAACTCGTCGACGAGGACGACGCTCCAGCGCTCCCTCATGCGATCACGTGCGGGGGAATTCTCGTCGTTGAGCGCCGAGCGCAGCTGGGAGAGCAGGTCGTCGTACTCGAGGATGCCGCCGCGGCGCTTGCGGCGTGCGTACTCCTCCCGCACGGCACGGCTGAAGGCGATCGCGGTCTCGAGGTGCGCCGGCGGCGGAACCGGGCCGATCTCTGCGGTGCTGTTGTCCAGCGTGGCCTTCGCGTATTTCTGTGTTTCCTCGTAGTCGAGGGTGAAGTTCGCTTCCTTGCTGAACCGGAGGAAGACGTCGTCGACCACCTCCTGGCGCAGGGTCTCGGTGTCCTCGACGAGCGTGGCGTACGGGTCCGAGTCGCCCGCGACGCCCAGACTCTTGAGCACGTAATGGCAGAACTGGTGGATCGTCGCGATGGTGGCGGAGTCGAACGTTGCGAGCGCTCGGGCCAGACGGGCCCGGCGCTGATCCACCGCCTCGGCGCCGCCGCCGCGCAGCGCCGTGACGAGTTCGTCGTCGTCATCGCCGGCTGGTGCGCCGAGGCGGTGCAGCGTGTCCTCGAGCTGGCCGCGGACGCGTTCACGCAGTTCCTGGCTCGCGGCGCGCGAGAACGTGACGACGAGAAGCTCGTCGAGGGGGAGTTCCTCCTCGGCCACGAGCCGGGTGACGAGCGCGGCGAGGGTCCACGTCTTGCCCGTGCCGGCGCTGGCTTCGATGAGTGTGGTGCCCTCCGGGATGGGAGCGGTGATGCTGAACGGCTGCATGACGTTCGGCACGGTGTCGGGCAGCGCGGGCTGGTATCCGCTCATGACGAGAGCTCCTGACGGTGGTCGACGATGGGGCCCCACAGGCGCGGCGCCAGCAGCGTGAAGCGCCCCTGCGCGTCCAGGCGAGCGAGGCTGGCTCGCCCCTCGAAGACACGGCTCCACCACTCGTTGGCGTCTTCCCGGGTGTACTCGTAGCTGCTCTCCCACTCCCGACGAGCCTTCATGAGGCCGCGCTCCACGGCCTTCGCCTCGTTCGGGTTGGCGCTGCGCATCGCGGCACGGTAGCCCTCCACGTACGCAAGGCCGGTCTTGGCCGGGACCGGTAACGGAGCGCGCAGCCCGTAGCCGCGGTTGAGGACGAGTGAGACGAGGCTCTCGCGCGCTTCGGCCGAGTCGACCGTGAGAACGCACGAGCCGCTCCTTCCGCGAACCGCAGCCCGCCAGGTTCGGTCGGGGAAGCAGGCGGCCAGGGCGAGCACTTTGACCCACCCCGAAGCGAGGTGCCGGGCGTTGACGCTGCCGTAGTTGACCACCTGGATCTCGTCGCCGATGACCCCCGGCACCACACCGGTGAGACGCACCGAGGTGCTGGGCGCGCCATCGGCGCTCGGCGGCAGGGCGAGATCGAGGTGGATGTCGTGCGACGTGCGGTCGCCCGGGGGGAGACCGTCGAGAACGCCACGCACCTGCCTCTCGATGGTGGCCGCGTCGTCGCGGCCCGCCTCGAGAAGGTCCGGAGGCAGACTGCCTCGGCGCCTCTCGTCGGCCAGCGCACGATCCAGAGCTCGGCCGGAGAGCACCTGGCGCAGAACGCGGTCACCGACGGCCCACTTTTCAAGGGGATCGAGTTGGATCGGTAGACCGTCCTCGACTTCCTCGGCCTCGTAGGTGACGCCGATCTGCAGGCGCGAGCGCAGGAAGGTGCGTGCAGGGTTCTCGAGGAACGACGTGAGGTCGTCGAGCGTGACGTCGGTCGGGGGTGCGGGCGCGAGCGGTTCGGAGAGCAACGCCGGGCGGGGCAGAGGGTCGGCGTGAAACTCGCGCAGGGCCCGGGCTCCCTGGAGCGCGGCGATGTCGTAGGAACCGCCGGGCAGGGGGGAGGCCTCGACGAAGTTACGTTCGTCGAACGCCTGAAGGGGGTGCAGTTGCTCGAACGGCGCCCCCTCGTCCGCACTCTGGGCCGTGTTCTGGGCAGGGGATTCGCCCGTGCCGGTCCGAGCGGCCGCCGAGATGATCTCCTGCAACGGGACGGCCGGTGGGCGGCGGGTGCCGTCACGCTCGTCGAAGCCGGAGTAGAACGCGATGAAGTGCTGCTGTGCCGCCATGAGGGCGTCGAGCAGGAGCTGCCGGTCCTCACTGCGGGCATCGCGTTCGCCGACGAGTGGGTGGCGGGCCAACACGTCGTCGCCGTCGACGACCTGAGCGCGCGGGAACGTGTCGTCGTCGAGACCGAGCAGGACGACGGCCTTGTGCGGCACCGAGCGCATGGGCGTGAGCGTGCAGACACTGACGGCCCCGTTGCGGAAGTTGCTGCGCGTGCGGCGCGGACCCCAGCGCTGCTCCAGCATGACGCGCACATCGGTGATGCGAAGCGCGGCACCCGATGCGGAGCCGGTTTCGAGGAACGACAGTTCGCGTTCGAACTCGGCGCGCTGCCAGGCCATGTCACGAGCGGGTGCAGCGACGGCGAGCACGTTGCGCCGCAGCCACGCGAACCACTCCTCGGGAGTGAAGCTCGCCCGCGGCAGGGCGGGGTCGACGGCGCTCACGCGGCGGATCTCCCACGCCGCTTCGCTCACCTTCGTGAGGAGGGCGACGAAGGCCTCGGCGACGGCGATGTCGGAGCTTCCGAGATCGTCGACCGGGACGAATTGCGACGCCGCCGCGTCCGTGTCAGCGCTCATGGCGACGCCCAGGGCCAGCCGGTCGAGGGCCTGCGCCCAGGTGTTGTTCTCAAGGCCGCCGAGGCTGTACTCGCCGCGATGCTGGGCATCGAGACCCCAGCGAGCCTCCGTCGTGCGGACCCACCGGGCGATGCGTTCGAGCGCGTCGGTGTCGAAGCCGAACTTCTCGGCCACCGCGGGGAGCCCCGCGAAGTCGAGCACCTGCGAGGCGGTGACGCGGCTCGTCACGAGTTCGACGAGACGCTGCGCGGCTTCGGCCAGCGGGTTGGTGGCCGAAACGGCGCGGTCCGCCAGTTGCACGCGTAGACGCCGGCCGGGGTGGTGGTCGTGCTCGTCGACGGCCGCGAACGTGGCCTTGATGAGCGGTGCGTACGTTTCCACGTCGGGGCACATGACGACGATGTCGCGCGGCTCGAGATTGCCGCCCTCGGCGCTCACGAGCCACAGGAGCGTCTCGCGCAGTGCTTCGACCTGACGGGCAGCCCCGTGGCACACGTGGATCTGCACCGAGCGATCGTCTTCGGGCACGCTCGGCACCGACGACGGCGCTCGGTCGGCGCGGATGTCGTCCTGCATGAGAGCGAGGCGGGTCGGCGTCGCCCGAGAGGCGTCGCGACTCTCCCCACCGCCAGAATCGGTGGCATCGACGACACTGCGTGCCAGCAGAGCCGCCTCGACCTCACGGATGTCACGGCCCAACGTGGCGAGCAGCGGATGCGCGGCCGCCTCGGCGCTCGCATCATCCCGGCGGGCGACGATGCCCTGCGGGTTCTCGGCCAGCGCGGCCCAGAGGGCCGGGCTCGGGTGCGGCAGCCACACGTGGACATCGCACACCTGCCCGAGGGCCTCGAGCAGGTCGAGCATGGCGGCCGGCATGCGCGTGTAGCCGAAGAAGGAGACGCGTTTCGGCAGGTCGCTCGGCGCCGTGCCCGCCCGCAGATCGGCGAGGGTGCGGTCGAGGCGCTGGACGGGGGAGGCGTCGGCGCTGCCACATGCCAGGACGCGCTCGACCACGGTGCGCCACAGCGGGGCCTGCCACGCGAGATCAGGATCGACGAGGTCGTTCTCGCGGCCCGCCTCCCAAGCACGCATGAGCTCGGGGCGGTCGTCGGCATACCGGGCGAACAGGCCGGCCACACGGCGCGCCACCGCGTAACGGCGCGACTGCCGGGCACGGTGCCGCCACGGATCCTCACCCGCCCGCACCGCATCGGCACCGAGATGCCGCGCCAGAGCCTCGAAGCCCGAGCGTGAGACGCACTCGTCCATGGCTGCGAGCACCGCCCACGCGAGGCGGTCGGGGTGCCACGGATCGTCGTTCTCCCGCCCCAACAGGAGCGAGATGAAGGTGTGCGGTGTGCGCACGTCGAGCCCCGCGCAGACGCCGTCGTCACCGAGCGTGGCGCCGAGGCGGTGCGAGAGCCGCTGCGTCAGCCAGCGTTCGACGCCGGCCGAGGGAGCGACGACGAGCTCGCGGGCGAACACGTCGAGCGGTGCCTCGGCAAGCAGCTGCGCGAGCTGGTCGGCGAGGGCCGTGGGATCGTCACGACGATGCAGGATGAGGGCCACGTCGCGACACTAACGCGAGCCTCCGACAACCGCGCCGTTGCGCGAAAAAACTCCGCTCGAACGGTCTGGTGAACCACGGGCCCCTCGAGCCGGGCGGAGGGACGGCGCGTATGGTGCCACGCCCGATGTGTCTCACTGTGAAGACACGCACTCCCAGCCTTTCCGCCCCCGGCGAGTCGGCTCGCTAGGCTTGCCTGGTGAATTCCGGACTCCTGGGCTACCTCGTGGTGCTCGGCGTCACCCTCGGGGGCGTCGGTCTCTTCACGGCTGCCATGGTGGTTCGTCGAGTTCTGGCACCGCGAGCTCCGAGTGGGGCGAAGC
This sequence comes from Dermacoccus sp. PAMC28757, assembly GCF_014302635.1. NCBI lineage: Bacteria > Bacillati > Actinomycetota > Actinomycetes > Micrococcales > Dermacoccaceae > Dermacoccus > Dermacoccus sp. PAMC28757. The sequence continues at coordinate 3,083,314 of NZ_CP060292.1, read as the reverse complement.
TCGCCACGTACGAGTCGGGAGTCGACCCGAGCGGCGGCGACTGGCAGCAGTCGGGCTTCCGCTACGTGGCGTACGCGTTCCTCTATGTCGTCTTCGCGGTCGACGCCGTCTACCTCTTCCCGTGGGCGCTCGTGCTGCGCACCTCCGGGCTCGGCGTCGCTTCGGTCGTCGAGATGGGCATCTTCATCCTCGTGCTTCTCGTCGGTCTGGCCCACGCCGCCCGTCGCGGCGTCCTGAGCTGGCTGTGAGGCGGGTGATCCGATGACGACCGATCTGCCCATGCCCACCGTGCGTCCAAGCGTCGGCGCCGTTCAGGAACACGCCCCCAAGCCGATGCGCCTCGTCCTCAACTGGGGTCGCCGGTACTCGCTGTGGGTCTTCAACTTCGGGCTCGCCTGCTGCGCCATCGAATTCATCGCCGGGTCGATGTCGCGTCACGACTTCATCCGCCTCGGTGTCATCCCGTTCGCTCCCGGCCCGCGGCAGGCCGACCTCATGGTCGTCTCCGGCACGGTGACCGACAAGATGGCTCCTGCCGTGCGGCGCCTCTACGACCAGATGCCCGAGCCGAAGTACGTCATCAGCTTCGGTGCGTGCTCGAACTCAGGTGGGCCGTACTGGGATTCGTACTCCGTGACGAAGGGCGTCGACCAGCTCGTGCCCGTTGATGTCTACGTGCCCGGCTGCCCGCCGCGCCCTGAGGCGCTGCTGCAGGGCATCGTCACGCTCCAGAACCAGATCGCTGAGGAGAAGGTGAGCAGCGAGGGCATCCTTGCCCGCCTCAACCCGTTCGCCGGCCGGGGGCGCACCGCCGCGTCGGTGCAGCGTCCCCTCGTGACGAAGCCCGCCGCACCCGAGGCGGAGACGGTGGCAGAGCCCGCGAAGGAAGGTGCGGCCACCGAGTCGAAGGCAACGCCCGAGCCCGCACCTGCGGACGCCAAGCCCGCCGGCAAGGCGAATCTCAGCGACGACGAGCGCGCCGCCCGCATCGCGGAAGCCCGCCGCAAGGCGCGAGAGCGCAAGGCGGAGAAGGACACCTCGCCGGCCGCCGGGGAAGGCGCGAGCGACAACGGCGGCAAGCCCGCCGCGAAGACCGACCTCTCCGACGACGAGCGTGCGGCCCGCATCGCGGAGGCTCGTCGCAAGGCGCGTGAGCGCAAGGCCGAGCAGGAGAAGGCAGCACAGTCAGGCGGTACCGAGGAAACAGCCGCCGACGTGGCCAAGCCGGCCTCGAAGGCCGACGCTCCAGACGACGAGCGCGCCGCCCGCATCGCCGAGGCGCGCCGTAGGGCGCGTGAGCGCAAGGCGGAACAGGAGAAGGCTGCGCAGACGGGCGACCCCGAAAAGGCCCCCGACAAGGCACCGACGACGAAGGCCGACACCTCTGACGACGAGCGTGCCGCCCGCATCGCCGAGGCCCGCCGTAAGGCACGCGAACGTCGCGCCGCCGAGCAGGCGAAGACCGACGAGACCAAGACGGGGCCGACCAAAACGGAGCAGGCGAAGACCGACGAGGATGGTGAGGGATGACGCGCGACGTCCCCACCCACGACGTCGAGACGTCCGACTGGGTCGAAGCCCATGAGCGTCTGCGCTCGGAGGGCTTCACGTTTTTCGACTTCCTCACCGCCGTCGACGAGAGCGACCGTGGCGAATCCGGTCCCTCCGACGGCAAGCCCGCGGGCTTCGACATCGTCACGCACCTGTACGACATCGCCGGCGGCGCTCGCCGCAGCATCCTCATGCGCACGCGCCTCGAAGTCGACGACCACGGTGCGGGCGCCCCGAGTATCGCCAGCCTCACCGGGCTGTGGCGTGGCGCGGCCTGGCACGAGCGCGAGACCTTCGAGATGTTCGGCATCGACTTCGTCGGCTTCGACGACGGCACGGGGCAGGGCGTGCGCAAGCTCCTGCTGCCCGCGAGTTTCACCGGTACGCCACTGCGCAAGTCGTTCGTCCTCACGGCGCGCGCGAGCAAGGAGTGGCCGGGCATCAAGGATCCCGGTGAGTCCGGCGGCCGTGCGGCAGCCTCGAAGCGTCGCAAGGTCATGGCCCCCGGCGTGCCCGACGAGACGTGGGGGCCGCGATGAGCGTCCTCGAGATCGTCCTGCGCAGCGTTGCCGTGCTCGTGTGCTTCATGGTGCTGCCACTCGTGCTCGGTCAGGCCGAGCACAAGGTGATGGCCCACATGCAGGGGCGCCTCGGCCCGATGAAGGCCGGTGGTTTCCACGGCTGGGCGCAGCTCGTCGCTGACGGTGTGAAGTTCGCGCAGAAGGAGGACGTCGTTCCTCGCGCCGCCGACAAGCCGGTCTTCCGCCTGGCTCCTGCGGTGTCGATGTTCAGCTACCTGCTCGCGCTCGTCGCCATCCCCTTCACGCCGTCCACCGTGGCCGGCGACCTGCCAGCGTCGCTCGTCTACGTGCTGGCCGTTTCCGGCATCGGCACCATCGCGACGCTCATGGCCGGCTTCGGTTCGGGTAACAAGTACGCCATGCTCGGCGCGTTCCGTTCCGCCGCTCAGCTCGTCAGCTACGAGGTGCCGCTCATCCTCGCGTGCGCGTCGTTCGCGATGGCGGCAGGGTCGCTCTCGATCGGCGGCATCGTGCACGCCTGGCACCCGATCTGGCTGCTGTGGCAGCTGCCCGGTGCGATCGTGCTGCTCATCGCGGCCACCGCCGAACTGCAGCGCCCGCCGTTCGACATGCCCGTGGCCGACTCCGAGGTCGTCATGGGTGCGATGACGGAGTACACCGGCCTGCGCTTCGCGCTGTTCCTGCTGTCCGAGTACGCGGGCATCGTCGTCATGTCGGCGCTGTTCGCCGCGCTCTACCTCGGCGGGTGGAACGGTCCGTTCGACGGGGCGCTCGGCTTCGTCTGGATGCTGCTCAAGACCGCCGCCGTCGCGTTCGTCGTCCTGTGGGTGCGCATGAGCTGGCCGCGCCTGCGCGAGGACCAACTGCAGCGCTTCGCGTGGTTCTTCCTCGTTCCCCTTGCCCTGTTCCAGCTGGCTCTTACCGCGGCAGGAGTGATCTACACCGCATGACCGAGCAGAACGCGAACCACGACCACGGCGAGCACGTGCACGAGCACGCTCACCACGTCCACGACCTGCCCGCCTCGGGCCGCGAGAAGGGGCCGATCCGCGGCCTTCTTTCCGGAATGGCCACGACGGCGCGCACCATGACGAAGAAGACGTCGACGCGTCAGTACCCGGACGAGAAGCCGGACCTGCCGCCGCGTAGCCGCGGCGTCATCGCGCTGCTCGAGGAGAACTGCACCGCGTGCATGCTCTGTGCGCGCGAGTGCCCCGACTGGTGCCTCTACATCGATTCGCACAAGGAGACGATTCCCAGCGAGACGCCGGGTGGGCGTGACCGTCAGCGCAACGTCGTCGACCGCTTCGCCATCGATTTCTCACTGTGCATGTACTGCGGCATCTGCATCGAGGTGTGCCCGTTCGACGCGCTCTTCTGGAGCCCGGAGTTCGAGTACGCCTCCGGCGACATCCGCGACCTGCTCCACGAGAAGGAGCAGCTCGGCGAGTGGATGCGCACGGTTCCGGCCCCGCCCGACCTCGACGAGCGTGCCCCCGAGGCGCCCGAGGTCGCAGCGGCGAGCAAGCCCCCACGGGTGGCGCGCCGGAACGTGACGAAGTGACCCGAGCCAACGCGACGACGACGAAAGGAGTGAGCCCATGACCGTGCACGACGCCCTCTTCGGCTGCCTCGGCCTCATCAGTGCCGTGTCGGCCGTCTGCGCCGTAACGACGCGTCAGCTCGTACACGCCGCGCTGTGGCTCACCCTGTGTATGACGACGTTGTCGGGCTGCTACCTCGTGCTAGGCGCCGAACTCGTCGCGCTCGTGCAGCTGCTCGTCTACGTCGGTGCCGTCGTCGTGCTCGTGTTGTTCGCCGTCATGTTGACGCGCGCTCCCATCGGCAAGAGCGCCGATCACGACGTGCCGATGGCCGGCCGGATGGTGGCCCTCGTCATTTCCGCAGCCACCGGTGGCCTGCTCTTCGCCGCCTTCGCGGCAGCCTTCGGGTCGCAGCAGGTCGGCCTCGACGGCGGAACGAACGCCAACCTCGCCGCCAACCTCTTCGGCCGCTTCGCCTGGCCGTTCGAGGTGCTCTCGCTCGTGCTGCTCGCCGCGCTCGTCGGCGCCCTCGCGATGATCGGCACGCGCAAGGACGGTGGCTCGAAGTGATCCACCTCCTCCTGCCCTTCGCACTCGCCGCCGTGCTCGCCGGTTCGGGCGTCTACGGCGTGCTGGCGCGCCGTAACGCCGTGCTCATGCTCGTCGGGGTCGAACTGATCCTCGCCTCGGCGAGCCTCATCCTCGTCACGATGAGCACGACCCTTCCCGACGACGCCGCAGCAGGGCAGATCCTCACGATCTTCGTCATCACGCTCGCCGCCGCCGAGGTGACGCTTGCGCTCGGCATCATCCTGGCCGCGTTCCGACTGCGCGGGCACATCGACCTCACCGAGCGCCTCGACGACGACGCGGCCCACGCGCCCGTCGACGACCGCACCGACGGGCGGGTGACGTCGTGACCGCACACCTCGCGCAGGCCGCCGTCGCCGTCCCGCTGCTCGGCGCGGTGCTGGCTTTCCTCCTGGGGCGCCGTAACGCCGGCGCCTACGCGCTCGCGGCCCTCGGCACGCTCGGTGGCCTCGTCGCGGCGATTCTGCTCGTCGCGCAGCAGCTCACGACGCCGGTCGCCCAGCACCTCGTCACCGTCGGGTCTCTGCCGCTCGGGCCCGCGCTCAAGGCGCCGCTCGAACTGCGGGTGACACCGACCGGCGCGCTCATCGCGGCCGTCGCGCTCTTCGTCGCGACGTGCGTCCAGATGTTCGCGCGCTGGTACCTGTTCTCCGACCCGCGCTACCGCTCGTTCGCCGCCACGGTCTCCGCCTTCACCGCCGCCATGGTGCTCGTCGTCCTCTCCGACGACGTGCTGCTCACCCTCGTCGGCTGGGAGGTCATGGCCTGGTGCTCCTACCTGCTCATCGGCCACGAGAGCAACCAGCCGGGCCCGCGCCGCGCCGCGCTCAAGGCGTTCCTCGTCACGCGCGTGGCCGACGCGCCGCTCGTCGTCGGGCTCGCCGGCCTCGCCATGGGTGCGCGCACGACGCGCATCAGTGAGATCGTCACGGCCTGGAGCACCTCGAACCTCGACGCCCACGGCACCCTGCGCCTCGTTCTTCTGCTCGGCCTCGTGTGCGGTGTGCTCGGCAAGTCCGCACAGCTTCCGTTCACCGACTGGCTGCCCGACGCCATGGAGGGCCCGACGCCCGCGTCGGCACTCATCCACGCCGCGACGATGGTGGCCGCGGGCACCGTCGTCCTCGCCCAGTTCCTGCCGCTCTTGGCCGCCGAACCGACGGCCCGTCTCACCCTCGTCATCGTCGCCGGCGCGACGTCCGTGTTCGCTGCGGTGAGCGCGTTCGCGCAGGTCGACATCAAGCGGCTGCTCGCGTGGTCGACGATCAGCCAGGTCGGCCTCATGCTCCTCGGCCTCGGCGCGCTGGCCCCGGGCGAGGGCGCCGACGCCGCGCTCCTGCACCTCGTCGGTCACGCCTTCTTCAAGTCGCTGTTGTTCCTGCTCGTCGGCTGGCTCGCGGTGGTCGTCGGCTCCACGCTCGTCACCCGGATGACGGGCGCAACCCGTCGGTTGCCGAAGACCTTCGTCCCCGTGACCCTCGCCCTGTTCACGATGGCCGGCCTGCCGCCGACCGTCGCGTTCGTCTCGAAGGACGCGATGCTCGAGAACGCCGTGCGCTCCCAGAGCGACGGACACGTCGAGGGACTCGTCGGCTTCATCATGCTCGCGCTCATCATCGTCGGCACCGCCGCGTACTCGGCCCGCGCGTGGCTCATCCTGCAGCACCGCACCGTCCTCGAACGGCGTGGTGAACGTCAGGTGCTCACCGACTCCCACACGGTGCGTGACGTCGACATCGTCGAGATGCTGCGCAGCACTCCGGAGGTCAACGAGTTCGGTGAGGAGGTCGACCCGATCGAGGAGATCGAGGAGGACGAGGTGCTGCCGCGCCCGGGCGTCTCGGTGCGCCTCGCGCTGTGGCTGCTCGTGCTCGGGGGAGTGTTCGGCGGGCTCCTCGCCTTCACGCGGCTGTTCGACATCGACACGAGTCACCTCAACCTCGCCATGATGGGCGCCTCGGTACTGCTCATCGTCGCCACCGGCCTCGTCGTGCGCATCATGTCGCTCGGCCAGCTCTACGGTGACGCCGCCCGTCGCCTGCCGCGCCACATCCCGCTGGCCGCCTCGCGAGGGTTCGGTGTCGAGACGCTCTACCGCACTCTCGTGACGCGTCCCGTGCTCGCGCTGGCTCGCGGCGTCCACCGCCTCGACTCGGGTGTCGACGCCGCTGCGACGCGCGCGCCCGGTGCCCTCGCCCGCGCCGGCAAGGCTCTCGACGGCGTCCACGGACGACGTCCCGCGACAGGCCTGTCGTGGGTGATCGTCGGCGTCGTCATCGCTTCGATCCTGGGGGTGACGCTGTGGTGAGCCTCGTTCTGCTCGCGGCCGTGGCGGTGCCGCTCGGCGTCGGTGCCGCCCTCATGGCGGGCGACCGACTCGGACGCCCTGTCGGTCACACCGGCGCCTGGGCCGTCGCGGTGCTCGCGAGCGTCGTCACCCTCGCCGCGTGCGTCGCGGCCGTCGTCACGGACGCCCACATCGACAAGCCGTGGGTGCCCGGCCTCGGAATGCGCCTCCACCTGGCCACCGACGGCATCAGCGCTCCGCTCGTCATCCTCGCGGCGGCCGTGACGCTGCTGGCCGTCGCCGTCAGTTCCCGCCAGCGCCCGAAGGGCACACCCGGGCTGTTCTACGGCTGCCTGCTCGTCGTTCTCGGTGGTGCCGTCGCGGCGTTCAGTGTCCGTGACGCGGTTGCGTTCTTCATCGCCTTCGAAGTCGTTCTCGTGCCGATGTGGGTGCTCATCGACCGCTTCGGTGACGCCGCGGCCGACCGCCGTCGTGCCGGGTGGATGTTCGTTCTCTACACCGTCGGCGGCTCGATGTTTATGCTCGCCGGCATCCTCCTGCTCGTTGTCTCGGCGGGCACGAGTGACCTCGAACGGCTCGCCGGTGGTGCGGCTGCCGCACTGCCGTTCCCCATCGCGATGACGGCGGGCGTGCTGCTCACGCTCGGCCTCGCCGTCAAGGTGCCCCTCATCGGTGTTCACTCGTGGCTGCCGCGGGCTCACACGGCCGCCCCGACGGCCGGCTCGATGCTCCTGGCTGCTGTCCTGCTCAAGCTCGGCACGTACGGCTTCATCCGTCTCGTCGTCCTGCCGCTGCCCGTCGCGTGGCGCACGATCGCCCCCGTCATCGCGGTTCTTGCGGTGGTCGGCATCGTCGTCGGGGGGCTCGTTTGCCTCGTCGAACGCGACCTCAAGCGCCTCGTGGCGTGGTCGTCGATCGCGCACATGGGCTTCGTCATGCTTGCGCTCGCAGCCGGTCAGCAGATCGGTCTGCAGGCTGCGCTGTACGGCAACATCGCACACGGCGTCATCTCCGCGCTCCTGTTCGCCGTCGTCGGCGCGCTCAAGGCGCGTCGCGGTGCGGTGGACGTCGACGAACCGATGGTCGGCTTGCGTAACAGCGATCCGCGGCTCGGTTTCGCCCTCGTCGTCGGCACCGCCGCAGCCATCGGCCTGCCCGGTCTCGCCGGCTTCTGGGGTGAGATTCTCGCGCTGTTCGCTGCCTGGGGTGCTCCGCACCGCCCGGGCGCCCTATTCCACGTCCTGACGGCAGTGGCCGCGTTCGGCGCCGTTCTCGCTGCGGCCTACGGCGTGCGTGTGCTGCGTGCAGTGTGGGCCGGGGAGCGCGCGCCCGAGGCCGCTGACGCCACGCTCGGCACGAGCGACGGGGCCACCCCGGCGTCCACAGCCGGTGAGCACGCCGAGGCGAGCGCCTCTGTGGCCACCGAGCGGGTCGTCGGTCTCGAATGGCTCGCCATCGGCGTGCTCGTGGCGGCCGTCTTCGTCCTCGGCGTTGCGCCGACGCTGCTCATGAACGTGGCGGACGTCGACCTGCCGCGGCTGCTCGGAGGCCTCAAGTGAAGATTTCCTTCGACGCCCTCGCACTCGCTCCCGCCGTCGTGCCGATGGTGGGTGCCCTTCTCGTGCTCCTCGTCGACGTCGTTCTGCCCGGGCGAGCCCGCCTCCCGTGGGTGCTCGCCGTCCTGGCGTGTCTCGGCGGCCTCGGCGCACTTATCGTCGGTGCCGTGACCGGCCCTCACGGCACGAGCCTGTGCGACGCCTCGGGCGGCTGCTACTGGCAGGCCGACCAGACCGGCGTCGGTCTGCAGGGCCTGGCGCTCGCCTCCGCGGCGGTGGTCGCGGTGCTCGCCCTCGCCGAGAAGACCAGCGATGTGCCCGGCACGAAGGGCCACCCCGCGGTGCGGGCGATGCTCGTGCTCGCCGCGACGGCCGGCTGCGTCGGCGTCCTTGCGGCCCGTGATCTCGGCTCCTGGCTCGTGCTCATCGAGCTCGCCACGATTCCCAGCGTCGCGCTCGTCGCTCTGCGTGGGGGCCGGCAGGCCGCTCACGGCGCCCTCACCTTGCTCGTGACGGCCCTCGTCTCGTTCGCCGTCCTCGCCCTCGGCGCGGCCGTGTGGTTCGCGGCCACGGGTACGGCGTCGATGACCGGCGACCAGGTGCTCGACGCCTTCGCCGACCCGGCCCGCAAGCCCCTCGTCGTCCTCGCGATGATGCTCGTCATCGCGGGTGTCGGCTTCAAACTCTCCCTCGCTCCGTTCCACGCGTGGACGCCGGAGGCGTTCGAGGGCTCGGGCTCCTGGGTCGCGGCTTTCCTTGCCACGACGTCGAAGGTCGGTGCTCTCGGCGGCATGCTCGTCGTGCTGCGTGCCGCGTCGTCGCTCGGCTCGTCCGCGCTCACGGCGCTCGCCGTCGTCGCGGCCCTGTCGATGACGGTCGGCAACGTCATGGCTTGGCGTCAGGACGGCGCGCTGCGCTTCATGGCGTGGTCGACGGTGGCGCAGGCCGGCTGGGTCGTGCTGCCGATGACGGTCGTCGCCGGTGGTTCCGTCACCGCGGCCGCCGCCTACCTCGCGCTCTACACGATCGGAACGCTCGCTGTCTTCGTCGTCCTGGCGGCCCTCGAGGACGCCCGTTCGCGCGAGCACGAGACGAGGATCGGTGACCTGCGCGGCCTGTTCCGCACCCGCCCGATGATGGCCGCGACGCTCGCGCTCGGCCTTCTCGCCCTGGCCGGGCTGCCGCCGAGCATCATCGGCGTCGTCGCGAAGATCGTGGCGCTCAAGCCGGTCGTCGCCGGGGGAGTGTGGTGGCTCGTCGTCATCGCTCTGCTCAACGCCGTGCTCGGCGTGGCGGTGTACCTGCGCTGGATCGCCGCGATGTTCGCGCCCGTCGCCACCCCCGCGCCCGAGAACGACGACGTCTCCGAGGAGGCAGCCGCTGTGGCGGCGCTGTCGGGCAACGAACCCGAACTCACGCCCTTGCCGCGCCCCAAGAAGGTCTACGGCGTGCTCGCCGCGCTCGTCTCGCTCGCCGTCGTGACGACGAGCCTCGCGCCGAACGTCCTCCTCGCCCTCTTCTGACGCGCTCCGCCGCACAGGCTGTGATCTTTGGCTCGGTCTGTGACCTGCGCCGGTCACAGATCGGGCCAGAGTTCACATCTGGGGCCGACCGCGCCGGAACATCCGCACCCGAGCCTTCGTTGAACCGGACATGCACAGGCATTTCAACGGGCTGAAGACGGCCGCGCTGTTCGGGCTCATCTGGGCCCTGCTGCTCGGCCTCGGCGCGGTGATCGGCAACGGCCGCTACATCGGTGTGTTCGCCGTCATCGGTCTCGCGATGAACTTCTACGCGTACTGGAACTCCGGCAAGCTTGCCATCCGCGCGATGCAGGCCTACCCGGTGAGCGAGACGCAGGCGCCCGCGATGTACCGCATCGTGCGCGAGCTGTCGACGAAGGCCGGCAAGCCGATGCCCGAGCTGTACATCTCGCCGACGCAGGCACCCAACGCGTTCGCCACGGGCCGCAACCCGAACAACGCGAAGGTCTGCTGCACCGAGGGCATCCTCGGCCTGCTCGACGAGCGTGAACTGCGTGGTGTGCTGGGCCACGAGCTCATGCACGTCTACAACCGCGACATCCTCACATCGTCCGTCGCCGGAGCCCTCGCCGGCCTCATCACGAGCGTCGCGCAGATGATGATGTTCTTCGGCGGCGGCTCGAGCAGCGAGAACCGCCCGAACCCCATCGTCATGCTCTTCATGGCGTTCCTCGCGCCGCTCGCAGCGTCGGTCATCCAGATGGCCATCAGCCGCACGCGTGAGTTCGACGCCGACGAGGACGGTTCCAAGCTGACGGGCGACCCGCTCGCGCTCGCCTCGGCGCTCGCCAAGCTCGAAGCGGGAGTCGCCTCGGCCCCGCTCGCGCCGACGCCGCAGCTGCAGAACGCGAGCCACGCGTTCATCGCCAACCCGTTCCGCGCGCAGGACATCTCGCGCATGTTTTCCACGCACCCGAAGACGGCCGACCGCATCGAGCGCCTCGAGCAGATGGCCGGCCAGCGCATCCGGATGCCCCAGCGGTTCGACGGGCCCTACCGGCCCGGTCCGCACCAGGGCTGAGCGTCGAGCGCTGCCTCGATACTGTGATCGCATGAGCGGCGAAGGAACGGCCCGGCGCGCGGAGCGTCGGGATGTTGACGCGTTGGTGGCGCTTCGAGCGGAGATGTTCACCGCCATGGGCGCCGAGGGCACCCGCGCCTGGCAGCCAGAGGCCCGACGCTGGTTCGGCGAACGCCTGGACAGCCCTGACCACGGGTTCTTCGTCGTGGAAGCCGACGGCGAGGTCGTGGCAGGTGCCGTCGGGGCCGTCCGTGACGCGGCGCCTTCACCGGCGGTTCCGCACGGCCGCGACGTTCTCATCAGCAATGTGTGTACCTTTGCCGACCACCGCGGGCGCGGCTTCGGGCGTCAGGCCTTCGACGCGGTGCTGGCGTGGACCAGAGGAACGGGTGTGGGTCGGGCCGAACTCATGGCCACCGAGGCGGGCCGCGTCTTGTACGAGCGCGCCGGCTTCACCGAGGTGGCCTTCCCCGCGATGCGCGTCACGCTCACGTCGTAAGGAACGTTCGAGGAGCCAGCCCGTGAGGCGTTCGGCTTTCGGCGTGTCGCGACGCGTTCGTGCTCCCCTCGACGACTCGGTCGCGGGTGGCAGGATGAGCCCATGACGCTGACCCGTGACGAAGCACGCGAGCGCTCGCAGATCGTTCGCCCCGAGCACTACGACATCGAGCTGGATCTCGACCGGGGCCCACGAGAGTTCGCCTCGACGACGCGGCTGACGTTCACGGCGCAGAACGGTGCCTCGACGTTTGCCGACCTCGACCCGGTGAGCCTCGAGTCGGCGATGCTCAACGGCCGCAAGCTGCCCGTGTCGGCCCTCGAGGGACGCCGTCTGCACCTGACGGATCTCGCCGAACACAACGAACTCGTCGTCACCGCTACGATGCGCTACGGCCGCGACGGCCAGGGGCTGCACCGTGCCGAGGACCCGGCGGACGGCGAGGCCTATGTCTACGGTCACCTCTTCATGGATGCTGCGCCGCGCGTCTACGCGTGTTTCGACCAGCCCGACCTCAAGGCGCCCTACGACGTCACGGTGCGCGCCCCCGGCGGCTGGAGCGTCGTGGCGAACGGAGCGATGCGTGAGGTCGAACCCGGGCTCTGGCGGGCCGAGACGACGAAGCCACTGGCCACCTACTTCGTCACCGTCTGTGCCGGCCCGTTCGCCACGGTGACCGACGAGCACGACGGCATCCGCCTCGGCATCCACGCCCGCGCGTCGCTGCGAGACCACCTCGAAGCGCAGGCGCCCGAGATGCTCACGGTGACGAAGCAGTCGTTCGACCACTACCACTCGCTCTTCGGCATCCGGTACCCGTTCGGGGAGTACCACCAGGTGTTCGTGCCCGAGTTCAACGCGGGCGCCATGGAGAACCCCGGCTGCGTCACGTTCCGCGACCAGCTCGTCTTCACCGGGGCGGCCGGGCGCACCGAGCATCTCGTGCGCGCCAACACGATCAGCCACGAGATGGCGCACATGTGGTTCGGCGATCTCGTCACGATGCAGTGGTGGGACGACCTGTGGCTCAACGAATCCTTCGCCGAGTACATGGCGAACCGGACGCTCGAGGCCGCCACCGAGTTCGACGACGCCTGGGTCGACGTCGCAGCCTCCCGCAAGGCCTGGGGATACGCGGCGGAGCGCTCGCCGTCCACGCACCCCGTCGCGGGGGCACCCGCCGCCGACACGGACACGGCCCTGCAGAACTTCGACGGCATCTCCTACGCCAAGGGCTCGGCCGTTCTGCGTCAGCTCATCCACCACATCGGGGATGACGCGTTCGTCGCCGGGGTGCGCGCTCACCTCGAGCGTCACGCCTTCGCGAACGCCACCCTCGCGGACTTCCTCGAGGCACTCTCGCAGGCGGCGGGACGCGACCTCACCGAATGGGCGCAGGCGTGGCTCGAGACGGCCGGAATGGACACGTTGCGGATCGAGCATGACGGCGACAACGTGGGCGAGATCGCGAGCCCCCGACTCGTCATCACGCCCGACCCGGATCGCCCTGCGACGCGTGTTCACACGGTGCGCGTCGCCGCCTACGACCAGGCGGGCGCCGAGGTGGCCGCCGACGATCTGCACGGCGTGAGCGGGCGCGTGAAGCTGCCGAACATCGCCGCTGCGACGGGAGGCGAGAGCGTTGCACTCGTCGTGCCGAACGCGGGTGACCTCACGTGGGCGGGTGTGGCGTTCGACGACGCGAGCCTCGAGGCCATGGCGGGGGCGCTACCGGGAATCGACGACGCGACGACGCGCGCCATGATCTGGACGGCGCTCGCGCACGGCCTGGCCCGCGCCGAGGTGGCGCCCGAGCAGATCCTCGCGATAGCCGAGGCCGCGCTTCCGGCCGAGACGCAGATGCCCGTGCTCGACGTCGCCACCTCGCTCGCTCTGGGCGCAGTCGTCGGTCGTTTCCTGCCGTGGTCCGAGCGTCCGGCTGCGCTCGCCGGGCTCGCGGACCTTGCCGAGCGCATGCTGGCCGAGGCCGACGGTGAACACGACCCGCGCACCCTCGCGGGCGCGCGCCTGTTGGCCGGTACGGGTGACGCCGGGCGCCTCACGCCGTGGTTCCGGGGAGAAGACCTGCCCGCCGGGCTCGACGGTGACACTCCGTTCCGTTGGCGGGTGGCGCGCCGCCTCGCGCAGCTCGACGCCGTCACGATCGACGATCTCGACGAGGCGCTCGCCGCCGACAACACGATGTCCGGCCGCCTGGGTTACCTCACAGCTCGCGCGTCGTTCCCGGACGCCGCGACGAAGGCGTGGGCCTGGGAGGAGCTCACGGCAGCGCCGAGCGAGGATTCGCCGGCTCACAGCAACTACGAGATGAACGCGCTCGCCTCCGGTTTCTGGCCGGCCGACGACGAGGCCACTCTCGCGCCGTACGTGGAGCGCTACGTCAGCGACATCCCGCGCATGCGGGAGTGGGTGGGGGAGGACGCCCTCGCCCGCGTCGCCTCGCTCGCGTTCCCCGCCGCCCTCGCGAGCGAGGAGCTCGACGTCGAGGTGCGCCGGATGCTCGATCAGCAGCTCCCGGCGTCGGTGCGCCGCTCGGTTGTCGATGCGCACGCCACGATGCGCGAGGTCATCGCCTCCCGCGCCGTCTTCGCCCGCTGACGGGCGGTTCATTTCCGGACAGGACGGGGGAAGACGAACGAGGCCCGACCGCGGAGCAGGGACTCCGGGTCGGGCCTCGCGTCAGCGGCGACGCGCGTCAGGGCACGATGACCGACAGCGTCTGTGCGACACAGGCCGGGCGCTCCTCGCCCTCGATCTCGACGGTGAACGTCATGGCCACCTGGGCGCCCTTGGGCGACTCCTTGACCTCGTCGAGCACGGCGGTGCCGCGCACGCGCGAGCCGACGGGAACCGGCTGCGTGAAACGCACCTTGTTCGAGCCGTAGTTGACGGCCATCGAGATGTTCTCGATCGACCAGATCTCGGCAGCCAGCATCGGCACGAGGCTCAGCGTGAGGTAGCCGTGAGCGATCGTCGTGCCGAACGGGCCGGCCTTCGCCTTCTCCGGGTCGACGTGGATCCACTGATGGTCGCCCGTCGCCTCGGCGAACTGGTCGACCATCGTCTGGGTGACCTCGTGCCACTCGCTCGAGCCGAGTTCCTCGCCGACGGCGGCCTTGAGTTCCTCGAGTCCGTTGAACGTACGCATGAGCTCCTCCTTCAGTTCAGGGGTCCGCCGGCGACGTAGAGCACCTGGCCGGAGACGTACCCGGAGCGCTCGTCGCAGAAGAACGACGCCGCGTTGGCGATGTCCTCGGGGCGGCCCACCTTCTTGACGGCCGTGGCGTCCGCCGCGCCCTTCATGAAGTCGTCGAACGGCACGCCGACACGCTCGGCGGTGGCCGCCGTCATGTCCGTGGCGATGAAGCCCGGAGCGATGGCGTTGACGGTGACGCCGAACTTGCCGAGCTCGATGGCGAGGGTCTTCGTGAAGCCCTGCAGACCGGCCTTGGCGGCCGAGTAGTTGGCCTGACCGCGGTTGCCGAGCGCCGAGCTCGACGACAGGTTGACGATGCGGCCGAAGCCTTCCTTCGTCATGTGGGCCTGGGCCTCGCGGGCCATGAGGAAGCTGCCGCGCAGGTGAACGCCCATGACCATGTCCCAGTCGTCGACGCTCATCTTGAACAGCAGGTTGTCGCGCAGGATGCCGGCGTTGTTGATGAGCACGGTGGGGGCACCGAGCTCGTCGGCGACGCGCTGGACGGCCTTCTTGACGCTCTCCTCGTCGGAGACGTCGGCGCCGACGGCGATGGCCTTGCCGCCAGCGGACGTGATGGCCTCGACCGTCGAGGCGCACGCGCTCTCGTCGAGGTCGATGACGGCAACCTGCAAGCCGTCGGAGGCTAGACGCTGGGCGACGGCCGCGCCGATGCCGCGCGCGGCACCGGTGACGATGGCGGTTCGCTGGGTCATGGGGATGTCCTTTCGTCGGGAGTTCGAGGGTTTCGGGATGCTCAGAAGCCGCCGGTGAGCGTGATGCCACCGTCGATCGGCAGCGTCTGGCCCGTCACCCAGGCCGCATCCTCGGAGGCGAGGAAGGCGACGGGGCCGGCGATGTCCTCGGGGCGGCCGAGGCGCTTGAGCGGGTACGGCTTGGCGACCTCGTCCTCACGGCCCTCGTAGAGGGCCTTGGCGAAGTCGGTCTTGACGACGGCGGGGGCCACGGCGTTGACGCGCACCGTGGGGCCGAGCTCGACGGCCAGCTCCTCGGTGAGGTGGATGAGGCCGGCCTTCGTCACGCCGTAGTAGGCGATGCCGGGGGCCGTGCGCAGGCCGGCGATGCTGGCCAGGTTGACGACGGAGCCGCCGTTCTCCTTCATCCACAGGTTCCACGCGGTGCGCGTCCAGGACAGCGTGGCGAGGAGGTTGACCTCGGAGATCTTCGTGGCCGCTGAGTCGTCGAGGTCCATGAGGCCACCGAAGACGGGGTTGATGCCCGTGTTGTTGACGAGCACGTCGAGGCGGCCCCAGGTGTCGAGCGCGGTGCGCACGACGTCCTCCTGGTGCTCCTTGTCCTGAGCCTTGCCCGCGCGCGCCAGCGCGGCGTCACCGAGCTGGGCGACGGCGGCGTCGAGAGCCTCCTGGCCGCGCGCCGTGATGATGACGTTGGCGCCCTCGTCGACGAGGCGCTGCGCGATGGCAAGGCCGATGCCGCGGCTCGCTCCGGTAACGATGGCCACCTTGCCCTCGAAGCGCTGGGTCTGTACTGGCATGCGCGATGCTTCCTCTCGATGCTTATTGAGCGTTGCTCAACAACTCTATTCCCCGGTGGAGTACTGGGTGCGCAATTCGCGCTTGAGAACCTTCATGCTCGGCCCGAGCGGCAGCTCGCCGACGATCTCGACGCGGCGCGGGTACTTGTGCGATCCGAGGCGCTCGCGGCTCCAGGCGATGATCTCGTCGCCGTCGAGTCGGGCCCCTTCGCTCGGCACGATGACGGCCATGATCTCCTCGCCGTACTGCTCGTCCGGCACTCCGATGACGGCGACCTGGTCGACGCCCTCGTGGCGCATGAGCGCTTCCTCGACCTCGCGTGGGTAAACGTTGTAGCCGCCGCGGATGACGAGGTCCTTCGTGCGGTCGACGATGCGCAGGCGCCCCGACTCGTCCTGGATGCCGATGTCGCCGGTGCGGAACCAGCCGTCCTGCAGCACCTCGCGGGTGGCGGCCTCGTTGTTCCAGTAGCCCGCGAAGACGGCGTGGCCGCGGACGATGACCTCACCCCGCTCTCCGGCGGGCACGAACTCGATGTGGTCGGGCACGGTGACGTCGGCGATGGCGATGTCGATGCCCCACAGGCTGTGGCCGACGCTGCCGGCCTCGACGCCGAGTTGCTCCTGGTTCGACGTGATGGACGGCGAGGTCTCGCTCAGGCCGTAACCCTCGTGAATCTTGGTCGAGAAGGTGGCCTCGAAGCGCTCGAGCACGGCGACCGGCAGGGAGGCGCCGCCACTGACGGCGTCCTCGAGTTGCGGCACCGGAATGTCGGGGTTCTCCGCCACCGCGGCGAGAAGCTGGATGTACATCGTCGGCACCGCGCAGATCATCGTGACGCCCTCGCGGTTCATGATCTCGAGGGCCTCCCTCGCGTCGAAGCGCGGCTGGAGCACGAGCGTCGCGGTGTGGCGGAAGCCCGCGTTGAGCGAGACCGACTGGCCGAAGACGTGGAAGAGCGGCAGGCACCCGAGGGCGATCGTGCCGGGCGGCACGCCGTTGCCGTCGAAGGCGCTGACGGTGGCGTTCATCACGAGGTTGAGGTGGGTGAGGATGGCCCCCTTGGGGCGTCCGGTCGTGCCGCTCGTGAAGAAGATGACGGCCGGGTCGAGCGGCTCGCGCGTGACGAACGTGGTGAGTGGCTCGGCGTCGGTGCCGTACGTCGTGATGTCGTGGGTCGGAACGCCCGTCATCTCGGCAGCCTTGGTGGCCGCAGCGGCGACGGCCGGGTGGTACATGAGGTGGCTCGCCTCGGCGGTGTCGATGAGATACGCCGCCTCGCGGCCCTGCAGAAGCGTCGGAATGGGAACGACGACGCCGCCCGCAGCGAGGATTCCGTAGTACGAGGTGACGAACTCGATGACGTTCGGCGCGAGCAGAGCGACGCGGTCGCCGGGCTGCACGCCGTCGGCCACGAGCTGTGCTGCCGTGCGGCGCGCCCGCTGCCACGTCTCGGCGTACGTGAGGCGCTGCTCTCCCTGGACGAGGGCTATGGCGTCCGGCTCTCGACGGGCCGGCTCGGCGAGAACGCTGGCCAGGGAAAGGGTCGTGGAAACGTAAGGCATGTCGGACATGGAGAAACCCCCGCGAGACGAAACGTCGATGTGCTCTGAATCACATCACATCGGTGATGCTGCAACAACTATTGAGCGTTGCTCAATAGTTCCCGGTCCAGTCGGCTGTCGTGAATTGAACTCCCTACGATGCGCCTTCCCGGAATCGCTGGGTTGTCGGTGGCCGTGTGTAGCGTGAACGTCATGGGCGAACGAGTGTTACTGGTGGTCGACGTGCAGGTCGACGTCATGGAGGAGTCGGTCGGTTCCGACGCCGTCATCGCGAACGTGGCGAAACTGGTCGAGGCGGCTCGCGCCGCCGACGTTCCCGTCGTGTGGGTGCAGCACACCGACGCAGGGCTCGCGAAGGGGAGTGCCGAGTGGCAGATCGTGCCGCAGCTCTCGCCCGCCGACCACGAGGCGATCGTGCACAAGACGTGGAGCGACTCCTTCGTCGAGACCGACCTGGCCCAGCAGCTGGAGGCGCTGGGGGCTCGCGAGATCGTCCTCGCGGGCGCGCAGACCGACGCGTGCATCCGCAGCACGTTCTACGGCGGCATCCACCGCGGCTACGACGTGACGCTGGTCTCCGACGCGCACACCACCGGTGACATGCGGGAACGGGGCGCCGAGTTCTCGCCCGAGCAGTCGATCGCCGTGCTCAACGAACAAGCCGCCTCCACCAAGCAGCCCGCCGCAACGGGGGCCGTCACGACGACGGCCGAAGCGTTCGCCTGAGGGGAAACGTCGAAGGGCCGGTTCGAGCAGACGCTCGAACCGGCCCTTCTCGTCAGACTTCTACGAGCTCAGAGAGATTTTCTCTGGCTTGTTCTGTCGGTGTCTACCTGCGGCCGAGGGGCGAGCTCGCTTGCGCTCGCGGGCCCCTCAACCTCCGGTTCCCGCTTCTCAGAGTCCCAGGTCACGCCCGATGATCATCTTCATGATCTCGTTCGAACCGGCCCAGATCTTGTGCACGCGCGCGTCACGCCACGCACGTGCCACGCGGTACTCGTTCATGTAGCCGTAGCCACCGTGCAACTGCACGCACTCGTCGAGTACGTCGCACTGCACCTGGGCGGCCCACCACTTCGCCTTCGCGGCGTCGACGGCCGTCAGCTTGCCCTCGGCGTGCGCGGCGACACAGTCGTCGATGTACGCCTCGGAGACCTCGATCTTCGTCACCATCTCGGCGATCTTGAACGTGTTGTGCTGGAACGAGCCGATGGGCTGACCGAAAGCCTTGCGGTCCTTGCAGTACTGGATCGTCTCGGCGAGGATCTGCTTCGCGTTCGCGATGTTGGCGATGGCGTTGCCGATGCGCTCTTGCGGCAGGTGCTTCATCATCGCGATGAAGCCGAGGTCCTGCGGGCCGAGCAGCGCGTCGGCGGGCAGACGCACATTGTCGAAGAACAGCTCGGAGGTGTCGGACTCGACCTGGCCGACCTTGTCGAGCTTGTTGCCCTTCGTGAAGCCCTCGGTGCCGGCCTCGACGAGGAACAGCGAGATGCCCTTGGCGCCCTTGCTCGGGTCCGTGCGTGCCGCGACAACGGCGACGTCGCACTGGTGGCCGTTCGTGATGAACGTCTTCGAACCGTTGAGGATCCAGTCGCCCGAACCGTCGTCGGCCTTGACGGCGATCGACTTGAGGTTGGCGAGGTCCGAACCGCCCGACGGCTCCGTCATGCCGATCGACAGGATCAGCTCACCCGTCGCGACCCGCGGCAGGTACTTCTGCTTCTGCTCCTCGGTGCCGAGGCTGACGATGTACGGCGCGGTGACATCCGAGTGGATGCCGAAGCACGACGCGACGGCGGCGGTGAACTTGCTGATCTCTTCGGCGAAGATCGCGTTGAAGCGGTAGTCGTCGATGCCAGCGCCGCCGTACTCCTCCGGAATGCACAGGCCGAAGAAGCCCTGCTTGCCGGCCTCGAGCCAGATGTCACGCGCGATGACGTGATCGCGGATCATCTCCTCGGCACGCGGGGCGAGGGTGCGCTCGACGAACTCGCGGGCGGAGGAGCGGAACGCCTCGTGGTCCTCGTCGTAAATGTTGCGGGGCATGGTCGCAGCCTTTCGATACTGATGGGTAGCTCCAGCCATGCTACGACGCCGACAATGGCGGCGCCTCCCACCCCGCTTCCCTACGCAGGCGTAAGCCGCGGGGCCTCACGAAACGCTCCCGAGGGGCCGTTCATTCGACGTTCAGTTGCGGGTTACTGGGGAGTAGAGGTGGCCGGGCACGATGTTCGGACGATCGCCCAGCCCGAGAAGAGGTCTCCCCGTGTCCGACATCTCCCGCCGCCGTGTCCTCAAGGGTGCCTCAGGCTCCCTCGCCGCCCTCGCCTTCGCCGGCGTCGCCACCGATCGCCAGGTTGCCTACGCGGCGTCGCGAAGCGTGTTCACCAAGGGCACGACGCTGGCGAACGTCGCGACGCCGAAGGCCCCGTCGGGTTACGCGCGCCTCACTGCCGGGGCGGGTTGGGCACTCGTCGTGCGCGACGAGTTGGTCGCAGCCAAGCCGAACCGCGACGACACCCGTAAGGCGCTCGCGAGCATCGTTCAGTTCACCGACCTGCACATGATCGACGCCCAGAGCCCGGTGCGCTTCGAGTGGTTGAGCACGGTCAACGGCAGCGCGTTCCGCCCGCAGGAGCCGCTCGGCTCGCACGGTGGGGCGCAGCTCGTCAAGCGCATCAACGATCTGGCGAAGGGGCCCTTCTCCGGGCGCGTCTTCGACTGCGTCGTCTCCACCGGCGACAACACCGACAACCACGAGTCGGTCGAACTCGACTGGTTCCTCGCCGTGATGAACGGTGGAACGATTCGGCAGAACACCGGTGCCGCCACTGAGTGGGAGGGCGTCGCCACCGGCGGTGACGAGCAGTTCTACAACGTGAGCGACGACGCCGTGCGCGACCGGTACAAGGAGGCCGGCTTCCCGACGGTGCCCGGATTCTTCGCCCGCGCCGTTGCGCCGCACCGCAGCCACGGCCTCAAGACGCCGTGGTTCAGCGTCTTCGGTAACCACGACGACTCGATGAGCGGGGTGCTGCCGAGCGACTGGGCGGCCGTCGCGAAGCTCTACACGAGCGACAAGAAGTTCATGGGGTTCAAGGCGTCAACCTCGAACACGCAGCTACGTCGTGCCTACACCGGCGCCTCGCGCACCCTGCCGCAGACATCGTCGATGACGACGCGCAGCGTGACGCCGGACGCCCGTCGCGCGCCGTTCACGCCCGTCGAGTACATGAAGGCGCACCTGCCGAGCGGAGGGCACGGCTTCACCGAGGAGAACGTCGCCACGGGCCGTGGCTACTACGCGTTCCGCATCGCCGACGGCGTCACCGGCATCGCCATGGATTCGACGAACCGCGCGGGCTGGACCGAGGGCAGCCTCGGTGACGAGCAGTTCCGCTGGCTGCAGCGCCGTCTGGAGGCCGGCAGCAGCCGGTTCTTCGATGTCTGGGGCGCCGAGCAGAAGCGTCAGGTAGACGACGAGTTGTTCGTCCTGTTCAGCCACCACACGAGCGAGTCGATGAACAACCTGCTCCTCGACCCGGGCAAGCCCGAGATCCGCCACGGTGGCCTCGAAGTCGTCAACACCCTGAAGCGCTTCCCGAACGTCATCGCCTGGGTCAACGGCCACACTCACGTCAACAGCATCACCGCGCGCCGTCACCGCGATCCGGAGCGCAGCTTCTGGGAGATCAACACGGCCAGCCACGTCGACTTCCCCCAGCTCGCCCGCATCATCGAGGTCTGCGACAACGCCGACGGCACGCTGAGCCTCTTCACGACGCTCGTCGAGTCGGCGGCGCCGTACCAGGCCTCCTACTCCGACGGCTCCCAGGCTGCGCTGGCGTCCCTCTATCGCGAACTGTCGTACAACGACATCAACGCCGAGCGCGAGGGGCTGGGCACCCCGGCCGACCGCAACACCGAACTCCTCCTGCCCAACCCACTGCACTGACCGGCGGCTCTCAGCTGCGTAGCGCCCGTCCCGCGCGCACGCGGGAGGCGACGGCCCCGAGGAGCCACAGGAACGTGATGAGGGCTCCCGTCGAGGCAAGAACCCGCACGAACGCGGGCTCCTCCGGGTAGGTCGCGACGAACACCGCCACCGCCAGGGCGAGCACGAGCAGGCACGTCGTCAGCGGGAAGGTCTCGACGAGCATCTGCGCCTGCTCCTCCTCGTCCTCCTCGTCCCGGGCGGAACCCAACAGCTTCGTCGGGGTGGGCGCGGCAGGGCGCAACGTGGCCATCCGACGATGGTGTCCACGCCCCATGAGCGCGAGCGCGACGAGTGAGACGACGAGTGTCACGGCGGACGAGGCCAGGCGTGCTCCGTGTGCCCAGGCGACCGTTTCCTCGTCGTCGGCCAGCGTGTCGACGAGGCGTTCGCCACCGGCCGCGGCGAGAACGACGAGAACGAGCACGAGTGCCCACGTCCGTAGCGCGTGGGACTCGCGGAGGGAGGTCATGGCCGGGTCAGCGGTAGTTCGTGAACTGCAGGGCCACGTCGAGGTCGGCGCCGCGAAGGAGCTGCTGCACGGCCTGCAGGTCGTCACGGCTCTTGCTCGTGACGCGCAGTTCGTCGCCCTCGATACGTGCCTTGACCGTCTTGGGGCCCTCGTCACGGATGAGCTTGCTGATCTTCTTGGCGTTCTCCGACGAGATGCCCTCCTTGAGGGCGGCCTCGAGTCGGTACTCCTTGCCGGAGAGCTTCGGCGTCGGTTCGTCGCTGCCGTAGTCGAGCGTCTTGAGCGAGACGCCACGCTTGACGAGCTTCGTCTGCAGCACGTCCAGGACGGCGAGGGTTCGCTCCTCGGAGTTGGCCTTCATGACGATCGAGTCGCCGGACAGCTCGACGGAGGCGCCGACGTTCTTGAAGTCGTAGCGCGACGAGATCTCCTTGGCCGCCTGGTTGACGGCGTTCGCGACTTCCTGCTTGTCGATCTTGCTGACGATGTCGAACGAGCTGTCTGCCACGGTGTCTCCTCGGGTCGCGGGTGAGTGCTTTCTCCAGCGCCACGATAGAGCCCGACACGCCGGTTAGGGGAGGCGGTCGGCGAAGGTGGGGTCGCGGGGGTGTGACGTGCGAGCCGATTCGCCCAGCCTCCCGCCTCTTTGCTATGGTTTGCGAGCACGCGAGCCAGGTTGCCCGAGCGGCCAATGGGAGCGGACTGTAAATCCGTCGCGAAAGCTTCGAAGGTTCGAATCCTTCACCTGGCACCCCAGTGCACGAAGGCCCCGCAGCGTCAGCTGCGGGGCCTTCGTCTTGTCCTTGCTGCTGTTCACGCCTGCGTGCCGGGCAACTCGAGCGACTCGACAGAGCTGACAGCGTTGACGGGCAGCACGCCGCCGTACACGTGCGCGAAGCGCTCACTCTCGGGGTCGTCGGGCGCCGCCGGTTCGACGCGCACCTCGAGGCCCGCCTCGGCCAGGGCCTCCGGGTCGAGCGTGAGCAGGACGAGCGGCGCGTCGACGTCGGAGTAGAAGCGCTCGAGGGTCGGGCGAACCTGCTCGGGAAAGCTCGCGTGCAGGTAGCCCACGGCGTCGATGCTCATGCCGAGCGTCGACGTCGCGTAGGTGCCCTCACGCTGCGCCTCGTCCCACTCGTCGGCCAGGGCGATGTGATGGATCGTCTGCATGATCCGACCCTAACGGCGCTCGCGGCAGGCCCGGTCGCCGTGACGTAGCGAGCGCTGACGGACACCGACGGCGGCCCCGCTTCCTTGAGCTGGGCCGCCGTCTGAGGTGGTGCGAGGATTTCGTGTCAGCGGGTGACGCCGGCGCGGTCCTGGCCGAGGTCGATGAGGTCGTTCTCGAGCCAGCCCTCGGGGATGCCGAACGCCTCCGTCAGCATGACGGCGTGCGGGCGCAGCTCGCCGCACAGCGAGTTGATGCGCGTCGTGACGGCCTTGGAGCGCGCCACCGAGAGGCGGCCGTGCTCCATGAACCAGCCCTTGTCCTCCTCGATCGACGACAGGGCGTAGAGGTCGAAGACCTTCGCCATGAGGTCGCGGGCCGGGCCGTTCTCCATCGCCTCGAGGCCGTCCTGGAAGGCCTCGAAGACGCGCAGGTCGATGTCGGCCTTCGCGGCGGCGAGGATGTGGTCCTGGGCGTTGTTGAACACCTCGAAGCCGTTGTCCTTGCCGGCCTTGCGCAGACGCATCGCCGCCGTCTCGAGCAGGTGGCTCGCGCGCTCGGAGAACATCGATTCCTGCCAGCCGCGCGAGTCGAGAGCGGTCTCGTCGTTGCGCGGCGTGGCGCCGTCGATGAGCTTCTGCAGGCCGGCGCGCTTGAGCGTGTTCTCCACGAGACCCTCGACGGTCTGGGAGGCCACGCGGGCGATCATGCCGGCGATGTCGAGGTCGCCCCAGCTGTCGCGGTACTCGGTGAGCAGACCCTTGGCGACGAGCTGCATGAGCACGGTGTTGTCGCCCTCGAAGGTGGCGAAGACGTCGACGTCCGCGCGCATCTGCGTCAGGCCGTTGACGGCCATGTACCCGGCGCCACCGCAGGCCTCGCGGCAGGCCTGGATGGTGTCGAGCGCGTGCCAGGTCGTCTGCGCCTTCATGCCGGCCACCCACGACTCGAGTTCGCGCTGGGCGTCCTCGTGGTCGGGGCCGGGCGTGCCGCCCTCGGCGGATTTGGCCGCGTCCTCGAGCTCCTGCAGGCGCGAGGTCATGGCGTTCTGCGCGAACCGCAGCGCGTACGACTTCGCCAGGCGCGGCAGCAGCTTGCGCTGGTGCGCGAGGTAGTCGAGGACGACGATCTCCTGCTCCCCACCCGGAGCGGCGAACTGACGGCGCTGGTCGCCGTAGCGGATGGCGATGGCCAGCGCCTTCTGCGCCGCGGAACCCGAGCCGCCACCGACGCAGACGCGGCCGCGCACGAGGGTGCCGAGCATCGTGAAGAAGCGTCGGTTGACGTTGTCGATCTCGGAGACGTAGGCGCCGGTCTCGTCGATGCCGCCGAACTTGTCGAGCAGGTTCTCGCGCGGCACGCGGACGTGGTCGAACGCGATGGTGCCGTTGTCGACGCCCGGCAGGCCGCCCTTGGCGCCGTTGTCGCCGATCGTGACGCCGGGCATCGGGTTGCCCTCGTCGTCGCGGATGCGCACGAACAGGGCGTGCACGCCGTGCTCGCCGCTCTCCTCCTCGCCGTCCGGGACGTCGCCGACCTGCGGCACGACGAGCTGGGCGAAGACCACGGCCGCCTTGCCGTCCTTCGCGGCGTTGCCGATGTAGGTCTTCGTCGCGGAGACGGTGGGGGAGTGAATGACGATCTCGTCGGTCTCGATGTCGTACGTCGCGGTCGTCTCGACCTCTGCGACGTTGGAACCGTGGCCGATCTCCGTCATGGCGAAGCAGCCCATGAGGCGCCCCGACATGATGTCGGGCAGGTACGCCGAGAGGTGACGCTCGGTGCCGAGGCGGGCGAGCGCGCCGCCGAACAGGCCGAACTGGACGCCGAGTTTGATGAGGAGCGACAGGTCGCCGAAGGCTTGCATCTCGAACGCTACGCAGGACGCGCCGTAGTCGAGGGTGCCGCCGTGCTCGGTGGGGAAGCCGATGGAGCCGTAGCCCATGTCCGCGAGGGCGAGTACCTGACGGGTGACGCGCTCGCGCTGGACGTCGATCGGCTCGCCCGGGGTGCCCGTGATGGCGTCGGCCGGCAGTTCGCGGCGCACGCGCTCGCGAAGGTCGCGCCACGGGCCGTCGAGCGCGGCGCGCAGGACGTCGACGTCGGCCTGTGCGCCGAGCGGTTCGGCGGCGTTCGGGTTCTCGTGACGGGGAGTGGTGTCGTTCGTGGTCGTGCTCATGTCGTCCTCCTGCGACGCGCCGTTGCGTGACGCGTCGGTCTGGGTGGGATGAAGGGCATCGTCTGGTCAGGATCGTGTCATCGACGGCGCGGGTGTGGGGCCGATCCGTCGGAAGTCGGGAGCTCGCCGTGGCCGGCCAGGCCGGTGTGGGCGAACGCTGCGAGGTGGCGCGCGAGGTCCGTACGCGTGAGGCCGTCGGGGTTTTCGAGCCAGCGATCGGCCGACTCCTTGACCATGCCGACGAGCGCCCAGGCCAGCGCCCGATTCCGCCCCTGGGTGTGGGCGTCGTCCGGCTGTAGCTGCGCGAGCAGGTGGGTGAGGTTGTCCGCAATACGCCCCGAGAGGCCGGTGACCGGGTCGCTCGCCGGCAGGTCGTCGGGAAGCGTGACGTCGGGGCGGCGCACCACGAAGCGGTAGACCTCGGGGTCGCGTTCGACGAGGCGCAGGTAGCTGTCGATGACCGCGCCGAGGATCCGGGGGAGGTTGACCTCGGCCGTCGTGGCGAAGCCGCCGGACGAGGCGGTGGCCTGCTCGATCTCGGCGAGGATGCGGGCGTCAACGGATTCACAGACCGCGAGGTAGACCCCGTGTCGGTCGCCGAGGTGGCGGTAGATGACGGTCTTGCTCGTGCCCGCCTGCGCGGCGATCTCCTCCATGCCGACGCCGGCGCCGTGCGTGCGGATGGCCCGCACGGTGGCGTCGACGAGCTCACGGCGCCTGGCGACGCGGTGGGCGGCCCAGCGCACGTCGCGCCCGTCGCGGGGTGTCTGGCCGTGGTCGGAGGTGCTCGAAGGGGCGGACATGTCCCAGAGGGTATCGCGTACCGCGCGTACCTGCTACTGTCCGTATCGGTAAGTTTCAATGAGCACTTCTACTCACGTCGAATCGCGAACGCGGCTCGGCGACCAGGGTTCTCACGACCATCGGAGCGAGAAATGACCACGATCCGTGACGCCTACGTCATCGGCGGCAACCGCATCCCCTTCGCACGCTCGGGCGGCGCCTACCTCAAGGCGAGCAACCAGGACATGCTGACGGCGGCCATCGACGGCCTCGTCTCGCGCTACTCCCTGGCCGGCGAACGCCTCGGTGAGGTCGTCGCGGGCGCCGTCATCAAGCACGCGCGCGACTTCAACCTCACCCGCGAGTCGGTTCTCGGCAGCCACCTGGCGCCGGCGACGCCGGCCTACGACATTCAGCAGGCCTGCGCCACCGGCCTCGAGGCCGCCATCCTCGTGTCGAACAAGATCAAGCTCGGCCAGATCGACTCCGCCATCACCGGCGGCACCGACACGACGTCCGACGCCCCGCTGGCCCTCAACGACGGCCTGCGCAAGACGCTGATGAAGGCCAACTACGCGAAGACGACGGGTGACCGCCTGAAGGCGCTCGCCTCGATCCGCCCGAACCAGCTGTCCCCGGAGCAGCCGCGCAACGAGGAGCCGCGCACCGGCCTCACCATGGGTGACCACATGGCCATCACGGCCGAGAAGTGGGGCGTCACCCGCGAGGCTCAGGACGAGCTCGCGGCCGCCAGCCACCAGAACATGGCCGCTGCGTACGATCGCGGTTTCTTCGACGACCTCATCACGCCCTTCCTGGGCCTTTCCAAGGACAACAACCTTCGCCCCGACAGCACGGCGGAGAAGCTCGCCAAGCTCAAGCCGGTCTTCGGCAAGGGCGAGAACCGCACGATGACCGCCGGCAACTCGACGCCGCTCACCGACGGTGCCTCGGCCGTTCTGTTCGGCAGCGAGGAGTGGGCCAAGGAGCGCAACCTGCCGCTGCTCGCCCGCTTCGTCGACGGTGAGGGCGCCGCGGTGGACTACGTCAACGGTGACGAGGGCCTGCTCATGGCTCCCGCCTACGCCGTGCCGCGTCTGCTGGAGCGCAACGGTCTGTCCCTGCAGGACTTCGACTTCTACGAGATCCACGAGGCCTTCGCCTCGACCGTCCTCGCGACGCTCAAGGCGTGGGAGGACCCGGAGTTCTGCAAGGAGAAGCTCGGTCTCGACGCGCCCCTGGGCTCGATCGACCGCAGCAAGCTCAACGTCAACGGCTCGTCGCTCGCGGCGGGTCACCCCTTCGCTGCCACGGGTGGGCGCATCATCGCCCAGCTCGCGAAGCAGCTGCACGAAAAGGGCTCCGGCCGCGGCCTCATCTCCGTGTGTGCCGCCGGTGGCCAGGGCGTCGTCGCGATTCTGGAGGCAGTGTGATGGCTGACGGTTACTCGAACTTCGTCAACAACGGTTTCGGCAAGAAGCTCGCCAAGCAGCTGGGGCTTCCCCAGCCGCCGGTGCTGCGCCGCTACGAGGTGGGCCAGGCCCTCCTCGACGGCCCCGCCGCCGTCGGTGTCGTCGGCGCCGGTGTCGCTGCCGCCAACGCCGCCGCGATCATCCGCTCGTCCGACGCCACGGTCGTCGAGGCCACGCCCGACGCCTCCTACGGCGACAAGCTGGGCGCCCTCGTCATCGACGTGACAGACGCCAAGACGCTGGCCGACCTCGAGGCGTTCCGCGCCATTGCCGTGCCCGCCGTCAAGGCGCTCGGTCGTTCGGCTCGCGTCATCGTCCTCGCGACGACGCCGAGCGAGATCGACGACGTCGAGGCCGCCGCCACCGCTCAGGCGTTCGAGGGCATCACGCGCTCGATCGGCAAGGAGCTGCGTGCCGGCGCTTCGGCCAACCTGTTCTGGGTCGACCCGAACGCTCAGGGCGACAGCTCCGTGCTCGCCGCGCCGTTGCGCTTCTTCCTCTCGAGCCGCTCGGCGTACGTCTCCGGCCAGCCGGTGCGCATTCGCAAGCACGGCGTCCAGGAGGTGCTCGACTGGCACCGTCCGTTCGACGGTCAGGTCGCCGTCGTCACCGGCGCCGCTCGCGGTATCGGTGCGCAGATCGCGCGCGTCTTCGCCCGCGCGGGTGCGCACGTCATCGCCGTCGACATCCCCGCCGCCGGTGACGCCCTGAGCAAGGTCGCCAACGAGATCGGCGGCACGTCGCTCGGCCTCGACATCACGACGCCGGACGCCGGTCACAAGATCGCCGAAGCGGTGGCACGCAAGGCCGACAAGCTCGACGTCATCGTCCACAACGCCGGCATCACGCGCGACAAGCTGTTCGTCAACACCGACGCGGACCGCTGGGGTTCCGTCATCGACGTCAACCTCGCCTCGCAGCTGCGCATCAACGAGGTGCTCCTCGACCCGGCCACCAAGGGCGGGCTCAGGGACGGCGGCCGCATCGTCTCCGTCGCCTCCACCTCGGGCATCGGCGGTAACCGTGGCCAGGCCAACTACGCCGCGTCGAAGGCCGGTGTCATCGGTCTCGTCCGTGAGCTGTCGGAGCACCTCGCCGACCGTAACATCACGGTCAACGCCGTCGCGCCGGGCTTCATCGAGACCGACATGACGTCCAAGATCCCCGTCGCCACGCGCGAGGTGGGTCGTCGACTCAACTCGATGCTCCAGGGCGGCCAGCCGGTCGACGTGGGCGAGGCCATCGCCTTCTTCGCCGAGCCGGGTTCCGCGGGTGTGACCGGCCAGGTTCTGCGCGTGTGCGGTCAGAGCCAGATCGGAGCCTGACGTGGCATCTGCTCGGACGATCGAACTGAAGGGCGAGCCCAAGCTCGGACCGATGTTCGCGAAGGCCGTGGCCACGGGCGGGCGCCGGAAGGGCAAGACCCTGCCGGACGTCGAGGTCGTGCGCCGGGACGTGACGCCGAGCGTCACCGACGTCGCCGACTACGACGCCGTCTGCGGGTTCGCTTTGAGCAACCGCCTGCCGAGCACGTACCTGCACGTACTCGTCTTCCCGCTGCAGGTCGCGCTCATGTCCGACGAGGCCTTCCCGTTCCCGCTCATGGGCAGCGTGCACCTCGAGAACGCCATTACGCAGCACCGTCCGGTGCTGCTCGGTGAGACGCTCGAACTGCGCGCTCGTGCCGAGAACCTGCGTCCGCACTTCCGCGGCGCGCAGGCCGACCTCATCGGTGAGGTCTACGTCGGCGGCGAGCTCGTGTGGGAAGGGCGTTCGACGTACCTCTTCCGCGGCCGCAAGGTCGAGGGCGAGGTGCCGCCGAAGGTGGACGAGCCGGACGCCGTCGAGGGCTTCGGAGCCACGTGGCGCCTCGGGGGAGACCTCGGGCGTCGCTACGCCAAGGTCTCGGGCGACGTGAACCCGATTCACATGAACCCGCTCGCTGCCAAGGCGCTCGGTTTCCCGACGACGATCGTGCACGGCATGTGGAGCAAGGCGCGCATGCTCGCGGCGATCGAGAACCGCTTGCCGGACGCCTACGAGGCGACGATGAGCTTCCGCAAGCCGCTGCTCATCCCCAGCACGGTGTCGTTCGTGGCCGAGGGTGCGCGCGACGGCGGTTTCGACCTTGCCCTGCGCAACGCGAAGAAGCGCACGGAACACGTGCGCGGATCGGTGCGTCCGCTCGCCTGAGCCGCATCGGATCGCGGCGCAAAAGAAGCGCCGAAAGAACGCCTCGGGGCGTCGGGAACTTTCCCGGCGCCCCGAGGCGTTTGTCCGGGTGTCCTCGCGTGGAGCCTGACGGCCACGTCGAGGGCAAGGGTGAACAAGGTGCAGACGGCGGGGCCACCTCTGGGGGTGGCCCCGCCGTCATCCTGTGCGCGAACGGCCGCCAGTGGCTTCCGACGGCCCGGAGTGGCCCGAGTGGCCCCGGCGCAGCGTCGGGAATGCCCGGGTGCCGGTCGGTGTTACACGGTCGTAGCGATGGCGTCACGAAGCGGCGTCGTGTGTGGTCGAGAACACCCGCATCCGCAGGTCATCTCGATTTCACTTTGGTTACCCACCCGTGTAAGGTCTTCCTCGCGCCCAAAACGTGTCGAGCCTTCGATACCGGTGGCGCGAGGCCCCTATAGCTCAGTCGGCAGAGCGTCTCCATGGTAAGGAGAAGGTCAACGGTTCGATTCCGTTTGGGGGCTCGCTTGAATGTTTCGGGCTCGCCCGGAAGGTTCACGGCGCGGCGGGGTAGCTCAGCTGGTTAGAGCGCACGACTCATAATCGTGAGGTCGCGGGATCGAGTCCCGCTCCCGCTACCAATCTTCATGACAACAGATTTCGACTTTCCGAGAGCAGGTGTGGGACATGGCCTCCAAGAGCGCTGACGTTCGCCCGAAGATCACGATGGCTTGCACCGTGTGCAAGGAGCGCAACTACATCACCAAGAAGAACCGTCGGAACAACCCCGACCGTCTCGAACTGGCGAAGTTCTGCAAGCGCTGCGTGAAGCACACGGCGCACCGCGAGACCCGCTGATCTCGCGCACGAAACATCCACGGAGGGTCGTCACCGCACGGTGACGGCCCTTCGTCATGTCTGAGCCGCTCGCGCAGGTGCGGCGTCGGCAGCGACTTCCGGGTAGCCCTGCGGGGCGCCTACGGTCGAGCCATGGCAGTGAATCCGGCCGTCGAGGGCCGCACCTATTCCATTCCGGAGCCGCACGTCGTGACGCAGGACGAGCTCGACGCCTTCGCTGCGGCCGTTCGCTCGCCCGGCGCCAGCTCGGGCGCTACGTCACAGGCTGCGCCCCTGACGTTCGCCGTCACGATCGCGCAGCGCGCCGAGGCCGAGTTCATGGTCGATCCGGAGGCGAACGTCGACTTCTCGCGGCTCGTCCACGGCGAGGAGGGCTTCACCTACCACGCACCGATCGTCGCGGGCGACGAACTCGCCGCCACCACCACGGTGCGCCGGGTGCGCTCGGCCGGCGGGCACGACATGGTGACGCTCGAGACGGGCGTCGAGACCACTGCGGGCGAGCCCCGCGTCACGACGACGAGTGTCGTCGTCATTCGAGGGGAGCAGGCATGAGCACCGTGACATGCCTCGCCGACGCCGAGGTCGGTGACGAGGTCTGGTCGACGACCCACCGTCTGCTGCGAGCCGACCTCGTGGCCTATGCCAACGCGAGTGGCGATCAGAACCCCATCCACCAGGACGAGGAGTTTGCCCGCTCCGTCGGTCTGCCCGACGTCATCGCGCACGGCATGCTCACCATGGGCCTCGTGGCTTCCGCCGTCGAGACGGTAGCGGCGGGGCGTGAGGTCGCATCCTTCACGACGCGCTTCGCCGCCCCGGTCGTCGTGCCGGCCGGTGACGACGGCGTCGAGGTGGCGCTCGTTCTCACGGTCGCCGCAACGGACGAGTCCGCCGGCACCGTGACGCTCGATGCGGCCATGTCGGTGGCAGGCACTAAGGTCTTGAACCGAGCCCGAGCGGTCGTCAACATCTGAGTGAGGTCTTCGTGCAGGAGCAGTTCGACATCCCCCTGGCACCGCTGACGACGATGCACGTCGGCGGCCCCGCACGCCGCCTCGTCGTGGCCGAGACCATCGACGAGATCGTCGACGCCGTGCGCGAGACCGACGACGCGGGCGAGCCCCTGCTCGTTCTCTCCGGCGGCTCCAACCTGCTCATCGCCGACGAGGGGTTCCCCGGAACGGTCGTCAAGATCGCCAACCAGGGCCTCGAGATCGAGCACGACTCAGACTGCGGTGGCGTCACCGTCCGCGTCGGTGCCGGCGTCGTGTGGGACGACTTCGTGCGGGAGGCGTGTGAGCGCGACTGGTCGGGCATCGAGGCGCTCTGCGGCATTCCCGGTCTCGTCGGTGCCACCCCGGTGCAGAACGTCGGCGCCTACGGCCAGGAGGTCGCCCAGACGATCTCCAGCGTGCGCACCTACGACCGGGTGACGCAGCAGATCAAGACCTTCGCGAACGCCGACTGCGAGTTCACCTATCGCCACAGCATCTTCAAGAGCACCCCGTATCGCGACGGTGACAAGAGCGGGCGCTACGTCGTGCTCGACGTCTCGTTCCAGCTGCGCAAGGCAGACCGCAGCCAGCCCATCGCGTACGCCGACCTTGCGGCCGGCCTGGGCGTCGAGCAGGGCGAGCGCGTGCCGCTCGCCGACGCGCGTGCAGGCGTTCTCGCGCAGCGCGCGAAGCGCGGCATGGTGCTCGAGGCAGGCGATCACGACACGTGGTCGTGCGGCTCGTTCTTCACCAACCCCATCGTCACGCGTGAGCAAATGGACTCGATCGTCGCGCGCGCCGAGGAGCGCCTCGGCGCCGACGGCCCGGTGCCTCCGCAGTTCCCCGCGGGCGCGGCGCACCCCGACATGTTCAAGACGTCGGCCGCGTGGCTCATCGACAAGGGCGGCTTCGGCAAGGGCTACAACATGCCGGGCCCCGCGGCCCTCTCGACGAAGCACACGCTCGCCCTGACGAACCGCGGTACGGCCACTGCTGCCGATGTCGCAGCGCTCGCCCGCGTCGTCGTCGACGGTGTGGAGGAGGCCTTCGGCGTCCGTCTCGTGCCCGAGCCCGTCTGGGTCGGCCTCACGCTCTGAGCGTCACGCCTCGTTCGGCCGGGGCGAGCCGGCGGGCTGGGCGAGCAGCCACGCATCGATGTCGGCGTTCGCGCGCTGCACGACGTCCTGCGGTGCTCGGGAGATGGCGAAGCTGTCGCGTGCCAGCTGCGCGAGTTCGGCGTCGCTGAAGCCGTGGACGTCGCGCGCCGTGCGGTACTGATCGCTCAGGCGCGAGCCGAACAGCAGGGGATCGTCCGCGCCGAGCGCCATCTTGGCTCCGGCGTCGAAGAGGCGGCGCAGGGGCACGTCACGTGCTTCCTCGTAGACGCCGAGCGCGACGTTGCTGCCGGGACACACCTCGAGGCCCACACCGTCGTCGACGACCCTGCGCAGGACGTCATCGGAATCCGCACTGCGCACCCCGTGGCCGAGGCGGTCGGGACGCAGCGCATCGAGCGTTTCCGTGACCGCGTCGGGGCCGAGCAGCTCACCGCCGTGGGGGAGCGAGGCGAGCCCGGCGTCCCGGGCGATGCGGAAGGCCGGCGCGAAGCTCTCGGTGTCACCGCGGCGCTCGTCGTTACTCAACCCGAAGCCGACAACCGGGCCTGCGTTCCTCGCGGCGAGCCGGGCGAGTGTGCGGGCGTCGAAGGGGTGCTTGAGGCGCGAGGCAGCCACGACGACGCCGACGCCGATGTCGTGGCGCTCGGACGCCTTCTGCGCTTCGTCGAGCACGATCTCCAGCGCGGGTGTGATTCCGCCGACGAAGGGGGCGTAGGAGGTGGGGTCGACCTGGATCTCCAGCCATCGCGAACCCTCCGCGGCGTCTGTGGCCGCGGCCTCGTCCACGATGCGTCGCATGTCGTCCTCCGAGCGCACGCAGGCGCGGGCCGCGTCGTAGAGGCGCTGGAACCGGAACCAGCCGCGTTCGTCCATGGCGGAGGCGAGAGTCGGCGGCCAGTGGTCCGTGAGGCTCTCCGGAAGGCGAACTCGGTGAGCGACGCTGAGGTCGAGCAGCGTGTCGAACGCCATCGAGCCAGTGAAGTGCAGATGCAGGTGGGCCTTCGGGAGGGTGTCGATGTCGCGGGCGGTCCTGGTCGTTCCGGTCACACCCTCATCCTGTCACCGAGCGCGGGCGTTCCCGACCGTGACGCAGCCCCGCCGCCTGAGGCCACCCCGATTTCCACCCAGCGCTGTTCGTCCCGTAGACTCGTGCGCCGGTAGACCGGACACCCATTCGGGATACCGCGCGGGGCAACCCGCGAAGGGCACTAGCTCAATTGGCAGAGCACCGGTCTCCAAAACCGGGGGTTGGGGGTTCAAGTCCCTCGTGCCCTGCACAGCGCACTGATCCGGAAGGGTGACACTGTGGCAGACAACGACGCAGCGACGAGCACGGCCGTCGCAGGCGAGCGTGAGCGCCGCGGTTTCTTCGGCCGCATCCTGTTGTTCGTCCGACAGGTGATCGACGAGATGCGCAAGGTCGTCTACCCCACGCGTGACGAACTCACCAGCTTCACGATTGCCGTCCTGGTGTTCCTCGCGGTCATCATGGCCTACGTCAACGGTCTAGACTGGATGTTCACGCGTGCGGTGTCGTGGGTCTTCGGCTCCGGCTGATCCCCGAGACATCACGAGAGTCGCCGCCTGGGCGCCCGCTTCGCGGGAGGCACGGGCGGCGCGCTTGTGTGGCGCACCACTTGAATGTAGTTCCCCTCATGTGAAGGAAGCAGGGTCGATGACCGAGCAGAACCCCGAGCAGCTCTCGCCCGCCGCTCGAGAAGAGGCCGAGTACGCGGCCGACGCCGCACAGACGCCGGACGCCGATCTCACGCCCGAGCTCGGCGAGATCGGCAAGCTGCCGACGGCCGACGAAGCCGACGAGGAGAACGCCGCGCGCACCGAGGACGAGGCGTCCGCTTCCGAGGACGGCGCCGACGAGGCTGCCGTCGACCCGCGCGAGGCCTTCATCGCCGACCTCAAGTCGCAGTTCGGTGACTGGTACGTCATCCACTCCTACGCCGGCTACGAGAAGCGCGTGAAGACGAACCTCGAGCAGCGCATCACGAGCCTCAACATGGAGGACTACATCTTCCAGATCGAGGTGCCGATCGAGGAGTACACCGAGATCCGCAACGGTCAGAAGAAGTCCGGCACGCGCGTTCGCATGCCCGGATACGTCCTCGTGCGCATGGACCTCACCGACGAGTCGTGGGGCGCCGTGCGTCACACGCCGGGCGTCACCGGCTTCGTGGGCAACGCCCACCAGCCGTCGCCGCTGTCGATCGACGAGGTCGTCACGATGCTGAACCCGACGTTCGACGAGCCGGAGAAGGCTTCCGACGCCGCTGCCACGGGAGGCGCCAAGGGCGGCTCGGGCACGGCCCCGGTTGCTGTCGACTTCACCGTCGGCGAGTCCGTCACCGTCATGGAGGGCCCGTTCGAGACGCTGCCCGCGACGATCTCCGAGATCAACGCTGACACCGCGAAGCTCAAGGTCCTCGTCTCCATTTTCGGCCGCGAAACGCCGGTCGAACTGGGCTTCAACCAGGTCGCCAAGATCTGATCAGCCCCACCTGTTCCTCTCGTCGCCCGTCCGGGTGACGAGGATGCAACCGGGTCATCGCCCACGGCGTCGGCCCACAACACGAAAGAGGTGGCACCATGCCCCCGAAGAAGAAGGTTTCCGGCTTCATCAAGCTGCAGATCCAGGCCG
Organism: Dermacoccus sp. PAMC28757; assembly: GCF_014302635.1. Lineage (NCBI taxonomy): Bacteria > Bacillati > Actinomycetota > Actinomycetes > Micrococcales > Dermacoccaceae > Dermacoccus > Dermacoccus sp. PAMC28757. The sequence goes on along the minus strand of NZ_CP060292.1, from coordinate 3,047,989 downwards.
GCGCGGCTACGCCGGCACCGCCGGTCGGTCCGGCGCTGGGTCAGCACGGCGTCAACATCATGGAGTTCGTCAAGGCGTACAACGCCGCGACGGAATCCCAGCGTGGCAACGTCATCCCGGTCGAGATCACGGTCTACGAAGACCGCTCCTTCACGTTCATCACGAAGACGCCGCCGGCTGCTGAGCTCATCAAGAAGGCTGCGGGCGTGCAGAAGGGCTCCGGCGAGCCCCACAAGACGAAGGTCGCTCACCTGAGCAAGGACCAGATCCGCGAGATCGCCGAGATGAAGATGCAGGACCTGAACGCCAACGACATCGACATGGCCTCGCGCATCATTGCGGGAACGGCGCGCTCGATGGGTATTACCACGGACTGAAAGTGCACCGACGGAACGGACGCCGAGCGTTCGCTTCGTAGGTGACGCTCCGGCGGTGTGCTTTCAGTCCAGAAAATATGGCCTGATCTCCACCGCTGTCGTCCTCGAAGGGCCCAGCTCACCGATTTCGGTGGTCTGGGCCCTTCGGCTATTCTTGAAGGGTTGCCCTTGTGGCATCAGCGGCGTTCGGAGCCTTTCCGTCCGTCGTGAACCTCACGGTTCGAAAGTGGTTGGGCCCGCGCTGGTCCGTACAACCACGACCTCCACCTGTTCCAAGGAGAACTCATGAAGCGCAGCAAGGCTTACCGCGCGGCCGAAGAGAAGATCGAGGCCGGCAAGCTCTACTCCCCGCTCGAGGCGGTTCGTATCGCCAAGTCGACGAACGAGACGAAGTTCGACGCCACCGTCGAGGTCGCGATGCGTCTCGGTGTCGACCCGCGCAAGGCCGACCAGATGGTCCGCGGCACGGTCAACCTGCCGCACGGCACGGGTAAGACGGCCCGCGTCCTCGTCTTCGCGAACGGCGACAAGGCAGCTGCGGCTGAGGCCGCCGGCGCCGACTTCGTCGGTTCGGACGACCTCATCGCCAAGGTTCAGGGCGGCTGGACGGACTTCGACGCCGTCGTCGCCACGCCGGACCTCATGGGCAAGGTCGGTCGTCTCGGAAAGGTCCTCGGCCCCCGCGGTCTCATGCCGAACCCGAAGACGGGCACGGTGACGATGGACGTCGCCAAGGCCGTCTCCGACATCAAGGGCGGAAAGATCGAGTTCCGCGTCGACAAGCACGCGAACCTTCACTTCATCATCGGCAAGGCCTCGTTCGACGAGCGCGCCCTCGTCGAGAACTACGCGGCTGCGCTGGAGGAGATCCTGCGCCTCAAGCCGTCCGCGTCGAAGGGCCGCTACATCACGAAGGCCACGCTGGCCACGACGATGGGCCCCGGCATCCTGCTGGACCAGTCGCGCACGCGCAACCTCATGGAGGAGCCGGCCGACCAGGCCTGATCTTTCTCGTTGACGCACGAGGCCCCACCGAGTCGAACTCGGCGGGGCCTCTTGCGTTGTGCTGATCGGATCAGTTGGGGCGGATCTGCAGTCGCACCACCTGCGGGTCGTGGTCGGAGTCCTGGTCGGTGAACTCGCTGTTCGTGTGCACGATGTCGTAGCTGTAGGGCGCGCCCTTCCAGCCCTTGGGGCTGCGCGTCAGCTGCGGCGAGACGAGGATGTGGTCGAGGATCTGGCTGTTGCCCTCGTAGACGTAGCTGTAGCGCTCGTTCGCGGGGAGCGTGCGCGGCAGGTCCGTCATCGCGTTCGCTCCGGAGCCGACGAGGATGTCGGTGGTGCGGCTGAACTCGAAGTCGTTGATGTCGCCGAGGGCGACGATTCGTGCGTCGGGGTCGGCTGCGAGGAGCTGGTCGCTGAAGGTTCGCACCACCTGCGCCTGGGCGTGGCGCTGGGTCTCGGAGGAGCGAACGGGTTGCTGCCACCGACCGAACAGCGGGTCGTCGCCGCCCTTGGAGTTGAAGTGATTGGCGATGACGAAGACGTTCTCGCCGCGGAAGCGGAACTGGCCGACGAGTGGTTTGCGGGAGTCCGCGAAGGCGGGGTTCGTCGGGTCGATGCGGCCGGGGGAGACGGTGAGCGCCGCCTTCTTGCCGCGCCCGATGACCTGCGTGGCCGTCGTCGCGGACGGGTTGCCGGCGTCGACGAAGTCGATGTCGCGGTCGGTGCGGAAGAGGAAGACCTGACGGATGTTGCCGCCGGGCGCGCCGCCGTCCTGGCCGTCCTCGGGGTTGACCCACCGTGCCTCGTAGGCGGGACCGCCCCTGGCCTTGATCGTGTCGACGAGCTTGCGCACGGTGGTGGAGGAGTCCACGGTGCCGTCGTTCTGCACCCCGTTGTTGTCCTGGATCTCCTCGAGCGCGAGGACGTCGGGCGAGCGGAGGTTGGTCGTCACCTGGTCGGCGAGGCGGTCGTACTTGTCCTGCTGGTCGCTGGGCGCGAGATTCTCGACGTTGAACGTGGCGACGGCGAGCTGGTTGTTCGACTGTGCGCTCGTCGTCTCGCGGGTGAGGCCGGACGTCATGTGGCCGGCGGGCGTCGTGACGAGGACGTGGGGCATGGCGAAGGCGTAGTCCATGATGCCCATGGTCGTGCCCGTGTAGGTGTCGCCGACGTTGGCTGCGGGGATGGAGTTCGCCGGGATGAGCGAGTCGTCGAGAACGAGGCGCATGGCGTTGGGGCGGTCGTATCCGCCGTACACGACGCCGCCGCGCGGGCTGGTGGTGGCGCTGACGTTCTGGCCGGGCACGACGGGCGTCTCGCCGTAGCGCGCGTTCGTGGGGCCGACGGCGCGCGCATCGTCGAGAGCCACCTTCATGCCCTCGAGGGACTCGTTGAAGTCGATGGAGTGCCGGGCCGGGTCGAAGACGGCGGAGTCGTACTCGACGCTCTTGGGGTCGCCCGCTTCGATCGTCTGCTGCGGTGCGATGCGGTCCTTGCCGATCCACACGGCCGGAATCGCCTGGCCGTGGCCGGTGACGGAGACCTTCGGGCTCGAGATCTGGGTCGTCGTGAGGTTGTCGTTGCCGGATGCGCCGCCGGGGCGGAACTCGGTGACCACGCCGGCGACCTCGACGGCGTCACCGACGCTCTGCGCCGGCGCCGACCTGGTGTAGACGAAGACAGCATCGCTCGTGGCGTCGTTCTCGTCGCTGGGCGCCTGCATCCAGAAGCCGGTGCGCGAGGTCGCCGTGATGACACCGGCAACGCCGCTCACGCGCTGATCGCGCAGCGGGGAGAGGTGCGACGATCCCTGGATCTCCTGAATGGTCGTGGCCGATGGGGCTGGCGGCTGCACGGCAGAGCACGAGCTCGCGCCGGCGGCAGCGCCCGCCGGAGAGGGCGCCCCGGTGGCGAAGTCACTCGCGTTGTCGTCGGTGTCTGTGCACTCGCTGCGGCGTGCGACGGAGGTGGTGTTCGACGTCGCGGGAGCCGGGACTCCTTCGGCGACCGCCGCATTGCCCCAGCCGACGAGGTCGACGGTGGCGCCATCGGCGTTGACGAGGGCGACGCGACCGGCGGAGGAGGACATGGGGATGCGGCCCGTCACGTCGGCGTTCGGAAGGGCCGCGGCCGAGGTGTTCGCTCCGTCAGCCTCCTGGACGAGGAAGTGGTGGCCCGCCGGGACCGAGCCGGTGAGGGGCGTCGTCTGCGCGCTCGTGCCTGAGGCGGACCAGTACTGCACGCTCCACCCGGTGAGGTCGATCGCCGTGCCGGAGGCGTTGTACAGCTCGACGAAGTCGCTGCGCAGCGGAGCGCCGGAGTTGCCGCCGCCCCCAAAGACCTCGGAGACGAGGACGGTCGAGGACGCGGCTTGCGCGGGGCTGAACGCGGTGCCGAGCGCGCCGACCACGACGAGGGCGGTCGTGCCGGCGAGGAACCGGCGGGGAGGGTGCTGACCCATGGGGATGCCTTCCAAGGAGTTTTCAGGGTGCGCCGAAAAACATACGCTGCCAAAGGAGTTCGCGGAGCGCGCCCGATGCGTCCGGTGGATGAACAGCAGGTGTGCTGTCGACGACGTCCGTGCCGTCCGGGCAAGACGGCGCCCTCGATTTGGTCGCTGGCACCGCGCCCGGTAGTCTCTTGCGTACCAATGACCGCCGGTTGTCATGAGTTGCTTCTAGAAGCGGCGCACGACCGAAGGCCTCACGAAGGTGAGCAGCCCGCGTAGGTGAGCTAAGTCGTCCATCGTGGCCGCACTCCTTGAGTGCGTGTCATCGGTGCTTTCGAGCCTCAGCGCACCTGCGCTTGAGGCTCTTTTTCATGTGCGCCCTCACGACTGGCATTCACCACCGAAGGAGGCACGCATGGCTACTGCCGCAAAGGATGCAGCCATTGCCGAGCTCGCGGACAACTTCCGCAACTCGGATGCTGCCGTGCTGACGGAGTACCGCGGCCTGACCGTGGCGCAGATCACCGATCTGCGTAACTCCATTCGTGAGCACGCCACTTACTCCGTGGTGAAGAACACGCTGACCGCTCGTGCGGCTGCCGAGGCCGGAGTCACGGCCTTCGACGGCCAGCTCCAGGGCCCGTCCGCTATCGCCTTCGTCACCGGTGACCCGGTGGAGACGGCGAAGAAGCTGCGTGACTTCGCCAAGGCCAACCCTCTCCTCGTCATCAAGGGCGGCGTCCTTGACGGCAAGGCCATGTCGGCCGAGGAGATCAACAAGCTTGCGGACCTCGAGTCCCGCGAGACCCTGCTCGCCAAGCTGGCCGGGGGCTTCCAGGCCTCGCTCAGCCAGGCGGTTTACCTCTTCGCGGCCCCGCTGTCGCAGAGCGCTCGTGCAATCGAGGCCCTGCGCGCGAAGGTCGAGACCGAGGGCCCGGTTTCCGACGCAGCTCCGGCTGCCGAAGAGGCCACCGCAGACGTCGCCGAGGGTGGCGACGAGGCCTGATCTCGACACCCGTCGAGCAGGTCGCACCCAACACAACGCCACTCACGGCACGGATCGCCAGAGAACATCTGCGATCCGACAAGAACAGAAAGGACGCCCATCATGGCGAAGCTCTCCAACGACGAGCTCCTTGAGGCTTTCAAGGAAATGACGCTCATCGAGCTCTCCGAGTTCGTGACGCTCTTCGAGGACACGTTCAACGTCACCGCTGCTGCCCCGGTTGCAGTTGCCGGTGCCGCTCCGGCTGCCGGTGGCGACGCTGCCGCTGCCGAGGAGAAGGACGAGTTCGACGTCATCCTGGCCGCTGCCGGTGACAAGAAGATCCAGGTCATCAAGGAGGTCCGCGCCCTGACGTCCCTCGGTCTGAAGGAGGCCAAGGACCTCGTTGACGGTGCTCCGAAGCCCGTTCTCGAGGGTGTCAACAAGGAGACCGCGGACAAGGCCAAGGAGTCCCTCGAGGGCGCCGGCGCCACCGTCGAGCTCAAGTGATCTCGTCCCAGGCTCGCCTGGGATCGTGAACTTCGACCATCGGGTCGCACCTGCGGGTGCGGCCCGATGGTCGTTTGTGTCGGGGCAATATTCGTGTGCGGTCGTCACCGGCTGCCTCTAATGTGTTCCGGGCCATGAGTCAGCAGTCAGCGTCCGCCCCCACCCGATCGGCTTCCGAAGCCCATCGGGCTCCTGTCGACTGGCGACGCCTGCGTGGCCCCGCCGCTGCGATCGCGCTCGTTGCGCTGGCCGTCTCGTCGGTGGGTCCCTCGATCGCGGCGCTCCTCGCAGGGCGGCTCGCGGAACATCCCGAGGGCGGGCTCGTCGCGTGGCTGGCCGTGCTCCTGCTCGGCAGCGCCGTGCTCAACACGGTGGGTCGATACGTGTGGGCCACCGTCGTCGACCGGGCTGCCGGCGCGCTGCGCCAGGACCTCGTCGACGCCGTGCTCCACCAGCCCCTCGCGGCGCTGTCGGAGCAGGCCGTGGGAGAAGTGCTCGACCGCGTCGACGACGACACCCACGAGGTGAACAACCTCGTGCGCATGCAGCTGTGGATGGTGCTCAACACCGTCTTCGCGCTCGTGCCCATGTGGGTCGTGGCGGGCGTGTCCTGGACTCCCGCGTGGGTGATGTTCCCGCTCTTCGCCGCGGGGGCCTTCTGGCTCATCAAGCCCCTGCTGGGCAAGATCGCCGAGCGGAAGGTCATCGAGGAAGCCCAGTGGACAGAGCACGCCGCTGCGTTCGAAGAGGGCGTGGCCGCGCGTGACGACATCCGCACCAACCTCGGCCAGGGCTTCGTCCTCGCCAACATCGTGCGCCTGTCGTCGGTGGTGCACCGTCGTTTCCAGGACGTGCTGCGCCTCGAAGTCGGCGTCATCCTTCGCTCCGGGCTGACGCTGCATCTCCTGCTCGCCGTGGCGATGGCGGTCAGTGTCGTTCTCGCCTCGCGCGGTGACCTCGCGGTCTCGCAGGTTGTGACGCTCGTGCTCGTGACGAGCACCTTCGTCGGGCGGGTCGGGCGCCTCGCCGAGCAGCTTCCCGACCTGCAGGCCGGCCTCGGCGCCATCACTCGACTGCGTCAGCTCATGGCGGTCGAGCCCGAGCGCGTCGAGGGCGATCCGGTTCCCGACGGCGATCTCAGCCTCGAGTTCCGCGACCTCACGTTCTCCTACACGGGCGACGACGTCGTCCTCGAGAACGTCGACCTGCGGCTTCCCGCCGGTGCGACGCTCGCGCTCGTCGGGCGCACGGGTTCCGGCAAGTCGACGCTCGCGAGCCTCGTCTCCAGGGCCGTCGAGCCGCCTGCGAGCCAGGTGTTCGTCGGCGGACGTGATGTGCTCGAGCTCGACGTCGACGCCCTGCGCGCCGCTGTGGGGACGGTGACCCAGAAGACCGACATCCTCGCGGGCACGCTGGCCGAGAACGTCACGCTCTTCGGCGAGGCGGACAATGCCCGGGTGACGGCGATCATGGCCGAGCTCGGGTTGAGCGACTGGGTCGAGGGACTGCCGAACGGCGTCGACACCCTGCTCGGCCCGGGAGGCATCACGCTCTCGGCGGGGGAGGCGCAACTCGTCGCCTTCGCCCGTCTGCTCGCACGCGACGTCGAGGTCGTCATCCTCGACGAGGCCACGGCGCGGATGGATCCTGTGACGGAGGCGCGCGTGGTCGCGGCGTCGGAGCGGCTGCTCAAGAACCGCACCGGGGTCATCATCGCCCACCGCCTCTCGACCATCGAACGCGCTGACCTCGTCGCGGTGCTCGAGCGCGGCCGCGTGGCGCAGTTCGGCACGCACGACGAGCTGTCGCAGGCACCGGGCCACTTCAGCCGCCTCCTCGAGGCTGCGGAGGCAGCCGACGCTTCGGTACCCGAGGCCGATACGCCTGACGCGCCGTCGGCGCCGGACGATCAACCCGTTCTGCGAGCTCGTCGGCGCACTGACGTGCCTGCCGCCCGCAAGGTCGACCCCGCCCCTCCGCTGTGGCGGGGTATCCGTGACGCGCTCCTGGTCAAGCCCCTGTGGGGCGCCATCCCGGGGCTGGGCTTCCTCGCCTTCTCCCTCGTCGGTTCGGTGGGAGCCATCACCGGTTGGGTGTGGGGAACGACGGTCGAGGCCCTCGTCGCGGATGCTGAGTGGCGCCCCTGGCTCGTCGCCTCCCTCGTCGCGGTGCTGCTCGGGCCGGGCATCCTCGCGTGGGCCGTTTCGCGCTACCCCCGGTGGTGGATCGAGGTGCTCCTTCGAGTGCGACTCAACGTGCTGCTCGGTCAGACGGCAACGTCGCGGCTCGAGGCCACCCCGCCCGGCGAGGTCGTGGCCCGCGCGATGGACGCCGACCGGTTCGTGCGCTACGCCGACCGTTGGGTCGACTTCCTCAACGGCCTGGCCATCGTCGCGATGACGTCGCTCGTGTCCGGCACACCGCTCACCGGCGCTGTGCTCGCCGCCATCATGCTCGTCTCCGCTGCGGCTTCGGCCCTCGGGCGTCCCCTCGCGGGAAGTTCAGCCGCCGCGGCGTCGAAGAGCCGTGCCCGCTTCGGCCGGGCGCTGGTCTCCGTCGTCGAGTCGGCGCGCACCGTCAAGCTGGCGGGGCGTCTGCGGGAGGCGCGCGAGCACCTGCGCCAGGTGGACGCGGGCCGCGTCGACGCCGCCGTGCGTGAACACCGCATCGCCGCCGTGCTCCAGGGCGTTCCGCTCGTCGCGATCGAAGCCGGTGTCGTCATCGCCTGGGCCGGTGTCGTCTGGGACGTGTGGAGCCTCGCGACGGGCCTCCTCGTCGCGAACGCGGCGATGGGGTTCGAGTGGTTCGGCCAGGTGGCCAGCGCCGTGGTCACGGAGGCTCCCGGCACCCGGGCGTGGCAGCAGGCCACGGTGGCCTACGCGGGTGGTCGTGACATCACGTCGCTGCCGAAGGACGTCGACCTCGCGGCGGGCCGGGCCCCGGCGCCCCAAGAGGAGCCGGGGGAACCGCTCGAGAGCCTGCGCCTCGAGCACCTCTCGGCCGTGCACGACGACGGCACGCTGGGCGTCGAGGACGTCTCGCTCACCGTGGAGGCGGGCGAACTCGTCCTCGTCCTCGGTCAGGTGGGTTCAGGCAAGTCGAGCCTGCTCGGCGCGCTCGCCGGGCTCGTGCGCCACACCGGCGAACTGCGGTGGAACGGGAAGGTCGTCGAGGACGAGGAGAGCTTCCTGCGGCCGGGCCAGGTGGCGTACGTGTCCCAGACGCCCCGCGTTCTGTCGGGCACCTTCGGTGACAACATCCGTCTCGGTCTGCCGCGACGGTACGACGAGGCCGTCGCCGATGCCCGTCTCGTGCCCGACATCGAGCGGGCCGGGGGTGTCGATGCGCTGGTCGGTCACCGCGGCCTGCGGCTGTCGGGCGGGCAGGTGCAACGTCTCGCCCTGGCGCGCGCACTCGCCACCAACGCCGAACTCATCGTCGCCGACGACGTCTCGAGCGCCCTCGACGCCACCACCGAGCTGGAGTTGTGGAACGCGCTGCGCGAGCGAGGCTCCACCGTCATCGGGGCGAGTTCGAAGCGGGCCGCACTGGCCCGGGCCGACCGCGTCGTCGTGCTCGTGGACGGGCGCGTCGCCGCTGTCGGTCCGTGGTCCAGGCTGAGTGGGCGGTTCGGGGCTCTGGCGGGCTAGCCGGAGCCTCGGGCGCCCGCTCGGCGACCTGCCGCGAATCACCCGGATGGGGTGTCATCACGGGGGTTTTGCCGGTCGCTCGGGCGCGGCGCGGTGTGGGTGCTTGACTGGCGAGCCCGGCTGAGCCATCCTCATGTAACTCAATACGAGCCTCGGGGGAGAGGCTCGTTCCATATCGACTCAGGTGGAGCGCGACGCACGAAGCGAACGCTCGACGACGTCGAACTTGCATGTGCCCGACCGGGGGACTATTCTGCTATTTTGCGCTGCCTTGTCTCTGGGCACCCTCGAAAACCAACGAAGCACGACGACGAGATCGACTGTTCGACCGGCTGCGGCCGCGTCGCGTCCCGGTCACCACGACGGGTGGGTTCGATCCTCGCGCTCGAGTGCGTTGGGGTTCGGGTTCCGTCCGGGGCTGAGGGCACGTATTAGCCGCTCTGTTAGGCCTGTGGAAGGAACACTCCTTGGCTGCCTCGCGCACCGCGACCCAGACTCTGTCCTCGGCGAAGACTGCCTCCGGCCGTCTCACCTTCGCCAAAATTCGTGAGCCCCTCGAAATCCCGGATCTGCTCGCGTTGCAGACCGAGAGCTTCGACTGGCTCCTCGGCAACGAGAAGTGGCAGGCCCGCGTGGCCGCCGCCAAGGCCGAGGGCCGTGTCGACGTCCCCGAGCGCTCCGGTCTCGAGGAGATCTTCGAGGAGATCTCCCCGATCGAAGACTTCTCCGGCTCCATGTCGCTGAGCTTCCGCGACCACCGCTTCGAGGACGTCAAGTACTCGATCGACGAGTGCAAGGAGCGCGACATGACGTACGCGGCTCCCCTCTTCGTCACCGCCGAGTTCATGAACGCCGAGACCGGCGAGATCAAGAGCCAGACGGTCTTCATGGGCGACTTCCCGCTCATGACCGACCGCGGCACCTTCGTCATCAACGGCACCGAGCGTGTCGTCGTCTCGCAGCTCGTGCGCAGCCCCGGCGTGTACTTCGAGCGCAGCATCGACAAGACCTCCGACAAGGAGATCTACACGGCCAAGGTCATCCCGAGCCGCGGTGCCTGGCTCGAGTTCGAGGTCGACAAGCGCGACATGGTCGGCGTTCGCGTCGACCGCAAGCGCAAGCAGTCCGTCACCGTCCTGCTCAAGGCCCTCGGCTGGACCGAGGCTCAGATCCTCGAGGAGTTCGGCCAGTACGAGTCGATGCGCGCCACCCTGGAGAAGGACCACACGGCCGACCAGGACGCCGCGCTGCTCGAGATCTACCGCAAGCTGCGTCCGGGCGAACCGCCGACGCGTGAGGCCGCTCAGCAGCTGCTCGACAACCTGTACTTCAACGGCAAGCGTTACGACCTCGCGAAGGTCGGCCGCTACAAGGTCAACAAGAAGCTCGGTGTCGACGGCGGCCTCGAGGACTCGACGCTGTCGGTCGACGACGTCGTGGCCACCATCAAGTACATCGTCGCGCTGCACGCCGGCGAGGACACGATGAAGGGCAAGCGTCACGGCGAGGACGTCGACGTGCGTGTCGAGGTCGACGACATCGACCACTTCGGCAACCGTCGCCTCCGCAACGTCGGTGAGCTCATCCAGAACCAGGTCCGCACGGGTCTTTCCCGTATGGAGCGCGTGGTTCGTGAGCGCATGACGACGCAGGACGTCGAGGCCATCACGCCGCAGACCCTGATCAACATCCGCCCGGTCGTGGCGTCGATCAAGGAGTTCTTCGGCACCTCGCAGCTGTCGCAGTTCATGGACCAGAACAACCCGCTCGCCGGTCTGACGCACAAGCGTCGTCTCTCCGCGCTGGGCCCGGGTGGTCTCTCCCGTGACCGCGCCGGCATGGAGGTCCGTGACGTCCACCCGTCGCACTACGGCCGCATGTGCCCGATCGAGACGCCGGAAGGCCCGAACATCGGCCTCATCGGTTCGCTCGCGTCGTACGGTCGCATCAACCCGTTCGGATTTGTCGAGACCCCGTACCGCAAGGTCGAGAACGGCAAGGTCTCCGACGAGGTCGTCTACCTGTCCGCCGACGAGGAGGACACCTACGTCATCGCGCAGGCCAACGCCCCGCTGACGCAGGACAACGAGTTCGTCGAGGATCGCGTCATGGCCCGCACCAAGGGCGGCGAGGCGAGCGACGTCGCGCGCGACGAGGTCGACTTCATGGACGTGTCCGCACGTCAGATGGTCTCGGCCGCCACCGCGCTCATCCCGTTCCTCGAGCACGACGACGCCAACCGCGCCCTCATGGGTGCCAACATGCAGCGTCAGGCCGTGCCGCTCGTGCGCTCGGAGGCCCCGCTCGTGGGTACCGGCATCGAGTACCGCGCGGCACTCGACTCGGGTGACGTCGTGCGTGCGACGAAGGCCGGTGTCGTGCAGGAGGTCTCCGCCGACCTCGTGACCGTCGCCAACGACGACGCCACGTACAGCACCTACCGCATCGCGAAGTTCACGCGTTCGAACCAGGGCACCTGCTACAACCAGCGTGTCGTGGTCACCGAGGGTGAGCGTCTGGAGGAAGGCGCTGTCATCGCCGATGGTCCCGCGACCGACGGTGGCGAGATGTCGCTCGGTAAGAACCTGCTCGTGGCGTTCATGCCGTGGGAGGGCTACAACTACGAGGACGCCATCATCCTCAGCCAGCGTCTCGTCCAGGACGACACGCTCTCCTCGATCCACATCGAGGAGCACGAGATCGACGCTCGTGACACGAAGCTCGGCCCGGAGGAGATCACGCGGGACATCCCGAACGTCTCCGAGGAGGTCCTCGCCGACCTCGACGAGCGCGGCATCATCCGCATCGGCGCCGAGGTCCGCGACGGCGACCTGCTCGTCGGCAAGGTCACGCCCAAGGGTGAGACCGAGCTGACGCCGGAGGAGCGCCTCCTGCGCGCCATCTTCGGTGAGAAGGCCCGCGAGGTCCGTGACACGTCCATGAAGGTCCCGCACGGCGAGACCGGCACGGTCATCGGCGTCAAGGTCTTCGACCGCGAGGAGGGCGACGAGCTTCCCCCGGGCGTCAACCAGCTCGTGCGTGTGTACGTCGCGAACAAGCGCAAGATCACCGACGGTGACAAGCTCGCCGGCCGTCACGGCAACAAGGGCGTCATCTCGAAGATCCTGCCGGTCGAGGACATGCCGTTCCTCGAGGACGGCACGCCGGTCGACGTCGTGCTCAACCCGCTCGGTGTTCCGTCCCGAATGAACCCGGGTCAGGTCCTCGAGCTGCACATGGGCTGGGCCGCGTCGCGTGGCTGGAACATCGAGGGCACCCCGGAGTGGGCCGCCAAGATCCCCGAGGACGCGCGTCAGGCCGGCGCCAACACGCGTATCGCCACCCCGGTGTTCGACGGTGCGCGAGAGGCCGAGATCCGCGGTCTGCTCGACTCGACGAACAAGACCCGTGACGGCGTGCGTCTCATCGACAACTCCGGCAAGGCGCAGCTGTTCGACGGTCGTTCCGGCGAGCCGTTCCCGGACCCGGTGTCGGTGGGCTACATGTACATCCTCAAGCTCCACCACCTGGTGGACGAGAAGATCCACGCCCGTTCGACCGGTCCGTACTCGATGATCACCCAGCAGCCGCTCGGCGGTAAGGCGCAGTTCGGTGGTCAGCGATTCGGCGAGATGGAGGTGTGGGCCCTGGAGGCGTACGGCGCCGCCTACGCGCTGCAGGAGCTGCTCACCATCAAGTCGGACGACGTCAGCGGCCGCGTCAAGGTGTACGAGGCCATCGTCAAGGGCGAGAACATCCCCGAGCCCGGCATTCCGGAATCGTTCAAGGTTCTCATCAAGGAAATGCAGTCGCTCTGCCTCAACGTTGAGGTCCTCAGCAGCGACGGCACGGCGATCGACCTTCGCGACTCGGAGCAGGAAGTCTTCCGCGCTGCCGAGGAGCTGGGTATCGACCTGTCGCGCCGCGAGCCGAGCAGCGTCGAGGAAGTCTGATCACGGCCAGACCGGGGCGCGCTCGTGCCGAGCGTGACGAGCGCGCCCCGGTCCCCGGCAGACGTTAGGTCCCGCGCCTATCGGCGTGCGGACAACCACAACAGCAACGATCAGACTTTTCAGATTTAGGCGAGAGAAGGAATCAGCACAGTGCTGGACGTCAACTTCTTCGATGAGCTTCGTATCGGCCTCGCGACCGCGGACGACATCCGCACGTGGTCGCACGGCGAGGTCAAGAAGCCCGAAACCATCAACTACCGCACCCTCAAGCCCGAGAAGGACGGCCTCTTCTGCGAGAAGATCTTCGGCCCGACTCGCGACTGGGAGTGCTACTGCGGTAAGTACAAGCGTGTCCGCTTCAAGGGCATCATCTGTGAGCGCTGTGGCGTCGAGGTCACCCGTTCCGCGGTTCGCCGTGAGCGCATGGGTCACATCGAGCTCGCCGCTCCGGTGACGCACATCTGGTACTTCAAGGGTGTCCCGAGCCGCCTGGGCTACCTGCTCGACCTCGCCCCGAAGGACCTCGAGAAGGTCATCTACTTCGCGGCCTACATGATCACCTCGGTCGACGAGGAGCAGCGTCACGCCGACCTGCCGTCGCTCGAGAACCAGATCGAGGTCGAGAAGAAGGAACTCGAGAACCGTCGCGACGGCGACATCAACACGCGTTCGTCCAAGCTCGAGGCCGACCTCGCGGAACTCGAGAAGGAGGGCGCCAAGGCTGACGCCCGCCGCAAGGTGCGCGAGTCCGCCGAGCGCGAGATGACGCAGATCCGCAAGCGTGCGGACCAGCAGATCGAGCGCCTCGAGCAGGTCTGGGACCGCTTCAAGAACCTCAAGGTCCAAGACCTCGAGGGCGACGAGGTCCTCTACCGCGAGATGCGCGACCGTTTCGGTCTGTACTTCGAGGGCGGCATGGGCGCCGCTGCACTGCAGAAGCGCCTCGAGAACTTCGACCTCGACGCCGAGGCCGAACTGCTGCGCGAGATCATCGCCACGGGCAAGGGCCAGAAGAAGACGCGTGCGCTCAAGCGCCTGCGCGTCGTCACGGCCTTCCAGCAGACCGAGAACAAGCCTGCCGGCATGGTTCTCAACTGCGTTCCGGTCATCCCGCCGGACCTGCGCCCGATGGTTCAGCTCGACGGTGGCCGTTTCGCGACGTCCGACCTCAACGACCTGTACCGCCGCGTGATCAACCGCAACAACCGACTCAAGCGACTGCTCGACCTCGGTGCGCCGGAGATCATCGTCAACAACGAGAAGCGCATGCTTCAGGAGGCCGTCGACGCGCTGTTCGACAACGGCCGCCGTGGTCGTCCGGTCACCGGTCCGGGCAACCGTCCGCTCAAGTCGCTCTCCGACATGCTCAAGGGCAAGCAGGGTCGCTTCCGTCAGAACCTGCTCGGTAAGCGCGTCGACTACTCCGGCCGTTCGGTCATCGTCGTCGGCCCGACCCTGAAGCTGCACCAGTGTGGTCTGCCCAAGCAGATGGCGCTCGAGCTGTTCAAGCCGTTCGTCATGAAGCGTCTGGTCGACCTCGAGCACGCGCAGAACATCAAGTCGGCTAAGCGCATGGTCGAGCGTGCTCGCCCGGTCGTGTGGGACGTCCTCGAAGAGGTCATCCGTGAGCACCCCGTGCTGCTCAACCGTGCACCGACGCTGCACCGTCTCGGCATCCAGGCGTTCGAGCCCCAGCTCGTCGAGGGCAAGGCCGTCCAGATCCACCCGCTCGTCTGCTCGGCCTTCAACGCCGACTTCGACGGTGACCAGATGGCCGTCCACGTGCCGCTGAGCTCCGAGGCGCAGGCCGAGGCCCGCATCCTCATGCTCTCGAGCAACAACATCCTCAAGCCCGCCGACGGTCGTCCCGTGACGATGCCGACGCAGGACATGATCATCGGCCTGTTCCACCTCACCTCCGAGGTGCTCGACGCCGACGAGATCAAGGACGAGGACATCCGTTCGTTCTCGACCGTCGCCGAGGCCCGCATGGCCTTCGACGCCGGCGAGATCAAGATCGGCACGCCGATCTCGGTTCGCCTTCGCGACTTCGTTCCGACGGCCGGCACCTCGCTGCCCGAGGGCGTCGAGGCCGACGAGAACGGCTTTGTCTCCGAGCTGCGTATCCGTACGACGCTCGGTCGCGCGATCTTCAACGGCACGCTGCCCGAGGACTACGAGTACATCAACAAGCCCGTTGACAAGAAGGTCCTCTCGGCCATCGTCAACGACCTTGCGGAGCGTTACTCGAAGGTCCAGGTCGCGGCGTCGCTCGACGCTCTGAAGGAGACCGGTTTCCACTGGGCCACGCGCTCGGGTACGACCGTCGCCATCTCGGATGTCGTCATGCCGTCGAACAAGAACGAGATCCTCGAGGGCTACGACGCGAAGGCCGCGAAGGTCCAGCTCCAGTTCGACCGTGGTCTCATCACGGACGACGAGCGCCGTCAGGAGCTCATCGAGATCTGGACGCAGGCGGCCAACGAGGTCTCCAAGCAGATGGAGAACAACTTCCCGAAGGACAACCCGATTTACCGCATGGTGAACTCGGGTGCCCGAGGTAACTGGTTCCAGCTGCGTCAGCTCGCGGGTATGCGTGGCCTCATGGCCAACCCGAAGGGCGAGATCATCCCGCGTCCGATCAAGGCCAACTTCCGTGAGGGCCTGTCGGTTCTGGAGTTCTTCATCTCGACCCACGGTGCTCGTAAGGGTCTGGCCGACACCGCTCTGCGTACGGCTGACTCGGGTTACCTCACGCGTCGTCTCGTCGACGTGTCGCAGGACGTCATCATCCGCGAGGAGGACTGTGGCACGAAGCGCGGTCTCGTCCTGCCGATCGCGCAGCGCAACGCCGACGGCGCGCTCGTCGAGCACGAGGACGTCGAGTCGAGCGTGTACGCACGTAACGTCGCGACCGACATCGAGATCGACGGCAAGACGTACCTGCAGGCCGGTGACGACCTCGGTGATGTCGCGCTCGACGCGCTGATCGAGGCCGGCATCGAAGAGGTCAAGGTCCGCTCGGTCCTCACCTGTGAGTCCCGCGTCGGTACGTGTGCGAAGTGCTACGGCCGTTCGCTGGCCACCGGCAAACTCGTCGACATCGGTGAGGCCGTCGGTATCATCGCGGCCCAGTCGATCGGTGAGCCCGGTACCCAGCTGACGATGCGTACCTTCCACACCGGTGGTGCTGCCGGTGACGACATCACGCAGGGTCTGCCCCGAGTCGTCGAGCTCTTCGAAGCTCGTACGCCGAAGGGTGTCGCCCCGATCGCCGAGGCCGCCGGAAAGATCGAGATCGAGGAGACGGACAAGGCCCGTCGAATCCACCTCGTTCCGGACGACGGCTCCGAGCCGCACGCCTACCCGGTGAGCAAGCGTGCGCGCCTGCTCGTCGCGGACGGCGACCGCGTCGAGGTCGGCACGCTGCTCGTGCAGGGTGCGATCGACCCGAAGCAGGTGCTGCGCATCCTCGGCCCGCGTGAGGTGCAGAAGCACCTCGTCGACGAGGTCCAGGGCGTGTACCGCCAGCAGGGTGTGTCGATCCACGACAAGCACATCGAGGTCATCGTGCGCCAGATGCTGCGTCGCGTGACGATCATCGAGGCCGGCGACACCGACCTGCTCCCGGGTGAGCTGGCGGAGCGCGCGCGCTTCGAGGACTCTTCGCGTCAGGCTCTCGCCGAGGGCGGACGTCCGGCGTCGGGTCGTAGCGAGCTCATGGGTATCACGAAGGCGTCGCTGGCCACCGAGTCGTGGCTGTCGGCCGCTTCGTTCCAGGAGACGACGCGCGTCCTCACCGAGGCCGCGATGAACGCCAAGAGCGACCCGCTGCTGGGCCTCAAGGAGAACGTCATCCTCGGTAAGCTCATCCCGGCCGGTACCGGCCTGACGCGCTACCGCAACGTCAAGGTCGAGCCGACGGAAGAGGCGAAGGCCGCGATGTACGCGCTGCCGGACTACCAGCCGTACGACTACCCGGTCTTCGGCCCGGGTTCGGGTGAGGCCGTCCGCCTGGACGACGCTTCGCTCGGCTTCGACAGCTGATCGTTCGCAGGACCAACGCCGAAGGCGGCCCCGGTTTCGACCGGGGCCGCCTTCGGCGTTTCAGTTGAGCTGTGCGTATGGGGAGGACCCCTGTCGGGCTCGCACGTGCTGGGTCAGCTCGCGAGTTCTCCCTCGCGGAACTGGCGCAGGATGCCCTCGACCGTCGCCGAGACGCCGACGGGCAGGGGAGTGGTGGCGTACGCGTCGAGCTCCGGCAGCACCATGGAGCGCAGTCGCAGGTCGCTCGACTGCGCGGAGGCCAGCTTGGAGGCGGCGTAGATGACGTGCGGCTTGCGCTTCGTCAGGTGACGTAGCAGGCCGATCAGCTCGCCGATCGTCACACCGTTGCCGCTGGCGAGGATCTTCGTCGTGTGCGCGAGGTCGCGCTCCTCGGCCGTCTCGACGAAGGCGAGCGCCATGGCGGCGCAGTCGTCGGCGTAGAGGTAGTCGCGGATCGTGTCGATCGGCACGTAGACCCCGAGCGGGCTGCCGGAGACGAGCGTGCGGCCGAGGTGGGAGATGAGTCCCTGCATCTTGGCCAGGTTCTGTCCCGGGCCGTAGAGGTTGGCGATGCGGCCGATGGCGAGGCGCTGATGTGCGTCACCGAGGATTCTCGTCGCGACCTGCTCCATGGCGAGCTTCGCGTGGCCGTAGGGCGCCAGAGGAGCGGGTTCGGTTGCCTCGGTGAAAGGCCGAGGACCGTCGGCACCGGCGAGCAGGCCGCCGGCCGACGAGGCCAGAAACACGGTGCCGCGCTGGTCGCCGGCCGCTGCGGTGAGGTGCTCGAGGAATCCGGCGAACTCCTCGACCTCCCGATCGAGCGCCTCCTGGGACGTGCCGACCACGCCGGCGCCTGCGCACCACATGACGCGCCACGGCGCGTCTTCGACACTCGCGAGAAGAGCGTTCGCCGCGGCGGCCAGGTCGCCCGGCGCGTCCGCTGTGCTCCACCGGACGCGGGCGCGCAACGCCCGGTCACCGAGCAGCGTGCTGACGGACGAACCGAGCAGGCCGCTCGATCCGACGACGAGCGTCGGACGATCAGCCATCACGTCGCGCGGGCTGCTCGACGCCGGCCTGGGGCCCGCTCTGAGCGCGGTCGCGGCCGAGGGGTCCGGCAGCCGGATCGGGCACGATGAGGTACAAGGGCTTACCCATCGCCATGTTGACGTTGACGCCGATGTACTCGGCGATCATGCCGAGCGAGATGAGTATCGCGCCGCCGATGATGAGGAGCGCGACCATGAGAGACGGCCACCCCGAGGGCAGGCTGGGCTCGAAGAAGAGTTTCGCCACGACGAGGACGACGGTGAGGACGAGACCGGCGATCGCGGCGACCACGCCGAGGAGGCTGACGGCACGCAGGCCGCGTGTACCGCTGGTGAGGAACATCCGCCAGAAGTGGCCGAAGAGACTCTTGTAGTTGTAGCCCGAGGGGCGGTCGCCCTCCTCGCGCAGATCGATCGGGCAGGTGGCGACGTCCTTCGTCACCCAACCGAGCGCCACGTCGAGGTAGATGTTCGGACCCGCGTACGCGGCGACACTGCGACCGATGGAGCCCAGCATCAGGCGGAAGCTCTGGAAGTCCTTGGCGTTCTTCAGGCCCGACGCGGAGCTGAGCACACGCTTGGCGCCCACCGAGGCGAGATTGCGTACGAAGCCGTGGGGCGGAGGGTTGCGCGCCATGCTGTAGACGAGACTCGCCTGCTGGGTGAGAGCGGTGTCGAGCATGTCGGCGATGAACTTCGGGTCGTGCTGACCGTCCTCGTCCATCGTGACGATCCAGTCACCGCCGGTGGACGCCATACCCGCCAGCGTCGCCGCGTGCTGTCCGAAGTTGCGGCTCAACCAGACCGGACGGACCACGGGGTGCGCCTCGGCGAGAGCACGCATGGTGTCGTCGCTCGCGTCGGGTCCGTTGTCGTGCACGAGAAGGATTTCCGACACCTGGAACTCGGTTCCGCGCGCGGTTCGGCTGGGCTCGGTGTAGGGGAGCAGCTCGTCGATCACCGAGGGCAACGTGGTCTCACCCTGGTAGACCGGAATCACGATGGAGATGGTGTGCAAGTGCGTGCCCTCGCCCTGAGTCGCCGGAGACTGGATCAACGACATCGTAGACGCAGGCCGGCAGCACGGGCTGGGGGGCCACCGTCGAGGCGGCGACCCGACGTCGACCCGCACGACGCGGGCCCCTCCGGAGGGGGTGCTCCGACGATGACGCCGCAGGAGCGTCGAGGGATCCGGGTGGCGACACCTCAGGCGGCGTGTCGGGTTGCGGTCCAGGCCGGATTTGGCCGCGTGCACCCCGACTCGGTACTCTTGATGGGTGCTTGGGCGGAAGTCTGCCCATTGCCACACCCTCGCCGGGCAGTCGTATGTCAGGCAAGGTCCGCCGGACCGGCGGATCGTCTGCGCGAAAGTGCAGGGGAGGGGTCGCGCCGGACACGCCCGAGAGCGTGGGTGCGCGGCATGACAAGGAGCTCGTCGGCCCAGGTCGGCGAGCGGAACAGAAACGACACGTTCGGAGAACCAGGTTGCCTACGATCAACCAGCTCGTCCGTAAGGGTCGCCAGGACAAGGCCGTCAAGGCTGCAACTCCGGCTCTTAAGGGCAGCCCCCAGCGACGCGGTGTCTGCACCCGCGTCTACACCACGACCCCGAAGAAGCCGAACTCGGCTCTGCGCAAGGTCGCCCGCGTCAAGCTCACCTCGGGTATCGAGGTCACGGCCTACATCCCGGGCGTCGGCCACAACCTGCAGGAGCACTCGATCGTGCTCGTGCGTGGCGGCCGTGTGAAGGACCTTCCCGGTGTGCGCTACAAGATCATCCGCGGCTCGCTCGACACCCAGGGTGTCAAGGGCCGTAACCAGGCGCGTAGCCGCTACGGCGCGAAGAAGGAGAAGAAGTAATGCCTCGTAAGGGTCCTGCTCCTAAGCGCCCCCTCGTCGTCGACCCGGTCTACGGTTCGCCGCTCGTCACGCAGCTCGTCAACAAGATCCTCATGGATGGCAAGAAGTCCATCGCTGAGCGCATCGTGTACGACGCCCTCGAAGGCTGCCGCGAGAAGACGGGCACCGACCCGGTCGTCACGCTGAAGCGTGCGCTCGACAACATCCGTCCGTCGCTCGAGGTCAAGTCCCGCCGCGTCGGCGGTGCGACCTACCAGGTGCCGATCGAGGTCAAGCCGGCCCGCGCCACGACGCTCTCGCTGCGTTGGCTCGTCGGCTACTCGCGTCAGCGTCGTGAGAAGACGATGACGGAGCGCCTGATGAACGAGATCCTCGACGCCAGCAACGGCCTGGGTGCCGCTGTCAAGCGTCGCGAGGACACGCACAAGATGGCCGAGTCCAACAAGGCCTTCGCGCACTACCGCTGGTGATCGAGTTGGGGTGGCGGTCCGTTCTCTTCGTAGAATGGATCGGGCCGTCACCCCGGCTCACCCAGTACTGATACTGAACTTCGAACGAGAAGAGACACCGTGGCACAGGACGTGCTGACCGACCTGAAGAAGGTCCGCAACATCGGCATCATGGCGCACATCGACGCCGGCAAGACGACGACGACCGAGCGCATCCTCTTCTACACCGGCGTCAACCACAAGATCGGTGAGACGCACGACGGTGCGTCGACGACCGACTGGATGGAGCAGGAGAAGGAGCGTGGCATCACGATCACGTCCGCTGCTGTGACGTCGTTCTGGGAAGGTACCCAGATCAACATCATCGACACCCCGGGTCACGTGGACTTCACGGTCGAGGTCGAGCGCTCGCTGCGCGTTCTCGACGGTGCCGTCGCTGTCTTCGACGGCAAGGAGGGCGTCGAGCCCCAGTCCGAGACGGTGTGGCGCCAGGCTGACAAGTACGACGTTCCGCGCGTCTGCTTCGTCAACAAGATGGACAAGATGGGCGCTGACTTCTACTTCACCGTCCAGACGATCAAGGACCGCCTCGGTGCGGAGCCGCTCGTGCTCCAGCTGCCGATCGGTGCCGAGAACGACTTCGTCGGTGTCGTCGACCTCATCTACAACCGCGCTCTCGTGTGGCCGGGTGACGCCAAGGGTGACGTCACCATGGGTGCCAAGTACGAGATCCAGGAGATCCCGGACGACCTCAAGGCCAAGGCCGAGGAGTACCGCAACGCGCTCGTCGAGCGTGTCGCCGAGTCCGACGACGACCTCATGGAGAAGTACCTCAGCGGCGAGGAGCTGACCGAGGACGAGATCAAGGCCGGCATCCGCAAGCTCACGGTCGACTCCGAGCTCTACCCGGTCCTGTGTGGCTCCGCATTCAAGAACCGCGGCGTCCAGCCGATGCTCGACGCCGTCGTCGACTACCTCCCGAGCCCGCTCGACGTGCCGCCGATGATCGGCCACGTCCCGGGTGACGAGGAGCAGGAGATCACACGTAAGCCGGCTCTCGACGAGCCCTTCTCGGCCCTCGCGTTCAAGGTCGCTGCGCACCCGTTCTTCGGTTCGCTCACCTTCATCCGCGTCTACTCGGGCAAGATCTCCGCCGGCTCGCAGGTCGTCAACACGACCAAGGGCAAGAAGGAGCGCATCGGAAAGCTCTTCCAGATGCACGCCAACAAGGAGAACCCGGTCGACGAGGCACAGGCTGGTCACATCTACGCCGCCATCGGTCTCAAGGAGACGACGACGGGTGACACCCTGAGCGACCCGAGCAGCCAGATCGTCCTCGAGTCGATGACGTTCCCGGAGCCGGTCATCTCGGTCGCCATCGAGCCGAAGACGAAGGGTGACCAGGAGAAGCTCTCCACGGCCATCCAGAAGCTGGCTCAGGAAGACCCGACCTTCCAGGTCGAGCTCGACGAGGAGACCGGCCAGACCATCATCCGTGGTATGGGCGAGCTCCACCTCGACATCCTGGTCGACCGCATGAAGCGCGAGTTCAAGGTCGAGGCCAACGTCGGCGCCCCGCAGGTGGCGTACCGCGAGACGATCCGCAAGGCCGTCGCGAAGTACGACTACACGCACAAGAAGCAGACCGGTGGTTCCGGTCAATTCGCGAAGGTCCAGATCACCTTCGAGCCCCTCGACACGTCCGAGGGCGAGCTCTACGAGTTCGTCAACGCCGTCGTCGGTGGTCGCGTGCCGCGTGAGTACATCCCCAGCGTCGACAACGGCATCCAGGACGCCATGCAGCAGGGTGTCCTCGCCGGTTACCCGCTGGTGGGCCTCAAGGCCACGCTGGTCGACGGTGCCTACCACGACGTCGACTCCTCGGAGATGGCGTTCAAGATCGCCGGCTCCATGGCACTGAAGGAGGCCGTCCGCAAGGCCGACCCGGTGCTGCTCGAGCCGATGATGGCAGTCGAGGTCCGTACGCCCGAGGAGTACATGGGCGACGTGATCGGCGACATCAACTCCCGCCGTGGCCAGATCCAGGCCATGGAGGACGTCAGCGGCGCCAAGGTCGTTCGTGGCCTCGTTCCGCTGTCGGAGATGTTCGGGTACGTTGGTGACCTTCGCTCCAAGACGCAGGGTCGTGCCAACTACACGATGCAGTTCGACTCGTACGCCGAGGTTCCCCGGAGCGTCGCGGACGAGATCATCAAGAAGATCCGGGGCGAGTGAACGGGTCCGTCCCGTCTAGAGACCCGTAACACAACCTGTAAACAACAGACGCGTCCCGGCGCCTTCAACCCCGAAGGCGACAAAGCGTTTGACCAACACAAGTCCTGAGGAGGACCCAAGTGGCGAAGGCGAAGTTCGAGCGGAGCAAGCCGCACGTCAACATCGGCACCATCGGTCACATCGACCACGGCAAGACGACGCTGACGGCAGCAATCTCTAAGGTTCTGCACGACAAGTACCCGGAACTCAACCCCTTCACGCCGTTCGACGAGATCGACAAGGCGCCGGAGGAGAAGCAGCGCGGTATCACGATTTCGATCGCGCACATCGAGTACCAGACGGAGAAGCGTCACTACGCTCACGTTGACTGCCCCGGTCACGCTGACTACGTGAAGAACATGATCACCGGTGCTGCTCAGATGGACGGCGCCATCCTCGTGGTCGCGGCCACCGACGGCCCGATGCCGCAGACGAAGGAGCACGTCCTCCTGGCCCGCCAGGTCGGCGTTCCCTACATCGTCGTCGCGCTGAACAAGGCTGACATGGTCGACGACGAGGAGATCATGGAGCTCGTCGAGATGGAGGTCCGCGAACTGCTGTCCTCCTACGACTTCCCGGGTGACGACCTGCCGGTCGTTCAGGTCTCGGCGCTCAAGGCGCTCGAGGGCGACGCCGAGTGGGGCGACAAGCTCATGGAGCTCATGAACGCTGTCGACGACTCCATCCCGGAGCCGGAGCGCGACATCGACAAGCCGTTCCTCATGCCGGTCGAGGACGTCTTCACGATCACCGGTCGTGGAACCGTCGTCACGGGCCGCATCGAGCGCGGTGTCCTGAACGTCAACGAGGACGTCGAGATCGTCGGCATCCACGAGGGCCCGGCCACCAAGACGACCGTCACGGGCATCGAGATGTTCCGCAAGCTGCTCGACGAGGGTCGCGCCGGTGAGAACGTCGGTCTGCTCCTTCGCGGTGTCAAGCGCGAGGACGTCGAGCGTGGCCAGGTTGTCGTCAAGCCGGGTTCGATCACCCCGCACACGGACTTCGAGGGTCAGGTCTACATCCTCTCGAAGGACGAGGGTGGCCGGCACACGCCGTTCTACGACAACTACCGTCCGCAGTTCTACTTCCGTACGACGGACGTCACGGGTGTCGTTCACCTGCCCGAGGGCACCGAGATGGTCATGCCCGGCGACAACACCGACATGACGGTGGAGCTCATCCAGCCCATCGCCATGGAGGAGGGCCTGAAGTTCGCCATCCGTGAGGGTGGTCGTACGGTCGGCGCCGGTCGCGTCACCAAGATCATCAAGTGATCTGATCCCTTCGGGGATCCATCCGCAAAGGGTCTCGAGGCATTCGCCTCGGGGCCCTTTGCCATGCTCGGGGCACTGTCTGCGGCGCCGTAGGATGTTCCGGTGCTGAACCGCCGTAACGCCCCACCACTCGTCGTCCTGCTCCTCGTGGTGTTCGCCGCTCCGGTTCTCGTCGACGTCGAACCGCTTGCGGCTTTGCGGTACGCCCTGTGGACGGCTTTGTGGTGGGTCTTCGGTTGGGCCCTGGTCGGGCGCTACACCACGGGTGGGTTCGAGCGAGCCACGATCGGCGCGGCCGTGGGCATCGGGGCGCAACTCGCGAACTGGCTTCTGTGGCAGGTCGTCGGTGCGCCGTCGTTCACGGTTGCCGGCGGCGTAGTGGCCCTCGTCGCGGCAGGCGTTCTGGAGCGACGCGCCAGGAATCGAACGGCACTGCTCAGCGGCGACGAGCACGACGTGGCCGACGAGCGCGTCGGGCAGCGCGAGGCTGCGGTTCGGGGCATCCCGACCGGCTCGCTGTGGCTACTCACCGTGGCGACGTTCTGGATGGCGTGGCTCTTCGTCGGATTCGGACGTCACCAGTCGCGCCCGCCCGGTCCCAGCACGATGTACCAGGACCTGTACTGGCACGTTGGAATCGCTGCGGAACTCAAACGGGCGGCGCTGCCCACGGTTCCTCACGTCGAGGTCCTCGGTCAGCTCAACTATCACTGGTTGAGCAACGCCTACATGGCGTCCGGGAGCCTGGGCTCCTTCACCTCGACGTCGGACGTGGCGACGCGCCTGTGGTACCTGCCTGTTGTTGCTCTGGCGCTCGCCCTCTGCCTCGTCGTCGGGCGCAGGCTGAGCGGGGCCTGGATCGCAGGGACGGCGGCGATCGTCCTGTTCGTGATTCCGGCAGGCATCGTGCCCATGGCCTGGAAGGGCCCGACCGGCCCGACGACGGCTTTCGTCTGGCCCAGCCCGTCGCAGATCTTCGGTCTCGTCTTCACCCTGTGGGCCGCGTGGCTGTTCGTGCCGATCCTGCGGGGAGCACGCATCGGCTGGAAGGGCGCCATCGTCTGCTTGGTGACCGCCTTCGTGTGCGCCGGCGCGAAGTCGAGCATCCTGCCGGTCTTCTGCTGCGGGGCCCTCGCGGTGGGGGTCGTGTACGTTCGCAGGTCTGCGGTGCGACGTGGTGCCGCGATCGTCTTCGGTTCCTGCCTCGCCGGAATCGCCCTCGCGTTGCCCCTGTTCGCGGGCGGCTCCGCCGGGTCCAAGATCCGACTCTTCTCAAGCTTCCGGCACCAGAGCCCGTACAAGCACTACGTCGAGCCGCCGAACACGTTCGACCACGGCCCCTTCGTGATGCCGCATCTCGAGACAACGGGAGTGGTCGTGCTCGTTGTCGGTCTGCTCGTGGCTCTCGCCGTGCAGTACGGCTACGCCGCAACGAGCGTCGCCCTGGGGCGCACGTGGCGGACCGACCCCGCACCCGTCTTCCTGCTCGCGTCCTTCGCGGCGAGCCTCGCCGCCTACCTGCTCGTGGACCACACGGGGATGTCGCAGGGCTACTTCCCGATGGGCGCCCTGCCCCTCATCGCCCTCCTTGCAGGGTGGGGATTCGCCGAGCTGTGGGAACGAAGCGCCTCGCGCCGGTGGCAGATGCTCTCGGTGGGATTCGTCATCGGTGGGCTGCTGCTTCTGGCCCTTCGTTGGGCGAGCGGCACATCGGTGCCCGACCGGACGGACATCCCGGCAAGCGTGCTCGCCTTCGCGCTCCTGACGCTGGCGCTCGTCGTCGGTGCACTCGTGGTCAGTCGTTACCGGCCGCTCGTCGGAGCCGGAATCCTCTTCGGAGCGGCACTGGTCTTTCCCGCGTTCAACGTCGGCAAGAACAACGGTGGAAGCCTGTTCTCCACCGTGACGGACGACAAGGCATGGACCGTGTCCGCACAGGAGACGTCTGCGGCACAGTGGGTTCGAGATCACTCGGGCGAGACGGACGTCGTGGCCACCAACGTCCACTGTCGGGTGCCCGAGGACGCCGAGTGCGACTCGCGCGCCTACTGGGTGAGCGCGCTGACCGAGCGGCGGGTCTTCATCGAGGCATGGGGCTACACCGATCCCGCGCAGCGCAACGCAGGTAGGGGCGGTCTACCGGCGACGTCGCAGCCGTTCTCGGATCAGAAGCTCTTCGCGCTCAACGAGAAGGTCTTTCACGATCCCGACCGCAGCACAGTCGAGCAACTGCAACGGCGGGGAGTCCGTTGGCTCTACGCCGACACCGCGGCCAGCGACGTCTCTCCCGACCTCGCGGATTACGCGGATGCCGTACATCACTCCGGAACCGTCACGGTCTATCGACTGGACTAGGGGAACGCACGAACGTGGGCCGGGGGCACGCGATGGTCCCGGCCCACGTTCGTTCGAACTCAGAGCGTGCCGCTCTGGCCGACGTAGCAGGTGCTCGCCTTCCAGTCGCGCGGCGCTTCGTGCAGCTCAGCCTTGAAGGTGCCGCTCTTGGCGCCCTTGACGTCCGGCAGGCCGTGGCCGACGATCACACGCTTGTTCGCGTCCATGCAGATGGCCCGGATCCCGGTGACCGGCGAGTCACCGTTCGCGGCGTAGTTGCCGGTGATGACCGGGCGGCGGTTCGGGCCGTCGTTGTTGATCTTGACGTTGCTCATCGTGATGTCGTCCGAGCGGTCGTCGGTCTCGTTCTTGGTGAGGCTGAGGCGCACCTTCTTGATGCCCGCCGGGGCCTTGCCGAGCTTGGTGCTGATCTTGATCATGTCCTTGCCCTTGCCGACCTTGATCGTGTCCTCGACCGTGCCGATCACCTTGCCGCTCGCGTCGAGCATGTCGTAGCGGACCGTGGCCTTGCCCGGGCCGGTGCCGTCGACCTTGAGGACGGCGTAGAACTCGCCGTACTTGCTGTCCGGACGCTTCTGGTAACCACCTGCGGTGACGAGCGTCGCCTTCGTCACGGGGCCGCTGGGCAGGCTGGCGGCCTGTTCGGGTGATGCTGCCCCCTGGTCCTTCTCGTCCGTCGTGCCGGCGTCCTCGGTCGGGTCGGAGGGCGTCGTCGTGGACGACGTCGTGTCTTCGCTCGACTTCTCGGACTGCGTCGACGGCGAGGCCTCGTCCGTGCTGCTGGACTTCGACGTGGTCGAGGAGGAACCGCTCCCGCCGGTTGCCGACTCCGGGCCACAGGCGCCGAGAGCCAGCGCCGAGGCGACGGAGAGGGAAAGAACCGTAGCTCGTGTCGTCTTACGCATGATCGTCTTCCTTCGTGTGTGAGCCGGGCTGGATGAACGTCCGACGGGCCTGCGCGCCAGGAGGTTCCATCGAATTCGTATACGGCGGAAGTCTGCTCGAACCCGAGGCGGCGTTGGGGGAGTGAGACGAGTCTGGCTGCGGGGCTCCGTGCGTGGAAGGATGAGAACGACTGTGAGCGACCGGAAGGAACCCGATGACCCTCGCCGACATGGCCGCCGATGACCTGGCGGGCCTGGTGACATCCCTGCGTGACGAGTACGAACAGCTGAAGGGCAAGGGGCTGAAGCTCGATCTGACGCGCGGCAAGCCTTCGGCCGAGCAGCTCGACCTTGCGAACGCCTTGCTCACCCTCCCCTCGCAGACGACGGCCGACGGCGTCGACGTACGCAACTACGGCGGGCTCGCGGGCCTCCCTGAGATCCGCAGCATCTTCGCCGAACTGCTCGGTGTGGGGCTCGACCAGATCGTCGCGGGCAACAACTCGAGCCTCACGATGATGCACGACACCCTCGTGTACCACCTCCTGCGTGGCGGCCTCGACTCCCCGCGCCCCTGGGCACAGGAGGAGAAGGTTCGCTTCCTGGCCCCTGTGCCCGGCTACGACCGCCACTTCGCGCTCCTGGAGTCGTTCGGCATCGAGATGATCACCGTCCCGATGAACGACGACGGCCCCGACGCCGAAGAGTGCGCCCGCCTCGCGGCGACCGACCCGAGCATCAAGGGCATGTGGGTCGTGCCCACCTACGCGAACCCGACGGGGGCCGTCTGCTCCCAGGAGGTCGCGGCCGCGCTCGCCGCGATGCCGACCGCAGCTCCCGACTTCCGCATCTTCTGGGACAACGCCTACGCCGTGCACCACCTCGACGGCGTGGAGGCCAAGACGGCGGACATCGTCAGCCTCGCGCAGGCCTCGGGTCACCCGAACCGCCCGATCATGTTCGCCTCGACGTCGAAGATCACCTTCGCCGGTGCCGGTGTCGCCTTCCTCGCGGGCTCGCGCGACACCGTGGCCTGGTACCTCGAGAACCTGGGCAACGGTTCCATCGGGCCGGACAAGGTCAACCAGCTCGCCCATGCCGAGTTCTTCGGTGACGCAGCCGGGGTGCGCGCACACATGGCCAAGCACCGCGACATCATGGCGCCGAAGTTCGCCGCCGTCGGCGCAGCCCTCGAGGCTCGGCTCGGAAGCTACGACGTCGCGCGGTGGAACACGCCGCACGGCGGCTACTTCGTCAACCTCGACGTCGTGCCCGGCACGGCCTCACGCGTCGTGGAACTCGCGAAGGAAGCCGGCATCGCGCTGACACCCGCCGGCTCGTCGTTCCCCTACGGCAAGGACCCGAAGGACGAGAACATCCGTCTCGCACCGTCGCTCCCTCCGCTCGACGAGGTACGCACGGCCATGGAGGGTGTCGCCCTCTGTGTGCTGCTCGCAGCGGCCGAGGCGAAGAACACAGCCTGAACACGACACTCGACCGAACCACGGTCCCGTGCCGGGGTTCGAGAGGCCGGGCCCGCCCGGGGCGCACCGTGCTCGAACCGAGCGGTGCGCTCCGAGGTGGACTCGGTCGGTGTGTGAGGGCAAGGCGCGGTGTGGCCATCGCCACGGCCGCCCCGATTTGGCCATCGCCGGGGCATCTGGCACTATGGACAAGTTGCTTGACGCGTGGTGAAGGTCCGTACCTGCACTGCCGCCTCTGAAACGCACCTGTTCTGCGCCTCCTGAAGGTGCGACCACCCCGAGCGGGTGACGTGCGATTCAGGGAAGCGCAAGCACCGGCTGAAAAGCCCTCGCCTCCCCGACGGAGGCGACGGCCCGAAGGGGTCGCGACACGCCCGAGCGCGTGGGTAGGGAGCCGGCACTGAACATGATTGGCGAGAAGAGAGACTCACGCGAATGGCGGGACAGAAGATCCGCATCCGACTGAAGTCGTATGACCACGAGGTCATCGACAGCTCGGCGCGCAAGATTGTCGACACGGTGACCCGTGCAGGCGCAACGGTCGTCGGACCGGTGCCGCTGCCGACGGAGAAGAACGTTTTCTGCGTCATCCGGTCGCCGCACAAGTACAAGGACAGCCGCGAGCACTTCGAGATGCGTACGCACAAGCGCCTCATCGACATCGTTGACCCGACGCCGAAGGCCGTCGACTCGCTCATGCGACTCGACCTCCCGGCTGACGTCAACATCGAGATCAAGCTGTAAGCGAGGGTTTGACTCATGACTGCAACCACTGAGCGCTCCGTGAAGGGGCTCCTCGGCGAGAAGCTCGGCATGACCCAGGTCTGGGACGCCGACAACCGCCTCGTCCCCGTCACGGTCGTCGCCGTCGGCCCCTGCGTCGTCACGCAGGTCCGTAACGCTGACGCCGACGGCTACAACGCGGTCCAGATCGGCTACGGCCAGATCGACCCGCGCAAGGTCACCAAGCCGCTGACCGGCCACTTCGAGAAGGCCGGCGTCACGCCGCGTCGTCACCTGGCCGAACTGCGTACCTCCGACGCCGGCGAGTACTCGCTCGGCCAGGAGATCACGGCCGAGGCTTTCGAGGCCGGCCAGAAGGTCGACGTCGTCGGCCGCACCAAGGGCAAGGGTTTCGCCGGTGTCATGAAGCGTCACGGCTTCGCCGGTGTCTCGGCCTCGCACGGTGCGCACCGTAACCACCGCAAGCCGGGCTCGATTGGTGGCTGCGCCACGCCGGGTCGTGTCTTCAAGGGCATGCGTATGGCCGGTCGCATGGGCGGCGTTCGCCAGACCACCCAGAACCTCCAGATCCACGCCGTTGACGCCGAGAAGGGTCTGCTGCTCATCAAGGGTGCCGTTCCCGGCCCCGCGGGCGCTGTCGTTCTCGTGCGTACGGCACTCAAGGGAGCCTGAGCATGACTACCGTTGACATCCTGAGCCCTGAGGGCAAGAAGTCCGGTTCTGTCGAACTGCCGGCTGACATCTTCGACGTTGTCACCAACGTGCCGCTGATCCACCAGGTCGTGGTGGCTCAGCTCGCAGCAGCTCGTCAGGGCACTCACGCCACCAAGACCCGCGGCATGGTCCGCGGCGGTGGCCGCAAGCCTTACCGCCAGAAGGGCACCGGTCGCGCCCGCCAGGGCTCGACCCGCGCGCCGCAGTTCGCCGGCGGTGGCACCGTCCACGGCCCGCAGCCGCGTGACTACAGCCAGCGCACGCCCAAGAAGATGAAGGCCGCCGCTCTGCGTGGCGCCCTGTCGGACCGTGCACGCTTCGAGCGCATCCACGTTCTCGAGTCGGTCGTCGCGGGCGAGACCCCGTCGACGAAGGCCGCCGCGAAGTTCCTCGCGTCGCTGTCCGACCGCAAGAACCTGCTCGTCGTCATCGACCGCTTCGACTCGGTCTCCGAGCTCAGCGTTCGCAACCTGCCGAACGTTCACGTTCTGTGGGCCGACCAGCTCAACACGTACGACGTGCTGTGCGCCGACGACATCGTGTTCACGAAGGCCGCCCTCGACGGCTTCGTCTCCGGTGGCGCTGCACAGGTGAAGGAGGAGGCCAAGTGAGCTCGCTGAACAAGGACCCGCGCGACGTCATCATCAAGCCGGTGGTGTCGGAGAAGTCCTACGCGCTCCTCGACGAAGGCAAGTACACGTTCATCGTTGACCCCCGTGCGAACAAGACGGAGATCAAGATCGCCATCGAGCAGATCTTCGACGTCAAGGTCGCTTCGGTGCACACGCTGAACCGCAAGGGCAAGACGCGCCGTACGCGTTTCGGCATGGGTAAGCGCAAGGACAGCAAGCGCGCCATCGTCTCGCTCACGGAAGGCAACATCGACATCTTCGGTCAGGCTTCCTGACCAACAGATGACGATCGCCGAATCAATCCAAGACTGAGGACGACTTAGACCCATGGCTATTCGCAAGTACAAGCCCACGACCCCCGGTCGTCGTGGCTCGAGTGTGGCCGACTTCGTCGAGATCACTCGCTCCACGCCCGAGAAGTCGCTGGTGCGCCCGCTCTCCAAGACCGGTGGCCGCAACGCTTCCGGTCGTATCACGACCCGTCACATCGGTGGTGGCCACAAGCGCGCCTACCGTGTGATCGATTTCCGCCGCGCGGACAAGGACGGTATCCCGGCCAAGGTCGCTCACATCGAGTACGACCCCAACCGCACCGCCCGCATCGCGCTGCTTCACTACGCCGACGGCGAGAAGCGCTACATCGTTGCGCCGAACCGCCTGAAGCAGGGTGACCGCATCGAGAACGGCCCCGAGGCCGACATCAAGCCGGGTAACAACCTGCCGATGCGTCACATCCCCGTCGGTACGGTCATCCACTGCGTCGAGCTCCGCCCCGGCGGTGGCGCGAAGATCGCCCGTTCCGCGGGTGTTCGCGTTCAGCTCGTCGCCAAGGACGGCCCCTACGCCCAGCTGCGTATGCCCTCCGGTGAGATCCGCAACGTCGACGTCCGCTGCCGCGCGACGATCGGCGAGGTGGGCAACGCCGAGCAAAGCAACATCAACTGGGGCAAGGCCGGCCGCATGCGTTGGAAGGGCAAGCGCCCGACCGTCCGCGGTGTCGCCATGAACCCGGTGGACCACCCGCACGGTGGTGGTGAGGGTAAGACCTCTGGTGGTCGTAACCCCGTCAGCCCGTGGGGCCAGAAGGAAGGCCGCACCCGCCGCCCGAACAAGGACAGCGACAAGCTCATCGTGCGTCGCCGTCGCACTGGCAAGAAGCGCTGATAGGAGCCTTTCGAAATGCCTCGTAGCCTCAAGAAGGGCCCCTTCGTCGACGATCACCTCGCGAAGAAGGTCGAAGCCCAGAACGCCGCCGGCACGCAGAACGTCATCAAGACGTGGTCGCGCCGCTCGATGATCACCCCGGACATGCTCGGCCACACCCTGGCCGTGCACGACGGCCGCAAGCACGTCCCGGTCTTCGTGACCGAGAGCATGGTCGGCCACAAGCTGGGTGAGTTCGCTCCTACTCGTACCTTCAAGGGTCACGAGAAGGACGACAAGAAGGGTCGCCGTCGCTGACGCGGCGGGGGTACTCCACCATGACTGACGAAAGTAAAGGGACAGCGATGGAAGCCAAGGCGCAGGCGCGGCACGTCCGCGTAACGCCGATGAAGGCCCGCCGCGTCGTGGACATGATCCGTGGCAAGCAGGCCGCTGACGCGATCGCGCTGCTGCAGTTCGCTCCGCAGGCGGCCAGCGAGCCGGTTCTCAAGACGCTCAACAGCGCCATTGCGAACGCACGATTCACGGCGGACAAGAACTCCGCGGCCTTCGACGAGAACGCGCTGGTCGTCACGACAGCGTTCGTCGACGAGGGTCCGACCATGAAGCGATTCCGTCCGCGCGCTCAGGGTCGCGCAAGCCGCATCCTCAAGCGCACGAGCCACATCACGATCGTTGTGGGCGAGCGCGACTCGAAGGGAGGTAACCGCTGATGGGTCAGAAGATCAACCCGAACGGTTTCCGCCTCGGTATCACCACCGAGCACAAGAGCCGCTGGTTCGCCGACTCGACCAAGCCGGGTCAGCGCTACAGCGACTACGTCAAGGAAGACGTCGCGATCCGCAAGCTCCTCTCGGAGGGCATGGAGCGCGCCGGCATCGCCCGCGTCGACATCGAGCGCACGCGTGACCGCGTTCGCGTCGACATCCACACCGCTCGCCCGGGCATCGTCATCGGTCGCCGCGGCGCCGAGGCCGACCGCCTGCGCGGTCGCCTGGAGAAGCTCACGGGCAAGCAGGTCCAGCTGAACATCCTCGAGGTCAAGAACCCCGAGGCCGACGCTCAGCTCGTCGCCCAGGGCATCGCCGAGCAGCTCTCGGCCCGCGTGTCCTTCCGACGCGCGATGCGCAAGGGCATCCAGTCCGCACAGCGCGCCGGCGCCAAGGGCATCCGTGTCCAGTGCTCCGGCCGTCTGGGCGGCGCAGAGATGAGCCGTTCGGAGTTCTACCGCGAGGGTCGTGTGCCGCTGCACACGCTGCGCGCGAACATCGATTACGGCTTCTTCGAGGCCAAGACGACGTTCGGTCGCATCGGCGTCAAGGTCTGGATCTACAAGGGTGACCTGACGGCCAAGGAGCTCGCTCGCGAGCAGGCCGCCGCCCCGCAGCGTCCGCAGCGCGGTCGTCGTGGCGACGGTCCCCGCGGTGAGCGTGGAGAGCGCGGTCGCGGTCGCGGCCAGCGTTCGGAGCAGACCGCACAGGCGAACGACGTGGCCACCGAGACCACCGAGTCCGCCCCGAAGACCGAGGGAGCTGAAGCCTGATGCTTATTCCCCGTCGTGTTAAGCACCGCAAGCAGCACCACCCGAAGCGTACTGGTATGGCCAAGGGCGGCACCGAGGTGACGTTCGGCGACTACGGCATCCAGGCTCTCGAGCCGGCCTACGTCACCAACCGTCAGATCGAGTCCGCTCGTATCGCCATGACGCGCTACATGAAGCGTGGCGGAAAGGTGTGGATCAACATCTACCCGGACCGTCCGCTCACGAAGAAGCCGGCCGAAACCCGCATGGGTTCCGGTAAGGGTTCGCCGGAGTGGTGGGTCGCCAACGTCAAGCCGGGCCGCGTCATGTTCGAGGTCAACGGTGTGTCCGAAGAAGTTGCTCGTGAGGCCATGCGCCTGGCGATGCACAAGCTGCCGATGAAGTGCCGCTTCGTCGCGCGTGAAGGTGGTGACATCTGATGGCCAAGGGTTCGGAGGACCTGCAGCCGCAGGCACTGCGCGAGATGACGGACGAGGTGCTGGCTACGAAGCTCGCAGAGGCGAAGAAGGAACTCTTCAACCTGCGCTTCCAGTCGGCTACCGGCCAGCTCGAGAGCTCGGCACGTCTGCGTTCCGTCCGCACGGACATCGCGCGTATCTACACGGAGATGCGTGAGCGCGAGCTCAACATCGGCCGTGACGAGAAGGTTGGCTGAAGATGAACGACAAGCAGGAGACCGCCGTGAGCGAGAGCGCCGAGCGTAACTACCGCAAGACGCGCCAGGGCTACGTCGTCAGCGACAAGATGGACAAGACGGTCGTCGTCGAGGTCGAGGACCGCGTCAAGCACGCGCTCTACGGCAAGGTCATGCGCCGTAGCAGCAAGGTCAAGGCCCACGACGAGCAGAACAGCGCCGGTATCGGCGACCGCGTGCTCATCATGGAGACCCGCCCGCTGTCGGCAACCAAGCGCTGGCGCATCGTCGAGATCCTCGAGCGCGCCAAGTAAGCCGGATGGCACAGCCGGAGCCGGGGCAGTTCTGAGCCACGCACACCACGGGAGACGAGCCTGCTCGTCCCCCGTGGGAGGGCGCAGATTACCCCGGTTTTTGGCTGTGCGGGCCGGTATGAGACCATTAAACGTTCCGCAAGGCTCGCTCAGGTAGGGCGAGAACCAGTGAGACGACAGGAGTAGAAACTGTGATTCAGCAGGAGTCGCGACTTCGTGTCGCCGACAACACCGGTGCCAAGGAGATCCTGTGCATCCGCGTGCTCGGCGGCTCTGGCCGTCGGTACGCCGGCATCGGTGACACCATCGTGGCCACCGTCAAGGACGCCATCCCCGGTGGCAACGTCAAGAAGGGTGACGTCGTCAAGGCCGTCATCGTTCGCACCAAGAAGGAACGCCGTCGTGCAGACGGCTCCTACATTCGCTTCGACGAGAACGCGGCCGTCATCCTCAAGGGCGACGGCGACCCGCGTGGTACGCGCATCTTCGGCCCGGTCGGGCGCGAGCTGCGCGACAAGAAGTTCATGAAGATCATTTCGCTTGCCCCGGAGGTGCTCTGAACCATGGCGGCCAAGATGAAGATCAAGAAGAACGACCTCGTCCAGGTCATCAGCGGCCGTTCCGAGAAGAACGGTGGCGACAAGGGCAAGCAGGGCAAGGTCATTGCCGTGTTCCCGGAGACGCAGCGAGTCCTCGTCGAGGGCATCAACCGCGTCACGAAGCACGTCAAGGCCGGTCAGCCCGGTGCCGGCACCGGCGGCCTCACGGTCGTCGAGGCGCCGATCCACGTCTCGAACGTGGCCCTGGTCGACCCTGAGACGAACAAGCCCACCCGTGTGCGCACCCGCGTCGAGCAGGTCGAGCGCGACGGCAAGACCAAGAACGTGCGTACCCGCGTGGCCGTGCGTTCCGGTAAGGACCTGTGATGTCTGAGACCACCAAGACCACCCCGCGTCTCAAGACGCGCTACGCCGACGAGATCAAGGGCCAGCTGCAGGGCGAGTTCAACTTCGCCAACGCGATGCAGGTTCCGGGTGTCGTCAAGGTCGTCGTCAACATGGGTGTCGGCGACGCCGCGAAGGACAGCAAGCTGATCGAGGGCGCCATCCGCGACCTCGAGGCGATCACCGGTCAGAAGCCGGCCGTCACCAAAGCGCGCAAGTCCATCGCTCAGTTCAAGCTGCGCGAGGGTATGCCCATCGGTGCGCACGTCACGCTGCGTGGCGACCGCATGTGGGAGTTCCTCGACCGTCTGGTCTCGGTTGCGCTCCCGCGTATCCGTGACTTCCGCGGCCTGTCGCCGAAGCAGTTCGACGGCAACGGCAACTACACGTTCGGTCTGAACGAGCAGTCGATGTTCCACGAGATCGACCAGGACAAGATCGACCGCGTGCGCGGCATGGACATCACCGTTGTGACCACGGCCGCCAACGACGACGAAGGCCGCGCCCTGCTGCGCGCCCTCGGATTCCCGTTCAAGGAGAAGTGACGATGGCGAAGACCGCACTGATCAACAAGGCGAACAAGAAGCCGAAGTTCGGCGTCCGTGCCTACACGCGCTGCCAGCGCTGTGGCCGTCCGCACTCGGTTTACCGCAAGTTCGGCCTCTGCCGTATCTGCCTGCGGGAAATGGCGCACGCCGGCGAGCTGCCCGGCGTCACCAAGTCCAGCTGGTAAGAACTCACAACTCCCACAATTCTCTCTACACCGTAGGTCGACCAGGACTGGTTGAAACCCCGGTGAGGAAGGGCGGAGAAGCCCAATGACCATGACCGACCCGATCGCGGACATGTTGACGCGAGTCCGGAACGCCAACTCGGCGCACCACGACTCGACGTCCATGCCGTTTTCGAAGCTGAAGTCCCACATCGCTGAGATTCTCGAGCGCGAGGGTTACAT
Organism: Dermacoccus sp. PAMC28757; assembly: GCF_014302635.1. Lineage (NCBI taxonomy): Bacteria > Bacillati > Actinomycetota > Actinomycetes > Micrococcales > Dermacoccaceae > Dermacoccus > Dermacoccus sp. PAMC28757. The sequence goes on along the minus strand of NZ_CP060292.1, from coordinate 3,011,737 downwards.
CGCCGGCTGGACCGTCGAGGACGCCCGCGTCGGAAAGACGCTCACGATCAACCTGAAGTACGGCCCGAACCGTGAGCGCGCCATCGCCGGCGTGCGTCGCGTGTCGAAGCCCGGTCTTCGCGTGTACGCCAAGTCCACGAACCTCCCGCGGGTTCTCGGTGGCCTCGGCGTTGCCATCATTTCCACGTCGTCCGGCCTCCTGACCGACAAGCAGGCAGCCGCGAAGGGTGTGGGCGGGGAAGTCCTCGCCTACGTCTGGTAATCAGGAATTAGGAGGAGAAACAGATGTCACGTATTGGACGTCTCCCGGTTCCTGTCCCGTCCGGTGTCGAGGTGACCATCGACGGCCAGGACGTCACGGTGAAGGGCCCCAAGGGCACCCTCGACCTGACGGTTCCCGCGCCGATCACCGTCGCCAAGGGCGAGGACGGTTCCGTCGAGGTGACGCGTCCGAACGACGAGCGCGACTCGCGCTCGCGTCACGGCCTCACGCGTAGCCTCATCAACAACATGGTCGTCGGTGTCACCGACGGCTACACCAAGAAGCTCGAGATCCACGGCACGGGTTACCGCGTCACGGCCAAGGGCAGCGACCTGGAGTTCGCTCTGGGTTACTCGCACCCGATTCTCGTCAAGGCGCCCGAGGGCATCACCTTCGCCGTCGAGAACCCCACGCGCTTCTCGGTCTCCGGTATCGACAAGCAGCTCGTCGGCGAGATCTCGGCCAACATTCGCAAGCTGCGCAAGCCCGACCCGTACAAGGCGAAGGGTGTCCGCTACGAAGGCGAGCACATCCGCCGCAAGGTCGGAAAGGCTGGTAAGTAAGCCATGGCAAAGATCGTCAAGCGTTCTTCGTCCAAGTCCGCAGCTCGTGGCCGTCGCCACCTGCGTCTGCGCAAGAAGGTCACGGGTACGGCTGTCCGTCCCCGTCTGGTCGTCTCGCGTTCCAGCCGTCACGTCTTCGTCCAGGTCGTCGACGACACCGTCGGTAAGACGGTTGCGTCCGCTTCCACCATGGAAGCCGACCTGCGCACCTTCGACGGTGACAAGTCCGCCAAGGCCCGCAAGGTCGGTGAGCTCGTCGCCGAGCGCGCGAAGGCTGCCGGCATCGAGGCCGTCGTCTTCGACCGTGGTGGTAACCGGTACGCCGGTCGCGTCGCCGCGATCGCCGACGGTGCCCGCGAGGGTGGCCTGAGCCTGTGATGACCAACAAGAACAACGCCGAGAAGAGGAATGTCTGATGGCTGGACCCCAGCGTCGAGGCGCCGGTACCGCTCAGACGGGCGGCGAGCGCGACAACAACCAGCGTGACAACCGTCGTGACGGCGGTCGTCGTGACGGCGGCCGTGGCCGCGGTCGCGAGGAAGAGCGCAACCAGTACGTCGAGAACGTCGTCACCATCAACCGTGTCGCCAAGGTCGTGAAGGGTGGTCGTCGCTTCAGCTTCACCGCCCTCGTGGTCGTCGGTGACGGTGACGGCACCGTGGGTGTCGGATACGGCAAGGCCAAGGAAGTTCCGGCCGCCATCGCCAAGGGTGTCGAGGAGGCGAAGAAGAACTTCTTCCGCGTCCCGCGCATCCAGGGCACCATCCCGCACCCCGTCCAGGGTGAGGACGCCGCAGGCGTCGTCCTGCTGAAGCCGGCTTCGCCGGGTACCGGTGTCATCGCCGGTGGTCCGGTTCGCGCCGTGCTCGAGTGCGCAGGTATCCACGACGTCCTGTCGAAGTCCCTGGGTTCGTCGAACTCGATCAACATCGTCCACGCGACGGTCGCGGCCCTCAAGGGTCTCGAGCGTCCGGAGGCTGTCGCCGCCCGCCGTGGTCTGCCGCTCGACGCGGTTGCCCCGGCAGCGATGCAGCACGCGATGTCGGCAGGAGCTGATGCGTGATGGCTAAGCTCCAGGTGACCCAGATCCGTTCCGAGATCGGTGGCAAGCCGCAGCACCGCGAGACCCTGCGTTCGCTGGGCCTCAAGCGCATCGGCCACACGGTCGTCAAGGAGGACCGCCCCGAGTTCCGTGGCATGGTCCGCGCGGTCGCGCACCTCGTGACCGTCGAGGAGGTTGACTGACAATGGCTGACACCAAGGCAGCTACGGGCGGTTCGACCCTGAAGATCCACAACCTGCGTCCCGCCCCGGGAGCCAAGACCGCGAAGACCCGTGTCGGTCGCGGTGAGGGCTCGAAGGGTAAGACCGCAGGCCGTGGTACCAAGGGTACGAAGGCTCGTTACCAGGTTCCCGCCCGCTTCGAGGGTGGCCAGACGCCGCTGCACATGCGTCTGCCCAAGCTCCGCGGCTTCAAGAACCCGTTCAAGGTCGAGTACCAGGTTGTGAACCTGGACAAGATCTCGGCTCTCTTCCCGAACGGTGGCGACGTCGACGTCGCTGCGCTCGTCGAAAAGGGTGCGGTCCGCAAGGGCCAGCCGGTCAAGGTGCTCGGCACCGGTGACATCACCGTCAAGGTGAACGTCACGGCCCAGAAGTTCTCGGCTTCGGCCAAGGAGAAGATCGAGGCCGCCGGCGGTTCCGTCACCGCTGAGTGACGCACTGTTCGACCGATGAACCCCGGTCCGGGGGAGTCACGATGTGACCGCCCGGGCCGGGGTTCTTCGCATTACGGGGGAACGGACAGGTATCGTTCATCCGTTGATGCTTGCGCCCGGCGTACCCGCGCCCGAGTCGCGAACTCACCTGACGGCTTCCTGGCCCGACGGATCGATCCAAACACCTGCCACGTAAGCGCGTGGCGCAGGAGGTTGTAGTGCTCACCAGTTTTGGACGCGCCTTCCGGACGCCCGAACTGCGGAACAAGATCCTGTTCACGCTGGCCATCATGGCGCTGTTCCGGCTCGGGTCGCACATTCCGACGCCCGGCATCAGCTTCGACCTGGTGAAGAAGTGCCAGGAGGCGGCTACCGGATCGGGCAACCTCCTCGGCCTGGCCAACCTGTTCTCCGGTGGCGCGCTGCTCCAGCTGTCGATCTTCGCGCTCGGCATCATGCCGTACATCACCGCGAGCATCATCGTTCAGTTGCTCACCGTGGTCATTCCCCGCTTCGAGCAGTTGAAGAAGGAAGGCCAGAGCGGCCAGGCCAAGATGACGCAGTACACGCGTTATCTGACGATCGCTCTCGCTCTGTTGCAGAGCTCGACGCTCATCACGGCGGCCCGCAACCCGTCCTCGATCCTGGGTGGCTCGCCGGCGACGTGTTCGACGATCATGCCGGACGACTCGATCCCGACGATCCTCATCATGATCATCACGCTCACGGCGGCCACGGGCCTCATCATGTGGCTCGGTGAGCAGGTCACGGAGCGTGGAATCGGCAACGGAATGTCGCTGCTCATCCTCACCGCCGTCGCCGCCAGCGTGCCGCAGAGCATCTGGGCGATCCGCGATCAGGGTTGGGGCAAGTTCCTCATCGTCGTCGTCATGGGTTTGGCCATCACCACGGCCGTCGTCTTCGTCGAGAACAGCCAGCGTCGCATTCCGGTGCAGTACGCCAAGCGCATGATCGGTCGCCGTTCCTACGGCGGGACGACGACGTACATCCCGCTCAAGGTCAACATGGCCAACGTCATCCCGATCATCTTCGCGACGTCGTTGCTCTCGTTGCCCATGCTCGTCGCGCAGTTCCAGGGATCTTCGACCAACCCGCCGAAGTGGGTGGAGATCATCAACACCTACTTCGCGCGAGGCGACCACCCGCTGTACATGGCCGTGTACACGGTGCTCATCGTGTTCTTCACGTTCTTCTACGTCTCGATCACGTACCAGCCCGACGAGGTTGCCGACAACCTCAAACAGGCCGGCAGCTTCATCCCGGGCGTGCGCGCCGGATCCTCGACGGCGAAGTACCTCAGCTACGTGCTGAACCGCATCACGACGGTGGGTGCCATCTACATCGCGGTGCTTGCGCTCATTCCGCTCATCGCCCTCGCGCTCGTCAACGCGAACCAGAACTTCCCGTTCGGTGGCGCGTCGATCCTCATCCTCGTCGGTGTGGGTCTCGAGACCGTCAAGCAGGTCGACTCCAAGCTCCAGCAGCACAACTACGAAGGGTTCCTCCGATAATGCGACTCATCATTCTCGGCCCTCCCGGGGCCGGCAAGGGAACTCAGGCCGAGCGACTCGCGGCCGGACGCGGTATCCCGCACATCTCGACCGGTGACATCTTCCGGGCGAACATCAAGAACGAGACCGAGCTCGGTCTCAAGGTGAAGGACATCCTCGCCTCGGGCGGTTACGTCACGGACGAGATCACCAACGAGATCGTCAAGAACCGTCTGGCCGAGGACGACGCGAAGGCCGGCTTCCTCCTCGACGGCTACCCCCGCACGGCGAACCAGGTGGACGCTCTCGACGCCATGCTCGCGGAGAAAGGTGAGGCGCTCGACGCCGTCCTCGAGCTCACGGTCGACGCGGAGGAAGTCGTGCAGCGACTCGTCAAGCGCGCCGAGACCTCGGGTCGTAGCGATGACACCGAAGAAGTGATTCGCGAGCGCCAGGAGCTGTACGTGCGTGAGACTGCACCGCTCGCGGAGGCGTACACGCAACGCGGGATGCTCGTGCAGATCGACGGCATGGGTTCCATGGACGAGGTCGAGGCTCGCATCAACGCCGCGCTCGATCAGGTTTCCTCGGCACGCTGATGTTCGGACGCACTCGCCTTCCCCTGAAGTCGAGCGACGACATCCGCGCGATGCGCCGGGCCGGTCTCGTGACCGGCTCGGCGCTTCGTGCGTCCGCGCTCGCCGCCCGTCCCGGCATGACGACGCAGGACGTCGACGCCGTCGCCCACGACCACATGCGTGAGCGTGGCGTCACGCCCTCCTTCCTCGGCTACCACGGCTTCCCGGCCACCTTGTGCATCTCGGTCAACGACGAGGTTGTTCACGGCATCCCCGGGCCCCGGGTCCTGAGCGAGGGCGACGTCGTCTCCCTCGACTGCGGTGCGATCGTCGACGGCTGGCACGGCGACTCCGCGCTGACGTTCGTCGTCGGCGCGAGCGACGACAACCCGGCCGGCGCCGCACGGGTGGCGGCTCGTCACGCGGGGGAGGACCCCCACCTCGACGAAGCAGGGCTGATCGCGGCCGCCGGGGGCGATGCCGTGCGTTCCCTCGTCCTCGCGACCGAAGGTTCGATGTGGGCCGGCATTCGAGCCCTTGCCGCTGGCAAGCGCCTCAACGACGTCGGCTCCCAGGTCGAAGCCGCCCTGCGCACGGGGTACGCCGAACTGGCCGACTTCGAGATCGTCGACGGGTACACGGGCCACGGCGTCGGGCGCGAGTTGCACCAGGAGCCGACGGTCTACAACGAAGCAGTCTCGGAGCGGCTGCCGAAGGTCGAGACCGGCCTGGTTGTCGCCGTCGAGCCGATGGTGACGCTCGGAACGTACGAGACCCACGAACTCGACGACGGCTGGACGGTCAAGACCGACGACGGCTCGCTCGCCGCCCACTTCGAGCACACGGTCGCCGTCACCGAGCGCGGCCTGTGGGTTCTCACCGCGCACGACGGCGGGCGCAGCGCGCTCGGCGACCTCTACGGAGGGCTCGACGACTGAGGTGTCCGTGTGCCTTCGCAGGCGTGTGCCTCGGCGCCCGCCGTCCCCGATTTGGGGATGGCGGACGCTGATCGTAGACTGGTGAACGGTCTGCTTGTCACACCCTTCCCGAACCTGGGTCACGGCGTGTCGCGGACCTGCACGAGATCACACCCAACCGGGGTGGGATCGCTCAGCGAAATGCGGAGGACATGGCCAAGAAGGACGGTGTCATCGAGATCGAGGGCACGATCGTCGAGGCTCTCCCGAACGCAATGTTCCGGGTCGAGTTGACGAACGGTCACAAGGTGCTCGCACACATCTCGGGCAAGATGCGTCAGCACTACATCCGAATCCTCCCTGAGGACCGGGTCGTGGTGGAGCTCTCGCCGTACGACCTGACCCGCGGCCGTATCGTTTTCCGTTACCGCTGATTCAACCCAGTCCCTGGCCGGCGCGCTGCTCCCTCGCGGATGCAGCGCGGCTCGCGTGTCAGGGGCGCGATCGACAAGACAGCAGGCAGATGAAGGTTCAGCCGAGCGTCAAGAAGATCTGCGACAAGTGCAAGGTGATTCGCCGTAACGGGCGCGTCATGGTGATCTGCGACAACCTGCGCCACAAGCAGCGCCAGGGCTGATCATCCCCTAGAGCATCTTGCTCGCAGCGTCTTCCACAGGACGCAGCAAAAACAACTGCAGCACCCGGCCCCACTGGGCTCTGACGAGATCCGCACGCGGATCGTCGTCGAGATCTCATCAGAGCGATGGAAACAGCGATCTGTTCACGAGACACGCCAGTGGACGTCACCCCCGGCGCGGAGGCCGGGGACCCGCGGACCCGCCGACATCGGCAACGGGGTTCACGCCATAGCGGGACCGGTGTTGCTCCAGACCTCCGCTCATGATTCAGGAGAACTCATGGCACGTCTCATCGGTGTCGACCTGCCGCGCGAGAAGCGCGTCGAGGTCGGCCTCACGTACATCTTCGGCGTCGGACGCACCCGCGCTCAGGAGACGCTGGCAGCAACCGGCGTCAACCCGGACACCCGTGTCCGCGACCTCACCGAGGAAGATCTCGTCAAGTTGCGTGACCACCTCGAGGCCAGCTTCCGCCTCGAAGGTGACCTGCGCCGTGAAATCGCCGCCGACATCCGCCGCAAGGTCGAGATCGGTAGCTACGAGGGTCTGCGCCACCGCCGTGGCCTGCCCGTGCACGGTCAGCGCACCAAGACGAACGCTCGTACCCGCAAGGGTCCGAAGCGCACCGTGGCCGGCAAGAAGAAGGCCAAGTAAGTCACTCAGCTCACGCTGAGCACGACTACTTCCTCTAACGAGCGTCGAAACAGGAGATTCGAACTATGCCTCCCAAGAGCCGTACGGCCGCGGGCGCCAAGAAGGTGCGCCGCAAGGAGAAGAAGAACGTTGCTGCGGGCCAGGCCCACATCAAGAGCACGTTCAACAACACCATCGTTTCCATCACGGACCCCACCGGTGCCGTGATTTCGTGGGCGTCCGCGGGCCAGGTTGGCTTCAAGGGCTCCCGCAAGTCGACCCCCTACGCAGCGCAGATGGCCGCCGAGGCCGCCGCGCGTCGTGCCATGGACCACGGCATGCGCAAGGTCGACGTCTTCGTCAAGGGCCCGGGTTCCGGTCGTGAGACCGCCATCCGCTCGCTCACCGCAACCGGCCTCGAGGTCGGCGCGATCAGCGATGTCACGCCCACGCCGCACAACGGCGTCCGCCCGCCCAAGCGTCGTCGCGTCTGATCACCAGATCCGCACGACCTTCCTGACGAACTAGGAGACAACCCACCATGGCCCGTTACACCGGCCCGATCACCAAGAAGTCGCGTCGACTCAAGACCGACCTCGTCGGTGGCGACAAGAACTTCGAGATGCGCCCCTTCCCGCCCGGACAGCACGGCCGCGGCCGCGGTCCAGGAGAAGGAGTACCTCCACCAGCTGCAGGAGAAGCAGAAGGCTCGCTTCACCTACGGCGTCATGGAGAAGCAGTTCATCCGTTACTACAAGGAGGCCGCGCGCCGTCCCGGTAAGACCGGTGAGAACCTGCTCGTCATCCTCGAGTCCCGCCTCGACAACGTCATCTACCGCGCAGGCCTTGCCCGCACCCGTCGTGCCGCTCGTCAGCTCGTGACGCACGGTCACTTCGAGGTCAACGGCAAGCGCGTCGACGTTCCGTCCTACCGCGTGGAGCAGTACGACATCATCACGGTCCGTGAGAAGTCGCGCGAGGCCTTCCCGATCCAGCTCGCTCGCGAGACGTTCGGCGAGCGTCCGGTTCCGGCGTGGCTGCACGTCGTGCCCGGCACGCTGCAGGTGCTCATCCACCAGCTGCCGACCCGTGAGCAGATCGACAGCCAGCTCACCGAGCAGCTCATCGTCGAGCTCTACTCGAAGAACTGATCCTTCTTCACGTCGGACGGCGGCAGGCCGCACCCAGTGCGCCCGCCGCCGTCCACCGGCCGGTTCGAGAGACAGAGCTCGTTCCGGCGCAGGACTCGATTCCTGCTCGTTCACCCGGCGTCAAATAGCGGTCGCCGTAGGAAAGGACATCGACAGTGCTCATCGCACAGCGCCCCACCCTGTCGGAGGAAGTTGTCTCCGAGAGCCGTTCGCGGTTCGTCATCGAGCCCCTGGAGCCGGGCTTCGGCTACACGCTCGGCAACTCCCTGCGTCGCACCCTGCTCTCGAGCATCCCCGGTGCCGCCGTCACCAGCCTTCGCATCGACGGTGTGCAGCACGAGTTCTCGACGATCCCGGGCGTCAAGGAAGACGTCACCGAGGTCATCCTCAACATCAAGGGTCTGGTCGTCTCCTCGGAGCACGACGAGCCCGTGGTGATGTACCTGCGCAAGCAGGGCCCCGGAGTGGTCACCGCCGCTGACATCGCGCCCCCGGCCGGTGTCGAGGTGCACAACCCGGACCTCGAGATCGCCACGCTCAACGACAAGGGCAACATCGAGATGGAGCTGACGGTCGAGCGCGGCCGCGGTTACGTCTCGGCAGCGCTGAACAAGTCGGCGGAGCAGGAGATCGGCCGCATCCCGGTCGACTCCATCTACTCGCCCGTGCTGGCCGTGACCTACAAGGTCGAGGCCACGCGAGTCGAGCAGCGCACCGACTTCGACAAGCTCATCGTCGACGTCGAGACGAAGAACTCGATGGCTCCGCGTGACGCCATGGCTTCGGCTGGTTCGACGCTCGTCGAGCTGTTCGGTCTGGCCCGTGAGCTCAACGTCGAGGCCGAGGGCATCGACATGGGCCCGTCGCCGACCGACGCCGCGCTCGCCGCGGACCTGGCTCTGCCGATCGAGGACCTCGACCTCACCGTCCGCTCCTACAACTGCCTCAAGCGCGAGGGCATCCACACCGTGGGTGAACTCGTGTCCCGCAGCGAGGCCGACCTGCTCGACATTCGTAACTTCGGTTCGAAGTCGATCCACGAGGTCGCCGACAAGCTCCGTGACATGGGCCTCCAGCTGAAGGACAGCCCGCCCGGGTTCGACGCCAGCGTCATCGCCGACCGCTACGACGAGGACGCCGACGGCGCGGACCTCGCCGAGGACGAGCAGTACTGAGCAGCTTTTCGGATCGCTCCGAGCCCACTCGGAGCGGACCGGTAGACCAAGGAGAAACACATGCCTACCCCCACGAAGGGTGCCCGCCTCGGCGGTAGCCCGGCGCACCAGCGGCTGATCCTGGCCAACATGGCCACGCAGCTGTTCGCCCACGACCGCATCACGACGACGGAAGCCAAGGCCAAGCGCCTGCGTCCGTACGCCGAGCGCCTCGTGTCGTTCGCCAAGCGCGGTGACCTCGCCTCGCGTCGTCGCGTCATGCGTTCGATCGGCGACAAGGGCGTCGTCCACCGCCTCTTCACGGAGATCGCGCCCGACATGGCCGAGCGTCCGGGTGGTTACACGCGTATCACCAAGATCGCTCCCCGTAAGGGCGACAACGCCCCCATGGTCGTCATCGAGCTCGTGCGTGAGGCCTACTCCGCCAAGCAGTCGACGGTCAAGGAGGCCGAGGCTGCCACGCAGCGTGCGGCCAAGGGCGAGCAGGCCGCTCCGGCCGCGACTGAGGCTCAGAAGGTCGACGAGGCCTGAGCGTCACGCTCGTGATTCCCGCCTTGCGGTGATCATCTCGGACGGAGCCCACCCTTCCTCTTCGGAGGTCGGGTGGGCTCCGTCGTTGTCGGTAGGCTTTCGCCCATGCGCTTTCGGATCGACTTCGCCTACGACGGCACCGAGTTCAGCGGGTGGGCGGCGCAGCCGGGGCGCAGGACGGTCGAGGGTGAACTGACCTCGGCCCTCGAGACGGTGTGCCGTGTCGCCGGCCTCAAGCTCACCGTGGCCGGCCGGACGGATGCCGGTGTCCACGGCCGTGGGGGCGTCTGCCACGTCGACCTCGACCAGGTGGTGGCTGAGCGTCTTCCGGGACGCAGCGATCGCACGCCCGCCGAGGGGCTCGTCACCCGGCTCAACGGAGTTCTCGCGCGTGATGTCGTCGTGCGACGCGTGGCGAGCGTCTCCGAAGACTTCGACGCGCGCTTCTCGGCGACACAGCGGCGCTATTCGTATCGCATCCTCGACCGACCGGAGCAGCTCGACCCGTTGCGCCGCCACGACACGGTCGTCGTGAAGCGGGGCCTTGACGTCGAGGCCATGAACGAGGCAGCCGCGCGACTCGTCGGGCTGAACGACTTCGCGGCGTTCTGCAAGAAGCGCGAGGGAGCCACGACGATTCGCACTCTCCTGCACTACGGCTGGAGCCGGGACGACGAGGGTGTCGTCGTCGGGCGGATCGAGGCCGATGCCTTCTGCCACTCGATGGTGCGGGCCCTCGTCGGCGCGGTCGTGCCTGTGGGGGAGGGGCGCAGGGATGTCGGCTGGCCACGCGAGGTGATGACGTCCGGCCGTCGTGACCCGGGCGTCGTCGTCATGCCGGCGCACGGCTTGTGCCTCGAGGAGGTCTCGTACCCGCCGGCCGAGGAGTGGGCAGCGCGCGCGGAGGCGTCGCGTGTCATGCGCGAGCTGCCGCACGACTGAGCTCAGCTCGGCGGCAGGGGCAGCGGGATGACGGTGACGGCCACCCGGCGAGCGCCGGGAGTACCCGCGCCCATACGGCGGTAGCGCCCGAGCAGCGCCTCCATCTCGGAACGCAGCGCGCTCATCTGCTCCTCGCTCACCAGGACGGGAGCGTCGAAGGCGCGGCACTCCTCCTGCCACACGTAGGTCCAGCCCTCCTGCTCGTCGACCCAGGCGTGGGCGCGTTCGCTGACGTGGGTGACATAGTCGTGCTCGAGCCACCGGGCGTCCTCCGCGTCGGCCTCGTCGATGAAGCCGAGAGCATCGGTCGTCGGACCGTCGTCATCGTCGGTTTCGTCGTCGGCGATCGCCCACACCCGGGTCTTGGCGTTGCCAAGCCCGGTGTCCTCGACGAGGCCCGCCGACTCGAGGACACGCACGTGGTAGCTCGTAGCGCCGGTGTGTGTGCCGAGTGCGCGGGCGAGCTCGGCGGAGGTCGAGCCGCCGTGCAGACGCAGATGGGCGAGGATGCGTGAGCGCAGAGGGTGAGCGAGCACTCGGTAGATGTCGGCGGCAGCCGTGGGCTCCATGGCATCCAGGGTACGACGCGTGAAGATTTTGCACAAAAGTTGTGCAAAGAGTGACTCGTGCGCGGAGGTGGCCCACTGAACGGCGATGAAAAGCGTTGGGCCGCAATGGTTTGCACGGTTTGCGCTCGATTGGTTCAGGCCCGCAGGGCCGCGTAACATTGATATCTGTTGCTTCGCAGCGCGCCCTGCACAGGGTGTGACGTGCGAAGTGGCCGCCCCCATCGTCAACGACAGAACGAAGGGAACGACCGTGCGTACGTTCACCCCCAACCAGGAGTCGGCTCAGGCCGACCGCGCCTGGCACGTCATCGACGCCACCGACGTCGTTCTGGGTCGCCTCGCGTCCCAGACCGCGGCGCTGCTGCGCGGCAAGCACAAGCCGACGTTTGCTCCGCACATCGACACCGGTGACTTCGTCATCATCATCAACGCCGACAAGGTTGCCCTCACCGGCGCCAAGCTCGAGAAGAAGAAGGCCTACCGCCACTCCGGTTTCCCGGGTGGTCTGACGGCGACTTCCTACACCGAGCTCATGGCGAAGGACCCGGAGAAGGCCGTCGAGAAGGCCGTCCGAGGCATGCTGCCCAAGACGAAGCTGGGCCGCGCCCAGATCGCCAAGCTCAAGGTGTACCGCGGTGCCGAGCACCCGCACGCCGCGCAGCAGCCCAAGCCGTTCGAGATCACCCAGGTCGCGCAGTAATCGCGCCTGCCAAGAATTCTTAGGAGAAACGTGGCAGACCAGAATGTCGAGCTCGACGCCCTCGAGACGGACGAGCCGCAGCTGACGGAGTACACGAGCGAGTCGACCGGCCCGGTCGGCGAGGACGGCGAGGTTCGTCGTCCGTCCGCATCCGCACCGGGTGCGGCCACGGGCCGTCGCAAGCAGGCCATCGCCCGCGTGCGCATCGTCCCGGGCACGGGTGAGTGGAAGATCAACGGCCGCTCGCTCGAGGAGTACTTCCCGAACAAGGTGCACCAGCAGATCGTCAACGAGCCCCTCGTTGCCCTCGAGCTGAACGGCGCGTACGACGTCCTCGTGCGCGTGCACGGCGGTGGCCCCTCGGGCCAGGCCGGTGCTGTTCGCCTCGGTGTCGCTCGTTCGCTGAACGGCGTCGACGAGGAGCTGAACCGTCCGGTGCTCAAGAAGGCCGGCTTCCTCACGCGTGACGCACGCGTGCCGGAGCGCAAGAAGGCCGGTCTCAAGAAGGCCCGCAAGGCTTCGCAGTTCAGCAAGCGCTGATCCACGCGCTGCACTGCTCGAATCGCTCCGTATCCGGCCCATGCGCCGGGTGCGGAGCGATTCGCGTACCGCCGCGTATTGTGGAGAGAGATTCCGAAGACCTCAGGAGGGGCACATGGGCCGCATGTTCGGCACTGACGGTGTGCGTGGCGTCGCCAACCAGGACGTCACGGCAGAGCTCGCACTCGGGCTGTCCGTCGCAGCAGCACGGGTACTCGTCGAGGCCGGGGAGGTCTCGGCCGATCACGAGCGTCCCGTCGCCGTCGTCGGACGCGACCCGCGCGCGTCGGGGGAGTTCCTCGGTGCGGCCACCGTCGCCGGGCTCGCAAGCGCGGGCGTCGACGTCTACGACGCGGGCGTGGTGCCGACGCCGGCCATCGCCTACCTGACGGCGACGATGAACGCCGACCTCGGCGCGATGCTGTCCGCCTCGCACAACGCGATGCCCGACAACGGCATCAAGTTCTTCAGCCGCGGCGGCCACAAGCTGCCCGACGCGCTCGAGGACGCGATCGAGGCGCACCTGCATGAGGAATACGAGCGTCCGACGGGTGCGTCGGTCGGTCGTGTGCATTCCTACGCTGAGGGCGGTGAGAAGTACATCGGTCACCTGCTCGGGGCGCTTCCGCACCGCCTCGAGGGCCTCAAGATCGTCGTCGACTGCGCGCACGGCGCGGCCTCCGTCGTCGGGCCCGAGGTGTTTCGCCGCGCGGGCGCGGACGTCGTCGTCATCGGTGCGACGCCGGACGGGCTCAACATCAACGACGGCTACGGCTCGACGCACTTGGAGAAGCTGCAGGAAGCGGTCGTCGCGAATGGAGCCGACTTCGGTGTGGCCTTCGACGGTGACGCGGACCGCTGCCTCGCCGTCGACGGAACGGGTGAGGTGGTCGACGGTGACCAGATCATGGCGATCCTCGCGCTCGACCTCAAGGAGCGCGGCGTGCTCGCCGAGGACACGCTCGTCGCGACGGTCATGAGTAACCTCGGCATGATCAAGGCGATGGAGCGCGAGGGCATCACCGTCAAGCAGACCGGTGTCGGCGACCGCTACGTGCTCGAGGAGATGCGCCGCGGGTCGTACTCGCTCGGGGGCGAACAGTCTGGGCACGTCATCGCACTCGACCACGGCACGACCGGTGATGGCGTGCTCACCGGCCTGCTCCTCGCTGCGCGCGTGGCCTCGAGTGGGCGCTCGCTCGCCCAGCTCGGCGCCGTCATGCAGCGGATGCCGCAGAAGCTCATCAACGTCAAGGGCGTCGACAAGTCGGCCGTCGATTCGCACGAGGGCGTCCAGGCCGCTGTGCGCGCCGCCGAGAGCGACCTCGCCGGCGCCGGGCGCGTGCTGCTGCGCAAGTCGGGCACCGAACCGGTCGTGCGCGTCATGGTCGAGGCCGACACCGCCGAACGCGCGCACGCCGTCGCCTCGCACCTCGCCGACGTCGTCAAGCGCGAGCTGTCGATCGACTGAACTGCCGGCTACGCGCTTTCGTCCTGCGCCCAGATGCACCGGGTGCATCTGGGCGCAGTCGTCTGCCTCCCAGTCGTGTGGTGGCCCGGCGAGCTATCGACGGGAGCTGACGAACAGCGCCGACGGCCGTCACGCGTGCGGGGTGTGTCACAGTGGCAGGCATGAGCCTGCCAGCCGCCCAGCCGAGTCGACGCAGCGACGTCGAGCCGTTCCACGTCATGGAGGTGCTCGCCGCGGCAGCGGAACGTCAGCGCACGCACGGCGACGTCATCAGCCTGTGCGCCGGCCAGCCCTCGACGGGCGCGCCCCGTGCAGCCCGGGAGGCGGCCGTCGCGGCGATCGAGGCCGATGCGCTCGGGTACACCGAGACGGTCGGCATCCGGCCGCTGCGTGAGGCGATCGCCGCGTATCACCGCGACCTCGGCGTCGACGACGTGAGTGCTGACGACGTCGTCGTCACGACCGGGTCGTCGGGCGCGTTCACGCTGCTGTTCCTCGCTGCGTTCGACGGCGGCGACGAGGTGTGGATGACCCGCCCGGGCTACCCCGCCTACCGCAACACGCTGCGGGCGCTGGGGACGTCCGTCGTGGAGCTCGCGTGCGGCGCCGAGGTGCGCTACCAACCCACCGTCGCGATGCTCGAGGCGGAACGTGCCGCGCGCGGCGCCGCGCCGAAGGGGCTCGTCGTCGCGAGCCCCGCTAACCCGACGGGCACGATCATCGACGCGGACGAACTCGCAGCTATCGCGCGCTGGTGCGACGCACACGGCGTGCTGCTCGTCAGCGACGAGATCTACCACGGCATCTCGTTCGGGCGCGCGACGTCGAGCGCGTGGCAGACGTCGCGCCAGGGCGCCGTCATCGGTTCGGTGTCGAAGTTCTTCTCGATGACGGGTTGGCGCGTCGGGTGGATGCTCGTGCCCGCGCACCTGCGCCGACGCGTCGCCATTCTCGCCTCGAATCTCACGATCTGCCCGCCGGCCGTGTCACAGCATGCGGTGCTCGCGGCCCTCGGCGAGGCGGCACGCGGTGAGCTGGAGGAGCACGTCGAGACGTACCGGCGCAATCGTGAGTTGGTGCAGCGGCGCCTTCCCGAGATCGGGGTGACGACCTACGCGCCACCGGACGGCGCGTTCTACGCCTGGTGCGACGTCGCGCACCTCACCGACGACTCCGCGCGCTGGTGCGCCGACGTGCTCGCCGCGACGGGCGTCGCCATCACGCCAGGGGTCGACTTCGACCCCGTCGACGGGCACCGGTTCATGCGGATGAGCCTCGCTGTCGCGAGCGATGAGCTCGACGAGGCGTTCGACCGGATGGTGAGGTTCGTCGATAGCTCGTCATGACGCTGTGACGTCCTGCGGTTCACCAGTCGTGCCGGCTACGTCAGACGGCCCCGGTCGCTCGGGCCCTACTGTTCGTGGGATGCACGTCGGCGCGTCAGGAACCCCTGGTCTCCTGACGCGCCGACGCGCGGTCTCGACGCTCAGATGAGCCCGAGGGCTCGGACGGCGTCTCGCTCACTCGCGAGTTCGGCGACGCTCGCATCGATGCGGGCGCGGCTGAACTCGTCGATCGTCAGGTCCGGCACGATGCGCCAGGCGCGGTCACGCACCGTCACGGGGAAGCTCGACACGAGGCCCTCGGGGACCCCGTAGGAGCCGTCCGACGGAACGGCCATCGAGACCATCGCCTCGGTGCCGAGCGCCCAGTCGCGCGCGTGATCGATGGTTGCGCTCGCCGCGCTCGCGGCCGAGGACGCTCCGCGCGCCTCGATGATCGCGGCACCGCGCTTGGCGACGGTGGGAATGAAGACGTCGTTGAGCCAGGCGTCGTCGCCCACCTCGAGGCGCGCGGCACGGCCATGGACCGTCGCGTGCGTGACGTCCGGGTACTGCGTCGCGCTGTGGTTGCCCCAGATGATGACGTCGTGGATGTCGGTGACGCTCGCACCCGTCTTCGTGGCGAGCTGCGCGACGGCGCGGTTCTGGTCGAGGCGCGTCAGCGCGCTGAAGCGCTCGTTCGGGATGTCCCGCGCGGCGTGCATCGCGATGAGGCAGTTCGTGTTCGCGGGGTTGCCGGTGACGGTGACCTGCACGTCATCGGACGCCGCGTCGTTGAGCGCCTCACCCTGCGGGCCGAAGATCCGGCCGTTGACCTCGAGCAGATCACCGCGTTCCATGCCCGGGCCGCGCGGCTTAGCCCCGACGAGCAACGCGTGGGAGACGCCGTCGAACATGCGGCGCGCGTCGGAGCCGGTCTCCATGCCCGCGAGCAACGGGAACGCGCAGTCCTGCAGTTCCATGACGGTGCCCTCGAGCGCGCCGAGCGCCTCGTCGACCTCGAGCAGGCGCAGCTCCACCGGCTGATCGGGCCCGAGCAGCTCACCCGCCGCGATGCGGAACAGGAGGCTGTATCCGATGGCACCTGCAGCTCCACTGACGGCGACGCGGACGGCGGGCTTGGGCATGACGGCTCATTTCGTCGGCGGGTTCTCGGACGAGACCTCGGGTCACCACTGACGGTAGGCCAAGCCGGCCCGCCGCGTCAGGGCCGAACGTCCCTGCGGGCCCTCCCGAGGCCCCCGAGTGTGCGAGTGGCCCAGGAGGGGCGCACAGCAGCCTGTGCGTGCCGCGACATCAGGCGTGCCGCCACTCGCTGGGGGACGGCGGCACGGTGACAGCGTCGGACGATCAGGCCGTGATGTCACCCAGGGTGCCGACGACGTGCGCCTCGCCCTCACCGATGTCGTAGTGCACGGCGACGACGGCGAGCCGGCCGGCGTCGATGCGATCACGGATCAGCTGACTGCGCTGGGGGAGGAGCTCGCTCGTCGCCCGGGCATGCTCGGCCTCGAACTGCTCGCCGGTCGTCAGCCCGTGCTTGCGCCCGTGCAGGATCGACGGCATGACGCGCTCGATGATCGTGTGGAGGTACCCCGGCGGCATGTCGCCGGTCTCCTCGGCGGCGAGCGTCGCGTTGATGGCGCCGCAGCTCTTGTGCGCGAGCACGACGACGAGCGGTGCGCGCAGCACCTCGGTGCCGAACTCGATCGAGCCGAGCACGCTGGGGTCGAGCACGTGGCCCGCGGTGCGCACGACGAACAGATCGCCGAGGCCCTGGTCGAAGATCATCTCGGCCGGCACGCGGGAGTCGCCGCACCCGAAGATGACGGCCTGGGGTGCCTGCCCGGCGACGAGCTCGCGCCGGCGCTCGCCGTCACTGTGCGGGCGCTGCGTCGTGCCGGAGACGAAGCGTCGGTTGCCCTCGACGAGGGTGTCCCAGGCCTGCTGCGGCGTGAGGGTGCTGCTCATGGTGGCTCCTTGGTGATGTCGCCGACGCCGTCAGCTCAGGCCGGGGCGGGTGGTGATGGTCATGGCGGTGGGCTTCGCGGTGGTGGCGAAGAAGTCGTTGCCCTTGTCGTCAACGACGATGAACGCGGGGAAGTTCTCGACCTCGATCTGCCACACGGCCTCCATGCCGAGCTCAGGGTATTCGAGCACCTCGACCTTCTTGATGCAGTCGAGGGCGAGACGCGCGGCCGGGCCGCCGATCGAGCCGAGGTAGAACCCGCCGTACTCCTGGCAGGCCTCCGTCACCTGGGCGCTGCGGTTGCCCTTGGCGAGCATCACCATCGAGCCGCCGGCGGCCTGGAACTGCTTGACGTACGAATCCATGCGGCCGGCCGTCGTCGGCCCGAACGAACCGGACGCCATGCCCTCCGGCGTCTTCGCGGGGCCTGCGTAGTAGACCGGGTGGTCCTTGAGGTACTGCGGCATCTCCTCGCCGGCGTCGAGGCGCTCCTTGATCTTGGCGTGCGCGATGTCGCGCGCGACGACGAGCGTGCCGGTCAACGACAGGCGCGTCTTGACGGGGTGCTTCGTCAGCTCGGCAAGGATCTCGGGCATCGGTCGGGTGAGGTCGATCTCGACGGCGGCACCCTTGCCCGTCGAGCCGGCGCCGGTCGCGTCGGAGAGGTCGTCGCCGCCGGCTTCGATGAGATGTGCCTCGGTGACGTCCGGCAGATACTGCGCGGGCTCCGTCTCGAGCTGTTCGATGAAGACACCCTCGGGGGTGATCTTGGCGAGGCACTGGCGGTCAGCCGAGCAGCTCACGGCGATGGCCACGGGCAACGAGGCTCCGTGGCGGGGGAGGCGGACGACGCGCACGTCGTGGCAGAAGTACTTGCCACCGAACTGGGCGCCGATGCCGAAGTTGCGCGTGAGTTCCAGGATCTCCTCTTCCAGCTGCGGGTCCCTGAAGCCGTGACCCGTGGCGGCGTCACCGGTGGTCGGCAGTTCGTCGAGGTACTTGGCGCTCGCGTACTTGGCGGTCTTGAGCGCGAACTCGGCGCTCGTGCCGCCGATGACGACGGCGAGGTGGTAGGGCGGGCACGCGGCCGTGCCGAGGCTGCGCAGCTTCTCGTCGAGGAACTCGAGCATGCGCTTCGGATTCAGGATCGCCTTCGTCTCCTGGTAGAGGAACGACTTGTTCGCGCTGCCGCCGCCCTTGGCCATGAAGAGGAACTTGTAGGTTGTCTCGTGCCCCGGCTGGCTGTCGGCGTAGACCTCGATCTGTGCGGGCAGGTTGGAGCCGGTGTTCTTCTCGTCCCACATCGTCACCGGAGCCATCTGGCTGTAGCGCAGGTTGAGCTCGGTGTACGCGTCGAAGATGCCCTTCGACAGTGCCTCTTCGTCGGGCGCCGACGGGCTGTCGACGAGAACCTGCGAGCCCTTCTTGCCCATGACGATGGCGGTGCCGGTGTCCTGGCACATCGGCAGCACGCCGGCAGCCGCGATGTTGGCGTTCTTGAGCAGGTCCAGGGCCACGAACTTGTCGTTGTTGCTGGCCTCGGGGTCGTCGAGAATGCGGCGCAGCTGCGCGAGGTGCGCCGGACGCAGGCAGTGGGCGATGTCGTGCATCGCAGTCTTCGCGAGCAGTTCCAGGGCGCTCGGGTCGATCTCGAGGAAGGTTCGTCTGCCGGGGCCCTCGACGGTTCGGACGCCCTCGTCGGTGAGCTTGCGATAGGTCGTCGTGTCCTCGCCGATCGGAAGGAGGTCCGAATACGCGAAATCTGCCATGCGCGGAGCCTATCGGAGCGGTCGTCGTGTCCTCGGGGCGCCGCCATCCCGAATGCCGTCGTCGCGAGGGCGCGCCGAGGGCGGACATCTGTCCACAACTCACCCCTTGGAGGGTGACTGTTCGACCCTTATCGCCGCTCGCATAACGGGCCGGTTGCTTCTGCGTAACCGTTTGGTCTCGGTGCTCACCTGACTATGGCGATCGTCACATGAGCAGGTGATCATGAAACGTCAATCATCAAGGATGGAGCGGTGTTCATGAACACATCCAAGTCTCGCCGACGGGTAGCCGTCGCAGCATCGATGGCGATGCTCGCGACGGGCGTGCTCGCCGGTTGCGGCGGGGACAGCGGCGGGGGCAGCACGCCCACGCTGACCTGGTACATCAACCCTGACGTCGGTAACTCCGACGCCAGCAAGGGTGGCCAGGCCACGTTGGCCGCTAACTGCACGAAGAACTCGGGCGGCAAGTACAAGATCAAGGTCGAACTGCTGCCGAACTCGGCCTCGGATCAGCGCACGCAGCTGCTTCGTCGTCTCGCGGCGGGTGACAGCTCCATGGACATCATGAGCGCCGACCCCGCCTTCGTCACGGAGTTCGCGGCCGCGGGTTACCTCGCGCCGATTCCGGCCGGGATGGAGAAGAACTTCACCGAGGACCGTGTGCAGAGCTCCATCGACGCCTCGATGTACAAGGGCAAGCTGACGTCGGTGCCGTTCTGGGCCAACACCCAGCTGCTCTGGTACAAGAAGTCCGTCGCCCAGAAGGCCGGCCTCGACATGAGCAAGCCCGTCACCTGGGACCAGCTCGTCAGCGCCGCGCAGAAGACGAACACCAAGGTCGGTGTCCAGGCCAAGCTCTACGAGGGCTATGCGGTGTGGATCAATGCGCTCGTCGCGGGTGCCGGTGGCAAGCTCGTCGAGAACCCCAGCGCCACGTACGAGAACATCAAGCTCGGTCTCGACTCCGAGGCGGGCAAGAAGGCCGCCACGATCATCAACAAGGTCACCACGAGCGGCGTGGGTGGCCCGGCCGTCGGCTCTTCCGACGAAACGGCCTCGCTGACGCTCTTCCAGGCACCCAACGGTGGCTTCCTCGTGAACTGGCCGTACACCTACGGCGCGTACACGGGTGACAAGAAGGACGTTGCCGCGGCGATCTACCCGCGCACGGTAGCGGACAAGGACTCCGCGCCGCCGTTCGGTGGAATCCAGCTCTCGGTCGGCAAGAACTCCAAGCACACGGACCTCGCCTACCAGGCCATCGACTGCATCACGAACCAGGAGAACACCACGGCTTACATGGTGGCCTCGGGCAACCCGAGCAGCCGCAAGAAGTCGTACGACGACGCCAAGGTGAAGGAGGCCTTCCCGAACGGGATCGCCGCCCAGATCCGCACGTCGCTCGACAAGGCCGTCCCGCGTCCGCTCTCGCCTTACTGGGGTGACATCTCCGGTGCCCTTCAGCTGAAGTTCTCGCCGCCCAGCGCCGTCAACCAGCAGACCCCGGCCACGGCTCAGAAGTACATCCTTGACGTTCTGAAGGGGAAGGCACTGCTGTGAGTTCCGCTGCTGTAGACACCAAGAAGTCGGCCGCAGCCGACTCGGGAAAGCCCAAGAAGGCGCGCCTTTCCGACCGCGCGAAGGCCGAGCGCAATCTCGGCTGGAAGCTCGCGGGCCCGGCGTTCGTCGTCATGGTTCTCGTGACGATGTACCCGATCCTCAACGCGCTGTACCTGTCGTTCTTCAAGTACCGTCTCACCGACCCGGCGGGAAAGAAGTTCGTCGGTCTGCAGAACTACGTCTCCGCTTTCAAGGACTCGCTGTTCTGGGAGGCCATGTGGACGACGCTCATCATCACGCTCGTGACGGTCGTCGTCGAGCTGATCCTCGGCTTCGCCATCGCGATGCTGATGAACAAGATCGTCATGCCGCGTCGCACGCTGCGCACCGTCGTCCTGCTGCCGTACGCGATCATCACGGTCGTCTCCGCGTTCGCGTGGAAGTTCGGCTTCGACGTCTCGACGGGCTTCGTCAACCACTGGCTGCACACGCTGTCGTTCGGTAGCTTCCCGCTCGACTACGACTGGTTCGGTCAGCGCTGGAGCGCGCTGTTCGTCATCTGCCTGTCGGAGATCTGGAAGACGACGCCGTTCATGTCCCTGCTGCTCTTGACGGGCCTTGCCCAGGTCGACTCCTCCATGGAGGAAGCGGCCAAGGTCGACGGCGCCACGTGGTGGCAGCGCCTCACGAAGGTGATCCTGCCGAACATGAAGGCCGCCATCATGGTCGCCCTGCTGTTCCGCACGCTCGACGCCTTCCGCATCTTCGACAACCCGTACGTCATGACCGGCGGTGCCAACAAGACGACGTCCCTGTCGATGCTCGTCTCGCGTGAAGCCATCGACCGAGTGGAGATCGGCATGGGCTCGGCCCTCGCCGTCATCCTCTTCCTCTGCGTGCTCATCATCGCGGCGATCTTCGTCAAGGGCTTCAAGGTCGACCTGGCCGCTGGGAGGAACAACTGATGGATACCAACGTCTCCAACAAGGCCAAGTGGGGAATGCTCGGCTTCGCCATTCCCGTCATGATCTGGACGCTGCTGCCGCTCGTGTGGATCTTCGCCCTGTCGCTCAAGAGCGACAAGGCCCTGACCGACACGACGGGCAAGGAGAACACCTTCGGTAACTTCTTCCCGACGAACCCGAGCTTCGAGAACTACGAGCTGATCCTCAAGGGCGGTGCGTCCGACCTGTTCATGCCGGCGCTGCGCAACTCGATCATCGTCTCGCTGCTCGCCACGGTCATCTCGGTCATCCTTGCGACGTTCTGTGCGTACGCGATCGCCCGCCTGGACTTCCCGGGCAAGAAGGTCATCCTCACGATGGCCCTCGCGGTCTCGTTCTTCCCGGTCATCGCCATGGTGACGCCGCTGTTCAACATGTGGCGTCAGATCGGCCTGTTCGACACGATCCCCGGCCTCGTCATTCCGTACCTCGCGCTGACGCTGCCGCTGTCGATCTGGACGCTCTCGGCGTTCTTCCAGCAGATCCCGTGGGAGATGGAGCAGGCGGCTCAGGTCGACGGCGCCTCCTCGTGGGAAGCGTTCCGCAAGGTCATCGCTCCGCTGGCCGGCCCGGGCGTCTTCACGACGGCGATCATCACGTTCTTCACGGCGTGGAACGACTTCGTCTTCGCCATCTCGCTGACCTCCGGCAACGCCCGCACGGTTCCCGCCGCGCTGAGCTTCTTCACCGGTGCCAGCCAGTTCACGCAGCCGACCGGCGCCATCGCCGCGGCGGCCGTCATCGTGACGATCCCCGTCATCATCCTCGTCCTGATCTTCCAGCGTCGGATCGTCTCCGGCCTCACGTCCGGCGCCGTCAAGGGCTGACGCCCGGCCCTCTTAGGAGAGACAGAAAATGTCAAGCATTCAGCTCAAGAACATCGTCAAGAAGTACGGCGACGGCTTCCCGGCCGTGAACGACGTCAGCCTCGACATCGCCGACGGCGAGTTCATGATCCTCGTCGGTCCGTCCGGCTGTGGTAAGTCCACCCTGCTGCGCATGGTCGTCGGCCTCGAGGACATCACCTCCGGTGACCTCGAGATCAACGGCAAGCGCGTCAACGACCTGGCCCCGCGCGACCGCAACCTCGCTATGGTGTTCCAGAACTACGCCCTCTACCCGCACCTGACGGTCTTCGAGAACATCGCGTTCCCGCTGCGCCTTTCGAAGGGCACGCACTCCGAGGACGAGATCCAGCGCAAGGTGCGCGAGGCGAGCAAGATGCTCGAGCTCGACGACCACCTCGACCGCAAGCCGGGCAACCTCTCCGGTGGTCAGCGTCAGCGAGTCGCCATGGGCCGCGCCATCGTCCGTGAGGCCGAAGCGTTCCTCTTCGACGAGCCGCTGTCGAACCTCGACGCCAAGCTGCGTGGCCAGATGCGTACCGAGATCGCTCGCATGCAGCGTCGCCTCGGCATCACGACGATCTACGTCACCCACGACCAGACCGAGGCCATGACGCTGGGTGACCGCGTCGCCGTCCTCAAGAAGGGCGTCCTGCAGCAGTGCGCGAGCCCACGTGAGCTGTACGAACAGCCCGTCAACCTCTTCGTCGCCGGCTTCATCGGCTCCCCGCCGATGAATTTCGTCCCGGCTCGCGTCGAGGGCGACCAGCTGCGTCTGCCCTTCGTCTCGGTTCCGATGACGCCGCAGCTCGCTGCCGACGTCAAGGGCAAGGACGTCGTCATCGTCGGTATCCGCCCCGAGTACATCAAGGACGCCGAGGTCAACCCGGTCTCCGGCGGTGCCACGTTCCGTGCGCTCGTCGACCAGACGGAGTGGCTGGGTAACGAGCAGTACGCCTACATCCCGTTCGAGCAGGACGCTTCGGTCCAGGGCCACCTCGACAACCTCGAGAAGGAGCTCGACGGCGAAGGCGCTCGCAGCCAGATCGTCGTCAACCTCGACGCTCGCTCGCAGATCTTCGAGGGTGACGAGGTCGAGTTCGCGTTCGACCCGGCACACATGCACGTCTTCGACCCGGAGTCGGGCCACAACTACACGCGCAACGAGGAGAAGGCGGCTCGCATCGCCGAGGCCTCGGAGAAGCAGCGCAAGGCTGCTCTCAAGCGCGCGCAGGAGCGTGACGCGAAGGGCGCCATCTCGCGTGGCAACGACGTCGCCTGAGTGGTGAACGCCGATCGCCTGATCCACTGACGAGGGCCGCATCCTCCCGAAGGGGAGGGTGCGGCCCTCGTCATGCCCGGTTGTGGCTCGGGGCGATCAGCCGGCGATCGGGTTGGCGATCTCTCCTGTCTTGATGAGCGAGCCGACGGTGTCGTCGAGGCTCACCATCTCGAGCGGGTTGCGCAGCTGGAGTCGGTTGAGGCAGCTGCGGGCGAACGACGGCGCTCGCAGCGGCAGCGACGTGGCGTACTCGGGGTGCTCACGCTCGTACGTGGCGACGACGTCGCTCACCTCGTTCCAGAATTCGACCTCGGTGAGCAGCCCGTCCTCGACGAGGATCGGCGCGAGGAAGCGCAGGAATCCGTCGAAGACGTCGGTGAAGAGCCCGAGCGCGATGTCGGCGCTGCTTGCCTCGACGACGATGCGGCGGATCTCCGCGGGGAGAGCCTCGACGCGCTCGGGTGAGGTGCCGTCGTCCATGAGGCCGACCTCCTCGCCGATGTCCTTGAGGAAGGCGCCGACGACGCGGTGATCGCGAAGACGCAGGATGATGTTCTCGCCGTGCGGGATGAACGCCAGTCGGCGCGCCGACAGCATGTGCACGACCGGCAGGACGTACGCGTCGAGGTATCCACGCAGCCACTCGCGTGCCTCGAGGCCCGACGCTTCGACGAGTTCGGTGACGAACGCCCGCCCGTGCGGATCGCGGTGGAGCAGCGCCGCCATCGTCATGGCCTGCTCGCCCTCGGGGGTGCGGGAGGCAGCGGACTCGCGCCACAGCCCGGCGATCATCTTCGTCTGCGGGCCGGTGAGGTTCTCTCGGTGGAAGACGTCGCCGGTGTAGCCGATGGCGGCGAACTCGGTGAGGACGTCGAAACCGGCTGCTTCGAGCGTGGCGTCATGGCGGACGATGCTCGCGACGTAGTCGTTGATCGCAGGCGTCGCGCGCATGTAGGCGGGTGACAGCCCACGGACGAACCCCATGTTGCGCACTGCCAGGGCAGTCTTCACGTAGGGACGGGCCGGGTCGTCGACGTTCGTCCAGGTTCGGATCGACTGGCAGGCGCGGTGGTTGTCCGTGTCCTCGCCGAGCAGGACGATGCGCCGACGCGCCACGTCCTCGGCGAAGGTCGTCCGGACCCGCTCGCTCCACTGCCACGGGTGCAAAGGCATGACCCGGTGGGTGCTCGGCTCCACGCCAACCTCCCGCATGCGCTCCTGCAGACGCTCGTACTGCGCGTCACCGAGCGCGAGACGGTAAGCGCGCTCCTCGTCGAGCTGATCGCTGTGCGACAGGTGTGAGACGTCCTTCGGTACGGCAGCCCACAGCGGCCGCACGTCGGCGCCGGCCTCGGGGGAGTAGGCCGCGAGGTCGTCGGCGGAGAAGCCGATGCGCCCGTTCGTCGCGACGAAGCACGGGTGGCCCTCGGCCATGGCCGCCTCGACGTCGTGTGCGGGGGCATCGAGCAGGTCCGCGCTCGTCGGACGCGACGGGTCGCTCGTGCGCACGCGGTGAGCGACGGTTGAGGAGAGTTCCTCGAGATAGGTGGTGAGCAGGTCTCCGTCGAGGCTCAGAGCGTCGCGCAGGTCGAGGACGAGCGTCGTGGCGCTCGCCGGGCCGATGCGCCCGTCGAGGGTGCGGCGTTCGATGCTGCGCGGGTCGACGTGCCAGTGCTCGAGCGCGTAGCGCCGCGCGCGGAAGTACCAGTCGACGGCTTGCCGGTCGTCACCCGCGGGGATGCGCAGTGCGTAGGCGCCGGATTCGAGCGGCTCTGGAGTGATGAGCAGCTCGTGGGCGAACTCGCCGATCGCCTTGGCCGTGACGAGGCGTTCGGCTTCGTCCCACGCACGGTTCGTCGGGGAGCACGCGCGGGTGAACGCGTCGCGGGTGCAGACGCTGAACGCAGCCCGCTTGTCGGGAAGCTGAACGTCGGCCACGCGCTCGAACCCGACTTCGGCGTTCTTCGCGTGGACGGCGGTGTTGCGCACATCGGGTTCGACGACGATGCGGTCGGCGCCGCGGGAGAAGCAGAACCCGACGACGGCTTCCATGACGGCGCTCGTCAGGCCGCGGCGTGTTTCACCCTCCGGCGGGGCGACGAGCAGGTGCATGCCGAGGTCACCCTCACGCACATCGGCGCCGACTGCCGGGTCGGAGAGGGGGTGGTGTGCGGGATCGTACGTCTCGACGAGAACGATCGGCATGCCGTCGATCTCTCCGATCCAGGCGTCCTCGTGCGGGGATTCGGCGGTGCGGCGGTAACCGGCAGCAACGTCGTCACGCGTGGCCTCCTGCATGTCCCAGAAGTGCGAGCGCGGGTGAGTCAGCCAGCTGTGCACGAGCGGGACGTCCCGCTCGACGTCGAGTGGCCTGAAGTCGACGTCCTGGGCGCGGACGCTCTTGCCGGCGTGGCGGTTGGGGCTGGTCTGGGTGTCAGTCATGGAGCGGACCGAACGTCTGGAACGCGATGCGCTCTTCGACGCGGTATGCCTCCCTTCCGAGGATGCGGTTGAGGATGACGCTGTTGCGGTGGGCACCCATGCCGAGGTCGGGCGCGGTGAGCGAGTGGGTGTGCTCCTCCCCGTTCTGGACGAAGATGCGCCCGCGGCCGTCGTCGAGCGTGAAGTCGCGGGTGACGGCGGGGCGACCCCGCTCGTCGAGCTGTACGTTCGGCAGGCCCTCGACGAGGGAGCCAACACGGGAGGCGTAGCCCGTGGCCGCGACGATGCGCTCGCTCGTGAGCGTCGAGGTCTCGTCGGTGTCGAGGTGGCGAAGCTGAAGGAGCTGGCCGTCCGCTGTCGTCTCGGCGGCGACGACCTCCTGTGCGGTGCCGAGCCGGGCCGGCACACGTCCGTGCAGCGACGCCTCGTAGAGCGTGTCGTAGATGGCGTCGATGAGGTCACCGCTGATGCCCTTGAACAGGTTGCGCTGATCGCGCCCCAGATCGTCACGACGAGCGCTGGGCAACGCGTGGAAGTGGTCGACGTAGTCGGGCGACGTCATCTCCAGCGTGAGCTTCGTGTACTCCATCGGGAAGAAGCGCGGAGACCGTGTCACCCACGTGAGGTCGCCGGGAGCGTCCTCACCGCGCCGCACGAGCAGGTCGTGGAAGACCTCCGCGGCACTCTGGCCACTGCCGACGATGGTGACGCGTTCTGTTTCGGCGAGCTCGTCGCGGTGGTCGAGATACTCGGCGGTGTGAATCACGCCGTCGAGGTCGGCCAGTGATTCCGGCACGTGCGGCGCGGTGCCGACACCGAGGACGAGATGCCTTCCGTAGCGGGTGACCTGAGTGCCGTCGGCGAGAGTGCAACGGGCCTCGAAGGCGTCGCGTCCTTCGTCGTAGGTCACGCGATCGACGTGGTGCCCGAACTCGACGGACTCGAGCTCGCTCGCGACCCAACGGCAGTAGGCGTCGTACTCGGCGCGCAGCGGGTAGAACGACTCACGGATGTAGAAGGGGTAGAGCCGCTCGTGGTGCTTGAGGTAGTTGAGGAACGACCAGCGCGACGTGGGGTCGGCCATCGTCACGAGATCGGCCATGAACGGAACCTGGATCGTGGCGCCCTCGAGCATCATGCCGGGGTGCCAGGAGAACTCGTCGCGTGCCTCGAGGACGGCGACGTCGAGGTCAAGTGGTTCCGCAAGGGCCGCGAGGCCGAGGTTGAACGGTCCGCAGCCGACCGCGAGGACGTCGTGAACCGTGCTCATGCGCTCACCTCCGCACTCAGGTCACCGGCCAGGAGGTGGCCGGTGCGCACGACGTCGTCGAACGTCGCGCGCAGATCGGCCGCGTCGGCCATCGGGTTGAGCAGCGTGAGCTTAAGCCACGTCTCACCGCCCCAGCGGGTGCGGGCGATGACCGTGCGGCCCTCCATGAAGAGGGTCTCGCGGATGGCGTCATTGACGTCGTCGCGCTGTTCGAGGTCGACGGCCGTGAAGCGGAAGAGCAGCATGTGGGTCGACGGGCGCTCGAAGACCTCGAGATCGGGCATTGCCTCCGCGATCGTGTGGGCCTCCTGCGCGAGGTCGAGCGAGGCGTCCAGCCACGATCCGATGGCGTCGGCGCCGTGGGTGCGCAACGTGATCCACGGCTTGAGCGCATCGAAGCGACGCGACGTGGCGAGGCTCTTGTCGACGAGGTTTGGCACACGCGCGTGCTCGGGGTTGAGGTAGTCGGCATTCGTGCGCGAGTGCGCGAACATGCGGCGGTCCCGCACGAGCAGGGCGCTCGCGGCCACGGGCTGGTACCACGTCTTGTGGAAGTCGACCGTGACCGAATCAGCGCCACCGATCCCGTCGAGCAGCGAGGAGTGGCGGCTCGACGTCACGAGCGCGCCACCGACGGCGGCATCGACGTGCAGCCACAGCCCGCGTCCGTGCGTGATCTGTGCCAGCGCGGCGAGCGGGTCGACGGCCCCGCGGTCGGTCGTCCCCGCAGTGGCAGAGACGGCCATGACCGTGAGGCCGGCTTTCTCGGCGTCGTCGATGGCGCTCTCCACGCCGTCGGGGCGCAGGCGGCCGCGCTCGTCGGTGGGGCAGTGGACGACGGCGTCGGCTGCGAGGCCGAGGGTTCGGGCGGCCTTCGTCACGCTGAAGTGGGCCTCGGGTGAGGTGAGGATGCGTAGCGCGTCGAGGGGAGTGCCGTCGGCGGTGGAGTATTCCCGAGCGAGCAGGAGCGCCTGGAGGTTCGACGCCGTGCCGCCGCTCGTGAAGACGCCGTCGGCGAGATCGCCGAGTCCGAGTCGGCCGGCCAGCCACTCGAGCAGATGCGTCTCGATGTGGGTGGCAGCGAGGCTCTGATCCCACGTGTCCACCGACGTGTTGACGCTCGAGGCGATGACGTCGGCCGCGATGGCGGCCGTGGCGACGGGGCAGTTGAGGTGGGCTTGGTAGCGGGCGTCGTGGAACCACACCGCGTGCTCGAGGAAGAGGTCGCGTGATTCCTCCAGTGCCGAACTCAGCTCACCGAGGGGGCGATCGAGGTCGACCTGGCGGACGACGGAGCGCAGGTGAGCCGGTGGCCGTGGTGTGGCCGGGTGGTTCGCCGAGGCCACGGCGTCGGCGACGACGGCCCCTGCTTCGCTGATCGCCTGCTCGTACTCGGGCAAGCTCTTGCCGCTGAAGAGTGCGTTGGGACGCACGGCACCTCCTGAATTAGTTAGGTAAGGCGAACCTAACTAAACCAAAGGGTGGAATGCATCCGTGGGAGGCGCGGGGTGAGAAGTCTCACGCCTCGTCGGCGACGACCTCGTGGCGGTGAGGTGGGTTCGAACCGGCGCGCGTCACCGTCGTGGCCGAGGTGAGGAGGGCGCGCTCGAGGGCGGGGCGCACGTCGTCGGCCTGCGCCATCTCGAGGCGGCTACGGGCTTCCGCGCCACCCAGCAGACCGGCGTCGAGGAGGCCGGAGATGAGACCGGACATGAAGGAGTCGCCGGCGCCGACCGTATCGGTGACCTCGACGGAGTGGCCCGTGAACTCGAGCTCCTCGCCGTCGCCCACGACGACGAAGGCACCGTCGCCACCGCGCGTGATGACGACGAGTCGCGGGCCGAGTTCGGCCCAGCCGTGCGCGATCTCGCGCAAGCTACGGTTCGGGTAGATCCACTGGGCGTCCTCGTCGGACGACTTCACGACGTCGATGTGGTGGAGGAACTCCTCGACGCGAACCCGCTCGTCCTCGGGGGACTTCATGAGGGAGGGCCGCACGTTCGGGTCGAACGACGTCGTCGCGGCGCTGCGCGCAGCCTTGAGCGCGTCGAGAACGGAAGCGGCCCCCGGGTCGACAGAGGCGCCGATCGAGCCGGTGTGGAGGTGTTCGGCGTCGTGCGGAATGCCGGTGACGGGAGGCCACTCGATGGCGAACTCGTACTCGGCGGCACCGTCCTCGCCGAGCGTGGCCTGGGCCGTCGAGGTCGACTCGAGGTCGAAGCTCGACATCGTGACGTCGACGCCCTCGTCCGTGAGCAGGTCACGGATGCGCTCGCCACGTGCGTCGTTGCCCAGGTGCGTGGCAAGCACGGCGGTGTGCCCCAGCCGAGCGAGGCCCACGGCGACGTTGAGCGGGCTGCCGCCGACGTGCTCGGTCACGTCACCGTCGAGTGCGTGGACGACGTCGATGAGTGCCTCGCCGATGACGAGCGTGGTGCGGGTGTTCGGCTGGGACATGCGGCTCCTCGTGGGGGCGTGAACCCCCCACGAGGGGCGCGGGGGACGGGTCGTGCTTACTGGTACTGCTCGGAGGCGTACTCGGCCACCTTGCTCAGGCGGTGTTCGCCCTCGATGGCTCGTACGGTACCGCTCTTGCTGCGCATGACGAGGGAGCTGGTCGTGCAGCCGTCCTCGCGGTAGCGCACGCCGCGCAGCAGTTCGCCGTCGGTGACGCCGGTGGCGACGAAGAAGCAGTTGTCGCCGCGCACGAGGTCGTGCGTCGTGAGGACGCGGTTGGTGTCGTGGCCGGCGTCGAGAGCGCGCTGCTTCTCCTCGTCGTCCTTCGGGGCGAGACGGCCCTGGATGACGCCGCCGATGCACTTGATCGCGCAGGCGGCGATGATGCCCTCGGGGGTGCCGCCGGTGCCCAGGAGCAGGTCGACGCCGGTGTTCGGGCGTGCGGCCATGATGGCGCCGGCGACGTCACCGTCGGAGATGAACTTGATGCGGGCGCCGGCGTCACGGATCTCCTGGGCGAGGCCCTCGTGGCGCGGGCGGTCGAGCAGGACGACGGTGACGCCGTTGTTCGAGGTGCCCTTGGCCTTCGCGATGCGCCGGATGTTCTCGGCGACAGGCAGGCGGATGTCGACGACGTCCGCAGCCTCGGGGCCGGTGGCGAGCTTGTCCATGTAGAACACGGCGCTCGGGTCGTACATGGAGCCACGCTCGCTCACAGCGAGCACGGAGACGGCGTTCGGCATGCCCTTGGCAGTGAGCGTGGTGCCGTCGATCGGGTCGACGGCGACGTCGACGTCCGGGCCCGTACCGTCCCCGACGCGCTCGCCGTTGAACAGCATCGGCGCCTCGTCTTTCTCGCCCTCACCGATGACGACGGTGCCGTTCATGCTCACCGTCGAGATGAGCGTGCGCATGGCCTCGACGGCGGCACCGTCGGCTGCGTTCTTGTCGCCGCGGCCCACCCACGGGCCGGCGGCCATCGCGGCGGCCTCCGTGACGCGCACGAGTTCGAGCGCGAGGTTGCGGTCGGGGATCTGATAGGTCGGCAGGGACGTGGTCACGTCGATGTCTCCTCGGGGTTGGAACGACGGCGTCGAACGGCTCGGCATCGCACCGCCGTGAGCGCTCGGACGGACCCGGTTCGCTCCGACGGGGCATTGTCGGAGACCATAGGGGCGTGAGCACGCCCCCCGAAACCGCCACGAACGACAACCCGACACCCCAGCCGCCGAAGCGGCGTGGGATGCAGGGCAATGCCAAGAGCATGGTCCTGTCCATGATCGCCTGTATCGCGGGGTGTTTGGTGCTTTTGGCCCTGATTCCTCGCCAGGGTGCGACGAAACTCGCCACGGTCGACGCGGCAGGCGTGGCCGGGCAGGTCTCGCAGTCGAAGAAGTGGGACGTCGCTGTTGCCGACGGCCTCGGTTCGCCCTGGCGTCCCGTTCACGCGGCGATGATCCCCGGCGACAAGGAGAACCCGGAGCGTTGGCGCGCCGGATACCAGGGTGCGGGCGAGGACTACCTCTCGATCCAGCAGCGCAAGGACGGTGGCGCGGCGTGGTTCGCGAAGGTCGCCAAGGGCACGAACTCCGGTGAGCTCAAGGCTGGAGGTGCCACGTGGCGCAAGGTCGAGATGGACGGCGACCAGAAGGCGCTCGTGCGCACGACGCCGCTGGCGGGCCTCGACACCGTCGTCACCGGCAAGGGCACGTGGAATCAGCTCGAGCAGGTCGCGAAGTCGGCCAAGCCCATCAGCGCCGTCACGAAGTGACGTTGCGGCTCGGCCGTCGTCGGTCGAGCTGAATCTCGGAACTCCGACGCCCGGCCGGTCAGCTCACTTCCGCTCGGCGTCACCCTCACCGTCGCGGCCCTCGCGCCGCGCCACGGCGTCCTCGATGCGTGACTGTGCACCGTCGAGCCACGTCGAGCAGTGATCGGCGAGAGCCTCGCCGCGTTCCCACAGGCGCATGCTCTCCTCGAGTGGGGTGCGGCCACTCTCCAGCGTGGACACGATGGACGCGAGTTCGTCGCGCGCCTGCTCGTAGCCCATCTGGGCGATGTCGCTGGTGTCGACGGCCGTGAGTGTCGAGGCGTTGGTGCCGGTCGCTTCGCCTGCGTTCTGTGTGTCGTCGCTCATGCGTCGTCTCCTCGTGTCTTTCGGGCGGCGTTCGTCTTCTTCTTCGGCGTGGGCGCCTTCGAGTCTCGCGTCGGGGGTGCCGACACCGGGGTGGCGGCGAAGTTGCCGTCGGCCACCGTCACCTTGAGCAGGTCGTCGGCGCTGACGCTCTCACGCGAGGTCACGAGGGTGCCGTCGACCTGCTGGACGACGGCGTACCCACGATCGAGCGTGCGTTGCGGTGAGAGCGCGACGACCTGCGCACGGGCGTGAGCGACTTGGTCGTGGGCGCGCGAGAGGCGTTGGCGCAGGGCGTAGGCGCTGCGGTTCGTCATGCGGTCGAGGTCGTCACGTCGGTCGGCGACGAGCGAACTCGGGTCGGCCAACGCCGGCCGGGAAACGAGGGCGTTGAGGTGGCGCCGTTCGGCGGCGAAGCGCCCGCGCAGCCCCTGGCTGAGGCGCACCCGCGCCTCACGCACCGACGAGCTCTCGAGGGCCAGGTCCGGCACGATGCTCTTGCCCGCGTCCGTGGGCGTCGACGCGCGCAGGTCGGCCACGTGGTCGAGCAAGGGCGTGTCGACGTCGTGGCCGATGGCACTGACGATCGGCGTGCGGGCTGCGGCGACGACGCGCACGAGTGCTTCGTTGCTGAACGGCAGGAGGTCTTCGAAGGAGCCGCCGCCGCGCGCGACGACGATCACGTCGACGTCGTCGATCTCGTCGAGTTCGCGGATGGCACCGCCGACCTGCTGCACCGTGTCGGGGCCCTGGACGGCGACCTGCCGAATCTCGAAGCGTGCTGCGGGCCATCGTCTGCGAGCGTTCTCGACGACGTCGTTCTCTGCGGCACCCGCTCGGCCGGTGACCAGCCCGATGCGGCGGGGGAGGAACGGAAGGGCCTTCTTGCGGTCGCGGTCGAAGATGCCTTCGGCCGCGAGCGTTCGCTTGAGTTGCTCGAGACGGAGCAGCAGTTCGCCCTCGCCGACGGGACGCATGACGCGACCCTCGAGCATGAGTTGGCCACGTTTCGTCCAGAACGTCGGTTTCGCGTGGACGACGACTCGCGCCCCCTCGCGCACGAGCGGCCCCATCGCGTTGAGCGTGTTCGTCGGGACGGTGAGCGACAGGGACATGTCGACGTCGGCATCACGCAGGGTGAGGTAGGCGGTGCGGGCGCGCACGTTGAGCTGGACGATCTGGCCCTCGACCCACAGCGGCGACATGCGATCGACGTACTCGGCGATCTTCATGCTCAGCACGCGCACGGGCCACGGCGATTCGGCGCTCGTGTCACCCGCCAGCTGAGGAAGGTGTGGGGGAACGTTCGTCACCCCGCCCACTGTAGGCGTCAAGGCGGCACACAGCGCGGGTCGTTACCATGGGGTTGTGGAAACTCAGACGAAGCGTGTCCTGCTGGCCGCCCCGCGCGGGTACTGCGCGGGCGTCGACCGTGCCGTGATCACCGTCGAGAAGGCTCTCGACCTCTACGGCCCGCCGGTGTACGTCCGTAAGGAGATCGTCCACAACAAGCACGTCGTGACGACGCTCGAACGTCGCGGCGCGATCTTCGTCGACGAGACCGACGAGGTGCCCGAGGGCGCCACCGTCGTCTTCTCGGCGCACGGTGTGGCCCCCGTCGTTCACGACGAGGCCAAGGCGCTGTCACTCAAGACGATCGATGCCACGTGCCCGCTCGTGACGAAGGTGCACCGCGAGGCCATCCGGTTTGCGGATGCCGATTACGACATCCTCCTCATCGGGCACGAGGGGCACGAAGAGGTCATCGGTACTTCCGGCGAGGCGCCCGAGCACATCACCCTCGTCGACGGCCCCGACGACGTGAAGAACGTCGAGGTTCGCGACCCGGAGCGCGTGGTGTGGCTGTCGCAGACCACGCTTTCCGTGGACGAGACGATGGAGACGGTGCGCCGTCTGCGCGAGAAGTTCCCGAAACTGCAGGATCCGCCGAGCGACGACATCTGCTACGCCACGCAGAACCGTCAGCTCGCGGTCAAGGAGATGGCGGCGGACACCGACCTCATGATCGTCGTCGGCTCGCGTAACTCGTCGAACTCGGTGCGTCTCGTCGAGGTGGCGCTCGAGCACGGTGCCAAGGACGGTCACCTCGTCGACTACGCCGCCGAGATCGACCCGGCGTGGCTTGACGGCGTCGGCACGGTCGGCGTCACCTCCGGAGCCTCGGTTCCCGAGATCCTCGTGCGCGAGGTTCTCGAGTTCCTCGCCGAGCGCGGTTACGAGGACGTCAAGCCGATCATCTCGGCCGAGGAATCGCTGACGTTCGCGCTGCCGATGGAACTGCGTCGCGACCTCAAGGCGCGCGGTCTTCCGGACGGTGCCAAGGTCGTCGGTCAGGGTTTCGTCGCAGACCTTCACTGACCTCGCGGCGTAAGGCGATTTGTGGCTCACCCCCGCGGGTGAGCGTTGTCAAATCGTGACCGGAATGCCCCGGAATTTCAGGGGGCATTAAGAGTCCTTTCTTATGGTCGGACCACGCGGTGGGCGGGGAACTCCACCGTGGTGAGTCGATTTTTGAAGTGAGGACGCCGGTGCCACGGCCCACAGACGCGCGCGCTGCTTATTACCCGGGGTTGGACGGCCTGCGTGCCATTGCCGTCGCCCTCGTCATCGCCTACCACGTGGGTGTGCCACACATGAGTGGTGGCCTGCTGGGCGTGGGTGTGTTCTTCACCCTCAGCGGGTACCTCATCACGTCGCTGCTCATCAGTTCGTGGCAGCGCAAGGGCAGCCTGGGGCTGAAGACGTTCTGGATCCGTCGTGCCCGCCGACTTCTGCCGGCCGTCGTGCTCCTGCTCGTCGTCGTCATGATCGCGGTTGCGTTACTCACGCCCGACAAACTCGGTGAGCGAACGAGCGAGGCGCTCGCGGCTCTCTTCTATGTGGCGAACTGGCGCACGATCCTCGAGGGCGACACCTACTTCAACCGCTTCGAGGGGCCTTCGCCGCTGGAGCACCTGTGGTCGCTGTCGGTGGAAGAGCAGTTCTACGTCCTGTGGCCGTTGCTCCTGCTCGGTCTCCTCACGGTGTTCAAGGGGCGTTTCAAGCAGGTCGCCGGTGTGACGTTCGCGCTCGGGCTCGTCTCGATGATCCTGCTCGCCGTCGTCGCGCCGACGGGCAACGCCGACGCCACACGGGCCTACGAGGGCACGGACACCCGTGCCGGCGGGCTCCTGTGGGGTGCTGCCCTGGCCTTCCTGTGGCACCCGAGCGTCGCCGAGCGTTTCGCGAGTGCTGCTCATCGCGCGGGCGTGGCCCTCATCGGCGCCCTAGGTCTCGTCGGCATCGGCCTGCTCGCGGCGTTCACGACGGAGACGTCCCCCTTCATCTACCGCGGTGGCATCGCGCTGCTCACGATCGCGACGTGCATGGTGCTCTTCGCCGCGGCACACCCGAACAACGTCATCGCGAAGGTGCTGTCGGTGCAGCCGTTGCGCTGGCTCGGTGAGCGTACGTACGGCATCTACCTGTGGCACATGCCGGTTGCGGCGTTTCTGCCCGAGCGTTCGTTCTACGGCAACACCCTCCTGCGAGGCACGATCGTCGTCATGTTGACGCTTGTCATCGCGTCGCTGTCCTGGGTCGTGGTCGAGGACCCGATCCGTCGTTACGGGCTCGTCGGGGCGTGGAAGCGCGGCACAGCGCCGATGCGTGCAGGTGCGAGCCGACGTGTGCTGCCGCCGTTCATCGTCGGTGGTGCTGCTCTGACGGCGCTCTCCGTCGGCGCGATGGCGGCGGTCGGCAACCTGCCGCAGATGTCGGTCAAGGAGATCGCGGCGAAGCAGAATGCGGACTCGCAGAAGAAGGCGGCGAAGAAGGCCGCTGCGGCTCCTGCCGTTGCCTACCCGCAACCGGGGAAGCCGCTCAAGACGTCCTGCGAGAAGGTTGTGCACATCGGTGACTCGTCGTCGCTCGGGCTCGAGGACGGTGCCTCGACCAACATCACCGATCCGGCCAAACGCATCCGCGCGCGCTACCAGGGCGTTGGGGTGACGACGGTGCTCGAGGACATCAAGGGCGGCCGCAACATCATCGAGCACTTCGGTAGCGACACGAACGGCAAGGAGGCCGTGGCCCAGCACGTGCGCGAAGGCTTCGACGGCTGCTGGGTCATCGCGCTCGGCATGAACGATGCCGCGACGATGGCGAAGGGCGAGTCGCCGTTCACGGCCGACATGCGCGTCGATGCGCTGCTCAAGCAGATACCGAAGAACGCCAAGGTGCTGTGGGTGACGTCGGTGACGCAGGCCTGGGTGAACAACCCGCTGTACGCCAACAAGAACATGGCGGCGTTCAACGAGAAGATCGTGGCGGCCACGAAGCGCTACCCGAACCTGCGCGTCTACGACTGGGCGTCGGAAGCCCTGCCGCACCCCGAGTGGTTCCTCCAGGATGATGCTAACCACAACAACGGCACGGGGTCGTCAGCCAAGGCGCGGGGCATTTCTCGGGCGCTCGCGGTGGCGTACCCGAAGGGTGGCGACCCGCTCGACGTGTCGACGGTGTACGCCGACAAGCCGAAGGCGGCCGCAGCCACGTAGTCGGCTGTTCTCGTCTCGTCGTTCGCCGCCCGGCCTCAGGCTCGGCGGCGTTCGTCGTCCTCGGGGTCGTCGTAGATCGCCTCGAGGAGCGATTCGTGGGTGAGCGGACGCGGCACCGAGGTGAGGGGGGTGACCTCGGGCGCCGGTGCGGTGGCGAGGTCGAGCTCGTGCATGCGGCGCGACGTCACGAGGACGCGGGATTCGAGGGAACCGACGAAGAGGTTGTAGGCCTCGACGCTGCGGCGCAGTGAGCCGCCGAGGTCGTGGGTGTGCTTGGCGAGGGTGCCGATGCGCTCGTGGAGTTCGCGACCGAGCGTGAGGAGTTCGCGGGCGTTGTCCTCGACGGTGGCGTGCTGCCACAGCACGGCGACGCTGCGCATCGTGG
The DNA here is from genome assembly GCF_014302635.1 of Dermacoccus sp. PAMC28757. Lineage (NCBI taxonomy): Bacteria > Bacillati > Actinomycetota > Actinomycetes > Micrococcales > Dermacoccaceae > Dermacoccus > Dermacoccus sp. PAMC28757. The sequence goes on along the minus strand of NZ_CP060292.1, from coordinate 2,974,816 downwards.
CGAGCAGGGTGCTCGGGGAGGCGAGGACGACGCGCCGCTCCATGGCGCTCTCGAGCAGGCCGGGCGAGGCGTTGAGCGCAGCGGCGAGTATGGCGTCACCCGGTACGAAGGCGATGACGAAGTCGGGGGACGTGGCCACGGCACTCCAGTAGCGCTTCGACGCGAGAGTGTCGACATGCGCCGCGAGGGCCTTGCCGTGGCGTTTGAGGGCTGCGGCGCGCAGGGCGTCGTCGGTGTCCGTGGCCTGCGCCTCGAGGAACGCGCTCATGGGTGCCTTGGCGTCGATGACGAGCTGGCGGTTGCCGGGCAGGTGGACGACGACGTCCGGGCGCACGGGGCGGCCTTCGTCGTTGTGTCCGCGCCACTGCTCGTCGAAGTCGCAACGGTTGAGCATGCCGGCGAGTTCGAGGATGCGGCGCAACTGCGCCTCGCCCCACTGCCCGCGCACGTTCGAAGCGTTGAGCGAGCCGGCGAGCGACGACGTCTCGCGCCGCAACAGCTCCGTGCTGGCTCGCACGTCCTTGAGCGCGACGTCGACGTGGCTGTACTGCTCCACGCGGTCACGTTCGAGCGTTGCCACCTGGTGTTCGACACGGGCCAGGGTGTCGCGCAGCGGCAGCAGCGCGGCGGCCGTCTGGGCGTCGTCGCTCACGGTGGCTTCGAGGTCGACGACGCGTTCGCGCAGCACGTCACGCTCGGCACTGACGGCGGCGAGGTCGTCGCGTGCGCGCCCCGCGGTGACCAGCGCGGTGAGGCGCCAGGCGACGATGGCGCCGAGCGTCAGCCCGAGGGCGAACAGGGCGACGGCGAGAAGCGGAGACATACCCTCACGATGGCATGGGCCACCGACAACCGCGGAACGACGGGGATTTCGGTGGCCCCGCGCGTCAGCGGTGTGCGCGGTTGAAGTGCCGCTGCGTCAGGGTGAATCGGCTGTCCTCGCCGAGCTGGCGCCACACGAGGCGCTCGACCACGAGCGTCACGACGCCGGCAATGAGCATGCCTGCGATGTTGAGGCCGAGTTGTGCCAGCGAGCCGCGGATCTCCTGCCAGTCCCAGATCGCGAGGCCGAGCGCCACGTTGCCGGCGGCGGGCACCGTCGTCACGCTGATGAAGACGCCGACCATGGCACTCGACTTGTCGATGGCCATGGCGAGCACCCCGGCCGCGCCCGCGAGAAGAGCGACGATGAACGACCACTTGTCCGGCCGCCAGATGAAGTTCGTCTGCGGTCGCTCGCGCGTCACCATGTCGGCGTCGAAGAGCCCGACGTGGAGGCCGACCCACGCGAGCGCCGTGATGACGGCGATGGCGGCGCAGAAGGTCCAGACGAGAAGCGCGAACGAGCGGCCGGCGAGGTGCCACTCGCGCATCGCGAGGCCGACGCAGGTGGCTGCGACCGCGGCGAACTCGGGGCCCACGACCATCGCTCCGACGACGAGCACCGACGAGTCGGTGAGAACTGCGATCGAGGCGAGAGCCGTGGCGATGACGAGGAACGCCAGGTAGTTGACGGTGATGTGGCTTGCGCCCTTCGCCCGCTCGACGAGGAGGCGCCAGATGACGGCGTCGTCGGGGTCGCCGTGGGCCGCACGCTCCACCGATGAGGCGCGCTGGAACGGGGTGGCGAGGGGCTCGCTGAGGACGATGCCGCCGGAGTCGCCGAGACCCATGTCGGTGAGGTCGTCGATGACGAAACTGACGCCCTCGCGGGCGACGTCGGCCTCGATGAGGTCGCCTTCGGGCTTGAGTACCGCACCGGGGGAGACAGTGACGTTGGTGACGGCCTCGTCGTCGACGAGGCGGGTGCGAACCTGCGACGACAGTGCGCTCGGCACGGTGAGGCGCAGGTGCATCAGCATGCGCTCACGATACGGCGGCCGCAGGGTACGCTCGGCGAATAGGTCGACCGATGGTCGGTCGGTAGAATCGTCGATCGTGGCACTCACCATCGGAATCGTCGGTCTCCCCAACGTCGGCAAGTCGACGATGTTCAACGCACTGACGAAGAACAACGTCCTCGCAGCCAACTACCCGTTCGCAACGATAGAGCCGAACGTCGGCGTCGTCCCGTTGCCGGACCCGCGCCTCAAGGTGCTCGCGGGCATCTTCCGCTCGCAGGCGATCCTGCCGGCGACGGTGTCGTTCGTCGACATCGCGGGCATCGTCAAGGGGGCCTCGGAGGGTGAGGGCCTCGGTAACAAGTTCCTCGCGAACATCCGTGAGGCCGACGCGATCTGCCAGGTCGTGCGTGCGTTCGTCGATGACGACGTGCACCACGTCGACGGCAAGGTCTCGCCGAGTTCGGATCTGGAGACGATCAACACCGAGCTGATCCTCGCCGACCTGCAGACGCTGGAGAAGGCGGTGCCGCGTCTGGAGAAGGAGGTCAAGGGCAAGAAGACCGAGAAGTCGGTCTACGAGGCTGCCCTGGCCGCGCAGAAGGTGCTCGAGGAGGGCAAGACGCTCAGCTCGGTCGGTTTCGACACGAGCGAGATCCGCGAGCTCGGGCTGCTGACCGCGAAGCCGTTCATCTATGTGTTCAACGTCGACGAGTCGCAGCTGACGGATGAGGCGTTCCAGGCCGAGATGCAGGCGCTCGTCGCGCCGGCGGAGGCGATCTTCTTGAACGCGCAGCTCGAGTCCGAGGTGGCCGACCTGGACGAGGACGAGGCGAAGGAACTGCTCGAGTCGGTCGGCATCACCGAGCCGGGCCTGGAGCAGTTGGCGCACAAGGGCTTCAACACGCTCGGGCTGCAGACGTACCTGACGGCCGGGCCGAAGGAGACGCGTGCCTGGACGATCCACAAGGGTTGGACCGCGCCGCAGGCCGCCGGCGTCATTCACACCGATTTCCAGAAGGGCTTCATCAAGGCGGAGATCATTTCGTTCGAGGATCTCGTCGAGTGCGGTTCCGTTGCCGAAGCCCGTGCCAAGGGTAAGGCCCGCATGGAGGGCAAGGACTACGTCATGGCCGACGGCGACGTGGTTGAATTCAGATTCAATGTCTAAAAAGCGACTTTGACCAGGGGTTTTATCCTCTCGGCTTCCGGTGGGGCTCGACGGACGAGTTCCGATCGACCATCAGTTGCTCAGCGTTTGTCCCGCTGACCTGGGACTTTGCTCGGCCTCTGCGGAGCTCCCGCAGGGGCCGACTCCCTTCCTTTGGCTGTGTGAGCGGAGCAGGCAGGCGGCCTCGGATGGCCTGTTCCGGGGGCAAGTTCGAGTTGTTCGGCGGGCGATTGCTCGGCACGAGCGCTGACTCGAAAATCGCCTTGACTCAAAAGGTGGTTGCCCGGGAGATCGGACTTCTTCGGCAGGCTGGCCATCCTTCAGAACGCAAACGGCGGAGGCCTCAGATGGACATCGGGCCACCAGTGGTTGCGGGCGAATGTTCGAGACGCTCTCGACGGCGGGAGCGAGCCGTGACCGCGGCTGGATGCCATAGTGGTCAGGTCGCACCGGCTTCAGTGACTCCTCAGGATGCGCCGCATGGAGCAGTTTGGGGAGTCTGTCATAGGTCATCGATAGCTTCGAGGTATGAAGACCATGGAGCAGGACCGGGTGGAGCGCTTTGAGCGCACGTTCTATGAGAGGGACATCGACTCGACCTACCTCGACTTGTACCGCCGGGAGCAAGTCCTGCCCCGCGCTGACGTGACCCCCACCCTGGTTTCCACAATGACGTGACCCCCACCCTGGTTTCCACAAAATCTGGCTACACGAAGGCCTGAGTGGAAGGCTCACGAGCATGCCTCGCGCTTACCCCGTCCAGTTCCGCCAGCAAGCTATCGCCCTGGCCCGTTCCGGGCGGCCAGTGACGCAGGTCGCCTACGAACTCGACATCCACCCCGTCACGCTGCACAAGTGGATCCGCCAAGACGACATCGATCACGGCCGACGCCCAGGCACAGCCACCGTCGAATCGGCAGAACTCAAAGCAGCCCGTCGGCGCATCCGCGAACTTGAAACCGAACTCGCCATCATCAAGAAGGCCGCCCAGTTCCTCGACCCCGCTACGGCGCCGCACCCAAAAGGATCCACCCGGTGATCGATGTCCTCGCCGACACCGGGTTCCCCGTCAACACCTGCTGCCGCGTGCTGGGCGTCTCCCGCCAGGGCTACTACCGCTACAAGCGCCGCCCGACCAGCGCCACCCAACTGCGCCGTGAGTGGCTCACCGGCCTCATCAACGAAGTCCACATCGCTTCGCGAGGCACCTACGGCTACCGCCGTGTGCACGCCGAACTCACCCTCGGCATGGGCCTGACGTGCAGCAGCCGCCTGATCAGCGTCCTCATGACGAACGCCGGGATCCGCGGCCTACCAGGCCCCAAACGCATCGCTCGGCTTCGCGGGGTGGCCACGGCTGATGACCTCGTGAACCGCAAGTTCCACAGGCTGGCGCCCAACGAGCTGTGGGTCACGGACATTACGGAGCACCCCACGAAAGAAGGCAAGGTCTACTGCGCCGCGGTCCTGGATGCCTACAGTCGGCGCATCGTGGGCTGGGCCATCGATTCGCGCCAGGACGCGACGCTGGTCGTGAACGCGCTCGACATGGCCATCCGCAACCGAAAACCCAAGCCCGGAGGGATCGTGCACGCTGACCACGGCGCCCAATTCACGTCCTGGGTGTTCGGGGAGAAGATTCGCAGCGCGGGCCTGCTGCCATCGTTCGGCACGGTCGGTGACGGGTACGACAACGCGATGATGGAGTCGTTTTGGTCCTCGATGCAGATCGAATTGCTTAACCGGCGGCGATGGAAAACACGGGTCGAGTTGTCGACCGCGATGTTCGAGTACATCGAGGTGTTCTACAACCGACAGCGCCGCCACTCAGCACTCGGCTACGTCAGCCCCATCCAGTACGAGCTAGCATCAACCCGCACCCAAAAATCCGCCTGACTTAGCCACTCACGGTGGAAACCACGATGGGGGTCACGTCAAACTGTCACCTAATCGTGCAGCAGTCCCCAGCGTTGGCGGTAGGCCGAACCTTCCGTCTCGGTAGCTGGCGTCGTGTAGCCATGCCGTCCAGTGGAGCGCCCGCTGGCACCCTCGCGACTCTGCCATGTCGTCCCGGGTGATAGCTTGGTTCCAGGTCATATGGCGGCAAAGGGACAGCCTTAGCACCAAAGGTTCCGAAATCACCGGAACGCGGTGGAATTTAGTTTCAACGTGTGATCGTCCGTCGACCAGGGGTGCCTACGCCTGGTCTGACTGATCCCAGCCGCATGTGTCGCAAACACCATTCGACGGCACAGTCAGGTAGCAGTTGGGGCATACCGCTGGCTCATGCCGCGCCCGACTGCTGGTCCCTCCCTCTCGGATCTTGTTGTCAGGGTGCGTGACGCCCCATAGCCCACTGCGAGCTGTGGACTGCCATCGGTCGAAATCGCCCGCTGCATTCGCCGCCTCCTGTTCGGAGACGAAACCACTTGTGTAGCCGTAATAGATGTGCAGGTCTGGGCCTACGTCAAGACGCCTTGCCTTGATGTAGCTCGATGTGAGTTCGCAGTCGAGAATCCCGATGTATTCGGTGATGCTGCGGATGAGCGGCCAGTTCTCATGCGGAATGCCTTTGGCGGTCAGCACGTGATCCAGTGACGTGTATTTCATCGTATTTCTTCTTCGAGTGAATGAGGCGGTGGTTGCCTCTGGGGCTTTTCAAGCGCGAGCTTGCTTCCAGCGTTCGGCTGTTGCGGGTGTCATCATCCAGGAGACTTCATCTGGATGTTCCGGACGAGTGCGCGCGCGGAGCGGCCAGGCTTGATTTCCGTCCGCGTTGAGGGGAATTGCCTCGTAGTGAGTCTTCAGGTGACGTGTGATTTTCCGGGGGGCATCACGCCATTCGGCGATGCTCATTCCAGTCATTTCTGCGATCTCAGAAGTGGAGAAGTACTCTCCTGGATGCTCTGCGCAGGCGTCCATTGCAAGTGTCCAGCGTCGAGTGGTCACGGTGGATCCTGCGGCAAGCCGTTTCAGATCCTCCACTGACCAGGTGAGCTCGTCCGACTCAAGTGGGTCAATATCGGACAATGCCGGGGAACCTACTGCTGTCGTTTCAGGCGTGATCGTCACCTGTTTGCCTGGCTTGATGGAGTCTGGAAAATCTTGTTCCAGGCTGGCGAGGAGGTCCATCACGTTCTGCACGTAGTCGGTCCGAACCAGGATGGGAATCCACTTACTCATCTTCAACTCCGCTTCTAATGTTGGCCTTGCAGTGTAGTCCCACTATAGCGGGACAGTGGTCCGAGTGTAAACGGAGAGCAGTGAGGGTGGGGCTGCGCGAGATGCCTAGTGGTGATGCAATGCCGGCGAGTTCCGCTTCAACGTGTGACGAGTGAGTCGCCCGGCGGTCAACCGCCGCGTCTCCGCCAGGCACACGAGAACGCCCGAGGTTGGGAGTTTTTCAGCCGATGCCGAGTGCATTTGGTGAAAAACTCCCAACCTCGGGCGTTTGCCGTGACGGTCGGGGTCAGCCGCGCACCACGTCCTGGCCGTGCTTCGACGTCAGGGTGACGCCGTCGAGGTCGATCTGACCCTTGTCGGAGACGCGTGCGGCGTCGGAGCCATCACCCTCGGCCTCGATACCGCCGTCAGCGGCGAAGCTGCCGACCGTGCCGTCGACCTCGAGCGTCGTGACGTTCGAGCCGCTCGTCGCGAGACGACCACCGATGTTCAACTCGTCGACGACGCCGGTCTCCTTGACGCTCAGCGCGACGGCCTGCAGGGTCACCTGAACGCCCTTGACGAGGCTGAGGCCCTCGCCGCCGGTCGTCGTGACGTCGCCCGCCACCGACAGCTTCGGCAGCGGCTTGCTCACCTGGATGCCGATCGAGCCGTCACCCGTCGTCGCGATGCTCGCGAAGCGCGCCTCGTTGAGCGAGCCGTCATACAGGTTGAACCCGCGCGCACCCTTGCCCGTCGTCAGGATCGGGGCCTGCACGTCGAGCACGTCGATGTCGCCGAAGTTGACGAAACGCGATGCCGCTCGGGCCGTGCGACGCAACCTGCTCGCTCGCCGTCCACGTACCGACGTTGCCCCAGTTGTCGAGCACCATGTCGTTCTGGCCGTACGTCGTGACCCGGCCGACCGAATCGACCTTCTCCACGTTCGCGCCTGTGATGACGAAGACGCCGCCCGAAATGAGATCCGGCGTACCCGGCATGATGCCGCCGTCAGTGTGCACCTCACCGGTGCGCAGCGTCGTGACGTCGATCGTTCCGCCGTCGGCCGTGCCTTCCCAGTCGCCGTGCCCGCCGACGAAGATGCCGGATTCGCGCACCGGCTTCTCCTCGGAGCCGACCGCGATGTCGAGCAGCTCGGCGGTGAGTTTCACAGCGGTGTTGGCCTGACGGTTCCACGGTGAAGCCACCCTGGAGCGCCTCGACACCGAAGCCCTGCGGGCGGTGAAAGCGGCCACGCACGTCGGCCGGCATCGGCGCCGTGCACGCTGCGACGGGGGAGTGGTCTGTGCCGCTGGCTGTCCTCGGCCTACTCCTTGTGGTTCAGCTCGTGGCAGGTGTGCTGGCCAGCCGCACCAGGTTCGTCGGGCAACGCCGAGGCGCCGGCGGTCAGTAGGTCGGGCTGGCGACTCGCGGGTGCCGTGACCTCCGGCATGCGAGAGTTTTCCCGTGAGTGACGAGACGCTTCCCCCGTGCCCTGAGCGTTCCGAGCCGTACACCTACGAGCAGGGCTCCCTGCTCGTGTGCCCCATGTGCGGGCACGAGTGGTCACCGGAAGATACCGGTGGCGATGCCGCTGACGCGCCTGTCATCCGGGATGCTGTCGGCAACGTTCTCGTCGACGGTGACGCAGTGACGATCGCCAAGGACCTGAAGCTCAAGGGAGCCGGTGGCGGCACGCTCAAAGCGGGTACGAAGGTGCGCAGCATCCGGCTCGACCCCTTCGGTCCCGACGGGCACGACATCGACGCGCAGGTGCCCGGCTTCGGGCGCATGCATCTCAAGTCGAGCGTCGTGAAGAAGGTCTCGTAACCACGCTTTCTCGGAGGTGATGCAGATTAGTCTGGGCCTGCCTCCTCCGGTCGGAGACGGCGGAAGACTCGGAGGATCACATGACGAACTCGGACGACGATCTCAACCTGGACGACGTCGACCTCGCGGAACTTGATGGGGCCGAAGCTCCCGACGCTGCCGACAAATCCGTCGTGCTCAAGCAGGTCGATGAGATTCGCGACTTCGTCGGCGGTTTGTCGATGGATGACATCAAGAGCGGCGATTGGTTCGCGCGCCTTCTGAAGGTCTCGCTGGCTCAATACTCCGAGCAAGTGACGGCGGAATGGTTTCGCGAGAAATACCCGCACCTCCCCGCAGACGCGATCGTCGATGCTCGCATCAAGCTCGCGGCTAAATATGCGGGCATCGAGGGTGGTCTCTCAGCTGCTGCGTACACCGGTGCCGTCGCCGCCACGATCGGTTCACTGGGCGGTGCGAGTCCTCTGACGGCCCCTGCTGCCGTAGGCAGCTTCGTCGTCGATCTGGCTTACACGACGCGTCTCCAGCTTCGTCTCGCGCACGACATCGCAGTGCTCTACGGAGTGCCGATCGACGTCAACGATTCCGAAGACCTCTGGAAAATCATCAGAATCGCACTTCTCATCAAGTCGGGAGAGGCCGGTCGCGGCGCCGTGTCGAAGGGCGTCCCCGTCGTGCTCCGCCCGGTCATCAAGAAGATCTTCAGCGGCTCCACGCTGACGGCAGTGAAGAGCCTGCCGGTCGTAGGCAAACACCTTCTGCAGCGCAACATCATCAAGTTCTCAATTCCCGGCGTGACGGTTCCCCTTTCCACCGCGATCAATTACTGGACGACGAAGTCAGCCGGCGACTATGCGCGCTCGTTCTTCCGAACGCAGGCCCAGATCACGGAAATCGTCGGAAGGATGATGGCCAAGACGCCGCATCATGAGGAACTGTTGTGGGCGACCTGGCTCGTCATTCAGGCTGACGGGAAGGTGGCGGAGGAAGAGAAGCTCCTTCTCCACCACGTCACGTCATCCATCTCGGATCGCAATCCCGGGAGTGTGGCTCTCGTGCAGCTGCGCGAAACCATCGATGCCGACGAGGCGGAAGTGTTGGCCAAGTTCGAGGCTTTGGACGGCGACCTCCAACCTCTGTACGAGTGCGCGGTGTTGGTGGCGGGAACTGACGGAAAAACCGGCAAGGACGAGCTCGCTGTCCTCGACCGCCTTGCCGAGGCGTGCCGTGTCGAGTCGCCCACACACCGTGAGGCAACCTCGGGCCGAGACTTCACGGCGGTGCGCGCGCTCGGAGGACGCATGGCGGGGCGGTTCTCGAAGCGAAAGGGTGAGCGCGAGACGCCGTCCGACGAATGAGGCCGGCGGTGTCGCTGGGCTTGCGGCGATTCAGAGTTGAGCGCACGACTTACTAGGGTGGGCGCATGCGCGTTCCCGAGGAAGTTCTCGAACTCGCCCGCACGGCCAAGGGCGTCACCGTCCTCACCGGTGCCGGAATGAGCGCCGAGAGCGGTCTCGCCACCTTTCGCGATGCACAGACCGGGCTGTGGGCGAACCAGGATCCCGCATCCCTGGCAACTCCGGAGGCGTGGCAGGCAGACCCGGCCCGCGTCTGGGCCTGGTATCGCTGGCGCATGACGCTCATGACCCGCGCCCAGCCCAACGCTGGGCACCGGGCGCTCGCCGAGTGGAGCGAGGCCGGCGATGCTCACCTGTGGGTCGTCACCCAGAACGTCGACGACCTGCACGAACGCGCGGGCAGCGACGTGCTCGCCCACCTGCACGGCAGCATCTTCGCGTTGCGCTGCTCCCGCTGCGGGCAGGACGCCGACGCCGTCGGCGAACCGCTCACCGAACCAGTCGAGCGCCTCGACCCGCCCGTCTGCGTCCACTGCGGCGGCCTCGTGCGGCCCGGCATCGTCTGGTTCGGCGAAGCACTCCCGCAGGATGCTCTGGAACGAGCCGAGGCCGCGACGCTCTCCGCCGACCTCGTCCTCGTCATCGGCACCTCCGGGATCGTCTACCCCGCAGCCGGCCTGCCGATCATGGCGCACCACCGCGGTGTTCCTGTCGTCGAGATCAACCCTGAGGAGACCGACCTCAGCGACATCGCCACCGCCACATGGCGCGTCCCAGCGGGTGAAGCCCTACCCGCGCTGCTCACGGCTCTTCGTGAGAACACGGCATAATCGATCAAAACCCCACACGATCCGTCGGCGTGATCCGTCGGCGCTTAGGAGGCACGCCATGTCCCCGACTCTGCACCCCCGGCTCGAGCCGGTCCGCGAGACGATCCTCAAGCGCAACCCCGGTGAGGCCGAGTTCCACCAGGCCGTGGACGAGGTCCTCATGAGCCTCGGCCCCGTGCTCGAACGCCGCCCCGACTACGTCGAGGCCAGCATCATCGAGCGCCTCGCCGAGCCCGAGCGTCAGATCATCTTCCGCGTGCCGTGGGTCGACGACCAGGGCCGCGTCAACGTCAACCGCGGCTTCCGCGTCGAGTACAACTCGGCCCTGGGCCCGTACAAGGGCGGCCTGCGCTTCCACCCGAGCGTCTACCTCGGCATCGTGAAGTTCCTCGGCTTCGAGCAGATCTTCAAGAACTCCCTCACCGGCCTGCCCATCGGCGGCGGCAAGGGTGGCGCCGACTTCGACCCCAAGGGCAAGAGCGACGCCGAGGTCATGCGCTTCTGCCAGTCGTTCATGACGGAGCTCTACCGCCACATCGGTGAGTACACCGACGTCCCGGCCGGCGACATTGGCGTCGGCGGCCGCGAGATCGGTTACCTCTTCGGCCAGTACAAGCGCATCACCAACCGCTACGAGGCGGGCGTGCTCACCGGTAAGGGCCTCTCCTGGGGCGGCGCCGCGGCGCGCACCGAAGCCACCGGCTACGGCACGGTCTTCCTCACCCAGGAGATGCTCGCGACGAAGGGCCGCTCCTTCGACGGCACGAAGGTTGTCATCTCCGGCTCCGGCAACGTGGCCATCTACGCCGCGCAGAAGGTCGCCCAGCTGGGCGGCACCGTCATCGCGATGAGCGACTCCGGCGGCTACGTCGTCGACGAGAAAGGCATCGACCTCGAGATCGTGCGCGACCTCAAGGAGAACAAGCGCGCCCGCATCAGCGAGTACGCCGACCTGCGCAAGCAGTCGACGTTCGTCGCCGACGGCTCGATCTGGGACGTCGCCTGCGACGTCGCGCTGCCGTGTGCCACGCAGAATGAACTGCCGGCGGACGCCGCGAAGACGCTCGTCAAGAACGGCTGCATCGCCGTCGCCGAGGGCGCGAACATGCCCACGACGCCGGACGCCACCGACATCCTCCAGGAGGCCGGCGTCCTGTTCGCACCGGGCAAGGCTTCCAACTGTGGCGGTGTCGCCGTCAGCGCTCTCGAGATGCAGCAGAACGCCTCGCGTGACTCGTGGAGCTTCGAACACACCGAGCAGCGCCTCGAAACCATCATGAAGGGCGTCTTCGAGCGCTGCCAGAGCACCGCCGACGAGTTCGATGTGCCCGGCGACTACGTCAAGGGCGCCAACATCGCCGGCTTCGTCAAGGTGGCCGACGCCATGCTCGCCCTCGGCGTCGTCTGACCCGGACGCTTCGCCGCAGAGCCCGCTCGAACCTAGCGTTCGGGCGGGCTCTGCGCGTTACAGCCGCCAACCGGTGCGGTAGCCGTGCAGCGCCGCCCGAAGGATCTCGGGCAACTCGCGCTGGTACGTGAAGATCGTCGGCACGGTCCACACCTGGGTACCGACGACTGCCGCGTCGGCCCGGGCCAGGCCCCGCGCGACCGCCCCCGACGTCGCACGCCGGAGATCGGCCGCCTCGGGCGTGAGGACACAGTTGGTCATCGACGTACTCCGGTGACGGAACTGGCTGACCTCAGCGACGTTCTGCCACGCCAAGGCTGCAACCTGGCGCCCATCGCCGCGCAGCACGCGTACCCCCTCGCGTTCGATGACGAGCGTTTGGCGACGTAGGAACTGGATCGTCAACGACGGGATGCCGAGCACCCCGAAGAACAGCACCGCGACGAGACATACCCACGAGCCCGGTGTGCTCGTGAACGCGCCAAGCACGCCGCGCTCGCCGATGACGACCGTGAGGCCGGCGCCGCCGATGGCCGTGAAACCGAGCGCGCCGACCATGCACGCCACGAGCTTGCCGGTGCTCGACGCGATACGCGTCGCGCCCGTACGCCACAGCTCCTGCACGTGGGCGTCGATGATCTCGGGGCGCGCCTTCATGCCTCCCAACCTAACGAAGCGGAAAGCGCCTGCGGCCCCGTTGCAGGGGAGGGACTTCTACCGTGGGTGGCGTGGACGCGATCAACCTCGGACGCAGGATTCAGGGCGACATCTACGGCGCCGGTGTCCACGGACGCACCCCGGTGGTTCCCGTCGAACCGGGGCGACTGAGCGAGCCACCCGCAAGGCGATGAGCGATCGTGCGTTCGCCTACGTCGACGGCAGCGCGGGACGGGGACGCACGAACGACGCCAACGTCAAAGCCTTCGGGCGCTACCGCTCGGTGCCCCGCATGCTGCGCGACGTGCGTGAACGCGACCTCGGCGTCGACCTCGTCGGCCGTCGCTACGCGCACCCGCTCCTGCTCGCGCCCATCGGCGTCCTCGAAATGGCGCACCTGCAGGCCGAGCGCGCCGTGGCGAAGGCCTCCGTGGCCACACAGACGCCGATGATCCACTCGACGCAAGCCAGCGTCGCCATGGAGGAGGTCGCCGCCGAACTCGACGAGACGCCGCACTGGTACCAGCTGTACTGGAGCAACGACGACGACCTGGCCCGTTCGCTCGTCCAGCGCGCCGAGGCGCTCGGTGCGGAGGCAGTCGTCGTCACGCTCGACACGCACCTCATGGGGTGGCGGCCCGAGGACCTCGACCTCGGGCACCTGCCGTTCGCGCGTGGCCAGGGCCTCGCGCAGTACCTCAGCGACCCGGTCTTCATGGCGCGGGTCGAGGAGCGCGCAGCCCGCGGATCGGCCCGACCGACCGAACGTCCGACGCCCGCGGCGGCCCGCTCGCTGGTGTCGAGCGCCCGGCACTACCCGGGCGACCTGCGCGAGAACCTCCGTTCGCCGCTGCCGCGCGCCGCGGTCGAGACGTTCCTCGACGTGTTCCCCTCGAGCGGTCTCACCTGGGACGACCTGGCCAAGCTGCGCGAATGGACGTCGCTCCCGATCCTGCTCAAGGGCCTCCAGAGCATCGACGACGTGCGCCTCGCCGCCGATCAAGGGCTCGACGGCATCGTCGTGTCGAACCACGGCGGCCGGCAGGTCGATGGCGCCGTCGCCTCGCTCGACGTCCTCGCGAGCCTGGGTGACGAGGTCGGCGATCTCACCGTGCTCTTCGACTCCGGGGTGCGCTCGGGCTCGGACGTTTTCACGGCGCTCGCGCTCGGGGCAGACGCCGTCATCCTCGGGCGGCCCTACGTCTACGGTCTGGCGCTCGCGGGCGCCGAAGGGGTGCAGGCCGTCGTCGAGCACACCCTCGCCGAGCTCGACCTCACGATGGCGCTGATGGGTCACGCGTCCGTGGCCGAGATACACCGCGGCGCGCTCGCTCGGTGACCGAACGAACGCGCCGCGACGAGGCTCGCGCTCAGGAGCGCGGGTGCTCCGCGAGGTACTCGGCGACGTAGTCGACATCCTTGTCGCCGCGCCCCGAGAGGTTGGCGACGACGACGCCGTCCTCGCCCAGCTCCCGAGCCAACTTCATGGCGTGGACGATGGCGTGCGAGCTCTCCAGCGCCGGAATGATGCCCTCCACTCGCGAGAGGGTGCTGAAGGCATCGAGACATTCGTCGTCCGTGGCCGTCACGTACGTGACGCGGCCCAGCGACGCGAGGTACGCGTGCTGCGGGCCCACGCCCGGGTAGTCGAGACCTGACGCGATGGAGTGCACCGCCGACGGCTCACCGGACTCGTCCTGCAGCACCGTGGTGGCCATGCCGTGCAGGGTGCCGGGGGTGCCCTTCGTCATCGTCGCGGCGTGACGGCCGGGCACCTCGACGCCCTCCCCGGCCGGCTCGACGCCGTAGAGCGCGACGCCCTCGTCGTCGAGGAAGCCGCTGAACAGGCCCATCGCATTCGACCCTCCACCGACGCACGCGACCGCGGCGTCCGGCAGGCGGCCCTCGAGCGACAGGATCTGCTCGCGCGCCTCGCGCCCGACGACCGACTGGAACTCGCGCACCATCGACGGGTACGGGTCGGGGCCGACGACGGAGCCGATGCCGAAGAAGACGTCCTCGAAGTCACGGGCGTAGGTGTCGAACGCCGAATCGACGGCCTCCTTGAGCGAACGCCCGCCGAACTCGACCGGCACGACCTTCGCGCCGAGCATCTCCATGCGCACGACGTTCGGGTGCTGCTTGGCGACGTCGATCGCACCCATGTGGATCTCGCACTCGAGACCCATGTACGCGGCCGCCGTCGCGAGAGCGACGCCGTGCTGGCCGGCACCCGTCTCCGCGATGAGCTTCTTCTTGCCCATGCGCTTCGCGAGCAGGGCCTCGCCGAGGCAGTGGTTGATCTTGTGCGACCCGGTGTGGTTGAGATCCTCACGCTTGAGGTAGATGCGCGCGCCGCCGACGTGGCGCGTCAGGTTGTCGGCGGGGAACAGCACCGACGGGCGGCCCGCGTAGAGGGTGAGCAGACGCTCGTACTCGCCGAGGAACGTCGGGTCGGCCTTCGCCTCGGCCCACGCGCGTGCCACCTCGGCCATCGGCTCCTCGAGGTGCGGCGGCACGAAACGGCCACCGAACTCACCGAAGAAGCCTTCGGCGTTCGCGTCGTATGAGGTCATGGTCGAACTTCCTTTCGCGGGTGGGGCGTGGCACGACCGTAACCGGCATAAGGATGCTCGCCGCACCCTCGAGCCGCGGACGGGCCGGCCGTCTCAGCCCGTGATCGTCATGGGGCTGCGTCAGGCGGTGGTCAGGCCTGAGAGGCCGAACTCAGCGTTTGCTTGACGTCCTCTTGAGCACCTTGCCGACCTCCGAGAGCTCAGGCCGGGCCACACGGAGACCTCCTTGGGGGCCTTCACGCTGCTGATGCGTTCCTTCGTGAAGGCCGCCACCTGCGCCGGATCCGGGTTAGCGCCGGGCGTCGGCTGGACGACAGCGACGACCCACTCGCCCCACTTCTCGGGGCGTCAGCCGTGTTTCGAAGCCTTCGCGTTCTCCTTCCGAGGTCTTCCAGCACCCGGGCACGGTCCAGTCGCTGCTCGAGCCGGCCCCGCGTGACGAGGTCGCCGCCATCTACGCCCGGTTGGAATCGAGCGGGCGTGTGTGCTCCTCGACGCGCTGGTTGCTCCGTCGACAGCGTGACGCACCAGACTTTTCCTCTTGTTGACCAAAAGGGGTTCGATCGGGCTACTCTTTCTCCGGCACGACTTTGTGCCTAACTGACGAAAAGAGTGCCCATGTCCATGACGACCCAACACCGAACTCGCGAGGAGCGCCTCGACGCCCTGCCGTTCAACCGTCGTCACCGTTCGTTGCTCGTCGGCTCCGGCATCGGCTGGGCGCTCGACGCCATGGACGTCGGCCTCATCTCCTTCCTCATGGTTGCCGTGAAGAAGGAGTGGGGCCTGTCGACCCCCGACCTGTCGTGGCTCGCGTCGATCGGTTTCATCGGGATGGCGATCGGCGCCGGTGCCGGTGGCGCCCTGGCCGACCGCATCGGCCGCCGCACGGTCTTCGCCGGCACGCTCATCGTGTACGGCCTTGCGACGGGCCTGTCAGCCCTCGCACCGACGTTCCTCGTGCTGTGCGCTCTGCGCTTCGTTGTCGGTCTGGGCCTCGGCGCCGAACTGCCCGTCGCCTCGACGCTCGTGAGTGAGTACGCGCCGCGCCGACTGCGGGGCCGCATGGTCGTCGCTCTCGAGTCGTTCTGGGCCGTGGGCTGGCTGCTCGCCGCCGTCATCGGCTTCACTGTGGTGCCGCGCGAGAACGGGTGGCGTTGGGCCATGCTCCTCGGCCTCGTGCCCGCGCTCTACGCGGTGTGGGTGCGTCGAGGCCTGCCCGAATCCGTGCGCTTCCTCGAACGCGCCGGACGTGAGGAGGAGGCCGAGCGATCCGTCCGCGAGTTCGAATCGGCGTCCGGCATCGAAGCTCCGAAGAGCGCCGCCGTCGCGCCAACAGACCACGAGGCTGCGCCCAAGCCGAAAATGACCGATGCCTTCGCGCCGGCCTACCGCACCCGCACCGCCGCGCTGTGGACCACGTGGTTCGGCGTCAACTTCGCCTACTACGGCGCGTTCCTGTGGATTCCGACGTTCCTCGTCGCCGGTGGCTACCCGGTGGCCAAGTCGTTCGGCTTCACGCTCATCATCACGATCGCGCAACTGCCCGGGTACCTCGCGGCCGCGGTGCTCGTCGAGAAGATCGGCCGACGTCCCACGCTCGCCGCCTTCCTCGCCGGCTCCGCGCTCTCGGCGCTCGCGTTCGGCAACGCCGGCTCCGAAGCCACGATCATCGCGGCCGGATGTGCACTCAGCTTCTTCAACCTCGGCGCCTGGGGTGCCCTCTATGCCATCACGCCGGAGATCTACCCGACCGCGATCCGCGCCGCGGGTGCCGGAAGCGCGACGGCGTTCGGCCGCATCGCGTCGATCGTCGCGCCGCTCATCGTGCCGGTCGTCTTCACCGAGCACGGCGAGGTGTGGACGTTCGTGCTCATCGCGTTCGCGTTCGCCGTCGCCACGGTGGCGTCACTGCTCCTACCCGAACGACGTGGCGCGAGCCTCGAGGAGGCCTGAGCAGGCTCGTTGGGTGTCGCTCAGGCGCCTACGCGCTCGTCCTGCGGATCGCGCAGGGCGGGCGTGAACGTCAGCGCGGTGAGCAGCAGGCCCGCCACGAGCGGTAGGAGCATCGCGCGCTGAATGTCGAAGTGTGAGCTGAGGTAGCCGATGACGCCCGGCCCGGCCAGGAACGCGGTGTACCCGAAGCCGGTGACGATGGCGAGCACCCGACCGCCGCCGATGTGGCCCGCGATCGCGTAGATCTGCGGCGCGATCATGCCGACACCCAGGCCCACGAGCAGCCAGCCGGCGAGGATGACGGGCAGGGACGACGCCACCACCGTCACCGCGAAACCGGCGACGGCCACCGGAGCTCCGAATCGGACGACCGCGACGCGTCCGTAGCGGCGCACGAGCGCGTCGCCGACGAGGCGGATGACGACCATCGTCGCCGACACCGCGACGAGACCTGCTGCGCCGGTGCCGGCGTCGACCTTCGCGACGTCGGTGACGTGGATCGAGGCCCAGTCGATGGCCGTTCCTTCGGTGAAGCCGAAGAACAGGGCCATGACGCCGAGCAACCACGCCTGCGGCGGGATGCCCGTGGCCTTCGTGGACGCCGAAACGTCGGCCTCATCCGTCTCCTGCGCGCCTGCGTCGTCGTGGGGGGCCTTGGGGGTGCGGGCCAGCAGTGCGGCGAGCGCGAGGAGCGCCGCGACGGCGATGACGATGAGGGCCGAGCGTGGATCGGCGTCGTCCTGCAGGCGGGCGAACGCCACGACGATGACCGCGCCGACGAAGCCACCGAGCGAGAAGAACGCGTGGAAACGACTCATCGCCGGTATGCCGGAGGCCTTCTCCGCGTCGATGCCGAGGGCGTTCATCGCGACGTCCATGGTGCCGTTGCTCGCACCGATGAGCGCTCCCGCGAGGACGAGAGCCACATAGTTCGGTACGAAGGCGAGGAGTCCGACAGCCGCAGCCATCGCGACGCCGCTCACGAGAGACGGCAAGCGTGGGGTGATGCGGTCGGAGACGCGCCCGCCGATCTGCATCGAGACGATGGCGCTCGCGCCGGTGACGAGGAGAACGGCGCCGATGCCGCCCGCGTCCGTACCGACGCGCTCACGCAGGCCCGGCAGCGAACCGCCCCATGCGCCCATCATCACGCCGTTGACGAAGAAGATCGCGAAAACGGCGCGCACGAGCGCACGTCCCTGCTCGCGCGTGAAGGCTGTGGGGGATTCAGGCATATCGACCATTGTGACGCGCGGCCCTAGGCTGGTCGAATGGACGACAAGGCGATGCTCAAGACCTACCTCGACTCATTGCGTTCCGCGGTGTTGTGGAAGCTCGAGGGGCTCGACGAGTGGCAGGCGCGATGGCCCATGACGTCGACGGGCTCGAACGTCCTCGGCATCGTCAAGCATCTTGCTGCGATGGAGTACGGCTATCTCGGCATCGTCTTCGGCCGCCCCGGCGAGGAAATGCCCTGGATCGGGCCGGGTGCGGAGCCCAACGCCGACATGTGGGCGACCGGGGAGGAATCGATCGAGGACGTCGCGCTCCTGTACCGCCGCGCTGTTGCCCACGCCGACGCGACGATCGATGCCCTCGATCTTGAGGCTCCGGGTAGCGTGCCCTGGTGGCCCCAGCCCGACGTGACGCTGCACCGGATTCTCGTTCACCTTGTCGTCGAAATCGCTCGGCACGCAGGGCATCTTGACATTCTGCGTGAGCAGCTTGACGGACGCGTGGGGTTGCGTGAGGCGAACCCGAACCTGCCGTTCGGTGACGACGCGTCGTGGGCCGACCACGTCGATCGGCTGCGCGACGTTGCCATCGAGGCCCAGTGGCCGGGAGCCCGCGCCGGCCTCTACGCATTCCCGGGTCCGCTACGCGACACGCTGCTCGCCGCCATCATCAGCGGTACGAAGAGTTCCACGTCGGCATTGCTGGAGGGGTACCGCGCGGACGGTGAGCCGTTGCCCGTCGTGGGGGAGCGTGAGGTGCTCATCTCCTCGACCGGCCTGCCGGTCGGCATCACGGAGACGACCGAGGTGCGCGTCGTCAGCCTCGACGAGGTCGACCTCGATCACGCCCTCGACGAGGGTGAAGGCTTCCGGGACGTCGCCGAATGGCGGGAAGCGCACGAACGTTTCTGGACGAGTGACGACGTGCGCGCCGAGTTGGACGACCCGAACTTCACGGTGAACGACGACACCCAGGTTGTCCTCCAGCGCTTCGCGCTCGTGAAGAAGCTCTGAACGCGCCCTCTGGTTGACTGGGCACAGCCGCTCGATTCCACCGCAACGCAAGGAGAAGTCATGCGTGTCGCCATCGCCGGCTCGACCGGCCTCATCGGAACCAAGCTCGTCGAGCTGGCTCGCTCCGACGGTCACGACGTCGTCGAGGTGTCGCGTTCCTCCGGCTTCGACCTCACGGACGAGGCCGTCCTGCCCCGCCTCGCCGAGGCGCTCGCGGACGTGGACGCCGTCGTCGACGTCACGCAGGGCGCGAGCTTCGAGGAAGACGAGGCGGTCAGCTTCTTCCGTTCGGTGGCCGGCCATCTCGGCCAGGCAGCTCACGAGGCCGGCGTGCGACGCACGGTCGTGTTGTCGATCGTCGGCATCGAGGAGAGCCCCGACTACGGCTACTACGTCGGCAAGGTGGCACAGGAGAAGGCCCACCGGGAGAACTCCCCGGGCGTCCTCGTTCTGCGCGCCACCCAGTTCCACGAATTCCCGGGCCAGATGGTCGAGTGGTTCACCACCGACGGCGTGGCCGACGTCATGGACGTGGAATTCCAGCCGGTCGACTCCGCCGAGGTCGTTCGTCTGCTGCTCGAGATGGCGACAGGGTCGTTCGACGGCGATGTCCAACTCGCCGGGCCGCGCACCGAGAGCCTCGTCGGCCTGGCCCGCGAGCACGTTGCGGCCAAGGGGCTCGATGCCACGGTGAAACCGGGCGAAGCGCCCGCATCCATGGCCGAGGGCGGCATGTTGCCGCGGCAGGAGGACGCCGTCATCGTGCGTGGCCGCTCGTGGCACGAGTGGATGGATCAGGAGAACTGACGCTCCCGCGCTGATTTCGGCGCGTGGCGCGAACGAGGGGCGCCGCACTCGTCGTGAGTGCGGCGCCCCTCGTCAATCGTGGTCGTGGCTCAGACGCCCGCGGTCTGACGGATCCAGGCGCGGTGGCCGGTGATGTTGGAGTAGTTCGAACCGGCGTGGATGTTGCTGCCCGGGTCGGCCGTGTCGCCCGTCGAGCAGACGCCCACGATCTGACCGTTGATGACGAGCGGGCCTCCGGAGTCACCGTGGTTCGAGGCGCCGTCGATGCCCTGGACGTGGATCGCGCGGCCGCGGTAGGCATCCGTGCTCGAGCCGAGGACGGTGACGTTCGCCTTGAACAGGCCGGTGGACTGCCGGCTGTTGGCGCGAAGGCCGTAGCCGCTGATGACGCCCGTCTGCCCACGCTGCGCCGTGTACGAGCTGGCGATCGGCATCGGGTTGACGCCGACCAACTTGGCGAGGTGGACGAGTCCGACATCTCCGTAGGGGGAGTTGACGAGGCGGTCGCCGGAGACCGGCGTGCCGGGATTCGTCGTCGAGTTGGAGGTGTAGACCTTCATCCGGCTGCTGCCCTCGGTGCAGTGACGTGCGGTGAGGACCCACTGCGCGGCGATGACCTCGCCGGTGCAGCCGTACTGACCGCCGTCCTGCGTGAAGACGAGTTGTACGACGGACGGGTTGGAGGCCTGGGAGCCTCCGACGATGTACTCGGGCTTGTCGACCGTGGGGGAGGCGCCTGCCGTGGGGGCGAGCGCGAAAGCCATGGTCGTGCCGGCCGCGGCAGCGGCGAGGCGGAGCGTCGGTCGGGTCATTTTCATGCCTCTCTTTCGCGTCGACCCGGGAGGTGGGGTCGTGAGTGCCCACAACGCTTACATAGGCGATGCAAAGAGAGTGCGTGAGCGAGGTCACAATAAAGTTACAAATTATGAACCGTGGAACTATGTTGGTCAGTCGAGGAGATTGTTTTCCGTCTCGAACTCGACGCGCAGCGACTCGAGGAAACCGACGAACGTCGCGCCGAGTTCGCTCAGTTCCTCACCCGTGCCGCGCTCGACGTCGACCCAGCGCGTCGGGTGGCCGGGAACGACACCGAAATCCCAGTCCTCACCGCGACCGAACACGCACGCCTCGCCCACCTTCGTCACCGAACTCGGGTGCAGCACACGCAGGTACGGGCCAGGACCGCCGTCGGCGGTGAGTACCGGGCCGTTGAAGGTGGCTGACGTCAGCCAGAAGGCACGCAGGTCGTCGGGGAACGTGACGCCGAGGGCCTCCTCGGCGTGAGCGATCTCGTCCTCGGTGGCGGGGGTGTCGAGTTGGTCGGACGCGAAGTACTCGGAGTAGGACATGGCGCCAGTCTGACATTCCCCGAGCCCTCCCGTGCCACGTCGGTCGAAGCGCTCTGGGGTCCTTGCCGAAGGCTATCGGGGCGAGCTTCTGCGTCGCCCGGCCGCAGGCCGCACCGCGTGTGGAAGTGGGGGCTGGAGCGTGCCTAGAGTGAAGGTATGGCTACGCGTACTGAATCCGACAGCATGGGGCAGATCGAGGTCGACGAGGCGGCGTACTGGGGTGCTCAGACCCAGCGCAGCATCGAGAACTTCGACATCGGCCGCGACACCTTCGTGTGGGGTCCGGTGATGGTGCGGGCCCTGGGCATCCTCAAGAAGGCTGCAGCCCAGGCGAACGCCGAACTCGACCAGCTGCCCGCCGACGTCGCCGAACTCATCGAGCGTGCGGCTGACGACGTCATCGAGGGGCGTCTGAACGATCAGTTCCCGCTCGTCGTCTTCCAGACGGGCTCGGGCACGCAGTCCAACATGAACTCCAACGAGGTCATCTCCAACCGCGCCATCGAACTGGCCGGCGGCGAGCGCGGCTCGAAGAAGCCGGTTCACCCCAACGACCACGTCAACCGCGGCCAGTCGAGCAATGACACGTTCCCGACGGCCATGCACATCGCCGTCGTCCTCGACCTCGTGGAGCGCCTGTACCCGGCCGTCACCGAGTTGCGTGACGTGCTCGCCGCCAAGGCCGACGAGTTCGCGGACATCGTCAGCGTCGGCCGTACGCACCTGCAGGACGCGACGCCGATCATGCTCGGCCAGGAGTTCGGCGGCTGGGTGGCCCAGCTCGACTTCGCGCTGGAGCAGGTGCGTCAGGCGGAGCAGGCCACGCGCGCTCTCGCGATCGGCGGAACGGCCGTCGGCACGGGCCTCAACGCCCACCCGGACTTCGGCAAGCTCGCCGCGAAGAAGATCTCCGAGATCTCCGGCCAGGAGTTCCGTCAGGCCGACAACCTCTTCGCCTCGCTGTCGGCCCACGACGAACTCGTGGCCGTGTCCTCGGCGCTCAAGCTGCTCGGCGGCGCGCTCATGAAGATCGCCAACGACGTGCGCTGGCTGGCCTCCGGCCCGCGTAACGGCATCGGCGAACTCAACATCCCCGAGAACGAGCCGGGCAGCTCGATCATGCCGGGCAAGGTCAACCCGACGCAGGCCGAGGCCATGACGATGGTCGCGACGCGCGTGTTCGGCAACGACGCCACGGTGGGCTTCGCCGGCTCGCAGGGCAATTTCCAGCTCAACGTCTTCAAGCCCGTCATGGCGCACGCCGTGCTCGAGAGCATCCGCCTCATCTCCGATGCGTGCCGCTCGTTCACCGAGCACTGCGCACGCGGCATCGAGCCGAACCGCGAGCGCATCGAGGCGAACCTTGCCTCCAACCTCATGGTCGTCACGGCCCTCAACCGCCACATCGGCTACGACAAGGCGGCCGCCATCGCGAAGAAGGCCCACAAGGAGGGCACCACGCTGCGCGAGGCCGCAGTCGCCTCCGGTGAGGTCTCGGAGAAGGACTTCGACGCCTGGGTCGTGCCTGCCGACATGACGCACCCGTCGGCCTGACCCGCACACGCGAAGCCCCGGAGACGCAAAGGCTGTCTCCGGGGCTTCGTCGTGGCTGCTCGGCCGCCGCGACGTTCGTCAGGTCCCGCGCAGGTTCGCGTCGTCGACTATGCGCCCGAGCACCTCGGCCGAGTGGGCGAGGCCGGCTGCCTCGGCGTCGGTCAGGCTGAGTTCGACGACGCTGCGCACACCCTTGCGCCCCAGTACCGCAGGCACACCGAGGTAGAGATCGGTGACGCCGTAGGGCCCGTGCAGGTACGTCGAGATCGGGATGGCTGCGTACTCATCGCGAAGGAGCGCCCGGGTGATCCGCGCAAGGGCCATGCCGATGCCGTACGACGTCGAGCCCTTGGCGTCGATGATCTGGTAGGCGGCGGTGCGTGTTTCGTCGAAGATGCGCTCGATCTCGTCGCGTCGGCCGGGCACGGCGTCGAGGTCCCGCGCGAGGGGAGCACCGGCCACGTTCGCCGACGACAGCGCGGGCACCTCGGTGTCGCCGTGCTCCCCGATGATCGCGGCGTGCACCGACGTCGGTGCCACGTCGTACAGCTCACCGAGCATGAAGCGCAGGCGCGCGGTGTCGAGCGCGGTGCCGGAACCGATGACGCGCTCCGACGGCAGGCCGGAGAACTTCCACGTCGCGTACGTCATGACGTCGACGGGGTTCGTGGCGATGAGGAAGATGCCGTCGAAGCCTGTCTCCATGACCGAGGCGACGATGGAACGGAAGATTTCGACGTTGCGGCCCACCAGGTCGAGGCGGGTCTCGCCGGGCTTCTGTGCGGCGCCCGCCGTGATGACGACGACGTCGGCGTCCGCGCAGTCGGCGTATTCGCCCACGGTGACGCGGGTCGGTGTCGGTGCCCAGACGACACCGTGGTTGAGGTCCATGACCTCGCCGAAGACCTTCTGCTCGTTGATGTCGATGATCGACAACTCGTGCACGAGGCCCTGGTTGACGAGGGCGTAGGCGTAGGCGACGCCGACGTCGCCGGCGCCGATGAGAACGACTCGATCACTCATGAATCCACCGTAGGTGGGCCGGGTGAACGCCAGGTGATCGACCGGGCGTCAACGGGATTCGAGCGCGACGCCCTCCGAGCCCGGAACGAACTGTACGGACGCCAGGGATTCGACGACGGCGTCGGCGTCGAGCACGTCGGCGGGCGTCGTCGACGTGAGCGCGAGCGTGGCGCATCCGGCGGCCTTGGCGGCAGCGAGACCGCTCGGCGCGTCCTCGACGACGAGGCAGTGGGTGGGGTCCACGCCGAGGCGCTCGGCGGCGAGCAGGAACGGATCGGGGTGCGGCTTGCCGCGCTCCACGTCGTCGAACGTGACGACGACGTCGGGCAACGGAATGCCCGCTGCGGCGAGTCGGGCGAGGCCCAGCTCGCGCGTCGCCGACGTCACGACGGCGCAGCGCTTCGGGCCGATGGCCTCCACGGCCTCGATGGCGCCCGCGATCGCACGGACGTCGTCAGTGTCGGCGACCTCAAGTTCCGTGATGCGCGCCAGCGCGGCCCGTGCGTCGAGGTGCGGGGCGATGCTCGCGATGATCCCGGCAGCCGGCACGCCGTGATGTTGACCGAGCAGCGCGGGGTCGACGTCGTACTCACGAGCCCACGCGAGCCACGAGCGTTCGACCGCCGGGGTGGAATCGACGAGCGTCCCGTCGTTGTCGAAGAGGACGGCGGCGTAGGTGCGCCCGGTCAGAGCGGTGAGGTCGTCGAGCGTGGGCATGGGCTCATCCCATCATGTCGACGCGGGACGCTGAAGGGCACGCACCGCGAGCTGCGGCGCGTGCCCTTCGGCGAACGATCAGCGGGAACGATCAGTTGCTCGAGCGGTTCTGCAACGACGCGGCGAGCACGGCCGACACGTCCTGCGGCGTCTTGGCCGTGTAGACCGTGCCACCGCTGCCGGTGATCTTCGCGATGTCGCTCAGTTCCTTCGTGTTGACGTCCTCGCCGATCGCGAGCGTCGAGATGTCGACGGGGCGCTTCGGGTCGACGGCGTCCCGCAGCTTCTTCTTGAGCTCGCTGAGCGACAGGCCGCCCTTCGGGTCGTCGTTGCGGCCGTCCGTGACGAGCAGGACCGTGCTGATCTGGCCGTCCTTGTAGTCCTTCTGGGCGGCCTGGTAGGTGGCCCAGATGGTGTCGTAGAGAGCGGTGTCGCCCTTGACCCGCTGCGGAAGGGTGTCGATCGAGGCCTGGATGCGCTTGAGCTTGGCAGGGTCGGAGATCGGCGACATCGGAATGCGCTCCTCGTAGTCCTTCTTGCCGTCGAGCTCCGTCGAGAACTCCCACACGGCGATGGACGTCGATGCGGGCACCAGGGAGAGTCCGTGCTTCGTCGCCTTGGAGACAGCCTCGATACGGCTGACGCCGCGGGTCTTCTCGCGCATCGAACCGGACACGTCGACGACTGTGGTCAGACGCAGCGGCTTGGTGGCCTCGGCCCAGCTGGCGACGACCTGGCTGACCGTCTGGTCGCTGGCACCGGAGGTGGTGCGCACCGAGCCCGCGCCTTGGGGCGCGTTCGACGGCGGCTTCGAACCGTCGGCCGAGCGGTATCCGGCGTCGGCGAAAGCCTTCTGTCCCTCGGCGGAGGTGAGGCGCGTCATGAGTTCCTCGTAGGCGGCGTCGGTCTGGGGGTCGTCGGCGATCATCTTGGCCGCGCTCACTTTGACGAGCGGTGATCCACCCTCGAGCCCGATCTCGGCGAGCTTGGTGGAGCTCTTCGCGTTTCGGGCAGCCAGTGCGGCCTCCGAAGTGACGTACGGGGCGTTGGACGGGATGCTGTCGCGCGCCGTGAGAGCCAGCTGGCCGAAGGCCTCACGCGCCTTCTGGTTGTCCGTGCCGAGCGCCTGGGACGCAGCCGTCACGGCGAGGGCGCTCGCGCGGTCGCGGGAGACGTCGGCGACGGTGAGGGCCGGCTTGGCCGAAAGAATCTTCGACCAGGAGGCCTCGTCCCCGCCGAGCTTCTTCAACTGGTCGGCCGGACCGCTGATGACCGCGGGCGACGAGGCGAAAGCCGTGCCGGGCGTGATCTTCGCGCCGGAGGCCTTCGACGCTTCGTCGAAGGTGCCGGGGTTGTCACTGACCCAGATCTGGGCACTCGGGGAGCCACCCTTGATCTGGTTGAGGGTTTCCGAGTCGGTGGCGGCCTGAACCGAGTACGTGCGCTCGCAGCCCTGATCGTCCTTGCCACCCTTGTATCCGTCGAGCGCCTTGTTGAGTGGGCCGGACAGCGTGGGGCTCGCCGCGATCGTGACCTGAGCACCCGCACACTTGTCGCCGCCACCGGCTTGTGGGTTGCCGTTGTCGTCCCCGCCACCCGACTGGTTGCACGCCCAGGCTCCGCCGCCGATGGCGACTAGGGCGACGACCACCGCAGCGACCGTCTTGCCTGTGTTGGAGCGCGCGGAATCGCGACGGCGTTCTGAACGGCTCGTGTAGTCGGCGTCAGCCACGGGGAACCTGCCTGTGAAACGGAGCGACGGCCACTGGTGCACCCGCCGGCGCGTCGCCCGCACGGCAGTGCTTCGTGAGACGACTATGTCGTGCGTCTCACGCCGGTAGTCTAGGGCGTCGGCGTGATCGAACCTCGAGCACCGGCTGTCGGGGGCTCACAGGGCCTTCCCGGCGGGGGTGGTCAAGCTCACGGCACAAACCGGTGAGCCGTGAGCGTTACGTCAGTACTGTCACGCTCGACCCGCAAGCCAGCAGGAAGGCTCCTTGACATGCTCCGCACGATGATGCGCGCCAAGATCCACCGGGCGACGGTCACCCACGCAGACCTCCACTACGTCGGCTCCTGCACGATCTCGGCCGACCTCATGGAAGCCGCCGACCTGCTCGAGGGGGAGCAGATCGACATCGTCGATGTCGACAACGGCAACCGCCTCACCACCTACGTCATCGAAGGGCCGCGCGGCGAGGGGCGCATCGGCATCAACGGCGCTGCCGCGCACCTCGTGGGCGTCGGCGACACCGTGATCCTCATCGCCTACGGCCAGTTCGGACCCGACGAACTCGCGTCGCACGAGCCGCGCGTCGTGTTCGTCGACGGTGACAACCGCATCGTCGAGAAGGGCAGCGACCCGGCGCACGCGCCGCAGGGCTCCGGCCTCGTCGACCCGCGCGAAGGCTGACCGGTCGCAGGTGCCGTGTCGCAGACGTGACACGACGGGCAGTGTCGGGCTCAGCCGACGCCGGTGCCGACGAGCGCGCCCACGCCGAAGGTGATGGCCATGGCGAGCAGGCCGCCACCGACGTTGCGTACGACGGCGCGCTGGGGTGCCGCGCCGCCGAGACGGGCACTGACGAAACCCGTGACGGCGAGCGCCAGGACGACAGCGACGACGGTCACCGGCACCCGCAGGTTCGTCGGGGGCATCAGGATGGCGAGCAGCGGCACGAGAGCACCGAGCGCGAAGGCGAGGAAGGATGCACCCGCGGCGCTCCACGGGTTCGTCAGGGCCTCCGGATCGAGGCCGAGTTCGGCCTCGGCGTGGGCCTTCAGAGCGTCCTTCGCCGTGAGTTGCTCCGCGACCTGACGGGCGAGCTCCGGCTCGAGCCCCTTGTCGACGTAGATGTCAGCCAGCTCGTCGAGTTCCTCGTCGGGAAGGTGTGCCAGTTCCCAACGCTCCTTGGCGATGAGGGCCCTCTCGCTGTCGCGCTGCGTGGAGACGGAGACGTATTCGCCTGCCGCCATCGACAGCGCGCCCGAGACGATGCCCGCGATGCCGGCGACGAGAATGGGCGTGCGCTGCGTCGTCGCGCCGGCCACTCCCATGACGAGACCGGCGACGGACACGATGCCGTCGTTGGCGCCGAGCACCCCGGCACGCAGCCAGTTCAACGTCGAAGCGTGAGTGGCATCATGCGGCTCTCCGGCATGCGCGGCAGGTGCGGAACTCGTCATGATCGTCAGTGTGAAGAACGAGCCTGCCCGCGCCAAGGTAGGAAAGCCTTGTGTAATTCGCCGGAGCGCCGACATGGTCACCACAGCGGCCGCAGCTCACGCCGTCGACGCCAGCGCCTCCGCCACCTCCATCGGCCGCGTGCACTTCTGAGCGCTGCGTGCGGTCGCGGCAGGTGTCGGACGATGTGTGCCTCGTCATGCTCCGAACGACGTGTCCTCGAGCACGGAAAAACCCTGCGACAATGGGAAGTATGGCTTTGAAGTCCCGTAACGACGTCCGAAACGTCGCGATTGTCGCCCACGTTGACCACGGTAAGACCACCATGGTCGACAAGATGCTCTGGCAGGCCGGCGTCTTCGCCGAGCGCGCCACGGTCGAGTCGACCGGTGAGCGAGTCATGGACTCGGGTGACCTCGAGCGCGAAAAGGGCATCACGATCCTCGCGAAGAACACCGCGATCCACTACAACGGCCCGGCGGCCAAGGAAGTCGCCGGGCTCGCTGACGGCGAATTCGTCACCATCAACATCATCGACACCCCCGGCCACGCCGACTTCGGTGGCGAGGTCGAGCGCGGCCTTTCCATGGTCGACGGCGTCGTCCTGCTCGTCGACGCGTCCGAGGGCCCGCTGCCCCAGACGCGCTTCGTGCTGCGCAAGGCACTCGACGCGAAGATGCCGGTCATCCTGTGCATCAACAAGGTCGACCGCCCCGACGCGCGCATCGGCGAGGTCATCGACGAGGTCTACGAACTCTTCATGGATCTCGACGCCGACGAGGACCAGATCGAGTTCCCGATCGTGTACGCCTCGGGCAAGAACGGCATCGCTTCGATGACGCGCCCCGAGGACGGCACGCTGCCCGAGGGCGACTCGGTGGAGCCGCTGTTCCGCACGATCCTCGACACGATCCCGGCGCCGACGTACGACGACGAGGCGCCGCTGCAGGCCCACGTCACGAACCTCGACTCCGACAACTTCCTCGGCCGCCTCGCGCTGCTGCGCGTGTTCAACGGCGAGATCGCCAAGAACCAGCAGGTCACGTGGTGCAAGGCCGACGGCACGCAGCAGAAGGTGCGCATCACCGAACTGCTCATGACCGAGGGCCTCGAGCGCAAGCCGTCCGAGAAGGCCGCCGGGCCCGGCGACATCATCGCCGTCGCCGGCATCTCCGACATCACGATCGGTGAGACGCTCGCCGACGCCGAGAACCCGATCCCGCTGCCGCTCATCACGGTCGACGAGCCGGCCATCTCCATGACGATCGGTACGAACACCTCGCCGCTCGTCGGCAAGGAGCGCGGCACCAAGGTGACGGCGCGCCTCGTCAAGGACCGCCTCGACAAGGAGCTCATCGGTAACGTCTCGTTGCGCGTTCTGCCCACCGAGCGTCCCGACGCCTGGGAGGTCCAGGGCCGTGGTGAGCTCGCGCTCGCCATCCTCGTCGAGCAGATGCGTCGTGAGGGCTTCGAGCTAACCGTCGGCAAGCCGCAGGTCGTCACGCGTGAGATCGACGGCAAGCTGCACGAGCCGACCGAGCGCCTCACGATCGACACCCCCGAGGAGCACCTCGGTGGCATCACGCAGCTGCTCGCCGCCCGCAAGGGCCGCATGGAGCAGATGACGAACCACGGCACCGGTTGGATCCGCATGGAGTTTGTCGTGCCGGCGCGTGGCCTCATCGGTTTCCGCACCGAGTTCCTCACCGAGACCCGCGGTACGGGTATCGCGCACAGCATCCACGAGGGTTACGAGCCGTGGTTCGGCGTTATCACGACGCGCGTCGCCGGCTCGCTCGTCGCCGACCGCAGCGGCCCCGTCACGTCGTACGCGATGGTGAACCTGCAGGAGCGTGGCGTCCTGTTCGTCACGCCCGGCACCGAGGTGTACGAGGGCATGATCGTCGGCGAGAACAGCCGCGCCGACGACATGGACGTCAACATCACCAAGGAGAAGAAGCTGACGAACGTGCGTGCGTCGTCGGCCGACAACTTCGAGAAGGTCATCCCGCCGAAGCAGCTCTCCCTCGAGCAGAGCCTCGAGTTCTGCCGCGAGGACGAGTGCTGCGAGGTGACGCCGACCGCCGTGCGCATCCGCAAGGTCGTGCTCAACGCGAACGAGCGTGCCCGCGCCACGTCGCGTGCGAAGAACGCGGCCAAGAGCTGACGCTCCGCGCCTGACGAAGGCGGTCACCCTCTCGGGGGTGGCCGCCTTCGTCGTTGCCGTCGTTGCCGGGGACGCTTCACGAACGCTTTGCGTTTCGATCGATCCCGTACGAAGGTTGACCTCATGGCCCGTCTGCTCTTCGTTCACGCACATCCCGACGACGAATCGCTGTGGACGGGCGTCGCGTTGGCCCATCATGTCGCCGCGGGCGACGAGGTGCACGTGCTCACGTGCACGCTGGGGGAGGAGGGCGAGGTCATCCCCGACGACCTCAAGCACCTCGAACTTCCCGCAGGCGAGGCGCGTGATCCTGACGCAGCCGACCCGCTGGCCGAGGTGCGCCGCGACGAGTTGCGCGCCGCAATGGAGGCCATGGCCGTCACCTCGTCGGTCATCCTCGGCGACGAGGAGTTCCGTCGCCTCAGCGGGCGCGAGTCGGCGCCTGCGTTCCGCGACTCCGGCATGGCCGGCACGCCGTCCGCCGCGCACCCGCGCGCCTTCGCGAGCTGTGACATCGACGCCGTGGCGGCCGATGTTGCGGCCTACGTCGATGCGCTCGCTCCGGACGTCGTCGTCACCTACGACGAGCAGGGCGGCTACGGCCACCCCGATCACATCCGCACCCACGACGTCACCGTCGCCGCCGTCGCGGCGTCGCGAACACAGCCGCAGCTGTTCATCACGCTGACGCCGCGCTCGTGGGCCGTCGAGGACCGGGCCTGGCTGCACGCGATGTGCTCCCCGCAGTTCCTCGAGGAGACGGGCTTCCTCGTGCCCTCGGCCGACGACCCGTTCCCGCCGTCCGTCGCGGAGGACGCCGAGGTGACGCACGCCGTCGTCGACGAGCAGGCCGTCACAGCGCAGATCCGGGCGCTGCGTGCCCACCGCACCCAGGTCACCGTCGTCGACGAGGTGTACGCCCTGTCCAACGACATCGCTGCGCGACTTTCCGGACGTGAGGGGTACGCCCGCTATGACGCCGAAGCGCGTGCACGTGTCGGTGCCGCGGCTCCCGGCGAGCACGCCGGGCCGGGAACCGACGTCCACCGAGCACCCCTGGTGACGCGATGAGCAGCCACCACGAACCGGTCGACCCGGACCACTACCGCAAGGCCATCGGGCGATTCGCCACGGGCGTCAGCGTCGTCACGACGAAGGCCGGCGGTCTTGATCACGCCATGACGGTCAACTCCCTCACGAGCGTTTCGCTCGAGCCCGTCCTCATGCTCATCAGCGTCGAGCGCGAGGCGCGCTTCTGGGATGCCGTCATGGAGTGCGGCGAATGGGGTGTGTCCCTGCTCGGTGCGGACGCTCAGAAGACCGCGAGTTGGTTGTCGACGCGTGGCCGCCCCCTGCACGGGCAGCTCGACCGCGTCCCGCACCACCGTGGCGAGGTCACCGATGTCGCCCTCCTCGACGGTGCGCTGGCAGAGTTCGAGTGCCGCACGACCAGCACGCTCGACGCCGGCGACCACACGCTCGTCGTCGGTGAGGTGCTGTCGCTGGCGATCGGCGACGACCCCGGCGATGCCCTCACGTACTACCGCGGGGCCTTCGGTCGCCTCGTATGACACTCGTTCGGGTGAACGGCGGCGCGTCGAGCGTCAGAGTGCACGCCGCAGCCTCGAACTCGTGTTGCAATGGGTGTTCACACGACGAACGGTATTCAAGGGGTTTCAGTGAGCGACGACGCACGGAACGCATCTGAGCGCCGAGGGAAGAAGGGCCTGCTCATCGGCAGTGGCGTCGGTGTCGTCGCTCTCGCCGCGGCCGCCTACGTCGGCGCGTGCTACCACTACAAGGACGCCATCCCCGAGGGCACGACCGTCGCGGGTAAGAGCATCGGTGGTATGACGTCCGAACAGGCCACCCGCCAGGTCCTCACGCTCAAGCACCCGAACGCCTCGACGAAGGCGAACGTCACGGCCGGCGACCAGTCCTTCGACCTGGCGCCGGCATCCGCGTGGAAGCCCGACGCCGAGAAGACCTTGGACGGCGTCACCGAGTTCAGCCTCTCCCCGAGCCGACTGCTCGATCAGATCAACGGCGGAGGCGAGAAGATCGAGCCGGTGTACTCCGTCGACAAAACCGCCCTGACGACCTTGGTCAAGAAGGCTGCGGAGTCGAAGATCGACGGTGCTCCGAAGCAGGGACGCGTCAAGTTCATCGGTGGCAAGGTGTCCATCGTCGACGGGGCACCGGGCCACGGCGTCGACGAGAAGAAGGTCGCCGACGCCATCGCGAGCGGCTGGCCGAAGAAGACGGACTACACGACCGAGCTCGTCGAGAAGAACTCCGACGCCTCGGACAACGCCGTGCAGGCTTTCGCGGAGGGCGACGCCAAGAAGGCGATGTCTGCCCCGCTGGAGGTCAGTGCCAACGGACAGAGCGTCACCCTGACGCCGGCTCAGGTCTCCGACGTCATCTCCTCCACGACCGGGGCCGACGGCAAGCCGGCGATCAAGGTCGACACCAGGGCTCTGCTGACGACGGTTCTCTCGCGCGGCGACAAGATGCGCGTTCCGGCAGTCGACGCCAAGGTCGTCTGGAAGGACGGTCAGCCGTCCGTCGTCGAGGGTCGTTCGGGTAAGGAGATCGACGAGTCGAAGGTCGCCAAGATCGTCGGTGACGCCCTCGTGGGCGATCACAAGGCCACGCTCGCCATGAAGGAGCAGAAGCCGGCGGTCATGGCCAAGGACGTCAACGTCGAGGCACTGCCCAGCACCTCCATGGCTCACTTCGAGTCGCCGTTCCCCACGGGCCCCAGCCAGCAGGCTCGCATTCACAACATCACGACGGCCATCAACCGCCTCAACGGCATCGTCGTCCAGCCGGGCGAGCAGTTCAGCCTGTTGCGCGCGCTCGGGTACGAGTTCACGAAGGAATCCGGGTACGTCGAAGCGGGCACGCTGCAGGGTGGTCTGCACCTCGACGGCATGGGCGGCGGCGTCTCGCAGGTCTCCACGACGATGTACAACACGGCGTTCTTCGCCGGTGTCCAGCTCGATGAGCACACGGCGCACGCCGTGTACATCTCGCGCTACCCGATGGGTCGCGAAGCGACGATCTGGAACCCCGGTATCGACAACAAGTGGACGAACGACACCGGCAAGCCCATTCTCATCAAGGCCCACGTCGAGTCGAACAAGGTCGTCATGGACTTCTACGGCACGAAGAAGTACGACGTGGCCACCCGCACGAGCGGCAAGTACAACATTCAGCCGCCCAAGCACCGCACGGTCAAGAACGTCAAGGGTTGTGAGAACACGGTCGGTGGCGGTGTTCCGGGCTTCGACGTCGACGTCTACCGAGAACTGAAGTCGGGCTCGACGACCGTGCGTACGGAGAAGATCCACACGAAGTACAAGCCGGACGACATCATCACGTGTCAGAACTGAGACGCGCGCAGGCGACGTCTTGACTCGTGACAGGGTGACGCGTCCACGAGCGTGCTCGGGGACAATGGCGACGTGACCACGATGCCGAAGCCTGCCGCCGAAGTGACCGCTCACGCCGCGACGATCGATGTCGAAACCATCGCGCACGAACTGCGGCACCACGAGGTGGGCGACGTTCTCGTCGACGGTACGAACCGCGCCGCCTACTCGAGCGATGCAAGCCTCTACCGCGTGCTGCCGCGGGCGATCGTGCGTCCGCGCAACACCGACGACGTGCTGGAGACTCTCGCCGTCGCACGCATGCTCGGGGTGCCGATCACGCCCCGCGGCGCCGGTACGTCCTGTGCGGGCAACGCCGTGGGCCCGGGCATCGTGCTCGACTTCAGCAAGCACATGAACAAGGTGCTCGACGTCGATGTCGCAGCAGGCCGGGCCGTCGTCGAGGCGGGCGTCGTGCACCAGAGCCTGCAGAAGGCCGTCGTGCCGCACGGCGTGCGATTCGGGCCGGACCCGTCGTCGCACACCCGGTGCACGATCGGCGGCATGATCGGCAACAACGCGTGCGGCTCGCGCGCGCTGGCGTACGGCAAGACGAGCGACAACCTCCTCGGCATGGAGATGGCCACGGCCGCAGGGGAGTTGCTGCGCCTCGACCATGGTGCGCCGCGCGATCAGCTGACGTCGACTCATCCCTACCTCGAGCGGCTCGACGCCCTCGTCGGCGGCAACCTCGCCACGGTCCGTCAGGAGTTCGGTCGCTTCGACCGCCAGGTCTCCGGCTACGCCATGGAGACGCTCCTGCCCGAGCGCGGCTTCGACGTCACCCGCTTCATGGCGGGCACCGAGGGTACCCTCGGCGTGCTCACGGAGGCGACGGTGCGTCTTGTCACCGACCCGACGCACCGCGTCCTCGTCGCCCTCGGCTACGAGGACATGGCGAGTGCCGGCGACGCGGCACCGCTCCTGCGCGCCTTCGACCCCATCGCGTGTGAGGGCATGGATCGTCGCTTGGTCGACGTGCTCATCGCTCGCCGCGGCGCGCAGGCCGTGCCCGCTCTGCCGAAGGGCTCGGGGTGGCTGCTCGTCGAGATCGCGGGTGACGACCACGCCGAGGTCATGGCGCGCGCTGAGGCCTGCCTCGTCGGCTGCAATGCTCTCGACGGACGCGTCGTCACCGATGTCGCCGAGTCGACGGCCCTGTGGAAGGTGCGCGAGGACGGCGCCGGCCTGGCCGGGCGCTCGCCCAAGGATCTGCCCGCGTGGCCGGGTTGGGAGGACGCCGCCGTCCCGCCGGAGAAGCTGGGCGCGTACCTGCGTGACTTCGACGCGCTCATGGCGAGCTACGACCTGTCGGGTCTGCCGTACGGCCACTTCGGTGACGGCTGCCTGCACATCCGCATCGACTTCCCGCTCGGCGCGCCCGGCGGCACCGACGTGCTCTCCGAGTTCCTCGGGGAATCGGCCAAACTCGTGGCGAGCTACGGCGGTTCGATGTCCGGCGAGCACGGCGACGGGCGGGCGCGCAGCGAGTACCTCGCCTCGATGTACTCGCCCGAGGCACTCGGGCTGTTCGCCGGAGTCAAGGAGATCTTCGACCCGACGAACCTGCTCAACCCCGGTGTTCTCGTCGACCCCAACCCTGCTGCGGCCGACGTCCGGATGGCACACGTCGCGCCCCTGACGAGGAACCTGGCTCTTGCCTACGCCCACGACGGCGGCGACTTCGCGAAGGCCGTCCACCGGTGCACCGGTGTCGGAAAGTGTCGCGCCAGCACGCTCGGCACCACGAACGTCATGTGCCCGAGCTACGCCGCCACCGGTGACGAGAAGGACTCGACGCGCGGTCGTGCTCGTCTGCTGCAAGAGATGGTGAACGGCGGCCTCGACGGCGGTTTCGTGCGCGACGGCTGGAAGTCGAAGGAGGTGCACGACGCGCTCGACCTGTGTCTGTCGTGCAAGGGCTGCACCTCTGATTGTCCGACCGGTATCGACATGCCGGCGTTCAAGTCCGAGGTGTTGCACCAGACGTACAAGGGGCGCGTGCGGCCGCGCTCGCACTATGCGCTCGGTCAGCTGCCGCGGTGGGTTCGCCTGGGCCGTCGCGCGACGGGGCTGTTCAACCTCGCGCTGGCCACGACGCAGAAGGTGCCGGTGCTCAAGAAGGTGGCCGGCGTCGACCCGCGCCGCAGCGTTCCTGCGATGGCGCGTGAGTCGTTCCGCGACTGGTGCCGCACCCACGACGTGGGCTTCTTCGAGGACGCCGACCGCGCCGGCACGGTGAGTGAGAACGCCGTCGTCATCATGGTCGACACGTTCACCGACCACTTCTCGCCCGACGTCGGTCAGGCCGCCGTGCGCGTGCTGCGTCGTGCGGGATGGGAGCCCTACATCGTCGAGCGCGCGGGCTGCTGCGGGCTGACGTGGATCTCCACCGGCCAGCTCGACGGGGCCAAGAAGCAGCTGCGCGGCCTCGTGGGGGATCTCGCGCCGGTCGCGCGCCGCCACGTGCCCGTCAT
Organism: Dermacoccus sp. PAMC28757; assembly: GCF_014302635.1. Lineage (NCBI taxonomy): Bacteria > Bacillati > Actinomycetota > Actinomycetes > Micrococcales > Dermacoccaceae > Dermacoccus > Dermacoccus sp. PAMC28757. The sequence goes on along the minus strand of NZ_CP060292.1, from coordinate 2,939,063 downwards.
CGGGCTCGAGCCGTCGTGCACAGCTGTTCTTCGGGGTGATTCCGCCGAACTGTTGCCCGGTGACGAGGACGCTGCTCTCGTCGCGCGATCGACCTCGACGCTCGCGGAGTTCCTCGCCGGGGACGACGCCTGGACCGCGCCCGACTTGAGCGGCACCGACGTCGTCGCCCAGCCGCACTGCCACCACCACGGCGTCATGGGCTGGTCGCCCGACGCGAAGCTGCTCAAGGACGCCGGCGCGAACCTCCAGCAGCTCGGCGGGTGCTGCGGACTCGCCGGCAACTTCGGCGTCGAACAGGGGCACTACGAGGTCTCCGTCAAGGTCGCCGAACAGCAGTTGCTCCCCGCCATGGATGCCCGTCCCGACGCCGACGTGCTGGCCGACGGGTTCTCCTGCCGCACCCAGATCGCCGACCTCACGGAGCGTCGGGGCATCCACCTGGCGCAGATGCTCGATCGCGCCCAGAGCGAGCAGTAGGGCAGTTCGGCGCGTTCGCGCCGCGTGGCCGTGCGGCGCGTCTACGGTGAACCCACGAGCGAAGGGACAACCGAGGACGCACTGCAGGGCCACCGATCAGAGGGTGCCTGCGCTCCGCAGCGACCCGGGGTGGTCGTCGTGAGACGCAGTACGTCGATCCCGGCGGTGCTGCTCGCGGTCGTCGTCAGCTTCTTCATGGCTTGGTTCGGGTTCGTCGCGATCTTCGCCACGAACAACGGGTTCGACGGCGCGTCGGCCCTCGGTTCGACGCTCACGGTCGTGACCTGCGTCGGCACGGGCGTCGTAGCGCTCGTGTGCGTGTTGCGACTGTGGACCTCGCGCGTGGGCGATCTCGGCCGTGCCTTCGCCACGATTCCGTTCGTCCTCGTCATCGTGGCGGCGATCTGGTTCCTCGTCAGTGCGTTCGGCGGCGAGCAGGGCCACGACTTCGGCCTGGCCGGCCCCGATGGCGCCTGGCTCGCACTCGTCCTCACCTGCTTCAACCTTGCCCTCGCGGGCGGTTTCGTGGCCGGCCTCGGGGCGATCGAGCGGCATGCCGACCGGCGGTCGCAGACCCTGCTGGCCCCGCACAGTGCCGTCGAGAGTGCCCCCGTGGCGCCGAGCTCCTCGGCGGTGCCTCACGCCGGCAACCCAGTGCTCCGCGGCGTCGGCCAGGTGCACGAACTGCCGACGTGGTTCGGGTGGAGCAGCGCCGTCGCGGCGGTTGTCATTGCGATCGCCCTGGCCCTCGTCAACCGCTACGTCGCGCTGTCCACCGTCAGTGGAAGCGGGAGCGCTGGAGCGTCGGGCCAGCGGGCTGTCATCGGGCTGATCGCCACGGCCCTCCTCCTCGTCTCGGCGCTCGGGTGTGTGCTCGCGGTGCGTGGACAACCCCTCAGTTTCGGTACGCGCGCCGTTGCCTTCTTCGCCTACGGCCTCGCCGCGTTCGGTATCGGCACCGGGCTGCTCACCGAGATCGTCGCTTTCATCGCGTTTCCCACCGCGGGCAGCGGCGGAGGCGGTTCGGGTGACTACGGGGTGCTCGTTCCGGCGCTGCTCTCGCTCGTCCTCCCGCAGTTCGTGCGACGTGGTGCCCGCACCGACGTCACGCAGCTTCCCGTCGGCTGACACGCGACGGGCACAGGCATCGCCACAGTGACGCAGATCGGTTGCAACCGAACGGAGCGTCCCTGCGTCCTAGGGGTTGAAGGCGGTCGGCGAACGTCGATCGAACAACTGCAGGGGGTTGGTCATGGCCATGTGGGAAGCCACGCAGGAGCACGAGACGTCGTTCACCGAGGAATTCGGGCGTGACCTGCTCGTCCTCGCCGTTGGAATGGGCGTCGCTGCGACACTCGGCGCCGTTGCCGTCTGGGTCGTCGAGCCCGTCGGCCTGCTCACCGGGTGGAACCGCAGCGCCGCACTGTGGAGCCTCGTGCCCGCGCTGGCCTTACTCGTCGCGCACTGGCAGGTGGCCAAGGCCTGGACGGGCGGTGCGCGGGTTGCCGGGTTCGATTCGCGCGCCACGATTCTCGCGGCGCTCATGCTGGCGCCCGCCGTTCTCCTCCTGAGCGGAGCCCTCGTCGCGGCTCTCGTCGGTCTCGTGGGTGGGCCGAGGCACACCAACCTCGTGGCCGACGACCTCACGACGGGCGCGCACCTCTTGCGCGCCGGGGTGGGCGTGGTGATCGGCGTCGGGGTCGCCCTCGCCGCACGTCGCCTCACGCACCGTCGCTGAGGGAACCTCCGACCTCCGCGGTCACTCGGCCAGGCTCGGTCAGAGCGTTCGGCGCTCGCAGACGAAGCGCACGCGGGTGCCGGGCCGAGCCTGAGCGAGATGGTCGACGTCCTCGTCGCGGATCACGGCGATGACGGGGTAGCCGCCCGTCGTGGGGTGGTCGGCGAGAAACACGATCGGCTGACCGTTCGCGGGTACCTGGATCGCTCCGCGCACGAGTCCTTCGCTCGCCAACTCGCCAACGCGCGACCGCTCCAGAGCTGACCCCAGCAACCTGACGCCGACTCGATCACCCTCGGCGCTCACCTCCCACGCCTTCGCCGTGAACGCGGCGCGAGCTTCGTCGGTGAACCAGTCGTCACGTGGCCCCCACACCGCGCGGAGCAACAGGTCACCGGAGCGCACGAACGCGGTGCCGGCATCGACGCCCGGTACGTCGCCTGCGGTGTCGTCGCCGAACGGCAGTTCGTCGCCGACCGTCACCGGGGCGGGCCCCAGGCCTGTCGTCGGGTCGCTCGAACGCGATCCGAGCACCGGCGCCACCGCAAAGCCACCGCGAACGGCGAGGTAGGTACGCAGGCCGTGCGTCGGCGCACCGACGGCGATGTCGTCACCCGCCCGCAAGTGCACGGCCTCGCCGAAGGCGACAGGACGCCCGGCCACGTTCACTGCCGCGGGCGCTCCGGTGAGCGCGATGACGGCATCGGTCGTCACGCTCGCGCGCAGACCCCCGAGAAGCACCTCGACGGTGGCCGCATCCTCTGCATTGCCGACGAGGGCGTTCGCCAGTCGGTGGCTCGCTCGATCGGCCGCGCCGGAGGGACACACCCCGAGGTGGCCATACCCGGGGCGTCCGAGATCCTCGACGAGGGCCAGCGGCCCGAGCGCCTTCACGACGAGGCTCATCGGTCCTCCTCGACAAACCGCACCCGCGTGCCTGGTACGAGCAGGGCCGGCGGCGTGCAATCCGCGTTCCACAGGTCGACGTCGCTCGTTCCGATGAGCTGCCAGCCACCGGGGGAGGAGCGGGGGTAGAGGCCGGTGAAGTCGCCGGCGAGCGCAACCGAACCGGCAGGAATCCGGGTTCGAGGTGACTCGCGGCGGGGAACGGTGAGGCCGCCGTCAGAGCCGATGAGGTAACCGAACCCCGGCATGAACCCTGCGAATTCGACCGTCCAGAGCTGGCCGGTGTGGCGCGACACGACCTCGTCGGCGTCGATGCACAGGTGCTCTGCCACCCAGTCGAGATCCTCGCCGTCGTAGCGCACCCTGAGCTCGACGACGTCGCTCGTCGCTTCGTTGCCATGAGCTTCTTCGGTCAGGTCGAGCGCCCGCACAGCCGCTGCCACTCCGGCCACGGCGTCCGGATCGGTGCAGCGCACGAGCACGGTCGTCGCTGCCGCAACCTGCTCGACGACGCCGTCGATCGACGTGCGGCGCAGAGCCGCGTCGACCCTGCGACGTTCTTGGGCATCGGTGAGGTCGATGAGGAAGGCACGCTCCCCGACCGGGCGCAGCTCGAACGTCACACGAACGCCGCGATCGCCGCGCCGGCTCCGGTGAGCGACTCCTTGACGCGTACCGCCATGTCCACGGCACCGGGCGAATCGCCGTGGACGCAGATGGACTCGGCGTCGACGCGCACCCGCGAACCGTCGATGGCTTCGACCTCGCCGGTCGTCACGAGCGAGAGCATGCGCTCGGCGACGAGGGCGGGGTCGTGGAGGACTGCGCCGGGTTCGCGCCGCGGGACGAGGGTTCCTTCGGCGGTGTAGGCGCGGTCGGCGAAGGCCTCACGCACGGCGCGGATACCGCGGGACTCGGCGAGGTCGAGCACGACGCCACCGGGCAACCCCAGGATCGCGAGCGGCTTCCGCGCGGCCGCGTTGAACCGCTCGACGGCTCGGACGACGGCCTCGGCCTGCGCTTCGTGGTGGACGATGGCGTTGTAGAGCGCCCCGTGGGGTTTCACGTAACCGACGCTCGTGCCGTGCGCGCGGGCGACGCCGTCGATGGCGGCGAGCTGGTAGAGCACCTCGGCCTTGAGGCGGGCGGGTTCGACGTCGACGAAGGTGCGCCCGAAGCCGGTGAGGTCGCGGTAGGCGACGTGCGCGCCGATCGTGACGCCCCGCTCGGCTGCTGCGGCACACGTGCGGGCGAGGACGAGGGGGTCGCCTGCGTGAAAGCCGCAGGCGACGTTCGCCGAGGAGACGACATCGAGGAGGGCTGCGTCGTCGCCCATTGTCCAGGCCCCGAAGGATTCGCCCATGTCGGCGTTGAGGTCGATGGTGCGCGCGTCGGCAGACATGCAGGCAGAATCGTCGACTCGCACGGGCGCGTCAAGCGGTTCGCGGGCTCGCCGGTTCGGGCGCGCGAAGGTAGACGTAGGTGTGGTGCACCGTGAACCCGAGGCTCTTGTAGAGCGCAACGGCAGGCGTGTTTTCGGCACCGACCTGAAGGTAGAGCGAGCGCGCACCGCGGCGAGCCGCTTCGTCGGCACACCGCCCGACGAGGGCTCGCGCGAGACCGCGTCGGCGCCGCTCGGGCGTGACGGCAACCTCGAACAACCCGCCCCAACCCTGAGCGAGGGCCATGCGCCCGTGCGCCACCGTCACGCCTTCCTCGCGCACTGTGACGAAGGCCTGATTCTGCGAGCCGGTGAGGATCCGTCGTGCCACGGCGTCGTGCGAGCGGGCGCGCTCGTCGGCGAGTTGCCACCACTCGTGCGTGATGTCCGCGTCGACCTCGACGTGCAGTGACCTCGCCGAAGGCTCGGTGCCTCGGTCGCTCACCTCGGCGCTCGCCGCCGTCATGACGAGCGTCGGGGAGGTCACCTGCCACCCCAGGGCCGTGACCTCACGGACGAAGTCGTCGTCCTGCGGTCCGAAGCCCGGTGCGAGCGGTACCTGGAGCAGGGGCGGCAAGCCTCGTTCGCGGTACCAGGTGATGATGTCGTCGAGCGCCGTCACGGTTTCCCGCTCGGTGGGCCCGAGAACGAGGCACGAGTTGGCCCGCCGCGTGTAGCCCTCGCCGGCTCGCAGCAGCCAGCGCCCACGGCGTTCGACCTCGAGCGGGCGCCAGCCATCCACCATGAGTTCCTCGAGGTCGCTCACCGTGACGGCCCGGTGCGGGCGGCCTCGCCGCCCGGGCGACGGCGGAATCTCCTTGGCGGCCACGACATCCGACACCGCGATCTCGACGTGCGGCCCGCGCCGCGGTTCGACGACGAGCGTCGAAACATCGCGACGCACGAGGGTGCCGACGACGTCGGTGAGGGTGTGCCCGGCGCCCGGCGTCCCGGCGGCGGAGCCCCTCTCGGCGTCGCTCAACCGGCGGCGCACCATGACGCGGGTGCCCTCCCGCAGCGCGGACGTGGGGTCGGGCCGATTTCCAGGGGAGTTGCTCACATCGGCATACTAGGAGTGGGACTCGGAACGTTGGTAACGTAATGTTCTGAAATGCATAACGTTCGCTTTTGCTTCCGCAGTCGAAAGCGCAACGCACGACGATCAGCGAGGAGCTATTCGTGACCTACGTCATCGCCCAGCCCTGTGTCGATGTCAAGGACAAGGCCTGCATCGAAGAGTGCCCGGTCGACTGCATCTACGAAGGTGAGCGTTCGCTCTACATCCACCCTGACGAGTGCGTCGACTGTGGTGCCTGCGAGCCGGTCTGCCCGGTCGAGGCCATCTACTACGAGGATGACACCCCCGAGGAGTGGGCCGACTACTACAAGGCGAACGTCGAGTTCTTCGACGACCTCGGTTCGCCCGGTGGCGCCGCCAAGATGGGCGTCATCAAGAAGGACCACCCGATCATCGCGGAGCTGCCTCCGCAGAACGAGGAGTGAGGCGAAGCCTCTTCGTCGTGACCGACGTGCTGCCCGTCGTCCCGTGTGGGGCGGCGGGCTTCGCGTATTCCCGAGAGCGTGGTCACCCGGATGCGTGGACAGTGCGAATCCCGCGTCGCACCCGGTGAGAGGATGGACGCATGGCGCTCGATCTCCCCGATTTCCCCTGGGATTCCTTGGCTGCGGCCAAGGCGAAGGCCCAGGAGCACCCCGACGGCATCGTCGACCTCAGCGTCGGCACGCCCGTGGACCCCACGCCCCGCGTCCTCCAGGAGGCGTTGGCGGAGGCCGCCGACGCGCACGGCTACCCCCAGGTCTGGGGCACGCCGCCCCTGCGCGAGGCCATCGCGGGCTGGTATGCGCGCCGGCGCAACGCAACCGGCGTCAACCCGGACGGCGTCCTGCCGACGATCGGTTCGAAGGAGCTCGTCGCCTGGCTGCCGACGTTGCTCGGTCTGGGCCCCGGCGACGTCGTCGCCTTCCCCGAGGTGGCCTACCCGACGTACGACGTCGGTGCGCGCCTCGCCGGCGCAACGCCGCGCCCGATGCGCAACCTCACCGAGTTCGGCCCCGAGGTGCCGAAGCTGCTGTGGCTCAACAGCCCCGGCAACCCGACCGGGCAGGTGCTGGCCGTCGAACACCTGGCCAAGGTCGTCTCGTGGGCGCGTGAGCGGGGCGTCATCGTCGCCAGCGACGAGTGCTACGCCGAGCTCGACTGGCGCGAAGGTGCCGGCAGCCCCGGCAACCTCACAGCGCCGAGCATCCTCGACGACCGCGTGTGCGGTGGTGACCACACGGGCCTGCTCTCGGTCTACTCCCTGAGCAAGCAGTCGAACCTCGCCGGTTACCGGGCGAGCTTCGTCGCCGGGGACCCGGCGATCGTCGGACGCCTCGTCGAGGTGCGCAAGCACGCGGGCATGATCGTGCCCCGTCCGGTGCAGCGGGTTCTCGAGGTGGCCGTCGGGGACGACGAGCACGTGGCCGCGCAGAAGAAGGTTTACGCCGCGCGTCGCGCGATGCTGCGCCCCGCCCTCGAGAAGGCGGGCTGGCGCATCGATCACTCCGACGCCGGGCTGTACCTCTGGGCCACCCAGGGCCGCCCGTGTCGCGAGTCGGTCGCCGACCTCGCCGAACTCGGCATTCTCGTCGCGCCCGGCGACTTCTACGGCCGCGCCGGGGAGGCGCACGTGCGCATCGCGCTCACCGCGACCGACGAGCGCATCCATGCCGCTGTGACGCGCCTCACAACACTTTGACAGTCCGTCAACGATTTCCGACTACGTACGAGTAGCGGATTAAAAGCAGGGGAAATTCTCGGGTAACGTCGTGCTCGCTACTCCGGTACAACCCTGCCGGTCCGCAAGGAGGAACAACCGAATGACTTCACAGGGCAACGCCACGTTCTCGGCCGACGGCAAGGAACTCGAGTTCCCGCTCGTGCCCGCGGTCGAGGGCTGCAGTGGTTACGACATCTCGTCCCTCATGAAGGAGACCGGCAACGTCACGCTCGACGTCGGCTTCGTCAACACGGCGGCGTGCAAGTCCGCCATCACCTACATCGACGGTGACGAGGGCATCCTGCGTTACCGCGGCTACCCGATCGACGAACTGGCCGAGCATGCCACCTTCCTCGAGGTCGCCGCTCTGCTGTTCGACGGTGAACTGCCGTCCCAGGAGCGCCTTTCCACCCTCAAGGAAGCCGTGCGCGAAGCGTCCGTGCTTCCCGAGGGCCTCGAGAAGATCTTCGACGCCTTCCCCGAGGGCGCGCACCCGATGCACATCCTCTCCTCGGTCGTCCCGGCGCTCGGCACCTACTACGCCGACTCGCTGTCGATCAAGGACGAGGCCGCTATCGAGAAGGCCTCGGCCGCTCTCCTCGGCGCCATCCCGACGCTCGCTGCCTACGCGTACCGCAAGTCGATCGGCGAGAGCTTCATCGCTCCCGACCCGTCGCTCGAGTACGTCGAGAACTTCATGCACATGATGTTCGGCAAGAAGGAGGACAAGGAGACGGTCGACGCACTGGCCATGCTCTTCGTCCTGCACGCCGACCACGAGCAGAACTGCTCCGCCTCGACGGTGCGCATGGTGGGCTCCTCGGAGGCCGACCTCTTCCAGTCGATCACCGCAGGCATCGGCGCCCTCTCGGGTCCGCTGCACGGCGGCGCCAACTCGGCCGTCCTCGAGATGCTCGAGACAATCCAGTCGACGGGCGACACGGCAGAGTCCTTCATGGACAAGGTCAAGAACAAGGTCGACGGCGTGAAGCTCATGGGCTTCGGTCACCGCGTCTACAAGAGCTACGACCCGCGTGCGGCCATCGTCAAGAAGACGACGCACACGATCCTCGAGAAGAACGGCAAGGACGAGCAGCTCGAACTCGCCATGGGCCTCGAGGAGACCGCGCTCAAGGACGACTACTTCGTCCAGCGCAAGCTCTACCCCAACGTCGACTTCTACACCGGCCTCATCTACAAGTCGATGGGCTTCCCGACGGACATGTTCACCGTCCTGTTCGCCATCGGCCGTATGCCCGGTTGGATCGCGCAGTGGCGTGAGCAGAACCAGGACCCGGCCAAGAAGATCGGCCGACCGCGTCAGGTCTACACCGGCGCCACCGAGCGCAGCTACCCGGCCTGATCGCCGAGTTGCCGAAGCGGCCCGCCACCCCTCGAGGGGTGGCGGGCCGCTTCGCGTGGTCGTGGGTGGCCTCAGAACAGGCCGATCCAGCCGAGGACGATGAGAAGAACAAGAGCGAGAACCGCCACGAGCAGGAGCCAGGCCACGATCCGGTTGCTGCGACGCTCACCGTTGAGCTGGGAGGCGAACTGGAGGCCGGGGGCTGTCGCGGCTTGGAGGTCGTGGGTACGAACCGGGTCCGGGCGCTCGGGAATCCTCGAGACGTGTGAGGTCGTCATGGCGCGTCCTTCCGGTGCCGGGGTTGGTGGGCTCACTATGACACGCGGTGGGGCGCCTGGACACCCCTTGCGATGCGTGCAATTTCGCTATCAACGACGCTCGGCCCTCCCCGCCGTGTGGCGGGGAGGGCCGAGCGGAACGAGCCGTGGCGTCAGTTGGCGTGCAGATCGGCGTTGAGCTCGATGCCCTTGCCCGCACGCGCACGGCACTCGACGGCGCCCGTGGCGGAGTTGCGGATGAACAGCATGTTGTTTCCGCCGGAGAGTTCGACGGCCTTCTTCACGCTGCCGTCGGGCATCGTCACCTTCGTACCTGCGGTGATGTACAGGCCCGCCTCGACGACGCAGTCGTCACCGAGCGCGATGCCGAGGCCGGCCTCCGCGCCGAGGAGGCAGCGCTCGCCGAGCGACACGCGCTGCGTGCCGCCGCCGGAGAGAGTGCCCATGATCGATGCTCCGCCGCCGATGTCGGACCCGTTGCCGACGACGACGCCCTGGCTGATGCGCCCCTCGACCATCGAGTGCCCGAGCGTGCCGGCGTTGAAGTTGACGAAGCCCTCGTGCATGACGGTGGTGCCCTCGGCCAGGTGCGCGCCCAGGCGGGCGCGGTCGGCGTCGGCGATGCGCACGCCGCTCGGGGTGACGTAGTCGGTCATGCGGGGGAACTTGTCGATGCCGTAGACCGAGACCTGCCCGCGCTGGCGCAGCCGGGCGCGCGTCATCTCGAAGCCCTCGACGGCGCAGGGGCCGAAGTTCGTCCAGACGACGTTGGCGAGTGCGCCGAAGAGGCCGTCGAGGTTGATCGTGTTCGGCGCGACGAGGCGGTGGCTGAGCAGGTGCAGGCGTAGGTAGGCGTCCGAGGCGTCGCGCGGGGAGGCGTCGAGGTCGACGACGGTGCGCACGACACGCAGGGTCACGCCGCGGTCGGCGTCCTTGCCCTCGAGGACGAGGAGCTCCGCCGGGGCGCCGGCGTCCTCGTCGGGTTCGCCCACCGCTGGGGCGGGGTACCACGTGTCGAGGGTGGTGTCGTCATCGGTCACGGTGGCGAGGCCGAAGCCCCAGGCGGTACGTGCGTCAGTCATGCGCCCGAGCCTAGCGACCGGCCCCGCTGCGGGCAGGCCGTTTCGGGAGCCGAGCACTTAGGGTGGGCGCATGGCTTCTCTCGATCTCACGCAGGACGTCGTCACGCTCACCGAATCGCTGTGCAACATCGAGTCGGTCTCGTTGAACGAAGCGGCGCTCGCCGACGCCATCGAGACGGAGCTCGCGAAGCTCGATCACCTCGAGGTCGTGCGGGACGGCAACTCGCTCGTGGCACGCACGAGCCTGGGCCGTGACGAGCGCATCGTTCTGGCGGGGCACATCGACACCGTGCCGCTCACGAGCGAGCCGGCGAACCTGCCCGTCAAGCGCGTGGACGGCAAGCTGTGGGGGCGCGGCACGACCGACATGAAGGGCGGCGTCGCCGTCCAGCTCAAGCTCGCGCACGATCTCGTCGCACCCAACCGCGACGTCACCTTCGTGTTCTACGAGGGCGAGGAGATCGAGGACCAGTACAACGGTCTCGGGCGCATCGCGCGCACCCGTCCCGACCTGCTCGAGGGCGCGGCCTTCGCCGTCCTGCTCGAACCGACGAACGGTGGCATCGAGGGCGGCTGCAAGGGCACGCTGCGCGTCCACGTGCGCACCAAGGGCCTCGCTGCGCACTCGGCGCGCCCGTGGAAGGGCGACAACGCCATCCACAGGGCGGCCGACATCCTGAACCGCCTGCGCGAGTACGAACCGCAGACGGTGAACGTCGACGGCCTCGACTACCACGAGGGCCTCAACGCGGTGAACATCTCCGGTGGCATCGCGGGCAACGTCATCCCGGACGCCTGCACCGTGACGGTCAACTACCGCTTCGCCCCGGACAAGAGCGCCGACGAGGCGCTCGCCTACGTCACCGCCTTCTTCGACGGCTTCGACCTCGAGTGCGACGACCTCGCCGGGGGAGCGCGCCCCGGCCTCGATCGCCTGGCCGCGAAGGCCTTCGTCGAGGCGCTCGACCTGCCCGTTGTGGCCAAGGAGGGGTGGACCGACGTGGCCCGCTTCTCGGCCGTCGGCGTGCCCGCGGTCAACTTCGGCCCCGGCGACCCGAACGTCGCCCACATGGACGACGAATGGTGCTCCGAGGACCAGATCGTCGACGCCCTCGAGGCGCTCACCGGCTGGCTCGCCTGAGCGATCGGGTGCGGGAGGACGCTGTGAGCGAACCCGACGGACGGTCACCACTGGCGCGTCGTCTCCTGCCGCACGGTGAGGAACCAGACCCACGCTTCACCCTGGCCAACGAGCGCACCTTCCTCGCGTGGATGCGCACCGCGCTCGCCTTCGTCGCGGGCGGCGTGGCTGTCGAGGCCTTCACGAACGACTTCATGCCCGAGGTGTGGCGGCGCGTCGTTGCTGTGCTGGTCGTCCTCACCGGCCTCGTCATCTCCGTCATGGCGGGCGCTCGATGGCTGAGCGTCGAACGAAGCATGCGAAGCGGGCGGCCCCTGCCGGTGCCGTTGCTCGTTCCGCTCCTGTGCGGCACGGGCGCTGTGGCGTCGATCGTGACCGTGCTCATGATCGCGACGCTGAACCGGTGACCGACCTGCACCCGGCGAGGCGTCGTCCCGGGTCCGCCGAGCGGCGGCACGCCGATCCGGGGCTGCAGCCCGAGCGCACCACCCTCGCCTGGGGACGAACGTGCCTCGCCCTGTTCGTGGCGGGGCTCTTCCAACTGCGCTTCGTCCCTGATTACGGCGTGGCCGCGCTCGTTCTGACGAGCTTCTGCGCGGCTGCGGCGCTCGTCCTGTCCGCGACGGCCCGCCTGCGTTATCGCAACGCCACCCGGCGGCTGTTGGGCGAGCGGCGCGAGCCCGCGCTCAAGAGCGTCATCGGGCTGAGCGCCGTCGTCGTCGTGCTCGGCCTCGGAGAGATCGTTCTCCTCCTGCGCGGCTGAGCGGACTCCGACTCGGCGCCTGCAAATTCGTGGTTTTGCGCGGCTGGTTCGGCGTGACGAAACTTCCAACTGAATCGTTGGAATTAAATCCAGGAGACCACCTCATGTCCAAGCCCGTCCTCGCCGTCATCATCGGCAGCGTTCGCGCCGGCCGACAACCCGCTCCGCTGCTGCATGAAGAGGGACTCGTCCGTCGTTGGTCTCGGCAGGACGCTCCGCCCAGCGTGAGCGTCGGCGCTCACTCATATCCGTACGGAAGGAAGAACACCCGTACTACCTCTCGATTCCCGCACCGCCCTCGTCGTCGTCGACGTCCAGAAGGGCATCCTTGCGATGCCGCCCAAGGAGGTCGCCGATCAGCTCGTCGAGGCGAACGTAACGCTCGCCGACGCCTTCCACGCGGCGGGGCTGCCCGTCGTCTGGGTGCACGCCACCGGCCTGCCGCCGGGGCGCGTCGAGCGCCCGATTCCCGAGGACGACGAACTGCCCGAGTGGTTCGCCGACCTCGATGGGCGGCTGCCTGCCCGCGAGGGTGACCTTCACATCGACAAGCCGCGCACCATCAGTGCCTTCTCCCGCACCGACCTCGCGGAGAAGCTGCGCGCCGAGGGCGTGACGCAGGTCGTGTTCACCGGCATCGCCATGGGCGCGGGCGTCGAGGCGAGCGCGCGCAGCGCGTTCGACGAGGGCTTCACCGTCACGGTCGTCTCCGACGCCGTCGTCGACGGTGACCCCGAACGTCAGCGTGCCTCGCTCGGCCACGACATCCCCTCGATCGGTGGCGTCGCGACCGTTGCCGAGGTGGTGGCGGACCTCGCGAAGCGCTGACCACGAGAGCGAGCTCACCCGAACGACGAAGGGCGAGGTCGAACCTTTCGGCGGTTCGACCTCGCCCGTGCTCGTGTTCGACCGGCCGCGTCAGAAGCCGTGTGAGTCCACGCCGCCTCGGGCGCCCGCGACGCCGCACTGACCGAGCAGGTTCTTGGCCGCCTCGATGACGTTGCGTCGGCGGGTGTCGAGGTCGACGCCGTCCGGGTCGGCGCTCATCGTGTGCGCGATCTGCGGAACGGACGACCACCAGCCGGCCAACGACAGCAGGAGGAACGCGAGGACGTCGGCGTCGACGTTCGTGGCGATCTCACCGTTCTCTTGCCCGGAACGCACCGCCGAGACGCGCGCGGCGTAGTACTCGCGCCGGCGCGACTCGTCGAGGATGGTTCCGTTGTAGGTCAACCCCTCCCACAGGACGAGACGGTTGAGGTGCGGATGCTCGCGGTGATAGTCGAACAGGTCGCCGATGTAGGCGTCGATGTCGAGTCGCCCCGTGGCTGAGACGGGCACGGCCTCGGAGATCGTGCGCAGTTCCCCGTCGAGCACGACGCCGAACAGGGCCTGCTTGTTGCCGAAGTAGTGGTAGATCCGCTCCTTGTTCACGCCGGAGCGCCGGGCGACGTTGTCGATCGTCGTGCCGGCCGGACCTTTCTCGGAGAACTCGAGCAGGGCTGCTTCGAGGATGCGACTCTTCGTCTTCTCGGTGTCCCACGCCATGCTCGTGCCCTGTGCCTTCCCACCCCTGGGCGTCGCACGGTGGTGCGCCGCAACATTCTTCATTCTTCGCAGCAACGTAACAGTTGGACCTGCACTGCGGGTTGTGGCGAACGCGACGCGACGACGTCGCCCCACCCTGTGGCGGGGGCGCGGCACGCCGTACGTCCTCGGTGAGGGGCAGGACGTGCCCGGCCCCATCGTTTCTGAGAAGCTGTCTTCCGTGAGCGCACCAGAGCGGCAGCAAGCCGACGTCGACCTGCTCGACGACAATCCCTACACGCGGGTGACGCGCGCCGATCGGGGACTCTTCGGCTGGCGCGAGCTCGTTGCCACGCGCTGGCGAGCCATGCGCATCCAGTCGGAGTTCATCCGCGGTTTCTCGGCGCTCGCCGAACTCGGCCCGGCCATCAGCGTCTTCGGTTCTGCGCGTGTGGCCACCGACGATCCCGCCTACCAGGTCGGAGTCGACGTGGGTCGCGCCCTCGTCGAGGAGGGCTTCGCCGTCGTCACGGGCGGCGGTCCGGGTGCGATGGAGGCGGCGAACAAGGGTGCGCGGGAGGCGGGCGGTGTCTCCGTCGGGCTCGGCATCGAGCTGCCGTTCGAGACCGGCCTCAACCCTTACGTCACGACCGGCATGAACTTCCGCTACTTCTTCGTGCGCAAGACGGTCTTCGTCAAGTACACGCAGGGCGCGGTCGTGCTGCCCGGCGGCGTGGGCACGCTCGACGAGATGTTCGAGGCGCTCACCCTCGTGCAGACACAGAAGGTCAACCACTACCCGATCGTGCTCGTCGGCGCCGACTTCTGGGAGCCTCTGCGCGACTGGATGCGCGAGACGCTCCTTTCGCGCAGCATGATCTCGGCTGCCGACGTCGAGCGTCTGCGCATCGTCGACACGGCCGACGAGGCGCTCGCCTTCATCCGTGAGGCGCACGCAGCTGCTCTGGAAGCCGACCCGGAGGACGTCGCAAAGGTTCGCGCCCACCAGTCGAACGACCAGGAGGCCACCTCATGATGATCTTGCTCATCGTCGTGCTCGTACTCGTCATCGGTGGCGTGGTCGCCGTCGTCGTCGGGCGCGTGGGGGCCGACACCATGAGTTCGCCCACGGCGACGTCGGCATTCGACCTGCCGAAGGGCAAGCTCGGCTCGGCGGGAGTCGATGCCGTGCGCCTCGATCAGTCGCTGCGCGGCTACAACATGGCGCAGGTCGACGCCGTGCTCGACCGGCTCTTCGACGAGATCCACGACCTGGAGGCACGGCTGGAGCGGAGCGAGCACGACGAACCGCGCGGCGAGAGGGTGCCGGTGTCGCGTTTCGGTGCCGGACGCGTCGAGCCGGAGCGCGCTGACCGCGCCGCGGACGTCGTGCAGTTCCGTCGCCGCCGCAGCGAAGGCGACGATGCTGACGCATGAGCCCGACGGCGTCGCGCGATGCGGTTGGGTGACGAGTGCGCCCGACTACCTGCGCTATCACGACAGCGAGTGGGGCCGACGGGTGCGCGGTGAGCGCGAGCTGTTCGAACGCCTCATGCTCGAGGCTTTCCAGTCCGGGCTGTCCTGGCTGACGATTCTTCGCAAGCGCGAGGCGTTCCGGGCGGCCTTTCGTGACTTCGACCCGGACACCGTCGCCGGCTTCGGTGACGCCGATGTCGCACGGCTCATGGGCGATGCCGCCATCGTCCGTAATCGGCGCAAGATCGATGC
This sequence comes from Dermacoccus sp. PAMC28757, assembly GCF_014302635.1. Classification (NCBI taxonomy): domain Bacteria; kingdom Bacillati; phylum Actinomycetota; class Actinomycetes; order Micrococcales; family Dermacoccaceae; genus Dermacoccus; species Dermacoccus sp. PAMC28757. The sequence goes on along the minus strand of NZ_CP060292.1, from coordinate 2,923,838 downwards.
GACCCTGACGAACGCGCGTGCCGTCGTGCGGCTGCGTGACACGGTTGGCCTCGAACGGCTCATCGAGGAACACGCGCCCGTCGAACACTCGCGTCCCGGCACGCCGGACGAGGTCGTGGGGTTCTCGAGCGAGTCCACCGCCCTGTCGAAAGCGCTCAAGCGTCACGGCTTCGCGCACGTGGGCCCGACGACCTGCTATTCGCTCTTCCAGGCCTGCGGGTTCGTCAACGACCACGCGGTCGGCTGTGCTGCGGGCGACGAGATCGCGGGGGAGTGAACGCCCTAGCCCTTCCGAGAGAGCCGGGGTGGTCAGGGCGTTCCTCGCCACCCCGGCTCGTCACCGTTCGGCGACGTTGCGTCAGCGGCCCTCGAAGGTCGGCTTCTCCTTGGCCAGGAACGAGGTCACGGCGCGGCTGTGGTCCTCGGTGGCACCCGTCGCCACCATGCGCGGCTCCTCGAAGTCGAGCGACTCATCGAGGGAGTGGGTCGAGGCGAACATGAGCGCTTCGCGCATCGCGGCGTAGGCCGCCGTCGGGCCTGCCGCGAGACGGGCGACGAGAGCATCAACCGTCGCGTCCAACTGGTCGTCGGCCACCACCGTGTTGACGAGGCCCAGCTCAAGGGCGCGATCGGCCTTGATGGGTGTTGCGTCGAAGAGGAGCTCACGGGCGTGCGCAGGGCCGACGAGGCGTTGCAGGGACCAGCTCGCACCCGTGTCACAGCTCAACCCGATGCCGGCGAAGGCCGTGGTGAAAGTGGCTGATTCCACGGCGACGCGGAAGTCGGCCAGCATGGCGATCGACAGGCCGGCCCCAGCGGTGACGCCGTTGAGCCGGGCGACGACCGGCTTCGGCATCCGTGCGATCTCCCGCGCGATCGGGTTGTAGTGCTCGGCAACGGTCGACAGGGTGCTCCCGCTGCCCCCACTGGCGAGTTGTTCGGCGTGTTCGCGTAGATCCTGTCCGACGCAGAAGCCGCGCCCCTCGCCGGTGAGGACGACGACGCGCGCCGACTCGTCGGAGGCGGCTCGACGCAGCGCGTCGAGCAGTTCGACGCGCGCCTCCGTGGTGAGCGAATTCAGTGCCTTGGGGCGGTTCAGGGTGATGGTTGCGACCGAATTCGAAACGTCGTAGAGGACGGGAGCGTCAGAAGTCATGCCCCGATTCAATCGCATTCACCCCGACGAATGGTGACGCGCGCCACTCCGCGATTTCGTCTGGCCGAAAAAGCGCGTCATACTAGTAGCAACAAGCCCCGTCGCGCACGCGCGACACGGCCCGTCACACCCGGTGGGCCCGTCGGTGAATCCCTCGTGGAACACCCGGTGGACGGCGGAGCGCGATCGAGAACGGCACGCGCCCGCGCGTGCACCTGAAAGGGGTCACCCATGGCAGCCATGAAGCCTCGGACCGGCGACGGTCCCCTCGAGGTCACCAAGGAGGGTCGCAGCATCCTGCTGCGTATGCCTCTCGAGGGCGGCGGCCGTCTCGTCGTCGAAATGAATGCTGACGAGGCGAAGGCCCTCGGTGACGCGATCAAGGGCTGCGTCGGCTGACGCACGCTGATCGCGAACCACGAAGAAGGCGCTCACCCCGCGACGGGGCGAGCGTCTTCTTCGTATGTTCGAGCTGAGTCGTCGGCTGATCAGCGCCTGACGCACACGAGGAGGCCGTCGCCCACAGGCAGCAGCGTCGTCATGAGGTCGTCGTCCTCACGGAGCGTCTTGGCCAGCGCGCGCAGGGTCATCGTCGTCTCGTCGCGTACCGCGGGGTCTGCCACGCGGTCGTGCCACAGCATGTTGTCGAGCACGACCACGCCCCCCGGGCGTACGAGGCGCAACGCCTGTTCGACGTAGGCCGGGTACTCGTCCTTCTCCCCGTCGACGAGCACGAGGTCGTACGCGCGATCGGCCAGACGTGGCAGCACCGTGAGTGCACTGCCCGAGATGATGCGGGTGCGCTGCGGGGCGTGACCCGCGCGCTGGTAGGCAGCGCGGGCTGCGCGCTGGTGTTCGAGACTCACGTCGATCGTCGTGAGGACCCCGTCGCTCGGCATGCCCTCGAGCAGCCACAGCCCCGAGCAGCCGGCGCCCGTGCCCACCTCGACGACGGTGCGTGCGCCCGTCGTCGCAGCGAGCATGCGAAGGGCCGCTCCCGCGGCGGGGCTCACCGGCGTCGCGCCGAGGTGCTCGCCCTGTTGGCGCGCAGCCTCGATGTGGGCCGGTTCGTACGCGAAGTCCTCGGCATACGCCCAGCTGGCCGGTTTGAAGCTCGTCATGAGGTTGATTCTATTTGGAAGCAAGTCTCGCCCGCGAACCGTCGGAGCACATCGATCGGCTGCGGAGGGAACGAACGGGTGGCCGTTCGCGTTGAAACCGTCGAAGAGGGGCTTGGGCGACGCTCAGGCCACGCACAGACGGCCCGGTCAGGATGAGGACAGAAACCATGCGGTGTCGACTCGTTCGACCGGGGAGGACATGAGATGAGAAGCCAGGTGCCGGACACGGTCAGCGACCCGGCCCACCCAGTCAACACGCGCTCGCGCGTCGTCGTGCCCGAACGGGCACCCGAAGGCTGGGCTCCGCCGACGTGGGAGGAGATCGTCACTGAGCACAGCCCGCGCGTCTACCGCCTGGCCTACCGCCTCACGGGCAATGTTCACGACGCCGAGGACCTCACGCACGACGTCTTCGTCCGCGTGTTCAACTCCCTGAGCTCCTACCGGCCGGGAACCTTCGAGGGCTGGCTGCACCGCATCACGACGAACCTCTTCCTCGACCGCATGCGTCGAAAGCAGCGCATCCGCTTCGACGCGCTCGCCGACGATGCCGACACGCGCCTGCCCTCCACGGCCCGAGGCCCCGAGCAGGTCGTACTCGACGCCGAGTTCGACGACGACGTGCAGCGCGCGCTCGACGCCCTCGCGCCCGACTTCCGTGCCGCTGTCGTCCTGTGCGACATCGAGGGGCTCTCCTACGAGGAGATCGCGGCCACCCTCGGACTCAAGCTCGGCACCGTGCGCTCCCGCATCCACCGCGGGCGTGCCGCACTGCGTGAATCGCTCGCGCACCGTTCGCCTGCGGCCCGCGAGGAGCGCCGACGCGCCGGAGATGTCGTGCGCGCAGCCACCGACGGGCTCGGAGGGCCCCGCACAGCACTGGGGATGTCGTGACGCGCCGCTACAGGGAGGGCCACCTCGGAGAGTTCGTCGACGCCTACGTCGACGGCCAACTCGACGAGACGAGCTCTCACCTCGCCGCACGGCACATCATCAGCTGCGAGGGCTGCCGCCAGAGCGTCGAAGCCGAACGTGCCATCGTCCTGCAGGTGCGCCGAGTGCCCCTCGACCCCGGACGTCACGCTCGCCTCGTCGCAGGGCTCGTTGCGCTCGACACGCGTGATCCGTCGGACGACACACCTCGTGGCGAGGCCGCCGTGCATTCCCCGGCGAAGGAGGAGCGGGTCCACCTCCTCTCCCCGGACGCCCCCGCGCAGTACAACCGATCTTCCCGACGCCCGGTTCTCGGCATGGTCGCGCTCGCGGCAGCCTGCGGCGCCATCGTCATGAGCAGCGCCGCCCACCCGCGCAGCACGGCACCCGGCGCCCCCACCATGGCGTCCAACGCCCAGACCACCGACCACTTCGACGCGCCCGAGGTGCGCGGCGAAGGGCCACGATCGGTTGCCCGCAGCGCCTGGTCCGTCGTCCTGATTCAGGCGAACGACGAGCGATCAGGCAGAATGGCACCATGATCGAGATCGACTTCGCAGGGGTGACGCGCGCGTGAACATCCCGTTCATCGACATCAACTCCGGCGAGTTCATTCTCATCGTCATCATCGCTCTCGCGCTCATCGGCCCGAAGCGCCTGCCGGAATACATCGCGAAGTTGCGCACCTTCATCCGCACCGCACGCGACATGGCCGAAGGTGCCAAGACCCAACTCAAATCCGAGATGGGCCCCGAATACCAGGACATCGACTGGCGTCAGTACGACCCGCGTCAGTACGACCCGCGCCGCATCGTTCGCGAAGCCCTCTTCGACGACCCCGACGCCGATATCGCCGCCGAAGTCGGCCTCACCGAACGTCGAGCCAACGGCTCCACCGCGGCCGGCGCCGTCGGCCCCGACCACGCTGCGTCCGGCGTCGGCGCCGAAACCCACAGTGCAGGCGTCGGCGGCGAGGACACCCAAGCGATCCCCAGCGCCCCGCGCTCCCACATCACCGCCGAATACCACCCCGACCGCACCACGCCGTTCGACACCGACGCGACGTAGGCGCTCCCTTGCCCTATCTTCCGGTGATCTGACCTCGCAAGCTCGGTCAGATCCTACGGTGCGACAGGCCTTCGGGGGCGAGTCGGCTCCCAGCGCGGTCCGGTTGGTCTGCGCTGCTCACCTTTCGGGCCACATCCTCACTCTTCAGCGGGCGACGTGCGTGCTTCCGCTACATGACGAAGCGCCTCGGCTGGACCTTTCGGTCCGGCCGAGGCGCTTCGTGTTCGCTTTACTTGCGGTTCGGGGTGAGGCCCAGGCTGCGGCCCGCCAGGCCGCGCGCACGCGTGCCGAGGCCCTTCGCGATACCGCGCAGCGCCACCGCGGCGGGGGAGTCGGGGTTGCCCACGACGACCGGCGTACCCGCGTCAGCGCCCTCACGTAGCGTCGTGTCGAGCGGAATCTGGCCCAACAGCTCGACCTTCGCGCCGATGGCCTGCGTCAGCGAGTCGGCGACCGTCTGGCCGCCACCCGCACCGAAGATCTCCTGACGCGTGCCGTCCGGCAGCTCCAGCCACGACATGTTCTCGATGACGCCGGCCACGCGCTGCTTCGTCTGCAACGCGATCGCGCCGGCGCGCTCCGCGACCTCCGCGGCAGCCTGCTGCGGCGTCGTCACGACGAGGATCTCCGCCGTCGGGATGAGCTGCGCCACCGAGATGGCGATGTCACCCGTGCCGGGCGGCAGGTCGAGCAGGAGGACGTCGAGGTCGCCCCAGAAGACGTCCGCGAGGAACTGCTGCAGCGCACGGTGCAGCATCGGGCCACGCCACACGACGGGCTGGTTACCGGGCACGAACATGCCGATGGAGATGACCTTCACGCCGTGGCTGTCCGGCGGCAGGATCATGTCGTCAACCTGCGTCGGGCGCTGCTCGACGCCGAGCATGCGCGGCACGGAGAAGCCGTAGATGTCGGCGTCCACGACACCGACCTTGAGGCCCTGCTCCGCCATCGCGGCAGCGAGGTTCGTCGTGACGGAGGACTTGCCGACGCCACCTTTGCCGGAGGCGACGGCGTAGACGCGCGTCATCGAACCCGGCTGCGCGAAGGGCACCTCGCGCTCGGCCTGACCGCCACGCAGCTGCTCACGCAGGTCCTTGCGCTGCTCGTCGGTCATGACGCCGAGCGTCACGTTGACGCCGGTGACGCCCTCGACGCCCATGACGGCCTTCGTCGTGTCCTCGGTCAGCTTCGACTTCAGCGGGCAGCCCGCGATCGTCAGAAGGATCGTGACGGCGACGTGGCCGCTCTCGGAGACGTCGACCGAGTCGACCATGCCCAGTTCGGTGATGGGCTTCTTGATTTCAGGGTCTTCGACCGTCGCGAGGGCAGCGCCGATGGCATCGAGAGTGGGAGTGGACATGCCATCCATCGTACGACCCAGTAGGAAGTGCTCATGCCGGGGCGACGTGGTGTTGCACACGTCCGCCTTGCCGCCCGGAGACGGCGGGAAGGACGCTGATCAGGCGCCGTCCTTGCGCCGCGGCTTGCGCTCGTTCTTCGAACGCTCCGCGCGACCGCCCGCCTCCTCCTCGTCGTCCTCCGGTGAGGCAAGCATGCCGCGCTCCTCCATCTCCTCCAGGAGCGAGCGCAGCTCGGAACGGACGAAGTCACGCGTCGCGGTCTCACGCATCGCGAGACGGAGCGAGGCCACCTCGCGGGTGAGGAACTCGGTGTCGGCGAGGTTGCGCTCGTCGCGTGCCCGGTCCTGTTCGAGACCGACACGGTCACGGTCGTCCTGACGGTTCTGCGCGAGCAGGATGAGCGGCGCCGCGTAGCTGGCCTGCAGCGACAGGATGAGCGTGAGCAGCGTGTAGTTGAGCGCACGAGGGTCGAACTGGGCCGATTCGGGCATGAAGGTGTTCCACGCCAGCCAGATGGCGACGAACAGCGTCATCCAGATGAGGAACGTCGCCGTGCCCATGAAGCGCGCGAACTTCTCGCTCGCGACACCGAAGTTCTCGGAGTCCATCGAGAAGCGCGGCAGCACACTCGCGCGCTTCTCCTGGGGCTGATCGAGGCGCCCCGTGCTCTCGCCGCGTTCGTCGCCGCGCATCTCGCGGCGCGCTTCCTTGAGAGCGTCGCGGCGCATCTCCTCGCGGTTGTCGCGACGTTCGTCCTTGCCGCTACGGCTCATGCGTCCACCCCCGGCAGCTTGCGGTCGTGGTGAAGGTCGTGGCGCTCCTCACGCCAGTCCTCGGGAAGGATGTGGTCGAGCACGTCGTCGACCGTGACGGCGCCGAGCAGGCGCCCGTTGTCGTCGACGACGGGCAGCGAGACGAGGTTGTACTGCGCCAGCGTGCGCGTCACCTCACCGAGAGGAGCCTCGACGTTCAGCGGGTCGATGGTCGAGTCGACGACGTTGCCGACCGACGTGTGCGGCGGCTCGCGCAGCAGACGCTGCGTGTGCACCATCCCGAGGAAGCGTCCCGTGGGCACCTCGAGCGGCGGGCGCGCAATGAAGACGGCCGACGCGAGGGCCGGGTCGAGCTCCTCACGGCGCACGACGGCGAGTGCCTCCGCGATCGTGGCTTCCGGGCCGAGGATGGCGGGCTCGGTGGTCATGAGACCACCGGCGGTGTTCTCGTCGTAGGAGAGGAGGCGTCGCAGCGGCGCGGCGTCCTCGGGCTCCATCCGCTTGAGCAGGTCCTCGGCCGTCTCGGGCGGCAGGTCGCCGAGGAGGTCGGCGGCGTCGTCCGGTTCCATGGCCTCGAGGACGTCGGCGGCACGGTCGGTGCCGAGCGCGGCGATGATCTCGACCTGGTCGTCCTCGGGGAGCTCCTCGAGGACATCGGCGAGCTTGCCGTCGTCGAGGGCCGCGGCCACCTCGGCGCGCCGCTTCGGTGTGAGGTCGTGGATGACCTCGGCGAGGTCCTCGACGCGCAGGTCGTCGTACGCCTCGAGGAGTCGCTCGGCCGACTGCTCCTGGTGCTCGCGGTGCAGACCGAAGACGTCGCGGATGTCGTGCAGGCTCGTCTTGCCCGCGCGTCGACGCGCCAGCCGGTTCATGGCGCGCGACGCGCTCGAGGCGCTGCCCGACTCACGCACGAAGACCTTCGTGATGTTCCAGTCGCGGCGCTGGTTCTGCTCCATCGACATGTCCTCGACCGTGCCGACGAACTCCTCGGCTTCGGGGTCGCGCACGGTGACCTGGCGGTCGAAGAGCTCGGCACACACGAGGGTCTCGTTGTGGCGCTGCTCGAAGCGGCGCATGTTGACGAGACCGGTGGTGATGACCTTGCCCGCGTCGATGGAGGTGACACGCGTCAGCGGCAGGAACACGCGGCGACGCTGGACGACCTCGACGACGAGGCCGATGACGCGCGGGCTCGGGTTCTTGCCGAAGACGACGACGACGTCACGAACTCGTCCCACACGGTCTCCGAGCGGATCGAAGACGGTGAGGCCGACGAGGCGGGCGACGAAGACGCGGGTACTCACGGGCTCACCTTAGCCGCGCCGCCGTCGTCACCCGACCCGGCTTCCGGCGAAGCAGGACCGCTTTCGTTCGTCGCCTGTTCGTCGGCGCGTTGCGCGGCACGGTTCGCGCGCTCGGCGGCGGCCCGTGCGGAGCGGGTGGGCCCGGACGCCGGACGCCGGCCGTCATCGGGACGGTCACCGGGTGTCTGCTGCGCCGGGGTGGGTGTGTCGGATGTCGAGCCACTCTCCGCGGCTGGCGGCGGCAGCTTCTGTCCGCGCAGCACGACCGTGGTGAGGTCGGGAACGAGCCGCAGAACCGTGGCCTCCTCACGCCACCGAGCCACGATGTCGCCTCCGGGAGCGTTGAGACGCCCCACCTTGAGAGCGCCCGTGGCGGCTTCCCAATCGTCGTCCTCGGGCGAGACGACGGAGGCCTCCGCGTCGAACGCGACGAGGCGAGCGCGAGACTCCTTGGCCCGAGCGACGACGCTCGTACGCCCCACGTGGACGGGGCTGTACTGCTCACCCGGGCCCGTGACGACGTACGCGACACCATCGACGACCACGTGCCAACACGGTGCAGACCCGGCCGCGGAGGTGAGCCACAGCAACCCCGACTTCGCGAGGGCTTCGGCGACGAGACGGTCGGTGGGTGCACTCATGCACGCAGTATTTCATTGCGATTTCGTTGCAGGTGCTCGCTACACGGCTCCGGCGGCGGAGCCGCATCGGGTTTCTCTGGCATGATGGACGTTGGTTTGGATGGAACGACGTACGAGCGCTGCGGGCGCGGTGTCGTCGACGGTTCGACGAACATCGACCTCTTGGGGAACCGGACGCCTCGCAGTTGCGTCATAGGTACGCGGGAGGGAAACCGCAGCGGCCGAGTGGTCGCCCGTTCCACGAGAAGGAGACGTGTCATGGAACACAACGAAATCAGCCGCCGCGGTGTCGTCGCGGGTGCTGCCGCCATGGGCGCACTGGCCGCCGTGGGTACCGGCGTGGCCACCAGCGCCTCCGCAGCCAACCCGGTTCTCAAGGCCGGTAGCCGCGGTTCGTCCGTCACCGCGCTTCAGAAGCGCCTCAACTCGCTCGGCTACTGGTGTGGCACGCCCGACGGTGTCTTCGGTGCACTGACGGTGCAGGCCGTCCTCGCCATCCAGAAGGTCGCTGGTCTCGGCCGCGACGGGGTTGTGGGTGCCAAGACGTGGGGCGCCGTCAACCGCGGAACCCGCCCGGGCAGCCGTCGCGGTGGTAACCGCATGGAGGTCGACAAGCGTCGCCAGATCGTCATGGTCGTGCGCGGTGGTTCGGTGAAGTACATCTTCAACACCTCCACCGGCAACGGTGAGCTGTTCACCTACTACGGCCGCAAGATCCGCGCGACCACGCCGTCCGGCGAGTTCCGCATCAACCGTCGCGGATCGAACGGCTGGGACTACGGCGCACTCGGTGGCCTGTGGCGCCCGTTCTACTTCAACGGTGGCATCGCCTTCCACGGCTCCGCGTCCATCCCGGCCTACCCGGCCTCGCACGGTTGCTGCCGCCTGTCCGTGTCGGCGCAGAACTTCCTCATCGCGAACCGCCTGCTCTATATCGGCGAGCCGGTCAGCGTCTACTGATCGCGGACGCCCCCACGATCGACGACGGCCCGTCACCTCCTCTCGGAAGTGACGGGCCGTCGCTCGTCCGGGCAGAACGTCAGCGACTCCAGACGTCCTTGATCCAGGCCTCGACCTCGTCAGGCTCACGGGGAAGGGCCTTCGACAGGTTCTCGTTGCCGTCGGCCGTGATGAGCACGTCGTCCTCGATGCGCACACCGATGCCGCGGAAGCGCTCGGGGGCGAGCTCGTCGTCCGCCTTGAAGTACAGGCCCGGCTCGATCGTGATGATCATGCCCTCGCTGAGTTCGGCGTCCATGTACTCCTCCTTGCGCGCCAGGGCGCAGTCGTGGACGTCGAGGCCGAGGTGGTGGCTCGTACCGTGCACCATCCAGCGACGGTGGTACTGGCCGTTCTCCGGGTCGAGCGTCGCCTCGACGTCGACACCCTCGGGAAGAAGGCCCCACCCGTGCAGGCGCTCGGCGATGACGCGGATGGCCGCGGCGTGGACGTCGGAGAACTTCGCACCGGGTTTCGCGGCCGCGAAACCGGCGTTCTGAGCGTCGAGGACGGCCTGGTAGATCTCGCGCTGGGCAGGCGAGAAGGTTCCCGAGACCGGCAGCGTACGCGTCACGTCGGCGGTGAACAGCGAGTCGACCTCGACTCCGGCATCGATGAGGATGAGGTCGCCGGAGCGGATCTCGCCGGTGTTCTTGATCCAGTGCAGCGTGTTGGCGTGGTCGCCGCTCGCACAGATGGAGTCGTAGCCGACGCCATTGCCGGCGTGACGCGCGTGGAGTCCGAAGACGCCCTCGACCCAACGCTCACCGCGACCGCGGTGTACCGCTTCCGGAAGGTCGGCGACGACGGCCTCGAAGCCACGTGCCGTGGCGTCGCAGGCCTCGCGCATCTGGCCGACCTCCCACGCGTCCTTCGTCAGGCGCGCGGTGGACAGGAAGCGTGCCAGCTCGGCGTCCTTGGCCTGGACGGCCTCGGTGGCCGCCTCGTCGAGGTGGGAACGCACCTGCTCGATCTGGGCAGTGATGTCGGCGTCGGCGTCGCGCACGACAAGGACGTCGACGACGCCGGCGTCCTTCGCGACGGCGTCACCGAACTCGTCGATGTGACGGGCCGTCACGCCCAGTTCGTTCGACATGTCATCGAGTGTGGGTCGGGCACCAACCCAGAACTCTCCGTAGCGGCTGTCACCGAAAAACTCCTCGGTGTCGCGGCCTGCGAGGGGCTTGAAGAACATCTGGGCTTCGTGGCCGCCCTCGGGGCGCGGCTCGAGGACGAATACGGCGTCCGGTTCACGATCGGCGCCCAGGCCCGTCACCCAGGCAAAGGCCGAGTGGGGACGGAACTGGTAGTCGCAGTCGTTGCTGCGGACCTTGAGTCCGCCTGCGGGGATGACGAGCCGTGCGTCGGGGAACTCCCGCGAGAGGGCCTCGCGACGGGCCGGCGTGAAGTCTGCGACCGCGGCGCGTGGCGTCGGTGTCGTGTCACGCGGCGCCCAACCGGAGGCGACGAACTCGCGGAACTGCGCGCCGCCGGGACGGCTTCGGTGCTCTGCTTGCTGCTGCTTCTCACTCACACCTCCCATTGTGCCCCTTCGCGCCGACACTGCGCCGGGTGGGCGGCTTGCCGACCCGGGGTGGGTATGCCGCACAATGACGGGTGGCTGATGGTGGATGCGACAAGGTGGTGAAAATGCCCGAGGGCAGCATGCGTGGACGGCCCCAACGATCGACGCCGGGCGGTTCGACACGCGTGCGAGGACGAGCTCGATCGGTGCTGCGTCCGAGCGGTCCTCCGACGATGCCCATCGCGGTTCGGGGCGGGAGTGACTACGTCTCGGAGTGGCACACCCGCGCCGTCATCGACTTCTGCCTGCGTCTCGGTGAGGCCATGCTCGTGACCGGGGCCTCCGTCGCCGACACGACAGCCGCCCTGTTGCGGGTCTGCCGCGCCTACGGCCTCTCGAGCGTCCACGTCGACATCACCTACACCTCCGTGACGCTCAGCATGCACCGCGGCGTGCACCGCGACCCCATCACCGTCATGCGCATCGTCAGTTCGATGGGTACGGACTACTCGCGCCTCGAGGCGCTCCACTCCCTCGTGCGCGAGATCGGTGCCAGCGGCAGCGAGCCCGTCGACATCGAGGACAACCTCGGTGAGCTCGAACGCATCCTCGAGATGCCGCACTCATACCGTCGCGGCGTCGTGACGGCAGCGTGGGGTCTCATGGGCGCCGGTGTCGCCATGCTTCTCGGTGGTGGTCTCATGATGATCCTCATCTCCGGTGTCGCCACCGCGCTCATCGACTACGTCCAGGTGCGGTTCGCGCGGATGGGGCTGTCGACCTTCTTCGGACAGGTCATCGGGGCGACCATCGCAGCCGGCATCGCGGTGGCATTGCTCGTCATCCGCGATCACACCGGCGGCATCTGGTGGCTCGCACAAGTGCGCCCGAGCATCGTCGTGGCCTCGAGCATCGTGGTGCTGCTGGCCGGTATGTCCGTCGTCACCGCTGCGCAGGACACCCTGGACGGCTTCTACCTCACCGCCGGTGCGCGCACGTACGAGGTCATGCTGCTGACCGGCGGCGTCGTGGCCGGGGTTCTGCTCGTGCTGAGTCTCGCGCGTCGCATCGGGGTGAACCTGTACGTCATCCCCTCGGACGGGTTGGCGCAGAACGTCGTCGTCCAGATCCTCGCCGGAGCGCTGCTCGGCGGCGCCTTCGCCGTCTCGGCCTACTGCGCGCCCCGAGCGGTCCTCGTCTCGATCGTCACGGGCGGGGTCTCGTGGCTCCTCTTCGCCACGTTCAACATCCTGGGGGGCACCTCGCAGCCCGTTGCCTCCGGAATCGCGACCTTCCTCATCGGGTGTGCGGCACCGACGGTGGCGCGGCGACTGCACGTGCCGAGCATCGCAGTGACCGCCGCGAGCATTGTTCCCTTGCTCCCCGGTCTCGCGGTCTACAAGGGCATCATGTACTTCGTCACGGACAACGAGGACAACAACTGGGTCGACTCGTTCCTGCTGGCGATGCTCGTGGGGCTTGCGCTGTCGGTCGGCGTCTCCCTCGGGACGCTGCTCGGCCGTCAGATTTCCGCAGGCGCGGACTCACTCACCTCGAAGGTGTTGCGTCGCACCGTCCAGCAGACCGACTGACGCGCGTCACTTCGACGTCGACGACGCCGTGGGCTTCGTGGACGTGCTGCTCGAGGGTTTCGCCGAGCCGGTTGTCTTGTTGGACGAGGAGGGCGCCATCGAGGACGAACTCGACGAGGACGCTGTGCTCGACGAACTGGAGCTCGGCTTAGGCGGGTTGGACGTCGAGGTGGGAACGGGGGCCGGTGTCGTGCCGCTGGCGGTCGAACCCTTGTCGCCCTTCTTCGTCCACGTTAGGCCGGCGAGGAACGACGTGAGGGTGGCCTCGTCACGCTTCGCGTCGGCCTGGGCACTCGTCAGCGTGATGACGTAGAGGGCTTTGTCGTGCGCCACCATCGTGTAGGTCCGCTGCAGTTCGACGTTCTTCTCCGTCGACTTGGCCGTGAAGGCCACCGACTTCTCACCCCCGACGGTGCGCTCGGGGAGCCGCTCCACGCTCGCGCCGTCCTGGCGAGCCTGCATCATCGCCATCTGGACGGTCTTGTCGAGAGCCGGCGCGGGGGAGACCTTCGAGCGGGTGATCGCGATCGTGGGGGCGACGTTGTGAGCGACGGTGGCCGAGGAGAGGTAGGCGACGGCCTGGGCCTTCTTCGACAGGTTCCATCCGCTGGGCACCACGAAGTTGAAGACCTTGTCGGAACTCACGACGGCGCCGGGGCTCGGCGACGTCACCGGGTTCGGGTTGGGCGCAGCCGTCGTCGGCGACTGGGCACCGTTCGTGAACGTCGACGACGTCGGTGTGACGTCCTTCGGGTCGGCGCCCGAACTACAGGCCGTCAACGAGACGAGGACTGCAGCGGTGAGGGCGGCGACGACGTGGCGAGGCATGAAATCCAGCCTATCGACGTGGCTCACGCGCCCTGGGAGCGACGCGCGGCGCACCGCGCGAGCCACGGCGTGACCGGCCTGCGCCACAGCAGATAGACGGCCGAGACACCGACGACGACGGTGACGAGCCCCAGAAACGCTCCCGGGCCGAAGGAACGCACCGCGGAGAAGGCGAACGTGAAGGTGTAGACGGTGGCGAAGAGCGTCGCGAGAGGCCGTCCGCTGGTGCGACCGATGGCGCACAGCCGAGCGACCACGAGCCAGAGCGCCACGAACGTCACGCCGGTGCCTACACCGAACCAGTACGCCTGATCGGTGGCTCGCTCGAGCGCCTTGCCGTCGAGGGAGCGGTCGAACTCGTCGGCGAGGCGGGCCGTCTGGGCCCGGATACCCTCCCGATCGAGTGCCGTCGTGAGGGTCGACAACGCCTGGACGAGCGCGCCTGCAAGCATGAGCCACACCGCGTACCGCACGGGTTGGGGCATGGCCTCGCCTGTGGTCGTGTCGTCGTCGGAGCGGGAGGATTCCACGACGAGCAAGGCTAACGTGTGAGCGTGCGTATCGACCTTCACACCCACTCCACCTGTAGCGACGGCACGACGACGCCGGCTGAGGTGGTCGCAGAAGCGGCTCGCTCCGGCCTCGACGTCGTCGCCCTCACCGATCACGACACGACGCGTGGTTGGGACGAGGCAGCCGCTGCCGCCCGTGAGCACGGCATCGACCTCGTACCCGGCATCGAGGTCTCGTGCAAGCACGAGGGAATCAGCATCCATCTGCTTGCCTACCTCCCGCCCACGGACGGCGAACTGATCACCGAGCTCGAGAAGGCCCGCTCGTCGCGCCTCACGCGAGCGCAGCGCATGGTGGAGCGCTTGGGTGAGGATGTCGACATCACGTACGAGCAGGTGCTCTCCGTCGCCGGTGCCGATGCGACCATCGGGCGGCCGCACATGGCGGACGCTCTCGTCGCGAACGGCGTCGTCGCGAATCGCTCCGAAGCGTTCGAGCGCTACCTCTACAACGGCAGCCCGTACCACGTCGGCCATTACGCGCTCGATCCCGTGCGCGCCGTGGAGTTGGTGCGCGCGGGCGGTGGAGTGCCTGTCATGGCGCACCCCTTCGCCGAATCGCGCGGGCGCATTGTCGACGAGGACGTCGTGCGTGCCATGGCTGACGCCGGCCTCGTCGGCATCGAGGCGCACCACCGCGACCACGATGCCTCACAGGTCGAGCGGGCGCTCGCGATCGCCCGGGAGCGTGACCTCGTCGTCACGGGCTCCAGCGACTTCCACGGAGCCGGCAAGCCCAACCGATTGGGGGAGAACACGACTGCTCCCGACCAATACGAACGGCTGCTCGCCGGGGCTTCCGGCGGTACCGAGGTCGTGCGGGCCCGCCACTGAGCCGTGTGATCGCGTCGTGAAGTGAAGGACGAACGCCGTCGGCCCGGGAACCACGTGGTTCCCGGGCCGACGGCGTTGCTCGAGTCTCGGGGCCGATCAGACGTCGTGACGCGGCGGCTGCCCCTTCGGGCGAACACGCGGACGTCGGGGCGTCTCACCGGGCACACGCGTGGCACGGCTGTCACCCGTGGCGACCTCGGTGGCGAGCGTCGAAACCCTCTCGGCGTGCTCGGACGGCACGGCGACGAGGCTGATGTCGTCACCGCCGTGCGTCTTGACGCCGCTGATGACGGCCTTCTCGATGAGGTCGCGTCCCTTCTGGGCGCGCAGCATCATCGGGTCGGAGTGCAGCTCCCGCACGAGCGCGACGCACATGAGCACCATGACGATGACGAACGGCAGCGAGCTGACGATCGTGATGTTCTGCAGGCTCGTGAGAGCGGCCGACGAATCTCCTTCGGCCAGGCCGGCGAGAAGCATGACGGCGGCCACGGCGCCGGTGGCGGCACCCCAGAAGATGACGACCCAGCGGCTCGGCTCGATGCGGCCACGCTCGCTCAGCGTGCCCATGACGATCGAGGCCGCGTCGGCGCCCGAGACGAAGAACACGGCGACGAGCACCATGACGACGACCGTGGTCACACCCGCGAGCGGGAAGTGGTCGAGGACGTCGAACAGGGCCGCGTTCGAGTCGACGGTGAAGACACCCTCGACCTTCTTCGCGATGTCGTGGGTCTCACGCTGCACGTCGATGGCCGTGCCACCGAAGATGGCGAACCACACGAGCGAGACGAGCGACGGCACGAGGAGAACGCCGGTGATGAACTGGCGGATCGTACGGCCACGCGAGATGCGCGCGATGAACATGCCGACGAACGGGGTCCAGCTGATCCACCAGGCCCAGTAGAAGACCGTCCAGCTCGCGAGCCAGTCGTGCATCGGCTGCAAGCCGGTGGCCTGGCTGCGCGACGCCATGAAGGGCAGCTGGTCCATGTAGTCGCCGAGGCCGGTCGGCAGCAGGTTGAGGATGAAGGCCGTCGGGCCGACGACGAACAGGAACACGGCGAGCACGAGGGCGAGCACCATGTTGAAGTTCGACAGGTACTGGATGCCCTTCTCGACGCCGGAGACGGCCGAGAAGATGAAGCAGATCGTCAGGATGACGATGATCGACACGAGTGCCGTGCCGCCGACCTTGTTGACCCAGCCGTTCTTCTCGAGGCCCGCGGCGATCTGCAGGGCACCGAGGCCCAGCGATGCGGCCGAACCGAACAAGGTCGCGAAGATCGCGAGACCGTCGATGACCTTGCCGACGGGTCCTTCGGCGCGGCGTCGTCCGATGAGCGGAACGAACGTCGAGCTGATGAGCTGGCTGCGCCCCTTGCGGAACGTTCCGTACGCGATGGCGACACCGACGACGGCGTAGATCGCCCACGGGTGAAGCGCCCAGTGGAACATCGTCGTCGCCATGGCGACCTGGAGGGCCTCGGGGCTCTCCGCGCCGGCACCGCTACGCGGCGGCGGGGTGACGAAGTGCGTGAGCGGCTCGGCGACCCCGTAGAACATGAGGCCGATGCCCATGCCGGCGCTGAACATCATCGCGATCCACGAGGTCGTCTTGAACTCGGGCTTCTCGTTGTCGTGACCGAGCGGAATGTTGCCGTAACGGCTCGCCGCCAGCCAGATGGCGAAGATGACGAAGCACGTGGCGAACAGGATGAACGCCCAGCCCATCGAGTCCATGACCCACCCGAGGGCGGTCGAGGAGCCCGACGACATCGTCTTGGGCGAGAGAAGACCCCACGCGACGAACGCGATGGCGAAGGTAGCCGTCACGCCGAAGATGATCTTGTCGAGAGTGCCCTTGTGGACGGCCTCGTGCTGGGGAATGGGCTCGTCGACGCCGACGAGCATTTCGTGGGACGAGTGCGCGGTCGACGAATCCGACGACGTGCCCTCGTCCGAGGTTGTGTGCTGCTGCGAAACGCTGTCAGGTTCCGCTGGTGGTGTCGTGTCGGACACGCGGAACCTCCCGTATCGGCCCCTTGCGGGCGCCTACTTTTCGTACTCGGACAACCGCTTTCCCCCGAAGGAAGGGAGACCGGTAACCGTGTGAGCCTACCGGGGGCCGTGACGCATAGCGAATGAAATCAGTTAAGCCGCCCCGTCAGACGGGTCACGTCCGAGCACGAAACGCCCCCGCCGTCGGAAGCGAGACCGAGGACGGGGGCGTGACCGACATGCGTTCAGCGCCGGAAGCGGCGGCGCAGTCCGCCGACGACGGACCGGGCGCGGTCGGAGGGTGCGGAGCCGTGCGGAATGACCTCCGACAGCGTGCTCTTCTCCCCGTCGTCCGCGGCTATCGCGGCACGTGATTCGGCGCCGATGCTGGTCTCCTCACCCCGCGCCTTCCGGTCGGCGAGGCGCCGAAGACGCTCCGTGCGCAGGGCTGCGGTGCGCCCCCGGTCGGTGCGGTACTCGAGATCGTCGGCACTGATCGTGCCCGCCCGCAGGTCGATCTGCTCGCCCACGTAGCGGAAGAGCACGGCGATGGTGGCGACGACCGGCACGGCGAGGAAGCCACCGACGACGCCGTGGCCCTCGGAGCCCGCCGCGATACCGAGCAGGACAAGCACGGGGTGCAGCGACATCGAGCGGCTCTGCAGCATCGGCTGGAGCACGTGGCCCTCGATCTGCTGCACGGCCACGATGATGCCGAGCACGATGAGCGCCGTCGTCGGACCCTGCGTCACGAGGGCGACGAGCACCGCGAGAGCACCCGCGACGAACGCGCCCACGATCGGGATGAAGCCACCGAAGAAGGTGATGACACACAGGGGCAGGGCCAGGGGCACGTCGAGGATGACGAGACCGATTCCGATGAAGATCGAGTCGATGAGGGACACGATCGCCTGGGTGCGGATGAAGCCCGAGAGCGTGTGCCACGCGCGGGTGAAGACCTCGGTGAGGTGCGCGCCGGTGCGCTCACCCGTGACCAGACGCACCCACGGCAGGAATCGGTCACCGTCCTTGATGAAGAAGAAGGACAGGATGAGGCTCAGCACGAGCGTCACGAGGACACTGCCGACCGTCGTCACGCCGGAGAACACTCCGGACGCGATGACGTCACCGGACTTGGTGATCTTGTCGTTGATCGTGCCGACTGCGTTGTCGATCTGCTGTTGCGGAACGTTGAACGGCGGGCCCTGGACCCACTCCTGAACCTGTGAGACACCCTGGGTCGAGCGGGTCGCGAGTTCCGGAGCCTGGTTCGCGACCGAGGGCACGATGGCGGAGATGACACCGCCGAGGATGCCGAGGGCGCCAAGGATCGAGAGGAAAGCCGCCAACGCCGGAGCACAGCCGCGTCGACGAAGCCACGCCGTCGGCGGCCACAGGACCGTGGCGATGATGAGGCCGAGGATGAGCGGCAGGATGATGACCCAGAACGGCGCGAGCGCGCGTCCGAGCAGGTAGAGCGTGACGATGACGACGCTGATACGTAGTGCCCAACGCGACATCGAGGCAAAGCCCGACGCGAGGATCTGCGAGCGATCGGCCATGGGGCCGTTCTCCGGCTCGTTCTCGTCCTGACTCTCACGGCGCGCATCGAGGTTGCGCTCGTCGAAGTTCTGGTCGCCGGAGTTGCGGCTGTCGTCCTGCTGGGGCGGAACGTCGGCGTCGGCGTCGAGTGGCCTGGAATCGTCCGGGTTTGTAGCCGGCATATCGTCGTCCTGGCGCTTGGCTGGCGTCATGGGTGGGCGACCTTTCGTGGCAGTGTCTTTGGGCCCACAGTAATGGGCGTGCGGTGCCGCCCGCGAGGTGGCGGAGCGGGGTGTCGCACGATGCGAAACAGGGTGCACCCCAAAGGATGCACCCTGTTTCGACCGATCAGTTCAGGTCGGCCGGCGGCGTGTTCGCGCCGCCCGAACCACCGCGCGTGCGGCGACGACGTCGGCGCGGCTGGCCGTCGCCGGAATCCTTGGAGGAGTCGGCTCCGTTGCTCTCACGGCTCTGACGGTCACCGCCACGTGGGCGATCGCCGTTCGAGCGGGAGCCGCCTCGGCCACCTTGGCCGCGGCCACCGGAACGGTTGTCGCGACCGCCACGACCACCGGAACGCTCGCTCGAGCGCTCACCGCCGGAGCGGCCCGTCTCGCCGAGGTCCTCGACGCGCTCTGCGCCGAGTCCTTCGCGGGTGCGAGCCGACTTCGGGAGCTTTCCCGTGGCGTTCGTCGGGATGTCGAGATCTGTGAAGAGGTGCTCGGAGCTCGAGTACGTCTCCTGCGGCTCCGGGACGCCGAGGTCGAGCGCCTTGTTGATGAGCGTCCACCGGTGCAGGTCATCCCAGTCGACGAGCGTGATGGCGATACCGGTGTTGCCCGCGCGGCCCGTGCGGCCGATGCGGTGGACGTAGGTCTTCTCGTCCTCGGGGCACTGGTAGTTGACGACGTGCGTGACGTTTTCGACGTCGATGCCGCGCGCGGCGACGTCGGTGGCGACGAGGACGTCGACCTTGCCCGCACGGAAGGCGCGCAGGGCCTGCTCGCGAGCGCCCTGGCCGAGGTCACCGTGCAGCGGTGCTGCCGCGAAGCCGCGCGCGTTCAGCTCGTCGGAGACCTTGGCGGCGGTGCGCTTCGTGCGGCTGAAGATGATAGTGAGGCCACGGTCCTTGGCCTGCAGGACGCGGGCGAGGAGTTCGACCTTGTCCATGGCGTGTGCGCGGTAGACGATCTGCTCGATGGCGGCCACCGTCTCGGCCTCGCTCGCGTCGTCCTGCATGGCGCGGATGTGCGTGGGCTGCGTCATGTAGCGGCGCGCCAGCGCGACCACGGCGCCGGGCATCGTCGCGGAGAACAGCATGGTCTGGCGGGCGGCCGGCGTCATCGCGAGGATCTTCTCGACGTCCGGCAGGAAGCCCAGGTCGAGCATCTCGTCGGCCTCGTCGAGTACGAGCCCGCCGACGTACGACAGGTCGAGGTGTCCGCGGGAGGCGAGGTCGATAAGGCGACCGGGCGTACCGACGACGACCTCGACGCCACGCTCGAGTGCCTCGATCTGCGGCTCGAAGGCGCGGCCACCGTAGATCTGGACGATGCGGATGCCGCGGCGCTTGGCGGCTGCCTCGAGGTCGGAGGCGACCTGGACGGCGAGCTCACGCGTCGGCACGACGACCATGGCCTGTGGCTTGCCCTCGGGTGCCGGGACGGGGGAGTTCGACGTTTCGCCCTTCACGGTGACGCGGGCGAGGAGCGGGACGCCGAAACCGAGCGTCTTTCCGGTGCCGGTACGGGCCTGGCCGATGATGTCGTGGCCCGAAAGGGCCACGGGCAGCGTCATCGCCTGGATGGGGAAGGGGTGGACGATGCCCTTGTCGGCCAGGGCCGCCACGATGTCGGGGTGGACCCCGAAGTCGGCGAACGTCTGGGTGGCGATGGGCTCGGCGGGGGCCTCGGCCTCGATGGAGGTGATGCCGGCCGAATCGAGTTCGGCCGCGCTCGGCTGGGTCTGGGTCACGATCGTGCTTCCTGTCGGGCCCCGGGGCATGGTTGCCACGCCGGAGCGAAGGAGGGCCGATCGGAGGTCTTCTCGTTCACTGCGCTCACGCGGGGAACGACCTTGGGTGGACCTTGGGGGCGGCGGAGGGCCGACCTCGGTCGCGGCATCGTGGCCGACCGGGCACCTGCTGTCCGTTTCAGTGTACTCGCCGCGCGACGAAGCAGTGGCTGCGGCGATAGCATCGCCTTCATGAGCGACTCCGTGACGCCCGCGCCCGCCACTGCCGTCCTGCGCACCCTCGACGACCCGGACTACCGGGCCGGGGTCGTGGATCTTCTGAGCGTCATCGCCTACGGCGAACTCTCCGGAGCCTTCGCCACCGTCGACGACGCCTCGCGTGCGCCGCGCCTCGACCACAAGCTGGCTCTCGCCCGCATGGCCCGGATGGACTTCGACCACTACGAGGAGCTCGCTGCTCGGCTGCGCGAGATCGGCGCCGAGCCCGAATCCTCGATGGAGCCTTTCACGGCCGCCATCGACGAGTGGCACCGCCGCACTCCGCCGGCCGACTGGTACGAGGGCCTCATGAAGGCCTATGCAGGCAGCGCTATCGCGAATGATTTCTACGCGGAGATCGCCCGCTACGTCGACCCCGAGACCCGCGCACTCGTCGAGCGCGCGGTCGGCGCTGACGAGCAGGATGCCTTCGTCAAGCGGGTGCTCGCCGAGGCGATCGCCCAGGATCCGCGCGTCGGCTCGCGTCTTGCGCTCTGGGGGCGCCGACTCGTCGGCGAGGCGCTCAGCCAGGCCCAGCGTGTGGCGGCGTCCCACGACGCCCTCACGGCCCTGCTCGTCGACGACGGCTCGGGCGTCGGCGCCGACCTCGCCGAACTGACGCGCATGTTCGAGCGGCTCACGACCAACCACTCCGAGCGCATGCAGGCGTTGGGGCTGACGGCCTGACGCCGTGTGGTGACGCAGACGAAGAGAAATCCCCCGCAACCGTGTGGTTGCGGGGGATTTCTCTAATGCGAACGCGAAATCAGACGCGCGTGCCGTTCTTACGGCCCATCACGGACAGGTAGACCGTGATGAGGACCGCGGCGACGATGACGCCGAGGATCAGCGCGATCCAGTCGATGCCGTTCGTGCCCGACTTGCCGGAGATGGCCGTGTAGAGCCACGAGCCGGCAAGGGAGCCGATGGCGCCGAGCACGATCGTCATGAGGATCGAGATGTTCTGCTTGCCCGGCAGGACGAGGCGCGCGAGCGCGCCGATGATGATGCCCGCGATGATGGCGCTGATGAGCGTACCGATCATGATGATCTCCTTACAGTGCTGGCTGGGGCTGGTGTCCCCAACGCTTCTGTGCTCACTTAAGCGAACTTTCAGCCCACTTTCAACTATCCACCCGTGCGGGTGTGCTATCCCGTCGCCGTCTCCCGGGTCGTCGTGAGGCGCGTGCCGTCATCGAGTCTCGACACGGCGAGGCGCCGCCTTTCCCAGGGGAAAGCGGCGCCTCGCGCAGGGTTGGGATCACTCAGCCGCCGAAGCCGACGCGGCCCTTCTGCTCGGCTGCGATGTCGACGTAGGCGAGGGCGGTGGCCGGAACGGTGACCGAGTGCCCCTTCTCGTCGGTGAGCGTCAGCGGCGTGCCGGCGCTGAGAGCCGCGGCGACCGCCTCGCGCACGGCCTGGGACGACTCGTTGGACTCGATGACGATCTCTCGTGCGACGTTCTGAACGCCGATGCGGACCTCCACGGCCCCTCCTCGTGTGTCTCGGTGAATGGTGACGTGGTCGGCGGACGACTCGTGTACGCCGTCGACCGCCGACGGCCTGTTGAGGTCAACGCCTCAGCGCGTGATTTCATCCCCGGCGGTCTTCGGGAAACCGGTGAGGCCGCGCCAACCGAGGATGCCGACGATGCGCGCTGCCTCCTCGCGGGGGATGGGTTCATGCTGGGCGATCCAGTAGCGCGCCACGACCTGGGACATGCCGACGAGCGCGACGGCGACGAGCGTCGCCTCCGCCTCGGGCAGCCCGGTGTCCTCCCGTACGACTTGCGCGACGATGTCGGCCGTGTCGGCGAGGCTGCGTTCGACGCGCTCGGCGACAGCGGGCTCGTTCGTCAGGTCGGACTCGAAGACGAGGCGGAAGCCTGCGTCCTCACGCTCGACGAACTCGAAGAAGGCCCCGACGGCGGCGGCGACACGTTCGTTGTTGTCGGTGGTCGACTCGACGGCCTTGCGCACGAGTTCGGGGAACTCGCGGGTGTGCTGGTCGAGCAGCGCGAGGTAGAGGTCGAGCTTGCCGGGAAAGTGCTGGTAGAGCACGGGCTTGCTGACGTGCGCCCGCTCCGCGATCTCGTCCATCGCGGCGCTGTGGAACCCCGACTCGACGAACACCGACTGCGCGGCCTCCATCAACTGGGCTCGCCGGGCCGAGCGGGGCAGACGTCCGCGCTTGGTGGGGTCGTCCGTGCCGGTCATCGGGTGAACTCCTTCGTCGGCGGTCATAAGCTGGGTGTGACTTTAGCGCCCCGCCCCGCCAGAGCGGGCGGCAGCTAGCGGGAAGGAACATCTGTGGCATCGTCGCGACCACTCGACCCGGGTGAGCGCCTGCGTTACGCGCGCCACCTGACGCTGCCCGGTGTGGGCGAGACGGGGCAGCGTGCGCTGCGTGACGCACGGGTCCTCGTCGTCGGCGCCGGAGGTCTGGGGGCGCCCGTCGTCTCGTACCTCAGCGCGGCCGGGGTCGGGGTCATCGGTGTCGTCGACGACGACGTGGTGGAGCGTTCGAACCTGCAGCGGCAGGTCATCCACACCGAAGCCGGGGTGGGCGAGGCCAAGGTTTCCTCCGCGGCGCGGTTCGCGTCGCAGCTCAACAGCGGAGTGACGATCATGGAGCACCGGGTCCGCCTCGACGCCCGGACTGCGCTCGAGATTCTTCCCGAGTACGACGTCGTCGTCGACGGGAGCGACAACTTCTCGACGCGTTACGTCCTCAACGACGCGTGTGTCGCGTTGCGCCTTCCCTTGGTGTGGGCGTCGATCTCGCAGTTCTCGGGCCAGTTCGGGGTGGTTGTTCCGGGCGTCGGCCCGTGTTATCGCTGTTTGTTCCCGCACCCGCTCGCGGACGGCGAGGTGCCGGACTGCGCCGTCGGCGGCGTGCTCGGCGTGTTGCCGGGTGTCGTCGGCACGATGGAAGCGGTCGAGGTGATCAAGCTCGTCACCGGCGCCGGGGAGGTGGCCCGCGACGGGGTCTGGCTCTACGACGCGCTCTCGACGAGCCTGACGCGGTTGCCGCTCGCGCGTGACGCGCAGTGCGTCGTGTGCGGTGACGGGGACCAGCGTCTGTTCGAGGGGCTCGACGAAGCCGGGCGGGGGAGTGACGTCGGGGCCAGTGGGGCCGAGGTGGGCGAGGTGTGCGAAATCGATGCTGCGGAGCTGGCTGCGCTCGGTGACCCGTTCGTCGTCGATGTTCGGGAGCAGACGGAAGTGGACGCATCGCCCGTTCCCGCAGGGTGGGGTGAGGTCGTGGTCCGGCCGCTCAGCGCGTGGGAGTCGTCGACGGGCCGCGAGCTCCTCACCGCGGCACAGGGCCGTGACGTCGTGACGGTCTGTGCGGCAGGATCGCGTTCGGCCCGGGCCGCGCGGGTGCTGCTCGATGAGAGTCGCGACCAGACGGGACCGCGGATCATGTCGCTCGCCGGTGGCCTGGCCGCGTGGCAGGAACACGCGGAGCCGACTTCTCGTGAGGTCGGATGAGCGCAGCAGGCGGGACATCTCGATCAGAACCTCGTCCGCACGAGAGGGCGCGTGAGGAACTGCGCGAGCGCGTCGTCGAGGTCGTCCACGACGTGCCCGAGGGCGCCGTGACGACCTACGGCGACATCGCCGCGGTCGTCGGAACCGGCGCCCGACAGGTCGGCCGCATCATGAGCGAGGGCGATGCGGCCTGGCCGTGGTGGCGCGTCACGAACGCCGCGGGTCGCCTTCCGGAGCACCTGCAGGCGGAGGCGCTCGCGGCCTATCGCGAGGAAGGAACACCGATCCGCGGTGATCACGCCGATCTGCGTCGCGCGCGATGGCGGCCCGGGTTCGACGAATGACGCGTCGTTGCGCGGTTGTCGGTGGCTGGTGATGGGATGACGCACATGTCGACGCCACCGCTCCAGCTCCGCTCGATGCCGCGCGCCACACCCGGCGGCGACCCCGCGGCCGCCATGCTGTTCGATGCGACACAGCAGGCGGTGCTCGACGCGGACGACCGAGTGCTGCACGTCGTGGGCGCGCCGGGTACGGGCAAGTCGACGCTCGCGGTGGAACTCGTGGCTCAGGCAGTCCGCGACGGCCTGGCCCCGGACGCCTGCGTTCTGCTCTCTCCCACGCGCACGCTCGCCAGCGAGCTGCGGGCCAGGGTGACCACGCGCGTCGGAGGTACATCGAGCGAACCGATCGCCCGAACGCCGCAGGCGCTCGCCTTCGGCATCCTGCGCGCCCGCGCCGCTCTTGAGGGGCTTCCCGCGCCGCGGCTGCTCGCCGGGCCGGAGCAGGACGTGGTGATCAAGGAGTTGCTCGCGGGACACCGCGCCGGGCTGGGCCGTGTTCCGAACTGGCCCGCCGATCTGAGCGAGGCACTGCCCACCCGCGGCCTGCGCAACGAACTGCGTGACCTGCTCATGCGTGCCGTGGAGTGGGGCCTTTCGTCGGACGAGCTGGTGGCACTGGGCCACGAGCACGGCCGACCCGAGTGGTGTGCCGCGGCGAGCGTCCTCGACGAGTACGACGACGTCACGGCGCTGTCGCGCCCCGGGGCGTTCGACCCGGCGTGGATCCTCGGCGCGGCCGCCGAGGCGCTCCGCTCGAACGACGACCTGCTCGCCCAGTACCGCTCGCAGTTCTCCCTCGTCGTCGTCGACGATGCGCAGGAGCTCACCCGCGCAGGCGTCGTCTTCCTCCGAACGCTCGTCGGGCCAACGCAACGACTCGTGCTCATCGGAGACCCGGACGTCACGGTGCAGGGCTTCCGGGGAGCCGACCCGCGCTACATGGCCGAGGTCGCCGAGGATCACGGCGCCACGCGGCGTCTCACGCTCGGCGTGGGGCATCGCGCGCCGCGTGCCCTGGCGGCCGTCCGCGGACGCGTCAGCGCCCGTATCGGTGCGGTCGACGGTGCGGCGCACCGCAGCGTCACCACGCGACCGGGCGGTCAGGTCGACGTCGCATTGCTGCGTAGTGCCTCGCAGGAGGCAGCGCACATCGCCGGTACGTTGCGCCGCTCCCACCTCGTCGACGGGGTGGCCTGGCGCGACATGGCGGTCATCGTGCGCGGCTCCGGCATGACCACGGCGCTGCGTCGGGCGCTCAATGCCGCCAAGGTTCCCGTCGCCATCCCGCCCGCCTCACTCGCGCTGCGGGACGAACCGGCGGTACGTCCTTTCCTGGCCGCCCTCGACCTCGTCACTGCGGGGGAAGAGACGGTGCCCGGTGACCTCGCGCTCGATCTGCTCACCTCCCCGCTCGGCGGGGCGGATCCGGTCGTCCTGCGGCGGCTGCGGCGTGCGCTGCGGCGCGAGGAACTGGCACTCGGCGGTGCTCGTACGTCCGACGAACTTCTCGGGGCTGCGCTGTTCGAGCCCGTCCTGCTCGCGTCGCTCGGCCCGGAGGGCACGCCGGCTCGTCGGGTGGCGCGTGTCCTCGACGCCGGACGAGCCGCGTTCGCCCAATCCGGTGAGTCCGGCGACGCGGAGCACGTGCTGTGGGCCATGTGGCAGGCCAGTGGCCTCGCCGAGCCGTGGGAGGCGAACGCCCTTAGCGGTGGCGTCGCAGGTACCCGGGCCGACCGTGACCTCGACGCCGTCGTCGCGCTCTTCGGGGCAGCGGCCACGTACGCCGACCGGTTGCCCGGCGCCGCGGTACGCGACTTCCTCGACCACGTGCGCGGCCAGGACGTTCCCGGTGACCGCCTCGTCGCGGCGGCGCCGGACGACGACGCCGTCGCGCTGCTCACGCCGGCCGGCGCGGCCGGACGCGAGTGGCACACCGTCGTCGTCGCCGGGGTTCAGGAGGGCGTCTGGCCGGACCTTCGGCTGCGTGGTTCGGTCCTCGGCTCGGAGGAACTCGTCGACATCCTCGCGGGCCGTGGCCGTTCGCTGGCCGCGCGTCAGGCCGCTGTGCGCTACGACGAGACACGGCAGTTCGCCATGGCGGTCAGCCGCGCGCGCGAGAACCTCCTCGTCACAGCGGTTCGTGACGACGACGAACAGCCGAGCGTCTACCTCGACATCGTCGACCCGCTCACCACGTCGGCCGGAGCGGACGCCTTGCGCGAGTTCACCTCGGTGGCACGCCCCATGACGTTGGCGGGTGTCGTGGCGGAGGCGCGCCGGATGCTCGCCTCCACCGACGAGATCGAACGAGACGAAGCCTCCCGGCGCCTCGCCCGCCTCGCCGCAGCCGGTGTTCCGGGCGCTGACCCGAGCAGTTGGTGGGCCCTCGTCGCCCAGTCCGACGACCGACCGGTGCGCGCCCCTGAGAGCGTCGTGCGGGTGAGCCCGTCCAAGGTGGAGAGCTTCCACCGCTGTTCGCTCAACTGGCTGCTCACGACGAACGGTGCCTTCGGCCCTTCGATCGGAGCAAGCACCATCGGCACCCTCGTCCACGAGATCGCGCAGGAGTTCGCCGACACCGATCCCACCGCGATGCAGGCCGCGCTCGACGAACGCTGGCCACGTCTCGGGCTCGGCGAAACCTGGCTGGCGAGGGTCGCCAAGGAACGAACGAGTGGCATGATCGGCCGGCTCGAGGGCTATCTCGCCGACGCGAAGGCAGACGGTTGGTCCGGCGCCGGAGTCGAGCGGCCCTTCAGTGCCGTCATCGGCCGGGCCAAGATCTCCGGCATGGTCGACCGGCTGGAGAGCCACGACGGCCGCGGCCTGCGCATCATCGACTACAAGACGGGCGGGTCCAAGCCCAACGATGCCGAGGTGGCGGCGCACCCGCAGCTGGCCGCCTACCAGGCCGCGCTCGAAGCGGGAGCCTTCGGTCCGGGCGTGACGAGCGGCGGCGCCGCACTCGTTCAGCTCGGCAAAGCCGCGGGCGACAGCAGCCGAAGTCCCGCCAAGCTCCAGGTGCAACCGCCCCTCGTGGCCGACGAATCCCGCCAGGATCCGGCCGGGGACGAGGCTTCGACCGAAGCCTCCGTCGGAACGAGCGCCTGGGCGCGCGACCTCATGGAACGCACCGCCGACGGGATGGGCGCGGCTACGTTCCGCGCCGCCATCAACCCGGGATGCACGATCTGCCCGGTCAAGAGTTCCTGCCCTCTCCAGCCGGAAGGACGCACGCTGTGAGCGACATCCCCACCGAGCCCGCCACGGCTACGTCGAACGGTCGGCGGTACGTCAGCGCGGACGAGATCGCGGACGCCTTGGGGCGCTACCGGCACACGCCCGAGCAGAAGGCCGTCATCGAGGCTCCGCTCGAGCCCCTGCTCGTCGTGGCAGGTGCGGGCTCGGGCAAGACCGATACGATGGCCTCACGCGTCGTGTGGCTCGTGGCGAACGACATCGTGCGTCCTGCGCAGATTCTCGGGCTCACCTTCACGCGCAAGGCAGCGGGTGAGCTCGCCGAGCGCATCGGGCAGCGCCTGCGCCTGCTCGAGGCGAGCGGGCTGTGGAAGCCACAGGCCGACGAGGACGGCACCGAAGGCCTCGGCGAGGCGCCCACCGTTTCCACCTACAACGCCTACGCCGGGCGCATCGTGAGCGAACACGGGCTGCGCCTCGGCATCGAACCCGACTCCCGGATGCTCTCCGAGTCGGCATCCTGGCAGTTCGCCCACGAGGTCGTGGCCTCGTGGGACGGCGACATGTCCGACATCACGGTGGGTGAAGCGAGCGTTAGCGCGGGGGTTCTCGCCACGAGCGGCGAACTCAAGGAACACCAGCGCGACGTCGACGATCTGCGCGCCTACTACGAGGGCCTGCTCGCAGGCCTCGAAACGATCCCGTACGCACCCCGCAAGCGCAGCCTGGGAGACGCTGGAAAGGCGCTGCGGATCAAGGCCAAGGGGCATCTTCAACTGCTTCCGCTCGTCGAGGGTTATACGCGGCTGAAGGCCGAACGCTCGGCCCTCGACTTCTCCGACCAGATCGCCTTCGCGGCGCGATTGGCGGAGCGCTTCGAGCAGATCGGGGAGGGGGAGCGTCTGCGTTACCGCGCGGTGCTGCTCGACGAGTTCCAAGACACGAGTGCCGCGCAGATCAGTTTCCTCGCCTCGGTCTTCGCGCGCGGTGAGCAGCGTCCCGGCGTCATCGCCGTCGGTGACCCGCACCAGTCGATCTTCGGTTGGCGTGGCGCGAGTGCCACGACGCTCGCCTCGTTCCGTCAGGAGTTCGCTCTGCCGGGTGAGGACGTGACGCCGGTGGCGTCGCTGTCGACGTCGTGGCGCAACGACCAGGCCGTCCTCGATGTGGCCAACGTCGTGGCGGCGCCCCTCACCCAGGCTTCCCGTGTTCCGGTCGAGCCGCTGCGTGCGCGTCCTGACGCCGGGCCGGGCACCGTGCAGGCGGCCCGCCTCGAGACGGATGTCGAGGAGGCGCGCTACGTCGCGCGGTGGATCGCGGAACGACGTGCCGTCGTCAATGCAGACGGGCACGAGCGAACAGCAGCCGTCCTGTGCCGCAAGCGCTCTCAGTTCGTCCCGGTTCTCGAAGCCCTCGACGCCGAGGGCATCCCGGCCGAAGCCGTCGGCCTGGGTGGCTTGTTGCAGACCCCCGAGGTCGTCGATCTCGTCTCGATGCTCTGGGTCGTCGACGATCCGGGTCGAGGTGATCACCTCATGCGGCTGCTCACCGGTCCGGCCATGCGCCTGGGCCCGGCCGACCTCGACGCCCTCGGCACGTGGGCCCGTGAACTGCACGAGCGTCACCGCGAGGAGGCCGCGGCAGCGCTCGCGCGTGCCGCCGAATCCGCCGGCAGCGCAGGGGAGAGCCAGTCCCCGGGCCGTTCGGAGGGCGAGGCGTCACCGGGTCTGATCGCGCCGGTGGCGCGCCGGGAGGCAGATCTCGCCGAAGGCACCCGCGACGACATCAGCCTCGTCGAAGCCATCGGTGAACTGCCAGACGAATCGTGGCGTGGGCGGGACGACGAGCGCTTCTCGCCGGAGGCGTTGGCTCGGCTGGCGGGCTTTCATACCTCCTTGAACCGACTTCGTCTGCTCACCGGTTTGCCGCTGGCCGACTTCGTGGGAGAGGCCGAGCGAGTGCTTGGACTCGACATCGAGGTGCTCGCGCGGCCGGGGCACGATCCGTCGACGGCGCGTGCTCACCTCGACGCGTTCGCCGACGTCGCCGGTACCTTCTCGGCGCAGGCGGAGCGTCCCACGCTCGGAGGGTTCCTCGACTGGCTCGATGCTGCACGTGAGGAGGAACGTGGCCTAGAAATGCCGGCCATCGAGGTGAACCCCCGGGCCGTTCAGGTGCTCACCGTGCACGCCGCCAAGGGCCTCGAGTGGGATCTCGTCGCCGTGCCCGGCCTCGTCGAGGGGTCCTTCCCCGGGCTCGACGGGCGAACGCAGGCGGCCGGCGACGAGTGGGCCTTCTCGCAGCACAAGGTCAAGGGTTGGCTCTCGGGCCTCGCGAGCATCCCGTACGACCTGCGCGGCGACCGAGGCGGCCTTCCCGCGTTCGACTGGCGAGCCGCCGCTGACTCGGACGACCTCAACGACCGTTACGGCGTCTACCGGGAGGCGGGCCAGGCTCACGAGCGTGTCGAGGAACGGCGCCTGGCGTACGTCGCGTTCACCCGCGCTCGCTCGGAGATGCTCCTCACCGCTGCGCCGTGGACGAGCGGGAGCAAGTCGCCGCGGTTGGCGTCGAGCTTCCTCGAGGAGGTGATCGCCGCCGACCTCGCCGAGGTGCTGCAGTGGTCGCCGATGCCGCCCACGCTCGTCGACGGAGAACCTCCGACGAACCCCCTCGAGGAGAACGCGCACGAGGTCATCTGGCCCGTCGACGCGATGGCCGATCACCGCGCAGCCATGACGCCTGGTGCCCGCCTCGTCGAGCAGGCGCGCGAACGTCTCGCCGAGGGCGGGGACCTCGAAGCACCGGGTCAGGCCGGCCTGCCGCTCGAAGGCACCCCGGAGGACCGCGACCTCGAGGTCGAACTCCTTCTCGCAGAGCGCGCTCGTGAGCGTCGGCGTGAGGATCGTTCGGTCGTGCTTCCCTCCCACCTGTCGGCCTCGGCCGTCGTCGCGCTCGCGAGCGATCCGGCCACGTTCGCGCGGCGCCTGCGTCGGCCCATGCCGAGCGAGCCGGCGGTCGCCGCGCGCCGCGGTACGGCGTTCCACGCCTGGGTCGAGCAGCACTACGGCTCGGCTGCGCTCGTCGATGTCGACGAGCTGCCCGGATTCTTCGACGAGGAACCGGCCACCGATGACGCCCTGCCGCGCCTGAAGGAGAACTTCCTCGCGAGCGAGTGGGCCGCGCGCACCCCGCTCGATCTCGAGGTCTCCGTCGAAACGGTCGTGGCGGGTTACGCCATTCGCGGTCGCATCGACGCCGTCTTCGCGCGCGCCGACGGTGGCGTCACCGTCGTCGACTGGAAGACAGGCGCCCGCCCGGACGCCGCGACGTTGCGCCATCGCAGCCTTCAGCTCGCCACGTACGCCCTCGCGTACGCGCGCCTCAAGGGGCTCGACCCGGCCATGGTCGACGGGGCGTTCTTCTACGCCGCGAGCGGAGAGACGTACCGCCCGCCGATGCAGACCCAGCGTGAGATCGAGGAGTTGCTCGTCACCGCCACCGAGGGGTGACGGAAGCCGAGCGAGCTCAGCTTTCGCGTTGTGGCAGGCGGGTCTTCGGGGTGTCGGCGTCCACGCGGGTGGCACCCGTGGAGGTGGCTCCGTCCTCGGCCGGGGCGTCGCCCTCGGCGCGGGCCACCCGCACCGGAATCTCCACGGTGAGATCGTCATCCGGGGCGAGGTCGCCCTCGCCGACCGACTCGATGTCGGCGGGGTCGAGAGGAGCTTCGAGGTCGATCGGCTCGATGCCTGCACGGCGCGGCGGCGGAACGAGGCTCGTGTCGTCCTCCACGTCGAAAGCGAGCTCTTCGAGAGCTTCCGCGTGGTACTCGACCAGTTCCTCTTCGCCCATCGTGCGGCTCGCGAGCAGTGCGTAGGCGAGCTCCATCTCGCCCATGAGGCGGATGCGTCGTTCGAGGTAGCTGTCGGGGCGGTCGGAGCGCTCGGCGGCGTACGCCTCGAAGGCGGTGTCGAACGCCTGTTGCGGGGCGTGTGTCCACAGGAGGGAGAAGTCTCGGGCCGGGTCCGCCACGCCGGCGTGCTCCCACCCGGTGATCGCGCTGACCTCACCCTCGTCGACGAGAACGTCCTCACCGCGCAACGGGCCGTGCGTCACGCACGTGGAGAAACGCCAGAGCTCGGGCGCCTCGAGAGCCTCTTCCCAGCGGGAAAGCAGCGCAGACGGTACGCGCTTGGTGTCAGCCGCGCGATCGAGATCGGCCAGCAGACGCTGGCGGTAGGTCTCGGCGTCGTAGCTCGGAAGCCCCGCCTCCTCGACAACACGCGGATCGACGTCGTGAAGCTTCGCGAGGGCGACACCCACGGCGCGCGCCGCCGCGGCGCGTCCCTGCAGGTCGTTCCACTCCAGGGCGTTACCGCGTGGCTGGGCGTAGACGGCGACCGCGGGCCCTTCCTTGGGGCGGGCCGAGCCCTCGACCCGCGGAAGGTCGAACGCAAGGCGGCGGTCGAGGAGCTGGACGAGCGCGTCCGAGGCAGCGAGTTCGGCACCCGCGGCACCCGTCAGGGCCGAGCGCACCACCCAGACACGGCCGTCCTGGCCGGTGACGTGGGCGCTCTGGTAGACCGCGCCGGCAGGCACGGCGAGACCTTCGACCTTGACGGGGCGGATGCCGGGCACGGCAGCGTCGGCGAGGGCAGCGAGAAGGACGGGGGAGCGCAACACCCCTTCACCGTATGTCGGACCCGCCGCCTACGCTGGGAGGCATGCCCGACGCCACGCCTTCTTTGCCGAATCTCCTGCTTGCGTCGTCGGAGATCGACCGTGACGCAGCGGCCCGCGCCGGGCACGGTTTCGTCCGGGGGCTGCTGCAGGACGCCTCGACGAAGGTGCTCGAGGTCTTCGGTGACCGCACGGCGCTGGACGGGCGTGCGCTCGGGTGGCGGGCGCCCTCCGCAGCCGACCTCGACTGGTACGAGAACGAGGGTGTCGTGCTCTACCTGGGGCGCGCGGGTGAGTCTGCTCGCCTCGCGCTTCTGCGCCCGGCCGACGACTCCCGCGAGGATCTGCTCACGCTCCGTCATGTGGCCCTCGACCTCGACCACGACGACCTGGCGGCCCTCACGACGGCCGTTGCGCTCTCGCACTGGCACGCCACGCACGGGCACTGCCCGCGTTGCGGTGGCGCCACGTTGCCGCGTCAGGCGGGATGGGTGCGTTATTGCCCGAACGACGAATCGTTGCACTTCCCGCGCACGGACCCCGCCGTCATCATGGCCGTCGTCCACCCCGGTGAGGGCCGGGACGACGAGCGCATCCTGCTCGCCCGGGGGCCGCGCTGGAAGGGCCCGCACCGATCGGTGCTCGCGGGCTTCGTCGAGCCCGGCGAATCGTTCGAGGCCGCCGTCGCACGGGAGACCTTCGAGGAATCCGGGGTCGTCGTCGACGACGTGCGCTACCTCGGTAACCAGCCGTGGCCGTTCCCGGCCTCACTCATGATCGGTTTCGTCGCCACGGCTCGCACGACAGCGCTGACACCGGAGGACGGCGAGATCGAGGAGATCGGCTGGTACTCGCGCGCCGACATCGAGCGCGGCCTCGCCGAGGGCACGCTGCGGTTGCCGGGGCGCATCTCGATCGCTCGCTCCCTCATCGAGCACTGGTACGGCGCCGAGTTGCCCGACGGCGTCGAAGGGGGCGCCGCGTGAGCTCCGTCTCCCCAGGGGCGATGGATGCCGACGCGGTACTCGAAGGGCTCGACCCGGGGCAGCGCGAGGTGGCCGCGAACCCGCTCGGCCCCATGGTCGTGCTCGCGGGTGCCGGCACCGGCAAGACCCGCGCCATCACGCACCGCATCGCCTACGGCGTCCACTCCGGTGCGCTCGTCGGCCAGCGCACCCTGGCGGTCACGTTCACGGCCCGGGCGGCCGGTGAGATGCGCACGCGACTGCGCGACCTCGGCGTCCCACAGGTCGTGGCCCGCACCTTTCACTCGGCGGCCCTCAAGCAGTTGCAGTACTTCTGGCCCCAGGCCATCGGTGGAGGCGCCCCCGAGGTGATCAAGACGAAGGGCAGCATCGTCGGCGAGGCCGCCGGGCGCCTGCGCCTGCAGATGGACCGCACTGCCCTGCGTGACGTGGCCTCCGAGATCGAGTGGGCCAAGGTCTCGATGCTCACTCCGGAGACCTACCCCGTCGCCGCTCGACGAGCCGGACGTCAGCCGGCCGACCTCGACCTGACGGCCATGGCGCGGCTGCTCGACGCGTACGAGGACGTGAAGTCCGCGCGCAACGTCATCGACTTCGAGGACGTGCTGCTGCTCATGACCGGCATCCTCGCCGAGCGCGAGGACATCGCCCGCACCGTGCGCGATCAGTATCGCCACTTCATCGTCGACGAGTACCAGGACGTCAACGCCGTCCAACAGCACCTGCTGTCGCTGTGGCTCGGCGAGCGCAAGGACCTGTGCGTCGTCGGCGACCCGGCCCAGACGATCTACTCGTTCACCGGCGCATCGCCCAGTCATCTGCGCACGTTCGCGTCGAAGTTCGAGGGCGCGAAGCGCGTCGAACTCGTGCGCAACTATCGCTCGACCCCGCAGATCGTCACGCTCGCCAACGAGGTGATGAAGAAGGCCGACCGCGCGTTCGGCAGCGTGACGCTCCAGGCCCAGCGCGGGTCCGGCACGACGCCGCGCCTCGTCACCTACCCCGACGATGCGGCCGAGGCGCGCGGCGTCGTCGAGGACATCCGCGCCCTTCTCAAGGTAGGGGAGAAGCCGAGCACCATCGCCATCCTCTTCCGCACCAACGCACAGTCCGAGGCCTTCGAGACGGCACTCGCGGATGCCGGTGTGCCGTACCAGATCCGCGGGGGCGAGCGGTACTTCAACCGTGAGGAGGTCCGTCGGGGCATCCTTCTGCTGCGCGGTGCAGCGCGTAGCGACGACGGCTCCAAGCCCCTGCCCGACACCGTCGCCGACGTCCTCATGGGCGCCGGGTGGTCGCCACATCCGCCGGCTGCCGGGGCCACCCGCGAGCGGTGGGAATCGCTGCAGTCGCTCGTGGAACTGAGCAAGGACGTCGCGCGCACCGTGCCCGGGGCCCAGGTGCGTCAGTTCGTCGCCGAACTCGACCGTCGGGCCGCGGAACAACACGCGCCGAAGGTGGAGGGCATCACGCTCGCCTCCCTGCACTCGGCCAAGGGGCTGGAGTGGGATTCGGTCTTCTTCGCCGGTGCGAGCGACGGGCTGCTGCCGATCATGATGGCCACGACGCCCGAGGCGATCGAGGAGGAACGACGCCTCATGTACGTCGGCATCACGCGAGCACGCAAGAACCTCTCCCTGAGCTTCGCGCTGGCCCGTCACGAGGGCGGACGGGCCACCCGTTCGCCGTCCCGTTTCCTCGACGGCACCGGTTCTGTACTGGAAGGAGCGGCCGCTGCGCGCCGTCCGGGCGCTCGCAGCACCCGAACGAGCAAGCCGCTCAAGGCGGCGAAGT
Organism: Dermacoccus sp. PAMC28757; assembly: GCF_014302635.1. Classification (NCBI taxonomy): domain Bacteria; kingdom Bacillati; phylum Actinomycetota; class Actinomycetes; order Micrococcales; family Dermacoccaceae; genus Dermacoccus; species Dermacoccus sp. PAMC28757. The sequence goes on along the minus strand of NZ_CP060292.1, from coordinate 2,888,857 downwards.
GCCGCACCTGTGGCCGCGATCTCGACACGGCCGCCGAGCGCAAGATCGGGCGCTGCTCCGAATGCCCGGCCACCTACGACGAGGGGCAGTTCGAGGCGCTCAAGACGTGGCGACGTGGCGCCGCGCAGCGCGACAAGGTGCCAGCCTTCGTCATCTTCACCGATGCGACGCTCGTCGCCATCGCCGAGACGCGTCCGACGACGCCGGCGGGGCTGCGTGCCATCTCCGGTGTGGGCACCTCGAAGGTGACGAAATACGGCGCGTCCGTGCTCGCAGTCCTCGCCGGCGCCGACCCGGAGGCGGAGGTCGAAGCGCCGAGCGCGTTCGGGGAGTTCGACCCGGCCTGACGCGGATTTCGGGGCCTGCGAGAAATCTTCCCGTTAATTCGGTTGCCCGCTTCTCGTCGCCCCGACTACTGTGATCTCACATCACGGCGGATGCCTTGCATTCGCGTGAGCAGAATCGAGAAAGCTCCGCTCGCCGAGCGGACCGACCAGGGAGGTGCCTCATGGACATCATCACCACGATGACGTCGTCCGCCTCCCTGCGCGCTGCCCGCCAGGCCTGCGGTACGGGTTTCACCTTCGATCTTTCGGGGTACCCGTCTGCCCTGGGCCACGCCGGCGCTGAGCGCACCGGCGTCGTCGCCGCACAGAAGCCGAACATCGCTTCGGCCGGTGCGCGCGGCTTCGGCAAGCGTCGTCCCCACCTTTCTCGGTTCTCCCCGCATCCGCTCGGGGGTCTGGTGTAGTCACACATCAGCCTTCGAAGCGAAGCCGCGAGATCCGAAACCCGGGTCCGCGGCTTCTTTCGTGTCGATGAGATGTCGACACGTCGAGCCGGTGGACCCGCCCGAGACACATCGCCCGATGAGCGGGCGTCATCCGTGAAGCGAGGAACACCATGACCGCATTGTTCGAAGACCTCATACCCGTGGCGGTGGCCCAGGTAGAGACTCCCTGCGCCACTGCCGACCCGGAACTGTGGTTCGCGCAGCAGCCTGCCGACGTCGAGTTCGCCAAGGCTCTGTGCAGCACCTGCCCCGTCGTGCGGGCGTGCCTGGCCGGTGCCAAGGAGCGCGAGGAACCGTGGGGCGTCTGGGGCGGTGAGCTGTTCGAGCGCGGCGTCGTCGTGCCGCGCAAGCGTCCGCGCGGCCGCCCCCGCAAGAACGCGGCGTGATGCCGTCACCGGTGACCGCGGCGGTCTGCGTCCGAGCGGGCTCAGGCCGCCCGGCGGCACGAGGCGGTGCACGACCAGAGGCGGTGCTCCACCTGGGGCGCCGCGATGTCGAAGGTCAGGCTCATCGAAAGGGCGTTGATGTTCGACGCCGTGAACGAGCGGACGAACAGGCCGGCGGCCCCGGCAGCGAAGGCGTGCAGCGCCGGAGCGACCGGAGTCTCCGGTCTGACCGTTGCCGCGGCGAAGGCGGGGTGGACGCAGTCGGGACACGGCCCACCGGCGCCCGCGACGGGGCCGACCGTGACGGTGCGTGAGGTGAAGGCCAGAGGAAGGACGGCCGGTCGAGGTCCGATCAACGGCCCCGGCAGATCGGGCACGTCCCCGATCGCTTCGTAGCGCCACGGCAGAGCGCCGATGAGCAGGTCGGGGGCGGGCACGGGACGGCGTCCGTCCCATTCGCCGACGGCGTCGACGAGGCCGGCCACGACGGAGACGACGGGGCGCACGAGAGCATCCGGGCCGGTGACGAGAACGCGGCACGGTCGCCGGACGGGAGCGGCCAGTGATTCGGCGAACTCGTGCCACGCGCGGACGGCCGCGTCCGGTGCGCGCCTCGAGCGCTCGGGGTCCTCGGGCACGAGGTGGCGCAGGGCTCGCCGTTCGGCGACGTGCGGGGTGGGGGTCGTGCCGCTGGGCTGGGACATGCTCGCTCCTCGTGCCTGGCCACCGTCTCCTGGACGTGGCTTGGTCGACTCAGCGTGCCTCGCGTGTCGGGAAGCGAGTCCGCCGTTGTCCACAGCCGTCGCGGTTGTGGACAGGCGCCGGAGCGTTGTCAGCACTCTCCACTAGCGTTCACGTCATGACCAGCTCGAGCGATCGGCGCCCCACCCACCTCACGATCGACGACCAGCCCGTGGAGATTCGCCGTAGCAGCCGCCGTAAGCGCACCATTCAGGCGCGCTTCGAGGACGGTGTCGTCGTCGTGTTGGCGCCCGCTTCGATGTCGGCGCGAGAGGAGCGGCGCGCCGTCGAGGATCTCGTTCGGCGAGTGACGCGCAAGAGCCGCTCGGCGCGCAACGACGACGCCCTCATGGAGCGGGCGAGGCAGCTCAGCCGCACGTACGTTCCCGGTGCGCCGGTCCCGTCGTCGGTGCGGTGGGTGTCGAACATGACGAGCCGCTGGGCCTCCTGCTCACCCGCCGACGGTTCGATCCGCCTGTCCGACGCCATGGTGGGTATGCCCGCCTACGTCGTCGACGCCGTGCTCCTGCACGAGGTGGCGCACCTCGTGGAACGCGGTCACGGTGCGCCGTTCCAGGCCATCGTCCGGGCCGACCCGAAACACGACGTCGCGCAGGCCTATCTCGCGGGGGCGTCATTCGGAGCACGCCGCACCGCCGATGCGCTGCCTCAGCACGGCCTCGGCGACGACAACAGTGAGCGAGCCGCGACCGATGCCCACGCGACATCGTCGCCCGGTGACGACGCGCCCTCGGTCGTGCGCTGACCACTTCCTCCCGGGGCTCAGAGCTCGTTCGGGGCATCTCGGGTCGTGGGCAGCGTCGACCAAACCGTCCGGCTTCACCCTCGTGGGTCGGGGGTTTCCGGCACGGCTGGGGGCACGTACCCGACGAGAGGAATTGCTAGGCATGCGTACACGGTTCACCGAACTTCTGGGCATCGAGCACCCGGTGGTTCAGGGCGGCATGATGTTCGTCGGACGGGCGCCCCTCGCAGCTGCCGTCTCCGAGGCCGGTGGCCTCGGCATCATCACCGCCCTCACCCAGCCGACGCCGGCCGAGCTCGTCCGGGAGATCGAGGCCGCGCGAGAACTCACGGACAAGCCGTTCGGCGTCAACCTCACGATCCTGCCGAGCATCAACCCGCCGCCGTACGAGGAGTACCTCGACGCGATCATCGAATCCGGCGTGACGATCCTCGAGACGGCCGGCGCCAACCCCGAGCCGTTCATGCCCAAGCTGAAGGACGCCGGCATTCGCGTCGTTCACAAGTGCACGAGCGTGCGGCACGCGCTCAAGGCGGAGCGCATCGGTGTCGACGCGGTGAGCATCGACGGCTTCGAGTGTGCGGGCCACCCCGGCGAGGACGACGTGACGGGGCTCGTGCTCGTACCCGCCACCGCCGACGCGCTCAGCATTCCGTTCATCGCCTCGGGCGGTTTCGCCGACGGACGCGGGCTCGCGGCGGCGCTCTCCCTCGGCGCGCACGGCGTCAACATGGGCACCCGGTTCATGTGCACGACCGAGTCGCCCATCGCCGACGGCGTGAAGAAGGCGATCGTCGACGCCACGGAGCGCGACACCGAACTCATCTTCCGCCCGCTGCGCAACACGGCCCGTGTGGCGAGCAACAGCATCAGTCGCGAGGTCGTCCAGATCCTCGAGGACGGAGGCGAATTCGCCGACGTTCGCGATCTCGTTGCCGGGTCGCGCGGCAAGAGGGTCTACGAGGACGGCGACCTCGAGGCCGGTATCTGGACGGCGGGCATGGTGCAGGGCCTCATCCACGACATCGTCCCCGCCGGCGAGATCGTGACGCGTACGGTCGCCGAGGCGGAGAACATCCTGCGCCGGCTCACGGCGACCTTCTCTCTCGATGCCGAGGCGCACAGCTGACGCCCCGAACGCATCAGCCCGCCACCTCCGCGTGAGGTGGCGGGCTGAGCTTCGTGTCGGCGAATCAGGTTCGGGCGGAGAGGTTCTCGCGTGCCAGGTGGATGGCTTCGACGAGAGATTCTTCCGTACCCTCGGGCAACGCGTCGACCGGCCACCACCGCACGTCGTCCGACTCGTCACTCATGACGAGGTCGCCGCTCCGGGCGATCGCGGCGTAGCGCAGGTCGAGGTGTTCACGGCACCAGTCGAAGACGGGCGGCAACGCGTGCGCGTCGACCTGGACGAGGTCGGTACTCACGAGGAGATCCCCGAGACCTGACTCCTCACGCCCCTCGCGGGCCGCCGCGTCGCGGACGCTCGCGTCGCCTGCTTCGAGGTGCCCGCCGAACTGGAACCACCGCTTCGCCTTGCCGTGCAGCGTCAACGCCACGTGTTCGAGCGACGCGTCGAGTACGACGAGTGACGCCGTGAAGTGCGTTCGCACGCCGTGGCGCCACATGCACTGCGGCTCGGCTTCGAGGACGTCGAGCATCCGCGCTCGCGTCGCCTCCAAGGCGTCAGTCGGCGCCTGCCACGCCGTGAGCGCAGCGCGGGCGTCGTCGCGCAGGAGCACGAACCCCTCCGGCATGGGCCCTGCCTGGTGGGCGGGGCTCACTTCTCGGAGTCGGACGGACCCGAAGGCGCGTCGTCTCCGTCGTCGTCCTTGTCTTCGTCACCCTCGGAGCGGTTCTCTGCCGCACCGTGACGCGGGTCCGAGGCGCCGCCGCTCGGCCGCGCGTCGGGGTCGCCGGCCTTCGCGCCGCCGGAGTCCGGCGTTTCGGAGGTCGCGCCGGCGGTGGACGCGCCAGGAGCGTCATCGGCGCGGTCGGCGTCCCACTCGGCGCGCCCCTGCGTGAGCAGCGCTTCGAGTTCGTCGTCCATGGCGTCACGCTCGGGCTCGGCCACCTCGGCGCCGGTGCGCTTGGCGATGTAGCCCTCCGGGTCGGCGATGTCGTCCGCGGTCGGGATGAAGTCGGGGTGACCCCACGCCTCGTCACGCGTGGCCGCGTCGGACGCCTCGGCGAGCTTGCGCCACAGGTCGGCGGCCTCGCGCATCTGGCGCGGACGCAGTTCGAGCCCGACGAGTGAGCTGAACGTCTTCTCGGCCGGGCCGGCCGACGCGCGACGGCGGCGCACGGCCTCGGAGAGGGCCGCGGCGTTGGGCAGGTGGCCGCGCACGGCCTCGTCGGTGACGACGTCGACCCAGCCCTCGACGAGCGCGAGCAGCGTCTCGAGGTGGGCGAGGGCGCGCTTCTGCTCCGGCGACGGCTCGGGGGAGAACAGGTTGCCGGCGAGGGCCTCCTGCATCGCCTCGGCGTCGGAGGGGTCGATGTCGCGCACCTTCTCCTCGATTGCCTCGGTGTCGATGCGGATGTCGCCGGCGTAGCTCTGCACGGCTGCGATGAGGGCGGCGCCCAACCACGGCACACGCTCGTAGAGGCGGACGCGGGCTGCTTCGCGCACGGCGAGGTAGAGGTGCACCTCTCCGGCGTCGACCCCGAGGCCGTCGGCGAACGACGCGACGTTGCCGGGCAGGATCGTCACGGCGTTCGGCGTGACGAGCGGCAGGCCAACCTCGGTGCCGGTGACTGTTTCTCCGGCCAGAGCACCGATGGCCTGGCCGACCTGCATGCCGAACATCGAACTGCTCATCTGCTTGAGCATCGGCGTCATCTGCGACGACAGGCTCGAGATGTCGAAGCCCGCGGGCAGCATGCCCTCGGGGATGCCGAGCTGGGAGAGGTCGCCGGCGTCCATCTGACCGAGCTGTTTCATCATCGCGTCGGAGACGGCGTTGCCGACGCCGGTGGCCACCGGCTCGACGACCTTGCGCCACGTGGGCATCGTCGCTTCGATCCACTCGCTGCGTGACAGGGCGCGGGGGCGGGCGCTCGGCGCGGCGAAGTCTGTGACGGCGTCGAGCCACAGGTTGGCGACCTGCGCGACCTGGGCGACATCGCTCTGCGTCGAGGCGGGGACGCTCGGGTCACCTTCAGCGGCGACGACGCGGCGGGCCACGTCACCGGCCATGCGCTCGTTGAAAGCAGAACCGGTGTCGCCGCTCATCATGGCCTGGAACTGGGCCTGCATCATGCCGAGCTGAGCAGGGTCGATGTTGCCCAGACCCATCTGGCGCAGGGCGTCGACCATGCCGGCGTCGGGGGTGCCGCCCATGAGATTGCGCAGCATGTCCTCGAGACCGTCTCCGTTGTTCCGGTTCTCGTCGCGGTCGTCGTCGTCGCGGCCCCCGTAGGGGTTCATCGGGTTGGGAACGTCGGGCATGGAAACCTCCGCACTGGGCGTCGTCGCTTTGCGACCGACACTACCGCTCGCACCAACTCGAACTCCTCGGCGTTCTTGCAGCCGCGGGTGAGAGGATGAGCGGCGGTCGGCACCTCGCCCCGTACAACATCGAAAGGTCGCTATGAGTTCCCGCGCCTCCTTCGTCACGATCAGCCGGGCCCACTCGTGATGGCCCTGCAGCGTCGAACGAAGATCGTCCTCGGCGTCTTCCTGCTGCTCCTGGCTGCCCTCATCGCCTCCGTCGCGATCAAGGTGCCGTACGTCATCCTGCGTCCCGGGCCGGCTCCGGACACGCTCGGTTCGCTCGACGGCAAGCGCATCCTCCAGGTCAGCGGCACGAAGACCTATCCGACGACGGGTTCGCTGCGCTTCACGACGGTCTCGATGTACGGAGGCCCGGGCAACCGTCCGAGCGCACTCGAGTACGCCTTTGCGCTCACCGACTCGCACGCGGAGATCTACAAGGAGTCCGATCTCTTCGCTCCGGAGACGACGAGGGAGCAGGTCGAGCAGCAGAACGCCGCGGAGATGACGGGTTCGCAGAGTGCCGCCGAGGTGGTCGCGGCCCGCAAGGCCGGATTCACCGTGCCGGAGACGATCGAGATCGCCGCCGTCTCCGAGAAGGCCGCCGCGAAGAAGCTCCTGCGTACCAAGGACGTCATCACGAGCGTCAACGGTGTTGCGGTGAAGGATTCGCCGACCCTGCAGCGGGAGATGAAGAAGGTGAAGCCGGGGGAGAAGGTGAAGCTCGGCATCACTCGCGCCGGCAAGCCGATGACGCTCGAGGTGCCAACACAGGAGGTCGACGGGCGTGCCGTCATGGGAGTGGCCCTCAACCCGAAGGCCTCCCTGCCCTTCACGGTGAAGCTCACTGTCGGCGACGTGGGCGGCCCCAGCGCGGGCCTCATGTTCACGCTCGCGATCTACGACACGGTGACGCCGGGCCCGCTCACCGGTGGCAAGCACATCGCCGGCACGGGCACGATGAATTCCGTCGGCGAGGTCGGGCCGATCGGCGGGGTCAAGGAAAAGGTCGTCGGCGCTCGTGAAGAGGGTGCTACGGCGTTCCTCGCACCGGCCGACAACTGCGCCGAACTCAAGGGCAATGTGCCGGACGGGCTGAGCGTCTACCGCGTGGCGACGATCGACGAGGCCGTCAAGGCCGTCGAAGGCATCGCGAAGAACGACACTAAGGGCCTCGCCCGCTGCGGTTGAGGCACCGAGAGGTCGTCAGCCTGCGAGAGTGGCCTTCAGCGCATCGACGAGACCGGGGGCGATGTTCGTTCCGATGGCAACCTTGTCGTCGCTGTCCTCGGCCTTGCGTCGTACGAGGGTGATGATCTCGCCGCCACGCAGGGCAGCGACGAGGAGGCGGACGTCCTCGCGCTCCGCGTGAGAGGCCAGACGCTCCGTCGTGGAACCTCGTGTGCCGAAGGTGTCGGTCTGCGCGCTCGGCGGCACGATGATGCGCTCCACCGCGAGTGCCACGCCTTCGACGTCATCGGGCCACGCCGTGTGGCCGAGGGCCTTCTCGAGGTCGTCGCCGACGATGGCGTCCTCCTGCTCGATGGCGGAGTACTCGTCGGGATCAATGTCCCCGAGCACGGCTGCGAGCGCGGGCTGGGCGCGCAACAGTTCGCCGTTGCGGGCGAGTGCGAAGAGCCGGGGCGCCTGGCCCCACCCTTCGGAGGCGACATGCGCCTCGGTCTCGAGCGCACAGCGGGTCAGGGGTGACAGGACGGGCTTGACGGCACTCATGGATCCCATCGTAGGCGGCCCGGGGACCCCGCCCGCACGCGTGAGGTGGGCCACGGGTTAGGTTGGGGCAGAACGCTGGAACGAGTCTGCGCGCTGAGCGCGAACGAACGCGCGCTGCGCGGTGAAGGGGTGGGGCCGGTGCCTGCAGATCGGGTGCCCGAAGGCGGCGAGCAGCAGGTTGCTCTCGACCCCCGTTCGGTCAAGCGTGCGAGGCGCCTCGGGCTCGTCGTCGGTGGGCTCATCGTAGCGATCTTCCTCGTTCGGCTCGTCGCCGGCGCGTGGACGAAGTGGGCCTGGTTCGACTCCGTCGGCTTCGTCGGCGTGCTGCGAACCCAGTGGATCACCCAGGGCGTGCTGTTCGTCATCGGGGCGCTCCTCACCGGCGGCGCGGTCTGGACGTCCCTCGCCGTGGCGCACCGGGCACAGCCCGTCATCGTGCCGGAATCCGACGATGAGCTCGTCATGGAGCGCTACCGCGGCGCCTTCGAGCCGATCCGTCGCCGAGTGTGGATGGCCGTCCCGGCGCTCGTCGGCTTCTTCGGCGGGGCGACAGCGGCCTCCCAGTGGAAGCTCGCCCTGCTGTGGTTGAACCGTGTTCCGTTCGGCACGAAGGACGCCCACTTCAACAAGGACATCGGCTTCTTCGTCTTCACCGTGCCGTGGCTGAGCTTTCTCGTCGGCTTCCTCACGATGGTGCTGATGCTCGCCCTCCTGGCGGCACTGCTCGCGCACTACCTCTACGGCGGCCTCAACTTCCGCGGTGCCGGGGGAGGCGCTCATTCCCGCAGCCCCCGTACGTCGGCCGCGGCTCGCGTGCACCTGTGCGTCCTCGCGGCTGCGCTCCTGCTCGTGCGCGCCGGTTCCTTCTGGCTGTCTCGCTACGAGAGCACGACGGCCGCGGGGTCGCGCATCACCGGCGTCACGTACACGGTCGATCACGCGATCATTCCGACGCGCGGCGTCCTCGCCCTCGCGGCGCTGTGCTGCGCGGCCATGTTCATCGCGACGATCGTGACGGGCACCTGGCGCGTACCGCTCGTCGGCGTCGCCATGATGACGGCGGTGGCGGTGCTCGTCGGTCAGGTGTATCCGGCGTTCGTCCAGCGCTTCCAGGTCAAGCCCTCGGAGGCGAGCAAGGAGACCCCGTACATCAAGGACGCGATGGCGGCCACGATGAAGGCCTACGGGCTCGGCGACATCGATCGGCGCAGCTACAGCGCGACGACCGACGCATCCGGTGGGCAGCTGCGTGGTGACACCGCGACGATGCGCGGTATCCGCCTGCTCGACCCCACCGTCGTCGGCGCCACGTTCCAGCAGCTGCAGGGGCGCGTGAACTACTACCGCTTCCCGGCCAGCCTCGACGTCGACCGCTACACGACGAACGGCGAGAAGCGCGACACCGTCGTCGCGGTGCGCGGCCTCAACCTCGCGGGAGTGCCCGCCTCGCAGCGCAACTGGGTCAACGACCACACCGTGTACACGCACGGCTACGGCGTCGTCGCGGCCGACGGCGGAAAGCTCACGTCCGAGGGTGCGCCCGTCTTCGTCGAGAAGGACATGCCGACGAGCGGGGTGCTCGGCAAGTACGAACCGCGTATCTACTTCGGCGAGGACATGCCCGGCTTCTCCATTGTCGGTGGCCAGGGCGCTCGCGAACTCGACCACCCCGACGCCTCGGGTGAGCAGAAGCGCACGCGCTACGCCGGCAAGGGTGGTGTCGCCCTGTCGAACCCGATGAGCCGCCTCGCGTACGCCGTGACCTACGGCGACAAGAACATCCTGCTGTCCGACGCGGTGGGTGACGGCAGCCGCATCATCGACAACCGCGACCCCTCCGAGCGCGTCAAGGCCGTGGCGCCGTGGCTCACCACGGACGGCGACGTCTACCCGAGCGTCGTCGACGGGCGGGTGCAGTGGATCGTCGACGGCTACACGACGAGTGACAACTACCCGGGCGCGGCGAAGTCGAACCTCTCCGGTGCCACATCCGACTCGACGACGGCGACCTCGCGCAACGTCCGTGCCCTGCGAGACGGCCAGGTCAACTACATCCGCAACTCGGTCAAGGCCACGGTCGACGCCTACAGCGGCGAGGTGAAGCTCTACACGTGGGAGCCGAACGACCCGATGCTCAAGGCCTGGACGAAGGCGTTCGGCGGTTCGGTGAAGCCGATGTCGCAGATGAGCGCCGATCTCGTCTCCCACGTTCGTTACCCCTCGGACCTGTTCAAGGTGCAGCGAACGGTGCTCGAGACCTACCACCAGAACGATGCGGGTGAGTTCTTCAACGCGAGTGACCAGTGGCAGGTGCCGGACGACCCGACGGCCGGTGAGAACGCCAAGGGCCAGCCGCAGCCGCCGTACTACCTCACGCTCGCGATGCCGGGGCAGAAGGCGCCGAGTTACTCGCTCACGTCCACGTACATTCCGGTCGGTTCGCGACAGAACCTCACCGGCTACCTGTCGGTCGACTCCGACGCGGGCTCCGAGGCGGGCAAGAAGGCCTCGACCTACGGGCGGGTGCGTCTGCTCGAGATGCCCGGTTCGACCTCGGTCACGGGCCCGGCGCAGTTCCAGAACGATCTCGACTCGACGACGCGCACCTCGGCCGACGGCAGCGTGCCCCTCACGCAGTTCCTCAGCCAGGCGCGACAGTCCGGTTCGACGGTGGCGCGCGGCAACCTGCTCACGCTGCCCGTCGGGGGAGGCTTCCTCTACGTCGAGCCCATCTACGTCCAGGCCCGTGGTGCAACGTCCTACCCGCTGCAGCGAGCGGTCGTCGTCGGGTTCGGCAACAAGCTCGCATGGGCGCCGACCCTCGAGGCGGCGCTCGACGATCTGTTCGCAGGAGACTCCGGAGCGGACGGGGCGCCGCAGCCGTCCCAGGACGACGCGAATTCGGGCAAGGACTCGGAGAAGGACTCCGGGAAGGATTCGACGACGAAGCCGTCGACCTCGTCCAACGCAACGCTCGACAAGGCCCTGAAGGATCTGCAGAAGGCGTACGACGACGGGCAGGCCGCCATGAAGAAGGGCGACTGGAAGGCCTACGGCGAGGCGCAGCAGCGTCTGCAGAAGGCTCTCGACTCGGCCACGTCGGCCGCGCCGTCGGGCTCGGTCACGGCGAAGTGAGGCGCGTCGGTGGCGGCGTGAGGCACCTCACGCCGCCACCGATTTGCGTATTCCGTTCACCTGCTCTTATGGTTGAGGCATACCGACGCGGGGTGGAGCAGCTCGGTAGCTCGCCGGGCTCATAACCCGGAGGTCGCAGGTTCAAATCCTGTCCCCGCTACTGCGGTCCCACGTCGGACCACGGAAGGCCCGGAATCTCGTACGAGGTTCCGGGCCTTTTGCGTGCTCACGCAACAAGTTGGTCACAATGTCAGCTGGGTGTCCTCTCCGGGCCGAGCGCGTGGGACGATTCGTCTTGCGACGTCGTCGCGCCTTCTTCTGCGCTTTCCCCGGAGTCTTCGTGCCCTCTTCCCTCCTGCGTACGCGTCTGCGTCGCACCGCCGTCACTTCGGCGTTCTTCCCCGCACTCGTTCTCGGCGGGCTCGCCATCGCCCCCAGTGCAGCGGCCGCCGATGTCACGCCCCCGGTCGTGCTGACGACCGACGACGCGGCGAAGGTGGCTCCGGCAACGACGGGCCAGCAGGTGGCTGCGGAGGAGACCGACGCGGCGAAGCCGACGCGAACCCCCCAGACTGTGCCTGCAGCGACCGTCCCGTCCGCGGGCCCGGCCACGACCACAACGCTCGAAGGGCCGGCGTCGGTGACACCTGCGCCGAAGCCCGCAGCCACGATGCCGGTCAAGACGCCAGCGGGAGAGCCCACGTCGAAGCCCTCCGGCGCCGTGCCGGAGAAGGTCTTCGGTATGAAGGCGCCGAAGAACCCCGAGGACGCGACGAACGACGACGAGATCCTCGCCTGGACGATCAAGAACGCCTCGGTGGCCGAGCGTCACCAGATCGCGGAGGAAATGGGTATCCGCTATCCGGCGGCGGTCGAGATTCTCGGCTCCGTGTGCGACAAGGGCCAGGGCTACATCGGCGTCTGGGCGATCAACCTTGCGGCGACCGAAGCGCGTTGGAACGTCACCCTCGACGGTCGCGGGTACGCCGGCGCCCGGGTGCTGCCGCAGAGCCACGACTACGGAGCCATCGGTGTGCCGAACGGCCGCCACGCGGTCGCCTTCGTCAACCCGGCCACGGGTGCCGTCGGCGCCCGCACCTCGACGTCGCTGCGCTGCGGCGTCGTGGCCCCGAAGCCCGCCACCAAGCCCGTCTCGAAGCCGATGGCGCCGAAGGCCCCGGTCGCGACGCCGCGTGCAGTCGCCCCGCGCCCCGCGTCGCCTGTGGTGGCCCGTCCTGCTGCCGTGCCGGCAGCAGCGCCGCACGCTCAGGCCCCTGCGGCCGTCGGACCGACTGTGCAGACCGACTACGAGGCGCCGGCGCACACGGCGGCGAGTTCTCGCGTGAGCCTGACGGGCCTGGCCGTTGCGGGGGTGCTCGCCGCCGGTGCGGTTCTCCTACGCCGGCGGTTCATGCACTGATCGCTCAGCCCTTCGACGTCCGTTCCTCGCTCCGGCGAGGAGCGGACGTCGTCTTTCCGTCTCCTCGAGGCTCCAGGCGCGTTCTCGGAGCGAACATGCAGTCGGGCCGCAGCCTGCTTGCCTAGGCTGAGCGGGTGAGCACTCCTGTAAAGCGCGGCAGCGTCCGCGTCGACGTGTGGCTGTGGTCCGTGCGCGTCTACAAGACACGCTCGGCCGCGACGAGCGGCTGCAAGGCCGGTCACGTGAGAATCAACGGTGTGAGCGCGAAACCCGCCACGAACGTCTCCGTCGGTGACGAGGTGCGCGTTCGTCTGCACGGCTTCGATCGGATCCTCGGGGTCGTGGACCTCATCAGCAAGCGCGTCGGCGCCCCCGTCGCGGCACGCTGCTACGACGACCGCACCCCGGAGCGCCCCCGCGAGGTCATCCCGCAGGTGCCCGTACGCGACCGCGGTGCAGGGCGTCCGACGAAGAAGGACCGTCGGGAGATGGACCGACTGCGACAGGTCCTGCGCGGATGAGCGAGCCCGGCCCCGCTGATTTCACGGCGTCGGCTCAGCGGCACGGCGTCGGTCCGAGCGGTCGTGGAGTTCCGCCGTTGCGGCGTACCGCAGGCCGTTTCGTGACGGCCGCGTCGCTCGGGGTGGCGTTCCTCGCTTCCCTCATGTGGGTTGATGTGCTCGCCGGGAACGTCGTGCCGGTCCTTCAGGCCCTCACGCCGGTGTGGATCGTCGCCGCGTTCGGTTGCCTCGCCCTCACGCTCGTTGTGCGAACACGAGCGAGCTTCGTCGCGCTGGTGCCGCTCGTGGTGAGCACACTCGCTGCCGCCGTCGCCCTGAGCAGTCACCCGGACGTGCCACGCGAGGTCGCAACCAGGGCCGGCGATCACCATCTTCGTGTGCTCTCCCTCAACAGCGAACTGGGAGAAGCGGAAACGGCCTCCGTCATGGAGGCGGTTCGCGAGACGAATCCGGACGTCGTCGTCTTCGTCGAGATGACGACGGCGCGTCTGCGCTCCCTCGACGACGCAGGCCTCGCCCAGCGCTTTGCGCACCGCTCACGCGGCATGATCGACGACGGCTCACGCGGGACCGTGATCCTGTCGAGGTTCCCGACCGAGACGCTGGACGCCGACACCGAGCTCGGCCCGTGGGATCTCCAGTCGCCTGTCGTACGCGTGCACGCACCGGGTGCACAGATCGTCGTCAAGGGCGTTCACACCTACCCGCCGCTTCGCGACGGTGTCGCGCAGTGGCGTCCCCAGCTACGGGCGGAGGGGGAGTGGCAGCGTGAGCGGGCAGCCGAGCACGTCGTCATGGCGGGGGACTTCAATGCCTCGAGAGCCCACCCCGCGTTCCGGCAGTTGTCCCGAGGGATGGTGGACGCCTATCCGCACGTCCACGGTGCTTGGCGCCCCACGTGGCCGATGGGCGGCTCGATCCCGGCCTTCAGCCAGATCGACCACATCCTGACCCGCGGCTTCGTGCCGGAGCAGGCGGGCATCGTCACCGTGGAGGGCACGGACCACGCGGGCGTCTGGAGCGACCTGCGCTACTGAGGCGCCCGCGCAGCCGTCACATGCTCTTGCGGCGGCGCGTGCTCACGAGGGCCACGAGTAAGGCCACGACTAACTGCACGATGAGGATGGCAGCGCCGAGAGCCCACTTGCTGCTGTCACGCAGCCAGAACGGATCCCACTCACGCTCGCGCCCGGGGATGGTGAGGCTCTGGTGCACGTCGGCGGTCTGTGCGCCGAGCGCGAGACCCCAGCGGCTCGGGAAGATACTGCCCATGGCGCGCATGGCCGCCGAGTTGAGGTCGAACAGTCCGCCGGAGAACACCAGGGCGCCCATGATGACGATGACGAGCATCGGCATGACCTGCTCGTTCGTCTTCGCGAAGCTCGAGAGCGCGAGACCGATACCGACAGCCGCGAGACCGGTGAGGAACGCGATGAGGTAGGTCTCGAGAATCGGGCTGCCGAGGGTGACTGCTGCGTCCGGAGCACCCTTGCCGAGGATGACGAGGGCCACCATGACGCCGCACTGCACGGCGATGAGCAGACCGTACGTGACGGCCTTGCTCCCGATGTAGGCGAACGGGGAGAGGCCGACAGCCTTCTCCCGAAGGAAGATCGGTCGCTCGGCGACGAGTTCTCGGATCGTCGCGGCGAGGCCCATGAACACCGAACCCATGACGATGAGCGTCATGATCTGACTCGATTCGGGGGTCAGCGTGACCTTGCTCGGATCACCCCCTGCGGCCGCGACTTCCTTCTCGAAGAAGACGGTGTGCAGCCCGTGGCTGCCCGGCACGAGCATGGCGAGGCCCGCCAGCGCGATGGGCAGCAGGAGCATGAATCCGACAAAGCCCCGGTCGGCCGCAATGACGCGGAACTGACGGCGGATGAGCGTCGACAGCTGGCGTCCGATCGTCTGCTGGCGCGGAGCCTTGTCCTCGGTCGTCGATGCCGGTGAGCGAGGTGCACTGAGCGGCGCCGAGACGTGGCTGTCCATGAGCGCAGAGCGGCGGAACGTGTCCTGCGAGCGCTCTGGGTCGTCGGTGACGGTGTTGAACACGTCGGCGTGGTCGGACGCGGAGAAGAACGGCAGCATCTCCTCGGGCGGGCCGAAGAAGGCCACCTTGCCGCCCGGAGCGAGCATGAGCACGCGGTCACACACGCCGAGGCTCGCCACGTTGTGGGTGATGACGACGACGGTGCGGCCGCCGTCGGCGAGGCCGCGCAGGGTGAGCATGACACGCTTGTCGAGGCCCGGGTCGAGGCCCGAGGTCGGCTCGTCGAGGAAGAGCAGCGACGGGCGGGTGAGCAGCTCCAGAGCAACCGAGGTGCGCTTGCGCTGACCACCGGACAGGCGCGCCACCTGGGTGTCGGCGTGCGCCGTGAGGCCGAGTTCGTCGATGACCTCCTCGACGCGCTCCTCTCGCGGCTCCTTGTCGAGGTCGTCCGGGAACCGGAGCTCGGCGGCGTAGCGCAGGGCCTGGCGGACCGTCAGCTCCGGGTGGACGACGTCGTCCTGGGGCACGACACCGATGCGGTGGCGCAGATCCTCGTAGTTGTCGTAGAGGTCACGGCCGTCGTAGTAGACCTCGCCCTCGGTGGCCTTCTGCGCACCGATGAGGGCCTTGAGCAGAGTCGACTTTCCGGCGCCGGAAGGGCCGATGACGGCGACGAGACTCGAACCTTCGAGGCCGAAGCTGACATCGTCGAGCAGCTTCTTGCCGTCGGGCAGGACGAACGAGAGGTGGTTGGCGACGAAGCTGACGTCACCTTCGTCCTCACTCGCGACGAGTCGGCCCTGCTTGAGCGTGAAGCGTGTGCGGCCGACGGCGAGCAGGTCGTCCTCGCGCAGGGTTCCGCGGTGAATGCGAGCACCGTTGATGTAGGTGCCGTTGCGGCTGCCGAGATCCTCGACGGCGAACGAGTCGCCCTGGGGGACGAGACGTACGTGCTGGCGGCTGGCGAGCAGGTCCTTGATGACGATCTCGTTCTCGAGACCGCGGCCGATGGTGATGGTGCCGGTCGGCGCGTTCATGGCCTGTGGAGCCGCTCCCTGGACGGTCATGCGGCCGGTCGGCTGCGGTTCGACCTGCCCACTCCAGCCCTGGAAGACGTCGCCCGTCGCGCGGCGCTGTTCGGGGGCCCGTGGCGGGCGGGGGAGACGGATGGGCCCGGTCGTCGTGACGCCGGAACCGTCCTGGTTGGCCGGAGCAGCGGCCCTGGGGAGCGGGCCGCTCGCCGCCGTGGGGCCACCCGTGTGCGTGGCCTGAGTGTCACCGGAGGAGGTCTTGGCGCGCGGCATGGGTGCGGAAACGGGACCGGTGCCGGCGTGCTCGGTGGCGCTCGTGTTCGAGCCCGTGCGTTCTGCGGGGGCCGCCGAGATTCCGACCCGGAACGGGACGCCGCGTTCACCGCCGAGGCGAACACTCTCGCCGCCACGGAGTGCGACATATCCGCGCACCCGGTGTCCGCCGACCCACGTGCCGTTCGAGCTGTCGAGGTCGCGAAGCTGCCACGAGCCGTTCTCATGACGGATCTCTGCGTGACGGCGGGAGACGTCGGCGTTCGCGAGGGGCACGTCCGCGGCCCGATCACGCCCCAACGTCAACCTCTGACCTGGGGACAGCCGGATGCGGCGCCCCTCCACCTCGATGTGCAGCTCCTGCTGAGCGTCGTTCACGCTCGTCCTTCCCCTTTGGTACGTGCTCGAACGAAGCTGACCACCGGCGTGCACGCCCGCCGGCGGTCGCGTGGCGATCAGACCGAGACGAGCCAGCCGTCGCGCACCTCGAACGTCGAGGCGCCGATGCCGATGCGGTCGCCCTCGTGCAGGTGCGTCTGTTCGACGCGGCGGCCGTTGACGAAGGTGCCGTTGCGCGAGCCGAGGTCGCGCAGGAGGAGGCCTTCCTCGTCGGCGGTGATGACGACGTGACGACGCGAGACGAGCATGTCGTCGAGGACGATGCTGTTACTGCGGCTGCGTCCGATCGTCAGGGAGTCGTCCGGCAGGTCGTCGTTCTGACCGATGACCTGCGGCGGGTTCGACTCGTACTCGTGCGGCGTGGCGGCCGAGCTGGCCGAGCTGTCGGCGCCGGTCTGGCCGAGGTTCGGCGCCGAGGCGTAGCTGGCGGGCGCCGCGCTCGCGGACGAGGGTCCCTCGTTCCGCTCGGGCCGGGAGCCGCCGGTGTCGCCACCGTCACGCGGCTGCTGGGGCGGTGCGCTCTCGTAGGAGCGAGCAGATTCGGCCTGGGGCGGTGCGCTCTCGTAGCGCGACTCGTTCCCGTACGCACCGTGTGAGGCGGAATCCGACGAGGGGTCGCTCGCGCGTGGCGCGTGGTCACTGCGATCCGGGGCGTCGAAGCGCGATGCGCCTGATGCACCCGACCAGCCGTATCCGGCGTTGTCGGGGTGGGAGCTCGAGATCTCCTCGGCGGTGGAGCCGCTGCCCGCCGCACCGGCCCAGCCGGGAGCGGATGCGGACTGGGCATCGGACGGGAAGGAGCGCGAGGCTCCGGCGTCCGAACCCGCATTCGGCTCGAAGCCCCACGGGTTACCGAGGGGCGCCGATGCTTCTTCGCCGTGCCCGGCCTCGTCGCGGCGGGGCTCGCGAGCGCCCACCTGCCCACCCTGCTGGTTCGGGTGAGACGCCTCGGACGAATAACCCCAGTTGCCATGGGCGCCGAGGCCGGGCGCCGCCTCGCTCTGCGGGGGCGTCGGTTCGGGGGCCTTCGCTGCGGGGGCGTCGGGGCTCGGGCCCTGCCACGCCGGTTCGGCGCCGCCGGGCTGCGGGGCGCTCCACTGGATGGCTTGGGGCTGCCTCTGGTTGTGCTCGCCGTTCATCGCACACTCCGTCGTCTCGTGTCGCGTGGCGCGACCGAATCGTCTGACTCGTCCTGGCCTCGTGCGCACGGGTCGAATCTCGTCCCGGCACACCTGTTTCAGGCCTACCCTACCGGCCGGTGCGCCCCACGACCCGCCCGCGCGGGTGAGTAAGCTTGGCGGCAGTGCGTGAGTGCGTGCTCGGGCCAGGCGAGACGCGCCGCGAGAGATGTGCGAGGAATTCATGGAGATTGAGAAGAAGTCCACGGGACGCCACCGCGTCGTCATCGTCGGCTCTGGCTTCGGCGGCCTCTTCGCCGCGACGAAGTTCAAGGACGAGGACGTCGACGTCGTGCTCGTCTCGTCGACGACGCACCACCTCTTCCAGCCGTTGCTCTACCAGGTCGCCACCGGCATCCTCAGCGAGGGTGTCATCGCCCCGAGCACGCGTGAGGTGCTCAAGAAGCAGAAGAACGTCGAGATCTTCATCGGCACGGTCACGGACATCGACGTCGATGCCAAGCGCGTCACGGCCGAACTGCTCGACTCCACTCAGGTCTACGACTACGACTCGCTCATCGTCGCCGCGGGCGCCGGCCAGTCGTACTTCGGCAACGACCACTTCGCCGAGTTCGCGCCGGGCATGAAGAGCATCGACGACGCACTCGAGCTTCGCGGACGCATCTTCGGCGCCTTCGAGACGGCCGAGCTCGCAGCGGCCGCCGGCCAGTGGGACGACGTGCGCTCGTTGCTGACGTTCGTCGTCGTCGGTGCCGGTCCGACGGGCGTCGAGATGGCAGGTCAGATCAGCGAACTCGCCAACCGCACGCTCGCCGACGATTTCCGTCACATCAACCCCAAGGACGCCCGCGTCGTCCTCGTCGATGCCGCACCGCAGGTGCTGCCGCCGTTCGGGGCGAACCTCGGCAAGAAGGCCCACGGGCAGCTCGAGAGCATGGGCGTCGAGGTGCTCCTCGGCCAGATGGTGACGAACGTCGATGCCACGGGCATCGAGATGAAGACCGAGGACGGCACCGTCACGCGCATCGACTCGGTGTGCAAGGTGTGGGCCGCCGGCGTCGCGGCCAGCCCGCTGGGCAAGTTGCTCGGCGAGAAGACGGGTGCCGAGGTCGACCGCTCGGGTCGTATCGCAGTGCAGCCTGACCTGTCGCTGCCGGGCCACCCGGAGATCTACGTCGTCGGCGACATGATGAGCCTCAACAAGCTGCCCGGCGTGGCGCAGGTAGCCATCCAGGGCGGCCGTTACGCCGCGACGTCGATCCTCGCGCGTGTCAAGGGCCAGCCGTCCCCGGGCCCGTTCAAGTACTTCGACAAGGGTTCGATGGCCACCATCTCGCGCTTCTCTGCCGTGACGAAGGTCGGTCGTCTCGAGACCGAGGGCTTCATCGCCTGGCTCATGTGGCTCGGCGTGCACCTGTTCTACATCATCGGTTTCAAGTCGCGTCTGACGACGATGATCAGTTGGGCCTTGGCCTTCCTCGGCGACAACCGTGACGAGCGCACGGCCACCGAGCAGCAGGTTCACGCACGCCTCGCGATCGACGAACTGGGCGACAAGTACCGCCCGAGCGTCGAGGTGCCGGGCCTGCTGGCCGAGTCCAAGACCAACCACGCCATCGAGGCCAAGGACGAGCCGGCTCAGATCGAGACGCCGAAGAACTGATCTGCGTCCCAGCGACCGTGACGAAGGCCCCAGCCGGAAACGGCTGGGGCCTTCGTCATGGTCAAAGGAGGCTGTGTCACTCCCCTGGGATGAGGGAGGACGCCGGGGAATTGTCGCCGAGGCGCGCGAGAACCTCGGCGTGGAGCAGGCCGTTCGTCGAGACGCCGTTGCCGCTCCAGCAGCCGTCGCGCCCGTCGAGACCGCTGAAGCGCCCGCCGGCTTCGGTGACGATGGGCACGAGTGCCGCCATGTCGTAGTCCTCGAGCTCCGGCTCGGGCGCGATGTCGACGCTTCCCTGCGCGACGAGCATGTGGGAGAAGAAGTCGCCGTACGCCCGTGAGCGCCACACCTCCTTGCTCAGGCGGAACAGGTCCATGTCCTTGCCCCGCTCGGCCCAGCCGTTGAAGGAGGAGTAGCTGAGGGACGCGTCGGCCAGCGAGTCGACCTTGGAGACGTGGATCTGCGTCGCGCTCGTGAGGTTACGACCGGTCCAGGCGCCGGCGTCCTTGGCCGCCCACCACCGTCGGTGCAGCGCGGGCGCCGCGACGAGGCCCACCACGGGTTCGTCGCCGTCGACGAGCGCGATGAGGGTGGCCCAGACCGGGACGCCGCGGACGTAGTTCTTCGTGCCGTCGATCGGGTCGATGATCCAGCGACGCGGGCCCTTGCCCGTTTCGCCGAACTCCTCGCCCTTGATGGCGTCCCGCGGCCGCGCGCGCTTGAGGTTCTCCCGAATGACGCGCTCGGCCTCACGGTCGGCCTCTGTGACGGGGGTGAGGTCCGGCTTCGTATCGATGCTCAGGTCGGGCGCGCCGAAGCGCCCCATCGTGATCTCCTCGACGGAGTCGGCGAGCACGTGGGCGAGCCGCAGATCGTCGTGGTACGGGCTGGCTTCTCGAAGAATGGAGGTCACGCCGTCACGCTACCCGGTCGGCGCGGGTGTCCCCTCTCGCCGCGTGCTCCGTCAGCCGGCGACAGGCGTGTCGCCGGCGTCGTCGAGGCGGCGGTGGCGGGTGCGCAGCAGGAGCCGTGCCGTGTTGACGACGATGACGAGCGCGCCCCACGCGAGGCCGAGGCACCACCCGGCCATGACGTCGGTGAGCCAGTGGTGGCCGAGGAAGACGCGCGAGAGTCCCATGAGCAGGGCCCACAGGGAGCACAGCACGACGGCGACCGTGCGCACCCGTCGTGAGTGAGCGGTGAGGAACACGAGATAGGCGACGAGCACCGCCGTCACGGTGGCGGTGACGGTGTGGCCGCTCGGGAAGGAGGGTGACGACTCGTAGGGCGGCACCGCGAGGGCACGCGGCGGTCGGGAGCGCGCCGTGATGTCCTTGCCCGCCGCAGTGAAGGCCAGAGCTGAGCCGAGGCCGAGCGCCAGGACGAGGAAGGGCGACGCAGTGCGGCGCAGCCACGTGAACACGGCGAGGAGCAGCACGAGGATGATCGGGAAGTAGACCGGCCCACCGAGATGCGTGAAGGCGGTGATGGCCGAGTCGAGCCTGCCGCTGCGGTGGCTCACGGCCCAGTCGAGAACTGGCTGGTCGAAGCGGGCGAGATCGCCGCGTTCACGCACGCCCTCGTAGACCTCGGCGCCACCGGCGAGGCCGACGAAGAGCACGACGGCGCACACGAGGAGCACGAGCAGCGGGACGATGTCCGCGCCGACCAGTCCGAAGCGGTGGGCCTCCGGCTGGAGCAGTCGGGCGAGAGCCTCGCTGAGCGTGCGCACGCCGCCGGCGACGCGACTTGCCTCCTCGGCAACTCGGGTGCGTCGTTGCTCCGTCGGCGGCGTCATCGCCGTTCCATGTGCTCGTCCTTGTCGGGGACGTCCCTGGAGCGCAGGAGACGCCGCAACGACTCCAACCGCTGTTCCCCGCTCTCACCGGCGCCACCTTCGGCGACGAAGACATCGAGGGCACAGTCCGGCTCGTCGTGCGTGCAACCGCGTGGACAGTTCGCGGTGCCCGGCGCGAGATCGGGGAAGTGTTCGACGATCGTCGTCGGGTCGACGTGCGCGAGGCCGAACGAGCGGATGCCCGGGGTGTCGATGACCCAACCGCCGCCGGGCAACTCGAGGGCAACAGCGGACGTCGACGTGTGGCGACCGCGACCGGTGACGTCGTTGACGTGCCCGGTCGTGCGCGCCGCGTCGGGCACGAGCGCGTTGACGAGTGTCGACTTGCCGACGCCGGAGTGGCCGACGAGCACGCTGACGCGACCGGCGAGCCGTTCGCGCAGTTCGTCCAGCCCGTCGAGACGACGGGGCACTCGGCCACTGGAGGCGATGAGCTCCTCGCGCTGGTCGTCGCTCAGTTCCTGCGCCGACGTCACCGTGTACGGCACGTCGAGCGCGGCGTAGTTCGCGAGGAAGGCGGCCGGGTCGACGAGGTCGGCCTTCGTCAGCGCGAGCAGCGGGTCGAGCCCCGCGTCGTACGCGGCGACGAGGCACCGATCGATGAGGCCGGTGCGCGGTTCCGGGTTGGCGAGCGCCGTCACCATGACGAGCTGATCGGCGTTGGCGACGATGACGCGCTCGTACGGGTCGGTGTCGTCGGCCGTTCGCCGCAGGACACTCGTGCGTTCTTCGACGCGCACGATGCGCGCGAGCGTGCCGGCGTCGCCGCTCGTGTCTCCGACGAGGGCGACGCGGTCACCGACGACGACGGGCGTGCGGGACAGCTCGCGTGCCCGCATCGCCGTGATGCGCCGACCGTCGAGCAGCACCGACCAGCGCCCACGGTCGACACCGATGACCATGCCGACGACGGCGTCCTCGTGCTTCGGACGATCCTTCGTGCGCGGGCGCGAATTCCTGCGACCTGGGCGTACCCGAACGTCGGCCTCGCTCCAGTTGCGACCCGCCACGTCAGTGCGCTTCGGCGCTCGCGGAGACGAGCGCGCTCCAGCGTCGGTCGAACTCCGGCAGGGTCTTGCCGGTCGTCGCGATGTTCTCGATGACGACGCCCGGAACCCGCAGACCGACCACGGCGGCGGCCATGGCTATCCGGTGGTCGTCGTAGGTGCGGAACAAGCCGCCACGCAACTGGTCGGCAGGGCGCGGGCGGATGACGAGGCCGTCCTCGGTCTCGGACACGTCGACTCCGAGGGCGCCGAACTCGGCCGCGAGCGCGGCGAGGCGGTCGGTCTCGTGGCCGCGGATGTGGGCGACGCCGCGGATGCGCGACTCGCCGTCGGCCAACGCGCACAGCGCGACGACGACGGGCGTCAGTTCCGAGGCCTCCGCGAGATCGACGTCGATGCCGCGCAGCTGCTGCGGGCCGGTGACGCGCAGACCCTCACGGTCTAGGGTGCACGTGGCGCCCATGCGCTCGAGCACGTCACGGATCTGGTCGCCCGGTTGCGTCGTGTACGTGGGCCAGTCCGCCATGAACACCTCACCGCCGGTGACGGCAGCAGCCGCGAGGAAGGGCGCGGCGTTCGACAGGTCGGGCTCGACCATGACGTCGAGGGAACGAATGTCGCTCGGCTCGACGGTCCAGCTCCAGGCGCCGTCGTTCTCGTCGACCTCGATGACGACGCCCGCGTCGCGCAGCACCTCGACGGTCATGTCGATGTGCGGGATGCTCGGCAGCGCCTCGCCGGTGTGAACGACCGTGACGCCCTCGCTGAAGCGCGCGCCCGCGAGTAGGAGTGCGGAGACGAACTGGGAACTCGTGGAGGCGTCGACCTCGACGCGGCCACCGTCCACGCGACCCTGGCCGCGCACGGTGAACGGCAGGGCGCTCGCGGGGCCACCGTCGGCGTCCTCGACGGGGACGCCCAGGTCGATCAGGGCCTTGAGCACGGGGCCCATGGGGCGCTTGCGGGCGTGCGGGTCGCCGTCGAAGGTGACCGGGCCGTCGGCGAGCGCGGCGACCGGCGGCAGGAACCGCATCACGGTGCCGGCGAGGCCGCAGTCGACGTTCGCAGGGCCCCGCAGGTCGCCGGGCACGACGTGCCAGTCGGCGCCTTCGGGGGAGTCGCCCTCGACGTCGTCGACGCGGACGCCGAAACTGCGCAGGGCCTCGGCCATGAGCAGCGTGTCGCGGGAGCGCAGCGGCGCTCGCAGGAGTGATTCGTCGTCGGCGAGCGCTGCGAGGACGAGATAGCGGTTGGTGAGGGATTTGGAACCGGGGACGCTGAACGTGCCGACGACCGACCGGCGCGCCACGGGGGCGGGCCAGTCGGTCGTCACGGGACTACCAGGGGTCATGAGGGAAGCGCGTTTCCTGCCTGGGCGGCGAGGAGCTTCGCCTCGCGACGGGCAGTCTTGGCCGCACGAGCGGCCTCACGGCGCGAGGTCTTCACGCCGTGCAAGGCGCGCCAGGCGAGGCCCGGCTTGCCCGCGGTGTCAGCGGCCGCGAGCAGCACTCCGCCCACGATCGCGACGGTGCGGAAGAAGTTCGACTGCTTGCGGGCGCGAGCGGCCGGGTCCTTCTCGGCCCAGAAGGCGTCGTGCATGTAGGCGTTCGCACCGACGGTCGGCGTCAGCAGCGCCGCCGAAAGGCGCGGGAACTTGCCGAGCGCGAGCGCGGCACCGGCGCCACCCATGAGGGCGCCCTGGGCCTTGACGACGAGCTCGGGGTCGTTCGGCACCTTCTTGCCGCTCTCGTGGCTGACGAACTCGACGAACGGCGCGGCCTCCTCGGCCTGCGACTGGGTGTTCTTGAACGCCTTGGCAGCCTCGTTGAGGAAGTAGCTGGCGAGAGCCGCGCGGGCGATACGACGAATGGGCATCGTGTCCTCCTTGGTCGAATGATCTCTACCTCCAACTTAGTCGGCGTCGTGCGACGTCGCGACCTCCCGGGCCGGAACGTTTTCCGGACGGATGCCCCTACGCTGGGGCTCATGTGTGGCAGGTATGCGGCCAGCGCCGGGGCGGGTGAGCTCGTCGAGGAGTTCGAGGTGGACGTCGACGCGAGTGGGGAAGCGACGCGTTCGCTCCTCGTCTCGGCGCAGGAACCGCCGGTGGGGGCGCCCGACTACAACATGGCGCCGACGAAGCAGGCGCCCGTCGTGCTCACGCGTGCGAGCAAGCTCGACGACGGCAGCCGCGGCGAGCCCACCCGGCAGCTGCGCCACCTCACGTGGGGCCTCGTGCCGTCGTGGTCGAAGGACACGAAGGTCGGGATGCGGATGATCAACGCGCGCGCCGAGACCTTGCTCGAAAAGGCCTCGTTCGCGAAGGCCGCGAAGGCGCGCCGCTGCCTCGTGCCGGCTGCCGGCTGGTACGAGTGGCAGGTCTCGCCGGTGGCGCACGACGCCAAGGGCAAGCCGCGCAGGCAGCCGTTCTACATGCACCGCACCGACGGTCACGACACCGCCTTCGCCGGCATCTACGAGTTCTGGCGTGACCGGACGCTGCCCGAGGGTGACCCGGACGCGTGGGTCGTCTCCTTCTCGATCATCACGACGAGCGCGGGCGAGGGGCTGGACCGCATCCACGACCGTCAGCCGCTCAGCCTCGAGCGGGAGCAGTGGGACGACTGGCTCGACCCGTCGCTCACCGACGAGGCCGACGTGGCGGCTTTCCTGCGCCCGGGGGACAGTTCACCCTTCGAGGCGTATCCCATTTCCAGCGCGGTGAGCGCGACGCGCAACAACGGCCCGGGTCTGCTCACCCCGCTGCCGAGCGACCAGCTCGTCGGGGTCCTCGATCCCGTCACCGGCGAGATCATCGGAGGCTGATGATGGCGACGTCCGTTCCGCCGACCCGCGCCCACCGCAGGCTCGACGTCGAGACACTCCGCGGCACCGCCCGCGTCTACGTCGTCGACCCCAACGGCGCCGCTGACGGCACGCTCGTCCTCGGCCACGGAGCCGGCAAGGGCACGAACACCCCCGACCTCGACGGACTCACGGCGCTGGCCGATGACGGCTGGCGCGTCGTCCTCGTCGACCAGCCGTGGGTCGTTGCCGGACGGCGCCTCGCCACCCCACCCAAGACCCTCGACGAAGCGTGGCTCGCCGTGATCGAGCACCTACGCGCGGCGGGGGAGATCGAGGGCCGGTTCGCGCAGGGCGGACGCTCGGCCGGGGCCCGTGTCGCCTGTCGCACGGCGGCGCAGTGCAGCGCAGACGCCGCTGTGGCACTCGCGTTCCCCCTCATGCCGCCGGGCAAGCTCGACGTACCCGAGAAGTGGCGCACGAGTGAAGCGCAGAGCGTCGTCGAGGCCGAGATCCCACTCCTCGTCGTGCAGGGCGCGACGGACACGTTCGGCGGACCCGACGCGGTGCGCGACGCCGTTCCAGGTGCGCGGGTCGTCGGCGTCCAGGGGCCGCACGGTTTCAGCAAGAACCCGACCGATGTCGTCGACGCGGTTCGAGGCTGGCTGACGAACCTCTCTGAGTGAGGGTGCGTCCGACTGATTGACACGAGCCTGTCCTCCGCCGAATTCCCTTTCGGGAATGACGTTCATCCACCTCCTGTTGACGTGAGCGAACAGCAAGCCCGCCCGCGGGCTTTCGAGGAACCGAAAGTGAATCAGGATGCTTGTCACACCTGTGGTGCCGGTGGAGCCGTCCGGCCTGAGCCTTGGGGCCGGCTTCGCGGCCACGCCCCCGCAACGCGCTCGTGCCGCGTCGCGACCCGCGCTAGGGTTGAAGGCGATGAGTGAGAACACCACGGTCGACGCCGAGAGCTCCACGGACTCCGCCGCCACCGACCCGAGCACGGAGACCCCGGCGGAGCGTGCCGCGCGGTTCGAGCGCGATGCCATGCCGTACCTCGACCAGCTCTACAGCGCCGCCCTGCGCACCACGCGCAATCCCAGCGACGCCGAGGACCTCGTCCAGGAGACGTTCGCGAAGGCCTTCGCGGCCTTCCACCAGTACAAGCCGGGCACGAACCTCAAGGCGTGGCTGTACCGCATCCAGACCAACACCTACATCAACAGTTACCGCAAGAAGCAGCGTCAGCCGCTCGAGTCGGATGCTGCCGAGGTGGAGGACTACCAGCTGGCCCGCGCCGAGGCGCACTCGAGCACAGGGTTGAAGTCGGCCGAGAACGAAGCTCTCGACCACCTGCCCGACAACGACATCAAGCGCGCTCTGCAGAACCTTCCGGAGGACTTCCGCCTGGCGGTGTACTACGCCGACGTCGAGGGGTTCCCGTACAAGGAGATCGCCGAGATCATGGACACGCCCATCGGCACCGTGATGTCGCGCCTGCACCGCGGACGCAAGCTCCTGCGTGAGCAGCTCGAGGACTACGCGCGTGAGCGCGGCTTCCTCAAGGAGTCGAAGGGGGAGACGAAGAAATGAGCGACAAATGCCCCGACTACGTCGCCAACCTCTATTCCTACATCGACGGTGAACTCTCCGCGGAGGAGTACGAGGAGCTGCGTCAGCACCTGCTCGACTGCCCGCCGTGCCTGACGGAGTACGAGCGCGACATGCTGCTCAAGAAGCTCGTCAAGCGAGCGTGTGGCCGTGAGCAGGCGCCGGAGCAGCTCCGGTCCGTGATCATGACGCAGATCAGCTACAGCTACACCCAGGTGCGCTACGAGAACTGACGCCCCGAAGCCATGACGAAGGCCCGCTCACCCCGAATGGGGGAGCGGGCCTTCGTGACTCACTGCATCAACGCTCAGGCGTTGGGCTTCTTACCGTGGTTCGCGCCCTTGCCCTTGCGCGAGCGACGCTTGCGTGCGCGCTTGCTCATCGTGAACTCCCTGTGTCGGGGTTAATTCCCCCCGAAAGTCGGGGGCCAACCTGTCCATTCTGTCACATGCGAGGCCGGCGACCACATCGCCGGATTTCTGCCGAGACGCCGAACGGCCCGACCTGCCACGCAGGCAGTGTCGGGGCCGTTCGTTGCGCAGTACGCGAGCGGCGAAGGGTCAGCCCTTCTTCGTCTCGGCGAAGATCTCCGCGATGCGGTCGATCTTGGCGAGGAGCTCGTCGGCCTTGCCGGCGTCGAACTCACCCTTGGTGCCCGTGGCACCGGCGAGCTTCGTGGCCTCGTTGATGAGGGTGTGGAGCTCGGGGAA
Organism: Dermacoccus sp. PAMC28757; assembly: GCF_014302635.1. Classification (NCBI taxonomy): domain Bacteria; kingdom Bacillati; phylum Actinomycetota; class Actinomycetes; order Micrococcales; family Dermacoccaceae; genus Dermacoccus; species Dermacoccus sp. PAMC28757. The sequence goes on along the minus strand of NZ_CP060292.1, from coordinate 2,861,370 downwards.
CTTCTCGAAGTGCGGCGGCTTGAAGTAGTCCGTCCACAGCACCCACAGGTGCTCCTTGACGAGCTGGCTGCGCTGCTCCTTGATGACGACGGCGCGCGTGCGGAAATCGGGGTCGTCGTTGTCGGCGACCTTGGCGATGATGGCCTTGACCGACTCGGCCTCGATACGGGCCTGGGCGGGGTCGTAGACGCCGCAGGGCAGGTCGCAGTGGGCCGAGACCTCGGTGGTGGGGGCGAAGAAACGCTTCAGCATGGGGAACTCCTTCTGCTGGTGGTGGACAGTTGCCGAACAGCAACTCTGGTTCCAACCTATCGCTTTTCTCGCTTCTTCCGAAAGGTGACAACCAAGGTGCGACAGCGTCGCATTGCCGCGACGTGGCGCGGTTTTCGCGGCCACAGCACCCGTGCCAGCACCGCGTCGTCGGCGAGCGCACCGACCAGCCAGGAATCCACACCCTCACGGGTGCTGTCGCGTTCGACCCACCAGCCGTCGGGGCCACGTGAGGTGACGCGCTTGACGGCGATGGGGCGCGGCCCCTCCGGCCCGTCGGGCAGCCGCACGACGTGAGGATCGCCGATCCGCGGTTGCGCGCCGTAGGCGGCGAGCAGCACGTCGCCGTCGACGTACGTAGGTTCCATCGATCGACCTCTGACGACGACGAAGCCCAGCTGCATGACCCCAGGGTAGGGGAGCAGCCGGGCTTCGCGCTGAGCGCCGGCTCGGGTCAGACGGCCTCGTCGGCCACGAGCGCCGCGACGGCTTCGTGCTCGGAGCGCATGCGGGCGAGGAACGACTTCGTCCGCTCGTGCTGGGGGTTGTTGATGACCTCCAGCGGCGGGCCCGTCTCCACGACGACCCCGGCGTCCATGAAGACGACCCGGTCGGCCACGTCACGGGCGAAACCCATCTCGTGAGTGACGACCACCATCGTCATGCCCTCGCGAGCGAGTTCCTTCATGACCGACAGGACTTCGCCGACGAGCTCGGGGTCCAGGGCCGACGTCGGCTCGTCGAACAGCATGAGCTTCGGCTTCATCGCAAGAGCGCGCGCAATGGCGACACGCTGCTGCTGACCGCCGGAGAGCTGGCTCGGGTAGTGCCCGGTCTTCTCACCGAGACCGACCCGCTCGAGCAGGTCGACGGCCTGCGACTTCGCTTCCGCCTTGGAAACCCCCTTGACCTGCACAGGCGCCTCCATGACGTTCTCGAGCGCCGTCATGTGCGGGAAGAGGTTGAAGCGCTGGAACACCATGCCGATCTCGCGACGCTGGGCCGCGATCTCGGAATCCTTGAGGCGGTACAGCTGCCCTTCCTTGTCGCGGTATCCCATGAGATCGTCGTCGACCCAGATGCGGCCGGCGTCGATCGTCTCGAGCTGGTTGATGCAGCGCAGGAACGTCGTCTTGCCCGAGCCTGAGGGGCCGAGCAGGACGACGACCTCACCGGGGTGGACGTCGAGGTCGATGCCCTTGAGCACCTCGTTCTTGCCGAACGACTTGCCGACGTTGACGGCGTGGACCAGTGGCTTGTTCATGTTGCCTTCCATGATCACCCCGTCACCCGAAGCTCAGTGACTTGACCTTGGTCATGAGACCGCCGTCCGTCGCCGCGCCGCCGAAGCCGCGTCCGTACTTCCGCTCGAGGCGGGCCTGCACGAGCATGAGCACCGAGCAGATGATGAGGTACCACAGCAGCGCGGCGAAGTAGCTCGGCATGATCTTGTACGTGTTGTTCGCGACGACCTGCGCCTGGTAGAAGAGCTCGGCCGACACGGGGACGGCGACGAGCAGCGAGGTGTCCTTGACCATGGAGATGGCCTCGTTGCCGGTGGGCGGCACGATGACGCGCATGGCCTGCGGCAGGACGATGCGGCGCATCGTCTTCGAGCTGTCCATGCCGAGCGCTTCGGCTGCCTCACGCTGACCCCTGTCGACCGACAGGATGCCCGCGCGGGCGATCTCCGCCATGTACGCGGCCTCGGACAGGCCGAGACCGATGATGCCGACGGTGATGCCCGAGCTGATCGTCTTGACGTCGAGCGAGTAGAACGTCAGGCCGAAGTCCTTCATGAACGGCACACCGATGTCGAGCGTCGGGTACAGGTACAGCACGCCGAGGCCGAGGATGACCATGAGGACGTAACGCGGCACCGCGCGGAAGAACCAGGTGTAGACGAACGAGACGCCGCGCAGGACGGGGTTGTCCGAAAGGCGCATGATCGCGAGGAGGATGCCCAGGGTGACGCCGATGATCATCGACGCGACAGTGACGATGATGGTGCCCTTGGCCAGGCCTTCGAGCACCGGCGAGTAGTTCATCACCTTGAAGACGAACGGCCAGTCCCACTTCGGGTTGGTGACGAACGAACTGATCATCATCGCGATGACGATCGCGATGACGGCGACGGCAACCCAGCGCCCCGGGTGTCGCACCGGCTTGGCGTCGATGACGCCGGGCCGCTGCTCGTCCGGGGCGGGGGGCGGGGCGGAACCAGACATGGGGTGTGATCAGGCCTTCGGGTTCACCGGGAACTCGTTGACGGCGCCGTCACCGTTGTTCCACTGCTCGAGGATCTTTTTGTAGGTGCCGTCCTTCTCGAGCGACTCGAGAGCCTTCGAAAGGGCCTCGGCGAACTTCGTCTGGTCCTTCGCGACGACGATGCCGTACGGGGCGGCCTCGTAGACGGAGCCGACCTTTTCGAGCTTGTCCTCGTTCTTCGCGACAGCCCACGCCGTGATGGGGGAGTCGGCGGCGAACGCATCGACCTTGCCCGCGATGAGGTCGGCGGTGACCTTCGACTGCTCGGCCTCGACGACGAGCTTGTTGGCCTTCTTGCCCTCGGCAACGCACTTCTTGTTACGGGCCGGCAGGTCGTCGTCGGCCTGGACCGTGCCCTTCTGGACGCCGATCGTGAGACCGCAGGCCTTGTCGACGTCGACCTTCTTCGGGTTGCCCTTGGCCGTGGCCCACGACGTGCCGGCGTTGAAGTACTGCACCATCGAGACCTGCTGCATGCGCTTCTCGTTGATGGTGAACGAGCTGATGGCGAGCGGGTACTTGTTCGACGTGACACCGCCGATGAGCGAGTCGAAGCCACCGTTCTGGAAGGTGAGCTTCAGGCCGAGCTTCGCGGCGACGGCCTTGAGCAGGTCGATGTCCATGCCCTGGATCGTCTTGCCGTCCGCGGCCGTGAACTCGTTGGGGGCGTAGGAGGCGTCGGTGCCGACCGTGAGCTTTCCCATCTTCGCGATGTCGGCGGGAACCAGCTTGGCGAGCGCATCGTCCTTCTTGACGGCCGGGGCCGCACTCGAGGACGAGGACGAACCCCCCGAACCGGAGTCCTTCGAGTCATCGAGCGAGTCCGAGCCACAGCCGGAGAGCAGGAGTGCGGCGGCGCCGAAAGCGGCGACGGCCGAAGTGGTGGTACGCATGGAGGATCCTTCCGCGGACGGGACGAGTCGCTCGTCCCAGTTGTGGGTTAAGAGTGCCACCCGGTTTGGCGCCGTGGAAGAACTACGCGCATTTGTGTTCCCGATCGTGACCTTTTTGGGCCAGACGCCGCCCCAGCCTGCGTTGGACGCCGGTTCAGGTCGTATTTGCGACCCCGTCAAGGCGTTCGCCGTGGCTCGAATTCAGGAATAGGTCGAGTCGCATAGTGAGCGCTAAGATGCTTCGTGCCCCACCACTTCTCCCAGGCAGACCTAGGAATCCTGACACCACCATGACGACACCGACCGCGAAGCAGGGAGCTTCCCCGCGAAGCGACTGGCGACGCAAAATCGTGCTCGTCCTGTTCGTTCTCGACCTCGCCGTCGTGACGTTCAGTGTGGTGGCAGCCTTCTTCGCACGATTCTGGACGGCCGAGACGTCCCTCGAAGCGGTCGACGGTCAGTTCAAGCTGTATGTCGCCGTCGTTGTCAGCCTCGTCGTGGGATGGGTCGCGGCGCTCCAGTGGAACCAGGCCTACCACGTCGACGCCCTGGCCATCGGCTCCGACGAGTACCGAGGCATCGTCCGAGCGACGTTCGGTACGTTCGGCGCGCTCGCCATCGTCAGTGAGTTACTTCGTCTCCAGGTGGCGCGAGGCTTCCTCGCCATCGCACTCCCACTCGGGCTCGTGCTGCTCCTCATCGAGCGTGCGCTCGTCCGGCGCTGGATCGTCAATCGCCGCCGTCGTTTCCGGCTCGTCGACGGCGTCATCGTCGTCGGCTCGCCGCAAGAGGTTCGCTACGTCGCCGAGGGCATCACCCGTAACCCCGAAGCCGGCCTCGTCGTGCGCGGGGTGGCCACCGAGACTCACGATGTTCCTACCTTCGAGTTGGCCAACGGACTGGTGGTGCCGCAGATCGGTGGGCTGGCCGATGTTGTGCCGGCCGTGCACAGCCACCACGCGTCGATGGTCATCGTCGCGGGTCACAACCGCGTCAACCGCAAGCAGCTTCGCGAACTCGGGTGGCAACTCGAGGACACCGACATTCGTCTGGCGCTCGCGAGCCGTATGACGGATGTCGCGGGCCCGCGCATCCACTGGCGTCCGATCGAGGGCCTGCCGCTCATGAGCGTCGAGATGCCGCGCTACAGCGGCCTCAAGTACTCGCTCAAGCGACTCTTCGACGTCGTCGTCGCCATTGGCATGCTGCTGCTGCTCTCGCCGCTGCTCCTGCTCATCGCTCTGGCCGTGCGCCTCGACAGCCCGGGGCCTATCTTCTTCCGTCAGACACGCGTCGGCGTCAACGGCTCCCCGTTCAAGATGACGAAGTTCCGTTCCATGGTGGTGGACGCCGAAGCGCGCCTCGCCGCACTGCAAGCCCAGAACGAGGGCTCCGGCCTGCTGTTCAAGATGAAGGACGACCCACGCATCACCCGGGTCGGCAACGTCCTGCGCCGCTACAGCCTCGACGAACTGCCCCAGCTGTTCGACGTCGTCGCCGGTTCCATGTCCCTCGTCGGGCCGCGCCCGCCACTGCCGCAAGAGGTCGACGAGTACGAGACGCACGTCCACCGCCGCCTCAACGTGAAGCCGGGTATCACCGGCCCCTGGCAGGTCGGCGGACGATCCAACCTCTCCTGGGAAGAATCGGTCCGCAAGGACCTCTACTACGTCGAGAACTGGTCGCTCTCCGGTGACGTCGTCATTCTCTTCAAGACCGTCCACGCAGTTCTCGCGAGGGACGGCGCGTACTAGCCGCTCCCTCGCCATGTCTTCCGGCCTCGCCTAGCGGCTCGGCTCGGTGCGACATGCCTTCGGGCCTCACGCTTCTCGTGGCCCTTGTGACGACCTCGCAAGCTCGGTCGTCACAAGGGCCACGTTCGCGTTTCGGGCGCGTCCCCTCGCAGCGGACTCGGCTTTCGGTGCGCCGGGCGCCTGGTGAGGGGGGAGGCTCCTCAGGCCCGCGCCCCTGGAGTTCGCCGGGCCCATCCCGATGTTGAGCGGGCATGTGGGCACTGGTGCCTCGTTTTGAAGGCAACATCGGATGGTCATGCGGATTCCGTGTCCCATGCGGGTTCGTGAGGGCACCACGGACCCGGTGCCCTGCGCACGGCCGACGCGACCACGCTGGGAGGGGACGCGCCCGAACGCGAACGCGCCCCGCGCGACGACCGAGCTTGCGAGGTCGTCGCGCAGAGCGCGTGAAGCGTGAGGCCCGAAGGCCTGTCGCACCGAGCGAGGCTACCGAGCTTGCGAGGTAGGCGCGCCGGAAGACAGGACTAGGGAAGGCTCAGCCAGTCCTGCCACCCCGCGTGGAGGACGAGCCAAGCCATGAGGCCGTAGCCCGCCTGGCCGGGGTGGTATCCGTCGCTCGCGGCGAGGTCGGACTGCCACTGGTCGTGCCCCAGCAGTGGGCGGAAGCAGTCGACGTAGGTGACGCCGCGGCGCGCGCAGACGTCGGCGTGGGCGTCGACGAGCAGTTCGAGCTTCGCGTTGAGCTCGGGGTCGCTCGTGGGCGGCGGGCCGACGACGAACGTCGCGATGCCGTTCGTCGACGCGTCGTCGAGGATGTTGGCGAGGTTGAGGCGCGAGCGGGCCGTCGTCATGCCCTGCGCGACGTCGTTCGTGCCGAAGCCGATGACGAGGCGTCGCTCGTTGCAGTTCTTCCACCGCAGGGCCGTTTCGCTGCGCCAGCGGGCGAGGACGTCGGAGGAGCTCTCGCCGCGCACACCGAGGTTGTACGTCGTCAGCGCCGAGCCGTCGTGCGGGGTGCGCGCCACGACGCGCGAGACCCACCCGAGGGCCTTGGGGTCGCCGTAGCCGTTGACGTAGCTGTCCCCGACGAAGCACAGGCCGATCCGCCGATCGCCCTCGGTGACCTGGAAGTCGGCGCTCGGCCGGAACTGCGGTTCGCTGCCTTCGTGCGGGTATGCCACGGTGTCTTCGCCTTCACTCATTCGTCGTCGTCATCGTCGAGGCGCGCCAGCCACGTGGCCAGGCGCTCGACCGGGATCTCGAACTCGGGGTTGAGGTCGACGAACGTTCGCAGCTGGTCGGCCAGCCACTCGAACGTCACCTCTTCTTCGCCGCGCCGATGGGCGAGTTCCTCGATGCCTCGATCCGTGAAATACACGTGGGCAGCTTATCGTCACGCCCTTCCCGCTGTCGCCCGGTGCGCTGGCTGCACGTCCGCGGACGACGAGAGCGGCGCCGCCCCGAAGGGCGACGCCGCTCTCGTCAGTGCTGAGCGATCAGCGGGTGAAGGCCTGCTCGACGAGCTCGGCCTGCTGCGCCGCGTGACGCTTGCTGTTACCCGTGGCGGGCGACGCGGACGCCGGACGCGACACGACGCGCAGACGACGAGTCTCGCCCTGCTCCTCGAGCATGTCGGGCAGGTTGAAGAACATGAACGGCCAGGCGCCCTGGTTCTTCGGCTCGTCCTGCACCCACACGATCTCGGCGTTCGGGTACTCCTTGATCGCCTCCGCGATCTCCTTGGCCGGGATCGGTGCGAGCTGCTCGACGCGCACGATGGCGGTCGTCTCGTCGCCGCGCTTCTCGCGCTCCGCCTCGAGGTCGTAGACCACGCGGCTCGAGGCGAGCAGCACGCGCTCGACCTTGGACGGGTCGAGCTGCTTTGCGTCCTTCAGCACCGGCTCGAACTGGCCGGTCGTGAAGTCCTCCGGCGAGCTCGTGGCGGCCTTGACGCGCAGCAGCTGCTTCGGCGTGAAGACGATGAGCGGCTTGCGCGGACGGGCGTATGCCTGACGACGCAGGAGGTGGAAGTACGACGCCGGCGTCGAGGGGTAGGCGATCGTCATGTTGTCCTCGGCGAACAGCTGCAGGAAGCGCTCGATGCGCGCCGAGCTGTGGTCGGGACCCTGACCCTCGTAGCCGTGCGGCAGGAGCAGGACGACGGAGCTGCGCTGCGCCCACTTCTGCTCCGAGCTCGAGATGAACTCGTCGATGATCGTCTGCGCGCCGTCGACGAAGTCGCCGAACTGCGCTTCCCAGAGCACGAGCGCGTCGGGACGCTCGACCGAGTAGCCGTACTCGAAGCCCATCGCCGCGTACTCCGACAGGAGCGAGTCGTAGATCCACAGCCACGCCTGCTCGTCGGTGAGGTAGCGAAGCGGCGTCCACTCGTTGCCGTTCTGCTTGTCGATGAGGACGGCGTGGCGCTGCACGAACGTGCCGCGACGGCTGTCCTGACCCGACAGACGCACCGGGGTGCCGTCCATGAGGAGCGAACCGAAGGCGATGAGCTCGCCCATGGCCCAGTCGATGCCGCCGTCGCTGACCATCTTGGTGCGGCGCTCGAGCAGCTGCTTGAGCTTGGGGTGCAGGGTAAAGCCCTCGGGAGGGTTAGTCCACACGTCACCGATCCGCCGGAGGGCGGCCTCGGTGATGGCCGACGAACGACCGGAGGAGTAGGCGCTCTTCGCGTCGTCCTCGATCTGGGCGGACGGGCGCTCGAGACCACCATGGCCCTCGGCGTCGGTGCCCTGGCTCGAGTCCGGAGCGGGGGCGTTCTGCGTCTTCGTCGCTTCCTTCGTCTCGACGAAGACCCGCTCCAGCTGCTGCTGGTAGTCCTTGAGCAGCAGTTCCGCGCGTTCCTGGTCCATGTCACCACGGCCCACGAGGGCCTCGGCGTACAGACGGCGCACGCTCTTCTTGGCCTCGATGAGCTTGTACATGAGCGGCTGCGTCATCGAGGGGTCGTCACCCTCGTTGTGACCGCGACGGCGGTAGCAGACCATGTCGACGACGACGTCCTTGTTGAACGTCTGGCGGTACTCGAAGGCCAGCTCGGCCACGCGGACGCAGGCCTCGGGGTCGTCACCGTTGACGTGGAAGATCGGCGCCTGAACCATGCGGGCGATGTCGGTGGAGTACGTCGAGCTGCGTGACGCGCTGGGCGCCGTGGTGAAGCCGACCTGGTTGTTGATGACGACGTGGATCGTGCCGCCCGTGCGGTAGCCGCGAAGCTGCGACAGGTTGAGCGTCTCCGCGACAACACCCTGGCCGGCGAACGCCGCGTCACCGTGCAGCAGGACCGGCACCACCGTGAACGCCGTGCCGGCGAGGTTGATGCGGTCCTGCTTGGCGCGGGCGATGCCTTCGAGGACAGGGTTGACGGCCTCGAGGTGGCTCGGGTTGGCGGCGAGGTAGACCTTGGTTTTCGCGCCGGTATCGGCCACGAACTCGCCCTCGGTGCCGAGGTGGTACTTCACGTCACCGGAGCCCTGCACGGAGTTGGGGGCCTGCGTGCCCTCGAACTCGCGGAAGATCTGGCCGTAGGACTTGCCGGCGATGTTCGCGAGCACGTTGAGGCGGCCGCGGTGCGGCATACCGATCGCGACCTCGTCCAGCTCGTTTTCGGCCGCTTCGCTCAGGATGCGGTCGAGGATGGCGATGACGGACTCGCCGCCTTCCAGGCTGAAGCGCTTCTGGCCGACGAACTTCGTCTGCAGGAACGTCTCGAAGGCCTCGGCCTGGTTGAGCTTCTTGAGGATGCGCTCCTGCTCGTCCTGCGTCGGCTTCGCGTAGGCGAGCTCGACCTTGGACTGCATCCAGGCCCGCTCCTCGGGGTTCTGGATGTGCATGTACTCGATGCCGACGGTTCGGCAGTACGAGTCACGCAGGATGCCGAGGATCTTGCGCAGCTTGAGGAAGTTCTGACCGCCGAAACCGCCCGTGGGGAAGGTGCGGTCGAGATCCCACAGCGTCAGGCCGTGGCTCGTGATGTCGAGGTCCGGGTGACGACGCTGCTTGTACTCCAGCGGGTCGGTGTCGGCCATGAGGTGGCCGCGCACGCGGTAGGCGTGGATGAGCTCCTGGACGCGGGCGACCTTGTTGATGTCGTCGTCGTGGTTAGCCGAGATGTCCTGAACCCAACGCACCGGCTCGTAGGGGATGCGAAGCGACTCGAAGATCTCGTCGTAGAAGCCCTGCTCGCCGAGCAGCAGCTGGTGGACCTGACGAAGGAACTCACCCGACGTCGCACCCTGGATGATGCGGTGGTCGTAGGTCGAGGTGAGCGTCAGGATCTTGCTGACGGCGTTGCGGTTGAGCGTGTCGTTGCTCGCGCCCTGCCACTCGGCCGGGTAGTCGAGCGCGCCGACACCGATGATCGTGCCCGCACCCTTCATGAGGCGCGGCACCGAGTGCACGGTGCCGATGCCGCCCGGGTTAGTCAGCGAGATCGTCGTGCCGGCGTAGTCGTCGAGCGTCAGCTTGTTGTTGCGGGCCTTCTTGACCATGTCCTCGTAGGCGGCCATGAACTGAGCGAAGTTCATGCGCTCGGCGCCCTTGATCGAGGGCACGACGAGGGTGCGCGAGCCGTCCGGCTTCTGCAGGTCGATGGCGAGGCCGAAGTTGACGTGGCCCGGCTGGTGAAGCTGCGGCTTGCCCTTCTCGTCGACCGAGAGGGAGGCGTTCATCTCCGGCATGACGCGCAGCGCCTTGACGATGGCGTAGCCGATGATGTGGGTGAAGCTCACCTTGCCGCCGCGGCCGCGGGCGAGGTTCGAGTTGATGACAATGCGGTTGTCGATGAGGGCCTTGGCCGGCACCGCGCGCACGGACGTTGCCGTCGGGACCTCGATCGAGGCCTCCATGTTCTGCACGATCTTGGCCGCGACACCGCGCAGCGGGGTGTCGACGTCCTCGGCCTCCGGCAGGTCGCCCACCGAGGCGTCGCCGTGGTCACGCGGCGTCGGCTGGGGCGTGAAGCCCTCCGCCTGCTTGGGGTCGAGCTTCTGCTGGGAACCCTGGTTGTCGTCCGCGCCCTGGTCGGAGGTGTCCTTCGTGGGCTCGGCCGCCTGCTGCGACTCGGCGCGCTGCTGGTCACGCGGCGCCTCGGCTGCTGCGGGCTTCTCCGTCTTCTCCTTGGCGGAGTCGGACTTCGTGGATGTCGAGGACTTCGCATCGGTGGAGCCCGCGTCGGAAGCCGCTGACTTGGAGGTGCCGGCACCCGAGCCGCCCTGGCCGGGGCGGTAGTTCGCGAAGAACTCCTGCCACGCGGCGTCCACTGAGTTCTTGTCCTGGCGGTACTGCTCGTAAAGCTCTTCGACGAGCCACTCGTTCGGTCCGAAGGCCTCGAGGTCAGAGCTCTGGGACTGGGATGACACGCAGATGCGCCTCTTTCATGTGCGTCGTTCGGTTGGGCCTGATGGCCGCTGCCGCAGGTGGATGCACGGCATACGACGACCAGCCTATCCCGCAGCGCCACTTCGGGCGAGAGGGCGCTACGAGGTACGGGTCAGGAAGACGAGAACACGATGAGCCCCATGATAATTTCAAGCCCTGATGACGCAGTGGATATTGATTCTCCTCGGAGTTCTGCTCACCCTCGGAACGGCACTGTTCGTCGCCACCGAGTTCTCGCTCGTCGCTCTCGACCGTCACGCCGTCCAGCGGGCCATCGACGAAGGTGACGAAGGCGCTCGCCCCGTTCTCGCCGCGTTGCGCAAGCTCTCCACTCAGCTGTCCGCCGCTCAGGTCGGTATCACCCTCACGACGCTGTTGCTCGGTTACCTCGTGGAGCCGTCGCTGGGTCACCTGTTGGAGACGCCCCTCGAGGCGCTCGGGGTGAGTGGGGGAGCGGCCGTCGCGTTGTCGACCGCGCTGGCCATGATTCTGGCCGCTCTGTTCTCGATGATCTTCGGCGAGCTCGTGCCGCAGTTCCTCGGTATCTCGGCGCCGCTTCGGGTGGCCAAGGTCGTCGCCAGACCCGTGCAGATCTTCGCCGTCGTCTTCAAACCGCTCATCGCGCTGCTCAACGGCTCGGCCAATCTCCTGCTGCGCAAGATGGGCATCGAACCGCAGGAGGAACTCTCCGCGGCACGTACCCCGCAGGAGCTGTCGTCGATGGTTCGTCGCTCCGCCGAGGCGGGAACGATCGAGGAGGGCACGGCCGATCTGCTCACGCGTTCGCTCAACTTCGGTGAGCGTACGGCGTCGGACATCATGAGCCCGCGGGTGCGTTGCCAGTCCGTCGATCGCTCGGCTACCGCTGAGGACGTCGTGAATCTCGCGCGCTCCACGGGGCACTCCCGCTTCCCGGTGCTCGGCGACGGGTGGGACGACGTCGACGGCGTCGTCCACGTCAAGAAGGCCATCGCCGTTCCGGTCGAGCGCCGCGGTGACGTGCCCGTCACCGCCCTCATGGTCAAGGCGACGTTCGTGCCCGAGACGGTGACGCTCGAGCCGCTCCTCGTGCTGCTGCGCGGGGCCGGCCTGCAACTCGCCGTCGTCGTCGACGAGTACTCGGGCACCTCGGGTGTCGTGACGCTCGAGGACGTCATCGAGGAGATCGTCGGCGAGGTGAGTGACGAGCACGACAAGCTGCAGGACGCGAGCCGTCACCTGCCCGACGGATCGTGGACCGTGCCGGGGCTGTGGCGTCCGGACGAGGTCGCCGACCGCATCGGTGCGCCCGTGCCCGACGATCGTGCCTACGAGACACTGGGCGGCTACGTCATGCAGCAGGTCGGACGGATTCCGCGCGCCGGGGACGAGCTGTCGATGCCCGGCTGGCGTCTGCGCGTCATGTCGATGGACGGTCGCCGCGTCAACCGGGTGCGCTTCACGCCGATGTCGGACGCGACCACCGACGCTGGTGTCGGTGATGTCGTCGGCGGTTCGACGCGCGTGGACGGAGACGCCCGATGATGCTCTGGATCTCGCTGTTGCTGCTCGCCGGCAACGCCTATTTCGTGGGGGCCGAGTTCGCCGTCATGGCGGCGCGGCGCTCGCAGCTCGAACCGCTCGCGGAGCAGGGCTCGAAACGGGCCGCTCGCTCACTCGAGGCGCTGGAGAACGTCGCGTCCCTGCTCGCGTGCTCGCAGTTGGGCATCACGGTGTGCTCGGTGCTCCTGGGTGCGGTGGCCGAGGACGCCATTCACCATCTCATCGCGGGACCGCTCGAGGCGACCGGGCTACCGTCCGGGCTGACGCACGTCGTCAGCCTGCTGCTCGCGCTGTTCGTCGTCGTGTACTTCCACGTCGTGCTCGGCGAGATGGTGCCGAAGAACCTCGCCATCGCCGGCCCGGACCGCGCGGCTCTGTTGCTCGCGCCGTCGCTGCTGCGCATCACGAAGGCACTGCGTCCGCTCATTCGCGTACTCGAGTCGGTCTCGAAGGGCATCGTGCGCAAGATGGGCATCGAGCCGCAGGACGAGGTCGCCTCGACGTTCTCGACCGAGGAGGTCGAGATGATCGTCGAGGAGTCACACCGTGAGGGCCTGCTCGAAACGGAGCAGGAGCGACGCGTTCGCGATGCGCTCGAGTTCACGGACAAGCTGGCCCAGGACGTGGCCGTTCCTCTCGGCGACCTCGTGACGTTGCGTCTCGGCTCGACGCCTGCGGACGTCGACGCCCTCGTCGCCAAGCACGGTTTCTCGCGATTCCCGGTGACGAGCGTGCGCGGTGACCTCGGCGGCTACATCCACCTCAAGGACGTGCTGTACGCGCAGGACGAGGCGTACACCGAGCCGATCCCGCCGCGGCGGGTGCGACCGCTCGCGACGGTGCGGCCCAAGGACGAGGTGGAGGACGTGCTCGTCACGATGCAGCACTCCGGTGCCCACCTCGCGCGGGTCGTCGGTGACGACGGCGAGACGAGCGGCGTCGTCTTCCTCGAGGACGTGCTCGAGGAGCTCGTCGGCGAGGTGGCTGATGCGACCCAGCGTCCGGCCGTGCGTGCGGGACTGCGTGGGGCGACGCGCGAGGATGCTGCTCGCTCGGTCGCGGGGTCACTCGGGAACGACCGTTCGTGAGGCTCCCTGCACGCTGCTAAAGTGTGCAGTCGCGCCTCAGGGCGCACGCCGCCCCCTTAGCTCAGGGGATAGAGCACCGCCCTCCGGAGGCGGGAGCGCAGGTTCGAATCCTGCAGGGGGCACTTGTTGAGGAAGGCCGTCACGCCGAAGCGCTAGCGCAGGTGTGGCGGCCTTCCTCAATACCTGAATAACGCGAAGGATTCGGGAGGAGCCCCGAGCTTGCGAGGGGCGACGGTTCCTGCAGGGGGCACGTGTTCCCTGATTCTCTACGCGGGAACGATCAAGCTGCGGCGCACCAGCGGTAAGCGACTTTGTCTCACTCGCTACGCTCATGCTCATGTTCGACGCGGCCACGACCTCGGCGCTGGGGGAGCGCCTCGGCGTGGCCTGGCGGTGGGCTCCGTCGAAGGAACCCGGCGTCGTCACGAACAACGCGGCGCACGTCATGGTCGAACGGGGACGCGCCAGTTCCGTCGAGGCGGCGCACGCGGCGATTCGGCAGGCGTTGGACGAGACGACCCCCGGAGCGCTTGAGCTTGCGGCCTTCGACGAGGGGCTACTGAGCGTCGACGTGGCTGTGCGTCCTGAGTGGTGCACGCACCTGCGGGCTGACTTCGCCCCTCTCAACGCGGCGACGACGAGGTGGCAATCAGTGCAGCCTGACGTTCACATCGACGGGGCAACCATGACGTTCGCGGCGGCCGCGGAACGCATCGGCCTCGACGCGCTGACCTGGGCGCTTCTCGACGCCGCCCATCCGAAACGGACTCCGGTACCTGTCGCAGCACCTGAGTCCGTCCTCGCCTCGCGCCGTGACGCGAACACTCTGGCTCTTGTGCGACGCGCACACTCGGTCGCGTCCCTCGCCGTCGCGGGCGTCGGGGCCGGCGAGGAGGCGGGAACCGCCGCGGGCACGAGTGCGGATGGCGCCGGGCGGCGACTCCTCGCGGCGCTCGCCCTCGTCCCGCAAGCGGCAGAGGACGCCGTACGCACCGGCCGCACCCGTCCGTTGCTCACCCAGATCGTCATCCTCGCGGAGCGCACCACGCAGTTCGCCGAACACTCGCCCGCCACGCGGACGGATCTGCCGGTGTTCGACGCCGCCCGTAGAGTCCTCGAAGGGGCGCTGACGGCGGCCCGCCTGGCCGCCCCCGTACCCTATTGATCGGCTCATCGGCTTGCCCGACGAGCACGACCGGCAGCGATTTCGACACCGCAGGAGACAGCGACGTGAGTTCCGTACCGAACGCGCCGACCGGCCCCCTCGAGGAGATCGTCTGGCCACGCACGGCTCGCCGCGGGGATGACGGCGTCATCAGCATCGCCGGTATTGCCGCCACCGAACTGGCCGACCGCTTCGGCACCCCCGCCTACGTCATCGACGAGGACGACGTGCGCCGGCGCGCCCGCGCCTACCGCGAGGCGTTCTCGCAGGCGTTCGGCGACATCGGCACGGTGGCCGACGTCTACTACGCGGGCAAGGCGTTCCTCACGTCGCACATCGCGCGCTGGGTCGTCGAGGAGGGCCTGCGTCTCGACGTCTGCTCCGGCGGCGAACTCGCCATCGCCCGTAAGGCCGAGGTGCCCGGTGAGGCCATCGGCATGCACGGCAACAACAAGAGCCTCGAGGAGATCGACGCGGCGCTCGCGTACGGCGTGGGGCGCATCGTCGTCGACTCGTTCGAGGAGATCCAACGCGTCGCCGTGGCAGCCGCCAAGCACGACCTGCGCGCGCCCGTCATGCTGCGCGTCAAGCTCGGCGTCGAGGCCCACACCCACGAGTTCATCGCGACGGCCCACGAGGACCAGAAGTTCGGTTTCTCCCTCGCGGACGGTCAGGTCGCCGACGCCGTGGGCCGGGTGCTCGCCCACCCCGAGCTCGAACTGCTCGGCTTCCACAGCCACATCGGCTCGCAGATCTTCGAATCGGACGGGTTCGAGGAGGCCGCGACGCGCCTCGTCGCCCTCCAGCTCGACGTCGCGCGAACGCACGGCGTCGAGTTGCCCGAACTTGACCTCGGCGGAGGGTTCGGCATCGCCTACCTGCCCAGCGACACCCCGCTCGAGCCGGCGGACATGGCGCAGCAGCTCGCGCGCATCGTCAAGACGGCCTGCGACGACGCCGGTGTCGCCGTTCCGCGCGTCTCGATCGAGCCGGGCCGCAGCATCATCGGCCCCGGCGGCGTGACGCTCTACCGGGTCGGCACGGTCAAGCCCGTGCAGGCCACGGACGACCTCGTGCGTTCCTACGTCAGCGTCGACGGCGGCATGGGCGACAACGCCCGCCCCGCTCTCTACGCCGCTGACTACCACGCGGCGCTCGCGAACCGCGGTGGCGCGGACGACCTCGTGGCCACCCGCATCGTCGGCAAGCACTGCGAGAGCGGCGACATCGTCGTGCGCGACATCAACTTCCCCGCCGACGTCGCGGACGGTGACCTCGTCGCCGTCGCCGCGACCGGCGCCTACTGCCGCGCTCGCGTCGCAGTACAACCACGTCCCGCGCCCGCCCGTCGTCGCCGTCAAAGACGGCGACGCGCGCGTCCTGCTGCGCCGGGAGACCATCGACGACCTGCTCGCCCTGGAAGAGGAATGACCATGACGACCAAGCCCATCACGGTGGCGCTGCTCGGCAGCGGCGTCGTCGGCACCGCCGTCGCGCGTGAACTCACCCGCAACGCAGCCGATTTCGAAGCCCGGGTCGGGGCCCCGGTCCAGATCGTCGGCGCGCTCGTTCGGGATGCGTCGAAGGACCGTTCCGAGACGGGCCTGCCCGCCGACGTGTTCACTACCGACGCCGAAGGCCTCGTCGAGCGCGCCGACATCGTCGTCGAGCTCATGGGCGGCACGGAGCCTGCGAAGTCGCTCATCACGAAGGCCCTCGAGAACGGCGCGAGCGTCGTCACGGCCAACAAGGCCCTGCTCGGCGAAGCCGGCCCCGAGCTCTACCAGCTCGCGATGGAGCACGGCGTCGACCTCTCCTACGAGGCAGCCGTTGCGGGCGCCATTCCGCTCATCCGCCCGCTGCGCGAGTCGCTCGCCGGCGACGAGGTGACGAAGGTGCTCGGCATCGTCAACGGCACGACGAACTTCATCCTCGACAAGATGGACCGCACCGGCGCGAACCTCGAGGACGTGCTCGCCGAGGCGCAGAGCCTCGGGTACGCCGAGGCCGACCCGACCGCCGACGTCGAGGGCCACGACGCCCAGGCCAAGGCTGCGATCCTCGCCTCCTTGGCGTTCCACACCCGGGTGCGCACGAGTGACGTGCACTGCGAGGGCATCATGGGCCTGACGGCGGAGGACATCAAGGCCGCTCGCCGCGCCGGTTGCGTCATCAAGTTGCTCGCCATCGCCGAGAAGGTCGAGCGCGACGGGGCCGACGGTGGCCCTGGCGTCAACGTCCGGGTGCACCCTGTGCTTCTGGCCCGCTCGCACCCGCTCGCCACGGTGCGCGAGGCGTTCAACGCCGTCTTCGTCGAGACGAAGCTCGCCGGCGAGCTCATGTTCTACGGGCGTGGCGCCGGCGGCGACCCCACGGCATCCGCCGTGCTAGGCGACATCGTCCACGCCGCCCGGCACCGCGTCAGCGGCTCGCACGGCGCGGGGGAGTCGGCGTACGCCAACCTGCCGATCCTGCCGATCGGTGAATCGCTCACCCGCTACGTCGTGCGCGTCGAGGTGGCCGACGAGCCCGGCGTGCTCGGTCGCGTGACGAGCGCCTTCGGCGATCAGGGCGTCTCGATCGAGAGCATGCGCCAAGGCGTGCGCCGCTCCGAGGACGGGCTCGCCTCGCTTACGTTCATGACCCACGAGGCCCCCGAATCGGCCCTCGCGACCACGGTCGACACCATCAAGAAGCTGCCCGACGTCACGAGCGTGACGTCGGTGCTGCGCGCGGAAGGAATCTGACATGGCCCACCTGTGGCGCGGCGTCATCACCGAGTACGCCGAGCGTCTGCCGATGCTCGACGGAGCCCCCGTCGTCACCCTCGGCGAGGGCGGCACGCCCCTCATCGAGGCGGAGAAGCTGAGCAAGCGCGTCGGTGCACGCGTCTTCGTCAAGTACGAGGGCCTCAACCCCACGGGCTCGTTCAAGGACCGCGGCATGACGACGGCGATGTCGATGGCCGCGAAGAACGGCGCCAAGGCCGTCATCTGTGCGTCGACGGGCAACACGTCCGCCTCTGCGGCCGCCTACGCGACGAAGGCCGGCATGACGTGTGCGGTGCTCGTGCCGGACGGCAAGATCGCCATGGGCAAGTTGAGTCAGGCCATCGCGCACGGCGCGCAGCTGCTCCAGGTCGACGGCAACTTCGACGACTGCCTCACGGTGGCGCGCAAGCTCGCCGAGAACTACCCGGTCGAGCTCGTCAACTCCGTCAACCCGGCCCGCATCGAGGGGCAGAAGACGGCAAGCTTCGAGATCGTCGACGCCCTCGGTGACGCCCCGGACATCCACGTGCTGCCGGTCGGCAACGCGGGCAACATCACCGGCTACTGGCGCGGCTACCGCGAGTACGCGGCGCCGTTCACCACCGCCGACGGGCGCGAACTGCCGGCCGCCTCCACGAAGACGCCGAAGATGTGGGGCTTCCAGGCCGAGGGTGCCTCGCCCATCGTCGCCGGGCACCCGTTCGACGAGCCCGAGACCATCGCCACCGCAATCCGTATCGGCAACCCGGCGTCGTGGAAGCAGGCCGAGGAGGCCCGCGACGACTCCGGCGGCCTCATCGACTGGGTGAGCGACGACGAGATCCTCGACGCCCACCGCTACCTCTCGAGCGAGGAGGGCATCTTCGTCGAGCCCGCCTCGGCCGCGTCGATCGCCGGCCTGCTCAAGAAGCACGCCGCCGGTCAGGTGCCCGCGGGCGCCACAATCGTCTGCACGGTCACGGGCCACGGCCTCAAGGACCCGCAGTGGGCGCTGCGCAACGCGGACGGTGACGACATCCAGCCCGAGCGCGTCGACGTCGACGCGTACTCGGTGGCGCGGGCGCTCGGCCTCGACTCCTGACGATGGCGCACCGTGTGACGAGCGCCGAACCGCTGCGTGACGAGGCCGTCGTCGCCGCCGGTGCCCGCGCTCGAGTGCGAGTGCCTGCGAGCACGGCCAACCTCGGGCCGGGCTTCGACTCCATCGGCATGGCGCTCGGCGTCTGGGACGAGGCCGAGGCGAGCGTCGAGGGCGACTCGCTCGTCGTCGAGGCCACCGGTTTCGGTGAGGGGGAGGTGCCGCTGGACGAGTCGCACCTGGCCTACCGGGCCATGGTGGCCGCCTGGCAGGCGCTCGGTCTGGACGCTCCGCAGGGCCTGAGGCTGAGCTACCGGGGGGCCATTCCGCACTCGCGCGGGATGGGCTCGTCGGCCAGTGCCGCGGTCACCGGTGTCGCGCTCGGGACGGCCCTGGCGGGCCTCGACCTCGCGGACGACACCGTGCTGCGCTTCGTCAGCGACATCGCCTCGAGCATCGAGGGCCACCCGGACAACGCATCCGCGTCCGTGTACGGCAACGTCACGGTGAGCTGGGCCGGCGATGGTGACGCAGGCGACTGGCGAAGCGCTGTCCTCGCGCCGCACCCCCACCTCGTGCCGGTACTCGTCGTGCCGCAGCGACGTCTGTCGACGGCCACCGCGCGTGCCGCGCTGCCCACCGCCGTTCCGCTCGCCGTCGCCGCTCGCAACTCGGGGCGCACGGCGCTGCTTGCGCACGCCCTCACCGCGGACCCGAGTCTCCTCATGCCGGCCACCCAGGACTACCTTCACCAGGAAGCCCGTCGCCCCGCCTACCCCGAGTCGATGGCCCTCGTCGACGCTCTGCGCGACGCCGGCATCCCTGCCGTCATCTCGGGCGCCGGGCCCACCGTGCTCGCCCTGACGAGCGGGCAGGGAGAGGAAGCCGTGCGTGCGGTGGCCAGCGACGTGGAGATCATTTCGCCCGGCACAACAAGCCGTGGGGTGCACGTGGTTTCGTCCTCGTGAGGTCGGGGGTGTAACGTCAAGGTGCACCCGGGTGAAATTCCCAGGGCGCTCGAGCCGTCACCGTTTCACGGTCGCGGCAGCGGAGGCCTCGAATTTCTTTCGACGTCCCAAGAACGCCTACCTGCCTCGCAGGTGATCCACCCGCGCTTTCGTGCATTGCCGAATCCCCCGTCCGTCCCCGGACGAGGTCGGCAGCGGGTTCGTTTCTGTTCGAACCCGGCTCCACTCACATCCCGTCCGCGTATCTGACACGCGGGCCGAACGAGGGGGAAGGATCCTTCGTGTCTGAACAAACGCCTGCCGCACCGGCGCAGTCCAGCCCGCGCGGCGCGCTGTCCGCGATGCGCCTCGACGAGCTCAAGCAGCTCGCGCAGAGCATGGGTATCGGTGGCATCTCCAAGATGCGCAAGGTCGACCTCGTCGCTGCCATTCGCGCAGCGCGCGCGGAGGCCAACGGTGTGAGCGGCAGCCGCTCGCAGGCCGGCGAGCTCACCTCGACCGCGCCGAGCGCGCGTCGTGCCGTGCGTGAGGAGCAGGCCGCCGAAGCGCCCAGCGAGAAGCCGCAGCGCGCCCAGCGTGACGGTGACTCCACGAACGCGAACGCCGCCGGCGCACCGGCAGGTGACGCGTCGGACAACGGTGACGAGCAGGGGCAGGGACGCCCGCGTACCCGTCGCGGTCGCCGCGGCGGCGAGGAGCGTCCGAAGCGCGACGGCCAGAACGACGGCGCGAACGCTCAGAACGAGTCCGGCCAGAACGACGCGTCGAACGACGGCCGTGGCCAGCGCGACGAGCGCCGTGACGGTGGCAAGCGTGACGGCAACGACTCCGGTTCGAACCGCGGATCCTCCGACCAGTCGGGTTCCGACAAGGGCCACGACAAAAGCAGCCACGAGCGCCCGGACAAGCACGACGGCTCCGACAAGCGCGAGCGTGGCCAGGGCAACCAGGGCAACCAGAACGAGCGTCGTGACGGTGAGCGCGGCGACAAGCGGGATAACCGCGAGAACCGCGACAACAACGACCGTTCGGACAAGCGCGACGACCGTTCCGACAAGAACGAGCGTGGCGGGCGCAACGAGCGCAACAACAACGGCAACAACAACGATGACGACGAGCGCGGCGGACGCCGCCGTCGTCAGCGCGGCCGTGACCGTGACCGTTCCGGCCGCCGAGGTGGCCGTGGGCGTGACTTCGAGGACGAGGCACCCGAGATCCGCGAGGACGACGTCCTCGTGCCGGTCGCCGGCATCGTCGACGTCCTCGACAACTACGCCTTCGTGCGCACCACCGGCTACCTCTCGGGCCCGACGGACGTCTATGTCCCGATGAACCTCGTCAAGAAGAACGCACTGCGCAAGGGTGACGCCGTCACCGGCGCCGTGCGGGCCCTGCGCGAGGGTGAGCAGCTGCCGGCACGCCAGAAGTTCAACGCGCTCGTGCGCCTCGACACCGTCAACGGCATGACGGTCGACGCCGCCAAGAAGCGCGTCGAGTTCGGCAAGCTGACGCCGCTCTACCCGCAGGAGCGCCTGCGCCTCGAGACGACGCCGAACGTCCTCACGACCCGCATCATCGACCTCGTCGCCCCCATCGGTAAGGGCCAGCGCGGCCTCATCGTCGCGCCCGCCAAGGCCGGTAAGACGATGGTCATGCAGTCGATCGCGAACGCCATCACGACGAACAACCCCGAGTGCCACCTCATGGTCGTCCTCGTCGACGAGCGTCCCGAGGAAGTCACCGACATGCAGCGCGCGGTCAAGGGTGAGGTCATCGCCTCCACCTTCGACCGTCCCGCCACGGACCACACGACGGTCGCCGAGCTCGCCATCGAGCGCGCCAAGCGCCTCGTCGAGATGGGTCACGACGTCGTCGTCCTCCTCGACTCGATCACCAAGCTCGGACGCGCCTACAACCTCGCCGCCCCGGCGAGCGGTCGCATCCTCTCCGGTGGTGTCGACTCGGCCGCGCTCTACCCGCCGAAGAAGTTCTTCGGTGCCGCGCGCAACATCGAGAACGGCGGATCGCTGACGATCCTCGCCACGGCGCTCGTCGAAACCGGCTCGCGCATGGACGAGGTCATCTTCGAAGAGTTCAAGGGCACCGGCAACATGGAGCTCAAGCTCGACCGAGGCCTCGCCAACCGCCGCATCTTCCCGGCCGTCGACATCAACGCCTCCGGTACTCGACGCGAGGAGATCCTCCTGTCGGCCGAAGAGCTGAAGATCATGTGGAAGCTGCGTCGCGTGCTTGCCGCACTCGACCAGCAGCAGGGCATCGAGCTGCTCATCGACCGCCTCAAGAAGACGAAGCACAACGTCGAGTTCCTCATGCAGGTTCAGCAAACCTCCAACATCAAGCTGGACGACGACGAGGACTGATCCTGTTCAGCAGTGAGGCCGGTGCGAGCGAGCTCGCACCGGCCTCACTGCTTCCAGGGTCCTCGCCGTCGTCCAGGCGCGTCTTGCGGCCAGGCCCTGGCGGGCCTGTCTCGCTGCGACACGCGGCGGGTCGGCTTCCAGCGTGGTCCGGCGGTCTGCGCCGTCGCCTGCTTGGGGCTCGCAACAGGGACTCTGATCCGATGACGTGTCGCACTCTTTTCGTGTTACCCGCGTACACGCAAATAGGGATGGTCTCTTCCCTTCTTGTGTCTTCGGGGCGTTTCTGGACGCCAGTAGGGAAGGTTTCTTCCCCAGTCGCGCCTACGCGCACCGAGGTGCCAGCTGCGTCCACGTCCTGCGTCTGGTTCGGTCCCGCGTCGGCAGCCGACGGCCCGGGAATAGGTTCCGGGCTTCGTCTGTTTTGGAAGGTGTCCAGCTCGTCTGGCAAACTTCATTGTTGGCTTCCGGTTCACGTCGCTCGCCCGAGCAGACGACCCGGCGGCATCCTCAACAGCTAGGAGAACCCCGTGAAGAAGAACCTTCACCCCGAATACGTCGCCACGACGGTGTCCTGCACCTGCGGCAACACATTCGAGACCCGCAGCACCGCGACGTCCGGCAAGATCAACGTCGAAGTGTGCTCCAACTGCCACCCCTTCTACACGGGTAAGCAGAAGCTCATGGACACCGGTGGCCGAGTCGCTCGCTTCCAGGCGCGCTACGGCAAGAAGGACGCCAAGTAGTCTTCGCACACGCCGACCCCAGCAACTCTGCTGGGGTCGGCGTTTTGCATTCCCACGTCCTTCCCACGCCCAGGAGCCCCCGTGCTTGAATCCGCAGCCACGATCGTCGCCGAGTACGACGACCTCGAGAAGCAGCTCGCCGACCCCGCGACGCACGCCGACCCGACGCTCATGCGCCGGCTCAACAAGCGGTACGCGCAGCTCGCCCCGACGGTCGCCGCGTACCACGCGTGGAAGAGCGCCACCGAGGACGTGAGCGCCGCCGAAGAGCTCGCTGCAGAAGACCCTGCCTTCGGCGAGGAACTGCCCGCACTGCGCACGCACCGCGACGAGACCACCGACGTTCTGCGCAAGCTCCTGCTCCCGCGCGACGAGGACGACGATCGTGACGTCGTCCTCGAGGTCAAGGCCGGCGAGGGCGGCGCCGAATCGGCCCTGTTCGCCGGTGACCTCGTGCGCATGTACCTGCGCTTCGCCGAGCGCAGCGGTTGGAAGGCGGAGATCTCCGACGCCACCGACGCCGACCTCGGCGGCTACAAGGATGTCCGCCTCACGGTGCGCGCCAAGGGCACCCCCGAGCCGGGGCAGGCGCCGTGGGCGCGTCTCAAGTACGAAGGCGGAGTGCACCGCGTCCAGCGTGTCCCCGTCACCGAGAGCCAGGGCCGCATCCACACGAGCGCCGCCGGCGTGCTCGTCATGCCCGACATCGAGGAGGAGGACGAGGTCGAGTTCGGCCCGAACGACCTCAAGATCGACGTCTACCGCAGCTCCGGACCGGGCGGCCAGAGCGTCAACACGACCGACTCGGCCGTGCGTATCACCCACCTGCCGAGCGGCGTCGTCGTCTCCTGCCAGAACGAGAAGTCGCAGCTGCAGAACAAGGAGTCGGCGCTTCGCGTGCTCAAGGCCCGCCTGCGTCAGATCGAACTCGAGCGGCGCGAGGCCGAGGCCAGTGCGGCCCGCAAGTCGCAGGTGCGCACCGTGGACCGCAGCGAGCGCATCCGCACCTACAACTTCCCCGAGAACCGCATCGCCGATCACCGCACCGGCTACAAGTCCTACAACCTCGACACCGTGCTCGACGGCGACCTGGACGCCGTGGTCCAGTCCGCCGTTGACGCCGACGAGGCCGCGCGGCTGGCCGCCGTCGGCCAGGAGGACTGAACCGGTGGCAGCATCGCTGCGCGACGTGATCCGGAACGCGCGTCAGCGTCTGTCCGACGCCGGCGTCGAATCCGCTGCTCACGACGCCGCCGCCCTCATGGCGCACGCTCTCGGTGTGACCCTGGGGGAGGTGCGACGCCTCGAGATCCTCGGGCGTGACCTCGACGACGCCGAGGCTGAGCGCTTCGCCGGCCTCGTGGACGAGCGTGCGGCCCGAGTACCCCTGCAGCATCTCACCGGCAAGGCGCCGTTCCGCCACCTCGAGCTGAGTGTCGGGCCGGGCGTTTTCGTGCCCCGCCCGGAGACGGAGATGCTCGTCGACGAGACGATCCGCCTGGCCCCGCACGGCGGTCGCGTTGTCGACCTGTGCACGGGTTCAGGTGCCATCGCGCTGGCCGTCAAGCACGAGCGCCCGGATCTCGATGTCTGCGCAGTTGAGCTCGACGAGGCCGCAGCGGCCTGGACGGCCCACAACATCGCCGCGGCGAGCCTCGACGTCCACTTGAGCGTTGAGGATGCGCGTGAGGCTCTAGCGGGGCTTGAGGGCCGTTTCGACGTCGTCGTGAGCAACCCGCCCTACATCCCTGTCGGCATGGTGCCGGTCGACCCGGAAGTGGCCGATCACGATCCCTCGATCGCGCTGTACGGCGGCAGCGACGACGGCTTGAGGTTCCCGGTGCAGATCGCCGAGCGGGCGGCCGCACTGCTCAAGCCGGGTGGGCACCTCGTCATGGAGCACGCCGACGTCCAGGGCGAGACGCTGCCCGCAGCTCTCCTCGCGAGCCGTGGGTTCGATCAGGCCCACGACGTGCGCGACGCCGCCGACAAGCCGCGCATGACGATCGCCCGCCGCGAGGGTGGGGGCGCGTTCGAAGCGGTCGCGCCCCACGAGCGTCCCTCGCGAACTCGTGAGGCGGTGCGCCTCGTCGTTCTCGACGAGAGCGACGCCGTTCTGCTCTACGTCGACTCCGACCAGGGCCTCGACCCGGTCTTCACCTGGTGGGCCACCCCGGGCGGCGGCGTCGATCCGGGGGAGGGTGCCCGAACCGCAGCCGTGCGGGAGCTGTGGGAAGAAACGGGTTTACGCATCGACGAGGCCGACGTCGTGGGCCCTGTCGCCTCGCGGACCGTCTCTCACGGATTCTCCGACCAGATCACCTACCAACACGAGACCTTCTTCGTCGTCCGATGCCCTCGCTTCAACGTCGAACCCGCAGCCCTCACTCCGGAAGAGCAGATGACGATGCAGGAGTGGCGGTGGTGGTCGCTCGACGATCTCGACGCCGCGTCTCACCCCGTCTGGCCGGCGGACCTCGTCCGGCTGGCCCGCGATGTCATCGCGGGCCGGTCCACCCATCTCCCCGACGTCGAGGAATCCTCCGTTCCGCTCGACGCCCATCACACCCAGGAGCGTTCATGAGCCAGATCCTCGTCGCGGTGCCCGCCGCGCTGGCCGCTTGCGTCCACGTCTACATCTTCGTGCTCGAGTCGCTGCGCATCACCGACCCCGCGACGATGAAGGTCTTCGGCATCGCGAGCCGCGAAGAGGCCGAGATCATGCGCCCCTGGGCATACAACCAGGGTTGGTACAACCTCCTCCTCGCGCTCCAGGTCGGCGTCGGAGTCGTCTGCCTGTGGGCAGCACCGAGCGTCGGTTCGACCCTCGTCGTCGCCGGGTGCGCCTTCATGGTGGCGGCGGCGCTCGTTCTCGTGACGAGCGATCGCGCCAAGCTGCGTGCCGCGACGGTCCAGGGAGCCCTGCCGCTGCTCGCTCTGCTCGCGTGGGCTCTCACGCGATGACGCGGCGGGCTCCGTCGCGGCGTGGCACGGGTTCGACGTGCGAGCGCCGGTGGGGGAGACTTGCGGAAGCAACAAGGGCGGATTCGACCTGGAGGAGTGTGGCGTGAGCCCGGTATTTGACGTCTCGACCAGCGGGGATCGCGCTGCGGCGATCGAGGCCGCCACGGTGGCGATCGGCGAGGGCAAGCTCGTCGTCCTGCCCACCGACACCGTCTACGGAGTTGGCGCCGACCCGTTCAACCCCGACGGAGTCGCAGGCCTGCTGGCCGCCAAGGGACGTGGCCGTGAGAAGCCGCCCGCCGTTCTCGTGCCCAGTGCCGAGACCGTCGACGGTCTCGCGATGAACGTGCCCTCCTACGCGCGACGCCTCATGGAGCGCTTCTGGCCCGGTGGCCTGACGCTCATCTTCCGCGCCCAGCCTTCGCTCATGTGGGATCTCGGTGACACGAACGGCACTGTCGGCCTGCGCGTGCCGGACGACGAGATCGCTCTCGAGCTGCTGCGCTCGAGTGGGCCGATGGCTGTCAGCTCCGCGAACCGCACCGGTGAGGAGACCGCCCGCACCGTCACGGAGGCGGGTTTCGCCTTCGGTCCCAGCGTGGAGGTCTACCTCGACGGCGGTGAGCGTTCAGGTGCCCTCGCGAGCACGATCATCGACTGCACGAAGGCCGATCCGGTGCTTCTGCGCCGCGGTGGCATCACGCCCGAGCAGCTGCGTGAGGTGCTCGGCCCGATCGATCTGCTCGACTCCACCGGCGCTCCGGTCTCCGAGACGCCCCGGGCCGACGAGGAAGCCGCCGCCGAGGCCGACGCCTCGACGAGCGACGAGAGCGACGCTACCCACGCCGCACAAAGTCCCACCGACTCCCGCGACGAGAGTGCCGCCGACGAGAGCGCGGCGGCCCTCGCCACGCGGGCCGAGCGGCGCACGCGTGCCGTCCCGGTGACGCCCGGCGCGGGCGCTGACGTCGACCGCTCGAGCGACGCCACCCAGGCCTTGCCTGCGGGCGGCGTGGGCGCCGAGCCGCCCTTCGAGCGTGAGCCCGTGCGAAGTGCCGAACTGCCCGGTCGTCCCGGGCGTCCCACCGACTAAGGTTGAACCCATGACGACGTTCTACGGCTCCGACTACGCCGCCCTCGAGTCCTTCGATCCCGACATCGCCGGTGTGCTGATTTCCGAACTCGATCGTTTGCGCGGCGGTCTGCAGCTCATCGCGAGCGAGAACATGTCGAGCCCGGCCGTCCTCACGGCGCTCGGTTCGACGCTGTCGAACAAGTACGCCGAGGGCTACCCGGGCCGCCGCTACTACGGCGGTTGCTCGGAGGTCGACAAGGCCGAGGAGATCGCCATCGAGCGCGCCAAGGCGCTGTTCGGCGCAGATCACGCGAACGTCCAGCCGCACTCGGGTGCCTCCGCGAACCAGGCTGTCTACGGCGCCTTCATGCAGCCGGGCGAGACCATCCTCGCCATGAGCCTGCCCATGGGCGGGCACCTCACGCACGGCACCAAGGTTTCGTTCTCGGGTAAGTGGTTCAACGCGGTCGGCTACGGCGTCGACAAGAAGACCGAGGACATCGACTACGACGAGGTCGAGCGCCTCGCCAAGGAGCACAAGCCGAAGGTCATCCTCGCCGGCGGCTCCGCCATCCCGCGTCTCATCGACTTCGAGCGCTTCCGCGCCATCGCCGACGAGGTCGGTGCCATCTTCTGGGTCGATGCAGCGCATTTCATCGGTCTCGTGGCAGGCAAGGCGATCCCGTCGCCGGTGCCCTACGCCGACGTCGTCTCCTTCACCACGCACAAGGTGCTGCGCGGCCCGCGCTCGGGCGCCATCGTCTGCAAGGAAGAGCACGCCAAGGCCATCGACAAGGCCGTCTTCCCGATGATGCAGGGCGGCCCGCAGATGCACACGATCGCTGCGAAGGCGGTCAACTTCAAGGAGTGTGCGACGCCGGAGTACCAGAAGTACGCGAAGGATGTCATCGCCAACTCCCAGCGTCTCGCCGAAGGCCTTGCAGCCAAGGGCATCCGTCCGACCACGGGTGGCACGGACACGCACCTGTCGCTGCTCGACCTGCAGGGCGTCGGTGTCACCGGCGCTGACGCCGAACTGCGCTGCGACGCCGCAGGCATCACGCTCAACAAGAACGCCATCCCATTCGACCCGCAGAAGCCGAACGTGGCCTCGGGTATCCGTGTCGGCACGCCGTCGGTGACGACGCAGGGTATGGGTCTCGAGGAGATGGACGTCATCGCCGACGTCATTCACCGTGCCGTCACCGAAACCGACGGCTCGGCCGACAACGCCGTCGCCAAGGAGATCCGCGAGCAGGTCACCGACCTCGTCACGCGTTTCCCCGCCTACCCCCGCTGAGGTCGGCACCGGCCCGTGCGTGAGTACTTCCTCATCAGCGTCGTCGCGGCGGTCTTCACGTTCGTCGCGACGCCGCTCGCACGATGGGCGGCCATTCGTTTCGGCGCGGTGACCCAGGTGCGGGCGCGGGACGTGCATGCCGTCCCGATCCCGCGCCTGGGTGGCACGGCGCTGTTCATCGGATTCACCGCCGCGACGCTCGTGTCGTCGCAACTGCCGTACCTGTCCCAGATCTTCGGCACGCGTGAAGCCGTCGGCACACTCATCGCGGCCGGCATGATGTGTGCCCTAGGCGCGTGGGACGACTTCGCCGAGCTCAACTGGGCCATCAAGTTCGGCGGGCAGGCGCTCGCGGCCTGCGTCCTCGTCGTCTCCGGTGTCCAGTTCCTCATGCTGCCGTTGGGGGAGCAGACCGTCCTACCGACGCCGTTCCTCGTCGTCCTGTCGGTCTTCGTCATCCTCGTCATCGTCAACGCGGTGAACTGGGTGGACGGCCTCGACGGTCTCGCGGCCGGAATGGTGGCCATCGCCTCGGCGTCCTTCTTCTTCTACGCCTACCAGCAGGCGTCGGCCTCGGGGGACAGGGTCTTCTCGACGTCGGCCTTCATCTCCGCCGCAACGGTGGGCGCCTGCGTGGGCTTCCTGCCGCACAACTTCCACCCGGCGCGCCTGTTCATGGGGGACGCGGGGTCGTTGTTGCTCGGCACGCTCATGGCGTCAGCCACGATCTCGTTCGCGGGCAACCTCGACCCGGCCGTCGTCTCGAGCACCGGGGACGCGTCCGTCGCCTTCATGCTCCCGCTGCTCGTGCCCCTCGCCATCCTGGCCGTGCCTCTGTGGGACTTCGCTGCCTCGATCGTGCGACGGTTGCGTTCGGGGCAGAAGCCCTGGGAGGCCGACGGACGGCACCTGCATCACCGGATGCTCCAGATCGGTCACACCCACCGGGCCGCAGTGCTCATCCTCTACCTGTGGTCGATCGGCATTGCCCTGGGGCTCGTCTCGATGGCGTACTGGCCGGTGGAGCGTTCGCTGACCGTCCTCGTGGGGCTCACCGTGCTCGCCTTCGCCCTCACCTGGGGCTTGCCTCGTTGGCGACGTCGAAGGGCCTTGTGATAGTTTTCACAAGCGCCCCGGACTTCTGAAACCGGCCGCTCCGCCCGACGTGAAACCGCACGCCAGAGCAGATTGAGAGCCCTCGAGTTGGACTCCCACGACACCGCACCACGCGGGGTGACCTCCGAGTCACCCTTTGCCGCCATGCTGCGTTCGTCGTTCCTGCCCAGCGCAATCGTCGGGCTCGTGTGTGCCGCCGTTTTCCTTGCGGTGCGTGGCGTCGCAGGCGGCCTCTCCGCACTCTTCGGTGCGGCGCTGGCGTTGGGCTTCTTCGCGAGCGGTCTGCTCGTCCTGCGCACGCTGCGCAATCTCAACCCGATGGCCATCATGGCCGCTGCGATGGCCGTCTTCTTCGGCCAGATCATCGTGCTCGGCCTGATCCTCGTGGCTGCGCGCCGCGTCGACTCGCTCGACGGGCCGGCCACCGGCATCACGGTGGCTGTGGTGGTCGTGGCCTGGCAGATCTTCCAGGTGCGCAGTTTCATGCGAACCCGCCAGCTCGTCTACGACCCGGAAGCGGGTGGCGACGGGGTGGGAACGTGAACGTGAACCGTGCCACGACGTCGGGTAGAATGCGTACTGTCTCCGGCGTGCACGAACGATCAGGCCCCCGCCGAGGGCGGCAGGGCCGATCCGATTGCAACAGACACTGTGACTTTTCTTGCTGGATGCTGACTGAGGAGAATTTGTGAGCTTCATCGC
Organism: Dermacoccus sp. PAMC28757; assembly: GCF_014302635.1. NCBI lineage: Bacteria > Bacillati > Actinomycetota > Actinomycetes > Micrococcales > Dermacoccaceae > Dermacoccus > Dermacoccus sp. PAMC28757. Next base: position 2,831,895 of record NZ_CP060292.1, on the reverse strand, counting down.
GGGCGCTGCCCTGGTTGCGGAGGGCGACTCCTTCCAGACCCCCGGCGTCAAGAACTTCTGGTGGCCGCTCATCAACGGTGGCGGTGACGGAACGTGGGCCATCACGCGTCCGGCCATCGTGTTCCTCATCTCGGCCCTGCTCATCGGGTGGTTCTTCGTCTCGGTCACGGGCAAGAAGCTCGCCGTGGTGCCGAGCAAGCGCCAGTTCATGGCCGAGGGTGCCTACAACTTCGTGCGCAACACGATCGGTCGCGACATTATCGGCTCGAAGGACTTCATCCGCTTCGTTCCGCTTCTGCTGACGTGTTTCACGCTCATCCTGTTCAACAACGTCGCGGGCATCATTCCGTTCATCCAGTTCCCGAGCACGGGCCGCATCGCGTTCCCGATCGTGCTCACGGTCATCGTGTACATCACCTACCACGTGGTGGCGGTGAAGTCGAAGGGTGGCTTCGGCAAGTACATGGGCTCGCTCATCCCGCCGGGCCTGCCCGGTTGGCTCAAGCCGATCATGTTCGTGCTCGAGTTCCTCACGTACTTCCTCATCCGCCCGCTGACGCTCGCCCTGCGACTCTTCGGCAACATGATGGCCGGCCACCTCATGCTCCTGGTGTTCATCCTCGGTGGTGAGTACCTCCTGCTCCACGGCGGCAACATCGGCCTCCAGGGCGCGGGTGTGCTCTCCTTCGCCTTCTCCATCGTGATGACGTTCTTCGAGCTCCTCATCGAGTTCCTCCAGGCGTTCATCTTCACCATGCTTGCCGCGCTGTACATCGCGGACGCGGCGTCCGAGCACCACTGATTCGGACAATCCCCTACCCCCTGAACCTCAGCGACATCGGGAAACAAGTCCCGGTGCCTCTTGAAAGGAAAAGCATCATGACCGGCAACATCGCATTCCTCGGCTACGGTCTCGCCGCTATCGGCCCCGGCATCGGTATCGGCCTCATCTTCGCTGCCTACATCCAGGGTGTGGCCCGTCAGCCCGAGGCTCGCAACATGCTGCAGACCATCGCCTTCACCGGCATGGCCCTCACCGAGGCCCTCGCCATCCTCGGTCTGGTCTTCGCGTTCGTCTTCCAGGGCTGATCCAGCTCTTCGAACCTGACCAGACCCGACAACAGATAGGAAGCCAAGGTGTTCCTCGCATCTGAAGAGGTCGGCTACCCGAGCGGCATGCCGCTCCTGCCGCACCCGGTGGAGATCATCATCGGGCTCATCGCCTTCGCGATCCTCTACTGGCTGTTCAAGACGAAGGTCGTTCCCAACATGGAGCGCATGTACGCGGAGCGTACGGCGGCCATCGAGGGCGGCATCGCCAAGGCGGAGGAGGCCCAGAAGGAGGCCGACGCCGCGAAGCAGCAGTACGAGTCGCAGCTCGCCGACGCGCGTGCTGAGGCCGCGAAGATCCGCGAGGACGCCCGTGCCCAGGGCGCGGCCATCATCGCGGAGAGCCGCGAGCAGGCCACGGCCGAGGCAACGCGCATCAACGAGAATGCGACGAAGCAGATCGCGGCCGAGCGTCAGCAGGCCACGGTTCAGCTCCGCAGCGAGGTGAGCGGTCTGTCCACCGAGCTCGCGAGCCGCATCGTCGGTGAGTCCCTGCACGACGAAGCGCGTCAGAAGGGCATCATCGACCGCTTCCTCGCCGAGCTCGAGTCCGGCGACATCCGTCCGGAAGCCTCCGGCAGTTCGCGAGTGGATGCCTGATGCAGGGCTCTTCGCGTACGGCTCTCACCTCGACCCGTCGGGTGCTCAACGGCACGCTGTCGGGCCTGAGTGACCCGAAGGCCACGGCGCGTGACCTGTTCGCGGTCATCGACGTCATGGACACGAATGCCACGCTCCGTCGTGCGTTCGCCGACTCGTCGCGTGACGCCGACGCCAAGCGCGGCCTCGCCCAGCGCCTGTTCGGCGGCAAGGTCGGCAACGAGGCCAGCGAAGTGCTCACCGCTGCGGTGGGCGAGCGTTGGTCCTCGGAGCGTGATCTGTCCGACGCACTCGAGCAGCTGGCTGTCGAAGCCCTCACCGCCTCGGCGGAGAAGGCCGAACGCGCCGACTCGTTCGAGAACGAGATGTTCCGCTTCGAGCGCACGGTTGCCTCCGATGCCGGTCTGCGCGACGCGCTGGCCGACCGCGGTCGTAGCGGCGCGGACAAGCGCGGCCTCGTCTCCCGTCTGCTCGAGGGCAAGGTGAGTGAGGAGACTCTCTTCCTGGCCGGTCGCGCAGCGGGCAACCCCCGCGGACGACGCTTCGACCGGACGATGGAGGAATTCCTCGCCGGTATCGCAAGCCGTCGTGGTCAGTCGCAGGCACTCGTCACGAGCGCCGTCGAACTGACGGGCGAGCAGTCGGAGCGACTGCGCGCCGCGTTGTCCAAGATGTACGGCAAGCCCGTGCAGACGAACGTCGTCATCGACCCCGAGGTCGTCGGCGGCATCAAGGTTCAGGTGGGTGACGACGTCATCGACGGCACGATCTCGCGCCGTCTCGACGAGGCACGCGCCCACCTGTCCGGCTGACACGACGCCATCCCGGGCCGCTACCGCGGCCCAGCTAAAACAGCTCGGCGCCCGAAGCGGGCCCATGACAAGGAGTGATGATGACGGAGCTTTCGATCCGTCCGGAGGAGATCCGGGAAGCGCTGAACGGTTACGTTCAGTCCTACGAGCCCGGCGCGGCCTCCCGCGAAGAGGTCGGCCGCGTTGCCGATGCCGCTGACGGCATCGCGCACGTCGAGGGTCTGCCCTCGGCCATGACCAACGAACTGCTGCAGTTCGAAGACGGCACGCTCGGTATTGCGCTGAACCTCGACGTTCACGAGATCGGTGTCGTCGTCCTCGGCGAGTTCGCCGGCATCGAAGAGGGCCAGCCCGTCAAGCGCACGGGCGAGGTGCTCTCGGTTCCGGTCGGCGACGGCTTCATGGGCCGCGTCGTCAACCCGCTCGGTCAGCCGATCGACGGTCTCGGTGACATCGAGGCCGAGGGCCGCCGCGCCCTCGAGCTCCAGGCGCCCACCGTCGTTCAGCGTAAGTCGGTCCACGAGCCGCTCATGACCGGTATCAAGGCCATCGACTCGATGACGCCGATCGGTCGCGGTCAGCGTCAGCTGATCATCGGTGACCGCAAGACGGGCAAGACGACGATCGCCACCGACACGATCATCAACCAGAAGCAGAACTGGGAGACGGGCGACCCGGACAAGCAGGTTCGCTGCATCTACGTCGCCATCGGTCAGAAGAACTCGACCGTCGCCGAGGTTCGCGCCACGCTCGAAGAGGCCGGCGCCCTGGAGTACACGACGATCGTCAACGCTCCGGCGGGTGACGCGGCGGGCTTCAAGTACCTGGCTCCGTTCACGGGTTCGGCCATCGGCCAGCACTGGATGTACCAGGGCAAGCACGTCCTCATCGTCTTCGACGACCTCAGCAAGCAGGCCGAGGCCTACCGCGCCATGTCGCTGCTGCTGCGCCGCCCGCCGGGCCGTGAGGCCTACCCGGGTGACGTCTTCTACCTGCACTCGCGTCTGCTCGAGCGTTGCGCGAAGCTCTCCGACGACCTGGGCCACGGCTCCATGACGGGTCTTCCGATCATCGAGACGAAGGCCGGTGACGTCTCGGCGTACATCCCGACCAACGTCATCTCGATCACCGACGGTCAGATCTTCCTCCAGTCCGACCTGTTCAACTCGAACCAGCGCCCGGCCGTCGACGTGGGTATCTCCGTGTCGCGAGTCGGTGGTGCCGCCATGACGAAGGCCATGAAGGCCGTCACCGGTTCGATCAAGGTCGACCTCGCTCAGTTCCGCGAGATGCAGGCGTTCGCCATGTTCGCCTCCGACCTCGACGCCGCTTCGCGTCGTCAGCTCGCTCGCGGTGAGCGCCTCATGGAGATGTTCAAGCAGCCGCAGAACAACCCGTTCCCGGTCGAGAACCAGGTCGCGTCGCTGTGGGCCGGTACCACCGGTCAGTTCGACGACGTCAAGACCGAGGACGTGCAGCGCTTCGAGGCCGAGTGGATCGAGTACATGAACCGTGAGAACGGTGACTTCATGCGCGCGATCCGCGAGAGCGGCAAGCTGGCCGACGACGGCAAGGACGTCTTCGCCAAGAACATGGAAGCGTTCAAGAAGCAGTTCCAGGCTTCGTCCGACCGCAGTGGTGAGGGTTCCGAGCAGTTCGACGAGATCGACGAGGACCACATCAACCAGGAGAAGATCACCAAGCGCAAGCAGTGATCCTCCTCGTACCGGCCCCGTCGGGGTCTCCCACGGGGCCGGTACGAAGGTCATCCCCACCACCACGTCAGAACCAGTACAGAGAGGCGGAAAGCTATGGGAGCGCAGCAGCGGGTCTACCGCCAGCGCATCCGGTCCGTCCAGGCGACCAAGAAGATCACGCGCGCGATGGAGCTCATCGCTGCCTCGCGCGTGGTCAAGGCTCGTGAGGCCGTCGCGAAGTCGACGCCCTACGCGGTCGCCCTGACGCGAGCGGTCTCCTCGGTCGCGTCGTCCACGTCGGACATCGACCACGCACTGACCACCGAACGCGAGCACGTCAAGCGCGCGGGTGTCCTCATCGTCACTGCCGACCGCGGCCTCGCCGGCTCGTACTCGGTCAACGCGATGAAGGAAGCCCAGGAGCTCATCGCGCGCCTCGAGAACGACGGCAAGGAGGTCGTTCCCTACATCGTCGGACGTAAGGGCGTGGGCTACTACAAGTTCCGTCGCCGTCCGTACGAGGCCGAGTGGACGGGCTTCACCGACAGCCCCAAGTTCGAGAACGCCGAAGAGATCGGTGATCGCCTCACCGAGGACTTCATCAAGGGTTCGGACGAGGGCGGTGTCGACGAGCTTCACGTCGTGTACACCCAGTTCAAGAGCATGGTGACGCAGCAGTCCCGCGTCATCCGCCTCCTGCCCCTGGGCGTGGAGGAGCGCGAGGCCGAAGCGGACGACGCCGAGGGCCCCATGCCGCTGTACGAGTTCGAGCCGAACCCCGAGGGCGTGCTCGACGCGCTGCTCCCGCGGTACGTCAACGCTCGTATCTTCAACGCGCTGCTGCAGTCGGCTGCTTCCGAGCTCGCCGCACGTCAGCGCGCCATGAAGTCCGCGACGGACAACGCCACGGAACTCGTCAAGACTTACACCCGACTGGCCAACCAGGCCCGTCAGGCCGAGATCACGCAAGAGATCAGCGAAATCGTGGGTGGCGCCAGCGCCCTCGCGGACGCCAGTTGAGCGCCTCAACGCAAAGGAATCACCATGACTGCCACCATTAACGAAAGCCAGTCGGCGGCTCCCGCCGCGGCCGGCGTTGGCCGCGTCTCGCGCGTCATCGGCCCGGTCGTCGACGTCGAGTTCTCCGCCGACACCATGCCGGAGGTCTACAACCTCCTCAAGCTCGACGTCACGCTGAACGGCGAGACGAAGAACATCAACCTCGAGGTCGCCCAGCACATCGGTGACTCGATGGTGCGAGCCATCTCGCTGCAGCCGACGGACGGCATCGTCCGTGGCTCCGAGGTGCGCGACACCGGTGCCCCCATCTCGGTGCCCGTCGGCGACGTGACGCTCGGCAAGGTCTTCAACGCCACGGGTGACTGCCTCAACCTCGAAGAGGGCGAGACGCTCGAGGTCAACGAGCGCTGGGGCATCCACCGCACCGCTCCGGCCTTCGACCAGCTCGAGTCGAAGACGCAGATGTTCGAGACCGGCATCAAGGTCATCGACCTTCTCACCCCGTACGTGCAGGGTGGAAAGATCGGTCTGTTCGGTGGTGCCGGTGTCGGTAAGACCGTTTTGATCCAGGAGATGATCGCTCGAGTCGCTCGCGACCACGGCGGTGTGTCCGTGTTCGCCGGTGTCGGTGAGCGTACCCGTGAGGGTAACGACCTCATGGTCGAGATGGAGGAGGCCGGCGTTCTCGGTCAGACCTCGCTGGTCTTCGGCCAGATGGACGAGCCGCCGGGCACGCGTCTTCGCGTCGCTCTGTCGGCCCTGACGATGGCGGAGTACTTCCGTGACGTCCAGAAGCAGGACGTGCTTCTGTTCATCGACAACATCTTCCGCTTCACGCAGGCCGGTTCCGAGGTCTCCACGCTGCTCGGCCGTATGCCGTCCGCCGTGGGCTACCAGCCGACGCTGGCCGACGAGATGGGTGTTCTCCAGGAGCGCATCACCTCGACGCGTGGTCACTCGATCACGTCGATGCAGGCCATCTACGTGCCGGCCGACGACTACACCGACCCGGCTCCGGCAACGACGTTCGCCCACCTCGACGCCACCACCGAGCTCTCGCGTGACATCGCGTCGATGGGTATCTACCCGGCCGTGGACCCGCTGACGTCGACGTCGCGAATCCTCGACCCGCGTTACATCTCGCGTGAGCACTACGACACCGCGGTGCGCATCAAGGGAATCCTGCAGCGCAACAAGGAGCTCCAGGACATCATCGCGATCCTCGGTATCGACGAGCTCTCGGAAGAGGACAAGATCCTCGTCAACCGCGCTCGCCGCATCCAGCGCTTCCTGTCGCAGAACACCTACGTTGCCAAGCAGTTCACGGGCATCGAGGGCTCGACGGTTCCGCTGAGCGACTCGATCGAGGCGTTCACGAAGATCGCCGACGGCGACTACGACCACGTGCCGGAGCAGGCCTTCTTCATGTGCGGTGGCCTCGACGACGTCGAGCGTCAGGCCGCGGAGATCGCCAAGCAGGACTGATCTCGGTGAGCCGGACGCCGCAGGTGTCGGGCAACCCGTGGTGATTCGGACGAGGGGCCGGGGGCGAGAAGCCTCCGGCCCTTCGTCCGTCATGTGACGAACGAACGAAGGACGACGTGATGGATCTCGGGCTCAAGTGGCGGCCGCACGACGGCGACCTGACGCGGGCCGGTGCCGTGGTGGCGCCGGACGAGCGGCTCGCGTGGCCGAAGACGATCGGCATCGGTATGCAGCACGTCGTCGCCATGTTCGGCGCCACGTTCCTCGTGCCGTTGCTGACGGGCTTCCCGCCCTCGGCGACGCTGTTCTTCTCGGGCATCGGAACGATGCTCTTCCTGCTGCTCACGGCCGGTCGTGTACCGAGCTACCTCGGGTCGTCGTTCGCCTTCATCGCGCCGCTCACCGCAGCCACGAAGTCGCATGACATGGCCACCGCGCTCGGCGGCGTCGTCATGGCCGGTCTGGCGTTGTTCCTCGTCGGTCTGCTCGTGCAGGTCGTGGGTGACGGCTGGTTGCGAGCCCTCATGCCGCCTGTGGTCACAGGAGCCATCGTCGCGCTGATCGGCCTCAACCTCGCCCCGGCCGCGAAGCAGAACTTCATCAAGTCGCCGGTGACGGCTCTCGTGACGCTTCTCGTCGTCCTCGCCGTCACGGTGCTGGCTAAGGGCCTGCTCGGGCGTCTCAGCATTCTGCTGGGTGTCGTGGCGGGTTACGTCGTCGCGTGTTTCCGCGGGGAAGTCGACTTCAAGGCGCTCGGCGCTGCCGATTGGCTTGGCCTGCCGGACTTCCACTCGCCGTCCTTCGACCTGAGCGTCATGGGATTGTTCGTGCCGGTCGTGCTCGTGCTCGTCGCGGAGAACATCGGGCACGTGAAGTCGGTCGCGCAGATGACGGACCGCAACCTCGACGACGTGTCGGGCCGCGCGCTCATGGGTGACGGTCTCGCCACGACGCTGGCCGGTTTCGGTGGTGGCTCCGGTACGACGACCTATGCCGAGAACATCGGCGTCATGGCCGCGACGAAGGTCTACTCGACCGCGGCCTACTGGGTCGCCGCCGTCACGGCCGTGCTCCTGTCGTTCTGTCCCAAGGTCGGCGCGGCCATCGCAACGATTCCGCCGGGTGTCCTCGGGGGAGTGGCCACCGTTCTCTACGGCATGATCGGCATGCTCGGCGTGCGGATCTGGATGGAGAACAAGGTCGACTTCGCCAACCCGGTCAACCTCATGACGGCCGCAGTGGCCCTCATCATCGGTATAGCCGATTACACCTGGAAGGTCGGCGACTTCACGTTCGCCGGCATCGCGCTCGGCACGTTCGCCGCCGTCGCCCTCTTCCACACCATGCGTCTCGCGGCGCGCACGAGCGGCGCCGTGCCCGACCCACTCGCCGAGGCCGACGACGTCGAACGTCGCGAGCCGAAGGCCTGAGACGAAGCCCACGTTTCCCCGGTTATCATGGGGGAACTCACCGACTCGAAGAGGAATCGCCCTGATGAGCAACCTGAACGTCAAGTTCGTCGCCGCCGACCGTGAGGTCTGGGAAGGCGAAGCGAGCCGTCTGATCGCCCGCACCACCGAAGGTGAGATCGGCATCCTGCCCGGTCACCAGCCCCTGCTTTCCGTGCTCATCGAGGGCGACGTCGTCGTCGTCCCGACCTCGGGCGAGCGTCGCACGGTCCAGATCGACGGTGGCTTCCTCTCCGTCGACAAGAACGTCGTCACGGTCGTCGCGCAGCACGTCGAGATGGCCGACGCCTCCTGAGGCAACGACGCACGATGTCTGATGCGCTGACGGCCGGCGAGATCGTTCTCGCGCTGGCCGTCATTGCGCTGCTCGTGGGGCTCGGCGCGATGGTGTATCGTACCCGCAGCCTCTCGCGCGAGGGAAACCTCGCTGTCATGGCCACCCGTTACCCGAACGGCTCGTGGCGCACCGGCATGGTGCGCTACCGGCCGGATCGGCTCGAGTGGTTCACCTTCCGCACTCTGCGGTTCACGCCTGAGCGCATCTGGAAGCGTGGCGAGTTCGTTCTCGGCTCGCGCAACACGTTGGAGTCGAGCGAGTTGCCGCGTGCCATGACGGGCGACGCGGTCTCCGTCGAGATTGAGTGCGGTGCGGAGCACTTCTCCATCGCCATGGCGCCGGCCGACTACACGGCCTTGCGATCCTGGAGTGAGTCGGCTCCGCCCGGCCTGTGCTCGCAGGGCTACTGAGTCAGGCGCGCACGGGAGGGCCCCCGACACATCGGTGTCGGGGGCCCTCCTGCGCGCGCGGGTGTGCGTTGCGGGCGTCAGGTTGTGGAAGCGCCCTCTTCGCGGCCACCGCCGGGCTGCCACAGCACATCCCCAGGGCCCTGGGCGTTGGCGTAGCGCGCGAAGACGAAGAGCGCATCCGACAGCCGATTGAGGTACTTCGCCGTGAGGACGTTGACGCCACCGGGGCGTTCGGCGCTCTTGCCGTCACCGGGCGCCGGCTCGTCCCCGTGTGCGTCGAGGGCAGCCCAGGCTGCCCGCTCCGCACGCCGGACGACGGTGCGCGCGAGGTGGAGGTAGGCGGCTGCCTGCGTCCCACCTGCGAGGACGAAGGAGCGCAGCGTCGGTAGCTCGGCGCCGAACTCGTCGCACTGTTGCTCCAACTCGTCGATCCACTCCTCGCGCACGCGAAGCGGTGGGTGCGCCGGTGACTCGACCAGAGGCGTCGAGAGATCGGCTCCGACGTCGAAGAGGTCGTTCTGGATACGCAGGAGGACGGGGCGCAGGGCGTCGGGAAGGTCCGGGGCGCAGGTGAGCGCGAGGCCGATGGTGGCGCCTGCCTCATCGGTGTCGGCGTAGGCCGCGAGCCTCGGATCGTTCTTCGAGGTGCGCGAGAAATCGCCGAGGCCGGTGGAACCGTCGTCGCCGGTGCGGGTGTAGATGGTGCTGAGTACGACCATGGCTTCACCCTGCCAGACGAAGGGCCGCCGTGTCGGCGCAGGCGTGTGGCCGTCCCCGCCGTCAGCTGGGCGTGAGAGCGGCGCGTTACAGCCCTTTGGCAGTCGTTATGTGTTCGTTACCGAAATGGGCGAACCTCACGTGGGGGTCGCGCGTCAGAGTAGAGGTAAGCGACGCAAAGCGGCGCCCGCCGCCGCCCCGAGCACGTCCTGAACGCACGAAGGGGAACGACATGTCCCAGCCGGTTGCAGACAAGACCGATGCACGTACGCGCGAGCGCACCGCCGAGGTGCGCCACATCGTCGACGGGGCCGAACTCGGTGTTGTGGGGTCGATCTGTGCCAGCACGAGCAGTGAGGTGCGCAGCGAGCTCACCCAGGCGATCGGCGCGGGCGAGGGCGACCTCGTCGTTCACCTCTCGGAGGCCGAGGTGTGGGACGCCACGGGCCTCGGCGTCATCGTCGGAGCTCACCGCCGCGCTGCTGCCGAAGGACGGCGACTGGTCGTGGCCGATGCCTCGCCGCGCCTGCGCCGCCTGATGTGTGCGACGAAGCTCGACCGTCACCTCGAGGTCGAGCGGGAGCTGACGCAGTTCGTCCCGCTCGCCGCCACCGCCTGAGCGAACCGGCTCAGAACAGGCGTGTCTCGGAGTCGTCGATTCCCTTGAGGGCGTCGTAGTCGAGCACGACGCAGCGGATGCCGCGGTCTGCGGCGAGCGTTCGGGCCTGGGGCTTGATCGTCTGGGCAGCGAAGACACCCGACACGGGGGCGAGGTGCGGGTCGCGGTTGAGCAGTTCGAGATAGCGCGTCAGCTGTTCGACGCCTTCGATCGTGCCGTGCCGCTTGAGTTCCACGGCCACCGTGGCCCCGGTGGAGTCCTTGCACATGATGTCGACGGGTCCGATGGCCGTCATGTACTCGCGGCGCATGAGCGTGTAGCCCGAACCGAGGGTCTCGATGTGTTGAGCGAGCAGCTTCTGCAGCTGCGCCTCCACACCGTCCTTGACAAGGCCAGGGTCGACGCCGAGTTCGTGGGCGCTGTCGTGGTGGATGTCGTACAGCTTGATCCGCAGTCGATCGTCGGACTTGGCGTGCTGCACGAGCCACACGGAGCTGACGCCCTCTACCGTCTCGACCTCGTCGGGCTCGATCTCGGCCATGGCGCACGGCGGGGCCATCCAGTTGAGGGGCTTGTACGAGCCTCCGTCGGAGTGCACGAGCACGGAGCCGTCGGCCTTGACCATGAGAAGCCGCTTGGCCAGGGGGAGGTGGGCCTGCAGGCGGCCCTCGTAGTCGACGCTGCAGTCGGCAATCACGATTCGCACGAGGAGTAAGCCTACGCTTCCGCCTCGCTGCGTCCGACCAGGGCGATACAGGCACCGAGGGTGAGGACGAAGCCCGCGACGGCCAGGACCTGCGTGTTCGGCCGCACCCCGTCGCCGAGGAGGGCGAGTCCGACGAGGGATGGTGCCACCGTTTCCAGGGCGAAGGTGATGGCCGCGACGGACGTCGTTTCGCCGGCGTCGAGGGCAAACCCGTAGGCAACGGTCGCGATGACGGCGTGCAGAACGAGCGCCCACAGTGCCCAGGTCGCGAGGGCATCGCCCAGGCTGCCGTTCCACGGCAGGATACGGGCGCCGACGGCGAGACCGCCGTACCCGAGCCCCGCGACCACAGCCAGCACGGAGCTGGCGCGACGACGCGCCGCAAGGACCCCGACGGCGGCAAGCAGGACGGCCACGGCGACGAGGGCCGGCGCCAGCCACGACGGCGGATCGTGCGGCGGCGTGTCCCGGGCGGTGGCGGCCAGGCAGACGAGCCCGAGGGCGACCACCGCCAGAGCGGCGACCTCACGCCGCGTCAGTTTGGCGCCCAGCACGATGACGGCCAGGACCGCCGTCACGGCGACCGACGATGCAATGACCGACTGGACGAGAAAGAGGGGGAGCGCGCGCAGCGCGCCCACGGAGGCGGCGAACGCCACGACGTCGAGTCCCAGGCCCGCGGCGTACAACCACCCGGCTCGCGCCCGCTGCAGGAGGGTGCTGCCGGCCGGGGCCGCCCGGAGTCCACGCACGCCGAGTGCCTGGAGGATCGTGGCGCTTCCGTACGCCAGCGCGGCGAGCAGGGCGCCGAGGAGTCCGAGGAGCATGCGCTGACTGTGTCACCTTCCTCGCAGCATCGGGAGCCTCGGCCCGTGGCGCCGACACATCTGAAAGACTGGCGACCATGATCAACACAGTGGGTGTCATCGGGCTCGGCACGATGGGTGCGGGCATCGTCGAGGTCTTTGCGAAGGCCGGTTTGAGCGTCATCGCCGTCGACGGTTCGGCCGAGTTGGCCGAGCGCGGCAAGGGCTTCCTCGAGAAGTCGCTCGGTCGTGCGGTGACCAAGGGCAAGCTCGACGAGGCGGCGCGCGACGAGATCGTCGGCCGCGTCTCGTTCGGCGACGACCTCGCCGCCATGAAGGACGCCGACCTCGTCATCGAGGCGGTTCCGGAGCGTCTCGAGATCAAGGAATCGATCTTCACGACGCTCGACGGCATCGTCCGGGAGGACTGCGTGCTCGCGACGAACACCTCGTCGCTGTCGATCACCGAGATCGCGCGGGCCACGAAGGTGCCGTCGCGGGTCATCGGTATGCACTTCTTCAACCCGGCGCCGGTTCAGCCGCTCGTCGAGGTCATCCGTTCCGTCATGAGCGACGAGTCGCTCGTCCAGCAGGTCCGTGAGTTGGCCGAGCGCCTCGGCAAGAAGCCCGTCGTCGTGGGCGACCGAGCCGGCTTCGTCGCCAACGCCCTGCTCGTCTCCTACCTCGCGCGCTCCATCCGCGCCTACGAGTCCGGCCTCGCGTCACGCTCCGACATCGACGCAGCCATGGCTGCGGGCGTCGGTCTGCCGATGGGCCCGCTCACGCTGTGCGACCTCGTCGGTCTCGACGTCATCCACGAGGTGTGCGGCGTGCTCTACAACGCCACGGGTGACCCCAGCGTCGCCTCGCCGTCGATCCTGCGTCAGCTCGTGACGGCCGGGCGGCTCGGCCGCAAGAGCGGTCACGGCTTCTACACCTACGACGGTGTCGGTTCCGGCACGGTGGTCGACGACGCTGCCACGACGGCACCCGCCAAGCCCCTCGAAGGCAAGGTCGGTCTCGTCGGCGAGGGGGACCTCGTAGACGCCCTCGGCTCGGAGCTGAGCGACGCCGGCGTCGAGGTCGTCCGTGTTGTCTCGGCGGACGACGCAGCCTCGCTCAAGGGCGTGGCCGTCACGCTCGCCGTTGACGCGGTCGAGCTCGACGGCGACTGCTGCGGCGGCGGATGCTGCGGTGGAGACGACGCCTCGCACGGCGACGTCGAGAGCGGCCTCGAGATCGGGGCGAAGCCGGTGCTGCGCGCTGTGCGGGACGCCATCGGTGACGCAGGCGTCATCGCTGCGCTCGGCGAGGGATCCGTCGAGACCGCGTCCACGGGCGACCCGACGATCGACGCCACCGTCGTGCCCGTCGTCCTGCACGAGAAGCAGAAGGCCGGTCAGGTGCTCGAGATCGGCCGTTCGGTCGCCATCAGCCCTGACGCCGTCGAGACCGTGCGTTCGCTCGCCGCTGCGGCCGGCTGGACGCCCGTCGTCGGTAAGGACCGTGCAGGCCTCGTCGTCGACGCGCTGCTCTATCCGCACCTCAACGACGCCGCGAAGATGCTCGACTCCGGCTACGCCACGGTCGAGGACATCGAGACGGCGATGAAGGCCGGTTGCGGTTACCCGCAGGGGCTCTTCGAGCTGCTCGACGAGGCGGGCCCGGACGACGTGCACGGTGTCCTCGCGGAGATGTACTTCGAGACCGGCGAGCAGCACCTCGTGCCCTCCCCGCTTCTGACGGAGCACCTCCTCGCGGATCGTCCCTTCCGGAACTGATGCCTCGGCGGAACCGACCCCGCCGGGACGAGACGCGCGGCGACGTCAGCGCCGCGTTCCGTCCCGTCGATGTCGTCCAGAGCTACGCCGGCGGACGCTGGACGGTGCGGGTGCTGCGGGGCAACAGCGAGGGCAAGGTCTACACGTGCCCCGGCTGCCAGCAGCAACTTGCGTCGTCGCTGCCGCACGTCGTCGTCTGGCCGATGGACCGGCTCGGTGACGTGACCGACCGACGCCATTGGCACACGAGCTGCTGGCAGGCTCGCGACCGGCGTCCGCCGCAGGGCTCTTGGCGCTGAACCACCGGACGAGGGAAATCGACATGACGATGCAGGAGATCCGCTCGAACACCGTGCTCGCCGCGCGGCGCGAGGAGATCGAGTTGCACACCGCGGACGGCCTGAAGCTCGTGGGTGAACTGGCGCTGCCGCCGTCGAACGATCCGGTGGCCACACTCGTGACGCTGCACCCGCTGCCGACGCATGGCGGCTTCATGGACAGCCATGTCTACAAGAAGGCCGCCAACCGGCTGCCGGCGCTCGCGGACATCGCGGTGCTGCGGTTCAACACGCGTGGCACGTCGTCGCCGCGCGGGACGTCGGAGGGTGCGTTCGACTCGGCTGACGGTGAGCGGTTCGACGTCGCCGCCGCCATTGAGTTCGCGGAGTTCCACGAGTCGCCGGCGCTGACCAATCGTTGGCTGGTGGGGTGGAGCTTCGGCACGGATCTGACGCTCATGCACGGGCTCGATCCGTCGATCGAGGGCGCGATCCTGCTGTCGCCGCCGCTGCGGTGGTCGCAGCCCGAACACCTCGCGGCGTGGGCCGAATCGCGCAAGCCGGTGACGGCGCTCGTGCCCGAACTGGATGACAACCTGCGCCCCGACGAGGCGCGCGAGCGGTTCGCGGCCATTCCGCAGGCTGACGTCATCGGCGTCGATGGCGCGAAGCACCTGTGGGTGGGGGAGAAGTACGTGCGGCGCGTGCTCGACGAGATCGTGCGCATCGTCGCGCCGTCGAAGCTGCCCGAGGGTGGCCTGCCAACCGAGGTCGACGCTTCGCTCGTGGTCGAGGGCTGAGTTGACACGCAAGCGGTGGGCGCCTCTGTGAGTCCGGGCACCCTTGGTGGCTGTCTCGGACCGGTTGTCGACACTGACGTTCGGCGCCGCGAGGTTCTGCACGTCGTTCTGCTACCCACTGACCGGGGCATAACCACGTGCAGAGCCACCCCAGCTTGGGTTGTGCAGAAACGACCGTTTATACACGGACTTCGGCGCGTGGCGCGGCCAACGTCGAACCGCCTGGTCAGGTCAGGCGAATCTCATGGGCGGCGAGCAAGGCTAAGAGCCGGCCGATGCCATCAGTGTGCGTCCAACACTCGGCGTTCAAGCCTGCAGATCGCGCCCCTGTGACGTTTGCCGGATGGTCGTCGATGAAGAGCAGTTCGTTGTGCGGGACACTCAGATCAGAGGCGATGTGGTTGAAGAACGCGGTCGAGGGCTTCGCTACCCCTAGGTCGCAGGAGTAGTAGGCGCCATCGAGGACCTGGCCGTAGAGCGTTCGTTCACGCATGCACGCAGCGCGATAGCTGTCTTGATTCGACGCCAGGTACGACGCGATCCCCTGATCGCGGAGCCTGGCCACGATGTCGAGTGCTGCGTGGATGAGGTCGAAGGTCCACCAGACCGACAGGACGTCTCGGACGCGATCATCTAGCCCTGCGTCATGTGCGAGCGTTCGGATGGCGGCCTCGTCGACTTTCGCTCCGGTGAGCGCTCCGGGAATCTGGGACACAACCGAAACTGCGAGGTCCCATGTGTCTAGGGGGATGCGCTGGAGAACGCCGTCGGCATCCCAGAGGATGGCGCGCGGAGTATGCATCGAACTTCTCTCGGTTGCGGGTTTCATCCGACGGGCAGGATGACTTAGAAGCGAAGGACCCGTTGTCGGTCCGTTCCCACACGATAGCGGCCCCCTACTCGCACCGCAGTTGCCGAGGTGTAGCTCTAAAAAAGAGTTTCGTACCCTCGCCACGCCCGTGGCTCGATCGACCGATTCCGCACACTCACGCCGTGTGAGTTCCAACGTTGATCACGCGCCCTTGGCTGTCCCGGTAGAAGAACCGCGTGACTCCCCACGGCTCGTCGGCCAGTGGATGAACGATCTCTACCCCGGCAGCCTCGACACGCTTGAAAGCCTCACGCACGTCATCGACGAACACCGAAACGTCGGGATTGACCGGCGCTGTGGCATCGGCGGTCATCAGACTGAGCTGATGTCCAGCATCGTCGCCCAGGGTGACGATCCATCCGTGATCCATCAGAACGTCAAGGCCCAACATGTTCCGATGCTCTTCCACAGCTCGGGCAATATCTGTGACCGTCAGGTTCGGGACGACTCGTTCAACTCTCATAGACCCACCTTGCTACACGATGGAGCTGGGTCTCTCACCTGCGCGCGTCCAGGCCGCAAGCTCGTTACCGCCCGGCTCGCGGAAGTGGAATCGGCGACCACCGGGGAAATCGAACGGTGGGACGGTGATGCATCAAGGTCGTCGAAATCGATGATCGTCAAGGGTCCTGGGGGTGCTTCGGCGGTGTCTTCCTGGAAGCCAAGTGTCTGTTCGTTGTCGAGCTGAACATCTGTGTAGTGCGGCCCGTAGGCCAGGTGCTCCCAGCCGAAGGCGGCGCGAAAAAATACCGCCGATGAGTGGGCGTCTGATGACGGGAACTCCGCCATCGTCAATCGGTTCATGACTTCGACTCTAGGGCGATAACCTGGATGCTCCAGGATGGGGGCATAAACGACGGCGGATTCAACCGGTCAACGCACCACCACCGATAGGGGATCGTGGGTGTCATGGCCGGGTTGTCGAACGAGCAGCAGGAGAACGTCTGGGCGTTGTGGGCGAAGGGTGAGTCGGTCAGGCTCATCGCCCGCACGATCGGCGTCAGCCAAACCCCAGTCCGGACGCTGCTGCGCCGCCATGGCGGAGTGAAGCCGCCGCCGCGCGCCCGGAACCGGCGGCACCTGTCGCTGAGTGAACGTGAAGAGATCTCCCGCGGCCTCGCTGCCGGCTTATCGTGCCGTGTCATCGCCGCTCGGCTGGGACGGCATCACACGAGTATCAGCCGCGAAGTCGCCCGCCACGGCGGCCCCGGCACCTATCGCGCGGCCATCGCTGACGCGGGCGCGTGGCGCAACGCGCGCCGCCCGAAACCCTCACGCCTCCACCGCGATCAGGCGCTGTCGAGCCTAGTCGCGGCGAAGCTGGAACGAGGGTGGTCACCCACCCAGATCGCCCACTGGCTACGGCGCGAACAGCAGGATTCGTTGTCGCACGAGTCGATCTACCACGCCCTGTACACCGGCCAGATCCGTGCGCCACGACAGGGAAGCCTCCTGCGATCAGGGCGATCCCTGCGCCACGCGCGCGTCGCGAAACCCCGACAACGCCGCGGCGTGTTGCGGAACATGGCATCCATCCACGATCGACCCACCAGCGTCGAAGACCGGGCCGAAGTCGGCCATTGGGAAGGTGACCTCATCATGGGCCAGCGCCCGTCCGCCGTGGCCACCCTCGTCGAACGCTCCACCCGCCTGGTGCGCGTCGTCGCCCTGCCCGACGGGTATAAGGCTGACGCCGTCAGGGACGCTCTCATCGAGAATCTCGCCGACGTGCCGCCGCAGTTTCGTCGGTCGTTGACGTGGGATCGCGGCAGGGAAATGGCCTTCCACGACCAGGTGACGCACGCCCTGGGCATGCAAGTGTTCTTCTGTGACGCCCGTTCGCCATGGCAGCGCGGCACGAACGAAAACACGAACCGGTTGCTGCGTCAGTACCTCGCGAAGAACGCCGACCTACGCTCCTTCACCCAGACCGACCTCGACACCATCGCGACGCGCATCAACGAACGGCCCCGCAAGGTCCTCGGCTGGGCCTCATCCCACGACGCCTTCACCGATAGCCTGAACACCATCAATGGTGCGTTGACCGGTTGAATCCGCCAACGTTTTTGATACGACGCCGAGCCTTGGGGTAGAAACGATGGGCTGCCTCAGTGTCCTTCAGTCGCCGGCTCGACGAGTTCGACGAGCACGCCGCCGGCATCCTTGGGGTGGATGAAGTTGATGCGGCTGCCGCCGGTGCCGATCTTCGGCGCGTCGTAGAGCAACCGCATGCCACGCTCGCGCAGCGTCGCGCTCACCGCGTCAAGGTCTGCGACGCGGTAGGCGAGTTGCTGCATGCCGGGGCCGGAGCGGTCGAGGAACTTCGCGATGCTCGACTCCGGCGACAGCGGCGCGAGCAGCTGGATGTGGCTGTGCGGGGCATCGGCCGGGCCGACGCTCATCATCGCCTCACGCACACCCTGCTCCTCGTTGGTCTCCTCGTGAGCAAGCGTCATGCCGTACGTGTCGCGATAGAAGGCGATCGCGTCGTCGAGGTCGGCCACTGCGATGCCGACGTGGTCGATCGCCTCGAACAGGTGCGTGAAAGAGCCGGTCATGACCCCACCATATGGTTTGCTGGAAACAGCGTCTTTGGTTAATGACGATTAACTCAATGTGGAGGAAGACATGACCGACACCACCGCCGTCATCGTCGGGGGTGCCCGTACCCCCATGGGTCGCCTGCTCGGCTCGCTCAAGGGTTTCTCGGGCTCCGATCTTGGCGGGATCGCCATCAAGGGGGCCCTCGAGAAGGCCGGCGTCACGGGCGATCAGGTCGACTACGTCATCATGGGTCAGGTGCTCACCGCCGGCGCCGGCCAGATCCCGGCCCGTCAGGCCGCGGTCAAGGGCGGCATCCCGATGAGCGTGCCCGCCCTGACGATCAACAAGGTCTGCCTCTCGGGTCTCGACGCGGTGGCACTCGCCGCGCAGCTCATCCGCGCCGGTGAGCTCGACGTCGTCGTGGCCGGTGGTCAGGAGTCCATGACCCAGGCGCCGCACCTTCTCGAGAAGTCCCGTGAAGGCTTCAAGTACGGCGACGTGTCGATGCGCGACCACATGGCCTACGACGGTCTGTGGGACGCCTTCACCGACCAGGCCATGGGCAACCTCACGGAGCAGGCCAACTGCGGTGATGCGCAGTTCAGCCGCGAGGAGCAGGACGCCTTCTCCGCGGCGTCGCACCAGAAGGCTGCAGCTGCCTGGGAGAAGGGCTACTTCGACGACGAGGTCGTCTCCGTCGAGATCCCGCAGCGCAAGGGCGAGCCCGTGCAGTTCAAGAACGACGAGGGTGTGCGGGCCGACACGACGGCCGAGTCCCTCGGCAAGCTGCGTCCTGCGTTCAGTAAGGACGGCACGATCACGGCCGGTTCGGCCTCGCAGATCAGCGACGGCGCCGCAGCGCTCGTCGTCATGAGCAAGGCGAAGGCCGAGGAGCTGGGGCTTGAGATCCTCGCCGAGATCGGGGCTCACGGAGTCGTCGCCGGGCCCGACTCGACGCTGCAGAGCCAGCCGGCGCGCGCCATCGCCGCCGCCTGTGAGAAGGACGGCCTTGCGCCCACCGACCTCGACGTCGTCGAGATCAACGAGGCGTTCGCGGCCGTCGGCCTCGCGTCCACCAAGGAACTCGGCCTGGATCCGGAGAAGGTCAACCCGAACGGCGGCGCCATTGCCATGGGCCACCCGATCGGCATGTCCGGAGCCCGTCTCGTTCTCACGCTGGCCCACGAACTGAAGCGTCGTGGTGGCGGGGTCGGAGCCGCTGCGCTCTGCGGTGGCGGGGGACAGGGTGACGCGCTCGTCCTGCGCGTGGCCGCGGAAGGCTGATCAGCCGTGCCGCGCGAGATCGACGTGCCCCAGCTCGTCGCGCAGATGCGCGACGGCAGCAGGCGTGCGCTCGCGCGGCTGCTGACCTGCGTCGAGAACGGACACCCCAAGCTCGAGGAGATCGGAGCAGCCATCGCGCCGCACACGGGCGAGGCGCAGATCATCGGTCTCACGGGGCCGCCCGGGGTCGGTAAGTCGACGTCGACGAACGCGCTCGTCGAGGCCTACCGCAAGGACGGCAAGACGGTGGCCGTCCTTGCGGTCGACCCGAGTTCGCCGTTCTCCGGAGGAGCTCTGCTGGGCGACCGAATCCGGATGGTCGGCCACTCAGGTGATGAGGGCGTGTTCGTCCGCTCGATGGCGACGCGCGGCCACCTCGGTGGTCTCGCGGCCGCCGCTCCGGCGGCCCTGCGGGTGCTCGACGCAGCAGGCTTCGACATCGTGCTCGTGGAGACCGTGGGCGTCGGACAGTCGGAAGTGCATATCGCGGGCCTCGCGGACACGACGATCGTCCTGCTCGCGCCCGGTGCCGGAGATTCCATCCAGGCCGCGAAGGCCGGCGTCCTGGAGATCGGTGATCTCTTCGTCGTCAACAAGGCCGACCGGGACGGTGCGCCAGCGACGGTGCGCGATCTGCGGCACATGATCTCGCTCGGCATGTCGGGTGAACCCGGTGAGTGGCGCCCGGAGGTCGTCTCCACGGTGGCCGAGAAGGCGCAGGGAGTCGAGGACGTCGTCGCGGCCGTCGAGGCACACCGGGCGTGGATGCTCGAGCACGACGAGCTGAGCGTGCGCCGCCGACGTCGGGCCGCGGGCGAGATCGAAGAGCTGGCGGTGCGGCGACTGCGCGAGCGCTGGGAACGCCCCAACGCCGAGGTGAAGCTCGACGATCTCGCTGAGGCTGTCGCTCGAGGGGTTCTGGACCCCTACGCCGCGGCGCAGGCCGTCGCGGGTTGAGGGTGAGGGGCTCGATGCGCGTCCGAAACCGCGCGAGAGCCCATGGCGGCGAGGCGTCGCCAAAGCGAGTTCTGACGTGCGTCGCCTGCCGGTATCAGCTCTGATTCCGCGGAATACCGGGGTTGTCGGCGCCGGTGCCTAGACTTGGAGGATGAAGCCTCGTACGCCCGTCATCATGCTCATCGCGGCCGCTGAGCACGCCGAAGAGATGCGGGACGAATTCGCCCACCGCTACGCTGCCGAGTACGACCTGCAACTCGCCACGACGCTCAGCGAATCGATGACGATGGCGCAGGGCCTCAACGCGCGCGGCATCCCGGTCGCGATGTTCGCCGCGACGACGCAGGTGGGCGACGCGACGGGCCTCGTCACGCTGCAGTGCCTGCATGCCGTCATGCCGGCGGCCAAGCGGGTCATGGTGCGCCTGCGCAGCGAACCGTGGGCGGTGGAGGAGCAGCGCGTCGCGCAGATCAGCGGCCAGATCGAGGCCGCGCTCCTGCTGCCGAGCGGCCCGCGCGACGAGGAGTTCCACACCGCCGTCACCGAGTTGCTCTCGGACTGGGGGTGGTCGGCGGGTGGCCCCGAGATCGAGCTCGTCAACATCGTGGCGCCCGCAGGCGACCCCAACGTCGGGGTGCTGCGCGAATTCCTCGACCGCCAGGGCATCCCAATGGGGGTCTGGCCGCCGGACGCTCCGCACGCAGCCAAGACGCTCGAGATGGCGCGTTCGCAGGGCATCGAGATCGCCTATCCGCTCGTGCGCATCGCCGAGCGCGAGGTTCACGCCAACCCTGACGTCCGTGTGCTCGGGCGCGCCTTCGGCGCCACCGTCGACGAGTTGGGCGAGGGCCACGTCGTCGACCTTGCGATCGTCGGTGCGGGCCCGGCCGGCCTCGCTGCCGCGGTGTACGGCGCGAGCGAGGGGCTGAGCACAGCCGTCATCGAGGCCGACGCCGTGGGCGGCCAGGCCGGCACGAGCTCGATGATCCGCAACTACCTGGGCTTTCCCCGCGGCATCTCGGGCATGCGCCTCGCGCAGCGCGCGCGGTTCCAGGCCACCCGGTTCGGCGCGGGCATCTACTCGGCCACCGAGGTCACCGGTTTCACGCCCGGCTATCGCGGCGAACCGCACGTGCTCGAGACCGACGACGGGCCGGTCTGCGCCCGCGCCGTTCTCATCTCGACGGGCGTGGCCTACCGTCGCCTCGGCGTCGAGGAGGTCGAAGGCTTCGTCGGACGCGGCGTGTACTACGGCGCGGCGTCGTCGGCTGCCCGCGAGTGCGAGGGCGGGCACGTCCTCGTCGTCGGCGGCGGCAACTCGGCGGGCCAGGCCGCCATCCACCTCTCACGCTTCGCGCGCTCCGTAAGCATCGTCGTGCGTCGCGACGGGCTCGCGGAGACGATGTCTGACTACCTCATCCGCGAGATCGAGGCGAACCCGCGAATCGTCGTCAAGACGAATGCGGAGATCGTCGGGGCGAGCGGCACCGATCGGCTGCAGCACGTGACGATCCGCTTCAACGAGAAGGACCAGGAGCTGACGGTTCCCGCCTGCGGGCTGTTCCTCCTGCTCGGCGCGCACCCGTGCGTCGACTGGCTCGACGGCACCGTGGCGCGTGACGCCAAGGGTTTCGTGCTCACCGGTCGTGACGTGCCGCAGGAGTTCTGGCGTGACGGGCTGCCCCCGGAAGCGCTCGCGACGAGCGTGCCTGGCGTGTTCGCCGCAGGCGACATCCGCGCCGGGTCGATGAAGCGCGTCGCCGCGGCGTCGGGTGAGGGCGCGGGGGCCGTGACGCTCGTTCACCACTGGCTCGAGGCCGTCGTGACGGGGACCTGCGACCCGGACGCCTGCGCGAGCTGATCCTGCCGGGCCCAAGACGCGACGCTCGGCGCACGCCGCGCGGGGTGGCCGACGTGCGAACCTGACTGCATCGTTCCCATCACCTTCGAGGAGATCATGATGCTCGTCGCTTTCTCCGTCGCACCGTCGACGACGGACGACCCGGACGGTTCCGTCAGCGAGGCGGTGGCCGCAGCCATCCGCGTGGTGCGTGAGTCGGGCATCCCGAACCGCACCGACGCGATGTTCACGACCCTCGAGGGGGAGTGGGACGAGTGCATGGACGTCGTGAAACGGGCCTGCGAAGCCGTCGGAGCCGTTTCGCCCCGGGTCTCACTCGTGCTCAAGGCTGACATCCGGCCCGGTTTCACCGGCCAACTCGACGCCAAGGTCGCGCGCATCGAGGAGCGACTCACGGGCGAGTGACACCTCGTCGCGCGTGGTGTGCGCCAAGCTCCCGGGCGTCAGTGGCCCGCCTTCGCGAGAACCACCGTGAGGATGGCGGCCTGATGCCGCAACCGCGCGACCGACTCCGGCTGACCGTCGCCGAGAAGACTTGCGGCCCGGGAGAGTTCGTCGATCTCGTGCTGGACGATGTCGAGCACATCGCGTGAGGTGAGGTCACACCGTTCGGCCTCTGTCGAGCCGACGCCGATGTCGGGCAACTCGCCCGATCGGACTCCGCGCTTCGTGAGCGGTACGGCCTCGGCATTGTCGATCGCTGCCAGCGTAGAACCCGGAACGTTCGTGGTATCGCAGTCGCGCATTCGCATGGCTGACGTCAGACTTTCGCGCAACGTCGTGCGCAGATCACTCGTCATGTCGCCAGGCAACGCCCCTCGCGTGAGTGGATGCAAGCTCTTTCGTCAGGGGTTGAGACGTTAGCGTTCTGCCATGGACGACTACTCCGTCGTCGCTGATCGCTACGCCATCCGCCGTCTTACGGCTGACGACGCCGCGGACATCGCGGCCGTGCACATCCGCGTCTGGCGCGAGACCTACCCGGGACTCATGGCACAGGCGGCTCTCGATGCCCTCGACGTCGAGCGCATCACCGTGAAGTGGCGCCAGATCCTCGGCGGTGACGACTCACCCCGAGTCGTCGGGGCGATCGAACGCGCCACGGGTGCCCTGGCTGGATGGATCACCGTCGGGCAGGCGCGCGACGAGGACGCTCCCGCGCCCACGGAGCTCTGGGTGCTCAACCTCGCCCGCGAGCACCAGGGGACGGGCGTCGCCCAGGAACTCATGAGGCTCGAGCTGGCGGATCGGCCCGCTTACCTGTGGGTGGTCGAGGGCAATGAGCGCGCCATTGCGTTCTACCGCCGCCACGGTTTCGACATCGACGGCGTCAGGAGGGAACAGGACGACGAGGGCAACCGCGATCTGCGGATGACGCGCCCAACTACCGTGAAGTAGGTCACACTCGTGGCGTACCGTGGTCGCCATGAACGCCTACATCGATGCCGACACATCCCACGGCAGCGGCGCGGACGGCGGTGCCACCACCCCGAGCACCGGACGCAGCGCCTGGCAGAAGCGTTATGACGACGCCGTCGCGAAGGGTCTCGTGCGCGACGCCGACTTCACGACCCTCTCGGGCGAGGAGGTCGACCCCGTCTACGGCCCCACCGACGGTGAGGTCGACCCGCGCATCGGGTGGCCGGGTGAGTACCCGTACACGCGTGGTCTGCACTCGACCGGGTACCGCGGGCGCCCCTGGACGATCCGTCAGTTCGCCGGCTTCGGCAATGCCAAGCAGACCAACGAGCGCTACCGGATGATCCTCGGCCGCGGCGGTGGCGGTCTCTCCGTCGCATTCGACATGCCGACGCTCATGGGACGCGACTCCGACGAGGAACTCTCCCTCGGCGAGGTCGGCCACTGCGGTGTCGCCATCGACTCCGTCGCCGACATGGAGATCCTCTTCGACTCCATTCCGCTCGGCGACGTCACGACGTCGATGACCATCTCCGGCCCTGCGGTTCCGGTGTTCTGCATGTACGTCGTCGCGGCGGAGCGTCAGGGTGTCGACATCGGCACGTTGAACGGAACGTTGCAGACGGACATCTTCAAGGAGTACATCGCGCAGAAGGAGTGGCTCTTCGCTCCGGAGCCGCATCTGCGCCTCATCGCCGACCTCATGGAGTACACCACCGCGAACATGCCGGCCTACAAGCCGCTCTCGGTCTCGGGTTACCACATCCGCGAGGCGGGAGCGACGGCCGCGCAGGAACTGGCCTACACGCTGGCCGACGGGTTCGGCTACGTCGAGCTCGGTCTCTCGCGTGGTCTCGACGTCAACACGTTCGCTCCGGGCCTGTCGTTCTTCTTCGATGCCCATGTCGACTTCTTCGAGGAGATCGCGAAGTTCCGTGCGGCCCGCCGTATCTGGGCGCGTTGGATGAAGGAGGAGTACGGCGCCACGTCCGAGAAGGCGATGTGGATGCGGTTCCACACGCAGACGGCGGGTGTCTCCCTCACGGCGCAGCAGCCGATCAACAACGTCGTCCGCACCGCGGTGGAGGCGCTTTCCGCCGTGCTCGGCGGAACGAACTCGCTCCACACGAATGCCCTCGACGAGACGCTGGCGCTGCCGACGGACGAGTCGGCCGAGATCGCGCTCCGTACGCAACAGGTGCTCATGGAGGAGACCGGCATCACGAACGTCGCCGACCCGCTCGGCGGCTCGTGGTACGTCGAGGCACTCACCGACAAGATCGAGGCCGAGGCCGAGAAGATCTTCGCTCAGATCCGTGACCTCGGGGAGGCAGGTGCACCGCGTGACGAGGACGGCACCGTCCGTCACGAGGTCGGCCCGATGACGAGTGGTCTCCTGCGCGGTATCGAGGAGGCGTGGTTCACCGGTCACATCGCCGACTCCTCGTTCCGCTACCAGCAGGCCCTGGAGAAGGGCGACAAGCGCATCGTGGGCGTCAACGCGCACATGGAGACGAACGCGAAGCCGCTCGAGATCCTGCGCATCAGTCACGAGGTCGAGCGTGACCAGGTGGCGCAGCTCGAGGAGCGCAAGGTCGCACGTGACGGCGCTCGTGTCCGGGAGAAGTTGGAGGCGCTCGTCGCGGCCGCGAAGACCGACGCGAACCTCATCGAGCCGATGCTGGAGGCGGCGCGCGCCGAGGCCACGCTCGGTGAGATCTGCGGGGCGCTCAAGGAACTGTGGGGCGAGTACCGGGAGCCAGCGGCTTTCTGATCGGCGCCGGGCCCGTTCTCCGCGCTGACGCCCCTCGGTGATTGCCGGGAGGGGCGCCACTCGGGGGCAGCGCTGACCGGGGGTTCGAACAGCGAGGTCCGGGGCTGTTTTTCGCTGTCGGCGATCACACGGTGACTCTGCGCGAGGGCCCTGCAAGAATGCCGTCATGACGAACCAGCCGTTGAACGCCGCGTCCCTGCGCGGCGCTGTTGACCTCTCCTCGCTCAAGAAGCCGCAGGCTGCGGCTCCCGGCAACGCGACGCCCGGCGCCCAGGGTCCGGGAGCCCCCGCGCCGTCATCGGGGCAGGCGCAAGAAGGCGGCACGTTCCGCCGCGACGGCCTGGTCGTGGACGTCACGGCGGACAACTTCCAGGCACTCGCGCAGCAGTCGATGACCCACCCTGTCATCGTCGCGGTGTGGGCTCGTTCGCAGCCCGCTTCCCAGCAGCCCATCGACGTTCTGGCGCGAGCGGTGCGTGCCCAGCAGGGGCGGGTGCTTCTCGGTGTCGCCGACCTCGACGAGGCACCCGAGATCGGTCAGGTGTTCGCGCAGTTATCGCAGCAGGCAGCGCAGCAGGGCCAGCCCGGTCAGGTTCTCGCGGCCGCTTTCGTCCAGGGCCAGCCGATCCCGATCCCGCCCGTCGTCGACGATGCGATGGGCGAGGAGATGGTCGGTCAGATCGTCCAGATCGCCGTGCAGAACGGCGTCACCGGCCGTGTGGCCGACTACGACCCGAACGCCGCGGGCGCCGCGGACGGCGGTTCCGATGCTGATGTCTCGCCGGAGCCGGAACTGCCGCCCCTTCACAAGATCGCCTACGACGCGATCGACCAGGGCGACTACGAGGGTGCCCTGGCCGCATTCGACAAGGCACTGGAGCAGAACCCCAAGGACGAGGAGGCGCGCCTCGCGCGCGGCCAGGTCAAGTTGATGCAGCGCACGCAGGGTGCCGACCTCAACGCGGCCCGTGAGGCTGCGGCGACCAATCCCGAGGACGTCGAGGCGCAGATGACCGTGGCCGACCTCGACCTGCTCGGTGGCCACGTCGAGGATGCCTTCGCCCGGCTCATCGACGTCGTCAAAGCGACGCGTGACGACGAGCGCACCCGCGTTCGCGAGCACCTCGTCGAGTTGTTCGACGTCGTCGGCGCGAGCGACCCTCGCGTCAAGAAGGCACGCACGTCCCTCATGTCGGCGCTGTACTGATCGGGTCTCGATCCGAGGGTGCGGCGCGGCGCAGGACGGACGCGGGGCCCGGTCGCCGTAAGGCGATCGTCCGATGGTCCCGTTCGGCTACCCAGCCCCACCCCTCAGCTGGATCGCTCGAGGCCTCGCCGACGTCCGTCGGCGAGGCCTCGAGCGCTTCCGTGCGTCGTCAGTCGCCGAGGGCCTGCGCCACGACCTCGCGCGCCTCGGACTGGACCTGGGCGAGGTGCTCCTCGCCCTTGAACGACTCGGCGTAGATCTTGTAGACGTCCTCGGTGCCCGACGGGCGCGCGGCGAACCACGCGCTGTCGGTGACGACCTTGAGGCCCCCGATCTTCGCGCCGTTGCCGGGCGCCTCCGTCAGCTTGGCCGTGATGGGCTCACCGGCGAGGGTGTCGGCGGTGACGGCATCCGGTGTCAGGGCGCCGAGCTTCGCCTTCTCCTCACGTGAGGCGGGCGCATCCACGCGGGCGTAGGCCGGCGCGCCGTGCTCGGCCGTCAACTCGGCGTACAGCTCGGACGGGGACTTGCCCGTCGTCGCCTTGATCTCCGAGGCGAGCAGGGCGAGCAGGATGCCGTCCTTGTCCGTGGTCCACACCGAGCCGTCGAACCGGACGAACGACGCACCGGCCGACTCCTCACCGCCGAACGGGCCCGAGCCGTCGAGCAGGCCCGGGACGAACCACTTGAATCCGACGGGCACCTCGACGAGCTTGCGGCCCAGGTCTTCGGCCACCCGGTCGATCATCGAACTGCTCACGAGCGTCTTGCCGATGAAACCGTCGCCCCACTGCGGGCGAGCGCCGCCGTAGAGGTACTGGATCGCAACCGCGAGGTAGTGGTTCGGGTTCATCAGGCCGGCGTCGGGCGTGACGATGCCGTGGCGGTCGGAGTCGGCATCGTTGCCGGTTGCGATGTCGTACTTCTCGCGCTGGGCGATGAGGGAGGCCATGGCGTTGGGGGAGGAGCAGTCCATGCGGATCTTCTCGTCCCAGTCGAGCGTCATGAAGCGCCACGTCGGGTCCACGAGAGGATTGACTACCGTGAGATCGAGGCCGTGGCGTTCGGCGATCTCGCCCCAGTAGGCGACGGCAGCGCCGCCGAGCGGGTCGGCGCCGATCCTCACGCCGGCGTTCTTGATCGCCGCCAGATCGACGACGTTGGGCAGGTCGTCGACGTACGTACCGAGGAAGTCGTACTTCTGCGCCTTCTCTGACGCCTTCGAGAAGGCCACCCGCTTGACACCGGAGAGCCCACCACGGATGTACTCGTTGGCGCGTGCCGCGATGACCTTCGTGGCATCCGAGTCGGCCGGCCCACCGTGCGGCGGGTTGTACTTGAAGCCACCGTCGGCCGGCGGGTTGTGTGACGGCGTGACGACGATGCCGTCGGCCAGGCCGGATCCGTTCGTCAGATCCTTGCCCTTGTTCGCGCGCAGGATGGCGTGGCTGACGGCGGGCGTCGGCGTGTAGCCGTCACGGTGGTCGACGAGCACCGTGACGTCGTTCGCGACGAGCACCTCGAGTGCACTCGCCCACGCAGGCTCGGACAGCGCGTGGGTGTCGCGGCCGAGGAACAACGGGCCGTCGAAGCCCTGCGAGCGGCGGTAGTCGACGATCGCCTGCGTCGTCGCGAGGATGTGCGCCTCGTTGAACGCGGTCTTGAGGCTCGAACCGCGGTGCCCCGACGTGCCGAACGCCACCTGCTGGTCGACGTTCTCAGGGTCGGGCGTCAGCGTGTAGTACGCCGTGACGAGGTGGGGGACGTCGATCAGGTCACGAGGTTCGGCCAACTGGCCCGCGCGGTTGCTCATGCCTTCATCCTGCCCTCTTTGAGCGGCGACGTAAACGCCCGAACCGATGCCCCGAGCGAGGCGGGGCGGACGCGATGAGGCCGGCCGCACCCCTGGCGGGTACGGCCGGCCTCATGCGCTCGATCGAGCGGGTCGTCAGTCGCGCTGACGCGTCTGGTCGGCGGCGTCGCGAGCCTCGTCGTCGGGGCCCCAGCGGCCACCCTCGACGTCCTCGTCGAGGCCGCCACCGGGCGTGCCGGTGATGTCCTTGAGGTGCTCGACGGGCTCGTCACCCGTCTCGTCCTCGCCGGCCGGCGTGAAGGCACGCTCGCGCGCCTTCGACTCGGTCTGCTCGACGTCGAAACCACCCTCGTCCGCGTGGTCGACGGGGTGCGTCGCCGGGACGCCGGTACGCGAACGCGCCTGCTGGTCGCCGGCCGCTCCCTGAGCGTCCTCGGCCTGCGCGCCGCCACGCGAACCGTCGAGCGGCTGATCGAGTGCGCCCGGGTTGCCTGCGGCGTCCTCGAGCGGCGCGCCCGCGATGAGGGCCTCGGACGGCTGCTTGTCGGACGAACTCGTCGCTGCGTTCTGGTCACTCATCGTGTTCTCCTGTCGTGCCGTTGCGGTGGACGATGAATCGGCGCCACTGGCCTGCTCGGTAGCGGTGTGCGCAGCCACCTGCGTCATGTCGGGGCGCGTTGCCGGCTCGAACCACACCACGCCGAGCGGCGGCATGGTGATCTCGGCCGAGTACGGCTGCCCGTCCCACGGAATTTCCTCCGCGACGACGGAACCGAGGTTTCCGACTCCGGAACCACCGTACGCCTGGGCATCGGTGTTGAGGATCTCGTTCCAGGTGCCCGCGTGTGGCAGACCGACGCGCACGTTCTCGTGCGGCGATCCGGCAAAGTTGGCCGCCACGGCGACGACGGGGCGGTAGCCGTCGGACTCCGCCTCGGCGAAGCGGAGCCACGTGTAGGCGTTGCGGTCGGCGTCGTCGGCGTTGATCCAGCGGAAGCCCTCACCCGAGTGGTCGAGAGCCCACATCGCCGGGCGCTCACGGTAGGCCCGGTTGAGATCCTTCATCATCGCGTGGACGCCGTAGTGTGCCGGCTGGTCGAGGAGCCACCAGTCGAGGCTGCGCCCGTCGGCCCACTCGGCCTCCTGCGCGAACTCCGAACCCATGAAGAGCAGCTGCTTGCCGGGGTGGGCCCACATGTACGCGAGGTAGGCGCGCACACCGGCGAGCTGCTGCCAGCGATCACCGGGCATCTTGCGCAGCAGGCTGCCCTTGCCGTGCACGACCTCGTCGTGGCTGACGGGCAGCACGAACTGCTCGCTGAACGCGTAGACGAGCGCGAACGTCAGGTCGTGGTGATGATGCTGACGGTAGATCGGCTCACGCGCGACGTAGTCGAGCGAGTCGTGCATCCAGCCCATGTTCCACTTCAGGCCGAAGCCCAGGCCGCCCGAATCGGTCGAGCGGGTGATGCCCGGCCACGACGTCGACTCCTCGGCGATGATGACGGCTCCCGGCGTGCGCTTGTACGCCGTCGCGTTCGTCTCCTGCAGCAGCTGCACGGCTTCGAGGTTCTCCTGGCCGCCGAACTTGTTCGGCACCCATTCGCCGTCCTTGCGGGCGTAGTTGAGGTACAGCATCGAGGCGACACCGTCGACGCGCAGACCGTCGGCGTGGAACTCCTCGAGCCAGTACAGCGCGTTGGCGACGAGGAAGTTGCGCACCTGCGGGCGGCCGTAGTCGAAGATGTTCGAACCCCACTCGGGGTGCCAGCCCTTGCGCGGGTCCGGGTGCTCGTAGAGCGCCTGGCCGTCGAAACGGGCGAGCGCCCACTCGTCGGTGGCGAAGTGACCTGGCACCCAGTCGAGGATGACCCCGATGCCCTCCTGGTGGAGGCGGTCGACGAGGAACTTGAAGTCGTCCGGGTCGCCGAAGCGACTGTTGGGCGCGTAGTAGCTCGTGACGTGGTAGCCCCAGCTCGGCGGGTAGGGGTGCTCCATGACGGGCATGAACTCCACGTGCGTGAAGCCAAGGTCCTTGACGTAGTTGACCAGGTGTTCGGCGAGGTCACGGTAGCTCTGCCCCTGACGCCAGGAGCCGAGGTGGACCTCGTAGGTCGACATCGGGCCGTGGTGGGGGTCGGTCTCCGCGCGCTTCGTCATCCAGGCCGAGTCGTTCCACTCGTAGTGCGAACGCGTCACCTTCGAGGCGGTGGCGGGCGCCGTCTCGGCGAGGCGGGCCATCGGGTCGGCCTTGGCGCGACGGACGCCGTCGCTGCACAGGATCTCGAACTTGTAGGCGGTGCCCTCGTGCACGTCGGGCACGAAGAGCTCCCACACACCGGAATCGGAGAGCGTGCGCATTCCGTGGCCGACACCGTCCCAGTGGTTGAAGTCGCCGACGACGCGCACGGCCTTGGCGTTGGGCGCCCAGACCGCGAACGACGTGCCGGTGACGTCACCCATGACGCTCGGGTAGGTGCGCACGTGCGCACCGAGCACGTTCCACAACTCCTCGTGACGACCCTCACCGATGAGGTGGAGGTCGATCTCGCCGAGCGTCGGCATGAAGCGGTACGGGTCGTCCCCGCGCTGCTCCGCGCCGTCCTCGTAGGTTGTGAGGATGCGGTAGTCCGGCATGTGCTCGCCCGCGGTGGCGCCCACCCAGATGCCCTCGTGCTCGTGTGTGAGCTCGACGCGCTGATCGCCCATCTCGACGGCGACCGTGCGTGCCATCGGACGCACGACACGGAACGTGATGACGCCGTCGGCGACGTGAGCACCGAGGACGCGGTGCGGGTCGCGGTGTTCACCGGCGAGGACGGCGTTCAACTCGTTCGTGTCGACCGATGCGGGACGCACCTCGCCGCCGGAGCGTGCGGTGTCCATTCCGAGGGCCGAACCGGCCTGAGTCGCCAGCTCCTTGGTTGCACCGACGACGCTGCTCACGACCCCGGTTCCTGCGGCGTCGGGCTTGCTGCCCGGCTCGGCGACGGTGGTGTCATCGGTTGCGGGGACGCCGCGCGTCGTGACGGGCGGGGGAGTGTTCTCGGAGTTCATGGTGCTCCTTTCGTCGGTGCCCGCAGCCGCGTTGCCGATGTGGGCGAGCGGCGTGACGGGGTGCGCGCTCATGGCGTGCACTTCGGAGGCCTGCGGTGCGGCCTCGAGGATCCGGACGACGGCGTTCGCGGGGATGCTGAGCCAATCCGGACGGTTGCGGGCTTCGTAGGAGATCTCGTAGAGCGCCTTGTCGAGCACGAACAGATCGAGCAGGTCGCGGGGGACGGAGGCGCCGGCCTCACGCTCGTAGCCTTCGAGGAACGCCGCCTGCGTCGCGTCGACCCAGGCGCGGCGGTCGCCGTCGGCGCCCGGCTGCTCGTTCTCGATCGTGCCTCCGGCGTAGTCGAAGGAACGCAGCATGCCCGCGACGTCGCGCACGGTGACGTCGGGGTTCGTTCGTTCGCCGAGCGGACGCAGCGGCTCGCCCTCGAAGTCGAGCAGCACCCACCCGCGCTCGGGTACGTCGAGCACCTGACCGAGGTGGTAGTCGCCGTGGATGCGCTGGAACGCCGGCCACGTCGCGCCGCGGCTCGCCTCGATGCGGGCGGAGACGGCCGTCGTGTGCTGCGCCAGGTGCTCGGCCTCGTGGAAGGCAGCGGCCGCGCGCTTGTGCATCTCGTCGACGAGGTCGCTGATGCGGTTCGCGTCGGGCTCGGCCGTCGGCAGAACCTCGGCGAGGGTGCGGTGGACCTCAGCCGTCGTGCGGCCCAGGGCGCGGGCTCCCTCGGTGAAGTCACGGTTGTCACGAGCGGCTTCGAGGGCCTCGCGCCATGCGTCACGCACGTTCGGCAGGAACTCCTGCGCGAACGCGAGGTCGGCCGTCACGCGCTCGCGGCTGTGGCGACCCTCGCTGTACGAGCCGGCCAGCGACGCGTAGAGGGCCGGCACGTGCTGGTTGCCCGCCGCGGTGAGGGCGTTCGTGATCTCGATGTCGGGGTTGGAGCCGACGTGGAGCACGCGGAAGAGCTTGGCGATGAGCTGCGAGCCGTCGTCGAGCGTGTAGATGATCGACGTGTTCGACTGCTCGCCGCTGAGCACCTTCGCGCTGCGCATGCGGGGCAGCCCCGCCCCGCGGGGGCTGGGGCGGCCCTTGACGGTCATCTCGACGACGCCGTCGCTGCGCTCCTCCTCCGTGCCGGCGTTGACCATGACGTCGAGCAGAGCCGCCGCGAACACCGGGTCGTGCGGGCCGTCGTAGAAGTACCGCGTGCCGAGGACGGAGTGCTCGGACGTGCCGATGAGGGCGTGCTCCAACTCCGGTACCCGCTCGCCGCGGTAGGTGACGGGGATCTGGTAGGTCGTGTTCTCGCCGGACGTGACGTCCCGCAGGAACATGATCTCGACGCCGACCTGACCGCTCGGGTCGGCCAGCCGGAAGGCGCTCGTCCGGTGGAACTGCGGCGTGCCCCCCTTGCCCTGGAACCAGCGCTGCTTCGCCGCCCATGGGCCGACGAGGTCGATCTTGCCGGGCTCCATCGAAGCGTTCGAGTGGATCTCGGCCACCATCAGCCGTCCTCCTTCAGCACGTCGAGCAGTTCGGAGGCGTCGGCCTCGGCGCTGCCCTTGGTGGCGGGGAACTCGGCGTCCGCGCTCACGTCGGACTCGATGGCGAGCCAGTAGAAGCCGCGCGAACCGAGCATGACCTCGAGCGTGCCGTCCTCGCGGACCGCGCCGAAGCCCTGACCGCCGAAGATGTCGGTGAGCTCGGCGCCGGCGAACTTCTCACCGACCGTGATGCGAGCACCCTGCGGGCGCGACGACAGGTTGTTGACGCACAGCAGGTGCTTGGCCGAGTCCTCGGACTTCGCGTCGTCGTCCGACATCGAGCGGGTGTAGGCGAGCACGGCCTCGTTGTCGGCCGGCGTGACGACGAAGTCGCCCATGCCGAACGCCGCGTGGCGCGAGCGTACGGCGAGCATGCCGCGCGTCCAGTGCAGCAGCGAGGAGTTGCTGGCCATCTGCGCCTCGACGTTCACCGTGGAGTAGTTGTGCACGAGGTTCTGGATGACGGGCAGATACAGCTTTCCCGGGTCGGCCGTCGAGAAACCCGCGTTGCGGTCCGGCGTCCACTGCATCGGCGTGCGGACGGCATCACGGTCGTCGAGCCAGATGTTGTCGCCCATGCCGATCTCGTCGCCGTAGTACAGGCACGGCGAGCCCGGCAGCGACAGCAGGAGCGCGTTGATGAGTTCGATCTCGGCGCGGCTGTTGTCGAGCAGGGGAGCGAGACGGCGGCGGATACCGACGTTCGCGCGCATGCGCGGGTCCGGTGCGTACCAGCCGTACATGGCGGCGCGCTCCTCGTTCGTCACCATCTCGAGGGTCAACTCGTCGTGGTTGCGCAGGAAGGTGCCCCACTGCGTGCCCTTGGGGATCGGCGGGGTGTCGGCGAGCACGTCGATGATCGGCGCGGCCTTCTCCTCGCGCAGCGAGTAGTACAGGCGCGGCATGACGGGGAAGTGGAAGCACATGTGGCACTCCGGATCTTCCTCGGTGCCGAAGTAGTCGACGACCTCGTGCGGCATCTGGTTGGCCTCGGCGAGCAGAACGCGTCCGGGGTACTCCTCGTCGACCATCCGACGAAGGCGCGCGAGGAACTCGTGCGTCTTCGGGTGGTTCTCGCCGTTATGGCCCTCTTCCTCGAAGAGGTACGGCACGGCGTCGAGACGGAAACCGTCGATGCCCATGTCCATCCAGTAGCGGACGATGTCGAACATCTCCTCCTGAACGGCCGGGTTCTCGAAGTTGAGGTCCGGCTGGTGGGAGAAGAAGCGGTGCCAGAAGAACTGGCGGCGCACGGAGTCGAAGGTCCAGTTGGACTCTTCGGTGTCGACGAAGATGATGCGCGCCTCGGAGTACTTCTCGTCCGTGTCCGACCACACGTAGTAGTCGCCGTACGGACCTTCCGGATCCTCGCGGCTCGCCTGGAACCACGCGTGCTGGTCGCTCGTGTGGTTCATGACGAAGTCGGTGATGATGCGGATGCCGCGAGCGTGGGCCTGCGCCACGAGCTCCTGGAACTCGGGCAGCGTGCCGAACTCGGGCAGCACCTGCTTGTAGTCACTGATGTCGTAGCCGCCGTCGCGCAGCGGCGAGGCGTAGAACGGGGGCAGCCACAGGCAGTCGACGCCCAGCCACTGCAGGTAGTCGAGCTTGCCCATGAGGCCGGAGAAGTCGCCAGAACCGTTGCCGGTGGAGTCGCTGAAACCGCGCACGAGCGCTTCGTAGAAGACGGCCTTACGGAACCACTGGGGGTCGTGCTTGAGCCCGGGCTGGTGGAGTCCAAGTCCCTGCATGTCTTCAGAACCGCCTTACGTGGATGATGTGAACGTTTTCGGCGTCCGGTCCGAGCCGGACGAAGTTGTGCTCGCCCCAGTGCCAGGTGGCATCGCTGAGGAGGTCGTGGGCCACGAAGCCCTCGTCGCCGCGCAGGCCGAGCGCTCCCATGTCGAGGTGCACCCAGGTCTCACGCGTGGCGTGCGGGTCGGTGTTGGCCACG
This sequence comes from Dermacoccus sp. PAMC28757, assembly GCF_014302635.1. Classification (NCBI taxonomy): domain Bacteria; kingdom Bacillati; phylum Actinomycetota; class Actinomycetes; order Micrococcales; family Dermacoccaceae; genus Dermacoccus; species Dermacoccus sp. PAMC28757. The sequence goes on along the minus strand of NZ_CP060292.1, from coordinate 2,796,962 downwards.
ACGAGGATCGTGTCCTCGCTGCCGTCGGTCAGCACACGGCGCTTGGAGAAGACAAGGAAGTTCTCGTCGTCGACGCCGTGCCAGCGCAGGTTACGCAGGTGTTCGAGGGCCGGGTGCGCGCGGCGGATCTCGTTGATCCGGCGCAGGTACCAGTCGATCGACTGACCTTCCTTGGGCCCGCCTGGCAGGTAGTCGTCCCACCCGCGGTTCTTGAACTGGTACTTCTCGTTGTCGATCTGCTCTTGGGCACCCGGCCGGGCGACGCTTTCCATGAGCTCGTAGCCGGCGTAGATGCCGTAGGTGGGCACGAGCGTCGCGGCGAGAGCGGCGCGCAGCTTCCACGCTGCCGGGCCGCCGAATTGCATGTACGGCGTGAGGATGTCGTGCGTCGTCGGCCAGAAGCTCGGACGCATGTAACTCGCGGTATCGCCGATGAGCTCGTCGAGGTACTCGCGGATCTCCCACGGCTGGTGGCGCCACGCGTAGTACGTGTAGCTCTGCTGGAAGCCGATGCGCCCGAGGTTGTGCATCATGGCGGGCTTCGTGAACGCCTCGGCGAGCCAGATGACGTCCGGGTGGTTCTTCGCGACGTCGGCGATGAGCCACTGCCAGAACTCGACAGGCTTCGTGTGCGGGTTGTCGACCCGGAAGATCTTGATGCCGTGGTCGATCCACACCTGCATGACGCGGCGCATCTCGGCGTAGATGCCGGCCGGGTCGTTGTCGAAGTTCAGGGGGTAGATGTCCTGGTACTTCTTCGGCGGGTTCTCGGCGTAGGCGATCGTGCCGTCGCTACGCGTCGTGAACCACTCGGGGTGCTCGGTGACCCACGGGTGGTCAGGCGCGCACTGCAGCGCGATGTCGAGCGCGACCTCCAGGCCGAGCTCCTCGGCGCGGGCGACGAAGGCGTCGAGATCGTCGAAGGTGCCCAGCGACGGCTCGATGGCGTCGTGGCCACCGTCCTTGCTGCCGATGGCGTACGGCGAACCCGGATCCTCGGGGCCGGCCGTCAGCGAGTTGTTCGGACCCTTGCGGTTGATCGCGCCGATCGGGTGGATCGGCGTGAGGTAGACGACGTCGAAGCCCATGTCGGCGACGGCCGGAAGGCGCTCGGCGGCCGTACGCAGCGTTCCGGAGACCCACTTGCCCGTGGCCTCGTCGAAGTAGGCGCCCTCGGAGCGCGGGAAGAACTCGTACCACGCGCCGGACAGGGCGAGCTTGCGCTCCACCAGCCACGGGTAGTCGGGGCTGGGAGAGACGAAGTCACGCAGCGGCAGGCGCTCCATGACCTCCTTGACGCTGAGCGACGTGCCCGCGGCGAGGCGCTCGTCCTGCGGCAGGCTCGTGTCGCGCATCGTGGCGGCCGCGTGCTCGAGCACGCGGGCATCGTCGTCCGGGTGGTCGTTCGTGGCGAGCGAGCGGTCGAGAACGCGGGCGCCCTCCTCGAACATCACCTCGACGTCGATGCCGGCGGGCACCTTGATCGTGGCGTCGTGCTCCCACGTGCCGTACGGGTCGCTCCAGCCCTCCACACGGAAGTGCCACACCCCCTCGTGGTCGGCTTCGGCCTCGGCGGTCCACAGGTCGAGGCCCGGGTTGACGCAGGTCATGGTGACGATGCGCTCGGCGCCGTGCGGCGAGACCATGACGAGGGAGGCGTTGACGGCGTCGTGACCTTCACGGAAGACGGTTGCGCGCACGGTGAACGGCTCGTCGACGACCGACTTGGTCGGCAGGTTGCCGCCGTCGACGATCGGCATGACGTCGGTGACCGGGATGCGGCCAATGCCTCGCACTCCACCGACCTCGACGTGCGCGGTGGTGGGGGCGTTCGCGGCCGGTTCGGGGCGGTGCTCGGCGGTGTCGGGCGTGTACCGGCCGGTTTCCGGCTCGGCGCTCGCCGGGTTGGCGGCGAGGTCGACGTCGTCGCGCGTGGCGGCGTTCGACGCGCCAGTGGTGTCGGGGGTCGGTTTCGGCATGGGCGATCGGCCCGGCTGAGAAACAGTCACGTGCGTCACGCTACCCAATACCACTGACAACCGCTTCTCGCGCGAGTGGCGGCGAGACGGCCAGCCGCGTGAGACCGGCCTCACACGGGCATTCGCGGAGCTTGCGCCCGGTTCGCGGGCCGAGATGAGGCCCGCCTACGATGACGGGGTGTTCGTCCCCCTGACTGTCGTCGTCCTCGGCGCCACCACACTGCTCGCGCTGCTCGCCGCAGTCGCGACGGTTCGCGGGCGTCCCATCGACAACCCGATCTTCTATCTCATGATCGCGGTCGAGGTGCTGCTCGTGTTGCAGCTCGTCGTCGGCATCGCGACGTCGGGTTCGGCCGATCCGCGGATGAACACCGGAATCTTCATCGCCTACCTCGTCGGGCTGCTCATCGTCCTGCCCGTCGCAGGATTCTGGGCCATCGCCGAGCGGGAATCGCGCTGGGGGACGGCGGTGCTGCTGCTCGCCGCTGTCGGCCTGGGCATCATGGTCGGCCGCATTCTGCAGCTGTGGAACGGTCACCCGTGACACCGAGCGACAACGACCCCGCACCGAACGAGACGAAGGACGCGCGCGACGTGACCAGCCGGAACACCCGAACGGTGAACTCGGGACCGGGACGAATGCTCGTGGCCGTGTACGGCCTGTTCGCGCTCGCCGCGACGGGGCGCTCGATCATGCAGTTGTCCCAGAGCTTCTCGAAAGCGCCGGCCGCCTACCTCCTCTCGGCGCTCGCGGCGATCGTCTACATCGTCGCGACAGTGGCCCTGGCACGCGGTGACCGGACGTCGGTGCGTCTCGCCCGGGCGACGATCGGTTTCGAACTCGCCGGTGTCCTGATCGTCGGGCTGTGGAGTGTGCTCCAGCCCGACGCGTTCCACGACAAGACCGTGTGGTCGCACTTCGGCCAGGGTTACGGGTTCGTGCCCCTTCTGTTGCCGATCATCGGTCTGCTCTGGCTGCGCCGGAGCGCGCCGACCCGCTGACCTGACGTCCGGCGCTCGTCTCAATCGAGTCGCGAGGGCTCGCCAGTCCGCGGCCGAGCGGTCAGCTCGTCGGAGTGAGGACCAGCATCGTCGGCCCGTTCACCGGCCTGGCAGAACCAGCTGGGATCGTCTCGGGTGCGAGCTGGGCGGGGTCGGGCACACTCGAATCCCACAGCACCTCCCACGCGTTCGCTCCCGCCGATTCGGGCAGGGTGACCTCGTCCCCCGGCCCGTTGTGCAGCACCAGTAGGAGCGACTCCTCGTGCTCGCGTGAGCCGTCGAAGTGGGCCTGCACCGTGTGGACACTCGGGTCGTTCCACTCGTCCGCCGTGAGCGTGCGGCCGTGCGCTCCGAACCACCGCAGGTCCGCCACGTCACTGGCATCGCTCGCGCCGGGGAAGAACGTCGTGTGTCGCAGGACGGAGAAGCGTTCGCGCAGGCTTGTGAGATGACAGGTCGTTGCCACGAGCTGACGCTGGTCGGCATCGTGATCCCAGGAGAGCCAACTGGTTTCGTTGTCCTGGCAGTACGCATTGTTGTTACCGCCCTGGGTGCGGGCGAACTCGTCGCCGGCCGTCATCATCGGGACGCCGGCCGACAGCAACAGAGTGCCGAGCAGGTTGCGCACCGTCCGCAGGCGCGCAGCCCGTATCGACGGGTCGTCGCTCTGGCCCTCGACGCCGTGGTTCCACGAACGGTTGTCGCTCGTGCCGTCGTGGTTGTGCTCGCCGTTGGCCTCGTTGTGCTTCGAGTCGTACGCCGTGAGGTCGGCCATCGGGAAGCCGTCGTGTGCCGTGACGTAGTTGATCCCGGCCTGCGGGCGGCGTAGCGGGCCGGCGAACAGGTCGCGTGATCCGGCGAGGCGCGTCGCGAGATCGGCGATGCCGTGGCCGGGTTGCCCGGCGCCGGCGCGCGCCACGTCCCCGAGCCAGAAGTCACGCACCGTGTTGCGGAACCGGTCGTTCCACTCGCTGAAGCCGGGGGGGAACTGGCCGGTCCGCCAACCGTTCGGGCCGATGTCCCAGGGCTCCGCGACGAGTTTGACCTGTGAAAGGACGGGGTCGGTGCGCATCGCCACGAGCAGTGCGGCGTTCGGATCGAAGTCGTCACCGGGCCCGCGGCCGAGCGTCACGGCGAGGTCGAAGCGAAAGCCGTCGACGTGGTAGGTCGTCACCCAGTGGCGCAGCGAGTCGAGCACGAGCCGCATCGCGGCCGGGTGTCGGACGTCGACGCTGTTGCCGCAGCCGGTGACGTCGATGTCGCGCCCGTGCTCGTCGAGGCGGTAGTACGCACGGTTGTCGAGGCCGCGCAGTGAGAACGTGGCGCCCTCGTGCCCGCCCTGCTCGGCGGTGTGGTTGTAGACGACGTCGAGGATCACCTCGAGACCCGCGGCGTGTAGGGCCTTGACCATGTCCTTGAACTCGCGAGTCACGGCCTGGGGATCGGTTGCTGACGCGTACGCCGCGTGCGGGGCGAGAAAGCCCAGCGTGTTGTAGCCCCAGTAGTTCGTCAGGCCGAGCTTCACGAGGTGCGGTTCGTCCGTGAACGCGTGCACGGGCAACAACTCCACGGACGTGACGCCGAGCGAGCGCAGGTGTGCGACCGAGGCGGGGTGAGCCAAACCGGCGTAGGTGCCACGCAGGTGCTCGGGCACCGCGGGGTTCAGGCGTGAGAACCCGGCCACGTGTGTTTCGTAGAAGACCGTGTCGGCCATCGGCACGCGTGGGCCGGACGCGTCGTCACCCCAGTCATAGGTCTCGTCGACGACGACCGAGCGCGGCACGTAGGGCGCCGAATCCCGTTCGTCGCGCACGGCGTCATCGCCGTGGAATTCGTCGTCCACGACGTGGCCGAAGACCTCGGGGCGCCACGTGACCTCACCGTCGACCGCCTGCGCATAGGGGTCGAGCAACAGCTTGGCCTCGTTGTGGCGATAGCCCTGATCGGGGGCCCAGCGACCGCGAACGCGGTAGCCGTAGCGGGTGCCCAAGCCCGCGTCGTCGCGGAAGGTCGCCCACTGGCCTCCGCCGACGTCGCTCATCGCGTGACGCGTCTCGTTCTCGCCGTCGAAGAGACACAGCCAGACCCGCTCGGCGTGGCCTGCGTAGACGCAAAATGTGACGCCGCCGCGCTCGAGTGTGACGCCGGGCTTGGGGGGACGAGCGAAGACTCGTGGCGGGGCAGTCATGCGAACAAGGATAAGAGTGGGTAGGTTTGCCGTATGACTGATCCCACAGCGCTTCCGAACTTCGGCCAGCCCACCCCCGCAGCCGGTGGTGACGGCGCGTCCGCATCCCTCACCGACAAGGTCGTCGGTGTGCTGAACGGCTTCGGCTTCAACCCGCAGATCGACTCCGACGGCGACGTCATGTACACGGTCGAGGACCAAAACCTCTTCGTGCGCGTCATGGAGGGCGAGATCGACCTCGTCCGCCTCTTCGGCCAGTGGCAGATCACGGACGACATCACGTCCGACCTCGCCAAGCGCCTCAACGCGGCCAACGACGTCACGCTCAGCCTCAACATCGTCAAGGTCGGCATCGCCCGCGACATGGTCGTTGTCTCCGGTGAGCACCTCGTCACGCCGGACCTCGACCTGCAGATGGTTCTTCCCTCGACGACGCAGATGATCCTGCAGGCCACCCAGCTGTGGCACCAGAGCGTCAACTCCGACGGCCCGCACGCGGCCGAGGGTGGCGTGCCCGCGTTCGCGCAGACGGACGGCGAGCAGCCCACGCCGGAGGCCTGATCGCATGAGCGAGTACGGCCAGTGGATCAAGGTCACGATCGAGGACGGCATCGCCACGATCCGCCTCGACCGACCGAAGATGAACCCGATCGATGCTGACGTCCAGGAGAGCCTGGGGCGCGCCGCGGCCGACATCGGTGCCGACGAGAGCGTGCGCGCCGCGATCATCACCGGCGGCGACAAGGTCTTCGCAGCCGGCGCCGACATTAAGGAGATGCAGGCGTTCGACTACGTCGACATGGTCGAGCGCGCGCACCTCATCCAGGACGCCTACCGCGCCCTGGCGGAACTGCCGATCCCGACGATCGCCGCCATCGAGGGGTACGCCCTCGGCGGCGGCTGCGAACTGGCCATGACGTGCGACTTCCGCGTTGCCTCCAAGGAGGCCACGCTCGGCCAGCCCGAGATCCTCCTCGGCCTCATCCCGGGTGCCGGCGGTACGCAGCGCCTCGTCCGGCTCGTCGGGCAGTCCAAGGCGAAGGACCTCGTCTTCAGCGGCCGCTTCGTCAAGGCAGACGAGGCCCTCGAGATCGGCCTCGTGGACGAGCTCGTCGACGCCGGCACGGCGTACGAGGCGGCCCTCGAGCGTGCTCGTACCTACGCGAAGATGCCGCGGATCGCGCTGCGCTTCGCGAAGGAACTGATCAACCGCAGCGCCGACGTCGACCTCGCCACAGGCCTGGCCACGGAGTCGCAGCTCTTCGCCGGTCTCTTCGCCACGAAGGACCGCGAAATCGGTATGGCGTCGTTCGTCGAGCACGGGCCGGGCAAGGCCCGCTTCGAGGGTCGCTGACGGCGATGATCAAGCAATGGAAGGTCGAGCGTGAGTGGCAGGAGCCTTTTCTCGAGGCCCTGCGCGCTCGCGGCGCCTCCCCGCAGGCCTGCGACGCCGCGCTCGGCGAGGTGGACGAGGCCTGCATCCGTGAGAACGCCACGGCGAAGGAGCTCTTCGGAGACCCGGTCGCCTACGGAAAGGAAATCCCTGTGTCCGAGCCCATGACGGCACGCGAGGCGGGCCTTTCCCGCACCCGAGCGCTGCTGCTGGCGATCGCCGGCCTCGTCGGCATGTTCTTCGCTCTGCTCGGCTGGACCGGCATGGTGACCGACGCGACGAAGGTCTGGGGCGCGAACCCCACGATCTGGTTCGTTCTCGGCCTCATCATCGCGGTTGCCGCGGCGGTCGGTGACACCGTTCTCGGGCGTCACGCTGACTTCACACAGGGCCGGGCCGACGCGGGCTCGACTCTGCTCAACCGGCTCCTGCCGTGGATCATCGTCGCGCTCACCCTCGTCGGCATGCTCGTCGTGAAGCTGACGCACGGCTGAGGCCACAGGTCTCAGTCACCAAAATCACCTCAACCCAGGACTCGACGATCACGTTACTGATGGGTAACGTGTCGCGAGACGGACCAAGCTCCTACGAAAAGGACGGTAGACGCATGAACATCGTCGTCTGTGTCAAGCACGTTCCCGACGCTCAGGGCGAGCGCGGGTTCTCCGATGACAACACCACCGACCGCGAGAACGTCGACGGTCTCCTCTCGGAGCTCGACGAGTACGCGGTCGAAGCTGCGCTGAAGATCACGGAGGCCGAGGGCGGCGAGGTCACCGCGCTCACCGTCGGCCCGGCCGATGCCGTGGACGCCGTGAAGAAGGCTCTGCAGATGGGCGCCGACAAGGCCGTCCACGTCAGCGACGACGCCATCGCCGGCTCCGACGCCCTCGCGACGTCACTCATCCTCGCCGAGGCCATCAAGAAGGTCGGTCAGCCCGACATCGTCCTGTTCGGTCTGGCCTCCACCGACGGTGGCATGAGCGTTGTTCCGGCCATGGTCGCCGAGCGCCTCGGCCTGCCGCAGGTCACGCAGGTCTCCACCCTCGAGGTCGCCGACGGCAACGTCACCGGTCGCCGTGACTCGGACGTCGCCTCCGAGACGCTCGTCGCCTCGATCCCGGCCGTCGTCTCGGTCACCGACCAGATCAACGAGCCGCGCTACCCGTCCTTCAAGGGCATCATGGCCGCGAAGAAGAAGCCGGTCGAGGAGATGAGCCTCGGCGACCTCGGTGTCGACGCCGGCCAGGTCGGTCTCGACAACGCCTCGACGAAGGTGCTCGACACGACCAAGCGCCCGCCGCGTGAGCAGGGCGAGGTCATCACCGACGAGGGCGACGGCGGCAAGAAGCTCGTCGAGTTCCTCGCCGGTCAGAAGCTCATCTGATCATCGACCCCACTGACTTAGGAGAAACACACCATGGCTGAAGTTCTCGTCCTGGTCGACCACGTCGATGGCCAGGTCCGCAAGGTGACCGCCGAACTGCTGACGCTCGCTCGTCGCATCGGCACGCCGTCCGCCGTCTTCGTCGGCTCGAACGTCGACGCCGCTCGTCCGCGTCTGGCCCAGTTCGGCGCCGAGAAGGTCTACGTCGTCGACAACGGTGACCTCGACGGTCACCCGGCTCCGCTCGCCGAGGCGCTCGCCGCCGTCGTCGAGCAGGCCTCGCCGTCCGCGATCCTCCTGCCCTCCTCGGGCACGAACAACGAGGCCGCCGCGCGCCTCGCCGTCAAGACCAACTCCGGTCTGACGACGGATGCCGCGAACGTCGAGGCCGGCGACGGTGACGCCCCGGTCACGACGCAGTCGGTCTTCGCCGGTTCCTGGACCCTGAAGTCGCAGGCCACGACGGGCCTGTCGATCATCACGGTGAAGCCAAACTCGACGCCGCCGCAGGCCTCGCAGGCCCAGGCCGCGCCGGTCACGGTCGACGTCTCGGTCTCCGACGCCGCCAAGGGCGCCAAGATCACCGAGCGCAAGGAGAAGGAGAAGTCGGGTCGCCCCGAGCTCACCGAGGCTCCGATCGTCGTCTCCGGTGGTCGCGGTACGAACGGTGACTTCTCGCCGGTCGAGGCGCTCGCCGACGTTCTCGGTGCTGCCGTCGGTGCCTCCCGCGCCGCCGTCGACGCCGGCTGGTACCCGCACACGAACCAGGTCGGTCAGACCGGTAAGCAGGTCTCGCCGCAGCTGTACGTCGCGGCGGGTATCTCCGGTGCCATCCAGCACCGCGCCGGTATGCAGACGTCGAAGACGATCGTCGCCATCAACAAGGACGAGGAGGCGCCGATCTTCGAGCTCGTCGACTTCGGCGTCGTCGGCGACCTGTTCAACGTGCTCCCGCAGGCCACGGACGCGGTCAAGGAAGCCAAGAACTGATCGTCTGATCGTTCTCACCGAGAGCGCCCGGTCCCCCTCGAAAGGGATCCGGGCGCTCTCGCGTGATTGGGCCCATTTGCGCCGAGGCCTAAACTTGTACGGTGCCGAACCGCGTCTACCTCGACCATGCCGCCACCTCGCCGATCTACGCCGAGGTCATCGAAGCGATGGCGAAGCAGATGGCCGTCGTGGGCAACGCCTCGAGCCTGCACACGAGTGGCCGCAACGCCCGCAGCGTCGTCGAGGAATCGCGGGAGCGCATCGCAGCTGCCCTCGGAGCTCGTCCGTCCGAGGTGATCTTCACCTCCGGTGGCACCGAGGGCGACAACCTCGCGATCAAGGGCACCTACCGCGCCACGCGCCGCATCGACGCCGCCCGTGACCGACTCATTGTGAGCGGCATCGAACACCATGCCGTGCTCGACGCTGTCGAGGCACTCGTCGCGACCGAGGACGCCCGCGTCACGTGGGTGGAGCCCGACGCTGACGGGGTCGTCACAGCGCATGCCGTCCGCACGGCGCTCGAAGCCGACGGGGGAGCGGGCACGGTCGCCCTCGTCAGCGTCATGTGGGCGAACAACGAGGTCGGCACGGTGCAGCCCATCGCCGAGATCGGCGCCGTCTGTGCGAAGTTCGGCATCCCGTTCCACACCGACGCGGTGCAGGCCGTGGGTCACCTCGGCGTCGACTTCGGCGCCTCCGGTGCCACGATGCTCGCCCTGAGCGGTCACAAGGTCGGCGGTCCCCAGGGCGTCGGCGCGCTACTCCTGGCGCGCGACGCACGGCTCGATCCGTTGACGCACGGCGGCGGGCAGGAGCGTCAGGTGCGCAGCGGCACCCTGGACGTCGCAGGCATCCTCGGCCTCGCTGAGGCCGTCGAGAAGTCCTGCGCCACGCGTGAGGGTGAGGCCGCGCGCCTCGCGAAGCTGCGTGATCGACTCGTCGAGGGTGCGCTCGCACTCGACCTCGGCGTCTCGGTGAGCGGCTTCTACGAGGCGGGCGACGTGGAGCGTCGTCTGCCGGGCAACGCCCACTTGCGCGTGCCCGGCTGCGACGGCGACTCGATGCTCTACCTCCTCGACGCGGCGGGCGTCGAGTGCTCCACCGGTTCGGCCTGCCAGGCCGGCGTGCCGCGCCCGAGCCACGTCCTGCTGGCCATGGGTATCCCCGAGGAGCAGGCTCGCGGGGCGCTGCGACTCACGCTCGGGCATACATCGACCGATGACGACGTTGACGCCTTCCTGCGGGAGCTGCCGGCGGTCGCCGAGCGCGCCCGCCGTGCCCAGGAAGCAACCCGGAAGGTGTCGTGATGCGCGTCGTCGCTGCAATGAGCGGGGGAGTCGACTCGGCCGTCGCCGCCTCGCGCATGCTCGAGGCCGGACACGAGGTCGTCGGCGTGCACCTCGCTCTCTCCCAGTCCGCCGCGACGCTCCGTGAGAGTGCGCGCGGCTGCTGCACGATCGAGGACGCCGGTGACGCGCGCCGCGTCGCCGACAAGCTCGGCATCCCGTTCTACGTGTGGGACATGGCCGAGCGGTTCAAGGCCGACGTCGTCGAGGACTTCGTCGCCGAGTACGAGGCGGGCCGCACCCCCAACCCGTGCCTGCGCTGCAACGAGAAGATCAAGTTCGCCGCCCTGCTCGACAAGGCTTTGGCTCTTGGCTTCGACGCCGTCGCGACGGGCCACTACGCGCAGATCGTCGAGGGTCCGAACGGTCGCGAACTGCACCGCGCCGTCGACATGGCGAAGGACCAGTCGTACGTGCTGGGTGTGCTCGACGCCGATCAGCTCGCGCACTCGTTCTTCCCGCTCGGTGACACGACGAAGCCGCAGATCCGCGAGGAGGCCGCCTCCAAGGGCTTCTACGTTGCCAACAAGCCGGACAGCCACGACATCTGCTTCATCGCCGACGGCGACACGCAGGGTTACCTCGCGAAGCGTCTCGGCAAGCAGCCCGGCGACATCGTCGACAGCGACGGCGAGGTGGTCGGCCGGCACGACGGTGCCTACGGCTTCACCGTCGGTCAGCGTCGTGGCCTCGGCCTCAAGGTGCCGCGTGAGGACCACGCCAAGCGGTACGTCGTCGATGTCCAGCCGAAGACGAACACGGTCGTGGTCGGCACGGCCGACCTGCTCGGCGTCGACGTCATCGAGGCCGAGCACGCGCGCTGGCCGGGCCCGCCGCCCAGCGGTGAGGTGCGTCTCGGAGCGCAGCTGCGCGCCCACGGCGAGGAGTTTCCCGCGTGGGTCAGCGCTGACGGGGAGCGCGTCACCGTCCGTCTCGACGAGCGCACCCGTGGTGTGGCTCCAGGACAGTCGGTCGTGCTCTACGAGGGCACGCGCGTCGTCGGGTCGGCCACGATCACGGCGACCTCCCGGGCACCTCGATGACGATGAGGGCGACGCAGGGCAGCGCGCGCGAGACGGTGGGGCCTCGCGCGAGCGGTGTCGGTTCGTTGCCCGAGATGGGTGCACGCGACGCGGTACGCGCAGTGCGTGATCTTCTCGTCGGCGACGTTCCCGACGGCACCGGCATCCCGTACGTGCCCGAGCAGTCCACCCGTGGGCCCGGCGCGGACATGATCGGGCGCGGCGCCGATCTGCTCGTCGAGATGTCCGCCGACCTCCAGCCGAGCGGGTGGCGACTGACGCCTCCCGGATCGTCGCGCAGCCGCGACCTGCGCCGCGCCGGGGGATACCTGGGCGAAGACCTCGACGAGGTGGCCGAGGCCTACGACGGTTACACCGGACCGCTCAAGACTCAGGTGGTCGGACCTTGGACGCTCGCCGCTTCGCTGTGGCTGCCGCGCGGTGACCGCGTTCTCAGCGACCACGGGGCGACCCGCGATCTCGGGCAGTCTCTGGCGGCGGGACTCGCTGCTCACCTCGAGCACGTTCGAACACTCGTGCCCGGTGCGTCGCCGATCGTCCAACTCGACGAACCGTCCCTTCCGGCCGTGCTGTCCGGCGGGCTCAAGACCCTTTCGGGCGTGGGGCGCCTTCGACGCATCGACGAAGGTGAAGCGCGTGATGTTCTCGGCCACGTCGTTGACACGGTGAAAGCAGCGGGCGCTCAGGTGGTCGTGCACTCGTGCGCGCCGGACGTACCGGTGTCGCTGCTGCACCGCCTCGGCGTCGACGGAGTGTCCCTCGACACGTCGTTGCTCACGGAGGCGGCCTTCGAGCCGCTGGGCGAGGCGATCGACTCCGGTCTGACGCTCTGGGCCGGGCTCGTTCCGACGTCGGCGGCCGAGCGCCACCCGCGCGCCCATGTCGAGGCCTTCGAGCGGATGTGGCGCCGCATTGGCTTCGGCGCGGGCGAGTACGACCGCATCGTCGTCACCCCTGCGTGCGGCCTCGCCGGCTTGGCGCCGAAGCAGGCCGTCACGGTGCAGCGCCTGGCCGTCGAGGCGGTCCAGATGCTCGCCGACACGTCCGACTGAGCATCACGCCCCGCCGTTCCGGCCCCTGTCGGTGACATGAGGCAGGATTGACCCGTGAGCGAGAAGACGACGAAACAGGCTCCCGACGCCCTGCGCAGTGAGGTGCCCGACGAGGTGCGTCGGCGCGCAGCCGAGCTGACCGAGCAGATCGACGCCCACCAGTTCGCGTACTACGTCAAGGACGCTCCGACCGTCAGCGACGGCGCCTACGACGCGCTCCTTCGTGAGCTGCAGCAGATCGAGGACGAACACCCCGAACTGCGTTCACCGCAGAGCCCGACCCAGCGTGTCGGGGGCACCTACTCCACGGAGTTCACCCCCGTCGACCACGTCGAACGGATGCTCTCGCTCGACAACGCGTTCAGCCCCGAGGAACTGGCCGAGTGGGGTGAGCGCGTCGCCCGAGAGGCGAACACCACCTACCACTACCTGTGTGAACTCAAGATCGACGGCCTCGCCATCAACCTGCTCTACGAGAACGGCAAACTCGTGCGCGGCGTGACCCGCGGTGACGGACGCACCGGTGAGGACGTCACGCTCAACGTCCGCACGATCGACGGCATCCCGCACGAACTCACGGGTGACGACGTGCCGGCGCTCGTCGAGATCCGCGGTGAGGTGTTCTTCCCCGTCGCGGCATTCGAAAAGCTCAACGAGGGCCTCGTCGAGGAGGGGAAGTCGCCGTTCGCGAACCCGCGAAACGCGGCTGCCGGATCCCTGCGGCAGAAGGACCCGGCGAAGACGGCACGACGGCCGTTGCGGATGCTCGTGCACGGCATCGGCGCACGCACCGGTTTCGACATCACACGTCAGAGCGAGGCCTACGAACTGCTCGCCGCATGGGGTCTGCCGACGTCGCCCTACGCCAAGGTGCTCGACACGATGGAGCAGGTGCAGGAGTTCGTCGCGGCTTACGGTGGCGAGCAGCGTCACTCCGTCGAGCACGAGATCGACGGAGTCGTCGTCAAGGTCGACGAGGTCGCCGTGCAGCGTCAGCTGGGCAACACCTCGCGTGCGCCGCGCTGGGCCATCGCGTACAAGTACCCGCCCGAGGAGGTCAACACGAAACTCCTCGACATCGCCGTCAACGTCGGGCGCACCGGTCGCGTCACGCCGTTCGGCGTCATGGAGCCGGTCACCGTGGCGGGCTCGACCGTCGAGATGGCCACCCTCCACAACGCGTTCGAGGTGAAGCGCAAGGGGGTTCTCATCGGCGACACGGTCGTCCTGCGCAAGGCAGGGGACGTCATCCCCGAAATCGTCGGGCCGGTCGTCGAAGCGCGTACCGGTGACGAGCGTGAATTCGTCATGCCCACGCACTGCCCGTCGTGCGGCACGGAGCTCGCCTACGAGCGTGAGGGCAACAAGGACATCCGCTGTCCGAACGCGCGCACCTGCCCGTCGCAGTTGCGCGAGCGGCTCTTCTCCCTCGCCGGTCGCGGTGCGTTCGACATCGAGGCGCTCGGGTGGGAGGGCTCCATCGCGCTGCTCGAGTCGGGCGTGCTCACCGACGAGTCCACCCTCTTCGACCTCACCTACGACGACATTGCGCGGGTAGGCATCTACACGCGGGCCGCGAAGAAGAACGACCCCGAGGAGAAGGTGCGCGACGGGCGCGTCGTCTCCGCCACGGGGCTCAAGCTCCTCGACAACCTCGAGAAGGCGAAGGGCCAGCCGCTCTGGCGGGTCATCGTCGCCCTGTCGATCCGGCACGTCGGCCCGACGGCCGCCCGCGCACTGGCTACGCAGTTCGGCTCGATCGACGCCATCCGTGGGGCCGACGAGGAGGCGCTCGCAGCTACCGACGGCGTGGGCTCCGTCATCGCCCGCTCCGTGAAGGAATGGTTCGGCGTCGACTGGCACGAGAACATCGTCGCGTCGTGGGCGACGAGCGGCGTGCGCATGGAGGACGAGACCGACGCGTCGATCACGAAGACGCTCGACGGTCTCACCATCGTCGCCACCGGTTCCCTCGACGACTTCACGCGTGACGGCGTCAAGGAGGCCATCATCGCGCGCGGCGGCAAGGCCTCCGGAAGCGTGAGCAAGAAGACCGACTACGTCGTTCTCGGAGCCAACGCCGGCTCCAAGGCGACGAAGGCGGAGGAGTTGGGCCTGCGCATCCTCGACGAGGAGCAGTTCAAGATTCTGCTCGAGGGCGGTCCCGCAGCTCTGGGTGATGGCGTCGACGACACCGATGACGATGCGGACGCCGCCACCGCGCAGCCCATCGCCGACAACGACAACACGACCTACGAGAAGGACGACGCATGAGTGACGTGACGATCTACTGGCGCCCCGGCTGCGTGTTCTGCATGCGCCTGGAGAACGCCCTCGGCGCGAGCAGGAACAAGGCCACCTGGCGCAACATCTGGGAGGACGACGAGGCCCGCGAGTTCGTCGCCATGGTCAACGACGGCAACGAGGTCGTGCCCACCGTCGTCATCGACGGCCGCCCCCACACCAACCCCGACCCCGCGCTCGTGGCGCGTGCTCTCAAGGGCTGACGACCGCCCGGCTCGGCCCGCCGTCGGCGCCTGGCTTCACGAGCCGAACGCCCGGCGGCACCGGGCCGATTCCACGCACGACAACCACCTAGAATGAGGCTCATGTCTTCTCTCTCCCGTGACGAGGTCGCGCACGTCGCAGGCCTGGCGCGCATCCACCTGTCGGACGAGGAACTCGACACCTTCGCCGGGCAGCTCGACTCCATCGTCGGCTTCGTGGCCAGTGTCAACGAGGCCGCGGCCGACGACATCCCGCCCATGTCGCACCCGTTGCCCCTGACGAACGTGACGCGACCGGACGAGGTACGCCCGTCGCTCACCGCGGACGAGGCGCTGTCGGGCGCCCCCGCGAGCGAGCAGCAGCGCTTCTTGGTGCCGCGCATCCTCAGCGAAGACTGACACGACGAGCAAAGGTTCGATTTTGAGCGACATCATCCGCCTCAGCGCCGCCGACATGGCGGCCCGGCTCGCCGACGGTTCCGTCAGCGCCGTGGAGCTGACGCAGGCCCACCTCGACCGCATCGCTGCCGTCGACGGTGACGTGCACGCCTTCCTCCACGTCAACACCTCCGAGGCGCTCGCCGCGGCGAAGCAGGTCGACGAAGACCGCAGCGCGGGCAAGCCGGTGCACGCACTTGCCGGCGTGCCGGTGGCCGTCAAGGACGTCGTCACGACGAAGGGCCAGCCCACGACGGCCGGTTCGAAGATCCTCGAGGGCTGGGTGCCCCCGTACGACGCCACCCTCGTCACGCGCCTTCGTGCAGCGGGTATGCCGCTGCTCGGAAAGACGAACATGGACGAGTTCGCGATGGGCAGTTCCACCGAGCACAGCGCCTACGGCCCCACGCACAACCCGTGGGATCTCGAGCGCATCCCGGGTGGTTCCGGCGGTGGCTCCGCCGCGGCTGTCGCCGCCTTCGAGGCGCCGCTGGCCGTCGGTACCGACACCGGTGGTTCGATCCGTCAGCCCGCTTCGGTGACGGGCACCGTCGGCTCGAAGCCGACGTACGGCGGCATCAGCCGCTACGGCCTCATCGCGATGGCGAGCTCGCTCGACCAGGCGGGCCCGTGCACGCGCTCCGTCCTCGACACAGCGCTCTTCCACGAGGTCATGGCCGGTCACGACCCCATGGACTCCACCTCGATCGATGCTCCGGTGCCGCCGGTCGTCGACGCGGCCCGTCGCGGTGACGTCAAGGGCATGAAGATCGGCATCATCTCCCAGCTCGACGGCGAGGGGTACCAGCCTGGCGTCAAGGCCCGCTTCGACGAGGCCGTCGCCGCGCTCACCGACGCCGGCGCCGAGGTCGTCACCGTCTCCTGCCCGAGCTTCGAGCAGGCGCTCGCTGCCTACTACCTCGTCATGCCGTCGGAAGTCAGTTCGAACCTGGCCAAGTTCGACGCCATGCGCTATGGCCTGCGCGTCGCGCCTGAGGGGGTCGACGCACCCTCGGCCGAGCAGGTCATGGCCGCTTCGCGTGAGGCGGGCTTCGGCAACGAGGTCAAGCGCCGCATCATCCTGGGCACCTACGCCCTCTCGAGCGGCTACTACGACGCGTACTACGGGCAGGCGCAGAAGGTGCGCACGCTCATCGCGCGCGACTTCGCCCGTGCCTTCGAGTCGGCCGACGTGCTCGTCAGCCCCACGAGCCCCACCACCGCGTTCAAGCTGGGCGAGAAGCTCGAGGACCCGATGGCGATGTACCTCAACGACGTCGCCACCATCCCGGCAAACCTCGCCGGTCTGCCCGGTATGTCGCTGCCTGCGGGCCTCTCGGACGACGGCCTTCCGGTCGGCTTCCAGATTCTCGCCCCGGCAACGAAGGACGAGCGCATGTACGGCGTCGGTGCCGCGCTCGAGCGCGCACTCGAAGAGAAGTGGGGCGCACCACTCCTCGCGCAGGCACCGGCACTGAAGGAGAACAACTGATGGATGCCGTTGTCGACTACGACGAGGCGATTGCCACGTACGACCCCGTCATGGGTCTCGAGGTGCACGTCGAGCTGAACACCGAGACGAAGATGTTCTGCGGCTGTGCCACCGAGTTCGGCGCCGAGCCGAACACTCAGACCTGCCCGGTCTGCCTGGGCCTGCCCGGCGCACTGCCGGTGGTCAACGCGAAGGGCGTGGAGTCCGCCATCCGCATCGGCCTCGCGCTCAACTGCGAGATCGCCGAGTGGTGCCGCTTCGCCCGGAAGAACTACTTCTACCCGGACATGCCGAAGAACTTCCAGACCTCGCAGTACGACGAGCCCATCGCCTTCGAGGGTTACCTCGACGTCGAACTCGAGGACGGTACGCCGTGGCGTGTCGAGATCGAGCGTGCGCACATGGAGGAGGACACGGGTAAGTCGCTGCACGTCGGCGGTGCCACGGGTCGCATCCACGGCGCCGATCACTCGCTGCTCGACTACAACCGTGCCGGCATCCCGCTCATCGAGATCGTCACCAAGCCGCTCGTGGGTGCGGGGGAGCGCGCGCCCGAGATCGCGAAGGCCTACGTCGGTGCGCTGCGCGAACTGATGCGTGCGCTCGACGTGTCCGACGCCCGCATGGAGCAGGGCTCGATGCGTTGCGACGCGAACGTCTCGCTCATGCCGAAGGGCGCCGAGAAGTTCGGTACCCGCACGGAGACCAAGAACGTCAACTCGCTGCGCTCGGTCGAGCGAGCGGTGCGCTACGAGATCACGCGCCACGCGGCCGTCCTCAACGAGGGCGGATCGATCCTGCAGGAGACGCGTCACTGGCACGAGGACACCGGCGTCACGACGTCCGGTCGCCCGAAGTCGGACGCCGACGACTACCGCTACTTCCCGGAGCCCGATCTCGTGCCGGTCGCTCCGAGCCGTGAGCTCGTCGAGCAGCTGCGCGCCACACTGCCCGAGCCGCCCGCCGAGCGCCGCAAGCGTCTACAGGGCGAGTGGGGCTTCTCCGACCTCGAGATGCGCGACGTCTACAACGCGGGCGCGGTCGAGACGATCGAGGAGACCATCGCGGCGGGTGCGAGTGCCGCGGGCGCGCGCAAGTGGTGGACGGGCGAGATCGCCCGCCTGGCCAACAAGGCCGGTGAACCCTTTGTCGAGTTCGCTGCCCAGCGTCACGTCACGCCGAAGACGATCGCTGAGCTCGACGGGCTCGTGAAGTCCGGTCGTCTCAACGACTCGATGGCGCGTCAGACGCTCGAGGGCGTCCTCGCCGGCGAAGGTACTCCGACCGAGGTTGCGGACGCCCGCGGTCTCGAACTCGTGCAGGACGACGGTGCGCTGGAGGCCGCAGTGACGAAGGTCATCGAGGCCAACCCGGACGTCGCACAGAAGGTCCGCGACGGCAAGGTTCAGGCCGCTGGTGCGCTCATCGGTCAGGTGATGAAGGAGATGAAGGGCCAGGCCGACGCGGCCAAGGCGCGTTCCATCATCCTCGAACAGCTGGGCCAGGCCTGACGATGAACGAGGTGGGCCGCCGCAGCGCGCTGACGTTGGCCGGGGTCGGTCTGCTCGGCGTGGCCGGTTGTTCACGCAAACGTGACTTCGACGATGAAGCGAGCGACGTCGAAACGGCACAGGCGCCGACAACGACACCTGCTCCGACGGCGACTGCACCCAAGGGGGGCGGCAGCGTGCCCGTGTCGCTCGCGATCCCGTCCATCGGCTTCGACCGCAAGGTCACGGGTATGGGCCTGACCAAGAGCGGCGAGATCTCGCCGCCCCCGGGTGTGACGCAGTGGTACAACGCCACGGTCAGCCCAGGGCAGGTCGGCATCTCGGTCATCGCGGGGCACGTGACGTTCAACGGCCCCGACGTCTTCGCCAAACTGCCCGAGGTCAAAGTGGGGCAGCGCCTCACCGTCCGCTTTGCCGACACGTCGTCGCAGAAGTTCCAGGTCACCCGAGTCAAGTCGGTCGACAAGGAGGAACTGCGCCACGACCAGAGTGTGTGGGGCTCCTCGAAGACGCCGGTGCTCGCCCTCATCACCTGCGATTCGGCCTCCGAACTCGTCGGAGTGCACCACGTCAACAACTTCGTCGTGTGGACGAAACCTGTTAACTGACCGTTCCTTAAAATTACCCCCGGGTATTGCTGTGTGATCCCTGAATGTGCTCTAGCCTCGATGTGAGGCGGGGAGGGAGTCTCGGTCGTGTGGGTGTGAAGCCCCGACCAGGGCGTTCCGCCGATCGGGAAAATCACACGAGAGGGACGACACGATGAAGAAGTTCGCAGGCCTTGCTCTGGTCGGAGTCGGCGCCATGGTCGCCACGACCGCAGCCCCGTCGCAGGCGGCGTTCCGGACGAGCATCAGCGGCAACTTCCAGTACACGAACATGCAGTACTGGTGCGACAACGGCACCCCCAACTTCTCGTTCAGCTACCGCACGCTGAACAAGACCGAGGCCAAGGTCACGTTCACCGCGTCGGGCTACCGCCCGCTCGAGCGCACGAACGTCAGCCCCTACACCTCGGGTGGCTCGATCAAGTCGCTGACGCGCGTTCCGGGTCGCTCGATCACGGTCCACGCCGCCGGCTCGACCACGGGCTCGTCGTTCAACGTCTCGGGCAAGGTCCCCACGTCCTGCGCCGGTCTGCCGACGACGCAGCCCGTCATGAACTGGGCTTCGGCCGGTACGCCGACGGCTGAGCCCGTTCCGACGTCGACGTCGCCGTCCCCGACGAGCACGACGACGACCACGTCGCCGACCTCGACGACCACGTCGCCGATGCCGACCTCGTCGGCCCCGACCTCGACGGCCGGCCCGAAGGTCGAGACCGACCGCGTCGCACCGCAGTCGGACAACACGGCCGCTCTGGCCGCGGGTCTCGGTGCGTTCGCGATCGTCGCCGCCGGCGGCACGATCGCCGTTCGCCGCGGCCGTAAGTGACCCGCTGACACCGTCCCGAACCGGACGCTCGTGATGCCCCACCGGAGTTCGCTCCGGTGGGGCATCACGCGTCCCGCTCACCCGTAGGATGATCGCCATGAAGAACTCTCGGGGGAAGTTCCTCGCCTCGCTCGCCCTGGTCTGCGCTGTCGGCCTTTCCGGCTGTGGCGGCAGTGACGACTCGTCGTCCGAGCCCGTGGCGGCGTCGACCTCGTCCAGTGCGTCCAGTTCGTCGACGACGAGCGGGCCGTCTGCGAAAACGTCATCGTCATCGTCGTCCGGATCGCGTTCCGCCTCGAGTCCCGCATCGAAGAAGGCTGCTTCCACCTCGGCCGCTGCGCCGAAGGCTTCCGGCACGCAGACGCCGACCGGAAAGTCTGTCGGTGTGCCGCGAGCCGCGGCCGTTCGCATCTCCATTCCGAGCATCGGCCTCAACAACGCGATCACACCGGGAGGCCTCAACAACGGTGTGCTCAATCCGCCCGGGGGCGTCATCCAACAGTTCACGGGATACGGGCGCGTCAAGCCGGGCATGCCGGGCATCGCCGTGCTCGCCGGGCACGTGACGCTCAACGGTCCGGACATCTTCTACTCCCTGCACCGCACCCCCGTGGGCGGCAAGGTGACGATCAGCTACGCCGACGGCACCCACAAGGATTTCGTCGTCACGAACAAGGCGAGCGTCGGCAAGACGGCTCTGCAGAACGACATGCGCGTGTGGGGTGGGAGCTCGACTCCCGTGGTGGCCCTCGTGACCTGCGACGCCGACAGCCAGTGGGTCAACGCGCAACACCGGTCGAACAACTACGTCGTATGGGCGAAGCCCGTCTGATCGACGCGTCGGCCGACATCGGCGGTGTCGCGTTAGGGTTCCGGTTTCCACTCGGGCAGTAGAAGGGGCGATGATGGGCGCATGTCCGAGAATGTGCGCCGACTCGTCCTCCTGCGTCACGCCACCGCCGAACCCGACGGCCGGGAAGGTGACGAATCCCGAGAGCTCACGGCCCACGGCCTCGACGAGGCTGCCCGAGCAGGGGAGTGGCTACGCGAGAACGACCTGCTCGGCGAAGCCGTTCTCTGTTCGCCGGCCGCGCGAACCCGTCAAACTTGGGCCGCCATCCAGGAAGCCACCGGACATGGCGTCCTCATCACCATGGAGCCGGCGATCTACGAGGCGGATGTCGATTCGCTTCTGAGCCTCGTGCGCGATCTCGACGCGACGGCCCCCGAGGCGCAGACTGCGGTCATCGTCGGCCATGCACCCGGGATCCCCGCGCTGGCGTACGAGCTGGTGGCCGGTGCTGGTGACGCCGGTGATCTCGAAACGTTGACGCGTGGGTTCGTCCCGGCGTCGGCTGCCGTTGTCGCGTTCGAGGGCGGCTGGGGGGACGTCGCGCGGGGCGCAGGCGATCTCCTCGATGTGCGAGCCGGTGGCCTGTGACCAGATGTGAGACACCGATCTCACTCAGTGAGATCGGTGTCTCACATCTTTGACTCGCTCTGCTCACCTCGACAAAATGTTCCGCATGGCACAGATTCTCGTACTCACGCAGCGTGCGTCCTGAGCAGTCGAACACGACTCACGACGCACGCTGATCCCTCATCGCTCCCACAGAGCTGAGGGATTTTTTGATGTTCGAGACCGGTGCAGCTACCAACAGCCGAAAGTGGTGACAACAGATGAGCGACGCGGCAACGACCGATCGCACGCCTTCGCCGGGTGATCTGGCGCGGCGAGAGCCCCAGAAGCCCAGCGTGACCGGTGCTCAGTCACTCGTCCTCGCGCTCGAGGCGCAGGGTGTCGAGACGGTCTTCGGCTTGCCGGGCGGGGCCATCCTTCCCGCGTACGACCCGCTGCTCGACTCCGTCAAGGTTCGTCACGTCCTCGTTCGCCACGAGCAGGGCGCCGGCCACGCCGCCCAGGGGTACGCCGCGGCCACCGGCAAGGTGGGCGTGTGCATGGCGACCTCTGGGCCGGGCGCCACGAACCTGGTCACTCCGCTGGCCGATGCCTACATGGACTCGGTGCCGATCGTCGCCATCACCGGACAGGTCAACTCCAAGACCATCGGTACGGACGCCTTCCAGGAAGCGGACATCCGCGGCATCACGATGCCGATCACGAAGCACAACTACCTCGTCACCTGCGCCGATGACATCCCGCGCGCCATCGCCGAGGCGTTCCACATCGCCTCCACCGGCCGACCGGGCCCCGTGCTCGTCGACATCACGAAGGACGCACTGACGGCGAAGACGACGTTCTCCTGGCCTCCGGCGATCGATCTGCCGGGCTACCGCCCGGTGACGAAGCCGCACGCGAAGCAGATCAAGGCTGCGGCCGAGCTCATCCGCGAGGCCGAGCGTCCCGTGTTCTACATCGGCGGCGGTGTCATCCGTGCCGGTGCCCACGAGGAACTGCGCGCCCTCGTCGAGCAGACGCAGATCCCCGTCGTGACGACGCTCATGGCGCGCGGCGCCTTCCCGGACAGCCATGAGCTGCACCTCGGTATGCCTGGAATGCACGGCAGCGTGCCGGCCGTGACGGCGCTGCAGCGCGCGGACCTGCTCATCACGATCGGTGCCCGCTTCGACGACCGCGTCACCGGCGCACTCGACAGCTTCGCCCCGTTCGCCAAGGTCATCCACGCGGATGTCGACCCTGCGGAGATCGGCAAGAACCGTGTTGCCGACGTACCGATCGTGGGGGACGCCAAGGAGGTCGTCGTCGACCTGGCGAAGGCGCTCGAGAACGTCGAGCTGGGCAGCTACGACGCCTGGCACGCGACGACGGCGGAGTGGAAGGACAAGTTCCCCCTCGGTTACACGCCGCCGGAGGACGAGTCGCTCCTCGCGCCCCAGTACGTCATCGAACGCCTGTCGGCCCTGACCGGTCCCGAGGGTGTTTACGTGGCCGGCGTCGGTCAGCACCAGATGTGGGCCGCGCAGTTCGTGCAGTACGAGCGTCCCAACAGCTGGCTCAACTCCGGTGGCCTCGGCACGATGGGTTACTCGGTGCCGGCGGCCATGGGCGCCAAGGCTGCCGAGCCGGAGCGCACCGTGTGGGCCATCGACGGCGACGGCTGCTTCCAGATGACGAACCAGGAGCTCGCCACCTGCGTCATCAACAACATCCCGATCAAGGTCGCGATCATCAACAACTCGAGCCTCGGCATGGTGCGTCAGTGGCAGACGCTCTTCTACAACGAGCGCTACTCGAACACCGACCTGCACACGAGTCACGGCGGCAGCCGGGTGCCCGACTTCGTCAAGCTCGCCGACGCCTACGGCTGCGTGGGGCTGCGCTGCGAGCACCCGGACGATGTCGACGACACGATCAAGAAGGCGCTCGAGATCAACGACCGCCCCGTCGTCATCGACTTCGTCGTCGAGCGTGACGCCATGGTGTGGCCGATGGTGCCCGCCGGCGTGAGCAACGACCTCATCACCATGGCGCGGGACATCACGCCGGTGTGGGACCGCGACGACGACGACGCCGACGACGAGCAGATTCCCAACGAGGAGGAGCAGGCATGAGCCGCCACACACTGTCCGTGCTCGTGGAGAACCGGCCCGGTGTGCTCGCCCGCATCTCCGGCCTCATCTCCCGACGCGGCTTCAACATCTACTCGCTCGCCGTCGGTGAGACGGAGTCCGAGGAGATCTCGCGCATGACGGTCGTCGTCGACGTCGACGACGAGGTGCTCGAGCAGGTGACCAAGCAGCTCAACAAGCTCGTCGAGGTGCTCAAGGTCGTCGAACTCGACCGCAGCTCTGCGGTGGAACGTCAGCTCGTGCTGTTCAAGGTGCGCGCCGATGCGGCCACCCGTTCGCAGATCATCGACCTCGTGACGATGTTCCGCGCGAACATCATCGACGTGACGAACGAATCGGTCGTCATCGAAGCCACCGGCACGCTCGAGAAGCTCGAGGCATTGCTCGCGACGCTGGAGCCGTTCGGCATTCGTGAACTCGTGCAGTCGGGTGTCGTCGCCCTGGGCCGTGGGCCCAAGGCGATCGCCGCCCGTGACAAGAAGAAGGCCTGAGCCTTCCCTCAACCCACTGCCCGGGCCGATGGCGCGTGCGGGCAGAATCGAACCAACAGACGTCACCCCGCGAGGTGACGACCACGATGAATAGGAGCGATCCCGTGGCTGAAATGTTCTACGACGACAACGCCGACCTTTCGGTGATCCAGGGCAAGAAGGTGGCCGTCATCGGCTACGGCTCGCAGGGTCACGCCCACGCGCTCAACCTGCGCGACTCCGGTGTCGACGTGCGCGTCGGCCTCGCCGAGGGCAGCAAGTCCAAGGAGAAGGCGGAGAACGAGGGCCTCAAGGTTCTCTCGGTCGCCGAGGCCGTCGCCGAGGCCGACGTCGTCGTCATCCTCACGCCGGACCAGGTGCAGCGCACCGTCTACTCCAACGACATCAAGCCGAACCTCAAGCCGGGCACGACCCTGCTGTTCGGTCACGGCTTCAACATCCGCTTCGGCTACATCACGCCCGAGTCGGACGCGGACGTCGTCATGGTCGCCCCGAAGGGCCCGGGTCACCTCGTGCGTCGCGAGTACGTCGACGGCCGTGGAGTGCCGGTCATCGTCGCCGTCGAGCAGGACGCCTCGGGCAACGCCTGGGACCTTGCAGCCTCCTACGCCAAGGCCATCGGTGGTCTGCGCGCGGGCGGCATCAAGACGACGTTCACCGAGGAGACCGAGACCGACCTGTTCGGTGAGCAGGCCGTCCTCTGCGGTGGCGCGTCGCAGCTCGTCATGTACGGCTTCGAGACGCTGACCGAGGCCGGCTACCAGCCGGAGGTCGCCTACTTCGAGTGCCTCCACGAGCTCAAGCTCATCGTCGACCTCATGGTCGAGGGCGGTATCGCCAAGCAGCGCTGGTCGGTCTCCGACACGGCCGAGTTCGGTGACTACGTCTCGGGCCCGCGCGTCATCGACGAGCGTGTCAAGGAGAACATGAAGGGCGTTCTCGCCGACATCCAGAGCGGTGCGTTCGCCAAGCGTTTCATCGAGGATCAGGACGCGGGTGCGCCGGAGTTCAAGCGTCTGCGCGAGAAGGGTGCCTCGCACCCGATCGAGAAGACGGGCAAGGAACTGCGCGGCCTCATGAGCTGGCTCAAGGATGCGGACACGGACAGTGACTACGTCGAGGGCTCTGCCGGCCGCTGAGGATCAAGCGCACGCAGGTAGGGCCGCAACGTAGTGAGGATCCTGCCGAAGTAAGCGTTGACGAAGCGGCCGAGACAACAGTGCCGCTGAGGATCCACCCGATGTTGGTGTAGGAGCGTGATTCTGGGGTCACGCTGGTACACAGACTTCACGTTCGATGCCCGGCTCTCCTTGGGGGAGCCGGGCACGTCGCTTTCATCTGACGAACGCCGCTTCGGCGACACGACGAAGACTGGGAGAATAGGGACATGCCCGAACTTCGCTCACGCACAACAACCCACGGACGCAACATGGCCGGCGCTCGCGCGCTCTGGCGCGCCACCGGAATGGGGGAGGGCGACTTCGGCAAGCCGATCGTCGCCGTCGCGAACAGCTTCACCCAGTTCGTGCCCGGCCACGTCCACCTCAAGGACATGGGTCAGCTCGTCGCCGGCGCGATCGCCGAGGCCGGCGGTGTCGGCCGCGAGTTCAACACGATTGCGGTCGACGACGGCATCGCCATGGGTCACCACGGCATGCTCTACTCGCTGCCGAGCCGCGAGATCATCGCCGACTCGGTCGAGTACATGGTCAACGCCCATCAGGCCGACGCGCTCGTGTGCATCAGCAACTGCGACAAGATCACGCCAGGCATGCTGCTGGCCGCATTGCGCCTCAACATCCCGACGGTGTTCGTCTCCGGTGGGCCGATGGAGGCCGGCAAGGCCGTCATCAAGGACGGCGAGGCCGAGTCACGCCTCGACCTCATCGACGCCATGATCAAGTCGGTCGACGACAACGTCTCCGACGAGGAGATCACCAAGATCGAGCAGAGCGCGTGCCCCACGTGTGGTTCGTGCTCGGGCATGTTCACGGCCAACTCGATGAACTGCCTCACGGAGGCGCTCGGCCTTTCGCTGCCCGGCAACGGTTCGACGCTCGCGACGGCGTCGGCTCGCCGCGACCTGTTCCTCAACGCGGGCAAGCTCGTCGTCGAGCTGTGCAAGACGTACTACGAGGGCGACGACGACTCGGTGTTGCCGCGCGCCATCGCCGGCAAGCCGGCCTTCGAGAACGCCATGCGCCTCGACATCGCGATGGGTGGCTCGACGAACACGATCCTGCACCTGCTCGCCGCGGCCCACGAGGCCGGTGTCGACTTCGATCAGCACGACATCGACGCCCTGTCGCGTGAGACGCCGTGCCTCGTCAAGGTGGCGCCGAACAGCGCGCAGTTCTACATGGAGGACGTGCACCGGGCCGGCGGTATCGCCGCCATCCTCGGTGAGCTCGACCGCGGCGGCATGCTCAACCGTGACGTGCGCGCGGTGCACAGCCCGTCGCTCGAGCAGTGGCTCGCCGACTGGGACATCCGCGGTGGCAAGGCCACCGAGGTGGCACGTGAGCTCTTCCTCGCGGCGCCCGGTGGCGTGCGCACCACGGAGGCGTTCAGCTCGACGAACCGGTGGAAGTCGCTCGACGAGGACAGCGAGAACGGCTGCATCCACTCCGTCGAGCACGCGTACACGAGCGAGGGCGGCCTCGCGGTGCTCACCGGCAACCTCGCGCCCGACGGTTGCATCGTCAAGACCGCGGGCGTGCCCGAGCACCAGTGGAACTTCTCCGGCCCGGCCAAGGTGGCCGAGAGTCAGGAGGAGGCCGTCGAGATGATCCTCAAGGGCGAGATCGACGCCGGTGACGTCGTCGTCGTCCGCTACGAGGGCCCCAAGGGCGGCCCGGGCATGCAGGAAATGCTGTACCCGACGAGCTACCTCAAGGGCGTCGGCCTCGGCCCGAAGTGTGCGCTCATCACCGACGGTCGCTTCTCCGGCGGTTCGTCGGGCCTTTCCGTGGGCCACGTGTCGCCCGAGGCGGCCGCGGGCGGCGCGATCGGTCTCGTGCGTACGGGTGACGTCATCGAGTTCGACATCCCGAACCGCCGCGTCAACCTGCTCGTCGACGACGAGGAACTCGTGCGCCGTCGGGCAGAGCAGGACGAAAAGGGCTGGGAGCCGGTGAGCCGTCACCGCCCCGTCTCGGCTGCGCTCAAGATCTTCGCGCGCTTCGCGCAGAGCGCTGACAAGGGCGCCGCACGAGTCGTCGACTGACACCCCGGAGCGCCCTCCGTAAGCTGCTGCCCGCCTCAACCTTTGATCGGTCGGGGCGGGCAGCGGCGTGTGTGGGCGTCAGCGTCACAGATGGCTCTTGAGCTGCGGCATGAGCCACGCCCAGAACTTCTTCGCGCCGTCCGAGGTGTAGTGGACGCCGTCCTCGCGCACGACCTTGCCGTCGATCTTCTCGATCGGCTTGCCGTCCTTGCACAGCCACGACGACGGGTCGACGGCGTGGACGCGATCGGAGTGCGCCTTCGCGAAGTCGTCGATGATGGCGTTGAGGGCCTTGGCGCGCGCCGGGTCGTTGCGGTCGAGGGCCAGGTCCTGGCCTTCGACCTCGAACTTCGGCTGGTCGTAGCAGGCGACCTTCGGGATGAAGACCTGCGTCTTCGGGCCGAACGCCGCGAGGCCCTTCTCGAGGCGCGAACGGTAGTAGCGCGCGTACTCGGGCGACTGCTCCTTGAGCACCTTGCCGTCGACGTAGTGGTCGTAGACGTCCCAGCCGCCCATCGACCAGACGACGACCTTCGCGTTCGAACTCTTCACGGCGTTCTCCCACCCGGAGAACACGTCGCGGCACTCGGGGTTGTCCTGCGATTGACGCACGCCGTTGACGACGAGCCACTGCTCGGCGGTACCGCAGCCGATCTTCGCGCTACCCGTGACGGAGACACCCGGGTAGGAACCGGCGGGGAACTGGAAGGCGAGGCCGTAGCCGACCGAGTCACCGACGACCGCGATCTTCTTGTCGCCCGAACCCGTCGTCGTGTCGAGCTGCGAACCCGACTTGGCGTCGGTCACCGGCTTGATGCCCAGTGTGGCGAGGACGACGACGGCGACCGTCACCGGCAGCGCGAGGCTCCACGCCGCGATCGACTTCGTGCGGCCGAGGCGCTTCTGCAGCTTCTGCGTGCGGATCGGCTGCTCGATGAAGTAGTAGGAGATCGTCGCGAGCCCGACGGTCAGCGCCAGGCGGACGACGAGCAGGACGAGCTCGTTCCAGCCCGTTCGCTCCTCGTTGAGGAAGACGAAGATCGGCCAGTGCCACAGGTAGATGCCGTACGACAGCTCACCGATCCAGACGATGGGCTTCCAGCTGAGGAACTCGGCGAAGACCGACCCGGGCCAGACCTCGATGGCCACGATGATGAGGCAGATGAGGATCGAGAAGAGCACGCTGCCGCCGAGGAAGACCCAGGCGGACGTCTCGTTGGGGCCGAAGAAGAAGGCCAGCATGCCGCCGAACGAGGCGATGCCTATCCACGTCAGCTTCTCGGCGTTCGCGCGCAAGGTGCGCTTGCGCCAGTACGTCATGGCCACGGCGAGCGCTGCGCCGAGCAGCAACTCGTTCGCGCGGGTGTCGGTGCCGTAGTAGATGCGCGACGGGTCGGGCGTCGGCATCGGCTTGATCTGCGAGGTGTAGATCCAGGCTTGGACGATGGCCGACAGCACGATGAGGACGACGAGCCCCTGCGCGATGCGCCGCCTGCGCCCGTGCGCCATCGTCATGAGTCCGAGAAGGAGGATCGGGAAGACGAGGTAGAACTGCTCCTCGATGGCCAGCGTCCACATGTGGCGGAACGGGCTGGGGTCGCCGGTGCTCGCGAAGTAGGACTCGCCCTCGAGAATGAAGCGCCAGTTGGCGACGTAGAAGAGGGTCGCGAGACCGTCGCCGCGCAGGTTCGCCTTGGCGCTCTCGGTGAGGATTCGCGCCCCGATGAGCGTCACGACGGCCACGACGACGAACAGCGCCGGAAGGAGGCGTCGTGCGCGGTTCTTGTAGAAGCTCACGAGGTCGATCGAGCCCCAGCGCGACGCCTCCTTGAGCAGCAGCCCGGTGATGAGGTAGCCGGAGAGCACGAAGAAGACGTTGACCAAGAGGTAGCCGCCCGGAATCCACTCCGGGTTGGCGTGATAGATCATCACGGCCACGACGGACAGCGCGCGGATACCGTCCAGCGCGGGACGTCGCTTGCTGCGCGCCAGAGCGGGCACCTCGTGGTGCTGTTGCCCGGTGGTGGTCGGCTGGGTCACGCGGTTACCTCGAAGTAAGGGGAAGAGCTACGTCAGCATAGGTGCGCAGGCGGGCTCGGCGGGGCCGTTCGTCGTTTCGCGAGGCGCCACTCCCGCCCTGTCTGCTCATATTGCGAGATTTGTGTTTCACACTGCAAGACGTTCGCTACTCTGCTCGTATGAGCGCGATCGATCTGGCAGTCATTGCAGGTGACGGAATCGGCCCCGAGGTGGTGGCCGAAGGGCTGAAGGTGCTCGACGCCGTGACGAACGGTGACGTCGAGCGAACCGAGTACGACCTCGGAGCCCGTCGGTGGAACGCCACCGGTGAAACGCTCCCGGATTCCGTCCTCGAGGAGCTGCGCGGCCACGACGTCATCCTCCTCGGCGCCATCGGCGACCCGAGCGCCCCCAGCGGCCTCCTCGAGCGCGAGCTGTTGCTGCGCATCCGCTTCGAACTCGACCACTACATCAACCTGCGTCCGTCCAAGTTGTTGCCGGGCGTGACGACGCCGCTCGCCGAGAGCGTCACAGCCAAGGGAATCGACTTCGTCGTCGTGCGCGAAGGCACCGAGGGTCCGTACACCGGCAACGGCGGCGCCCTGCGTGTGGGCACCCCGCACGAGATGGCGACGGAGGTGAGCGTCAACAGCCGATTCGGCATCGAGCGCACTGTTCGTGACGCGTTCGAGCGCGCGAACAAGCGTGAGCGCAAGAAGGTCACGCTCCTGCACAAGCACAACGTGCTCTCCTACGCGGGCCACCTGTGGCGCCGTACGGTCGAGGAGGTCGGGCGCGAGTACCCCGACGTCACGCACGACTACGCGCACATCGACGCGGCGATGATCTACATGGTCACCGACCCGTCGCGCTTCGACGTCATCGTCACGGACAACCTGTTCGGCGACATCGTCACGGACCTGGCGGCCGCGGTCACCGGCGGCATCGGCCTTGCGGCCTCGGGAAACATCAATCCCGAGGGCGCGGCGCCGAGCATGTTCGAGCCCGTGCACGGCTCGGCCCCCGACATCGCGGGTCAGGGCAAAGCCGACCCGACGGCCACCATCCTGTCCACGTCGTTGCTCCTGGCTCACCTCGGCCGGGAGGACGAGGCCCGACGCATCGAGGAGGCCGTCGTCGCCGACCTGGCAGCCCGCGGCGCGCAGCCGCGCTCGACCACCGAAATCGGCGACGCGATCGCCGGGCGGCTCTGAGCGACATCACCATCCCGCGGACGGCGGCGGGCGGGGCACCTCGGACGAGGCGCCCCGCCCGCCGTTGCACGCGTTGCCCGTTGTCCGCACACCTCCCGTGCGGCGATATCCTGATCCGCAGTGACCCGGACCACTTTCTCTGGAGGAACCATGGCTCTGACCTTTTCGATGACGCCCAACCCGAGCCCGCGCGCTGACGCGGAGCGGGCCGAGATCCTGGGCAACCCGGGTTTCGGGCAGTCCTTCACCGACCACATGGTCGTCGCGACGTGGCGTGAGGAGTCGGGCTGGGGGGATGGGAAGGTCAAGGAGTACGGCCCCTTCCAGATCGACCCGGCCGCGGCCGTTCTGCACTACGCGCAGGAGATCTTCGAGGGTATGAAGGCCTATCGCCACGAGGACGGTTCGGTCTGGACCTTCCGCCCCGAGAAGAACGCTCAGCGTTTCAACCGCAGCGCCGACCGTCTCGCGCTGCCGAAGATCGACGAGGCCGACTTCGTCGAGTCGCTCAAGGCCATCGTCGCGGCTGACGAGTCGTGGGTGCCCGCGTTCGAGGACGGCGAAGCGAGCCTCTACCTGCGTCCGTTCATGTTCGCGTCCGAGGCCTTCCTCGGGGTTCGTCCGAGCAAGGAGGTGACCTACTCGATCATCGCTTCGCCGGCCGGTGCGTACTTCAAGGGCGGCGTGAAGCCCGTGTCGCTGTGGCTCTCGCGTGACTACGCGCGCGCCGGCGTCGGCGGCACCGGTGCTGCCAAGTGCGGTGGCAACTACGCCAGCTCCCTCGCGGCGCAGATCGAGGCGAACGAGCGCGGCTGCGACCAGAGCGTCTTCCTCGACTCGGTCGAGGGCACCTACATCGAAGAGCTCGGCGGCATGAACCTCTTCCTCGTGACGAAGGACGGCGAACTCATCACGCCGGCGCTCACGGGCACCATCCTCGAGGGCGTCACGCGTGGCTCCATCCTCGAACTCGCCACCGACCTCGGCCTCAAGCCGGTCGAGCGTCGCATCAAGATCGACGAGTGGATCGACGGCTGCAACGACGGCACGATCACCGAGATCTTCGCCTGCGGCACCGCGGCCGTCGTCACGCCGGTCGGTCGCCTCGTGTGGGCCGACGGTGAGGTGACGTCCGGCCCCGAGGGCGAAGCCGGCCCGATGGCCACGAAGATCCGTGAGGCGTTGCTCGCCATCCAGAAGGGCAAGGTCGAGGACAAGCGCGGCTGGATGACGCGCCTGGCCTGATCGGCATGGCAAGTTCACACGACGACGAGCGACCGCATCTCGTCGCGAGCGATCTCGACGGAACGTTGCTGCGCAGCGACGGCTCCGTCAGCGCGCGCACCGGCGAGGTGTGGTCGGCGCTCGCGGGTGCGGGCGTGGAGACGGTCGTCGTCACCGCGCGCCCGCCGCGATGGCTCCATCACCTGAGCGACATCGTCGGCGGTACGCGTGACGCGCACAGCGTCGCGATCTGTGGCAACGGCGCCTTCGTCTACGACGTCGCCGATCGCGTCGTGCTCGAGTCGCACGGCTTCGAACCGGGCGTGGCGCGCGGCCTCGTCGGTGATCTGTTGCGGGAGTTCCCGAACGCGGGTGCTGCCGTGGAGACCGACCGGGGCATGTATCGCACGCGCGCCTATCCCGATCAGCACGTCGGTGAGCCCGGCCATGACACAGGCGTTGGTGACGTCACCGACTGCGAGCTCGCGGAACTGCCCGACGACCTCGTCGTCGGCAAGATCCTCATTCGCGACGAGGCCTGGAGCGACGACGCGTTCGTCGTCGACGTCACGCAGTGTCTGGGGGAGCGTGGCGTGCTGGCCTACTCCGGTGCGGGCGGGCTTGCAGAAATCTCGGCGCCCGGGGTGACGAAGGCCGTCCGGTTGGAGGCGTGGTGCCTCGAGCGCGGCATCGGTCGTGAGACGGTCTGGGCGTTCGGCGACATGCCCAACGACCTACCGATGCTCGACTGGGCGGGCCGCGGCGTGGCCGTGGCCAACGCGCACGAGGACGTGCTCGCGGCCGCCGACGACAGGTGCGCTGCGAACGACGAGGACGGCGTGGCCGAGTACCTCGCCCGCCGCCTTCTCTGAGTGACGCGAGATCAGGCTTGGGCGCGGCCGCTGGGAAGGGCTTCGCGCATGCGACGCCGCAGAGCTTGTGACCTGTCGGCGAACTCCCTCTGGCGACGCACGTATTCGGCTCGACCGCGAGGGGTTTCGATCGGCACGACACCATAGCCGAGGTCGCGCACGTCGTACGGGCTCGCCTCCATGTCGAGGGCGCGGATCTCCTTGGCCAACTCGAAGGCATCGACGACGAGTTCGCTCGGCACGAGCGGCCACAGCTTGTGCGCCCACTTGTAGACGTCCATGCCGGCGTGCAGACAGGCGGGCTGTTCGAAGTCGACCTGACGTTCGCGGGTGGGGCGCTCGCGGTTGAGGTCCACGGCGTCCGGCGTGAAGAAGCGGTAGGCGTCGAAATGGGTGCAGCGGATGTCGGCGGCGTCGACGACAGCGTCGGTCGCGGCCTGGCTCAGACGCAGGGGGAGCTGTTCGTGACGCTGCTCGCCGGGCTGCAGCTTGTAGACCATCGCCCACTCGTGCATGCCGAAGCAGCCGAGGTGCGCAGGGCGGTCGAGGGTGGCCGTCAACAGTGAGCGGACGAACGCGATGGTGCGGTCGCGCGCCTGCGAGAAAGCACCGACGTCGAGAATCTCGGCGGGGCCGTTCGCCAGGTCGACACGACGGGTGTACTTGTCGTCCGTGATCGGGGTGCGTCCTGCGTCGTCGACGAGGAGCGCAACGCCGGCGCCGGGATGCCAGCGGCGCAGCTTGCCTGGGGAGTGCGAGTAGTAGACGAAGAGGAAGTCCTCGACCGGGTGTTTGCGGTTCTCCTTGCGGCGTCCCAGGTGCGGGGCGATGTGCGGTTCGACGCGCGCGAGGTGGGCCGCTTCGGAGGCGCTCCATTCGTCCGGGGTAAGAACGGCTCTCACGTCCTGGGAGTCCACTTGCGTGGGGCGGGTGGTGGCTGAGTCCTGCACCGGACCATCGTAGGGACGCCGCCGTTGCGCGACTACGGCGGACGTGGGCAACCGGCGCCGCGTCGATAGGATGACTGCATGCGTATCGCGAGGTTCACCACGGGCGACGACCCGATGTTCGGTCTGGTCGACGGGGCCGGCGAGAAGATCGCCGAGATCACCGGAGATCCGCTCTACACGAAGATCGAGCTGACCGGCACTGTGCACCAGGTCGAGGACGTTCGCCTGCTCGCACCGGTCATCCCGCGCAGCAAGATCATCGGCATCGGCCGCAACTACGCCGACCACGCCAAGGAAATGGGCAACGAGGTGCCCGCCGAACCCCTCATGTTCCTCATCCCGAACACCGCCGTCATCGGCCCGGGTGACCCCGTCGTCATGCCGGAGATCAGCGAGCGCGTCGACTACGAGGGCGAACTTGCCGTCGTCATCGGCCGGATGTGCAAGGACGTCTCGCCCGAGGAGGCGAAGAAGGTCGTTTTCGGCTACACGATCAGCAATGACGTCACCGCGCGCGACCTGCAGAAGAGCGACGGTCAGTGGTCACGGGCCAAGGGCTTCGATACCTTCTGCCCGCTCGGCCCGTGGATCGAGACCGACCTCGACCCGGCCGACAGCCGAGTCACCACCCGCCTCGACGGCGAGGTCGTGCAGGACGGCCCCACCTCCGACATGATCTTCGGCGTCGCCGAACTCATCTCGCACGCGAGCCGCGCGTTCACCCTCCTGCCCGGTGACGTCATCCTCACCGGAACGCCGGAGGGTGTCGGTCCGGTCAAGGCCGGTCAGCGCGTCGAGGTCGAGGTGCCGGAGATCGGGGTCCTGGCCAACACCTACGTCGCGCTCGAGGAGTCGGAAGAAGCCTGACGAAACCGCTGGCCGGGCGCGAATCCGCCTGTGACGGAGGAAAGTCCGGCGCTATGGCGGCGAACATGAGTGTTGTCACATGCCTGGGTTTTCGCTGGGCGCTCGTTCTGGACTTACGCTGAAAGGCGTGAATGACGCACCGATCGGCATCTTCGACTCCGGCTACGGCGGCCTCACGGTGGCCCGCGCCGTGCTCGACCAGCTGCCGCACGAGAAGATCATCTACCTGGGTGACACCGCCCGGGCGCCCTACGGTCCGCGTCCCATCGCCGAGGTTCGCCAGTACGCGCTCGAGTGCCTCGACTCGCTCGTCGAGCAGGGCGTCAAGGCCCTCGTCATCGCGTGTAATTCGGCGAGCGCCGCCGTCCTGCACGACGCCCGCGAACGCTACGACGTTCCCGTGGTGGAGGTGATCCGCCCCGCCACCCGCCGCGCCGCCGCTGCGACGCGCAACAACCGCGTCGGCGTCATCTCGACACAGGCCACTCACCAGAGCGCGGCCTACGTCGACAGTTTCGCCGCGGCACCGCAGGTCAACGTTGCCAGCGTTCCCTGCCCGCGCTTCGTCGAGTTCGTCGAGGCCGGCACGACGTCCGGGCCCGAACTCCTCACCGTCGCGCACAAGTACCTCGACGGTCTCGTCGACCAGGGCGTCGACACCCTCATCCTCGGTTGCACCCACTACCCGCTGCTCACCGGTGTCATCAGCTACGTTATGGGCTCGACGGTCACGCTCGTCTCCTCCGCCGAGGAGACGGCGAAGGACGTCTACCGCGTGCTGGCCGACATCGGTCAGTTGCGTGAGGACGACACTCCGCCGCAGCACCAGTGGACGACGACGGGCGATCCGCAGGTCTTCGAAAATCTCGCCCGACGCTTCCTCGGCCCCGAGGTGAGCGCCGTGACGCACGGGGCGGTGCTGTGAAGCTGACCGTCGTCGGCTGCTCGGGTTCGTTCCCGGGCCCCGATTCCCCCGCGTCCTGCTACCTCGTCGAGGCCGAGAGCGAGGGCCGTACCTGGTCGGTGTTGCTCGACTTCGGCAACGGTTCGCTGGGCGCCTTGCAGAACTACCGCGAGGTCGATGACATCGATGCCGTCGTCATCTCCCATCTGCACCCCGATCACTGCCTCGACCTGTGTAGTTACTTCGTCGTGCGCAACTACGACCCGCACGGCCGTTTCGACTCGCGTCTGCCCGTGTTCGCACCGCCCGGCGCCGAGGAGCGCATCACGCGCGCCTACATGGTGGACAAGTACGAGGACCTCTCGGGCGCGTACAAGTTCGTCGATCTCGCCGACCGCGCCACGTTCTCGGTCGGACCGCTGAACATCACCCCGTTCCTCGTCAACCACCCCGTCGAGGCCTACGGCCTGCGCGTCGAAGCCGACGGAGCCGTGCTCGCCTACACCGGCGACACCGACGCGTGTGACGCCCTCGTCGACCTCGAGCGCGACGCCGACCTCGTGCTCACGGACTCCGCCTTCGTCGACGGACGCGACGACGACCTCAAGGACGTCCACCTCACCGGGTCACGCGCTGCGAAGGCCGCCCAGGACGCCGGAGCGAAGCGACTCGTGCTCACGCACATTCCGGCCTGGACGCCCGTGGAGGACTGTGTGCGCGACGCCAAGACCGTCTGGGCGGGCGAGGTCGAGGTCGCTCGCGCGGGCCAGCGCTACGAGCTGCGCGCATGACGAGTTCGTCCGCGACGCCAGAGGAACTCGACGTCGAACACCGCCTCGTCGTCTACGGGACGCTCGCGCCCGGCGAGTCGAACGAGCACGTCATGGCGGATATCCCCGGCACATGGACGCCCGCCGTTGTTCGCGGCACGCGCGTCGACTCAGGCCGGGGCGCAGCGTTCGGATACCCGGGGCTGACGCTCGACGACGCCGACGACGTCAACTGTGTCCTGTTCGAGTCGGCCGAGCTGCCGCGCCACTGGCCGCGCCTCGATCACTTCGAGGGGCCGGGGTATCGCCGCGTCGTCGTCGAGGTACGCGCCGAGGAGCGCGTTGTCGAGGCGTACGTTTACGAGTTGTCCGGCCTCTGAGTCGACCGGAAAGTCGGGGTGACCGCGCCCGCCCCCTCTGACAGGGTGAAAGCATGAACGGTTCCCCTTCCGGCATCACCTATCCGCGGCCCCTGCGTCCCGGCGACACGATCGCGGTGACGGCATCGTCCGCGCCCGTGCGCCCCGAACACGAGGGGCGCCTCGACTTCGTCATCGGGTGGCTTCGTGACCGTGGCTACCGTGTCGTCGAAGGGGAGTGTCTGCGCGGCGAGAGCGTCGTGAGTGCGTCCGCGCAGGATCGCGCGGACGAGTTCAACGCCTTCGTGCGCGATCCGTCGGTGCGCGCCGTCGTGCCACCGTGGGGTGGGGAGACAGCCATCGACATCGTCGATCTGCTCGACGCCGACGCGCTCGCAGCCGACCCCACCTGGGTGGTCGGGTGGAGCGACATCTCGACGCTGCTTCTGCCGCTGACGCTCCGTTCGGGCGTGGCGACCCTCCACGGCCAGAACCTCATGGACACGCCGTACGACCTGCCGCGCGGAACGGCGCACTGGCTCGATGTCGTCGCACGCGAGCGCGGCGAGGAGTTCGTGCAGCAGGACCCGGGTGTGCGCCGTCGCGGTGGTTGGGACGACTGGTCGAGGCTGCCCGCCGTCACCCGCGTCGACCTGAGCGAACGCGCGAGCTGGCGCTATGACGGCGGAAGCCTCGACGTCACGGGAAGGCTCATCGGCGGGTGCCTCGACGTCGTGTGTCACCTGGCCGGCTCGCCGTTCGGCGACGTGCCACGGTTCGCCGAGCGGTGCCCGGAAGGCACGATCGTCTACCTCGAGAACTGCGAGGCCCCCGCTCTCGACGCGGCACGCATGCTGCACGGCCTGCGGCTGGCGGGCTGGTTCGACGGCGCTCGTGCCGTGCTGCTCGGCCGAACGGGAGCGAAGACGAGTGGCGACTTCACCCAGGACGACGCCGTGGAGGACTCCCTGGGACAGCTGGACGTTCCCGTCGTGCGTGACGTCGACTTCGGCCACGTGCCGCCCGGAAACGTCCTCGTCAACGGAGCACTCGCCCGCGTGACGATGGACGGCCCGCGTCACGAGATCCGGCAGAGCTTCGTCTGACCCCGTCCGCTCGTCGAGGGCGTCGGCAGCTTCGCGTCCTCTCGATAGGGTGGTGCCCATGACTGACGCCAGCTCACCCCGCCACGACGGACGTACCCCCGACCAGCTGCGCGAGGTGCGCATCACCCGCAACTGGCTCGACCACGCCGAAGGCAGCTGCCTCGTCGAGTTCGGTCGCACGCGCGTGCTGTGCGCCGCCTCGTTCACCGAGGGCGTGCCGCGCTGGCTCAAGGGCCAGGGCACCGGCTGGGTGACGAGTGAGTACGAGATGCTGCCGCGCTCGACGAACACGCGCAGCGACCGTGAGGCCCGCAAGGGCAAGGTCGGCGGGCGCACTCACGAGATCTCGCGCCTCATCGGCAGAAGCCTGCGCGCCGTCATCGACACGAAGGCCCTGGGCGAGAACACCATCGTCATCGACTGCGACGTGCTCCAGGCGGACGGCGGTACCCGTACCGCGTCGATCACGGGTGCTTACGTGGCGCTCGCGGACGCCATTCGCGACGCGCAGGAGCGCGGTCTCATCAAGAGCTCCGCGAAGCCGCTCACCGACTCGGTCGCGGCCATCAGCGTCGGCATCGTCGAAGGGCGCCCCGTCCTCGACCTCGACTACCCAGAGGACTCGACGGCCGAGACGGACATGAACGTCGTCATGACGGGTTCGGGCGGCATCGTCGAGGTGCAGGGAACTGCCGAGGGCGCACCGTTCAGCCGTGACGAGCTGAACGCGCTCCTCGACCTCGCGGCGGGTGGCATCACGACGCTCACACAGAAGCAGAGCGAAGCCCTCGAGGCCGACGCGCGGGAGCGCATCCAGTGACGGGGGAGCGCACGCGCATCGTTCTCGCGACGCGCAACGTCGGCAAGATCGCCGAGTTCCAGCACCTGCTCGACGACGCCCGCCTGGCCATCGACGTCGTCGGCGTGAGTGAGTTTCCGAATCTCGTGGACACCGTGGAGAGCGGCGTCACCTTCGAGGAGAACGCTCGTCTCAAGGCCGACGACGTCAGTCGAGCCACGGGGCTGCCGGCGCTCGCCGATGACTCCGGGCTCTCCGTCGATGTGCTCGGCGGCTCACCCGGGGTGTTCTCGGCGCGCTGGGCCGGACGCCACGGCGACGACGAAGCGAACCTGGAGCTCCTGCTCGCACAGACCGGCGACGTGCCCCTCGAGAGGCTGACCGCGCGCTTCCACTGCGTCGTTGCGCTCGCGGTGCCCGGTCAGGCGACGCAGGTGGCCGACGGCGCCGTCGAGGGACGCCTCACGCGTGATCGTCGCGGTGAGGGCGGTTTCGGGTACGACCCGATCTTCGAATTGCCCAGCGGGCGGACCATGGCCGAGCACAGCCCCGAGGAGAAGGCGGCCATCAGTCACCGCGGCGTGGCGTTCCGTTCCATCCTTCCGGCAGTGGCAGCGCTGGGCTGACGGCCGTCACCGGTTCGGAACGGGCGCGAAGGCGGCGTCGACACGGGGCTCGGCGCCGGGTACGCCGGTGGTCCGTGTGGCCATCACCTGGGCGTTGGCCAGTCCGGTCACCTTCATGCAGTCCATTCGGTACTGCAGGGTGCGGATGTCGGACCCCGGAGCCTTCTGAGCCGGGCCAGAAAGGCGCGTCGTGCAGCGCGTCGCGTAGCTCGAGAGTGTGAGCACCGATCCCTCCGTGGCTCGCACGACGAGTGTGGCGCGGTTGCCTTGGTGCGTGGCCGTGACAACTTCGATCGTCGGGCGGGTGGTCGAATCGGGTCCTGCTGCGGGCGTGGGCTGTCCCTGTGCCTCAGGGCCACCGATTCCGACGACCGCCTGAGTCTGATGCGTGGAGCCTCCACCGCTCCACGTTCCGGTGAGGATGGGCAGGTTCATCGCGCCACCGGCACAGTGCAGGACGTAGAGGGTGTCGGTCGTCGAGGCGGCACCCCGGACAGGAGCCGCGAGAGGACGTTCGCTCATGATCCGGCAGGATGGTCGCCCCGGCGGGTCGAAGGGAGTGGTCGCTGTCGTCGGCCGCCCGTCCGTGAGGGAGAACGATCCGTTCGCAGCGGATGCGACGGTGACCGTGTGGGCACGACCGCGTGACGTGAGGTGCACGCTCCGCACCCACAACTCGGTGCGACGATCGGCGCGAGTCCGCGGTTCGGCGACGGGGCGCTCGAGGAAGCCCTCGTCCAACCGCGGTACCTCGCTCGGGACGACCATGCGAGTGGTGCTGGATGACGAACGGGGGAAGCTCGGTGCAGAGGTGCAGCCCACAAGGGGCACGGGGCCGACGAGCCCGACAAGTGCGGCGAGGAAGACTCCCGTGCGCGGGAACGTGCGCTTCGTGTGCCCTGACCACGTCATACGCGCCCCGTCTGCCGAAGTGTCACCCGAGGGGCCGACGGTTCGAGCGTGACCGTGGTGCCTCGATGCGCTCAGCGTAGGCACGTTCGGAAGGTCCTGTCAGGGACGGCGCCCGTCCACCCGCGACGACCGGCCTATCGCGTCGACGCCGTCGAGGAAGCGGTCGACTTCCCTTCCTTGGCGGGTGGCAGCGATACCTGGGCGGCTTCGTAGCTCGGAGGCTCACCGACCTTGGCCCTGGTTCTCATCGCCGTCAGGGTGAGGTCGAGGCGTGTGTACCCGGCGGAGCACTCGATCTCGTAGAGGTTCTCCTGAGCCCCGGCGCGCTTTCTGGAAGGTCCGAGGCGTTTCGACGTGCACGTTCCCTCCTGAGGCGCGCTCGCCTCGGGCTGCGCCGGGTCGACGCTCAGGGTTGCACCGGCAGGAGCCCAGGCACGAACGACGAGTGCCTTCGCGGTCCGCGAGGTGGAGACGACGGTGGGCGGCATCGTCACGTCGGTGATGGCTTCTGCGGTTTCCG
This sequence comes from Dermacoccus sp. PAMC28757, assembly GCF_014302635.1. Lineage (NCBI taxonomy): Bacteria > Bacillati > Actinomycetota > Actinomycetes > Micrococcales > Dermacoccaceae > Dermacoccus > Dermacoccus sp. PAMC28757. The sequence continues at coordinate 2,756,786 of NZ_CP060292.1, read as the reverse complement.
TGGTCGGGGGTCGCCCTTGCGCGGAGGGGCCACCCAGCGTGAACACTGCTTCGCTGCCGCCGCCCGACGTTTCGCTCCGCGTCCACGACCCTGCGAGGGAGGGGGCTCGAAGTGCGGCGCCGGTGTGACAGGTGACGCTGTATCGGGTGTTCACCCCTGCAATTGCACCGGGCACCTTCGCCAAGAGGGGAACTCGACGTTGCACCGCGCACGGATACGACACCACGGTATTGCCGTCGTCGGACCAGGTGTCGGCGATGGCGAATTCAGTGCCCGGCATCGACAGGGCGGTCAAGGAGTACTCCCCTCCGGAGTAGTCGGCCTCGCGCACCCAGATTTCGCCAGGGATGTCGGTCCACTCGATCGAGTGGTCGGTGTCCTCCACACTCGGCTCTTCGCCGGTGGGATCCATGCCGTCGACGGAGACGTCTTCGGTAGCGGTCGGCTTGACCATGCGGCTCGTCGACGAGGCACTGAAGACCTGGGCGTCCGAGCACCCGGTCACGAGGACCACACAGGCGAACGTGGTGGCGAAGGCGGTGAGCGAACGGCGCACGTCGTCTCCCTCGACTGCGGGTGACGCCCGCGCGTGCCGGACTCGAGCACGGGCCGGTGATTCACCTTAGGGCCGACATCGCGGAGGTTCCATGGATGTTCGGTCTCGGTGCGATCTCGATTCTGCCGAGCCACGTGTGGGCGCGGCAACGTTGCCCTCGCACGGGCTGGGGAGAGTGCGCCTGGGGAGACTTGAACTCCCACGTCCTAAGACACCAGAACCTAAATCTGGCGCGTCTGCCAATTCCGCCACAGGCGCAGCGCGCACGAGTGTACGCGAGCGGTGGTGACCGTCGCCGGGGCCGCCACCGCTCGTTGGTCATCTCACTCGGAGAGGCCGAGAGCCTTCTTCAACGAGGCGACGTGACCCGTTGCTTTGACGTTGTACCGAGCCACCTCGATGTTGCCCTCCTCGTCGACGACGAACGTCGAGCGGATGACGCCGACGACGGTCTTGCCGTACAGCTTCTTCTCGCCGTAGGCGCCGTACGCCTCGAGTGTCTCCTTCGACTCGTCGGAGAGCAGCGGGTACGTGAGCGATTCCTTCGTCACGAACTGGGCCAGCTTGGCGGGGGAGTCGGGGCTGATCCCGACGATGTCGTAGCCAGCAGCGCGCAGCGGCTCGAGAGAGTCACGGAAGTCGCAGGCTTCCTTCGTGCACCCCGGCGTCATGGCGGCCGGGTAGAAGAAGATGATGAGCTTGCGACCGGAGAAGTCGCCGAGGCTGACGGTTGCACCCTTGTCACTCGTGAGCGTGAACGACGGTGCAGGGGTGCCGGTCTCGAGGCGGGTCATGGGAAGTCCTTCCGGTGAAGATGCCGCGGTGCGTTAACCTGTGGGTCAAGAGCCTAGTTTTCCGCACGTGGCAAGGAGATCCACACCATGGCACCCAAGACCGCCAAGCAGATCGAGGCCGAGCTGGCCGCGTCGCGTTCGCGTCTCGCCGGCACGATCGACGAGCTGGCCTTCCGCGCCCAGCCCAAGGAGATCGCGAAGCGTCAGACGGAGAGCGCTCGTCTCGCTCTGACGGACGCTACGCGCACCGCCGACGGCGACCTGCGTCAGGACCGCGTCGCGATGGGTCTCGGTGGCGTCGGCGCGTTCATGCTTCTCGTCGGCCTCGCGAAGCGTCTGCGTTCCTGATTCGTATCGCATGACGAAGGCCCGGTCTTCCCACGTGGGAAGACCGGGCCTTCGTCATGCGCGCTCAGGGGCCGCCTGAGGGCAAAGCGAAAGGCCCACCGTTGCCGGTGGGCCTTTCTTCGGTGCGCCAACAGGGACTCGAACCCCGAACCCGCTGATTAAGAGTCAGCTGCTCTGCCAATTGAGCTATTGGCGCGCAACGAGGTGAAACATTACCTGAACGCACGATGAAACGTGAAATCCCCGCAATGGCGGCGATCCACGGCGTGCTGACGCCGGGTCTCGACGCACGCCGTGCCCTCCCGGCGGGCGATTCGACGTGGAGGTTCGCCGGGCAAAGCGAAAGGCCCACCGTTGCCGGTGGGCCTTCCTTCGGTGCGCCAACAGGGACTCGAACCCCGAACCCGCTGATTAAGAGTCAGCTGCTCTGCCAATTGAGCTATTGGCGCGCAACGAGGAGAAACCCTACCTCAGGGCCGTCTGGTGGCCAAATCGGTTGCCGCAGAGGGGGCGTGGGCCGGTTCGACCCCACCTCCCGAGGGGTGGGCGCCGCGGGTCATCGGGGGTCTTCACCTCTACGGGCGCACTGCACAGGTGGCGTCGGGACGATAGATTCTGGCGAGAACCTTTTCGATCATCGAGATCTCGGAGACGAACGACATGACCGACCTACCTGACACCGGGGTCGAGCGTCCGTACGGCGAACCGCCCGTGCTCGACGCCAAGCCCGACTACAAGGTGGCCTTCAAGCGCACCCTGGCGAAGTTCTCGCAGGATCAGTGCACCGACCTCGCCGCCGCGCTCACCTACTACTCCATCCAGGCCATGGTGCCCGCGATGATCGCCGGCGTCTCGCTGCTCGGGCTGTTCGGCGACGGCAAGGAGACGACGAACAGCGTCGTCACGTCGATTGCCGCCATCGCCGGCATGGACGAGAGCGAACTCGGCGGCATCCGCAACTTCATCGACGGCCTGCAGACGAGTGGTGGCGCCGGCTTCGCGTTCTTCTTCGGCATCCTGCTCTCGCTCTGGTCGGCCTCCGGATACGTAGGGGCCTTCGCCCGCATGCAGAACCGCATCTACGACGTCGCGGAAGGTCGTCCCGTCTTCAAGCTGCGCCCGTGGCTGTACCTCGTGACGATCATCCAGGTCATCCTGCTCGTCATCGCCGCGATGGCGCTCGTCATGACCGGCCCGGTGGCGAAGGAAGTGGGGTCGCTGATCGGACTCGGCGACACCGCCGTCATGGTCTGGGACATCGCGAAGTGGCCCTTCGTCGTCCTCATCGTCATGTTCATCATCGGCCTCATGTTCTGGGCCACGCCGAACGTGCGACGCCCCTTCAAGCAGGGCATCTTCAACCCTGGCGCCGTGCTGGCGTTCTTCGTGTGGGTCATCGGCTCCGCGGCGTTCGCCTGGTACGTGTCCAACATGGGCAACTACGGCAAGTACGGCCAGCTCGCCACGGCGATCATGGTGTTGCTGTGGCTGTGGATCACGAACCTCGCGATGCTGTTCGGCGCCGAGTTCGACGCCGAGACGTTGCGTACCCGTCAGCTCAAGACGGGCTACCCGGCCGAGGAACTCGTCCTTCTGCCCGTGCGCGACGAGAGTGGCATCGACAAGAAGGCCGAGAAGTACGACGACCTCGTGGAGGCGGCGCACCAACTGCGCGTCGACTCGGGCGTCCCGGATGAAGCGGTCGAGAACATGATGCCGGTCGTGCCGGCAGAGCGTTCGAACGAGCGCACCACCGCTGCGCAGAACAGCTCCCCGGAGAAGCAGCCGGTCACGCCGTCGACCCGCACGCTCGAGGGCGCGCCCAAGATCGCTGCCGCGACGAAGGACGAGGCGCCGGACCTCAGCGACGACGCCACCGTCACCAAGGCTCAGCGTCGAGCCGACGCCAAGCCGAGCCGCGACGCCGCGGCGCAGGCCGATCGCGAACGTGCCGAGGTGGCCGCCGACCGTGAGCAGCGCCGTCGCCGTGCGCTCGCCGAGGGCCAGCACAAGCGCGCCGTGCGGGAGCGTCTCGCCGCGCAGGAGGCGAAGGTCAAGGCCGAGCAGAAGAAGGTCGAGGCCGAGCGCCTCAAGGAGGCCAAGAAGGCGGAGGCGGAGCGTCCGCTGGAGGAGAAGTGGGCTGAGGTCGAGAGCAACCGTGCTCGCTACGACCACTCGAACACGCGTGAGTTCCGTGCCGTGAGCGCCGAGCGTGAAGACCGCCGTCGTCGGTGGTTCGAGGGCAAGCGGGGCTGATCTCCCGACTCGAAATGCGTGCACCCCACCCCGCCACGGGGTGGGGTGCACGCATTTGGCCAGCCTGAAGGCTCGCTTAGGATGTGGGGCGTGACTGACTCCGACCGCGCCCACACCGACCGCATCGTCTGGATCGACTGCGAGATGACGGGCCTCGACCTCGAGAACGACGCCCTCATCGAGGTCGCCGCGCTCGTCACCGACTTCGAACTCAACCAACTCGGTGACGGCGTTGACGTCGTCATTCGCCCCGAGCCGGAGGCTCTGGAGCAGATGGGCGACTTCGTGCGGGAGATGCACACCAAGTCCGGTCTGCTCGAGGAACTCGAGCACGGGGTGAGTATGGAGGAAGCCCAAGCCCTCGTCCTGGAGTACGTCATGACTCACGCTCCAGACGCTGGAAAGGCGCCGCTCGGCGGCAACACGGTGAGCACCGACCGTGGCTTCCTGGAGCGCGACATGCCCCAGCTGGCCGGCCACCTGCACTACCGCACGATCGATGTCTCCTCCATCAAGGAGCTCTCGCGCCGCTGGTACCCGCGGGCGTACTTCAACGCCCCCGCCAAGAACGGCGGTCACCGCGCTCTCGCCGACATCCGTGAGTCGATCGCGGAGTTGCGCTACTACCGTGAAGCGGTCTTCGTCGAGCAGCCCGGGCCGTCGTCCAACGAGGCCCAGGTCATCGCGAAGAAGTACCAGGTCGAGGGCTGACCTTCGGCCGCGCGCGATTAGGGGTTCGGCGGCGCCGTCGGGTATATTCGTCCGCGCTGCCTGACCTGGGGTTCCCCGGTCGCGCACATGGTGGGTATAGCTCAGCAGGTAGAGCACCTGGTTGTGGTCCAGGATGTCGCGGGTTCAAGTCCCGTTACTCACCCCAGACGCGAAACCCCCTGACATTTCAGGGGGTTTTGTGTTTTCGCAGGGCCTTCGCCTCGTGAGGCGCGGGTGCTGCGTGAGCCCCCGTAGCTCAGTTGGATAGAGCAAGAGCCTTCTAATCTCTAGGTCGCAGGTTCGAATCCTGTCGGGGGTGCGGTATTCCGCGGAATCTTGCCGCCTTGTGTGGCAGGAATGTGGCCCGCTTGCCAACTTACTGCACAACTTTCAATCTGCGATGAGGTCGGCGATGCCCGTCTTGTCCGAGTCGAACGAGCGGCCCAGGTAGGCGCTCGCCGTGATGGCGCTGTCCTTGTGCCCGACCCAATCGGAGACCTGACGCAGCGGCACGTTCATGGCTGAGAGCGTCGTGATGAGCGTGCGACGGAACGTGTGCGGCGTGGCCCAGTCGTGGCCCGCGTCGTCGAGGAGATCACGCAGGGCAGTGGCAACCTGCTTCTGCTCCCAGGGCTTCTCAGGGTCCCCAGCGGTCGGAGCAGGGAACACAAGGCCGCGCATTCCCTCGCGCTGCGCTCGCTCAGTCAGACGTGCTGCGAGTCCGGGTGACAGGGCGATCGTGCGTCGAGCAGCATCCGTCTTGGTCCCTTCGACACGCAGCGTGCGAGTGGTTAGGTCGAGGTCGGCCCAGCGCAGAGCACGGGCCTCACCGATCCTCATGCCAGTGTGTGCGAGGAGGTGGACGAGATCGGCCACGGCTTGACGCTTCGCCACCGTGGGCGGTCGCCCCTTCGGCTTCTCAGCATCCTCGGCTAGGGGGAGTCCGAGGGCGACGACGCGCGCATCTGCAAGGGCGAGCAGGTCAGCGAGTTCGGTCTCAGTGAACGCGCGACGGGTGTCGCGTTCGGTGCGTCCTCGAGGTTCTGCCTTGGGCAGGGCGCCGACCATCGGCACGGCGCTCGCAGCGACAACGCCATCCGCTGCGGCCTGCTTCAAGGTGCCACCGATCACGGCGCGTGCGTGCTTCGCAGCGCCTCGCCCTCGCTCCTCGGTCGCTCGCCAGAGCAGGCGCCTTAGCACCTGTGCATCGTTCGCCTGCCCGACGGTCAGTGCGAGCACGGGGGAGTCGGGTGCTGCGATCACGCGAGAGAGTGCGCCGCGGTAGTCCTTGAGCGTCTGGGGCGAGAGTTGTGCAGCGCGGTCCTCGAGCCACATCTCACAGGCCTTGACGATCGGAGTCGAGGAGGAGATGCGCGCCTCGCCCGTCGAGAGAGCCGCGCGCACCTTCTCGCGCACCGACGCCTCAGCCTTGCGTTGCGTCGAGGCGACGGCTCGCAGGTCGGCAGACTTGCCGTTCCACAGACGCACGCGCACTCGAGCGCGCCATGCGTCGGCCTCGCGTGCCGAGGTCGCCGTCTTGTACGAGCGCGTCGCGTCGTCGTACCTGACGCGGCCTGTCTGCACCTCGCCAACCTGCCCCGGTTCCATCCGCTCGCGCCCCATGTTCGGCACCAACCTCTCTCGCTCACCATGTCCAATGCTGGCAAGCGTAGCAGGTTGGAACGAGAACGGATGGCACCGAACGTGAGTGAACCGTTCCCTAGCGACAAGGTAACGAGTGAGGTAGCCATGCAGCCCGGTCCGATGCCGGGACATAGCGCCTCGTATTCCACCAACCGTCGAGGAGACATCGTGCAGAACACCCAGACCGAACTACCCGATTACCTCACTCGCAAGGAGCTGGCCGCGCGGTGGCGAATGTCGCCCTCCCGCCTCGCCACCCTCGCGAGCGAGGGACGATCGCCTGTGCCATCCGTGAGGCTCGCAGGCGGGCAGGTCCTCTATCCACTTGCCGAGGTCGTCGCTCACGAGCAGGCCTCCCTCAAGGCCGCAAAGGATGCGGCGTGACTGAGGCAGGCAGCCTGTGGCTCGAGGCGCTCCGCCGAGTCGGTGGCATGGGGAGCGGTCGGCACCGCAAGGCCATGACCGAGCACCTCGCGGCGATTTGCGACGAGCGTGGCGGCGTTCCGTGCATGACGACAACGGCGCTCGCGAGCGGTGCGGGCCTGACGTATCGCGGCGGTGTTGACGCGCTGAGGGACCTGCGCCGTGATGGCTGGGTGCTCACGGTCGAGAACCACAGCCGAGCAGGGTCCGTGCGCCAACTCGAGGTGCCGCCTCACGCAATGCAGGCACTCGACAGATGGCGCTCGCAGTGACGGGGCCGAGCGTCTGCGAGGTGAACGGATGGCGGACCTTAGACCTCGGACGCGCACAGGCCGTTTCACTGCGGTTGTCAGAGAGCAGGGGCACACGAACACGTCGAGGTGCTCGCACGGGTGTCAGCGGCCCGTACACGCGGCCTGAGGGGTGTCTTTGACGTTGGGTGCCTGCGTCCTTCCGGAGTGTGACGAGAGCAGGGCGCTCGGAGGTTCTCCGTACTGTCCTCGCCATCGGCTCAATGAGTGGGTGAACGGTTCGCCGTGGCACTCGGCTCGCCCCGGTACTCCCGGATACGCCTGTGTCATCTGCGGCGGACGCGTCCTGCCCCCGAGTGCAGAGCGCATCTGCTCCCAGGCGTGCCGAGTCAGAGCAAGGACGTTGGCGGCATGAGCGTCGTCGACGAAAAGTGGTGGCGCGAGTGCGTGCAGCGCCATCGCGAGCGCCTTGTGTCTCTCGATCGCAACGTGTTCGACGCCGCGGTGTGTGCCGAGGAGTCGACAGGGGCAACGGGGCAGGCACGGGCATGGCTCGAGGACGTGGTGTGGTTCGTGCCCCAGTCGGGTCAGCGTGTGGCCGTGCAGATCGCTCGCCTGTGTGGCGAGGGCTCCGAGGTCACTGTGCCATGGCGCTCGCTGGCAGAGGCAGTCGGCATCGCAGACGCAGCAGGTCGCCACATCGCCTACACACAGCGCGGCGTCGAGGCGCTCGTGAACGCAGACTGGCTCAGCGTCGAGAGCAGCGGCAAGGGCAGGTCGGCAACCACCACGTTTCGGCTTCTCGCAGGCGAGTTGTTGACGCCTGAGGCCGCCCCGCGCGATGGCGAGAACGGCACCGCTGAGAGTGCCGCGTGACTTATGTACAGAGATAAGCGTCTGCGCTAGTCACGCAGCAGCGGCGGCGATCCGCCGGCCCCTCCAAGGGCCGAGCGCTCCCGCGTCTGAGGCGTCTTACTAATCCAGTAGGTCACGTCCGGCGGCACGTCGGTCGGCCCCTCCGGGAGGGCCGACACGATTCCGCGTCACGTCTCGCTGTTCCAAGCAAGCAAGTCACGTCAGGCGCCCCCGTCTCGCCAAGCCTCCCGGCCAAGGCGTCGGCGCGCGCATCACGTCGCCAGTGCGAGGACACCGAGACGTGCTCCTCGAGCCGATCGCCCGCCTTGGTGGGCGAGCGACGACGGCAGAGGGAGACGTGCTCCAGCCGTTGCCCTTGTCCTCGCTCGCACCGCCGTCGCCATCGCCTTTCTCACTGAGCGGCATCCGCTCGGCGGCGGTCTGCCCTCGCCTGAGTGGCGGGGCAAGTGCCGGTTCCGCTTCGGCGTCCGCCCAGTAGGTAGGCGCTAACACCAACTGCAAGTCCATTCGGCAGGTTCTCCGACCTGCCGTCCATCGAACGATCAAAGGAGATCACCAAGCATGAGCACGGAAACACTCGGCGCAGCCGAGGCAACGGCGAACGCCAGGGAGCGACTCGACGCGGCTCAGACCGCGCACGACGACCACGCAGCGAAACTCGCCAAGGCGCGAGTACTCAGTGACTCGCTCCTCGAGGATGCATCCGGGGTGAACCAGTCTCAGTTCACCTCGGCTCAGAACACCCTCGCCTACCTCGAGGCGTCCCTGCCGGGAGTCGAGCGAGACCTCGCCACGGCCAAGCAGGGATACGCAACGGCAGTCGCGGCCCAGGTCTCAGCCGAGGTCGGCTCAGAGGCGGCTACGCGCTGGGGCCTCGACGAGCTCCCGGGTGCCCTGAGCAACCTCGCCGGCGCCGTCTCCCAGGTGCGAGCCATCTGTGAGGCGTACAACGCAGGGCGCGTCCGGGCCATCGCCTCGCTCCTCGACGCAGGACTCGAGCACGGCAGTGCGGACCCCTTCGCACCCGCGACGGCTGAGCGCGCCAAGGTCGGTAGTCCTGCCCGCCTCTACGTCGAGGGGACCGAGGTCGGTGTCTTCGACATCCCGACCTATATCACCAAGCAGGTGGCGACCTCGCTCGCAGACCTGACCACCGAAGGAGCCTGAGCATGACCACCACACAGACCGCCACCGTCGAACCTCTCGACCTCGCTCGAACGTTCGTCGAGGACGCCTTCCCCCAGGTGCTCCCGGAGGGTGTCTCGGTCGAGGTCGAGCAGGGCTACCGGCTCACGCCGCCGGCCAGTGGCACGGCGCTCGTCCGTATCGCTGGGGCAACGTTCGATCCCTACAGCGAGAGCCGCGTTCTCGTCGCGCTCGACGTGGCGACGTACTACGACGCCGGTGAACCGCTCGAGGTGCCTGCGAACTACGACGACGCATGGCGGCATGTCCGCCTCGAGGGTGTCGCCTCCGTCCACCGTCTGTCCTCGCGAGCCGATATCGGGGAGACGGCAGGTCTTGCGACGCTCAGCGGTGAGGTCGAACTGCCCGATGGCCGACGCTCCAACCTGCATCGCCTCGAGTTCGCCATCCGCCTCGGTGAGCGTCAGGCACGCCAGGCGCCGATCGAGCAGGGTGTCGAGCATCGTCGAGCAGCCATGCGGACTCGAGTCGGTCCGACCTACGCACAGACCTCTTACTGAGCGCCTCACACCCTGAGCAGCACCCCGTCATGCCTTCTAGCGTGGCGGGGTGTTCGCCGTCCAGCCCATCTCACTGTACGGCGATCTGAGGGCCGTTCAGCACAGTGCCCTCACAAGAGTGCCAGACGATTACCTACGTCCGTCAGATCGCCGCACAGAGCGTTCTATGGGGTAGTGAGGCTCGAGCCGGTCGAGGCAGATACAAGGGCAAGGGCGAGCGAGCGGCCAAGGGCGAGCAGATGCAAGGCGAGGGCGAGCAGGTCGAGCGAGAGCAAGCGATCGAGAGGGCGAGTCGAGCAGGACTCACGGCCAAACGCTCAGCCGCTCGAGGAGGGAACGCAGCGAGCAGCACGAACACACTCAAGGCTCAGCCGTTCGCAGACAGACGAGGACCCCAGCACAGGCGATAGGGCCAAGGTGCTGGGGTCCAGTGCGTTCAGTGCGTGCGAGGTCAGGCTCGAGGCCGTACCCGTGCCGACGTGCGACCTGTGCCGCTCCTCTCGAGCGCCAGGCTCTCCCAGTCCGGCACGGCACCACAGGTGCTCAGCACCCGCTCGAGGCGCTCGCGAACCACCATGAGGGCCTCACCGTCGTCCATCCCCCTGAGGTCGGTAGCAGGCACCTCGAGGCCGTAGGCGCCTCTCATGCTGCCCTCAGTCCTGCCTCAGTGAGCAGGGTGCCCTCAGCCTCGAGCAGCACCTCGAGGTCGGTGTGCGAGGCAATCGGGTCGAGGCAGTGCAGGCCCACACCCATGCGGCCATCCGGAGCGCTACCCATACACACCCACGGCAGGCCGTCGTCATCCGCGAGCAGGTGCCAACCGAGCACGTCGAGGCGCTCAAGCATCGCGGTGTAGTCCGCCTCTGTCAGCACCTCGAGGCCGAGGGCCACGGTCTGAGAGGTGGGGGCAGGACAAGGATGCCGACACCTGTGAGCGGGTCGAGGTGGGCGACGTGCTGAGCGGTGCGAATGGTGGTTGTCATGGTCTCTGTCTCCTAGCGGGTGAGGGTGTCTCGAGCGGGGTCCTGCTTGCCAATCTGCTTGCCAAAATTGCCCACGGCTTGCCAACTTTCGACGGTATCGAACGGCAATGCGACACACCTCGAATGTAGTCGAAAAGACCAGAATGGCGGGCTAGTTGCGAATCGAGAGGAAAGGGCGAACACATCGCCCCACATACTCTCTAGGTCGCAGGTTCGAATCCTGTCGGGGGTACTCGTTGGTGCGGCGTGGGCCCGAGCGAAGCGAGCGGTCCGCGCCGCACCAACAGATGGCTGGCCAGGATTCGGGAGGAGCCTGCGACGGTTCCTGTCGGGGGTGCGGTTTACTCGGGTGCACCCGAGCGAAGCGAGTGGTCCGCGCGAGCAAACAGATGCATGGTCAGGAGCCGTCGCGCGAACGTGACTTTGATCCTGAACTGAGGGGCTGGCGGCGGAAAATTCACGGGGATAGGTTAGGTTTACCTCGCTCAGGTATACCTAACCCGCTCTGGGGGTGCTCGTGTTCGGCAACTATCTCGTCGGTCTTCGCGAAGGCCTGGAGGCGTCGCTCGTCGTCGTCATCCTCGTCGCGTATCTCGTGAAGTCGGATCGACGACACCTCCTGCCGAGGATCTGGCTCGGTGTGGGCGCGGCTGTGGGCGTTTCCCTCGCTTTCGGCGCACTCCTCACGTACGGCCCCAACGGCCTGACGTTCGAGGCGCAGGAGGCCATCGGTGGTGGCCTGTCGATCGTCGCCGTCGGCTTCGTCACCTGGATGATCTTCTGGATGGCGCGTTCGGCGCGCACCCTCTCCGGTGACCTCAAGAGCCACGTCGATCGTGCGGCCGAGGCTTCGCGTGCCTCCCTGGTCGTCGTCGCGATGCTCGCCGTCGGCCGCGAAGGGCTCGAGACCGCGCTCTTCCTCTGGGCCGCGACGCAGGCTGCCAGCTCTGGCTCGTCGTCGTCCACCGCGCCGCTCGTGGGTGCCGCGCTCGGTATCACGACGGCCGTCGTCCTCGCCTTCGCGTTCTACAAGGGCGCGCTCAAGCTCAACCTGTCCAAGTTCTTCACGTGGACGGGTGGCTTCCTCATTCTCGTCGCCGCGGGTGTTCTCGCCTACGGCGTCCACGACCTGCAGGAAGCGCGCATCCTGCCCGGTCTGCACAACCTCGCCTTCGACGTGAGCGACACCATCGAGCCCACCTCGTGGCTCGGCACGCTCCTCAAGGGCACCCTCAACTTCTCGCCGGCCACGACGTGGCTGGAGCTCATCGTGTGGGTCAGTTACGTCGCCGTCGTCATGACGATCTTCGTCAAGCGCGTGCGTGCCTCCCACAATCCCAAGGCCGCGACGCCGGCTTCGCCCACTCCCCAGAAAGTGACGGCATGACCACCCGACCCACCCTCGCTCGCAGCGGCGCCCTGCTCGCCGTCGCCGGCCTCGCACTCGCAGGCTGCACGAGCAACTCGTCCTCGTCCGACTCGAAGTCCGGCGACGGCAAGCTGACCGTCTCCTCGACCGCCTCCGAGTGCAAGGTCTCCAAGTCCGAGGCGCCGTCGGGCAACGTCGTCTTCAGCGTGAAGAACGAGGGCGACAAGGTCACCGAGTTCTACCTCCTCGGTGAGGACAAGCTACGTATCGTCGGCGAGGTCGAGAACATCGCTCCGGGTCTCACGCGTGAACTCGTCGTCAAGGCGGCGCCGGGCGACTACTACACGGCGTGCAAGCCGGGCATGGTCGGCAAGGGCATCGCCGCCAAGTTCAAGGTCACCGACTCCGGCAAGGACCTCGCGCCCAGCGGAGCCGACAAGCAGCTCGTCGAGACCGCTGACAAGCAGTACCAGTCGTACGTCAAGGACCAGGCCAGCTCGCTCACGACGCAGACGACGAAGTTCGTCAACCTGTACAAGGCCGGTAAGGACGACGAAGCCCGCGCCCTCTACGCCAAGGCGCGTCTGCACTGGGAACGCATCGAGCCCGTGGCCGAATCCTTCGGCGACCTCGACCCGAAGATGGACCTGCGCGAGGCCGACCTCGAGAAGGGCCAGGAGTGGACCGGCTGGCACCGTATCGAGAAGGACCTGTGGCCGCCGAAGACCGGCTACACGGCCATGTCGAAGGCCGATCGCACGAAGATCGCCGACCAGCTGCTCAAGGACACCAAGACCCTCGAGAAGCGCACGAAGACGACGACGTTCTCCGCCGACAAGATCGGCAACGGCGCGAAGGCGCTCATGGACGAGGTTGCCACCGGCAAGGTCACCGGCGAGGAAGAAGCCTGGTCGCACACCGACCTGTGGGACTTCCAGGGCAACGTCGACGGCGCCCGCATCGCCTGGGAGAACCTGCGTCCGCTGCTCAAGAAGAAGGACGCGTCGCTCGATTCGAGCATCGCGACGAAGTTCGCCGCGCTGCAGAAGCTGCTCGACAAGCAGAAGGTCTCGGGCTCGGGTGACGACGTCGTCTTCAAGACGTACGACAAACTGAGTGACGCCGAGGTCAAGGAACTGTCGAATGCAGTGAACGCCCTGAGTGAGCCGCTGTCGAAGCTGACCGCAGCCGTCACGTTGTGAGGTGTGCCTTCGCCCCCGCGCTCGGCGTGGGGGCGAAGGCAACTGCGCGGGAAGCCGCGCGCGAAGGAGGAGAGTGAGCATGGCGAACGTCTCGCGCCGCGGGATGCTCGGCTTCGCCGGTGGTGGAGCGGCACTCGGTGCTGCCGGTTTCGCGGGGGGTTGGGGTGCCTCTCACGCTGCAGCCGATGAAAAGCCGTCGCCGGGGGAGCGCACCTACGACTTCTTCGGGGAACACCAGTCGGGCATCGTCACGCCTGCGCAGGACAGGCTCTACTTCGCGACGTTCGACGTCACTGCCACGACGCGCGACGAACTCGAGTCGCTCCTGCGGGCGTGGAGCCTCGCCGCCGCACGCATGATGCGCGGCGAGACGGCCTCCGACGAGGCCACCGCCTACGACGCGCCACCCGCCGACACGGGTGAGGCCGAAGACCTTCCGCCGTCCGGCCTGACGATCACCTTCGGCTTCGGTCCGACGCTGTTCCGCGACGCGAAGGGCAAGGACCGGTTCGGGCTCGCGGACAAGCAGCCCAAGGAACTGCGCGAACTGCCGCACTTCCCGGCCGACAAGCTCGACCCGCGCCGCAGTGGCGGCGACATCGCCGTTCAAGCCTGTGCCGACGACCCCCAGGTGGCCGTGCACGCCATCCGCAACCTGTCTCGCATCGCCTTCGGACTGGCCGCCATCCGGTGGGCGCAGCTCGGTTTCGGGCGTACCAGCTCGACCTCGACGAGCCAGGCCACGCCGCGCAACCTCTTCGGCTTCAAGGACGGTACGGCCAACATCAAGGCCGAGAGCCGTGACGTCGTCGACGACCACGTGTGGGTGGGCCGCGGTGACGACCCGAAGGCCGACTGGATGGCAGGCGGCTCCTACCTCGTGGCACGTCGCATCACGATGCACCTCGAGACCTGGGACCGATCGAGCCTGCGCGAGCAGGAAGCCATCATCGGGCGTGACCGCCCCGAAGGTGCGCCGCTTTCCGGTGGCAAGGAGTTCGACGAGCCGAAGTTCGATGTGAAGGGACGCGGGGGCGAGCCGCTCATCGCGAAGAACTCGCACGTCTTCCTCGCCCACCCGAAGAACAACGGCGGCGCGCAGATGCTGCGACGCGGTTACAACTTCACCGACGGAAACGATGCCTTGGGACGACTCGACGCGGGGCTCTTCTTCCTCGCATACGTGCGGCGGCCGTCACGCCAGTACATCCCCATGCAGATGCGGATGTCGCGTGAGGATGCGCTCATGGAGTACCTCAAGCACACAGGTTCCGGCTTGTTCGCCGTGCCGCCGGGAGTGCCCAAGGGCGGCTTCGTGGGTCAGCAACTCTTCACATCCTGACGCGTTCCGAGTTGAGTGCGCGCCAACGGCATACGAGACTGTACGGGTGAACGAAGTTTTCGACGGTGCGCGCCTGCACCGCGCCGTGGGCGAGTTGCGTGCCGCTGTCGCCGCCAACGCCCTCCCTTTCGAGACGGCTGACGTCGCCAAGCAGCGCCGCGAGCAGGGGGAGCTCGTGTCGCAGCTCGACGACTACGTCCTGCCGCGCCTCGAGTCCCTCGACGCCCCGCTGCTCGCCGTCATCGGTGGCTCGACGGGCGCAGGCAAGTCGACGCTGGTCAACTCCATCGTGCGTGAGCAGGTGACACGCTCCGGCGTCCTGCGCCCGACGACGCGAGCCTCGGTGCTCATCCACCACCCCTCGGACGCTCAATGGTTCACCGGCGAGCGCGTCCTGCCGGGTCTCTCGCGCATCACCGGCGCTGCGACGCAGGGTGACGATCCGTCGTCGCTGCGCCTCGTCGCGTCCGCCTCCGTGCCCCGCGGTCTCGCGCTGCTCGACGCCCCTGACATCGACTCGGTCGTCTCCGCCAACCGCGACCTTGCGCGCCAGCTGCTTTCCGCGGCTGATCTGTGGCTCTTCGTCACGACCGCTGTCCGCTACGCCGACGCCGTGCCGTGGGAGATGCTCGAGCAGGCCATCGACCGCGGGACGTCCGTGGCCGTCGTGCTCGACCGCGTGCCTCGTGACGCGATGGAGGAGGTGCGCGCCGACCTCGCGCGCATGCTCGCGGCGCAGGGCCTCGGCCAGTCGCCGGTGTTCGCCGTCGCAGAATCGCCGCTCGAAGAGAACGGCATGCTGCCGCACATCGAGGTCGAGCGTATCTCCAGCTGGCTGCACTCGCTGGCCAACGACGCCCTGTCGCGTCAGGTCGTCATCCGTCGAACGCTCGACGGGGCACTCGACTCCCTCGACGGGCGCGCCCGCGGTGCTGTCGCCGCCGGACGCGCGCAGCACGAGGCGGCGACGACGTTGGCCGGCGCCGCGTCCGAGGCGTACTCCGAGCAGCTGCGCGCGGTCGAGGAAGGCCTCAAGGACGGCACCCTGCTGCGCGGCGAGGTGCTCGCGCGCTGGCAGGAACTCGTCGGTACCGGCGAGCTGCTCAAGCAGTTCGAGTCCGGCGTGAGCAAGCTCCGCGATCGTGTCACCGGCTTCTTCCGCGCCCGCACCGAGACCGCTGCTCCGGCTCGTGATCTGGGGGAGGCCCTCCAGTCCGGTGTCGCACAGCTCGTCACGTCGCACGGAGAATCGGCTGCCCTCGACGCGGGCCGCGCCTGGCGACTCGACCCTGCGGGCAAGCCGATCATGGCCCGCCACCCCGAACTGAACGCCGCGAGCCCCGAGCTCACGTCCACGGTCGAACGTCTCGTCCGCGACTGGCAGGGCGATGTGCTCGACCTCGTGCGGGAAGAGGCAGGCGACAAGCGCACGACAGCGCGCTTCCTCGCCTTCGGCGTTAACGGCATCGCCGTCATGCTCATGCTCATCACGTTCGCCTCGACGTACGGTCTGAGCGGTGCGGAGGTCGGCATCGCGGGAGGCTCGGCCGTTCTCGCGCAGCGCCTCCTCGAAGCGATTTTCGGCGACCAGGCCGTTCGTACCCTGGCGAACCGGGCCCGCGGCATGCTGCTTGAGCGCATCACCGAGCTGTTCGAGCGTGAGGAGCAGCGCTACGACGCAGCCCTCGCAGAGGTCGCGCTCGCTCCAGGCGCCCCCGAGCGCATCGAGAAGGCCCTCGCGGCCGTGAAGGACGCACGATGAGTTGGAACCCGTTCGCCCGCGGTAAGCGCGAGGAGCGCCCCGTCGTGGCCCCGGTGTCGCGCGAGGAGGTCGACGGCCGCGCCGGCGCTCTCCAGCGCGCGCTGACGCTCGGCGGGGCGGCTCTGCCCGCCGACGACGTCGCAGTGGCTCGCAAGCTCCTGGCGCGCGTCGCCGAACGTTCGCGCCTCGGGGGCGACCACACCGTCGTCGCCCTGGCCGGCGCTACGGGCTCCGGCAAGTCGAGCTTGTTCAACCTCCTCGTCGGGGAGCCCGTCTCCCGCATCGGTGCGCGACGTCCGACGACCTCGCGCGCCTCCGCCGCCATCTGGGGCGAGAGCGTGCCGGGAGAACTGCTCGACTGGCTCGACATCTCCGCACGTCACCAGGTGCACCCGAGCATGCCGCGCTACGCCGAGCTCGACGGCCTCGTGCTCCTCGACCTTCCCGACTTCGATTCCCGCGTGCGCGAGCACCGTGCCGAGGCCGACCGCGTGCTCGAGATGTGTGACCTGTTCGTGTGGGTCACCGACCCGCAGAAGTACGCCGACGCCGTCCTGCACGAGCAGTACGTGCGCCAGCTGGCCGTCGCGAAGGCGACGTCCGTCGTCGTCCTCAACCAGGTCGACCGGCTCACGCCCGAGGCCGCGCAGAGCTGCCTCGCCGACCTCACGCGTCTGCTCGAGGAGGACGGGCTGACCGATGCTGTCGTTCTGCCGACCTCGACGATCGCCACGGGTGGCGGCGAGTTGCTCATCGACGCCCTCGCCGACCTCGTGCAGTCGAAGAACGCCTCCGACCGACGTCTGGCCGGCGATCTGCGGCACCAGGCACAGCGCCTCAACGCGCACGTCGGAGCCGTTCGTCCCCAGCGGGTCACCGGATCGAACGACGAACTCGTCTCGGCGCTCGCAGACTCCGCCGGTGTCAACGTGGCGCTCGACGCTGTGGAACGCGACTACCGGGTCGAAGCGGCCCGCCGCACCGGTTGGCCGTTCACGCGCTGGACGCAGAACCTCAAGGCCAAGCCGCTCTCCCGTCTGGGTCTCGATACCCAGGCCGAAGCGAACCTCAGCCGTGCGGACCGCCGCATCGCTCTCGGAAAGTCGTCGCTGCCGCCGGCGAGCCCCGCTGCCCGCGCAGCCGTCGATCTCGCGACGAGGCGCCTCGGCGAGCGGGCCTCCGACGGGATGCCTGCTCCGTGGGCCGACGAGGTGCGCGCCGCCGCCACGCCGCGGGACGGCTCGATGGCTGACGCGCTCGACCAGGCCGTGATGCGTACTCCGTTGCGCGGACGTTTCCCCGCGTGGTGGGGCGTTGCCGCCGTACTCCAGTGGATCTTCGCCGCGGTGGCGCTCGCGGGGGCCGTGTGGCTGCTCGTGCTCTTCGGCTTCAGCATGATGCAGATCCACGTCGGAGTGCCGACGCTCGGTGGCGACTGGTTGCCGATTCCGCTCGTCATGCTCGTGGTCGGGCTGTTGCTCGGCTTCCTGCTCGCCCTGTTGGCGCGATCCCTTGCCCGCGCCGGTGCGGCGCGTGCTCGCGACGACGCTCGTGAGCGCCTGTACGCGGCCATCACGGAGGTTGCCCAGGAGCGCATTGTGGCGCCGGTCGCCGCAGTCGTGACGCGTCACGACGACACGGCGAAGGCGCTTGCACAAGCCTCGGAGTAATTCTCACCTGTGGAAAGGCCTCCCCGGACACGTTCCGGGGAGGCCTTTCCACACCCTCGAAGGCTCTGCCCTGGTCAGGTGACGGGCGACGTTCCTAGCGTCGTCGGCGTGGGTGAGTGCCCGTCGCCGAACCCGGTTCGGTGCACACGAGGAGGAGAGAGTCATGAACGAAGTGAAGGTCGATGTCAGCGGCACCGTGGTGAGCGACCCCGTCCTGCGGGAAACGCGGGCCGGTGATCCCTTCGTCAGTTTCCGCATCGCGGTCAACCCGCGCCGCTGGAACGCCGAGGACGATTCGTGGAGCGACGGCGAAGCGCAGTTCTTCAGCGTCACGGCCTTTCGGGCGCTCGCGGGCAACGCCTACCACTCGCTCACCAAGGGCCAGCACGTCATGGTCACCGGGCGTTTGCGGCTCACGCAGTACGAAGCGCGTGACGGCGAACTGCGCACGAGCGCACAGATCGACGCCCACGACATCGGGCCGTCGTTGAAGTTCGGTCAGAGCACGTTCACCAAGAGCGTCCGGCCGGTCATCCCGAGCAATGACCGTCTGGCCGACGACGCCGTCACCCTCGCCATGCGTGAGCTGGAGGGTGACCTCGCGCCGGATGAGGGCGACAGCGATGCGCGGCAGGACGCGGTGACCGAGGGCAAGGAGGTCGGTGCGGCCGACATGAACGGCCAGGCGGACACCGGCGACGCCGCAACAGAACAGGGAGAGCGGCTCGCCTCGTGAGCGAACGCGACGGCGTGCGTGTCAGGAGCCCGGACCCGTGAGCCCGGTCTCCGGCGTCGGAACAGGGCGGGTGCGCAGTGACGAGTCGCGCCGTGCCGCGCGAAACCGATAGCCTCTGAGCCATGGCAGAGTTCATCTACACCATGACCAAGGCACGCAAGGCCGTTGGCGACAAGGTGATCCTCGACGACGTCTCGATGTCGTTCTACCCGGGCGCGAAGATCGGCGTCGTCGGCCCGAACGGCGCCGGCAAGTCGACCATCCTCAAGATCATGGCCGGCCTCGACCAGCCGAGCAACGGCGAAGCACGCCTGTCGCCCGGCTACTCGGTGGGCATCCTGCTCCAGGAGCCGCCGCTCAACGAGGACAAGACCGTGCGCGGCAACGTCGAAGAGGGTCTCGGGCAGATCAAGCAGGATCTCGACCGCTACAACGAGATCTCCGCCGAGATGGCCGAACCGGACGCCGACTTCGACGCCCTCATGGAGGAGATGGGCAAGCTCCAAGAGAAGATCGACGCGGCTGACGCGTGGGATCTCGACAGCCAGCTCGAGCAGGCCATGGACGCCCTGCGGTGCCCGCCCGGTGACGCAGACGTCAGGGTGCTCTCCGGTGGCGAGAAGCGCCGCGTCGCCCTGTGCAAGCTCCTGCTGCAGAAGCCCGACCTTCTCCTGCTCGACGAGCCCACCAACCACCTCGACGCGGAGTCCGTGCTCTGGCTCGAGCAGCACCTCGCCTCCTACGCCGGCGCTGTGCTCGCCGTGACCCACGACCGGTACTTCCTCGACAACATCGCCGGCTGGATCTGCGAGGTCGACCGCGGCCGCCTCTACCCCTACGAGGGCAACTACTCCACCTACCTGGAGAAGAAGCAGGAGCGCCTCACGGTCCAGGGCAAGAAGGATCAGAAGCTCGCGAAGCGCCTGAAGGACGAGCTCGAGTGGGTCCGCTCCAACGCCAAGGCTCGCCAGACGAAGAGCAAGGCCCGCCTCGCCCGCTACGAGGAGATGGCTGCCGAGGCCGAGCGCACGCGCAAGCTCGACTTCGAGGAAATCCAGATCCCGCCGGGCCCGCGCCTCGGCGCCCAGGTCATCGAGGTCACCGACCTCAAGAAGGGCTTCGGCGACCGCGTCCTCATCGACGGTCTGTCGTTCACGCTTCCGCGTAACGGCATCGTCGGCGTCATCGGCCCGAACGGTGTCGGCAAGACCACGCTCTTCAAGACCATCGTCGGCCTCGAAGAGCCCGACGGGGGCACCGTCAAGATCGGTGACACGGTCTCGATCAGCTACGTCGACCAGAACCGCGGCGGCATCGACTCCGAAGCCACCCTGTTCGAGGTCGTCTCCGAAGGAAACGACCACATCCAGGTCGGTCAGGTCGAGATCCCGGCCCGTGCGTATGTTTCGCAGTTCGGCTTCAAGGGGCCGGACCAGCAGAAGAAGGCCGGTGTCCTCTCCGGTGGTGAGCGCAACCGCCTCAACCTCGCGCTCACCCTCAAGCAGGGCGGCAACCTGCTCCTTCTCGACGAGCCGACCAACGACCTCGACGTCGAAACCCTCGGCTCCCTCGAGAACGCGCTGCTCAACTTCCCGGGCTGCGCCGTGGTCATCAGCCACGATCGCTGGTTCCTCGACCGCGTCGCGACGCACATCCTCGCCTACGAAGGCACCGACGAGAACCCCTCGGCGTGGTACTGGTTCGAAGGCAACTTCGACGACTACGAGAAGAACAAGATCGAGCGCCTCGGTGCCGAAGCCGCACGCCCCCACCGCGTGACGCACCGCCGCCTCACGCGCGATTAGCCGATCATTGGCCCGTCTTCCGGGTTGAGTTCCTCGGTGCGACAGGCAGCCTCTCCCTTGCGCCGTCTTCCGGCGAACTGACCTCGCAAGCTCGCTCAGTTCGCTCGGTGCGACAGCGCGTCGGGCGTCGCTTCACGAAAGCCCACGGTGTGACCCTCGCAAGCTCGGGTCACACCGTGGGCTTTCGTGCGCTCCGAGTCCGCTTCCAGCGTGGTTCCGCTTGTGTTGTCGGGGCGGCTCCGAGGGTGTTGGGCTGGTGGCCTCACAGGTTCAGGCGAGGGGGAGCCGCCGAAATTGGGTCAGTGACCCTGCAGACGGCTGTGTGAGGGTTACCTAAGTTAGGGTGACTGCGTCCTACCCGGTGCGAAAGGGAACCATGTCACCCTCGTTCGAGCGCCTCGTCGTCAACGCCTTCGGCGCCAAGAACACCGAGCTGGTCGTGCTCGGAAGCGAATCCCTCACGCCTCACTACCACCGCGTGCACGTCGACTGCGGCGACTTCCTGCGCAGCCACGGGGTGCACCCGTCGATGTGGCTTCGCCTGTGGTTCGACGACGACGGCAAGGACCACCAGCGTGCCTTCACCCTCGTCGACGCCGACGAGGCGAGCGGCCGCGCCACCCTCGAATTCGCGCTCCACGACGGCGTGGCCGCTCGTTGGTCGCAGAACGTCACCGCCGGCACCCGCATTCGCGCGTCCTTGCTCGGCTCCAAGTGCCCCTGGCCGTCCGCTAAGCCGGCGCCCGGAACGTCCTGGGAGCGAACGGTCCTCATCGGCGGTACGGCGTGCGTACCTGCGATTCGGTCATTGCTGGATCACTGGTCCGAGGCTCCGGCAACGGTGCTCCTGCACAGCGAGTACGACGACGACCGCGACATTCCACTCGGCCTAGCGGCCGCTACAGACGTCGAGTGGTTCGCCATGGGCGACGAGGCGCTGCTCACTCGCACGCACGACTTCGCGGGCGAAGCCACGACGCGCTTCTGGGTCACGACTGAGGCCTCGGCCACGCGAGCCGTCGTGCGAGCCCTGCGCAAGGATCACGGTGTCGGTAAGGAACGGATCCACGCCCAGGCCTACTGGAGCGCCGCGGGCTGACTCAACCGCAGTGGCGGGCGAGGCGCAACTCCAGGTTGGCCTTTGCGCTCGGCCACTCGTGGGAGAGGATCGAGTAGACGACGGTGTCGCGCAGCGCGCCGTTGCTCTCGAGGCGATCGGCGCGAAGGACACCGTCGAGATGTGCGCCGAGTCGCTCGATGGCGGCGCGTGACTGCTGGTTCGACCAACTCGTCTCGTACCGGACGGCCGCACACCCGGCCGTCTCGAAGGCGTAGGTCATGAGCAGCAGCTTGCTCTCGACGTTCGTTCCGCTGCCGTGCGCCGACACGCGATTCCACGTGTAGCCGATCGACACGCGCGGCACCTCGGGGCGGATGTCGTAGAACGTCGTACTGCCCAGCACGACGCCGTCGGACGTGCGCACCGCAGCGAACGGCACCATCGAACCCTCGTCCTTGAGGCGCAGACGGTCGTCGATCATCTGCCCGACGGCGTCCGGGCGCGGCACGGACGCGTACCACCGGGTCCACATCTGCCCGTCGTTTGTCGCCTCGACGAGCCCGTCGTGGTGATCGTGGGAGAGGGGCTCGAGGCGCACCAGGGAGCCGGAGAGGGTGATGTCGCGATCGATGTCCGTCATGGCCCCACCTCACACCGTTCCTCGGTGAAAGTCACGCGCGGTCCACCGTGTGGGTGCGACGAGCGCGTCCAGAAGGTCAGTTCAGGACCGACAGATCCTTGATGCGCATCATGCCCTCCTGCGCGACCGTCGCGATGAGCGTGCCGTCACGCGTGAACATGCGCCCGGTACCGAGGCCGCGTCCGCCCTGGGCGGAGGGGGAATCCTGGGCATAGAGGATCCAGTCGTCGAGGCGCACCGGGCGGTGGAACCACATCGCGTGGTCGAGGCTCGCGGCCCGGAAGCCCGGCGTCACCCAGGCGACGCCGTTCGCTCGCATCGCCGACTCGAGCATCGTGTAGTCGGAGGCATACGCGAGCACGGCGGCTCCGAGCAGCGGGTCGTCCGGGATGGCGCTGAGCGTGCGCATCCACAGGTGCTGCTGCGGCGTGCGCTCCGTGGCGGGCTGCAGGTAGAGCGCACCTTCGACGTGACGGACGTCGACGGCGCGCCCATGGGCCCAGTGCTGCGCGATCGGGTGGTCGATGTCGCCGACGACATCAGCCGTCGTCGGAAGCTCCAGCGGGTCGGTGACATCGGGCATGGGGACCTGGTGATCGATGCCCTGGGCCTCCTCCTGGAAGCTCATGATGACGCTCATGATCGGCGCGCCGTTCTGGATGGCGTGGACGCGGCGCGCGGAGAACGAACCGCCGTCGCGCAGCCGCTCCACGGCGAAGTGTACGGGCTGCATCGAGTCGCCGGGGCGCAGGAAGTAGCCGTGGAGGGAGTGGATGAAGCGGGGCGGCTTCCCGTCTCCGGGTGTCACCGTGCGTCCTGCTGCGATGACGCACTGGGCGAGAACCTGCCCTCCGAAGATCCGGCCGTGTGGCTGCGGCTGGGACTCACCGACGAAGACGTCGGCGCGGCTCTGACCGAGGTCGGCGAGGCTCGTCTGGGCGCTGAACGTGGCGCTCACGGTTGCATTTCCGACCGGCTGCAGGTCGAGTACGTGCAGCAGCGAAGCCATGGGGTCGACCGATTCCTGCGTTTCATCCTTGTTTTCGCTCACCCGCAGAGGTTACCCACCGGAAACGAGCGTTAGTGAACGTTTGGTGGACGGCGGCTGCACGGTTCGTCACCCGACGCGCCACAATGCAGGTATGAGTTTCGCTCCCGACCGCTGCTCCGTCGTCCCCGTGCCCTTGCGCTGGTCCGACATGGATGCCTACGGGCACGTCAACAACGTGCAGTTCCTGCGGCTCCTCGAGGACGCCCGCATCCTCGCCTTCGCCGAATGGTTCGGGCGTGCTCGATCGGTCGTCGGTGAGGGAATCATCGTGGCGCGCCACGAGATCGAGTACCGCGCGCCTCTCGTGTTCCGCATCGAACCGATCGAGGTCGCCATGTGGGTGACCCGGCTGACCGGCGCGTCGTACGACATCGGCTACGAGGTGCGCGACGCAGGTGCCGGCTCGACGACGTACGCCCTCGCGGAGACGACCCTCGTCGGCTACGACTTCGAGGCCGAGCGCCCGCGTCGGCTCGATCCGATCGACCGTGAGAGCCTGTCCAGCTTCCTCGGCCCGGCGGTGACGTTCCGCCACGGCAGCGCGAAGCGCTCGTCATCATGACGGAGGTGCTGCACCTGGCCGATGGTGAGACGGCGGGTGACCTCGCCACTTTCGTCTCACGCGCCCGCACTCTCGAGGACGACGGCGCCATCCGCCTCCAGGCAGACGGCACGACCCTCGCCACCTGGGTGGGTGTGCGCAAGGGACGCGGGCTCATGGGCGAAGGAACCGTCGTCGGGCTGCGCGTGTTGCGGTTGGCGCAGCCGGTCGCCCGCCCCCTCGACACCGTGGTGCCGCTTCGCGCGATCAGTGACCGGCTGGCGCGTCGGCACAACGCGGACCCCCGCGTCCTCGACGTACCTCCGACCACCGTGCGCACGACGTGGGCCGCGGTGACGCCGCCGCGCGCCGGGTGGGCGCCACTCGCTCGGTTGCCGCTCGCGGATCTCGTCCAGGTCGCCCGTGACGGTATCGCCGAGGTGGCCGAGGGCACGCCGCAGGGGGCGGGAGCGCCCGCCGTCGAGCAGCTGCGCGAGAAGGTCTGGAACCGGCCCATCGCGGGAGATCTGGGCGGTGCCGACGGGCTTCCGGCGGGCGCGGCGCTCGGCATCTACGCACTCGGCTTCGCCATCGGTTCGGAGGCCCACGTGTTCGGCACCGCGCGCTGGCACCGGGTGTCGACGTCCGTCGGCCACGTGCTCGTGCGCTGACGCCTCGATAGGGTCGTCGCATGACGCGTACATCCGACGACCGCCGCCTTCCAGCTCCGTCCACGCCCGACCCTCAGGAGGCTCCCGGCCTCGCGTGGGGCGTCATCGCACCCGGCGGCATCGCGCGGACATTCGCCTCCGCCATCGGAGCCGAGACGCAGCAGCGCATCGTGGCCGTGGGATCGCGCAGCGTGGAGCGAGCTCAGACCTTCGTCGACGAACTCGCTCCGGGAGCAACTGCGTACGGCTCGTACGACGCGTTGGTCGCGGACTCCTCGGTCGACGTCGTGTACGTCGCTTCCCCTCACAGCGAGCACCGCGATCACGCACTGGCGGCCATCCGCGCCGGCAAGCACGTGCTCGTCGAGAAAGCCTTCACGCGCAACGCGACCGAAGCGCGTGAGGTGTTTGATGCGGCGCGCGAAGCGGGGGTCTTCTGCATGGAGGCAATGTGGTCACGCTTCCTGCCCCACTACGACGTCGTTCGTCGTGCGGTGGACACCGGACTCATCGGCGACCTCAAGTGGATCGCCGCCGACCATGGCCAGGCTCTCCACCCCGACGGCCCGCAGCGGCTGAGCGATCCTGCTCTCGCCGGAGGGGCGCTGCTCGACCTCGGGATCTACCCCCTGTCGTTCGCCGCGATGCTCGTACCCGAGTTCACCACGGTGAGCGCCCGGGGAACGCTCACCGATGAAGGCGTCGACGAGTCCGAGGTCATCGTGCTCACGGCTGCCGACGGCGTCGTCGCCCAGGCTGCGACGACGATGGCCACCCAGACACCGAACACGGCCGTCGTCGCCGGCACGAAGGGACGCCTCGAGATCGACGGCTGGTTCTACTTCCCGACGCGAGTGCGGCTTCTCGCGAACGATGGGCAGCTGCTCGACGAGTACCGCTCCGCCGACACGATCCACGCCCTCCACTACGAGGCCGCCGAGGCGGCGCGCCTCATCGCGGCGGGGGATCGCGAGTCGCCGCTCATGACCCACGCCGAAACGCTGCGTGTCATGGACCTCATGGACGAGGTGCGTCGTCAGCTGGGCGTCGTCTACCCCGGCGAGTGACCTCACGGACTCGTCGCTTCGCCTCTGGACGGAACTGAGTGAGCGTTGCCCCGGTGGAGAACGGTCTCGGCCGGGGCAACGCTCGTGAGGGATGGGTCGGTCAGGTGCGGGTGAACCACACCGTGACGTCGGTCGGCAGCGTGAGGTCGTCACGCTCGTCGCTGCGCACGACCACGACAGCACCATCGGGCAGCGTCGTGTCCGCACCGAAGTTCGTCACGCACCACAGATCCTCGTGACCCTCACGCGAGTTGACGAGAGCGACGGTGTCCTTCGGGCCGTCGACCCACGTCAGTGCGCCTTCGCCGAGACGGCGGGCGCGGCGCTCGCGCAACATGCGGCGGTAGAACTCGAGGGTCGAGCCCGCGACGCCGTCCTGCTGGTCCACGGCCAACTCGCCGTAGACGTCGGGCTGCGGCAGCCAGGGGGCGTCTGCGGAGCCGAAACCGAATGACGGAGCGTCCTTGACCCAGGGCATCGGGACGCGGCAGCCGTCGCGGCCGGCTTCGGTGTGACCCGAACGCTCCCACGTCGGGTCCTGACGGGCTTCGTCGGCCATCGTCGTGTGCTCGGGCAGGCCGAGCTCCTCACCCTGGTAGAGGTAGGCGCCGCCGGGCAGGGCCAGTTCCAGAGCCGTGGCGGCCTTGGCGCGACGCAGGCCGAGCGCGGCGTCCGGCTGCGGGTCCTCGGCACGAATGCCGTTGGGGCGCGGTTCACCGATCGGCAGTGCCAAACGCGTGGCGTGACGCACGACGTCGTGGTTGCTCAGCACCCACGTCGTCGGTGCCCCGACGGCGTCGTTCGAGGCGTACGAGGACGTGATGCTCTCGCGCATGTCGGCGGCGCGCCACGGGGTCTCGAGGAACGCGAAGTTGAAGGCTTGGTGGAACTCGTCCGGGCGTACGTAGCGCGCGAGACGCTCCGGCGGGTTGACCCAGGCCTCCGCGCACATCGCCCGGTCGCCGGCCGAGTCGTAGCCGTCGGCGTCGACGGGGTTGTAGGAGTCGAGCACCTCACGCCACGCGCGGTAGATCTCGTGGACGCCGTCCTGGTCCCACATGGGGCCGCCGTTGTCGTGGCTGGCGTCGGAGAGGCCGGCCATCTTGGCGTGCGCCGAGTGATCGGGCAGACCCTCGGCCTTGACGAGGCTGTGGGCCACGTCGACGCGGAAGCCGTCGACACCGCGATCCAGCCAGAACCTCAGGATGGAGAGGAACTCGGCTCGCACGGCCTCGTTGTTCCAGTTGAAGTCGGGCTGCTTGGGGTCGAACAGGTGCAGGTACCACTGCTCCGGGTTGCCGTCTGCGTCCGTGACGCGCGTCCAGGCGTTGCCGCCGAAGATGGCCTTCCAGTCGTTCGGCGCCTCCTCGCCGTTCTCGCCCTTGCCGTCGCGGAACATGTAGCGCTCACGCTCCGGCGAACCGGGGCCGGCCGCGAGGGCGGCCTTGAACCACTCGTGCTCGTCGGAGGAGTGGTTGGGCACGAGGTCGACGATGACGCGCAGGTCGAGTTCGTGGGCGCGTGCGATGAGGTCGTCGGCGTCGCTGAGCGATCCGAAGAGCGGGTCGATGTCGCGGTAGTCGGCGACGTCGTAGCCGGCGTCCGCCATGGGCGAGCGGTAGAAGGGGGAGATCCACAGGGCGTCGACACCGAGGTCGCGCAGGTAGGGCAGCTTCGAGGTGATGCCCGGCAGGTCGCCGACGCCGTCACCGTTCGAGTCGACCCACGAGCGCGGGTAGACCTGGTAGATCGTCGACGAGCGCCACCACTCGGCCTCTGGCGTCTCATCGTGGGCGGGTGCGGACTGGCTGTTCCAGGTGGTCGTTTGGCTCACCGACCCAGTGTGCCAACCGAGGTCTGCCCACGCGAAACGCGTTTCACCGTTGGGCGGCAGGGCCAGACTCAGCGGATCGGGTTCTCCGGTTCAGGGCCGGGGGTGTTGACGAGGCTGTACGCAGCACGCACGAGGTAGTCGCGCAGGAGCGCATCGAGTTCCGGCTCGAGATCGACGGCGTCGCAGGCAGCCATGATGTGGGTGAGCCAGCGGTCACGCTGCTCCGGTGTGACGGCGAACGGCATGTGACGCATCCGCAGGCGCGGGTGCCCGCGCTCCTCGGAGTACGTCGTCGGGCCGCCCCAGTACTGCTCGAGGAACATCTCGAAACGGCGCTTCGCCGGTTCGAGATCCTCCTCGGGGTAGAGCGCGCGCAGCTTCTCGTCCGAGGCCACGCCGTCGTAGAACACCTCGACGAGGCGGTGGAACGTCTCGTGGCCGCCGAACCTCTCGTACAGGGTTGCCTCAGTCATGTCACCAGTCTTGCACCCGGGGCCGACTACTTCACGGGCGGCAGGTTCGGGTTGACGTTGCCGTAGCCCGGAACGACCGGTGGTGCTTTCACTCCGGCGCTCTCCAGGGCGATGACGGCGCGGCGTCGCAGTTCGCGCGTCACACCGAAGTTCTCGTTCGGTGCCGTCTTGGCGATCACGCGGAAGGTCATCGCGCCTCCTCCGACCGATTCGACACCCGCGACGTCGGGGCGCTCGATGAGCTTGGCGCCCCACGTCTCGTCCTGCCACAGCGCGTCGACGACCTCGTCGAGCACCGAGGTGACCTTGCGAATGTCCGCGTCGTACGACACCGGGACGTCGACGAGCGATGTCGACCACCCCTGGGAGCGGTTCGCGACGCGGATGATCTCGCCGTTGCGCACGTACCAGACGACGCCGTTGGCGTCGCGCAGCCGAGTGATGCGCAGCGTCACCTCCTCGACGGTGCCGACGGCTTCTCCGGTGTCGATGACATCGCCGACGCCGTACTGGTCCTCGAAGATCATGAAGATGCCCGACAGATAGTCCTTGACGAGCGACTGCGCACCGAAACCGACGGCGACACCTGCCACGCCGGCGCTCGCCATGAGCGGGCCGAGCTGGATGCCGAGCTGCGCGGCGACCGTGAGGGTGGCGACGGCGAGGACGACGACCGTCGTCACCGACCGCAGGAGCGAGCCCATCGTTGCCGCGCGCTGACGGCGGCGTTCGTCGTCGAGGCCAGCGGCGGCCCGCAGACGGGCCCTCGCGGGGGAGAGAGCGCCCTCCTCGCCGACGACCTCCGGCGTGGTGCTTCGCGTCTCCATCGCGTGGACCGCGCGGGTGATGGCCCGGTGCAGGATCCAGCGCACGGCCAGGGCTCCCAGGACGACCACGACGATCTGCAGCGGAGTGCCGACCAGCCACTCCCATCCCTCGGGCAGGGAGGCGGCGTGGGGGACGAAGGACGGTGCAGCCATGCCTGCCATCCAACCATCCCGCCGAACGGCTGGAACGGCCAGGAGCGTCTGCCAGAATTGCCCTATGCCCGGCACTCCTTCCCTCAACGAACTCGCGAACGCCCACGGCGTTGCCACCCATGTCCGGGACGGCTCGGGACGCGCCCGAGCGGTCGCGCCCGAGGTCGTCGAGGCGGTGCTCACCTCGCTGGGCGTCGAATGCAGCGAAGACGCGGCGCCGAGTGCCGATCGCCATGATGGAGGCACGCCTTCCGTGGTGGGCCTTCCTGACGCGCTCGTCCTGCGCGAGTCCTGGACCCCGAGTGTCACGCTCACCGTGCCCGCGACCGCTGAGTTCGAGGCGCGCATCGTGCTCGAGGACGGCAGCATCGTCCCCCTCGAGCGTGGCGATGAACTCGACGCTCCATCGGACACCGGCAGCGAGTCCGAAGGCGAGGACGAGGACAAGAGCGAAGGTGGGGAGGACGAGAGCGAAGCGGCCGGCGAGAGCGACAGCACATCTCCTCAGGTCGTCGACCTCGACCTGCCCGGCGATCTTCCTCTGGGCTACCACGAACTTCAGGTGAGCGCAGGGGGCCGTCGTCACGTCCGTCCGGTCGTCGTCACGCCCGCGACGATGACCCTGCCGCCCGATCTGGCCGCCAAGCGCGGCTGGGGAGTGGCCGGCCAGCTCTACGCCGTGCGGTCCGAGCGCTCGTGGGGCATCGGCGATGCAGCAGACCTCGCCGAACTCGGCACATGGGCCGCCCGAAGCGGTGCGGACTACGTCAACGTCGGCCCGGTGAACGCGGCCGATCCCGTGCCCACGATCGACCCCAACCCGTATCGCCCCGCGAGCCGTACGGCGCTCGACCCCCTCGCGATCCGCGTCGAGGAGGTGCCCGAGATCGGTTATCTCTCGGCCGCGGAGCACCAACTCGTCGAGTGGCACGGCGACGACGCCCGCCGTCTCAATCTCACGGACGAGGTCGACCGCGACGCGGTCTGGGAGTCGAAGCGAGCCGCGTTGCGGATGATCTTCAACGTCGAGCGTTCCCACCGCCGTCGTCGCGACTTCGGGCACTTCGTCGAGTCCGAGGCGGGTTGGCTGTTCGACTACGCGACGTGGTGCGTCATTGCGCTGAAACACGGTCTTCCGGCGAGCACATGGCCCGAGGAACTGCAGAATCCGCGCAGCCCCGAGGTAGCCGCCTTCCGCGAGGAGCACGCCGACGACGTCGAGTTCGAGGCGTGGCTGCAGTGGGTCGCCGGCGCACAGTTCGCTGATGCGCAGCGTGAGGTGAAAGCGGCCGGCATGCGCATCGGTGTCATGCACGACATCGCTCCTGGCATCATCGACGGTGGCTTCGAGGAGTGGGCCTGGCCGGAGGCGTTCGCCGCCGACATGCGTCTCGGAGCGCGCGCCGCGGACGGCACGGTCGTCGATCTCGGCCTTGCTGCGATGAAGCCCTCGGCCCTCGCCGAGAACGGCTACGCACAGTGGCGTGACGTCGTGCGTCGCACCCTCGCTCGCAGTGGCGCACTGCGGGTGGAGCGCATCGGCACCCTGTTCCGCCAGTGGTGGATACCGCAGCCGTCGGCGGCCGAGAACGCTGCGGACGCGGGTACCTACGTTCAGTTCGACCACGAAGCACTCATCGGCATTCTGCTGCTCGAGGCGCATCGGGCGGGCGCGCTCGTCGTGGCCGGTGACGAGGACGAAACCGAGCCGTGGATCCGCGACTACCTCGCCGAGCGCGGTGTCGTTTCCTCGGCCGTGCTCCTCGACGACACCGAGGGGAGCGGCTCGCGAGACCCGAAGAAGCTGCCCGAGCTCGCCATGACCTCGCTCGGCGCCAAGGACGCGCCCCCGAGCGCAGCACTGCTCACGGGATCTCACCTCGAGGAGGCGCGTCGATACGGTCTGCGCGACGACCACGCTGCCTACGAGGAGCGCGCCGGGAAGCGTCGCAAGGCTCTCGTCGAGGCCCTCGCGGCGCGCGGTCTCATGACGCCGCGCGCGAGTGTGGAAGACCAGGTGGGGGCCCTGCACCGTTATCTGGCATCGGCCCCGAGCCTGCTGCTCACGGTCCGCGTCGCCGATCTCGTGGGCGATCAGCGCATCGTGGGCGAGCACGGCGTCACCCACGTGCATGCCCTGTGGCGTCGCCCCGTCGCGGGCCCTGACGAGTCGGGGGTGAGCTTGGACGATCTCATGACCTCGCGTCGTGCCAAGCGAGTCATCCGGGTGGTGCGGGCGCGCAGCTGAGCCTCGAGCACGGCTCGACGAAAGGGCCCCCGACACGAATCGTGTCGGGGGCCTCCTTCCGGTAATCAGTCCGGATCAGGCGCGAGCGTCGAACTCCTGCGCCGTGACGGCTCGGGCGACGGCGTCACGGTTCTCGGCGACCGTGCGCACGAGACCCGCGGGGGAGTCGCTGTGCGACGAGAGCCACTGCTGCGCGGCGTCGAGCAGCTGCGGTCCGGCCAGCGCCATCGGGAACAGCGACGAGATGCCCAGCTCCGCGATGTGGTGGGTGCGCCCTGCCCAGTAGTCCTCGGCCATCGCGAAGTACTTCTCGACATACGGCTCGAGCAGGCTCACGTCGTGAACGTGTCCGAATCCCGCCGCCGTCTCGGCGATCGTCTGGTTGGCCAGCTCGTCGGAGTCGACGACGGACGACCATGCGGCCGCCTTCGCCTCGGACGTCGGCAGCGACGCGCGAGCTCGTGCCGCGCGTTCGGCACCCGTGGCCGTGTTGTCGCGGGCCAGTTCGGCGTCGATCTCCGCGGCGTCGGCGGCACCTGCAGCGGCGAGCGACGTGAGCAGCGTCCAGCGCATCTCGGTGTCGACGGTGAGACCATCGAGGGTGCGCTCACCCGAGAGCAGCGCACGAACGAACGCAACATCTTCCTCGCTCTGGGCGAAGGATGCGAACGTCTGCACGAGCTGCAGCTGGGCGTCGCTGCCGGCTTCGGCTTCCTCGGCCAGGGAGCGCAGCCCGCCCGTCACGTCGGCGACGAGCTTCTCGCGCTTGGCGGGCGCCGAGTACGTGAGTGCGGCGGTGGACATCTGGCCGAGCAGGGTGCGCAGCAGCGTCGAGTCGTCCTCGCCCGGCAGGGTCGCAAGCGCCATGCGGACGAAGTCGC
This sequence comes from Dermacoccus sp. PAMC28757, assembly GCF_014302635.1. Lineage (NCBI taxonomy): Bacteria > Bacillati > Actinomycetota > Actinomycetes > Micrococcales > Dermacoccaceae > Dermacoccus > Dermacoccus sp. PAMC28757. The sequence goes on along the minus strand of NZ_CP060292.1, from coordinate 2,724,906 downwards.
CCGCCGGCATCTGCGCATCGCGCGTCATGTCCCAGGCCGCACCGAGCACGAGCGCACGCGGCAGCGAGCTGGTGAAGGCGCGCGGGTGAGCAATGGCGGTGGCGAGGCTGCGCTCGTCGAGACGGATCTTGGCGTAGGCGAGGTCGTCGTCGTTGACGAGGAGCAGATCCGGCTGCTCCACCCCGACGAGCTCGGTGACCTCGGTGCTCTCACCCGTGACGTCGAGCTCCACCCGCTGCGTACGCACGAGGGTGTCGCCCTCGAGGCGGTAGCACCCCACGGCGAGACGGTGGGGGCGCAGCGTCGGCAGTTCGTTCGTCGCGCTTTGTTCGATGAGCACGCGCGTCATGACACCGGAGCCGTCGACCTCGACGACCGGGCGCAGCGTGTTGACGCCGGCCGTCTCGAGCCACTGCTTCGACCAGGACGACAAGTCGCGGCCACTCGTCGACTCCAGCTCGCCGAGCAGCTGGGGCAACGTCGTGTTCTGCCACGCGTACTTCGCGAAGTACGCGCGCAGGCCGGCGGTGAACGACTCGCGCCCGACGTAGGCGACGAGTTGCTTGAGCACCGAGGCGCCCTTGGCGTACGTGATGCCGTCGAAGTTCACCTCGACGTCGGCGAGGTCACGGATCGGGGCGACGATCGGGTGTGTGGAGCTGAGCTGGTCCTGGCGGTACGCCCACGCCTTCTCCGAGGTGCCGAACGTCGTCCAGGCGCTCTCCCAACGGGTGGCTTCGGCCTGCGCCGTCGTCGAGGCCCACTCGGCGAACGACTCGTTGAGCCACAGGTCGTTCCACCACTTCATCGTGACGAGGTTGCCGAACCACATGTGGGCGAGCTCGTGCAGCACGGTGAGGGCGCGGCGCTCGATGATGGCCTCGCTCACCTTGGCGCGGAAGACGTACATCTCCGTGAAGGTGACGCAGCCCGCGTTCTCCATGGCGCCCATGTTGTACTCGGGCGTGAAGATCTGGTCGTACTTGGTGAACGGGTAAGGCTGGTCGAACTCGTTCTCGAAGAACGCGAAGCCGCGCTTGGTGATGTCGAAGATCTCGTCGGCGTCCATGTGGGGCGCGAGCGACTTGCGGCAGTAGACGCCGAGCGGCACGGTGCCCGCGCGGGACGTCACTTCGTCGGTGTACTTCTCGTACGGGCCGGCCACGAGGGCCGTGATGTAGCAGGAGATGCGCGGCGTCGCCCCGAAGCGCCACGTGGCCGCCGGCTCGGTCTCACCGTTGGGGCCGGTGTAGGTCGTCTCCGCCGGCTGCGGCTCGGGCGTCGGCTCGTTGGAGAGCACCTGCCAGCGGGCCGGGGCGGTGACGGTGAAGGTGAAGCTCGCCTTGAGGTCCGGCTGTTCGAACACGGGGTACATGCGTCGCGCGTCGGGTACCTCGAACTGGGAGTAGAGGTAGACCTCGTTGTCAGCCGGGTCGACGAAGCGGTGGAGGCCCTCACCCGTGTTCATGTACCGGCCGACTGCATCGACGCGAACCTCGTTCTCGGCCGCGAGGTTCGGCACGCGCACGCGGGCGCCGTCCCACTCGACGGCGATGTCCTCACCGCCGACCACCACGCGGTCCACGCTCTCGCCGAGGAAGTCGAGCCAGGTCTCACTGCCCGGCGTGGCGCTGAAACGGACCGTCGACGACGTCGTGAACGTCTCGGCTCCCGTCGTGATGTCGAGCGTGATGTCGTAGGAGTCGACAGCGATGTTGGCGCTGCGCTCCAGGGCTTCCTCGCGTGTGAGGTTCGAGCCGGTCACGGCGTCGGTTCCTTCCTGAAGGCGATGAGGGGAGGCGACGCAGTTCGCTTAGGCGCGCTCGCGCCCGAGTGGTCGCCGTCGACCATCCTTGCACGGGGGTGAAGGTGGCAGGATGGTTTGCACGAGCGTTCTTCGCGGTACGGCCCGCGGGCCGAGGCGTGCCGCGCTCGAACGTGCTCGACCAGCTCCACGACCCGCTCGACCGAGAGAGAGACATGCGCATCCACGTCGGTGGCGACCACGCCGCCTTTGAAACCCAGCAGGCCCTCGTCGACTTCCTCACCGCTGAGGGGCACGACGTCGTCAACCACGGGCCCACCGAGTACGACGCGGAGGACGACTACCCGGTGTTCGTGCTGCGCGCGGCCGAGGCCGTGCGTGACGACGCCGACTCGCTCGGCTTCGTCCTGGGCGGTTCGGGCAACGGCGAGCAGATGGCGGCGAACAAGGTCGAGGGCATTCGTGCGGCCTTGTGTCTGACGCCGGAGTTCGCCTCCTTGGCGCGCGAGCACAACGGTGCGCAGATCGCCTCGATCGGTGGCCGCTTCGTCACGATCGAGCAGGCGAAGGAGATTGCCCGCACCTTCATCACGACGCAGTTCACCGGCGTCGAGCGTCACGCGCGCCGCATCGCCATGGTCGAGGCCTACGAGACGGACGGCACGCTGCCGCCGCTGTGAGTCACTGACACCCGAGCGCCGGGCCCCGCATGCCGTGCGGGCCCGGCGCTTGCGCTTTGTCCACAGGCGCCTCGTGAGACGTTTGTCACCCCGGATAGAGTGGCATCTGTGGTTCTTGACGTCACGAGCGAGCGGGTGCGCCCCCAGCGGTCGGTGCGCAGCATCGTGACGCCCCGGCGCAACTCCTCGCGCCTGCTCGCGGCGGTCATCACGTTCCTCACCCTCGTCGCGACACTGGCCGGTATCAGCTTCCCCGGCACGGTTTCCCAATCGGTTTTCGTGCCGCTCATCGTGTGCGCCGGGTTCCTCCTGTCGGGGCGCACCCTGGCTCGGGCCATCGCCGTCGTCGTGGCGGGCTACCTCGTGGTCGTCGCGTACGCCTGGGGTGATCGCACCGTCGAGTGGTCGGTGGCGTGCGTCGTCCTCGCCGTCGTCGGCCTCGTGTTCTTCGTGACGCGCAACGTGCAGGCACTCGGTGTGCCACTCAGCGTGGGTTCCGGCATGCTCAAGGACCTTCGCGAGCGGCTCGACCGTCAGGCACTCGCCCCCGAACTTCCCGACGACGTGCGTATGGAGCACTGCGTCCTGCCCGCGAAGGGTGGCGCGTTCAGCGGCGACTTCGTCGTCTGCGCCCGACACGGCGATCAGCTCGACGTGGCTCTCACCGATGTCTCCGGCAGTGGCCACTCCGCAGGGATGCGCGCGCTGCTCCTCTCGGGTGCACTGAGCGGGTTGCTCGGGGAAACGGACCCGGCCGGCTTCCTGCCGGCGGCCAACCGCTACCTCATTCGTCAGGGCTGGCGTGACGGTTTTGCCTCCGCCATCCACATCGCCCTCGACCTGCGGACCGGCTCGTACAGCATCGGGACCGCGGGCCACCCCAGTGCGGCGCACTACCACGCGGACTCGCGCCGCTGGGAGATGGTCACCGGTGCCGAGGGGTTGCTCCTCGGCCTCTTCGAGCAGGGACGGGACGACTTCTCCCGTGCGGCAGGGATCCTCGCGCCGGGTGATGTCGTCGTGCTCTACAGCGATGGCGTCGTCGAGGGTCCCGGCGGCGACATCACCGCCGGGACGCAGCGCCTGCTCGCCATGACGCAGTCGGCAATCAGCGAGGGTCTCACGGGCGGCGCTCATCGCATCTGCACGACCTCCGCCGCCCTGGGCGGCGACGACGACCGCTCCGTCGTCGTCATCTGGCGCGACGGCAACCGCCGCTACCGACGTCCGATGCTCTGAGCCACGCAGGAACGTTCGCCGCAAGGGGGCGTGGTCCGGCGCGCTCGCCCCGGCGCACAGCAAAAGGGCCCCTCGGACGCGTTGTCCGAGGGGCCCTTTTGAAGTTTCAGGCGTCAGCCCGAGATCACTGACCGCCGCCGAGGCCGTCGAGCTTCTCGTTGGCGAAGTCCTGACCCTTGTCGATCTTGTCAGCGTGCTCGCCGCCCGTACGGTCGTCGGCGAAGTCACCCGCCTTCTCGACGCCCTGGTCGAGCTTGTCGGGGTTCTGCTCGGCGAAATCGCTGGCCTTGTCCTTGGCGCTGTCGAAGATTCCCATGCTGATCCTCCTGTGTAGTCGGAACACTGTGCCGGGGGTTCCCGGACTTGGTTCCACCCCAACACAAATTCAGATCGGAGTCGAGAGTTCGCGTTCACCATGTGGCGCAAACTGCGACCTGACGCGGCGCGGGCAGCTGCGGTGCGCGAGGCGCGCATCGAGTGCGCTAGCATGTGGGCCGAACATGCGGGCGTAGCTCAATGGTAGAGCCTCAGTCTTCCAAACTGATTACGCGAGTTCGATTCTCGTCGCCCGCTCCACACCGCCAACGGCGGCCCTCACCACGAGGGCCGCCGTTCGTCGTTCTTGGCAGGTGCCAGAGCCGGTGAGGCCGCGGCTTGTGCGAGAATGCGGTGTTCACACGAGGTTGTGAGCGGGGTATGGCGCAGCTTGGTAGCGCGTCCGCTTTGGGAGCGGAAGGCCGCAGGTTCGAATCCTGTTACCCCGACCGTTAGCATGGACAGAAGTTCATGTACGGCGAGCCGCGACGTGCAATGAGGCGCCAGGACGCAGCAGGCGTCCCGCCTCGCCGGTCGCGGCTCGTGACCCATCCCATCGACTACTGGAGTACACGCTGTGAAGAGCGCTGTCGAGACCCTCAACCCGACGCGGGTCAAGCTGACCGTCGACGTGACTGCCGAGGAGCTCAAGCCGAGCCTGGACAAGGCGTACAAGACGATCGGCGAGCAGGTTCAGATCCCCGGCTTCCGCAAGGGCAAGGTTCCCGCGAAGCTCATCGAGCAGCGCTTCGGCCGTGCAGCCGTCGTGCAGGAGGCCGTCAACGAGGCGCTCCCCGAGCTGTACACCAACGCGATCGTCGAGAACGACGTCAAGCCGCTCGGCCAGCCCGAGGTCGACATCACCGACTTCCCGCTCGAAGAGGGCCAGGGCCTGACGTTCACCGCTGAGGTCGACGTCCGCCCCGAGATCAAGCTCCCCGCCTTCGACACCCTCGAGGTCGAGGTCGACCCGATCGAGGTCAGCGACGCCGACCTCGACGAGCGCATCACCGAGCTGCGTGAGCGCTTCGGCACGCTCAAGGGCGTCGAGCGCAAGGCCAAGAAGGGCGACTTCGTCTCCATCGACCTGTCCGCCACGATCGACGGCAACGAGATCGACTCCGTCTCCGGCGTCTCCTACGAGATCGGCTCGGGCACGATGCTCGAAGGCCTCGACAAGGCGCTCACCGGCCTCAAGGCCGGCGAGGAGACCACCTTCACGTCGCCGCTGGCCGGTGGCGAGCACGAGGGCCAGGACGCCGAGTGCACCGTCAAGATCGAGTCGGTCAAGGAGCGCGAGCTCCCCGAGCTCGACGACGAGTTCGCCCAGCTCGCCTCGTCCTTCGACACGCTCGACGAGCTGAAGGCCGACCTGCGCTCCGAGGTCGAGCGCACGAAGCGCTTCGAGCAGGGCGTTCAGGCCCGTGACAAGGTGCTCGACGCGCTTCTGGAGGCCATTGACATCCCCGTCCCGGACGGCGTCGTGAACGAAGAGGTGCACAACCACCTCGAGGGCGAGAACCGCCTCGACGACGACGAGCACCGCGCTGAGGTCACCGAGAGCACCCGCAAGCAGGTCGCCACGCAGCTCCTGCTCGACGAGATCGTCGAGTCCCAGGAGATCCAGGTCGGCCAGGAGGAGCTCATCGAGTACCTCATCATGTCGGCGCAGCAGTACGGCATGGACCCGAACACCTTCGCCCAGGCGCTCGACGCCCAGGGCCAGGTGCCGGCCATCATGGGTGAGGTCGCTCGCCGCAAGGCGCTCGCCACGGTCCTCGAGTCCGCCAAGGTCAAGGACACCGCGGGCAACGTCGTCGACCTCAACGAGGCCGTCGACACCGGTGACGACGAGGCCGACGCGGACGAGAAGCCCGCCGAGGAGAAGCCGGCCAAGAAGGCAGCTGCGAAGAAGAGCACGGCCAAGAAGGCCGCTGCCAAGGGCGGCGACGAGAAGCCGGCCAAGAAGGCTGCCGCGAAGAAGAGCACGGCCAAGAAGGCCGCTGCCAAGGACGGCGACGAGAAGCCGGCCAAGAAGGCAGCTGCCAAGAAGAGCACGGCCAAGAAGACCGCGACGAAGAAGGCTGCCGACGACAAGTGATGTCGCCGCAGGCCTGAACGCCAGCAGGAGCGCGGCTCCGCACGCACACCCGGTGCGAGCGGAGCCGCGCTCTCGTCATCGGGCCGCAGTTTTGCGTGTGCCTCGCGGGAGTCGGTCAGCGCCCGCGCTTGCGCTCAGGGCGAACACCGGCCGGGACGGGGACGAAAGTCGCGGGCCCGCGCGTTAGGGTCAATGAAGAGTTCAAGCATGGTGTCATCCGCGTGCCGGGTGGCAGATTCGGATGGAGTGATCCCTTGACGACAGCCAAGTCCTCGGACGTGGTCATGGCGAGCCAGCAGATGGCTGCCGGTCTCGACGACCAGATCTACAACCGCCTCCTCAAGGAGCGCATCATCTTCCTCGGATCGGACGTGCGCGACGACAACGCGAACGCGATCTGCGCGCAGCTTCTCCTGCTCGCTGCCGAGGACCCGGAGAAGGACATCTGGCTCTACATCAACTCCCCGGGTGGTTCGGTGACCGCTGGTATGGCCATCTTCGACACGATGCAGTGGGTGCCGAACGACGTGTGCACCGTGGCCATGGGCCTCGCTGCCTCGATGGGCCAGTTCCTGCTGTCCGCCGGCGCTCAGGGCAAGCGCTACGCGACGCCGCACGCGCGCATCATGATGCACCAGCCCCTCGGTGGCATTCAGGGAACGGCGTCCGACGTCAAAACTCAGGCCGAGCAGCTGCTGCACATCAAGAAGCAGATGGCCGAGCTCATCGCAGAGCACACGGGTCAGCCGGTCGAGAAGATCGAGTCCGACTCGGACCGCGACCGCTGGTTCACGGCGAACGAGGCCAAGGAGTACGGCTTCGTCGACCACGTCTTCGAGCGTTCCTCGGACGCGACGAAGTCGTCCAACTGATCGCCGCCCGCGACTACTGACGGAGTAATTCAATGAACTACACGAACCCGACGGGCGCTCACGGCGGCGTGACGGCGCCGATGCCCACGAGCCGCTACATCCTGCCGCAGTTCGAGGAGCGCACCTCCTACGGCACGAAGCGCCTCGACCCGTACACGAAGCTGTTCGAGGACCGCATCATCTTCCTCGGCGTCCAGGTCGACGACGCGTCGGCCGACGACATCATTGCGCAGCTCATCGTCCTGGAATCGCAGGATCCGGACCGCGACATCCTCATGTACATCAACTCGCCCGGTGGCTCGTTCACGGCCCTCACGGCGATCTACGACACGATGCAGTACATCCGCCCGGACGTGCAGACGTTCGTGCTCGGCCAGGCCGCTTCGGCCGCCGCTGTGCTGCTGGGTGCCGGTGCGCCGGGCAAGCGTTTCGCGCTGCCGAACGCTCGCGTTCTCATCCACCAGCCGGCCATGGAGGGCTCGGGTGGCCAGGCCTCCGACGTCGAGATCCAGGCCAACGAGATCATGCGTATGCGTGACTGGCTGGAGGAGACGCTGGCGAAGCACTCCGGTCGCAGCGTCGAGCAGGTGCGAGCCGACATCGACCGCGACAAGATCCTCACGGCCGAGATGGCCAAGGAGTACGGTCTCGTCGACGAGGTGCTGCAGAGCCGCAAGGCCTCGCTCGAGCAGTGATGCCTCGCGTTGTGAACGCGACGTGACGACACGAACGCGCCGGTGCCCTTCGGGGGTGCCGGCGCGTTCGCGTAGGTGACGCGGGCTTTCCGCCGGTGGCGAACAGGCTCGCGTCGAGCCGCCACGCGCGGTTCAATGATGGGGGAGACGTGCGCGGTGAACTACCGTCGTACGGTGCACTTCACGGGGGCGATCCCCGTGTTGTCTAGGTAGGACGACGAAGGGAACGACCGGTGGCACGAGTGGGCGAGAGCAGCGATCTGCTCAAGTGTTCGTTCTGTGGCAAGAGCCAGAAGACGGTCAAGAAGCTGATTGCCGGCCCCGGCGTCTACATCTGTGACGAGTGCATCGACCTGTGCAACGAGATCATCGAGGAAGAGCTGACCGACTCGGTCGATCTCGGCCTCGAGAAGCTGCCGAAGCCGCGGGAGATCTTCGACTTCCTGCGCGAGTACGTCATCGGCCAGGACGCCGCCAAGCGTGCCCTCGCCGTCGCGGTCTACAACCACTACAAGCGCGTCCAGGCGTCCGACTCGACGTCGAAGGACCCGGTGGAGATCGCCAAGTCCAACATCCTGCTCATCGGCCCCACCGGCTGTGGCAAGACCTACCTCGCCCAGACGATGGCCAAGATGCTCAACGTCCCGTTCGCCATCGCGGACGCCACGGCGCTGACGGAGGCCGGCTACGTCGGTGAGGACGTCGAGAACATCCTGCTCAAGCTACTGCAGGCCTCCGATTTCGACACGAAGAAGGCCGAGACCGGCATCATCTACATCGACGAGATCGACAAGGTGGCCCGCAAGAGCGAGAACCCGTCGATCACGCGCGACGTCTCCGGTGAGGGCGTGCAGCAGGCGCTGCTCAAGATCCTCGAGGGCACGGCCGCCTCGGTGCCGCCCCAGGGTGGGCGCAAGCACCCGCACCAGGAGTTCATCCAGATCGACACGACGAACGTGCTGTTCATCGTCGGTGGTGCGTTCGCGGGCCTCGAGAAGATCATCGAGGACCGCAACGGCAAGAAGGGCCTCGGCTTCGGCTCGCAGCTGCACACGCCCGCCGGTGGCGATGCCTCGATGGCCGAGGTGCAGCCCGAGGACCTCATGAAGTTCGGCCTCATCCCCGAGTTCATCGGTCGTCTGCCCGTCATCACGACCGTCGAGCCGCTCGACCGTGAGGGCATGGTGAGCATCCTCACCGAGCCGAAGAACGCGCTCGTCAAGCAGTACAAGCGCATGTTCGAGATCGACGGTGTGAAGCTCGAGTTCACGCCCGATGCCCTGGACGCCGTCGCCGAGCAGGCGATGAGCCGCGGCACCGGCGCTCGCGGTCTGCGCGCCATCCTCGAAGAGGTGCTCCTGCCGGTGATGTTTGACGTGCCAAGCGAGGACGACATCGACAAGGTCGTCGTCACCCGCGAGGTCGTGCTCGACCGCGTCGACCCGACGATCGTGCGTCGCCGCGCCGCCTGATTCACGCTCTCGCCGCCACGGCTAAGGGCGAGAACGAACGAAGCGGCCCTGACCTTTCAAAGGTCAGGGCCGCTTCGTCGTGTCACTGCGTCACTTCTGCTTCGGCGGGGGAGGCGTGAGCTCTGCGTCGCGCACGACAAGCGTTGCGCCCTCGGTCTCCTCGACCGCCGTCGTCATACCGGTGATGCGACCTGCAGCGCGCAGATCGGCCTCACCCTTCTCGGCGGCTGCGAGAGCGACAGCCGGGCCCGCGAGCGTCATCGACGTGACCTCGGCACGCATGCCGAGCTTCGCGTCCGACTTGGCGCGGCGCACACCCGCGAGAGCCTGCGAGACCACCGTGAGAACCTTCGCGTCGGCGTCGGCCGGGAGCGTCGAGCCTGTGACCGACGGCCACGGCGCGCGGTGGATCGAGTCCGCGTGCGTCCACGACCACACTTCCTCCGTGGCGTACGGCAACACCGGCGCGAAGAGGCGCAGCAGCACGTCGAGAGCGATGCGGACCGCAGCCTGGGCCGAAGCGGCCTCGGCGTCGCTGAACGTGCCGTCACGGTTGTTGGCGCGCTCCTTGACGAGCTCGATGTAGTCGTCACAGAACGTCCAGAAGAACGTCTCGGTCAGCTCGAGGGAGCGGGTGTAATCCCAGGCCTCGAAGCCCTTCGTGGCGCGTTCGACGACGTCGTGCAGCGTGGCCAGCATCGACGTGTCGAGCGGCTGCGTCACGAGCGCGAGCAGGTCACCGTCGGCGGCGCTCGGCTCCGGCGTCATGTACGCGAACTTCGAGGCGTTGAGGATCTTCATCGCGAGGCGACGGCCGACCTTCATCTGACCCGTGTCGTACGCGGCGTCGGTGCCGAGGCGCCCGGAGGCGGCCCAGTAGCGCACGGCGTCGGCGCCGAACTCCTTGACGACGTCCTCGGGCGTCTGCGCGTTGCCCTTCGACTTCGACATCTTCTTGCGGTCCGGGTCGAGGATCCAGCCGGAGATGGCCGTGTTCGTCCACGGCACCGAGCCGTTCTCGTGGTGCGCGCGCACCGCCGTCGCGAACAGCCAGGTACGGATGATGTCGTGGCCCTGCGGGCGCATGTCCATCGGGAAGATCTTGGCGAACAGCTCGGCGTCGCTGCCGTGGGCGCTGCCGTCGGCGATCGGCCAGCCGGTGGCGATCTGCGGCGAAAGCGACGACGTCGCCCACGTGTCCATGACGTCCGGGTCGGCGACGAAGCCGCCCGCCTGACCGCGCTGGGACTCGTCGTAGCCCTTCGGCGCCTGACCCTGCGGGTCGATCGGCAGGTCGGCCTCGTCGGGCACGATCGGGTTGTCGTAGTCGGTCTCGCCCTGCGCGTCGACCGGGTACCAGATCGGGAACGGCACGCCGAAGAAGCGCTGGCGCGAGATGAGCCAGTCGCCGTGCAGGCCCTCGATCCAGTTCGTGTAGCGGCTCTGCATGAAGCCCGGGTGCCAGGTCATCTCATTGCCGCGTTCCACGAGGGCAGCGCGCAGGTCGGCGTCGCGGCCACCGTTCTTGATGTACCACTGGCGGCTCGTGACGATCTCGAGGGGCTTGTCGCCCTTCTCGAAGAAGTTGGCCTTGCGCTGGGTTTTCTTCGGCTCACCGTCGAGGTCGCCGGAGGCAATGAGCGCCTTGACGACGTTCTCGCGTGCCGTGAACGTCGTCTTCGTCGCGAGTTCCTCGGCGAAGAGCTGCTCGCCGGGGCCCCCCGCGATCCACTCCGGGGTCTCTGCGGTGATGCGGCCGCTGCGCGTGATGATCGAGCGGGTCGGCAGCTGCAGTTCGCGCCACCACTGCACGTCGGTGAGGTCACCGAAGGTACAGCACATCGCGATGCCGGCGCCCTTGTCCATCTCCGCCATCGGGTGCGAGAGCACGGGGATCTCGACCCCGAACAGCGGGCTCGTGACCGTGGTGCCGAACAGCGGCTGGTAGCGCTCGTCGTCCGGGTGCGCGATGAGCGCGACGACGGCGGGCAGCAACTCGGGGCGCGTCGTCTCGATGTAGACGCGGCCGTCGTCTGCGGCGTCGCTGTGGAACGCGACGCGGTGGTAGGCCCCCGGGTAGTCGCGCGCCTCGAGCTCGGCCTGGGCGACGGCCGTCTGGAACGTCACGTCCCACAGACCGGGAGCCTCTTGCTGGTAGGCCTCGCCGCGCGAAAGGTTGCGCAGGAAGGCCTGCTGCGCGACGGCGCGGGAGCGCTCGTCGATCGTGCGGTAGGAGACGTTCCAGTCGACGCTGATGCCCAGGCGACGGAAGAGGGCCTCGAAGGTTTCCTCGTCCTTGACCGTGAGCACGTCACACAGTTCGATGAAGTTCTGACGCCCGATGGGCTGCTGGTCGGCGGCCTTGACGCTCTTGCCCTCGGCGCCCTCGAGCGGCGGCGTGTAGTTCGGGATGTACGCCTTGGTCGCGTCACCGCGCACGCCGTAGTAGTTCTGCACGCGACGCTCGGTGGGCAGGCCGTTGTCGTCCCAGCCGATCGGGTAGAAGACCTCGCGGCCCTGCATGCGCTGGTAGCGCGCCATGCAGTCGGTGTGGGTGTAGCTGAACACGTGACCCACGTGCAGTGAACCGGACGCCGTCGGCGGCGGCGTGTCGATGGCGAAAACCTGCTCGCGCGGCAGGTCGAGGGCGCGCTCGCGGTCGAAGGTGTACGTGCCGTTCTGCTTCCATACCGCGCCCCACGTGTCTTCGAGTCCGTCGACGGTGGGCTTGTCCGGCATGGGACGAGCGGGGGGCGTGGAGTCAGCAGTCATGGGGCCATGTTTTCATGCCCTTTCACCTCGATGCGACAACGCCCGCGCCGTCCGCCTAGTCTTAGAAGGAATGGGCGTGCCCCGCGACAGCACGGGCGCGCGACGATGAGGCGTTCGCGCAGTGGCTGCGAGTCGGTGCGTGAACCCGAGAAGGAGTAAGTCCGATGAACTTTGACTCGCGTGGGTCCTTCGCGCTGGAGCCGTTCGTCTCGCGGTACGCCCCCACCCAGGTGACGCCGGTCGGGGAGGGCTTCCTCGAGTACGCGCAGGGCAAACTGCCCTCGTCGCTCGTCGAGCTGCACCGCCGCCACGGCCTCGGCTGGTACGGCCAGCAGGAACTGTTGCTCGTCGACCCGAGCCGGTGGATGCCGGTGCTCGTCGAGTGGTTCGGCGCCGACGTGTCGAGCATTCCGTTCGCCGTGACGAGCTTCGGGCACGTGTACCACGTGGCTCCGTCGGGCCAGGTCGAGTGCCTCGACCCGCACTTCCTCACGAACATGGTGGTCGCCGGTTCTGTCGAGGAGTTCTTCACCGAGCACCTGCTCTCGCAGAGCTCGCACCTTTCCGACCTGCGCGGCCCGCACCAGGGTGCGCGCTCGAAGCTCGGCCCGCTGGGCGACGGCGAGCTCTACTACTTCACGCCGATGCTTCCCCTGGGCGGCTCCGTCAGCCCCGAGTCGCTGACGAAGGGCGACGGCGTCCAGCACGCCCTCCTGACCCACCGGATGGTGCGCGAGCAGCGTCAGCGCTGAGGCAAGCACTGAGGACGAAGGACGAGGTCGAGGCGGCCTCGTCCTTCGTCATCAGCGCACGAATGTTGAGAGCGTGATTCACCCCACAGGAAATGTTCAGGGTGTGACTTCAGGGTTCGACCAGCGCGCGGACTGGTCGTGCGCCCGTGCGCCGCGAGGGTGGCCGAGAAACGTCAGGAGACGAGTACCTCGAGTTACCCGGCCAGTGGTGGTGCTCCGTCCTCCTCGAGCAAGTCGCCGTGGTACTACGTCACGTTCCAGCTCAGCCATACCAACGAGCGACATGAGTTGCCGGTCAACGGCCGCTACGACGGTCAGCTGGTCGAGGGTGACGAGGGCCAGCTCACCATCCAGGGAACACGCTTCAAGGGATTCGACCCCAGCACGCAGGCCTTGCCGTACCCGACGGAGTCGTCGGACTATTGATCGTCACGCACGTGAACGCTGCCAGGGCGGGAGTTTGAGGTGAGGTTTCGGACGCCTCGCGTGAGTTCCACCCTGCTGGCGACGTGGCGCCCACCCGTCTGGCAAGTCTGTGAGCAGCTTCGCTCGGTGGCGTCCTTTTGCCTTAGCGTCGTGTCGTCTGTCTGCGGGGCGTCACCGACGCCAAGACCAGCGCGACCCGAGGGGCACGGGAGGGGGCACCAGGTCGTGTGGGCGGCGAGCTGACCGGCAAACTGTTCAGCGAGCCTACGATTGAGAAATTGGACGTCCTGGGCTCCAAACTCCCCGCCTGACACCACAGACCGGGAATACTGGGCCCAGAAAGGAGGGGTCGCTGCGCACGGACTTCGGGCTCACGCAGCCCGCTGACGTCGTGGCAGCGACCCCTTCTCTTGCGGCCTATCGCTAATCACCAACAGATCGGGGAACCGTGATGACAGGAACTGACGACGGCGTTGCCACGACGCGTTCACCCGAGGTAGCGGTGATCGGGGGCGGGATCGTCGGTCTGTCGACGGCGTACGCGCTGCGGGAGCAGGGCGTGCCGGTCCGCTTGTACGAGGCTGGTCTGCCCGGGACGGGTCAGTCCGCAGGCGAGTCGCGGATCTTCCGGCATGCCCACGACGACCCGCGACTCGTCGCTTTCGCGCGCGAAAGCCGCGGCATATGGGATGAGTGGGCCGAACACTTCGACGTCGAGCTGGTCTCATCGGACGGTGTCCTGGCGATCGGAGACAGCGCCCTGGCGCGGCTGCGGGTGCTCGACCAGGTCGGCGGCGTGGAAGCGCACGAGGTCGACGCGGCCGAGGTCGCCCAGCGGATGCCGCTGCTCGCTGGGTACTCGGGGCCAGCGGTGCTCGACGAGTCGGGCGGCGCGATCCGCACCCGAGCCGCGATCACGGCACTCACGGGTGCCCTCGCAGATGCGGTCACCACCGGTGAGGTCATCTCCATCGATCCCCGCGCCGACGGGACGGTCGAGGTGCGCAGCGTCACCGACCGGGCTGTCTACTCCAAGGTGGTCGTGTGCGCCGGCCGCGAAACCGCCCGCCTGGCACGCAGCGTCGGCCTGTCGCTGCCGGTTCGCCTTGCCGCACACGTCAGGCTGACCTTCGACGTGAAAGCCGCCGCCCCGGCACGAGTCGCGTGCCTGCAGGACAGCAGCGGCGTCTTCGGCGAAGTCGGCGTCTACGCGACGCCGCTACCGGGCAACAGCAGCTATTCGGTCGGACTCAGCGACACCGTCGGCGTCCGCGACGACGGAACGTTCATCGACCCGGCGGCGATTCGATCGCTGGACGAACGCGCACGCGAATACGTGACACGGGCGCTGCCCGGTCTCCACCCAGAGCCGCGCGACTTCCTTCACTGCTGGGTGACCGACCTCCCATGGAGCGAGGACGGCGTGGCCGTGTGGGAGGCAGGCCCTGTCCTTTTTGTGGCCGGTCACAATCTGTTCAAGCAGGCACCTGCGCTGGGTCGCGCTCTTGCCCAGGCTGCGACCGGCGGCGGTCTTCGCGCCGAGCTCACGCCCGAAGCGCGCCTCGGCGAGGCCCAGAGCTAGGGCGTGTCTCCCAATCCCGGGTGACCCGAGATCCTGGCCGGCAAACTGTTCAGCGAACCCACGATCGAGAAGTTGGACGTCCTGGCCTCTAAGCTTCCCGCGTGAGACTACGACCTCGTCGAGTGTGTCGCTGTGCGATGTTCAGATCGCACAGCGACACACTCGTCACATTGGGGTCACGTTGGTGGCTGCCTGCAGTGCGGCGGCAAGGTAGCCCGCGGAAGCACCGACGCCCTTGTCCGCGACGTAGGCGGGCGTATCAGCTGCAACCACGGCCCCGCCGGCGTCGCCCGCGCCGGGTCCAAGATCGATCACGCGATCGGCCACCGCGACAACGCGCATGTCCAGCTCCGCGGCGACGACCGTGTTGCCCGCATCGAGCAGCGGTTCGTCCTGGCTAGGGTCCCTCGCAGCGGCGGTCGAACAACGACCACCCACACTTCAGTAGTCGGTGCGACCCTAGGAACGGTTCCGCGACGTGCCCCAGACTTCCTGGAGCTTTTCCCTCGTCCTCGAACCTCTTTGACGCAAGCTCGGCAAGACACTCGACCCCGACGACTTCACCGACGCGCAAGCCGTCGCCGCCGTCGAACGCATCACCCGTGGCAACCTCCGGCTCCTTGAGCGCCTCCTTACTCAGATCCAACGCGTCCTGAAGATCAACGAGCTCGACGTCATCACCATCGACGTCGTCGAAGCCGCCCGCAGCACCCTCGTCATCGCCACCACCTAACCCGACACCGATCGCGGCGAAAACGACAACACAAAGCGAAGCTGCTCACAGGCAAGTCGTGACGATGCCTCTGCTCGGTTCCCTCATCGTGGTCGCGGGCATCATCGTCGTGAGCCCCTTCGGCGAGGCGGAGCTTGCCGGATGGGCCCTCATCTTCGGTGGGTTGCCGTTCACCGGCAAGGCATGGACATAGCTCATGCTCTTCGAGGACGCCGTTGTTCTCCGTAAGCCGGTGTTCGCTCGCGCCGTCCCGATCGAGGAGATCGTTGCGATCAGCGCGGGCCGACACGGCGTCATGTTCGCCTGGGCCGACGGAAACACGAGTACGAGCACCGGCGTCGGTGAGCAGGGCATCATTCCCAACCGCC
Organism: Dermacoccus sp. PAMC28757; assembly: GCF_014302635.1. Lineage (NCBI taxonomy): Bacteria > Bacillati > Actinomycetota > Actinomycetes > Micrococcales > Dermacoccaceae > Dermacoccus > Dermacoccus sp. PAMC28757. Next base: position 2,709,134 of record NZ_CP060292.1, on the reverse strand, counting down.
TCGTCCCGGACCTGGTCTCGCGCATTCTCGAAGCGCGCGACGCGTACCTTACGGCCCACGATCTGGCGTGTCGGACGGGTGAGGCCGCGCCGCCGGTTCGTGTCCGCGACGATCAGGGCGGCTGGGGGTGGGTAGACCCCGACCCGCTCGCTACGGGAGATCGGCTGACGACGTCAGGTCACGGAGTCGAAGCACGCCACATTGCGAGGATGTTGTGTTGTTTGTGCGCCTCATACGGCGCCTAAACAACACAACATCGTGCGCTCAGGCGCGGTTCGTGGCTGCGGGGCCGGGGCGGACCGAGACCATGTCGAGGTTGGCGTCCGGCGAGGCCGTCAACGCAGCGCGGACGGCGCCGGCCACCGACTCCGGGCGCAGGTAGTTCTCCGCGTCGTACTCGCGCCCCTCGAAGTCGTTGAGTTCGATCTGCATGTCCGTGGCCACGCGGCCCGGGTGAACGGAGGAGACACGGATCCCCGCCGGTCGAAGCTCCTCGCGCATCGCGTCGGTGAGTGCGCGAGCCGCGAACTTGGACGCCGAGTAGACGCCGCCGGGCCCGTTGGCCGTGAGCCCCGAACCCGAGTTGATGACGACGACCGTTCCGGACGCCTCCTCGAGAGCGGGCAGGACGAGCCGAGTCAGATCCGCGACGGCGAACACGTTGACCTCGAAGGTGCGACGCCAGTCGTCACGCGAGAGGTCGCGGAAGGCGCCGCTGCCGAGTAGGCCAGCGGAATGCACGAGACCGTCGAGCCGCTCGAGGCCGAGCTCGTCAACGGCCCGCTCGACGGCGTCGGCGTCCGTGAGGTCGGCCGCGAACGGGCGGGCCGATGCGTAGCGCTCACAGGCCGCAGCGACCGCAGCGGGGTCGGTTCCGCCGACGATCAACTCGTGGTCGGAGGCCAGATCCTCACAGATCGCTCGGCCGATGCCGCGCGTTCCACCGGTGACAAGGATGACGGGACGTTCGCTCATGACCCCACGCTATCGGCGTCCCCAGACAGACCGCGTCCCCGCCCGGTTCACGACCTCGCGCGGCCGGGGCGTCATGCGCGCTCCGGGCGAGCCACCGAGCGCACCGCATCGCGGCGCGGCCGTGCGCAACGGTGGGCGCCTCCCTGTCCGGAACCTGCGCAGGGACACCTGCTCCCGAGCCGTGTCACAACCACGCAGGAGGGGACGTGATTGAACATCAAGCGCGCAGTTTCAGCAACTCTGTTGGCCGGAGGGATTGCCGTCAAGGGCACCGGCGTTGCATCGTCCGCGTCAGCGGGACCGTCGATCGGCAAGACCTGGAATGCCGGAACCACGCTGTACTACGCCTACTACGCCGCGACTGACACCTTCTGCATCGGGCGAGGTTCATCGTCGCCGCGCGACTCAGCGTGGCGTTCTCCAAGGGTGGCCGGGGCTGCACTCCCTGACGCTGAACGCCAAGGTAGGCAAACAAGCGTGTTCGCAATTCAAGAAGAACTCTTCCCGTCTCTACGAGAACGACCGCGTGAAGTTCACGCTCTCGAACAGCCTCGGCGCCAAGTCCACCGGATACCTGCGCGTCTGACGCGCTCCTCGTGGTCCTCCAGTGCGCCGCGAGGACCAGGAGGCCCGTTTGCGTGGGGCAATCCATCAACATTGCGCATGTCATGCGACGCGGAACGTCGACCGGATCGCCGGGGTCGCGGAGCGTCAGACCCAGTGGCCGCGAGCCGGTTGAGGCGTCATGAGGTTGACATGCTTTGGCGTCAGGTCGTCGATCGCGTTGACGCCGACCAGACGCATCGTGCGTCGCATCGCGGTATGCATGAGGTCGAGCATGCGTGTGACGCCGCGCTGACCACCGGCCATGAGGCCATACATGTAGGCGCGCCCCACGAGCGCGTAGTCGGCGCCCAGCGCGACGGCGGCGACGACGTCGGCACCGTCCATGATCCCCGTGTCGATGCCGATCGAGAAGGCATCGCCGAGTTCGGCACGCACCTCGGGCAACAGGTGCAACGGGATCGGTGCGCGGTCGAGCTGACGGCCCCCGTGGTTGGACAGGATGATCCCGTCGACACCGCCCTCGGCGATGCGGGCCGCGTCAGGCACGCTCTGCACGCCCTTGACGACGAGGCGCCCCGGCCACAGCTGGGCGAGCCACGCGATGTCGTCGTGGTCGAGTGACGGGTCGAACATGCGGTTGACGAGATCGGCCACGGTGCCCGAACTACGGGAGAGCGACGCGAATGACAGCGGCTCGTGGGTGAGGAAATCGAACCACCAGTGCGGGTGCGCCGCTGCGTCGAGGACCGTCCGGGCGGTCAGCTGCGGCGGGATGGAGAAGCCGTTGCGCGTGTCGCGCAGGCGTGCGCCCGCGATGGCTGTGTCCACCGTGACGACGAGCGTGCGAAAGCCTGCCTGCCAAGCCCGCTCGACGAGTGCTGCCGAAGCCTCGCGGTCGTTCCACAGGTAGAGCTGGAACCAGTTGTCACCGTCCGGCGCATGGGTCGCGACGTCCTCGATCGAGGCGGTGCCCATCGTCGAGAGGCAGAAGGGGATGTCGGCGTCGGCGGCGGCTGCGGAACCGGCGTATTCACCCTCGCTGTGCATCATCCGGGTGAAGCCGGTGGGGGCGATGCCGAGCGGCATCGCGACACGTCGCCCGAAGATCTCGGTCGAGGTGTCGGCATCCGAGACGTCGTGCAGGACGTGGGGCACGAATTCCACGTTCCGGTAGCTCAGCCGCGAGCGCCGTAGTGAGATCTCCGCCTCGGCGGCGCCGTCGACGTAGTCGAACGGAGCCTTCGGTGTGCGTCGCTTCGCGATCTCGCGCAGTTCCCAGACGCTCGTGGCTTTCTCCAGCCGACGCCCGACGCGATCGGTCGACGGTTTGGCGAACCGCAGGAGCGATGCCAGTTCACGAACATCCGGCATGCGGCGTTCCAGCGCGGCGGGGATGGGGCGGGAGTGGTGCGAGGACGTCATCGCTCAACACTACGACCGCGGCCGAACAGACATCGGGCCTCGCCCCTGATCCTCCGGGGCGCGTTTTCCTCACACCGTCGCCGCTCGCTACCATGGTCGTAACGACGTTCGAGCCGTCATCAGCGGCAAGTCCCCGGAAGAACAGTGCCACCACATGGAGACACTCAGTAGAACCGGGCGGGAGTGGCCCGTCACAGCTGGCATGAAGCGGTCAGATCGCTCCCTGCGCACGCGGGTTCGAGATGGCAAGCAAGGTGGTACCGCGAGGTTCCGACACATGTCGGTGCCGTCGTCCTTGCACCCGACCTGACCGCGCAAAGGATGCCGCCATGACCTACCCAAAGGTCGACCTCACCCAGAATGCCACTGCCGCAGATCAGCACGCCGGTGAGGCGTTCGGGATCAAGGGCGTGCCCTCCTCGCCCGCGTTCCCCGACATCGAACGCGCCGTCCTCGACTACTGGGCGGCCGACGACACCTTCCGCGCCTCGATCGCACAGCGTGACGCCGGTGAGAACGGGGAGAACGAGTTCGTCTTCTACGACGGCCCGCCCTTCGCCAACGGTCTGCCGCACTACGGCCACCTCCTCACGAGCTACGTCAAGGACCTCGTGCCGCGCTACATGACGATGCGCGGCAAGAAGGTCGACCGTGTCTTCGGGTGGGACACCCACGGCCTGCCCGCCGAACTCGAGGCGATGCGTCAACTCGGTCTGAAGACCAAGGACGAGATCGTCGAGATGGGCATCGAGGCGTTCAACGACGCCGCCAAGGCGAGCGTCATGAAGTACGCCGACGAGTGGGTCGACTACGTCGGGCGCATGGGCCGCTGGGTCGACTTCGAGCGCGGCTACCGCACGTACAACGCCGGCTACATGGAGTCGGTCATCTGGGCGTTCAAGTCCCTGTATGAGAAGGGCCTCATCTACGAGGGCCTGCGCGTGCTGCCGTACTGCTGGAACGACGAGACGCCGCTGTCCAACCACGAGCTGCGCATGGACGAGGACGTCTACCAGAACCGTCAGGATCCGGCCGTGACGGTCGGCTTCACCCTGGAGACGGGCGAGAAGGCCCTCATCTGGACGACGACGCCCTGGACGCTTCCGAGCAACCTGGCCGTTTCCGTCGGTCCCGACATCGACTACGTCGTCGTCGAGGCGGACGCCCCCACCGGCTCGAGTGAGCGGTACGTCATCGCCGAAGCGCGTCTCGCCGCCTACGCCAAGGACCTGTTCGGCGAGAAGCTCGAGGCCGACGCGCTCGCCGGGAAAGTCGTCGAGCGGTTGAAGGGCCGCGACCTCGTCGGACGCCGCTACACCGCACCCTTCACCTACTTCGCGGACGAGGAGAAGCTCGCGGGCAGCGCGGCATGGAGCATCCTCTCGGCCGACTACGTCACGACCGACGACGGTACGGGCCTCGTCCACATGGCCCCCGCCTTCGGTGAGGAGGACAAGGCCGCCACGGACGCCGCGGGCATCCCACCGGTCGTTCCCGTGGGCCCCGACGGCCGCTTCACCTACCCGGTGAGCGACTACGAAGGCATGCAGGTCTTCGACGCGAGCCCGCACATCATCGACCACCTCAAGGCGGCGACGAAGGGTGCGGGGGAGAAGGGCCACGTCAGCGACGGCACGCTTCTCGTGCGCCGCGAGAGCTACGACCACTCCTACCCGCACTGCTGGCGCTGCCGTCAGCCGCTCATCTACATGGCGGTGAGCTCCTGGTTCGTCGAGGTGACGAAGATCAAGGAGCGCATGCTCGCGCACAACGACGAGATCACCTGGGTGCCCGGCAACGTCAAGCACGGCCAGTTCGGCAAGTGGCTGGAGAACGCACGCGACTGGTCGATCACCCGTAACCGCTTCTGGGGCAGCCCCGTTCCGGTGTGGAAGTCGGACAACCCCGCCTACCCGCGCGTCGATGTGTACGGCTCCTTCGCCGACCTCGAGCGCGACTTCGGCATGCTGCCGGTGAACGCCGCCGGCGAACCCGACCTGCACCGTCCGTTCATCGACGAACTCACGCGCCCCAACCCGGACGACCCGAGCGGCCAGTCCACGATGCGCCGTGTCAGCGACGTGCTCGACGTCTGGTTCGACTCCGGCTCGATGAGCTACGCGCAGGTGCACTACCCGATGGAGAACGAGGCCTGGTTCGAGAACCACTTCCCGGCCGACTTCATCGTCGAGTACATCGGTCAGACGCGCGGCTGGTTCTACACGCTCCACATCCTCGCGACGGCGCTGTTCGACAAGCCCGCGTTCTCCTCCGTCATCTGCCACGGCATCGTGCTCGGCAGCGACGGGCAGAAGATGAGCAAGTCGCTGCGCAACTACCCGGACGTGTCCGAGGTGTTCGACCGTGACGGCGCCGACGCGATGCGCTGGTTCCTCATGTCGAGCCCGATCCTGCGCGGCGGCAACCTCTCTGTCACCGAGCAGGGCATCCGCGACGGCGTGCGTCAGGTCATGATGCCGCTGTGGAACGCCTGGTCGTTCTTCGCGCTGTACGCCAACGCGGCCAACGGCGGCGAGGGATACGAGGCCAAGTGGACGACGAGCTCGACCGACGTTCTCGACCGGTACCTGCTCGCCAAGCTGCGTGACCTCGTCGAGACGATGCAGGCGCAGCTGGACGCCTACGACATCGCCGGTGCCTGCGAGAGCGTGCGCGGCTTCCTCGACGTCCTGACGAACTGGTACATCCGCCGCAGCCGCGAGCGCTTCTGGGGCACGGGCGCCTCGGCGCAGACCGGTGAGTCGCACGAGTCCCTGTCGGCCGAGGCCTTCGACACGCTCTACACGGCCCTCGAGGTCGTCACGCGCGTCGCCGCTCCGCTGCTGCCGTTCGAGACCGAGCAGATCTGGCGCGGCCTCACCGGTGGCCGCTCGGTGCACCTCACCGACTGGCCGGTCGTCGACGACCTTCCGGCGAACGACGAACTCGTCGCCGCGATGGACCGCGCCCGTGAGGTCTGCTCGGTGACGCTCGGCCTGCGCAAGGCGGAGCGCCTGCGTGTGCGTCTGCCGCTCGCGAGCGTCACGGTGGTCGGTGAGAACCCGCACCAGCTCGAGGAGTTCGCGAGCCTCGTCTCCGACGAGGTCAACGTGCGTCACCTCGTCCTGGCCGACTCGGCCAGCGCCGACGCCGACCGCTTCGGTGTGAGCCAGCGCCTGTCGGTCAACGCTCGCGCTGCCGGCCCGCGCCTGGGCAAGAACGTCCAGCAGGCCATCAAGGGCAGCAAGTCGGGTGACTGGTCGGTCGACGCGAACGGCGTCGTCACCGCCGGCGGGCTCGAACTCGTCGAGGGCGAGTACACGCTCGACATGGCTGTCGACGCCGACAAGGCCGGCGCCAACACGGCGGCAGCGATGCTGCCGAGCGGCGGTTTCGTCGTCCTCGACACCGCCGTGACGCCCGAACTCGCCGCTGAAGGCCTCGCCCGTGACGTCGTGCGCGCTGTCCAGCAGGCCCGACGCGACGCCGGGCTCGACATCTCGGACCGCATCTCGCTCACCGTGACCGGTGACGACGAGGTCTGGGGCGCCACCGTCGCCCACCAGGACCTCATCATGCGCGAGACGCTCGCCGTCCAGTTCGGTTCGGCCGGTGCCGCGCACCAGCTGCCCGAGGGCGTCGGTACCGAGGCCGAGGTCGGCGACAAGCAGAAGGTTCGCATCGTCGTGAAGAAGGTGGAGGGCAAGTGACGCCCACGAAGCGAAGCGGCGCTCCTGACGCCGAGGCCCGCGAGGCCGAGCACCAGGCCGCGCTGCGCCTGCGGGTGCGCGAGATCGAGGACTCGATCCTCGCGCGCACCCCGGAGAACAACCCGGAGCCGTCGCTCGAGCGCGTGCGCCGGGCGATGGAACTGCTCGGCGACCCGCAGAAGACGTTCCCGATGATCCACCTCACGGGCACGAACGGGAAGACGACGACGACGCGCATCGTCGAGCGGGTGCTGCGCGAGCACGGCCTCAAGACAGGCCGGTTCACCTCGCCGCACCTGCACGACTTCCGTGAGCGCATCGCGCTCAACGGGGAGCCGGTCGACCCGGAGCGCTTCGTCGCGGTCTGGGAGGACGTGGAGCCGTTCATCGCGATGGTCGACGCCGAATGCCTCGCCGCCGACGAGCCGACGATGACCTACTTCGAGGTCCTCGTCGTCCTCGCCTACGCCGTGTTCGCGGACGCGCCCGTCGACGTCGCCGTCGTCGAGGTCGGCCTCGGCGGCGTGTGGGACGCCACGAACGTGGCTGACGGCGTCGTCTCCGTCATCGCACCCGTGGCCATCGACCACACGCGCCTGCTCGGCGACACCCTCGAGGACATCGCGGGGGAGAAGAAGGGCATCATCAAGCCCGGCGGCATCGCCGTCGTCGCGGAACAGGCCCCCGAGGTCGACGAGATCGTGCGCGAGTACTGCCTCGAGGTCGACGCCACGATGCTGCGCGAGGACGACGCCTTCGGCGTGACGGCCCGCGAACCCGCCGTCGGCGGACAGATGATCTCCGTGCGTGGCCTCGCCGCCGAGTACGCCGACCTGTTCCTGCCACTCTTCGGGGAGCACCAGGCACACAACACCGGGCTCGCGATCGCGGCTGTCGAGGCCTTCCTCGGCGGCGGCGAGCAGAAGATCGACGACGACGTCCTGCGCGCAGCGCTCGAAGGCGTGACGTCGCCCGGTCGTCTCGAGATCGTGCGCCGTTCACCCACGGTCGTCGTGGACGCCGCGCACAACCCGGCCGGTGCGGCCGCGTTGCGTGAGGCGCTCGCCGACTCGTTCCAGTTCAACCGCCTCGTGGGTCTCGTCGCCGTGCTCGCGGACAAGGACGCCGAGGCCATCCTCACGGCCCTCGAGCCGACGCTCGACCACGTCGTCGTCACGCGCAACACCTCGCCGCGCTCGATGGCGCCGCGGGAGCTGGGCACGCTGGCGGCCGAGCTGTACGGCGACGACCGTGTCACCGTCATCGAGAACCTGCCGGACGCGCTCGACCACGCCGCACAGCTGGCCGACGAAGAGGGCGTCGGCGGTGGTGTGCTCGCCACCGGGTCGGTCATCACGGCCGCCGAGGTGCGCATGCTCCTGGGGGTGACGAACTCGTGATCACCGAGTGGATCCGGCGCCTGCGTTTCACCGGCATCGGTGAGCGCAAGACGCGACAGCTCGCCGGCGCGACGATCGGCTGCCAGGCGTTCATCCTGTTCTTCTTCGCCCTCACGGCGTGGGGTCTGGAGAACGCCGAGCACCTCGACGGCGGCGGCAACCAGAGCCTCTACCTCTGGGGTGGCCTCGGTCTGGCTGTGCTTTGTCTGTACGCCTCCGCGTCGATGCGGAAGTCGATCGGCATCCCCCTAGGGTGGGTGCTTCAGGTGGCTACGTTGCTCACCGCGTTCATCGCACCACTGATGCTCATCGCCGGGTTGCTCTTCCTCGCGCTGTGGATCACCGCGCTCGTGCAGGGCGACAAGATGGACGAACTGACGCGCAACTTCGTTGGGAGTAATACATGAACTGGCTCGAGGCGATCGTCCTCGGCGTGGTGCAGGGGCTCACCGAGTTCCTGCCGATCTCGTCATCGGCGCACCAGCTCCTCGTCGGGCGCGTCTTCTTCGGCAACGACGGTGGTGGCGCGGCCTTCACGGCGATCAACCAGCTGGGCACCGAGGCAGCCGTCCTCGTGTACTTCTGGAAGGACATCGTCCACATCGTCAAGCAGTGGTTCGGGTCGCTGACCGGCAAGGTCGAGAAGAACGACCCGGACGCTCGCATGGGTTGGCTCGTCATCATCGGCACCATCCCGATCGCCCTGCTCGGCATCCTGTTCAAGGATGCGATCGAGGGCACGCTGCGCAACCTGTGGATCACCGCGACGATGCTGCTCGTCTTCGCGCTCGTCATCATGGTGGCCGACATCCAGTCCGACAAGCGCCTCGAGAACAAGCAGACGGAGAAGGACCTCGAGCACCTGTCGTGGGCCGACGGCCTCAAGTTCGGTCTCTTCCAGGCGCTCGCGCTCATCCCGGGTGTCTCGCGTTCGGGCGGCACGATCGCCGGTGGTCTGTTCATGGGCTACTCGCGTCCGGCGGCAACGCGCTACGCATTCCTCCTTGCCATCCCGGCCGTGCTCGCCTCGGGCGCGTTGCAGGTCGTCGAGGTCGCCTCGGCCGGTAAGGACGCCGACTCGGGCAGTTGGGGCATGATCGGTCTCGCCACCGTCATCGCCTTCGGTGTCGGCTACGCCGTCATCTCGTGGCTGATGAAGTACATCTCGACCCACAACTTCCGCCCGTTCGTCCTCTACCGCATCGGGCTCGCGCTCGTCATCTACGTGCTGCTCGCCACCGGCGTCGTCGACGCCGCCGTGCACGCCTGACATCATCCGAAGCAAGCATTCGAAAACTTCCTCTGGAGGAACCCGTCATGACCGCACAGACCGAGCGTTCGCTCGTCATCGTCAAGCCCGACGGCTACCGTCGCGGCCTCACCGGCGAGGTCCTGCGCCGCATCGAGGCGAAGGGTTACACCCTCGCCGCGCTGCAGGTCACCGAGGCCACGCGTGAGCAGCTCGCCGAGCACTACGCCGAGCACGAGGGCAAGCCGTTCTACGAGCCGCTCGTGGAGTTCATGAGCTCCGGCCCCGTCGTCGTCGCCGTCATCGAGGGCAACGACTGCATCAAGGGCTTCCGTTCGCTCGCCGGCGCCACCAACCCGACGGAGGCCGCCCCCGGTTCGATCCGCGGCGACCTCGGCCGCGACTGGGGCCTCAAGGTGCAGCAGAACATCGTCCACGGCTCCGACTCCACGGAGTCGGCCGAGCGCGAGATCGGCATCTGGTTCCCCAACCTCTGATCGACCACGTGACGTGAAGGAGCGGCGCGCCCCGGTGGGCGCGCCGCTGCGTTTGCTTTTGATGGGTCACCCGGGGTTGACCCCGGCTCCGGCCAGGTACGCCGGGAGCCACAGCCGCTCCCACTCGGGAAACTCGTGGGCCCAGCGCACGTCACGCTCCGGCGCTCGCTCGGCCAGCCGGTAGATGCCGGCCGAGCGCGTCAGGTAGCCGACGTTGACGAGTTCGCGGCGCAGGTACGCGACGTCCTCATGGACCGGTGCGAGCACAGCGCCCACCTCGGCTTCGGTGTCCTCGCGATTTGGCTCGAAATGCCTCACGAGATCGAGAAGCACGGCCATGCGGGTGCTTCGTTTGGTCGGGATGGAGAGCAAGCGGCGCCCCTCGGCGTCGAAGAACGGGCGAATCGTGCGGCGCTGCTGTGCCGACGCGCGCTCATGGGCCGTTGCGCCGGCGGTGGACGATCGGACGTCTGCGGATGTGTCGGCGCTCGCTTCGTCGTGTGGAGCGTCGTTCCTGGCGGAGTTGCGCGAAGCGTTCTCGAAGTGGCTTCGTGCGAGGGTGTAGTTCTCACCCGTCTCGCGCATCCGAGCTCGCACGAGTCGCTTGAAATCCTGGTCACGTGTCCTGTCACACCTCACGGTCTGCGTCATCCCCAGCATGAACCGCAGCCGAACGTGTGCATGTGCGGTGAAGGCGTTGCTCGGCTCGAGAATCTGCTTCCCTTCACGCCGTCCGCGTGAGCTGGGGTCACGCGGTGCGCTGGGCGCGAGCCTGCGCCGACCCTCATTCTGCCCGTGGCAGGGCGAACGGCGCGAGTGGTTTTCGAGAAGACGAACGGCAGACGTGAGACCCTGAACGCGGGCGCCCGAGTTCACCTCGAGGAGGCATCGTGAGCGCATCGTGGAACGACCTGACCGAGCGAACCTTGCGTGAGATCGAGGGCGTGAACGAGCAGTTCCGCCCGACGAACTTCTGGGGGCCCGGCCTGCGTGAGCTTCTCCACGACCTGCAGGAGCGGGGCCTCGAGGAATTCAAGCGCTGGCCAACCGCGTCGTTCTGGTTCTATCCGCTCTACGGAGACGGCTATTCCCCGGCGTTGAGCGAAGAGCTCCTCGACGTGGCACGAACGAGCCGGGAGGGCGTCAACCCGGGATACTTTCGGGCCGCACTCAGCGGCAGTCGCGACGCGTGGCGCGATCACGACGTCGCGAGCGCGTGGTGGAACACCGAGCGGTGGCCGTTCGATCTGCGCTCGCACGGTGAGAGTCGCGTGGGCCGTCCGCCGCAGGCGTTCCCCGTGACGAAGGACGATTCGGCGGTCACCGTCGGACGCGCCTACAACAACTACCTTCTCGTTCTCGCCGCGCTGTCGCAGCACGTCGACGCACCGCCGTCGAGCTTTCTCGAGATCGGCGGCGGCTTCGGCGCCCTCGGCGAGATCCTGATGAGCCGCGACGAGAACGTGCGGTACGTCGACGCCGACATCCCGCCCCTCCTGACCGTTGCGTCCTGGTACCTCACCGAACTGTTCGGTGATCGTGTGACGACGTACCTCGACCGGCCGGATGCCGTCCCGCTCACCGTGCCGAACAGCGGCGTCGTTCCGAACTACCGTCTGCCGGACCTCGAGGAGGATTTCGAGGTCTTCGTCAACTCCTTCTCGTTCCAGGAGATGGAGCCCGACGTCGTCGAGAACTACGTCGATCTCGTCTGCGGCAAGGGTATTCGCTATGCCGTCTCGCTCAACTCGCGCGAGGGCAAACAGCGTGCCGCCGCGCCGGGCGAGCACGGGGCCCTGGATCCGGTGACCTCCGAGCGCATCGCCACGATGTTCGCCCGTCACGGGTTCGAGGTGGCCGGTCGCTACAACGACCCGTATGTGCGCAGCGCCGGGGAACTGCTCGTCATGAAGCGGCGCGGGTGAACACCGCTGCCGCGTCGAGGTGTCGCCCGCGTGGACGTGCCGCGAACGTCCAGCCGAGTTTGAAATACTCAGCGGCGTGTTCGAGCGCCTGAGAAACCCGTCCCGCGACCTCGCGATCGACCTCGGCACCGCGAACACCCTCGTCTACGAAGCGGGGGAGGGCATCGTCGTCGACGAACCGAGCGTGGTCGCGCTCGACGCTGCCACGGGCCAGCTCCTCGCCGCAGGGTCCGATGCCAAGGAGATGCTCGGGCGAGCTCCGGCGAAGGTGCGCATCGTGCGTCCGCTCGCCGCGGGCGTCATCAGTGACGCCGACGCCGCCGAGCGGATGTTGCGCTACTTCATTGCCCGCTCCCGACCGTCGCGCCTCATCCGCCCGCGCATCGTCGTCTGTGTTCCTTCCGAGGTGACGGGCGTCGAACGTCGCGCGCTCGAGGACGCGGCGATGCGCGCCGGGGCGCGGCGGGTCGACGTCATCGAAGAGGCGGTCGCAGCTGCCCTCGGTGCCGGCCTGAACGTTCACGGGACGGCCGGCGCGATGGTCGTCGACATCGGCGGCGGCACGAGCGATGTCGCGGTCACGAGCCTCGGCGGCGTCGTGCGTGCCCACTCCGTGCGCATCGGGGGCCACGACCTCGACGAGGCCATAGCGAACCACGTCAAGAACGAGTACGCGCTCCTGCTCGGCGAGCGCAGCGCGGAGACGATCAAGACGGCCATCGGCTCGGCTTTCCCCATGAGTCACGAACTCACCCACGAGGTGCGCGGTCGCGACCTCATCACGGGCCTTCCGCGCGCGGTCACGCTGACGAGCGGGGAGATCCGCCGAGCCCTCGAACCGCACCTGCTCACGATCTGCGAGACGGTGCGCTCCACCCTCGACTCCTGCCCTCCCGAACTGGCCGGCGACGTCCTCGACGGCGGCATCGTCCTCACCGGCGGGGGAGCGATGCTGCGCGGCCTGGACGTGCGCATGAGCCACGAGTTGGGCGTTCCCGTCCGGTTGGCCGAGGATCCACTGACCGCGGTCGTCACGGGCGCGGGCACGTGCGTCGAGGATCCAGCAGCGACGCGGTCGCTGCTGTCGCAGGTGGAGCGTTGAGGCGAGATTCGGGTGCGTCCGCGGCGGCGGCTGCGCCGGGACGCGGTACCCGGTCGCGCGCCCGACGCAGGCGCATCGGTGTCGCCGTCCTCCTCGTCATCGCGCTCGTCGTCAACCTCGTTCCGCCGGTGCGCGACGGCGTCAGTTCGCTCCTGTCACGTGGCGTGACGTCTCTCGTCTCGTCCCTCACCGGGCGCGACGCGGAGGTGAAGCGCCTGACGAAGGAGAACCTGGCCGTGAGCGAACGCGCTCGATCGGCCGAGGAGCGACTCGCAGCGGTCGAGGAATCGGCAACGCTCTCCGAACGATTCGGGGGCGGCAAGCACGATGTTGTCGTCGGTCATGCCGTCGCCTTCACGCCGGCACCTTCAACGGGTAGCGAGCGGAAGGTCGAACTCGACATCGGCTCGCGCGACGGCATCTCACTCTCGCAGGCCGTCGTGGGCGATCGCGGCCTCGTGGGGCGCATCACCGCACTCCGGGCCGACTCCTCCACGGTCACGCTGCTCGCCGACCACTCGTCCGTAGTGGGGGCGCGCGTCGAGCGCACCCGTTCCCTGGCCCGACTCAGCGGGAGCGCGCCGGCGGGTGTGGCCAAGCGAAGCGGCAGCGAGGTCAGCCTCGTCGTGGCCGACGGAGGTTCGGTACGCATCGGCGACACCGTCGTCACGGCAGGCAGCCCGAACGGGTTCCCGTACCCCGCCGGTATTCCGCTCGGGAAGGTGAGCCGCGTCGAGGCCGACCACGGTCAGGCGGAGCGCAACGCCGCCGTGCGTCCCTTCGTCGACCCCGGTGCGCTTGAGGTCGTGGGTGTTCTCGTGCCGCAGGAGAACCACTGATGGCGCGCGTGGCTGCTGAAACCCCCGGTGCTCCCGGTCGCACGCCCCTGCGCGAGCCCACGACGATCGTGGCTCGGCCCTCCGCCGTCACGTGGAGCCGCTTTGCCTGGCTCGTTCTGACCCTCCTGCTCGCCGTCACCGTGTTGCCCCTCGTGCCCACCTGGGCGCCGTGGATGCTCGTGCCCCTGCTCGTCACCGCAGGCGTGACCGGCGGTGCGTGGTCCGCCGTCGCCTGGGCGATCGCAGGGGCACTCCTGCTCGACCTCGCGCCGCCCGCGTCGTCGGCGCCGGGCCTCGCGCTCGCTCCCGCGGTTGCGGCGGCGCTCGTCGTCACCAGGGCCGCGAGGTCGTGGAACAGCGCCGCGTGGGTACCGGCCATGGTGGGCGGCCTCGGAGCCCTCACTGCCTCCCTCGTCGTTCTCGCCCTGCGAGTGGTGGCGTCCGGCTCGGTTCAGGTCGATCCGTACTCGCTGCTCGGCTCGACGGCCACGACGGCCGTTCTCACCGCAGCCCTCGCTCCGACCTGGGTGCGGTGGACGTTGCGCGAGCAGGAACGAGGACGCGCATGACCCGGCTGCGCCGAGGCGTGCCGAGGGAACGCCGTCCGTTCGGACCGTTGCTCGTGCCGAGCTTCCGTGGGGCAGGTTCGCGTGGTGCGCGAGGGGCGTCGGGACGTGCGCGGTTGCTTGTCATGGCTCTTGTCGTCGCTCTCGTCGCGACGATCATGGTGGGTCGCCTCGTTCAACTGCAGATCGTCGACGGCGCGAAGAACGCGCGGGCCGCAGCGGACATCAACACGCGCGACGTCGTCGTGCCTGCCCAACGCGGGCGGATCCTCGCTGCCGACGGCACCGTTCTCGTCGGGAACGGTTCGACGACGACGCTGACGATCTCGCCGCAGGCCCTCGCGCGTGACGACGCGCCGAAGGTCATCGCGCGCGTCGCCTCGGCCATCGGCCGGGATCCGCGGAGCCTCTTGGCGCGGACGAAGGCGTGCGGGACGAAGGGCGCCGCGCCGTCGCCGGTCTGCTTCGCCGGGCATCCCTTCGAGGCGGTGCCGATCGCCTCCGACGTCGAGGCGTCGGCTGCGAACGCGCTGCTCGAGCGCCCCGAGGCCTACCCCGGCATCGCGGTGCGACCGACAGCGACCCGAACCTACGGCTCCCGCGGCGACTCCCTCGCCCAGGTGGCCGGTTACCTCACGGCAGCGACAGCCGACGACACCGGCGTCTCGAGCTCGGGGTCGGGTGTGCCGACGTTGCTCGGCCGCACGGGTGTCGAGAAGCAGTACGACGCCGTCCTGCGCGGACGCGACGGCAAGCGCTCCACCGCCATCGGCCCCGACGGCACGGCGCAACGTCAGGTGGCGGACGTGCCGCCGGTGGCGGGCCAGGACGTCGTCACCTCGATCCGCCCTGACGTGCAGGACGCCGCGGCGAAGGCCCTCGCCGACGGCATCGCCGCAGCCCGGAAGCGCGGGCAAAAGGCCGGTTCGGGAAGCGTCGTTGTCCTCGAGGCGGACAGCGGCAACGTCGTCGCCATGACGAACCAGCCCACCTACGACCCGTCCGTGTGGAACGGCGGCGTGACGCAGGCCGAGTACGACTCGCTGCTCGACACGAGGGCCGGCGACCCGCTGACCAACCGAGCCACGTCCGTGGCCGGCCCACCCGCGTCGACGTTCAAGGTGTTCTCCCTCTTCGCCGCGGCCCAGACCGGCGTGGACCCGAACGGCTCGTACTCCTGCCCGTCGTCGGTCATGATCGGCAACCGCTCCTACAGCAACTTCGAGTCGCAGGCGCACGGCACGATCGACATCCCGAAGGCGCTCGAGGTCTCCTGCGACACCGTTTTCTACCGGTGGGCGTACGACGCCTGGGTCAAGGCCGGGGGAGTGAAGGCGTCCACCGACGCTCCCGACCCGTACACCAGCGTGGCCCGCGAGTTCGGATACGGCGCGCGAACCGGGGTTGACCTGCCCGCGGAGGCGAGCGGCTCCCTTCCCGACCGCGCGACGAAGCGCCGTGAGTGGGAGGCGACGAAGGCGGCGTCCTGCAGGCGGGCGAAGAGCGGCTACCCGGAGATCACCGACAAGGACCGTGCTTCGTATCTCACGCAGGTGGCCAAGGAGAACTGCACGAGTGGCTACGTCGTACGCGCCGGTGACGCGGTGAACTTCGCGATCGGCCAGGGTGACGTCGCCGCGACGCCGATGCAGGTGGCCACGTCCTTCGCCGCGCTCGCGACGAACGGTCGTGTGCCGACGCCCCGCGTCGCCGTGGCAACCGCGCGTTCGGACGGCAGCGCTCGCACGGCGCTCCCGTCGCCCGAGGCCCGTACCCTCAGCCTCGATGCCCGGATGTACGCCCGTGAACTCGAGGGGCTCAAACGGGCGGTCTCGACGGGGACGGCCTCCGAGGCCTTCCGAGGCTTCGACCTCGACGCGCACGCCGTCTACGGCAAGACAGGGACGGCCGAGGTCTACGGCAAGCACGCCACCGCGTGGTTCGCCTCGTTCGGCGGGGCGGACGAGGACGGCAAGCGCTACGTCGTCGTCGTTCGGGTCGACGAAGGAGGCGAGGGTGGACGGACCGCCGCACCCATCGCGCGCTCGGTCTGGGACGCGCTCGTCAGGCGCTCTCGCTGAGACGAGGGCGCACGGCGGCTGGTGATAGCCTGGATGCGATCTTCGGCTCGTGCCGGAGAGCCGAGAACGAGGGGAAGCCGGTCGAATTCCGGCGCTGACCCGCAGCCGTAGATCAGTTCGCTGATGAGCCGGAATGCCTCGTCTCGGCTGTGTCTGATCACATCTGCCTCATCACACCCGTCGAGGTCAGCGGGAGGGGCCCGGCTCGTCGTTCGAGCAGGGTGTCGCCCACCGGCCACGCACCTGCCCGGAAGGTCATCATGACGACCCACCTGCGTCGCGCCGGAGTCACCAGCGCCGCCCTCGTCGCTCTCGCTGCCGCAGCCTCGGCGCCCGCCACTGCCGCTCCCGCGACGGGAAGCGACGCCGCGGCGTCCTTCCTTGCCGGGCAGTTCGCGGCGGGCGGGCACCAGCTCAGCTCCACCTACGCGGGTCAGACCTACCTCGACGCGGGCCTTTCCGCGGACGGCATCCTGGCCCTTACGTCGGCCGGCGTGGCGGACACCGAAGCCACCGCCGCCGCAACGGCCTTCGCCAAAGGCGTGAGTGACTACGCCGCCCCGGGCACCGACGTGTACGCCGGAGCTGTGGCGAAGTCCCTCATCGTCGCGAAGGCACAGGGGCAGAACCCGCGCGCGTTCGGCGGCGTCGACCTCGTCTCGAAGCTGCAGGGCCTCGAGAAGCCGAGCGGCCGCTTCTCCGACGTCTCGGCCTACGGCGACTACTCGAACGCCGTCACCCAGTCCCTCGCCGTCATCGCGCTGCAGAAGGCCGGCGCGCCCGCTGACGCGAAGGCCACGAACTACCTCCTCTCGCTGCGCTGCAATGACGGCGGATTCCGCTTGGCCGACGACGGTTCGGCGTGCGTCTCCGACCCCGACGCCACGTCGTTCGCCGTGCAGGCGCTCGCCGCCGCCGGCGGTCACGGCGCCGACGTGACGAAGGCCGTGAACTTCCTCGCAACGAAGCAGAACGCCGACGGTGGCGTCGTCGGCGGAACGGGCACGACCACCCCCAACGCCAACTCGACGGGCCTCGCGGCGGTGGCGTTCACCCTCGGCGGTCAGGACGCGCGCGCTGTTAAGGCGCAGTCGTTCGTCGCCTCGCTGCAGTACGGCTGCTCGTTCCCTGCCGCTGTGCGTGGCGCCATCGCCTACGACCGCACCACGTTCGCGGCGATGAAGAGCGCCGGTGCCTCCGGCAAGCTCGCCGGCAACGAGACCCGCGCCACGTCCCAGGGGCTCTACGCGTTCACGAGGGCGCCCCTCGTCTCGTTGACGAAGGGTGGCGCCACCGCGACTCCCGCCATCTCGTGCTCCTCCGAGCCCACGTCGTCGCCCAGCACCTCGACGTCCACGACGAGCGCGCCGAAGCCGACGTCCACCTCGTCGAGCAACTCGACGTCCACCTCCGCCACGCCGGCTCCCACGAGCACCACGAGCGCCACGAGCACGGACGCCACCGCAGCCCCGACCTCGACGACGAGCCCGAGCGCGCCGTCCACGTCCACGGTGCCGCAGCCGACGTCGACGACGCCCGCCACCGGCCCGATCGTGAACACCGACAAGGTTTCCGACAACACCGTGCCGTTCGGCTTCGCCTTCGGCGCCGTCATCCTCGTCACCGCGGGAGGTGCCGTTGCGTACGCGCGTCGCCGCTGATCTCGCGCGCCTCGGCGCACCGGTTCTCGTCGGCGCCTCGGCCCTCGCGGGCCTCGGTGCCGTGACGACGGGTGCCGCAGCGCCCGCGTCCGCTGCGGGTGCGTGCACGAGTGCGACGAGCGGCGTGACCGTCGTCGTCCAGTTCCCGAGCGGCTCGGCCACCGGCTGCGCGCCGGGTAGTCCGGGCACGGCGCTCCAGGCGCTGCGGGCCGCCGGGTTCTCGACGACCGGTTCCACGCAGTACCACGACGGCGTGCTCTGCGGCGTCAACGGGTACCCGTCGAGTTCGCCGTGCCGGATGCCTCCGACGAACGCCTACTGGGCGGTCTTCAGCGCCAAGCGCGGCGGCTCGTGGAACTACTCGAACCTCGGTGTCGCCTCGCTGCCCGCCACCCCGGGCGGAGTCGTCGGATTCCGCTTCGGCAGCGGCACCGCGCCGTCCGTGCCCGTGACTGCTGCGATCACGTCGCCGAAGCCGAGCACGACGAAGCCCACGACATCGACTCCGAGGCCCAGCTCGCCCAAGCCGAGCAGCACGAAGCCGACCACGTCGCAGCCGAAGCCGTCGAGTTCGAAGCCCGTCCAAGCCGTTCTCGACGAAGGCCGGCTCCACGACGGCTGCGCCGAAGCCGACGCCGAGCAAGCCGTCGTCGACGGCGGGTTCGACGAGCAGCCCCCAGCCGACCACCTCGGGGTCGAAGCCGGGCCAGGGTGCCACGTCGACTCCCACGGTCAAGGCAACGGCCCTCGTGACCAAGGACGGGAAGCCACTCAAGGTCATCACCTTCAGTGACGGCTCGTCGACGACGCTCGATGCGAACTCGAGCGATGCCAAGAAGTACAAGGTCGGTGTGAAGAAGAAGGGCGGTACGCCCGTCGCCACCAAGATGACCGGTACGAAGGTGCCCCAGCCGAAGAACACTGCTCACCCGAGCATCTCGACGTCGGGCAGTGTGCCCGGTCTCGCCGTGCCGGAGAAGAAGAGCTCAGGCAGCAACAACCTTCCCGGCATCATCGCCGGTGTCGGTGTGCTCGGCGTCGCAGCCGTGGGAGGCGGATACGCGGCACGTCGTCGCGGATGACCTCGGCCTCCGGCCATCGCCGTCGCGTCGTCCACCCCGGTGCGTGGTGGATGTGGGCGACGGCGATGGCCGTTGCCATCGCCACGACGACGAATCCCGTCCTGTTGGCCCTCGTGCTCGCCGTCGTGGTGCTCACGGTCGTCGCTCGGCGCCCCTATGCGCCGTGGGCCCGTAGCCTGCGCCTCTACGCGGCGCTCGGAGCCTTCGTCGTCGTGAGCCGCGTCGTTCTGCATGTCCTCGTGGGCATGAAAACGAGCGACACGATCGTCCTTCCGCTGCCGCACGTGGAGCTTCCCGAGTGGGCTCGCGGCATCACTCTTCTCGGCCCGGTCGGTCTTGGCGGCCTCGTCGGTGCCTTCCTCGAGGGCCTGCGCCTGGCCACGATGCTGTTCTGCTTCGGCGCAGCCAACGCCCTCGCCAACCCCAAGCGCCTGCTCGCGGCCACCCCGCCGGCCGTCCGTGACATCGGGACGGCCACCGTCATTGCGTTGTCCGTGGCACCCCAGCTCGTCGAGAGCGTCCAGCGGGTGCGCAAGGCGCGCGTGCTGCGTGGCGACGCCCGCCGCGCCACGCGCGTCAAGCAGGTGGCCCTTCCCGTGCTGCACGACACGCTTGACCGCTCCATCTCCCTCGCGGCCTCGATGGAGGCACGCGGTTATGGCCGTCGGGCCGAGCGGCCCTTCGTGACGCGCTTCTTCATCGGCGTGCTCATGCTCGGCGGTGCGCTGCTCACGTGCGTCGGCGTCTACGGCACGATGCAGGGCTCCGGAGCCGAGGGAGTCGTGAGCGACGTTCCCTGGTGGACGACGGCGCCCGTGCTCGTCGTCGGCATCGTGGCGAGCGTGGTCGGGGTGGCATTCGCGGGACGTTCGATGCGTCGCACCCGCTACCGGCGCGACCCGTGGGGCCTGCTCGAGTGGGCCGTCGTTGCCTGCGGCATCGTGACGCTTGTGGCCGTTCGTGCGGTTCTCGCGGACCAGCCCGACGCGCGCAACCTCTCGGTTTCTCCCCTCGCCATGCCCGTGGTACCCCTGTGGCTCCCGCTCGCGCTCGTGCCCGCGCTCCTGCCGGCGTTCTTCACACCCGAACCGGAACGCCCGCGGCGTACGAGCGCGCCCGAACGCACCCTCGACGACGCAGCGCCCGGACGCGACGCCCGGGCCCTGCGAGGAGCCACCTCATGACCGAAACACACGACACAACTCCCGCGGGGGACGTGGGAGGGCGTGACGCTGCCACCGTCTGGACCAGAGAACCCGCCGTCGTCATGGACGCCGCGACGCTGACGTACGACGGGGCCGAACACCCCGCGCTGCGCGACGTCGACCTGCGCATCGAACGCGGTGAGCTCGTCGCCGTCATCGGCCGCACCGGCTCGGGCAAGTCGACGCTCCTCGGGCTGCTCACCGGGCTCGTCCCGCAGTTCACGGGCGGACTCCTGCAGGGCAGGGTCGTCATCGGCGGGCTCGACATCTCCGAGAACAAGCCCAGCGAACTCGCCTCCGTCGTCGGGTACGTCGGGCAGGACCCCCTCGCCGGCTTCGTCACCGACACCGTCGAGGAAGAACTCGCCTACGGCATGGAACAGCTCGGCATAGCGCCGGAGGTCATGCGTCGGCGGGTCGAGGAGACGCTCGATCTGCTCGGTATCGCCGAGCTGCGCGAGGCTCCGTTGCGCGACCTTTCGGGCGGCCAGCAGCAGCGCGTCGCCATCGGAAGTGTGCTCGTCATGCACCCGCAGATCCTCGTCCTCGACGAACCGACCTCGGCGCTCGACCCCACGGCCGCCGAGGACGTTCTCGCCGTACTCACGCGCCTTGTCCAGGATGTCGGTTCGACCGTCGTCGTCGCGGAACACCGCATCGAGCGCGTGCTCCCGTTCGCCGACCAGGTCGTGCACGTCGGGGCGAACGGCGTCGTCACCTCCGGCGCTCCCGGCGAGGTGCTCGGGGCATCCGACGTCGCACCGCCGGTCGTCGAACTCGGTCGTGCCGCCGGTTGGTCGCCGCTGCCGCTGACGATCCGCGACGCGCGGCGGGTGCTCGTGGAGCGCGCCGCGAGTGCGCCCTTCACGGTCGAGGCACCGCCCATCCGCGGGACAGACGTGCCCTCGACTGCGCCGGTGCTCGAGGCGCGGGGCGTACGCGTTCGCCTGTCCGGCCTCGACGTCGTCGCGGGTGTGGACCTCGACCTTTGCGCCGGCACGGTGACGGCGCTCATGGGCCGCAACGGCTGCGGCAAGTCGACGCTCATGTGGGCGCTTCAGGGAAGTGGCCGGCGTGACGGCGGCAGCGTCGGCGTGGTCTCCGCACGAGGCGAATCGCTCGACCCCGCGAAACTGAACCCCGCGCAGCGCCGCGGTCTCGTCGGCATGGTGCCGCAGACCGCCGGGGACCTCCTCTACCTCGACACGGTGGGGGAGGAACTCGCGCAGGCCGATTCCGACGCCGGCCGCGAGCCCGGTGCTGCCCAGGCGTACCTCGCGAACCTGGCCCCGGGCATCGACCCGGCCATGCATCCCCGCGACCTGTCCGAAGGGCAGCGCCTCGCGCTCGTCCTCGCCGTCCAGCTCGTGGCCGAACCTCAGGTGCTCGTGCTCGACGAACCGACCCGCGGTCTCGACTACGCCGGCAAAGAGGCCCTGCGGGCGATCCTGCGCACGCGCGCCGACGAAGGGCAGGCCGTTCTCGTGGCGACGCACGACGTCGAGTTTGCCGCTGCAGTGGCCGACGAGGTCATCCAGATGGCCGGGGGAGAGTTCATCGCCACCGGCAGTGCACGCGACGTGCTCACAGCGTCGCCCGCCCTGGCCCCACAGATGGCGAAGGTGCTCGCGCCCGTTCCCGCTCTCACGTTGAGCGATGCGCTGACGGTGCTCGGAGTGCCGTCATGAGTCCGCAGGCTTCTGTGAACCCGGAAGAGCGCGCGGGCACCGCCCGACCGGTGAAACGCGCCACCCGCTCGAAGGCAACGAGCGCCGTCCGTCTGAAGCCGCGTAGCGCCGCCACGATCCTCGTCGTCAGCCTGATCGGGTCGCTCGCGAACCTGTGGCCCCTCCTCGTCGAGGAGCACTCGGCCGTCGCCGGCCACAGCCGTGACGCCCCGATGCTCTTCGCCATCCTCCTGCCGCTCATGCTCGTCGTGGTCCTGGCCGAGATCGCGGACGGCGGGATGGACGCGAAGGCCGTCGCGATGCTCGGCGTCCTGTCCGCCGTGGATGCCGTCCTGCGCCCCCTCGGTGCGGGGACCGGCGGTATCGAGGTGATGTTCTTCCTTCTCGTCCTCGGCGGCCGCGTCTTCGGAGCAGGCTTCGGCTTCGCGCTCGGCGCGACGAGCATGTTCGCCTCCGCCGTGCTCACTGCGGGCATCGGCCCGTGGTTGCCGTACCAGATGCTCGGAGCGGCCTGGGTCGCCATGGGCGCCGGCCTTCTGCCGTGGCGGCGCGGGCTCAGGTGGCCGCTCGAACTGCTCCTGCTGTGCGTCTACGGCGCCTTCGCGTCGCTCGCCTACGGGTTCGTGCTCAACATGTCCTTCTGGCCGTTCGCCACCGGCGACGACCCGGCCATCATGCCGGTGCCCGGCGCGCCGCTGGGCGACAACCTCGCACGCTTCGTCGCCTACACTCTGGCCACGTCGCTGGGTTGGGACCTCGGGCGCGTCATCACGAACGTCGCCCTCATCCTCGTCGCGGGTCGACCGATCATGGTTGCGCTGCGCCGTGCCTCGCGTCGTGCCGCGTTCGACGCGACGCCGCGCTTCGCCGAGGGCTCCCGCGCTGATTAGGTCGGCACCCGGCCCCGCTGATAATCTGAACTCTGCCGTCGATCGGCCGCGGACCAAGAGCGCCCCAGTGAACAGGCCTGGGAGCACCGCGCAACGATGTGTTGAAGGAGTTGGGCATGGCCCTGAATGCTGAGACGAAGAAGAAGATCATCGCCGAGTACGGCACGTCCGAAGGCGACACGGGCTCGCCCGAGGTGCAGGTTGCCCTCCTCACGGAGCGCATCAAGGGCCTGACGGAGCACGCTCGTCAGCACCCGCACGACCACCACACGCGTCGTGGTCTGCTCCTGCTCGTCGGTCAGCGCAAGCGCATGCTTCGCTACCTCGAGTCGGTCGACATCGAGCGTTACCGCTCGCTGATCAAGCGCCTCGGCCTGCGCCGTTGATCGCATTGATCACCATGATTTGACGCCGGACGGCGGTCACTCGTCTACGAGTGGCCGCCTTTCGGTGTTTCGAGGGGCCCGGACAGGCCGCTCGGCAGCAAGAAACGGGTCGCACACAACGACGATGTGCGCATCCGAGACGTAGATGAAACAAGAAGGAGGGCCCAAATGGAGGGTCCCGAGATCCAGTTCGCCGAAGCCGTCATCGACAATGGCTCGTTCGGCACCCGCACGGTTCGCTTCGAGACGGGACGTCTCGCGAAGCAGGCCAACGGCGCAGTCCTCGCCTACCTGGACGACGACACCGGCCTGCTGAGCACCACCACCGCCAGCAAGCAGCCCAAGGAGCACTTCGACTTCTTCCCCCTCACGGTGGACGTCGAGGAGCGCAGCTACGCGGCCGGCAAGATCCCCGGCTCGTTCTTCCGTCGTGAGGGTCGTCCCTCCACGGACGCGATCCTCACCTGCCGCCTCATCGACCGCCCGCTGCGCCCGGCCTTCAAGAAGGGCCTGCGCAACGAGGTCCAGGTCGTCATCACGGTGCTCGCGCAGAACCCGGACGTGCAGTACGACGTTCTCGCCATCAACGGCGCGTCGGCCTCCACGCAGATCTCCGGTCTGCCGTTCACCGGCCCGATCGGTGGCGTGCGCGTCTCCCTCATCGACGGCCAGTGGGTCGCCTTCCCGAACTTCTCCGACATCGAGCGCTCGGCGTTCGACATGGTCGTCGCCGGCCGTCTCGTCGGTGACGACGTCGCCATCATGATGGTCGAGGCCGAGTCCACCGAGTCGACGTGGAACCTGGTGGCCGAAGGCACCCAGGCCCCGACCGAAGAGGTCGTCGCCGAGGGCCTCGAGGCCGCGAAGAAGTTCATCCGCGTGCTCTGTGAGGCGCAGGTCGAGCTCGCGCAGCAGGCCGCCAAGGAGGTCCAGGACTTCCCGGTGTTCCTCGATTACCAGGACGATGTCTACGGTGCGGTCGAGAAGTCGGCCAAGGACCAGACGTCCGCTGCGATGACGATCGCAGGCAAGGCCGAGCGCGAGGACAAGCTCGACGAGATCAAGGACGCGCTCAAGGCCGAGCTCGCCGGCGAAGGCCGCGAGTTCGAGGGCCGCGAGTCCGAGGTTTCCGCTGCGTTCCGTTCGCTGCAGAAGCAGCTCGTGCGCGAGCGCATCCTGCGCGAGAAGGTCCGCATCGACGGCCGTGGCCTGGCGGACATCCGTGCGCTCTCGGCCGAGGTCGAGGTGCTGCCGCGCGTTCACGGTTCCGCGATCTTCGAGCGCGGCGAGACCCAGATCATGGGTGTCACGACGCTCAACATGCTGCGCATGGAGCAGCAGATCGACTCCCTGTCGCCGGTGACGCGCAAGCGCTACATGCACCACTACAACTTCCCGCCGTTCTCCACGGGTGAGACGGGCCGCGTCGGTTCGCCGAAGCGCCGCGAGATCGGTCACGGTGCTCTGGCCGAGCGTGCGCTCATGCCGGTGCTGCCGACGCGCGAGGAGTTCCCCTACGCCATCCGTCAGGTCTCCGAGGCTCTCGGCTCCAACGGTTCGACGTCCATGGGTTCGGTCTGCGCCTCGACCCTGTCGCTGCTCAACGCCGGTGTGCCGCTGCGCGCCCCGGTCGCCGGTATCGCGATGGGTCTCGTCTCCGCCGAGATCGACGGTCAGACGCAGTACGCGGCCCTCACCGACATCCTCGGTGCCGAGGACGCATTCGGCGACATGGACTTCAAGGTTGCCGGTACCCGTGAGTTCGTCACGGCCATCCAGCTCGACACGAAGCTCGACGGCATCCCGGCCCAGGTTCTTGCCGGTGCACTGACGCAGGCGCGCGACGCTCGCCTGCACATCCTCGACGTGATGAACGAGGCGATCGACGCTCCCGACGAGATGTCGCCGTTCGCCCCGCGCGTTCTCGCGGTGAAGATCCCGGTCGACAAGATCGGTGAGGTCATCGGCCCGAAGGGCAAGATGATCAACCAGATTCAGGAGGACACGGGCGCCGACCTGTCCATCGAGGACGACGGCACGGTCTACATCGGTGCCACGGACGGCCCGAGCGCCGAGGCTGCGCGCGCCGCGGTCAACGCGATCGCCAACCCGCAGATGCCCGAGGTCGGCGAGCGCTTCCTCGGCACCGTCGTCAAGACGACGACCTTCGGTGCGTTCGTCTCGCTGCTTCCGGGCAAGGACGGCCTGCTGCACATCTCCGAGGTGCGCAAGCTCGTCGGCGGCAAGCGCATCGACGCTGTCGAGGACGTGCTGAAGATCGGCCAGAAGGTCCAGGTGGAGCTCAAGGAGGTCGACCCGCGCGGCAAGCTTTCGCTCGCCGTCGTCGAGGAGGCCAAGGCCGAGTCCGCGAACACGCCGGAGAACACGGACGCCGCGACGGCCGCGGCTGCTGCCGAGGTCGCCGACTCCGCCGGTCACATGGACCCGCACTCGGGTTCCGAGGACGAGTCCGGTGACAAGAAGCCGCGTCAGCGTCGCCGTGGCGGTCGCGGTCGTGGCCGTGGCGCCGAGCAGGGCGAGGGCAACGCCGCCGCCGACCAGCTCGTCGACGCAGGCTCCGACGGCAACGAGGCGAAGGCGACCTCCGAGGACGCCTGAGCCACACCGGTTCGAGCATGAAGGCTCCGCTCCCGACGTTCGTCGGGGGCGGAGCTTTCCGCATGCGTGGAAGACGTTCCCTTTCACGGCCACGACGTTCCGGCGGGATTCGGGCTTCGTGGGAGGATGGGCGGGTGAGAGCAGTCGACCGGGCGGACGCGTTTCAGCGCCGTCACCCCGTGCTCGGGTACCCGATCGGTGTCGTGTACAAGTTCATCGACGACCAGGGCGCGTATCTCGCGGCGCTCATCACCTATTACGGCTTCCTCTCGGTCTTCCCGCTCATCCTGCTGCTGCAATCGGCACTCGGCTTCTTCATTCACGGCAACGAGCGGCTGCACAAGCAGATCCTCGACTCGGTGCTCGGCCAGATTCCCGTGCTCGGCAACACGCTGAGCAACGCCGCGCCGAGCGCGTTGCGCGGCAGCGTCTCCGGCATCGTGCTCGGTTCGATCGTGGCCCTCTACGGTGGCCTCGGGGTGGCTCAGGCGCTTCAGCACACGAGCAACACGTGTTGGTCGGTGCCGCGCAACTCGCGCCCCAACCCCATCCTCATGCGCGTGCGCAGCGCTGCCGTGCTGCTCTTCCTCGGCGTCGCTCTCGTGTCCCTGGGGTGGCTGCCTCAGACGTGGCACGCGCCCGGTTGGCTCGTGCTGGCGCTCAACCTCGTGTTCGGCACCGTCATCTTCCTGCTCCTCATGAAGATGACGACGGCTCGCGGGCAGGGGTGGGGTCGTCTGGCTCCTGGCGCGCTGCTCGTGACGGTCGTCTGGCAGCTGTTCATGGCGGCGGGCAGTACCTTCACCAAGATCTTCGGCGCGCGTTCGAGCGACATCTACGGCACGTACGGCAGCATCCTGACGATTCTCGTCGCCTGTTACATCATGGCGGTCGCGTTCGTCGTGGGGTGCGAGGTCAACGTCGTGCTCCACCGCCGCCTGTACCCACGCTCGCTCATGACGCAGTTCACGGACGACGTCGACCTCACCCTGGCCGACCAGCAGGCGTACACCCTGCAGTCCACGATGCAGCGCTTCAAGAACTACCAAGCGATCGACGTCGTCTTCGACAAGAACAACGACGGTGTTGCCGATCAGCCCTCGGACCTCGACCTGCGGTGGCACGATGCAGTGGACGCCCACGAGCAATGGTTGAAGCGTGGGCATCCGACGCGGCCGTCCGGGATGTGGGGACTCACGGCCGAAGTGGAAGACAACCGCAGTGTCGACGGAAGCGAATGATGACGAACGACCTCAGGACGAACGAGCCGATCCAGCTCGGCCCCATGGTGCGCTATGCGGGGGAGCGCGAGGCGACGCTCTGGGCGCAGACGCGTGACGCGGGCGAGCTCACGGTGCGCATCAGCGAGAAGTCGTGGAGCGCACGCACGTTCGCGGCGCACGGGCATCACTACGCCCTCGTCCTGCTCGACGGCCTCGAGCCCGGCCAGGTATACGAGTACACGGTCGAGGTGAACGGCGAACACGCGTGGCCGCAGCCCGATTCGCCGTTCCCCGCGCCGGTCGTCAAGATGCTCAAGGCCGATCGTCCGACGAAGATGGCCTTCGGCAGCTGCCGCACGAGCGTGCCGCACGACGCCAAGCACAACCGCACCAACGGCATCGACTCGCTGCGCGCCTACGCGCACGAAATGGCGCGTCACCCCAGGGACGAGCGGTGGCCCGACCTCGTCGTCCTGCTCGGTGACCAGGTGTACGCCGACATCACGTCGGAGGCCATGCAGGAGTTCATCGAGGAGAAGCGCGGCCTCGACAGCGAGCCCGGCGAGGAACTCAAGGACTACGTCGAGTACGCCCACCTCTACCGCCTCGCCTACAGCGAGCCGGCGGTGCGCTGGATGCTCTCGACGATGCCGAGCGCGATGATCTTCGACGACCACGACGTGCGCGACGACTGGAACACCTCGCTCGCGTGGCACGAGGAGATGAACAAGACCTCCTGGTGGCACGGTCGCATCGTCGGCGCGCTCTCGTCGTACTGGGTCTACCAGCACTGCGGCAACCTCTCGCCCGAGGCGCTCGCCGAGGACGAGGT
Organism: Dermacoccus sp. PAMC28757; assembly: GCF_014302635.1. Taxonomy (NCBI): domain Bacteria; kingdom Bacillati; phylum Actinomycetota; class Actinomycetes; order Micrococcales; family Dermacoccaceae; genus Dermacoccus; species Dermacoccus sp. PAMC28757. The sequence continues at coordinate 2,681,215 of NZ_CP060292.1, read as the reverse complement.
CTGGCAGAAGATCACCGCGCACACCGGCAGCGACGAGCTCGACATCACCGACATGATCGAGGCCTTCGCGGAGAAGGTCGACCGGGACGCCCAGTCGTACCGCTTCTCGTACACGCGCGATCTCGGCGAGAGCAAGCTCATCGTCCTCGACTCGCGCGCCGCGCGCGATCTGCGCCCCGGCCACCGCGCGATGCTGGACGCCGAGGAGCTCGACTGGCTCGACGGTGAACTGCGCGGGGACGTGGAGCACCTGTTCATCGGTACGTCGCTGCCGTTCTTCATGCCCGAGGGCATCCACATGCTCGAGGCGCTCGACGAGGCCGCGTGCGACGGCGCGTGGGGCAAGACGATGGCGAGCCTCGGCGAGAAGATGCGCCAGACGATCGACCTCGAGCACTGGGCCGCGTTCAGTGACACGTTCTTCAAGGTCTCCGACATGGTGCTCGAGGTTGCGCGCGGTGAGCGCGGCGTGGCCCCGCGCACGGTGACGTTCCTTTCGGGCGACATCCACAACTCGTTCCTCTCCGAGGTCCAGGACGCCGACGGCACGAAGTCGCGCATCTTCCAGGCCGTGTGTTCGCCGATCCGAAACCCGCTGCCGCGGCACGTGCGCGCGGGGCAGTCGATCATCGGTCGCGGACTCGCGTGGCCGCTGCGTGAGGTCGTCGAGCGGACGAAGGCCGTGCGCACGCCGCACTTCACCTGGCGTACGACGCACGGGCCGTGGTTCGACAACAACCTCGCCACGGTGGAGGTCACCGAGAAGGGCCTCGACTTCCGTTGGGAGGCGGGTGAGATCGTCGACGGCGACCTCGAGCACCCGCGCCTACGCGTCGTCTCCGACATCCGCCTCGACTCCGACGGCGATGGCGACAACGTCGAGCGCAAGGGCGATCGCGGGCGCCTGCACGCGTGGCAGCCACTCGCCATGCGGATCGTCGAGCGGGTCAAGAACCTGCGTCGCTAGGCTCGGGCCATGAGCGAGACGATCAAGGTTGCAGTGATCGGCGCCGGTGGGCGCATGGGCAGCGAGGCCGCCAAGGCGGTCGAGGCGGCCCCGGACATGGAACTCGTCGGCCGGTTCGACGTCGGTGACGACCTCGGTGATCTGGGGGGCGCCGACGTCGCGATCGAGTTGACCGTGCCCGACGCGTCGCCCGGCAACCTCGCCCACTGTGTCTCTCGGGGCGTTTCGGCTGTCGTTGGTACGACGGGGTGGACCGAGGAGAAGCTCGCGACGCTGCGCTCGCAGGTCGACGCAGCCGACGGCGTCGGTGTGCTCATCGCGCCGAACTTCTCCATCGGGGCCCTGCTCATGATGAAGTTCGCGCGCGAGGCGGCGGCCTTCTACGAGTCGGTCGAGGTCGTCGAGATCCACCACCCGAACAAGGTCGACGCGCCCTCCGGCACGGCCGCGCACACAGCGCGCGCCATCGCCGAGGGCCGCCGCGAGGCCGGTCTCGGCGACGTTCCGGACGCCACGGAACACGACCCGGACGGCGCGCGCGGAGCCCGAGTCGACGGCATCCCGGTGCACGCCATCCGCATGCGGGGGCGCGTCGCGCACCAGGAGGTGCAGTTCGGCGCGGAGGGTGAGGCCCTCACGATCCGTCACGACAGCTTCGAGCGCGTCAGCTTCATGCCCGGCGTGCTCACCGGCGTTCGCAACGTGGTGACGACGCCCGGCCTCACCGTGGGCCTGGAGAACTTCCTCGGCCTCTGACCCGACCTGCCTGGAACCCGCACCGGCACCCTAGGCTCGTCCCATGACGTACGAACTCTCCGATGACATCCGCATCGACGCCACGCCCGAGGCGGTGTACGCCGTCATCAGCGACGTCACACGCACCGGTGAGTGGAGCGAGCAGTGCCGCCGTGTCGAATGGGAGAACGACGCCCGCGGCGTCGGCGCACGCTTCACCGGCCACAACGAAACGCCCGAGCGCGAGTGGACGACGACCTCGCAGGTCGCGGTGGCCGAGCCCGGCGTCGAGTTCGCCTGGGACGTCGTGCCCGCCGAGGTGCGCTGGAGCTACCGCATGGAGCGCGAGGGTGATGGCACGCGCCTCACGCACTCGACGACGTTCACCGAACAGAGCGAGCGCACGTTCGCCGAACGTTTCGGTGACGACGCCCGGGCCCAAGCCGAGAAACGTCGCCTTGCCGCGCGCGAGGGCATCGGCGCGACGCTCGCGCGGATCAAGGACATCGTCGAGGCGGGCTCCGCGCGCTAGGACTCGCTGGCCCTGTCCACCTTGAGGCGTGGCCCGCGGCGGGCCGTCGCCGGGTGAGGTGCCACCGTTCACCCGCGGGTCAGGTGCCCGTCATGTCGACCTCCTACGTTCGGGCAATGACCGACGCGATCCTGGGGCCGCTTGAGCACCTCATGACCTCGTGGTGGGTGTATGCGGCACTGTTCGGTCTGTGCGCCGTTGACGCGCTCGTTCCGGTCTTCCCCAGCGAGGCGCCACTCATCCTTGCCGGGGTGTACGCCGCGTCGGATCCGCACGGGCCCAACGTCGTCCTCGTCGTTCTCGTCTCCGCACTCGGTGCGTGCCTCGGTGATCACCTGTCCTACGGGCTCGGGCACCTGCTCGGCACGTCGTGGCTCGAGAAGAAGCCGAAACGCCGACGCACCGTCGAACGCGTGAGGGGCGTGCTCCACCAACGCGGTTCGTGGGCGCTGCTCGTCGTGCGCTTCATCCCCGGTGGCCGCTGCGTCGCGACGCTCTCGCTCGGCGCGACCGGTTACCCCCTGCGCTCGTTCACGCCGTACGACCTTCTCGCGACGCTCGTGTGGGCCGTGCACGGCACCGTCATCGGCTACATCGGCGGGCACGCGTTCGAGGACAACCCGATCGCGGGCATCGCCACCGGCATGGGCATCGCGATCGTTCTGGCCGGGCTGCTCGAATGGCGCCGCCACCACGCCGAAAAGCGCTCGGAGAGGTCGCAGGACGAGAAGGAGCCCTCGTCGGCCGGGGCATGGGGGTGACGCGAGGTGCCGCTGATGGCGGCCCGGTCACCACCGAGGTGGCGAGACGCTCAGTCCTGTGAGGTGGGCGCCTCCTCGTCGAGTGACACGGGCGTGACATCGCCGAACGCGCGAATCGCCGCGGCCGCCGCGTCGAGGTCGCATTCCTCGAACACCATCATGGCGAGCAGCGCCTCGCGGCTGGGGAGGTAACCCTCATCGAGGACGCGGGCAATCGTCGCGTCGTCCGCCCGCGCTTCCTCACGGGGGTCGTCATCCTCAAGATGGTCCATTGCGGCACTGTCGAGGAAGTCATCGATGAGTTCACGGCGTCCCTGCGTCGTGCCGAACGCGGTGTTCCCCGCCCAACCCGCCATGCCGTGCTCGGCAGCGTGCTCGTGCGCGCGCCACCGGCCGCCCTCGAACCAGGCAACGAATCCGACCCCGGGCTGCGGGAAAGCGGCCACGCTCGCGGCGCGACGCACCCAACCGGGGCCGTCTCGAGGACGTCAATGCCCTCGTCGGTCGTGCGCGTGAAGTCGCGATCCCACCCGAGAAGCACGGCTCGACCACCGTCGACGAGGATCATGCGGGCCGAGGTGCCGCCCCCATCGTCGTAGAACCACCCGTGCCGTTCGGCGCGCGTTGGCTCGTCCGGTCCGAACGCAGCGGCTGAGCAGGCAGCCGCGAGGCGCCAGCCCAGCTCGAGTTGAGCATGAGGCGCGAGGTCAGATGTACGTTCGATCGGCATGAGTGGACCTCCGGGGTGAGCCTGGGAGTGAGAGTCGTCACGCTAACGAGCAGAACGACGACATGGTTGACATTCGTGCCACGACAAACCGATCTGACTCCGGCCTCGTCAGGCCCGCAACACGACGAGGCACGCCGCGACGAAGTGGACGACGAACGCGGCCACCGTGCACGCGTGGAAGATCTCGTGGAAGCCGAACACCGTGGGCCACGGGTCGGGCTTCTTGAACCCGTAGACGACGGCGCCGATGGTGTAGAGGATGCCTCCCACGGCGATGAGCGTCATGACGGCGGTGCCGCCCGCGGCGTGCAGCGGGGCGGCGTAGAAGACGGCGACCCAGCCGAGGGCGACGTAGATCGGGGTGTAGAGCCAGCGCGGCGCGCCGACCCAGAACGTTCGGAACAGGACGCCGGCAACGGCACCGATCCACACGATGAGCAGGAGCGACAACCTCTGGTTGCCGCGCAACAGGACGAGAGCGAACGGCGTGTACGTGCCCGCGATGATGAGGTAGATGTTCGAGTGGTCGATGCGACGCAGGACCGCGTCGGCGCGCGGGCTCCAGTACCTGCGGTGGTAGAGCGCCGACGTGGCGAACAGCTGTGTTCCCGTCGCTCCGAGGACGAGGGCGCCTACGCGCCCGGCCGTCGTCGGCGCGAGGATCGCGAGCGCGAGACACCCCACGAGGCAGATCGGCGCGAGGACGAGGTGGAACCACCCGCGCAGCAGCGGCTTGGCCACGCGCACGACGTCCGCGTCGACGCCTTCGTGCGAGACGGGAGGCATCTCACCGGCATGCTGGCGCAGCGAGTCGCCGAGCGGCGTGCGCCGACGTTCGGTGGTCATCGTTCGTCCTTCGCGTCAGAGGTGGGTTCGGTGCGTGCCTCGACGAGGAGACCGAGCGTCAGTTCGAGCACGCGCCGCGGGTCGGTGAGGGCGTCGCCGTACAGTTCGCGCACCGTGTTCATGCGGTAGCGCACCGTCTGCGGGTGGACATGCAGGCGGCCGGCGACCTCGTCACGACGGCCCTGGTGCAGGAGCCAGGCGAGCAGCGTCTCGGCGAGCACCTCCCGTTTGGCGGGGGAGAGGTCCTCGAGGGGAGCCACAGCACGTTCGCGAAGTCGGGTGGCAACGAGAGGCGCTGAGTCCAGAGCGAGTTCGGGCAACAGCTCGTCGCAGTCGGCGCCGTCGTCGGCGCTCGCGAAACGCAGCGCGCGCAGTGCCTGACGGACTGACTCGCCGGCGTCGGTCCACGCCACGGTCGGCCCCAGAGCGGCGGGCGTACCGACGCAGCGCTGGAGAAGGCCGTTCCGAGCGTTGCTTCGCACGCCGGGGACGAGCACGACGGTGGGACCGTCGGCAACGGGAGACCACAGGGCGCGCTCGCCGAGGGCCGTGGCGAGCGCCGTGCGCGGTTCGCCGTCGACGACGAGGGCGGTGAGCGTTTCGGGCGCCTTCCACCGGGCCGATTCGGCGAGGTGCTCGAGGGCCGGGCGGGCCTCGCCCGCGACGAGGGCCGCCGTCAGCTGATCCCGGCGACGGGCCAGTTCACGGGTGCGGGCGGTGAGGGCCGCCGTGTGACCGGCGAGGCTCTGGGCGGACAACTCGTCGATGAAGGCGAAGGTCTTCTCGGCGAGGGCCGCGACGTTCGCCGCCGGCTCCTCGGCGGCCACGGCGCTGCCGGCGAACTGAGCCCATGCGACACGAGCACCGACGCGGTAGGCGGCGAGCAGAGCGTCCGTGGAGCGACCGCTCGCTGCCTCTCCCTGTCCCAGCCGGTAGGCGCCGTCGAGGGTGGCACGGGAGGTCGCGCGGTCGCCCTCGATCTGGGTGGCGACGAACCCCGAGAGGGCCTGTTCGACGGCGCGCTCGATGTTGCTGCGTAACGCAGGATCGAAGGCGCGGTCGTAACCGGGAACCTCCTCGACGATCGCCTCGACGCAGGCGCTCGCCGTCTCGGGCAGGGACGCCCGAAGCTCGGCCAGGGTGCGGTCGGTGAGAATCGGCATGTTCACACTCTACGAACAAATACCTCGAGAAACACGTCGGGCCCGAGCCAAGAATTACGCCGATAGGGCTAAATAAACTGTCGATATGGCCGTAACCTCGCTTTCGCCCACTCGGACGACCTCGCTGCCGAGCGTGGCACGAACCTCTCCGGCGGGCTCGGCAACCCGCCTCGCCTGGCGTGCGGTGCGCGCCCTCACGACGCCTCTCGTGCCCGAGGACTACGTCGACCTCGTCGACCCGCTTCGCTCGCGCCGGTATCTGCGCGCCCGCGTCGTCGACGTCACGCCCGAGACGGCCGACGCCAGCACCGTGACGCTCCAGCCCGGCCGCGGTTGGCTCGGGCACCGCCCGGGCCAGTACATCCGTATCGGCGTCGACATCGACGGCGTGCGCCTGTGGCGCGCCTACTCCGTCACCTCCGGCCCGCGCGGCGACGGGAACATCTCCATCACGGTGAAGGCCCTCACCGGCGGGGTCGTGAGCGCGCACCTGCAGGAGAGCCTGCGTCCCGGTCAGATCGTCCAGATGGAGCAGGCCGACGGCGCCTTCACCTGGAACGGCGGCGCCGAGCCAGTTCTCTTCGTCACCGGCGGCTCCGGCATCACGCCCGTCATGGGCATGCTGCGTCACCGCATCGACGCCGAGGAGGCGTTCGCCGCCGACGCCGAGCACGCCGAGAGCGCGCACGACATCGTCGTCCTGCACTCGGCGGCCCACCCCGAGGACGTCATCTTCGCCGACGAACTGCGCTCGCTCGACGCGACGGGCCGCATTCGCCTCGTCGAGCGTCACACCCAGGCCGAGGGGCGACTCGAGCCGCGTGAGCTCGACGACCTCGTGCCGGACTGGCGCGATCGCACCACCTACGCGTGCGGACCTGCGGGCATGCTGCGCGCGTTGCGGGAGTACGCCGACCTCAACGGCGTCGCCGATCACCTGCACACCGAGGAGTTCACCGTCGAACTGGCCGAGCCCGGCGAGGGCGGCGCGCTCACCCTCCACGACGGTTCGAACACGCTCGAACTCGACGTCGCCGGAGACACCGCCATCCTCGACGCCGCCGAGGCCGCCGGGGCCCTCGTGCCCTCCGGCTGCCGCATGGGCATCTGTTACGGCTGCGTGCTGCCCCTGCGCTCGGGAAACGTGCGCGATCTGCGCACCGGCGAGATCACCTCGGGAAGCGAAGGCGACGGCGTCATGGTGCAGACCTGCATCTCCAGCGTCGCCGGGGCTTGCGAGATCGGGCGATGAACCCCACACCCCACCACGCGAGCGACAACCGCCCCGGCGCCCACCGAACCCTCACGACTCACACGTCACCCCGACGAAAGGACGCACGATGACCGCGATGCAGAAGAAGGACGTCAACCCGGTCGCACACCTCACGCGCAGCGACATCGAGCGCCTCGGCGAGGAGCTGGATGCCGTGCGCGCCCGCATCGTCGAGAGCCGGGGCGCGAAGGACGCCGCGTACATCCGCGGCGTGATCAAGGGCCAGCGCTACCTCGAGATGGGCTCGCGCGCCCTGCTGCTGTTCTCCAAGAAGAAGCCGGCGTTCGTCGTCGGCACGGTCGGCCTGGCCGCCGCGAAGATCCTCGAGAACATGGAGATCGGCCACAACGTCATGCACGGCCAGTGGGACTGGATGCGCGACCCGAGGATCCACTCCTCGACGTGGGAGTGGGACAACGCGTCGCCGTCGGATCTGTGGAAGCACTCGCACAACGAACTGCACCACACGTACACGAACGTCATCGGCCGCGACAACGACCTCGGCTACGGCATCATGCGTGTCGACGAGGACCAGAAGTGGGTGCCGTTCTACCTCGGCCAGCCGGCGTGGAACTTCATCAACGCGTGCTTCTTCGAGTACGGCATCGCCGCGTACGACCTCGAGCTCGGCAAGTACCTCAAGGGCCGCAAGGACAAGGCCGTCTTCCAGCGTGACAGCCGCAAGGTGCTGCACAAGATCCGCGAGCAGTTCACGAAGGACTACGTCGCCCACCCGCTCCTCGCGGCGCTCACCGGTTCGGGCAAGCAGACGATCAAGGCCAACTTCATCGCCAACCTCACGCGCAACCTGTGGACGCACTCCGTCATCATGTGCGGTCACTTCCCGAGCGGCGTCGAGACCTTCACGAAGAAGTCGATCGTCGGCGAGAGCCGCGGCGACTGGTACCTGCGTCAGATGCTCGGCTCGGCGAACATCTCGGGCTCGAAGGCGATGCACGTGGCCACGGGCAACCTGAGCTACCAGATCGAGCACCATCTGTTCCCGGATCTGCCGAGCAACCGCTACGAGGAGATCAGCAAGGACGTGCAGGACATCTGCGAGCGCTACGGCCTGTCGTACGTCACGGGCTCGCTGCCGCGCCAGGTCGCCTCGGCGTGGTGGACGATCATCCGTCTGTCGCTGCCCAACGACTTCGCCGCGAAGCTCGAGCGCAAGCCGCAGAACGTCACCGACCTCGTGCAGCGCCAGGTGCAGCCGAAGGCGGCCTGACGCCTGTCGACTCCCGTCAGCGGTGACGCCGACGAAAGAACCCGGCCTTCCCTCCTTGGGGGGAGGCCGGGTTCGTTCGTTGTGTCGTTCCGTCGCCGGGCCCGTTCGTGACCGGGCCGGTCGACGGGTCAGATCAAGCGGATGAGCGCGGCCGTCGCGGCGGCCACGAGGACGACGACGATGAACGGCGCGCGCAACAGGAGCGCGACGACCGCGGCGAGCGCGGCGGCGGCGCGAGCGTCGAGCACCAGCTTGCCGTGGTCACCGACGAACGCCTGAACGCACACGAGTCCCGTCAGCAACGCGACGGGGAACAGGGCGACGACGTTCGACGTCTTCTTGCCTTCGAGGTACTTCGGCGGCACGAGGTAGCCGATGAACTTGAGGACGAACGACAGGCCGCTCGCGAGCAGAACGGTGGTCCAGGTGCTCATGCGCCCGCCCCTTCCTCGGTGGCGTCGTCACTCGGCAGCGTCGGCACCTCGTCCGTGCGTGTCGACCACCACAGGCCGACCGCGATGGCCGCGACGACGGTGGCGAGCACCGGCAGGCCGGCCTGGGTGACGGGGGAGAGGCCGAGGGCGATGACGGCCGCGAGCCCGGCCGTCAGCTTGCCCTGGAGCGTGCCGAGGCGCGGCCACAGCAGGGCGAGGAACGCACCGACCGCTGCGGCGTCGAGGCCGTACTTCTTCGGATCGCCCATGGCGTTGCCCGCGATGGTGCCGACGAACGTCATGAAGTTCCAGAGCAGGTACACGCCGAAGCCGGTCCACCAGAAACCGATGCCCGACAGCTTCGCCGTCGGGCGACCGACGGCCATGGCGGCGGATTCGTCGATCGTCAATTGCGCAGCGACGACACGCTTGAGACCGCGGGGGCGCAGGATCGCGTTCAGCTGCAGGCCGTAGATGGAGTTGCGCACACCGAGGAGCGTCGAGGTCGCGACGGCGGATGCGCCCGTGCCGCCGGCACTGAGAACTCCGACGACGGCGAACTGCGAACCGCCCGAGAAGAGCAGGAGCGACAGCGCCATCGCCTGCCACGTGTTGAGGCCCGCCGCGATGGCGAGAGCCCCGAAGCTGATGCCGTAGACGCCGGTGGCGACGGCCAGTGAGATCGAGTCCTTCTTGACCGCACCCTCGTCCTCGTGGAGCGCGTCCACGGGGCCGTCGTGTCGGCCGTCCACGTCGTGTTGCCCACCGCCGTGTTGTCCATTGCCGTGTTGTCGGTGGCCGTGTTCCCCGTGACCCACGGCCGGCTCGACCTCGTCGCGCCGCTCGTCGGGCGTCATGCTTCGCGCCGTTCGTACGTGACGACGGTGAAGCCATCGCGCGGGTCGCGGTCGCTCTCGCGCCAGTGCTTCGGGTCGATGGTGGGGAAGTGGGCATCGCCCTCGGGCTCGAGGGGGATCTCGCTGATGAGCAGGTGTGTCACCTCGTCCATCGCGGCCTCGTAGATCTGTGCGCCACCGACGACGAAGGCGTCCTCGCCGGCGACCTCCTCGAGCGCCTCGTCGAGCGAGTGCACGACGACGACGTCGTCGCCCTTGGTGAGGTTCGGTGCGTACTCCGGGTTGCGCGTGACGACGATCGAGCGGCGGCCGGGCAACGCACCCATGCCCTCGAACGTGGTGCGCCCCATGATCATCGGGTGCCCCATCGTCGTGCGCTTGAAGTGTTTGAAGTCCTCCGGAATGTTCCAGACCATGTCTCCGTCGGCGCCGATGACGCCGTTGCGCGCGACGGCGGCGATGGATGTCAGGTGGCTCATGTCGGTTCCTTCGAACGCGCCGGGTCGCGAGCCGGCGAGGGGTGTTACGGTGCGGTCAGACCGCGATCGGTGCCTTGATCGTGGGGTCGGCCTCGTAGCCCTCGAGGCGGATGTCGTCGAGGTCGAAGCCGTCGATGTCGCGAATCTCGGGGTTGAGCACGAGGCGCGGCAGCGGCTTCGGCGTGCGCGTCAGTTGCAGCTGCGCCTGCTCGAGGTGGTTGGAGTACAGGTGCGCGTCGCCGAGGGTGTGGACGAAGTCGCCGACCTCGAGGTCGGTCACCTGCGCCACCATGTGCGTGAGCAGCGCGTAGCTCGCGATGTTGAACGGCACCCCGAGGAACACGTCGGCGCTGCGCTGGTAGAGGCCGCACGAGAGCTTCCCGTCGGCGACGTAGAACTGGAACATCGTGTGGCACGGCGGCAGGGCCATGTCGTCGACGTCGGCGACGTTCCACGCGGAGACGATGTGGCGACGGCTGTTCGGGTTCGTCCTGATCGCCTCGACGACCTGCGCCAACTGGTCGACCTGCCGGCCGTCCGGGGTGGGCCAGCTGCGCCACTGGTGGCCGTAGATCGGGCCGAGGTCGCCGAACTCGTCGGCCCACTCGTCCCAGATCGAGATGCCGCGTTCGTGCAGCCAGCCGACGTTGGTGTCACCGCGCAGGAACCACAGGAGTTCACCGAAGACCGAACGCAGGTGAAGCTTCTTCGTCGTGGTGACGGGAAAGCCCTGCGACAGATCGAAGCGCATCTGGTGGCCGAACACGCTGCGGGTGCCGGTACCGGTGCGATCGCCCTTGACGGCGCCTTCGTCGAGGATGCGCGTGAGGAGGTCGAGATACTGCTGCACCCGGCCACTGTACGGCGCTGCCCCCACACAGCCGTGCCCGTGTCGAGTGCCGGACTGCCTCGCGCGAGGCTTCGGGCCACAGCCGGAGGCCGTGCATTAGCCTGGGGCGCATGACGACGACACCTTTCGGACGCATGGTCACGGCCATGGTCACACCGATGAAACCTGACGGCTCCATCGACTACGAGGGTGTGGCTCGCCTCGCGAACCACCTCGTCGACAACGGACACGACGGCCTCGTCGTCAACGGCACCACCGGTGAGTCCGCGACGACCACGGACGAGGAGAACGTCGAGACCGTCCGCGCCGTCGTCGACGCCGTCGGCGACCGCTGCGCCGTCACCGCAGGCGTCGGAACGAACGACACCGCACACTCGGTGCGCGCGGCCAAGGCGCTCGCGGCCGTCGGCGCCGACGCCGTGCTCGTCGTGACTCCGTACTACAGCAAGCCGACGCAGGCCGGCATCGTCGAACACTTCAAGGCCGTTGTCGGTGCCACCGATCTGCCCGCGATGGCGTACGACATTCCGAGCCGCACCGCCACGCCGCTCGCGAGCGACACGATCCGTGAACTGGCCAAGATCGACCAGATGCTCGCCGTGAAGGACGCCAAGGGCGACTTCTTCGAGGCGACCAAGCTCATGAACGAGACCGACCTGCTCTGGTACTCCGGTGACGACGTCTCCAACCTCATCTGGCTCAGCCTCGGCGCCGTCGGTCTCGTCTCCGTCGTCGGACACGTCGCCGGTAACGAGTTCCGCGCCATGATCGACGCCGTGGACGCCGGCGACATGACCCGCGCCCGTGAGCTGCACACCCGGCTCATCCCGGCCATCGACGCCCTGATGAACACCTCGCAGGGCGCCATCATGGCCAAGGCCGCCATGGCCGACAAGGGTGTCATCGACAGTGACTTCATCCGCCTTCCGCTGCTGCCCGCCACGGACGACATGCGTGCGCGCCTGCGCGAAGGCCTGAGCGAATCGGGACTTTCGTGAACGACACCGCACTCGAACTGAGCGCACCGCCCGCCCTGGCCAAGAACGGCGTCCGCGTCGTCGCCCTCGGAGGCCTCGGCGAGGTCGGGCGCAACATGACCGTCGTCGAGTACGAGGGTCGACTGCTCATCATCGACTGCGGCGTGCTCTTCCCCGAGGACCACCCCGGCGTCGACCTCATCCTCCCGGACTTCGAGTACATCAAGGATCGCCTCGACGACATCGAGGCCATCGTGCTCACGCACGGCCACGAGGACCACATCGGCGCCGTGCCGTACCTGCTGCGCATGAAGAGCGACATCCCGCTCATCGGCTCGACGCTGACCCTCGCGCTCATCGAGGCGAAGCTCAAGGAGCACCGCATCCGCCCGTACACGATGGCGGTCAAGGAAGGTCAGCGCGAGCAGATCGGCCCGTTCGACTGCGAGTTCGTCGCCGTCAACCACTCCATCCCCGACGCCCTGGCCGTCTTCGTGCGCACCGGCGGCGGAACGATCCTCGGCACCGGCGACTTCAAGATGGACCAGCTGCCGCTCGACGGGCGCATCACCGACCTGCGCGCCTTCGCCCGCCTCGGTGAGGAGGGCGTCGACCTGTTCCTCACGGACTCGACGAACGCCGAGGTGCCCGGCTTCACCACGCCGGAGAAGGACATCGCGCCCGCCATCGAGCGCGTCTTCGAGCGCGCCGAGCGCCGCATCATCGTGGCCTGCTTCTCCTCGCACGTGCACCGCGTCCAGCAGGTGCTCGACGCCGCCGAACTGTACGGCCGCAAGGTCGCCATGGTCGGCCGCTCCATGGTGCGCAACATGACGATCGCCGCCGACCTCGGCTACCTCAAGGTGCCCGACAACGTGCTCGTCGACGTCAAGAAGCTCGACCAGCTCGAGGACGACAAGGTCGTTCTCATCTGCACCGGCTCCCAGGGTGAGCCCATGGCCGCCCTCGCCCGCATGGCCAACCGCGACCACCGCATCGACGTCGGCCCCGGCGACACCATCCTCATGGCCAGCTCGCTCATCCCCGGCAACGAGAACGCCGTCTACGGCCTCATCAACGGCCTCATGCGCCTCGGCGCCAACGTCGTGCACAAGGGCAACGCCATGGTGCACGTCTCCGGTCACGCCTCCGCCGGCGAGTTGCTCTACTGCTACAACATCGTCAAGCCGAAGAACGTCATGCCGATCCACGGCGAATGGCGCCACCTCGTGGCCAACGGCAAGCTCGCCGCAGCCACCGGAGTGCCCGCCGAGCAGGTGCTCCTCGCCGAGAACGGCGTCGTCGTCGACCTCGTCGACGGCAAGGCCGCCATCACCGGCGCCGTGCCCGTCGGTTACGTCTACGTCGACGGCTCCCTCGTCGGCACCACCGACGAAGACATGCTCAAGGACCGCCGCGTCCTTCGCGACGAAGGCTTCATCACCATCACCGTCGTGCGCAACGCCTCCACCGGAGAGATCGTCGCCGGCCCCGACATCCGCACCCGCGGATTCGCCGAAGGCGACGAGGTGTTCGAACGCATCCGCCCCAAGATCGAACAGGCGCTCGCCGACGCCCGCGGCAAGGGCATCACCGACACCCACCAGCTCCAGCAGGTCATCCGCCGCACCGTCGGCGGCTTCGTCGGCGGCAAGCTGCGCCGCCGGCCGATGATCATTCCGATTGTCCTGAACGCGTAGCCGGCGCTTCGCCCCGGCGGAGCGTTCAGAACAATCGGTCGCGGTGTGGTTTCACGCGCAGGGATGGGCCTCGCAAGCTCGGCCTTCCCTGCGCGTGAAACCACACCGCTGCATTGTTCGGCGCGTCTTCCGGCCAGGCCCTGGCGGGCCTGTCTCGGTGCGACACACGGCCGTCCACTTCTCGGGGTGGGCGGCTTTCGTATGGCTGTCACCGGCCCGTGGCCGCCGAGATTTCTGACTCCGAGCCCGGGTGCCCTCGTGGTGGTCACGTAGAAGTCGGACAGTGGGTCCTGTCTGCCGGACGCGTTGGTGCCTTTCCCCATGACCTTCCGGGCGTCCCCTAGGCAATGCCGTTGCGAATGACTCGGGCCGCCGGTCCCCAGAACCGGCGGCCCGAGCTGTCCGTCACCAGGGGCGGGGCTCGCTCAGATCCCGCTCGTCACCCACCGGTGCCCAGCCGATGCCCGGCGTGTGCACGTACTCGAACGCCGGGCCGCGCTCCACGAGCGCACGCACCGCTGCGACGAGACGGTGCGCATGCTCCACCGTCGTCGCGAGGCCGATGGAGGCGCGCACCGCCGTCGCGCCCTTGCCGAGCCGCTCGTCACACAGCAGATGCGCACAGAAGCGGCCGTCGCGCACCGCAATGCCGTGCTCGTCCGCGAGCACCTGAGCCACGAGCGTCGGATCGTACCCGTCGACCGTGAACGTCGTGACGCCGACACCGTCGACAGGCTCCTCGTCGGAGCCGAGCACGTGAAGAATCTCCACACCTGGCAGCGCGCTCAAGCCGTCGCGGATGATGCCGTGAACGCGGTGCTCGTGGTTCTCGATCGCGTGACGGTGAGCGCGCAGCTTCGCCGCGGCCGCCGCGAGAGCTATCGCGCCGACGGCGTTCGGCGTGCCGCCCTCGTGCCGTGCCGGGCCTTCGGACCACTCGACGTCGTCCGTTGTCACCCGCTTGCTCGCACCGCCGGCCGGAAGGTACGGATCGGCCGCATCCAGCCAGTCGGCGCGACCCGCGAGAACGCCGGCTCCGTACGGCGCATACATCTTGTGGCCCGAGAACGCGACGTAGTCGACACCCCACGCGGCGACGTCGATGACGCGGTGCGGAGCCAGCTGCGCCGCATCGACGACCGACCGTGCCCCGTGGGAGCGCGCGACGGCGGCCAGTTCACCGATCGGCCAGATCTCCCCGGTCACGTTGCACGCACCCGTGATGACGACGAGCGCGGGAGCATCCGACGTCGCGCGGAAGCGGGAGAGCGCGGCGTCGACGGTGGCGATCGCAGCCTCGGGGGAGGACGGCACCGACAGTCGCGTCGTGCGCTCGGCGGGCCAGGGGAGGAGCGCCGCGTGGTGCACGGATTCGAAGACGAAGACCTGAGCGTTGTCGGGCAGGACGTGGGCGAGCAGAGCCAGCGCATCCGTGGTGTTGCGCGTGAAGACGACGTGGCTGTCCTCGCCGAGACCGACGAAGTGCGCCACCTCCGAACGCGCCTCCTCGAACCAGCCGGTCGTCAGGCGCGAGGCGTACCCCGCCCCGCGATGAACCGAGCCGTAGGTGCGCAGGATGCGCTCCGCAGCCTCGGCAACGCCCACGAGGGCCGGAGCAGTGGCACCGTGATCGAGGTTCGCGAACTCGACAACCGTGTGGTGCAAGGTCGGCACACCGACGCCGTCCGAGACGGTTGCAGGGGTGGCCCGGGCGTTCGCCCGAACAGCAGAGAGGGAAGCGGACAACGACTTCGGCTGACGGGTCGCAGCGAGCGTCGAAAGGACAGAACTCATGAGGAGACTCCTTCGTCAGGGGTCCGCCCGACGAGAAGCGTCGCGAACCCGCACTTGCTGCGTGCGGTCGCACGCAGCCAGGTCGTCACCCGGAGCACCCCACCGCGGTGGAGGGTTGCCGTCCAGCAAGCCGGGGCTGTGCGCTGGAACTCGTGACCGGGCAACACCGTGACACGCGACTCCTCGAACCGTCCACGAATGTGCCCGAGGTCGCCCGGATGGTGAGATGCGACTCGCTGTTCACGCCGCCCCTCGGGGCCGCCAGATCGTCGCGAGGTCCCCGGCGTGGGGCCGAAGAACTGCGCGCCTTCTCCCGTAATCTGGCCGGGTGGCGACACGGAAAACACCCCCGAACGACAGCGTTCTCGTAGCGAAGAAGAGTGCCCCGAACAGTCGGAGCACCACCTCCTCGCGCGCCCGCACCACCCCGGCGAAGAACGCGCCCCGCAAGCAGGCGCCCTCCAAGAGCGCGCCCGGCAAGGGGCGCGGTTCGAGCTCGGCTCAGCAGGGCCCGTCGGCCTCCAGCCGTGCCGCTCGTGGCGCCTGGATGGGGGTTTCCCACGTCGCCGGAGGCGCCGTGCGTCGTGTCGGCGCCAGCGCCGCCGAACTCGAGCCGGAGCACCGTCGCGACGGCATCGGCTTCTTCCTCCTCGCCCTCGGCATCGTTGTCGCGGCGCGCGAGTGGTGGAACCTACCCGGCATGTTCGGTGACATCGTCCACGCCGTCGCCGCGGGAACGTTCGGCGTCATCGCCTACGTCCTGCCTGTCGTGTTCATCGGCATGGGTTTGCACATGTTCCGCCACCCGCGCGGCCACCAGCCCACCCACCGCATGTCGATCGGACTCGGCATCCTCGCCCTCGGCTCCACCGGTATCGCTCACCTCGTCGGCGGACGCCCGGCCGCGGGTGACGTCGACGCCGTGCGTGACGCCGGCGGAGTGCTCGGCGTCATCTCCGGCGGCCCGCTGGCCGCAGGCCTGACGCTCTGGGGCGCCGGCGTCATCCTCGGCCTCGTGTCGTTCTTCGGTTTCCTCGTGCTGACGCGCACGCCGGTCAACCGCATCCCTCAGCGTCTGAGTGAGGTTGAGGCCACGATCTTCGGCGGTCACGCTCCGACCGAGGAGCGCGACTACGCCCAGCGCGACGCCGTCGCCGACGACCTGCACGGCGCCGACATCGGCAACCGTGCGCGCGGCGGAGCACCCCGCCGCGCCGCCGACGTGCACCACGGCGACGAGCCGTACGAGCAGGCAGCAGAGGTCGTCGGCCGCGGTCCGCACGGTCGCGGGCGTGGCTCGCGCAAGACCCTCGGTCGTCAGCGCGGCGAGCAGCAGATCTACGACATCGACACGATCGAAGGCGGCGACCCGGCGGACGGCTCCGCCGACGAGGGCGAGCGCGCCACGTCGGCCGGCGCGGCAGCCCTGGCTCGGGCCCGCGGCTCGCGTGCGACCACGTCACGCCCGGCCACCACGGACGAGGCCGACACCGCCACCGTCGAGACGGCCGGTGGCTCCAAGCAGCGTCCGGGCGAATCGCCCAAGGCCGCCGCAGCCCGCCAGGAGACGGCGCAGCGCCCGGCCGCCGAGGTGCCTCAACGTCAGGTCGAGGCTCAGCCGACGGAGCAGCTCCCACAGCGCGTCGAGCAGCTCGCCCTCGCCGGCGACATCACGTACACGCTGCCCGAGTCGACCCTCCTCGAGGAGGGCACGCCGCCCAAGGAGCGTTCGGCCGCGAACGACCGCGTCGTCGACGCGCTCACCGAGGTGCTCGACCAGTTCGGCATCGACGCCGTCGTCTCCGGTTTCACCCGCGGCCCGACGGTCACGCGTTACGAGGTCGAGCTCGGCCCCGGCGTCAAGGTCGACCGCGTCACGGGTCTGAGCAAGAACATCGCCTACGCCGTGGCCAGCGCCGACGTGCGCATCCTGTCGCCCATCCCGGGCAAGAAGGCCATCGGTATCGAGATCCCGAACGCCGACAAGGAACTTGTCAGCCTCGGTGACGTGCTGCGCAGCCAGGCGGCCCGCAACAATCACCACCCGATGGTCATGGGTGTCGGTAAGGACGTCGAGGGTGGCTACGTCGTGGCCAACCTCGCGAAGATGCCACACATGCTCGTCGCCGGTGCCACCGGTGCCGGTAAGTCGAGCTTCGTCAACTCGATGATCACCTCACTCCTCATGCGGGCCACGCCCGAAGAGGTGCGCATGGTGCTCGTCGACCCCAAGCGCGTCGAGCTGACGGCGTACGAGGGCATCCCGCACCTCATCACGCCGATCATCACGAACCCGAAGAAGGCCGCCGAGGCTCTCGAGTGGGTCGTGCGCGAGATGGACGCGCGCTACGACGACCTCGCCGCGTTCGGCTACAAGCACATCGACGAGTTCAACAAGGCCGTGCGTGCGGGCAAGGTGACCCTCCCGCCGGACAGCAAGCGCAAGCTCGCGCCGTACCCGTACCTCCTCGTCGTCGTCGACGAGTTGGCGGACCTCATGCTCGTCGCGCCGCGTGACGTCGAGGCCTCGATCCAGCGCATCACGCAGCTCGCGCGTGCCGCCGGTATCCACCTCATCCTCGCGACGCAGCGCCCGTCGGTCGACGTCGTCA
The DNA here is from genome assembly GCF_014302635.1 of Dermacoccus sp. PAMC28757. Taxonomy (NCBI): domain Bacteria; kingdom Bacillati; phylum Actinomycetota; class Actinomycetes; order Micrococcales; family Dermacoccaceae; genus Dermacoccus; species Dermacoccus sp. PAMC28757. Next base: position 2,663,274 of record NZ_CP060292.1, on the reverse strand, counting down.
CCGGCATCATCAAGGCCAACGTGCCGTCGCGTCTGGCGTTCGCGACGTCGTCGCTCGCCGACAGCCGCGTCGTGCTCGACCAGCCCGGCGCCGAGAAGCTCCTCGGTCAGGGTGACGCGCTCTTCCTGCCGATGGGCGCGAGCAAGCCGATGCGTGTGCAGGGCGCGTGGGTCAACGAGTCGGAGATCCACGGCGTCGTCGCGCACGTCAAGGCTCAGCTCGCGCCCAACTACCGCGAGGACGTTCAGCAGACGGCGCCCAAGAAGGAGATCGACGAGGACATCGGTGACGACCTCGACGTGTTGCTGCAGGCGGCCGAGCTCGTCATCACGACGCAGTTCGGTTCGACCTCGATGCTGCAGCGCAAGCTGCGCGTCGGCTTCGCCAAGGCCGGTCGCCTCATGGACCTGCTCGAGTCGCGAGCCATCGTCGGCCCGTCCGAGGGGTCGAAGGCGCGCGACGTCCTCGTCAAGCCCGACGACCTCCCCATGACGCTCGCGCTGCTCAAGGGCGAGGACGTTCCGGACGATGCCGTGGCCAGCGGCGCCGACGGCGGTCCGGTCGACCTCGTCGCCCAGGCGCAGGGCGATCTCGACGAACCGGGCGAGCAGTACTACGACGGTCACGACGGCGGCGACGGCTCCGAGGACGCCTGGGAACTGACGCAGAACGGCCGCTGACGGAGAACAGAGGCAACGACGACGGCGCCGCACCCGAGAGGTGCGGCGCCGTCGTTCTGTCTGCTTCGCGGGGCGTGGCCCGTCTCGCCTCAGACGGGCGTGCCGTCAGCTTGGTCGTCAGGCGTCCTCGGGGCGCACCGCCCTGACCTCGCCGATGATCGCCTCCATCGTTGCCGTGATGTCGACCTGGCCGCTCACCGGGCCGGCGAGGAGGTGCTCGTCGGGACCGATGGCGAACAGCGATGGCGTGCCGAGGCGCATCATCGTCGCGACGGCGCGCGGCTCGTCGATGAGCGCGCGGTTCGGTTCGATGCCGTACGGCGCCAGCCGCTCGACCTCGGCCTCGTGGCCGACGATGCAGAAGATGGGAACGCCGCGCAGCGAGGCCTGCCACGTGGCGACGGAGTTCAGTACCTCCTTGCACGACCCGCATCCGGTGCTGACGTAGAGCAACACGGTCGGCCCGGCCCGGCCGATGTCCATGAGCGAGACCTTCGTGCCGGTGCCGTCGGTGAACAGCGCGTAGGGCGTCGGGCGCGTGACGTACTCGTCGTCTTCGACGACGTCTTGGGTCTCGGCCACATCGGTGTCGGTCACCGGGAGGTCGGCAGCGTCGTCGACGGCGGGAGCGGGGGATGACTGGACCACGGGAGCCGGTGTCGCGCGGGCTGGCGGCGTCTCGAGGGACGTCTGCGTCACAGACGCGTCGGGAGCGTCCTCAGCGGCCGCGTCGTCATCGGCCGCAGGCTGTTCGACGGCCGACAGTTCTTCGCTGATCTCGTCGAGGAGCCCCAGGACGTTGCCCTTGCCGCTCACCGGACCGCCGGCGAGCATTCCGTCGGCGCCCAGCAGGACGGCGGTCGGGTTGCCGCCTGCGAACAGGCGGCCGATCTCGAAGGACGGGTCGAACATCACGTCGAAGTCGCCTTCGTCCTGCAGTCCGGTGGGTTCGTCCGGATCGCCGCTCAGCACGATGACGGTGCGCAGGTTCTCGTGCTTGTGCTGCCACGTACGGGCCCGCTCGATCACGGGGAGGCACGAACCGCAGTGCGGCGAGACGAGGAGCAGGAGGACAGGGTTGCTGTAGGCCATCTCGCGCAGGGTGACGCCGGCGTCCTCGCGGGTGCGCAGCACGGCGTAGGGGACGGGTTGACGCACATAGTCGTCGCCCGCGTCGCTGGGCGCAAATGCTTCCTGCCCGCCGCGGTGCCCCGCGATGAGCCACGTGAGCATGATGCCGACGAGCACGGCGAGGAGCCAGGCCCAGGCCTCGCCGTCGAAGTCGGCGAACCGCGACACGACGCTGCGCCCGCGTGTCGCGTCGTAGAGCGTGACGAGCGCCAGGGCGACGAGCACCGCGTTGCGCACGGCGGTGAAACGGTCGACCGTCCCGAGACCCAGCTTGCCGAAGCACGAGCAGGTCACCGGCTCGTCGAAGCCCAGAGCTCGCACGATGACGACGAGGTACGCGACGAACACCGCGAGCGCGACGAGGGCGACGACGACGGCGAGCGCTCCTGACGTCACGAGAAGTGCCAACGCGAGCATTAGTTCCGCGAACGGCAGCAGCGTGGGTGCCTTCAGCCGAGTCAGCACGCCGGGAAGACGCAGGCTGACAAACGCTTCACCGACCGTCTCGCGGTCCACGAGCTTGGCCACCCCCGAGGCTGCGAGTACGAGCGACAGGAGCAACGGAGCAGTGGTCAGTGGCGCGTCATACACAGCGCTCAGCATAGGTGGCACCCCGCGCGTCGTCGGGCGCGGTGACGGTGCGCCACTACACTCGGTGCCATGACTTCCGCCCCCTCACGAAGCGTCGCCGTCGTCACCCTCGGGTGCGCACGGAACGAGGTCGACTCCGAGGAACTGGCCGGTCGCCTCTCGGCCGAGGGCTGGACCCTCGTCGACGACGCCGCTCAGGCCGACGTCGCCGTCGTGAACACGTGTGGCTTCGTCGAGCAGGCGAAGAAGGACTCCATCGACGCTCTCCTCGAGGCGAACGACCTCAAGGATTCGGGCCGCACGCAGGCCGTCGTCGCCGTCGGCTGCCTCGCCGAGCGTTACGGCAACCAGCTCGCGGAGCAGCTTCCCGAGGCGGACGCCGTGCTCGGCTTCGACTCCTACTCCGACATGAGCTCCCACCTCACTGCCGTGCTCAACGGCCACAAGCCGGAGGCCCACACGCCAGGGGACCGTCGTAAGTTACTGCCGATCTCGCCGGCCAAGCGTCAGGAGGGAGCCTCCGGCCTCGCGCTGCCTGGCCACGGCGACGCTCCGACGCTCGAGCCCTCCGACGTGGAAGTCGCCTCGCCCGTCAGTACGCCGCGCGTCATCCGCGCCCGCCTCGACGGTCGCCCGTGGGCCCCGCTCAAAATCGCGAGCGGTTGCGACCGACGGTGCGCGTTCTGCGCCATCCCGGCCTTCCGCGGCGCGTTCCTGTCCCGCCGTCCCTCCGACGTTCTCGCCGAAGCGCGTTGGCTCGCGGAGCACGACGTCAAGGAGGTCTTCCTCGTCTCGGAGAACTCGACGTCGTACGGCAAGGACCTCGGCGACCTGCGTCTGCTCGACACCATGCTTCCCGAACTCACCGCCATCGACGGCATCGAGCGTGTGCGTGTGTCGTACCTGCAGCCTGCGGAAATCCGACCCGACCTGCTCGACGTCATGGCGAACACGCCCGGCGTCGCGCCGTACTACGACATCTCCTTCCAGCACGCCTCCGGGCCGCTCCTGCGCACGATGCGCCGCTTCGGTGACCGCGAGTCGTTCCTCACGCTCCTCGACGACGTGCGCCGCCGCACGCCGAACGCCGGCATCCGCTCGAACGTCATCGTCGGCTTCCCCGGCGAGACCGAGAAGGATCTCGAGGAACTCGAGCAGTTCCTCGTCGCCGCGCGTCTCGACGTCGTCGGTGTCTTCGGTTACTCCGATGAGGACGGCACCGAGGCCGAGAGCTACGCGGACAAGCTACCCACGGACGAGATCGAAGCCCGCCTCGAGCACTTCCGTACGCTCACCGAGGAACTCAACCTCCAGCGAGCCGAGGAGCGCGTCGGAGAACGCCTCGACGTCCTCGTCGAGGCGGAGGACGAGGACGGCGAACTGCGCTTCGTCGGCCGCGCCGGACAGCAGGGCCCCGACGTCGACGGCGTCACCTACGTCGAGACGAGCGACGAGCGCCCCCTCGCCACCGGCGACATGGTGAGCGTCGAGGTCGTCGCCACCGAAGGCATCGACCTCGTCGCCGAGGTGCGGTGAAGCGGATGAGCGATCACGAGACCGAGACGCCCACCGCGGCGCGCAAGCCCGTCAGCACCTGGAACCTCGCGAACGTTCTCACGATGGGCCGTATCGCCCTCGTACCGTTCTTCGCCTGGTTCCTGCTCGCCGACGGCGGTGAGAACACCACCTACCGCATCATCGCGTTCGTCCTGTTCGTCGTCGCCTCGATCACCGACCGCATCGACGGCCAGATCGCCCGATCCCGCGGCCTCGAGACCGAGTTCGGCAAGCTCATGGACCCGATCGCCGACAAGGCGCTCATGGGCATGGCCTTCATCGGGCTGTCGATCATCGACGTGCTGCCGTGGTGGGCCACGATCGTCGTGCTCGCCCGCGAGCTCGCCATCACCGCGCTGCGCTTCGTCGTCATCCGTCACGGCGTGATGCCCGCGAGTCACGGCGGCAAGCTGAAGACAGCCCTGCAGGCGCTCGCCGCCGGGCTCTTCGTCCTGCCGCTTCCGGACTGGGGCCACATCGGGGCATGGGTCGTCATGGCGGCCGCCATCGTCGTCACCGTCGCGACAGGCATCGACTACTTCTTCCGCGCCGCCAAGCTGCGACGTGAGAGCGCCCGGACGGCGCGGGCGCGCTCGACGCAGTCATGAGCGAGCAGGACCGACGCGCCGTGACCGAGAACGACTCGGCCGATCTCGCGACGCGTCTCGTCGAGCAGCTGCGTGACCGTGGCCTGACGATCGCCACGGCCGAGTCCCTCACCGCCGGCCTCGTGAGCGCGGGTATCGCCGACGTTCCCGGCGCCAGCGCCGTGCTGCGCGGGGGAGCCGCGACCTACGCGACGCCCACCAAGGCCGCGGTGCTCGGCGTCGATGCGGACCTGCTGCGTGAGCGCGGTGCTGTCGACGCCGACGTCGCTCTCGAGATGGCTCACGGTGCCGTACGCCTCTTCGCGGCAGACCTCGCCGTGGCCACCACTGGCGTCGCAGGACCCGCCATCCAGGACGGCCAGGACGTCGGAACCTGTTACGTCGCCGTCGCGTTCTCCGGGGAATCTTCGGGTGAGCGAGGGCGTTGCCATGTCGACAGGTTTCAGTTCGTGGGGGATCGCGCCGAGATCCGTCGGGCAGCCGCCTGGGCGGCCTGGCAGATGGCGCTCGACCACACGCGGTGAACACCCGTTGGGGTTGTCACCCCTCAGCGCTATGTTGGAACCTGACATCGCCAATCGCGCGCACCGATGCGCCGTCGCCAGGAGGAAAGCATGATCTTGCTTCGCGAACAGCTCGGTGACGTGCTGCGCCAGCAGCGCCGCGCACAGGGGCGCACCCTGCGCGAGGTTTCGAAGACGGCCCGCATCTCGCTCGGATACCTCAGCGAGATCGAGCGCGGCGAGAAGGAAGCCTCCTCGGAGCTGCTCGCTGCGGTTTGCGAGGCTCTCGAGCTGCCCATGTCCGAGACGCTGTCGCTCGTCGCCGCGAGCGTTCAGGCCGCGGAGAAGGCCAGCGCCCCCGTCGTGCTGCACCCGCAGCGTGACGCGGTGGCCCGCGCCGCCTGACGCATCACGCCAGGACGAGGCCCGTCACCCGCTTCGAGCGGGTGGCGGGCCTTCGTCATGCTCGGACCGCGGAACGTCAGCGGCGTTTGCGGATGCCCTGGGGTGAGGAATGGAAGCCCGCCTCCAGCAGCGCCGCGACGAGGGGAGCCTCGTTGCCGAGGGCGGTGAGGCCGTTGACCGTGCGCACGGTGAGCGACGAGAGCGCACCACGCGTCACGAGGTCGGCGAGGGCGTGGGCTACGGGTGCCCAGGCGGCGTCGTCAGCCGGCCACGTGAGGGCGGTTCGACCGCCACGTTCGAGATAGGTGACGAGCTCGCCGTCGGCGATGACGACGAGGGCACCCGCCTTACGGCCAGGACGATGCCCGGCGTGAGCATCCTGGGCGGCCGGCCACGGCAGGGCCGCGCCGAACGGGTTGGCGGGATCGCAGGCAGCGAGCACGAGGATCTCCGGTTCGCGTCGACCCCACGGATCGGGCTCGGGCGCTCGCGTGGCACGCAGCGAGTCGACGGCGACGGCGGCACCGAACTGGGACGCCCCGAGGCCCTCGACGAAGTAACCGCGGCGCACGAGGCCACGCTCCTCGGCGCCGGCGAGCACCCGGTAGACGGCGGAGAACCCGCCGGGTATTTCTTCGTCCACGACGGCGCCGCGCGTGACGACCCCGTGTCGGACGAGCAGGAGTTCAGCAGCCATGAACGTGCGCTCGGTGAGGTCGTCGTGGGCCTCCGGCAGGAGCCGCCACCGGCCCGCGCCGTGCGCCGGTCCACGACCCGTCGCGAGACCGGCGGCGCTCGGTCGCGAGCGGGTGGAGAGCGACGGGCCACGCAGGCGCGCGTACCGAGAACCGCGGTTACTCGGAACCCGCGGCTTGTGGGCACTGGTGCCGCCGCTGAGCAGGGCCCGAACCGGCGCGAAGGTGTCACCGCTCGCGGCGCCCTCCCACACGAGTTGCCAGAGGGCTGTCGCGACGGCGGTGTCATCGTGTGATCCGAGAGCTCCCGCGATGTCACGGAACAGGTGACTTCCGCCGCGGGCGAGGACGTCGCGCACCGAGCGCGACGTGACGCGCTGCGCAGCGACAGCGGTCTCGTGGCTCGTGGTGGTGTCAGTGTCGGTGGTGTGCGCTTCGGTGTGATCGGTGGTCTCGTCGTGGGCGCGCGACGCAGGAGCGTGAGCATCGACTGAATCGCCGGCCGGTGCGTCGCCGGCGCCCGACCGAAGCGTCAACGGTGCCGAGTCGGGCGTGTGGAAACTGATCCATCCGTCGTCGGCCGAGATACTGCCGTGGCCCTGCCAGAGCAGTTCACCAGAGGCGAGCAGTTCGTCGAGGTCGGCGGGCCGGTAGCCGCGAACTCGTGCGGGCAGGACGAGGCTCTCGATCGCGGACGCCGGCATGGGCACACCGAGCAGGGGTTCGAGCGCGGCCAGCACGCCGTCGGCACCGCGCAACGTGTCGCCAACCTGCTGCCAGCGGGGCAGGAACCGGGCGTACTGCGCGGCGGACACCGGTTCGATCTCGGCGCGAAGAGCCGCGAGGGACAGCCGACGCAGGGAACGCAGGACGGCGTTGTCGCAGTATTCGCCGGAGACGTCGCCGCCGCCCAGCGCGTCGGGCAGCAGGGCGCCGTGCGTGAGGCGTCCGGCTCGTGTGAGGCGCGTGAGGGCGTTTGCGACGACGGACACCCCGAGGGCGAAGGCCTCGGCCGCCTGCTGCGCCGTGAACGGTGCGTGGCACGCGGCGTACCGCGTGAGCAGATCGTCGAGGGGCGTGTCGCCGGGCTCGAGGAAGGCCTGTGGGACGCCGGGCGGCAGGGCGACTCCGAGTGCGTCGCGCAAGCGAGCTGCGTCCTCGACGGCTGCGAGCCTCGTCCGAGAGCCCCACCGAACCTCGATGGCGCGGCGCTCACCGACGAGGGCGTTCCACCAGGCACGGCACTCGTCGGAACTCAGATTCGGGGCGGCATCGCTGTCCGGTGAGGCATCAGGTTCCCCGGGATCCCGGCTCCCGGAATCATCGTCAGCGGAGTCGTGACGCCCCGAGCGCGCAACGATCTCGTCGAGCGTCAACGGGCCGAGGGTGCGCAATGCGTCCGCGAGGTCTTCCGCGTGACGCATCCCGCGGCTCGGATCGAGCAGTTGCAGTCGGCGTTCGTGGCGACGGACGACGTCGGGGTCGAGCAGTTCCGCGATCGACAGGCCACCGGCCGAGCCGAGCAGGTCGGCGAGCAACTCCGGGTCGAGGGACAGCGCGGCGGCGCGGCGTTCGGCGAGCGGCGAGTCGCCCTCGTAGAGGAACTGGGCCACGTAGCTGAACAGCATGGCCTTGGCGTACGGACTGGGTGACGTCGTCTCGGTGTGCACCACCTGGATGGCGCGGCGCTCCACCGAGCGCATGAGCTCGACGAGGCCCGGCACGTCGTAGACGTCCTGGAGGACCTCGCGCACGGCCTCGAGCACGATGGGAAAGCTCGGATAGTCGCTCGCCACCTCGAGGAGCTGGGCGGCCCGCTGGCGTTGCTGCCACAGCGCCTGGCGGCGTCCCGGGTTCTGACGCGGGAGCAGAAGCGCCCGGGCGGCGCACTCCCGGAAGCGGGAGGCGAACAGCGCGGTGCCGCCCACCTCGTCGGTGACGCGGGCGGTGATCTCGTCGGGGTCGAGCACGATCGCTTCGAGCAAGGCCGCCGTGAGGGTGTCGTCGTCGCCCTCGGTGTCGAGCAGCCGGAAGACGAGACCGTCATCGGTGTGCATGGCCTGGACGTCGGCGCCGAAGCGTTCGCGCATCCGCGCGCCCACGACGAGGGCCCACGGCGCGTGGATGGCTGCGCCGAACGGGGAGTGGACGACGACCCGCCAGTCGCCCATCTCGTCGCGGAAGCGTTCGACGACGATGGTGCGGTCGCTGGGAAGGCGTCCGGTCGACTCCTGCTGCTCGCGCAGGTACGTGACGAGGTTGCGGGAGGCGAGGTCGTCGAGACCGACGGCGCGAGCCCGGGCGGTGGCTGCGGCGTCGTCGAGGTCGCCGAGTTCGCGGGCGAACGCACCGATGGCTCGTCCCAGTTCAAGCGGACGACCGAGGGAGTCGCCCTTCCAGAACGGCAGGCGCGCCGCCTGACCCGGAGCCGGCGTCACGAGCACCTGGTCGCGCGTGATGTCCTCGATGCGCCACGTGCTCGTGCCGAGCGTGAAGACGTCGCCGACGCGGCTCTCGTAGACCATCTCCTCGTCGAGCTCACCGACGCGACGGCCGGGGCCGTCACCGCCCGCGAGGAAGACTCCGTACAGCCCACGGTCGGGAATCGTGCCGCCGGACGTGACCGCGAGACGTTGGGCGCCCGGGCGTGAGCGCAGGACGTCGTCGGTGCGATCCCACACGATGCGTGCGCGCAGCTCGCGGAACGAGTCGCTCGGGTAGAGGCCGGACAGCATGTCGAGGACGGAGTCGAGCACCCCGGAGGTGAGCGAGGCGAACGGCGCGCTGCGCTGCATGAGCGCGAGCAGATCGGCGCGGGGGACGTCGTCCATCGCCACCATGGCGACGACCTGCTGGGCGAGGACGTCGAGGGGGTTGCTCGGCACCCGGAGAGGCTCGATCTCACCCGAGCGCATGCGCTCGACCACGACGGCTGCCGAGAGGAGGTCGCCACGGTACTTCGGGAAGAGCACACCGTGGCTCGTCGCACCCACCTGGTGGCCCGCGCGTCCGATGCGCTGCAGGCCGCTCGCCACGCTCGGCGGCGACTCCACCTGGACGACGAGGTCGATGGCGCCCATGTCGATGCCGAGTTCCAGCGAACTCGTGGCGACGACGGCCGGCAGGCGCCCGGCCTTGAGTTCGGTCTCGATGTCGGCGCGCACGTCCTTGCTCACGGAGCCGTGGTGCGCGCGGGCCAGGACCGCCGGAGCGCCTCGGCTCGTGCCGGCCCCACCGATGAGTTGGGCGGCCGGCTTGCTCGCCCGGGCGTCGTACCCGTGCATGAACTCCCCGGAATCAGCGTCGGCTTCCGGCTCGTGCGCGTCTGCGGGGTCACCGGGGCCCTCGGATTCCCCTGCGCTCGTGGCACGCTCGGCCTCGGCCGCCTCGAGGCGTTCGCTCCAGATCTCGTTGAGTCTCGCCGTGAGGCGTTCGGCGAGGCGCCGAGAGTTGGCGAACACCAGTGTCGAGGTGTGCGAGGCCACGAGGTCGACGATGCGCTCCTCCACGTGAGGCCAGATGGAGGCCGTCGCTTCGGGCGCGTGATCGTCGTACGAGGCCTCGGCGTCCGGTGTGGGCGTCGTCGCGAGGTCGGCCATGTCCTCCACGGGCACGACGACGTCGAGCTCCCAGTTCTTCGTGCTGGGCGGCTGCACCGTCGTGACCGGGCGGCCGCCCGCGAGGAAGCGCTCCACCTCGCTCACCGGGCTGACCGTCGCCGACAACCCGATGCGCTGCGCCGGAGAGTCGAGCAACGCATCGAGCCGCTCGAGCGTCACGGCGAGGTGCGCTCCGCGTTTGGTGCCGGCGACGGCGTGGATCTCGTCGACGATGACGTACTCGACGCCCCGCAGGCGCTCGCGGGCGCTACTCGTGAGGAGGAGGAACAGCGATTCCGGCGTCGTGATGAGAACGTCCGCCGAGCGCGACGCGAACGCGCGGCGCTCCGCCGGCGTCGTGTCGCCCGAGCGGACGGCGACGCCGAGATCCGGCTCCTCGAGGCCGAGGCGCGTGCTGGCGTGCCTGATGCCGACGAGCGGTGAGCGCAGGTTGCGCTCCACGTCGACGGCGAGGGCCTTCATCGGCGAGACGTAGAGCACTCGGCAGCGACGGTCGACGTCGTCGGGGCGTGGCGTGCTCGCGAGCCGATCGAGCGCCCAGAGGAACGCACTGAGGGTTTTGCCCGAACCGGTCGGGGCGACGACGAGCGTGTGCCGACCTTCACTGATGGATTCCCACGCGCCCTCCTGCGCGGGAGTGGGCTCGCCGAACGTTCCCGTGAACCACTCACGCGTGGCAGGGGAGAAGCGCTCGACGACGGAACTGCTCATGACGGCAGCCTCCCACGAGCCGCCGACAACCCCGTCGTCGCGGTGTTTACCCGAAGCGCCACCGGCGTCGGTGGGCTCTCAATCACGCCGTGCGTCGGGGCGCATCCGGTTCGACGCGCAGCACACGCAGCGTCGTGGCGAGCATGACGTAGTGGTTGGTGAGCTGGACGAGTTCGATGGCCTCGCGCTCACTGAGCTGACCGCGCACTCGCTGCCAGGTCGCGTCGGTGAGGTCACCCGTGCGGGCCACCTCGTCCGCGGCTGCGAGCACTGTGAGTTCCCGCTCGCTCCACAGCGCCGGGCTGAGGTCGCCCGTGTCGTTGGCGTCGTCGACCTGGGCCGCGTTCAAGCCCGCGCGCTCGCCGAGGTGACGGTGGTGGGCGCTCTCGTAGGCGCACCCAGTGACGGCCGCGACGCGCAGGATGACCGACTCGCTCTCGCGCCGCGTCAGCGTGCCGAAGGGCATGAGTGAACCGGCGAACGCGAGCCACCCCCAGAACTGCCGCCGTCCCCGCCCGAGCGTCGTGATGAAGGCCGGTGGCTCGGTTCCTGTGACCCGACCCGCGATCCGCGAGCCCAGCCAGGCGACGGCTCCGATCTCGCGACGGCCGCCGGGTGCGATGCGCGCCGTCATCGTGCGTGCTCCCCGTGACGTGCGCTCGGCCTGCCGTCGGGCTGCGGAGTCGTCCACGGGGCGTCCTCGCTGCGGGCCAGCTCGAGGGCTTCGCGCAGGTTGGGAAAGCCCCGCAACTCGACGGCACGCTGGGCCAAATGACGCAGCGGGACGACAGGGCGCACCCACGCCGGGGCGCAGACGGTGCGAGAACGGCGGGCGATACCGCGTTCGATGCGGTCGACGGCCTGGGGCAGGGAGCCGAGGCCACTCAACGTGCCCCGGGACCCGAGCAGGGCGTGCGCTGCTCCCGTGTCGAACCCGCGGGAGGTCATCTCTGTGTCGAGTTCGGCGAAGTAGGCGACGCCGACGCGGGCTCCGTCGGGGCGCAGTTCGATGCGTAGGGTGTCGCCGACCGCCTCGACGGCCGCCTTCGACGCCGAGTATGCACCGAGCAACGGTAGGTGCACCGCCGCCGCGAGCGAGGACGTCATGAGGAGGTAGCCGCCGAGGTGCGCCACGTGTCGCGCGGCCGCGCGGGCCGTGTAGTACGCGCCGAGGGTGTTGACCTCGAGCATGCGCTCCATGACACTCGGGTCGCCGCCCGTCATCGGCAGTTGCCGTGCGATGCCGGCGTTCGCGACGACGACGTCGAGGCCGCCGAAGTCGGCTGCGACGCGATCGACGACCTCGTCGACGGCGTCACGGTCGCTGACATCGAGTGCGTACGAAGGGCTGTCGGCGGCCGAAGCAGCCGCTTCGAGCGCGTCGGGCTCGATACCGGTGAAGGCGACACGTGCGCCGTGGGAGGCGAGTTGCGTGGCCAGCGCGGCTCCGATGCCACGTGCAGCGCCGGTGACGAGCACTCGGGTTCCGGGGCGGACATGGGCGGGCGTACGTTCCAGCATGTTCTCCACCCTGGCACGCAGGGACGTGGCGCGTCCGCGGAGTCGGGGAGGTCGGCCGTCAGGCAAAGCGCTCGTTTGGCGAACCGAGTGCGGGCGGGAGAGTCTGGGGGAGTGCGTGAGAGTGAGTTCAATCGTCTGATGCTCGGCGAGTTCGGTGATGCCTACGGCCCGATGGTCGCTTCGAGCCACGTGCTCACCGACCTCGGCGGGCGCACCGCGAACGAGGCGCTCGCCGAGGGGGTACCCGCGCGCCGCGTGTGGGAGGCCGTGTGCGACGCCTTCGAGGTGCCGGAGTCGCGCCGTCTGGGTGAGGATCTCCCCATCGTCGAGCGCCCCTTCGAGTAGCCGGGACGCCTCCCGCCACGCCACGCTGCACGTGATCGAACGCGTGTTCTAACTTTCGTGTATCGTCATCCACAGATGCGACGCCGGGGAACCCCCGTCCACAACGTGCGTGGGCTGCCATTGCGGGGTTGTCGGTGTTCGCCTCTAGCGTCTGATTCGACACCAGGTCACCCGCACGTGGACCGAGGGCTCGATCGTCTGTAGGCGCGCTCATCCACGATTCGACGAAGGAGAACGCCATGGCCAAGTCCCAGGCTCCCACCACTTCCCCAGGCGGCGACAAGATGAAGTCGCTCGACACCGTGATGGCTCAGATCGAGAAGGCTCACGGCAAGGGCTCGATCATGCGCCTCGGTGAGGACGTGCGCCCGCCCATCGAGGTCATCCCGACCAGCTCGATCGCGCTCGACGTCGCGCTCGGTATCGGCGGTCTTCCGCGTGGTCGTGTCGTGGAGATCTACGGCCCGGAATCGTCCGGTAAGACGACCGTCGCGCTGCACGCCGTGGCCAACGCCCAGAAGTCCGGCGGCATCGCCGCCTTCATCGACGCCGAGCACGCGCTCGACCCGGAGTACGCCCGCAAGCTGGGCGTCGACACCGACTCGCTCCTCGTCAGCCAGCCCGACACCGGTGAGCAGGCGCTCGAGATCGCCGACATGCTCATCCGCTCCGGTTCGCTCGACATCATCGTCATCGACTCGGTCGCCGCACTCGTGCCCCGCGCCGAGATCGAGGGCGAGATGGGCGACAGCCACGTCGGTCTGCAGGCGCGCCTCATGTCCCAGGCACTGCGCAAGATCACGGGTGCGCTCAACTCCACCGGCACGACGGCGATCTTCATCAACCAGCTGCGCGAGAAGATCGGTGTCATGTTCGGCTCCCCGGAGACGACCACCGGTGGTAAGGCGCTCAAGTTCTACGCCTCGGTTCGCATCGACGTGCGCCGCATCGAAACGCTCAAGGACGGTTCGGAGCCCGTGGGTAACCGCACCCGCGCCAAGATCGTCAAGAACAAGGTCGCTCCGCCGTTCAAGCAGGCCGAGTTCGACATCCTCTACGGCCAGGGCATCTCCCGTGAGGGTGGTCTCATCGACATGGGTGTCGAGCAGGGCTTCGTGCGCAAGTCCGGTGCTTGGTACACGTACGAAGGAGACCAGCTCGGTCAGGGCAAGGAGAACGCCCGCAACTTCCTCAAGGACAACCCGCAGCTCACCGACGAGCTCGAGCTGAAGATCAAGCGGAAGCTGGGCATCCTCGTCGACCCGGACGCCGAGGACACGGCAGGCGTTCTCGATCCGGATGCGCCGATCGACGCCGAGGTTGCGGTCGACTTCTGATCGACGCCGGCGCGCGACCGGTAACCCGGCGCGCGCCGACTCGTGCACGCGCATGAACCACCGACCTGACGACGTCGGGCAGTCTCTGGGGCTGCCCGACTTCATCGACCCCTCCGACGTCGTCGAGGCGAGCTTCGACGCATCGACCACCTGGGGTGAGGCGCGCCCGAGCCCGGCATCGGGTGGTTTCGAGCCTCGCGATGACGAACCGTCGTCTTCGGCCGGCTGGCGAGGCTCCTCGTGTTCGTCCTTCGGCGAGGGCGCGCGGTCGGCGGGCCGTGGCGCCAAGGGCAAGGGGCGTAAGAAGAAGCAGCTCACGTGGGCCGAGAAGGCCGAGCGCCGGGAGAAGCGGGCGCAGAAGCGCCGCGAGGAGGAGGCGGCCGAGCGCGAGAAGGATCCGCTGGGGTTTGCTCGCGAGATCGTTCTGCGTCAGCTCACGGCCGCCCCGAAGAGTCGAGCGCAGCTCGCGGACAAACTGCGCGAGAAGGAGGTCGACGACGACGTGGCGGAAGCCGTGCTCGACCGCATGGAGGACGTGAAGCTCGTCGACGACGAGGCCTACGCGGGCATGCTCGTGCGTTCACAGGTCGCCTCCCGCGGACTGGCGCGCAAGGCGCTCGCGCAGGAGCTCAAGCGCAAGGGCATCACCCCCGAGGTGGCCGAGGGCGCCCTCGAACAGGTCGACGACGACGCCGAGCGCGCCGTCGCCCTCCAACTCGCGCGCAAGAAGATGACAACGATGTCGCGCCTCGACGAACAGACGCAGACGAGGCGTCTCGCCGGGCTCCTCGCCCGCAAGGGATATCCGCCTTCGCTCGTGTGGTCGGTCATCAAGGAAATCCAGGGTTCGGCCGCACCCGACGAGGCGCACTAGAATCGATGGGCCATGGCTAAGACGTATGAGGTGCGCACCCACGGGTGCCAGATGAATGTCCACGACTCCGAGCGCATCTCGGGGCTGCTCGAGCAGGCCGGGTACACCGACTTCGCTGCGGTGCCCGACACCGAGCGCCCGGAGAACCCCGACCTCGTCGTGTTCAACACGTGCGCGGTGCGTGAGAACGCCTCGAACAAGCTGTACGGCAACCTCGGCCACCTGCGCCCGGTCAAGGACAAGACGCCGGGCATGCAGATCGCCGTCGGTGGCTGCCTCGCGCAGAAGGACCGTTCCGACATCGTCAGCCGCGCCCCCTGGGTCGACGTCGTCTTCGGAACGCACAACGTCGGCTCCCTGCCGGTGCTGCTCGAGCGCGCGCGCCACAACGCCGAGGCGCAGGTCGAGATCCTCGAATCCCTCGAGGTCTTCCCCTCGACGCTGCCGACGCGCCGTGACTCTGCCTACTCGGGCTGGGTCTCCATCTCGGTGGGCTGCAACAACACCTGCACGTTCTGCATCGTGCCCGCGCTGCGCGGCAAGGAGAAGGACCGCCGACCCGGCGAGATCCTCAACGAGGTCAAGGCACTCGTCGACCAGGGCGTCGTCGAGATCACCCTGCTCGGCCAGAACGTCAACACCTACGGCGTGGAGTTCGGCGACCGCCAGGCCTTCAGCAAGCTGCTGCGCGCCTGCGGTGAGATCGAAGGCCTCGAGCGGGTCCGGTTCACGAGTCCGCACCCGGCCGCCTTCACCGACGACGTCATTGAGGCCATGGCCGAGACGCCGAACGTCATGCCGAGCCTGCACATGCCCCTGCAGTCGGGCAGTGACAAGGTGCTCAAGGACATGCGTCGCAGCTACCGCAGCAAGAAGTTCCTCGGCATCATCGACAAGGTGCGCGAGCGCATGCCCGACGCTGCCATCACCACCGACATCATCGTCGGCTTCCCCGGCGAGACGGAGGAGGACTTCCAGGGCACGCTCGACGTCGTCGAGAAGTCGCGCTTCAGCTCCGCGTTCACGTTCCAGTACTCCATTCGCCCCGGCACCCCGGCGGCCACGATGGACGGCCAGATCCCCAAGGAAGTCGTGCAGGAGCGCTTCGAGCGCCTCATCGAGCTCCAGGAGCGCGTCTCCTGGGCGGGCAACCGTGAGCAGGAGGGCCGCACGGTCGAGGTGCTCGTCGCCCCGGCCGAGGGCCGCAAGGACGCCGAGACCAACCGCATGTCGGGCCGTGCCCGCGACAACCGTCTCGTCCACTTCGCCGTTCCCGAAGGAGCCGAGCGCCCTCGCCCGGGCGACATGGTGACGGTCGAGGTCACCTACGGTGCGCCGCACCACCTCGTCGCGGACTCCGGTCTCGACGGGGGCACGTACGACGTGCGTCGCACTCGCGGCGGCGACGCCTGGCAGGCTCTGCAGGACGCGGCCTCAGCGGGAACGCCGGCCGGCGCGGCCAAGCCCGCCGTCGCGCTCGGCATGCCGTCGATCGGCAAGCCGGATACCCCGGCGCCGAGCGCCCCCGCCTGCGGCATCGGCTGACGCCGCTCCTCATCCCACGCCACGCGCCCCTACTGCCCGAAAGGTAGTGGGGGCGCTTCCGCGTCGGCGAGCGAACGTGCCACGGCGGGGAGCACCCGATCGGCGGCGCGCACGATGCCGATCTCGCGCGTGAGTGCCGGGTCGCACAGAGTCACGAGGCGCACACCGTCCGCGCCTGATCGACGCTGTTCGCGGGGGAGCAGGGCTACGCCCAGCCCCGCTTCGACGAGCCCGCGCACCGTACCCAACTCCTGGCACTCGGTCCCCAGACGCGGGCGGAATCCGGCCTCGGCGCAGGCCTCGTCGAGCACGCGTCGCATGCCGTAGTGAGCCGGCATGGTGACGAAGGTTTCCTCGGCTGCGTCGCGTAGCGTCACTTCCCCGCGTGAGGCCAACGGGTGGTCTTCGGGAACGGCCAGGGCGATGGGCTGCTGGATGAGCGAGCGCCACTGGAGGCCTTCCTCCACGCGCGGCTTCGGAGAGACGATCCCGACGTCGAGGTCGCCCTCGCGCACGAGGCGACAGATCGTCTCGGCGGCGTCCTGCACGAGTTGGAAGCGTGCGTGCGGGTGACTCCGACGCACGTGGCCCAGCAGGTGGGGCACGAGCCAGGGGCCGAAACTGTGGAGGAAGCCGAGGCGCAGTTCGTCGTCGCCCCCGTGCATCTCGGCGATGCGCGCGCGGGCGACGGCCATCGTGAAGTCCGCGCGGCGGGCCGCGTCGACGTAGATGCGTCCGGCGTCGTTGAGGCGCAGCCGCCGCCCCGGTCGATCGAACAACGACGCTCCGAGCGCTGATTCGAGCGTCGCAAGCCTCCGGGAGAGGGTCGGCTGGGTCGTCCCGAGCATCGCCGCGGCATCGGTGACGTTCTCCACCTCGGCCAGGGTCACGATCCAGTTGTGACCTGAGAGAACCTCCGGATCCTGCTCATGCGTCATGTGCATCAGTGTGGCATTGAGAACGTATTTCCGTATGTGGGCCGCCCGGCGCAGAGTGAGGGACATGACAGCGACAGCGGAGACCGAGCAGCCCGGGGCGGCACAGCACGCCGATGCACTGCGTGGCTATGTGCGCGGCGACGCCGGCTATACCCGCATCACGACGGCGCTCTTCGCGGCCGGTATGGCGACCTTCGTGTCGATGTACTCGGCGCAGGCCGTCCTGCCCGACCTCGCGCGTGAGTTCGATGCGTCCCCGGCCGTGGCAGCCCTCGCCGTCAGCGCGACGACCGGTGTGCTCGCCTTCGCCATCGTTCCGGCCAGCATCCTCTCGGAACGCTTCGGACGCAGCCGCGTCATGGTCGCCTCGGCGTTGCTCTCCGCGATCATCGGCCTGCTCATTCCTCTCGCGACCTCGCTCGAGGTCGTCCTCGCCGGCCGTGCCCTCCAGGGCCTGACCCTCGCCGGTGTGCCCGCCGTCGCCATGGCCTACCTCGCCGAGGAGGTGGACGGCGCGTCCCTCGGAACGGCCATGGGCCGCTACATCGCAGGCACGACGATCGGTGGGTTGGCCGGACGCATCGTGGCCTCGTTCGCGCTCGACGTCACGACGTGGCGGTGGGCACTCGAAGCGGCTGCCGTCGTCGCGCTGGTGTTCACCGCCCTCTTCGTGAAGCTCGCCCCCGCGAGCCGATTCTTCGAACCCAAGCGGATCGGTCTTCGCGCGTCGAGCGCCAACCTGGCCCACCACCTGCGCAACCCGCGCCTCATGGCGCTTGTCGCCGTCGCCTTCCTTCTCATGGGCGGTTTCGTCTCGATCTACAACGTGCTGGGGTTCCGCCTCCTGCGCGAGCCCTTCGCTCTGCCGCAGGCCGTGGTCGGCCTCGTGTTCTGCCTCTATCTGTCGGGCACGCTCACGTCCGCCTGGGCCGGACGCTTGGCCGACCGATACGGTCGCGGGCCGGTACTCGCCGTCTCGACCCTGACGATGGCACTCGGCCTGCTCCTCACCTGGTTCGACAACCTCGCGACGCTGCTCGTCGGCATGCTGGCGTTCACCGGTGGCTTCTTCGCCGCCCACGCGAGCGCGAGCGGGTGGGTGACGGCCCTCGCAACGCGCCATCGCGCCGAGGCGAGCTCGCTCTATCTGTTCGGTTACTACACGGGCTCGTCCGTCATCGGTGCGCTGGCCGGGTGGCCCTTCGCCACGCTGGGATGGGGCGGGACGCTCGTCCTCGTGCTTGCCACCGTCCTCGCGGCGCTCGGTCTCGCCCTCACCCTGTGGCGTAGCGCAGACCAGGCGCCGACTCCCGCCGCGGCGTAAGCACCGCCGTGCGCCGCTGGTGCAAGCGTGCTCCGAGCTTTGGGAGAATAGGCGCGTGAACACCCCCGGTACCGATCGAGCACTCGTGCGACCGCGCGTCATCGCCGTCGTCGGCCCGACGGCAACCGGCAAGAGCGATCTCTCGCTCGACCTTGCCGAGCGACTCGGCGGCGAGATCGTCAACGCGGATGCGTCGCAGTTCTACCGCGGTATGGACATCGGTACGGCCAAGCTGCCTGTGGGGGAGCGGCGCGGCATCCCGCACCACCAGATCGACACCCTCGACATCCTCGACGAGGCGACGATCGCGCGCTTCCAGCGCGAGGTTCGGGCCGACATTCAAGGGGTGCTGGCTCGTGGCAACGTTCCGATCGTCGTGGGTGGCTCCGGCCTCTACCTGCGGGCCGCGCTCGACGTCCTGGAGATCCCGCCGACAGATCCGCAGGTGCGCGCCCGCTTCGAGCGGCGCCTCGAGGACGAGGGCTCCGGCGCCCTTCACCGGGAGTTGGCCGAGCAGGATCCCGCGGCGGCTGCCGACATCCTTGCGAGCAACGGGCGCAGGGTCGTGCGCGCGCTCGAGGTGATCGCGTTGACCGGACGCCCCTTCAGCGCCACGGCGCCGACGAAAACCTTCCTCGAACCGACGATCGTGCTCGGCCTCCAGGCCGACCCGACGGAACTCGTGACCCGCATCGAGCGACGTGTCGACCTCATGTGGGAACGCGGGTTGCTCGACGAGGTGCGTGAACTCGACGCCCGAGGCCTGCGCAACGGGCGGACGGCGAGCCGGGCCATCGGCTACTCCCAGGCGCTCGAGCACCTCGACGGCCTCCTCGACGAGCAGGCCGCGAAGGAGGCGACGGCGATCGCGACGCGCCAGTTCGCCCGTCGTCAGCGCGCGTGGTTCCGCCCGGATCCGCGGCCGGTGTGGCTGCCCTACGACGCGCCGGATCTCCTCGCCCGCGCCCTGGCGGAAGTCGACGGCTACAGTCCGGCGCGGCACGGAAGGGTCGCGGCTGCGTCTGACGCCGTGTGACACGATGAGCGCGTGACGCGCATTCCATTCACCAAGGGCCACGGCACGCAGAACGACTTCGTCCTGGTGCCCGATCATGACGGCACCCTCGACCTCAGCGTCGACGACGTCGCCTTCCTGTGTGACCGCCGCGCCGGCATTGGCGGCGACGGCATGATCCGCGTCGTGCGCACGGCTGCGGTGCCCGAGGTCGCGGCGCTCGCCGGAGAGGCTGAGTGGTTCATGGACTACCGCAACGCCGACGGGTCGCTCGCCGAGATGTGCGGCAACGGAACGCGCGTCTTCGCCGAATACCTGCGCTCGCGCGGACTCGTCGCGAGCGAGCATTTCGCCATCGCGACGCGCGCCGGCGTCAAGGAGATGGTGTCCGTCCCGCACGGCTGGGCCGTCGAGCTCGGCCAGTGGCGCCTCGCCCGGGAAGAGGAGGCCGAGCGCCGCGGGATGGACTCTGTCGTCCAGGTCCACGGTTCGCCCGACCCCTTGCCCGCGCTCAGCCTCGAACTCGGCAACCCGCACACCGTCGTCGCGCTACCTCCGTCGGTGCACCTGGGCTCCCTCGAGCTGCACGAGGCACCGCACGTCGACCCTCACCCGGAGCACGGCAGCAACGTCGAGTTCGTCCATGCGATCGAGCACGCCCACATCAGCATGCGCGTGCACGAGCGCGGCAGCGGCGAGACGCGCTCGTGCGGCACCGGCGCTGCGGCCGCGGCTATCGCGACGTGGTGGTGGGGCGGCAAGCCTGAGGGCCAGCTCGACTGGAAGGTCGACGTTCTCGGCGGCACGCTCGGCGTGCACATCAAGGGCGACGAGGTTGCGCTCTCGGGGCCGGCTCAGCTCGTCGCCGACGGTGAGGTCGACCTGCCGCAACGCTGAGTCGCCCGGTCGGACAACGCTCGACGTGTGGTCGGCGAAACGGTTTGTGTCCCAACGAAAAACGTCGTCAGTGAACGTGAACCTGAGCGATACTCAATGGCCTAGACGTCCGCGTTTGGCGCCGGTGCGCCAGTGTCCTCCGCAGCCTCCAAGGGCGTGGGTCCGCCGTCGGACGTGCGCACCACTTCGAGAATGCGGAACCCCTTGACCGATGTCAGGCGCGTGACCTCGTAGGCGTCGCCCAACTGCTCCACGAGCCACTTCGCCAGTGAGTCCGAGCCGAGGTTGCGCTGGACGACGAGGTAGGCGCGCCCGCCGACGACGAGGCGGGGTAGCCAAGTGAGCAGCATCGAATGCAGCACCTTCTTGCCCACCCTGATCGGCGGGTTGGACCAGATGAGATCGAACCGAACGTCGGCCGGAACCTGCGACGGGCGAGCGGTCGTCACGTTTGAACACCCCTGAGCCGCAACGTTCGTCGCGCACAGGTCGAGGGCGCGTTCGTTGACGTCCACCGCCCACACGTGCGCATCCGGGCTCTCCAACGCGAGCGTCGTCGCGATCGGCCCCCAGCCGCACCCCATGTCCAGGAAAGTGCCTGCCTCGGGCGGCGCCGGTGCGTGGTTGAGAAGAACAGCAGTGCCCGAGTCGAGACGGTCGGGGCAGAAGACACCGGGTGCGGTCTGCATGGCGACGCTGCGCCCGGCCAGGCGCAAGGTGAGGGTGCGCCGTTCGTCGGGTGACGCCGGCTCCGCAGTGAAGTAGTGATCGCTCATCACGGCACAGCCTACGACCGCCGCATTGGCTCGAGAACCGGCGCGGGAGCGGAGAACTCCGCCCGGGCGAGTCGCAACCGCGGGAGTAAATCGCTGGCCTCGCTCGTTGAACCCTGCAACGATCGAACTCTGCGCGTCACCTCGACCGCAGCGACGCACAACGTGAGGATCAGCCCTGAACGAGCGCAACCCCGCCGACTTCCTTTCCCGCCGAGCCCAGGCGCTTGCGGACGGCGACGACGCAACGGTCGTCTACGACGACCGCGGATTTGTCGTCGACTCCTACGACGGTGACCAGATCGAGCGCGAAGAGCGCGCCGCTCTGCGCCGTGTGCACGGCCTGTCGACGGAGCTCGAGGACGTCTCCGAGGTCGAGTACCGCCAACTGCGCCTCGAGCGCGTCGTCCTGGCGGGCGTCTGGTCCGAGGGTTCGAGCGAGGACGCCGAGAACTCCCTGCGTGAGCTCGCCGCTCTCGCGGAGACGGCCGGCTCCCAGGTGCTCGCGGGCGTCGTCCAGCGTCGCCTGCGCCCCGACCCGGGCACCTGGCTCGGTAAGGGCAAGGCCGAGGCACTCAAGGAGATCGTCGTCGCCGAAGGCGCCGACACCGTCATCGCCAACGGCGAGCTCGCCCCGAGCCAGCGCCGCGCTCTCGAGGACGTCGTCAAGGTGAAGGTCATCGACCGCACCGCGCTCATCCTCGACATCTTCGCCCAGCACGCGAAGAGCAAGGAGGGCAAGGCCCAGGTCGAGCTGGCTCAGATGCAGTACCTCCTGCCGCGTCTTCGCGGTTGGGGTGAGTCGATGTCGCGTCAGGCCGGTGGTCAGGCCGCGGGTGGCCAGGGCATGGGGTCGCGCGGTCCCGGTGAGACGAAGATCGAACTCGACCGACGTCGCATCAACACGCGCATGGCCAAGCTGCGCCGCGAGATCGCGGAGATGAAGACGACTCGCGACACCAAGCGCAGCGGGCGCCGCAACAACAACGTGCCGAGCGTCGCCATCGCCGGCTACACGAACGCCGGCAAGAGCTCGCTCCTCAACCGCCTCACCAACGCCGGTGTGCTCGTGCAGAACCAGCTGTTCGCCACGCTCGACCCGACGGTCCGCCGCGCCGAGACGCCGGACGGGCGCGGTTACACGCTGGCCGACACCGTCGGCTTCGTGCGCGACCTGCCGCACCAACTCGTCGAGGCCTTCCGCTCGACACTGGAGGAAGTGGCCGACGCCGACCTGCTCCTGCACGTCGTCGACGGCTCCCACCCCGACCCGGAGTCGCAGATCTCCGCGGTGCGCGAGGTGCTCGCCGACGTCGACGCGAGCGATGTCAAGGAAGTCATCGTCATCAACAAGGCCGACATCGCCGCCCCCGACGTCATCGACCGCCTGATGCGCCACGAGAAGCACTGCATCGCCGTGTCGGCTCGTACGGGCGAGGGGTTGCCCGAACTGCTGCAACTCATCGCGGACGAACTGCCCCACCCCGACGTGCGGGTCGAACTCCTGCTGCCGTACGAGCGAGGTGACCTCCTCAGCCGCGTGCACGCCGACGGTGACGTGCTCGGCGTCGAGCACCGCCCCGAAGGCACCCACGTGCACGCCAAGGTGACGAAGGAACTGGCCGGCGAGTTGGAGCCGTATCTGACGTCCAGCGTCGCCTGAGCTTCGCGCCACGGATTCGTCCGTCCCTAGCGGGCCTCAATAGGATGCGCTCGTGAGTTCGTCTTCCCGCACCACGGCCACCGCCGAACACCGCCGTCTGGCCCAGGCACCGAAGGACAGCGACCCGTGGCGTCTGTGGGGGCCGTACATGGCCGCTCGCCAGTGGGGCACGGTCCGTGAGGACTACTCTGCCGACGGCAACGCGTGGGCTTACCTGCCGTTCGACCACGCCCACCAGCGCGCCTACCGCTGGGGCGAGGACGGACTGGCGGGTCTGTGCGACCGCTTCGGGTTCTTCAACGTCTCGCTGGCGTTGTGGAACGGTGAGGACGACCGCCTCAAGGAACGTCTGTTCGGCCTGACGAACGGTGAAGGCAACCACGGCGAGGACGTCAAGGAGGTCTGGTGGCCCACCGACGCCACCCCCACCCACTCCTACGGCACGTGGCTCTATCGCTACCCACAGGCCGCGTTCCCGTACAACCACCTGCGCGCCGAGGCCGCCTCGCGCGGGCGAACCGACGACGAGTACGAGCTCATCGACACGGGAGTCTTCGACGAGAACCGCTTCTTCGACATCGAGGTCACGCACGCCAAGGCGAACCCGACCGACATCTGCCTCGAGTACACCGCGACCAACCACGGCCCCGACGCCGCGCCGCTCGACCTCGTGCCGCAGGCGTGGTTCCGCAACACGTGGTCGTGGGGACGAGACGAGCGTGAACCCTCGATCTCCCTCGTCACGGAGAACTGCGTGCGCGCCGAACACGGCTGGCTCGGCGACTACGAACTGCACGCCGACGGCGAGCCGCGCATCATCTTCTGCGACAACGAGACGAACGAGATCGCCGTGTTCGGCGCGCAGACCAACCCCCGTGAGCTGACGAAGGACGGCATCAACCAGCGCATCGTGGCGGGGGAGAGCGACGGCATCCGCCTCGACCACGGCACGAAGGTCGGCTTCTGGTACCACTTCGAGGCCATCGCGCCGGGTGAGAGCGTCACCGTGCGGCTGCGTCTGCGCGGCGTCGGGCGCTCGAGCGCCCACCAGCCCAAGGGAACCGCCCACCAGGAGCCGGTGCCCGGCGACCCGGCCTTCGGTGAGGGCTTCGACATCGTCCGTCGGGTGCGCGCCGAGGAGGCCGACGAGTTCTACGCCGCGGTCATCCCGGCCACGGTGAGCGACGACGACCGTCACATTGCCCGTCGCGCTTTCGCGGGCCTCTTGTGGGGCAAGCAGCTCTACCGCTACTACGTCGAGGAATGGCTCGAGGGCGACCCGGCCGTCAAGGCGCCGCCGCGTGAGCGCGTCACCGGCGTCGAGGGCCGACACGGACGCAACGTCGGCTGGCGCCACCTCGCCCTGGCCGACGTCATCTCGATGCCGGACGAGTGGGAGTACCCCTGGTTCGCCGCGTGGGATCTGGCGTTCCACACCGTGCCGCTCGCGCACATCGACCCCGAGTTCGCCAAGCACCAGCTCGTGCTCATGTGCCGGGAGTGGGCCCAGCACCCCAATGGTCAGCTGCCCGCGTACGAATGGGCCTTCGAGGACGTCAACCCGCCCGTCCACGCGTGGGCCTGCTGGCAGGTCTACGCCATTGACGGCGGACAGGACCAGGCCTTCCTCATCCAGGTCTTCAACAAGCTGCTTCTCAACTTCTCGTGGTGGGTCAACCGCAAGGACGCCGAGGGCTCCTACCTCTTCGAGGGCGGCTTCCTCGGCATGGACAACATCGCGCTGTTCGACCGCTCGACCGCCGTGCCCCCGGGCTACAAGCTGGAACAGTCCGACGCGACGAGCTGGATGGCGTTCTTCTCGCTGTCGATGCTGCGCATGGCCCTCGAACTCGCGCGCCACGAGCGGGCCTACGACAACACGGCCACGACGTTCCTGCAGTACTTCATCAACCTTGCCCACGCGATGGACCGCACGACGCCGGAGAAGGTGTCGAGCCTGTGGAACGAGGAGGACGGCTTCTTCTACGACGCCCTCCAGCACGAGGACGGCGAGATCATCCAGCTGCGCGTTCGCTCGATGGTCGGCCTGCTGCCGCTCATGGCCGTGCTCATCGCCCCGAGTTGGGTGCAGCACGAACTGCCCGACTTCGTGCGCGAGGTCGAGTGGATGATGGAGCGCGAGCCGGCCATGATGAAGGCCATCACGCAGGCCGAGGCCGACTCCGGCGGCGAGAAGCTGACGATGACGCTCATCTCCAAGCGACGCCGCGGCCTGCTGCTCGAACGACTCTTCGACGAGAACGAGTTCCTCTCCGAGTTCGGTATCCGTTCGCTGTCCGCGGCCTACCGCGAGGAGTACACGGCGGAGATCGGCGGACGCTCGATGTCGATCCGCTACACCCCCGGAGAGTCCGACATCGACCTGTTCGGCGGCAACTCCAACTGGCGTGGGCCGGTGTGGTTCCCGGTCAACTTCCTCGTCGTCGACTCGCTGCGTCTGTACGCCGCGTCGGCGGAGGGCGACGTCGAGTACGAGTACCCGACCGGATCGGGGCGGATGGTCAAGCTGTCCGAGATCGTCTCCGACCTCGAGGACCGGCTCGTCAATCTCTTCCGTCTCGGACCCAACGGCCGCCCGGGCGACCAGCGTGAGTACCCGAACGGGCCGCTGTGGGACGAGCACGTCACGTTCAGCGAGTACTTCCACGGCGACACCGGCGTCGGCCTCGGCGCCGCGCACCAGACGGGGTGGACGGCGCTCGTGGCGCACTACATTTGCTCCGATCACGCGCCGCACCTGCCGGGGGTTCTGCCCGGCGAGTGAGCCGCATGCGGTGGCCTGTGCGGGCGTCGTCCACAGTGACGACGCCCGCACAGGCGTTTCCACAGCCGTGCCCGCGTCGCGACTCGGAGGGCG
The DNA here is from genome assembly GCF_014302635.1 of Dermacoccus sp. PAMC28757. Lineage (NCBI taxonomy): Bacteria > Bacillati > Actinomycetota > Actinomycetes > Micrococcales > Dermacoccaceae > Dermacoccus > Dermacoccus sp. PAMC28757. The sequence continues at coordinate 2,637,663 of NZ_CP060292.1, read as the reverse complement.
TCCCGGTGCTGCCATAGGGTGGGCGCATGCCCGAACTGCCCTCGCTCGACGAACTCATGTCCGCGGCCGTCTCCGGCGTCGGCGGCGTCCCGCGGCCGGGGCAGTCGACGATGGCGAACGCCGTCCAGGAGGCCATCGAGCGCGACGAGCACCTGCTCGTGCAGGCGGGTACGGGTACGGGAAAGTCGCTGGCCTACCTCGTGCCCGCGATCCGTCACGCGTTCGAGGTGAACAAGCCGGCCATCGTGGCCACGGCGACGCTCGCCCTCCAGGCGCAGATCGTCGATCGCGACATGCCGCGCCTCGCCGACGCGCTCGAACCGCTGCTCGGGCGCCGGCCCACGTACGCGCTCGTCAAGGGGCGGCGTAACTACCTGTGCCAGCACAAGCTCACCGGTGGCTACCCGGACGACGACGAGGGCACGCTCATGGGCGTCGGCCAGGTCGACGAACACGCCGGACGCACCGGCCGGGAGGTCGTGCGCCTGCGGGAGTGGGCCGACGAGACCGAATCCGGCGACCGCGACGAACTCGTGCCCGGCGTGTCCGAGAGGGCGTGGCGCCAGGTCTCCGTCTCGAGCCACGAGTGCCTCGGCAGCAAGTGCCCCGTCGTCGAGGACTGCTTCGTCGAAATGGCGCGCGCCGACGCGAAGGAGGTCGACGTCGTCGTGACGAACCACTCCTTCATGGCGATCGACGCCTTCGAGGGGCGCCAGATGCTGCCCGAGCACGACCTGCTCGTCGTCGACGAGGCCCACGAGCTCGTCGACCGCGTCACCGCGACCATCACCGACGAACTGACGACCGGAACGATCAACGCGGCCGCCAAGCGCTGTGGCCGCCTCGCCGAGACCGACGACCTCAAGCGCGGGGCCGAGGTGCTGGGCGAGGCACTCGAGCAACACCAGGAAGGGCGGCTGCTCGGAGTCTCCGACGTTCTCGAGGCGGCCCTGCGCACGATTCTCGACGCCTCACGTTCCATCGCCTCGGAACTGAAGCCGAAGAACCCGCAGGACAACGACGGCGTTCGCCAGATGGCTCGAGCCGCGATCGACGAGATCTTCGAGACGTGCGAACGCATCCTCGAGGAGCGGGAGCTCGACGTCCTGTGGGTCTCCCACAACCAGCGCACCGGCGTCTCCGCGCTGCGTGTCGCGCCGATGAGCGTGGCCATGCTCATGCGGGACAAGATCTTCGGTGAGCGATCGGTCGTCATGACGTCGGCCACCCTCGAACTCGGTGGCTCGTTCGACGCCGTGGCCGGAACCCTCGGCCTTCGCGGAGCGGGCGGCCCGCAGTGGAAGGGCCTCGACGTCGGCTCGCCGTTCGACTACCCCAAGCAGGGCATCGCCTACGTCGCCCAGCACCTTCCTCCGCCCGGGCGTGACGGACTCTCACCGCAGGCCCTCGACGAGATCGAGACGCTCGTGCGCGCGGCCGGTGGACGCACGCTCGGCCTCTTCTCCTCGATGCGCGCCGCCCAGGCCGCCGCCGAGGCGATGCGGGAGCGCTTCGGCGACGAGATTCCCGTGCTGTGCCAGGGCGAGGACCAGATGGGCACCCTCGTGCGCACCTTCGCCGCCGACGCCCGCACGTGCCTCTTCGGCACGCTGACGCTGTGGCAGGGCGTCGATGTGCCCGGAAGCAGCCTCCAACTCGTCATCATCGACCGCATCCCGTTCCCGCGACCGGACGACCCCCTCGCCTCGGCTCGCTCGCAGGCCATCGCGAAGATGGGCGGCAACGGGTTCATGGCCGTCTCGGCCACCCACGCCGCGCTGCGCCTCGCGCAGGGCGCCGGGCGCCTCATCCGGCACACCGACGACCGTGGCGTCGTCGCGTTCCTCGACTCGCGCATGATGACGGCCCGCTACGCCGGTTTCCTCCAGCGCTCGTTGCCGCCGTTCTGGCCGACCACCGATCGTGCGCTCATCCTCAAGGCGCTCGCTCGTCTCGACGAGAACGCCCCGGACGTCACCCCTCCGCCGGCGGCCGGTACGCGCTCGACGAAGCAGCCGTCGGTTCCCAGCCCCTCGTCGAGTTCCGTCCGCGCGTCGGGCGCTTCGTCGGCGTCCTCGGCAGCGTCGTCGGGGTTATCGGCAGGTTCCTCGGCGGACGCGAAGGAGCGGGCGCTCGCCGCCGCAGCGGCAGCCGGCGTCAGCGGAATGGGGACGGCCAGCGCCATCAAGGCACCGACCAAGCCGACGCCGCCTCCGGTCGACGACACGGCCCGAACCGCCGTCACCGGCGGCGAGGCGTGGACGGCGGAGTCCGACGAGGAACTGCGCGAGGGCGTCAGCATGGGCCTGTCAGCCGAAGAGCTGGCCGACCACCTCGAACTCTCGGCGGAGTCGGTGCTCGCCCGTTGCGCGCAACTCGGCATCCGCCCGGCGGGGGAGTGACGTTCGCTGTGAGCAGCATGACGATCGGGGTGTTCGTCTCGCGAGGTGTGCTTCCCACGTCGCTGGTGCACCGGTCGGCGCCCCGGTTGTCGGTGGCCGGTGAGAGGCTGACGCCATGAACGAATCGTCGGCGCTGCCTCAGCTGGTGCTCATCACCGGCCCCGAGCGCGTGCTCGCGCAACGAGCGCTCTTGCACGTGCTCGAGGCGCTCGGTTCGAGCCACCCCGACGCGGAGGTCATCCGCCTCGACGCGCTCGAGTACGAGCCGGGCCGGCTGACGATGGACCTGTCGCCGAGCCTGTTCGGCGGGCACCGCGTCGTCGTCGTGCGCGACCTCGACGAGGCCACCGATCCGCTCGTCGACGAACTCTCCGACGTGCTCAAGCACCCGCTCGACGACGCGCACCTCGTCGTCCTCCACAAGGGTGGTAACCGCGCCAAGCGTGTCCTCGACGCGATGAAGAAGGCGAAGGCGCACGTCATCGAGGCGCCGGCCATGAAGTCGGACCGCGACAAGTCGGCCTTCATCACGAACGAGTTCCGTATCGCGCGCCGCAAGATCACCCCCGAGGCCGTGCGGGCGTTGCTCGAGGCAGCGGGCAAGGACACATCGGAGCTGGCTGCGGCGTGCAAGCAACTCGTCGACGACACGACGGGCGTGGTCGACGAGAACGTCGTCGCCACCTATCACTCGGGCAAGGTCGAGGCCACGGGCTTCCGGGTTGCCGACGCCGCCATCGCCGGCAATGCTCCCGAAGCGCTTCGACTCCTGCGTCACGCGTTCGCCTCCGGGCTCGACCCGGTTCCGGTCGTGGCGGTCCTCGCCTCACAGCTGCGGCAGGTTGCCAAGGTGGCCACCGCCGGGGGAGGACGCAGCGCTGAACTCGCCAAGCAGCTCGGTATGCCCCCGTGGCAGATCGATCGTGCCCGCGGCGCGTCGCGCGGCTGGGACGGCGTCAGGCTCGGCCGCGCGATTCAGACCGTGGCTGCGGCCGACTTCGCCGTCAAGGGCGGCGGGCGCGATCCGCAGTACGCCGTCGAGCGCGCCGTGCTCGAGATCTGCAAGCAGCGTCACGCGCCGCCCGAGCGAGGCTGAAGCTGGTCGGACGCCGAGCGCTTCGGCCGATTGCGTGCCCGCGGGGTCCGGCTGGTAAGTTTGGACGAGTGCGTGTGGGCTCAGGTCGTGCGCACACGCAAGCAGTAACCAGCGGTCTCTCATCGCCAGGTGTCCCCACGCCATATCCGAGAGGCCGACTGTCGCCCTCACGACAGAATCATTCGACCGAAGAAGTGAGTTTTCGTGGCAAACATCAAGTCGCAGATGAAGCGGATCAAGACGAACGCTGTTCGTACGGAGCGCAACAAGTCCTACAAGGCTGAGCTGCGTACCTGGATCCGCAAGTTCCGCGCCGAGGTCGAAGCCGGTAACAAGGACGCCGCTACCACGGCCCTTGCTGCCGCTTCGAAGAAGCTGGACAAGGCTGTCTCCAAGGGAGTCATCCACAAGAACCAGGCCGCCAACAAGAAGTCGGCCATGGCGAAGCAGCTCAACAACCTCTGAGTTCTTCCATGAGTCCTCACGAGGACTCAGCACGACGAAGGGTCGTCACCGTCCGCGGTGACGACCCTTCGATGTTGAGCGGGGACCGCGGCACAGGTGCCGCGTTTCCGAGGCAACATCGAAGGTCGCCAGAGCCCGGTGCCCGGGCGGCGACGGCGGCTGCTGACATAATGACGGGCGAACAATCCGGCGTCGCGCTGACGCCGTACGACGCGAGTGAGGTACTTCCTTGAGCGACACCGAGCACGGCCACCGCTACACCGCCGAACTGGCGGGGCAGATCGAGAAGCAGTGGCAGGACGTGTGGGAGGAGCAGGGAACCTTCGAGGCCCCCAACCCCACGGGGCCGTGGGCCGACCCGCAGGGCGTGGCCGAGCGCGAGAAGGTCATGATCCAGGACATGTTCCCCTACCCCTCCGGTGCGGGACTGCACGTCGGGCACCCGCTCGGCTACATCGCCACCGACGTCTACGCGCGCTACCAGCGCACCCAGGGCAAGAACGTCCTCTACACCCTCGGTTACGACGCGTTCGGCCTGCCGGCGGAGCAGTACGCCGTCCAGACCGGCCAGCACCCGCGCAAGACGACCGAGGACAACATGGTCAACATGCGTCGCCAGCTGCGTCAGCTCGGGCTGTCGCACGACATGCGTCGCACCTTCGCCACGATCGAGCCGTCCTACTACAAGTGGACGCAGTGGATCTTCCTGCAGATCTTCAACGCCTGGTACGACGAGGACGCGGGTAAGGCCCGTCCGATCGACACGCTCGTCGAAGCCCTCGAAAGTGGTCGCGTCGCCACGCCGGACGGCCGCGCATGGGCCGAACTGGACGCCACCGAGCGCGCCGCTGCCGTCAACGCCCGTCGCCTCGCGTACAAGTCGGACGCTCCGGTCAACTGGTCGCCCGGCCTCGGCACCGTCGTGGCAAACGAGGAGGTGACGGCCGACGGCCGCACCGAGCGCGGCAACTTCCCGGTCTTCAAGCGCAATCTGCCGCAGTGGATGATGCGTATCACCGCCTACGCCGACCGCCTCGTCGACGACCTCGAGCGCCTCGACTGGCCGGAGTCGATCAAGCTGCAGCAGCGCAACTGGATCGGTCGCAGCAACGGCGCGAGCATCCGCTTCGACGTCGAGAACCACGAGGGCGCTCAGCTCGAGGTCTTCACGACGCGCCCCGACACGATCTTCGGCGCGACGTTCATGGTGGTCGCCCCGGAGCATCCGCTCGTCGACACGCTCGTGCCAGACACGTGGCCCGAGGGCACGAAGGACGCGTGGAGCGGGGGCGCGACCAGCCCGCGCGAGGCCGTCGACACCTATCGTCGTGAGGCCTCCCGCAAGAGCGACCTCGAGCGTCAGACCGGCGAGAAGGGCAAGACCGGTGTCTTCACCGGTGCCTTCGCCACGAACCCGGTGACGGGTCGACGCATGCCCGTCTTCGTCGCCGACTACGTCCTCATGGGCTACGGCACCGGCGCCATCATGGCCGTGCCCGCGCAGGACGAGCGCGACTGGGACTTCGCGGCCGCGTACGACCTCGACGTCATCCGCACCGTGCAGCCGTCCGAGGGCCACCCGGAGAACAAGCCGTTCACCGGCGCGGGCGTCGCCATCAACTCGGCCACCTCGGGCCTCAGCCTCGACGGGCTCGGCATCGAGGACGCCAAGGTCAAGATCATCGAGTGGCTCGAGGCGAACGAGCGCGGAAGCGGCACGACGACCTACCGCCTGCGCGACTGGCTGTTCAGCCGCCAGCGCTACTGGGGCGAGCCCTTCCCGGTGGTCTACGACGAGAACGGCGAGGCGCACGCCCTGCCGGAGTCGATGCTGCCGGTCGAACTGCCCGACGTCGCGGACTACTCGCCGAAGACCTACGACCCGGAGGACGCCCAGTCCATGCCGGAGTCGCCCTTGTCGCGTGCGAGCGAGTGGGTGAGCGTCGAGCTCGACCTCGGTGACGGTCGCAAGACGTACACGCGCGAGACGAACACCATGCCCAACTGGGCCGGTTCGTGCTGGTACGAACTGCGTTACGCAGACCCCGCAAACGACGAGCGCTTCGTCGACACGGGCTGTGAGGAGTACTGGCTCGGCAAGGGCCGCGGCTTCGGCAAGGGCGTCGCGAACGACCCGGGCGGCGTCGACCTCTACGTCGGCGGCGCCGAGCACGCCGTCCTGCACCTGCTGTACGCGCGTTTCTGGCACAAGGTGTTGTTCGACCTCGGCCTCATCTCGAGCGAGGAGCCATTCCGCAAGCTCTACAACCAGGGCATGGTGCAGGCCTATGCGTACCGTGACGGGCGCGGCCAGCCTGTGCCGGCTGCCGAGGTCACCGAGCGCGAGGTCGACGGCGAGACGGTGTTCGAGTGGCAGGGCGAGCGCGTCACCCGTGAGTACGGGAAGATGGGCAAGTCGCTCAAGAACGTCGTCACGCCGGACGAGATGTGCGACGCGTTCGGCGCCGACACCTTCCGCGTCTACGAGATGTCGATGGGCCCCCTCGACGCGTCGCGTCCGTGGGAGACCCGTGCCGCCGTCGGCTCGCAGCGCTTCCTGCAGCGTCTGTGGCGCAACGTCGTCGACGAGGGCAGCGGCGAGGTCACCGTCACCGATGCGCCGATGGATGACGCCACGAAGCGCGCACTCCACCAGACGATCGACGCGGTGAGCGCCGACTTCGAGAACCTGCGTTTCAACACGGCGGTCGCTCGACTCATCGAGCTCAACAACACGCTGACGAAGCTCGACGCCGTGCCGCGCGAGGCGGCCGAGGCGCTCGTGCTCATGACGGCGCCGCTGGCCCCGCACATCGGTGAGGAGCTGTGGAAGCGCCTGGGTCACGACACGACGCTGGCGTTCGAGCCGTTCCCGGTCGCCGACCCGGCGTTCCTCGTGCAGGACACCGTTGTGGCCGTCGTCCAGGTGGCCGGCAAGGTGCGCGATCGTCTCGACGTCGCCGCCGACATCAGCGAGGCCGACCTCGAGGCCGCAGCCATGGCGAGCGAGCGCGTGCAGTCGTTCCTCGAGGGCAAGACGGTTCGCAAGGTCATCGTCCGAGCTCCCAAGCTCGTCAACATCGTCGCGAACTGATGGCTGCGCGACGACGGGACGCCCCTCGCGTGGGCGTCGTCACGGACTCGACGGCGTGCCTGCCGGACGAGCTCGTGGCGGCGCTCGGCGGGACGCTCGCCGTCGTGCCGCTGACCGTGACGATCGACGGGCGCTCGCTCGTCGAGGGTGAGGGCGTCACCGGGGAGACGGTGGCCCAAGCCGAAGAGAACGAGCGGGAACTGTCGACGGCCCGGCCGGCGCCTGCGCGCATGGTCGAGGCGTACGAGTACCTCGCGGGTCAGGGCTGCACCGAGATCGTCTCCGTTCACGCGGCGGCCCAGCTGTCGTCCACGGTGAGTTCGGCGCGCCTCGCGGCGGCCGAATCGCCTGTGCCCGTCTCCGTCGTGGACTCCACGACGATGGGCATGGCGATGGGTTTTGCGGCGCTCGCCGGGGCTCGTTCGGCCGTGCGCGGTGAAGGCTTCGCCGCGGTCGAAGAGGTCATCCGTTCCGTGGCGACGACGTCGCGCACGGCGCTCTACGTCGACTCGCTGGAACCGCTGCGCCGCGGTGGTCGCGTCGGTCGGGCCGGTGCCCTTCTCGGCTCCGCGCTGTCGATCAAGCCGCTGCTGCGCCTCGAGGACGGGGTGATCGAGCCCTTGGCACGCGTGCGAACGACGGGCAAGGCCATCGAACGCCTGGGGCGGTGGGCGCTCGCGGAGGCGCGGGCCCTCGGACCGGGCCCGGTCGTCTGCGCCGTGCACTCCGTGACGCGACAGGACCTTGCCAAGCGACTCACGGGGCTCCTCACGGAAACGGCGGAGAAGGACACTGACGGAGCAGAGCCGGTGACCTGGGCAGAACCCATCGTGCAGGCACCGCTGGCCGCCGCCGTCACGGCGCACATCGGCAGCGGAGCGATCGGCGTGGCCGTGGCCCGGATGCCGGAGGATTCGTCGGGGGCCGACCCGAACGGGGAAACCGACGCCGCGTGACGGTCTGATTCCGTCGTGGGCCCGGTGCGCCGTGTCCGAGCTTTCATCCACAGGCGTGATGCCTGCGCATGACCCCGAACTGTCGCAGCAGGCGCTTCCACAGGCTCAAGCGGCGCAGGATGGTGTTCACTCCGGAGGCCTTCGTAGCGTCACGCCATGACGACTCGACACGACAGCGACGACCGGCTCGACGAAGTGCTCGCGGAGATCGAACGGGCACGTCGCGAACCCGCGTGGACCCCTGAGCCGGAGCGCACGCCCCGACGGCTCATCCGCCCTCCTGCTCCGCTCGACGAGGCTCGCTGGGCGCCGTCACGCACGGCCGTTGTCGTGGTTGCACTGTGTGCACTGCTCGCTGCTCTCGTCTTCGGGGTGCGTGTCATGCTCACGCCGGACACATCGAGCGCCGCAACAGGCTCTTCAGCCAAACCGCTGCAGGTCGCGGGTCGTGCCACAGTGTCGAGCACCCCATCGGGCGCTGCCGCGGCGCCCACGAACGCTGCCTCGACAGCGGCCACCCCCGCCGCGGCGGCGTCGCCGTCGGCGCTCAACATCCACGTCGTCGGGGCGGTGCGCACTCCCGGCGTCGTCACGGTCACACCGGGCGCCAGGGTCGAGGACGCCGTCAGGGCAGCCGGTGGGCTGAAGGGAGCCGATGCTTCCGGCATCAATCTCGCGCGGCCACTCGCCGACGGAGAGCAGGTCATCGTGCCGAGGCCGGGGGAGTCCCCGCCGGTTCCCAGCCCGCCCGCGGCTCCGGCGGGTGGTCAACCGTCAGCGGGTGCAGCGGCCATCACACCGGGAACCCCGGGGGCCTCTGCAGGGGCGTCCGCCCTCGTTAATCTCAACACGGCCGACGCGGCCGCGCTCGACACCCTGCCCGGAGTGGGACCGGTCCTCGCGCAGAGAATCCTCGACTGGCGCACGGAACACGGCCGATTCTCGAGCGTCGAGGAGTTGGGTGAGGTCAGCGGCATCGGTGACAAGGCCCTGGAGCGGCTGCGCTCCAAGGTCACGGTGTGAGGAGCGAGCACGACCTCCGGCTGCTCGGCGCGGCATGTTGTGGCTGGGGCGTGCTCGCCGTGTTGCTCGCACTACGAGCCTCGGCCACCGAGGTCGTCGTGGTGGCGCTCGCCGCCGCAGCGCTGGGGGGAGCACTGTTCCTGTCGCGGGTTCGGCGCGCGCTCGTCGTGGGCGTTGCCTTCTGTGCGGTCGTCACGGCGCTGATCGCCACGGCGGCCGGAGGACAACTCGCTCACCAACGTCAGGGGCCGCTCGCCGAGTTGGCGGCCGAACGAGCCAGCGGAACGTTCGAGGCCGTCGTCACGGGGCAACCCCGCGCCCTTGAACCTAAGGGGCCGGGCGCTGCGGAGACGCGGTATCTCGTTCCCCTCACCGTGCACCGAGTCCAGGCCCGTGGAACGCGGGTCGACGTGGCGACGCCGGTTGTCCTGATCGGTGACGGACGGTGGCGGACCGTGCCGTGGAGAGCTCGGCTCGATGTGAAGGGCAGACTCGCGCCCTCGGAACGGCTCGGGTCTGCCCAGGCGCTGCTCGTGGCGCGCGGTGGACCTCGTGTCCTTGACGGGTCGCCACCGGTCATCGCACAACTCGAAGTCTTGCGCCGGGGTCTGTCGCACGCGGCTCGAAACCTCCCGGACGACCCGCGCGGCCTCGTGCCGGCTCTCGTCGTCGGTGACGTCGCCGCGATCCCGGCCGAGTTGAACGACGACATGAGCGTCACGGGCATGTCGCACCTCAACGCGGTGAGCGGGTCGAACGTCACCATCGTGCTCGTCGCGGCGTCGTGGTGTCTGTCCTGGTGTGGTCTGCGTCGGCGCGCCCGCACAGTGGTGGCTCTTCTTGTCGTCCTCCTCTACGTGCTCGTGTGCCATCCGGATCCGAGCGTTGTCCGTGCCGGAGCGATGGGCATCGTCGGCTTGCTCGGCACGTCGTGGGGCAGACCGAAAGCTGCCTGCCCGGCGCTCGGGGCGGCCATCACGCTGCTCCTCATGTGGGATCCGTGGCTCGCCGTGAGTGCGGGGTTCGCGCTCTCGGCGCTCGCCACGCTCGGCCTCGTGCTCTTCGCGAAGCGATGGGCGAACGCCCTGACGGAACGGTTGCCGCAAACGCCGTCGTCGAAGCTGACCCACGCGATCGAACTGTGTCTCATTCCCGTCGCCGCCCAGGCGCTGTGCTTGCCCATCCTCGTGGCGCTGAGTGGTGCCGTGTCGCTCGTTTCCCTGCCAGCGAACGTTCTCGCGGAGCCCTTCGTCGCACCGGCCACGCTCGCGGGGATGGTCGTTCTGCTCGTGGCACCACTCGTCCCGGCTCTGGCCGATCTGCTCGTGTGGGCGGCGGGTCTTCCCGCCTGGGTCATTTCCACGATTGCCCACGTCGCCGCGTCCGTGCCAGGGGGCTCGTTGCCGTGGCCGAGCGGGGCGCCCGGCATCGTGCTGGCCGTCGTCCTCCTCGCGGCGCTCCTGTTCGGGTGGCGAATCGTCCCGTGGCTCGGCCTTCGAGGGTGGGCATTCGTCACGTTGGTGGCGCTCGTCCCCGCGGCCCTGTGGCTTCCGATCCCCGGAGAGGGACGCGCAGATCCGGGGTGGCTGTATGCCCAGTGCGACGTCGGGCAGGGAGATGCCGCCTTGGTACGCACCGGTGAGCAGGCGGCGATCCTCGTCGACACCGGACCCGAGGAAGGGGACGTCACCGGGTGCCTCGATCGTCACGGCGTGACGCGTGTGGACGCCGTCGTGCTCACGCACCTGCATGCCGACCACGTCGATGGTCTGGGGGCCGTACTCGAGCGGCAGCCGTCGGTCGAGGTCTTCGTGACGTGGCTGACGAGCCACAGCTCGAGCCCTCGTGGTGGCCGAGGGGAGAGGGATGCCGATGCCCAGACGAGGCAGGTGTTGCGCCGTTACGGGAAGGTTGCGCAACGCCTCGCACCGGGTCAGCAGGTCCGTGTCGGTGACGCCGTGCTCGACGTCCTCTGGCCGCGCCGAGCGTTGGCGGCGGGTTCGCCGGTCAACAATGCTTCCCTCGTGCTCGATGTGGCGACGCCGAGCGTGCATGCGCTCATGCTCGGCGACGTCGAACGGGAGGCGCAGGCCGCGTGCATCGGGGAGGTGACGCGCCGAGCAGCGTCGCGTCCCTACGACCTCGTCAAGGTCGCTCACCACGGCAGCGCGAACCAGAGTGCCGGGCTCTATCGGGCGGCTTCGGCGCGGGTCGGCCTCATCGGGGTGGGGGAGGGCAACGATTACGGACACCCGAAGGAATCGCTCCTGTCGTTACTCGCCCAGAGCGGAACAGCCGTCTACCGAACGGACCTTTCAGGAGACCTCGACGTCGTACCCGTCGGTAGATCGCTCACGGTCGAACCGCAGAGATGACACCGGTGAGAGTCGCAGGAGATTCCACTCGCGAGCCGGAGGGAACCGGCTACAGGTTCGGCAGAGCGTCGGTTGCTTCCCGCAGCGCGTCGAGGGTGGCCTTGACCGCCGGCACACGCTGGAGGTCGGGCGTGGTGACAGCCTGAACCGAACGACGGCTCGCCGGCTCGATGGCGATGGTGGCCACGCGGGGGTGCTGGGTCGAACGCAGGATGAGCTCCGGGATGAGGGCCACGCCCAACCCCTCGGCCACGAGTCCGAGCACGGTGACGTAGTCCTCGGTCTCGAACGCGACGTCAGGGGTGTAACCCGCCGAGGTGGCGAGCGAGAGCAGGTGGCCCCGGCAGCGCGGGCATCCGGCGATCCACGACGCGGACTCGAGCTCCTCCATCGACACGGAGCCCCTTCCGGCGAACGGGTGATCGGCCGGTACGGCGAGGCGCACCTCGTCCTCGAGCAGGTCGAGCGTGGTGAGCCCCTCGAGATCCTCCGCGTGTGCCGCGATCTCGTCGCCGTCGTAGGAGAACGCGACTGCAACATCGCAATCTCCCGCCCGAAGCGCCGCGAGTGACTCCGGCGGCTCCGCTTCCGCGAAGGTGACCTGAACGTCGGGGTAGCGCTGCTTGACGAGCGACAGCGCTCGTGGGACGACGGTCGACGAGGCCGAGGGGAAGGCCATGAGGCGCACTCGTCCCGCCCTCAGGCCGGCGATCGAGGCCACTTCGCCCTCCGCCGCCTCGAGAGCGGCGAGCACCGGAGTGGCTGTGCGGGCGAGCACGTGGCCCGCCTCGGTCAGACGCACCGAACGTCCGAGGCGCTCGACGAGAGCCGTGCCCGTCTTGTCCTCCAAGCGGCGCACCATCTGGGACACGGCAGGCTGGGAGTAGCCCAGGGAAGCAGCGGCAGCGGTGAAGCTACCCTCCTGGGCAATGGCTTTCATGACCCGAAGGCCGGCGGCGTCGATCATCCGTAGAGAATAACCCGGCGTTATCGGATGTTGTAGTTTCTATCGATTGTCGAATGAGGGGCCACCTGTGACTGCAGAGTTGGCGGAGTTCGTCGCGCAGGGCGACCTGTTCGTGCTCACCGGGGCGGGTCTCTCGACCGAGTCGGGCATTCCCGACTACCGCAAGCCTGACGGCACCCGCCGAACGGTTCCCATGACGTTCCAGCAGTTCCTCAGCGGGGACGACGCGCGCCGACGCTACTGGGTTCGCAGCGCCGTCGGGTGGGAACGTTTCGCCGCGGCTCGGCCCAACGGCGGCCACCACGCTGTTGCAGCCTTGCAGCGCGCAGGTCTCGTGCAACACCTCGTGACGCAGAACGTCGACGGTCTTCATGCGGCCTCCGGAGCGGACGCCCTCGAACTGCACGGTTCGCTCTCCTCGGTGCAGTGCGTCGAGTGCGGCAGCCGCTCGAATCGAGCCGAGTTCCAGGGGCGCATCCGCGACGCCAACCCGAACCTCCCGCGCGACGTGGCCCTGTTGGCCGACGGAGACGCCGAGGTTGCCCGGAGTGCAGAGGATGCGTTCGTCCTCGTGGCCTGTCCGCACTGTGGTTCGCTCGTCGTTAAGCCCGACGTCGTGATGTTCGGCGAGAGCGTGCCCACCGCGACGGTTGAGCACTGCTACGCGCAGCTCGAACTGTCACGGGCGGTTCTCGTTCTCGGAAGTTCGCTCAAGGTGATGTCGGGCTTCCGGTTCGTCTCGGCCGGGCTCAAGGCGGGCAAGCCCGTGGCCCTGGTCGGTCTGGGAAGCATGCGCGGTTCGGAGCGCGCCGATCTCGTGCTGCACGAACCGCTTGGTGCCACCCTCACCGCGACATGCGAACGCCTCGGCCTGCAGGTGCAGACCGAGGCGAACGCGACGACGTGAGGGTGGGCGAGAGTCAGACGCTGCGCAGCACCGCCGTGACCTTGCCCATGATGCTGGCTTCGTCGCCGTCGATCGGCTCGTAGTTCTCGTTCGCGGGCAGGAGCCACGTCTTGCCGTTCGTGCGCTTGAACGTCTTCACGGTGGCCTCGCCGTCGAGCAGCGCAGCCACGATCTCACCGTTGGACGCCTCCGGCTGCTGGCGCACGACGACCCAGTCGCCGTCGCAGATGGCGGCTTCGATCATCGAGTCGCCGACAACCTTGAGCAGGAACAGTTCGCCGTCACCGACGATCTGACGGGGGAGGGGGAACACGTCCTCGACGGCCTGCTCGGCCAGGATCGGCCCGCCGGCGGCGATGCGTCCGACGACGGGGACGAAGGAGGCCTGCGGACGCTCGTTGCCCGAGTCGGTCTCGTCGTACGTGCTCTCGGACGCTGCACGCACCGAGGTGCCTCCGCGGTAACCGCGGGTGTCGGCGCCGTCGTCGGGGGAGACGACCTCCATGGCGCGAGGGCGGTTGGGGTCGCGACGCAGGTAACCCTTGCGCTCGAGCGTGGCGAGCTGGTGTGCGACGGAGCTCGGGCTCGTCAGCCCGACGGCCTCACCGATCTCGCGCAGACTCGGCGGGTAACCGCGCTCGTCGACCGAGCGCCGGATGACGGTGAGCACTTTCTGCTGGCGCGGGGTCAGTTTGCCCTTCGCGCGGTTGTTCATGGAGTGGACCTCACCCATGGCGTCTCCTCACATCGACGAAAACAGTGATCTCGCGGACGCGGACCTCGGTGCGGAGCCCTGATTCTCCCCGGAATTCCGGGGTTGTCGGTGGCCGCTGATTCGGTGTGAGCGTTCGGGATCAACGTAGGCACCACCGTACACAGTTTTCGCAAACATGTACGAGAAACACGCCGCCGACGGCCTTGCTTTCGAACGTTTGTGTCGTACAGTTGTTCTATCGCACGGATGTTCGATGCATCCGCGCCGAGTCAGGAGGAATGAACATGAGTGCTGTGCCCAGTCTGGACGTCCCGGCGGTCGCGCCGAGCCCCCGTCGTCACCTGCACCTCGTTCCGTCGGGGCCTGCGGTCGTCGATTCCCTCGAGGGTGGTCGTAGCGCGCGGCGCGCCCCGTTGACGCGTCGTGCCGTTCTCGCTCGCCGTCGCTTCGCTGCCCTTCTGGCGCTTCTGATTCTCGTCGGCGGTGGCCTCCTTGCGGCCAAGGCCGTGGCCGAAGCTAACCCTGCCGGTGGCGCGACGTCGGTCACGGTGAAGGACGGGGAGACCCTTTCTCAGATCGCCGCTCGTGAGCTGCCGTCCTTGCGTAACGACCGTGGTGTGGTGGCCATCCAGGAGGCCAACAACATGAGCTCGATGCACGTTCAGGCCGGCCAGCGAATTCTCGTTCCGGCAGGCTGAGCGGCCCCCTCGGCGTGTCGCTGGGGCGAGCCGCACATCTTTTCCGCGTCATTGCTGGGGTTGGTGCGCCGGGTTTGCCGACACGGTTGCGAGCGGTCGCCAACGCAACCTAGGATTCCTAGATGTAGGGCACAGGCGCCCTAATGCCCCCAACATGTGGTTGTTTGCGGAAGAGTTCCCGCGATGCCGGTGTTGGGGTTCATACCGTCACGAGGCGGTGGAATCCTGCGATCGAGAGGCGTGGCACGTGCACTGTCCCTTCTGCCGCAACGCCGACTCCCGTGTGGTCGACTCCCGTTCGACCGAGGACGGCACCTGCATCAAGCGTCGCCGCCAGTGCCCCGACTGCGGCAAGCGTTTCTCCACCGTCGAGACCGCGAGCCTCACGGTCGTCAAGCGCTCCGGTGTGAGCGAACCCTTCTCTCGCGACAAGGTCATGTCGGGCGTGCGCAAGGCCTGCCAGGGCCGCCCGGTTTCCGACGATCAGCTCGCCGTCCTCGCTCAGCAGGTGGAGGAGTCGATCCGCTCCAAGGGGGCTGCGGAGATCGACGCCCACGATGTCGGCATCGAGATCCTCGGCCCGCTGCGCGAACTTGACCACGTCGCGTACCTGCGGTTCGCGTCCGTCTACCAGGCCTTCGAGTCACTGACTGACTTCGAGGACGCCGTCGCCGACCTGCGCAGGCACGCTCTGCGCGACGCCGGCTGAGCTCCACAGACTCACCCCCTACTTCACGACACACCACACCAAACCCACGAGAAGTGCCAGGAGGCATGCGGTCATGACCGAGACCACGAAGGCTCGAGCCAAGTCGGGTCGCCGGAACAACGGCGTCACGATCGAGCGGATCTTCACCACCCCGGGCGTCCACCCCTACGACGCGGTGACCTGGGAGCTGCGTGACGTCGTCCAGCAGAACTGGAAGACCGGCGAGACGATCTTCGAGCAGCGTGGTGTCGAGTTCCCCGACTTCTGGTCGCTCAACGCCTCCACCATCGTCACGACGAAGTACTTCCGTGGCGCGCTGGGGTCGGACGCTCGCGAGAAGTCGCTCAAGCAGCTCATCGACCGCGTCGTGCTCACGTACACGAAGGCCGGCAAGGACAACGGCTACTTCGCGTCCGACGCCGACGCCGAGATCTTCGAGCACGAGCTCACGTACGCCTTGCTGCACCAGGTCTTCTCGTTCAACTCGCCGGTGTGGTTCAACGTGGGTACGGCGAGCCCGCAGCAGGTCAGCGCGTGCTTCATCCTGTCCGTCGACGACTCGATGGACTCGATCCTCAACTGGTACAAGGAAGAGGGCTTCATCTTCAAGGGCGGCTCCGGTGCCGGCCTCAACCTCTCGCGTATCCGTTCCTCGAAGGAGCTGCTGTCCTCCGGTGGCACCGCCTCCGGCCCGGTCTCGTTCATGCGCGGCGCCGACGCCTCGGCAGGCACCATCAAGTCCGGCGGCGCCACGCGTCGTGCGGCCAAGATGGTCGTCCTCGACGTCGACCACCCGGACATCGAGGAGTTCATCGAGACGAAGGCGCGCGAGGAGGACAAGATCCGTGCGCTGCGTGACGCCGGTTTCGACATGGACCTCGGTGGCCGCGACATCGTCTCCGTGCAGTACCAGAACGCGAACAACTCCGTTCGTGTCAGCGACGAGTTCATGAAGGCCGTCGTGGACGGCACAACCTTCGGCCTGCGTGCCCGTGACACGGGTGAGGTCATCGAGTCGGTCGACGCCCGCGAGCTGTTCGACAAGATCAACAAGGCCGCGTGGGAGTGCGCCGACCCGGGTGTGCAGTACGACGACACGATCAACGCGTGGCACACGAACCCGGAGACGGGCCGCATCACGGCGTCCAACCCGTGCTCGGAGTACATGTCGCTCGACAACTCCAGCTGCAACCTGGCCTCGCTCAACCTCCTGAAGTTCCTCAAGGACGACGACACGTTCGACGCCGTCACCTTCCAGAAGGTCGTCGAGCTCGTCATCACGGCGATGGACATCTCCATCTGCTTCGCCGACTTCCCGACGGAGTCCATCGGCAAGACGACGGTCGACTACCGCCAACTCGGCATCGGTTACGCCAACCTCGGTGCGCTCCTCATGGCCACCGGCCACGGCTACGACTCGGACGGCGGCCGTGCGCTGGCCGGTTCCATCACGTCGCTGCTCACGGGTGCCGCCTACAAGCGCTCCGCCGAGATGGCTTCCGTCGTCGGACCGTACGCCGGTTACGCCCGCAACGCCGACGCTCACAACCGCGTCATGCGCAAGCACCGTGCCGCGAACGACGAGCTCGCCTCGCACAAGGACATGGGCGCCATGGCCAGCGACATCCACGCGCTCGCGACGAAGGCCTGGGCCGACGTCGTCGAGAACGGTGAGAAGGGCGGCTTCCGCAACGCGCAGGCCTCCGTCCTCGCGCCCACCGGCACCATCGGCTTCATGATGGACTGCGACACCACCGGTATCGAGCCGGACTTCTCGCTCGTGAAGTTCAAGAAGCTCGTCGGCGGCGGTTCGATGCAGATCGTCAACCAGACGATTCCGCGCGCGCTGAAGAAGCTCGGCTACCAGGAAGAGCAGATCGAGGCGATCGTCGAGCACATCGCCGACAAGGGCCACGTCATCGACGCTCCCGGCCTCAAGCCGGAGCACTACGAGGTCTTCGACTGCGCCATGGGTGCGCGCGCCATCTCCCCGATGGGCCACGTCCGCATGATGGCCGCCTGCCAGCCGTTCCTGTCGGGTGCTATCTCCAAGACGGTCAACCTGCCGGAGTCGGCCTCGGTCGAGGACATCGCCGAGGTGCACCTCGAGGGTTGGAAGCTCGGTCTCAAGGCCATCGCCGTCTACCGTGACAACTGCAAGGTCGGCCAGCCGCTCTCGTCGGGCAAGAACGAGAAGAGCTCCGAGCCCGCGACGGCCACGGAGACCGTCGCCGAGACGCCGGTCGAGAAGATCGTCGAGTACCGCCCCGTGCGCAAGCGCCTGCCGAAGCGTCGCTCGTCGCAGACGACGTCGTTCGCCGTGGGTGGCGCGGAGGGTTACCTCACCGCCGGCACGTACGAGAACGGCGATCTCGGTGAGCTTTTCCTCAAGTTCGGTAAGCAGGGTTCGACGCTCGCCGGTGTCATGGACGCGTTCTCCATCGCCGTGTCGATCGGCCTGCAGTACGGCGTGCCGCTCGAGACGTTCGTCGAGAAGTTCACGAACCTGCGCTTCGAGCCGGCCGGTATGACGGACGACCCGGACGTGCGTATGGCGCAGTCGATCATGGACTACGTCTTCCGCCGCCTGGCGCTCGACTACCTCGACTTCGACACGCGTTCTTTCATGGGCATCCACACAGCCGAGGAACGCGCTCGCCAGCTCGAGACCGGCTCCTACACGCCGACCGAGAGCGACGACGAGCCGTTCGACGCCGAGTCCAACTCGCAGTCCGTCGCCCCGGCGGCGGCACGCGGTGAGCGTCCGGCAGCTGCCACCTCCACGGAGGAGCACGCCGACGAGGTGAAGTCCGGTTCCGGTGCGGCCTCCGCCCGTGAGGTCGGCTCCGAGATCCACAGTTCGGCCGAGCTCATCGAGAAGTTCCAGGGCAAGGCAGCCGACGCCCCGATGTGCATGACCTGCGGCACGAAGATGCGTCCCGCCGGCTCCTGCTACGTCTGCGAGGGCTGCGGAAGCACCTCCGGCTGCAGCTGATCGCTCAGCCCTGATCGAGTGCGGGGCGTCGTCCTTCGGGGCGGCGCCCCGCGCTCGTCTTATTTCGTGAGATGCGTCGGCGTCCGCGGCGCCCGGTGCTGTCTCATGATGTGAGCAGCCCGCGATCTCATTGGCGGGCGCAACCGCCACACCGGAAAGGAACTCTCCCTGTGAAGGCACTGCTGCTCGAGAACGTCCACCCCCTCGGAGAGTCCTTGCTCCGTGATGCCGGTTTCGAGGTCGAGACCCGCGTCGGGGCTCTCGACGAGGACGAGCTCATCGAGGCGCTCGAGGGGGTTCAGCTGCTCGGCATCCGCTCCAAGACCGAGGTGACGGCCCGCGTCCTCGAGAACGCGCCGAGCCTCGAGGCCATCGGAGCCTTCTGCATCGGCACGAACCAGATCGACCTCGCCGTGGCAGCGCAGAAGGGCGTCGTCGTGTTCAACGCGCCGTTCTCCAACACGCGCTCGGTCGTCGAGCTCGCCATCGCCGAAATCATCATCATGGCCCGCCGTCTCACCGAGAAGGACCGCGCGCTGCACGACGGAGTCTGGTTCAAGGACGCCAAGGGCAGCCACGAGGTGCGCGGTCGCCGCCTCGGCATCGTCGGGTACGGCAACATCGGTTCCCAGCTGTCCGTCGTCGCCGAGATGCTCGGTTTCAAGGTCTACTTCTACGACACCGACGACAAGCTCGCGCTCGGAAACGCCACGCGGTGCAGCTCCCTCGAGGAGCTGCTGTCGGTCGCCGAGGTCGTCACGCTCCACGTCGACGGTCGCTCCGGCAACGCCGGCTTCTTCGGCGCCGAGCAGTTCGCAGCCATGCGTCCGCGGGCGCTGTTCCTCAACCTCTCGCGCGGCTTCGTCGTCGACTACGACGCGCTCAAGACGCACCTCGAGTCCGGTCACATCGCCGGTGCGGCCGTTGACGTCTTCCCCGAGGAGCCCAAGTCGAAGGGCGAACCGTTCAACTCGCCCTTGCAGGGCCTCGCGAACGTCGTCCTCACCCCGCACATCGGCGGCTCGACCGAGGAGGCGCAGGAGGACATCGGTCGCTTCGTCGCCGCGAAGCTGCGCGACTACATCCAGCGCGGTTCGACGACGCTCAACGTCAACCTGCCCTCGCTCAACCTGCCCGAGCGTCCCGGCCAGCACCGCCTCATCCACTTCCACCAGAACCTCCCCGGCGTCCTGGCCCGGATGAACGGCATCCTCGCCGAGCACGGCGTCAACATCGAGGGCCAGATGCTCGACACCTCGGCCGAGAGCGGCTACGTCGTCACCGACGTCGTTTCCCAGCTGCCCGAGGCGCTGCTCGACCAGCTGCGGTCGATGCCGGAGACGATCCGTCTGCGCGTCGTCAACTGAGGAGCCTGACGAGGCGCCCCGGGCCTTCCGCCGTGCGGCGAAGCGCCCGGGGAACGCCCGAGGACCGGAGGAGTCGGACGGGCGTTCCATGTCGTGCTGCGACGTAGGATGGATTCCGCTGCCTCGGTGACGAGACCTCACCTCGAGGCCGCGTACGAAGCCTTCACGACGAACGGACGACAGGTAGCCGATGGACGTGCACGCGCCGCAGCCTGACGCAGCGGAAGCCGCTCAGCGTCGGCTCGACCTCGCCCGGTGGGCGAGCACGTTCGACCTCATGCGAGCTCGGGCCGAAGCGGATCCGGTGTTCGTCGGGTCCTGGCACCAGCTCGACGCCCTCGCTCCCGTGCGGTGCGGCGAGGCGCGTGAGTTCATCGCCGACATGATGCGCTCGCCGAACGTCGACCTCTTCACGTCCCGTCTGGAGGAGTGGGCCGCTCGTCCCGGCCCGTACTCGGCTGCCGTGTCGCTGGCACGGCACTGGCTGCCGCGCGTCGTTGCCCATTGTGAGGGCCGACGCAGTGAACTCGAGGCGGCACTTGCCTGGGCGCTGCACACGCCCACGTCCTACGACGAAGCCACGGCCGCGATCCGTCTCGTCGAGGAGACCGTGGGGGGAGCAGGCCCGGACCTTTCACGCATTCCGTCGGTGCTGTCGCTCATGTGGGCCACGGACACGGAGGCCGACTGGCCGATCCTGTGGCCGGGTGGATCGGACACGTTCCAGACCCTGGGATGGATGGGGCGTCATCTCACCCACGCGGAGCGCTACGTCGCGTTCGTCGACCTCGCACGTGCCTTCGCGCCCGGGCAGTCGCACATCGCCCAGCGTGTCGTCAGCCACCTCGGTGACGACCCCTCGTTCGTCGGCTTCGGCGAGGCACTGCCCGCCCTCACGGAGGAAGCCGCTCGCCTGCACGCCACGTACACCCCCGGTGTCGGCTACGCCGCCGCCGAGGACGAGGCACGCGCTGCCTCCCTTGCGCTGCAGCTGCGTGGTCACGCCGCTCTCGTCGCGCGCACCCTGCACAAGGCGCTCGAGCGTGTCACCGGCGTCGACCTCGCGGAGACGAGCCTGCAGACTCGTACCGACACGACGGCACGCGCCGCGTACCGCTGTGACTCGCACACGACGTGGCTGCTGCCTGCGAGCAGCGGTGGCGCACCCGGCATCCGGGTCTGGCTCACGCGCTCCGGCATCGCCGTCGGTCTGGTCTCCGGGTGGGAGGGCGCCTCGAGCTCCGCGCGTCACGAAGCGCTCGGCACGCGCCTCGACGGTGCCCTACCCGAAGGCCTCGAGTTCATTCATGTGGCGCCCACCTCGTCGTCGGACCGTCTGCGTCCGACGGGCGACACCTACGAGGGCGGCGACGTCTTCGTGGGGCGCTGGTTCCCGCATCCCGAAGGAGTGGGACGCATCGACTTCGGCGACGAGATCGAGGAGACGGTTCGCCGTCTCATGCCGCTCGTCGACATCATGCGTGGCGCCGACACACGCGGCGCCGGCGTCGACGAGGAACTCGCCGTCGCCCTGCGCACGTTCCTCGCCGAGCGTCCGTACCCGGCCGAGCGCGACCAGTGGCACATCGAACGACGCCGTGAGTTCGCCGCGTCGTTGGAGCCCGAGGCGCTCGCGGCGTTCGACCTCGCGACGTTCCGGCGCATCGTCGCCGGGGGAGCATACGGCCCCACCGGCACGCACTCGGTCCTCGACGCCCGCCTCGCCGCGCTCGATGCGCAGGGCCTGGAGAACCTCTCGCGCACCCTGACGCACCTGCTGTGGGGCGAAGGCGACGACGCCGACCGCATCGACGCGGCCCTCGCGCCCACGAACTCCGACGACGTGGCACTCGACGAGTCCGTCGTCATGAAGCTTCTCGCCATCGCGCACCCGCACCGCTACCTGCCCGTCTACGCGATGGCCGGACGCGATGGCAAGGTGGCCATGGCGCAGGCCCTCGACGTGTCGCTGCCGCGCCGCCGTGAGCTCTCGCGCGGACGCCTGCACGTCCTCGCGGGCGATCGCCTGCGTGCCAAGCTCGAGCCCCTCCTGCCCGCCGATCCGTGGGGTCAGGCCCAGTTCGCCCACTGGCTGCTGCGCACCGGTGAGTCGAGCATCGACCCCGAGCGCGACCTGCTCGCCGAGGCCGCCGACGACCTGCTCGTCGACGAGGAGTTCGTCCGCGAGATCGACGGCCTGCTCAAGGACAAGAAGCAGGTCATCTTCTACGGCCCGCCCGGTACCGGCAAGACGTTCATGGCTCAGCGCTTCGCCGCCGCGCTCCAGCCGGACCCCGCCAAGCGCGCCATCGTCCAGTTCCACCCCTCGACCTCCTACGAGGACTTCTTCGAGGGCTATCGCCCGCGCCTCGACGCCGGCGGCGCGATGGTCTACGAACTGCGCAAGGGCCCGCTGGCGCTGCTCGCCGAGGCGGCCGAGGCCGACCCGACGACGCCGCACGTCATGATCATCGACGAGATCAACCGCGCCAACCTGCCGCGCGTCTTCGGTGAACTGCTCTTCCTGCTCGAGTACCGCTCCCACTCGGTCATGACGAGCTACCGCCCCGACGAAGGCTTCCAGCTGCCGACGAACCTGTACTTCATCGGCACGATGAACACGGCCGACCGGTCCATCGCGCTCGTCGACGCGGCGCTGCGTCGTCGCTTCCACTTCCTGCCGTTCATGCCGCACGAGGGTCCGATGGAGGGACTGCTCGCGCGCTGGCTCGCCAAGAACGACGGCCCCGTGTGGGTGGCCGGTCTCGTCGACCGCGTGAACGACGAACTGCGTCAAATCCTGCGCGGCCCGCACCTGCAGATCGGTCACAGCCATTTCATGTCGACCGATCTCGACGACGAGAAGCTGCGCCGTGTGTGGCAGTACGGCATCTACCCGTTCATCGAGGACCAGCTCTACGGCCGCGAGGATGTGCTCGCCACGTTCTCGTGGGACGCCGTCGAGGCGCGCCACGGCGAAGCCGCTCGTGCGGAGGCCGCTTCCGACAGCGCCACGGCGCGCGACGGCGGATGACCGAGGCGGTGGCCGGCGAACAGGTGCAGACGGTCGTCGTCGGTGAGCATGCCCGCTCCGCACCGGTCCGCCTGAGCGCCGAAGGACGCAGCGCCCTCTTCGCCGTCGCCGACGACAAGGTCAAGGTGCTCGCCACCGCCGACCCGCAGACCGTCGTCCTCGAGACGACGTCATGGGTCGGATCGATCAGCGTGCCGGGCCTGCAGATCCGTATTACTCCGGCCGCGCCGATGCACTCGCTCTTCGCGATGCTGGCCGGCCTCGGCGACGAGGTCGCCTGGGGGCAGGGCACGAGCGGTTTCGCGAGTGACGAACTGCTCGACGGGTCAGCGCTCGCGGTCCTGCGGGCCATCGAAGCGGCCACCCGTCGCGGCCTTCTGCACGGTTACCAGTCGCGTCAGGAACCACTCGCCACGATCCGTGGGCGCCTGCTCGTCGAGGAGATCGCCCGACGTCCGTGGACCGCTGCGCAGCCCGAGTGCCGCTACGACGACTTCACGGCCGACATCGAGGAGAACCGCGTCCTCGCCGCCGCGGTGCGCGTCATCCTCACGGGTCACGGCTTGTCGCCGTCCACTCGGCGTCGAGCCGTTGAACTGCTCGCCCGCTTCGAGGGCGTCGGCTCGCCGTCCGCCGCCGAGCGCGCAACCGACATCGTCATCACGCGACTCAACGAGCACTTCGAACAGGCGCTCGACCTCGCGCGTCTCGCGCTCGACGGTTTCGCCATCCGGCACGAGGAGGGCGTACAGCAGGCGCACGCGTTCCTGCTCGACGTCGAGTACGTCTTCCTGCGCTTCGTGGCCGGTGAGCTGCGCTCGCGTCTGTGGCCCGGGCTGCGTGTCGAACAGACCGAACAGCTCGACCCGGGGGAGTCGAGTGGGGTGCAGGCCAACGCCGACGTTCTCGTCAGTGGCCCGCGCGGTCCGGTGCTCGTGTTGGGCACCTGCTACCACCTCGGCACGCCGGACGCCGTCACCTCCGACGTGACGGCCCGCGCCCTGAAGCGCAGCGCAATGCCGCCATCGTTCGGCGCCACGACCGGCACCCGATCCCGCGGAGCGGCCGCTTCGGCGATGACGGCCATCGCGAACGACGCCGCCACGTTCTTCCCCGTCGTTGTCCAGGCCTCGTCCCTCGGTCTCGCGAACGCCCTCGTCGTCTACGCCCACGCGGCGCGCCGTCCGGCCTCACGCATCCGGATGCCCGGCACCGGAACCGACGTCCACGCGCGCCACATCGACCTCGAACAGACCTGGCCCGAGATCCAGCAACAGCTCGATTCCCTTGCCGATACCGTGAGGCGTCTCGCCGCCTGACGCACGCTCGCTATTCTGTCGGGGTGTCGACGAGCCTCGCCCTTCCCGAATCCGACGAACAGCGCCGAGCCGCCCTGCGCCGCATGCGCTTCGTGGCCACGGGCCTGCTGTCGTTCGCGGCGCTCGTCTTCGTCCTGACGCACGGCCGAGACGGCGTGTGGGGCTATGTCAACGCCGCCTCCGAGGCCGCGATGGTGGGTGCCGTCGCCGACTGGTTCGCCGTGACGGCGTTGTTCCGCCACCCGCTCGGCCTCAAGGTGCCGCACACCGCCATCATCCCAACGCGCAAGGACCAGCTCGGCAAGAGCCTCGAGGAGTTCGTCGGCTCGAACTTCCTCACGCCCGAGCTCGTCACCGAACGTATCGGCCAGGCCGAGATCCCGCGCCGGCTCGGGGAGTGGATCGAGCGTCCCGGCAACGCCGAGCGCGTCGTCGCCGACGCAGCCCCGGCCCTGTGCCGCGCCGTCGAGACCCTCGACGACGACGAGGTGCGTCACTTCCTCGACACCGTCCTCCTGCCGCGTCTGCGCCGCGAACCCATCGGTGAACTGGCCGGCCACCTACTCGAGGGCATCGTCGCGGACGGCACCCACCACGGTTTCGTCGACGTGTGCGTCACCGAGATGCACGTGTGGGTGAGCGAGAACAAGGAAGCCGTCTCCCGCATCGTCGGCGCCAAGGCCCCCTGGTGGTCACCGCAGTGGCTCGACGACGCCGTCGTCGATCGCATCCACCTCGAGATCGTCAAGTGGCTCGCCGAGGTGCGCGACACCCCGAACCACAACATGCGCAAGGCCATCGACGCCTTCCTCGCCCGCGCCGCCCACGACCTGCAGCACGACGAGCGCACGCAGGAGCAGGCGGAGAACATCAAGGAGCGTTTCCTCGACCACCCGAGCGTCGCCGACTCGGCGATCGCCCTGTGGGGGTCGGTACGCCGCATGCTCACTGACGCGCTCCTCGACGAGCAGGGTGCCCTGCGCGAGCGGATGGTCGAACACCTGCGCGCCCTCGGCGACCGGCTCCAGCACGACGAGGCATTGCGCGCCACCGTGGAGCGACGCCTCGAGTCGGGCGCGGCCAGCTTCGTCACGAGTTACGGCCACGAGATCACGACCCTCATCTCCTCGACGGTCGAGCGCTGGGACGCCCAGGACGCGTCGGATCGCATCGAGACGTTCGTCGGGCGCGACCTGCAGTTCATCCGCATCAACGGCACCGTCGTCGGTGGCCTCGTCGGCCTCTTCATCCACGCCGTCTCGCAGCTGCTTCCCTGACGATGACGCCGCGCCGGAGCAGGCCAACACGAGTGCGACGTCGCCGTGTCGCACTCGTGGGTGCCACCGGCCTCACGCTCGCCTTCGGTGGCTGTACGCTCAGCGTCCCCGATTCCACCGATCGCATCGGGTCGCGACCCTTTCTCGACAGGGCCGACAAGGCGCTCGCGGCCGCACCGAACGCTCTCGTGCGCAGCGAGTGCAGCGCCGAGAACCGTGCAGTCACGCGGGCGTCGGCCGCCGAGCGGGAAAGCGACATGGCCTCGTTGGCGCTCGCGACCTGGCGCAGCGGCGACGTCGGAGTGACGACCCCGCTCAGCGATGGACGGGTGCTCTGGATCTTCGGCGACACCACACGGGCGAAGGGCACGAACCCACGTGTGGTCGCCAACAGCATGCTCGTCGGGACGGGGCGGTGCTTCGACGAGGTGCGCGCTCCGGGAAACGGCCCGGTCATCGGCGGATTCGAGGGACGCCGTGTGTGCTGGCCCAACAGCGCCATGACGGTGCCGATGCGCGGTGCCGACATCGTCCTCGTCGGGTGCTCCCGGATCGAACCGGGAAAGGAGGGCCTCTTCGACTTCTCCTACCGCGGCATGACGATGGCCGTCTACGCCGTCGAGCGTGGCGGCGCGCCGCAGCCCGTCACCCGTTTCGACGTGACGCCCGACAACGACGATGCCGAGCAGATCAACTGGGGTTCGGCGCTCGTCGGCGACGAGGGCTGGGTCTACGTCTACGGCAGCCAGCAGCCAAAGGGCAGCACCGGAAAGGGTGCGTACGTGGCGCGAACCCGACTCGCGCAGCTGTCCGACGGTCCGGAGTGGCAGTTCTGGAACGGCCGCACGTTCGTCACCGACGCGGGGGCTGCCCGTCCGTTCCTTCTCGCGCATGAGGGTGTCTCACAGACCTTCTCCGTCGTGCGCCGAGGCGAGCGCTTCGTGCTCGTGTCGAAGCAGGGCGGTGAGTTCGGGCAGAACATCGGGGTGTGGAGCGCGCCCACCCCGTCGGGGCCCTGGCGGGGCGAACGGGCCGTGGCCGAGCCGTACTCCCAAGGTGACGGCGTCGTCGCCTACCAGCCGCTCGCGCATCCGGAACTCGCGACGCCGAGTGGAGACCTCCTCGTCACGCTCTCGCGCAACACCGAGTCGTTCGCCGACCTCCTGGCCGACCCGCGCAAGGGACGCCCCAAGTTCCTCGAGGTACCGGCGCACTGAGCGGTGCTCTGACGGTTCTCCCGCAGGGTTGACCACCGAAATCGCCTTGCCGAGCCGTGAGAGACTGGAAGGACTGTGACCAGTTCAGTGAATCCGTCCCCGTCCGCCGTAACCGAGGCTCCCGCACCTGACACGCAGGAGAGCGCCCCGTTCGTCCTCAACTACCCGGCGCACCTGCCCGTCGCCGAGGCTCGTGAGGAGATCATCGAGGCGATCCGAGACCACCAGGTCGTCGTCGTCGCGGGTGAGACCGGATCGGGCAAGACAACCCAGTTGCCGAAGTTCTGCCTGGAACTCGGCCGCGGCCTCGGCGGCGCCATCGGGCACACGCAGCCACGACGCATCGCTGCCCGTTCGGTGGCGGAACGTCTCGCCGAGGAACTCGCGGTCGAGCTCGGTGACGTCGTCGGGTACCAGGTGCGCTTCGTCGACGAGTCGTCGAAGAAGACGCGTGTGCGCGTCATGACCGACGGCATCCTCCTGTCGCAGATGCAGCGCGACCGCGACCTGCGTCAGTACGACACCCTCATCATCGACGAGGCGCACGAGCGCAGCCTCAACATCGACTTCATCCTGGGCTACCTCAAGCAGCTGCTTCCGCGCCGGCCCGACCTCAAGGTCATCATCACGTCGGCGACGATCGACCCGGAGCGCTTCGCGGAGCACTTCGCGAGCGACAAGGGCCCGGCGCCCATCATCGAGGTCTCCGGGCGGACGTATCCGGTGG
This sequence comes from Dermacoccus sp. PAMC28757, assembly GCF_014302635.1. Lineage (NCBI taxonomy): Bacteria > Bacillati > Actinomycetota > Actinomycetes > Micrococcales > Dermacoccaceae > Dermacoccus > Dermacoccus sp. PAMC28757. Next base: position 2,610,320 of record NZ_CP060292.1, on the reverse strand, counting down.
AGATGCGCTACCGCCCGCTCGTGCGCGAGATTGCGCCGTCGTCACCCAAGGACGAGCCCAGGGTCGAGGACATCGACCAGGTCACCGGCATCGTCGAGGCCGCCCAGGAGCTCTGGCGTTCCGGCAGTGGCGACGGTTCGAGCCAGGACATCCTCGTCTTCTGCTCCGGTGAACGCGAGATCCGCGACGCAGCCGACGCCTTGCGCGGCGCCGACTGGGGTCGCGCCCGGCACGACGTCGAGATCGTTCCGCTCTACGCCCGACTCTCCGCGGCCGAGCAGCACAAGGTGTTCGCGCCGCACAACGGCCGACGCATCGTCCTCGCGACGAACGTCGCCGAGACATCCCTGACGGTGCCGGGCATCCGCTACGTCATCGACACCGGCACGGCTCGCATCTCGCGCTACAGCCAACGCACGAAGGTCCAGCGGTTGCCCATCGAGCCGATCTCGCAGGCGTCGGCCCGGCAGCGCGCCGGACGCTGCGGACGTGTGGCCGACGGCATCTGCATCCGCCTCTACTCGGAGGAGGACTTCGAGTCGCGTCCGGAGTTCACCGACCCGGAGATCCTGCGCACCAACCTCGCGAGCGTCATCCTGCAGATGACGTCGCTCGGCCTTGGCGACATCGCGCGCTTCCCCTTCGTCGATGCGCCCGACGCCCGTCAGATCAAGGACGGCCTGGCGCTCCTCGAGGAGCTGCACGCGCTCGACACGAAGGCGAGCGGGCAGCGCAAGAAGCTCACACCGACGGGCCGCACCCTCGCGCGCCTGCCCGTCGATCCGCGCATGGGGCGGATGCTCGTCGCCGCCGCGGCCAACGGGTCGCTGCGCGAGGTGCTCATCATCGTTGCTGCCATGTCGATCCAGGATCCGCGGGAGCGACCGGCCGACGCGCAGGCCCAGGCCGACCAGCAGCACGCCCGGTTCAAGCACGAATCGAGCGACTTCCTCGGCTACCTCAACCTGTGGAACTACGTGCGTGAGCAGCAGCGGGAGCTCTCCTCGAGCGCCTTCCGCCGCCTCGCCAAGCGCGAGTACCTGCACTATCTGCGCCTTCGGGAGTGGCAGGACCTGCACGCGCAGCTCAAGGCGGCCTGCAAGCAGGCGAAGCTGTTCATGAGTGACAACGCCGCGAGCGAGAACGCCATCCACGAAGCGCTGCTCACGGGACTGCTCAGTCACGTTGGTGTGCGTGATCGGGAGAAGCGTGAGTACCTCGGTGCCCGCAACGCGCGCTTCGCCATCCAGCCCGGATCGACGCTCTTCCGCCGCCAGCCCGACTGGGTCATGGCGGGCGAACTCGTGGAGACCACCCGGATGTGGGCGCGCACCAACGCCGTCGTCGACCCGCTGTGGGTCGAGAAAGCCGGCGCGCATCTCGTCAAGCGTTCGCACGCGGAGCCGCACTGGGAGCGCAAGCGGGCGTCCGCCGTCGCGCTCGAACGCGTCACGCTCTACGGCGTCCCGCTCGTCGTCGGGCGCCGGGTGGCGCTCGGACCGCTCGAACCCGAGACGGCCCGGGACCTGTTCATCCGTCACGCTCTCGTCGAGGGTGACTGGGATGCGCAGCACGCGTTCCTCAAGGACAACGCCCGCCTCATGGCCCGCATGGCCGACCTCGAAGCGCGCGCTCGCCGCCGCGATCTCGTCGTCGACGACGACACGCTCTTCGACTTCTACGACGAGCGCCTGCCCGCATCCATCGTCTCGGGTGCGCACTTCGACAGGTGGTGGAAGGAGAAGCGGCGCACCGAGCCCGAGCTCCTCACCTTCACCGAGGACTTCCTCGTCGCCGACGACGCGGAGGCCGTGGACGAGACGGCCTACCCGAAGTCGTGGCGCCAGGGGAAGCTCAAGCTGAGGTTGACGTACCAGTTCGAGCCGGGCGCGGACGCCGACGGGTTGACCGTTCACATCCCACTGCCGGTGCTCAACCAGGTCAGTGACGAGGGCTTCGACTGGCTCGTGCCCGGTATGCGTGAGGAACTCGCCACCGCCCTTGTGAAGTCGCTGCCGAAGAACGTGCGCCGCAACTTCGTGCCCGCGCCGGATCATGCGCGCCGGGCGCTCGCACTCATGGACGCGGGTGGCGCGGCGGGCGAGCGTCCGTTCACCGACGAGCTCGCCGACGCCCTGTTCGACCTCGCCAAAGTCCGTGTGCCCGAGGGGAGTTGGGACACCGACCGCCTGCCCGATCACCTCAAGGTCACCTTCAGGGTGGAGGACGCTCGGGGCAAACGACTGCGTGAGGGCAAGCACCTCGCCGAGCTTCAGGACGCGCTCGCGGGGCGTCTGCGTCAGTCGATGTCCAAGGCCGCCGGCGACCTCGAGAAGAAAGGCCTCACCGCCTGGACCCTCGACGACCTGCCGTCCACCTTCACGAAGACCACGGGGCGCCAGCGCATCACCGGCTACCCGGCCCTCGTCGATCACGGCGAGAGCGTGGCCGTCGAGGTGCTCGGAACGCGCTCCGAAGCGACGCAGGCGAGCCGCCTCGGCACGCGTCGACTTCTGCTGCTCAACACCCAGGTGCCGTGGAAACGGATCCTCGGTCTGATGTCGAACCGCCAGAAGCTGGCCCTGGGCAACAACCCGCACGGTTCGATGACGGCCCTCATGGACGACGTGCTCGCCGCGGCGGTCGACTCCGTCGTCGCGGGGATGCCGAACCACGAGGTGCGCACGCCCGAACAGTTCGAGGAGGCGCTGCGCACGGTCCGTCAGCAGGTGGCACCGCTCGTTCTCGAGGCGTCGGAGAAGCTCGCCCCGGTGCTCGAGCACGCGCACGAGGTGGAGCTCGCGCTGGGCAAACTCACGTCGCCGGCTGCCAAGGCGTTGCACGACGACGTCGCAGCCCACCTCGTCGCGCTCATCCATCCGGGTTTCGTCGCGCAGACCGGCATGGCTCGCTTGCCGCGCCTCGACGTCTACGTCCGCGCGCTGCTCGAGCGTGTGACGAAGGGCGTCACCGACACCGCGCGGGACGCCGACCGAGCCGATCAGCTCGCCACCGTGCGCGCCGAGTACGAGGACATGCTCGCGGCGCTGCGCCCCGAACGCCGCACCGACGCCGACGTCGTCGACATCCGCTGGATGATCGAGGAACTCGCCGTGAGCCTGTTCGCGCAGCGTCTCGGCACGGCTCATCCTGTCTCGCCCCAGCGCATCTACAAGGCGATGGACGCTGCCGAAGCGCTCTGATCTCCTCTAGGTTGGAGATATGGCGAGCATCTTCACGCAGATCATCGACGGCAACATCCCCGGTCACTTCGTCTGGCAGGACGAGACGTGCGTGGCCTTTCTCGTGATCGACCCGATCACCGACGGGCACACCGTCGTCGTGCCCCGCGAGGAGATCGAGGAGTGGACGGCCGCGGACCCGCAGGTGCTCTCGCACCTGATGGACGTGGCGCAGACGATCGGGCAGGCGCAGCAGGAGGCCTGGTCGGCCAAGCGCATCGGCCTGCTCGCGGAGGGCTACGAGGTGGCCCACCTGCACCTGCACGTGTGGCCGACGCAGTCGCCTGCGGACTTCGACCCGCACGACGTCGTTCACGGCCAGGACCAGCAGATCCTCGCAGCCAACGCGCAGAAGCTGCGCGAGAGCCTGCGCAGCGCCGGTCACGGCGAGCACGTCGTGGACGCGGCCGCGAACTGAGCGTCCCGCGAGTCGGTTGTTCGCCCGCAGCGATGCGGGAATCTTCCGTGTGACGGGGACGTTGCACCAGGCACATCGAATCGAAGGAGAGGCCAGTGCTCGACCCGGCTCAGCTGTTTCGTCTGGAGACGGACACGACCTCGCACGACCTGCGTGCGAGCACGATGGTCGTCGCCCTCGGCGGCTTCATCGATGCGGGCTTCGCTCAGAAGCTCATGTCCCAGCACATCCTCGGCACCCTCGAGCACACGGTCGTCGCGTCGTTCGACCTCGACCAGCTGCTCGACTACCGCGGCCGTCGTCCGGTCATGACGTTCGACCGCGACCGCTTCAGCGAGTACGACGACCCGTCGCTCGTGCTCTACCGCGTCATCGACGCCGAGGGCACGCCGTTCCTCCTGCTCACCGGCCCTGAGCCCGACTACCAGTGGGAGCGCGTCGCCGAGGCCACGCGCATGCTCGCCTCGATGTTCGGCGTCAGTCTCATGGTGAGCGCGCACGGCATCCCGATGGCGGTGCCGCACACGCGTCCCATCGGCTTCACGCGCTACGCCTCGAACCAGCGCTACCTCACCGAGAACGAGCCGCTGTTCGGCAACGTCCAGATCCCGGCCAGCGCCGAGGGGCTGCTCCACATTCGTCTCGCCGAGGCCGGCATCGACACGGCCGGATTCGCCGTCCACGTGCCGCACTACCTCGTGCAGGTCGAGTACGGCGACGCCGCCATCGCGGCTCTCGAGTGCGTCACCGGGCTCACCGGTCTCGCGATTCCGGCGCAGGAGCTGGCCGCCATCGCCGGGTTGCACCGGGCCGACATCGCCAAGCAGGTCGGGGAGAACGACGAGGTCACCGAGGTGGTCTCCGGCCTCGAGCAGCAGTACGACACGTTCACCGAGGGCCGCCGGCGCCGGTCGTTGCTCGCGGCCGAGATGAACGAACTGCCCAGCGCCGACGAGATCGGCGAGGAACTCGAGCAGTTCCTGCGTTCGGGCAGAGACGAGAACGAGGACACGCCCGGCGGCGAGCGTGGCGCCGCCCACCACGCCGACGACTCGGACGACTCCGACGGTTCGCCGAATCGCCCCCAGGCCGACTGACGAGGCCCGCGTTCGCGGTACCGGTTGCCCAGTCATCGGTGCGCTGCAAGGATCAGCCCATGTTCGGATTCGGTAAAGACAAAGACGACAAGCAAATTGAGCCGGCTCAGGGCTCGAACGGCACCTTCGATCGCGCCGCCAACTCCCTGGCCCAGCACCTCATCTCCACCGGCATCGACGGCGTCGCCACCTTCGACTCCGCGGCGAAGGTGGCCGACGAGGCGTTGAAGAAGAACGGTTCACGCGAAGCCGCGGTCGACGCCATCGTGCGTTCACACACGAAGCTCGCGGGTGCGAACGGGTTCGTCACCAACCTCGGTGGCTTCATCACGATGCCCGTGGCCCTGCCCGCCAACATCGTCGGCTTCTACACCGTTGCCACGCGCATGGTGGCCTCCATCGCGCACCTGTACGGCCACAACCTGCGCGACGAGTCGGTCCGTTCGGCCATCCTGCTCGACCTCATTGGCGCCGATGCCACGCAGGTTCTCAAGGGCATGGGTGCGTTCAGCGGCGGTGTCGCGACGAATGTTGCGACCCGTCGTCTGCCCCCGGCGGCGCTCGCGGTCGTCAACAAGTCCGTCGCGTTCCGCCTGGGCACGCAGGTCGGGCGCAAGTTCCTCTCGCGCATCCCGCGCGTCATCCCGGTTGCGGGTGGCTTCATCGGTGCGGGGCTCGACGTCATGCTCCTGCGCAAGATCGCCGACGCGGCGCGCAAGGACTTCATCGCGGCCGTGCCGCCCACGGCCTGACGCTCCGCCGATCGTGACGACGCCCGCGCCCGCGGAATGCACCGCGTGGCGTCGGCGTTGTCGCTTTGTTCACCTGAACGCTCGTCAACCGGAGGCACTTCGATGGCACGTCCCACCTCGCTCGGTCGCCGCGTCACCCGACTCGCCGGCCTGAAATCCCTCGCTGCTGCAGTGACGGCGGCGTCCGCCGCCGGAGGTCCCTCGCTCACGACCCGCCTCAGCGCACTTCCGCGCCTGGCTCGCGCTGTGCGCTCCGGTTCGTACCGGGGCGTGAGCACCGCGCAGCTCGCGCTGCTCACGGCTGCTGCGGCCTACGTCGCCTCGCCGGTCGATCTGCTGCCCGAGGCGCTCCTGGGAGTCGTGGGTCTTGCGGACGACGCCGCCGTCCTCACGTGGCTGGCGAGCTCGCTCGTGCACGTCACCGACGACTTCCTCGACTGGGAGAAGCGCACAGGTGTGACGCTGGCGGGGGAGCGCGTGCGCTGAGGACGCCCTTGTCCACAGGCGCCAGCGCCTCGCACTGGTCGTGAGAAGTGTGGTCATGGCTTCGTGAAGCCATGACCACACTTCATCTCTCGGGCATGGGCCCGCTGCTCGCCCTCATGCCGTACGAGTTCGGCTTCGCTCCGACGGCGTCCCTCGTCGTCACGTTCATGGACGGCGGGCGAGTTTCGGGGGCTGCCCGCTTCGACGAAGCCGTCGTCACCCCGGAGCACGTTCACCACGTGCGCGATCGCGTCGTCGAGGCGTCGAATCGTCTCGGCACGAGTGGCGTCGTCGTCACGGCCTACCAGTGCAGTCCCGGCGTCGATCTCGACCTGGTCACGCGGGCTCTCGCACCGGCCGTCGAGGTGGAGCACGCCCTCGTCGTGGCCCCTGACGTCTGGTGGGCAACGACGTGCACCAAAGGCTGTTGTGACGGTGCACTGGCCCCAGTGCCGACTGCCGCCGATGTGCCCTCCCTCGCATCGGCCCTCGAGGGACGCCTCGAACCGGCGTCATCGCGTGACGAAGCCGTGGCCGCCCTCCACGCGGTTTCGCCACTGGCCCAACGGGCCGTCGCCGACCTGCTCGTCGGGCTACCGGGCGAGACCGGCCGGGTGCGCGCGGCCTGGCGTGAGGTGGCCTCAGGCTCCGGGCACCCCCACAGCACTCGCGAGCGTGAGGCTCTGGCGCTCGTCGTCGACGCCATGCCCGATCCACTCCTGCGCGACGAGATGGTGTGGAGCGTCGTGCCCGAACTGGCCGCGGGAGCCCGTACCACGCGGCAGTGCTGGTCCGAGCCGGTGAGTTCGCAGCGCCTGTTGGAGATCCTCGTCGCCGTGCCCGAGCCGGCGCGAGCCCATTGGCTGTGTCTCGTGGCACTCGCGCGCTGGCGGGAAGGGGAGCGGCCCAGCGCTGTGCTCGCCGCCGCCGAGGCCCAGGAACGGGGCGCGCGCCTACCTCTCGTCGACCTCGTCGTGAGGATGACCTCCTCCGGCATGGCGTACGAGGACTTCCTGCGGCCGGCGAGGCCGAATCGTGCGGCGCGGCGCCGTCGCTGACGTCGCGGCGACGAGGCGAGAGAGTGCGGGCAGCCACCGGGCCGGCGCTTCACATCGTGGACATCAGCAGGGGCCTTCCTGGCGCATTCGCTGCACTCGCCCTAGTCTCAAAGCGTCAAGAGTCTCAGTCACACAAGCCCCGGCTGACTGAGCGGCAACCCTCCACCGCGGTGGGGTGCCCCGGGTGACGACAGGGCCGTGAACGCTGCGGCAAGCGCGGACTCGCCAGTCGCTTCGGCGAGTCCTTCGAGGAGGACACATGGCGAGCTCTCATTCAGCGCACGTCGCACCGGCCGCTACGCGTCCTGTGCAGGCGCCGAGTGGGTTCAACGCGCAGGCACGAGCCGTCGCTCTGGGAGACGTCGTTCTCGAAAGTGGCCGCACGCTGCCGGACGTCGTCATGACCTACGAGTGCTGGGGCGAGTTGAACGACGACGCGTCGAACGTCGTCCTCGTCGAGCACGCGCTCACGGGTGATTCGCACGTCGTCGGCGATACTGGCGACGGGCAGCCCACCCCGGGTTGGTGGCCAGGAATCATCGGCCCCGGCGCAGCACTCGACACCGACGAGTACTTCGTCGTCGCCATCAACGTTCTCGGTGGATGCCGTGGCAGTACCGGCCCCATCTCGCTCGCTCCGGACGGCGAGCCCTGGGGCGGACGTTTCCCGCAGGTGACCGTCCGAGACCAGGTCCGCGCCGAGGCGGCGTGCCTCGAAGCGCTCGGTGTGCGACGTCTGCACGCCGTCATCGGAGGCTCCTTCGGGGGGATGCGCACGGCCGAGTGGGTCGCGGGGTTCCCGGACCGCGTCGAGCGGGCATTGGTCGTGGCGAGCAGTGGCTGCGCGACCGCGGACCAGATTGCCTGGGGTCACACCCAGGTCGTCGCCATCACGTCCGACCCGGAATTCCGCGACGGCGACTACCTGCGTCACGGCACGTTTCCCACGAACGGCCTCGCCTTGGCCCGCCAGATCGCTCACGCCTCGTATCGCAGCGCAAGCGAGTTCGAGGCACGGTTCGGCGCCGAGCCCCAGCCAGGTGAGGACCCGCTCGAGGGCGGTCGCTTCAGCGTCGAGGGCTACCTCGACCACCACGGGGCCAAACTCGCGCGACGCTTCGACCCGCTGGCCTACGTGCGCCTGACGCAGGCCATGGCGACCCACGACATCGGGCGAGGACGCGGCGGGCTCGACGCGGTGCTGGAGGCGTACGAAGGAGAACTCCTCGTGGCCGCAGTCGACTCCGATCGACTCTTTCCCGTGAGCGCATCGACGCGGATGGTGCGCGCCTACGGTCGCGGACGACTGCGCATGATCCACTCGCCCTACGGCCACGACGGATTCCTCATCGAGGCCGACCAGATCGCGTCGCTCGTGCATGAACTCGTCCAGCGACCGTTGCGCGGAACACCGCGGCTCGTGCGCGGCGTCGCATGAGTGGCCCACCGCAGGGGCCTCGGGTAGCGTGACGGCAGATTCCGAATTTCGCGAGTGAGGTCGCCATGTCCGTCATCGTCAGTTTCGCGCCCGGCCCCGAGGGCGAAGCCGCCCTCGCCGAGGCAGCTCGCCAGTCGAAGGATCTGGGTCGCCCGCTCATCGTGGTGTGCACGGTGCCCTCGGACGAGGCTCGCACCGCGGCCCGCAAGGCGGCCGAGGAGTACACCGGCGCACAGGTCGTCGATGTGCAGGACGGCGCCGACGCCGTGGAATCCATCCTCGAGGAGATTTCCCGAGTGCAGCCCGCCCTGCTCGTCATCGGGCTGCGCAGGCGCACCCCTGTCGGCAAGTTGATCCTGGGCACGAGTGCTCAGCGCTTGTTGCTCGACGCCCCGTGCCCCGTGCTCGCCGTCAAGCCCTGAGGCTCCCGAACGGCCTTCAGTTGCTGAGATGGCGGCCGATCCGGGGCAGGGAATGAACGTCAATCGAAGCTCGTTGAACCCCGTGATTCTGCGGTTTCGTCCGTCGAGTTTTATAATGGGTGAAGAAGCGGTCACCACCCGGAGCGCCAAGCGCGGGGTTTCGTGATCGCACTCCTCGTTCCGGTGTCGCTTCGATCGTCGCTGCCCTGCGGCCGACGACGGCGACGCATTACTTTCGGAAGGTAGTTGGTGACGACAGTGTCGAAGACCACGCAGCCCCCCGCACTTCCCGCGGATGTCGACCACCCGGCTCTGGCAGCTCTGTTCGAATCGGGTCGTGAGACGGGCTCGGTGGACAGCGTCGCATTGAAGGACGCGATCGAAGAGGCACAGGTGTCGTCCGCCAAGCAGAAGTCCGTGTTGAAGGCGCTGGCCGCCGAGAACATCGAGGTCGTCCTCGACCAGGCCCACGCCGAGCAGGCCGCGGCCACCACAGCCGGACGTCGTAAGACGGCCGCGAAGAAGACGACGGCCAAGAAGGCCACCGCGAAGTCCGCTGCGGCCAAGACCACTGCGGCCAAGAAGACCACCGCCAAGAAGGCGACGGCGAAGACCGCGACCGCGAAGGTTGCGGCTGTCGAGGAGTCGAGCGAGGCGGACGAGACCGCCAACGAGGCTCCCGCCAAGAAGACGACGGCCAAGAAGGCTGCCGCGAAGAAGACCACGGCTAAGAAGGCTGCCGCCAAGACGGCCACGGCCAAGACCGCGACGGCTAAGACCGCAACGGCGAAGAAGGCTGCTGCAAAGAAGGCGACTAAGGCCGCCGACGAGCCCGAGGTCGACGAGGTCGAGCCGGTCGACATCGCGGCCGAAACCGGTGACGATGTCGAGACGCCCGAGCAGGCCTCCGACAGCAAGGCCGGCGACACCTCCGAGCCGGAGGACGAGAAGGGCGGCTTCGTCCTGCGTCAGGGCGACGAGGACGACGCTCCTGCTCAGCAGGTCGTCACGGCAGGCGCCACGGCAGACCCGGTCAAGGACTACCTCAAGCAGATCGGTAAGGTCGCGCTGCTCAACGCCGAGCAGGAGGTCGAGCTCGCCAAGCGCATCGAGGCCGGCCTGTTCGCGGAGCAGAAGCTCGACTCCGGCGACAAGATCGACATGAAGCTCAAGCGTGAGCTGTGGTGGATCGCCTCGGACGGCAAGAACGCCAAGAACCACCTCCTCGAGGCCAACCTGCGTCTCGTCGTGTCGCTCGCCAAGCGCTACACCGGTCGCGGAATGCTCTTCCTCGACCTCATCCAGGAAGGCAACCTGGGCCTCATCCGTGCGGTCGAGAAGTTCGACTACACCAAGGGCTACAAGTTCTCGACCTACGCGACGTGGTGGATTCGTCAGGCCATCACCCGCGCCATGGCCGACCAGGCGCGCACCATCCGCATCCCGGTGCACATGGTCGAGGTCATCAACAAGCTGGCCCGCGTCCAGCGCCAGATGCTCCAGGACCTGGGCCGCGAGCCCACCCCGGACGAGCTGGCCAAGGAACTCGACATGACCCCCGAGAAGGTCGTGGAGGTCCAGAAGTACGGTCGCGAGCCGATCTCCCTGCACACCCCGCTCGGCGAGGACGGCGACAGCGAGTTCGGTGACCTCATCGAGGACTCCGAGGCCGTCGTCCCGGCCGACGCCGTGAGCTTCACGCTGCTGCAGGAGCAGCTGCACTCGGTGCTCGACACGCTGAGCGAGCGCGAAGCGGGCGTCGTCTCGATGCGCTTCGGTCTCACCGACGGTCAGCCGAAGACGCTCGACGAGATCGGCAAGGTCTACGGCGTGACGCGCGAGCGTATCCGTCAGATCGAGAGCAAGACGATGAGCAAGCTGCGTCACCCGTCGCGCTCGCAGGTTCTGCGCGACTACCTCGACTGAGTAGCGGCGTGTGCACGTCGTCGGAACCCTTCACGCCGAAGGATGGTGGGTTTGGCTGAAGGTGGCAGGGATATCGGTCGCATCTTCGGCCAAACCCAGCACCAGCGTTCGCCCGCGTGGCGTCGGACGGAGGATCGGCGCGAAAACGGACGAACCCGGCTCCACCCGTCAGGGGAGAGCCGGGGTCATCTCGTGTGGCGTCAGGTGCGGTTCCGGCGGCCGAGTGCCGTGAGGTAGGCGCGACCCGAGGCAGGGACGAGGAGGGCCTTCACCCGCGCACCCCACGATGCTTCGTCCCGTGCAGCCCGGACCACCCGGTCACACGCTGACGCCTGGGACCGGCCCGTCGTCGGCGCGTAGCGCGAGGCTTCCATACCTGAACACGCTCGCTCGAGGGCCTCACGCACCGTGGTGCCCGACTCCGGGTTGTCCCGGGTGAACGCCTCTGCGGTGGCTCGTGGCGACAAGCCCTCCGGCGTCGTGTAACCGAGATCGCGCAGCGACCAGAGCATGGCGTGCCACGCTCCCTCGTCACGTTCGCGATCCGTCGATGCCGTACGGGTGACCTCCTGCCGCTTACGTCGACCCGCCAGGGGCAGGACCGACGCGAGCAGCGCGACCAGGGCAAGACCCCCCAGCACCGCGAGCAGGCGGGCCCAAGGGAAGGAGTCCGAGTCGGGCTCGGCCGGCTGGGTCGTGCTCGACGAGGTGCTCGTCTCGCTCGACGGGCGCACGCTCGAGGTGGACGAGGACGTGCTCGTCGAGCTCGTGGGCGCACTCGAGGACGAGGACGCCGACGAGTCGCCGGTGGGGGTGTCCGGCGCGTAGGGCGGCGGCGCACCCGAACGCAGGCCGGGCGTCGGGTCGAAGCGCGTCCACCCCATACCGGGGAAGTAGACCTCCGCCCAGGCGTGGGCGTCCGCAGCTCGCACCTCGTACGTGCCGCTGCGCTCCGTGCCGGGCAGGAAGCCGATGGCCACACGCGCGGGCAGCCCCATCTGCCGCGCTCCCATGACCATGGCCGTCGCGAACTGAGTGCAGTAGCCCCGTCGCGTCTCCAGGAAGTTCGACAGCGGATCGAGCTCGCGACCGTTCTCCGAACGGGTCGGGGCCAACCTGAGCGAGTACGTGAACGACGGGTCGGTACGCAGATAGCGCTGCAGCGCGACGGCCTGCTCGAACGGTGTTCCCGCGTCGGCGGCCCCGGAGGCCTGATTGAGCCGAGTGATGCGCTGCTTCGCCGCCTCCGGGAGCGTTGCGGTGTCGAGATCCTTCGCCGTGACACTGCCACCGACTCCCGCGCGCTCGTTGCTCGTGGGTCGTGCGGCCGCCGTGTACTCGCGGTAGAGCACCGAGTAGGCCGGCGCGGGCTGCGACAGGAACGGCACACCGTTGTTCGTGCCGACACGGAAGGTCGGGTTCGCGGAACCGAAGTTGGCCGCACGCAGCTGAGCGGGCGCCGCGACGAACGGCGGTCGCATGCCGTTGAGGGTCACGGACATGCGTTCCGTGCGCGCCGGCATCGAATCCTCGGCGCCGGGGTTCGGCAACTCGGTGTTGGGGCGGGCATCGGTGAACGGGCCCGACGACTCGGCGCGCCAGACGCCGTCAGCGTAGGAAGAGCTCGTCGTGGCACGCAACGGCGCAGGAGTGGTTGCCTGGGTCGTGTAGGTGAGCACGGGCGCGGCATTGCGAGAGTTCAGGCTCTTGCTGAGGTCGAGCGTCTCGGAGAAGTCGACCGAGTTGTTGACGCCCTGTGCTCCGCCCTCGGCGAGCGCGGGGGTGGCTCGCTGTGGCACTGAGGGGGCCAGGACGAGAGCCGTGAGTACGGCGACCGCCGTCATGGCGGCGAACACCGGCAGGGAGCGCATGAGGCCGGTGCGCAAGCTCGAGCCTTCGGCGGAGGACGCTGCCAGGACGACGAGGGCCCAGGCGATCGCCGCCGCGACGAAGTAGCGCGCGCGAAGGGTGTCACCGAGTGCGGTGGTGGCCAGGATGAAGGGCGCCGCCACCGGAAGGACCGTGAGCATGGGCATACGTGCGGTGCCGCCCACGTAGTCGACGACGAGCGTGACGAGACCCGCGGCGAGAGCCAGCATGACGAGGACGCCGAGCATCGCCGGCAACGGAGCGACGGAGGTGTTCGCCGCTTCCTGGGCAGAGGCGGCCGCTGCCTTCACGGACGCCGCAGTGAGCGACCCTCCCTTGGCGACGAAGACTCCCAGGGTGGCGACGGCGAGTGCGACGAGCTGTGCCGTCACGATGAAAGCCGGTGTGCGGTGTGTGAAGCGGCACAGAGCGCCGACGAACCACACGAGAGCGACGACGGCGAGTGCGGGCCCCACGAGGGCAGAGCTGCTCGTCAGTTCCACCAGCGGCCAACTCGCGGCCAGCGCCAGGAGCAGGAGGGCGACGTCGGAGAGGAGTTGACGACTCTTCATCGAAGATCACCTCCGGACATCGCGGGGTACAGGGACTCGGCGATGGAGTCGTAGGGGGAGATGGCGACGGCGTCCCAACCCAACCGCGTCAGTTCGTTCGCGCCGTGCTCCGCGCTCGCGCCGCCCACCCAGGCGAACGCCGGGGAGTGGTGTGGGGCCGGGGGGAAGTGATCGGCGCTCGTGTGCAGGAAGAGCAAGGTGGGGCTCTCCTCGATGGTCAAACGGTCGGGCAGACTATCACCGGCGCGAGCCAGGGCGTCGAGGATGTCGTCATGGTTGTCGTACTCGCGCTCGCCGACGGTCGCAAGGGTTGCGAGGTTGTGGTTCTCGAGCTCGGTGCATGCCGAGGCCGCTGCGCTGATCAGCCACTCCCACGACTCGTTGGTACCGGGTCGCGGCACGTTGCCGAGCACGACCACATGGATGCGGGGCTGGGCCGGCGGGTCGAACTGACGCACCATGAGCTCGCCCCGGTGCGCCGTGGCGGGCCAGTGCACGGTGCGCAGGTCGTCGCCCTGGACGTACTCGCGGATGCTGGCGCCGGGTCGCCCGGCGTGGGTCGCGTGAGCGGAGATGACGGTGTCGTCGCCGTCACCCTGAGCGACGGTTTGCGGCGTCTCGAGACTCACCGTGTGGGCGCGCACGAGCCAGGTCGAGGCACGGCCCTGCTCGTGCGACGTCTCGAAGAGGCCGAAGGGATCGGACGCGACGAGTCGCGCCGGTCCACTCGTGAAGGAGCCACGGTGACGTGCGGTGACGTCGTAGGCCGCCCGACCCCCTTGAACCTGCGAAAGGGGCCACCTCGCCACGCCGTGGCGGGTGAACGTGTGTGGCTCCTCGAGCGTCGTCTCGATCCATCCCGCACGCCGGGCCTTCACGCCGAGCGTGATCTGCCCCTCGTCACCGACGCTGAGGCGCTCCGGGGGGCCGTGACGGGTCACGTCGACCCGACCGGTCCGAGCGGCGACGGCGATGAGGAAGGCCAGCAGCGCCAGCACCAGGACGAAGATGCCTGCACGCACCACATCGGTGAAGCCTGAGGCCGCCCCCACGACGACGAGGAGTGCCCCCGCCACGAGGACGAGCAAACCTCGGCGGGTGGGGCGCGGCAGCGACTTCACCGGGAGGCGCGCTGTGTCGGCACGCGCACGCCGGCGATGACGTCGGCGACGACCTCGCCTGCGCTGAGGTCGTTGCGGCCGCGGCGCAGAAGCACGCGGTGGCCGAGCACGGCCGGTGCCATCGCGGTGACGTCCTCGGGGATGACGTGGTCGCGGCCGGCGAGTGCGGCGTGGGCGCGCGCGGCGCGCAGCAGCTGCAGGGACGCACGCGGGCTGGCGCCGAGGCGGACGCTCGGGTGCTCGCGCGTGGCGGAGACGACGTCGACGACGTACTGCCGCAGTGCGTCACTCGTGTGAAGGCGGGAGATCGCACCCACGCAGGCGGCGATCTCGGCGGCGCTCGTCACCGGACGCAGAACGCTGAGGGGATCGGTGACACCGTGGTGCTCGAGCATGTCGAACTCGGCTCGGGGCGAGGGGTAGCCCATGCTCACCTGCGCCATGAACCGGTCTCGCTGCGCCTCGGGCAGCGGGAAGGTTCCGTCCATCTCGACGGGGTTCTGCGTGGCGACGACCATGAACGGGTCGGGCAGCGCACGCGTCGTGCCGTCGATCGTCACTTGGTGTTCTTCCATGGCCTCGAGCAGCGCAGCCTGCGTCTTGGGGGACGCGCGGTTGATCTCGTCGCCGATGACCACGTTGGCGAAGACGGCGCCGGGACGGAAACGGAACTCGCCGCTCGTCTGGTCGTAGATCGTCACGCCGGTGATGTCGCTCGGAAGCAGGTCGGGCGTGAACTGGATGCGGCGCAAGGATGCGTCGACAGAACGGGCCAGGGCTTTGGCCAGCACCGTCTTGCCGACGCCGGGCACGTCCTCGACGAGCAGGTGCCCGCCGGCGAAGAGCACCGTCGTGGCCACCCGGACGACGTCCGGCTTGCCCTCGATGACCTGCTCGACGTTGCGTCGCACAGCGTCAGCCGTCGCGATGACGTCGACGCCCGAGCGGCGGCGGGAAGCGGGGGCGGGGTAGCCGTGATCGCGTGACGAGGTGTCCATACAAACCGATCTTGCCAAATACGGCGGCCCCCTGTCCTGCACAGGCACGTGGGGATGGTCGAAGGTGAGCCTTCCACGCCACTCCACCCTGCTCCACCCCGTCCTCCACCGCGCTCCCCACTTCGCCCCACGAGGCGTGAGTCCGCTGTGGAGCGCGCTTCGTCCTTGGTGGAAAATCGCGGAATTCCGCGGAAGTCCGTGCGGTCCATTCGCCTTGGAGCGTCGTGGGGCAAGCTTCTGCCGGGTCTGGCGCACGATTCTCCTCCACCGCACTCCACCCGTGAACTTCCTTGCAATCACTGGGGCGCTTCACCAACTCGCCGGTCGATTCCGCGCAAGGGGGGAGACTTTGTGGGGTGAAGTGGAGTAGAGTGGGGGACATCGGATCGACGTGTCGGTGACGGGAGGTGCCCAGCCGTGTTTCTGGGTACCCATTCGCCTCGACTCGACGACAAGGGCCGCATGTTCCTTCCGGCGAAGTTCCGCGAACGTCTCGCCGGCGGGCTGGTCATGACTCGAGGACAGGAACGCTGCCTCTACGTCTTTCCGATGGCCGAGTTCGAGCGCATCGCCACGGCGATGAACACGACGCCTGTCACCTCGCGTGCGGTGCGTGATTACCAGCGCGTCCTGCTCTCGGGGGCCTCCGACGAGATCCCCGACAAGCAAGGACGCGTGACGATCCCGCAGCTGCTTCGTGACTACGCAGGTCTGTCGAAGGAATGCACGGTGATCGGTGCGGGTAACCGCATCGAGATCTGGGACACGCAGGCGTGGAACGACTACCTCGCCGGCGCGGAACAGCCGTTCGCCGACCAGGCGGAAGAGGTCGTTCCGGGGCTGCTGTAGCCCTCTGCGTCCAGGTCTCCGGCCGCTGCTTTCCGGCACACCTTCCCCGGTGCCGGAGCGCAGCGGCGGGGGCCCTGGACGCAGAGTCGCAGCGGCCCGACCACCACGCACGAGGACCGACGTCCGACGACCCGAGCACTGAGGGAGTGAACATGCGAGACGAGTTCGCGCCCGCCGCCGATCGTCACGTTCCCGTCATGCTCGCCGAGATTCTCGACGTTCTCGCCCCGGCCCTCGAGCGTCCGGGAGCTCTGTACGTCGACGGCACGCTCGGGATGGGCGGCCACGCCGAAGCCGTCCTCGAACGCTTCCCCGAGGCAAGCGTCGTCGGAATCGACCGTGACGCGCAGGCCCTTGAACTCGCCGGCGAGCGTCTGGCTCGCTTCGGTGAGCGCTTCTGCGGCGTTCACGCCGTCAACACGGAGCTCGCAGACGTCCTCGACGGGCCGGCCGACGCGATGCTCTTCGACCTCGGCGTCTCCAGTTTCCAGCTCGACGAACTCGAGCGAGGCTTCTCCTACCGCGCTGACGCGCCCCTCGACATGAGGATGGACCAGTCGAGCGCGGGGCAGACGGCGGCCGATATCCTCAACACCTACTCGCAGGACGAGCTCGAGCGCATCCTGCGCGTCTACGGCGAGGAACGCTATGCGCGCAAGATCGCCCACGCCGTCGTCAAGGAACGCGAGAAGCAGGCGTGGACCACCTCCGCGCGGCTCGTCGAGATGCTCCGCTCCGTCATTCCCTCTGCCTCGCAGCGTCAGAGCGGTCACCCCGCCAAGCGCACCTTCCAGGCTTTGCGCATCGAGGTCAACGACGAACTGCGTGGCTGGGAGAACACGGTCGACACCGCGTTCGACACCCTCGCCGTCGACGGTCGACTCGCCGTCCTGTCGTTTCACTCCCTCGAAGACCGCATCACCAAGCAGGCCTTCGCTCGGGCGTGCCGTTCCACCGCACCGGCAGGGCTTCCGGTGGAGCTGCCCGAGCACCTTCCCGAGTTCGAGCTGCTCCTGCGTGGCGCCTCGACTCCCTCAGCAACCGAACTGGAGCACAACTCGCGTTCCGCCTCGGTGAAACTCCGTGCCATCCGTCGTACCCGACCGAAAGGAAGCCAGTCATGAGCCAACTGGCCGCCCCCTCCCGCGCACCCCGTTCCACGCGCGCGGGTTCCCGACCGGCACGCACGACGAGGCGCCCGGCGCCCGCGTCTCGCGCGGCGGCCGTTCGTCCGGTGCGTGCCCGGACGGAGACCGTCGCTGGCAAGCGTCCGGTCTCGGGTTTCATGGCGCTCGTCTTCGTCTTCGCGTTCGTTTCGGCGCTGTCGTTGCTCCTGCTCAACACGATGCGCGCGGAGCAGTCCTTCACGCTCAACAAGCTGCGCAGTGATGTCGCGACGCTCGACGACCGTCAGCAGGGTCTCGACAGCGAGATCTCCGCGGTCTCGGCACCCGAGCACCTTGCGGTGAAGGCCGAGGAGTACGGCATGGTCCGGGCCGAGCAGGTGCGCTACGTGAACCGCACCACGGGCAAGCAGGTCGGCGTGGCGACTTCGAACCAGGCAGGTCAGCGTCTTAGTGTGAACACGCTGTCGACGACCCCCGCGAGCAAGGCGGCGGCCGACGTGCTCGACAGCGGCACCATCGGACTGCACATCACGGATCCGGTGGCCAAGGCGAAGGCCGCGGCGGACGCGAAGGCCAAGGCCGACGCCGCCAAGGCGAAGGCTGAAGCGGATGCGAAGGCCAAGCAGGCCAAGTCCAAGGACGCCAAGGCGAAGGGCAGCGACGCGAAGTCCGACGCCACGAGCACGACCGGGAAGTAAGAGCAAGAGCTTTCGTCCGCGACGAGGGGAATCCGTGGAACAACGTCGCAGGCCGGCGCCCTCGAAGGCGCGTCCAGTGCGTATGTCGCGACCGGCCGAGGCGCGTCTGCGCGCCGTCGGTCACCCCCGTCGTCGTACCCGCACGATGCTGGCCGTCTTCGCCATCATCCTGTCGTTGTTCACCTGGCAGCTCGTCAAGGTTCAGTGGATCCAGGCGGACGAGATCGCGCAGAAGGCCACCAACAACCGTCTGACGACATCGAAGGTCCCCGCAGCCCGTGGTGAGATCACGGATTCTGCCGGGACGGTGCTCGCACGCAGCGTGGAGCGTCGCGACGTCGCCGGTGACCCGGTGGCCGCGAAGTCGTTCCGGGAGCGCTCGACCAACGGCAAGCCCAAGGGCATCGAGGGCGTCTCCCAGGAATTGGCTCGCATCCTCGGGGGAGACGCAGCCGAGATCCGGGCCACGTTCGAGCGCGCCGATGCCCGCGGCAGTCGGTTCGTCTACCTCGCCAAGGACATCAGCCCCGCTCAGTGGAGCCAGATCCGGGCGCTCGACCTGCCCGGAATCACGTCCGAGCAGGTGCAGAAGCGCGAGTACCCGCAAGGCACGGCCCTCGCTCCGTTGCTCGGTTCGGTCAACGCACAGGACGTGCCCAGTGGCGGTATCGAGCAGATGCTCAACACGACCTTGCAGGGCAAGGCCGGCCTGTACCAGGTCGAGCGCGCACGCAACGGCTCCGAGATCGCGACGGGTGAGAACCTCGACCGCAAGCCGGTTGCGGGCCGTGGTGCCAAGCTGACGATCGACAGCGACCTGCAGTGGTTCGCGCAGAACGAACTCGCCGGACAGGTGAAGTCGTCGAAGGCGGTCTCGGGCGAGATCGTCGTCGCGGACAAGGCGGGCAACATTCTCGTGGCGGCGAGCTATCCGAGCTTCGACAACAACGATATGTCGACGGCCACGTCCGAGAACCTGCAGAACCGTGCCTTCACGGACACCTTCGAGCCCGGCTCCACGCAGAAGATGGTGACTGCCGGCGCCGTCCTCGAAGAAGGCATCATGACACCGAAGTCGCATGTCGAGGTGCCGCCGAGCCTGAAACGCGCGGGACGTCCTTTCCACGACTCGCACCCACACCCCACCGAGTACCTGACGCTTGCCGGTGTCATCGCGCAGTCCTCGAACATCGGCACGATCCTCGCGGGGGAGAAGCTGCCCAAGGAAAAGCTGTACACCTACATGAAGAAGTTCGGGCTCGGGGAGGCCACCGGGATCGGTTTCCCCGGCGAGTCCACGGGCATCGTGCCGAAGGTCTCGACCTGGAAGGGCGACACCTGGTACACGATCATGTTCGGTCAGGGGCTCGCGAGCAGCGCTGTGCAGCAGGTCGGGCTGTTCCAGGCGATCGCCAACGGTGGAGTGCGTGAGCCGCTCAAGCTCGTCTCCGAGGTCCAAGGCGGCGACGGTGCGATGCAGCCCTACACGGACGATCGGAAGGCGACGCGCGTTTTCAGCGCGAAGACCTCGAAGGAACTCGTCGGCATGATGCAGGGTGTCGTGACGAAGGACGGCAGCGCGCCGAAGGCGGCCGTCCCGGGCTACGACGTCGCCGGCAAGACGTCGACGGCCGAGCGCTACGACTCGGTGAAGGGTGGCTACGACGGTGTGACCGCAGGTTTCATCGGTATGGCGCCGGCCAAGGATCCGCAGCTCATCGTGTCGGTGACGCTGCAGCGTCCGCAGGCGGGAACGTTCGGTGGTGACCTAGCGGCCCCCGTGTTTTCCAAGGTGATGGCCGAGGCGCTGCGCCAACGTAAAATACCGCCGAACAAGAGCGACAAGCTTCCGTTCCCGATCAAATACCGCTCAGAGGAGTCGACGTCCAAGTGATCGAATTTTCGCTCGACGAGATCGCACGCATCACCGGAGGTCACCTCGTCGGTGCCGACGCCACGGTGAGCGCATCCGTCGTCACGGACTCCCGCGAGTGCGTGCCGGGCAGCCTGTACGTCGCTCGCGTCGGTGAGCACGCGGACGGGCACGATTACGCCCCGGCCGCACGGGACGCCGGTGCCGTCGGTGTGCTCGGTGAGCGTGCTGTCGACATCCTGCCGACCGTCGTCGTCGAGAACTCGGAGCTTGCCTTCGCCAAACTGGCACGCGGCGTCGTGGATGCGATTGCCGACCTCGAGATCGTGGGCATCACGGGGTCGTCCGGCAAGACCTCGACCAAGGATCTCCTCGGGGCCGTCCTTGCCCGGTTCGGCCCGACGGTGGCACCCCACGGCTCGCTCAACTCGGAGGTCGGTGTTCCCCTCACGGTGTGCCGGCTCGGTTCGAACAGCCGTTACCTCGTGGCGGAGATGGGTGCCTCCGGCGTCGGTCACATCGAGTACCTGACGAAGATCGCCCCGCCGAAGGTGGGCATCGTCCTCAACGTCGGCAAGGCGCACATGGGCGAGTTCGGCTCCGTCGACGCGATTGCGCAGACCAAGGGTGAACTCGTCGAAGCCCTGCCCGAGGACGGTTTCGCCGTGCTCAACGTCGACGACGAGCGCGTGCGCGCCATGGCGTCACGGACGAAGGCCACGGTGGTCCTCGTCGGTCTCGGAGAGGACGCCGACTACCGCGCGACGAACGTCGAGGTCGACACCTCAGGTCGCGCCTCCTACGACCTCACGTGCCCGGCCGGTACGGCGCGTGTGCGCCTCGCCGTGTTCGGTGAGCACCAGGTCGGCAACTCGCTCAGCGTCATTGCAGCGGCTGTCAGCCTGGGGCTCGATCTCGACACCGTGGTGGAGGCGCTGGCCGCCGCCGGAGCGACCTCTCGCTGGCGCATGGAGGTTCACGAACTGCCGGGCGACATCACGCTCGTCAACGACGCCTACAACGCCAACCCCGACTCGATGCGTGCCGCGATGCGCTCGCTGGCCCACATGGGACGCGAGCGTCACAGCATCGCCGTGCTCGGTGAGATGCGTGAGCTGGGGGAGAGCTCCTTCGATGAACACGCCGGTGTGGGTCGTGAGATCGCGGCCCTCGGGATCGACGAGGTCTACGTCGTCGGCGCGGGTGCCGCGCCCATCGCCGTCGGGGCATGTGAGGCCGGAATGGCGGCCGAGCGCGTCCACGAGGTCGAGAACGCGGACGCGGCGCACGACGCACTCGTGCGCGATCTGAGCGCGGGCCGCATCCTGCTGCTGAAGTCGAGTCGTGACTCGGGTTTGCGTCTGCTGGGCGATAGGTTGGTCGAGGAAGCCGGAACGTCCGCGTTTCCCGCAACGGAGGTGACCGCATGAAGGGCGTCCTCATCGCGGCCATCGTGTCGCTCGTCGTCGGGCTTTTCGGCACCCCCATGTTCATCAAGTTCCTGGTGCGCAAGGGGTACGGCCAGTTCATTCGTGACGACGGCCCCACGACGCACCACACGAAGCGTGGAACGCCGACGATGGGTGGAGCGGTCATCATCGCCGCGAGCCTTCTCGCCTACGGAATGGCCCACCTCGTCACCATGACGCCCGTGACGGCCAGCGGCATGCTCGTGCTGTTCCTCATGACGGGCCTCGGGCTCGTCGGTTTTGCAGACGACGCGATCAAGATCACCAAGCAGCGATCTCTGGGTCTGACGTCCGTGCAGAAGCTGCTCGGCCAGACGCTCGTGGCGGTCATCTTCGCGGTGTTGGCCCTTCAGTTCCGCGACGACGCCGGCCTCACCCCCGCCAGCTACAACATCTCCTTCGCACGCGACTCGAACGTCTCGCTCGCCCTCGGCGGCACGGTCGTCAGTCTCATTCTGTTCGTCATCTGGGCGAACCTGCTCATCGCAGGGACGTCGAACGGCGTCAACCTCACGGACGGGCTGGACGGTCTGGCCACCGGCGCCAGCGTCATGGTGTTCGGCGCGTACGTGCTCATCGCGATCTGGCAGTTCAACCAGAACTGCCAGAACGGCCTCGCCTCCAACGCGGCCAAGTGTTACGACGTGCGCGATCCCCACGACCTCGCCGTCGTCGCCGCAGCCCTCATGGGTGCCTGTTTCGGCTTCCTGTGGTGGAACGCGACACCGGCCAAGATCTTCATGGGTGACACCGGCTCGCTCGCCCTCGGTGGCGCACTCGCCGGCCTGGCCATCACGACGCGCACCGAGTTTCTCGTCGTCATCCTGGCGGGTCTGTTCGTCCTCGAGACCCTCTCGGTCATCCTTCAGGTCGGGTCGTTCAAGTTGCGCCGCAAACGCATCTTCCGGATGGCGCCGTTGCACCACCACTTCGAGATGGTGGGCTGGAACGAGATCACCGTCGTCATCCGCTTCTGGATCATCGCCGGCCTGTGCGTGGCCTTCGGCCTCGGAATCTTCTACGCGGAATGGAACGTCAACCAGTGACCGACAACGAGCTGTGGCCGCTCGACCCGAGTTACGAACCGTTCGGGGGCGAGCGTGATCTGACGCATCGTGACGCCGACTGGTCCGGCCTCTCGGTCCTTGTCGTCGGACTCGGCGTCAGTGGCTTCGCCGCCGCCGATGCGCTGCTCGAACGAGGGGCGAACGTGCGCGTCGTCTCTCGCGACAAGACCGACGTCATGGCCGAACGGGCCCAGATCCTCGAGGTGCTCGGCGCCGAGATCGCGTTCGGTGCGGAGCACATGACGAGTGTGCCCCAGGGCACGCAGCTCGTCGTCACCTCGCCCGGCGTCCCTCCCACCGATCCGCTCATGACGGACGCCGCGGATCGCGGCATCCCCGTCTGGGGGGAGGTCGAGCTCGCGTGGCGCATGCGCCCGCGTGAGGGCGCGGCCCCGTGGATCACCATCACGGGGACGAACGGCAAGACGACCGCCGTCACGATGCTGGAGTCGATCCTGCAGGCCCAAGGTCTGCGCGCTGTGGCCGCGGGCAACGTCGGCATGCCGATCATGGAGGCCATCCTCGATCCGCAGCCGTTCGACGTCATCGCCGTCGAACTGTCGACGTTCCAGTTGCACTGGTCGCGCAGCGTCTCGCCGTTCGCGTCGTGCCTGCTCAACGTCGCGCCCGACCACGTCGACTGGCACGGCTCGTTCGAGGAGTACCGCCGACAGAAGGGACGCGTTTTCGAGCGCACCCAGGCTGCCTGCGTCTACAACGTCGACGACCCGACGACGGAGGCGCTCCTCGAGGAGGCCGAGGTCGTCGAGGGCTGTCGTGCCATCGGCTTCACTCTCGGCACACCGGCTCCGTCGATGGTCGGAATCGTCGAGGACGTGCTCGCCGACCGCGCCTTCGTCGAGGAACGCCGCACGAGCGCGGCGGAACTGGCCGTCCTGCGTGATCTCGGCCCGAACGCGGCGGCGCCGCACTACGTCGCCGACGCACTGGCCGCAGCAGCGCTCGCCCGTAGTTACGGCGTCTCACCCGCCGCCGTGCGCAAGGGGCTCATGGACTACTCGCCGCAGCCGCACCGTATGGCGCTCGTCGCGACGCTCGACGGCGTGCGGTACGTCAACGACTCCAAGGCCACCAACCCGCCGGCCGCGGCCGCGTCGCTGACGGCGTACGAACCTGTCGTCTGGATCGCCGGCGGCCTGCTCAAGGGCGCCGATGTGAGCGAACTGGTCCGCGACAACGCGACGCGTCTTCGCGGGGCTGTGCTCATGGGACGTGACCGGGACGCCATCGCGCGTGCTCTTGCCGAGCACGCCCCCGACGTTCCCGTGGCGATCGTCGAGGAGAGCGAACCCGAGGCCGCGATGACGCAGGCGCTCGAACACGCGCGAGGCATGGCACAGTCGGGGGACACCGTCCTGCTCGCCCCGGCTGCAGCTTCGTTGGACATGTACGCCTCCTACGGTGCGCGCGGTGACGCGTTCACCCGCATCGTCGAATCTCTGGGTGGCGCTGACGCATGACGACCCGCACACCCTGGCGTGAGGAGACCTCACAGGACGTGTGGGGTGAGCGACTGCGACGGCGACTGGGCTGGCTCGAGTCGCCTCTCGCGACGTACTACCTGCTGCTCGGCTCCACGTCGGTGCTCGTCGTGCTGGGCCTCGTCATGGTGCTGTCCGCCTCGAGCGTCCAGTCGTACATGCGCGGTGGATCGGTTTTCTCGCAGTTCACCAACCAGTTGATGTTCGCCGTCATCGGCCTCGTGGCTGCGGCGGTGTTCAGTCGGCTGCCGACACCGTTCCTCAAGAAGGTCGCCGGCATCTTCTTCCTGCTCGCCGCAGCGATGCAGGCCGCCGTGATGATTCCCGGCGTCGGAGTCGAGGTCCTGGGCAACCGGAACTGGCTTCAGGTCGGTGGGCTGCGACTCCAACCGTCGGAGATCGGCAAGATCGCCATGATCCTCGTCGTCGCCGTCATCCTCGGCAACCGTCGGGCTCAGCTGTACGACTTCAAGAAGTCGGTGTTGCCGACGTTCTGGTTCGCAGGTCTGCTCGGCGGTCTCGTCATGGCCGGGCGCGACCTCGGCACGACGATGGTCTTCGCCGTCATCTATCTGGGGATGCTGTGGGCCGCGGGTGCCAAGGGATCCTGGTTCGCCTGGCTGGGCCTGGGTATTGCGGTGCTCCTTCCCGTCGCGGTCATGACGAGCGGCAACCGCACCTCGCGCATCGGTGCGTGGCTCGGTGGCTGTGACGCTCCCAGTGACATCGATGTCGCTGCTTGCTACCAGAAGATCCACGGCTCCTGGGCTCTGGCCGACGGTGGTCTGTGGGGCCTCGGCCCCGGCGCCTCGCGCGAGAAGTGGGGCTGGCTGCCGGAGGCGCACAACGACTTTATCTTCGCGATCATCGGCGAGGAACTGGGCCTCCCGGGCACGCTCGCCGTCCTCGCGCTGTACCTCGTCTTCGCGTACGCCTGCTACCGCCTCATCGCGCAGTCCACCGACATGTTCGTGCGCGTCGCCACCGCAGGCATCATGATGTGGATCTGCTTCCAGGCCGTCGTCAACATCGGCTCCGTTCTCGGCCTCCTGCCGATCGTCGGTGTGCCGTTGCCCCTCGTCAGCGCCGGTGGTTCCGCTCTCGTCATGACGCTCGTGGGCATCGGGATCCTTCTGTCGTTCGCACGCCGCGAACCACGGGCTGCCGAAGCCCTGCGCGCCAAGCCCCGTCTCGTCCGCCGCACGATGGCGGTCCTGCCCAACCGAAAGGGTCGCTCATGACCACCCTCGATCGCGTTCTGCTCGCCGGTGGTGGCACCGCCGGTCACGTCTCTCCGCTGTTGGCCACCGCGGAGGAGATCACCCGCCGTCACCCCGATGCGGTCGTCACGGCTGTCGGCTCGCCGGGTGGGCTCGAGGAACGCCTCGTGCCCGAACGTGGATTCGCGCTCGCGTTCGTGCCGAAGGTGGCCTTCCCGCGCCGCCCGAACGGCGCAGCCCTTCGCTTCCCGGCCGCCTTCCGTGGCGCACTGCGCGAGGCCGATCGTCTCGTCGAGACGCACCGCCCCCAGGTGATCGTCGGGTTCGGCGGGTACGTCTCGACGCCGATGTACCTCGCGGCTCGCAAGGCTGGCGTGCCCTTCGTCATCCACGAGCAGAACGCCCGCCCGGGTCTGGCGAACAAGCTCGGCGCGCGCTGGGCCGAGCACGTCGCGGTGACCTTCCCCTCGACGCCGATGAAGGACGCCGAGATCGTCGGTATGCCGCTGCGCCGAGAGATCACCGAGATCAAGCCGGCCATGTTGCGTGGGGAGGGTCTCGAGCACTTCGGCCTCGAGCCGGGCCGCCCGACCGTGCTCGTCACCGGTGGCTCGCTCGGTGCAGTGAGCCTCAACGAGGCCTTCCGCGCTCGTGTCGAGCAGCTCACCGGCGCCGGCATCCAGATCCTCCACGTCACCGGACGGAGCAAGGGCTTCGAGGTCCCCGAACAGACGGGCGGTGCCCGTTACGTCGTCGTCGAGTACGTCGACCGCATGGATCTCGCCTACAGCGTCGCCGATCTCGTCGTGACGCGCAGCGGCGCCGGCATGGTGAGCGAACTGACGACGGTCGGCCTGCCCGCCGTCTACGTGCCGCTTCCCATCGGCAACGGAGAGCAGAAGCTGAACAGCCGCGACGTCGTGGCGGCCGGCGGCGGCATCGTCGTCGACAACGACGACTTCACGCCGGCCTGGATCGACGAGAACCTCGTGCCGCTCGTGCGTGACGAGGAGCGCCTCGCGGCAATGCGCCGCGCAGCCGCCGGTCAGGGCCACGCCGATGCCGCGGGCAAGCTCGTCGACGTCGTTGAGGACGCCGCCTCGACGTCGAAGGGGGCATGAGCATGGGCAACGGTGTGAACGAGAGGTTCGACTTCTCCGAGTCCCTGCCCAACCTCGCCGACGTCCCGCACGTGCACATGATCGCCGTGGGCGGCTCAGGTATGTCCGGCGTTGCGAGGCTCTTCCTGGCTGATGGTGTGCAGCTCAGCGGATCCGACAACGTGGAGCTCCCGGTGCTCGACGACCTGCGTGCCCAGGGTGCTCGTATCGCTGTCGGGTACGCGGCAGCGAACGTCGCCGAGGTGCCGGACGGCGCCGTGGTCGTCGTCTCGAGCGCGATCAACGAATTGAACCCCGAACTCGTCGAGGTGCGCCGCCGCGGGCTGCGCGTCCTCCACCGTTCGCAGGGTCTGGCCATGCTCATGCAGGGCCGCCGCGGTCTCGCCGTCGCCGGCGCGAACGGCAAGACGACGACGAGTGGCATGGCCACCGCAGCGCTCGCCGCGCTGGGGGAGAAACCGTCGTTCGCAATCGGCGCCAACGTCGCCGGCCTCGGGGTCAACGCGGCACCGGGGGAGGGCGACGTGTTCGTCGTCGAGGCCGACGAGAGCGATGGTTCCTTCGTCGTCTATCACCCGGACGTCGCGATCGTGACGAACATCAAGGACGATCACCTCGACTTCTACGGCACGTCCGCGAACCTCGCGAAGGCGTACGAGATCTTCGCGGCAACCATCGCGACCGACGGTCTTCTCGTGGCCTGCGCCGACGACGACGGCAGCCGCGCGCTGGCGGACGAGCGTCGCGAGGCGGGAGCGCGCGTGCTCACGTACGGGCGCAGCGACGACGCGGATGTGCGCATCGTGAGTGAACACGGTGCCGGATTCGCCTGGGGTGCTCGTGTGGCACTTCCCGGCGGGCGGGAGGTCGATCTTGCTCTCGAGGTGCCCGGCGCACACAACGTCCTCAACGCCACCGGCGTCCTCACGGCCCTCGTCGAGGGGCTGGGCATTGATGCCGAGCGCGCGGCGCACTCGCTCAGTGCCTTCCGCGGAACGTCGCGCCGCTTCGAGCCCCGCGGCGAGGCCGCGGGCGTGCGGGTCGTCGACGACTACGCCCACAATCCCGGCAAGCTCGAAGCGCTCGTGCGCACCGCTGACGCCCTCAAGGAGTCGGGCCGGCTCTTCGTCGTGTTCCAACCGCACCTGTACTCGCGGACGCGGAACGCCGCTCTCGGTCTCGCGGAGGCGCTCGACGGTGCCGACCGTGCTCTCGTCCTCGACGTGTACGGGGCTCGTGAGCAGCCGGTCGAGGGTGTCTCGGGTCGCCTCATCACCGATGCGATGACGTCGGGCGTCGCGACGTTCACGCCGACGGCCGACGATGCGCTCGCCGTGCTTCTGGAGGAAGTTCGCTCGGGCGACCTCGTCGTGACCGTCGGCGCCGGTGACATCACGCACTTGGGCCCACGCATCCTCGAGGGCCTCGAGCGGCGCTAACCCTCAACTTGATGATGACACCCTCTTTTCCCGTAGTGACGGGGAAAGAGGGTGTCTTCGTCGCGGTTGTCCGGGGGAGGGGACCTCGGCGGCGGATCGCGTTGGCCTGCGCGGGCGAACCGGTAATTCGCGGGTAACGTTCAACGGGATGTTGAAGTGTTCGCCAAGTGGTCGACGGTTCGCGTAGCATCGAGTTCGCATACCCGCACCCGCGTTCGAAAGGCCCCTCCCCGTGGCAACTCCCCAGAACTACCTGGCCGTCATCAAGGTCGTCGGTATCGGCGGCGGTGGCGTCAACGCCATCAACCGGATGATCGAAGTCGGGCTCAAGGGAGTCGAGTTCATCGCGATCAACACCGACGCCCAGGCGCTGCTCATGAGTGACGCAGACGTGAAGCTCGACGTGGGCCGCGAGCTCACGCGCGGTCTGGGCGCCGGCGCCGACCCGGAGGTCGGCCGCAAGGCCGCCGAGGACCACGCCGAGGAGATCGAAGAGGTCCTCAAGGGCGCCGACATGGTCTTCGTCACTGCGGGTGAGGGTGGCGGTACCGGTACCGGTGGCGCCCCCGTCGTCGCGAAGATCGCCAAGGGCCTCGGTGCGCTGACCATCGGTGTCGTCACGCGTCCGTTCACGTTCGAGGGCCGTCGCCGCGCCAACCAGGCCGAGCTCGGCATCAACGCGCTGCGCGAAGAGGTCGACACCCTCATCGTCATCCCGAACGATCGCCTCCTGTCGATCTCCGACCGCGCCGTGTCGATGCTCGACGCGTTCCGTTCGGCCGACCAGGTCCTCCTCTCGGGTGTTCAGGGCATCACCGACCTCATCACGACGCCGGGTCTGATCAACCTCGACTTCGCCGACGTCAAGTCCGTCATGCAGGGCGCCGGTTCTGCCCTCATGGGCATCGGCTCGGCTCGCGGCGAGGACCGTGCGGTTCAGGCCGCGGAGCTCGCGATCTCCAGCCCGCTGCTCGAGGCGAGCATCGACGGTGCGCACGGTGTGCTCCTGTCGGTCCAGGGGGGCTCCGACCTCGGTCTGTTCGAGATCAACGAGGCCGCGCGCCTCGTGCAGGAGGCCGCCCACCCGGAGGCCAACATCATCTTCGGTGCCGTCATCGACGACGCCCTCGGCGACGAGGTCCGCGTCACCGTCATCGCGGCGGGCTTCGACGGCGGCGCTCCGCAGAAGCGCTCGGACGAGTCGCAGCGCTCCGGTGGCAACGCCGGTGGCGGCGCTCAGCGCCAGCAGCAGTCGTCGATGACGCAGGCGCCGTCCGCGGCCCCGGCTCAGCAGACGCAGCAGCCGGCGGCCCCCCAGACGATCCAGCCGGCCACGGTGCCGGGTACGACGTCGGGCCCGACGCGCGTGTCGGCTCCGCCGACGCGTCAGCAGCACGGCCAGGAGGCCGGTCAGGACGACTCGCGTCAGTCCGGCTCCGAGCAGCGTCAGGGCAGCTCCGCAGCGGGCACCCAGACGCAGGGTCAGCAGCAGGTCGCGCGTCCTCCCAAGGAGGTCACCTTCGAGGACCGTGACGACCTGGACGTCCCCGACTTCCTCAAGTGAGAAGGGCCCCGGTCGATGTTCTACTGGCACGACCGGCGTGACCTGCCGCAAGGCAACCTGGAACGGTGCTTCACCGACTCCCTCTCGGGTGTCAGCGAGGCGCCGTTCTCGGCGTTGAACCTCGGCCTTCACGTCGGTGACGATGAAGCGCACGTTCGCGCGAACCGTGACCTCCTGTCCGCGGAACTCGGGGGCGTTCCCATCGCCTGGATGAACCAGGTCCACGGACGCGATGTCGTCGAGGTGACACCCGATTCGCTCGGGCAGGTCCACGACGTCGATGCCATGGTCACCAACTCGTCGGATCTCGCGCTCGCGGTCATGGTGGCGGACTGCGTCCCGGTTCTCCTCGAAGATGCCGAGGCAGGTGTGCTCGGCGTTGCTCATGCCGGGCGCCCCGGCATGCTCGCGGGCGTCGTGCCCGCGGCTGTTGCTGCCATGCGTGACCTGGGGGCCACATCGGTGCGCGCCACGCTCGGCCCGTCCGTGTGCGGACGCTGCTACGAGGTGCCGCAGGAGATGTACGACGGTGCTCGGACGCAGTACCCCACGAGCGCTGCGATCACGCGTTGGGGCACCCCGGCCATCGACGTCGCCTCCGGTGTGGCGTCACAACTCGCCGAGCTCGACGTGCCGTTCGAGTGGATCGCCGGGTGCACCGTCGAGGACGAGCGGCTCTTCTCCTACCGCCGTGACGGTCGGACGGGCCGCTTCGCCGGTGTCATCGTCCGCCGAGAAGGATCGGAGGCGGCGTGATCGAGGTCGACGACGAGCGTCGGGCGGAACTCGCCACCCGGCTCGAGCAGGTGCGTGAGCGCATCACGTCGGCCACCCGGGATGCGGGGCGCGACGAAGAGCCGACCCTTGTCGTGGTGACGAAGTTCTTCCCGGTCTCGGATCTCGTCGCGCTCGCCGAGTTGGGCGTCACCGACGTCGGGGAGAGCCGCGAGCAGGAACTGCACGAGAAGGTCGACTCGCTGCGTGAAGAGCGCCCCGATCTTCTCAAGGCTCCGACCCGGCACTTCATCGGCCAGTTGCAGAGCAAGAAGGCCAAGCGCGTCGCCTCGCTCGTCGACGTCGTGCAGTCTCTCGACCGGCCCAAGCTCGTCCCGCTGCTCGACGCTGCGGGTGGGGAGCGCGACACGCCGCTCGAGGTTCTCCTCCAGGTTGATCTCGAGGAGCACTCGCAAGGACGTGGGGGCGTGGCGCCCGCTGAGCTCGCTGCCCTGGCCGACGAGGTGGCTCAGGCGTCAGGGTTGACGTTGAGCGGCCTCATGGCCGTTGCTCCGCGCGGCGAGGAGCCTGAGCGCGCTTTCGAGCGGCTTGCCGCCGTGCGCGAGAGCTTCCTCGCAGACCACCCCGCGGCGCGCGTGTTGTCGGCGGGGATGTCGGGCGATCTGGAGGCCGCGGTGAAAATCGGCGCGACACACCTGCGTGTCGGTAGCGCAATACTCGGTTCACGCCCTGCTGCCAGGTAACTTCGAACGCGACACCGACGAGCACGTGGTGCCCTTCCGCAGGGGCCAGGGCGGACCAAGGAGCAAGAAGTTATGAGTGGCGCACTGCGCAAGACGATGGAATACCTCGGCCTGTCCGACACCGACCCTCATGTAGCCCGGAACGTCGACGCCTATGGCGACGAGTACGACGCCGCCTACGACGAGCGTGACCCGGAGACGTACGAGGCGTACGAGCGTCGCACTCCCGCCGAGGTCACGCCGCTGCGGCCCGAGGTGGCCCACCACGACATCCCGGACATGGAGGCCTCGAGCATGAGCCGCATCACGACGATCCACCCTCGCACCTACAACGAGGCGAAGGAGATCGGCGAGGCCTTCCGCGACAACGTTCCGGTCATCATGAACCTCTCGGACATGGACGACACGGACGCCAAGCGACTCGTCGACTTCGCCGCCGGCCTCGTCTTCGGCCTTCACGGCTCGATCGAGCGCGTCACGAGCAAGGTCTTCCTCCTGTCCCCGGAGAACGTCGAGGTCTCGACCTCCGGCCCCGAGGTCGCCAAGGCGACGCGAGGCCTGTTCAACCAGAGCTGACACCCGGCGTCCGACGTCGGTGGGGCCGCGTCTTCCCGAACCGGGAAGGCGCGGCCCTGCTCGTACGTTGACCCAATCCACCCGATGACCATGCGGAGGAAACATGGACGTTGTTCGCCACTCCGTGGCCACGTTGCTCGATCTGTATTTCGTCGTGCTCATCGCACGACTGGTCTTCGACTGGATCCAGCTCTTCGCGCGCGAATGGCGCCCGAAGGGACCGGTTCTCGTCGTCGCGGAGTTCGTCTACACGCTGACGGACCCGCCCCTGAAGGCCATCCGGAAGGTGGTTCCGCCCCTGCGTTTGGGAGGCATCGCCCTCGATCTGGCCTTCATCATCCTGGCCCTGGCTGTGCAAGTGGCCGCGAATCTCCTAAGGTGAGCGTAGGAGTATTGTCGATTGCCCGGCTTCCGTGCCGGGCATGATCCGTAGCCACAGGGCGTGTCCGTGGCTCGAGCGTTACTGAGGTGAACACATGGCGCTGACGCCAGAAGACGTCGTGAAGAAGGAGTTCTCGAAACCCAAGGGCTTCGGGCGCAGCGGTTACGACGAGATTCAGGTCGACGACTTTCTCGACGAGATCGTCGTCGAGTTGCGCCGACTGAACGCTGAGAACGACACCCTGAGCGACAAGCTCGACGACTGCCGTCGCGGGCAGGGCGGGTCCGAATCCGACGCCACGATGGCCGGGCAGACCGCTACGCGCGGTGCTGCAGCCGTCCCGGCGCTCACGCCGGTTGCCGGGGGGCAGGGCTCGTCCGACGCGGACAAGGCCGAGATCGAGCGTCTGAAGGCCGAACTCGCCAAGGCCCGTGAGACGTCGTCCACGTCGCAGCAGCCCGTCAAGAACGACGGGTCCGGTTCGGACGCCTTGAACAAGCAGGTCGGCGACCTGACGAGCGAGCGCGATGCGGCGAAGGAAGCTGCGGAGACCGCTCGTCGTGAGGCGGCCACGGCTCAGTCCGAGCTCGAGGCGGCGCGCAAGCGGGTCAGTGAACTCGAGAACGAACTGCGCTCGACGAAGAACCAGCAGCAGAGCGACGCGGCCGCCTTGGCGGCCCCGAGCGACAACGGCGCAAACGCGGGTGCCGGCGACGCCGCGGGCGTCCTCGCCCTCGCCCAGCGTCTGCACGACCAGCACGTCAAGGACGGCGAGAACGAGCGCGACCGCCTGCTGAGCGAGGCGAAGGCCCACCACGAGAAGGTCGTCGGGGAGGCCAACTCGAAGAGCGAAGAGCTCCTCAGCTCGGCCAAGAAGCGCCACGACGAGCTCGTCACGACCGGCCAGAAGCAGCACGACGACCTGGTCAGCAAGGGCCAGAAGCAGCACGACGACCTCGTGAGCAAGGGCCAGAAGCAGCACGACGACCTGGTGCGGACCGGTACCGAGAAGTCGACGAGCCTCGTGTCGGAGGCCGAGGAGCGCCGTAAGGGCATCCTGGCCGACCTCGAGACCCGCCGCACGTCGCTCACCGGCGAGATCGATCGTCTCAAGGGCTTCGAGACGGACTACCGTTCGAACCTCAAGGGTTACCTCAGCGAGCAGCTTCGCAAGCTCGACGAGAAGGAAACGCAGTCGCCCGCCGACAAGCGTCAGTGATCTCGTGACGAGGGGCCCCGACACCACCCGGTGTCGGGGCCCCTCCTCATGTCCGGAACCCGGGTAGCGACGGGCGTGACGGCCAGTTCCCCACGCCGGGGTGGATTACTTGTCGGTTAGGCGAATTCGTCGGCGGATCACGCACGAAGCCTCAACTTGTGCCCTATCCTCTGACCTTAATCAGGCTCGCTCGGAGCATCGTGCGCCGGGCGAGCCACCACCAAGGGGAAGAGAAGACGATGGCAACCAAGGACGCTGCGGCTTCGGCGCAGGATCTGGCCGTGAAGGCCGAGGAAGAGCCCTGGACCGACGCTGAGCTGGCCGAGGTGCGCGAGGAACTCGAGGCTGAGGTCGCGCGCGTGCGAGCCGAACTCGAGAGCCTGGCCAGCGACCTCGAGGGGCTGCTGCGCAACCCGGGTGACGGCGCCGGCGATGACGAGGCCGACGTGGGTAACGCGAACTTCGAGCGCGAGCACGAAATCTCGCTGGCCCGCAAGTCCGCCGAGGTGCTCGAACAGAACGAGAAGGCCCTGGCCCGCATCGACGACGGCACCTACGGCGTGTGCGAATCGTGCGGCGGTGCGATCGGCAAACTTCGACTTCAAGCCTTCCCGCGTGCGACCCTATGCCTGTCATGCAAGCAGAAGCAGGAGCGTCGCTGAGTTCCGCGACCACACCCGACCACCCTCGAACGCCCCGCCGGGCGTCCACGAGGCACCTCGCCGTCCTCGGCCTGGCGGCAGCCACGGCCTACGGCATCGACCAGGCGACGAAGGCGTGGGCGCTCGATGCCTTGGCCGACGGGCGCCCGCGTGAAGTGATCGGGTCGTTCCTGCGATTCCAGCTCACGCACAACCCGGGGGCTGCCTTCAGCCTCGGCACGAACTCGACGATCTTCATCACCGCGATCGCGGTAGCCGTCGTCATCGCGGTGCTCGTCACGGCGCGCAAGCTGCGCAGCACGGGCTGGGCTCTCGCATTCGGTCTCATCGTCGGGGGAGCGGTGGGCAACCTCACCGACCGCTTCTTCCGTCCGCCGGGCGGGGGCAAGGGGTACGTCGTCGACTTCCTCCAGCTGCCGAACTGGCCGATCTTCAACGTGGCCGACATCGCGATCTGCACGGCTGCGGCCCTCGTCGTCGTGCTGACGTTCCGCGGCGTCGGCCTGGACGGCATCCGTGACCGTGACCGAGAGGGCGAAACCGAGAACGACGGGAACGAGGACGCAGCATGAGCGAGGTCAAGGCACTTCCGGTCCCCGAGGGTCTCGAGGGTGAACGCGTCGATGCGGCCATCGCCCGGCTGCTCGGGTTCTCGCGGACTCGGGCGGCGGAGCTGGCTGCCGAGGGCGCCGTGAGCGTCGACGGCAAGGTCGTCGCCAAGTCCGAGCGTGTGAGCGCCGGCTCCTGGCTCGAGGTGACGATGCCCGAGCGCACCGGCCCTCGCGAGGCCAAGCCCCGCGTCGAGGCGATCCCCGGTATGCGCATCGTCCACGACGACTCTGAGATCGTCGTCGTCGACAAGCCTGCGGGCGTCGCAGCCCACCCGAGCGTCGGTTGGGACGGCCCCGACGTCGTGGGCGGTCTCGCCGCCGCCGGTTACCGCATCTCGACGTCCGGTGCGCCCGAGCGTCA
This sequence comes from Dermacoccus sp. PAMC28757, assembly GCF_014302635.1. Classification (NCBI taxonomy): domain Bacteria; kingdom Bacillati; phylum Actinomycetota; class Actinomycetes; order Micrococcales; family Dermacoccaceae; genus Dermacoccus; species Dermacoccus sp. PAMC28757. Next base: position 2,575,703 of record NZ_CP060292.1, on the reverse strand, counting down.
GGGCATCGTCCAGCGCCTCGACGTGGGCACGAGCGGCCTCATGGTCGTGGCCAAGAGTGGGCGCGCCTACACGCTGCTCAAGCAGGCGTTCCGCGACCGCACGGTCGACAAGACCTACCACACCCTCGTTCAGGGGCTCCCGGACCCGATCGAGGGCACGATCAGCGCGCCGATCGGGCGTCACCCCGGCCACGACTACAAGTTTGCCGTGATGAACTCCGGCCGAGCTTCGGTCACCCACTACGAGCTTCTCGAGGCCTTCCGCTCGGCGTCGCTGCTCGAGGTGCACCTCGAGACGGGGCGCACGCACCAGATTCGCGTGCACTTCTCCGCGATGCACCACCCGTGCGTCGGCGACCCGCTGTACGGCAGCGACCCCAAGCTCGCCAAGACCCTGCGTCTGGACCGCCAGTGGCTGCACGCCGTCGAGCTCGGTTTCGAGCACCCAGGCAGCGGTGAGCACGTGACGTTCACCTCGCCGTACCCCGAGGATCTGGCGCGCGCGCTCGACCTCATCAGGACCTGAACAACGCACTTGCCCGTGTTCGCGGGGGTCGCCACGAGGGTCGTGCGCTCGTGGTCGATCCGCCGTGAGCGAACGCGGCGCTCAGCGCACAGGCGGTTGTCGGTGGCCGGTCGTAGACTCGTCCCCGATGTCCAGTCAGTCGCGCAGCTTCGTCCACCTGCACAACCACACCGAGTACTCGATGCTCGACGGTGCAGCCCGTATCGATGACATGTTCGCCCGTGCCCAGGAATTCGGCATGCCGGCGATCGCCACCACCGACCACGGGTACCTCTTCGGTGCCTACGAGTTCTGGTCGAAGTCGCGCAAGTACGACGTGAAGCCCATCATCGGGCTCGAGGCCTACCTCACGCCGGGCACGCACCGCACCGACCGCACGCGTACGACCTGGGGCGAGCGCGGCCAGGAGGCCGACGACGTCTCGAACCGTGGTCTCTACACGCACATGACGTTGCTGGCGAAGAACAACGACGGCATGCACAATCTGTTCCGCATGGGTTCGCAGGCCTCACTCGATCAGGTCTACTCGAAGTACCCGCGCCTCGACCGTGAGTTGCTGCAGCAGTACGGCAAGGGTCTCATCGGCACGACGGGCTGCCCCTCGGGCGAGATCCAGACCCGCCTGCGCCTCGGGCAGTACGACAAGGCCGTCGAGGCGGCCGCCGAGTTCCGTGACATCTTCGGCGAGGGCAACTTCTACTGCGAGCTCATGGAGCACGACCTCGACGTCGACATCGAACGTCGGGTGCGCAGCGACCTGCTCAAGCTGGCGAAGGACCTGGGCCTACCGCTGCTCGCGACGAACGACCTGCACTACACGAACAAGGAGGACGCGGTTCACCACGATGCGCTGCTGTGCATCAACTCCGGTTCGCGTCTGACCGACCCCAACCGCTTCAAGTTCGGCTCGCACGAGTTCTACCTCAAGTCGGCCGACGAGATGCGTCACCTCTTCCGCGACCACCCGGACGCGTGCGACAACACGCTGCTCATCGCCGAGCAGTGCGAAGTCTCCTTCACCGAGGGCGAAGGCCGCTACATGCCGCGCTTCCCGTGCCCCGAGGGGGAGGACGAGACGTCGTGGTTCATCAAGGAGGTCGAGAGCGGCCTCAAGCGGCGCTTCCCCGAAGGGGTGCCGGACTACGCGATCAAGCAGGCTCGCTACGAGCAGGACGTCATCGTCGGCAAGGGCTACCCGGGCTACTTCCTCGTCGTCGCCGACTTCATCAACTGGGCCAAGGACAACGGCATCCGCGTGGGGCCGGGGCGTGGTTCGGGTGCAGGTTCGATGTGCGCCTACGCCATGGGCATCACCGACCTCGACCCGATCCCGCACGGTCTGATCTTCGAGCGCTTCCTCAACCCCGAGCGAAAGTCGATGCCCGACTTCGACGTCGACTTCGACGAGCGCCGGCGCTCCGAGGTGATCCGTTACGTCGTCGACAAGTACGGAGACGACCGCGTCTCGTACATCGTCACGTACGGCACGATCAAGGCGAAGCAGGCCGTCAAGGACGCCTCGCGCGTCATGGACTTCCCGTTCACCGTCGGTGAGCAGATGACGAAGGCGATGCCCGCCGACGTCATGGGTAAGGGCGTGCCGCTCGCGAAGATGTACGACACCGAGCACGCCCGCTACGCCGAGGGCGGCGAGTTCCGCGCGCTCATCGAGTCCGACCCGATGTTCAAGAACATCTTCGACGCCGGTGTCGGCCTCGAAGGGCTGAAGCGTCAGTGGGGCGTGCACGCGGCCGGCGTCATCATGTCGAGCGAGCCGCTCATGGACGTCATCCCGATCATGCGGCGCCTCCAGGACGGGGCCGTCATCACGCAGTTCGACTACCCGAGCTGCGAGACGCTCGGCCTGGTCAAGATGGACTTCCTCGGTCTGCGAAACCTCACGATCCTCGACGACGCCCTGAAGAACATCCAGGCCAACCGCGACGAGGAGGTCGACCTCGACGCGCTGAGCAAGGACATGACGGACGCGCGCACGTACGACCTGTTGGCGCGGGGTGACACGCTCGGTGTCTTCCAGCTCGACGGCGGCGGCATGCGCCAGCTGCTGCGTCTCATGCAGCCGGACAACTTCGAAGACATCTCCGCTGCTCTCGCGCTCTATCGTCCGGGCCCGATGGGCGCCAATGCCCACACCAACTTCGCGCTGCGCAAGAACGGGCGCCAGCCGATCGACTACATCCACCCCGAGCTGACGGACGCCCTCGAGCCGATCCTCAACATGACCTACGGCCTGATCATCTATCAGGAGCAGGTCATGGAGATCGCCCAGAAGCTGGCCGGTTACACCCTCGGCAACGCCGACCTGCTGCGTCGAGCCATGGGTAAGAAGAAGAAGGAAGTGCTCGACGCCGAGTACGTCAACTTCGAGAAGGGCATGCTCGACAACGGCTTCTCCGTGGAGTCGGTGCAGACGCTGTGGAGTATCCTCCTGCCGTTCTCCGACTACGCGTTCAACAAGGCGCACACGGCCGCCTACGGGCTCGTGTCGTACTGGACCGGCTACCTCAAGGCCAACTACCCGGCCGAGTACATGGCCGCGCTCCTGACGAGCGTGCGCGACGACAAGGACAAGTCGGCGCTGTACCTCAACGAGTGCCGACACATGGGCATCAAGGTGCTGCCGCCCGACGTCAACGAGTCGATCGGTAACTTCGCCGCTGTGGGCGAGGACATCCGCTTCGGTCTCGAGGCGATCCGCAACGTCGGTTCGAACGTCGTCTCCGCCATCGTCGCGACGCGTGAGGAAAAGGGACGCTTCACCTCCTTCGAGGACTTCTTGCGCAAGTGCCCGGCGACGGTCCTCAACAAGCGCACCGTCGAGTCGCTCGTCAAGGCCGGCGCCTTCGACGACCTCGGCCACCCGCGTCAGGGCCTCGTGCAGATTCACGAGTCGTACGTCGACGCCCTCATCGAGGAGAAGCGCAAGGAGGAACACGGCCAGGATTCGCTGTTCGCCGGCTTCGGTGACGACGCGCCGGGCATCGAGTTCGCGGCCCTGCCGCAGATCCCACCGATCGAGTGGGACAAGCAGACGAAGCTCGCCTTCGAGCGCGAGATGCTCGGCCTGTACGTCTCCGACCACCCGTTGTTCGGCATCGAGGCTGCGCTGTCGCAGTTCTCGGACACGTCCGTCGCAAAGCTCCTCGGTGAGGACTCGCTGCCCGACGGGGCCATGGTGACGATTGCCGGTCTCATCACGGGTCTGCAGGTCAAGCGCACGAAGAAGGGCGACCTGTGGGCCATCGCCACGGTCGAGGACATGGACGGAGCCATCGAGTGCCTGTTCTTCCCCTCGACCTATGCCACGGTCTCCACGATGCTCAGTCAGGACGTCGTGTGCGCCGTCAAGGGCCGCGTCAACCGTCGTGACGAGTCGGTCGCGCTCAACGCGATGGAACTCACGCTGCCGGAGCTCACGGACGGCCCACGCGGCCCGGTGACCCTCCACTTGCCCTATGCCCGCGCCACGCAGGGCCTCGCCGAGCGGCTCAAGGAGGTACTCGGCGAGCACCCCGGCATCACGGAGGTGCACCTGCGCCTCACCCGGCCCGGTCGCACGCTCACGGTCAAGCTCGATGACAGTCTGCGCGTCAACGCCACCCCGGCCCTGTTCGGCGACCTCAAGGCGCTGCTGGGCCCCGCCTGCCTCGGCTGAGCCGACGACGAAGAGAAGGAAACATGACGACGAACGGCCCCAGCGCACCCCAGGCGAAGCGGGTGCCGCACGAGCGCATCCACCACGGCGACGTCTTCGTCGACGACTACGAGTGGTTGCGCGACAAGTCCGACCCCGAGGTCATCGCGCACCTCAACGCGGAGAACGGCTACACCGACGCCGTCCTCGCGCCGCAGCAGGAGTTGCGCGACCGGATCTTCGCCGAGATCAAGGGGCGTACCAAGGAGACGGATCTGTCGATCCCGGTGCGTGACAAGGACTGGTGGTACTACGCCCGCACGGTGGAGGGCCAGCAGTACGGCATCAGTTGCCGAGCACCGTACCGCGAAGGCGACAGCCGTCCTGTGCCGACGCCCGAGGCGTCGCTTCCGGGTGAGCAGGTGCTCCTCGACGGCAACGTCGAAGCGGAGGGCAAGGACTTCTACTCGGTCGGTGGCCTGGCTCTCAGCCCCGACCAGAACCGTCTCGCGGCGCTCATGGACTTCGAGGGCGACGAGCGCTACAAGATCAGCGTGCGCACGATCTCCACGGGTGAGGTTCTCGAGGAGAGCGTCACCGGGGTCGGCTACGGCCTCGTCTGGGCGGCCGACGGTGAGTCGTATTACTACACGCGCGTCGACGAGGCGTGGCGGCCCTTCCAGGTGTGGCACCACGTCGTCGGTGAGGACCCGAGCGCGGACACGCTCCTGTTCACCGAGGAGGACGCCTCGTACTGGCTCGGCATCGGGGGAACGCACGACGACCGGTGGCTCGTCCTGTCGCTCGGTTCGAAGGACACCGCGGAATTCCACCTGCTCGACCTGCAGGACGTCGAGGCAGGTCTGCGCGTCGTTCAGCCGCGCACTCCGGGGCTCGACTACGACATCGAGATCGACGGTCAGCGCCTCTACATCGTGCACAATCGCGACCGCGTCGACTACGACGTCTCCTGGGCGCCCCTCGCGACGCCGGGAATCGAGCACTGGCAGCTGCTCCTCGAAGGAAGAGAGGGCGAGCGCCTCATGGGCGTCTCCGCGTTCCGCGACTTCGTGCTCGTCGGGCTGCGTTCCGGTGGCCTCGCCACGGTCAAGCTGCTGCCCAAGCAGGGCGACGGTTTCGGCGTCCTACGTGACCTGCCGTTCTCCGGCGAGCTGATGTCCGTGGGCGTCGGCGCCAACCCCACCTACGAGGCGACGACGCTCATGGTGGCCACCGAGTCGTTCGTCGAGCCGCGCTCGGTCTACGACTGGGACACGACGACCGACGAGGTCACGCTGCTCAAGCGCCGTGAGGTGCTCGGTGGCCACGAGCCGTCCGACTATCAGCAGCACCGTCTGTGGGCCACGGCCCCGGACGGGGCACAGGTGCCGATCTCGCTCGTGGCGCACAAGGACGTCGAGGCCGACGGCACCAACCCTGTGCTCCTCTACGGCTACGGCTCCTACGAGTCGTCGATCGATCCGTACTTCTCGGTGCTACGTCTCAGCCTCCTGCAGCGTGGTGTCGTCTTCGCCATCGCCCACGTGCGTGGCGGTGGTGAGATGGGCCGTTCCTGGTACCTCGACGGCCGGTTGGAGCACAAGAAGAACACGTTCGATGACTTCGTCGCGTGTGGGCGTCACCTCGTCGACACGGGTTGGGCTTCGCCGGATCGCCTCGCTGCAGAGGGGGGTTCCGCCGGTGGTCTGCTCATCGGCGCGGTGATCAACGAGGCGCCGGAGCTGTTCTGCGCGGTCGTCACGCAGGTGCCGTTCGTCGATGCCCTGACGACGACGCTCGATCCGTCGATGCCGTTGACGCAGGGGGAGTGGGAGGAGTGGGGCAACCCGCTCGCCGACGCCGAGGTGTACGCGTACATGAAGTCGTACGCGCCGTACGAGAACGTGCGTGCCGAGCGCTACCCGGCCGTGCTCGCCACGACGAGCCTCAACGACACGCGCGTGTTCTTCGTCGAACCGGCCAAGTGGGTGCAGCAGCTACGTCGCACCGTGACGAGTAACCAGAGCGAGCGTCCGATCCTGCTCAAGACGGAGATGGTGGCCGGCCACGGCGGTGTGAGCGGCCGGTACGAGTCGTGGAAGGAAGCCGCGTTCGAAACGGCCTACCTGCTCGATCGCCTCGGCGCGACGCAGATCGTGTACGGCGGCTGACGCGGGGCGTCAGCTCGCCGGAAGGCGGAAGAACACGCGGGCTTCGTCCGCGATGCGCTCGACGAGGTGCCTTTCGCTCACGAGACCGTGACCCACGGCCTCGAACTCGAGGAGCCGGGACGGCACGCGGGCTCGCGTGCAGGCGGCGTGCAGGGTTCTCGCTTCGGGAGCGAGGCTGTCATCCGTGCCGACCGCGACGAGGGTGCGTGGCAACCGACGAGCGTCCTGGTCGAGGCGAAGCCCTGCGTGTTCGTCGCCCAGCCATTGGGCGAACGCGTGGCTCATGAGGCCGGCGTCGGGTCCGGCCGGCGCGTTCGGAGCGAGCGAGCCGAGCGTGAGGTCGAGGTTGGGGTTGGTGAGCAGCAGACCGTCGACGCACTCGGGCCATTCCTCACCGGCCCGCGCTGTGGCGACAGCGAGTGCGCCACCGGCCGAATCGCCCGCCAGAACGCTCACACCGGTGTTCTCTTCCCTCAGTACCGCCTGCACGGCCGCGATGGCGTGAGCAAACGTGTTCTCGGGGGCGAGGGGGTAATCGATGGCGATGACCCCGTGGGCCAACCGCATCGCTAGCAGGCGGCAGTACCCGTCCTGAAGCTCGACGTCCCCGAAGAGGCCGTAGCCGCCGTGGAGGAAGAAGAACGTCGTCGCGGAGGCGTGGATGGTACTGGGCAGGTAGCGACGAACCCGGACGCCGGCGACCGAGTCGTCCGCGATCTGCCCGTCGAAGGCTTGCCCCACCCGTTGGGCGGCACGCGCCCGCGCTCGGCGACGCAGTTCGCCGATGTCGTACAGGCGCGCACCGTCGTTCATGCGCTCGGACCGGCCTTCGACGTTTCGACACTCGCCTTGATGCGCTTGAGCGTGGCGTTCATTCCGGCGACGAGGTTGGCCTCGAAGTCGGCTTCGCCGCCGAGCACCTTGTCGATGAGGACGCGCGAGATCTGGGTGGTGCCGCGAGTGGGAACGTCACGTCGCTCGACGAGGCGGGTGCGCTCACCATCGGGAACGAGCGTGAAGCTCCACTCCGTGTTGTTGTCGAGCACGCGGAAGGCGACACGCTGCTGGTGGCTGAAGTCGGTGACCTTGGACCGAGTGGGCCACCACAGCTTGCCGTCACGGTTGACGTTGAGCATGAAGGTACCCTGACGAATCGGTCCGCGCGCGATGACCTTGCGGCACTGGGGCGACCACTGCGGCATCCGGCGTAGGTCGCTGACGACCTCCCAGACACGCTCCACAGGAGCATCGATGATCACATCGGATTCAAGATTCTCAGCCATGAGGCCACCGTAGCGCGACGCCAAGAACGCTCGCCTCGGATCGGTTACCGCGGGCTAGTAGGAGTTCCTTCGGCTCGGCGCAAGATGACGTCGGCAACCGCTGCCGGGCACTGGCTCGGGAGCCAGTGATTCGCCCCTTCGAGGACGACGAGCTCGTACGGTGCCTCGACGTGGTTGCCGCAGGCTCGAACGCCCGCCTCGTCGATGAAGTCGTCGCCGGTGCTCCACACCATCGTCGTGGGAACCCGGACCGCTGGGCAGCTCTGACTGGAGGAAGGCAATCCGCGGTACCACCCGAGACCGCCGGGCAACGCGCCGTCGTCGACGATCTCGGTGCGGAAGCGGGCAACCTCGTCGGGCGTCATGCCACACGCGCGCATCGCCCGGTCCATGACGCCTCCCGCCCGACGTGCGAGGAGCTCGGGGACCTTCGGGAGCTGGAAGGCTCCCATGTACCAGGAGCGCGCGAGCTGACGCCCGCGCATGGCGCGCAGGAACGCTTCGGGGTGGGGGACGGAGATCGCCGTGAGGGTGCGGATCCTGTCGGGATGGTGCGCGGTCACCGTCCAGGCCACCGCGGAGCCCCAGTCGTGACCGACGAGGTGGACGGGTGCGCCGAGCGTGTCGATGAGCGCCACGACATCCTGTGCGAGCCGCGGCATCGCGTAGTCACGACGCCGCCGCGGGCGAGCGCCGGGGGAGTAGCCCCGCTGATCGGGAGCAATCGTCCGATAGCCGGCCTCGTTGAGGCGCGCCGTCACTCCTCGCCACGACGACGCCCGCTCGGGAAATCCGTGAAGCAGCACGACGATCTCGCCGTCCAGCGGCCCCTCGTCGACGACGTCGAACGTCAGAGCGTGGTTACGGAAACTCGTCACCCGAGAAGAAGACATGGAGCCCAGAGTGGCACGGCTCCGAGCCGTCTTGGGCGGGTTCTGTAGACGTTGCGCGGCGTATGTGACGCCGAACGTCTACAGAATGGGGGCTTCCCAAGGGATCTTCGGGGCGGATGGCGATGTCTTTTGACGACATCTGATCCCGCACCGTTACGGCCGAGGGCCAGGAGTGTCCGGCTCGCTGGCGCTCGCCGGGCTCTCCTGGCCCTCAACCTCCACTACGCGGAATCAGATGTCGTAGTACATCTCGGACTTTACTTAGCGGTTTGCACTGTACGGTTGCGGCTGAGTTCCCCGGCTTTCCGGGCTTTTACCGTTGGGTGCGGTCGGTGAGGGAAGGGGGTTTGCGGAGATTCTGAGTCCCCGCCTGAGTCCCCGGAATTGGTGCGCGTGACGCCCTAAGTAGTACTTAGGTCATCGACTCGATGGCTGATGCCCGCGCCAGCGTGGGGAATCTCCCCACGCTGGGGGTGCTCGACTGGTCAGCTTGTCCAGTCGTGGACACGCCAGAGCTAGCCGGTGATGCGCTCGAGCAGCACCTCGTAATGATGGACGCGGCCACCGATACTGTGCGGCTCGGGCTGACCGACAATCTTGTACTCCTGCCCGTTCACGTTCACCGTGCATAGGGCCGTGAGCGTGATCGTGCGCGGGTAGAACAGTCGGAACCGGGTGACGATGAGGTCACGCTCGGCCGAGTCTTTCTCGTCTCCCGTGAGGGGGCGCAACTCGGCCCGGAACGTGATCGTCTCGCCCGGAACCGGGATCTCGTTGTGGTACTCGTCCTCGATGAAGCCACCCTCGAGCGTGGCGCTGACCTTCGTGTGAAAGATCATCGGATGCGCCGCCGGTAGCGGTTGAGGACGAACAGTTCGGCCAGCGTCCAACCCTGGAAGCCGTCCGTTTGCACGCCGCCGATGGTGACGCGCAACTGCTCCGGGTTAGCGACGAGACGAGCGGTCGCCGTGGTGATGACGGCCGCGAGGTCATCCTCGGGCATCCCGTTGCCGAAGCCGTTTCCCCGCGTGTAGGCGCGCGCCATCGCGGTAATGATCGTGACGGACTGCCCCGCCAGGGCGACGAACTGTTCGTCGTCGCCCTGGCCGAGGAAGTCGGCTACGTCCTGGCCGGTGACCATCAGGCCGGGGTGATGCCCGTGAGCGTGACGATGGCCTGCGGGTTCAGCGGTGCCGCGTCGTAGCGGGCGACAACGCGGATCGCCTGCTGGTCGTAGTCGGCGTAGCGCTCGGTGAGGATCTTCACGGACGGCGCAACGTCGCGGGCAACCGCGATCTGGGAGAAGTCGACGAGCGCAGCGCGGCCCGTGGACGACGAACCGCCCGTGTCCGGCACGCGACCGGAGACGACGACCGGGGCACCGAACAGACGGAACACGCCGTCTTGCGTCGGGTCCGGCGTCAGCATGTAGCGGCCGTCGCCGTCCTTGAGCTTGCGAAGGGTGACGAACTCGCGGGGCGTCATTACCCACTTGAGCGCGGCCATGTTGACGTTCGCGCTCAGTGCCTTGCCCCAGGCGTCGAGCAGCGCGTCGAGGGTGATCTTCCCGCCGACGGCGACGTTCTGCACGCCGCTGTAAGCGAACAGACCCTTGGGGGTCGTCACGCCGTCACCGGAGGCGGAGAGGAACTGCGTGTCCAGCTTCGAGGCGACGTCGGTGACGAGGCGGTCGCGCAGCGTCGCGTCGAGGGAGACGACGGACTGACGGGCCAGCTCGTTCGAGTAGCGCGTGATGACCTTGACCGACTTCATGGTCGAGGGGAGCAGCTGCACCTCGTCGAAGTCGACGTCCTTCTCGGTGATCTGCTCGTTCTCCCCGATCCAGTCGGGCGAGACGGGGCCACCGAGCTTCGGGATGCGAACGGGCGAGGCCGAGTCGAAGATACGCGGGCCGGCAGCGAGGAAGATAGACGCGGCCTCGAGGGGCTTGACGAGGACGGTCTGCACCTGCTCGCGGGTGAGCTCGGGTGCGTTGGTGGTGGATTCAGCCATGATGGGGCTCCTGTACGTGAGAATCGGGTTTCGATCACGCTGGACGCCAGGCCCAATAGTGAAGGGGACGAGCGCCAGGCCCGTCCCCCTCACTATCTCACAATATGAGAACCGTTCTCAACTACCGGCGCTCGGACTGTCCGATACCGTGTTCTGCGATCTTGTCCAGCTCCTCAGCAATCGCGGCCAGTGCCACGACGTTGGCTGCGGCGATCCGCTGATCAACCGTGAGCTTGTCGAGTTCGAAGCCGATGTACCCCTTGCTGGCGCCGCCGTTCAGAATCTCGTAGATGTTCTCGTAACTTGACATGCCCGTTCCTCTCACTGTGCGTTGTGCCGGAGGATCCCGGCCAGGCTGACGCTATCGGCGGGAGCCGTCGCACCCTGCCCGATTGAGCCAACCGGGCGACGTGACGCAAGGTGCGGCTTGCGGGCGAGAAGTTCGTCGACGGCCGCGTTCAGCGCGTCGGCGTCGTCAAGGTGGGCATCGTCGAACTCGAGGTCGGACGGGTCCGCGAGACGGCCCGTGGCAGCCACCAGGGCCGTGTGCAGCCGTGCGGCCAGGTCGTCGGCGCGCTTCGCCTTCACGCGAGCGTCGGCGTTCTCCTTGCGCAGCTTCTCGACGTACTCGCGGGGGAACGTCTCATCGCCGGAGGGATCATCCGATCCGTCGACGTCGCCGCGCTCGTCCTCAAGGGTGTCGGTAGTAGTGACACCCTTGAGGGTACGCGCATTCTGCGTACCCTCCTCGTCACCCGCAGTGTCCACATTGTGGACGTCCCGCTCGTTGGTGTCGTTCTCGATGGTCAGTTCCTCGGTCATGCTGTCTCCTTCTCAACTGGTACTTGGCTGCACGTGCAGCCCTTGTGTGTCGGCATCGGATGATCGGCGGGCCACACCTGCCCGTCACGCGCCCACCATGTGCACAGTTCGCACCCGGAGCCGGACACCGAACGCACCCACCCAGTGACGTGCGGCGACCTCTTGACTCCCTCACTGAACGCCGTCGACGCGGCGTCGAGCGGTTCAGCCCTGGCGAGGCGCTGCACGCGCTCGAGGGTGACGTCAGGGACGGCGAGGATCGTTCGTGCCGCCTTGTGCAGCCGGTCGGCATCCCCCGCGTCAGGGACGAGCCCCAACGTCGCCACCGGCACGCCCATCTGCTGCATGAGCGTCGCAGCGAGAGCCAGGTCGGCCAGGGCGACCGCCCTCGAGTTCGCGCCCGCGATGAACGCGGCCAACAGGTCGACGGCTTCCTCGGTGGAGATCAGCTCCTCCTGCCACGACATGAAGATCGCCGTGACCTGCTCAGCGGCCTGGTCGCCCAGCGCCCGAATCTGCTCGCGGTACGTCACGACGCGGCCAGCTTCCCGAGATCGACCGCTGCCGCGTCGAGAGCGTCACCACGACGGGCGGAGCGAACGCGCTCGACCTGCTCGGGCGAGAAACCGAGCGTGTCTGCCAGGACGACCGACAGCGGCACGCCGACGCCGACGAGCTTCGCGGCCGCGTCCGCTGCCTGCGCGGGCGTGCGGGTCTCCGGGTTCGCCCACATCGGTTCGACGTCCAGCGTGCGAGGGTCCACGCCGTCACGGACGGCGAGCATGAGACGAGCGACCGCCGCCCACGCCGTACCGAACGTGCGGTGCAGCGCGTACGCGCGAGCAACGAGGGACGCCTCAGCCGAACGGATCGCATCCGCCGACGCAGGCTGATCGCCGTGCAGGCCCAAGTAGTGCGGCGGCAGGCCCGTGAGAGCGCCGATCTGCTGCGTGATGAGCGCGGCCGCGTCGGCGTACCCGTCGAGACGAGCCGCGTCGAACTGCCCGAACTTCGTGTCTGCTGCCTCCGACTGCCACACGTCATCGAGAGCGGCGGAAAACGGCTTCACCGGGTTACCGTCCTCGTCCTCGACAACCTCGAGGCCGGTCGCCCAACGGCGCGGGCGAGCGTAGAACTCCGACGTGACGAGCATGTCAAGGTTGATCTTGTTCAGCGCGTCGGTCAGGTCAAGGATGTCCGCCATCTCCGACACGCCGTCAACGTCGAGCAGACGCCCACGGTTCACGACCGGGACGACCGGGACGACGCCGAGCGGGTTCGGGATCCTCTCCGTCACCGTCCAGCCCGTCGAAGGCATCGCAGCCGCGTCAACCATCGTGCCGGGATGCTCGAGCACCGTGATCGCGTCCCGCTCATACAGGACCGCCCGCGCCGTGCTGCCGTCGATCCACCGCTTGAGTGCAGCCGTCACTTCACGCGACGCCGGGTCGCGCGTCACAGCCACCTGCAACGGACTCTCGACCGTCACAACCGGAGCGCCCGCCGAGTCGGCCCACACGATGACGAACGAACGGCCGTAGGCGAGAGCGTCGACGTGAGCCTGCGCCGATGCTTCCTCCATCCCGCAGCGCCGCCACACGTTCCACAGGTCCGTGTCGGGTTCAGCGTCCAGACCGCCCGCACGGAAACCGGTGAGGTCCAGACGTTCCGCCAGGGCCGTCACGGCGAGGCGGGGGAAGTTCACAGACACGCGCCGCAGACGGTCGCCCAGCGCCTCACGCGACTCGGTGGACAGGAAAGCGGCGGGCTGCTGCCCGTTCCAGTAGGAGTCGAGCTCGGTGAGCTTCGGGACGGTCGTGTCCAGCTTCTCGCTCAAGGTCTTGATCATGGTGGTGTTCATCGGAAACTCACTGCCCTTCGTTTGGTCGGCTTGTTGGTGTGGAATGACGCCCGGTCGAACGCGATGATCGCGCCGACAGCCGCGTCGATCTTGCGGGGACTGCCCTTCTTGTCCTTGCTCACGAGGTCACCCATCGGCGTTCGCTTCGCCACACAGTGCGCGACGTGCGCGGCCAGATCCTTGTTGCCGTCGTGAGTGACGGTCTGCTCCTGCGTCGCCGTGTAGAGGCGGTCCGTCGCGGGGGCCATGCGGTTCGCGGCTGCCGTGTTCCACATCAGCACCCGCTTCTCACCGTGACGCGCTGCCCACGCCTCGATCTCCGAATTCCAACCCCAAGGGTCAGCGGCCAGCTCGAGAACGTCGTACTTCTGGAACGCGACGTCTACGGCGTTGCTCACGTCCGAACGCGGAACACGCCAGCGCGGGTCGCCGGGGTTCTCCCACAGCCCCTCGACGAACAGGTGCGGGTCCTCTCCGACCGTGCAGCCGATGAGAGCCGTAGAGTCACCCGACGCGCTGCCGTCGAACGCGAGGACCACGCGAGCCTTCTTCTCCACGCGCCGTTCCGTGTCCGCCAGGGCGTCCCAGGTACCGAACGGCAGCCACGACTCCGAACCGCTCACCCACTGGCCGAGACGCAACTGACGGAACACCGGCTCACGCAACGTGCGACGAGCCGACGCGAGGCCATCACGGCTCAGGAAGTCATCCAGCGCCGGGTTAGCCTCAGCCCACGCCGCTTCGTCGTCGGTGGCGCACCCGTCAGGCGCTTGGAACTCACGCAGGAAGAACGCAGGGTCATCGCCACGACGGCCATGCTCGATGAGCCGCCACATCACACAATCGGGCGACGTCGACGGCGTACTGATAGCCAGCGTCAACGACTCGGGCCGCTTACCCTGCACCGACGTCACGGCCTCCCACACCGCCTCAGACACGACGTGCAGCTCGTCGACGATCAACAGGGACGGATCCCAGCCGTGAAGCGCGCCAGGGTCAGCCGGGAGAGCAATCATCGTCGCATCGTTGTGCGGGACGACGATCTTGTCGGAGAAGATCTGTGCGCGCTCGGCCAGCTCGGGGGAGAGCTCGATCATGCGCTTCGCCATGCGCAGCGCGATGTTCGCCTGCCGCTGATCAGACGCCACGACAAGCACCTCGGCAGACGGCGGGCCGACGAACAACTCGGCCACAGCCAGAGCAGCCGCGAGGGCCGTCTTACCGTTCGCACGAGGCAACGAGACGAGCGCCGTACGGATACCGTCAGCGAACGCGCCAGAGACGATCTCACGCTGCCACGGACGGAACCGCATCGGCTCGAGGGCACCGACACCCTTGGGAGTAACGACGTACTCGTCGACGAACCGGATACGACGCTCAGCGCGGGCCGTAGTCCAGCCGGAGAAGTCCAGAGGCGCGACCTCAATGTTGCCCTTCGGCCCTGCCCTCACGCCTCAACACCCCCTAGACGAGAATCGTTCTCAAATAGTGTCTCACATTGTGACTTAGCGGAAGGCTCCTCTTGACTTTTGTTCACCCCTTCCCCCCTGGTTCGTGCTCGTCCGCGTCGGGAGTTGCACGCTCGACATACGACGTCGACGTCGCACAGGCGGATGGAGAGGCCGCGTTCCTTGCGTCGCCATGCCTCCGGGCTGTGGTCACAGGTGAGGTCGTCGGTCGCACCGCAGTCGCTGCAGAACGGCTGGAGCTTGCGTGCTCGTCGGCTGAGTCGATCCCATGCTGAGTCGTAGCCTGCTGCTCGTGAGGGTCGAGAGGCGGCGGGTCGTCGGTGCTCGTCGCAGCGGGGGCCGTTCGAGGGTTCTCCGCACTCCAAGCAGCTGGTCATGGTCATGCGCCGTCACCGCCATCGTTGTCGGCACGCTGTGAGGCGCTGCCTACAGTGCCTACAGTGCCTACTTTGCTTCCGAAGTTGACGGGTATCACGGTGTTCTCGTGCTCGATGTAGGCAGTGTCGGCAGAGTAGGCACTCCGATACTTACCCCTGCCTACTTTCTGGATCCGGCCAGCGTCAGCGAGGCGAGTGAGGTAGGAGCCTGCCGTCTCTTTGGTGAGGTCGAGCTGCTTGCCCACCTCGGTCGGGCCGAGACCTTCCGGATGCTTCTCGAGCAGTCGGATGATCGCCGCCGACCTGTCGCCAACCCCGTCGCTCGCCTTGAGCACCTTGGCTTTGTTCGCTGCGTCCGCCAGTTCCATGCCGTCGAGTCCCCAGGCGCAACGGTTGCTGTCAAAGGTGATCGCGTACTCGTTCTCGAGAATGTCGCGGCCCGTGACGTGGAGTGCTGCCGCACCATCGTTGCGGCTGCGCTTGGCAATGAGGATCGCGTCTGCTGCGCCCGTGAGGCCGGTGCTACCTGAGACCTCGTTGAACACATCGCCTTCGTCGGTCATCTTGCGCGTGTGGTGCACGGCGACGACAGCGACACGGTGCTTGTCCGCTAGGCGCTTGAGTGCGCCCATCGCTTCGTAGTCCGCTTCGTAGCTGTTGCGGCCGTCTGAGCGGGGCGTGACCTTGCGAAGAACGTCGATGATGACGAGGCGTGCGTCGTCGTGGGCGTCGAGCCATTCGGATACGACGTCGACCATTTCTTGCCCGCGTGGAAGAACGGTCGTGATGCTCAGCCCCTTCGGCGCTGCGTCACCGTCGAGCACGGTCTCCAGTCGGTTCTTGAGCCTTCGGGGGGTGTCCTCGAGTGCGGCGTAGAGGACTGAGCCTTGTTCGACGTCGATCTTGTCGAGTGCCTTGTTTCCGCTTGCGATCGCAACACCGAGGCCGAGGCATAGCCAGGACTTGCCGAGCTTGGGGCTGCCGACGAGGAGGTTCAACCCTTCGCAGATCAGGCCGGGGACAGCCCATCGGGGTTCGGGGAACTTGGTGTCGAGTAGTTCGTCGGCGGTGAAGTACACGCCTGCCGCTCGTCCGCGCGTTTCGAGCACGGTCTCGTCGCCCCAGGGTGACGGCACGGGGCCGTCGTGGGTTTCGTTCACGCTGCGCTCTCCTGGTGGTCTAGGCTGGCACGGAAGCGGTTGTTACCCGCTGCTCGCCTGGCTGCTGCTGCCTTGGTGAGTTCGTCCGTCGTGGCTGTCACGGGGTCCAGTCCGCGCCACGACGGGTCTGTGTGGCCGGTGAGTCCGGCCGTGATGTAGACCGCGCGCTCGTGGAGTTCCCGCTCCACGGCGGCGGCTGCATCTTCTTCGTGCTTGCGAGCGTTCGCCTCGTCTGCTGCGGCGAGACCGGCGCGGAACCCTTCCGCGTACTTCACGCGGCCCTCGGCCTCCGCCATGTCGAGCAACTGCTCGAGCGAGAACCTCGTCACTCGCAGTCCCCGGCCTCGTACTGCGCCCGCAGCCATGCCTCGACGTCGTCGCGCATGTAAGCGACGCGCTTCGCGCCGAGCTTGAACGACTTCGGCCCGGTGCCCTGGTGCCGCCAGTAGCGGAGGGTACCTACGGGAACGCGAAGCACCTCGGCGGCTTCGGCTGTGGTCAGGATCGTTGGTTCCATGGGTTTCCTCTCTAGCGGTAACCGATGGTCGGTTAACCGATAAGAGGATGATACCGATGACGTTGGGCTTGTCAACCGATGATCGGTTACGCTGGCTCCGTGAGTGAATGTGAGTGCCGTACTCCTGGCGCGCAGACCCCGCCGAGTTCTGCCGCCTTCCGCGACATCGTGGCCTCGATGCCTGCGACCTTCGCGCGGAACGTTCGACGCCGTAGAGAAGCGATCGGCGTATCGCAAGGCATGGTCGCTAAGATAATGTTCAGCTACGGTTTTCGCTCCTGGCGGCAGACGACCCTAGCGAAAGTCGAGGCGGGCGAGCGGGCGGTGAAGCTCGACGAGGCATTCGCGCTCGCGGAGATCTACGCCATCTCGCTCGACGACTTGTTGCGCGACTGCGGCGTCGAAAGAGTCGACGGTGCTATCGCCGAGGACGTCTCGAAGCGGTTTCACCCGTCGAGGCGGGCGGGGTAGTCGTGATTTCCTCTCACATCGACGACCGATGGGTCGTCGAGCGTGACGGCGTGAAGGTCCGCACCGACCGCTACGGCAAGGGCAAGCGGTACCGTGCGCGCTACCGGCCTGAGCGGGGCGGCAAACAGTGGTCGAAGGCGTTCGACACGAAGCGTGACGCGAGGGCGTGGCTACACGCGAAGGCGGCTGAGGTTGCGGCGGGGACGTGGGTCGACCCGCAGCGGGAGAAGCTGACCGTTGGGCAGTGGTGCGACACCTGGCTCGCCGGGTACTCGTCGCGTAAGGCGTCCACGTACCGCCAGGCTGAGACGCACGTTCAGATCATCCGCGCGACGTTCGAGGACAAGCCGGTCAGGTCGGTGAAGCCCTCCGACGTGAACGCCTGGGTCGCCGCGATGCAGAACGACGGGCGCGCTCAGAGCTACGTCTACGCCGTCTACAGGCGCTTTGCGCAGATCATGGGAGACGCCGTTCACGACGGCCTGATCCCACGTTCGCCGTGCTCACGTCGAACGGCACCATCGCAGGGACAACAGCGCCCGTACGTCGCCACCACGGCGCAGGTATGGGCGCTGCATGATGCGTTCCCCGAGCACCTGCGTCCGGCTGTGTTGCTCGCGGCGTTCGCCGGTCTGCGTCTCGCTGAGTGCGTGGGGTTGCGCGTCGATGACGTGGACTTCGAGGCGGGCGTCATCGCGCCGGCGGTGCAGTACCCGGCCGAGCCGTTGAAGACGGACTTCTCGCGCACGCCCGTTCCTGTGCCGTTCGAGCTCGTGCGGATTATTCCGCAGGATGGTGAGCACGTCGTGATGAGCGAGTACGGACGCCAGTCGTCGCCGTGGGCCGTCGAACGGGCGATGCGCGCGGCACGGGGGAGCGTGGACGGGCTGCCGGACGGGTTCAGATTCCACGACCTGCGGCACTACTTTGCGAGTCTGTTGATCTCGGCGGGCCTCGACGTGAAGGTCGTTCAGGCGCGGATGCGCCACAAGAACGCGACGACGACGCTCAACACGTATGGGCACCTGTGGCCGGACAAGGACGAGACCGCCCGTTCTGCCGTGGCTGCTGCCATGACGAACGGACGGTCTGAGTCCCTACTGAGTCCCGAAGGGTCGTAAACCCGCGTGATTGCTCAGATGTCGTAGTACATCTCGAACTCGTGCGGGTGCGGACGGAACCGGATCGGGTCGACCTCGTTGAGGCGCTTGTACTCGATCCACGTCTGGATGAGGTCCTCCGTGAACACGTCGCCCTCGAGCAGGTACTCGTGGTCGGCCTCGAGCGCGTCGAGAACGGCCGGCAGCGACGCCGGAACCTGCTCGATGGCGTCGTGCTCCTCGGGCGGAAGCTCGTAGAGGTCCTTGTCCACCGGCTCCGGCGGCTCGATGCGGTTCTTGATGCCGTCCAGGCCCGCCATGAGCTGCGCCGCGAAGCACAGGTACGGGTTCGCCGAAGGGTCCGGCACGCGGAACTCGACACGCTTCGCCTTCGGCGACGTACCCGTGATCGGGATACGCACACACGCCGAACGGTTACGCGCGGAGTACACGAGGTTCACGGGAGCCTCGTAACCCGGCACGAGGCGGTGGTAGGAGTTCATCGACGGGTTCGTGAACGCCAGCAGCGACGGAGCGTGCTTGAGCAGACCACCGATGTACCAGCGGGCGATGTCCGACAGGCCGCCGTAGCCGCGCTCGTCGTAGAACAGCGGCTCGCCGTCCTTCCACAGCGACTGGTGCGTGTGCATACCCGAACCGTTGTCACCGAACAGCGGCTTCGGCATGAACGTCGCCGACTTGCCGTTCGCGAACGCCGTGTTCTTGATGACGTACTTGAACTTCATGACGTCGTCGCCCGACTGCAGAAGCTCGTTGAACTTGTAGTTGATCTCCATCTGGCCGGCGGTGCCGACCTCGTGGTGGCTGCGCTCGACCTCGAGGCCCACCTCGGCCAGACGCAGGCACATCTCGTCACGCAGGTCGGCGTAGTGGTCGACCGGGGGAACGGGGAAGTAGCCACCCTTGTAACGGGTCTTGTACCCGAGGTTGCCACCCTCCTCCTCGCGGCCCGTGTTCCAGGCGGCCTCGATGGAGTCGATGTAGTAGTAGCTGGCGTTCTGCTTCGTCTCGAAACGGATGTCGTCGAAGACGTAGAACTCCGCCTCCGCGCCGAAGAACGCCGTGTCGGCGATGCCCGTCGACTTGAGGTAGGCCTCGGCCTTGGCCGCGATGTTGCGCGGGTCACGCGAGTACTGCTCGCCCGTGAACGGATCCACGATCGAGAAGTTGATGATGAGCGTCTTTTCCTTGCGGTACGGGTCGACGAACGCCGTCTTGAGGTCCGGCACGAGCTTCATGTCCGACTCGTGGATCGCCTGGAAACCGCGGATGGACGAGCCGTCGAACATCTGGCCCTCTTCGATCGCGTCGGCGTCGAAGCTCTCGGCCGGGATGTTGAAGTGCTGCATGACCCCGGGGAGGTCGCAGAATCGGATGTCGATGAACTTGACATCCTCGTCCTTGATGAATTTCAAGGCCTCGTCAGCGGTCTGGAACATTGATCCTCCTGATCGGATGGGCGAGACCGGTCGGCGTCGCACCGCGTGTTCACCACGACAGTAGTCGGGGGGAGTTTCCCTCTCGTGGCTTCAATGTTTCAGCGGTGTTACACACGTGCCGATCTGTCGAAGTGTCCGGGACGCGTCCCGGACACACGGATTAAACCTATCGGTAGGCACGGCCCTAGGGTTGGAGCAACACAGATCGTGCCTCACAGTGCGAGACGATCATGTCCGGAAAAGGAGAGACGATGACGAGCCCCGAGGCCCACACCGACCCCGCCGCAGGGCGCCCCGTCGAGGGGCCGGGTTCACTGGGACGCTTCCTTCCCCGCATCGGCGCACTGCTCATCGACTGGTTCCTGTGCTCCCTGATCGCGGCGGCATTCCTCGACTACCGCTGGGGCGGCTCCGGCGCCGAGGGGTTCAAGCCGCTCCTCGTCTTCGCGATCGAGAACTTCCTGCTCGTGAGCACCATCGGCATGACGATCGGTCACCGCATCTTCGGGCTCGTCGTCCAGCGTCCGGATGCAACGCCTCCCGGTCTGGTCTCCGGCGCCGTGCGCACCGTCCTGCTGTGCCTCGTCGTACCTGCCGTCGTCACCGACGGCTACGGACGAGGACTGCACGACAAGATCGCGGGAACGCTCATCCTGCGCACTCGCTGACGCGTCGCCGCCTGCTGAACGACGAAGGCTCCTTCCCCAAGCGGGGGAAAGAGCCTTCGTCGCGTTCGAATCGAGCGGTCAGCGTCCGCGCATGGCCGCACGGTTGACGCGCGCCTTGTTCGGGTCGACGCCGGCGGGCACCCCCGGTTTGAGTCCGCCGAGGGCACGCAGACGCTTCGTCACCTGGCCGGACTCGTCGTCGGTGAGCACCTTGGGGAGCTTCTGCATGTCCTTCGTCAGACGCTCGACGGGGACGGCCTCGTCGTCCGTGCCGACGCGGATCGTGTGCACCGGAACCTCGGGACCGAGCACGCGGCTCGTGCGCTTGCTCTCCTGAGCGAGGAGGCGGGTTGCGCCGCCCTTGGGGCCCTCGGCCACGAGCACGACGCCCGGCTTGCCGACGGCGCGGTACACCATCGCGGCGCTCGAGAGATCCTTGACCTGACGGCTGCGACCCATGTCGGCGCCGACCGGCTCCTGCTCGACGAACCAACCGCGACGAAGCGACGACATCGCCGCCGCGCTCGCACCCGGCTGACCCGAGATCGACTTGTAGATCGCCGTGTTCGCACGGCGCGCCAGCACCACCATCGCCGCGAGCAGACCGAACAGCAGCCCGAGGATGCCGAAGTAGATCGGGTGGCCGAAACCGAAACCGATCGCGAGGAACACGAGGAAGACGAGGGCGAAAGCCCCCACCATCCACGGGATCAGCGCCGGGTCGTTCGCGCGCGTCGTCTCGAAGACCTGCTTGAACTGCGACGAGCGACCGGGAGCCTTGCTCGCTCCCGCCTCACCGCGACCGCGCCGGAAGCGTGACTTCTTGGGCTCGTTCGAGCCGGAGGATGTTGCCATGCCGATCAGGATACGTCGGAGCGCGTGCGCTCGACCAACGACGCCGCCTCCTGGCGGGCCGGGGACGATGCCGCTTCGGCGAGGTGCTGGAGGTTCTCCGGCAGGGCCTGGCCGCGCTTGGCCATGACCTGTGCGTAGAGGCGTCCGGCGCGGTACGACGAACGCACGAGCGGGCCGGCCATGACGCCGGAGAAACCGATCTCCTCCGCGCGGTCACTCCAGTGGACGAACTCCTCGGGCTTGACCCACCGGTCGATCGGGTGGTGCAGCTTCGAAGGACGCAGGTACTGCGTGATCGTGATGATGTCGCAGCCGGCCTCGTGCAGATCCTGCAGGGCCTGGTCGATCTCGTGCTCCTCCTCACCCATGCCGAGGATGAGGTTCGACTTCGTCACGAGTTCCTGCTCGCGCGCCATCGTCAGCACCTTCAGCGACTTCTCGTAGGTGAAGGCCGGGCGGATGCGGCGGAAGATGCGCGGCACCGTCTCGAGGTTGTGTGCGAACACCTCGGGGCGTGCATCGAAGACCTTGCCGACGAGCTCCGGCACGGCGCCGAAGTCGGGAGGGAGGATCTCGACGCCCGTGTTGGGGTTGAGTTCGTGGATGAGACGCACGGTGTCGCCGTAGAGCTGCGCAGCGCCGTCCTTGAGGTCGTCGCGGGCCACACCGGTGACGGTGGCGTAGCGCAGGCCCATCTCGCGCACCGACTCCGCGACACGGCGCGGCTCGTCGAGGTCGAGGGGACCGGGCTTGCCGGTGGCGATATCGCAGAAGTCGCAACGACGCGTGCAGGTGTCACCACCGATGAGGAACGTGGCCTCGCGGTCTTCCCAACACTCGAAGATGTTCGGACAGCCGGCTTCCTGGCACACGGTGTGCAGGCCCTCGCCCTTGACGAGCTTCTGGAGCGAGTTGTACTCCGGGCCCATCTTGGCGGTGGTACGGATCCAACTCGGCTTGCGTTCGATGGGGGTCTCGGCGTTGCGCGCCTCGACGCGCAAAAGACGACGGCCTTCGGGCGCGACGGTCAAGACACTGACTCCTTGCGGTGGTTTGGCATGGCCTTTCCAGCACAACAGCCTACGCCTGCCGGAACTTCCCGAGCGACTTCGAGAGTCGTCATGAACGACGCCGGGGCGACAGAAGATCAGGCAGCCGCGCCTCGACGAGGGGAAGCACCTCACGCACAGGCACATCGCGGCCGAGTTCCTTGCTCAGGGTGGTCACGCCCGCGTCGGAGATCCCGCACGGGACGATGGTCTGCGTCCAGCCGAGATCGCAGTTCGCATTGAGGGAGAAACCGTGCATCGTGGCGCGCTTCGAGACGCGCACGCCGATGGCGCCGATCTTGCGGTCGGGACCCTTGTCGTCGGCGAGCACCCAGGTACCTGTGCGGCCCTCGACGGTGGTGGCCTCGACCCCGAGGTCAGCGCACACACCGATCATGAGCTGCTCGATGCGGCGCACGTGCGCCACGACGTCGATGGGGATGGGCAGCGCGAAGATCGGGTACCCGACGAGCTGACCCGGGCCGTGCCACGTGATCTTGCCGCCGCGGTCGACGTCGACGACGGGCGTGCCGTCGAAGGGACGCTCGTGAGCCTCGGTGCGCTTGCCGGCGGTGTAGACGGGGGTGTGTTCGAGCAGGAGAACCGTGTCCTCGCCACCCGCCACGACCTCGGCGTGAATCTCCCGTTGTTTGCTCCAACCGGCCTCGTAATCGACGAAATCAGGATCGAAGCCGAGGTGGATGACGCGCATGAGGGGAGCCTACGCCCGGGCTCATGTCGGGGCGCTCGGAGGGGGCTGTGGATAACTTCTGCGCCGCTCGCCGCGATCTTGGCAGGCTGAAAACGGCGACCCGATCGGGCGTCAGATCGCAACGGAGCAGGGAGGCCGTCATGACACATGAACCACGGCTCGAGGGTTACACGGTGGAGGAGTTCATCGGAGCGGGCGGCAGTGCAGATGTCTGGCGCGTCATCGCACCCGGTGGTGCGAGCCTCGCGGCGAAGGTGTTCCGCGAGGCCGGTGAGGCCTCCGGACGCGCCGAGTGGCGCAGCATGCGTCGTCATGCCGGGGACCACGTCGTGCCGGTTGTCGACTTCCTCCGCGACGACGACGGGCGCAGCGTTCTGCTCATGCCGTACCTGCCGGGCGGGAGCTTGCACGACGTCGTCGTCGGTCGCGGCGGACTCACGGCGGGGGAGTGCGTGACGGCACTCGCGCCCATTGCAGGAGCGCTCTCCCGCATTCACGACGGAGGGTGCGTCCATGGCGACGTCACCCCGCGCAACGTCTTGTTCGACGATGTCGGGCGACCGTTGTTGAGCGATCTCGGTGCGTCACGCGTGGCGGCTCTGCCCGGCGAGGCCGAATGGGGCAGCGCAGGTTTCGTCGCCCCCGAGGTTCTTGAAGGCCATGCTCCTGCGGCGTCGAGCGACGTGTTCTCCCTGGCTGCGGTGGCGTGGTTCGCGCTCGTCGGCGAGGCGCCCGCGCCCGCGTCGCTTCGACCGCCGCTGAGCGAACTCGTGCCCGACGTCCCGGAGCCTCTGGAGCGCCTTATCGCGGCCGGTCTGGCGCTCACTCCGTCGGCTCGCCCTTACTCCGACGACATGGCTCGCAAACTTCTCGAGGCTGCCGACCCGGTGGCTGTGCCCGTCGATCGGTCGCTGCCTCGAGTGGCCGGGGCGGATGCGCCGGCCGAATCGATCACACGTCGTCTGCGGGAGGAAGCGCAGAAGCGACAGCTCGCGGAAGGGCCACAGACGCGCAGAGCGGCAGGCCGGGGCCGCCGTCACGGGGAGGGTCCACAGCGGGGGAGGTCGCTTCTCGTCGGTGCACTGACGTTGGGTGTGACGCTGGTGGCCGGAGCCGCCCTGTGGCCCACGGATGATGCTCCCGACTCGGTGGAGGATCCGGCACGAGGTGCCGCGGCGGAACACTCGCCGTACGCCGCGCGGGGCACAACCTCCGAGCCGAGAGCGACGACGTCGACGGCGCGCCCCTCGGCCTCCGGCAAGGCGAGCACCGCCTCGAAGGACTCGTCGAGTGCCACCTCGCACCCACCGACCCGCGGCGAGGTGGAGGCACTGCTCGCATGTCGCGCCGAGGCCTGGAACAGCGTCGATCAGCGCCGGCTCGAGCGATGCCTGGCGCCGAAGTCGCCCGCGCTGACGAGCGACAGCGCGGCCCTACGCCAAGCGCAGCGTGACGGCATCGTCTATTCGGGGGTCTCCTACCGCGTCGCGAGCTACACCCCCAAGACAGGCGCTGCCGGTACGGCCGGAGCCACCGCAACAGTCACGCGCTCGGGCTACACGGTGACCCATGGCAACGACCGGTCGCGCAGGGCGAGTCAATCCACTCAGGTGGAGCTGCGCCTCGTGAGCGATGCCGGGCAGTGGCGGATCAGTGAGTGGAGTGGTCGCTGAGATCGGCCGCGAGGCGGTCGAGGACCTGATCGAGGTTGGAATCCATCCATGTGAAGCCGGACGCCTGCAGGACGGCCGGGCGCACTCTCGTCGAGGCGGTGAGCTGGGTCGACATCTCGCCCAGAACTGCGCGCAGTGCGAACTCCGGCGCCGGCGCCACGGCTGGGCGGCGCATCGAGCGCCCCAGCGCCTTGGCGACACCGGCCTGGCGGCACGCGAGTGGCGCCGCGAGGTTGACCGGTCCCGTGATGTCCGGGTGGTCGATGAGGTGGGCCAGCGCGCGCACTTCGTCACGCAGGCTGATCCAGCTCCACCACTGACGACCGGAGCCCAACGGGCCGAGCACGCCGAACTTGGCCGGAAGGGCCATCTGGGCGAAGGCCCCGCCCTGTGCGGAGACGACGAGCGTCGTGCGGGCGAACGCAACGCTGTGGCCGTCGCTCGTGGCCCGCTCGGCACACCCTTCCCAGTCGACGACGAGGTCGGCCAGGAAGTCCGACCCGGCTGACGAGGTCTCGTCGAGGATTTCCTCGCCGCGGTCGCCGTAGAAACCCATCGCCGAGCCGGAGACGAGGCGCTTCGGCGTGCAGTGGGCCAGCGCCTCGACGAGCGTCGTCGTCGTGTCGATGCGAGAGTCCCGTAGGGCTTTCTTGTACGAAGCCGTCCACCGATGGTCCCCGATGCCGGCACCCGCGAGATTGACGACGACATCGACATCGTTCAAGGCGGCGGCCAACTCGTCCACCGGTTCACCGGGGGCGGGCAGCGCGACCTCGTACGGCGGCACGGGGTGCCTGCGCACGAGTCGCACGACAGTGTCCCCGCGTTCGCGCAGAAATGCAGACAGCGCACCGCCGATCAATCCGGAGGAACCGGTGATGGCGATGCGCTGCCTGGTCATGGCTTCAGGTTAAGCCGTCGGACCGCCTGAGGGTCACACCTCGAAGGCGCCCTCTTCCAGACGGGCCTTGACGGCCGAGAGGAAGCGACCGGCGTCCGCGCCGTCGACCACGCGGTGGTCGTAGGTGAGGACGAGGTACATCATCTGGCGGACCGCGATGGAGTCGTTGCCGAACTCGTCCGTGACGACAACCGGGCGCTTCGTCATCGCGCCGGTGCCGAGGATGGCGACCTGCGGCTGGTTGATGATCGGCGTGTCGAGGAGCGAACCGTTCGAGCCGATGTTGGAGATGGTGAACGTGCCACCACCCAGCTCGTCCGGCGTCACCTTGTTGTCACGCGTACGCGCGGCAAGGTCGGCGATCTTCTTCGCGATGCCGGCGATCGACAGGTCACCGGCGTCCTTGACCACCGGCACGAGCAGGCCGCGCGGCGTGTCAACCGCAATGCCGATGTGCTCGGCGTTGTGGTAGACGATGTTCTCGCCGTCGACCGAGGAGTTGACCTGCGGGAACGCCTTGAGTGCCTCGACGACCGCCGTCGTGATGAACGGCAGGTAGGAGAGGTTGACGCCCTCGCGGGACTTGAAGTTCTCCTTGTTGCGCGCACGCGTGGCGGCGACCTTGGTCATGTCGACCTCGACGACGGCCGTGAGCTGCGCCGACGTGGCGAGCGACTCGACCATGCGCTGGGCGATGACCTTGCGCAGACGCGACATCTTCTCGGTCGTGCCGCGCTTGGCCTGGGCCTCGGCGGACGCCTGGGGAGCGGCCTGCGGCGTGGCCGCAGCTGCGGGAGCAGCGGCAGCCGACTCCTGTGCGGGGGCCGGTGCCTCTTCCTTGGGCGCCGAAGCGGCCTTGGCGGCGTCGAGGACGTCCTGCTTACGGATACGACCGCCGACACCGGTGCCCTTGATGGACGACAGGTCGATGTTGTTCTCGGCCGCGATCTTGCGCACGAGCGGCGTGACGTACGTGCCGGAGTTGTCGACCTTCGTCGAGGCCTCCTGCTGCTTGTCACCCTGGTCGCTGGAGGAAGACTCCTTGGCGGGAGCCTCCTGCTTCGGCTCTTCCTTCGGCTCGTCCTTGGCCTCGGGAGCCTTCTCGGGCTCGGAGGTCTCGGACTTGTTCTCGGCAGCCTCGACGGCCTCGTCCTGCTTCTCGGAGTCGACGGACTCCTGCGGCTGCTCGGCCTTCTCCTCGGACTCGGCCGAGTCGTCGGACGAACCGGACGACGAACCGCCCGCCTCGCCCCCGATGACGGCGAGGTCGGCGCCGACCGGCACCGTCTCGTCCTCGGAAACCAGGATCTTCGTCAGCTTGCCCGCCACGGGGGAGGGAACCTCGGTGTCGACCTTGTCCGTGGAGACCTCGAGCAGCGGCTCGTCGACGGCGACGTCGTCGCCCTCGGCCTTGAGCCAGCGCGTGATGGTGCCCTCGGTGACGGACTCGCCGAGCGCCGGCATCGTCACCTTCTCGCCACCGGAGACCTCGCCGCCGCCGGAGGAGGCAGCTTCCTGCTTGGGCTCTTCGGACTTCTGCTCGTCGTCGGAGGACTTGGACTCCTTCTCGGAGGAGGTCTCCTCAGCAGCTTCCTCGGTCTTCTCCTCGCCCTTGTCCTCGGCCTCGGCCGAGTCGTCGGAGGAGTCGGAACCGCCGGAGGCCTCACCGTCGCCGACGACGGCGAGGTCAGCGCCGACCGGCACCGTCTCGTCCTCTTCGACGAGGATCTCCTGCAGCGTGCCGGCAACCGGGGACGGAATCTCGGTGTCGACCTTGTCCGTGGAGACCTCGAGCAGCGGCTCGTCAACGGCAACGGTGTCACCGACGTTCTTCAGCCAACGGGTCACGGTGCCTTCGGTCACCGACTCGCCGAGGGCCGGCATGGTCACGCGGTCAGACATGGGTGGAGGTCTCCTCAATCCAAATTGCACGTTTGGGGTCGCGGATGAAGTTGTCGACTCCGGGGGCGGGTCGCGAAACGGGCTCCCGATCAGACCCCATCTTGTCACTGTCGAGCGAGGTTGCGGAAACCCGGGCCAGTACCCGTCAGTAGGAAGTTGGGCTTCCTCGGAACGGCCCGGGTTCGCGCGGGGAGGGCCGCGTCAGGACGCGGCGACCTCGAGCAGAGTGCGCACGGCAAAGCCGGTGCCGCCCTTGGGGGTGAAGCCGTAGGCGCCGCCCTCGTTGAACGCCGGAGCGGCGATGTCGAGGTGCACCCAGTCGATCTGCTCACCGTTCTTCTCGCCGACGAACTCCTTGAGGAACATGGCGGCCGTGATGAGCCCGCCCATGCGCTCGCCGGTGTGCTTGAGGTCGGCGACCTCGGAGTTGATGCTCGGGCGCAGGTGGTCGAGCAGCGGCATCGGCCACATGTGCTCGCCCACGCGGTCGGAGGCGGAGATGACGTCGTCCCGGACCTCGTCGTTGTTGCCGACGACCGCGGCCGTGCGGTTGCCGAGAGCGAGCACCGCAGCGCCCGTGAGGGTGGCGATGTCGATGATGAGATCGGGCTCCTCGGCGCTGGCGTAGCAGAGGCCGTCGGCCATGACGAGGCGACCTTCGGCGTCGGTGTTGTCGATCTCCACCGTGGTGCCGTCGTGCATGCGGATGACGTCACCGGGGCGCTGGGCGTCGGCGCCGGTCATGTTCTCCGCGAGGCACAGGTAGCCGGTGATGGCGACCGGCAGTTCGAGTTCGGCGGCAGCTTCGACGAAGGCAGCGACGGCGGCGGCGCCGGCCATGTCGCACTTCATCGTCACCATGCCGTTGGCGGGCTTGATGCACAGGCCGCCGGAGTCGAACGTGATGCCCTTGCCGACGATCGAGATGTGGCGCTTGGCGTTGCTCGGCTTGTACGTGAGGGTGACCAGACGCGGCGGGCGCGCCGATCCGCGCCCGACGCCGATCAGGCCGCCGCACTCGGCCTTGGCGAGGGCCTTCTCGTCCATGACGGCGACCTTGACCTTCGAGCTCGCGAGGCGCTTGCGCACGATCTCGGCGAACGAACCGGGGTAGAGGTCGAGCGGCGGCATGTTGACGAGGTCACGGGCCCAGTTCTGCGCATTGGCGCGGATCGTCGCGTCGGCGACGGCCTGCGTCAGGCCCTTCTCCTTGGCGTCGGCGACGAGGATCTTCACATCGTCGACGGGCTTCGTCGGCTCCTTCTTGTACTCGCCGTACACATAAGCGCCCAGGAGGACGCCCTCGGTGACGGCGCCGACGGCCTCGGCGTGGCTCGCGGGGAAGGCGAAGACGGCGCTCTCGACGTCCGCGAGCGCGCGGGCAGCGCTGCCGGCGGCGTCACGCTGCGCGCCGACGTCGGTGAGGGCATCATCGCGCTCCTGGCCGGAACCGACGGCGAGCACGACGCCCCCGGTGCCGGCGATACCGGCGAGGCGCACGACCTCGTCGGCGCTCGCTTTGGCCTTGAGGGTGCCGAGGGCGGCGTTGACGGCCTTCACGGTCTCGGCGGAGACGCCCTGCGGGTCGACGACACGGGCTCCGTCCTTCGACTTCGCGGTGAGGACGACGAGGACGTCGGCCTTGGACGCGGCGGTGGCCTTGTCGCTGAGGTTCACGGTGGTCACGTGAAGTGCCTTTCTCTTGCGAATGATCGACCCGCGAGGGGTCACGAAACTGCTCCTCGTCGACCCTAGCGGCCCCATCCGCCCCGGACGATCGTCCGGGGCGATAGGTTCGGCTGTATGAGTGAAGCGAAACTGTCCCCGCTCGACGAGCGTCACCGCGCCCTGGGGGCCAAGATGGCCGACTTCGGTGGGTGGGCCATGCCAATCGAGTACCCCGGCGGCGGCGTCGTGCGCGAGCACACGGTCGTGCGCGAGCGTGTCGGCATCTTCGACGTCAGCCACCTCGGGAAGGCGACGGTCCAGGGCGAGGGGGCCCTCGACTTCGTCAACGTATGCCTGTCCAACGACCTGCGCAAGATCGAACCCGGCAAGGCTCAGTACACGATGTGCTGCGACGAGTCCGGCGGCGTCGTCGACGACCTCATCGTCTACGTCAAGGCCGAGGACGACCTGTTCCTCATCCCCAACGCCGCCAACACCGCCGAGGTCGTGCGTCGTCTCGCCGAGGCCGCCCCGGAGGGCATCAACGTGCGCGACGCGCACGAGGAGTTCGCGGTCCTCGCCGTTCAGGGACCCAAGTCGGACGAGGTCGTCTCGGCGCTGGGCCTGCCGGTCGACCACGACTACATGAGCTTCGACGAGGCCGAGTGGGAGGGCCGCCCGCTCACCGTCTGCCGCACCGGCTACACGGGTGAGCGCGGCTACGAACTCGTCAGCCGCTGGGAGGACGCCCTCGCCCTGTGGGACGCACTCCTCGAAGCAGCCGCTCCCTACGAGGGCCTGCCCTGCGGGCTCGGCGCTCGCGACACGCTGCGCACCGAGATGGGCTACCCGCTGCACGGTCAGGACCTGTCGCTTGAGATCACACCCGTCCAGGCTCGCGCTGGCTGGGCCGTCGGATGGAAGAAGGACTCCTTCTGGGGTAAGGACGCGCTCGCGAAGGAGAAGGCCGAGGGTCCGCGTCGCATTTCGCGCGGCCTCAAGCTGACCGGTCGCGGCATCCCGCGTGCCCACTGCGTCGTGCGCAGCACCGAGGGCGAGGAACTCGGTGAGGTCACCTCGGGCACGTTCTCGCCCACGCTCGGCCAGGGCGTCGCGCTCGCGCTGATGCTCCCGGACGTCGCCGAGGGTGACACCGTGGCCGTCGACGTGCGCGGTCGTCTCCTCGAGGCCGTCGTGACGAAGCCGCCGTTCGTCGAGGTCCAGACGCGCTCCAACTGACCCCGCGCCGACGCCGTTCGGCGCACTCACGACGAAGCGGCCGCTCCCCTCGCCAAGGGAGCGGCCGCTTCGCTGTGATCGGGTTCGGCGTCAGATACGTGTGCCGCCACCGAGGACGTTGCCGAGGATGTCGCCCCAGTTCGGGCCCGCTTGCTGCTGGGGTTGAGCCTGCTGGCTCCCCTGTCCGGCCGACTGGGCACCCGGCACGGAGCCACCGAGAACGCCCGAGAGGATCTGCGTCAGGATGTCGGCGCTGGAACCGGCGCCGGCCGAGGCGTTGGTGCCCGCGCCTCCACCGAGAACCCGCTTGGCGAGGTAGGAGATGACGATCGGCGCGATGATCGGTATGAGTCGTCGCACGAGGTCGTTGCTCGTGCCCGGCAGACCGCCGAGCTGGTTGACGACGGCGTCCTGCTGGTCGCCGAAGACGTGCTGGGCGATCTTGGCGCCGTCGTCCGTATTCACCTCGTCGAGCGTGGGGG
Organism: Dermacoccus sp. PAMC28757; assembly: GCF_014302635.1. Taxonomy (NCBI): domain Bacteria; kingdom Bacillati; phylum Actinomycetota; class Actinomycetes; order Micrococcales; family Dermacoccaceae; genus Dermacoccus; species Dermacoccus sp. PAMC28757. Next base: position 2,544,776 of record NZ_CP060292.1, on the reverse strand, counting down.
AGGAGTCGACGTGGCCGCCGAGCGCGTCGAGCAGGGCGCTCTGCCCGCCGGGGTGCTGGATGTTGGCCTCCATGCCGCCGAGGAGGGCAGGCACGACGCTGCGCACGGCGGCCTCGGTCTCCCCAGGGCTCGCGCCCACCTGCTCGGCGAGCTGATCGATCGGAAGCTCGGACAGGATCTCGGACGTAGCGGACATGTGCGTCTCCTTCGAAGATCGGTTTCTCCGTCACCCTAGTGCCGCCGTCGACGCGGCACGGCTCGTAGGCTCACAGGCATGGACGAGTGGAACTGGACCAGTGAGACGTCCGCCCGTGCCGGCGGACCCTTCTCCTCCCAGGAGGACGCCGAGGCCTGGCTGTCGCAGACATGGCAAGACCTCCTCGACGTGTCGAGGAGGTCACGCTCATGAATGGTGAGGAGGCCGTCTACGGGCCGATGCCGCTGAACGACTGAGGCGTCAGTCGATCTTCTCGCCGCGCTTGACGGCGGGCCGGGGGAAGCGGCCGCGGCGGATCTGCATGGCGCGCATGATGGCGTAGCCGGCGCCGCCGCGCGGTGCTGCGCCGAACTTCTGGATGAGGCGCTTCTTCGTGCTGCGCCACATGAAGATCGCGTCGAAGAGGGCGATGAGCAGCACGGCCCACACGATGATGAGCCCAAGAGACTGGATCGACGGGTTGGGCACGAACATGACGATGACCGCGACGAGCATGAGCGGAAGTGCGATCTCACCGATGTTGAGGCGTGAGTCGACGCGGTCGCGGATGTAGCGCTTCTCCGGGCCGCGGTCGCGGGCGGGAAGGGCGCTGTCGTCGCCCCGCTCGGCTGCGGCGCGCTGGGCGAGGCGCGCCTCGCGGGCGCGCTGCTTGTTCGCCGCTTTGGCGGCCTTGCGGTCGGTCTCCACGAGGGGGCGGCGACGCGCTGCCTCTTGATCCTTGCGCTTGGGCGTCGGGCGGTTCTTGGCGCCCGGACGCTCCTTCACCGGGGAAACGGGGGTTTCCGCCGTCGTGGAGGCTTCGACGCGTGTAGCGCCCTGGGTCGTGGTCTTGTCTCGTCCGAACACCCGATCATGGTAGGTCACCCTCGGCGCGCGGGATCGGACGACTCGCTCGCCGCGGACGATACCGTGGCCGGTGTGAACACGAATGACACCGTCGTCGACCTCGAGCAGCTGCGCGAACGCGTCCGTTCCCTCATGCCGAAGGTCGTCGAGGACCTCAAGGATCTGACCCGCATCCCGAGTGTTTCGCTCGGCTCCTTCGACCAGACGCAGGTTGCTCGTTCGGCCGAGGCCGTCGCCGAGCTGTTCGCTGCGGAGGGCATGGACGTGAAGGTGGTGGCCGAGGGTGGACGCCCCGCCGTCATCGCCCACAAGAGCGGCCCGGCCGGAGCCCCGAGGGTTCTCATGTACGCCCACCACGACGTGCAGCCGCCGGGCGCGGACGCAGATTGGGACACGCCGCCGTTCGAGCCGACCGAACGCGCCGGTCGTCTCTACGGCCGCGGCGCGGCGGACGACAAGGCCGGTGTCATGGCGCACCTGGCCGCAGTCCGCGCGTGGGGAGACGACCTTCCCTGCGACGTCACCCTGTTCATCGAGGGGGAGGAGGAGATCGCCTCCGACTCCCTGCCCGCCCTGCTGGAGAAGTACGCCGACGAGTTGCGCTCCGACGCGCTCGTCCTCGCCGACTCCGCGAACTGGGCCGTCGGTACGCCTGCCCTCACGACAACGCTGCGCGGCACGGTGCGTGCGGTCGTCACCGTCCGCACGTTGAAGCACTCGGTTCACTCGGGGATGTTCGGCGGAGCTGCGCCCGACGCCCTGACGACGATGTGCCGCCTCATGGCCGAGTTGCATGACGCAGAGGGCAACGTCGCGGTACCCGGTCTCGATGCGTCCGAGGACACCGAGATCGAGTACGACGCCGACCAGCTGCGCTCGGACGCCGGCATGCTGCCCGGCACGCAACTCATCGGCACGGGTCCGCTCACGTCTCGCCTGTGGCTCAAGCCGAGCATCACGGTCATCGGCATCGATGCCCCGGGCGTTGACGTGGCGAGCAACACCCTCACCGCGAGTGCGCGCGCCAAGCTCTCCCTGCGCGTCGCGCCGAGCCAGGATCCGCAGGCGGCCTTCGACGCGCTGAAGAAGCACCTCGAAGACGCGGCGCCGTGGGGCGCCGAGGTCAACGTCGAACTCGACGAATTGGGTGCGGGCTTCTCCGCCGACGCGAACGGTCCGGTCTACGAGGAGGCGCGTGCGGCCTTCGCGGACGCCTGGCAGAACGAGCCGGTGGACGTCGGCATCGGCGGTTCCATTCCCTTCGTGTCCCTCTTCGCCGAGATGATGCCCGACGCGGCACTCCTCGTCACGGGCGTGGAGGACCCGGACACGCGCGCACACGGCGCCAACGAGTCGCTCCACCTCGGCGAGTTCGAGAAGGTCTGCCTCGCCGAGACCGTGCTCCTGCAGCGGATCGCCCGACGCCTCGGATCTGAGTGAACCTCCACTCGAGCGTGAGCCTCACCCTCGCCCCCTCCGCGGTGGACGAGGGTGAGGCTCTCCTGTGGGTGGCCCTCGTCGTCGGGGTCGCCCTTGCGCTCGTGCCGTCGACGTATCGGTGGGGTCGCCATGGGGTCACAGCCGTCCACGAGGCGGGGCACGCGCTTGTCGCGCTGCTCGCCGGGCGACGGCTTCGTTCGATCCGACTCAACCGTGACTCCTCGGGAGAAACGGTGAGTGTCGGACGTTCCGGCGGCCCCGGTGTCGTCCTCACCCTCCTCGCGGGCTACCCGGCGCCCTCCCTCGTCGGGCTCAGCGGGGTGTGGGCCGCCCGACACGACCACGTCGAGGCCTGGGTGCTCGTGCTCCTCGTCGTGCTCGGAGGGACGCTGTTCCTGCTGCGCAATGTCTTCGGCGTCGCCGTCATGCTCGCCGTGCTGGCAGGTCTCGTCGCCCTGCGCCGCTGGGCCGAACCCGAGCAGGCGCTCGCGGCGTGCGCGCTCGTGTCCGCCTTCCTGCTCGCCGCCGGTCTGCGTGGGGCACTCGAACTTTTCGCCTCCCGTGTCGGAGCCAACGACGCCTCCGCGCTCGCCCGAGCCACCCATCTGCCCGCAGCTTGGTGGAAGACGGCCTTCGTCGCCGTAGCACTGGCTGCCGCAGTCGCAGGCGCCTGGGTGCTCGGCCTCCAATGGCCCGCGGCTTCCGGATGACCACCCCGGCGGGCGTACAGTGGTACACCGGGAACACGCACGCGCGTGCCGCTGTTGCCCTACACACGGCCTGGAGACCACCAGGACCGAGGACGTGAGAGAGGATCGATCCACGATGACTGTGGAGACGAACACCCAGACCGAAACCGCTACGCACGGCGTCAACCTGAGCGACGTCGCGGCCTCCAAGGTGAAGAGCCTGCTCGAGCAGGAAGGACGCGACGACCTGCGTCTGCGCGTCGGCGTCCAGCCCGGCGGGTGCTCCGGCCTGATCTACCAGCTCTACTTCGACGAGCGCACCCTCGACGGTGATCTCGTGCGCGACTTCGACGGTGTCGAGGTCGTCGTCGACCGCATGAGCGCGCCCTACCTCGAAGGCGCCTCCATCGACTTCTCCGACACCATCGAGAAGCAGGGCTTCACCATCGACAACCCCAACGCCGGCAGCTCCTGCGCCTGCGGCGACAGCTTCAGCTGATCCTTCCCTCGCTGCGTCTTCCGGTCTGAACCCCTCGCAAGCTCGAAGTTCAGCCTGGGTGCGACACAGCTTCGGGCACGACGCGCGAAAAGCCCACCCCTTGTGAGTTCGCAAGCTCACTCCCACCGGGGTGGGCTTTTCGCGCGTCGTGGCGTCCGCTTCCAGCGTGGTCCTTTTCGTGACGAGGGCCGTACTGAATTCGTCCGAGGGCGGTCGCTCGTGCGACAAACGCGCGTTCGGTCGGCCCGGGGGCGTCTCAGTGCGCGTCAGTGTCGGCGAGTTTCGACGACGTGGGCGCCCGTCCGCGCACCCGCGATAGGTTGGCCCACGTGAAGATCGCAGTGACGGGTTCCATCGCAACCGACCACCTCATGACGTTCGACGGGCGCTTCGCCGACTCGCTCGTCGTCGAGCAACTCGACAAGATCTCGGTGTCGTTCCTCGTGAACGACCTGCAGATCCGGCGCGGGGGAGTGGCCGGCAACATCGCCTTCGGCCTGGGCAACCTGGGCCTCCGCCCCGTCCTCATCGGCTGCGTCGGCGCTGACTTCGCGGACTACGGCTCCTGGCTCGAGCGCCACGGCGTCGACATCTCCGAGGTGCGCACGTCGGAGACGCACCACACCGCACGCTTCGTGTGCACGACCGACCGAGACATGGCCCAGATGGCCTCGTTCTACCCCGGCGCGATGTCCGAAGGGCGCGAAGTCGAGATCGGCCCCATCTCCGAACGCCACGACGGCTTTGACCTCGTTCTCATCGGCGCCCACGACCCCGAAGGCATGCGCCGCAACACCGAGGAATGCCGACGCCGCGGCCTCCCGTTCGTCGCCGATCCCTCGCAGCAGCTCGCCTTCGCCGATGGCCCCTTCATCCGCGAGATCATCGACGGCGCCGACTACCTGTTCACCAACGAGTACGAGTCGCACCTGACCGAGCAGAAGACCGGTTGGAGCGGCGAGGAGATCCTCGAGCGCGTCGGTGTACGCGTCGTGACGAAGGGCAAGGACGGCGCCACCATCCTGCGCAAGGGTGAGGAGCCGATTCACGTCGACGTCGCCGCCATCTCGGGGGCCGTCGACCCGACGGGCGTCGGCGACGCCTTCCGTGCCGGATTCCTTGCCGGGCTGTCGTGGGAGCTCGACCTCGCCCGATGCGCCCAGGTCGGCTCGGTCCTGGCCGCGCACGTCATCGAGACCGTCGGCACCCAGGAGTACGTCCTGCGCCAGGAGACCTTCCTCGAGCGTCTGCGCGCGGCGTACGGCGACGATGCCGTGGCCGACGTCCAGGCGCACCTGAGCTGCCGTCGTCCTTGAACCCACTCGACTTCACGAGCGAGTGGGATTTCTCGCTCGCCCGTTTCGACCTCGACGACGACCTCGTCGCGCTGGGCGCCGACCTCGCCCCGGGCACGATCGTTGCGGCCTACGCGCACGGTGTCTTTCCCATGGGGCTGGGGGAGGGCGGTGCCCCACCGATGGGGTGGTGGTCCCCGCAGGAGCGGGGCGTCCTGGAACGCGACGCCTTTCACGCCTCCCGGTCACTGCGTCGTTCGGCACGCGCCTTCGAGGTGAGCTTCGACCGCAACTTCGCGGGCGTCATCGCAGGGTGCGCCGATCCTTCCCGCGACGGCGCTTGGATCACGTCCGAGATCGCGGCCGCGTACACACGCCTGCACGAACTCGGGGTCGCGCACTCCGTCGAGGTCTGGGACGACGGTTGCCTCGTCGGGGGCCTCTACGGTCTGGCCATCGGAGGGCTGTTCGCAGGGGAGTCGATGTTCCACCGCGCGACCGACGCCTCGAAGGTCGCTCTCGGCGCGCTCGCGCACGCCGTCTACGAGCGTGACGACGCGCCGAGGCTCATCGACGTCCAGTGGCGCACGCCGCACCTCGGCAGTCTCGGGGTCACGGAAATCACACGTGACGCCTACCGAGCTCGGCTGCCCCAGCTCGTCCACGCCCCGCCGATCGCGGCGTTCGGCGGCTCGGGTCGCGGCCGTTAGTGAATCGTTAACGCCCGGTACCGACCCCCACCCTCAGTGCCACCTGTGCCTGGGATAAGGTCTTACCGTGCCTGGTTTGGATCTGCGGAAGGTGGACGCTGTGCGTCGGCCCCTTGAAAAGACGAGCCCAGCGCGGCGTCGTCGGATTGCTGCTGTTGGTCTCGGTGGAGCTGCGCTGCTCCTGTCGGCGTGTTCGCCGCGCGTCGAGCGCGGTTACCTGCCGCACGGCGTCACGAAGAACGCCAACGAGGTCATCGACTTCTGGCTCGGTACTTGGTACTGGACCTTGGCTGTCGGTGTCCTCGTCTGGGGCCTGATCTTCTGGTGCATCGTGCGCTACCGCCGTCGCAAGAGCGACACCGGTTTCCCGGCGCAGATGCAGTACAACGTGCCGCTGGAGATTCTCTACACGGTCGTGCCGATCGTCATGGTCGCCGTGCTCTTCGGCAAGACCGTCGGCCTCGAGAACAAGCTCCTCGACACCTCGCCGAAGCCGGACGTCACGATCAACGTCGTCGGCAAGCAGTGGAGCTGGGACTTCAACTACGCCGACGAGAAGGTCTACGAGACCGGCGTCATGGCGGACATGAAGGCCGGCAAGCCGGGCGCCGAGAAGGGTCTGCCCACGCTGTACCTGCCCGTGAACAAGCGCGTCGAGTTCGTGCTCACCACGCGAGACGTCATCCACACGTTCTGGGTGCCGCAGTTCATGCAGAAGCTCGACATGATCCCGAGCCGCGTGAACCGCTTCGCCGTCGACACGACGGAGGAGGGCACCTTCAAGGGCAAGTGTGCCGAGCTCTGCGGTGCGTACCACTCGCAGATGCTCTTCAACGTCAAGGTCGTCTCCCAGGAGGAGTACGACAAGCACATGGACGACCTTCGCAAGCAGGGTAAGACGGGCTTCCTGTCCAACTCCCTCAACCGCGCCAGCGTCAACCCGAAGGACCAGCAGTTCCTGCCGGACGGTCTGGACTCGTCCGACATCGTCAAGGAGGGCAAGTAATGGCATCCGTCGCCACCCCAGCGGCTGGAACCGCGGAGCGCCCCGATGGTCGGCGCCCTGAGGACTTCCACGCAGGCCGCACGGTTGTGAAGTGGATCACGACGACCGACCACAAGGTCATCGGCAACCTCTACTTCATCACCTCGTTCATCTTCTTCCTCATGGGCGGCGCCATGGCGCTGGTCATCCGCGCTGAGCTGTGGGAGCCCGGCCTCCAGGTCGTGGACAACCCCGAGCAGTTCAACCAGATGTTCACCATGCACGGCACGATCATGCTGCTCATGTTCGCGACGCCGTTGTTCTCCGGCTTCGCCAACGCGCTCATGCCGCTGCAGATCGGTGCTCCCGACGTCGCCTTCCCGCGACTCAACATGTTCGCGTACTGGCTGTACCTCTTCGGCAGCCTCATCACAGTCGGCGGCTTCCTGACGCCGCAGGGTGCGGCCTCGTTCGGTTGGTTCGCCTATGCGCCGCTGTCGAACTCGACGTTCAGCCCCGGCCTCGGTGGAAACCTCTGGGTTTACGGCCTCGCGCTGACCGGTTTCGCCTCGATCATGGGTGCGGTCAACTTCGTCACCACCATCGTGTGCATGCGTGCGCCGGGTATGACGATGTTCCGCATGTCGATCTTCACGTGGACGGTGCTCATCACCTCGATCCTCGTGCTCCTCGTCTTCCCGGTTCTCGCCGCCGCTCTGTTCGGCCTCGGCCTCGACCGCACGATGGGTGCGCACGTCTTCGACTCGGAGACCGCCGGTGCCATGCTGTGGCAGCACATGTTCTGGTTCTTCGGTCACCCCGAGGTCTACATCATCGCGCTGCCGTTCTTCGGCATCATCTCGGAGATCCTGCCGGTCTTCTCGCGCAAGCCGATCTTCGGTTACAAGACGCTCGTCTTCGCGACGATCGCCATCGCGGCGCTCTCGGTCTCGGTGTGGGCTCACCACATGTACGCCACCGGCCAGGTGCTCCTGCCGTTCTTCGCGGTCATGACGATGCTCATCGCCGTTCCGACCGGCGTGAAGTTCTTCAACTGGATCGGCACGATGTGGGGCGGTTCGCTCACCTTCGAAAACCCGATGCTGTGGGCCCTCGGCTTCCTCGTGACCTTCCTCTTCGGTGGTCTCACGGGTGTCATCCTCGCCAGCCCGGCGCTGGACTTCCACCTGTCCGACTCCTACTTCGTGGTCGCGCACTTCCACTACGTCATCTTCGGCACCGTGGTGTTCGCGATGTTCGCCGGCTACTTCTTCTGGTGGCCGAAGTTCACGGGTCGCATGCTCAACGAGACCCTCGGCAAGATCCAGTTCTGGATGCTCTTCGTCGGCTTCCACATGACGTTCCTCATCCAGCACGTCCTGGGTGTCGAGGGCATGCCGCGTCGTTACGCGGACTACCTGCCGGAAGACGGCTTCCAGTTCATGAACCAGGTCTCGACCGTCGGTTCGTTCCTGCTCGGCGCGTCGATGATCCCCTTCCTCTACAACGTGTACATCACGTGGAAGAAGGCGCCGATCGTCAGCGAGGACGACCCGTGGGGCTTCGGCGCGTCGCTCGAGTGGGCCACCTCGTGCCCGCCGCCGCGTCACAACTTCAACAGCATCCCGCGTATCCGTTCCGAGCGTCCGGCGTTCGACCTGCACCACCCCGAGGTCGGTGTCTTCTCGGTGCTGCCTTCGCCTGAGACGGTCAACCAGCTCGACCGAAAGGGCACCAACGCATGAAGACTTCGGCCAAGCTCTTCCTCTACCTCGGACTCTTCTACGTTCCGCTGATCTTCATCTACGGTCACTTCACGGAGTGGTCCGAGCCGGTCGGCGCCGTGGGTCTGGCCCTCAGCGCCGGGTTCGGCCTCATGATCGCGGGTTACTTCGCGATGACCGACCGCAAGATGGACCTCGACCCGAGCGACAAGCCCGAGGGCGAGATCAACGAGGTCTCCGGTGAGGTCGGCTTCTTCTCGCCGTACTCGTGGTGGCCGCTGTGGCTGGCCGCGTCGATTTCACTCCTCGCCCTCGGCCTGGCCGTCGGTTGGTGGATCGTCTTCGTCGCCGCTCCGCTGGTCGCCCTGGCCGTCGTCGGTTGGGTGTTCGAGTACTTCAGCGGAGAGCACGCGATCTGATCGCTTCCTCGCAAACGAAGGGCCGCACAGTTCTGAACTGTGCGGCCCTTCGGCATGCGTGAGTCGGGACTCCGCAGGTGGTGTTGGGACTCTCGCCACCGGCTGGCTATCGGTCGCCGAGACCTCGCGCTGCTCAAGGACGGGCGCAGTCGGAGTGGTGTCGGGTCAGCATCGGCGGGCAGTCGGGCAGCCGCTGACGCAATGGGCGAAGAACTACGCCGACACGGTGGGACTCCTCGAAATCTGACTAAAAACTTACCGTTCGTTTCGGCCACCCATCCGTCTCCCCGGGAGAGACTCGACGAGTCAGATCGATTTGGTGGAGGTTCTCATGTCCGCTCGTTTCACGTCCGATGCGGTCGGCAGAGTCATGCTGCCCCAAGGTGCTAGAGCATTCGGCGCACAGCGCGATGGTGACGCAGGGCGGACGCCTATACGCCAGGATGCTGCTCGCCGACGTGTCGTCGGACGCTGGGCGACAGCGTGCTGTGCCGCGTTAGTCCTCGCCGGCTGCAGTGGAGAATCGGCACCCGCGGCGTCCAGCGGCGACGTGGCGCCCTCCGACATGTCGCGTATTGCCTCCGGCAACGGCTCGACCTCGACATCCAAGGGCACCAAGTCGAGTGCGGTTTCGACGAGCTTGAGCGCCCCCGCTGACCGGTTCGCGATGCCCGAAGCCGCCAAGGCCCACACCCACGAGGGCGCCAAGGCCTTTGTCAAGTTCTATTGGCAGACCCTCAACGCTTTGGACAGGGCTCCTCAGGAAGGCGTTCTTCCTCGATTCGGAGCGTCGGACTGTGAGTCCTGCCGACTTCAAGAGAAGGCAGGAAAGAAGCTGGTCGCTGAGGGCGCCCGCATTGAGTCCAAGAATGCACGGTATTCAAATTTCCAGGTTCGAAAGGATTCAACGCCGGATTCGGTCATCGTCACGTTCGTGCAAGAGGATGACGGATCTACGCGGATCGAAGCGAACGGTGCACGCAAGGTGCTGCCCCCAGTCAATCTCGCGGTCGCCGCGCGAGCCGACTGGAACGGAGCAGAGTGGAAGCTGGGGGCTTCAGGTGCGGACGAACGTCCTTAGCCTTACGGGGCGGGGGCTCGTGTGCGCTTCGTTGCAGCTTGTTGTGACGGGTCCCGCACTCGCTAGCGGTGCTCCATGCGCGGGGTTCTCATCGTGCCACGGAGGGGGGACGGCAACGGTAGTCGTCCGTGCTCCAGGCAACCACCAGTCGCGACCGTCGACTGTGCAGAATAGCCAGCCAATGAAGAGCGTGCATGTATCCGTTGTGCCTAGCGGGAATCATCAAGCGGCCCCGGTGAGGAGGCCATCGGCGCTTCCGGCCGCGGCGCACCGTGGAGGAGCTGCCACGGTTTTCGCCGGTGGGACGGACGCCGTTGGGACATCTATGATCGCCGAGACTCCGTGCGCTACGGCTGACGGCGTGTCGAAGTATTCGTGCGTGAACCCGGGCCTGAACGGCATCGAGACGGGCGTCGACTTCGCGTCGCCGACAGTGCCTGCGGCTTCACCTCAGGGCGAGACAGTCACCCAGGTAGCTGTTCCGACCTACACGCCGGAAGAGGCTGCTGCTCAAGCCTGGACCACACAGATCTTCACGAAGCCGGGCGTGGACATCCAGCCCGTCGGCAACACGACTCTGACTGGTCTGCCGACCTACTTCCATGCCGCCTTCGGAGCCGAGGGGCTCGCACCGGGGGAGAGCGTCACGACGACGGTCCTCGGTCACACGGTGACCATCCGTCCTGCCAGCGCTCTCTACACCTACCACTACGGCGACGGAACGAATCACGGACCCACCCCCGATGCCGGCGGTATCTACCCCTCAGGCGGGGTGACGCACACCTACGTTCGCAAAGGCGTGGTCAACACGCGCATCGATGTGACACTGACCGGCGAGTTCAGGATTGGCGGGGGAGCGTGGCAACCCATTCCCGGTTCGACGACGGTGGCGGGAACCCCAGAACAACTCACCGTCGCGATTCTTCAGTCCCGTCTGCATCACTGAGACTTATCGCAGACGAAGGAGGGCCCAATCGGCTGTTGCCGATTGGGCCCTCCTTCGTCTGGTGCAGCGAAGTGACTCAGCGCTGACCCGTCTCCTCGGAGCCACCGTGCAGTTCGCCGACGAACTGGTCAGACTTCGCGTCCTCGAGGACCGCAGCCTCAAGCTCCTCGTGGTCACCGTGGTGGTGAGCCGCTTCGAGCTCGGCAGGCGTGACGGGGGCGATGCGGTCACGGAAGTAGAAGTTGGTCCAGCGGTTGCGACGCTTCGCCTTCTTCAGCTCCTTACCCTCAAGGCCGGAGGTGTCGATGTTGCTCGGGGCCTGAGCCTCGTAGCCGACCAGACGCCAGCGGGTGAACTCGTCGACCTCCTCGTGCGCCTCGAAGAAGCGACCCTCGGGGGTGCGCACGATGCGACCCGACTCACGGCCGTGCAGCACGAGGTCACGGTCGTGACGCTGCAGGCTGAGGCAGATGCGCTTCGTCACCCAGAAGGCGATGATCGGGCCGAAGATCACGAGGAAGCGGAACAAGTACGTGATGTCGTTGATCGACATGTGCAGCTTGATCGCCATGATGTCGTTACCGGCCGCGAACATGAGCACCGCGTAGAACACCGCGAAGCCCATACCGATGGCGGTACGCGTCGGAGCGTTGCGCGGACGGTCGAGCACGTGGTGCTCGCGCTTGTCGCCGGTGACCCAGTTCTCGATCCACGGGTAGATCGCGATCATGCCGAAGAAGATCGGCAGCAGGGCGATCGAGCCCGGGAAGATGTTCATGCTCCAGGTGTGGCCGAGAGCGACGAACTCGAGGAAGCCGGGCAGCAGTCGCAGCGCACCGTCGGCGAAGCCCATGTACCAGTCAGGCTGCGAACCGGCGGTCACCTGCGTCGGCTCGTACGGACCGTACGCCCAGATGGCGTTGATGCCGACGAGGCTCGAGATGAGAGCCGTGATGCCGAAGACGATGAAGAAGAAGCCGCCGGCCTTGGCCATGTACACCGGCATGAGCGGGAAGCCCACGACGTTCTTGTCCGTGCGACCCGGGCCGGGGTACTGCGTGTGCTTGTGCACGACGAGCAGGATGAGGTGAGCTGCGAGCAGCGCCACCATGATGGCCGGGATGAGCAGGATGTGCAGCGAGTAGAAGCGGGGGATGATCATCTCGCCGGGGAAACCGCCGCCGAACAGACCGTACGAGATGTACGTACCGACGATCGGCGTGGAGAGGATGAAGCCCTGCATCGCTCGGATACCCGTACCGGACAGGAGGTCGTCCGGGAGGGAGTAGCCCATGAAGCCCTCGATGCAGGCCAGCATGAACAGCAGGGTTCCGATGACCCAGTTGATCTCACGCGGCTTGCGGAAAGCACCCGTGAAGAACACGCGGAACATGTGCATCATGATCGACACGACGAACAGCAGAGCCGCCCAGTGGTGGAGCTGACGGATCAGCAGACCACCGCGGATGTCGAACGAGATGTCGAGGGTCGAGGCGAACGCCTCGGACATCTGGATGCCCTGCAGCGGCACGTACGAGCCGTTGTAGGTGGTGTGGCCCATCGACGGCACGAACCAGAACGTGAGGAACGTACCGGTGATGAGCAGGATGATGAAGGAGTACAGCGCGACCTCACCGAGCATGAAGCTCCAGTGATCCGGGAAGACCTTCTTCATGAGGAAGCGCACGCCCTTGGCGGCGCCGCTGCGCTCGTCGATCCAGTTCGACACACCCGCCAGGCCGCCCTTGGGGTCCTGACGCTGCGTCGTCGGAGCGTGCGAGTCGCGCGCGGAAGCAGCGGTGCTCACGACTTGAGTTCCTTCCCGTTGTCTTCCCAGAAGCTCGGTCCGACCGGGCGCTTGAAGCCCTGGTCAGCCACGAGGTAGCCCTCGTCGTCGACGGAGATCTTCAGCTGCGGCAGCGGGCGCTTGGCCGGGCCGAAGATGACCTTGCAGTCGTCCGTCATGTCGAACGTGGACTGGTGGCAGGGGCAGAGCAGGTGGTGCGTCTGCTGCTCGTAGAGGCCCACCGGGCAACCCACGTGCGTGCAGATCTTGGAGTAGGCGACGATGCCGTCGACACCCCACTGACGCTGACGCTCCGACTTGATCTTGGCCTCGTCGAGACGGACGAGGATCACGGAGGCCTTCGTCTTCTCGTTGAGGGGGTGCTCGGTGTCGTTGACACCCTCGGGCAGGACGTGGAAGACCGAGCCCAGCGTCACGTCGGAAGCGCGGATGGCGGTGCCTTCCGGGTCACGCATGAGACGACGGCCGCGGCCGTTGATCTTCGTGTCCCACATCGTCTTGACGAGGTCGAGCTTCGGCATCGGGCCCAGGCCACCGAGGAGGGGGAGGGCGACCGGCACGGCGAACAGGCCGAGCGCGCCACCGAGCGTCCACTTCAGGAGCGGGCGACGCTTGAGCTGAGCAGCCTCGGCGCCACCGGTCATGATGTTGGCGGCGGCTTCCCAGGCCTCGTCGTCCGACTTCAGCTCGTGACGCTCTTCGATGACCTCTTCGTCCGGCATGATCGTCTTCGCCCAGTGGACGGCACCGAGGCCGATACCGAGCAGCGACAGCGCCAGCGTGAAGCCGAGAACGAAGTGAAGCGCCTTGGTCGGGCCGACGAACGGGATCGTCATGACCGAGTTCTTGTCGATCGCGAAGTAGGCCACGACGAACAGCACCGTGGCGAGCATCGACATGATGAACAGGGTTGCGACCTGACGCTCGGACCGCTTGGCAGCAGACGGGTCCTCGTCACCGAGACGGTGGACGTGCGGCGGGAGGCCAGGGTTCTCGAAGCGGTCGGGAAGTGCGCCCGTGCCCTCGATGTGCCCGTCGTTCAGGCTGACCGGAGCGTAGTCCGACGAGCCCTCGCCCGGGTGCGCCGAAGCGCCGGATTCATTCATGTTCTTGCGATTCCTGTCTGACGAGTCAGATCCGAAACGGGGAAACTTCATCAGGCCGCCTTACGTCCGAGCCACACGGCCACACCGATGCACAGGCCGATACCGAACGTCCAGGCGAACATGCCCTCCGTCACCGGGCCGAGAGCACCGAGGTTGTGACCGCCCTCAGCAGGGTCGTTCTCGACGTGCTTGAGGTAGGTGATGATGTCCTTCTTGTCCTGCGGCGACAGGTTGGTGTCGTTGAACACCGGCATCGACTGGGGGCCCGTGACCATGGCCTCGTAGATGTGCTTGCCGCTGACCGACATCAGGGTCGGGGCGTACTTGCCTCGCGTCAGGGCGCCGCCCTGGCCGGAGGCGTTGTGGCACATGGCGCAGTTGACGCGGAAGAGCTCGCCACCCTTGGCAGCGTTGCCGCCCGGGGTCGTGTACTCCTTCTCCGGAACGCTCGGGCCGGGGCCCAGGCTCTGGACGTAGGCAGCCATCTGCGCGATCTGCTCGTCCGAGAACTGGACGTTGTTGCGCTGGGCCTGCGTGTTCGGAGCCGCGAGCGGCATACGGCCGGTGCCGACCTGGAAGTCGACCGACGCGGCGCCGACGCCGACGAGCGACGGGCCGGAGGTGGTGCCGGTGGCGTTGGTGCCGTGGCAGGTGGAGCAGTTCGAGAGGAACAGCTGCTTACCGGCCTTGACGTCCTCGGCGCTGGCGCCGGCAGCCTTGGCGGTCTTGGGCGCGAACGCGGCGTAGAGGCCACCGGTCACCACGAGGGCGAGAAGCAGCACGACGAACAGGGCAGCCGGGTGTCGGCGGCGGGCGGCGAGAGTGCTCACGAGAACATCCTGTCGACGGTCGGGGAAATGATGCGGCGCGGTTCGTGGCGCATTACTTCAGGAGGTAGATGGTGGCGAACAGTGCGATCCAGACGACATCGACGAAGTGCCAGTAGTAGGACGTGACGATGGCGCCGGTGGCCTGGTGGTGGCTGTAGTTCTTCGACGTGAAGGTACGGCCGATGATCAGCAGGAAGGCCAGGAGACCCAGGGTCACGTGGATGCCGTGGAAGCCGGTGGTGATGTAGAACATCGAACCGTAGGCGTCACTGTCGAGCGAGATGCCCGCCTCGTGGAGCTCGGAGTACTCCAGCACCTGGCCGGACACGAAGATCGCGCCGAACAGGTAGGTGAGGGAGTACCACTCGCGCATGCCCCACTTGCCGACCTCGAGAAGCTTGCCCGTGCGGTGCGGGATGCCGTGCTCGGCCTTGAACACGCCGAGCTGACACCACACGGACGAGATCACGAGGACCGTCGTGTTGATGGCCGCGAACGTGACATTGAGGTGATGCGTGCGGTCATGCCACAGGTCACCTGCCACGGCGCGGATCGTGAAGTACATCGCGAACAAGCCGGCAAAGAACATGAGTTCGCTTCCGAGCCACACCATCGTGCCAACGGCAGTCAGGTTGGGTCGGGTCGCCGGTCCGTGCCCGGCGGGGATGCCGTGTTCGCTCGTCTGAGCTGTAGTTGCGGTCGCCACCCGGACATTATGTCCTGCCCATTCCCCGATCGCGCACGCGGCCCCCCGAAGAGACACACTTTTGTTACTTCCGCTGTGAGAGCACTGGGTTTCGCACGGGTTCGAGCTGTGGGTGTGATGCGCGTCGTTCCGCGCATCGGGAGGCGGCACAGGGTGAGTCGGCGGCGGGCCTAGAGTTGGGGAGAACCCGTCGTCCGACACCAGCGAGGTATCGCAATGCAGTGGCCGCAACTCGTCTCACACCTCGTGCGAGGTGAGGACCTCAGCTATGAGCAGGCTCGTGGGGCCATGGACGCGATCATGTCCGGGGAGGTCTCGCCCGTCCGGATGGCTGCGTTCCTCGTGGCTCTTCATTCCAAGGGCGAGACCGTGCAGGAGCTTCAGGGCCTCGCGGACGTCATGGTCGAACACGCGCGCGCTCTCGAGGTGCCGGGCCCGACGCTCGACATCGTCGGCACCGGTGGCGACATGGCACACACGGTGAACATCTCGACGATGGCGTCGCTCGTCTGTGCCGGCGCCGGGGTGCGAGTGGCCAAGCACGGCAACCGGGCGAGTTCCAGTTCGACGGGCACTGCGGACGTCCTGGAGGCTCTCGGCGTCGATCTCACGACGGAGCCCGAGCGTCTGCAGGCCGAAGCGCTCGAGGCCCCCATGACCTTCCTCTTCGCGCAGCTTTTCCACCCCGCCATGCGTCACGCGGCGACGACGCGCCGGGAACTCGCCGTTCCGACGGCCTTCAACTTCCTCGGTCCGCTGACCAACCCTGTGCGCCCTGCGGTGGCCGCGGTCGGGTGCACGAACAAGGCGATGGCCCCGGTCATGGCGGGCGTGTTCGCCGAGCGCGGCACGGATGCGGCCGTTTTCCGCGGTGATGACGGGCTCGACGAACTCACCCTTGCCACGACGTCGACGGTGTGGTGGGTGTTCGACGGCGCGGTGGAGGAGCACGTGCTCGGCCCGCAGGACGTCGGTCTCGAAACGGCACCGCTGGAAGCCTTGCGAGGTGGCCAGGCGGACGAGAACGCTGAGGTCGTGCGCCGTCTGCTGGCCGGCGATCACGGTCCGGTGCGGGACGCCGTCCTGCTCAACGCGGGGCTCGCATTGGCCCTGACGGAGCAGCAGGCGAACGGTGAGCGCTTCGGTGGACGCGGTGATCTGGCCGAGGCCGTGCGAGCCGGCATCGCCCGGGGCGCAGAGGCCATCGACTCCGGTGCTGCCGCCGGAGTTCTCGACGGTTGGGTCGAGCGTTCCCGCTCGGCGTCACGCTGACGATCGCTACGGTGTACCCGTGATCACCGCAATTGTTCTCATCGAAGCCGAGGTCTCCCGCATCCCCGAGGTGGCCGCGGAGCTGGCCGATCTCGACGGCGTCGACGAGGTGTACTCCGTGACAGGCGGCGTCGACCTCATCGCCATGGTGCGCGTTCCCTCCTACGAGGACCTCGCGCCTGTCATCTCCGATCGCATCAACAAGGTCACCGGCGTGACGGGCACGGACACGCACCTCGCGTTCCGCACCTACTCCAAGCACGACCTCGAGGCCGGTTTCGACCTCGGCCTCGACGGCTGAGAACCCGTCACGAAGCGCGCTCGTCCTCCCACGCGAGTTCGCGAGCGCGCTCGACGAGGGGATCGAGCCGTGACAAGGCGCCGCCGGCACCGCCCACGGGGCTGACCCACGGAAGATTCGAGTCGACCACGCGGGTTCCGGGGCGCTCGAGCCAGCGCAGCACCACGTCGCTCTCCTCTGGGAGTGTCTCGTCGGTGGGCGACACCGCTTCGGCGAAGAGGGCGAGTGACTCGATGACCGGGCGCGGATCTTCGCCGCGATTCGCGTGTGCCGACCCGGCTAGTCGCCCGTATCGGACGACGGCGAACTCCCAGCCTCCGCCGGCGCGTGGCCGCGCAGCGACGAAGTGGGGGTTCTCGACGAGCGGGGCGCGCCGCTGGTGACGATCGGTGCCGCGCAGCATCTCCACGAGGGCGTCGCGCGTGGCGCGGGCCTCTTCGAAGCGCTCGTCCGTGGCCAGGCGAGCGAGACGTCCTTCGAGATCGGAGACGAGCGTCGAGGTGCCGGACTCGAGCTCCTGGCGCAGCGCCGTCACGATCGGCGCGTAGGCCTCCGGTGTGAGTTCGCCGAGGCAGGGGGCATCGCATCGGTCGATCTCGGCGAGAACGCACGGGGGCGCGCCCTTGCTCGAAATCGGTTGAGTGCACTGGCGGATCCGGCGCACGTCGTGGATGGCGTCACGCGCGGCGCCGGCCGCGGTCTTCGATCGGAACGGGCCCACGTAGAGGGCCTCGTCGTCGCGTCGGGAACGGACGACGGACAAGCGGGGGAAGCGCTCGTCGGTGACCTTGAGCCATGCGGCCTTCTCGGGCCGGGCGGAGCGCCGATTGAAGCGAGGGCGGAACTCTGCGATCAATCGGATCTCGCGCACATGAGCTTCGAGCGCGGTGGCGCAGGGGATGGGCGTGACGGTGTGCGCGAGGTCGACCATGAGGCCCATTCCGCGCCGCTTCTCGGACGCCGTGAAGTAACTCTTGACTCGACGTTTAATGTTTCCCGACGTGCCGACGTAGAGCGGAACGCCCTGCTCGTCCTTGAAGACATAGACGCCCGGCGCCTCGGGTAGGCCGTCGGCCATCGTCGCGCGACGGCGACGCGCAGCGGGCACCTTGGCGCCGAAGACGAGGAGATCCTCGCGGGACGTCACGCCGAGTGAGCCGGCACGGGCGAGGAGAGCGTGCAGCACGTCGACCGTGGCTCGCGCGTCGGCGAGAGCGCGGTGATTGGGCGTCGTGTGAGCACCGAAGTGCGCGGCCAGGGTTCCGAGGCGGTGGTTGCGCACCTCGTCGCGTGGGACGAGGGCGCGAGCGAGCTTCACCGTGTCGACGACGTCGGGGGCGGGCCAGTCGATGGCGTGGCCGGCGCACGCGGCTTTGAGGAAACCGACGTCGAATCCGGCGTTGTGGGCCACGAGAACGCTGTCATGTCCGAGGAACTCGAGGAAGGCCGGCAGAACCCCCGCGATGCGTGGGGCGTCGTACACCATGCTCGTCGTGATGCCGGTGAGGCGCTGGATCTGGACGGGGATCTCATGGCCGGGGTCGACCAGCGTGGCGAACTCTCCCAGGATCTCGCCGCCGCGCACCTTCACGGCGCCGATCTCGGTTATGCCCTCGGCCTCGGGGCGCCCGCCCGTCGTCTCGAGATCGACCACGACGAACGTCACGTCGACGAGGGGCGTGCCGAGGTCACTGAGCGACGTCTGCACGCCCGTCTGCGCTGTCGTGATCTCCATGCTCCGCACGGTAGATGCCGGCACCGACAACCCCTTGCTCCTCGAGGCTCAATGGCGCCGGCCATCGGATGAATTCCGCTGAATGGCGGGGTTGTCGGTACCCGCACCTACCGTCGTCGTCACAAGCCGATCGCATGGGCGAACGGCCGCGAGAACCAACCGAAGGGGGCATCATGCTCATCTCGTGCAACTCCTGCCCGGTGCGGGGTCGCGCTTGCGACTCATGCGTGGTCACGACCTTCCTCGGGCTGCCCGAACCGGCCCTCGGCGAACCCGAGTGGGAGGCCGAGGACCACCGGGTGCTCGACACCCTGTGCGCCTCCGGCCTCGTGTCCGCCCACGACGCGGCGGAGGCGCGTCTCGAGCGCGCGCCGTTCGGTCTTCAGGTGGCCGTCTGAGACGCGCCCTCTAGGGTTGGCGCATGCCGTCCCGCCGCCGTGTTCTCGGGTTGCTGCCCGTCGTCCTCGCCGCGGCATGCTCTGGTGGCGACGGTGATGCTCGCGACGCGGAGCCGCCGTCGGGGTCAGGGGGCGATTCGTCGCGGCAGACGATGCGCCTCGAGACGCCGCTCAGCTCGATCGACCTGTTGGTGACCGAGGGGAACGCATCGGAGTGGGCGGATCGTGTGAAGAGTGCGGCAGGCGACGTGGCCACGATCTGGGGTAAGGCCCAGGGGAGCGTGAGGGTCGCGGTCGTCGACGACGCCACCTTCGCTGCGGCTGCTGACGGGCTCGACGGCTCGACGGCAGCCGTGACGACGAGCGACGGGCGCGTGCTCGTCTCGCCCAGCGCGGCGAGATCGCTGACCGACATCGGGCGACAGGTCGTCATTGCACACGAACTGGCGCACGTGCGGTTGCGACACTTCGGTTCCGACCGCACAGCGCTCTGGCTCAAGGAGGGCGCTGCGGAGTGGACCGCAACCCCCGACCAGGCGCCGAGGCTCCCCGCGCGTTGGCCGAATCTTGCGGCAGCCCACAACGCGCGGCAGGGACACTTCACCGGTCCACCGTCGGCGCAGCAGTTCCAGCGTGATGCCCGCCTGGGGTACGAGTGGTCCGCGGCTTACGTCACCTACCTGGCCCACGTCGCAGGTGCGGCGGTGCTCAAGCGTCTCGTGCAGTCGCGCGCGGACGAGGAGCACGCAGGCTCCTCGGCCCGACAGATCGTCCCCGAAGGCGCCGAGTCGTTCGTCGCGTGGTTGGAACGCGCACTGAACTCCGGTGGCTGAGGGCGGCGAACCACCGAGGCGCGCTCAGGCGTAGAGCTCGTCGACCTGCTCGGCGAAGTCCTTGAGCACGACGTGACGCTTCACCTTGAGCGACGGTGTGAGGTGCCCTGAAGCCTCCGTGAGGTGTTCCGGCAGCACCGTGAACTTGCGGATCGACTCCGCGCGCGACACGAGTTGGTTTGCCTTGTCGACCGCAGCCTGCAGCGCTTCGAGCACCTCGGGGCGCGTGCGTGCCTGCTCGGGGTCGAGGTCGGCGACGCCGTGCTCGTTCGCCCACGCCGGCAGCGCCTCCTCGTCGAGGGTGAGCAGCGCCGCGATGAACGGGCGGCCGTCACCGACGACGACGGCTTCGGCCACGAGGGGATCGGAGCGCAGGGCGTCCTCGAGGCGCGACGGGCTGACGTTCTTGCCGCCGGCGGTCACGATGAGGTCCTTCTTGCGGCCGGTGATCGTGAGGTAACCCTCCTCGTCGAGCGAGCCGAGATCGCCCGTGCGGAACCACCCGTCGACCTTCGCCTCTGCGGTGGCGTCGGGGTTGCCCAGGTACTCGCGGAAGACGTTGATGCCCTTGACGAGCACCTCGCCGTCCTCGGCGATCCGCAGGCAGACGCCAGGGCAGGCCGGGCCGACGGTGCCGATCTTGAGTCGCTCCGGCGGGTTGACCGACGCCGGTGCTGTCGTCTCCGTCAGGCCGTAGCCCTCAAGAACGGGAAGGCCGATCCCGTTGTAGAAGTGGGCGACGGAGGCGTCCAAAGGCGCGCCACCGGAGATCGAGTACCGGAGCTCGCCGCCGAACGCCGCGCGCAGCTTCGCGTAGACAAGACGATCGAAGACCGCGTGCTTGGCCCGAAGGAGCAACGAGGGGCGCCGTCCCGCGTTCGTGGCCTGGCTGTACTTCGTCGCGACGTCGGCGGCGGTGTCGAACACGCGACCCTTGCCGTCAGAGACAGCGCGCTGACGCGACGCGGCGAACACCTTCTCGAACACCCGCGGCACCGCGAGCAGGTACGAGGGGCGGTAGGTTCCGAGGTCGTCGACGAGGGTGGTCATCGACGTGTGCCCCAAACGGGTTCCGGAGGCGATCGCCACGTACTGGATGAGGCGCGCGAAGACGTGCGCGAGCGGCAGGAACAGCATCGTGCCGTTGTTGTCCTCGCCGTTGACGAGCGCGTCCATCCGGGCCAGGGCGTTCTGCGACAGCGCAACGAAGTTGCCGTGCGTCAGCACGCAGCCCTTCGGGCGGCCGGTCGTGCCGGAGGTGTAGATGATCGTCGCCATGCTCTCGGCGTCGAGGCTGTCGCGTCGTGCGCGCATCTCGGCATCACTGACATCGCCGGCACCCTGACGCAACTCGTCGAGGTGTCCGCCGTCGATTTGCCAGACGTCACGCAGGGCCGGGCACTCGTCGCGGACCGTGGCGATGCTGCGGGCCATGTCGACGTCCTCGACGATGGCGGCGATCGAGCCGGAGTCGCGAAGGATCCAGGAGATCTGGTCGGCCGACGACGTCTCGTACACCGGCACGACGACGGCGCCGGCAGTGAGCAGTGCGAGGTCGACGAGTGTCCACTCGTAGCGGGTGTGGCTCATGAGGGCGACGCGGTCGCCCGGTCGCACGCCCGACGCCATGAAGCCCTTGGCCAACTGCTCCACCTCGGCGAGGAACTCGCGGTGGGTGATCTCACGCCACGTGGCCCCCTCGCGCACGGCGTAGCCGACCTTGTCGCCTCGCTGCGTCGCGTTCGTCGTGAGCAACTGCGGAAGACTCGCTTCCTCGCGGACGGGAACGAGCAGAGGTTCGCAGCTCTCCTGCATGGCGACCTTTCGTCTGAGGCGTGGGGTGGCGGGGTGGACTGACGTCCGAATGCCGCGCCCAGCCTAGCGGCTTGCTCGAAACGTTCCGCGCGCATGCCCTACTGTCGCGACATGGGTGAGCACACGAACGCGACTCGGGTGATGTCAGCAGATCCGGAGACGGTGCTGGCCACCGTCGTCGACATCGAGGCCTACCCGAGGTGGACATCGCAGATCACACGGGCCGAGGTGTTCGCCGTCGACGCGGCGGGAATGCCGAGCGATGCAGAGCTGAGGATGGACGCCGGGCTGCTCAAGGACGTCCTCCGGCTGAGCTACCGCGTGACGAGGCGGGGCCCGGAAGCGGAGGTCGCGTGGACACTCGTCGCGGCGAAGCAGCTACGGAGCCTGGAGGGTTCGTACCGCATCGTGCCGGCGGCTCAGGGGTGCACCGTCACGTACACGTTGAACGTGGATCCCGGCATTCCGATCATCACAGCACTACGCCGCAAGGCTGAGGCAACGGTCGTTTCGGTGGCGCTGGACGACTTGGCGCGTGAGGTCGAGCGCCGAAACACGGAAAGGGCGCACCCCGAGTGACGGCGAGGCGATTTGGCCACCGTCGTGGAGCCGTTCAGGATTGGTGGCACGTGCGGTCGCCCGAGTGGCTCCGCGGGATGAAGGGCACAACGTGAGCGTGAGCATCGGTATCGACATTGGCGGAACGAAGATCGCCGGCGGTCTCGTCGACGCCGAGGGCCGACTCGTCGAGCAGGCACGCCGTGACACGCCCGCGCAGGACGCCGAGGCCATCATCACCGGCACGGTCGACCTCATCCGGGAGCTTGCCGAGAAGGCGCGAGCCTATGGTGACGAGACGCCCAAGGTGGGGGTTGCGTGCGCCGGTTACATCGATCGTGAGGGGGCGACGGTCCTTTTCGCACCGAACATCGCGTGGCGCCACGAGCCGCTGCGCGCCCAGCTCCAGGAGGCCACCGGTCACGACGTCGTCATCGAGAACGACGCCAACGCCGCCGGGTACGGGGAGTTCCGCTACGGCGGCGGCAAGAACGTCGACGACATGGTGATGATCACGCTCGGCACTGGTGTCGGCGGAGGCATCGTGCTCGGCGGCGAGGTCTTCCGCGGCAGCCACGGCGTCGGCGCCGAGATCGGCCACATGCGCGTCGTCCCGCACGGACACCTCTGCGGCTGTGGCAACCGAGGTTGCTTCGAGATGTACGCCAGCGGCAGCGCGCTCGTTCGCGACGCGCGGGCCCTCGTCGACGAGGGAACTCCGCAGGGAAAGCGTCTGCGTGAGTTGTGCGACGGCAAGCCGGAGAACCTCAAGGGCGTTCACGTGACGCAGGCCGCCCAGGAAGGTGACGAGGCGGCGGTGGCTCTGCTCGCCGAGATCGGACGCTGGCTGGGCGAGGGCGCCGCGTCGCTCGCGGCGATTCTCGACCCGCAGCTCTTCGTCATCGGGGGAGGCCTCGCCGAGGCGGGCGACCTCGTCCTCGAGCCCGCACGCGTCGCGTTCGCCGAGGAGCTGACCGGCGGCGGGCACCGCCCCGCGGCTCGTTTCTGCGTCGCAACGCTCGGAAACGACGCAGGCGTCATCGGCGCCGCAGCACTGGCAAGGGAAGGACGCGCGTGAGTCTCGCGATCGGTATCGACATCGGCGGCACGAAGGTGGCCGGCGGTCTCGTCGACGAGGAGGGCAACGTCATCGCCCGCGCCCGTCGCGACACCCCACACCGCTCGACGAAGGCGGCGGTCGTCGAGGACTTGCTCGTCAGCGTCGTCGACGAGCTCGACGCCGTCGCGGAGCGCGACTCGCTCGGCGATGTATCCGCCGTCGGCATCGGCGCGGCCGGTTTCGTCGGAGCGGATCGCTCGACGGTCGTTTTCGCCCCGCATCTGTCGTGGCGCAACGAGCCGCTGCGCGAGAACCTGCGCGCGCGGTGCACGCACCCCGTCTTCGTCGACAACGACGCCAACACGGCGTGCTGGGCCGAGTGGCGCTTCGGTGCCGTGCGCGGTGAGAGCCACGTCGTCATGGTCAACCTCGGTACCGGAATTGGCGGCGCCGTGCTGTTCGACGGGGAGATCCAGCGCGGTCGGTACGGCATCGCGGGGGAGTTCGGCCACATGCAGGTCGTGCCCGGCGGCCTGCGCTGCGAGTGCGGAAACCGCGGCTGCTGGGAGCAGTATGCGAGCGGCAACGCGCTCGTGCGCGAAGCTCGCTCGCTGCTCGCCGCCGAATCGCCCATGGCTCACGACATCGCGGACACCCTCGGCGGCGACCTGACGAAGCTGACCGGTCCGATGATCACCGAGGCCGCCTCGGCCGGTGACGCCACCGCCGCGGAGCTTCTCGCCGAGATCGGCACGTGGCTCGGCACTGGCCTCGCCAACCTCGCCAGCGCGTTCGATCCGAGCGCCTTCGTCATCGGCGGTGGAGTCTCCGCCGCCGGTGACATGCTGCTCGGCCCGGCGCGTGAGGCCTTCCGCAAACAACTGCCCGGGCGCGGTTACCGCCCGGAGGCCCGCATCGCCCAGGCGCAACTCGGCAACGAGGCCGGCCTCGTCGGCGCCGCAGACCTCGCCCGCAGCGCCGTGAAAGGAAACGTGGCATGACGGTACGACTCATGAGCTACAACGTGCGGGGCCTCAAGGACGACCGGGCCGCGCTGCGCGAAGTCATCGAGCACGCGCGACCTGACGTGCTGTGCCTGCAGGAGATGCCGCGCCATCCGTTCTCGAACCACAAGGTCGCGGCCTTCGCCGAGAGCCTCGGCATGGTCTGGGGCGGCGGCAAGCGTCATCGCATGAGCACCGCGCTCATCACGTCGCCGCGCGTCGAGGTGCGTCGCAGCGGTCACGGCCTGTACTCCGTGCCGCGTCCGCAGGAGCCGCGCGGTTACGCATGGGCGGAGGTGGCGTTGCCCGGTGAGAAGCCGTGGGTCGCGATCAGCACGCACCTGTCGCTCTACGGAGCGTTGCGCGGTGGACACGCGCGTGAACTGCTCGGCGACGAGACCCTCGACCACACGTTGCCGTGGGCGATCGCCGGCGACTTCAACGAGCTCGAGAACGGCCCCGCCGGGCGCGAGTTCAAGCATCACGGTCTGCTCGACGCGGGCCCGCGCATCAACACGTTCAACGCGGCCGACCCGCACAAGCGCATCGACTTCATCTACGCCTCGCCGCAGCTGACGCTGACGGCCGTCGACATGTCCGCGGTCGAGGAGCAGATGAAGGTCGCGACCGACCATCGCCCGCTCGTCGTCGACGCCGTCGTCGCCTGACGAGCCTCAGACGCGCGCCCCGTCGTCGTCATCGTCCTCGTCGCGTGACTTCGGCTGTCGGGCCACGGCCATGACGAAGCCGGCTGCGGTGATGAGTGCGGCGAGGCTCCACCACAGCGTTGCGGCGTTGCGGTCGAAGAAGAGCAGGTAGAGCAGCCACAACGGGCCCAGCACGAGGCAGCCCAACATGACGATCGTTGCCGGGTCGTCGCTGTCGAGGGGCGTCGGCTCGGGTGGGACGAAGTCGTCGTCGTCCTCGAGTTCGGGAGGGTCCTCAAGAGGTTGATTCGTGTTCAGGTTCGGCAGCGAGGGCGCGTCGTCACGCATCCGCCATTGGTCACGGAAACCCGGAACGGGGGAGTCGTCGTCCGTGGCCGACGACGACGCGCTGTCGCCGCGCGAGTTGTCCTTGGGTGGCTCGGCAAAGCCGTGGTCGAACCGGTGGCGACTCGCCGGGGGCATCTCATGAGGTTCGTCGCCAGAGGAATCCGACTGCGGCCGCAGGCTCTTGGCGATGGCCTCGAACTCCGCGTCCCAGTCGCGGGCCTCGTCGGGCTGCCGGTTCGTCATCGAACGCGGTTGCGGCGCGCGGGCACAGCGCTGCCACGGAGATCGTCGAGGTGCATGCCCACATCCTGGCACGAGAGGGGCAACGCCGCGGCCCGGACGGGCTACGCGTCATAGGTCACACCGACTAGAGTGACATCGGATTCTCACGCCCAACAGGAAGTTCTCCCGTGCTCTACTGGCTCCTCAAGCGAGTTCTCGTCGGCCCGGCGCTGCGGACGGTGTTCCGCCCGACCGTCGAAGGGCTCGAGCACGTCCCGGATTCGGGGCCTGCGATCCTCGCCATCAACCACCTGTCGTACTCCGACTGGCTCTTTCTGCCGCTCGTGCTCGACCGTCGCGTGACGTTCGTCGCCAAGTCCGAGTACTTCACCACGCCCGGCGTCAGGGGCCGCATGCAGAAGAGCTTCTTCTCGGGCACGGGCCAGGTGCCGATCGACCGCACGAGCGGTTCGGCGGCCGCGGGGGCACTCGCGACGGGCAAGCGGATCCTCGCTGAGGGCGATCTGTTCGGCATCTTCCCCGAGGGCACGCGTTCGCCGGACGGCCGCCTCTACAAGGGCAAGACGGGCGTGGCCCGGTTGGCGCTGGAAAGTGGCGCGCCGGTCATCCCGGTGGCACTCATGGACACCGACACGGTGGCCCCTCCCGGTGAGAAGTTCGGTCGTTACGCGCAGCCGCACGTGCGCTTCGGTGTTCCGCTCGACTTCTCGCGCTTCGAGGGTATGAGCGCCGACCGTTTCGTCCTACGCTCGATCACCGACGAGATCATGTACGAGCTCATGCTCCTGTCGGGCCAGGAGTACGTCGACGAGTACGCCGCATCGCGCAAGAAGTCCGTTGCCGAGAAGGCTCGCACCATCGGTGAGGGCGCGGTTCACGTGGCCAAGGAGATCCAGGGCAGCGCCACCTCCGTCATCGAGGACGCTGCCTCACGCCTGCCGCGCAAGAGCAGCGACGCCGACAAGGGCAAGAACGCGGACGCAGCCGCGTCAGCAGAAACCCCCGACTCCTCCGGCGACGTGACCACGGAGACGATTCAGCCGGTGGCCGAGGCGCCGGGTGAGGAAGCGAGCGAGCGCTCCTGACTCCGTCTCAGCAAAAGGGCTGAGATGCGCAGGATTGGACAGGGGTCATAGGCTTTGGAGGGTGAGTACCGCCCCCGAAACCCAGACCATTTCGACTACGACCCGTCCCGTGGGCCTCGACTGGCCGGAGCTTCCGGCGAAGCAGCAGCCCACGTGGCCCAACGACGGCTCGCTCGAACGTGTTTCGGAGACCCTGGCCAGCTATCCGCCGCTCGTCTTCGCGGGCGAGTGTGACGATCTGCGCACCCGTCTGGCCGCCGCAGCCCGCGGCGAGGCCTTCGTCCTGCAAGGTGGCGACTGTGCGGAGATGTTCGCCTCGGCCACGGCCGACAACATCCGCGACCGCATCAAGACGATCCTCCAGATGGCGGCCGTCCTCACGTACGGCGCGAGCACGCCGGTCGTGAAGCTGGGCCGCATCGCCGGCCAGTTCGCGAAGCCGCGCTCGAAGGACACCGAGACCCGTGGCGACGTGACGCTCCCGGCCTACCGCGGTGACATGGTCAACGACTTCGCCTTCACCGAGGAGGCTCGTCGTCCGAACCCGGACCGCCTGCTCCAGGCGTACAACACGAGCGCGGCCACGCTGAACCTCGTGCGAGCCTTCACGCAGGGCGGTTTCGCCGACCTGCGCAATGTGCACGAGTGGAACAAGGGCTTCATCGCCAATGCCGCTAACTCGCGCTACGAGAAGACGGCCAAGGACATCGACCGGGCGATGCGCTTCATGGCGGCCTGTGGTGCCGACTTCGACGCCCTCAAGGCGGTCGACTTCTTCTCCAGTCACGAGGCGCTGCTGCTCGACTACGAGCGTCCGCTGACGCGCACCGACTCCCGTTCGGGCCGCCCGTACGCCACGTCGGGTCACATGCTGTGGGTCGGTGAGCGCACCCGCGAGATCGACGGCGCCCACATCGACTTCATCAGCCGTATCTGGAACCCGGTCGGCATGAAGGTGGGTCCCAAGGCCGACCCGGACGACCTGCTGCGCATCATCGACAAGATCGACCCCGAGCGTGAGCCGGGCCGTCTGACGTTCATCACGCGCATGGGTGCGGGCACGATCCGCGAGGCTCTGCCGCCCATCGTCGAGCGTCTCAAGGCCGAGGGCGCCACGCCGTTGTGGATCACCGACCCGATGCACGGCAACACGTTCGAATCCTCCAGCGGCTACAAGACGCGTCGTCTCGACGACGTCGTCGACGAGGTCCGTGGCTTCTTCGAGGTGCACGAAGCGGCCGGCACGGTGCCGGGCGGCCTGCACGTCGAGCTCACGGGCAACGACGTCACGGAGTGCCTTGGCGGCAGCGTCGAGGTGCGTGACGAAGACCTCGAGAGCCGTTACGAGTCGGCCTGCGACCCGCGCCTCAACCACCAGCAGAGCCTTGAGCTCGCCTACCTGGTGGCTGAGATGCTGGGTGCACGCAACGCCTGAGCAACGACCGCTTCACGCCGAACGGCGCTCGCCCCGACGAGGGGCGAGCGCCGTTCGACGTTTGTCGTGGATACGCCTCAGAAGTTCAGCGTGACAGTGGAGCCCTTGGGCGCCTGCTTGCCGGAGCCGCCCTCGGGCGACTGGCTGGAGACGGTGCCGTCGAGGAGATCGTCGAGCCACGAGCCGCCGTCGACGTCGAATCCGGCGTCCTCGAGTGTGCGACGGGCATCGGCTGCGCTCATGCCGACGACATCCGGGACATCAACCATCTCGGGTCCCTTGGACACGGTGAGCGTGACGGTGCTTCCTGCCCGCGCGGTCGTGCCGCTGCTCGGGTCGGTGGAGATGACCTTGCCCGACTCGATGTCCGGGTCGTAGTCCTCCGTTGTCGTCACGGAGAAGCCGAGCGCCTCCAACTGACGCTTCGCATCGTCCTCGGACGATCCGGAGACATCGGGGACGTCGACCTCGGCCGGTCCGTCGCTCACGATGAGGGTGATCGGGGTGTCGTGACGCACGCGGCTGCCACCTGCGGGGTCGGTGCCGACGACCTTGTCCTTCTCGATGTCGGAGTGTTGCTTCTCGACGCGAGCGACCTTGAACCCCTTGCTCTCCAAGGTCTTGCGCGCGTCGTCCTGCGTGGCGTTCGCGGTATCTGGGACGTCGACCATGCGGGGGCCGGTGCTGACCCAGAGCGTCACATCGCTCGTCGGACGGCGCGACGCTCCGCTTTCCGGTGTCGTGCGCACAGCCCGCCCCGTGGGCACAGTGTCGGACTCGGTGGTGCGGACCTTGACGTCGAAGCCTGCGTTCCGCAGGGTCGAAACGGCCTGACCTTGAGCTTGACCCTGAACCTTGGGAACGGTGCGCGGGCCGAGAGGGCCGACGGTGAACGCGATGGCCGCCACGACGGCGACGACGAGTGCGGCGACGGCGAGCACCCAGGGCCACCAACGGCGCGGGCGCTCGTTCTCGACGACGGTGGCGCGGCTCGGGAGGGCCGTCGTCGACTGGGGGCCGTACTGGCGGGTGACGAGCGGGGAGTCGGGAGCCTCGGCTGCAGAGGAGGCTCGGGCGACCGGCGCGGTCGTACCGTCGGCGGCCGCGGAGACGCGGGTGTGCTGGGTGTCGGCGTTCGTCGTCAGTGACGACGGCGGGGCCGGCGGCACCGGGACGACGAGAACGTCGTCGGGGAGTTCGGCGCGAAGCCTGGTGACTTCGGTCTTGAACTCCTCGGCGTCGGCGGGACGCTCCTGAGGCTCCTTGGAACAGGCCCGGGCGAGGAGTGGGTCGAAGGCGGCAGTGAGCTCCGGCAGGATCTCGGAGGGCTTCGCCATCGTGCCGTGTACGTGCTGGTAGGCCACCTGGACGGGAAGGTCGCCGTCGAAGGCGCGGTGACCCGTGAGCATCTCGAAGAGCACGAGTCCCGCGGAGTAGACGTCGGAACGGGTGCCGGAGGGGCTGAAGCTCGACGGCTCGACCTGTTCGGGCGACAGGTACGACGCCGTGCCGATGAGGACTTCGCTGTCCACGCTCACACCGCTTCCGGTGACCGCGCGGGCCAGGCCGAAGTCGGCGACCTTGACCCGGTCGGCAGCGTCGATGAGAACGTTCTCCGGCTTGATGTCGCGATGCACGAAGCCGGCCCGGTGGGCGGCGGCGAGCCCGTCGAGCAGCTGCTCGAAGAGCGTGAGCTGCTCACCCACGCTCCTGTCGCCGTCGCGAATGACGTCGCGCAACGTGCGACCGCGCACGAGTTCCATGGCGAGATAGACGACATCGGCGTCCTGCCCCTGGTCGTGCACTGCGACGACGTGGGGGTGGGCAAGTCGCGCCGCAGCGCGGGCTTCACGCTGGAAGCGCTCGACGAAGACGGGGTCACGCGCAAGGTCGGCCCGCAAGACCTTGAGGGCGACCTCCCGATCGAGGCGGAGGTCTCGAGCGACGTACACACTGCCCATGCCACCGTCCGCAAGATGCTCGAGGACGCGATAGCGCCCTTCGACGGTGCGGCCGATGAGGGGGTCGGCGTGCGAGGTGGTCACGGTGGCGAGTCTAGGTGGCGGGGCAGGAAGAACGCTGAACGCTGCGGGTCATCAGGTGAGGACACGGAGCGTGCCTGGCGCCCGGCTGCGTCAGCCGCCGAAGCGCTTCATGTGCGCCTTGACGCTGCTGACGTACTGGCGTGTGTCGGGGTAGAAGCCGTGTTTCCGGACAGCGCCGAGGCCCTGGTAGTAGGAGCCGATCACCTCGTCGCGGTTGTTGGCGTGCTGGGTGAGGAAGCGCAGAGTGACGACACCTGCCGTGATGTTGTCCTGTGGGTCCATGAGGTTGAGCTTGCGGCCCGCGAGGTTGCCCGCCCAACGGCCGGTGGCCGGCATGACCTGCATCGTGCCGAGCGCGTCGCAGACGGAGACGGCGCTCTGGCGGTGCCCCGATTCCTGCCAGCCGATGGCGAGGGCGAGCGTCGGGTCGACCCCGTAGCGCTTGGCGGTGGCGACGATCATCGAACGGATCTGGGCCTGGTTCGGCAGGTTCGCCTGCGCGAGTTGCTGACGGTGACGATCACCCGAGGCGACAGCGGCGGCCGGGTAGCGCCGTGCCGCAGAGGTGCCGGCGTACTTGACGACGTGCGTCGGCTTGGGTGCGTAGCCACCGGCAGGTGCCTTCGAGGTGGGCTTGCGAGCAGGCTTCGTGGTGGGCTTCTTTGCCGGCTTCGCGGCGGAGGTGACACCGGCAACGGGGATCTTGACCTGAGACCCGACGTGGAGACGACGCGCGTCGAGCCCCGGATTCGCCTTGATGACGCTTGCCAGGCTCGCGTGATGACGCTGGGCCAGCGTGTAGAGCGAGTCGCCGGGGCGCACGGTGACGCTCTTCGTGCGACGAACGGCCTTCTTCGTGGGCTTCTTCGCCGGCGCCTTCGCTGGCTTTGCTGCGGGCTTCTTGACCGGCTTCGCGCTCGTGGCCTTCGACGGCTTCTTGACGGGCTGCTTCTTGACGGGCTGCTTCTTGACGGGCTTCGTCGCCTTCGGGGCCGAGGCGGGGACCGGCACCTTGAGGACGGTGCCCGGCACGAGACGACGGAACTCGATCTTCGGGTTCGCCTTGACGATGGCCGCGACGCTCGAGGAGTGGGTTCGCGCGATGGCGTAAACCGAGTCCCCGGGGCGGATCGTGACGTTCTTGACCTTGCGGGTCGGCTTCTTCTTCGCAGCAGGGCTGCTCTTCGCGGCTCCCTTGACGAACTGCGCGTGAGCTCGGCCCGGCTGAACGTGCGCAGGCGGCGCCGCGTGCAGTGCGACGGGGACGTCGTAGGTGAGAGGCATGGCTCACACGCTAGGTGGTGACGTGGCTCGTCCTGCGAAGGCGCGCCCGAAGGGGTGAAGCTCGCCCCGGTGCGGTGCCGACATGCGGTAGTGCGTTCCCGTCTGGCAATCTTGGGGTCGTGGATGACGCAACGCACACGGAACTCGAAGCACTTGTCGGTGACTGGCTCACCGTGCCCGACCTCGCCGAGGAGCTGGGCATGTCGCTGCGCCAGGTGCGTCAGATGATCGCCGATCGCGAGATCATCGCCGCGCGCGTGGGGGAGCGCAATGTCGTTGCGGTGCCGGCGTCCTTCGTTCAGGACGGTGCGGTCGTCACACCTCTCATGGGCACGGTGACGGTGCTCTCCGACGCGGGGTTCAGCGACGAGGAAGCGATTCGCTGGCTGTGTACGCCCGACGAGACGTTGCCGATCGACGGCGCTCCCATCGACATGCTGCGTGCGGGCCGCAAGGCCGAGGTGCGCAAGCGTGCCATGGAAGAGGCGTTCTGACGTTGCTGCCCTGACGGCGCGGCGGCTCAGCTGGAGCGAGCGGTGGTCGTCCCGATGAAGTCGTGCAGGGCGGCGAACGCCTCGGTCGGCATCGACTCGCGGAGCGACTCGAGCGCGGTGCGCGCTTCGTCGGCCCCCTGAGTGATGCGCTGCTCCACGGCGTCGACGGCGCCGGTGCTCACCGCGAGCGCGCGGAAGCGCTCGATCTCGTCGGTGTCGAGGTCGTCGTGGCCGAATCGGGTGTCGAAGAACGCGCGGTCGTCGGCGCAGAGGTCGTCGAGCAGGTGAGCGACGATGACGGTGCGCTTGCCTTCGCGCAGGTCGTCGCCGGCCGGCTTGCCCGTCTGTGCCGGGTCGCCGAAGACGCCGAGCAGGTCGTCGCGCAGTTGGTAGGCCTCGCCGAGGGCGAGACCGTAGCGCGAGAGGGCTTCGAGAGTGGCGTCGTCGCCGCCGGCGCAGGTGGCACCGATGAGCAGGGGGTGCTCCATCGTGTACTTCGCGCTCTTGTACCGGATGACGCGCAGAGCGCGGGTGATGCGCTCGTCGGTGGCGAGCCCTTCCCAGTTCTGCACGGCCTCGAGGACGTCGAGGAACTGCCCGCCCATGAGCTGGGTGCGCATGAGGTCGAAGACCCGGCGTCCGCGAAGAACCTCGTCGGCGGGTAGACCGCTCGTCGCGTACATCTCGTCGGCCCAGGTGAGGCACAGGTCGCCCGCGAGGATGGCGCCGGCCTCGCCGAAGCGGTCGGCGTCGCCGGTGAGGCCGCGCTCGCGGTGGGCGCTCGCCATGGCCCGGTGTGCAGCCGGCATGCCGCGGCGGGTGTCGCTCGCGTCCATGACGTCGTCGTGCAGCAGCGCGGCGGCCTGGAAGAGCTCCATCGACGCGCTGGCGCGCACGAGGGCGTCACTGTCGGCGCCGCCGGCGGCGCGGTAGCCCCAGTAGAGGAACGACGCACGCACGCGCTTGCCGCCGGAGAGCAGGGAAGCGATGGCGTCGACCATGAGATCGGTTTCGTCGCCGAGGGGGGCGAGAACCTCGCGCTGGTGGGCGACTTCGGCGTCGACGGTGCGCTGGATGCGTTCGAGCAACTGCGATGCGTCCGCGGAGTTGGGCACGTCTCGATCCTTCCGGCAAGCGACTTCCACCGAGCCTACGCGGTCGCTCCGATTCCGCGGAATCTGGGGGTTGTCGCCGGGGCGTTCTAGTGTCACCATATCGAACATGAGTTCGAAAAAACGGGCTTGTGCTGTGCCGTTGTTCCGACGTTCGTTGCGTCGTCGCTCACCGTCACAGCCACAGCGAAACATCCGGCGGTGACGACGCAGTCGTCGCCCGAGTGAAGTGAGGTGGCGGGATGCGCGGATACGCCGAGAACGTCGAGGTGACCACAGTGGACACGGGGGAGGCGAGCGCGCCCGAGGCCTTCGTCTGGCGCGGGCGCCGGTATCGGGTCGCGGGGGTGCTCGAGAGCTGGCGTGAGGCAACGCCGTGGTGGCGCCTGCCGATGGGGGAGCAGGGCGTGTACGACGCCGAACGTCGGGTGTGGCGGGTCGAGGCGAGTGCGGGGGCGAGCCCGAGCCTCGGGGTGTTCGACCTGGCGCACGCGCGCTCCGGGTGGTCGCTCGAGCGGCTCAGTGACTGACGTGCAGGTTCGACGAAGTGTGCAGCGAGAGGGAGATGTCATGACGACGACGGCAATGGGTCCGGGTGCGCCCGCGGAAGCACTCACCGGTGATCTGTTCGACCTTCTGGGCCGTTCGCGCGCTGCCCTGATCGAGGCCTGCTCGGCCACGACGACGTCCGAGCGCTACGCGAGGGCCCAACTGGCTGCGCTGCGGGCGGCTGCCGCCCTTCTGGCTCAGGTGGCGCCGCGTTCGCTCGGTTCACGCCCGCGCAGTGCGTGGGAGGCGCTGGCTCGCCAGCGCCCGGAGTTCGGGGAGTGGGCGAGCTTCTTCACTGAGTGCGGTAAGCGCAGCGCCGTCGCCCAGGGTGGCGGTGCCGGGGTGAGTGTGCGGGAGGCCGACGACCTCGTCCGGCAGGCCCAGCTTTTCCTCGACACCGTGCTCGTCCATGTCGGTCTGCCTGCCGCCGACGCTTCGGCGCTGCGGCTCACCCCCGTCGCGGTGGGGTGAGGTCGGTGCAGTTCACCCACCTGCACGTCGCGTCGTCCTTCTCGCTGCGCTACGGCACCACACCGCCGAAGCATCTCGTCGAGCGCGCACACGAGTTGGGCTACGAGCGTCTGGCGCTCACCGACCGTGACGGTCTCTACGGCGTGGTGAAGTTCGTCGAGGCCTGCCGTGATCACGACATCGAACCCGTCGTCGGCGTCGACCTGGCGCTCGAGCCACCGACGCCGGCCAACTCGTCCCGCCCGCGGCGCACCCCGGCGAAGGGCGGGGCAGCCGTCGACGACCGGGGGCCTCGCGTCACCGTTCTGGCTCGCGGCGCCGCGAGCGGGCTCGCCAAGGGCGTCGGTTGGGGGCAGCTGTGCCGTCTCGTCACGGACGCTCACCTCGTCGGGGAGCGCAGTGCCGCGCGCACGTCGCGTGAACGGATCGCGCGGTTCGTCACCGTCGAGGAGGTGGGCAGGGGCAACAGCGCCCCGGCGCTCACCGTACTGCTCGGCCCGGCCTCCGACGTCGGGCAGGCGCTGCTCGCCGAACGTCCTGCCGCGGCGGAGCAGCTGCTCAAGCAGTGGCGTGCTGCGCTGCCGCACGGGGCGCTCGCAGTCGAGGTGGCCTGTCACGACGGGGCGCCGGGCACGCCGGCCAGCAGACGGCACGCGCTCGACCTGTGGGCGTTGGCGCGCGTGTGCGGTGTGCCCGCGGTGCTCACCGGCTGGGTGAGGCACGCGGACGCCGACGAGGCCGTCACCGCCGATCTGCTCGACGCGGCGCGGCGCATGGTGGCGCTCGACCTGCGGCACCTCGACCGCACGAGCACGCGAGGGCATCTGCTCCCCGAGAGCGAGATGCTCGAGATCGCACGTGAACTCGCGCAGGCTGCGGGCGACGAGAGCGCGGCCCTCGACCTCGTCGGCGCGACGTCACGGTTGGCCGAGCTCTGCGTGCAGCATCCGTTCCACGACATCGGCATCGGTGCAGTTCATCTTCCGGAACCGGAGGTGCTCGACCTGGACGGCGTCGACCCCCAGCGCGCTCTGGCCGAGCGCTGCCGCGCCGCGCTGCCCGCTCGCTACGGCCACCTCTCGGCAACCGAGTACGCCGCCGTCGAAGAGCGACTCGACGACGAACTCGAGGTCGTGCGCCACCTCGGCTACCCGACCTACTTCCTCACGGTGGCCATCGTGTGCGATCTCATCCGTGACGCCGGTGTGCGCGTCGCTGCTCGCGGTTCGGGCGCGGGCAGCCTCATCAACTACCTGCTGGGCATCAGCGGGGTCGACCCGATCCGGCACCGCCTGCTCATGGAACGCTTTTGCACGCCGCTTCGGGCGTCACTGCCCGACATCGACATCGACGTGGAATCGGCGCGGCGCACCGAGATGTACGAACGCATCATGGAGCGCTTCGGCGGCGAGCGGGTCACGTGTGTGTCGATGGCGGAGACCTACCGGGTGCGTCACGCCATCCGTGACGCCGGCGCTGCGCTCGGTATGCCGCCGGCCGACGTCGACGTCATCGCGAAGGCCTTTCCGCACATCGCCGCGCGCAATGCGCGCCAGGCCATCGAGGAGTTGCCGGAGCTGCGGGCTCGCGGTCTCGCCTCGAGCGAGTTGGAGCGACTGTTCGACCTCGTCGAGCGACTCGACGGTCTGCCGCGGCACGTCGCGCTGCACCCGTGCGGCGTCGTGTTGTCGAACGCGCAACTCGGCCATCGCACGCCGATGGAGGCGAGCTGGCTCGGTTTCCCGATGAGCCAGTTCGACAAGGACGACGTCGAGACCCTCGGACTGCTCAAGCTCGACGTGCTCGGTATCCGAATGCAGTCGGCGATGGCGCACGCCGTGGCCGAGATCAAGAGGGTCGAAGGCGTCGTCGTCGACCTCGACGACGAGACGTGCGTCCCGTTCGACGACGAGGCGACGTTCGACCTCATCCGCTCGACGCGCACGCTGGGGTGCTTCCAGATCGAGTCGCCCGGGCAGCGTGAACTCATCGGCAAGTTCGCTCCCGAGGCCTTCGAAGACCTCATCATCGACATCTCGCTGTTCCGCCCCGGCCCGGTCAAGAGCGACATGATCAACCCGTTCCTGCGGGTGCGTCAGGGTTGGGGTGAGCCGGAGTACCTCCACGAGAGCCTGCGGCCGGCGCTGGAGGAGACGGTCGGCGTCGTGGTCTTCCACGAGCAGGTGTTGCGCATCGTCGCCGAGACGACGGGGGTGACGCTCGCCCAGGCCGACGAGGTGCGTCGGGCGATGGGCTCGCCCACAGGGCAGGAGAAGATCGGGGAGTGGTGGCGTGCTGCGGCCAAGGCCCGCGGGTACACGCGCGGCGAGCGGGAACGCATCTGGGCGGTGCTCGCGGCTTTCGCGTCCTTCGGTTTCTGCAAGGCTCACGCGGCAGCGTTCGCGCTGCCCACCTACCAGTCGGCGTGGTTGAAGACCCATCACCTCGCGGCGTTCGTCGCGGGTGTGCTCACGCACGACCCGGGCATGTACCCCAAGCGGCTCATCCTCGCCGACGCTCGCACGTTCGGTGTGCCCGTGCTCGGTGTTGACATCAACGCCTCGCGGGGCGAGTACCGGGTGGAGCGGGTGAGCGGCAGCGCCGAGGAGGGCAGTGACAACGATGCTGGTGCTTCGGTCGGTCTCCCCGACGGCCCGGGCTCCGACGAACCGGACCCGAGCGCGGAGGCTTCCGAAAAGCTCGGTTTGCGCATCGGGTTCGCCGACGTCAAGGGCATGAGCGAGCGGGAGATCGAGACCCTCGTTGCGGCGCAGCCCTACTCGAGCTTGAGCGACGTGTGGAACCGGGCCGGCCTGACGCGAACGAGCGTCGAACGTCTCGTTCTCGTCGGCGCCTTCGACAGCCTGTACGGCTTCGGTGCTCGCACAGGGCGAGGCGCTCTCACCCGACGCGACCTCCTGCTCGAACTGGAAGATCTCGAGCGCTGGCACCTGCGCGGTACATCGCGGGGGCGTCCGCGCGGGCAGAAGGTGCTCGTGACCAAGCCGTCGTCGAGCAACGTAGACGAGAGGAGTGCGTCGAGCCCAGGTGCCGGCGAAGCGCCAGGGGAGGCTGGGCTCTTCACGTTCGACCCGGTGGAAGCCGCCAGGGCGCAGGCGCAGGGGCGCCGCCCCGGGGCGAAGGATCCGGTGGGTGCTCAACTCGTCCTCGACCTCGTCGACGGAGCCGTCGACGGTGAGGGTTCGGGCCTGCCCGAGTTCACGCCGGCGGAGAAGGTGCGTGCCGAGCTCGACATCCTCGGTCTCGACGTCAGCGGTCACGTCATGGAGTTCTATGCGCCGATGCTGCGTCACCTGGGCCTCAGCGCTGCGTCCGATCTCGTGAACCTGCGGGGTGGGCAGGAGGTGTGGTGCGCGGGGATCAAGGTGGCCACGCAGACCCCGCCGGTGCGTTCGGGGCGCCGCGTCATCTTCCTCACGCTCGACGACGGCACCGGCCCCGCCGACGCCACGTTCTTCGAAGACGTCCAGGGGCCGTACGCCGACACCGTCTTCCACTCGTGGATGCTCCTCGTGCGCGGTGTCGTGCGGCGTACCGGACCACACGGTGTCTCCATCCGGGCCACCGGCGCGTGGGATCTCACGGTGGTGTGGCAGGCGTGGAGCGAGGCGGGTGCTGACGGCGTGAGCAGCCTTGTCGGCGTCGCCCCACCGGACGCAGAAGGTGTCGGCGGCGCTCGCGGACGTCGGATGCTCGTGCACTCCTCAGGGTTCAAACAGTCGCCGTACGCCGACATCAAACCGGCCGGCGAGACGGTCTCGGGAGGTCGCGCGCACCTTCCCGGTCAGGGTGAGGCTCCGCGGTCGCTGTGGCACGCGAGCCCCGGAAGTTCAGGAGGGTGGGGCAGATGATCCTGCACATCGACATGGACGCCTTCTACGCGTCGGCGTCCCTCATCGAGCGCCCCGATCTGCTCGGTCAGCCCGTCATCGTCGGCGGCGCCGGGCGGGGCGTGGTGCTCTCGGCCACCTACGAGGCCAGGCGCAGCGGGGTGAGTTCGGGTATGCCGATGGGGCGTGCGCGCAGGCTGTGCCCCGACGCCGTCGTCCTCGCGCCCGACTACGACCTCTACACGCAGATCTCGGGCTCGATCATGCACCTGTTCTCGCAGGTCACGCCGCTCGTGGAACCGATCTCGCTCGACGAGGCGTTCCTCGACGTCGGCGGCGTCTGCAACGGGCCGGAGTCTGCGGCGGCGCTCGGGCACGAGTTGCGTGACGCCGTCGCCGACGAGCAGGGCATCACGTGTTCGGTCGGGGTGGCGCCGATGAAGTTCGTCGCGAAGTTGGCCTCGACGAGTGCTAAGCCGGACGGGCTGCGTCTCGTGCGTCAGGATGAGGTGCTCGACTTCCTCCACCCGCTGCCGGTGGAGGCGCTGTGGGGCGTGGGTGCCTCGACGCAGGAGAAGCTGCACACGTTGGGGTTGCGCACCGTCGGCGACATCGCGCACCTGCCGCAGCGCACGCTCGTGCGTTCCCTCGGGCAGGCGAGCGGTATGACGTTGCACCGCCTCGCGTGGGGCCACGACGAACGTCGGGTCGTGCCGCACGAGCCGGAGCGCAGCATCGGTTCGGACGAGACGTTCGGTGAGGATCTCGACGATCCTGTGCTCATCAAGCGGCACCTGCTCAAGCTGAGCGACCGCGTCGCGGCGCGTATGCGTTCGGCCGAGGTGGCCGGACGCACGGTGGTGCTCAAGGTGCGCTTCTCCGATTTCACGACGATCACGCGGTCGCGCACGTTGAGCGAGCACACCGACGTCAGCCGGGAGGTCTACGCCGTGGCCGCCCAGCTCTTCGACGCCCTCGGGCTGCAGCGGGCCCGCATCCGCCTCATCGGGGTGCGGGTGCAGGGGCTCACCGATCGACGTCTGACCTCTCGGCAGGGAAAGCTGGGGGAGCGCGAGTTCGGTTGGCAGGAGGCCGATCGCGCCGTCGACCGCGCCAGCGCGCGGTTCGGCGCGGGCATCGTGAGGCCAGCGAGTCTCGTGGGATGAGCGGTCGGTTCTTCGCCCCCTCGCGGGTGGCCACGCGTAACGTCCCGAAGTGCTACAAATGAACGAGACAATGCCAGCACACCATGCGTGGCGCACCATGCGCCGCGAGTGTCGAACCGGAGGCTCCCATGCCGTTGTCAGAACAGGAACGGCGCGCTCTCGAAGAGTTGGAGGCGCAGCTTTCCGCCGAGGACCCGAAGTTCGCGTCGACCATGGTTTCCGACCCGAACCGCGCACGACGTCGCCGTCGTGTCCTGCTCGGTGTGCTTGCCCTCGCGGCGGGTCTCGCGCTCGTCGTTCTGGCCGTCACCACCCGTCAGACCTGGCTGGGCGCCATCGGTTTCCTCGGCATGGTCTTCGGCGTCACCTACGCGGTCGGTACGGATTCCGACCAGCGTCCTGACCTGCACGTCGTCGGTTCCTCGTCAGCGCAGCGCGCCGGCGGCTCGGGCGGTGCCGGACGCAGCTTCCCGAGCGTCCAGGGTGGATTCCCGGGCTCCGGGAAGGCCAAGGCGAAGCCCGCTCGCGGCGCGAGCAACAGCGGCTTCATGCAACGTCTCGAAGAGCGCTGGGATCGTCGTCGCCGCGAGAGCCAGGGCTGGTAGGGACGCCTGGCTGGTAGGGACGCCTCGTCACAGGCCAGTCACAGAGCCATCGGAATGGCCACGCAGGCCCATCCGACGGCAATGATCAGCGCCGCGAGCAGTTCGATTCCCACCGACATGAGGGCAGCCTTGACGGCCACCTTCGTCGAGCGCCACGCCTCGTCCGTGCGGCGCTGACGGGCCATCTCGGCCACGAAAACGCCGAGCACGAAGCCGACGAGCAGGCCGATCACCGGAATGACGAAGAAGCCGATGACGCCGAAGATCACGCCGACGAGGCTACCGCGCTTCGGGATGCCGGCCCGGCCCAGGTGGCGGCCAGGCACGACGTACTGGACGACGTAGCCGATCGCAGCGAGGACGCACGCGATGCCGAACACCGTCCACGCGGTGGGGCCGGAGTTGCCGAGCGCCCAGATGAGCACCCCGCCCAGCACGAGCAGAAGGCCGGGCAGCGCGGGCACGATCAGACCGGCGATGCCGACCGCCATGACGAGTGCGGCGATGATCGTCGTCGTCAGTTCCATGGGCCCATCATCCCTCAGCAGAGCCGGGAGCCGAACCAGT
The DNA here is from genome assembly GCF_014302635.1 of Dermacoccus sp. PAMC28757. NCBI lineage: Bacteria > Bacillati > Actinomycetota > Actinomycetes > Micrococcales > Dermacoccaceae > Dermacoccus > Dermacoccus sp. PAMC28757. The sequence goes on along the minus strand of NZ_CP060292.1, from coordinate 2,504,598 downwards.
AAGAACGCCCGCCGCGTGCAGGCACGCGAACGGCCCCGGCACCCTTGGCGGGTGACCGGGGCCGTTCGGCGTCAGCGGGAGTGTGCTGCTCAGACCTCTTCGCTCAGGCGGGGCGTCTCGTCGATGACCTCGACGGCGACCTCCTTGAGCTTGTCGAGGTGCTCGCGGCCGTGGTGGCCGCAGAAGCGCAGTTCGAGTCCACCCGACATGACCGCCTTGATGAAGGCCTGGGCTCCGCAGCGATCGCAGCGGTCAGCGGCCGTCATCGTGTGTTCCATCGTCGTGGTCATATCGATCCTCTCGTCGGGATGCCCTGAAAGGGCACCAGCGGCGTCCTACGAACGATGCCCGAAGCATCGTTTCTCGGAATCGACAACAGTCTGTCACGGGCGGACATTCCCGAGAAGCCCAATTCCGACTCCTGAGCCACATCGTTGTGATTCGGTCGACGCCGCAGGTGCGCAGTGAGTGAGCGTCGGATCACCGCGTGGCGGCCCGGAAACCCGCGGATTTTCGGGTACGGTGACGGGTGCGCCGTCTGCGGCGTCCCCCGCGAACTTCAAGGAGATTCCCAGGTGTCGCAAGGAGAGAACCAGACCTACACCGCTCGTCACCTCCAGGTGCTCGAGGGGCTCGAGGCCGTACGCAAGCGCCCGGGCATGTACATCGGTTCCACCGACGGGCGCGGTCTCATGCACTGCCTGTGGGAGATCATCGACAACTCGGTCGACGAGGCGCTCGGCGGCTACTGCGACCGCATCGAGGTCATCCTCATGCCCGACGGCTCCGTCGAGGTGCGCGACAACGGCCGCGGTATCCCCGTGGACATCGAGCCGCGCACGGGCCTTTCGGGTGTCGAGGTCGTCTTCACGAAGCTGCACGCCGGCGGTAAGTTCGGCGGCGGTTCGTACACCGCGTCGGGTGGTCTGCATGGTGTCGGCGCGTCGGTCGTCAACGCGCTGAGCGCTCGTCTCGACGTCGAGGTCGACCGTGCGAGCAAGACGTTCGGCATGAGTTTCCGCCGCGGCGAGCCCGGCGTCTTCGACGACGCCGACGGCAAGAGCCCGCTCAACCCGTTCAGCCCGTTCGAGTCGGGCAGCGAACTCAAGGTCGTCGGCAAGGCCAAGCGCGGCGTCACCGGTTCGCGCGTGCGCTACTGGGCCGACACGAGCATCTTCCTCAAGAGCGCCCAGTTCGACTACGAGCAGCTCATCGGGCGTGCTCGTCAGACGAGCTTCCTCGTGCCGGGCCTAACCCTCGTCATCCGTGACGAGCGCGGCCTGCCAGAGACGCCGGGTGCCGACGGCCCCCACGAGGAGGTCTTCTTCCACGACGGCGGCATCAGCGAGTTCACCGACTACCTCGCCGCCGACGCGGCCGTCACCGACGTGTGGCGCTTGCAGGGCAGCGGTCACTTCACCGAGACGGTGCCCGTCCTCGACGAGAAGAGCGGGCACATGACGAGCCAGGACGTCGAGCGTGAGTGCGGCGTGGACATCGCGCTGCGCTGGGGCACGGGGTACGAGACGAAGGTGCGTTCCTTCGTCAACATCATCGCGACGCCGAAGGGCGGCACGCACAACACCGGCTTCGAGCAGGCCCTCATGAAGGTCTTCAAGAAGCAGCTCGAGGTCAACGCGCGCAAGCTCAAGGTCGGTAACGACAAGGTCGAGAAGGACGACGTTCTCGCCGGCCTCACGGCCGTCGTCACGGTGCGTCTGGCGGAGCCGCAGTTCGAGGGCCAGACGAAGGAGGTGCTCGGCACGAACGCCGTGCGCGCCATCGTCGCGAAGGTCGTCGAGAAGGAGCTCACGGCGCACCTGACGTCGACGAAGCGCGACGAGAAGGCGCAGTCGGCGCTCCTGCTGGAGAAGGTCGTCGCCGAGATGAAGTCGCGCATCAGTGCGCGTCAGCACAAGGAGACGCAGCGGCGTAAGACGGCGCTGGAGAGTTCGAGCCTGCCGGGCAAGCTCAAGGACTGCCGCTCCACCGACGGCGAGAAGTCGGAGCTGTTCATCGTCGAGGGTGACTCGGCGCTCGGCACCGGCATGGCGGCGCGCAACTCGGAGTACCAGGCGCTGCTGCCGATCCGCGGCAAGATCCTCAACGTCCAGAAGGCGTCGGTCGGCGACATGCTGAAGAACGCCGAGTGCGCCTCGATCATCCAGGTCATCGGTGGCGGCTCGGGGCGCAGCTTCGATCTCGACATGGTGCGCTACGGCAAGATCATCCTCATGACGGACGCCGACGTCGACGGCGCCCACATCCGCACGCTGCTGCTCACCCTGTTCTTCCGCTACATGCGCCCGCTCGTCGCGGCCGGTCGGGTGTACGCGGCCATGCCGCCGCTGCACCGTCTCGAACTCAACGCGAGCGGCCGGGCCAAGGGCGAGGTCATCTACACCTACTCCGAGGCCGAGATGCGTTCGGTCGTCAGCGCGTGGGAGAAGAAGGGCCGCACGTTCAAGCAGCCGCAGCGTTACAAGGGTCTCGGCGAGATGGACGCCGACCAGCTCGCGGAGACGACGATGGATCCGCGTCACCGCACGCTGCGTCGCGTCACGCTCGCCGACGCCGAGGCGGCGGAGCAGGTGTTCGACCTGCTCATGGGCAGCGACGTGGCGCCCCGCAAGGACTTCATCATCTCGTCGGCTCACCAGCTCGACCTGGAGCGCATCGACGCATGACCGCGAGCAGGCTCGCGCGTGCGCGCAGCGTTCTCGCGGACACGCGCCCGCTCAAGGTTCCCGCCTTCCGGCGGTTGTGGCTGGCCGACATCGTCACGGTCATCGGTGCGCAGCTGACGATCGTGTCGGTGCCCGCGCAGATCTACGCGCAGACGCGTGACTCGAGTTATGTCGGCCTGACGGGCCTGTTCGGCCTCGTGCCGCTCATCGTCTTCGGCCTGTACGGAGGCTCGCTCGCCGACGCGCACGACCGTCGTCGCATCCTGGTGTTCACGACGACCGGGCTCATCGTGACGAGCGCGCTGTTCTGGGGGCAGGCCGCCGTCGGCGGCATCAACGTGTGGCTGCTGCTCAGCCTGTTCGCGGTGCAGCAGATCTTCTTCGCGCTCCACCAGCCGGCGCTGCAGAGTTCGCTGCCGCGACTCTTGCCACCCGAACTCCTGCCGGCGGCCAACTCCCTCCTCATGACGGTGGCGATGGCGGGTGGCATCGCGGGGCCGCTCGTCGCGGGAACGCTCATCCCGGTGCTCGGGTTCTCGTGGATGTACGCCGCCGACACCCTGTGCCTTCTCGCCACGATGTGGGCCGTCGTCAACCTGCCGGCGATGCGTCCGCTGGGCGAGGTGACGGTGGCCGGCTTCACGTCCGTGGTCGACGGGCTGCGGTATCTCTCACGCCATCCGGTGCTCATGGCGAGCTTCGTCGTCGATCTCGCCGCGATGATCTTCGGTATGCCGCGTGCGGAGTTCCCGCAGATCGCACACGAGTCGTTCGGCGGACCGAGCGAGGGTGGCTTCGCGTTCGCGTGGTTGTTCGCGGCCATTCCGGTCGGTGCTGTGCTCGGCGGCGTGTTCTCCGGGTGGGTATCGCGCGTGCAGCGGCACGGCGTGGCGGTGCTCGCCGCCGTCGCCGTGTGGGGCGGGGCGGTCGTCGTCTTCGGTGGAGCGGTGGCGCTCGCGAACGGACGGCTCGACATCCTGTTCTGGATCGCGTTCGGCGCCCTCGTCGTGGGTGGCGCGGCGGACATGGTCTCGGCGGCGTTCCGCACGTCGATGCTGCAGACGGCGGCCACCGACGCGGTGCGCGGTCGCCTGCAGGGCGTCTTCCTCGTCGTCGTTGCGGGTGGGCCGCGCATCGCCGATGTCGTCCACGGGGCGGGCGCCGAGGCGTTCGGGGCCGGTCGGGCAGCGTGGATCGGTGGTGTCCTCGTGCTCGTCTCCGTGGTGGCGATCGCCGTGCTCGTGCCATCGTTCCGTCGGTACAGGCTGTCGACTGAAGCCGCAAAGAGTTAGGCCAGAGGCTTAATCGCTGCTACTTTAGGCGTATGACTAAATCGAGCGGTGGGGCGATGATCGTCGTCACGGCAGACCAGATCCGCAGTAGTTCTCGGGGCGACCGTGTTCCGGCCATGCTCACAGCCCTCGAATCACTGACGCTCGGCGGCCGGTCGCGTGGCTTCGCGCGCACCGCGGGTGACGAAGTTCAGGCGCTCATCGCCGACCCAGCCGACGCCGTGCGCGCCGTGCGTCTCTTCGTGCGCGAAGGCGGATGGCGGGTCGGCCTCGGTATCGGGGCCGTCGACACCCCGGTGCCCGACGACGTTCGCGCCGCAAACGGGCCAGCGTTCGTCGCGGCCCGGGCCGCCGTCAACGAATCCCGAGGAGGTGCGCAGGATCTCGCCGTCGTGACGCGTGTCGGGGGAGCCGATGCCGGCGCCGCTGCCGACGACGTGCGCGCCGCCCTCGACCTGCTGGCCTTCGTCTGGCGACGCCGCACCGCGGCCGGGTGGGAGGTCGCCGACCTCGTCGCCGAGGGCCTGTCGCGTCAGGAGATCGCGGCTCGCCTCGGAGTGACGGCGTCCGCCGTCAGCCAGCGAGTGAGCACCGCGGCCATCGTCGAAGCCGACGCGGGGGAGGCGCTCGCTGTGCGCGCACTGACGGCTGCTTTGGGCTGAGGTCGCCCGGTTGTCGGTGTCGGGCGTTAGCGTTCAGGTCATGGACGGTCGAGCGGTGTTGGTGGTCGCGCTCTTCGGCGTGCTCGCTGTCGTGGCGGGCGGGTTCGTCACGCAACTGGTCTTCCGCTTCGTCGACGGACGGCGCGATCACGAGCAATTACCGGCGGCACCTGAGTCGACCGTCGAGACACCGGAACCTGTGTCGGGCAAGGCGGCGGGGGGCGTCGAGCAGGCCGGGAGCATCCTGCGGGGCGGCGCATGGATCGGGGCGCTCGAACGGTTGGCGATCTTTGCGGGACTCGTCGCGAACTGGCCGGAGGCCATCGCCATCGTCCTGGCCGTGAAGGGTCTCGGGCGCTACCCGGAGCTGCGCAGCGGTGAGAAGTCGGCCGTGGCGGAACGCTTCATCATCGGCACGTTCGTGAGCGTGCTCTGGGCGTGCGGATGCGCCGGGTTGGCCGTGTGGTTGCGCGGCTGACGGATTCGTCACGCCTGTTTTTGTTACCGAATTGCTCGGGTGGCAACTCTTCCTCGAATCGTGTGACGCCGTTACGTTGAAGTGATTCGGCTGCCCGCCGGACACCGTGCGGCCTGCCGCCAGGAAGAACGAGATCTCATGGCGACCCTCCGCTCATTTCGCGTTAGTGCAACGGCGACGACCGCGCTCCTGGCCGCGCTGCTTTCCGGCTGCTCGATGGACGAGTGGGCGCGCGATCAGGACCACCCGGAGTACACGACGCCCAAGCTGGTCGTGCTCGGCGACGACGCTCAGGCGAAGCCGGCGGCCGGGGCGTCGGGGCTGCGGGAGAACGTGTTGGGCCACCCGCAGGGCTTCCTCACAATCGACAAGGGCTCGGCGTCCGGGGTGAAGAGCCTCGACTTCCCCCACGTGACGGGCGGACCCATGGAAGTTGTGGTCGCCTGCACGGGCGGTGGGCTGGAGGCGACGGCGTCGTACACGGAGGCGATCGAGGGCGCCACGATCGAGCAGACGTTCTCGCGCACGTACGAGTGCGACGGTGACCCCGGAACTCTGGACACCGTCACGACGGCCGCGCCCGGGTTGAAGGTGACGCTGACGCCGGCGGCAGGCACGACGGTGCAGTTCGCCGTCGGGGTGCGTAAGGCAGGCACGCCGTCTGCGTGACGTGTGCGCTGTCCTCGCCCGATGAATACGGGCGGGCCCGTCAGGCGGGAACGTTCTGCGGATTCGGCTGCGGCATGCCGCGGCCAGCGGCGCACAACGTAGCCAGTAGGGCGGTCAGTCCTTCTTCGCGGCGGCCTTCTTGGCGGCCTTGATCTCGCGCTTGGTCTCGCGGACCTTGAGCAACGAGTCGGGGTCGACGACGTCGGCGACGGAGCGGAAGGAACCCTCTTCGGCGTAGGGGCCGATGGCCTCGCGCCAGCCGTCGGGCTGGACGCCCAGCTGCTTGCCGAGCAGGGATGCGAAGATGCGCGCCTTCTGGTCGCCGTAACCGGGCAGGTTCTTGAGGCGCTTCAGGAGTTCGTTCGCGTCGTCGGTGGCCCAGATCTTCGTCGTGTCGCCGTCGTACTCGTCGCGGACGGCCGCGGCGAGCTTCTGGACACGCTCGGCCATCGACTTGCCGTAGCGGTGGATAGCCGGGGGAGTCGTGCACTGCGCGATGAACTCGTCGGGGTCGATCGCGGCGATTTCGGTTGGGTCCAGCGTGCCGAAGCGGTCGTAGATCTTGCCGGGGCCGGCGAAGGCAACCTCCATGGCGATCTGCTGGTCGAGGAGCATCCCGACGAGCAGCCCGAACGGGTGCTCGGAAATGATCTCGTCGGCGAAGTCGTCCTGTGCGATGTGAAGCTCGGCCATGGCGTCAGCCTAGCCGCGGTGGCGTGAAACACTCATCGCGTCAACGTGACGAGGGGGAGGGCAACGACCATGCCAACGAACGGCTCCGACGGGCGTCCTGACAAGGGCTCACCCCGCCTCACCATCGCCCTCGACCCGCGGTCGGTGTGGCGGGCCACCTGGGTGGTGCTCGGTGCCTTGGCTGTCGTCGCGGCGCTCGGGTTCATCTCGAACTCCGCCGGCTCGGCTATCTTCACCATCCTCATGGCGTTCTTCCTCGCCGTCGCGATGGAGCCGGCCGTCCGTCGGCTGGCCAAGCACATGCCGCGTGCGCTGGCGACGGGCGTCGTCGTTCTGACGCTGGGCCTGGCGATCGCCGGCTTCTTCGCCGCGTTCGGCAGCCTGCTCGTGTCCGAGATCCAGGCGCTCGTGACGGCGGCGCCGGGCGTCGTCACCGATCTCGTGCGCTACGCGAACGAGCGGTTCGGCACCGACTACGACATCAACACGATGCTGTCGAAGGTCTCCCTGACGCCGGAGCGGGTCGCGTCGTACGGATCGCAGCTCGCGGGTGGCGTGCTCGGGCTCGTGACGAGCATCGTCTCGACGGCGTTCAACACCTTCGTTCTCGTGTTCTTCACCTGCTACATCTCGGCCGGAATGCCGCGCCTGCGCACGTGGATCGCGGGGCTGTTCCGCCCGTCGCAGCAGCGCGTGGTGCTGACGGTGTGGGAAGTCTTCGTCACGAAGGTCGGCGGCTACGTCGCGGCGCGGTGCATCCTTGCGACGATCTCGGCGACGGTGCACGGCACGTTCATGATGATCATCGGGATGCCGTACTGGCTGGCGCTCGGGCTGTGGACCGGCCTCATTGCGCAGTTCATCCCGAACATCGGCACGTACATCTCGATCGTGCTGCCCGTGCTCGTCGGCCTCACGAGCGACAAGCCGGTCAACGGCCTCGTCATCCTCGTCTTCGCGATCATCTACCAGCAGATCGAGAACATCACGATCGAGCCGAACATCAGCGCGAAGGCGGTCGACGTCCACCCGGCGGTGTCGTTCGCGTCGGCGCTGCTCGGCGCGCAGATGTTCGGCCTCGCCGGCGGCATTCTCGGTGTGCCCATGGCCGCGACGGCGATGGCGCTGCTCGACCTCTACAAGCGTCGCTACGAGATCAGCGACGAGACGCGCCGCGCGGCGGAGCGCGACGCTCGCCGCGAGGTGGAGGGCGAGGGGGACGACGAGCGTCCGCCCGGAGGGGATGAGGAGCCTCCCGAGACGTCAGCCGCAGATGACGCGGTCGCCCCTCATGGGGCGACCAAGGCAGACTGACGCGGGCTGGAAGGCAGCGTCGCAAGCCTCTTCGTGACTCTCACGTCCAGACTCGGGTCTGGCGGGCGCAAGGATGCGGGATAGCCCTCGCGTTACCGGCCGAACCGTCACGCGTGGTCGAGCGAGCCCTCGTAGTACTGCGACGGCTTGGGGTTCTTGATGCACGAATCGCGCAGCTCCGGGCCCTTGTGCGTGGTGACGAGCAGCGTCGTGCCGTCGGGCAGCTCGACGCTCTCGCCGCCGTCGGTCTTCGTCGCTGCTCCGATTGCGACGGGTGGGGTCAGCGGCAGCTCGGGGTGCTGCTCGCGCCACCAGGTCTCGGCGACGCGCTGGGCGGGGGAGAGATCCACCCGTCCGCGGTGCTTGGCGCGTGAGAAGAGTTCGGCGGGGAGAGCGTCAGTTGTGGCAGCGCGGGCCAGAGTGGCGGCGTCGTCGCCCGTGAGGCGGCCGAACGTCTGCCCACTCGGCAGATGGATCGCCGTCGGCGCGAAGCGGTGACCGCCGATGTGCGACACCTCCCACGTGCGGGTCGGCTCAGCCGCGTAGGCCGACTGGGCGACGGGTCGTCCGCGAACCGCGCAGCACGTGTCTCGAACACCGTTGGTGCATACGAGGAGCGCGGGTTCGTCGGAACGCTCGAAGCCGAACTCGGACCACCACGATTCTTCGACAACATTGCCCGAAAGGAACGTGGAAACCCCTGGGGCATTCAGTTTTCCGGTGACAAGCCACGGCTCGTTGTCGAACCCACCGCTCACGATGACGCGCTGCAGTGACGGTGTCTCGGCATGACGACCGGGGGAGCGCACCACGTACAGAGTGGCGCCCTTCGGAGACTTGAGCCCGGCGTCGGCGACAGTGTCACGCCCCCACGATCCGCCGACTTCCACGACGACGATGACGCGGGCATCTTTCGCGCTGCCCCAGGCGGGTAGGGCGGAGTCGTCCCAGTCGGCAGAGCACAGCGATGAAGTCACGCTTTAAGCCTAGTCGGGAAGCGCATAGGCCCTTACGCGTGGTGTGGCAGGAGGACAGACAGCCTTCTCATGACGAGTGAGAAGGTGGCACCGACCTGCGTAGGGGACGCGCACCCCCGTCCGGCACCATGAATCAGGATGTGACCGCTGGCCCGCTCTGTGAGCCGCGCCGGTCACAGACCGGGCCAACACTCACAGAGCGGCCCGGCCGGGTCAGGCGTCGTCGCCGTCGAACAGGCTCAACGTGCCCTCGGCGCTCTCCTCAGCGGCGCTGACAGGCGTCTGCTCCGCCACCTCGCTCGCCGACGCGTCGGCCGGAACGTCGGTGTACGGCGCGGTCGTGCCGATGGCCGCGATCTGCCCGGGAGCGGTGTCGCCCGAGCCGTCGCGCTTGCCGTCGGCCGGAGGCAGGGTGATGGCCTTGCCCGTCGCGTCAGCCGCGCGCGCCGGGGCGGAGCCCACCCACGCGAACGTCAGGTGGTTCTCACCACGCAGGAAGCGGTGCGCGCGCACGCCGGCCGTCGCGCGGCCCTTGGCCGGGAACTCGGCGAACGGCGCGACCTTGAGCGAGGTGATCTCGCCGTCGGGCGAACTCGGGTGGCCGGCGCCGGTGACGACGACGCCGTCGCGCGAGACGCCGCCGAAGTGGATGACGTGGGCGCCCTTGCCGAGCTTGATGCCGGCGACGCCGCCGCCGGTGCGGCCTTGCGGGCGCACGCCGTCGGCGTTGAAGTGCAGCAGCTGCGCTTCGTTGGTGACGAAGACGAGTTCCTCGGTGCCGGTCTGGAGTTCGACGGCGCCGACGACGACGTCGTCACCCTTGAGCGTGATCACTTCCATGATCGGTTTGTTCGCGTAGTCCGGGTTGACGCGCTTGACGACGCCGGCGGCCGTGCCGAGCGCGAGGCCGGGGGAGTCGGTGCGCAGCGACGTCACGGTGAGGACCTTCTCGCCGGGCGCGAGGTCGACGAACGCGGCGAGCGGTGCGCCGCCGTCGAGCACGGGTGCTTCGTGGGTGTCGACGAGGTGCGGCAGTTCGAGCGCGGAGACGCGGAAGAGACGTCCGGTCGAGGTGACGACGCCGAACTCACCGCGGGCGCTCGTGCGCGCGGCGGCGACGATGGCGTCGTGCTTGCGGCGGTTGCCGTCGGTGGCAAGCGGGTCGGCGTTCGTCGTCCGCGCGACGAGGCCGGTGGAGGAGAGGAGCACCCAGCACGGGTCGTCGGCGATCTCGAGCGGGGTGGCGCTCTTGGCGGTCTTCGTCTCGCCGGAGGCCTCGAGCAGCACGGTGCGGCGCGGCGTGCCGTGCTCCTTAGCGATGGCGAGCAGTTCGTCGCAGACGACCTTGTGCAGGAGCTTGACGTCGGCGAGGATGGCGCGCAGCTTCTCGATCTCCTTGCGCAGCTCTTCGGCTTCCTTCTCCAGCTCGAGGCGGGAGAACTTCGTCAGGCGGCGCAGCTGCAGGTCAAGGATGTAGGTGGCCTGCGCCTCGGAGAGGTCGAAGACCTTCTTGAGGCGTTCGCGCGCGATGCCCGAGTCGTCGGACGAGCGGATGATCTGGATGACCTCGTCGATGTCGAGGATCGCGATGAGCAGACCGTCGACGAGGTGGAGGCGGTCTTCCTTCTTGCCGAGGCGGTAGGCGGTGCGGCGACGCACGACGTCGATGCGGAAGTCGGTGTAAACGCGCAGGAGGTCCTTGAGGCCGAGGGTGCGCGGCTGGCCGTCGACGAGGGCGACGTTGTTGATGCCGAAGGATTCCTCCATCGGCGTGAGCTTGTAGAGCTGGTCGAGGACGGCGTCGGGGTTGAAGCCGTTCTTGAGTTCGATGACGAGGCGCAGGCCGTGGTGGCGGTCCGAGAGGTCTTTGACGTCGGAGATGCCCTGCAGCTTCTTGCTGCTCACGAGATCGCGCATGCGGTCGATGACCTTTTCAGGGCCGACCATGTAGGGCAGTTCGGTGACGACGATGCCCTTCTTGCGGGGCGTGACGTTCTCGATGCTGCACGTGGCGCGGGTGCGGAAGGAGCCGCGGCCGGAAAGGTACGCGTCGCGCACGCCCTCGAGGCCGACGATGCGCCCGCCCATGGGCAGGTCGGGGCCGGGGACGAAGCGCATGAGGTCGTCGAGGCTGCAGTCGGGGTTCTTGATGAGGTGGACGGCGGCCTGGACGACTTCGCCGAGGTTGTGCGGCGGCATGTTGGTGGCCATGCCGACGGCGATGCCGCTGGCGCCATTGACGAGCAGGTTGGGGAACGCGGCCGGCAGGACGGACGGCTGCTGCAGGGAGTCGTCGTAGTTGGGGACGAAGTCGACGGTGTTCTCGTCGAGGCTCTCGGTGAGCGTCAGCGCGGCCGGCGCGAGGCGGGCCTCGGTGTAACGGGAGGCGGCGGGGCCCTGGTCGAGGGAGCCGAAGTTGCCGTGGCCGTCGACGAGCGGCAGGCGCATCGTGAAGTCCTGCGCCATGCGCACGAGGGTGTCGTAGATGGCCGAGTCGCCGTGGGGGTGGTACTTACCCATGACCTCGCCGACGACGCGGGAGGACTTGACGTGGTTCTTCGTCGGCATGAGGCCGAGCTCGTCCATGGAGAACAGGATGCGGCGCTGCACCGGCTTGAGGCCGTCGCGCGCGTCGGGCAGGGCGCGCGAGTAGATGACGGAGTAGGAGTACTCGAGGAACGCCGAGCGCATCTCCTCTTCGACATCGATGTCGATGATGTTCTCGACGAAGTCGTCGTCGAGAACCTCGGGCTTCTTCGAACGGGCCACCGATCATCCTTCACGTCGCGGACGCCCAGGGGAGGGCACAGTGCACCTGTCATCCTCTCGCATGGGCTGACGAGGGGGTGTCGCGACACGCGGCCCGGCGGGTGCGAGCGGGAGCCTCGCCACCACGTGTCTCGTTGTCCCAATCATTAGGACATCGGACCCTTGGGGACTGGCGAGCAGGCAGAGGGCACCATTCCTTCAGGCGTCAATCGCCAGTGGCGTCCGCCCAGGTCGGACCAACTTACCTTTGCGAAGGTTGTGGAATTCGACGCTGTTGGAGTGGCGTGGCACTTACTCTCACGACATGAAAATCGCAAAGATCGCGAGCGTCACCCTGCTCGCCCTTTCCCTGGCTGCCTGTGGTCAGGAAGTTACGAACACGGACGAATCGCCCAAGAATAGTGCGAACTCGTCCAGCTCGCAGTCGAGTTCTGAATCGGCAGGCGACGGCGCTTCGTCCGGCGATACCTCGGCCGAGCCCAGTGAAGAGTCGAGCGAAAGCTCGTCGCTCACCAAGAAGTTCGGGTCGACGTTCACGTGGGACGACAAGGTGGCCGTTACGGTCTCTGAACCCAAGCCATACACCCCGTCTGAGTCAGCGGCCGTCGACGGGAGTTTCAAGAAGTTTGTGGTCGTCGAGATCGTGCTCAAGAACGGTTCAGGCAAGCCGTATTCGCCCGGGTCGGATTTCATGACGTCTGCGACGACCGGAGATGTCGAGGCGGATCGCGTCTACGACTCTGGCAACGGTGTTGACTCGCCCATGGTCGATGTCCTTCCGGGCAAGTCCTTGAAGTGGAAAGAGGCCTACGGCGTCAATGAATCCGGAGACCTCGTCCTCAAGGTTGAGAACGGTTTCGGAAACGCGGCCGGTTACTACCAGAAGTAAGAGCATTGCCTGAACGCCAGTACGGCCCCAACCCTGCTACTCAGGGTTGGGTCCGTACTCGCGAAGCTGGGCTCAGTTTCACGAGTTGTGCACGGTGAACGACTTTCCATTGCCTGGACACGTCCAGGCGATGTTCTGCTCCTGGCTGGAGACGGCGGTGGGTGCGTAGCACTCCCATCCGTCGAACCTCTGGTTGTTGGTGTTGCCGTTGTTCATCGTCACTGGCTTCGCCCAATAGGTGGCGCTGACGCGCTTCGCTTCCGCACATGTCAGCCCGCTGAGGGAGGTGCTTAGCGCCAAGGTCGGCGCGTTCGGCGACGTCAGCTTGCACGCCTCGCTGGTGGTGGCTGCCTCTGAGCTTGTTGCCGAGCTCTGCTTATCTGCGAAGGGCGACTGCATCTCAGGAGTTCCGCATGTGGGGCTGAGGATGGGATAGCTCGGTGAGTTGAGCTGCTGCACGAGACGCTGTGGGGCGCCGGCCGCCACGAGTTGTGACTTGCACATGGAAAGGCTGGACGAGGTCACGAGACGCCATTGCCCTTCACGCCATCGAAGAATCACGGCAGCGTCGCCCGCCTGATAGGGGTTCTCAGCCACCCAGCCGTCGGCACAGTTGAGGGGCGTGTTCGAACTGAACTGGGCGACATTACCCAGGCCGTCGGTCAGCCCCTGCCGCGCAAGGGCCTTGTTGATCGAACTCGCTGAGCACGCGCCAGCCGGCATGGCCATCGATGAACTCGAGCTGGCGCTGGATTTCGTGGACGATGTCGAACTCGACGATGACGTTGTCGGTGTTGAGCTTGACGAAGACAATCTCGTCGATGAGCTCGTGGTTTGAGTTGCTCCACGTGTCGTGGCGGCGTCGGGTGCGTCACCGCCCGAGCTACACGCAGAAACACTCAGCAGTGTTGCACCGGCTAGAACAAGGTACGTCTTTCTCATTCGGTCCCCCTTCGGCAGCGCGCCTCCGCTGGCACGATCTCAGGGAGTCTATGTCGGATCCGCGGCAGTCGTTCGGGCTTGCGGTCGGCTGAGTCGGGTGCCGTGTGCGCGGGAGCGTCTGCTCAGCTCTGGTGATGATGACGCCCGAATTGCGGGTCTCGGAAAATGACAGCCGAAGTGACCTGGCCCCGACAAATCACGAGATCTCTCGGCAGGTTTCTGATCTGTGTGAAGACTGCGGGACCGAACGCACGATTGTTCCCGGCGCCAGGGGATGGGCTGCTGCATGGCGTGCGTTCCCCGGCCCTCGGAACGCCGCGACCGGCTCCTCAGCGGTGTCTGCAACGCTGTCTCAGCTCTGTGAGCTGGAAGGTCACACCACTGAGGCCCACTGGAACACCTGCTCCGGCATGGGGTGCGTCAGCTTCCACGTGATCGCCATCGGGCGTTCGCCCTCGTGCCTGACGTAGGTCGCGTCGCCGAGGTAGACGTACGGGGCGCCTCCGCCGAAGACGTCAACCTTGTGCTCGCGTACGAACAGGGCGATTGAAGAGCCCCGCTCTGCGTGCTGAACGTAGCGCTGGCCGGTCGCCGAGTCCTCGCGCGTCACGCCCTGCGACTCCCAGTGGAACAGGTCGTGACTGATCGCGTAGTCGCGGTACATCGTCGTCGGAGAGAAGCCCGAGCCCACCTTGTTCGTCGTCACGAGGAAGGCGTCCAACGCCTGCTCCGGCCGGTAGTACACCCCGGCCACCGCGGCACTCGGGAAGCGCTTCTCGTCGTACGACGCGTACCCGATCGCCGTCAGCAACTCCTCGCGGGTGTAGCGGGCATGCAACGCCAACGGCAGAGTGCCGAGCCGACCGTCCATCGGTCGCGTGGGGTACGTCGCGTTGTCCAGGGCCATCTCGAGCACCGTCGTCAGTTCGCGGCGGAACTCCACCTCGGGGCCCAGGGCAGCCACGGCGTCGCGGGCTGACGCATACCCGCCCCGGGGGAACAACGCCATCGTCAGCACGGGCGCGTACCGGCGTGCCGCGTTCGACGCCTCCTCCCACGTGAACCCGTCTCTCAGCACCTCTCGGTACGCCCGCGAGCGCTCCACATCGTCCACGTGCATGAACGCCCGCACCCGCTTCAGAAGATCGCGCTCCAATGCCGACCCTTCTCGCGGCAGGAGGCCGGCTTCTCGACGCAGAAGAGTCCAGCTCTTGTTGTTCGTGTAGAGGTCGGCCAGCTCCAGGCCGCTGTCGTCGAGGAAGGCTCGCAGCGAGTCGGGCCGTGTCTCGCGGGCCTCACGCACCAGCGACTGCCAACCGCCCGAAACCCCCGCCTTGATGTTCTTCACCACGATGTCGCGCGCCACTCGATCGAACACGATCTGCGAGCCCGCCGGCAGCGGAATGCCGGCCCCGTCGATCGCCGTCGTCAACTCCGTCCGCTTGATCGTCTTCGCCACCGCACGCAGCTTGCGATCCCAGCGATACTCCTTGCGCTGATGCCCGACGAAGTCCAACGCCGTCAGCACCGGCTTGTCGTTCGCCAAGCGCAAACCGCGCCCCAACTGCTGAACGAAGACCGTCGGGCTCTCCGTCGGGCGCAGGAACAACACCGTGTTGACGGCCGGAATGTCGACACCCTCGTTGAACATGTCCACCGTGAAGATCGCCTTGATCTCACCGTCACGCAGGCGACGCTGCGTTTCACCCCGATCCGCGCTGTCGGCCGCCGACGTCACGTGCATCGACGGCACTCCCGACGCCGTGAAGAACTGCGCCATGAACCGCGCGTGCTCCAACGACACACAGAACCCGAGCGCTTTCATTGCGTGCAGGTCGCCCACCTTGGCCTCCACCGAACGCAGCACGTGCGCCGCTCGCTCGGCATTCGTCGCCAGCAACTCACTGAGCTCGGCGCGATCGTAGGTGCCCCGCGAACCGAGCCACTTCACCGACGTCAGATCCACCGTGTCGCCCACGACGAAGTAGTGGAACGGCGTGAGGAGATCCTCCTCGAGCGCATCCCACAACCGCAGTTCCGTCGCCGCGTGCCCATCGAAGAACACCTCGCCCACGTCCTGCCCGTCCGCTCGCTCTGGCGTCGCGGTGAGTCCGAGCAATTCTCGCGGCTCGAAGTGGTCGAGGATGCGTCGGTACGTCGGCGCCGACGCGTGGTGGAACTCGTCGATGACGATGACGTCGTACGCCGTCGGGTCGACGGCCGTCAGATCTGTCGTGGCGAGCGACTGCACACTCGCGAACACGTGCGTGTTGTTCACGGGACGATGCCCGTCGACGAGCAGCTCGCCGAAGTTCGGGTCACGCAGCACCTCCGCGTACGTGCGCCGCGCCTGCTCGAGGATCTCGCGGCGATGCGCGACGAACAGCAGCCTCGGGCGGTTCGAGCCGGAACACATTCGCTTGTAGTCGAGCGCCGCCACCACCGTCTTGCCGGTACCCGTCGCCGCGATGACGAGGTTGCGGTGACGGCCGTGAACCGTGCGGTGTGCCTCGAGCTCCTCCAGCATGCGTGCCTGGTGTGGGCGCGCCGTCACCTCGAGACCCGAGAGGCTGATGCCCTCGCTCTTCTGCCGGCCGGACGCGGTGAGCAAGGCGCTATCGAGCCGCTCGTGATCGCGGCTCGGCTCATACGTCTCGAACGCCGGGTTCGCCCAATAGCTGTCGAACGTCGCCTCGAACTTGCGCATGAGCGTCGGCGTCGCGATGTCGCTGATGCGCACGTTCCACTCGACGCCGTCGAGCAGCGCCGACGACGACAGGTTCGACGAGCCCACGAACCCCGTGCCGTACCCGCTGTCGCGGTGAAAGATCCAGGCCTTCGCGTGCAGGCGCGTACGGCTCGTCTCGTAGTGCACCTTCACCTCGGCGCCGTACTCCGTGACCAACCGATCGAGCGCCCCTCGATCCGTGCACCCCGTGTACGTGCTCGTGATGACGCGGATCGGCACCCCGTGGTCCTTCAACCCCCGCAACTGATCTTCGATGACGCGGATGCCCGGCCACATGACGAAGGCACACAGCAGGTCGACGCGATCGGCCGTTGCGAGCTCGTTGCGCAGCTCGCCGCCGATACTCGGCTCGCCCTGTGCGTTAGTCAGCAGCGCCGCCTCCGACAGGCGGGTACTCGGGCGACGCGTGTACTGACGCCCGGCGCCGAGTCCGGCGGTGGGGGAGAGCGCGAGGAGTTCGGCGAGTTCGTCCTCGGGAAGCAGCTCGTCGTCCTCGTCCTCGAGTGCTCGCAGGATCTCGTTGACGCGGCTCGGGCCTTCGTCGCTGGCGAGATGGCGGACGAGTGACTTCGCCAGGTGGCGAGCGAGAACCTCCGGCGCGATGGCCTCGTCGACGACGCCCTTCGTCACCGTGAAGCGGTCCTGCAGTTCTTCCAACTCGGCCGCGAGGCGAGCAGTAATGAGCTTTTCGTAAAGGCCGGGCCGCATGGGCTCAGGGTACGGCTCGGCCCTCGTCTTCTCTGCGAAGTTTGGTGACGGTTGGGGTACCTGGTGACGGTCAGACGTCACCACGTACCCCAAACGTCGCCATACGGAGGTTGGGGCTTCCCGAGGGCTCTCCTTCCACTGGCTGACGCACCTATGGCGGTTGTCATTGGCGAGGCCTATGCTCGCGCCCATAGTGATCTGCGTCTCACGTGCATGTCTGGTGGAGGCGCGGGCAACGCGGCGATGCCGGCGGATCCGTAGGGGCGATCCGGGCACACGCACGAGTCGACGGCCCGGTGCGGCTGACCTGAGATCACACCGCAGTCAGCACGTCCCGAACCGCCCGACTTCCTGAACGGACCACACGACTATGCGCATCCTGCTCATCGGCGCCGGCGGCGTCGGCTCGGCCGCCGCGAAACTCCTCGTCGAACGTGACTTCTTCGAGGCGCTCGTCGTCGCTGACTACTCCGCCGAGCGGGCCGAGGCGAGCGCCCGCGCTGCGTCCGAGCGTCGTAACGGCGAGGCCCGCGTCACCTCCGCTCAGATCGACGCCTCGAGCGCCGAGGGCGTCGAGGCGCTCTGCCGCGAGCACGCCATCATGCACGTGTTCAACGCCGTCGACCCCGTCTTCGTCATCCCCATTTTCGACGGAGCCTTCGCCGCGGGCGCCGACTACCTCGACATGGCGATGTCCCTCTCGAAGCCCCACGAGAGCGAGCCGTACGCGAACGTCGGCGTCAAGCTCGGCGACGAGCAGTTCGCCAAGGCCGACGCGTGGGAGAAGGCCGGACGCCGCGCGCTCGTCGGCATCGGTGTCGAGCCCGGCCTCTCGGACGTCTTCGCCCGCTACGCCGCCGACCACCTCTTCTCCGAGATCGACGAACTCGGCACCCGCGACGGCGC
Organism: Dermacoccus sp. PAMC28757; assembly: GCF_014302635.1. Lineage (NCBI taxonomy): Bacteria > Bacillati > Actinomycetota > Actinomycetes > Micrococcales > Dermacoccaceae > Dermacoccus > Dermacoccus sp. PAMC28757. The sequence goes on along the minus strand of NZ_CP060292.1, from coordinate 2,486,863 downwards.
CAACCTCGTCGTCACCGACGACGACGGCAACGAGATCTTCGCGCCGTCTTTCTCCATGTGGACGACCGTCGAGGAATGCCTCAACCCGCCCGTCGTCTGGGACAAGGACCGCGGCTGGTTCACCACGCCGCCGTTCCGTGAGCCCCGAAACCTTCGACTTCCCCGAGGGCATCGGCGAGGTGGAGTGCGTCAACGTCGAACACGAGGAAGTGCTCCTCATGCCGCGCTAGGTCGACGCCAAGCGCGTCACCTTCAAGTACGTCCTCGGCAAGGAGTTCATCGGCATCCTCAAGGTGCTCCACACCCTCGGCCTCGACTCAACGGAACTCATCACCGTCAAGGGCCAGCAGATCTCGCCGCGCGACGTCGTCGCAGCAGCTCTGCCCGACCCCGCCATCATCGGGCCGCGCATGAAGGGCAAGACCTGTGCCGGCCTGTGGGTCACCGGCAACCGGCACGGACGGCGAGCCGCGCTCGACGTACCTCTCCCACGTCGTCGACAACGAGCAGACGATGAAGGACTACGACTCCCAGTGCGTCGTCTGGCAGACGGCGATCAACCCCGTCGTCGCTCTCGAACTCCTTGCCATCGGTGCGTGGTCCGGCGCCGGCGTCTTCGGCCCTGAAGCGTTCGACGCCGTACCGTTCCTCGACCTGCTCAAGGCGCCGAAGCCCGAGGGTTTCGGTGCCCCCTGGGGCATGCGGGAGCAGTGAGATGAGCGACGCAGGATCGGGCGCGACCGTCGTCACCGAGGGCAAGGGGCTTCGCGCGGGCGCCCTGAGCCTCACCGGGAGCGTTGTCGTCGGCGTGGCCTCGACGGCGCCGGCCTACTCACTCGCCGCGACACTCGGCTTCGTCGTCGCGGGCGGCGCTGGCTTCAAGGCGCCCGCCATCATGCTGCTGGCCTTCCTGCCCATGTACTTCATCGCGGTGGCCTACCGCGAGCTCAACGAGGCCGAACCCGACTGCGGCACCACCTTCACCTGGGTGACCCGCGCCTTCGGCCCCGTGGCCGGCTGGATGGGCGGCTGGGGCATCGTCATCGCCGACATCATCGTCATGGCGAACCTCGCCCAGATCGCCGGAGCCTACTCGTTCACCCTCGCGAACGAACTCGGCCTGCACAACAGCCTCGACACGAGCACATTCTGGTCCACCGCCGCGGGCCTCCTGTGGATCGGCGTCATGACGTGGATCTCGTTCCGCGGCATCGAAGTCTCCGTCCGCCTGCAGTACGCGCTGCTGACGATCGAGGTGCTCACGCTCATCATGGTCGTGGGCGTGGCGCTGTGGAAGGTCTACGCCGGCAGCGCCCCGGCAGGCTCGGTGAAGCCGTCGCTGTCGTGGCTGTGGCCCAGCGGACTCTCGATGTCGGTGCTGTCCTCGACGGTGCTGCTCGCCGTCTTCATCTACTGGGGCTGGGATTCGGCCGTCTCGACGAACGAGGAGGCCGACGACCCCAGTCGCACGCCGGGCCGCGCCGCCGTTATCTCGACCCTGCTGCTTCTCGTCATCTACGTCTTCGTCTCCATCGCCACCGTCGCGTTCGCCGGAACGGGGGACACGGGCATCGGGCTCGGCAACGAATCCAACGCCGACGACGTGTTCACCGCGATCGGTCCGGCGCTCTTCGGCGACACCTTCGTCGGCCACGCCGGGCTGGCGCTCCTGGCCATTTCGATTCTCACCTCGTCGGCCGCCTCGACACAGACGACGATCCTCCCGACGGCGCGCACCGCCCTCTCGATGGGCGTGTTCCGCGCGCTGCCGGCCAAGTTCTCCACCGTGCACCCGCGTTACCAGACGCCCACGTGGTCGACGCTCGGAATGGGCATCGTCTCGGCAGGTTTCTACCTGCTCATGACCCTCATCAGCACGAACATCCTCGGCGCACTCATCGGCGCGATCGGGCTGCAGATCGCCTTCTACTACGGCATCACCGGCTTCGCCTGTGCCTGGTTCTACCGGCACTCGCTGCACACGTCGGCGCGCCACTTCGTCAACCGCGGCCTCATCCCGTGCCTCGGCGGGGCGTTCCTCTTCCTCATGTTCGCCTACGCCGTGAAGTCGTACGCCGAACCCGACTATCTGCTCGACGACAACGGCAAGAACGTGACCATTTGGGGCTTCGGCGCCGTGGCCGTGGTCGGTGTTGTCTCGCTCCTGTGTGGCTTCGCGCTCATGGCCCTGCAGTGGTCGCGGGACGCGACGTTCTTCCGGGGGCGGACACTGCGCACCGGCTCGTTCGAAGACCTGCAGCGCTGGCGTGCCGAGGGCACCCAGTACGGCGTCATCGCTGGCGACGTGACCATCACGCAGGAAGGCGACCTCGTCACAGACGGCGGTCTCAGCGGTGTGTCGACAAGGCAGACCCAGGCAACAGGCGAAGGTGAAACGCGATGAGCGACTCGACCGTCCGATACCTCGTCGCGTGGGGCGGCGACGCCCGCTCCAAGGACGCCCTCGCCCTCGGCGCGACGCTCGCCCGCACCTTCCGGGCCGAGCTCGCCGTCGTCTACGTCGTGCGCGAGGAGACGTTCGGCGCCCACACGTTCGGCGATGTCAGCTTCACCCAGGAGGTCGTGCGCCAGGCCAGTGAGGGCGTGCAGAAGCACCTCGACGCGCTGACGGACCTGGACAACGTCGTCCTCCACGTTCGCCGCAGCGGTTCCGTGGCCGAGGGCGTGCTCGACGCCGCGAAGGAGATCGACGCCGACCTCATCGTCATCGGCGCGGGAACCGGCACCCGGGCGCTGTCGACGAACGCCATCGTCACCGCGCTCCTGCACGCCTCGCCGGTGCCGGTCGCGATGGCTCCGCGCGGCTACCGCAAGGACGCTCCCGCTGAATTGACCGAACTCGTCGCTGCGGTCGGGCCCCGCGCCGGCGCCGGCCGGATTCTCGAGGAAGCCATCCGCGGCGTCGAGCGCGTCAGCCTTCCGCTGCGCCTCGTCTCGTTGCTCGAACTCGGTACGGACGTCGACGTCCCCGACGAACGCGTCGAAAGCGTGCGTGCGGCGCTCGAGCGTGCCGTCGAGGAGGTCGACGTGGACGAGGTGACGACTCAGGTCGGGCAGGGCAAGAACCTCAAGGAGGCCATCGCGAACATCGAGTGGAAGCCCGACAGCGCGCTCATCATCGGTTCGTCCCGCCTGGCGCAGGGCAAGCAGACCTTCATCGGTACAGTGGCGAGCCGGATGCTCGCCCACCTGCCCATCCCGATGATCGTCGCCCCGCGGGGCGAATGAGAACGAGGTCAGCCTCATGAAGGTCGTCTGTGCCCCCGACTCCTACAAGGAAGCGCTCTCGGCGGTGGACGCCGCCGCAGCGCTGGCTCTGGGAGTGCGCGGCGTCCTTCCGTCGGCGGACGTCGTCGAATTGCCGGTGGCCGACGGGGGAGAAGGCACGACCGAAACCCTCATGGCGGCGATGGGGGGTCAGCTGATCGCCGTGGACATCACGGACGCGCTCGGACGTCCTCGCACAGCTGAGCTCGGGTGGGTCGCTTCGGAAGGCCTCGCCGTCGTTGACGTCGCGCAGGGGGCCGGGCTGCATCACATCGAGGTGGAGCTGCGCGACCCGTACCGCTCCTGCAGTTCTGGTGTGGGGCACCTCGTCTCGGCCGCGCTCGACCTGGACGCGCGCCGGCTCGTCATCGGTCTCGGAGGATCGGCCACGAACGACGGTGGCGCGGGCATGATCTCCGCTCTCGGTGGGCGATTGCTCGACTCCAACCGCAGGCCGGTCACTCCGACGCCCGAGGGCATGAACAACGTGGCCTCGCTCGACCTGTCGGAGCTCGACCCGCGGCTTGCGGGTGTCGAGGTGATCCTGGCCAGTGACGTGACGAACCCGCTGCTCGGGCCCGACGGCGCCACCGCCGTCTTCGGGCCGCAGAAGGGCGTGACGCCCGCGCGGGTGCCCGTCATCGAGAAGGTGCTCGCAGGATGGGCCGACGTTCTCGAGACGGCGACGGGCCGTGAGGTCCGCGACCTGCCCGGGGCGGGCGCTGCCGGGGGACTCGGCGCTGCGTTCCTCGCTCTCACGGGTGCGACGCTCCGGCCGGGTCTTGATGCCGTCGCCGAGGCCGTGGGGCTTGAGGAGGCCGTGCGAGACGCTGACCTCGTGCTCACCGGCGAAGGCCGCATCGACGGGCAGACCCGCTTCGGCAAGACGCCCTGGGGCGTCGCCGAAATCGCCCGCCGTCACGGCGTGCCCGTCGTCATGCTCGGGGGAGAGGTCCGCCCGGAGGGGCGCGCCCTCATCGACGACACAATCGTCGCCGTCGAGCCCATCCACGCCGGCTACACGGACCTCGACGAGGCGCTCGCCAACACCGGAGCCGACCTCGAAAAGGCAGCGGCGTCGGCCGTCGAGCGAATTCGCTAGAGGCGCGGCGGCGTCGGTGACGGCGCCCGGCTCGATACCCTTTCTCCGTGACACCGCCGAGCGAGCAGGCCCCGCGCACCCCCGCGCGTGAGCGCCGCGTGCCCGGCTTGCTGCGCCGTCTCGCACCGCAACGTTCGTGGATCGCCCAATTGGCAGCCTTCGGCGCCATCGGGCTCTGCCTCATCGGCGCGTGGACCATCGTGCGCGACCCCTTCGCGCCCACCGGCGTCGCGCAGGGGGAGACCGTCGCCGATGCCCAACGGGCTCAGCCCCCGGCGCCCGGTGGCGCCGCGGACGTCGAAGGCGAGCAGACCATCTCGGCGGTCGATGAGAAGTTCGTCCTCTGGTCGGTGACCAACGCAGGTGACGACACCCTCTTCGGCCTCGGGGAAGGCGACTGCTCCGGCACGCCGTGCTCCGCCCTCGTGCGCTCCACCGACGACGGCAAGACGTGGACGCAGATGCACACGTTCAGCTCCGCCGACACGTCTGCGGCAACCGGGGCCACGCAGCCGCGCGTCCAGCCCGCCGGTGCCCTGAGCGAAGTGCTCTTCACCTCGCCGAGCACGGGCTACGTCTACGGCGGCGACTTGTGGGTCACGCGCGACGGCGGACGCACCTTCACCCACGTCGACCACCCCGGCAGCACCGTCCTCGACGTCGTCGTCCACGACAAACAAACCCTCGCGCTCACGGCGTCGGGCTGCATCCAGGGCACCTGCTCGGGGCGTCTGGAGATCTCCCGCCTCGGCGGCGGAGACACCCCGCGGTTGGCCCAGACGATCGCCGCCGCGACGCCCACGAGCCAGATCGACGCCGCGGACCTCGTCGTCGGTGGTGACAGCCTCATCGTCCTCGCCGGCAACGAACCCGGCAGCGGGGACGCCCCCGGTGCCTGGCGTCTGGCCGGCGACAGCCTCGCACCCCTCAACCCCGGATCGGCCTGCAGCGGAAAGCCGTTCAGCGCCATCGCGGGCAACGGCACCAACCGTCTTGTCGCCGTCTGCGATGAAGCCGTCTCCGCCAAGACGACGAGCTTCACCACCGTCACGAGCACCGACGGCGGCGGCACCTGGCAACTCCTCGGCACCGGCAACCTGTCGCTGCCCACCCAGGGCGGCATCTCGCTGGCCACGTCCGACGGAGAACACATCGTCGCGGCTTCCGGCGGCCCGCGCACCGCCGCCGACGCCACAACGCGCACCTCCGACGACAACCCGCTGCGCGTCTCCTCCGACGGCGGCCGCAGCTGGAGCGAACCGAGCGGTGGCGACGACGCGCCCACCGGTGGCATGGATGATGTGCGCACCCTCGGCCAGGAGTTCCTCGCCCTCTCACGTACCGACGGCGAGCTGTGGCGATCGAGCGATCGCGGAGGCCGCTGGACTCACACGTCCGTCGCAGGCCACGGTGGTTGAATGAAGTCATGAGCGATGAGGTGGAGTCCGCGCCAGCCGATTACCCGCGCGAATGGGAGGCCGATGTCGTCCTGCGTGACGGCTCCGTGGCGCACGTGCGCCCCATCGGCCCTGACGACGCGGAACGCCTTCACCGCTTTCACGCGGCCCAGAGCGAAGAGTCCATCTACCTGCGCTTCTTCGCCCCCATCAAGCGCCTGAGTGACCGTGACGTCACGCGCTTCACCCACGTCGACCACGTCGAGCGCGTCGCCCTCGTCGGTCTCGTGGGTGACGACATCATCGGCATCGGCCGCTACGACCGCCTCGGTGGGCCGGATGCTCCCTCGGCCGAGGTCGCCTTCAACATCGCCGACAGTTTCCAGGGCCGCGGCGTCGGCTCCGTCATGCTCGAACACCTCGCCGCCATCGGCGCCGAGAACGGCGTCGCCGAGTTCGTGGCCGACGTCCTGCCGCAGAACCGCAAGATGATCCAGGTCTTCACCGAGGCCGGTTACGATGTCAAGCGCAACTTCGACGACGGCGTCATCTCCGTGCGGTTCGAGATCGAACCGAACGAGAAGTCGCAGGCCGTGCGCCTCGCGCGCGAGCAGCGCAGCGAATCGCAGTCGGTGCGCGCCCTGCTCAACCCGTCGTCCGTCGCCGTCATCGGCGTCTCGAGCAAGGGCCCGTCGGTCGGTGGGCGCGTGCTCGCCAACCTGCGTGAGGGCGGGTTCACCGGTCGCGTCGACGTCGTCCACCCCAGCGTCGAGGAGATCGACGGCTACCGCACCGTGCGCAGCCTCGGCGACATCGAGGTCCGCGTCGATCTTGCGATCATCGCCGTGCCTGCCGCGCAGGTGCTCGACGTCGTGCGCGAGTGCGGCCCGGCCGGCGTCAAGGCGCTGCTCGTCGTCTCCTCCGGGTTCGCCGAGACCGGCTCCGCCGAGGGCGCCGAGCGTCAGGCCGAACTGCTCAGCCTCGCGCGCAGCCAGGGCATGCGCGTCGTCGGCCCGAGCAGCTTCGGCCTCATCAACACGCGCGCCGACACGCGCCTCAACGCCTCCATCGCCTACGAGATGCCGCCCGCCGGTCACCTCGGCCTCTTCGCCCAGAGCGGCGCGCTCGGCATCGCGGTTCTCGCCAGCGCCGGGCGTCGTGGCCTCGGTCTTTCGGACTTCGCCTCCGCCGGCAACCGCATCGACGTCTCCGGCAACGACCTCATGCAGTACTGGATCGACGACGACGAAACCCACGCCGTCGGCCTCTACCTCGAGTCGGTCGGTAACCCGCGCAAGTTCACACGCATCGCCCGTCAGCTCGCTCTGCGCAAGCCCGTCATCGTCGTCAAGCCCGAGGTCTCAGCGTTCGGCGTGCCCCCGGGCCACCGCGTCCGCGAGACCCGCACGAGCCCGGCCGCGTTCCGCGAGATGCTGCGCCAGAGCGGCGTCATCCGCGTCGGCAACGTCCACCAGCTGTTCGACGTCGCCCAACTCGTCATCAACCAGCCGCTGCCCAAGGGTCGCCGCGTCGCCGTCGTGACGAACTCCGACGCCCTCGGCGCGCTCTGCGGTGACGCCGCACTGAGCTGGAAGCTCGAGGTGACGCGGGGCCCTGTCGCCCTCGCGCCCGATGCTGATGTCGAGAGCTTCCGTGACGCCCTCGTCGCAGCCTTCGAGGACGAATCGGTGGACACCGTCATCGCCTCGTTCATCCCGCCGCTCATCTCCGGCGGCACCGAGGTGGCGCGGGCCGTCGCGGAGGTGAGCGCCTGCTACGACAAGCCGTGCATCACCACCTTCCTCGGCATCCACGGCGCGTCCGAGGCCCTCACCGCCACGAGCCCTGACGGCGAGCGCGTCGTCACGCCGTCGTACCCCATGCCCGAGGACGGGATCCGCGCCCTGGCCGCCGTGACGAACTACGCCGGCTGGCTCCAGCGCGACCGCGGTGAGCCCCTCGCGCCGGAGGGCATCGACCGCAAGGGCGTGCGCGCCATGGTGCGCCGCGTCATGACCGAGCAGCCCGAGGGCCGCGACCTCACCGGTGACGAGGTCGCCGAGTTCCTCGGTCTCGCCGGCATCTCCGTGTGGCAGTCGATTCCGGTGCGCACCTCGAAGGAAGCCGTCGCTGCAGCCGAGAAGCTCGGCTTCCCCGTCGTCGTGAAGTCGATCGCTCCGGAGGTGCGCCACCAGGTGGCGAGCTCCCTGCGCGCCGACCTGCGCTCACCGCTCGCCGTCGTCGAGGCCTTCGAAGCGCTCGAGGAACGCCTCACCCAGTTCGGGGCCGACCAGTTCGTCGTCCAGTCGATGGCGACGCCGGGCATCGGCTGCGTCGTGACGAGCTCGGAGGACCCGCTCTTCGGCCCCGTCGTCACGTTCTCCGTCAGCGGCCCGCCCACCGACCTGCTCGACGACGTCGGCTACCGCATCCCGCCCCTCACGACGAGCGACGTCTCCGACCTCGTCAGCTCCATCAAGGCGTGGCCGCTGCTCGACGGCAGCCACGGCACCGCCGCCGATCGCGCCGCCATCGAAGACCTCGTCTCGCGCGTCGCGATCCTCGCCGACGAGAACCCCGAGATCGCCCACCTCGAACTCAACCCGGTGAGCACCAACCCCACCGGCCTCGACGTTCTGGGCGCCCGCATCACGCTGGCGCCGCACTCGCTGCGCCAGGATTCCGGGCGCCGGGCCATGACGTGAGGTTCGGGCGTCCGACACGCGCCGGGGGCGATGAAGGTGGGATGATGGCACGCATGTCTGCCACCCTGCCCGCCGACCTCGTCCGCGACATCGAGAAGGCCGGTTACTTCCCGGCTCTCGTCGGCGACGTCGTCACCACGGCGCTCGCCGGTGACGAGGTGCGTCACCACCTCGTGCACCTCGAGACGACGTTCGACCAGGACGAATTCCACCGCCACATCACGGTTCTCGCGCTCACGCCGCACAAGCTCGTCATCGCGCACGCCGACGACCACGCCGACCCGCGCACCCACGGGCACGGCTCGGGGCACTCGGCCGTCACCGCGACGTCGGAGGCCGTGGCCCTGTCGTTCGTGCGCGGCGTGACGCTGACGCACGTCGTCGCCGACGCCGAGACCTACCGCCCGGGCACGCTCGGGCGCGAGGTGACGCTCACCGTCGGGTGGGGCACCGTCAGCCGCGTCGATCTGCTGCCCGCCACGTGCGGCGACCCGCAGTGCGACGCCGACCACGGCTACGACGGCACGATCACCGGCGACGACATCAGCCTGCGTATCTCTGCCGACGCCGAGGGCGAAGGCAGCCTCAACCAGGCGATGAGCTTCGCCAACGCCCTGTCGGCCGTCGTCGGCCGACGCTGACCGGGACGGATTCATGAAGGCACCCCGGTACGACACCGAAGGCCTTGCGTCCGTTCTGCCGTCTGTTGCGCGGACCCTCGCACCCGCAGCGTTCGAGGGGGAGGGGCGCAAGCTGCCGCAGGCCAAGGCAGGCATCGTCGTGCTGGCCGACGGTCTCGGCGCGCGGCTCCTGCGCAAGCGCAGCGCACACGCGCCGTTCCTCCACGAGCACCTCGACCACGTCCAGACGCTCGCGGCAGGCTTCCCGACGACGACCGCCACCTCCATGGGTACGTTCGGCACCGGCCTGCCGCCGGGGGCTCACGGCCTCGCGGGCTACCAGGTCGTCGACCCGGCCACCGGCATGCTCTTCAACGAACTGACGTGGCAGCGCGGCCCCGAGCCGCGCGTCTGGCAGCCGAACGCCACTGTCTTCGAACGGGCTGACCAGGCCGACCTGCGCCCGGCGATGATCGGACCCGACTACTTCGAAGGCTCCGGCCTGACGAATGCCGCCCTGCGCGGCGCGGTGTTCTACGGCGCCGAGGCGCTCGAGGACCGCATCGACGCAGCGCTCGCCGCCGTCCGGCGTGGCCATCGTCTCGTCTACCTCTACTGGGGTGAGATCGACAAGGCCGGGCACGTGCACGGCATCGATTCGCCGCAGTGGGCCGCCGAACTCGAAGCGTTCGACCGCGGTTTCGAGCGCCTCGCCTCCCAGCGTCCGGTCGGCACGTCCCTCACGCTGACGGCCGACCACGGCATGGTCGACGTGCCGCTCGACGCCCGCGTCGACATCGCCAAAACCCCCTACCTGCGCGACGGCGTGCGCACCGTTGGCGGCGAGATGCGCGCGCTGCACCTCTACGTCGAGCCCGGCGCGCGTGACGACGTCCTCGCCGCCTGGCGCAAGGAGGTCGGCAGCGACGGCCACGTGCTCACCCGCGAGGAACTGAGCGACCTCGGCTGGGTCGGCGCTCTCGACGCCGGCACGGCGGGACGCTTCGGCGACGTCGTCGTCTCGATGCGCGCGGCCCGTGGCTACGTCGACTCGCGCGTCATGAGCCATCAGGTGCTCGCCCTCATCGGCCAGCACGGCGCCATGACGCCGCAGGAACTCGACGTGCCCTTCCTCCACCTCCCGCCGCGCTAAGGTGACTGCCCGTGGCTGAGCTCGTTTTCTTCACCGGCACGATGGACTGCGGTAAGTCCACCCTCGCGCTGCAGATGGACCACAACCACGCGGCCCGCGGGCAGCGCGGCATCGTGCTGACCCAGCACGACCGCGCCGGTGAGGCCGTCATCTCCTCGCGCCTCGGCCTGCGTCACGAGGCCATCGAGGTGAGCGACGACGTCGACCTGTGGGATCTCGCCGTCTCCGCGGGCGTGACGCTCGGCGGCCTCGACTACGTCATCGCCGACGAGGTGCAGTTCTACCTGCCCGAGCAGATCGACCAACTCGCGCGCGTCGTCGACGAACTCGACGTCGACGTCTTCGCCTTCGGCATCACTGCGGACTTCAAGACGCAGCTGTTCCCCGGCTCGCGGCGCCTGTTCGAACTCGCCGACCGCACCCAGCTGCTCCAGGTCGAGGCCCTGTGCTGGTGCGGCAAGCGCGCCACCCACAACGCCCGCGTCGTCGACGGCACGATGGTGGTCGAAGGCGAGCAGGTCGTCGTCGGTGACACCGGCGACCAGACGGAGACGCCGCTGGTGGAGTACGAGGTGCTGTGCCGTCGTCACTTCATGCGCCGCATGACGTCGCACGCCGCCCGCGCCATCGGCGCCGAGCAGATGCCGTTCGACCTCGACGTGTGCCCCGTGCCGCCCTCGACCTTCACCGATCAGTCGCGCGGCGCGGCCGGCTGAGGCGAGCGCGATGAACGAACGGCACGAGCGAGAGGAGCGGCGCGAGCGCGTCGGGGCAGCGCCCCACCGCGGACGCGCCGAACGCCTGCGCAGTGCCGGAGTCATGGGCGGGCGTGCAGCACGCGGCGCCTACCGCCTGAGCGCGGGTGCCACGAAGACGACGCTGCGCGCCGCCCGCCGGGCGAGCAACGCCCAGGGCGCGGAGGAGAGTGGCCTCGGGCGCCTCATCGAGGTGCACGCCCTCTCCAACGCCGGCGACGCCGCCGTCATGGTCGGCCTCGCCGGCACGCTGTTCGTCTCCGCGCAGCCCGGCGAGGCGAAGGATCACGTCGCGCTGTTCCTCGTGCTCACGATGCTGCCGTTCGCCATCGTGGCGCCGCTCATCGGCCCGCTGCTCGACCGCTACCGGCACGGGCGCCGCTGGGCCATGGGCGGCACGCTCGCGCTGCGCGGCTTCCTCTGCTGGGTGCTCGCCGACGCCATCGAGAAGGGCTCCACCTGGCAGTTCCCGACGGCCCTGGCCATCCTCGTCTCGAGCAAGGCCTACCTCGTCACCCGATCATCGGCCACGCCACGGCTGCTGCCCTACGGCATGACGCTCGTCAAGGCCAACAGCCGCATGAGCCTCGCCGGCGTGGCGGGAGCGACGATCGGCGGTCCGCTCGCCGGTGGAGCCGCGGCCCTGTTCGGCGCGACGTGGGCCTTCCGTGCCGCGTTCCTGCTCTTCGTCGTCGGCACGGTGCTCGCCATTCTGTTGCCGCCTGACATCGATTCCGAACGCACCGACTCACTGCGCTCCGGACGCGCCCAGGTGCGCCTGCCGAGCGTCATCGTCTCCGCGCTGCGCGCCAACGTCGGTCTGCGCTGGATCAGCGGCTTCCTCACGATGTTCATGGCCTTCCTCATGAAGACCCACCCGCTACCTGGCTGGGAGGATCGCGCCACGACACTACTGGCGCTCGTCGTCGGCGCGGCCGCGCTGGGTAATGCGCTCGGTACGGTGCTCGGTTCGCTCGTCAAGAACTTCGCGCCGCGCACCGTCGTCGTGGGCTCGCTGTTGGCCGACGCAGTGGCCATGGTGGTCTGCGCGGTGCACTTCACCCTCGTGACGGCCATCGTCGTCGGCCTCGTGGCCGGTCTCGGACAACAGTTGGGCAAGCTCGCCGTCGACTCGCTCATCCAGGATCACCTCGCCGAGGCCGTGCGCACGAGCGCCTTCGCGCGCTCCGAGACGGTGCTCCAGCTCGCGTGGGTCATCGGTGGCATCTACGCCTGCGTCGTGCCGACCGACGCGACGATCGGCCTGTACTCCGCCGCCGTGCTCCTCGTCGGGTGGGCCGTGCTCGTCATGCTGTGGAACGCCGGACGCGGACCGACGTGGCCGCGACGTCGCGGCTACGGCAAGGACGATGACGGTCGTGGCGCCCGACGTGGTGGCGCCTTCGCCGACACCGTGACGGAGACCTCGGACGACGCCTTCACCCGAGCCCCCGACGACCTGCCGACAACTCCGCGCACGCGGCGCTGGCACCGCGACGAGCCGGCAGAAAGCCCGCGAGGCGAGCGCTATCGCGACGATGATCGGTACAACCAGGACGACGACCGGTCCGACCAGTTCGGCGGCAGATCCCGCGACGGATATGACACGTACGACGCGTGGCAAGAGAACCGCCGGACGCTTCCGGTGCCGACGTCGGACTCCCGAAACACCGGGGAGCCGCGCGACGATCGCACGCGCCGCATGCCCGAGCAGGAGCGCCGATCGTCGTCCTACCGGCCGCAGTGGGATGGCGACGACGGCTGGGATCGCCGCGACCGCTGACGCCTCGCAACGACGAGCTGCCGAACCTTCACGCCGACACCGCTCGGTAAACCTCCACTCGAACGCCGAACGCCCGACCTCAGCGCACGTGGCGCGAGGTCGGGCGTTCTCCTGTCCGTCAGGTCTGGCGCAGAGGCTCAGACGTACAGGTCACTTCTTCGAGCCGCGGCCACCGAACATGATGTCGTCCCAGCTCGGAACGCTCGGGCGGCTGCTCTTGCGCGACTGGCTCGCACGCTCGGGCACCGAGGTGCGCTTCTGCGTGCTCTTCTTCGCGGGAGCCGAAGCCTCAGCGGGTTCATCGACCTCGTCGAAGAGCGACTCCTCCTGAACGACCTCGTCATCGGCGGCGGAGCCTGCGGCCTTCGTCTCAGCGCCGTCGTCGACTGCGTCCTCGACGTCGGCCTCGGCAACGTCGTCGGCTTCGTCGAGGTTGGCCTCGTCGAACGCGTCGTCCTCGACGTCGTGCAGCTGGTGAACGTCGCCACCGTCGTGGAAGCCGGGCAGCTCGCCGAAGAGCGACTCGTCCTGCTCGGCGTCGTCGTCGTGCAACGCCGCGCGCACGGACGCCTGCTCGAGGTTGGCGCGGGAACGGCGGCTCTTGCGGCGACGCGAACCCGTTGACGTCGACTTCTCGGCCGCCACATCGTCGGATTCGTCGGCAGCGTGGACATCGACGTCGGGCTCGTCAGCGGTCGGCGCATCGGCCGTCTTGCGCGTCGGCAGCGCCGTCACACCGGCCGTCGCACGGCGCGAGGTGTCGTCGTTCTTCTCAGCGTTCGCGTTCGTGTTCGCGTTGTCGGCGTCGCTGTCGGAACGAGCGTGCAGTTCCTCCGGACGCGGGTGGCTCGGCGCCGGGGGAGGCGTCGTGCCGAGGTCGAGACGCTCGACGCGCGTGACGTCGGGGGAGCCGCTCGTGACGTTCGGCAGCGCCGTCGGGCGCGACGCGTTCGAGCGACCCGAACCCTTCGACCGGCTGCGGCTCGCCTGGCGCGCACGCATCGAGGCGGTGAGGTCGGCGGGCTTTCCAGCGTCGTCGCTTGAGCCGAGCGTCGCACCGAGGTGAGGAGCCTGTGCATCTTCGAGACCGCCCTCGGCCTCGACGTCGTAGACGGACGCAGGGCGTGCGGCACGAGCGGAACCGCCGGCCTTCTTGCGTGCGACGGCCTTCTGACGCTCGGGAGCCTCCTCGTCAGCGGCGGCGATCTCGTCGCCACCGAGCCAACGGGCCTCGTCGTCGACGGTGCGCAGTGCGCGGTTCACCGGGTCGAACAGCCACGTGGCCTCACGCTGGCGACCACCGGCGGGGAAGCGCACGGTGACGGTCCAGTGGGCGTCGTCGTTCTTCCAGCTGTCCCACACGACGCGCTCGGCCTCGACGCCGCGCTCGGCGAGACGACGGTCGGCGCGCTCACGCAGCGTCGTCGTCTCACCGCGCCCGTACAGCTGAACACCCTGCGCCAGACCGGAGACGTAGTCGCGCTCGGCGCGGATCGGGCCTTCGTAGCGCTGCACCTTCTCGAGCGTCCACCCGGCACGCTCGGCGATCTCCTCGAGCGGCACCCCGCCGCGGATGAGGCCCTGCACGTCGCGCGGACGCAGCGGGTTCTCGGCCTTCGCCTGGCCGTCGGCGGACGCCGGCTCGCGGCGGTCACGTCGGATCGTGGTGCGCAGTTCGTCGGTGATGGGAAGGGTGAAGCGACCCCCGTCGTCGTCGGCGAGAAGGAGGCCGCTGCCGTCCTCCGAGACCCCGATCAAACGCAATTCCTGCACGACGCAACTCCATCCGTTACCAGTTGTGTAGCCGCTACTGTGCCATTATCGCCCGCCTGATGCAGGGACGGCGCGCCGCCCGCGGTAACGTGTCGCTGCCATGGTGCTCACGCAAAGCGGCTCTCTGCAGCTCCTCCTCGACCTCATCGGCGTGTTCGTCTTCGCGCTCTCCGGTGGGCTCGTCGCCGTTCGCAAGAGGCTCGACATCCTCGGCGTCGTCATCCTCTCCGGAATGGCCGGACTCGGCGGCGGTGTGCTGCGCGATCTGCTCATCGGTCAGACGCCGCCCGTCGGCGTCAGCGACTGGCGCCTCATGGGCGTCTGCGTCCTCGCGGGCCTGTGTGCGTTCACGCTCCACCCCGAGATGAGCCGTATCGCTCGACTCGTGCGCCTCCTCGACGCCGCCGGCCTCGCGCTGTTCTGCGTCGCAGGCTCGATCAAGGCCCTCGCCTACGGCGCCGGTGCGACGACGGCGATCTTCGTCGGCGTCCTCACCGCCATCGGTGGCGGCCTCATGCGCGACGTCATCGTCGGGCAGGTGCCCGAGGTGCTGCGCCGCGAGCTCTATGTCGTGCCGGCCCTGCTCGGCAGTTCGCTCGTCGTCATCGCGCACGAGACGCCGTACTACACGGTGCCCGTGCTCTGGGGCTGCGTCTTCGTCGCCTTCGCCCTGCGCATGATCGCCGTGGTGCTCGACCTCAATGCCCCTCAGCCCCTTCGAACTGGAGACCGGTCATGACCGACGCCAACCCGCTCGAACCGTACGACGCCGTCCTGCTCGCGTCGTTCGGCGGACCCGAGAAGCCCGACGAGATCATGCCGTTCCTGCGCCGCGTGACGGCCGGGCGCGGCATCCCCGACGAGCGTCTCGCCGAGGTGGCCCACCACTACGAGGAGCTCGGCGGGCGCAGCCCGATCAACGACCAGAACCGGGCCCTCATCGCCGCGCTGCGCGCCGAACTCGACCGACGTGAGATCACGACGCCGATCCTGTGGGGCAACCGCAACAGCGAGCCCTTCCTCACCGACACCCTGCGCGACGCCCACGGCGAGGGCATGCGCCGCATCGTCACCGTGACGACGAGCGCGTACGCCTCCTACAGCTCGTGCCGTCAGTACCGCGAGGACCTCGCGGCCGCGGTCAACACCCTCGAGGACGAGGGCCTCACGGGCTTCGAGATCGACAAGATCCGCCAGTTCGCCACCCACCCGTCCTTCGCACGGGCAAACGTCCGCCTCGTCACCGACGCCCTGCGTGAGTTCGCCGGGGTGCCCGACGAGCAGGTGCAGGTCGTCTTCGTCACGCACTCGATTCCGCTCGGCATGGACGACACCTCCGGCCCCGGCGACGGTGACGGCAACCTCTACTGGCAGCAGCACGACGAGCTGGGCGCCGCCATCCTCTCGGAGGCGAACGCAACGCTCTCGCGTGACCTCGAGGGCGCGCTCGTCTACTGCTCGCGTTCCGGCCCGCCGTCGCAGCCGTGGCTCGAGCCCGACATCAACGACCACCTCGAGCATCTCGCCGAGCGCGGCGTGACGCACGTCGTCGTCGCGCCGATCGGCTTCGTCTCCGACCACGTGGAGGTCGTCTACGACCTCGATACCGAGGCCGCCGAAACCGCCGAACGCCTCGGGCTCGTCATGCGCCGCGTGCCGACCGTGGGCACGGACGACGAGTTCGTGCACGGCCTCGTCGACCTCGTCGAGGAGCGCGCGGCCGAGGCCCGTGACGAGTCGCCCGAGTGCCCCGCGTGGCCGGGCGAGGCCATGCCGTCGATCTGCGCCCCGGGCTGCTGCCCGAACCTGCGCGCCGCCAAGCCCGCTCTGTGCGGTCGCGACTGAGGTCGTACCGTCAAAGCGCACCTTTGCGAAGGAGAACCCGATGGAACGCGACACCGACGCACCGCTCGCCCTGCCCGAGTGGCTGGACGCCGAGGAGCTCACTCGTCTGCGCGATCTCGCGACGGCCATGGCTGACGACGCCGCGCGCCTCGTCGTGACGGAACGCCCGCGTTCCCTCGGGGTCGAAGCGACGAAGTCGAGCGAGGTCGACGTCGTCACCGTCATGGACCAGCGCAGCGAGCAGTTGCTGCGCGAGCGCATCGACGCCGAGCGTCCCGACGACGCGATCCTCGGTGAGGAGGGCGGCGCGAGCGAGGGCACCTCGGGTCTGACGTGGGTCGTCGACCCCATCGACGGCACCGTCAACTACCTCTACGGTCACCCGTTCTTCGCGGTGTCCGTGGCTGTCTGCATCGGCGACACGACGCGTGAGGGCGCCTGGCTGCCCGTTGCGGGCGCCGTCAGCGCACCGTTGCTGGGGGAGACCTACGCCGCGGCCCACGGCCAGGGTGCCCACCTCGTCACGGCCGACGGACGACGCGAACCCCTCGTCGTCAGCGACTGCGAGCGTCTCGAGCTCGCTCTCGTCGGCACCGGTTTCGGGTACGAAGCGGCCAAGCGTGAAGAGCAGGGCGCTGCCGTCGCGCAGCTGCTGCCCAAGGTGCGTGACATCCGACGCGGCGGGTCCGCGGCACTCGACCTGTGCTTCGTCGCGTCGGGCCGGCTCGACGGTTACTACGAGTCCGGAATCAACGCGTGGGACCAGGCCGCAGGGCAGGTCATCGCCACCGAAGCAGGCGCTGCGATCGGGGGCGCACCGGGCGGCGAGATGGGCAAGGCGATGGCGATCGCGACGGCTCCCGGCATCTTTGCCGACCTCACGGATTGCCTTTTCCCCGAGGCGCGCTAGTATGCGGGCACAAATCGGGTCATCCGCGCGTTGCAGCGGGGGATCAGCGGTGAGCGCCACAAGCGCGACGCCGCACACTCATCGAAGAAAGAGTACTGATGGCAACTGACTACGATGCCCCGCGCAAGAACGAAGACGACGTCAGCGAAGACTCGATCGAGGAACTGAAGTCCCGTCGGGTCGACAAGTCCTCGAGCAGCGTCGACGTCGACGAGACCGAGCACGCCGAAGGCTTCGAGCTTCCCGGCGCCGATCTGTCGGGTGAGGAGCTCTCTGTGCGCGTTCTGCCGCGCCAGGAGGACGAGTTCACCTGCAGCAAGTGCTTCCTCGTTCACCACCGCAGCCAGCTCGCTGAAGAGGACGGCGGCCTTCCGGTCTGCCGCGACTGCGCCTGAGGCATGGACAACGCACCGAGCAGCGACGACGACGGACATCTCACCGTCCCCATCCGACGCCTCGATCCGGGGCTGGAGGTGCCGACGTACGCCCACGCGGGTGACGCCGGTGCGGATCTGCGGGCACGGGTCGGCCTGACGCTCGCGCCCGGTCACCGCGCGCTCGTTCCCACGGGTATCGCCGTCGCGATTCCTGAGGGATACGCCGGCTTCGTCCACCCCCGATCGGGGTTGGCCGCTCGCCACGGCATCACCATCGTCAACGCGCCCGGTGTCGTCGACGCCGGCTACCGAGGCGAGATCCAGGTCAACCTCGTCAACACCGACAGCCGCGAGTCGTTCACCGTCTCCAGGGGAGACCGCATCGCGCAACTCGTCGTGCAGCGGGTGGAGAAGGCGACGTTCGTCGTCGTCGACGACCTCGACGACTCGTCGCGTGGCGCCGGTGGGCACGGTTCGACCGGTGGATTCGCGGCCACGCAGGCTCGCGCCGAGAAGGAGACTGACTGATCATGGCCATGTTCCGACGTAAGAAGGACGACGCAGCCTCGCAGGTCGAGGGCGACGAGAAGGTCGACCTCAGCGAGGACACCGACGAGACGGCCACCGAGTCGGCGGACGTGACGTCCGAGGAGCTCACCCCCGAGGAGCGCCGCCGCCGTTCGCGCCTGCGCCCGCGTGAGGACGTCGACCTCTCCAACGGCCCGTTCGACGTCGACGACGCCCCCGAGGGCGATCGCATCGACTTCGGTGCGCTGCTGCTCGCGCCCGGTGAGGACGTCGAGCTTCGCCTCGACGTCGACGAGAGCACGCAGGTGCTCACAGGCATGACCGCCGTCATCGGTGAGGGCGGTGCCTCTGCGGTTCAGCTGCAGGTTTTCGCCGCGCCCAAGACGAGCGGCATCTGGTACGGCATCCGCCGCGAGATCGCCGAGTCGATCCTCGCCGGTGGCGGCACGGCCGACGAGGTCGACGGCGACCTCGGCACCGAGCTGCACGTGCGCATGCCCAGCCAGGGCCCCGACGGCCGCACCACCTTCTCGCCGGCACGCTTCATCGGCGTCGACGGCCCGCGCTGGTTCCTGCGCGCCGTGCTGTCGGGCCACGCGGCCCTCGACGACGACGCCGCGGAGCGCGCCATGGAGTTCGTGCGCACCGTCGTCGTGCGACGCGGCGGTGAGGCACGCGCGCCGCGCGAACTGCTCGAACTCACCCTGCCGCCGGAGCTGCTCGCCCAGGTGCGCGAGCAGGAGCAGTCCGCCGGTGAGAGCGATCCCGCCGTCAGCCCGCTGGAGCGTGGCCCGGAGATTACCGAGACGCGCTGATGGAGCAGATGCTCGCGAAGCTGCGCGCCCGTTTCCTCCCCGGCCCGTCGGGGGAGGAAGAGGCCGCGGCCCAGCGAGCACGAGAGGCCTCCCGCTACGCCCTCGCGCCTGCTCGACGCCGGGTGAGGATCGAAGGGCGCGTCAGCGAGGTCACCGTCAGGCCGCGCTCCGAGAGTGTGCCCGACCTCGTTGTCGATCTCGACCCGTTCGACACCTCGGTCCAGCCCGCGTCGCTCGTCATGCTCGGTCGCCGTGAGGTCGTCGGTATTCACGTCGGCGCCGCGCTTGCCGTCGAAGGGCTCCTGACGACCGTGAAGAACCGGCCCACGATCTTCAACCCCGCCTACGAGCTCCTGCTCGAGAACGAGGAATCCCAGTGACCGAGAACCACCAGCCCCCGGCGAACACGGTCGAGGCCGTCATCCGCGAGCGCCTCGCCGTCGCGGTCGGCGGGTGGCGCGGATCGCTCGAGGCGGCATTGCCGACGGTCGCGTTCGTCGCGGTGTGGACCGCGACGAAGAACCTCAACCAAGCGCTCATTGCCGCGGCGGTCGTGCTCGCCGTCGCGCTCGTGCTGCGCCTCGTGCAGCGTCAGACGGTGAAGTTCGTCGTCGCTGCGGCGTTCGCCACGGCCTTCGCTGCGTTTCTCGCGAAGCGTTCCGGCAATGCGTCCGACGTCTTCCTGCCCGGTCTCATCCAGGCGGGCGTCATGCTCGCCATCAGCATTGCGTCGATCGTCGTGCGCTGGCCGCTCGTCGGTTTCATCGTGGCGGGCGGCGACCCGAACCTCAAGGACGACCCCACGGCGTGGCAGCGCAGCCGCGCCATGGTGAAGGTCTGCACGCGCCTGACGTGGGTGTTCGCGGCCCTGTTCGCCGTGCGCCTGGCCGTCATGCTGCCGCTGTACCTGGCCGACCAGGTGACGATGCTCGGCGTCGCGAAGATCGCGCTCGGTTGGCCGCTGTACCTCGCCGCCCTCGCCCTCATGGCGCTGTTGCTCCTGCGCGGTGAGACCCCGCTAGACACCCACGACGCGCTCCTGCACGACGACCGCGAAGGCCACGAACGTCTCGAGCCCGAGGCGCGCGAGCACGGCGCCTGACGCGCCTCGCCCGCAGTTCGGAGCGACCTCAGAAGTTGCGGTCGCTCAGGACCGTCTGCACCTCGTCGCGACGGCGGCCCGTGAGCTTCGCCGCGAGGGTGCGCTCGGCGTCACGCGTGGCGAGGAAGAGCAGTTCGTCGAGTGCCTGGAGGCTCTCCTCGGGCACCGGCGCCATCGGCAGTTGGTCGCGGATGATGCCGACGAGCACGCACTCCGGCGGAAGGGCGAGATCGGCCACGCTACTGCCGCAGTAGGGGGAGTCGAGGGGGAGCGTGAGCTCCACCATCGTGGCCTTGCCCTGCTGGAACTCGAAGAGGCGCACGAGGTCGCCGACGCTGACGGCCTCCTCGACGAGCGCCGTCATGAGGCGCGGGGTGGAGACGGCGACGTCGACGCCCCAGCCCTCGTCGAACATCCACTCGTTGCGCGGGTTGTTGACGCGGGCCACGGTACGCGGCACGCCGAACTCCGTCTTCGCGAGCAGGGAGACGACGAGGTTGACCTTGTCGTCACCCGTGGCGCAGACGACGACGTCGGCGTGCTCGAGCTGTGCCTCCTCGAGCGTGGCCACCTCGCACGCGTCTGCGAGGAGCCACGTGGCGTCCGGGATGGCCTTGACGCGCTCCTCGCGGGCGTACTTGTCGATGACGAGCAGGCTGTGTTCGTTGCTCAGCAGTTCGCGGGTGATGGATCGGCCGACGCTTCCGGCCCCGACGACGACGATGCGCATGACGTGCCTCTCAGTGCTCGCGCGCGAGCGGGTTCGTGAGGTCGGTGTGAGGGCCCTGCGAGAGCAACGCCTCGACCTGCTCCCGGCGGGCCGATTCGACGACGAAGTGCACGATGTCGCCCTCCTGGTGGACGAGGCCAGCGCGGGGCAGGATGCCGGTGCTCAGGCGCGAGACGTACGCGACGCGCGAGGCGGTGACCTGCTCGAGTTCGTCGTAGGCGTGCCCGATCCACGCGGGGTGGACGGGGATCTCGAGGATGGCGAGGGTGCCCGACTGATCGTGGTGCACCGCGGTGCTCTCCTGCGGCACGATGCGCCGCAACACCTGGTCGGCGGTCCAGCGAACGGTGGCGACCGTGGGGATGCCGAGGCGCTGGTAGATCTCGGCGCGGCCCGGGTCGTAGATGCGGGCGACGACGCGTTCGACGCCGTACGTCTCGCGTGCCACGCGGGCCGAGAGGATGTTCGAGTTGTCACCGCTGGAGACGGCGGCGAAGGCGAACGCCTCTTCGATGCCGGCGGCGATGAGCGTCTCGCGGTCGAAGCCGACCCCGACGATGCGGCGTCCGAGGAACGAGCTCGGCAGGCGGCGGAAGGCGGATTCGTCGCGGTCGACGATGGCGACGCTGTGGCCGGTGTCCTCGAGCGTGCGTGCGAGGGAGGAGCCGACGCGGCCGCAGCCCATGATGACGTAGTGCACGAGGCGACCCTATCGAAGGTGAGGCCCTGCTGCGTTGCGTGTTCCGGGACATCCGGGGGAGGGTGAACGACATGGCAACGTCACGTTCTGCACCCGGTCGCCGCTCTGGAATGAACCGTCGCAAGGTCCGCAAGGGCCGCCCGATGGAGGGCGAGCGGCTGGAACTCGCCGTCGAGGGCGTCGCGCACGGCGGGCACTGCGTCGCCCGCCATGAGGGCCGCGTCGTCTTCGTCCGGCACACGCTGCCCGGCGAACGCGTCGTCGCCCGCATCACCGAGGGCACGAGCGAGTCGAAGTTCCTGCGCGCCGACGCCGTCGAGGTGCTCGACGACTCGCCCGATCGCGTCCCCGCGCCGTGCCCGTTCTCCGGCCCCGGCATGTGTGGCGGCTGCGACTGGCAGCACGTCGCACTGCCCGCGCAGCGCGCGCTCAAGACGCAGGTGGTGCGTGAGCAGCTGCAGCGCATCGCCAAGATCGACCTCGACGAGGTGGCCCCCGACTTCACCGTCGAGGAACTGCCCGGCCACCCCGACGGGCTGCGCTGGCGCACCCGCCTCGAACTCGCCGTCGACGGCGGTGTTGCGGGCCTGCGCGAACACCGCTCACACCGCCTCGTCGAGATCGACGACTGCGTCGTCTCGGACGAGGGTTTTACCGCGGCGCTGCGTGACCGCTTCGACGCCTCGATCGCGGGCCTCGACCTCGTGCGCCCCTCCGTCGGCGACATCGTCGGTATCGAGCTGCCGCAGCCCAAGGGCGAGAAGACCCCCGCGGTACGCGAGATCGTCGACACCGCCCACGGCAGCGCCGAGTTCGACGTCAGCGCCCGTGGGTTCTGGCAGGTGCACCCGGCGGCTGCCTCCACGTTCCTCGACGTCGTCCTCGACGCCACCGACCCGCAGGAGGGGGAGCGGGCCGTCGACCTGTACTGCGGCGTCGGCCTGTTCACGCGCGCCCTCGCCGACCTCGTGGGCCCGAGCGGTTCGGTGCTCGGCGTCGAGGCGGATGCGGAGGCGATCGAGTACGCCCGCACGAACATGGGCGGAGCCCGCCACGTCGACCTCCTTGCGTCCGACGTGGCGAAGGCCAACCTCGGAACCGGCGCCGACGTCGTCGTCCTCGACCCGCCCCGTGCAGGTGCGGGCCGCGACGTCGTGGCGACGATCGCCGACCTCGCGCCCCGCGTCGTCACCTACGTCGCGTGTGACCCGGCCGCGCTCGCGCGTGACCTCGGCTACTTCGCCGAACGCGGCTACGACGTCGACGCTCTGCGCGGCTTCGACGCGTTCCCCATGACGCAGCACGTCGAGTGCATCGCGGTGCTGCGACCCCGCGGTGAGGCGAACGCATCCTGAGATCGTCGACATCGGGCTCGCCCACTGGGGCGACATGACGGGCTCGGCGACCTACGATCAAGGCAGGAGAACGGCCTCGGCGAGGGCAGGTGGCAAAGTTAGGTTTGCCTTTGCTGAGGGGCGTTCCCAGCGTGTGATTAAGTTATCTTGACGTCAAGATAAATGACGCGGGACGCGGGCCCGAGGGGCGCGCTCCCAGGCAACAGACGAAGGAGTCGGCGTGAGTCAGAGCACGGACAGCTTCGGAGCAAAGGGCACCCTTGAGGTTGGCTCGAACAGCTACGAGATCTACCGCATCAACACGGTCGAGGGCCACGAGACCCTGCCGTACAGCCTCAAGGTTCTCCTCGAGAACCTGCTGCGCACCGAAGACGGCGCGAACGTCACCAAGGAGCAGATCTCCGCTCTCGGTGGCTGGAACGAGAAGGCCGACCCGGACACCGAGATCCAGTTCACGCCCGCGCGCGTGATCATGCAGGACTTCACCGGTGTTCCCTGTGTCGTCGACCTCGCCACGATGCGTGAGGCCGCCGGTGAACTCGGCGGCGACACGAACAAGGTCAACCCGCTCTCGCCGGCGGAGCTCGTCATCGACCACTCGGTCCAGATCGACGCCTTCGGCACGAACGACGCGTTCGAGAAGAACGTCGAGCTCGAGTACGAGCGCAACAACGAGCGTTACCAGTTCCTGCGCTGGGGCCAGGGCGCCTTCGACGACTTCAAGGTCGTCCCCCCGGGCACCGGCATCGTCCACCAGGTCAACATCGAGCACCTGGCGCGCGTCGTCATGGAGCGCGAGGGCGTGGCCTACCCCGACACCTGCATCGGTACCGACAGCCACACCACGATGGAGAACGGCCTCGGCGTCCTCGGTTGGGGCGTCGGCGGTATCGAGGCCGAGGCCGCGATGCTCGGCCAGTCCGTCTCGATGCTCATCCCGCGCGTCGTCGGCTTCAAGATCACCGGTGAGATCCCCTCGGGCGTCACCGCCACGGACGTCGTCCTCACGATCACGCAGATGCTGCGCGAGCACGGTGTCGTCGGCAAGTTCGTCGAGTTCCACGGTGAGGGCGTCGCCTCCATCCCGCTCGCGAACCGCGCCACGATCGGCAACATGAGCCCCGAGTTCGGCTCCACCTGTGCGATCTTCCCGATCGACGACGTCACGCTCGACTACCTGCGCCTCACGGGCCGCAGCGACGAGCAGGTCGCCCTCGCCGAGGCGTACGCCAAGGAGCAGGGCATGTGGCTCGACCCGAGCGTCGAGCTGCGCTTCTCCGAGGAGCTCGAGCTGGATCTGTCGACGGTCGTCCCGTCGATCGCCGGCCCGAAGCGCCCGCAGGACCGCATCCTGCTGTCCGAGGCCAAGCAGCAGTTCGTCGCCGATCTCGACAACTACGTCGTCAACGGCAACAGCATCGAGGACAGCTCGGTCGACGAGGAGCTCGAGGGCACCTTCCCGGCGTCCGACTCGGTGAACACGAGTGCCGACCAGGTCTCCGACCCGCGTTCGGCCCCGACGAACTCGCCGATCTCAGGCAAGAGCGAGCGCCCCTCCAAGCCGACCACGGTCAACCGTGACGGTGGCAGTTTCGAGATCGACCACGGTGATGTCGCCATCGCCTCGATCACGAGCTGCACCAACACCTCGAACCCGTCGGTCATGCTCGCGGCCGGTCTTCTCGCGAAGAACGCCGCGGACAAGGGCCTGAAGGTCAAGCCGTGGGTCAAGACGTCGATGGCGCCGGGCTCGAAGGTCGTCACGGAGTACTACGAGAAGGCTGGTCTGTGGCCGGCGCTCGAGGCTCTCGGCTACCACCTCGTCGGCTACGGCTGCACCACCTGCATCGGTAACTCCGGCCCGCTGCCGGACGACATCTCCGCTGCCGTCAACGAGAACGACCTCGCCGTCGTCTCCGTCCTGTCGGGTAACCGCAACTTCGAGGGCCGCATCAACCCCGACGTGAAGATGAACTACCTGGCCTCCCCGCCGCTCGTCATCGCCTACGCGCTGGCCGGCACGATGGACTTCGACTTCGAGAACGAAGCCCTGGGTCAGGACAAGGACGGCAACGACGTCTTCCTCAAGGACATCTGGCCGAGCGCGCAGGACGTCGACTCGACGATCGCCTCCTCGATCAACCGCGACATGTTCCTCGAGCAGTACAAGGACGTTTTCGCCGGTGACGAGCGCTGGCAGGGTCTCGAGACCCCGGCCGGTGGCACGTTCGACTGGGACGACCAGTCCACGTACGTTCGCAAGCCCCCGTACTTCGAGGGCATGAAGATGGAGCTGACCCCGGTCACCGACATCAAGGGCGCTCGCGTGCTCGCCAAGCTGGGCGACTCGGTCACCACCGACCACATCTCCCCGGCCGGCAACATCAAGGCCGACAGCCCCGCGGGCAAGTACCTCGCCGAGCACGGCGTCGACCGCAAGGACTTCAACTCCTACGGTTCGCGCCGCGGTAACCACGAGGTCATGGTGCGCGGTACGTTCGCGAACATCCGCCTGAAGAACCAGCTCCTCGACGGCGTCGAGGGTGGCTTCACGCGCGACTTCACGAACAACGGTGAGCAGAACACGATCTACGACGCCGCGATGAACTACGCCGAGGCCGGTACGCCGCTCGTCGTGCTCGCCGGCAAGGAGTACGGTTCGGGCTCGTCGCGTGACTGGGCTGCGAAGGGTACGCGTCTGCTGGGCGTCAAGGCCGTCATCGCCGAGTCGTTCGAGCGCATCCACCGTTCCAACCTCATCGGCATGGGCATCCTGCCGATGCAGTTCCCGGCCGGTAAGACGGCTGACGACCTGGGTCTGGACGGCACGGAGACCTTCGAGATCACCGGCATCGAGGCCCTCAACGAGGGCGCGACGCCGAAGACGGTCAAGGTTGTCGCCACGAAGGACGGCGGCGAGACGGTGGAGTTCGACGCGGTCGTCCGCATCGACACCCCCGGCGAAGCCGACTACTACCGCAACGACGGCATCCTGCAGTACGTGCTGCGCAACATCGTCAAGAGTGCGTGACGCGGTAACAGCAGGTAGCTGAACACCGTCGGCCCGGTTCCCTTCAGGGAGCCGGGCCGACGGCGTCGTCGACTTTCTCGGGTGAAGGCCGACCGGGACGGCGCTTCGGAAGAATGTGCGCGGTCCGACCCATCCGATCGCAGCTGGGCTCCGAACGCCGGTCATGAGGAACAACCAACGTCAGCAGGGGGAGTGAGTGCGGTTCACGTCATCCGCGCGTGCGGCCCGTGCCGCGTCGCTCGCTCCTGTGCCGGATCCGTCAGGTGCTCCGACGCGTGCTGAGGAACTCGTCCAACGTTGCGCGCGAGGTGATGACACCGCGTTCGCGCAGCTGTACGACGACACGAGTGCCCGCGTCTTCGGTCTCATCGTGCGCGTGCTGCGCGACCCGGCGCAGTCCGAGGAGGTTCTCCAGGAGACCTACCTCGACATCTGGCGCCACTCGGCTCGCTACGACGCGAAGCAGGCGTCCGCCATGTCCTGGATGATGACGATCGCGCACCGGCGGGCCGTCGACCGGGTGCGTCACGCCGAGACGGCGAGCGCCCGGGAAGGGCGCTACGCCGTCGAACAGCGCGAGGTCGCGTTCGACTCGACGAGCGAAGCCGTCGTGAGCAGCCTCGAGGCCGAGCGCGTGCGGCGCGCGATGGCGACCCTCACCCCGGTTCAGCGCGAGGCGCTCGAACTGGCCTACTTCGGCGGACACACCCACACCGAGGTGGCCGCCCTGCTCGACCTGCCGCTCGGAACGGCGAAGACACGCATCCGCGACGGACTCATCCGCCTGCGCGACACCATGGGAGGTGAACGATGAAGCGCGACGTTCGACCGGGCGACGCCTACGGACTCATCGGTGCGTACGCGGTGGACGCCGTGACGCCCGAGGAGCGTGAGGCCGTTGAGGCCTACCTGCGCGATCACCCCGAGGCGCGCGACGAGGTGCGCTCCCTCCAGGAAGCCGCGGCAACGCTGCCCGCTCCCGAGCTGACACCGCCTGCTCACGTGCGCAGCGAGCTCCTCGCTCAGGTGGCTCGCACCCGTCCGCTGCCACCCGTCGTGCCCGTCGCCGCGGAGCGTGCGGAGACGCCGCACGCGGCCCGGCGAGCAATTCTGTGGCTCGGTGCTGCCGCCGCAGCCATCGTCATCGCGGTGGCCGGGGTACGGATCGCGAGCGACGACGCCGGCTCCATGCCGGCACCAGTCGCGGAGGTCATGCACGCCGACGACGCCCGTGAGTCGGTCATCGACATGGGCGAGCACAAGATCACCGTCACCCGTTCGATGGGTATGGACAAAGCCGTCGTCACGTCGACGACGATGGGGCGCGCCCCGGACGGCATGGCGTACCAGATGTGGGTCAAGGACTCCTCCGGGAAGTTGGTCTCCGGTGGCCTGCTGCCCGAGCCGGAGAAGGACGGGCTCATCGCCATGCCGTTGCACGGTGACGCCGGCGCCGCCCGCGAGGTCGCCGTGTCGATGGAACCGGCCGGCGGTTCGGCCCAGCCGACCTCGAAGGTGCTGGGTTCGGTGCAGCTGTGACGGCCGCGCACCTCGGCAAGGGGCAAGCAGCGTTCGTCGGCCTGGCTTCGACGATCGCCGGCGCGGGGGCAGGGCACCTCGTCGCGGCGATCACGGGGCCGAGCTATTCGCCGCCGTTCGCGGTCGGTTCGGCCGTTGTCGATGCGGCTCCGACGTGGCTGAAGAACTTCGCCGTGTCGACCTTCGGCACCGCTGACAAGCCCGTCCTGCTCGCCTCCGTGGCGCTCGTCTCCGGCCTGCTCGGGGCGCTCGCGGGGCTGCTCGCTCGGACGCGGCTCGTGCGCGGCGTTGCGCTGCTCGGTGTCCTCGTCGCGCTCGCCGGCCTTGCCGCGTGGGCCCGGCCGGGCGGGGGAGTCTTCGCCGTCATCCCGTCGCTCGCGACGGCCTTCGTCGGGGTAGGAAGCTTCGTGGCGGTGATGTCGTCGGCGTCCGGTTCGTCGAGCATCGCGCCTGGCGTGGCCTCCGGTGACGTGACGCGCCGGACGATGCTGAGCGCGGGAGCCCTTGCCGGGCTCGGAGCCGTGGCCGCGGGCATGGGACAGAAGATCGGCTCGCAGGTGACGCAGATGGTGCGCGCCCTGCCGCGCCCGAGCCACTCGCTGCCCGCCATGCCGGCCGGGCTGGAGCGCACCGTGAGGGGAGTGACGCCGCTCGTCACCCCGAATTCGAACTTCTATCGCATCGACACCGCGCTCGTCGTGCCCAACGTCGACGCGGGCGGGTGGCGACTCGTCATCGACGGCGACGTCGAGGAGGAACTCGAGTTCACCTACGACGACATCCTCGCCATGCCGCTCGTCGAGGCCGACGTCACCCTCACCTGCGTAAGCAACGAGGTGGGCGGCGAGTACGCGGGCGGCGCCCGCTGGCTCGGTGTCCCGGTGCGCGACCTGCTCGCCAAGGCGCGTCCGCGCAGCGGCGCCGACCAAGTGCTTTCCGTCTCCAATGACGGGTGGACCTGTTCGACGCCGATCGAGGCCTTCCAGGACAAGAACCGTCAGGCTCTCCTGGCCGTCGGGATGAACGGCGAGCCGCTGCCGCGCGAGCACGGTTTCCCCGCGCGTCTCGTGACGCCGGGCCTCTACGGCTACGTCGGGGCGACGAAGTGGGTGACGAAGCTGACGGTCACCACCTACGCTGAGCACCGCGCGTACTGGACCGACCGCGGCTGGAGCGAGAAGGGTCCGATCAAGCCCTCGACGCGCATCGACACACCCCGCACCGGCCGCACCATCGACGCCGGACGCGTGGCGATCGGCGGTGTCGCGTGGGCCCAGCACCAGGGCATCGTCGGGGTCGAGGTGCAGATCGACGACGGCGAATGGCAGACGGCCAAGCTCGGCCCGAATGTCGGTATCGACTACTGGCGGCAGTGGTGGCTGTCCTGGGACGCGCCCAAGGGGCAGCACACGATCAAGGCCCGTTGCCGGTACGCCGACGGCAAGGTGCAGACATCGCAGGAAGCCGAGGTGACGCCCGACGGCGCCTCGGGATGGCACACCGTCTCGGTCGGTGTGAGGTAGACCACGCCCCGTCTCCCATCCATTCGGGTGAGGGCGCCGAATGCCTCATGCACACCGTTTGCGAGAGAGAAGGAACCATCATGAAGCGCCTTGCCTCCATCACCCTGTCCGCCTGCGCCGTGTTCGGCGTTGCCGCCTGCAACAACGACGGCCAGGGCTCCGGCAACTCGTCGTCGAACATGCCGACGAGCACCGAGATGAAGAGCGACATGAAGAAGGACATGAAGTCCAGCGACATGAAGTCGAAGGACATGAAGTCCGACATGTCCAAGGACTCCATGAAGAGTGACGACATGAAGAAGGACGTGAAGAACTCCGACTCCATGACGTCCTCGGCGAACTGACCTTCGCCCGCCGAACGACGGCCAACTTACTCGAAGTAGCGACGCGGATTGTCCACCAGGATCGTGTGGATGTCCGCGTCGCTCACGCCGCGCTCGCGCAGCGCAGGGAGCACGTCCTCGCTGATGTGCCGGAAGTTCCAGTTCGGTTGGGCCTGAGGGATGAGTCCCTCGGGGAACCAGTCGATGAGGCACGACGCGTCGTGGGCGATGACGACCTTCTCGGCGTAACCGCGACGGCACAGCTCGACGATCGTGTCGACGCGCTGCTCGAACGGCAGGAGAACGTCGATGCCGAAACGGTCCATGCCGAGGTAGCTTCCGGCGTCGGCGAGCTTGCACAGGTAATCGAGGTCGGTCGAGTCGCCGCTGTGGCCGATGACGACACGACCGAGATCGACGCCCTCCTCGGCGAGCACACGCTGCGCCACGAGTCCGGATTCGCTGCCCGCGTGCGTGTGCACGGTGACCGGAGCCGACGTCTCGGCACTCGCCGCGCCGACCGCCCGCATGACGCGCTCGACACCGGGCGTCAGGCCCTTCTCCTCGATGGCGCACTTGAGGAACGCAGCGCGCACGCCCGTGTCGGCGATGCCCTCGCGCAGGTCCTTGAGGAACAGTTCGGTCATCGGCTCCGGACCGCCGAAGAGGGTCTCCGGGCCCGTGTAGTGGAACTGGAACGGCACGTCGTCGTAGGTGTAGACGCCCGTCGCGACGACGATGTTGAGGTCGGTTCCCTCGGCCACCTTCTGGATGCGCGGGATGTAGCGCCCGAGCCCGAGCACGGTCGGGTCGAGGATCGTGTCGATGCCGAGCTCTTTGAGCTCCTGCAACTGGCGGGACGCATCGGCGACGCGGGCGTCCTCGTCCCACTCGCTGTAGTTGACGCGGTACTCCTCGCCGAGCACGAAGACGTGCTCGTGGACGAGCGTCGCACCGAGGTCGCCGGAGTCGACGACCCCCTTGACGGTCTGGACGTCAGTCATCGTTGTTCTCCTCGTCGTGGGTCCACTCGATGGCGCGCTTGAGGATCTTTCCCGTCGCGCCCTTGGGCAGTTCGTCCGCGAACCGGTACAGGTGCGGCACCTTGTACGCGGAAAGCCGTTCCTTGAGCCACGCGCGCAACGCCTCCGGGTCGGGGGACGCGTCAGGTCGCAGCACGACGACGGCCCCGACCTCCTCGCCGTATGTGTCGTCGGGGATGCCGACGACGGCGGTCTCGACGACGTCCGGGTGCTCGTAGAGCACCTCCTCGACTTCGCGGGGGTAGACGTTGTAGCCGCCACGAATGATGAGGTCCTTCGCGCGATCGACGATGCGCAGATACCCGTCGGCGTCGAGCGCGCCGAGGTCTCCGGTGCGGAACCACCCGTCGACGAGGTCGGCCTCGGTGGCCTCGGGGCGGTTCCAGTACCCCTTCATCACCATGGGGCCGGTGATGAAGACCTCGCCGACCTCGTCCAGGGCGACGGGCTGCCCGTCAGCGCCGCGCACCTCGACCGCGCCACCTGGCAGAGCGATACCCGTCGTGCCGACGCGCTGCTCGATGAAGGGGGAGTGGTACGTCGCCGCGCCTGTGGTCTCCGTGAGGCCGTACCCCTCGAGGATCGTGCAGCCGAAGCGGGTCTCGAACGCGCGGATGACCTCCACCGGCAGGCTCGCGCCGCCGGAGGCAGCCAGGCGGAGATTGGCGAAGTCAGCGGGGCCGAAGTCGCCGGCGACGTGCAGGAGGTAGTTCCACATCGTCGGAACGCCCGCGACGATCGTCAGTTCGTGGTCGCGGATCATGCGGACCATGGCCTGCGGTTCGAACGGGCTGAGCAGGGAGAGACTCGCACCGCCGACGAGGATCGTGTTCATGCAGATGCACTGACCGAAGACGTGGAACAGCGGCAGGCCGGTGCCGAACGCGTCCGTCGGCTCCAGTTCGAGCTGGCGAATGAAGATCTCGGCCGTCTCGAGCAGGTTCGAAACGGTGAGCTGCACGCCCTTGGGCTTACCTGTCGTGCCCGAGGTGTAGAGGAGCACAGCGGTCTCGGACGCGTCGCGCTCCACGGGCTCGGACAGCGGCGTCTCGCAGGTGACCG
Source organism: Dermacoccus sp. PAMC28757 (assembly GCF_014302635.1). Classification (NCBI taxonomy): domain Bacteria; kingdom Bacillati; phylum Actinomycetota; class Actinomycetes; order Micrococcales; family Dermacoccaceae; genus Dermacoccus; species Dermacoccus sp. PAMC28757. The sequence goes on along the minus strand of NZ_CP060292.1, from coordinate 2,455,404 downwards.
GGGCGTGGGGTTCCAGGCTCCACACGTCGACGCCTGCCTCGGCGCCCGCGCGCTCGGCGGCCGTCGTCGCTGCGTGCCACGCGATGACGAGTCGGGCGCCGGAATCGTCGAGGACATAACGGATCTCGGCCGGCGTCGACATGACGTTGAGCGTCACGACGACGATGCCCGCAGCCTGGGCGCCGTGGTAGACGGCAGCGAACTCGGGCACCGACGGCGCGATGAGGACAACGCGATCGCCGCGCTCGAGGCCGGCCTCACGCAAGGCGCCGGCCCACTCAGCGACGTGGGAGCGAAGCTCCTCGTAGGACCAGCTCTTCTCGAGGCTTCGGACGGCGGGACGGTCAGGGTTGCGGGAAGCGTGTGTCCAGATGGACGCGGCGACGTTGGGCATGAAGCACCTCGCTACGGGTTTCGTGTGATGCGAGTCACGCTACCCATCGCGGTGCGGCATGTGGGGCGCGAGCGTCGCGGCGCTTTCTCGTCCGAGATCGGACGCCGCCGAGCCCGCTGGATCACAGAATGCGGGAGATGAGCTTCACGCCGGGGCTGACGGCCTCGAGGGCCTCGGTGAGAGCGCCGAGAACGTCCTGGGCTCGCTGCTCGCCGTCGCCCGGTTCGACGTCGAGGACATCGCAGATGAAGACGGCGTCGGTCGTCTCCTCCGTCAGACGCGTGCGGTAGCACTGGCGCCAGTTCCACCGGCGGCAGGTGACGCCGGCGTCGTCGCGCCAGACGACCTCGCCGGGCTCGGGGTGTTCGACCGTCTCGGCGCCCGAGGCGAGCGTGCCGAACTCCTCGTCCCCGGTCGCGCGTACGAGGCGCAGGGGCCCGTCGTAAGCGGCCAGGTTCTCGCCGCCGAGCGGCGTCTGGAAGCGGACGGAGACGGCGTTGTAGGCGTCTGTCAGCGCGTTGATGCGCGGTAGGGCGTCGGCGCGACGCATGAGCGCCTCCGCGGAGTTGCGGGTGCGTTGGGGCTTGGCACCGAAGGCGCGGAACGCCTCGCGCCATGCGGCGATGTGGGGGAGTTCCTCGACCTTCGTGTGCTCCAGGAGCGGGCGCACGTGTTCCTCAGCGGCGAACAGCAGCGTTTCGCTCGCCTCGTTCGACTCGCCCCCGCGCAACCCCTCGGCGACGACGAGCACTGCCCGGTAGTCCGGACGAAGATCGCGGACGGCGTCGTCGATGGAGGCCTGCTCGAGCCATGCGTCATAGGTACCCATGCGGCCATTGTGCACGCCCCCGCGCCAACGATCGCGGACGCAGACGTGGGGCGAACCGTCGGCAATGACGGTCCGCCCCACGTCAGGAGCTGCGCGAGTCAGGCGCGCGGCGTGAGCTTCAACGTGATGGTGTTGCCCGGGCCGCTGACCTGCTTCGTCACGAGCTTGTTGAGCGTTCCGCCTGTTCCGCAGCCGGTGAAGCTGGGAATGGTGAAGTTGCCGCTCAGGGTGATGGGGTCGAAGCCGCCCTTCATCGTGCCGCTCACCGGGATCTCGACCGGCGCCGACGTCTTGCAGTTCTTGCCCACGAGGTTGATGAGGCCGTGACCGGCGGGGGAGAGATCCTTGATGTGCAGGTACGCCTTCTGCGTCTGCGTCACCTTGTGCGTCGTGGCGTCGATCGTGCCCGTCGCCTTGCCGACCGGCTCGACCGCGATCGTGGCGTAACCGATCTGGAGGCCGCCGAGCTTCACCGGGGTCTTGAGGTCCTTGAGCATGAGGTCGGAGCTCAGCGTGCCCTTCTCGACGTGAACGGTGGAGAAGCTGAAACCGGTCGTCGACGAGCTCTGGTTCATCTTCTTGACGTTCGTCGTGGCGGCGACGTCGTAGCCGAGGTTCCAGACGGTGTCCTTCGGCTGCGATTCGGCAGCCTGAGCGCCGGTGGCCGTGAGGGTCGTCGCGCCCGCGAGAGCTGCTGCGGCAACGGCGACGGACGTGGTGCGGCGTGCGGAGAACATATTCTTCCTTCGGTTGACTATGTGGTCCACGTCTCAAGTTACCAATGCGTAAGTTACTGCGTGGCGACTTCGAGAAATCGGGCGAGAATCGCCGTTGGCGCCGCATCCGTGGACAGGCGTGAGCCGTTGGCGTGAAGCGCTCGTACCCTGAGCCGATGACGATGGGGCGCGACGATCTGCAGGCCGTGACGGCCGGTCTCGTGTGCGCCGTCGTCGGCTTCACGAGCTCGTTCGCCGTCGTCCTCGCGGGCCTGCGGGCCGTCGGTGCGACGCAGGCGCAGGCGGCGAGTGGCCTGCTCGTCCTGTGCCTGACGATGGGGCTCGGCTGCATCGTGTTCAGCCTGCGCACGCGGATGCCCGTGACGATGGCGTGGTCGACTCCGGGCGCGGCGCTCCTCGCGACGACCGGCGCTACCGCCGGCGGGTTCGCCGGAGCTGTTGGAGCATTCGCCGTCTGTGGCGTGCTGCTCGCCCTGTGCGGTGCGGTGCCGTGGCTCGAGAAGCTCGTCGAACGCATCCCCGCTGCTCTCGCCAGCGCCATGCTCGCGGGCATCCTCCTCACGATCTGCGCGAAGCCGTTCGTCGACCTGCCCCGTGCTCCGTGGCAGATCGGCTGTGTCCTGCTTGCCTGGCTCGTCACGACGGCGTTCGCGCGGCGGTGGGCGGTGCTGGCCGCGCTCGCCGCGGCGCTCATCGTCATGGGCGTCGACGGAGCCTTCTCGCGAACGGGGGTGACGACGCTCGCGCCCCACCTCGAGTTCGTCACGCCCCACCTCGACGCGACGGCGATGGTCGCCATCGCGCTGCCGCTCTTCCTCGTGACGATGACGAGCCAGAACCTGCCGGGCGTCGCAGTGCTCGCGTCGTTCGGGTACCGCCTCGGCCTGCGCAAACCGCTGCTCTACACGGGCGCGGCGGGCGTTGCCGGTTCGGTCGCCTGCGCTCACGCCATCAACCTGGCCGCCATCTCCGCGGCGCTCGCGTCAGGCCCCGAAGCGCATCCCGATCGCGATCGTCGCTGGATCGCGGGTGTCGCGTGCGGCGTCGTCTACGTCGCGTTGGCGCCGGCGTCGGCCGCCGTTGTCGCAGTGGCCCTCGTGGCGCCGCAGGGGTTGCTCGCGGCGGTTGCTGCGGTGGCGCTGTTCGGCACCTTCGCCGCAGCTGCTGGGTCGGCACTCGAGCCCGTCGCGACGCGCGAGGCGGCCGCGGTGACGCTCGTCGTCGCGGGTTCGGGCGTGACGCTGGGTGGCGTCGGCTCTGCCTTCTGGAGTGTGATCGTCGGCCTGCTCGTGCTCGGGGTGGGTGCGGTGGCGCGGCGTCGGGCCACTCCGAAACAGTAGAACGTATGTTCGAAAAATGGCGTACGCTGATGCCATGTCCGATGTCGTGCAGGGCGGCCCTCCGGGGTGGCCGAGGGGAGTGCCGCCGCCAGGAGCGCCGGGGTGGGAGCAGGCTGCCACGCAGTGGCTCCTCGACCAGTGCCCGGCCGACTTCCGCGCCTACGACGCGTGGCGTCGGCATCCGGTGGCGCTCGCCTGGGTGGCCACGTGGCACGTCGACGCGCAGCTGAACGCGATGCGCGAGTCGTACCGACGTATTCGGGTCGACCTGGCCGACGAGCTGCCCCCGCGCGCCGTTCCGCAGGTGATGGAGCACCTGTCGGTCGAGGGGCTGCGGCTGCGCGCCACGGCGCACGCCGTGCGTCTCGTCCACGAGGCGATGCGGGGCAAGACGTTCGTGCCGCGGTTGTGACGGGGAGGAGGTGACTCTTCGGTAACGTCCGAACGTCATGGGGGTGTGCTCGCATGGAACCTTGCAGGCGAACGACCTAGACTCAAGAGACTGCACTCTCGAAAGGCTGATTCAGACGTGACCCTGCTGGAAACCATCTCGGGGCCGGACGATCTCAAGGGCATCCCGGTCGACAAGCTCGATGACCTCGCGGCCGAGATCCGGCAGTTCCTCGTCGATTCCGTCTCCAAGACGGGTGGCCACCTCGGCCCCAACCTCGGCGTCGTCGAGCTGACCATCGCCATGCACCGCGTCTTCGACTCGCCGCATGACACGTTCGTCTTCGACACCGGTCACCAGAGCTACGTGCACAAGCTGCTCACCGGGCGTCACGACTTCAGCAAGCTCAAGAAGTCGGGAGGCCTCTCGGGCTATCCGAGCCGTGAGGAGTCCGAGCACGACGTCGTCGAGAACTCGCACGCCTCGACCTCCCTGTCATGGGCCGAGGGCATCGCCAAGGCGCGCCGTCTGCGCGGTGAGACCGACCGCCACACGGTCGCCGTCATCGGCGACGGCGCACTCACCGGCGGTATGGCCTGGGAAGCGCTCAACAACATCTCGGCCGACGCGGGCCTGCCGCTCGTCATCGTGCTCAACGACAACGAGCGCTCGTACGCACCCACCATCGGCGGCATGGCCCAGCACCTCGCGATGATGCGCACGATGCACACCTACGACCAGGTGCTCGACTGGGGCAAGAACCGCCTGCAGAGCACGCCCAAGGTCGGCAACAAGATGTACGAGGCGCTGCACGGCGTCAAACGTGGCCTCAAAGACATGGTTTATCCCGACACGGGTGTCTTCGAGAGCCTAGGCATCAAGTACCTCGGCCCCATCGACGGCCACGACGAGCAGGCCGTCGAGACGGCCCTTCGTCGGGCGCGCGACTACGGCCGCCCCACGCTCGTGCACGTCATCACGCAGAAGGGGCGCGGCTACAAGCCCGCCTACTCCGACGAAGCCGACCAGTGGCACGGCATCGGCAAGTTCAACCCCGAGACAGGGCTGCCGTTCGAGGTCTCCGGGCGCATCTGGACCGACGAGTTCAGCGACGAGATGGTGGCGCTCGGCGGCGAGCGTGACGACGTCGTCGCGATCACCGCGGCCATGCTCATTCCCGTCGGCCTCGACGACTTCGCGAAGAAGTACCCCGAGCGCGTCTTCGACGTCGGCATCGCCGAGCAGCACGCCGTGACGATGGCCTCCGGGCTCTCCTACGGCGGTCTGCACCCGGTCGTCGCCGTGTACGCCACGTTCCTCAACCGCGCGTTCGACCAGCTCCTCATGGACGCCGCGCTGCACAAGCAGGGTGTGACGTTCGTGCTCGACCGCGCGGGTGTCACCGGTTCCGACGGCGCCTCGCACAACGGCATGTGGGACATGTCGATCTGCTCGATCGTGCCCGGCCTGCACCTCGCCGCGCCGCGTGACGGCGCCCAGGTGCGCGAGCAATTGCGCGACGCCGTCGAGATCGACGATGCGCCGAGCGTCATCCGCTTCCCGAAGGGTGACGTCGGTGAGCCCCTCGTCGCCGAGCGTCGCATCGGGCGCCTCGACGTCATGAAGGACGCCGAGAACCCGGACGTGCTCGTCGTGGGTGTCGGTTCGATGGTCGCTGTCGCGCTCGACGTGGCGCAGACCCTGGAGTCGGACGGACTCGCCGTTCAGGTTGTCGACCCGCGGTGGGTTTTCCCGGTCGCCCCGGAGCTCGTCGAGTCGGCTGCTCGCGCGAAGCACGTCGTCGTCGTGGAGGACAACCTCGTCGAGGCCGGTGTCGGTTCCGCGTGTGCGCGCGCCTTCCGTGAGGCCGGCGTCGCTGCGGGCGTCGACACGTACGGCATCCCGAAGGAGTTCCTCCTGCACGCCTCGCGCGGTGAGGTGCTCACCGAGATCGGCCTGACGGCGGACGCCATCACCGCCGACCTGCGCCCCCGCCTGGCAAACGGCAAGGATGTCGCCTGAGTGGCACGGTACGACGACCTTCCGCCACTTCCCGGCGCACTCGTCCCCGGCCCCGCCACCGAGGTGTGGGCGAGCAAGGACTGGATGTGGGACGCGAGCCGCTGGATGGACGAGGTGCTCGAGCGTCGCGGTGTCACGCGTGACGCGACGACGCCGAAGCAGCCGACACTGACGCCGTGGTTCACGCGCCTCGTGGCCGACACCGATCACGGGCGCGTGCGCATGGTGGCGGGCCTTCCGGAGACGACCTCGGAGTCGGTGCTCATGGGGCACCTGGCCACCGTCGTGCCCGACGCCGTGCCGTCGATCTGGGCCGCCGACCGCGAGCGTCGCTGGTTCCTCATGCCCGCCGAGAGTGGCAGCCTGCGTGAGGTGGAGACCGAGGAGTCACGCCTCAGCCTCATGTCGGGGGTGCTGCGCCGCTACGCCGGGATCCAGCGGGCCTCGGCTGCCGTCGCCGACGACATGGTGCGCGACGGCGTCCTCAAGCTGACACCCGGCGACATCGTCAAGCAGTGGCGGCGGCTCGGGTTGTCGCCGAACCACTGGTCGGCGCTGTCGTCCACGGCGCGCCGCCTCGAAGAACTCGGCCTGCCGCTCACAGTTCAGCACGACGACCTGCGATCCGGCACGGTTCTCGCCGACGGCACCACGGCGGGTCTGACGAAGGCCCGCATCACGGAGTGGATGCACGCGTACGTCGGTCATCCCTTGCTGTCGTTGTACGAGCCGCTGCGCGCCACGACCGAGGGCCTCGACGACGCCGCTGCCGCCGAGGCGCGGGCGCGGTTGCTGCGGGCGTACTCCAGCGGGTGGGGCGATGCGCTCGGTTCGAGCGTCCTGCACCGCGCCGTCGACGACGCCCTGCTCCTGGGTCGCATGAGCCGCGTGCTCAGCTGGCGCCGGGCGCTGACGCGAGCGAGCGACGCCGAGTTGCGTTCGTGGGGCCGCACGGGTGCCGCACTTATCCGCGAGGTCGACGAGATCCTCGACGGGCAGCGCCAGGCCTGATGCCCCGGCCGGAGGGATACGCGGGCCAGGCCATGGAGGCACGAGACGGTGCGAAATCTTCCCTTCTTGTGCCGAAGGCGGGCCCCATCACGCAAGAGGGGAAGGTCCCTTCCCCTGTTGTCGTTGCTGGCAGACGCCGGTGCTCGACCACGGACCCTGGCGGTCAAGCCCGTGGCGTGAGCACCTCGATGCGGTTACCGAACGGGTCGCGGCAGTGGAAGCGCGTGAATCCGTCGAGCGTGTCGCGCTCGTCCCACGACATCTCGTAGCCGGCCGACATGATGCCGTTGCCCAGCCGCTCCAGGGCATCGACGCTCTCGACGGCCAGTGCCGGGTGCGCCTTCCGGGCGGCATTGAACGGCTCCTCGACGCCGAGGTGGATCTCGGCCGTGGTGGATCCGTCATCGCCGAGCGCTCGGAACCAACATCCGCCTCGTTGGGCCAGTACTCCCGGCTTGTCGATCTCGACAAGACCAAGCACCTCGCCGTAGAAGGTGCGAGCTTCCTGCTCGCGCCCCTTCGGCATCGACACCTGAACATGGTGCAAGCGCATTGTGACTCCTCTCAAAGTATCTTGATGTCAAGATACCGTAGCGAGGTATCCGGACTACACCGGGAGATCGTCGCCTTCGACCGTCCACTCACCGCGCGCGACGAGGACGTCCTTGAGGGTGTCGGCTCGGTCGGTGACGAGGCCGTCGACGCCGAAGTCGAGCAGCCGCTCCATGTCGGAGCGCTCGTTGACGGTCCACACGTGCACCTCGACGCCGGCCGCGAGCGCGGCGTTGAGCAGCGCCCGGTCGAGCACGCGCACCCGTCCGTGGCGCTCGGGGATCTGTAGGGCGTCGATGCCCTTCGCGAGCCGCCTGAACAGCATCCGCCCCACGACGGGAACGTGGGCGCTCACCCACAGCGCCGTCATGAGTTCCTGCCCGGGCGAACTGCGTACCGGTCGGCTGAGGCCCGAGAGCACCGCCCGCCGGCGCTTCTCCGAGAACGACGCCACCCGCACCCGATCGTGCGCTCCGTGCTGCTCGATGCACGCGATGAGTGGCTCGATCGCCCCGGCAGCCTTGACGTCGATGTTGACGCACAGCTGCGGGTGACGCGTGAACAGATCGTCGAGGCGGGGGATCGGCTCGACGCCGTTGATGCGAGCCTCCGAGACCACAGACCACGGGAGCTGCGCGATGACGCCGCGGGCGTCCGTCGTCCGGTCGAGCGTCTCGTCGTGGAACGCGAGCAGCACCCCGTCGGCGGTGGCGTGCACGTCGGTCTCCACCCAGCGATACCCGAGCCTCACGGCCGCGTCGAACGCGGACATCGAGTTCTCGAGGGTGTGATCGTCGCCGCCCGAGAAACCTCGGTGGGCGAGTGCTTCGGGTAATGCGTGCAGGGCCATGACGAGAGGCTATGCCATCGCTGCGATGGCGCGCCTGCAGCCCTTCGCGGGTGCTGGTCTTGAGCTGTCTCAAGTTTCCCGCGAGTATCTCTCGCGGAGGTCGTGCCACGTGGTTGCCTGGACCTCGCAGGGTGACGACAGACGCCGCCCTTCGCGAAAGGGCTCACAGAATGAAGCACTGCTCATGGCGTCGCGCGGCCGCCATCTCCACCGTCGTCCTCACGCCGATGGGGGTTGCCACCGCCGCCGTGGCGCCGTCCGGCTCCGCGGGCATCGGCGATCCGTACTACCCCAACTACGGCAACGGCGGATACGACGTCGACCACTACTCGATCAACGTCGAGTACGACCGGACGAAGAACACGGTGAAGGGCAAGACCTGGGTCTTCGCCACGACGAAGCAGAGCCTGGGCCGCTTCAACCTCGACCTCGCGCTGCGCGCCAAGCTCGTCACGGTCAACGGGCGTCCTGCCAAGTTCACCCAGAGCGAGCACGAACTCGTCGTCACTCCCTCGCGTGCTCTCAAGAAGGGGGAGAGCATGGCCGTCGAAGTCACCTACGGCGGCAACCCCAGCACGACGAGGGTCAAGGGCTTCACGCCCTGGGTCACGACGCCGGACGGCGCCGCGGCCCTCGGAGAGCCGGAATCGGCTGCGTGGTGGTACCCCTCGAACGACCACCCGCGTGACAAGGCGACCTACGACATCGCCATCACCGTCCCCAAGGGCGTTGAGGCACTGAGCAACGGCACGCTGCAGTCGAACAAGGTCTCGGGGCCGTGGCAGACGTGGCGTTGGCAGGTGTCGCAGCCGATGGCGCCGTACCTCGCCTTCTTCGTGACAGGTCAGTTCACCATCACCAAGGGCACGGCACAGGGCATTCCGTGGCTCAACGCCGTCACCACCGTCAAGAGCCCCCAGCAGCGGTATGCGGCTGCGGATCTGGCGCGTACTCCGGAGATCGTCGCGTGGGAGGCCAAGCAGTTCGGCCCGTACCCGTTCGAGACGATGGGTGGCGTGGCTCCGAACGCGCCCCTCGGGTTCGCGCTCGAGAACCAGACGCGCCCCGTGTACTCCAACGTGTTCTGGGCCGACGGCCCGAGCGAGGGCGTCATCGTGCACGAGCAGGCCCACCAGTGGTTCGGTGACTCGGTTTCGGTTCACAACTGGAAGGACATCTGGCTCAATGAGGGCTTCGCCACATACGCCACGTGGCTGTGGTCCGAGAAGCAGGGAGAGGGTTCGCGTCAGGATCTCCTGGAGAGCTACTACCTCACGCCTCCGGACGAGGACTTCTGGTCGACCACGATCGGTGATCCCGGGGCCGGAAACGAATTCGACGCTGCGGTCTACGACCGTGGCGCCATGACACTCGCCGCTCTGCGCAACCGTGTCGGGGAGGCGAAGATGTCGAACATCCTCAAGACCTGGACGCGTCAGAAGGCCGATGGCAACGCGCGCATCGCCGACTTCATCGCGTTGGCCGAGCGCATCAGCGGTCAGCAGCTCGACTCGTTCTTCACGGCATGGTTGTACACGCCGCAGCGCCCGGCGGCGACGAAGGCCAACGGCTTCCCCGCTACCTTCGCCAAGCGTGCGAGTACCGCGAGAACCCAACGCGTCGCGATGCCGGCGAGCCGGGCTCAGCTCGACGCCGACCACAAGCAGATGATCGCTCAGGAGCGGCAGCGCGTCGTGGGCTGACGAGAAAGTACGGGAACGACGAGCCCGCCCCGTCACCGAGAGGGTGACGAGGCGGGCTCGTCGTCGAGGCGACTCAGCGCGTCAGGTTCAGTTGCTGAACTCGTCGTCGCGGAAGCTCGTGATGTCGGCGCCGAGCGCGTTGAGGCGCTCGTCGAGCTCCTCGTAGCCACGGTTGATGACGTAGATGTTGCGCAGGATCGACGTACCGGGGCACGCGAGCATGCCCAGCAGGATGACGACGCCCGGGCGCAGCGCCGGCGGGCACATCACCTCGGCGGCACGCCACTTGGCGGGACCTTCGATCATGACGCGGTGCGGGTCCATGAGGTGCACCGTGGCGCCGATCTTCGTCAACTCGTTGAGGTAGATCGCGCGGTTCTCGTACACCCAGTCGTGGATGAGCGTCTGGCCCTCGGCGCACGCCGCGATGACGGCGAAGAACGGCAGGTTGTCGATGTTGAGGCCGGGGAAGGGCAGCGGGTGGATCTTGTCCGTCGGCGCCTTGAGCGGGCCCGGCTTCGTCGTGAGGTCGACGAGGCGCGTCTCGCCGTTGGCGGACGTGTACTCCTCGGTGATCTCGTAGCGGAAGCCCATCTCCTCGAGGATGGCGAGCTCGATCTCCATGAACTCGATCGGCACGCGCTTGATCGTGATCTCCGACTTCGTCACGATCGCCGCGGCGACGAGCGACATGGCCTCGATCGGGTCTTCGCTCGGGAAGTACTCGATGTCCTTGTTGATCTCGCCGACGCCCTGGATCTCGAGGGTCGTCGTGCCGACGCCCTCGATGGAGACACCGAGCTCGCGCAGGAAGAAGCACAGGTCCTGCACCATGTAGTTGCTCGAGGCGTTGCGGATGATCGTCTTTCCCTCGTAGCGAGCGGCGGCGAACAGCGCGTTCTCGGTGACGGTGTCGCCACGCTCGATGAGGACGATCGGCTTCGTCGGGCGCACCGAGTTGTCGACGGACACGTGGTAGTAGCCGTTCGACGCCTCGACGGACATGCCGAACGCGCGCAGCGCGTGCAGGTGGGGCTCGACGGTGCGCGCACCGAGGTCACAGCCGCCGGCGTTCGGCAGTTCGAACGTGTCGAACTCGTGCATGAGCGGGCCGAGGAACATGAGAATCGTGCGGGTGCGGCGCGCGGCGACCTCGTCGATCGTCGACAGGTCGATCTTCTCCGGCGGCGTGATCTCGAGGTCGCTCGAGTCCGGCAGCCAGCGCGTCTTCACACCGATGGAGTTGAGCACCTCGGTGATCCGGTTGACCTCTTCGATGCGAGCGAGGTTGCGCAGCGTGGTGCGTCCCTTGTTGAGCATGGCGGCACACAGGCAGGCGACCGCAGCGTTCTTGCTCGTGCGGACGTCGATCGAACCGGAGAGCTGCTTGCCGCCCTCGATGCGCATGTTCAGGGGGAGGTTGCTACTGGCCACGGTGATGATCTCCGAATCGAGTGCTCTGCTGATCTTGGTCAGCATTTCCATGCTGAGGTTCTGGCCGCCCTGCTCTATGCGGGCGACCGCGCTCTGCGAGGTGCCGATCTGCGCCGCGAGGGCGCTCTGCGTCAGACCGCGTTCGAGCCGGACTTCACGGATGGTGCCACCGATCCGTACAAGCTGCTGTTGAACCATGCTCTCCATGCTATATCTCATGTATGAGATAAAGAACCGTCCACCGCGTGGCGTTCACCACGTGGCGTATTTCTCGACGATACCCGTTCACTCCTCGCGATCAACCGTCCGTCTTGGAACGGCGAGTCGCGCGCGCTCGAGGACACACAGAAAGCGCGGGGAGAACATCAGTGCTCTCCCCGCGCGTTCTGTTGCGCGAAGCGGGATCAGCCGGCGACGCTGGCAGCGCCCTTCGGCAGGAAACGCTGTCCGGTGACCTTCTCGGAGATGCCGAGGCGGTCGAGCAGCGGCGTCACGCCACCGTTCCAGAACGGGAAGCCCGCACCGGTGATCATCGCGAGGTCGATGTCCATCGGATCCGCGACGACCTCCTCTTCGAGCATGCGACGCGTCTCGTCGGCGAGGGCCTCGAGGGCGCGGTCACGCACCTGCTCGGCGGTGAGCTCCGTGGAGCCGGTCTTCTCGAACTGAGCGAAGACCTCCTCGTTGAGCTTGCCGTCCTTGCCGTAGAAGCCCGGAATCTTCGCCTCGACGACCTTCGCCAGGTTCGGCGAGACGTAGAAGCGATCCGGGAACGCACCGTGCAGCGTCTCGCTGTTGTGCAGCGCGATTGCCGGGCCGACGAGCGACATGAGCATGAACGGCGGCATCGGCGTGATGCCGGCGAACGCCTTCTCGACGGTCTCGACCGGCGTGCCCTCGTCCGCCATCTTGCCCGCCTCGCCCATGAAGCGGCCCAGCAGGCGGTTGACGACGAACGACGGCGAGTTCTTCACGAGGATGCAGGTCTTCTTGAGCTGCTTGCCCGTGGCGAACGCGGTGGCGAGCGTCGCGTCGTCCGTCTTGTCGCCGCGGATGATCTCCAGCAGCGGCATGACGGCGACCGGGTTGAAGAAGTGGAAGCCCACGACGCGCTCGGGGTGCGCGAGGTCCTCCGCCATCTCCGTCACCGACAGCGACGAGGTGTTCGTCGCGAGGACGCACTCGGGCGTGACGATGGCCTCGACCTCGGACCACACCTTCTTCTTGACGCCCATCTCCTCGAAGACGGCCTCGATGACGAAGTCGGCATCGGCGAAGCCGTCCTTGCTCGTCGAACCCGTGACGAGACCCTTGAGACGGTTCGCCTTGTCGGGGGAGACGCGCTTCTTCTCGAGGAGCTTGTCGATCTCGGCGTGCACGTACTCCACGCCCTTGTCGACGCGCGCCTGGTCGAGGTCGGTCATGATGACCGGCACGTCGAGGCGGCGGATGAACAGCAGCGCGAGCTGGCTGGCCATGAGACCGGCACCGACGACGCCCACCTTCGTCACCTTGCGTGCGAGCGCCTTGTCCGGCGCACCGGCGGGGCGCTTGGCGCGCTTCTGGACGAGGTCGAACGCGTACAGACCGGCGCGCAGTTCGTCGCTCATGATGAGGTCGCCGAGGGCCTCGTTCTCGCCCTCGAAGCCCTGCTCGCGCGTATTAGTGCGGGCAGCCTCGACGAGGTCGATCGCACGCAGCGGAGCGGGGGCAGCGCCGCCCGTCTTCTGCATGGTGAAGGCGCGGGCCTTCTCGCACGCGGCCTTCCACGTCGACTCGTCCTTGTCGACCTCAGGGCGCTCGACCTTCTTCTCGCCCGAGATGACGTCGGACGCGAAGCGCAGCGAGTCCTCGAGGAACGTGACAGGCGCGAGGAGCTCGTCGGCGACGCCCAGCTTGAACGCCTGAGCACCCGTGGCCATCTTGTTGTTCGACAGCGGGTTGCTGATGATGAGCTGCAGCGCGTTCTCGACACCGATGAGGTTCGGCAGCAGGTACGTGCCGCCCCAGCCGGGCACGAGACCGAGGAAGCACTCCGGCAACGAGTAAGCCGGAACGTCCGCGGACATCGTGCGGTAGTCGCAGTAGAGCCCGATCTCGACGCCGCCACCCATGGACGCGCCGTTGACGAACGCGAACGTCGGGATGTCGAGGTCGGCGATCTTCGAGAAGACGCGGTGGCCCTGCTCGGCGATCTCGACGGCCTGCTCGCGGCTCGTGATCGCGGGGATGCCCGTCAGGTCGGCGCCGACAGCCATGATGAACGGCTTCCCGGTGACACCGAGACCGACGATCTCGCCCTTGGCCGCACGCTCGGCGGCCGTGTCCAGCTGAGCCTCGAGCTCGGCGAGGCCGAGCGGGCCGAAGCTGTTCGGCTTCGTGTGGTCGAAGGCGTTGTCGAGCGTGATGAGGACGAAGGTGCCGGACGTTGTGCCGTCGTGACGCGGGAGCTGGATGTCCTGCGCGTGGGCGTGTGTGACGACCTCGTCGTGAGCCTGGTTCTTCGATGCGTCGTTCATCAGGCCACCTTCTCCTTGCCGTAGTCGGGGTGGTTCGGGTTCTCCCAGATGACAGCGCCACCCATGCCGATGCCGATGCACATGGCCGTGAGGCCGTAGCGGGCCTCGGGCTTCTCGGCGAACTGGCGCGACAGCTGCGTCATGAGGCGCACGCCGGAGCTGGCGAGCGGGTGACCCGTCGCGATGGCGCCGCCGTAGGCGTTGACGCGCTCGTCGTCGGCGTCGATGCCGAAGTGGTCGAGGAAGGCGAGCACCTGGACGGCGAAGGCCTCGTTGAGCTCGAACAGGTCGATGTCGTCGATCGTGAGACCGGCCTGCTTGAGGGCCTTCTCCGTGGCCGGGACCGGGCCGATGCCCATGACCTCGGGGTCGACGCCGACGAAGGAGTAGCCGACGAGGCGCATGCCGACGGGCAGGCCGAGTTCCTTGGCCTTCTCCTCGGAGGCGAGGATGCAGGCCGTGGCGCCGTCGTTGAGACCGGCGGCGTTACCGGCGGTCACGTTGCCGTGGGCGCGGAAGGGCGTCTTGAGACCGGCGAGGTCCTCGACCGTGGTGCCCGGACGCGGCGGCTCGTCGGTGGTGGCCAGGCCCCAGCCCTTCTCGGCGTGACGCGTGGCGACGGGCACGAGGTCCTGCTGGATCTTGCCCTCGGCGTAGGCCTTGGCGAGCTTGTTCTGCGAGCCGACGGCGAACGCGTCGCAGCGCTCCTTGGTGATGGCCGGGAAACGGTCGTGCAGGTTCTCGGCCGTCTTGCCCATGACGAGGGCACTCGGGTCGACGAGCTTCTCGGCGACGATGCGCGGGTTCGGGTCGGTGCCCTCACCCATGGGGTGGTGGCCCATGTGCTCGACACCGCCGGCGATGGCGATGTCGTAGGCGCCGAACGCGATGCCGGACGCGGTCGTCGTTACGGCCGTCATGGCGCCGGCGCACATGCGGTCGATGGCGTAACCGGGAACGGACTTGGGCAGACCCGACAGGAGAGCGGCCATACGGCCGATCGTCAGGCCCTGGTCACCGATCTGCGTCGTGGCGGCGATGGCCACCTCGTCGACGCTCTCGGGCGGGAGGTTCGGCTGACGACGCATGAGTTCACGGATGCATTTGATGACCAGGTCGTCGGCGCGGGTCTGGGCGTACATGCCCTTCTCACCGGCCTTGCCGAACGGCGTACGAACGCCGTCGACGAAGACGACCTCATGGAGCGTGCGGGGCACGTTGCCTCCCGAAGCTAGACAAAGCTGACTAGGCCAGGCTAACCCGTTCGGTTACCCGTGAGTACGCGGGTCGATCAATTCGTCGGGTGATCGAGCGCGGCTTCGGCGAGAAGCGGCGCGACGATGTCGCACTGCCAGGGGCGTGCGCCCCCGGCGGCGAGCGCTTCACGCCATCCGGCTTCGCTCTGATCGGCCGGCGGCGACCAGATGGTGCGGCGCAGGAGATCGGGCGTCAGGAGGTTCTCGACGGGCACGTTGCGCTTCTCGCTGAACTGCTGGAGGCCGTAGCGGACGTCGTCGAGACGACCGGCGGCAGCCGGGTTGCGATCGGCCCACGCCCGGATCGGCGGGGGAGCGTTCGTACGCATCGTCAGGGGCGGCAGCTCGCGCTGCGGCAGGGAGTCGGCGTTCTTGAGCGCGTTGAGCCACCGCTCGCCGTAGCGCGCGAGTCCCCGGTGCGCGGGGCGCGGACGGCGGCGTCGGGCCGAACCGTCACCGACGCGCGGGCGGATGGCGGGCGGGCCGACGAGACCGGCGACGTCGTTGGGGTTGCGGCGGGCCAGATCGATGATGAGCGCGTCGGGCAGCACGCGACCCGGCGTCGTGTCGCGGCGCTGGGCGATGTCCTCGCGCGTCTGCCACAGCGAACGCACCCGGGCGACCTGGCGCGGATCGCGCAGCGCGTGCAGACCGGACGTGCGTCGCCACGGGTCCTTCTTCGGCGTCGGGCCCTCGAAGTCGAGCAGCGCCTCGAACTCCTGACGGGCCCATTCGCCCTTGCCCTGGGCTTCGAGGTCGGCGGCCAGGGCGTCACGCACCTCGACGAGGCGCTCGACGTCGAGGGCGGCGTAGACGAGCCAGTCGTGGGGCAGCGGACGCGTCGACCAGTCAACGGCCGAGTGCTCCTTGGCGAGCGTGACGCCGACGTAGTGCTCGGTGACGGCGGCGAGCCCGACGCGGGCGAGGCCGGCGAGGCGGCTGCCGAGTTCGGTGTCGAACAGCGCCTTCGGGTAAAGACCGAGGGCCTTGAGGCAGGCAAGATCCTGCGTTGCGGCGTGAAGAACCCACTCGGCCTTGCCGATGGCGGCATTCAGGCTGCTGAGATCGCTGCACGGCACCGGGTCGATGAGCCAGGTGCCCGAACCCTTGCGCCGCAGCTGGACGAGGTAGGCGTCGTTTCCGTAGCGGAAGCCCGACGCGCGTTCGGCGTCGATGGCGACGGGCCCGGAGCCGGCGCGGATGGCGGCGCAGCACTCCTTGAGGCGCGCGGCCGTCGTCACGATCTCGGGAACGCCGTCAGCCGGTTCGGCGAGCAGGGGATAGCTCGGCTTGTCGTCGGTCGGCTGCGCGTCCTCGAGCGACGCGTTGTCGCCGGCGGGGGAGTCGGACGTCATCAGAAGCGCCCCGGCAGGGCGGACACCCCTTCGGGCAGCGGCGGCAGGCCGGCGACCGTGCACATGAGCGTGGCCCAACCCTGCAGGTGGGCGGCGATGTCGTTGCCGTCCGGGGTCCACGACGCACGCACTTCGAGCTCGACGCTCGAGGGACGCTCGGCGAGGCCGGCGAAGCTCTCGTTGACGACGCGGGTGACGGTGCCGGCTTCCGCGGTGTACGTGGCGCCGGCGTCCTTGAGGGACTCGACGAGCCAGGACCAGCCGACAGCGCCGAGCGCCGGGTCGGTGGCCATCTCGGATTCGAGTTCGGCGCGAGCGAACGTCACGACGCGCCAGGTGCCGTGCCAGGCCTCGGGGCCCGCGGGGTCGTGCAGAAGGACGAAACGTCCGGTGCCGAGAACGGCGTCGTCGTCACGGGGGTCGACGACCTCGGCGGAGAAAGCGACGGCGTGGGGAGCAATACGGCGCGGCGGGGGCACCTCGGTGAGGGAGAGTTCGGGACGCACCCGCGCGGCCTTGACGGCATCGACCACGTCGGCGAAGTGCTCGGCGTCGTCGCGCTTCAATGTCTGCATCCCCATGGCCAGAAGATTAGGCCGGAAAGGGGCGAATTCACGGGAGGCACGCCGCGCGTCCTACCCTGCGCATGTGGTGACGTTCCTGGCCCTTCTCTCCTCCGCCGTCTGGGGTAGCGCAGACTTCGCCGGAGGCGTTCTGACGAAGCGGATGCATCCGGTCAAGGTCGTCACCCTGTCTCAGCTCGGTGGCCTCGCTGCGGCGTTCGTGTTCTTCCTGTCCGTGAGTTTGTGGGGCTCGCACGGGGAATCGCCCGTCACGGCGTGGGCGCTCTGGGGCATCGCGGCGGGGCTCAGTGGCGCGGTGGGATTGCTGTGCCTGTACGCGGCGCTGTCGACCGGGACGATGGGCGTCGTCTCGCCCATCACGGCCCTCGGTGCCATCGTGCCCGTCACGCTCGGTCTCCTCCGTGGCGACGCGTGGACGACGATCGTCGGGGTGGGCCTTGTCGTCGCCCTCGTGGGTGCGGTGCTCGCGAGTGGCCCCGAACTATCGGGTGAGGTGGGCCGCAGGCCGGTGACGCTCGCCGCGATCGCCGCCGTCGCGTTCGGGCTGTCCCTGTACTTCATGGACGGAGGGGCGCGGCACGACCTGTCCGGCTCCATGCTCGCCATGCGGTGCGGCAGCCTGTCGCTGCTCATCCCCACGTTCCTCGTCCTGCGTTCACGGAACGCGGCCCGCGAACCTCTGACGCCTCGTCTCCTTCTTGCGTTGCCGCTGCTCGGCATCGGCGACCTCGTCGCGAACCTGTTGTTCGCCGCAGCCTCGGCCCAGGGGCAGGTCTCGATCGTCGCCGTGCTGGGCTCGCTCTACCCGGTCGCGACGCTCCTGCTCGCCCGCGGCTTCCTCGGCGAGCGACTGCGCGGGGTTCAGCTGGCGGGCGTGGCACTCACCGTCGTGGGCGTGTGCCTCGTGTCGATCTGACGGCTCAGGCCGACCGGTCGCTGCGCGCGACGAACAGTTCGAGCGACTCGTCGTAGTAGCGCTCGGTGCGTCCGAGGTGCGTCATGCCGAGACGCTCGGTCACCCGTCGTGAGGCGACGTTGGCCGGGTCGGTGACGGCGACAACCCGGTCGAGGCCACCGGCCAGCGCCGCGTCGAGAACGGCGCGGGCCGCTTCCGTGACGTAGCCGTGACCGGTGGCTGTGCTCGTGGCGCGCCACCCGATCTCGACATCCTCCGTCGCCGCGTTCGTGTACCCGGCGGAGAAAGGGATCGGTTTGAGCAGGATGGCCGCGACGGGCGCGCCCTCGGCCTCGACGCACCACCAGCCGCGTCCCGGGGCGGTGTTGCCGTCGATCCGGCGCAACCACGCGGCCGCGTCCTCGCGGGTGGTGAGAACGGCCGACGGGATGAACCGGGCCAGATCGGGGTTCGCATGGAGCTCGAGAGCGAACTCGAGGTCGGCGTCGTCATCGGGCACGAAGCGGCGAAGGACGAGGCGTTCGGTGTGCAGGGTTTCGGCGGGGGAGGCCATGGCTTCACCCTGTCAGATCGACCGGGGTCCTCCGGGTGGTTCGCCGCTGCCGAAGCCAGGTGCGCATGAGAGGATTTCGAGCGTGAGCGAAACGAATGTCGACCCGCGTAACTCCGTCCTCGTCAAGGCTGCCCGCGGCGAAGAAGTGCCCTACACGCCCGTGTGGTTCATGCGCCAGGCCGGCCGTTCGCTGCCCGAGTACCGCAAGGTGCGCGAGGGAGTCGGGATGCTCGAGTCGTGCCGCCGCCCCGACCTCGTCACCGAGATCACGATGCAGCCCGTGCGTCGGCACGACGTCGACGCCGCCATCTTCTTCAGTGACATCGTCGTGCCGCTCGCAGCTGTCGGCGTCGACCTCGACATCGTCGCGGGCGTGGGCCCGGTCGTCGCGCAGCCGATCCGTACGCGCGCCGACCTCGACCGCCTGCCCGAGCTGACGCCCGACGCCGTCCCGGACATCACCGAATCGGTCAAGCTGCTCACCGCCGAACTCGGCGGCACGCCGCTCATCGGTTTCGCGGGTGCACCCTTCACGCTCGCCTCGTACCTCGTCGAGGGCGGACCCTCGAAGAACCACGAGAACACCAAGGCGCTCATGTACGGCGACCTGGAGCTCTGGAACGACCTGTGCGCTCGTCTCGCCCAGATCTCCGGTGCGTTCCTGCGCGTGCAGGCCGAAGCCGGCGCCAGCGCCGTCCAGCTGTTCGACTCGTGGGTCGGCAACCTCCCGCTTGCCGACTACCTGCGCTTCGTCCAGCCGCACTCACGTCAGGCGCTCGCCGCTGTCGATGGGCTCGACGTGCCGAAGATCCACTTCGGTGTCGGTACCGGTGAACTGCTCTCCGCCATGGGCGAGGCGGGTGCCGACGTCGTCGGTGTCGACTTCCGCGTCGACCTCGACGCCGCCCGCGAACGCACCGGCGGTCAGTACGCTCTCCAGGGCAACCTCGACCCCGCGCTCCTCTTCGCTCCCTGGGAGCCCCTCGAGGCCAAGGTCGACGAGATCGTCGCCGCGGGCCGTCGCGCGAAGGGCCACATCTTCAACCTCGGCCACGGCGTCCTGCCGAGCACCGACCCCGACGTCATCACGCGCGTCGTCTCCCGCGTCCACGAGATCTCCGCTCGCTGACGCTCCGGCACATGCGTGCTCCGACGTTGCCCGGCACCCTCGTCAGCCGGGGTGTGTGCGGCTCGGTGCTCCTGCTCCTCGCGGGGCTCGTCCTCAACGAGCTGCCTCCGAGCCCGGTGCGCTTCCTCGTCGCCCCGCTGCAATGGTTGGGCACGAACGCGCCAGGACGCTTCCTCGCCCTCGTCGTCACGCTGATCGGCGTCGCCTTGCTCACGCACGCATGGGTGAGCCTCGTGCGGACCCCGGCGGAAGGATCGGCCGACGAACGCGTCCGTCACGTACGGGCCGTGACGATGCGCTGGATGGCGCCCCTGCTCATCGCGCCGCCGCTGTTCTCCCACGACGGGTGGAGCTACATGGCCCAGGGCGCCGTCGCGGCGTCCGGGCGTGACCCGTACACGATCTCCCCGGGCGAGATGCCCGAACTACTCACCTCGATGGTCGACCCGATCTGGCGCTACACCCCCACGCCGTACGGGCCGATCCCCATCATCTGGGGTGCTCTGACGCGCGAGGTGTTCGGCGACCCCACGCTCCTGCTGTTGCTCCAGCGGGTGCCCGCCCTGATCGGGCTCGGCCTCACTGCGTGGGCCGTTCCGCGCCTCGCCCGCCACCTCGGCATCGACCCGGCGAGGGCGACGGCGCTCGCGATCGCGTCACCTTTCGTCCTCGTCCACGCCGTCGGCGGGCTGCACAACGACGCCCTCGTCATGGGCCTCGTGGCCGCGGCGCTCGTGTTCGCCGCCGAACGCCGGTGGGTGCTCGGCGTCGTGCTCGTCGGTCTTGCCGCTGCGGTGAAGTTCACGGCCGTCGTGGCGGTCGTTCCCGTCGTTCTCGTCTCCTTGCCCGGGGCAGTGCGGGCACCCGAACGATTCCTCAGGCTCGCTGCCGGCGGCCTCATCGCCGCCGCCACCGTCGCGGCAAGCGGCATTCCCTACGGGCTCGGGCTCGGATGGGTCAAGGTGCTCAGCGTGCCGGGCGTCGTCGTCACCCCGGCGTCCGCGCCCACCGCCGTCGGCGTCGTGCTCGAATGGCTGCTCGCACAGACCGGCAGCGGCCTCGAGATGTACGCCGTGCCCGTCGTGCGTGCGCTCGGCATGGCGCTCGCCGTCGCCTTGGTCATCGTCCTGGCCCTCACGAGGCCCACGGGTGACCCCACGTCGGGACTCGCAACGTGCATCGGGGTGTTCGCTGCGGTGGTGCTCCTCGCACCGGTCGTGCAGTCCTGGTACGCACTCGCCGTGGTGCCGGCCGCAGCGCTGTTGCTGCTCGAGCGTCGTCGCACCCGCAGGGCCATCTTCCTCGGAGCGGCGCTCGCGTTCCTCGCGCCCCTCGATTCGGAGATGGCCGGCGGATCTCTCCTCGCGGCCGGTCTCGTCGTCCTCGGACTGACGATCGTGCGGGGCGTCAGGGCCGGCGACTCGCGACCCGTCGCCGACGCCTGACGCCGTTCAGCTGCGTCGGCAAAGCTCAGTCACCCTCGGGGTATGTGGCGTTCTCTTTCCCCGGGCCCTCAGGCGCTTTGGCACCCTCGGCTCGGTGCCCGTCCAACTCGACCGTGAACCACGGGAGGAAGAACTGCACGAGCGGGCCGATCAGCAGCGCATAGAGCACCGTTCCGACGCCCACGCCACCGCCGAGCAGCCAGCCCGAAGTGAGGACGACAACCTCGATGCTCGTGCGCACGAGGCGGACGCTGAGGCCCGTGATGCGGTGCAGGCCCGTCATGAGACCGTCGCGGGGCCCGGGGCCGAGTTGGCTTCCGATGTACATCGCGCCGCCGATGGCGTTGACGAGCAGGCCGACGGCGAAGAGCGCCGAGCGCGCCACGATGGAGTTCGGCTCGGAGACGAGCGCCATCGTCGCATCGAGCACGAAACCGAGCCACACCGCGTTCGCCACGGTGCCGAGCCCGGGCCACTGACGCATGGGGATCCACAGCAGCAGCACGATGAACGACACGACGATCGTGACCGTGCCCATCGACCAGCCGGTGTGCAGGCTGGCGCCCTGGTGGAAGACGCCCCAGGGCTCGAGGCCGACGTTCGCTCGCACGAACAGACCCATCGCGGCACCGAAGAGCGTCAGGCCGATGAAGAGTTGCGGCAGCCGACGACCGAGCTTGCCGGCACGCAGTTGACCCATCGGCGTCAGATTGGCCAGCTTGCGCGATCCACGCGAAGGACGCGCGGGCGCGTCGGGCTGAGGTTGGGTCGTCGACATGGTGCTCATGAAACCAGAGTGCAGCAGAAGTGGCCTTGTCTTGAATAGCCAATTCGGACACAGTGGCCCCATGGAACGCAGGATCGGGGCGAATGCCCTCGCGCGCCTCGTCGGCCCACCACCCGAGCGAGGTTCGGCGTACGCCTGGTTGAGCGACCGCATCGAACGTCTCGTGGCCGACGGCCGGTTGACGCACGACACCCGCCTGCCGAGCGAGCGAGATGCTGCCGTGGCGCTCGGCCTGTCGCGCACGACGGTCACTCACGGGTACGCACTGCTGCGCGAGCGTGGCTTCGCCGAAGCCCGCCGCGGCTCCGGAACGCGCGTGCGCATCCCCGGTGGCCCCGTCTCGGGCGGTGGCGAACCCGTGAGCGGCGTGCTCGGCGGGTTCGATGCGCAGGGAGGAATCAACCTCACCAACACAGCTCCGGCCGCAGTGGGCGGCCTCGCCGAACGGTTCGCGGAGGCCTCGCGGCACCTGGCGGCGTACACCCACGAAGGCGGGTACTTCCGCGACGGCGTGCCCGACCTTCGTGATGCCCTCGCTGAGCGCTACACCGCGCGGGGCGTGCCGACGACGCCCCATCAGATCCTCGTGACGACGGGCGCTCTCGCGGGTGTGGCCGCTACGGCGTTGGCGTTTGTTTCGCCTGGTGACGCCGTGGCCGTCGAGCCGTCGGGCTACCCGAACTCGCTTGCGTCGCTGCGAAGCCGTGGCGCGCGGTTCGTGCCCGCCGTCGAATCGGACGACGAGCGTCGTCTCGATGTGCGGGCCACGGCCGAAACCTTCACGCGCCGGGCGCCGAAGGCCATGCTCGTCATCCCGGACTTTCACAACCCGACGGGCCGGTTCATGGGGGAGGAAGACCGCCATGACCTCGCGCGCCTGTGGGCGAAGCACGGCATCGTCGGCATCGTCGACGAAACCCTGGCCGACCTGTGGCTCGACGCGGAGCCGCGCGTTCGCCCCATGGCGGCGTTTGCTCCCGAGTGCATCACGGTCGGGTCGGCGAGCAAGACGTACTGGGGCGGTCTGCGCCTCGGGTGGGTGCGCGCGCCGCGCCGCTACATCGGTGCCATCGCGTCGGCGCGCGTGACGCTCGATCTCGGAGCGCCGGTGCTCGAACAGATCGTTCTCGCCGGCCTGCTGCGTGATCAATCCGGCCTCGATGACGAGCGTCGCGCAGAGCTGGCCGGTCGACGAATTCTCCTGCGCGACGCCATAGCCCGGGCCTGCCCGGGGTGGAGTTGTGACCTTCCCGACGGCGGCCTGTCGCTGTGGTGGAGGCTGCCGGGCGCGCAGTCGAGCGAGATCGTGCGACGGGCGGCATTGCGTGGTCTCACCCTCACGCCGGGCAGTGCGTTCTCCCTCGACGGACGTGGCCTCGAAGGGCGACTTCGGACTCCGTTCACGCTGGCTGAGGACGATCTGCGGCGCGCCGCAGACGTTCTCGGTGAGGTCAACGCCTCGCTCGCCTCCCGCACGTAGGGTGACGTCGTTGACGAGGAGAGCGGAGCGCCCGAGATGACAGGTGGTTCAGCGATGTCGGCTGACGAAAGGCGCTGGGCGCCGGTGCAGGGCGACGAGGTCGCCACGCTGCGCGGGATGCTCGAGCACCACCGCGACACGCTGCGGTGGAAGTGCTCCGGCCTCGACGACGAGCAGTTGCGTCGGGCCCTGCCCCCGACGGACATGACGCTCGCCGGGCTGATGCTGCACCTCACGATGGTGGAGGCAGGTTGGTTCAACCTCACCTTCGCGGGCGGCATCGAGCGCCCCGATTGGCTCGCGCACTCCCACGGAGCCGGTGTGGACTGGGCGTGGGAGCACGCGGCCGATCACTCCCAGGAAAAGCTGTGGGCGTGGTTCGACGACGCCGCCGCGGTCAGTGACCGTATCGTCGACGAAGCCCTCGCCCACGACGCCGGTCTGGACGCTCTCGCCGTCAACCCTCGGGAGGACGAAGGAACAGTGAGCCTCCGGTGGATCCTCGTGCACATGATCGAGGAGTACGCGCGGCACAACGGTCACGCCGACCTCCTGCGTCAGGCCGTCGACGGAAGTACGGGGGAGTAGCCGCACCCGTCGCTCCCTGGTGGGTCGCTGCCGCCCGAGTCGGGACCAACGTCACGACTTGCCCCCAACGCGCCGCCCCGGCGACCCCCACCCGCGCTGAGAGTGGGAAACTGGGAGCATGAAGTCGGTCGCGATCGTCGGTGGTGGAGTGAGCGGTCTCGTCGCCGCGTGGCATCTCGCGACGACGGCGCCCTCGTGGAAGATCGCCGTCTTCGAAGCCGACGAGCGCGTGGGCGGCAAATTGCGCCAGGAGGAGATCGCCGGGCACCGCGTCGATGTCGGTGCCGAGTCGGCCCTCTGGCGCCGCCCCGAGGTGGTCGACCTGCTCGCCGAGCTCGGCGTCGAGGCCGTTCACCCCCAACGTTTCCCGGCCCTCCTGTGGTCCCGCGGCTCGCTCGAGGCGCTACCTGCTGGCACACTCATGGGCATTCCGTCAGACCCCGAGTCGGCGCGCGGGCTGCTCTCCGACGACGAGGTGGCTCGTGCCGCCGACGAGCGTCCGGTCGAGATCTCGGTGCCCCGTTCCGAAGCCGGTGACAGCGCAGATGACCTGGCCGACATCAGCGTCGGTGACGCTGTCGAGCAGGCCCTCGGCGCCGCCGTCGTCGACCGCATGGTCGAGCCACTGCTCGGCGGGGTCTATGCAGGCAATGCCCGCGAGCTCTCGGCCCGTGCCTGTGTGCCTCCGCTCTTCAAGGCCCTGCGCGACGGCGGGCGCCTCACCGGGGCCGCCCGGGCCGCTTCGTCGGCGGTCTCGTCGAACGACACACGGCAGGTGTTCGGGGCGCCCACTGACGGCATGGGATCGCTGCCCGAAGCGCTTCGCGCCGGTCTCGCCGATCGCGGCGTGGACGTCGTCACCGGTGCGCGCGTCACCGAGCTGCGCCGCTCGCTCGGCCATCGCGGCACGTGGCACCTCGAAGTCGAACGGGACGGTTCGCCCGAACCGCACGAGGCCGACGGCGTCATCGTCACGACGGCGGCGCCCGCAGCCGCCCACCTGCTCGCGGCCATCGCGCCCGAAGCCTCGGACGCGCTCGGCGGCATCGAGTACGCCACGATGGCGATCGTCACCTACGCCTTCCCGGCCTCCGTCCACGCGAGCCTTCCCGAGGGAACGGGCTTCCTCGTCCCTCCGGTGGACGGACGCACGATCAAGGCCTCGACCTTCTCCAGCGTCAAGTGGCCGTGGCTCGCCGAGGCCGCGCCGGACGTGGCCTACGTACGCGTGTCGATGGGGCGCCATCGCGACGAGGCCGTCCTCGATCATGCCGACGACGAACTCGTTGCCCTCGGCCTGACCGACCTTCGCGAGGCGACCGGTCTCGACCTTCCCGCCCCGCTCGACGCCCACGTCCAGCGCTGGTCGGACGGTCTGCCGCAGTACGCCCTCGGCCACGTCGAGCGTGTCCGACGCATCCGTGACGACCTCACGCGGCTGCCCGCCCTCGACGTCGCCGGGGCGGCCCTCGACGGCGTCGGCATCCCCGCCTGTGTCGCCACGGCGCGCGCCGCCGCCGACCGCGTCCTCGACGACCTCGCCGCTCAAGACGCGCTCGCCTGAGCCCCTGAACCTGTTCCGAACAAGCACGCACCCGAAGGAGAATCACGGTGACCACCCCGCAGCCGGAGAACCCGCATAACCCCGAGAAGACGAGTTCGCGCCCCGAGCCGAAGCACGTCACGGTCGACCGCATCAACGCTTCCCGCATCTACGCGATGTGGTCGGTCTTCACCATCGTCGACAAGGTCGACGGCGACCGTGAGGCCATCGCGCGTGAGGCAGACGAGTACCTCGACTCGCTCGCGGGCAAGGGCGTGACCGTGCGCGGCACGTACAACCTCTCCGGCTTCCGCGCCGAGGCCGACCTCATGATCTGGTGGCACGGCGAGTCGATCGACGAGCTGCAGAAGGCCTACTCGGGCTTCCTCGCCACCGACCTCGGCCGTCACCTCGAGCCGTACTGGTCGAACGTCGCGATGCACCGCGTGGCCGAGTTCAACCGCGGCCACATTCCGGCGTTCATGGCCGAGGAGACGCCGCGCAAGTACATCTGCGTCTACCCGTTCGTGCGCAGCTACGACTGGTACCTGCTGCCCGACGAGGACCGCAAGAAGATGCTTCACGACCACGGCATGGCCGCCCGTGAGTACCCGGACGTGCGCGCCAACACGATCGCCTCGTTCGGCATGGGTGACTACGAGTGGATCCTCGCCTTCGAGGCAGACGAGATGTACCGCATCCTCGACCTCATGCGCGAGATGCGGTACACGGAGGCTCGTCGTCACGTGCGCGAGGAGACGCCGTTCTTCTCCGGCCCGCAGATCACGATGAGCGAGTTCGTCGCGCGCATGCGCTGACCCGCCGAGCCTGTTCAGCACGACAAAGGCGGCGGGTACCGGATCAGATCCGGTACCCGCCGCCTTCGTGCGTAAGCCGATGGTCACTCGGTTTCCTGGGCGACCGTGGCGTTCGTGTTCAGCCACCACGTGTAGTGGTCGAGCACGTCGTGCGCGATCTCTTCCTTGGAGTAGGTGAGCACGTCGTACGCGCCACCGCCGGGGACAACGACCTCGAGCTGGCACGAGATGTCGTCCGCCTCGATCATGCGCGCGCCGTAGGACGCGACCTTGATGCTGCGGATCTGGCTCGTGTAGTGGAAGTCCTCGGCGCGCGGGTCGGCCGCGTGCACGGTGAGGGTCACCGAACGGCGCAGCTGCTTGGTCGGCTGCGCCAGGTGCTCGAGCTCGGCGTTGACGCCTCGCTCACGCAGTTCGGCGACGACCTCCTCGAGAGCCGGGACGACGACCTCGTCCATGCGTTCCTCCGTGGCCTTCGCAGACACACTGCCGAACTGACGCGCGAGGCGGTTCTTCCACGAGCCGTTCGCGGTCGGCGGCGCACCGATCGTGCCCGAGCGCAGCGATTCCAGCATCGCGCTGGCGTGCCGCTGTTCGCCGGTCAGCGCACGGTGGATACCGATCATCACGAGGATCATCACGAAGGCGAACGGCAGACCCATGACGATCGTCGCGTACTGCAGCGCGGTGATACCGCCGACGATGAGCATCGCGATGGTCAGCACGCCGGTCGCGGCGGCCCACAGGATACGCACCCACGGCTTGGCGTCGGTCTCGGCGTCCGGCAGGTCGGAGCTGAGGTTCGCCATGACGAGGGCGCCGGAGTCGGCGGACGTCACGTAGAACAGCAGGCCGACGAACGTGGCCAGACCGATGATGAACGTTGCCGCCGGGAACTGCTGGAGCAGCTGGTAGAAACCGGATTCCGGCGTGTTGATCGCGGCGTCGCCGAAGGCCTTGTCACCGTCCATGATCCGCTTGATCGCGGTGTTACCGAACATCGTCACCCACATGACGATGTAGAGGAACGGGATCGTCAGCGTGCCCACGACGAACTGGCCGATCGTGCGGCCCTTCGAGATGCGGGCCAGGAACATGCCGACGAAGCTTGCCCAGGCGATCCACCAGGCCCAGAAGAAGAGGGTCCACAGGTTCATCCACTCGCCCGGGTAGTCGTACGCCATCGTGTCGAGCGTCATGCCCGGGAAGAGGTTGACGAAGTCACCGACGTTCATCGTCGCCGCGCGCAGGAGGAAGCGGGTGTCGCCGAAGACGAGCACCCAACCCGCGAGGAACAGCGCGAGGATGACGTTGAGCTGGCTGAGGATGCGGATGCCCTTGTCGATGCCCGACGTCGCGGAGATCGTCGCGGTGACGACGGCGACGACGACGAGACCGATCTGCGCGGGCACGCCCTGGTCGATGCCGAACAGCAGGTCGAGACCGACGTTGAGCATGACGACGCCGATGCCGAGGCTGGTCGCCACACCGAAGATCGTGCCGAGCACCGTTGCGATGTCGACCGCGTTGCCGATGCCGCCGTTGATGCGCTTGCCGAACAGCGGGTAGAGCGCCGAACGCACCGCGAGCGGCAGGCCCTTGCGGTGGGCGAAGTAGCCGAGGGCGATACCCATGAGCGTGTACATGCCCCAGCCGGTGATGCCGTAGTGGAACAGGGTCCACACGGTGCCCTCACGCGCGGCGTCGAGCGTTTCGCCCTTGCCCTGCGGCGGTGCGAGGTACTGCGACGCGGGTTCGGCGACGGCGAAGAACATGAGGTCTGTGCCGATGCCGGCGGCGAACAGCATGCTCGCCCAGGCGAACGTCGAGTACTCGGGACGGTCGTGGTCGTGCCCGAGACGGATGCGACCGAAGCGCAGTGCCAGGTACACGACGAAGCACAGGACGATCGTCGCCAGGGCGATGTAGAACCAGCCGAACCAGCCACCCATCCACTCGACGACGGTACCGAGCTGGCTCTCGGCGCCCTTCGGATCGATGAGGGCCCACCCGGCCACGACCGCGATGAACACGGCCGTGGTCCACAGGACGACAGGTTTGATCCGGGCTTCGCCGGGTGTTTCGACCTCGGCGTCGGGGGCGGGCGTCACCGAGCTCATCGCGGCTCTCCCACGATGGCGGCAGCGCTCGGGATCTCGCTCTTGGCGTCCCAGGCGTCGTTGCGCGGGTCGCCCTCGGGGTAGAGCGGCATACCGGCCTTGGCACGGTAGGTGGGCGGGTTCTCCGGAGCGAGCATCGTGTTGCCAGCGATGAGGTCGGCGGCACGCTCGGCCACCATCATGACCGGCGCGTAGATGTTGCCGTTCGTGATGCTCGGGAAGACCGACGCGTCGGCGACCCGCAGGCCCTCGGTGCCGTGCACGCGCATCGAGTTCGGGTCGACGACGGACATCTCGTCGGTGCCCATCTTGGCCGAGCACGAGGGGTGCAGGGCCGTCTCGGCGTCCTTCGCGATCCAGTCGATGATCTCCTCGTCCGTCTGGACGGCGCTTCCGGGGGAGATCTCGCCACCGTCGAACGGCGAGAACGCGGGCTGGCTGAGGATGTGGCGCGCGGCGCGCACGACCTCGACCCACTCGCGGCGGTCGCGCTCGGTCGACAGGTAGTTGAACAGGATGCTCGGGTGCTTCTTCGGGTCGTTGCTCGTGATGCGTACGTGGCCGCGCACGTCGGAGTTCATCGGGCCGATGTGCACCTGGTAGCCGTGCTCGTGACCGCCGCCCGTGCCGTCGTAACGCACTGCGACCGGCAGGAAGTGGAACATGAGGTTCGGGTACTGAACCTCTTCGTTCGTACGGATGAAGCCGCCCGCCTCGAAGTGGTTCGAGGCGCCGACACCGGTGTTGGCGAAGAGCCACTGCGCGCCGATGTAGGGCGCCTTCCACTTCTTGAGCCAGGGCTGGATGGAAACCGGCTGCACCGACTCGTGCTGGAGGTAGACCTCGAGGTGGTCCTGGAGGTTCTCGCCGACGCCCGGCAGGTCGACGCGGGTCTCGACGCCCGCGGCCGCGAGGACCTCGGGGTTGCCGACGCCCGAGAGCTGCAGCAGCTGCGGCGTGTTGAACGCGCCACCACACAGGATGACCTCGCCGGCTTCGACGGAGTGCTTGCGGCGACCGCCGCGCACGAAGTCGACGCCCGTGACGCGGTTGCCGTCCCAGCGCAAGTTCGTGACGAAGGCGAGCGTCGCGATGTCGAGATTCTTGCGGTTCTTGACCGGCCACAGGTAGGAGCGGGAGGCGCTCATGCGCGAGCCGTTCTTCGTCGTGTGGTCGAAGGGTGCGAAGCCCTCCTGGCGGTAGCCGTTGACGTCATCCGTCGGGGCGTAGCCAGCCTGCTGGGTGGCCTCGAAGAAGGCCTGGAACAGGGGAGAGGTAGCCGGGCCGCGCTCGAGCGTGAGGGGACCGGAACCGCCGCGCCAGGCGTCGGCGCCCGCGAGCGTCGTCTCCATGCGCTTGAAGTAGGGCAGGCAGTGGGCGTAGTCCCAGTCCTCCATGCCGGCGAACGTGGCCCACTTGTCGTAGTCGCCTCGGTTGCCGCGCTGGAAGATCATGCCGTTGATCGAGCTGGAGCCACCGAGCACCTTGCCGCGGGTGTGCGCGACGCGTCGACCACCCATGAAGGGCTCCGGGTCGCTCTCGTAACGCCAGTCGTAGAGCGGGTTGCCGCTGGGGAACATGAGCGCGGCGGGCATGTGGATGAGCGGGTCGATCTTGAAGTCGGCGCGCCCGGCCTCGAGCACGAGAACGCTCGTGTTCGAGTCGGCCGAGAGGCGGTTGGCCAGCGCGGAGCCGGCCGAGCCGCCACCGACGATGACGTAGTCGTAACGCTTCTTCATCGAGATGAATCTCCTTGTGTTCTCACATGGTCGTCCTCGAACGAACCCTGCCCCACAGAGTTCGTTCGAGGACCTGAAAGCGGATGGTTGGTTCGCGGGGCCGAACCTCACCGGGAGCGATATGTGTGCTGCTCGGCCCGAGGCGGGCGCGGCAGGTCAGCTCTCGCGGCCGCTGAACCAGTCGGCCGGTGCGGGGTCGATGTTGTGCCAGATGTGCTTGGTCTCGAGGTACTCGCCGAGTCCGTGCTCGCCGAGCTCCCGGCCGATACCGCTCTGCTTCATGCCGCCCCACTCGGCCTGCGGCACGTAGGGGTGGTAGTCGTTGATCCACACGGTTCCGTGACGCAGGCGGCGCGCCATGCGCTCGGCACGCCCGGCGTTCTGCGTCCAGACTGCGCCGGCCAGGCCGTAGATCGTGTCGTTCGCGATGGCGACGGCGGCGTCCTCGGCGGCCTTGGCGTCGTCGCCGGAGAACGTCTCGACGGTGAGCACGGGGCCGAAGGACTCGTCGTGGACGCAGCGCATCGAGCTGTCGCAACCGTCGAGGATCGTCGGCAGGTAGTAGGAGCCCTTCGCGAGCTCGCCCTCGCCGCGCTTGCCGCCGGTGAGCAGCTTCGCGCCGTCCTCGATGGCTTCCTTGACGTAGGTGTCGACCTTCTCGAGGTGGGCTTCGCTGATGAGCGGGCCGGTCTCGGCGTTGTCGTCGAACGGGCCGCCGAGGCGGATGAGTTCGGCGCGGCGCACGAGTTCGGTGACCACCTCGTCGTGGATGGACTCCTCGACGACGAGGCGCGTGCCGGCCGAGCAGACCTGGCCGGAGTCGAGGAAGACTGCCGTCAGGGCGTTGTCGATGGCGGCCGGGATGTCGGCGTCGGCGAACAGGACGTTGGGGTTCTTGCCGCCGAGTTCGAGGGCGATCTTCTTGACGGTCGGTGCGGCCGCTGCCATGATCGCGCGGCCGGTGACGAGGCCGCCGGTGAAGCTGACGAGATCGACGTCCTCGTTCGTCGTCATCTCGGATCCGACCGTGGCGCCGGGGCCGGTGACGAGGTTCGCGACGCCGGCGGGCAGGCCCGCCTCGGCGAGGGCGTCCATGAGCCACATCGAGCTCTGCGGCGTCAGCTCGGCGGGCTTGAGGACGAAGGTGTTGCCGGCAGCGATGGCCGGGGCGATCTTCCAGGCCGTCTGCAGCAGGGGGTAGTTCCACGGCGTGATGAGTGAGCAGACGCCGACCGGTTCGGTGACGACGCGGCTCGCGACGTTCGGCATGCCGGTGTCGACGACGCGGCCGGCCTCCTTGTCGGCCAGAGCGGCGAAGTGACGGAAGACGCCGATGATGTCGTCCATGTCGTACTGGGACTCGATGAAGCGCTTGCCGGTGTCCTGCGACTCGACGCGGGCGACCTTGTCCTTGTCGCGCTCGAGCAAGTCGGCGAGCTTGTCGAGAATGGCGCCGCGCTCCTTGGCGGGCGTCGCGGACCAGGCGCCGTCGTCGAACGTGCGGCGGGCGGCCGCGATGGCCTTCTGCGCGTCCGCCTCGGCGCCTTCGCTCACCGTGATGACGTGGGATCCGTCGGCGGGGCAGGTGATCTCACGGGTCTCGCCGGATGCGGCCTCGACCCACGCGCCATCGATGTAAATGCTGGGCACGGTCACTCCTTCACTGATCGTCGTGATGAACGCTCGTTCTAGACCAACGATAACGCACGTTATATTCTGGCGCCGTGGAACCCCGCAAACCCGTTCGCGAGCGCCTGCTCGACGCTGCCGACGCGCTGCTGTTCGTCGAGGGTGCCTTCGCCACGCCCGTCGACACGATCCTCAAGGCCGCGGGGGCGTCGCCGCCCAGCCTCTACTCGCACTTCGGGAACAAGGAGGGCCTCATCGCGGCGGCTCTGCATCGTCGGTACGAGGTGTGGAAGCAGGTCTGGGACGACGAGATCGCCGCAGCCCCGGATGACGCAGGGCGCGTGCTCGCGCTGTGGAACGCGTTGCGCACCTACCAATCCGAGCGGATGACGGAGCGCTGGTGCGCTTTCACGGGTACGGCTGCGGCGTTCCCCGACCCGGCGCCGGAACTGCGGGGGATCCTCGACCTCGAGACGGCGCTGTTGCGTGACAGGCTGCTCGAGACGGCCACCCCCATTGCGGGCGAACGAGCCGAAGCGTTGGCGTCTGCCCTCATGGTGACGTACGCAGGAACGATGGCGCTCATGCTGCGCGAGCCGTACGAGAAAGCGATCGACGAGGGGCGCGCCGGAGCGGCGTCCCTGTGCGCCGCCTTCGCCTGACGACGATGTCTGATTCTGTAGACGTTGCGCGTCGTATGTGACGCCGAACGTCTACAAAATCGGCTGTTCGCGATCGACGTGAAGGGGATGGCTCAGCCTTTAGCGTGTGTGACGTGACACACGTGGAAGGGGACGGTGTGCCCGAGGAAAACCCGCTCGCCGCTGAACTCGACGAGCACCGCGCCCGGATCGCCGATGGGGCCCGCCCCGGGGCCATGGCCAAGCGCGCCGCCACCGGCCACCGCTCGGTGCGCGAGAACATTCGAGATTTCGTGGGCGCCGGAACGTTCCACGAGTACGGCTCGGCGACGATCGCCGCCCAACGCTCACGCCGCGACCTCGACGACCTCAAGGCGTCGACGCCCGCCGACGGCATGGTGACGGGTGTGGCGCGGGTACCGGTCGACGGCGGTGAGCTGACCTGCGTCGTGCTCGGGTACGACTACACCGTTCTCGCCGGAACGCAGGGCTACTTCAACCACAAGAAGACCGACCGCGCACTCGAGGTCGCGCGCGAGCGCCGACTGCCGGTCGTGCTCTTCGCCGAGGGCGGCGGCGGGCGTCCTGGTGACGTCGATGCGATGCTCGTCAGTGCCACGGGGCTCGACCTCGGCACCTTCGCGGCGCTCGGTGCGCTCAACGGCCTCGTCCCGACGGTCGCCGTCGTCACCGGCCGCTGCTTTGCCGGCAACGCGGCCATGGCGGGCACGTGCGACATCATCATCGCAACGGTCGACAGCTCGATCGGTATGGCGGGCCCCGCGATGATCGAGGGTGGCGGACTGGGCCGCGTGGCGGCAGACGAGGTCGGCCCGATGAGCGTCCAGGCACCGAACGGGGTCGTCGACCTTGTCGTCGACGACGACGCGCAGGCCGTCGAAGCGGCGCGCGACTACCTCTGGTTGCTCTCCGGACTCCCTGGCACGGGCGAGGCGCCCGACCAACACGTGCTGACGACGCTCGTGCCCCAGCGCCGCAAGCTCGTCTACGACATCCGCACGGCCATCGAGACGCTCGCCGACGACGGCTTCGTCCTCGAATTGCGGCCCGAGTTCGCGCCGAATGCTGTCACCGCGCTCGTCCAGATCGGCGGACGCACCTGTGGCGTCATGGCCAACGACTGCGGTGTGCTCGGCGGGGCCATCGACGCGGCGGCCGGCGACAAGTTCGCGCGCTTCATGCAGTTGTGCGAGGGCTACGGCATCCCGCTTGTCTCCCTCTGCGACACACCGGGATTCATGGTTGGCCCCGACGCCGAGCGCGAGGGAACGGTACGGCACGTGAGCCGGATGTTCGTCGCAGGTGCGCGCCTCACGGTGCCGACGATCGTCGTCATCACCCGCAAGGGCTACGGCCTCGGCGCGATGGCGATGGCGTGCGGGGGCTTCCGACGAACGTCGGCCACGCTGGCCTGGCCGACGGCGGAGATAGGCGCCATGGGACTCGAAGGAGCGGTGCGGCTCGGCTTCGCCAAGGAACTGGGCGCCATCGAAGACCCTGCGGCTCGTGAGGAGCGGTTCGAGGAACTCGTCGCGCAGCAGTACGAGCAGGGCAAGGCGCTCAACGCGGCACGCCTCGACGAGATCGACGAGATCATCCACCCCGCCGAGACCCGTGAGCGCATTCTTCAGCTCATCGGCGGATTCCCGGGCGAGCGCTCGACACGGCCGTACATCGACACCTGGTGAAGGAGCACAACATGGGGGAGAACACGATGACACTGGAGGCCTACCTTGACGACGTCAGGGCGCGGCAGTCACGCCACCGCGGGTCGGGGTGGAGCGACGAGGTCGACTACCCGATCGGTCGGGTGACCTTGCCCGCACACGTTGAGCACTGGGCGGGGGAGCGACCGGATCGGGTCGCCCTCGTCGACGGCCCGACGACGATGACGTACCGCGAACTCGACGACGCCCATCGTCGTGTCGCCGGGTGGCTTCGGGAGCACGGCGTGACGAAGGGTGACCGAGTTGCAGTGCACCTGGGCAACCGACACGAATTCGTCGTCACGTTCCTCGCGGTGTTGCGTCTCGGCGCGGTGCACGTGCCGGTGAACCCGATGTTCAGCGCCCACGAGGTGGCCCACGAGCTGCGCGACAGCGAGGCACGGATCATCGTGACGTCGTCGGTCACCGAGAAGCCGGCGCGTGACGGTGCGGCGCAGGTGGAGCACGAGTGCGAGGTCGTGGTGGTCGACGACGGCTCGTCCCGGATGACCGATGGGCCGCGCGTGGATGATGACGCAGGGGAGTGGAATGCCCTCGCGGCGCTCAACTACACCGGTGGCACGACGGGTCTGCCGAAGGGTTGCTGTCACTCGCAGGGGGACATGGTCTACACAGCGGCGAGCACCGCACAGGCGAACGGCCTCGATGCCCACGGTGACTTCACGGCGCTGTGCTACCTGCCGATCTTCTGGATCGCCGGGGAGGATCTCGGCATCCTGCTCCCTGTCGTCCTCGGCGGTACGAGCGTTCTCTTGTCGCGGTGGAACGCCGACGCCGTGCTCGATGCCGTTGAAGAGCACCACGTCCAGGTCATGGTCGGCACGGTCGAGAACTACCTCGAACTCATGGCGCGCGACGACATCGGCTCGCGCGATCTGTCGTCGCTCACCGATCCGCAGGCCGTCTCGTTCGTTCGCAAGATGACTCCCGAGGTGCGTGCCTCATGGACGGCTGCCGTCCCGGACGGCGGTGTGCTTCGTGAGGCCGCCTACGGCATGACGGAGACGCACACGATGGACACGAGCCCCTACGGGCTGCACGCAGACGACATGGACCTGCGTGCCGAGCCCGTTTTCTGCGGCCTGCCCGTGCCGGGAACCGACATCGCCGTCGTCGAATTCGGCACGCAGACACCGGTGCCCGTGGGCGAGACGGGCGAGATCATCGTCCGCAGCCCGTCGGTCACGAGTGGCTACTGGCGCAACGAGGAAGCCACCCGACGTCAGCTCGTCGACGGATGGCTCCACACCGGCGACAACGGACGTATCGACGACGAGGGCTTCGTGCACTATCTCGGACGCGACAAGGAGATGATCAAGGTCAAGGGGATGAGCGTGTTCCCGGCCGAGGTCGAGATGGCGGTGGCGGCTCATCCTGCCGTCGTAGCGTGCGCCGTCGTTGCAAAGCCCGACGACGAGACGGGGGAGCGCCCGGTCGCGTTCGTCACGGTCACCCAGGCGGTCGATGCCGACCGGCTGCGCGAGTTCGCTGCTGAGCGCCTGGCTGCCTACAAGGTTCCCGAGATCCGCGTCATCGAGGCGATGCCCATGACTGCGACGGGCAAGATCCGCAAGAACGAGCTGGGCGCGCAAGGCTGACCCGTTCCCCGCCCACCCAGATCGGGCCCTTCCACCGTGCGAGTGGAAGGGCCCGATCGGGGTTCGGCTATTCAGTTCTCGTCGGCGGGCTCCAGCGTCATGCTGATCGAGTTGATGCAGAAGCGCTCGTCGGTCGGCGTCGGGTAGCCCTCGCCGCGGAAGACGTGGCCGAGGTGGCTGTCGCAGTTCGCGCACCGCACTTCGGTACGCACCATCCCCATGCTGCGGTCCTCGAGGAGCGTGACGTTCTCGGCGTCCTCGGGCGCGTAGAAGGACGGCCATCCGCAGTGGCTGTGGAACTTCTCCTTGCTGGTGAACAGCGTTGCGCCACAGGCACGGCAGCGATACGTGCCCGCCGTCTCGGTGTCGGTGTACTCGCCCACGAACGGACGCTCGGTGCCTCCCTGGCGCAGGACGGCGTACTCCTCGGGCGTCAGCTTCTCGCGCCACTGCTCGTCGGTGGCGTCGTTCATGGTGCGGGGCAGGTCGCTCATGTCGCTCCTTCGCGGGTGGGGTGCAAAGTTCAACGTCGGGCGCTGCCCAGACCTTCCCGATGTTGCCTGGGAAACGCGGCATCGGTGACGCGGCGCCCGCTCATCATCGGCTTAGGGTGGCGAACATGAGCGCTGCAGCCGTCGTCCTCGAGATTCCCGGACCGGACGACGAGGTCCGCAAGGTCAAGGTCTCGAGTCCCGATCGTCTCGTCTATCCCGACGACGGGGTGAGCAAGCTCGACGTCGTCGAGTACCTGCTCGCCGTCGCGGAGCCGTTCCTGCGATGGAGCGGTGACCGGCCCATCGCGTTGGAGCGCTACCCGAAGGGCCTGGGGGAGAAGCCCTTCTTCTCGAAGAACCCGCCGAAGGGTGCGCCTGCGTACGCGCGCTCGGTGATGTGCACCTACCCCAGCGCGCGGGCCCACGAGCAACTCGTGCTCGACGAACCGGCGATGCTCGCATGGTGCGCGCAGATGAACACGGTGACGTTCCACCCGTGGCCGGTGAAGGCGGACAACAACGACAACCCGGACGAGTTGCGCATCGACCTAGACCCCCAGCCGGGCCGTGATTTCACGGATGCCGTCGAGGCGGCGTTCGCACTCAAGGAGCTCATGGAGTCGCTAGGGTTCACCCCCTTCGTCAAGACGTCCGGTAACCGGGGCGTGCACGTGTACGCGCGCATCGCGCCGACGCACGAGTTCCTCGACGTGCGCCATGGCGTCATCGGCATCGCGCGCGAGTTGGAGCGGCGCCTACCCGATCTCGTGACGACGGAATGGTGGAAGGAGCTGCGCGGCGAGAAGGTCTTCGTCGACTTCAACCAGGCCAACCGCGATCGGACGATCGCCGCGGCCTACTCGCCGCGACCGCTCACGGGAGCACCGGTGTCGATGCCGGTGGCCTGGTCTGAGCTGCGGGACGTGAAGCCGAGCGACTTCACCGTCCGAACCGTCCCGGGCATCGTTGCCGACCGTGGTGACGCCTGGGAGCCGGCCGACGGCGCGTCGATGAACGATCACGTCGGGGACGTGGCCGCCGCCATTGCGCTGTGGGACGCCGACGTCGAGCGCGGCCTGCCCGAGATGCCCTTCCCGCCCGACTACCCGAAGATGCCCGGCGAGCCCCCGCGCGTCCAGCCGAGCCGCGCGAAGAAGGCGCCCACCACCGACGCCTGATGCGGCGCCACGACTGTTGGGCAGGGTTTCCTGCGGTTGGGTAGTGATCGCCTCGGCCCAGCCGCAGGGAACTCTGCCCAACGCGGTTGCGCGGCCCGTCGGGCACCGCCCAGCCGCGCGAATCAGCCGATCGTCATGTCAAGCCAAATTGACATCTACGTGACGTGGCTCCTACCATCATTGGATGCCGAAGATCAGCAAGCCGTTGCCGCAGGAGCTTCGCGGCATCTCCGAGAAGTCCGTCGAAGAGGCCGCCGCCCGCATCATGGAGGGCTTCCGGGTGCAGACGCACCTGTTCACCAAGGACGAGCTCGAGGGCCTCGCGATGCTCAACAACCTCATGAGCGACACCATCAAGTGGGTCGTCGCCGAGCGACGCGCCAAGGGTGACTCGTGGTCGCAGATCGGTTCGAGCCTCGGCATCAGCAAGCAGGCCGCGCAGCAGCGCTTCGGCAAGAAGGCGCCGGCGCCCGTCGTCGACGAGGATGTCGCCATCAGCGCCTGACGGCGTCGCCTCTCAGGACGAGCGCAGCACCCGTCCCAGGTCATACGCGGGTGCGCGGTCGACCTGCTCCATCGTGCACGACTCCGGCTCACGGTCCGGGCGCCAGCGCAGGAACGACACGGCGTGACGGAAGCGGTGGCCCTCCAACTGATCGAACGCCACCTCGACGACCCGTTCCGGACGTACCGTGACGAACGACACGTCCTTCGACGCGCTGAAGCGTGAACGGTCCGTCTCACCCGTCACCGCGTCACCCTCCTCGTCGCGCACGACGAGCGGCTCCAACTCCTCGACGAGTTCTTCGCGCCGCTTGGCGGTGAAGGCGCTGATGCCTCCGACGTTGTAGAGCTTGCCGTCGTCCGCGTAGAGGCCGAGCAACAGCGACCCCACGCCGGACCCGCTCTTGTGCACGCGGTAGCCCACGAGCACCGCCTCCGCAGTGCGCTTGTGCTTCACCTTGATCATCGTGCGCTTGTTCTGCTCGTACGCACCGTCGTCGGCCTTCGCCACGACGCCGTCGAGTCCGGCGCCCTCGAACTCCTCGAACCAACGCTGCGCCTCGGCAGGGTCGTCGGTCGTGCGGGTGAGGAACAGCGAATCCGAGTCCGGCAAGTCGGCGAACACCGCCTCGAGCCGTGCGCGGCGCTCGGTGTAGGGCAGGGCAGTGAGATCCTCGTCGCCCAGTGCGAGCAGGTCGAAAGCGATCACCTGCGCGGGCGTCTCGGTGGACAGCTTCTCGATGCGCGAGGCCGCAGGGTGAATCCGCTGACCGAGCGCGTCCCAGTTGAGGCGCTGCGCGCCCGGCTCGCCGCTCGTCACGACGATCTCCGCGTCGAGAACGATCCGCTCCGGCAGAACCCCGAGCAGGTGCTCCACCACCTCGGGGAAGTAGCGCGTGAGCGACTTCGTGCCGCGTGACTGCAACTCGACCTCGTCGCCGTCCCGCGCCACGATGCAACGGAATCCGTCCCACTTGGGCTCGTACGTGTAGCCGGCGTCGGTGGGCACGCGCGTCGCCGCCTTGGCCAGCATCGGCGCGACGGGGAGATCGAGAGGCAGATCCATGCCGACCATTCTCGCGCGCCGGTGAAAGGATGGGAACGTGCAACGTCCATCTGCTCGCCGTTCCCTGGCCATCGGCGCGATCGTCGGTGGCTCCCTCGCTGCCACGACCTCGCTCGCGTCCGTGGCCGTTGCCGCGTTCTTCGCGCGCAAACTCGTCACGCCGGAGCGCGAACGTCCGGATGACGCAACGGTGCTCACCGTCAGACACGGACGCGACGGACGTGTCACCTCCGCGGTCTTCGCCCCGACCGTCGAGTCCCGCGCCCCGGGCCGCTATGGGCTCTTCTGGGACAACGAACGCGGTCACGCCCGAATCGGCGAGGTGCTCGGCGAGACCGAGCACGGCGACATCATCCGTCGCGTCGACTCGGTCACCCGCGGCGACCTCGCACCCGGGCGCGCCCGATGGAGCGGCTGGTACGTCGACGGGTCACCCCAGGACGCCTACGGCATCGAGACCGAAGACGTCGTCCTCGAAACCGAGTACGGGCCCGCGCCCGCATGGGTGACACACGCCGGGGACGGTCAGCGCTGGGCCGTTCTCGTCCACGGGCGTGGCGCGCGTCGCGGCGAAACCCTGCGTGCCGTACCGGTGCTTCACGACCTCGGTATCACCTGCGTTGTCACGAGCTACCGCAACGACTTCGAGGGCCCGCCGAGCCTCGACGGGCGTTACGGCCTCGGACTCACCGAGTGGAAGGACGTCGAGACCGCCGTTCAGTACGCCCTCGCGCACGGCGCCACGAGCGTCGATCTGCTCGGGTGGTCCATGGGTGGCGCCATCACGATGCAGTTCCTCGCACGCTCCGAATTCGCACCGTTCGTGCACAAGGTCGTGCTCGACGGTCCGGTGCTCGACTGGGCTGATGTCATGCTCCACCACGCGCGTGCCAATCGCGTGCACTCCAGCCTCGCGACGCTGTCCGGGTTCCTCCTCGGAAGCCGCACGAGCCGGCACACCATCGGGGTGAGCGAGGCCGTCGACATCAAGCTGACGAACTGGGTCGAGCGCGCCGACGAACTCGTCAAGCCGATGCTCGTCATCCACTCCGTCGACGACGAGTTCGTGCCGTACGGGCCGAGCGCGGCCGTCGCTGCGGCGCGCCCGGATCTCGTGCGCTGGGAACGTTGGGAGGTCGCGCGACACGTGCGCGAGTGGAACACCGACCCGGAGCGCTGGGAGAGCGTCGTTCGCGACTACCTCGCCTGACGAGCCGGGGCTCTGCCCACCTCAACGGACGCCGAGGCCTTCTGCGCGCGAACGAGAGTCGGCGAATCACCGCACGAGGACGACGCCGGTTGAGCGCCGAACCATAGCGCGACACGTCGCGTTCTGTGATGATGACAAGCATGGGCAAGAACAAGGACAAGGCGTCCGCCGACGCCGACACGAAGTCGAAGAAGCGTGACGACGAACTGACCTCGAGCGACAAGAAGAAGGTCGCCGATCAGGCATCGGAGAAGGCCGCGAAGGCCAAGGCGAAGGCCGAAAAGGCTCCTGCCAAGAAGAAGGGCAGCGCCAAGAAGGCCTCGTCGAAGCCCGCCACCGAAGCCGCGAAGAAGGCCAAGAAGGACGAGGCAGTCAAGGCCGCGAAGAAGGTCGGCAAGGACAAGTCGACGAAGAAGTCGAAGAAGAAGCACAAGGCGCAGCTGAGCGACTTCACCTCGGCGCTCAAGGTGACGCCCGGCTTCTCCCTGGCCGACCTCGACGCGAGCAGCACCCCCGCGTTCGACGGCGACCAGAAGAAGGCCGAGAAGCTCATGCGCAAGACCGGCGAGGAACTCGCCGACCTGCAAGAGCGTCTCTACGCCAGTGAGCGTCACCCCGACGGTCGGAGCGTCCTCCTCGTCGTTCAGGGCATGGACACCTCGGGCAAGGGCGGCATCATGCGCCACGTCATCGGCAGCATCGACCCGCAGGGCGTTGAGCTCACGTCGTTCAAGGCACCGACGAAGGAGGAGCAGGCTCACCCGTTCCTCTGGCGCATCCGCAACGCTCTGCCGAAGCCCGGCTACATCGGCGTCTTCGACCGCAGCCAGTACGAGGACGTGCTCATCGTGCGTGTCCACGACCTGGTCTCGCGCCCGGTCTGGATGCGCCGCTACGGACAGATCAACGCCTTCGAGGAGTCGACCGTCGCCAAGAACACGACGATCATCAAGGTGATGCTCCACATCGACGCCGACGAGCAGAAGGCGCGGCTGGCCGAGCGACTCGACAACCCGGAGAAGTTCTACAAGTTCAACCCGGGCGACCTCAAGGAACGCGCCTACTGGCCCGAGTACCAGGATGCCTACCAGGCAGTGCTCGAGCGCACGTCGACGGACATCGCGCCCTGGTTCGTCGTTCCGGCGAACAACAAGTGGTACGCGCGCCTGGCCGTGCAGCAGTTGCTCCTCGAGCACCTGCGCTCGCTCGACCTCACGTGGCCCGAAGCGACGTTCGACGTCGAGGAGCAGAAGGCCGCGCTCGCGCAGCTGTGAGGGCGGACACCGGTCAGCGCCGAAACGACGAAGGCCGTCGCCGTCCGAAGTGGACGGTGACGGCCTTCGTCGCGTTCAGCTCAAGGAGCGAACGCTCACTCGGCTTCACGCGGTGCCTGCAGCACGGCGACGGTGCGCGCCGGCAGCTTCACCTGCTCGCCCTCGTTCCACTCGCTGTTCTCCTGTTCGTCGTCCTGCGAGCTCGTGATGGCGAAGCTCCAGTCCGCCTCGCGCACGACGTCGGGAATGGTGAACTCCGCTTCCTCGTGTCCGGGGTTGAAGAACATGAGGAAGTGGTCGTCGACGACCGGCTGACCCTTGGCGTCGTTCGTGTGGATGGCGTCGCCGTTGAGGTAGACCATGAGGGTGCCGGCGCCGGAGGTCCAATCCTCGTCCTGCATTTCCTCGCCGCTCGCGCGGAACCACACGATGTCGCCCCACTCGCTGCGTCCGCCGTGCTGCGCCTCACCGGCGAAGAAGCGACGACGCTGGAACGAGGGGTGCTCACGGCGCAGCGCGATGAGCTGCTTGGTGAACTCGAGCAGTGAGCTGCGGCGCTCGTCGAGATCCCAGTCGATCCAGGAGAGTTCGTTGTCCTGGCAGTAGGTGTTGTTGTTGCCGTCCTGGGTGCGGCCGAGCTCGTCCCCGTGCAGCACCATCGGCACACCCTGTGACAGGAGCAGCGTCGTGAGGTGGTTGCGGATCTGACGCTCGCGCAGCGCGAGCACGCCTTCGTCGTCTGTCTCGCCTTCGACGCCGCAGTTCCAGGACCGGTTGTGGCTCTCGCCGTCGTTGTTGTCCTCACCGTTGGCGTCGTTGTGCTTCTCGTTGTACGACACGAGGTCGCGCATGGTGAAGCCGTCGTGCGCCGTGACGAAGTTGATCGACGCGATCGGGCGGCGACCCGAGTGGGCGTACAGGTCGCTCGAACCCGTGAGGCGTGAGGCGAACTCGCCGAGTGAACCCGGTTCGCCGCGCCAGTAGTCGCGCACGGTGTCGCGGTACTTGCCGTTCCACTCCGTCCACAGGGGCGGGAAGTTGCCGACCTGGTAGCCGCCGTCACCGACGTCCCACGGCTCGGCGATGAGCTTGACCTGGCTGATGACCGGGTCCTGCTGGATGATGTCGAAGAACGCGCTCAGGCGGTCGACCTCGTGGAACTGACGCGCAAGGGTGGCGGCGAGGTCGAAGCGGAACCCGTCGACGTGCATCTCGTTCACCCAGTAGCGCAGCGAGTCCATGATGAGCTGCAGCACGTGCGGGCTGCGCATGAGCAGCGAGTTACCCGTGCCGGTGGTGTCGAAGTAGTGCGCCTTGTTGTCGTCGACGAGGCGGTAGTACGCCTCGTTGTCGAGACCGCGGAAGCCGAGCGTCGGGCCGTTCTCGTTGCCCTCGGCGGTGTGGTTGTACACGACGTCGAGGATGACCTCGATGCCGGCCTCGTGAAGGGCCTTGACCATCGCCTTGAACTCGGTGACCTGCTGGCCGCGCGACCCCGACGCCGAGTAGGAGTTGTGCGGCGCCAGGAAGCCGATCGTGTTGTAGCCCCAGTAGTTCGTCAGGCCCTTCTCCTGCAGCGTCGTGTCCTGCACGAACTGGTGCACGGGCATGAGCTCGATGGCCGTGATGCCGAGGTCGACGAGATGGCCCACGATCGCGGGGTGACCGATGGCGGCGTACGTGCCACGAATCTCCTCGGGCACGTCCGGGTGCGTCATCGTCAGGCCCTTGACGTGGGCTTCGTAGATGACGCTCTCGTGGTACTCGTGCTGCGGCGGGTGGTCGTGACCCCAGTCGAAGTACGGGTTGATGACGACGCTCAACATCGTGTGGCCGAGCGAGTCCTCGTCGTTGCGCTTCTCCGGTGAGAGGAAGTAGTAGCTGAACAGCGACTCGTCGCCGTCGATCTGGCCGTCGATGGCCTTGGCGTAGGGATCGAGCAGCAGCTTGTTGACGTTGCAGCGCTGGCCGTCCTCGGGGGAGTAGGGGCCCTCGACGCGGTAGCCGTAACGCTGACCGGGCTGAACGCCGGGCAGGTAGGCGTGCCAGACGTGGCCGTCGACCTCCGTCAGTTCGATGCGCTGCTCATTGAGATCTTCGTCGATGAGGCAGAGGTACATCTTCTCCGCGACCTCGGAGAAGATCGCGAAGTTGACGCCGGTGCCGTCGAACGTGGCACCGAGGGGGTAGGGCTTGCCCGGCCAGATATCCATGGGTTTACCTAACCACGAGCAGGGGACAACCCTCGATTCGACTACTTTCGGGTGGACGCTCGGGCGTGGCAGCACGAATTCGGGCCGTTCGGTCGCTAATTTTGCGGCGTGAGTGAGCAACCGGTCGTAGAGGAGCCCTCCCGATTCCGCACGTTCGCTCGCACCTGGGCCCGCCGTGTGCCGGGCCTCTACGCACTCATCCGCCTCGTGCTCGTCACGGTGCGACAGTGCATGCGCTACCGCGTGACGGGTCTCGCCTCGGAGGCCGGCTTCTTCGCCCTGTTGTCTTTCCCG
The DNA here is from genome assembly GCF_014302635.1 of Dermacoccus sp. PAMC28757. Taxonomy (NCBI): domain Bacteria; kingdom Bacillati; phylum Actinomycetota; class Actinomycetes; order Micrococcales; family Dermacoccaceae; genus Dermacoccus; species Dermacoccus sp. PAMC28757. The sequence goes on along the minus strand of NZ_CP060292.1, from coordinate 2,411,460 downwards.
CCCCTCGTCTACGGGCTGCTCGGCGTCATGGGTTACGTCGGTCAGGCACTCGGTGGGCGCACGGTCGACGAGATCACCGGCTCCATCGAGGCGTCCATGGCGAGCGTGCTGTCGGGCGAGGCATTGCAGAACGTCCTCATGCCGACCCTGCAGGACGCCCTCGACGGTGGCCGCCCCGATGTCGTCTCGATCGGGTTCCTCATCTCGCTGTGGTCCGGTTCGCGCATGGTGAACGTCATCATCGACACCGTCTCGATCATGTACGGCCAGGGCGGGGAGCGAGGCATCGTGCGGACGCGCATGCTCTCGGTCGCCCTCTATTTCTGCGCGCTACTCGTCATGGGTGTCGTGTTGCCGCTCATCGTGCTCGGCCCGGACCTGCTCGGACGCCTCCTGCCGCCGGGCTTCCTGTTCCTTCTGTCGCTGTACTGGCCGGTGGTCGGCGGCCTGACGATCGTGGCATTCGCGACGCTCTACTACATCGCCACGCCGATCCGGACGCCGTGGGTGCGCGACCTGCCCGGAGCCGCCTTCACGCTCGTCGCGTGGGTCGTCATCTCGGTCTTCCTGCGTAACTGGCTGTCGGCTTCGGTGGGCGGCATCTCGATCTACGGGCCCCTCGCCGCGACGATCATCGTGCTTATCTGGTTGTACTTCCTCGCGATCTCGGTGCTCATCGGCGCGGCCCTCAACTCGGCCGTCGCGCGGCTGTGGCCGGTTGCCTCGGCGCCGAAGGGCGTGCGTGCGCGTACGAAGGGCCTCATCGAGGAGCAGGTGGCCAAGGTGCGCTCCCGCGTCCTCGAGACGAGCGATCGCCCGTATGACCAGGAGGACCTCGACTCCCTCGGCGCGAGCCACGTGCGTCCCGAGGGGGAGCGGACCCCCGCGCGGCTCACGGCGGCCGACGGTGCCCATGACGAGGCCGCAGGCACTGAAACGCAGGACGACGCGGAGCGTCGCTCGGCCTGAGCTGCCGGTGAGTGCGGGCGGTGGACGAGTCGATCTCGTGCCCACGGCGGTGCCTACCCTGGGCCGAGTCCCCTGTGCCTGCGACAAGTTGGCGCCCGCAACAGGGATGGGTTAGAGTTTCACCTCGTTGCGACGCGCACTGCGCGAAGCTTCAGGCGGACATAGCTCAGTTGGTAGAGCGCAACCTTGCCAAGGTTGAGGTCGCCGGTTCGAGCCCGGTTGTCCGCTCTGTGTCTTCTTGGACACGTGCGAGATTTTACTCGCGTGGTGGAGTGGCCGAGAGGCGAGGCAACGGCCTGCAAAGCCGTCTACACGGGTTCAAATCCCGTCTCCACCTCGGGCGATTGGCGCAGCGGTAGCGCGCTTCCTTGACACGGAAGAGGTCACTGGTTCAAACCCAGTATCGCCCACCAGTTCGATGACGATCCCCGTAGCCCTTCCGCTGCGGGGATCGTTCGCGTTTCGGTCCGGCTCCCACGTCGATCCGCCGGAGCCGCCTGTCATGATGGCCCCATGACTAACCACGAAGACGAAGGCACCCTGAGCGAATTCGCCGACCAGGCTTCGGCGGCGGACGACATGAGCGGCCGCGAGTACGAAGAGGCCCTCGACGCCGGCATCACGGCCCCTGAGAAGCAGCCCCGCTGGGCCGACCACGGCGGCACCGAGACCCTCGACGAGCGCCTGGCCGAGGAAACGCCGGACGTCGACCCCGACTCCGCGTACGGCAACCCCGACGGTGTCTCGGAGGAGGTGGACGCACGCGAGGCCGGTCGTCTCGTCGCCCCGGACGAGGGCGAACGAGAGGACGAGGAGAAGGACCTCGTCGCGTCCGACGAGGGTTACGCCGGCGGTGACGAGAGCGCCGAGGAGTCGGCGATCCACGTCGTCGAGGAGTGAGCGAAGCCGCCTGAGCGCTGCGCACATCCGCGATTTGGTGAACGATCGATGAACCGGGTAACGTTCTCGTCGTTGCCGAGACCGCGAGGTCGAGGAAACAGGCGGACATAGCTCAGTTGGTAGAGCGCAACCTTGCCAAGGTTGAGGTCGCCGGTTCGAGCCCGGTTGTCCGCTCCAATCCCGTTCTCGGGCGATTGGCGCAGCGGTAGCGCGCTTCCTTGACACGGAAGAGGTCACTGGTTCAAACCCAGTATCGCCCACCACCTCGAATCACCCCCGGCCGAGCGCCGGGGGTGTTTTCGTATGTTCTAGCCTTGCGGCGTGATGGACGGTATCGAGCAGGCGCACGGCGAACGCGCCCTGTTCCGCACGGTGAGTGCGTGGGGTGTGGAGTCCGTCCACGACGACCTCGCCGTGCTGGACGAGCCGGCGTTTCATGCGCTCGTCGTCACCTTCGAGGGCCGGGTCACGGCGGCGCGGTTGCGTCACGTCGTCCACCACGAAGATCGCGCGTGGGCAGGGGCTCTCGAGGCGCGACCGGGAAGCGATGGGCTCGATCACCAGGCATCGACGGTGGCGCAAGGCGCCTGGAGCACGAGCCTCGACCGCGGGGCATACGAACGCGGCGTCGCTGCGATCCGGGACGATATCGCACGGGGTCGCGTTTACCAGGTCAATCTCTGCCGTGTTCTCGAGCGGGACGGCGCAGACGGTGCCGAACGCGACGATCTCGATCGCCTCTTCGCAGACCTCCTCGTCGACAATCCGGCGCCCTACGCGTGCCGCATCGACGTCGAGGGGCACGTCGACATCGCAAGCGCCTCGCCCGAGCTCTTCCTGGCGCGTGAGGGGAGCGCGCTGACGTCGGCACCGATCAAGGGCACCGCCTCGACGCTCGAGCGCATGCTCGCGAAGGACGCCACGGAGAACATCATGATCACCGACCTCGTGCGCAACGATCTGCAGCGCGTCTGTCGGCCGGGAACGGTCAGCGTCGACGGTCTGCTCGAGGCCCAGCACCACCCGGGGCTCGTTCATCTCGTGTCGACCGTGCGTGGGCAGATGCGCGACGGTGTCCGCTGGCCCGAGGTCTTCGACGCCACCTTCCCGCCAGGGTCGGTCTCGGGCGCTCCGAAGAGCAGTGCGCTGGACGTCATCGCCGAGCTGGAGGCGGCCCCGCGCGGCCCCTACTGCGGCGCGATCGGGTGGGTTGACGGCACAACCGGGCAGGCTGAACTCGCCGTTGGAATCCGGACGTTTTGGCGCGAGAACGGTTGCGAAATACACCGAAACGAATCGGCCTCCGGGCCGATAGTCTCTGGTGGAGTGTCGTTCGGTGCGGGTGCGGGAATCACCTGGGATTCCGACCCCGGCACCGAGTGGCACGAGACCGAACTTAAGGCACGTCGACTGTTGGGCATCGCTGATGGCCGACACACTGGGAGGAATGCATGAGCGTCCGAATCTGGGTCGAAGGTCGACGCGTCGACGACGGTGCCGCCATCTCGCCGATCGATCACGGCGTGACGGTCGGGGACGGCGTCTTCGAGACCGCCAAGGTGGAGAACGGCCGTGTCTTCGCGCTGGAGATGCACCACGACCGCATGGACCGCTCGCTCGCCGGCCTGGGGCTGCCCAAGCTCGACCGAGCCAAGGTCGACGACGGCATCGCCGCCGTGCTCGAAGGTGACCAGATCGATTTCGGGCGTCTGCGCTACACGGTGACGGGCGGTGTCGGGCCGCTCGGTTCCGACCGCGGCGACGCCCCGCCGACCCACATCGTCACTGCTTCCGCCGTACCGCGCCCGGCGCCGACGACGAAGGTTGCGACCGTGCGTTGGACGCGCAACGAGAACTCGGCGGTCGCCGGACTCAAGACGACCTCGTACGCCGAGAACGTCGTCGCACTGGCCGCCGCGAAGCAGAACGGTGGCAGCGAGGCGATCTTCGCGAACACCCTCGGGAACCTGTGTGAGGGCACGGGCTCCAACATTTTCGTTGCGCTGGGGGAGCGCGTCGTCACGCCGCCGCTCGAGGACGGCCCCCTCGCAGGCATCACCCGTGACCTCGCCATCCGCTGGGGCCGTGAGGCCGGCATCGAGATCGTCGAGAAGCCGCTGAGCTTCGATGTCCTCACGGAATGCGATGAGGCGTTCCTCACGTCCTCGACGCGAAACGTGCAGGGGATTCACGCCATCAACGAACGGCAGTTGAGCGAGGAGGGCACGCCGGGCCGCGTCACCGCACGACTTGCCGAGGTGTTCTCCGAGCGTCAGGACGAGCTCCTCGCCTGACACGCTGTTCACCCGTCAAGGTGCACGAAGGCGCTGCGCCTCGTAGGCTTCCTTGCCATGCACGAGGAGCAGGCACACGGGGCGACGCCCGTCGACGGAGGCGATCGCGATCGCTGGGAGTGGCGACGACGCATCCGCGCCAACCCGCGAAGCGCGCAGATCTACCGGATGGCGGTGGCCATCTTCGGTCTCATCGTCGTCCTCATCGGCATCATCCTGCTGCCGTTCCCGGGGCCCGGCTGGGTCATCATCTTCATCGGGCTGGGTATCTGGGCGAGTGAGTTCGAGTGGGCCCAGAACCTGCTCAAGTGGGTGCGTGGCACCGTCGAGGCCTGGTGGGACTGGCTCGAGGAGAAGGGCTGGTGGGCCAAGGCCATCGCGGGCCTGCTGACGTTCGCGCTCGTCCTGGCCATCTTCTGGGCGATGTTCGCCGTGTCCGGCGTGCCGGGTTGGTTCCCGGACTTCGCCAAGGACCTCCTCGCGAAGGTGCCCGGCCTGGGCTGAGCGGCCCGTGGCCGGTTTGGTGTCGGGCAGGAGTTCGACTAGTGTTTCCCGCGCACCACACGGATGTATAGCTCAGTTGGTTAGAGCGTTCGCTTCACACGCGAGAGGTCAGGGGTTCGAGTCCCTTTACATCCACCCGGAACGACGCGGTTTTTGCCGCGTCGTTTTCAATTTCTACACACTTTCTACACACAACGGGGCGTTTGGAGCCCGTGACGGGCCTAGTCTCAGCCCATCAGCCCGGAGGATTGCGGCATGACGAACGATGACCTGACGCTTCAGAAGATCGCTCAGTCGGTCCTCGACAAGCACCAGGTCAGTGGACGGGAACTGACGAAGCTGTCGGCCCGTAGAGGGCACCCGATCAACTACACGACGATCAATGGACTGGCAGCTGGGACCCACAAGGCTCGACCGACGCGGAAGACGCTGAGCGCTCTGATCAACCTGAGCGACTTCACCGAGGCGCAGGTCTACGAAGCAGCCGGCCTTCCCGTGCCCCTGCGGCCCTTCGCTGAGGACCTCCCGCCCGACGCCGACCAGCACCGAGCCGTCCTCGCCGTCGTTTGTCAATTCGCCACCGCCAACCGGCGCATGGCCCACAACGGACGACAGGAGCAGCGTCATGGCACGCCGCAAGAAGGAACCCCAATACGCGGGCCGCGGGGAGCGTGGCACCAAACAACGACAACGTCGTCGACCTGCCCACGGCTGCGCACCCCATGACCGGCGCGCAGTCAGCAGGTCGACGACAGGCGCGTGACCAGGACGAGCAGGGAGAGTCATGAGAGCACAGACCCCTTCGGAGCAGCTCATCCTGGCCGCTGTGCAACCTCGCGTTGTTGACGCCCATACGGGCACCGATATTTCGTACGGTTCGGGGTTCCTGCTCGGAGTACGAGCGGACAGCAGTGAACGTGTTTACTACGCCCTCGTCACGAACAAGCACGTCCGCGAGCTCGGGCCAGGACAACAGTTCCGCGTACGCCTACCCCAGGTCGGCACCAGCGGTCGAACCTCTGGCGCAAGCTTTGACGTCGACCTCACTTCCAACCTTGTCGTACCGCACCCTGACCAGAATGTCGACGTTCTGGTCGTCATCTTGGAACCGAACGTCATGCGCAAGAGTGGCCTCCGGGTACTCTCCGAAGAGATGCTTTACAACCCTGCCGAAGACGACCCCAACCTCGACGCGATCGTGGAGGTCACGATCATCGGTTTCCCTAACGGCACACGGAACACCAGCACGCATCTGGGCATGGTGATGCGAGGCGTCACGGCCTCGCCGATCGAAGACCTCTACTCGGGGTTGCGCGGTTTCGCACTCGACGCCTCAGTCGTGGGCGGGTCGAGTGGGAGCATGGTCATCGTCGGCGCACGGGGTGCGCTGACGCCCGACCGCAGCGGGAATGTCATCCTAGGGAATACGCGGACCATTATCGCGGGCATCGTCGCGCGGACACATGTTCGCCAAGAGAAAGTGCACGGTGCCACGGCGGTGACTCCCGATGTCGCGCCCTACGTGTCGATGCCCTACGGTCTGGGAATTGCCTTCAACGGAACCACCATCAAAGACGTGTGCGACGAGGTCAGACGGGTCGCGGAGCAGTCATCGACGCCTGATCCGTCGCAGTGACGAGTGCATCCATGAGGCTGATGTGCTGGCGCTGGCGGCCGTCGGCGTAGAGTACCCGGTACACGCCGGACGCCGGGTCGTACGTCACGCGGAGCACCTCACGCTCCGAAGTCGCCTGCTTTTCCATATGTCCACGGTACGCCCCCTTCGGACATCACGACGTTGTCGGTGCTGGCATCTAACGTCGGCGGCATGCTTCACCCTTGGCGCCTCCTTCGCGAGCGTGACGACCTCACGCTCCGCGTCCGCGACCTCGGCGACGACGGCCCCCTCGGGCTGACAGACGGCTCGACGATCACCCTCACCACGGGCTTATTGCAGGTCGAACGGCGATGCGTTCTCATGCACGAGCTCGTGCACATCGAGCGGGGCCTCCCGCACGGCGACGACCCGGCCGAGGAAGCGTCAGTAGAGAACGAGGTCGCGCGCCGCCTCGTGCCCCTGGACATACTCGTAGAGGCCCTGCGCTGGTCGATAGACGTGCACGAGGTGGCCGACGCGTGCTGGGTCATGCCGCACCTCATCCAGATGCGTGTACAACGTCTTCACCCTGCTGAGCGTGCCGTGGTGGCTGAGGTGCTTGGGCAGCACCGCGGCGTTGCCTGAACGATGGCGACGCCGCGGTGGCTGGGGAAATCAGGACGCGAGCTGATCGGTGCAGTAGACGGCCTCCGACTTCGCGACCGCCTGCCGTGCGTCCTCTTGATCCCATGTCGGCTGCCCGGGCGCGGTGCGTTGGATCAACCCAGGGATCGCCATGATGACCAGCGATTCGGGCTGGCCGGTCTGCAGCTGAGAGCACGCGTACGCGGCGACGCCGAGAAGTTCCGTGTCCGATAGGCCGTATGACTTCGGCACGACGACGTTCATCGTGTTGCGGAACGACATGAAGTTGTCGCGCTGCTCGGCGGACAGGTCGGTGCTCAACCCGGTCGGCTCTGTAGGTGCAGCGTCGGCGGGCGGCGTCGCGTAGTCCGCGCTCGACGATGACTCAGACGGTGTTTCCGACGTCGAAGACGATGACGATGTGACGGTCTGCGTAACCGTCTTCGCCGACTCCGAGGACCCACCGCCGCACGCAGCGAGGGCCAGTAAGGGGAGAGCCGCGAGGGCTATGGTGCGCTTCATGGTCACACCGTAGATCCTTCAACGACAGCCATAGGTGACGATCCGGCAACACCCGGGCCCGAGTCACGCATCCGCGCGAACGCGTCCAACGTCGCCGGCTGCACGTCACCGATCATGCCGCCGTAAACGCCGATCGTCGTCGTGATCGACGCGTGCCCGATGCGGGTCTGCAACTCCGGTAGGGGAGCGCCGCTCATCGCGAGCCACGCAACATGAGTGTTCCGGAACCAGTGCGACGTCAACCGGGGCACACCCGACAGTCCGCGCACCCGATCGAGGGCCTGGCGGAAACGATGGTGCTCCCACATCTGACCATCGCGGGTGAACACGAGCTCGTCGACCCGCTTGCCTTCGCAGCGGCGCCGCACCACAGCCGCCGTCGTGGGGTCGAGCTTGATGCGGCGCATCGACTTCTGCGCCTTGCCTTCGGCGTCCACGATGTACGAGCCGCCCCGGGCGACACGCAGCACCCGATCCATGCTCACCCACATCGGCGAGGACGAGCCGTAGTCCTCCACGGATCCGACCTGCAGCGCCATCGCCTCACCGGCGCGCCACCCCGACCCGATGAGGAACGCCGCGAGGTCGGCGGCGTCCGTCTCACCCACCCCGAGCAGGTTGGCGTTCAAGGCCTGCCACTGCGCCGGCCGCAACCCCTTCGGCGTCGGCCGCACCCGCTTCGAGGCTCCGTCTTGCCCTTGCACGGGTTGACGTCGATGATGCGCCGGCGCGGGACGCCGCGTACTCCATGATCGAGTGCAGCAGCGCGTGACGAGCCGCGATCGTCTTCGGGCTCAGCCCCTTCCCGGTGCGCGAGTTCTTGATGGTGCCTACGACCATCGCTTCGACCCAGTCGTCGACGTCGTACGAGTTGATCGTGCCGATCGGATGTGCGCCCAGCGTCGGCTGGATGTGGTTCGCGTAGTGCCGCTCGTACGCATCAACGGTCTCACCGGCCCTTACGTACGCGCGCTTCCAGCGGAAGAAGTCTGCGGCGACCTTGTCGAGGGCGGGAGTGCTGGCCCGCTCGCCGGCGCGCTCGGCTTCACGCTCGACGTCGCGAAGCTGCTTCTCATCCAACGAGGGCCCGCGGTGCTCGATCTGGTCGCAGAACCATCCCGCGTCATCGTTCTCGAGGAAGGTGCGGTGGCGTGCGTTGCCGGCGGCGTCCCGGTAGCGGACGATCCAGTGGGTGTCGCCGTTCTTCCGCGGCGCGGCTTTTGGGGTAGGCATGCGAGAGGCTCCTCGAGCAGTGTCCACGTCGCCGGGTGCACCTGTGCATTTCTGCACGGCAAGTACCGGCTTTTGACGTGAAGCGTCGGATGGTAGGAGCGGCTCAGTCCGCGTCACTCCGCGTCAACACTGGGTTACCGCGCTGAATGTGCGCCCAGCGTACCCCGCCCGCAGGCTCCGAGTCCCTTTACATCCACCACAGATAACGCGGAATCCCTTGGGTTCCGCGTTTTCGTTACCCATTGCTCACCCAGAAGGAGTAGACCGGGCGTCAAGCCGACTGGGATACCCTGAAGCAATGCCTTGTCACCGTTCGAGCACTTCCGGGGGCGGGCGCTGATGCCGGTCCTCATCGCCGACGTCGTCGACGCGCCGCTCGATCTGCAGGCCCACCTCGACGCCGTCGAGGACGCCCGTCAGGGAGCCACCGCGAGCTTCGTCGGAGCGGTCCGCAACCACGACCCGCAGATCGACGGTGAGGTCACGCACCTCGACTACTCGGCCCACCCCACCGCCAGCGAGACGATGGCGCACATCGCGTCCGACGTAGCCGCGCGGCTCGACCCTGACGGTGTCGCCCGCATCGCCGTCACGCACCGGGTCGGACGCCTCGGCGTCGGGGACATCGCGATCGTCGCAGCGGTGTCGTCACCGCACCGGGCCCTGGCGTTCGCGCTGTGCAACGAACTCGTCGAAGAGGTGAAGCGCTCCCTGCCGATCTGGAAGCACCAGCACAACACCGCCGGCGACGACGTCTGGTCGGGCCTGACATGACCCACGGGCTGGTCGATTCCTTCGGACGCGTCCACCGCGACCTGCGCATCTCGCTCACGGACAAGTGCAACCTGCGCTGCACCTACTGCATGCCGGCGGATGGTGTGCCGCTCGCACCGAAACCGACGCTGCTCACCCTCGAGGAGATGCTCACCATCGCGCGCGTTGCGGTGGAGGCCGGCATCGCCGAGATCCGGCTCACCGGGGGAGAGCCGCTTCTGCGCCCCGACATCGTCGCCATCGTCGAAGGTCTCGCGGCACTCGAGGGGCCGGAGGGGCACCCCGAGATCTCGATGACGACGAACGGCATCGGCCTTGCCCGTCTCGCGGAACCGCTTCGGGAGGCGGGACTTGCGCGGCTCAACGTCAGCCTCGACACCCTCGACCCGGAGCGCTTCAAGACGATGACCCGTCGGGGCCGCTTCGACGACGTCATGGCCGGTCTCGACGCCGCCCGCGCTACCGGTTTCGAGCCGATCAAGGTCAACACCGTGCTGCTGCGCGGTGAGAACGACGACGAAGCGAACGACCTGCTCGAGTGGGCGATCCGTGAAGGCTACGAACTGCGCTTCATCGAGCAGATGCCGCTCGACGGCGGGCACATCTGGTCGCGCACCGAAATGATCACGGGCGCCGAGATCCTCGATGCCCTGCGCGCGCACCACACGCTGACGGAGGTGGCTGGCCGCGGTGCCGCACCGGCCGAACTGTTCGAGGTCGACGGCGGACCCGCCCGCGTCGGCGTCGTCGCGAGCGTCACCATGCCGTTCTGCGGGGCGTGCGACCGCCTGCGCCTCACCTCCGACGGCCAGCTGCGCTCGTGCCTGTTCTCGCGCACGGAGACGAACCTGCGCGACATCCTGCGCTCCGGCGCGAGCGACGACGACATCACCGCGAAGATCCACGAGTGCCTCGCAGGCAAGCTGCCCGGACACGGCATCAACGAGCCAGGCTTCCTGCAGCCGCCACGCCCGATGAGTGCCATCGGCGGCTGAGTCGATCAGCGCACGACGTCAGTCGGTGAGCGGAACGCGGTCCGCGATTTCACGCTGAGCCGCGGCGTCCACGGGCTCGCCCCGCTCGAGGCGTCGCCCGACGGCGATGCCGAGGAGGTAGCTCGAGACCGGCGCCAGTGGCCGCGTCACCTCGTGCGAGACGTTCTTCGACAGCTCGTGGACGAGATCGATGTCGACATCTGCCGGGTCGAGGTCCAGCGCGGTGCAGGCCTTCTCGACCCAGCGGGTCCACTGCTCGGGGTGGGTGCTCATGGTCACCATGATGTCAGCGCACTGTCGTCATCCCGGTGGGCAGACTTCGATGCGGTTGGGCCGAGGCCGAGTCGGCCCAAGCGCAGGAAAGTCGGCCCAAGCGACCGCCGCGACATCGGGACGGGAGTCAGGCCGGCCGCTGCGGGTCGAGGCGTTCGGTCCACGCGGCGTGGTCGGCCCACGTGTCGACGTCGTGCCACTCCGGGCCTGCCGGACGTACGAGGACGAGATCGAGCCCGGCGAACAGCGCACGCATCGACAGGTTCGTCGCGGCGGAAGCGTCGACGGCGACCCGAACCGAGGCTGTCCGGTAGAGCCCGAGCATCCACTGCGCGCGCCCGTCGGCGTCGGTGAGGACGAACCCGTCAACATCAGCGACGGCCCCAGCGGCGCTGGCGTTGAGCAGGCGACGCACCGCGTCGCCAGCCCCCGGCACGTCGCAGCCAAGGAGCAGTGTCCAGGAGGCCGGGTCGGTAATCGATGTCAGGCCTCGGGCGAACCCGGCTGCGGGGCCCGATCCGGCCGGTTCCTCCTGGGTGAGGACCGCGCGTGAGGGGAGTGGCGCCGAGGTGCGACCGACGACGACGAGCGTCCGCGCGCCCCGAGCAGCGTTCAGCGAGGCGTCGACGAGTGGGTGCCCTCCGAGGTCGAGAGCGGCCTTGTCGACGCCGCCGAGACGCGAACCGCGGCCGCCGACGAGGACGACCGCGTCGAAGCTCTTTCCGGCCTGTCCCGCAGCGGCATCCATGCCCCCATCATGCCCGCAAGCGCCGGCGCCCCCGATAGTCTGGAACGCGCGCATGAACGCGCGAATGAGTAGGTATGCGATCGTTTTGCATAACTAGTCATTGGGCCGATAGAGTCGGCGGCATGTCCAAGGTTCTGACTTCACTGCCGACCGGCGAGCGCGTCGGCATCGCGTTCTCCGGTGGCCTCGACACGTCCGTCGCTGTGGCGTGGATGCGCGACAAGGGCGCCGTTCCCTGCACCTACACGGCCGACCTCGGCCAGTACGACGAGGACGACATCGAGGGCATCCCCGGCCGCGCCGGGCAGTACGGTGCCGAGCTCTCGCGTCTCGTCGACTGCAAGAAGGCCCTCGTCGAGGAGGGTCTTGCCGCCATCGCGTGCGGTGCCTTCCACATCCGCTCGGGCGGTCGCACCTACTTCAACACGACGCCGCTGGGCCGCGCCGTGACGGGCACGCTCCTCGTGCGCGCCATGCAGGAGGACGGCGTCTCCATCTGGGGTGACGGCTCCACCTTCAAGGGCAACGACATCGAGCGTTTCTACCGCTACGGTCTGCTCGCGAACCCGGGGCTGCGCATCTACAAGCCGTGGCTGGACGCCGACTTCGTCACCGAGCTCGGTGGCCGTCAGGAGATGTCCGAGTGGCTCACCGAGCACGGTCTGCCCTACCGCGACTCGGCCGAGAAGGCCTACTCCACGGACGCCAACATCCTCGGCGCCACGCACGAGGCCAAGACCCTCGAGCACCTCGACGAGTCGATGGAGATCGTCTCGCCGATCATGGGTGTGGCCCACTGGGATCCGTCCGTCGAGATCGAGACCGAGGACGTCACCGTTCGCTTCGAACGCGGTCTGCCCGTCGCCATCAACGGCAACGACTTCGGTGGCGACGTCGTCGCGCTGTTCCAGGAAGCCAACGCCGTCGGTGGTCGTCACGGCCTCGGCATGAGCGACCAGATCGAGAACCGCATCATCGAGGCCAAGTCGCGCGGTATCTACGAAGCCCCCGGCATGGCGCTCATCTTCACGGCCTTCGAGCGACTGCTCAACGCCGTGCACAACGAGGACACCATCGCTGCGTACCACAACGACGGTCGTCGCCTCGGCCGCCTGCTCTACGAAGGCCGCTGGTTCGACCCGCAGTCGCTCATGATCCGCGAGGGTCTGCTGCGCTGGGTCGCCACCGCCGTCACCGGTGAGGTGACGCTGCGCCTGCGTCGCGGTGAGGACTACTCCATCGTCAACACCGTCGGCGAGAACTTCAGCTACCACCCGGAGAAGCTGTCGATGGAGCGCACCGAGAACGCGGCGTTCGGTCCCGTCGACCGCATCGGTCAGCTCACGATGCGCAACCTCGACATCGCCGACACCCGCGAGAAGCTCGAGTTCTACGCCGCCTCGGGCGGCCTGGGCCGCGCGCAGACCGACCTCGTCGGCCAGCTCGAGCCGGGCGGCGCGAAGCAGATCGCGTCCAACCCCAACGCGGACGCCGAGGCGATCGCCCTCGACGAAGCGGCGATGGAGTTCGGAACCGACTGACCCGCGAACGAGTCGAAGCGAACGCCGGGTCACCCGCAAGTAGGGGGTGACCCGGCGTTCGGCGCGTACACGCGAGGCGAAGCAGGACGAGACCGTAAGGTTGGCCTCGCCGCGAGAAAGGGGAGGTGTCCGCGTGCAACACCTAGGACCGTACGAACTGCTCGACGTCATCGGGCAGGGCGGCATGGGGCGTGTCTGGCGGGCCCGCGACACGCGCTACGACCGTGTCGTCGCGCTCAAGGTGATTGCCGACCAGGAGGCCGACGAGGCCGACTACCTCAAGCTCTTCCGCCGCGAGGCCGACCTCGTGGGGCGTATGAACTCGCCGCACATCGTGCCGATCCACAACTACGGCGAGATCGACGACCAGGCCTACCTCGACATGCGTTACGTCGACGGGCACTCCCTCTCGGGCGTCGTGCGGCAGTTCGGGCCGGCATCGCTCGGTACGGCCATCGAGATCGTCGAGCAGGCTGCCTCGGCCCTCGACGACGCGCACGCCGCGGGCGTCGTCCACCGCGATGTGAAGCCCGCCAACCTCCTCGTCGACCGCAAGGGATTCGTCTACCTCGCCGACTTCGGCATCGCCGTCGTCGACCGGCACAAGGTGGCGGCCGGCTCCCAGATTCTCGGGTCGTGGGCCTACATGGCGCCCGAGCGCTTCACCGCATCATCCGAGGACGGGCCCGCGGTGGACCTCTACGCCCTCGGCTGCGTCCTCTACTACGCGCTCACGGGTGAACCGCCCTTCGCGGGGCGGGAACTGGAGGAGCTGCGCCAGGCCCACCGCCACGCGAAGGCCCCGTCGCTCGTCGGCCGCGTCGACGGGGTGACGCCGCGCGTGGACGCCGCTATTCGGTGGGCGCTGCGCAAGGACCCTGCCGAGCGTCCGCCGTCGGCGGGCGAATGGATCGCCGCTATCAAGAAGGAACGCCGTCGTGCTGCGGCCGGCGGCTCCGGACGCCCCGCACCGGCGCCGTCGCGACCCAGTGCCCCGCCGCGCGCGCATCAGGCGTCCCCTGCACGTGTCGCCAGCGCCAGACCGGCGCCGCGTCCCGCGCCGAGCGGCGGTGGCATGTCGACGTTCCTCGTCGCGGTCCTCGTCGTCCTGGTCCTCGTGGCGAGCGGCCTCGCCGCCGTCATCGTCAACAGCCTCTGATCGCGCGGCAAACCGGCTCGCCCGGCACTTCGGGGAGCCGGTAACCTTGCATCGGGTCGGCGCAGGTGCGCCACCATCCCGACTTCCAAGGAGACCTCCCGTGTCCGAACAGATCACCCTGACCGTCGCCGGTGCCCAGCGCGAGGTGGAGGCCGGGACGACGGGCACGGACCTGTTCGGCGACGATAAGGCCGTCCTCGTCATGCGGGTCGACGGCGACCTGTGGGATCTGCACCGCGAGGTGACGGCCGGCGCCGTCGTCGAGCCCGTCACGGCACAGGAGCCCGAGGGCCTCGCCGTGCTGCGTCACTCTGCCGCACACGTGCTCGCCCAGGCCGTGCAGCAGGCCAACCCCGTCGCCAAGCTCGGCATCGGTCCGCCCATCACCGACGGGTTCTACTACGACTTCGACGTCGCCGAGGCGTTCACCCCCGACGACCTTAAGAAGCTCGAGAAGGCGATGCTCAAGATCGTCAACGAGGGCCAGACCTTCCGTCGTCGCGTCATCACCGACGCCGAGGGCCTCGAGGAGCTCAAGGACGAGCCGTACAAGTGCGAGCTCATCGGTCTCAAGGGCAACGCGGCCGATGCTGCCGAGGGCGCCGAGGCCGAGGTCGGCGGCGGCGAACTGACGATCTACGACAACGTGCGTCGTGACGGCAGCGTCGCCTGGGGCGATCTGTGCCGCGGCCCGCACGTGCCGTCGACGAAGGTGCTCGGCAACGCGTTCAAGCTGATGCGTTCGGCTGCGGCCTACTGGCGCGGCAGCGAGAAGAACCCGCAGCTGCAGCGCGTCTACGGCACCGCGTGGCCCACGAAGGACGAGCTCAAGGCCTACCTCGAGCGCCTCGTTGAGGCCGAGAAGCGCGACCACCGCAAGCTCGGCGCGGAGATGGATCTGTTCAGCTTCCCCGAGAACATCGGCCCCGGCCTGCCCGTGTTCCACCCCAAGGGCGGCATCATCAAGCGCGAGATGGAGGACTACGTCCGCCGTCGCCACATCGAAGAGGGCTTCAGCTACGTCGGCACGCCGCACGTGTCGAAGGAAGACCTCTTCTACACTTCGGGTCACCTGCCCTACTACGCCGACGGCATGTTCCCGCCGCTGGACCTCGACGGGCAGAAGTACCGCCTCAAGGCGATGAACTGCCCGATGCACAACGAGATCTTCCGTTCGCGCGGTCGCTCCTACCGTGAGCTGCCGCTGCGCTTCTTCGAGTTCGGCACGGTCTACCGCGACGAGAAGTCCGGCGTTCTCTCGGGCCTCACGCGCGTGCGCATGATCACCCAGGACGACTCCCACTCCTACGTGACGCCGGAGCAGGCGCCGGGCGAGATCAAGCACCTGCTCGACTTCATCCTCGGGCTGCTGCGTGACTTCGGGCTGAACGACTTCTACCTCGAGCTGTCGACGCGTGACGAGGCCGGCGACAAGAAGGACAAGTTCATCGGCACCCACGAGCAGTGGGAGGTCGCGACGCAGGTGCTCGCCGACGTCGCGAACGCCTCGGGCCTCGAGCTCGTGCCCGACCCGGGCGGCGCAGCCTTCTACGGCCCGAAGATCTCCGTGCAGGCACGTGACGCCATCGGCCGTACGTGGCAGATGTCGACGATCCAGTACGACTTCAACATGCCCGAGCGCTTCGGCCTCGAGTTCCAGGCTCAGGACGGCACGCGTCAGCAGCCGGTCATGATCCACTCGGCGAAGTTCGGTTCGATCGAGCGCTTCCTTGGTGTGCTCGTCGAGCACTACGCGGGGCAGTTCCCGGCGTGGCTCGCACCGGTTCAGGTGCTCGGGGTTCCGGTCGCGGAGGAGTACTACGACTACCTCGGCGAGGTGGGCGAGAAGCTGCGTCGGGCCGGCGTACGCGTCGAGATCGACACGAGCGACGACCGCTTCCCGAAGAAGATCCGCAACGCCTCGAAGTCGAAAGCGCCGTTCATCCTCATCGCCGGCGAGGAGGACCGCGACAACGGAGCCGTGAGCTTCCGTTACCGCGACGGCTCGCAGAAGAACGGCGTGCCGGTCGACGAGGCCGTGGCCGAGATCGCCGCGTACATCGCCTCGCGCAACAACACGTCGCCCACGGCGGCCGAGGCACCTGCCGAGGCCTGATCCACATACGACGAAGCCGCCGCCCCGATTTGGGGTGGCGGCTTCGTCGTAGTCTCCGCGGTGCGGGCGATCAGGCGGAGGCAGCCTTCGCGGCTGCGAAGCCCTTGTCGAGGTCGGCGATGATGTCGTTCGCGTTCTCGACGCCGACCGACAGGCGCACGAGGCCGGGCGTGACGCCGGCGCCGCGGCGGTCGTCGTCACTGCCCTGGCTGTGCGTCGTCGTCGCCGGGTGGATGGCGAGCGAGCGGACGTCACCGATGTTGGCCACGTGCGAGTGCAGCTCGAGGGCGTCGACGAACGCCTTGCCCGCGTCGATGCCGCCGGCGATCTCGAAGGAGAACACTGCACCGGAACCGGTGGGCAGGTAGCGGTCGGCCAGCTCCTTGTGCGGGCTGTCGTCCTTCGAGGCGTAGAAGACCTTTTCGACCTGCGCGTGCTCGCTCAGGTAAGCGACGACCTTCTTCGCGTTCTCCACGTGACGCTCGACGCGCAGCGACAGCGTCTCGAGGCCCTGGGCGATGAGGAAGGCGTTGAACGGCGACACGGCGGAGCCGAGGTCGCGCAGCAGTTCGACGCGCGCCTTGAGAATGAATGCGAGGTTCGCGCCGAGCGCCGAACCGACGCCGAGATCGCGGGCGAAGACGAGGCCGTGGTAGCTCTCGCTCGGCTCGTTGAACTGCGGGAACTTCGCCGGCTCCTTGGCGTAGTCGAACGTTCCGGCGTCGACGAGCACGCCGGCGATCGACGTGCCGTGGCCGCCGAGGTACTTCGTCGCCGAGTGGATGACGACGTCCGCGCCGTGCTCGATCGGGCGCAGCAGGTACGGCGTCGCGACGGTGTTGTCGACGAACAGCGGCAGGCCGGCGTCGTGGGCGACACCAGCGACACCCGCGACGTCGAGGACCTTCTGGTCGGGGTTGCTCAGCGTCTCGCCGAACAGCAGCTTGGTGTTCGGTCGGATGGCGTTCTTCCACGCGTCGAGGTCACCGATGTCCTCGACGAAGGTGGTCTCCACACCGAGACGCTTCAGCGTGTACTTGAGCAGGTTGTACGTACCGCCGTAGAGCGCGGCCGACGCGACGACGTGGTCGCCTGCCTGCGCGACGTTGAGGATGGCGAACGTCGTCGCGGCCTGGCCGGAGGCCAGCAGCAGCGCACCGACGCCACCCTCGAGCGCCGCGATGCGCTCCTCGACGGCCTGCGACGTCGGGTTGCCGATCCGGGTGTAGATGGGGCCGAGGTCGGACAGGCCGAAGCGGTTGGCCGCCGTCTCGGCGGAGTCGAAGACGAACGAGGTCGTCTGGTAGATCGGCAGCGCGCGCGATCCGGTGTCCCCGTCCGGCACCTGGCCGGCGTGGATCTGCTTGGTCTCGAAAGCCCAGTCCTGAGCGCTCATGACAACTCCTCGAAAGGTCGCTACCCGTGCGCGAACCTCGCACGCGGGGTGCGCCGGAAGCTCTGCTTCCGCGCTTGCCCGGGCGTATCCTACGCCGAGCCAGGTCGTCACCCGGAGCACCCCGCCGCGGTGGGAGGGTTGCCGGCCAGCAAACCGGGGTTTGACGCTGGCGCTCGTGACCTGGTCCGAGGATATCCCGGGCGGTATCGAGAGGCGGGACTCGTGTCTCACATCGTGGTTTGCCGTGCGGCGCGGGGCGTTTGCCGAAGGGTCAAGCCGTGGTTGACTGGCGCCATGACGATCACCATCGCCCGGGCCAGGCGTGACGACGCCTTCGCCTGTGCAGCGCTTCGGTTGCGCTCGGACCTCGAGGAGGGGCACCCGAATCGGGCCGGTTTCGTGACCGAGTACGCGGACGATTTCCTTTCGGCCTTCGACGAGGTACCCACGTGGATCGCCACCCGTTCCGACGGCACCGTCGTCGGCATCGTGCAGTGCGCCCTCGTCCACCGGATGCCGACGCTCGCGCGGGGCGCCAAGCCGTGGTTGTACGTCGCGTTCGTCTTCGTCGTGCCCGACGAGCGTGGCAAGGGACTTGCCGAACGCATGCTGCGCACCGTGGACGCCTGGGCGGACGCACGCGGCGTCGAGCGGATGCTGCTCAACACGCGTCCGAAGGCGCGCCCGTTGTACGAGCGTCTCGGATTCGGTGCCCCGGAGGAGCGACACATGCACCGCGACGCACCGTTCGCGGCCACGAAGGAGCAGCGATGAGCGACATCATCTGGGCCCTCGACCAGCGCGAGCGCTGCATCGCCTGCCCGTCGAAGCCGGCGGCGAACGCCGTCGTGCTCTACCTCGGTGAGGACGGCTCGCTGCCGCGCGAGAGCGTCGGATCGCTGGCCGAACGTGGCGTCATGGCCGCGGGCGTCGTGTGGGCGGGTGTGACAGCGGAACTCACCGACGACGACTGGCTCGACCTCGAGGACGCCGCAAGCGGCCTCGGCGGACTCGCGAGCGCCGTCGCCGTCGTGGGTGAAGGCGATGCCGCAGCCGTCGCACAGAAAGTGGCAGAGCGCGTGGGCGGCCTGGCCCACGCGGGCGCTGCGAGCGACGAGCGGCTCGTGGAGAAACTCGCCGAGATCGCTCCGGTCTGACCCGGCGCGCGGGTTTCCCTAGGATGGGGCGCATGGTCACGCAGAACGAGGACTTCACTCCCGAGCACGCCGAGTCCGAGCACGACTTCGCGGGGGAGCCCGACGGGTTCGGCCGACTGTGGACGCCTCACCGCATGGCCTACATCGAGGCCGACCGCCCCTCGAGGGACGCCGGCGACGGCTGTCCGTTCTGCGCGGCGCCGGGCAAGGACGACGCCGAGGGCCTCATCGTGCACCGCGGTGAGCACTGCTTCGTCGTGATGAACCTCTTCCCGTACAACCCGGGCCACCTGCTCGTGTGCCCCTACCGTCACGTGCCGCACTACATCGACCTCACGGACGCGGAGACCGAGGAGTTCACGAAGCTGACGAAGCAGGGCATTCGCGCGCTCAAGGCGGCGTCGAACCCGGCCGGATTCAACCTCGGCATGAACCAGGGCGATGTCGCGGGCGCCGGCGTGGCTGCGCACCTGCATCAGCACATCGTGCCCCGCTGGGGTGGCGACATGAACTTCATGCCGATCGTCGGCCAGACGAAGGCTCTCCCGGTGCTTCTCGAGGACAGCCGTCAGCGCATCGCGGCGTCCTGGCCAACCGACTGACGGCCTCGACCTCGCGGGGCGCGCGGCTCGTGAACGCGGGGTGAGACGTGACTCGTCCGGCGCGGCGCGCACCTCGGCTCGACGTATCGAACCGCTACAGTTGAGTCACCATGCTGAACAAGTACGCGCGCGCCTTCTTCTCCGCGATCTTCCGCCCCCTGGCGCAGCTGCTCCTGCGCCTCGGCATCAGCCCTGACGTCGTCACGATCGTCGGCACGCTCGGTGTCTCGTTCGGCGCGCTGTGGTTCTACCCGCGCGGCGAGTTCCTCGTCGGCACGCTGTTCATCACGGCCTTCGTCTTCTCCGACATGCTCGACGGCAACATGGCCCGCCTGTCGGGTCGCTCGTCGGTGTGGGGCGCCTACCTCGACTCCACGCTCGACCGCGTCGGTGACGCCGCCATCTTCGGTGGCCTCGTGCTCTACTTCGCCGGCCAGGGCGACGACTTCCTCATGGCATGCCTCGCGCTCGCCTGTCTCGTGCTCGGTTCCGTCGTCTCGTACGCCAAGGCTCGCGCCGAGGGTCTCGGTATGGAGGCGAACGTCGGCATCGCGGAACGCGCCGACCGTCTCGTCGCGGTTCTCGTCACCACCGGCCTCACGGGCCTGTTCGACCTGCCGTACATCGTCCTGACGATCGTGCTCGCCCTGCTCGCGGTGGCCTCGTTCATCACCGTGCTGCAGCGCATGCTCATGGTGCGTCGCCAGGCGCTCGGCAAGGCTCTCGCGAACTGATGGCTCGGCCCGCTCCCTCCCGCAAGCGAGCGCAGGACGCCGCCACCGTTCTCGCCTTCAAGGCCGGATGGCGTGCCGTGCGCGCCCTGCCCGAGCCGGCTGCGTACGCGCTCTTCGAGAAGATCGCGGACGTCCTTCACCGTCGCGGCGGCAAGGACGTCGAGCGGATGCGCTCGAACTACGCCCGGGTCCGCCCGGAACTCGACGCCGCAGCCCTGGACGACCTCACCCGTGAGGGCCTGCGCTCCTACTTCCGTTACTGGTGCGACGCGTTCCGCCTCCAGTCGCTCTCGCATGACGATCTGCGCTCGCTCGTGCGCACCACCGGTGCCATCGACCAGGTGCGGGCGGACCTTGCGACGGGGGAGTCGATCGTCCTCTACCTCGGCCACCTCGGTAACTGGGATATCGCCGGCGCATGGTCCGCCACCGAGCTCGCGCACGTCACGACCGTTGCCGAACGTCTCGAACCCGACGAGCTCTTCCGCGCGTTCCTCGAGTTCCGTGAGGGCCTCGGCATGACGATCATCCCGTTGACGCAGGGCGTCGACGTCATGGGTCAGGTCGAGGCGGCGCTGCGGGTGCCGGGCGCCTTTGCGCCGCTGCTGTCGGACCGTGACCTCACGCAGCGTGGCGTCACCGTGAAGCTCGCCGGACACGACGCGCGGGTCGCCGCCGGGCCCGCGATTCTGGCCCGACGCACGGGTGCTCGCCTGTACCCCGTCACGATCACCTACGACCCTCCGAAGGGTCGTGCGATGCGAGGCATCGAGATCCGCTTCCACGATCCTGTCGATGCCGGTTCGTCGCCGGACATGCGCGCCGACGTCCTCGCGGCCACGCAGCAGTGCGTCGATGCGTTGTCGACGGCGATCGTCGAGCGCACCGAGGACTGGCACATGATGCAGCGCGTCTTCGTCGACGACCTCGGCAACCGCGCGCCGCGAGGGAACTGACACGATGCGCGTCGGTCTCGTCAGCCCGTACTCGTTCGACGTGCCCGGCGGCGTGCAGCTGCACGTGCGCGACCTCGCCGAGTACCTCATCGGCGCCGGCCACGACGTGAGCGTCCTCGCGCCCGCGGACGACGAGACGCACATGCCCGACTACTTCGTCAGCGCCGGGCGTGCCGTGCCGATTCGCTACAACGGCTCCGTGGCGCGCCTCGCCTTCGGCCCACTGACGGCTGCCCGCGTCAACCGCTGGTTGGAGCGCGGTCAGTTCGACGTCCTGCACGTGCACGAGCCGGTCAGCCCCAGCGTGTCGATGCTCGCCCTGTGGGCGTATGACGGACCCGTCGTGGCGACGTTCCACACCTCCAACGTGCGTTCTCGCGCGCTGCACGCCGCGCACCCGCTGCTTCGTCCTGGCCTGGAGAAGATCACGGGCCGCATCGCGGTGTCGCAGGCAGCGCGTGAGACGGTGGCGCGTCACCTCGGTGGTGACGCGGTCGTCGTCCCGAACGGTGTGTACGTCGACCAATTTGCGCAGGCACCCCAGAACCCTGCGTGGCGCGGCACGGACGAGCGCCCGACGATCGCGTTCCTCGGGCGGATGAACGAGCCGCGCAAGGGGCTCGACGTGCTCGTGCGCGCCCTGCCGCAGATCGCGCGCAGCCACCCCGGTGTGCGCTTGCTCGTCGCCGGGCCGGGGGAGCGTGACGAGGTGCTCAAGGCCGTTCCCGAGCAGGTCCGTTCGCGCATCGAGTTCCTCGGCATGATCTCCGACGCGGAGAAGGCCTCGCTGTTCCGTTCCGTCGACGTCTACGTCGCGCCGAACACCGGCGGGGAGAGCTTCGGCATCATCCTCGTCGAAGCGCTGAGCGCAGGAGTGCCGGTCGTCGCGAGCGATCTCGAGGCGTTCGCCCGCGTCTTGGACGGTGGGCGCTGCGGTGTCCTGTTCCGCACGGGCGACGAGGGCGACCTCGCCCGCCGTGTGACGGCGTTGCTCGACGACCCCCAGCGCCGCGCAGACCTGGCGCGTCGAGGTGCGGAGCGCGCCCGCATCTACGACTGGAGCACCGTCGCACGCCACATCCTTACGGCGTACGAGACGGTGGCGAGCTCGCACGAGGTGAGTGAGCGGACGTTGCGCATCGCGAGGAGGTCGTAGCCGTGCAGGAATGGACCGTTGTCGCGCTCCTGCTCGCGGGAGCGCTCGCCATCGCGTGGTACCTGAGCTACACGGCTGCCCGGCTCGACCGGTTGCACGCACGGGTCGAGGGGTCGCTCGCGGCGCTCGACGCCCAGTTGGTGCGGCGCGCGGAGGTTGCCCTGGAACTGGCGAACGGCGCCGACCTGGACGCCGCGAGTGCGTTTCTCCTGGCGTCGGCGGCGAGTGCGTCGCTGGAGGCGTCGGAAGGCGCTCAGATCACCGCAGAGGTGCAGGAGGTGGGTGTGCCCGAGGAACGGGCGCTCATCGAGGGCGAGCTGACGGCGGCCCTCGGCGCGGTGGTCGAGGACTGGGCTCCGGCGTCGGCGGCGGGCACGCAGGTGCGGCGTCGATTGGGCGACGCGTGTGAGCGGGTGGAGTTGGCGCACCGGTTCCACAACGAGGCGGTGACGGATGTCCGTCGGGTGCGCGCGAAGCCGGTGGTGCGGGCGTTGCACTTGGCGGGCCGCACCCACTTGCCGCGCCCGGTGGAGTTCGACGACCACGTCGAGGGTCTGACGACAACATCAGCCTGGCGCTGAACACCCCCGTTCCTCGAAAACCCAACCCAGAAATCGCCGCCTGAAAAGCCAGGCAAGCACCCAAGCCACAACGCTCTTCAAGAACCGAACCCGGCTGGAAGCGGACGCCCCCGAAGCGCTGTCGCACCGAGCGTCGGTCCTCGCAAGCTCGGACCGGCGCTCGGTGCGACAGCGCAAGGGAAAAGACAGGCAGATCCTTTTGTAGGGCGCGAGCGCCCTACAAAAGGATCTGCGCTCCCATCATCACCGTTCGCTCCTTGGGGAGGCGGAAGTAGTCGGCGGGGACGGCGGCGTTGTGGGTCATGGCGATGAAGAGCAGTTTGCGCAGTTTGTTCATGCCGGGGCGGCCGGTGTCGATGAGGCTGGTTTCGGAGACGAAGTAGTAGGCGGTGTCGGGGTCGATGTCGACGCCTTGTTCCTTGGCGATGCGCAGTGCGGCGGGGACGTCTTGGTCGTCCTGGAAGCCGTACTTGAGGGTGAGGTGGGTGATGCGGTCGTAGTCGTTGCCGAGTTGGTCGAGGATGACGGTGTCTTCGGGGGCGACGTGGGGGACGTTGGCGCTGAGGGTGCTGACGATGAAGACGTTCTCGTGGATGACGTGGTTGAAGTTGGCGTTCTCGCGCAGGGCGAGGGGCGTCGTGTCCTTGTCGGGGTGGAGGAACACGGCGGTGCCGGGCACTTCGCGCAGGTCGCCGCTGCGGGCTGTTTCGACGAAGGTGGCGAGGGGACCTTCGATGCTCTGGCGGCGGGTGGCGACGATGGCGCGCCCCTTCTGCCAGGTGAGCATGGACATGCCGATGCCGAGTGCGATGACGACGGGTAGCCAACCGCCGTGCAGCAGTTTGGCGACGTTGGCGAGGAAGAAGATGCCTTCGAAGAGGTAGAGCGCGACGCCGAGGGTGACGATGCGCCAGGTGCGCCACTTGAGCGTGCTGTGGGCGTAGACGAGGAACAGCGTCGTCGTCATGAGGAATGTGCCGGTGACGGCGAGGCCGTAGGCGACGGCGAGTTTCTCGGAACTGCGGAAGGCGAAGAGCAGAAGCATGACGCCGATGAAGAGCACCCAGTTGACCCCGGGGATGTAGATCTGGCCCTCTTCCTCCTGGCCGGTGTGACGCACGGTCATGCGGGGCAGGTAACCGGTTCGTTCGGCCTGTCGTGCCACGGAGAACGCGCCGGAGATGACGGCCTGGGAGGCGATGACGGTGGCCATGGTCGCGAGGATGACGAGCGGTAGCTTCGCCCATTCGGGGGCGAGGAGGAAGAACGGGTTCGCGATCTTGTCCGGGTTGGTGAGGATGAGCGAGCCCTGGCCCATGTAGTTGAGGATGAGCGAGGGGAACACGAGGAGGAACCAGGCTCGGGTGATGGGGGCGCGCCCGAAGTGACCCATGTCGGCGTAGAGGGCCTCGGCGCCGGTGACGCACAGGACGATCGAGCCCGCGGCGATGAACGCGATGAAGGGATGCTCGACGACGAACAGCGTGGCGTAGTTCGGCAGGAACGCCTTGAGGATGTGCGGGTCGCGCACGATCTGGCCGATGCCGAGGGCGGCGATGGTGACGAACCACAGGATCATGATGGGGCCGAAGAACTTGCCGACGACCTCGGTGCCCTTGCGCTGCACGAGGAACAGGATCGTGATGATGACGGCGCCGATCGGTACGACGTACCGGTTGAGTCCGGGCCGCACGACTTCGAGGCCTTCGACGGCCGACATGACGGAGATGGCGGGGGTGATCACGCTGTCGCCGAAGAACAGCGATGCTCCGATGACGCCGAGAAGCATGACGACGCTCCAGCGCTTGCCGGCCTTGGGCACTCCCTGGCGCACGAGCGCCGCGAGCGCCATGATGCCGCCCTCGCCGTCGTTGTCGGCGCGGAGCACGAAGAGCACGTACTTGATCGTCACGATGATGGTGAGCGACCAGAACATCCAGGAGATCGTTCCGTAGATGTCTGCCTCGTTGGCGATGACGGCGTTGTGGCTGACGTTGAACACGCTCTGCACGGAGTACAGGGGGCTCGTGCCGATGTCGCCGAAGACGACACCGAGCGCGCCGAGCACGAGCGCGCCGGCACCCTTCTTCCGGTGCCCGCCGGCCCGCTCGTCAGTTTCCGCAGTGACCGACGCGGACCCGTTCAAAGATGTCACGTCCGAAAGTATGAACCTGCAGTGGCGTGTCGCGGCAACTGTGGTTCACCTGAGCAGATGTGAGGCGAGGAGCGCACCCCGTTAGACTGCCGAAAGATCTGACGGGTGGACGCGCGTGTCGTCGTGAGCCGCCCCGCGGGCCTTCGGCGAAGGAGCACCGCGACAGAACCCCAGAGGAACGGCACGACGGACCAGCGAGAGGGAGACATGAGCGGCCACTCCAAATGGGCGACGACGAAGCACAAGAAGGCTGCGATCGACGCCAAGCGCGGCAAGCTGTTCGCCAAGCTCATCAAGAACATCGAGGTTGCGGCCCGTTCCGGTGGCGGCGACCCGGCCGGTAACCCGACGCTGTACGACGCCATCCAGAAGGCGAAGAAGTCGTCGGTCCCCAACGACAACATCGACCGCGCCGTCAAGCGCGGTTCGGGCGCAGAGGCCGGTGGAGCCGAGTACCAGGCCCTCATGTACGAGGGTTACGCCCCTGGCGGCGTCGCCGTGCTCATCGAGTGCCTGACGGACAACAAGAACCGCGCCGTCGCCGAGGTTCGCACCGCTCTGCAGAGGAACGGCGGCTCGATGGCCGACTCCGGTTCGGTCGCCTACCTGTTCAACCGCAAGGGCGTCGTCATCGTGCCCAAGGACCAGGGAGACAAGGACGACGCGACGGAGGACGGCGTCCTCGAGATCGTCCTCGAGGCCGGTGCCGAGGAGGTCAACGACCTCGGTGAGTCCTTCGAGATCGTCTCCGAAGCGGGCGACTTCGTGGGTGTGCGTGAGGCGTTGCAGTCGGCCGGTATCGACTACGACTCCGCCGAGGCCTCGTGGATGCCGTCGATGGAGGTTCCCCTCGACAAGGACGGCGCGAAGAAGATGTTCCGTGTCATCGAGGCACTCGAGGACAGCGACGACGTGCAGAACGTCTTCGCCAACGGTCAGGTCTCGGACGAGGTTCTCGCCGAACTCGACGCCGAGGACTGATCGGCAAGCACGTCACGAGCGGAAGGCGGCTCGACCCTCGGCGGGTCGGGTCGCCTTCGGCGTGTGCGACGGTAGAGTGATCGGGTGCGAACAGGTGTTCGCATCGACTCGTCGACTCATCGTCTTGTCAGCTTGTTGGTCAGGTGCCGGAGCGGTCCCGTCAGGGGAAGGAGCGTTGCGCATGCGTGTGCTCGCCGTTGACCCCGGTCTGACGCGCTGCGGCGTCGGAGTGGTTCAGGGCGCTCTCGGCGGTCGCCTGCAGATCGTCACGGTCGGCGTGATCCGCACCGGTGCGGACACCCCACTGCACGAGCGTCTTCACGAGTTGCAGGTGGAACTCGAGGCCGTCTTCGAACGCACCAGGCCGGACGCCGTCGCCGTCGAGCGCATGTTCGCCCGAAACGACGTCTCGACCATCATGGGCACCGCCCAGGCCTCCGCCGTTCCGATGCTCGCTGCTGCGTCGCGCGGGTTGCCGCTCGGTCTGCACACGCCGTCCGAGGTGAAGGCAGCTGTCACGGGCAACGGGCGGGCCGACAAGGCTCAGGTGACGGCCATGGTGACGCGCATCCTCGGTCTCGAGAGCGCCCCCAAGCCTGCTGACGCCGCCGACGCTCTGGCTCTTGCCATCTGTCACCACTGGCGTGGTGCGGGTGCCGCCCGTCGGGCCAACACCGACGGCGAGCGTCCACTCGCCCCGGCGGCAGCCCAGTACCGTGCCGCAGAAGCTGCTGCGGCGCGTCGATCCCGTTCGGCGGCCAAGCAGTATCGTGAGCCGCTGCGCTCGTCCGCTACCCGCGACGCCACCACCCGAGGAGCCCGTCCATGATCTCCAGCCTCACCGGCGCCGTCGCAGCAGCGACGCTCGACACCGTGGTCCTCGAGGTCGGGGGAGTCGGGCTGCTCGTCCACACCACGCCTGCGACGGCCGCCTCGGCGCGCCCGGGGGAGTCGATGCGCCTGGCGACGTCGCTGGTGGTGCGTGAGGACTCGCTCACCCTCTTCGGCTTCGGCGGTGACGACGAACGCGCCCTGTTCGAGCAGGTGCAGACCGTCAGCGGGGTGGGGCCGCGCCTCGCGCTGGCGATGCTGGCCGTTCACGACCCGGCGCAGCTGTCGTCGGCCATCGCGACAGGCAACGTCACCGCCTTGACGAAGGTGCCCGGCATCGGCAAGAAGGGCGCCGAGCGCATCGTCCTCGAACTGCGCGACAAGGTCGTGCCCGTCGGTACGGGCGAAACACAGGCCACGCCCGAGGTACCTGCCGCGACGACGCCGGGTGACTCGCAGGTGGCAGAGGCGCTCGTGGGGCTCGGCTGGAGCGCCAAGCAGGCCGATGACGCCGTGGCCAAGGTCGCCAAGCTGCCCGAGGCCGACGGCGCCACGACGCCCGTCCTGTTGCGCCTGGCCCTACGGGAGCTCGGCCGATGAGTCCGGCGCACTTCGAGGACCACAGCGCCGACATCTCGCCGCGCCTCGTCGACCCGCACGGTTCTGAGGACGAGCAGCAGCTCGAAGCGGCCCTGAGACCGAAGAAGCTGGCCGACTTCCCCGGTCAGGAGCGGGTGCGTGATCAGCTCGGTCTCGTGCTCGAGGCGGCGCGCCGACGCGGTGCTCCGCCGGACCACGTCCTCCTCTCAGGCCCTCCCGGGCTCGGCAAGACGACGCTCGCCATGATCGTGGCGAGCGAGCTCGAGGCCCCTATTCGCATCACGAGCGGACCAGCCATCCAGCACGCGGGTGACCTGGCGGCCATCCTCAGCTCTCTCACCGAGGGCGAGGTGCTCTTCCTCGACGAGATCCACCGCATGGCCCGCCCGGCGGAGGAGATGCTCTACCTCGCGATGGAAGACTTCCGCGTCGACGTCATCGTCGGCAAGGGGCCGGGCGCGACGGCCATCCCGCTCGAACTGCCGCCGTTCACCGTCGTCGGCGCCACCACGCGTGCGGGGCTGCTGCCCGCGCCGCTGCGTGACCGCTTCGGCTTCACCGGCCACCTCGACTACTACAAGGCGAGCGATCTTGCTGCCATCCTCGCGCGCAACGCCGACCTGCTCGGCGTGCCCGCGACACGCGAGGGCATCGAGGAGATCGCCGGTCGCTCGCGCGGTACCCCGCGCATCGCGAACCGACTCCTGCGCCGCGTCCGTGACTACGCGCAGGTGCACGGCCGTCAGGTCGTCGACCTGGGGTCGGCCCGAGCCGCGCTCGACCTCTTCGATGTCGACGCGAGCGGTCTCGACAGGCTCGACCGTGCCGTGCTCGAGGCCCTGTGCCGCCGGTTCGGTGGTGGGCCTGTGGGCCTGTCGACACTCGCCGTCGCCGTCGGTGAGGAGCCCGACACCGTCGAGACCGTGGCTGAGCCGTACCTCGTGCGCGAGGGCTACATGATCCGCACGCCGCGAGGGCGCGCTGCGGCGCCGCTCGCGTGGAGTCACCTCGGGCTCACCCCACCGGAATCCTCCCTGGGCGGCGCGCTGTTCGACCCGGCCGAGGGTGGGGACGGGCGCTTCACCGGGTAGGGTGGTGCGGCCAGTGGTCCGGCACCTGACGTGGATGCGGACCCCGGCAGACCCGAGAACTACGTGAGGACCTTCATGCCGAACATGGTTGCCGCATCGCAGTCGGGAGGCTCCGGCTTCTCGATGCTCCTGCTGCTCCTGCCCTTCCTCCTCATTGCGCTGATGTTCTTCAGCCAGCGCAAGCGAGCCCAGGCGACCCAGAGGGCGCAGGCTGCGCTGAGCGTGGGCGACGAGGTCTGCACGACGAGTGGAATGTACGGCACGCTGCGTCGCCTCGACGACGCCACGGGTGAGGTCGAGGTGGCGCCCGGCACGGTGATCCGCTTCGACCGCCGCGCGCTGCTGCCGGCCAATGTCGACCCGGTCTCCGGTCGGGTCCAGGACGAGAACCGGGGCGACGACGCCGCAGGCGCCGAGGGCGACGCACGATGAGCACGCCGACCGGCGCGCCGCACAACATCGACTCGAACCGCCCGAACCGCGCGAAGGCGAAGAAGACTCCGCCGTCCAGCCCGAAGAAGAGCCTCGCCGGCCTCCTCATCGTGTTCCTGGCTCTCATCGGCGGAATCGCGGCAACGGACAGCTGGCTGCCGAAGCTCGGTCTCGACCTCGAGGGTGGCCGTGAGGTCGTCCTCGAACCTGTCGTCACCGGCGGTTCGTCCGTCAACGAGTCGCAGGTCAAGCAGGCCGTCGACATCATCCGTAACCGCGTCGACGCGTCCGGCACCGCCGAGGCCGAGGTGACGACGCTCGGTGCGCGCAACATCGTCGTGTCGATTCCGGGCAACCCGAGCCGTCAGGTGCTCGACTCCCTGTCGCGCTCCTCGCAGCTCGACTTCCGCGCCGTCGTCGCGACGGCCCAGGGCTCGAAGCAGGGACAGTCGCCCTACCGCCTGCCCGAGGTCATCAAGAGCTCCGGCGCGAACCAGGCGACGCCCTCGGCTTCGGCGTCGGCCTCCCCGTCGGCGAGCTCCTCGGGCGGATCGTCGTCGCCTGCACCGTCGAGTTCCGGCTCGTCGAAGGACGTTCTGCCCTCGGCCTACAAGCAGGCCGGCCCGGAGAACGCGAGCGACACCGCGTGGGGCGAGCAGAAGGTCGACGCCGCCTGGGTCAAGGCCGGCATCGCCTCGTCGAACATGACGTACAACCAGCTGCTCCAGGTCTATGCCTGCACGCCCTCCTACCAGGAGGTCGCGGCGAGCATCCCGGCGAACAAGCCGGTTGTCGTCTGTTCGAAGGAGGGCAACGAGAAGCTGCTGCTCGGACCGGTCGAGGTCAAGGGCGCCGATCTCACGGACGCGAGCAGCGGTATGGCCACGAACCAGCAGGGCAACCAGACGGGCGAGATCGCCGTCGACCTCAAGCTCAACGGTGAGGGCAAGACGGCCTTCGCCAACGTGACGCGCCGAGTGGCGCTCCTTCAGGAGCCGCGCAACCGCTTCGCCATCACGGTCGACGGTCAGTCGATCTCGGCCCCGAACGTCCGTGAGCCGCTCACGTCGGGCCAGGCCCAGATCACGGGTGGGTTCACAGCCGAGAGCGGCAAGCTGCTCGCTGACTCCCTCAAGTTCGGTGCGCTGCCGATGTCGTTCAAGGAACTCACGTCCGATCAGCTGAGCCCGGAGCTCGGCTCCGACCAGCTGACGAAGGGCATCATCGCCGGCGCCATCGGTCTCGGCCTCGTCGTCCTGTACTCGCTCTTCCAGTACCGTGCGCTCGGCCTCGTGACGGTCGCGTCCCTGCTCGTCGCAGCGGCCATGACCTACCTCGCCGTGACGCTGCTGGGTTCGGTCAACAACTTCCGTCTGTCCATGGCGGGTGTCACGGGCCTCATCGTCGCGATCGGTATCACCGCCGACTCGTTCATCGTGTACTTCGAACGCGTGAGAGATGAAGTGCGCTCGGGACGGCCACTACGAGCCGCGGTCGACACCGGTTGGGCCCGGGCCAAGCGCACGATCATCATCTCGGACGCGGTGAACTTCCTCGCGGCCGCCGTGCTGTACGTCCTGTCGGAGAGCACGGTCAAGGCCTTCGCGTTCACGCTCGGCCTCACGACGCTCATCGACCTCCTGGTCGTCATGCTGTTCACCCACCCCGTAGTAGCACTTCTCGCCCGTACGAAGTTCTTCGGTAACGGCCACCCGGCCTCGGGTCTCGACCCGGAGCGTCTCGGTGCGCGCACCGCCACGTACGCGGGTCGCGGCCGCGTGACGCTGGCCGACCGTCGCCGCGCAGCTCAGGAGGGCACCGCCTGATGGCCAGCTTCGCAACGTTCGGAAACGACCTCTACACGGGTCGTCGTCAGTTCGACTTCATCGGCAAGCGCAAGCGCTGGTACGCCCTGACCGCCGTGCTGCTCGTCCTCGCCGCAGCCGGTCTGTTCGGTCGTGGCCTCAACTTCGGCCTCGAGTTCACCGGTGGCTCCGAGATCCGCGTTCCCGGTATCTCGAACACGGCCAGCTACGACACGCGTGCTGCCGACGCCGTCACGTCGGTGACGAAGACCGAATCGAACCTGCGTGTTTCGAAGCTCGGTGAGGGCACGGTCCGCGTGCAGGCCGAGAAGCTCGGCGACGGCACCCCGGCCACCACGGAGGCCGTCAAGAACGCCCTGGCCAAGGAGTTCGACGTTCCGGCCACGAGCGCCGAGACCTCGTTCATCGGCCCTTCCTGGGGTGAAAGCGTGACGAACAAGGCCATCGTCGCCCTGTTCGTCTTCCTCGCCTTCGTGTCGGTCGTGCTCGCGCTGTACTTCCGCACGTGGAAGATGGCGGCTGCTGCGCTCATCGCCCTCATCCACGACCTGTTCTTCACCGTCGGTATCTACGCCCTTACGGGTCTCGAGGTGACGCCGGCGACGATGATCGGCTTCCTCACGATCCTCGGTTACTCGATCTACGACACCGTCGTCGTCTTCGACAAGGTGCGCGAGAACGCGTCCGAGGCCTTCGCGACGGGACGCCGCAGCTTCGACCAAGCCGCGAACTACGCCGTCAACCAGATGCTCGTGCGTTCGATCAACACCTCGGTCGTGGCCCTCCTGCCGATCGCGGCGATCCTCGTCGTCGGTGTCTTCTTCATCGGCCCGAGCACGCTGCTCGACATCGCGGTCGCCCTGTTCATCGGTGTGGCCGTCGGTACGTTCTCCTCGATCTTCATCGCGACGCCGGCGCTCACCGACCTGCGTCGTCGTGAGAAGGGCGTGCAGGAGCTGGCGCGTCGCGCCAAGGCCTACCAGAAGCGGGCCGCGGGTGACAGTGACGAGGAAGCCGGCCACGGCGCCGACTCCTCGGGTGTCCTCACGAGCCGGGCTGCCTCCGGTGCGACGAGCGGCGCCTCGGCGACGATGCGTCGTCGGGGCGCACACCCGGCTGCTCAGCGAGACGAGTGATGACGGACTACCAGCAGCGGGTGGCCGGCCTCGTCGCCCGGCACACTCGGGACGTCGCCGACTTCCCGACGCCGGGCGTGGTGTTCAAGGACATCACCCCGCTGTTCGCCAACGCCGAGGCCTTCGGTTCGGTGCTCGATCTCCTCGCGGAGCGTCACGAGGGCGGCGTCGACGTCGTCGCGGGCGTCGAGGCGCGCGGGTTCGTCATCGGGGCACCGCTGGCCCAGCGCATGGGCGTCGGATTCGTCCCGATTCGCAAGAAGGGCAAGCTGCCCGGTGAGGTCGTCGCGCAGTCGTACGACCTCGAGTACGGCTCGGCGACCATCGAGATGCACACCGACGCCGTGAAGCCGGGCGCGCGAGTGCTCGTCATCGACGACGTCCTCGCCACCGGTGGCACGGCTGTGGCGTCGTGCGAGCTCGTCGAAAAGGTCGGCGGAAGCGTCGTCGGGTTCGACGTCCTGGTCGAACTGGCCTTCCTCGACGGCCGAGCACGCCTGGAGCGTTGGCCCGTTCACACGGGCCTCGTCGTCGGCTGAGTGGCGTTTGCCACTACTATCGGCCCATGGTTGAGCAGTCCGGTTCGAGTTCGTCGTCGCGAGTGCGCCAGAGGCTGGTGCGCTTCGGCGGTCCGCGCCCGAGCAACAACCGCGTGCTCGAACCGCTGCTTCGCACCGTTCGCGAGACCCACCCCAAGGCCGACACCGCGCTGATCGTCCGGGCCTACGAGGTCGCGGAGCGCTGCCACCGTCACCAGGTGCGCAAGAGCGGCGACCCGTACATCACGCACCCGCTCGCCGTCGCGACGATCCTTGCCGAACTCGGCATGACGCCGCCGACGCTGGCCGCCGCGCTGCTGCACGACACCGTCGAGGACACGGACTACTCCCTCGACCAGCTGACGAAGGATTTCGGCCCCGAGATTGCCCGCCTCGTCGACGGCGTGACGAAGCTCGACAAGGTCACCTACGGTGACGCTGCGCAGGCCGAAACGGTGCGCAAGATGGTCGTCGCGATGGCGCAGGACATCCGGGTGCTCGTCATCAAGCTCGCCGACCGTCTGCACAACGCGCGCACGTGGCGTTACGTCTCGCAGGCCTCGGCCCAGCGCAAAGCCACCGAGACGCTCGAGATCTACGCTCCGCTGGCTCACCGCCTCGGGATGAACACGATCAAGTGGGAGCTCGAGGACCTGTCGTTCTCGACGCTGTACCCGCAGATCTACGACGAGATCGTGCGTCTCGTGGCCGATCGTTCGCCGGCTCGCGAGTCCTACCTGCGCACCGTGAAGGAGCAGGTCGCGAGCGATCTGCGCGCGGCGCGCATCAAGGGTGAGGTCACCGGACGCCCGAAGCACTACTACTCCGTGTACCAGAAGATGATCGTGCGGGGGCGCGACTTCGAGGACATCTACGACCTCGTCGCGGTGCGCGTGCTCGTCGAGTCGGTACGTGACTGTTACGCAGTGCTCGGCACCCTGCACACGCGATGGACGCCCATTCAGGGGCGGTTCAAGGACTACATCGCGATGCCGAAGTTCAACATGTACCAGTCGTTGCACACGACGGTCGTGGGCCCCGGCGGCAAGCCGGTGGAGATCCAGATCCGCACGTACGACATGCACCGTCGCGCCGAGTACGGTGTCGCGGCGCACTGGAAGTACAAGGACGACGCGAAGCGTGGCGTCGAGAACGCCGGCCCGGCTGCGTCGCCGGCTGCCGGCACGAACGACATGGCCTGGCTGCGGCAGCTGCTCGAGTGGCAGCGCGACACGGAAGATCCGGGGGAGTTCCTCGAGTCGCTGCGCTTCGAGGTCGGCAGCCGCGAGCTGTACGTCTTCACACCCAAGGGCGGCATCATCGCGCTGCCGGCGGGTTCGACGCCCGTCGACTTCGCGTACGCCGTGCACACCGAGGTGGGTCACCACTGCATCGGTGCCCGGGTCAACGGACGCCTCGCCACGCTGGAGACGACACTCGCCACGGGTGACGTCGTCGAGGTGCTCACGTCCAAGGCCGATAGCGCGGGTCCGAGCCGCGACTGGCTCGGCTTCGTCAAGTCGCCGCGAGCCAAGAGCAAGATCAAGCAGTGGTTCAGCAAGGAGCGTCGCGAGGAGGCCATCGAGAAGGGCAAGGACGCCCTCGCGAAGACGCTGCGCAAGCAGGGTCTGCCGCTGCAGCGGCTCATGTCGCACGACAGCCTGACGGACGTCGCCACGCGCCTCAACCACGCCGACATCGACGCGCTCTACGCCGCGATCGGTGACGGGCACATCTCCACGGAGGCGGTCGTGCGCTCGCTCGTGTCGGCGCTCGGTGGGGAAGAGGCGACCACCGAGGACATGGCGGAGGCGGCGACGCCGCGCACCGGCCGCCCGCGGATGAAGGCCGACCCGGGCGTCACCGTCGTCGGCACGGACGACGTGTGGGTGAAGCTCGCGCGCTGCTGCATGCCGGTGCCGGGCGACGACATCGTCGGCTTCGTGACGACGGGTCGCGGCGTGTCGGTGCACCGCAGCGACTGCACGAACATCGACGACCTCAAGCGTCAACCGGAGCGCCTCATCAAGGTGGCCTGGGCGCCGGGACAGGCGAGCGTCTTCCTCGTCCAGCTGCAGGTGGAGGCGCTCGACCGCAACGGCCTGCTCTCGGACATCACACGCGCCCTGAGCGACCAGCACGTCAACATCCTGTCGGCGGCCCTCACGACGGCGAGCAACCGCGTGGCCGTCAGCAAGTTCACGTTCGAGATGGGCGATGCGAGCCACCTCGACCACGTCATGCGTGCCGTCCGGCGCGTCAGCGGCGTCTTCGACGTCTACCGACTGACGGGCACGGGAGCGAAGGCCAAGGACCAGCCGGGGGCGCCGGGCGACAGTGCCGACGAGAACGGGGTAGCGACACAGGAGAACTGACCCGTTCGACCTGGGCGCGCAGAGGGCTTCAGTCAACCTCGCGTTGGTTCGGGAGTCGTGCCCTTCCACAGGGTCTCGCGGTCGATCGTGATGTCGGTCGGCTCCATCGCAAGCCGCTGCGCGATCCGCTGTGACGCCGTGTGGTCGGGATGGATGTGAGCGATCACGTCGGTGATGCCTCGTTCTCGAAGCTGCTCCATGAGGAGCGAGGCTGCGCGGTGGCCGTAACCGTTTCCCTGCCAGGGGACTCCGATCACCCAGGCGATCTCTGTGGGCCCGGTGTCGACAGGGATGGTGGCCTGAACGAAGCCCACTGGCCGCTCGCCGCTGTCAGTCCGGACGACGACGAGTTCGTTGATCCAGATCTCGAGGCCGGCGGGGAGCCACCTCGGGTTGGAACCGCGTAGCGGCGTTCCAGTTCGCCCGTCGTTGGGGGATGACCGCCCGTGAACCGATAGAGCTCAGGATCCGACAGCACCTCGGACATGTCGGCTGCGTCGCTGACCTGGAGCGGACGAAGTGCGAGGTGCTCAAACATCGTCCCAGTTGACGCCGGTGCGCCAATTCGACGCAACCGAATTACGCCCGCTCGATGACTGATGCACCAAAGTGCAGGTTGTGCGTGAAATATCACGCACAACCTGCACTTTCCTCGTCAGTCGAGCAGCAGCCCGCGTCTCACGCACCTCGTGGGGCGAGGAAGGCCGCGAGCGCGGCCGCGTACATCGCCTGGTCGGCCGCACCGACGAGTTCACGGATGGAGTGCATCGAGAGCGTGGGGGCGCCGAAGTCGACCGTCGTCGCACCGGAGAGGGCCGCCGTCATCGGGCCGACCGTCGAGCCGCACGGCAGGTCCGAGCGCACGACGAACTCCTGCATGGGCACGCCCGCCTGACGGCACGCGGCAGCGAAGTGCGCTGCCCCGACGGCGTCCGTCGCGTAGCGCAGGTTCGTGTTCACCTTGAGCACCGGGCCGCCGTTCATCGCGATGTGGTGCGCCGGCTCGTGACGGTCTGCGTAATTGGGGTGCGTGGCGTGCGCCATGTCGCCCGAGGCGATGACGGTGCGCGCGAGGGAACGGTGCAGGGCGTCGCGTGACCCGCCGAGGGCCGAGACGATGCGCTCGAGAACGGTGGGCAGGTACGCCGAGAACGCGCCCCGCTCCGACATCGAGCCGATTTCCTCGTGGTCGAACAGCACGATGAGGGGGATGACGGGCTCGTCCGCCGGGTTCTCCACCGCGTCGAGGAGCGCCGTCGTCGCTGCGAAGCTCGTGGCCAGGTTGTCCATACGGGCGCCGGCGACGAACTCGTGGTTCAGCCCCGTGCGGGCCGGAGCCTGCGTGTCGTGCGTCATCGCGTCCCACGCGAGGACGTCGAGGGGCTCGACGCCGACCTGGTCGGCGAGCCACTCGGCGAACGTCGGCACCTGCGAGAGCGCCCAGTGCGGCTCCATGTGGGCCTGCTTGTTGAGCGTCAGCCCGTCGTTCGTGGAACGGTCGAGGTGGATGGCGAGCTGGGAGACGCGCAGCAGCGGCTCGTCGCACCGGAACAGGCGCGTGCCGACCGAACCGTCGGCCTGGCGAACGGAGACGCGCCCCGAAAGGCCGAGGTCGCGATCGAGCCACGAGTTGAGCAGCAGGCCGCCGTAGGGCTCGACACCGAGCATCTGCCATCCGGCGCGCTCGTGATCGGGGCGCGGCTTGATGCGCAGGTTGGGGGAGTCGGTGTGCGCACCGACGATGCGGAAGCCGGGCACCGCCTCCGCCGAAGCCTTCGTGAAGGCGCCTTCACCAACCTGCTCGCTCGACCACGCGACGAGCGAACCGCCCCGCGTCGTGACGTAGCGCCCTGGCGCCGTGGGCCACACGTCGACCTCGTCGAGACGGACGAAGCCCGCCTCCTCGAGCAGACGTACCGTGGACTCGACCGCGTGGAACGGCGAAGGGCTGGCGCTCAGGTAAGCGACCAGCCCTTCGGCGGCCGAATCCGTCGTGAACCGACCGGATCCGAACATCAGATCACACCTCTCAGCCGTCGAGCTCGCTGGCGGTGGAACGCACCTGGTCGAGCCAGGACTGCTTCGCGTTCAGCTCCTGACGCAGCTTGTTGGCCTTGTTGGAGTTGCCCGACGCCTCGGCGGCGTCGACGTCGGCCTGCAGATCGGCGATGGCCGACTCCAACTGCGCGACCATCGAGTTGGCGCGGGCGCTCACCTCGGGGTCGGACTTCTTCCACTGGGCCTGCTCGGCGTCACGCACGGCGTTCTCGATGCGGCGCATGCCCTTCTCGAGCCGGTCCATGTCCTTGCGCGGCACCTTGCCCGCGGCGTCCCACTTCTCCTGGAGCGCGCGCAGCTGCGCCTTGGCGGCACCGAGTTCCTTGACCGGCAGGATCTTCTGACCTTCGGCCAGCAGCTCCTCCTTGACCTTGGCGTTCGCCTCGAACTCCTTGTTCTCCTCGGCGACGACCTCGTCCTTGGCCGCGAAGAACGCGTCCTGCGCGGCCTTGAAACGCTGCCACAGCGCGTCGTCGTCGGCGCGCGACGCGCGGCCGGCGGCACGCCAATCACCCATGAGGCGCTTGAACGCGGACGCCGTCGAACCCCAGTCGGTGGAGTTCTGGAGCTTCTCGGCTTCGGCGACGAGGCGCTCCTTCTCCTTCTTCGCCGCACCGTGCTGTTCGTCGAGCTTGCTGAAGTGCGCGCGTCGCGTCTTGTCGAAGCCGTTGCGGGCCGCGGAGAAGCGCTGCCAGAGCGTCGACTCGACGTCACGGTCGAGGCGCGCGCCGCCCTTCTGGTGGGTCTTCCACTCGTCGAGGAGCTCACGCATGCGGGTGGTGGACTTCTTCCACTGCACCTTCTCCGGGTCCTGCGCGGCGATCTGCTCGGCCTCAGCGACGAGAGCCTCACGCTGCTTGAGCGCCTCGGCTTTCGCGGCGGCGCGCTGCTCGCCCTCGACCTGCGCCTTGACGCGCAGGGCCGTCGAGATGTCCTCGACGATGCCGTCGAGCGCCGGCAGGTCACCGACGACGTTCGCCTCGCCGACCTGCTTGCGCAGGTTCTTCAGCGACTCGGTGGCGTCGTGGGCCGAAACGTCCGTCTGCGTGACGCGCTGCAGGAGCAGGGCTGCGCTGGCGTGCAGTTCGTCGTACTTGCGCGCGAAGTAGGCGAGCGCCTCGTCCTCACTCTTGCCGGGGTAGGAACCGACAGCCTTCTCACCGTCCGGGGTCTTGACGTAGACCGTGCCGTCCTCTCCGACACGGCCGAACGACGCCGCGTTGGACGTGGACTCGGCAACGGGGGCGATGGGCGCTGCAGGAGCGGCAGCGGGCGTCCCGGACGCTTCGGCGGCGGCCGGAACCGCGGTGGGCTTCGGCATTGCGCTCGGCTTGATGGAACCGGGCGTCGGGGTGGGAGTGGTGGAGTCCTCGGACACGTTCATGCCTTTTTCTCGACGTAGCCGGGGAATCGGTCATGCGTCACCCCGGCAGCAACCCGATCAGTCTAGGTGGGATGCGGCCAATGTCACGCCCGGACGGGCAACACACTTCACGGCACTGAGGTACGCGCCCAAGCCTACTGGCCGCGGCCAGTAGGCTTGGGCGGGTGCTGACCGTTTCCTTCCCTGCTGCCGCGATGGGCACGAACTGCTACGTCGTCGCGCGTGAGCGCGGCTCCGAGTGTGTGGTCGTCGACCCGGGCATCGGCGTCACCGACCAGCTCGAGCACGTGCTCGCCGAACTCGACCTCAAGCCGACCGCGGTACTGCTCACGCACGGCCATCTCGACCACACCTTCTCCGTGACGCCGGTGTGCGGCGGCACGATCGCGGCGCACATCCACGAGGACGACCGCTACCGCCTCGTCGATCCGTACGCCCAGCTCGGCCCGCAGCTTCGCGGCATGCTCGAGCAGTCGTTCGGCAAGGCCGCCACGTGGCAGGAGTCCGAGAAGGTCGTCTCGATCCACGAGGGCGCCCCACTGGAGCTCGCCGGCCTGACGTTCGGCGTCACCCATGCGCCCGGGCACACGGAGGGTTCGGTCATGTTCACGATCGACGACGTTCCCCAGGGGCTCGACGACGCCACGGCGGCGTCGGTGACGAGCACCGTCGTCACCGGTGACGTCCTGTTCGCCGGCTCGATCGGGCGCACCGACCTCATCGGCGGCAGCGCCGAAGCCATGCAGCGCAGCCTGCGCGACAAGGTGCTTCCGCTGCCCGATTCCTCCCTCGTTCTTCCCGGGCACGGCCCGGCCACCACGATCGCGCGTGAGCGCGCCACCAACCCGTATCTCCAAGGACTCACCTCATGAGCAAGGTCACGCCGATCTCCGGCTTCCTCGAATGGCTTCCCGCACAGCGTTACGCCGAGCAGATGGTGCTCGACGTCATCGCTGAGGTCTTCGAGCTCCACGGCTTCGAGCCGATCAACACGCGGGCCGTGGAGCCCGTCGAGCGTCTGGTCGGCAAGGGCGGTGACGCGGACAAGGAGATCTACGCCGTCTCCCGCCTGGCTGCCGACGAGAGCGACGCGAAGGAGGCCGGACTCGGCCTGCACTTCGACCTCACGGTGCCCTTCGCCCGGTACGTGCTCGAGAACTCCGGCAAGCTGACGTTCCCGTTCCGCCGCTACCAGATCCAGCCGGTCTGGCGCGGCGAGCGCCCGCAGGCGGGGCGCTACCGCGAGTTCGTTCAGGCCGACATCGACATCGTCGACGCGGGGGAGTTGCCCTTCCACTACGAGGTCGAGCTCCCGCTCGTCATCGCCGACGTGTTCAAGCGCCTGCCCATCGGTGACTTCCGCATCCAGGTGAACAACCGCAAGATCCCCGAGGGCTTCTACCGCGGCCTCGGCATCGACGACATCACCGGCACGCTGCGCATCGTCGACAAGCTCGACAAGATCGGACCGGCGAAGGTCAAGGAACTGCTCGTCGCCGAAGGCGTCAGCGACGAGAACGCCGACAAGGTGCTCGCCCTCGCCGCGATCTCGACGAGCGACTCCAGCTTCGTCGAGAAGGTGCGCGCTCTCGGCGTCGAGCACGAGATTCTCGACGAGGGGCTGGCGCAGCTCAAGGCCGTCATCGACACCGCGGCCGAGCACGCGCCCGGTCTGCTCGTCGCGGAACTCAAGATCGCGCGCGGTCTCGACTACTACACCGGCACGGTCTACGAAACGCAGCTCGTCGGTGACGAGGCGTACGGCTCGATCTGCTCCGGTGGCCGCTACGACGCGCTCGCCAGCGACGGCAAGAAGACCTACCCGGGTGTGGGCCTCTCGATCGGTGTTTCACGCCTGCTCGCGAAGCTCATCGGTGAGCGGGGCCTCGCCGCCACGCGCCCGACGCCCACCGCGGTGCTCGTCGCCGTGACGGACGAGGCATCGCGTGACGAGAGCATGCGCGTGGCGGCCGCACTGCGCGCTCGTGGCATCCCGACGCTCGTCTCGCCGAAGGCAGCCAAGTTCGGCAAACAGATCCAGTTCGCCGACCGTCGCGGCATCCCCTTCGTGTGGTTCCTCGGCGGCGAGAGCGACGGCGTTCCCAACGCCGATCAGGTGAAGGATCTGCGCTCCGGCGACCAGAGCGACGCCGATCGCCACACGTGGACGCTCCCGGCCGAGGACGCGCAGCCGACGCTGCGTCTGCCCGGCTGAGGAACGAACGAGGCGACATGAACGAGGCGCCCGCCGCGCTGCGTGACGCCGCGACGGCGTGGCTGCACCACCTCCAGGTCGAGCGGGGCGTCTCGGCGAACACACTGGCCGCGTATCGCCGGGACGTCGCCCGTTACCTCGCCTTCCTCGCCGCCGACGGTGTGAACTCGCCCGAGGGCATCGAGGAGAAGCACGTCGAGGCCTTCCTTCGTCACCTGCGTGAGGGGGATGCGGAGCACAAGCCGCTGGCTGCGAGTTCGGCTGCCCGCACCCTCGTGGCCGTGCGCGGCTTCCACACCTTCACGTCGCTGGAGACGGGCAGCGACGACGCGGCGGCCGACGTCGCACCACCCACGCCGGCGCGCAAGCTGCCGAAGGCTATTCCCGTCAGCGACGTCGAGCGGCTTCTTGAGGCCACGGGGGGAGAGGGCCACCCCGGCGGTCTGCGTGATCGTGCCCTGCTTGAAGTTCTCTACGGTGTGGGCGCGCGCGTCAGCGAACTCGTCGGCCTCGACGTCGACGACGTGGACCTCACGACGAAGTCGGTGCGCCTGTTCGGAAAGGGCAGCAAGGAACGCATCGTCCCGCTCGGCTCGTACG
The DNA here is from genome assembly GCF_014302635.1 of Dermacoccus sp. PAMC28757. Taxonomy (NCBI): domain Bacteria; kingdom Bacillati; phylum Actinomycetota; class Actinomycetes; order Micrococcales; family Dermacoccaceae; genus Dermacoccus; species Dermacoccus sp. PAMC28757. The sequence goes on along the minus strand of NZ_CP060292.1, from coordinate 2,370,385 downwards.
CGGCTGATGCCCTCACCGCGTACCTCACCCGCGAGCGGCCAAGCTTCGCCCAGAAGGGCAAGGGAACGCCGGCCGTGTTCCTCAACCAGCGCGGTTCGCGGCTCACGCGCCAGAGCGTGTTCGATGTCATTCGTCGCAGCGCCGAGACCGCCGGGCTCACGGGGGAGATATCGCCGCACACCCTGCGTCACTCGTTCGCCACGCATCTGCTCGAGGGCGGCGCCGACGTTCGGGTCGTGCAGGAACTGCTCGGGCATGCGTCGGTCACGACAACGCAGATCTACACCATGGTCTCGGTGCAACAGCTGCGCGAGACGTTCGCCGCGGCGCACCCGCGTGCCCGCTGATCCGCCGCTCGTTTGGGCATGGCGCGAGGCCGCGCGCTAGTCTTGAGGAGATTGGCGAGATGCCAAACGTTCAACTATCACTGGAGGCTTGCGAGTGACGTCCGACGGCACGCCCAAGGCGGCGAATCCTCAAGGTCAACTTGACCGTTTGCCCGGAATCGACGCGACGGGGCAGTGGGGACCGACCGGTCGACCCCTGCCCGGCTTTCCGACGCCTCCGATGCTCGACTCGCACGGCCCGGCGCGCATCATCTCGATGTGCAACCAGAAGGGCGGCGTCGGCAAGACGACGTCGACCATCAACCTCGGCGCGGCGCTGTCCGAGTACGGCCGCAAGGTGCTGCTCGTCGACTTCGATCCGCAGGGTGCGCTGTCGGTCGGTCTCGGCGTGCGCTCACACGATCTCGATGTGACGATCTACAACCTTCTCGTCGAGAAGGACCACGACATTCACGACGTCATCCAGCACACCCGGATGGCGGGCCTCGACGTTCTGCCCGCCAACATCGACCTGTCGGCCGCCGAGGTGCAGCTCGTCGGCGAGGTGGCCCGCGAGATGGTTCTCGCTCGCGTGCTGCGCGCCGTCGAGGACGAGTACGACGTCATCCTCATCGACTGCCAGCCGTCGCTCGGACTGCTCACCGTCAATGCGCTCACCGCCTCGCACGGCGTCATCATTCCGCTCGAGGCCGAGTTCTTCGCGATGCGCGGAGTGGCCCTGCTCGTCGAGACGATCGAGAAGGTTCAGGATCGACTCAACCCGCGTCTCGAGATCGACGGCATCCTGGCCACGATGTACGACGGACGCACGCTCCACAGCCGCGACGTCGTGCGCTCGGTCGTCGACCACTTCGGTGACCAGGTCTTCCACACCGTCATCTCGCGCACCGTGAAGTTCCCCGACGCCACGCTCGCCGCGGAGCCGATCACGCAGTACGCCTCGAACCACGGTGCGGCCGAGTCCTACCGTCAGCTGGCGCGTGAGCTCATCTCGCGCGGCGGCGCACCCTGACCGAGACGCCGGTGAGCGACGAGGCGCCGACCGCGTCGGCACCTGAGGCGCAGGAGACGCAGGAGACACCCGGCGGAGTTCTCACGAGGCGGGCCGCGACGACGCCGTTCCACGTCCACCTCGGTGAGGTCTTCGACGGCCCGTTCGACCTCCTGCTCGGCCTCATCTCAAAGCACCGTCTCGACGTCACGGAGATCTCGCTCTCGCAGGTCACCGACGAGTTCATCGCGCACATTCGTCGTGCGCGCGCCGCGAGCGACGAGTGGGATCTGTCCGAGGCGAGCGAGTTCCTCCTCGTCGCAGCGACCCTGCTCGAGATCAAGGCCGCGCGGCTCGTGCCGAGCCTCACCGCCGACGAGGACGACTTCGAACTCATCGAGGCCCGCGATCTGCTCTTCGCCCGGCTGCTGCAGTACCGGGCGTTCAAGGACATGGCGACGTTCCTCGACGAGCGGATGCAGACCCACGGCCGCCTCGTCGCGCGCCAGGCCGGACTCGAGGAGCGCTTCGCGGGGCTCCTGCCCGAACTCGTCATGACGGCGACGCCGGAGCAACTCGCCGTCGTCGCGGCGCGGGCACTAACGCCGAAGGTGCCTCCGACTGTGGCGGTGGATCACCTCCACGCCGTGCAGGTGAGCGTGCGCGAGCAGGCCACGATCGTCACGTCGAAACTGCGACGCAGTGAGCAGCTGACGTTCGCGCAGCTCGTCGCCGACGCGGACAACACGCTCGTCGTCGTGGCGCGCTTCCTCGCGGTGCTCGAACTGTTCAAGGAATCCGCCGTGACGTTCGAGCAGGAGGCCCATCTCGAGCCGCTCAGCGTGCGCTGGAGCGCGGCCCCCGACGCGCGCATCGTCGTCTCGGACGAGTTCGACGGTGAGCCCTGGGACAATGAAGGAGTGAACGGAGGTGGAGATGACTGAGATGCCGCAGGAGCAGCCCGACCGGGCGGCACCGCGCGACGGTGACGAACCCCTTGTCGTGCACCACCTTCCGGGCGGTCTGCGCTCGACGTTGGAAGCCGTTCTCATGGTCGTCGACGAGCCCGTCTCGGTGCCCGATCTCGCGTCCGCGTTCGGTGTGGGCGAGAGCGAGATCCGCGCCAACCTCGAAGGCCTGGAGGTCGAGTACCGCGCCCAGCAGCGCGGCTTCACCCTGCGTGAGGTCGACGGCTCGTGGCGGATGTACTCCCGCCCGGTCTACGCCGACGCCGTCGAGAAGTTCCTTCTCGGCAACCAGCAGGCGAAGCTCACACAGGCTGCCCTGGAGACCCTCGCCGTCATCGCGTATCGCCAGCCGATCTCGCGTTCGCGCGTGGGCGCGATCCGCGGTGTCAACGTCGACGGCGTCACGCGCACGCTCGTCACGCGCGGCCTCATCACCGAGGTCGGCTCCGACGCCGAGGGCGGCGCCACGCTCTACGGCACCACCCCGTACTTCCTGCAGCGTCTCGGCATCGGCTCGCTCGACGAGCTCCCGCCGCTGGCGCCCTACCTGCCGGACGCTGCGATCATCGACGAACTAGTGGAACAAGGACACGGATGAACAACAAGAAGCCCCGCCCCGGTGCGCGCGACAAGCGCAGCACCCGCGTCAACCGCGGCTCCGGCGGCAAGGTCAGCCGCTACGAGGCCGACGTGCTCGGCATCGGCACGACGAAGGACGGCCAGCCGGTCGCTCCGCCGCGCGAGCGTCAGCCCAAGAAGGCTGCGCAGCGCGACGTGCACGTCGACGAGGGAACGCGCCTGCAGAAGGTGCTCGCGCAGGCCGGCGTCGGCTCGCGCCGTCACTGCGAGAACCTCATCGCCGAAGGGCGCGTCGAGGTCGACGGTCAGATCGTGAGCGAGCTCGGCACGCGTGTCGACCCCGAGACCTCGGTCATCCACGTCGACGGTGCGCGCATCCAGCTCGACGACACGCTCGTCTACATCGCGTTCAACAAGCCCACCGGCGTCGTTTCCACGATGGAGGACGACATGGGTCGCCCGTCCGTGGGGGAGTACCTCGAAGGACGCACCGAGCGCCTCTTCCACGTCGGACGCCTCGATCAGGACACCGAGGGCCTTCTCCTGCTGACGAACGACGGCGATCTCGCCAATCGTCTGCAGCACCCGCGCTACGGCGTGGAGAAGGTCTACCTCGCCACGATCCAGGGTCCGGTGCCGCGCGACCTGGGCAAGCGCCTGCGTGAAGGCATCGAACTGGAGGACGGGCCGGTCAAGGTCGACTCGTTCAAGGTCGTCGACAGCCAGCCGGGTATGGCGCTCGTCGAGGTCGTCATCCACGAGGGCCGCAACCACATCGTGCGCCGCATGCTCGAGGCCGTCGGCCACCCGGTCATCGCCCTCGCGCGCCCCCAGGTCGGCCCCGTCAAGGTCGGCGACCTTCGCCCGGGCAAGATGCGCCCGCTCAACAAGCGCGAGGTCGCGGCGCTGTACAAGACCGCCGGGCTGTGAGCGTTCCGCAGCGTGTACGCGTCGTCGGCGCCGGGCTGCTCGGTACGTCGATCGCGCTCGCGCTGCGGGTGCGGGGTGTCGACGTCACGCTGACCGACACCTCGCCGGTTTCCGCGGCTCTGGCCGCCGACATGGGCGGCGGTCGTCTCGCGTCGGATGACGATGCAGCGCCCGATGTCGTCGTGGTCGCGGCCCCACCGGACGTCACGGCCGATGTCATTACGGCCGAACTCGAACGCTGGCCGCAAGCCACGGTCACCGACGTCGCGAGCGTGAAGAACGCCGTCGTCGTCGCGGTGCGAGAGCTCGCCGGCGCCGACGCCGCTGCCCGTTACGTTCCTGGGCACCCGATGGCGGGACGTGAGCGAAGCGGCGCCGTCGCCGCGCGCAGCGACCTCTTCGAGGGCCGCACCTGGGTCGTGTGCCCCGACGGTGCCGAGGCGGAGCGGGTGCGTGATGTCATCTCGCTCGCGGAGTCCGTCGGCGCGCGCGTCGTGACGATGGCGCCCGAGGACCACGACACCGCCGTCGCGGCCGTCTCACACGTGCCGCAGCTGGCCGCCAGCCTCGTCGCGGCGCAACTGCGCGAGCTCTCGGAACCCGCTGTCGGGCTGAGCGGCCAGGGCGTCCGTGACGTCACACGCATCGCCGCGAGCGACCCGCTCCTTTGGACGCAGATCCTCGCGGGTAACGCGCGCGCCGTGCGCCCCGTCGTGGACCGCTTCATCGAGGAACTCACCGCAGTGCGCGACGCATTGCGTGCCGTCGAGCAGCCAGACTCGCCTACGGCGGGTGACGGCCTCGGGCCGGGCCCCCGTGCCGTGCTCGCAGGCACGATCGCGGCGGGCCAGGACGGACAGGCACGCATTCCCGGCAAGCACGGCACGCCCCCGACGACCTACGCGACCGTTGCCGTCGTCGTCCCTGACGAGCCGGGCGCTCTCGGGAGACTCTTCGTCGTCGTCGGGGAGAGCGGCGTCAGCGTCGAGGACCTGCGCCTCGAGCACGACGCCTCGGTCGCCGCAGGTCTGCTGGAGATCGACGTGCTGCCGGTCCGGGCCGAGGTGCTGCGCGAGGTCCTGGCGGCCAAGGGCTGGTCGGTTCATGTGCTCGAGACGCACTAGAATCCCCGCATGACGAGTACGAGCAGCGGTTTCCGGGTCGCCATCGATGGGCCCTCGGGCTCCGGCAAGTCGAGCGTGAGCAAGAAGGTCGCAGCGCACCTGGGCATCGGTTATCTCGACACGGGCGCCATGTACCGGGCCCTCACGTGGTACTGCCTCGACGCGGGCATCGACCTCGACGACACCGAGGCCGTCGCCGACGCCGTCGCCGCGATGCCACTCGAGATGGGTACCGATCCGAAGGCTCCCAGCATCTCCATGGGCGGAAACCCCATCGATTCCGACATCCGCACCACGCGCATCGCCGAGGTGGTCTCCAAGGTCGCGACGAACCTCGCGGTGCGCCCCAAGCTGCAGCAGCGTCAGCGCGAGCTCATGGCGCAGATCGCCGCCGACCAAGGGGGAGTGGTGGCCGAGGGCCGCGACATCACCACGGTCGTCGCGCCGGACGCGGAGGTGCGAATCCTCATGGTGGCGAGCGAGGAAGCCCGCCTGGCTCGTCGCTCCAAGGAGGTGCACGGTGGTGCCGACGAGTCGATGATCGCCGCAACGCGCGCCCAGATCGTCGACCGCGACAAGGCAGACTCGACCGTTTCCCAGTTCATGACCGCCGCTGACGGTGTCGTCACCCTCGACACGAGCGAACTGACGTTCCAGCAGTCCGTCGAAGCTGTGCTGACCCTCGTCGAGCGTGCAACCGCCTGAGCGTCTGCGCAGCGCTGCGCAACACCTGGACGAGCGGCTGGCCTCTCGGCTGCCGCGTCCCGTGGATGCTGATCGAGGCGTACGAGTAGGCCAACGTCTGGGCGTCGGGCTGCTGCGGCTCCTGTACCGCGCACGGGTGACGGGTCAAGCGCACGTGCCTTCGCGTGGGCCGGTCATTCTCGTCGCGAACCACGTCGGCTTCATCGACGGGCCGCTGGGGTTCATCACGTCCCCGCGACCGGTGCACTTCCTCGTCAAGCGTGCGTACTTCGTCGGGCCGGTCGGTTGGCTCCTGCGCGGCGTCGGGCAGATCCCGATCACGCAGCGCAGCGCCGACCGTGAGGCGCTCACCAGCGCACGGGAGGTCCTGCGCGCAGGCGGGGTCGTCGGCGTGTTCCCCGAAGGAACGCGCGGCAGTGGCGGGGTGGCGAGCGCCCAGCAGGGAGCCGCGTTCCTTGCGCTGGGAACGAAGGCGGTCGTCGTTCCGGTTGCCTTGTCGGGAACGGCGGGTCGCTCGAAGGGTGCGTTGCCGCGCGTGCGTTCACGCCTGTCGGTGACGTTCGGCGAACCGTTCGACCTCGCAGGCGTGCCCGAGGTCGCTGCCGTCACCGGTCGCGAGCGTGTTGCCGTGGCCACCGAGGCGCTGCGTATGCGCCTCGCGGAGCACGTGCGCGCTGCCCGAATCTGACTTTTCGCCCAAGTGCGCGAGAATGGTGTCTGACGCCCGTTCGGCGTCATGGCGCGGCGCGACACGGATCAGACTCCGATCGACGAGCGAACCGCGCAGAACTTTCCGACATTCGAAGGTATGACGCGTGAGCGACGAGCAGAACTTCCCAGGCGACGAGTCCGTCGAGCAGGCCCTCCGGGTCGGGCTCGAGGACTTCGACCTCAGCGACGAGGACCGCGCCCTCCTCAGCGGCGAGGGCGGTGACGACGAGGGCTTCAGTGAGGCCGACCTGCGCCCTGTTGTTGCCGTCGTCGGACGCCCCAACGTCGGCAAGTCGACTCTCGTCAACCGCATCCTCGGCCGCCGTGAGGCCGTCGTCGAGGACGTTCCGGGTGTGACGCGTGACCGTGTGGCCTATGACGCAGAGTGGGTCGGGCGCCGCTTCACGCTCGTCGACACCGGCGGATGGGAGGTCGACGCCACGGGCATTCACCTGCGTGTCGCCGAGCAGGCCGAGGTGGCTGTCGAACTCGCCGACGCCGTGATGTTCGTCGTCGACGCCACCGTCGGTGCCACCGACACCGACGAGGCCGTCGTCAAGCTGCTGCGCCGCTCGAAGAAGCCGGTCGTGCTCGTGGCCAACAAGGTCGACGACAACCGCACCGAGGCGGACGCCGCGATGCTGTGGTCGCTCGGTCTCGGCGAGCCCTACCCGGTCTCGGCCCTTCACGGGCGCGGCACGGGTGACGCCCTCGACGCCATCATCAACGAGCTTCCGGACAAGTCGGCCGTCGCCGGCGCCTACCCGCGCGGCGGCCCCCGTCGCGTCGCGCTGCTCGGGCGCCCGAACGTCGGCAAGTCGTCGCTGCTCAACAAGCTCGCCGGCTCCGAGCGTGTCGTTGTCGACAACGTCGCGGGCACGACGCGTGACCCGGTCGACGAATACATCGAACTCGGTGACAAGACGTGGCGCTTCGTCGACACCGCCGGTATCCGCCGACGCGTTCACCAGACCCGCGGCGCCGACTTCTACGCGTCCCTGCGCACGCAGACGGCGTTGGAGAAGGCGGAGGTCGCCGTCGTCCTCATCGACGCGGAGCAGAGCATCGCCGAGCAGGACGTCCGTGTCGTCCAGCAGGTCATCGACGCAGGCCGCGCCCTCGTCGTCGCGTACAACAAGTGGGATCTGCTCGACGAGGAGCGCCGCTACTACCTGGAGAAGGAGATCGAGCGCGAGCTCGTGCAGGTGCCGTGGGCGCCGCGCGTCAACATCTCCGCCGCCACGGGGCGTCACACGGACCGTCTCGTCCCGGCGCTCGAGGTAGCTCTCGACTCGTGGGACCAGCGCATCCCGACGGGCCGTCTCAACGCGTTCCTCGGCGAGGTCGTGGCGGCCCACCCGCACCCGGTGCGTGGTGGTAAGCAGCCGCGCATCCTGTTCGCGACGCAGGCCTCGACGCGTCCGCCGCGCTTTGTCATCTTCGCGAGCGGCTTCATCGAGGCCGGCTACCGCCGCTTCATCGAGCGTCGCCTGCGCGAGGAGTTCGGTTTCGACGGCACGCCCATCGAGATCTCGGTGCGCGTGCGCGAGAAGCGCAAGCAGCGCTGATCCAGCTGTGGCCACGACCGGCCGCCGTCTCTGTTCGAGACGGCGGCCGTCGCCTATGGCGAGCCAGCACACACTCAAACGGGGTCGCCATGTTCAGCCGCTCGCACAAGGACCAGCCGTCGCAGGACGCCAACCAGACGGCCTCGGGTGTGCCGGATGTCCATCGGGAGGCGCAGGTGGTGCGTTTCGACCCGCCACGGGGGCTTCGTGCCCCCTACGTCGGAGCGCTGCTCGACGGCAAGCTCGGCACGCGCGGGGTGAGCGCCATGCTGATCGACCTGTCACTGCGCGGTTGGCTCGCCATCGAGCAGGAGGGTAAAGACTGGGCACTCGTCTCTGCGACGCAACTGCCGCCCCGCGGCGACACCGCGAGCCGCGCTGAGGAACTGCTCATGGATGCCCTCTTCCGGCCCGGCCTGACGCAGACGCCCGGTGACGCCGTGCCGCGTCAGTACGTGTCTCCGTCGCCGCTCAAGCACCGCCTCCAGGGGCATGTCGAGGAGGTGGCGACGGTGCTGGGCGACGAGATGGTGGCCCACGGCGTCGCAACCCGCAATCCGGCGTTCCGCGGGATGCTGGGGCGCCGGGGGTCATGGCTGAGCTCCGACGGCGAGCGTCTCAAGCGGGAGGCGGCGTCGTTCAAGCACTACCTCGCGAAGGTCGAAAGCAAGCAGCTCGCGAACGATCAGAGCGAGGGCTTCGTGGGCGGCTACCTCGCCTAGGCGGTGGCGTTCGAACTCGTCGGTGCGTGGTCCAAGGAACTCGACACCGCCCAGACGGGACGTCCGACGTCCGCGGCTGGGCAGATGCTCGCCGAGATGCACCGCAACCCGATGCTCGTCGGCATGGCTGCTGCGTCATCGGGCGGTTTCTCGCTTGACGATCTTGTATGTGCTCGCCGTGGCGCGAAACTACGGCGCGAAGTTTTCCGGAGATCGCTGAGCCGGTCTGCCAGAGGATCGGCGCGGTGGCTAGGCTGTGAGCGCCCCGCGAACGAAAGGTCATCGATGTTCGGTTGGAACCACGATTACGAGTACGTCGGCGTCACGCCCGGTCTCACTCCGGCTGACGGCACGGGGGAGGTCCGTCGCGTCAAGGGGCGCAAGGAGTGGGCCGGCGAGGCAGCCGTGCAGTTCGCGCCGCCCAAGGGCGTCAGCGCGGCTCTCGCGGGCACCGTGGTCGACGGCAAGGTGGACCCGCGTGACATCGGGGCCATGATGATCGATCTGTCCCTTCGCGGGTGGTTTCGCATCGACAAGCAGGATGACTCGTGGTTGTTCGTGCAGAACGAGTTCCCGCGCGACGACATCATCACGCAGGTGGAGGCCGACTTCCTCAACGCGCTTTTCCCGCCCGGCGTGAAGTACGTCGGGTTGGAGCAGATGAAGCGCCAGCTGCGGGGGCCACTGCGGCACATCACGGACTCGCTGTACCGCGAGACGGTGGAGCGCGGCTGGTACGAGCGTGACCCGCGCAGCAAGGGTTTCCTCGGCCTCGCGGGCCGTTCGCCGCGCACGGCCGACGGCACGGCTGTTCGCATCCAGACGCTCGGTTTCCGCAAGTACATCGCGACGGCGGAGGCCCGTCAGATCAAGTACGAAGAGGCAGCAGGGTTGTTCAGCCGCTACCTGCCGTACGCCATGATCTTCGGGCTGACAGAGCGCTGGGCGTCGGTGATCGGCGACGTCGCCAAGGCGGCCCAACTCGAGGGCTACGGCAACATCATGGGCGGCCTGGCATCCGACCCCTTCTTCTGGCTGTTCTTCGGTGACGACATTGCGTATCTCGGCATCGAGGCCATCGGCGGACTGGCTGATCTGCTCGGCGACGGTGCGGGCCTGTTCGACCTCGGCGACATGGCCGGCGGCCTCGGCGACGTATTCGGTTCCGTCGGTGACGCCATCGGCGACATCGCGGGGGACATCTTCGACTTCTGAGCCTCGCTGACCCCTGCGAGTGGGGCGCGCGTCACCCGATTGTGAGGCGCCCGCCACCGTGGTGTAAGGTTCATTTCGCCCTTCGGGGCTTGCGCTCTCGGGCGCAACGGGCTGTGGCGCAGTTTGGTAGCGCACTTGACTGGGGGTCAAGGGGTTTACCCCGCTCTAGTCGGCCCGAACAACTGAAAATCCATGCCACGGGCTGTGGCGCAGCTTGGTAGCGCACCTGACTGGGGGTCAGGGGGTCGCAGGTTCAAATCCTGTCAGCCCGACGTAAAAGCCCTGGTGAGAGTAGGTTTCTCACCGGGGCTTCTTCACGTCCGAGGGTGGTTCTCGGTGGTCCCCCTCTGGTCCCCTCGATGTCGCGCCGGGCGGGCGCCTGTGGACAGCGAGACCGCCTCGACCCGCTCCCCTGTGGAGAAGGGGACCAAAAGGGGACCAGAACGACTGCGAGGCTGCTCGCGCGGACGCGGGCGCACATCACAGGCCCCTGGCCGAGGGGACGCTGCGCCGGGCCTGCTTGCGCTGTCCGGCGGCGAAGGGGAAGGCGTTGGCCTGCTCGGCTGCTGAGGCGAGGTGGCGGTCGTCGGGGTGGAGATAGCCGCGAGTGGTCTCCATTGAGGCGTGTTCGACGATGTCTTGGATGACGTGCAAAGGGATGCCTGCGTCGGCTATCCAGGTTGCCCCGGTGTGACGGAGCCCGTGCCGGGTGAGGTCGGGCAGGCCCAGCTTCGCGACGATGCCGTCCCAGTTCATGGCGTCGCGGACGGTCGGGTAGTGAGGTAGCCGCCCTTCGGGCCGACCAGCAATGAGCCCTCCGGCTGCTTGTCGTCGGTAAGGCGTTCCAGCACGGACCGGAGCGGTTCCAGGATCGGCACGCGGCGTTCTTCGCGGCTCTTGGTCGGCTTGGTGACCAGGCCGCCCTTGCCGGGGAAGACTTGCAGGCGGATCACGACGAGGATCTTGCCGAAGTCCACGTCCCCGACCTGCAAACCGGACACCTCGGCTTCGATCCGGTGGGTGTGGCGGCGCAGCCGTAGCCATGCCCATAGGCCGTCGGTGACGAGGCCGGCGAGGAGCAGCCCGGCGACGATCCAGTAGACGACCGGGTTCAGGCCGTCCGCGTCGAGCGCCGGCCCGGGGTCTCCGGGGCGGAACAGGACTCCGACCCCGGAGGCGGGATTGCCGGCCGGCTGCGGTGTGCCGGTCAGGAACGCGGCCACCGATCCAGCGGCGCCCAGGATCAGCGCGACGCCGAACAGGACGACCAGCCCGATCATCGGCGCCGAGCTGCCCGCGCACGAGACGATCACCGCCGAGCAAGACCTCTGGGGCTCGATCGCCCAGCTCGCGGCCGAGTACGACACCATCGCCCAGGCCGCGCAGCACGATCGCAGGGCCACCCTCCTGCAAGCCTCCGGGCTCACCCCCGAGCAGATCGAAGACGTGCTCGCCTCCGACGCCTAGGGCGCGCTGTCGGCCGAGCTGTGCCACGCCGAAGCCAACCACCACGACCTCGACGCGCTGCTCCCGCGTCTGGTCGCCGCGCGGAGCCTGGACAACGCCGACGACATCGCCTCCGCCCTCCACGCCCGCGTCGCCCGCGCCACCGCCCGGCCCGCCGGATCAGGCCGCACCCGCAAACCCCCGAGACTGATCGCCGGACTGATCCCGCACGCCGGCGGGCAGATGGCAGACGACATGCGGCAAGCACTGGACGAGCGCCGCGAGCTGATCGCCGCCCGCGCCGACGCCGTGCTCCGGTCCGCTCTCACCGATGCGGAACCGTGGACGGCCGACCTCGGCAAGGCACCGAGGGGGGAGAAGCCGAAGGCGGCATGGTGGCGCCCTGCCCGCACCGTCGCCGCCTACCGCGACCGCTACGGCATCACCGACGACCGGACCCCGCTCGGCCCGTCGCCGGAGAGCACCAGCCAGAAGAGCGACGTCATCCGCGCCCGCGCCGCCCTCAACCGCGCGCAAGCCGCCACCATCGAGCCCACGAAGATCGAGCCCGCGCGGCAGAGCGCCGCGGCTCACCCCGCTCCGACCTTGTGAACGACGGCCGCCGCGAGACTGGCGGTCAGAGAGAGCGTTCGGGCGTTCCCTGTGACGGGTATCGGTGCCCGAACTTGAGCCCAGCCTCGGGCCCCTGGGTTCGGGTCGGCGTCGAGCAAGGCGATCACGTCGCTGGGCTGAGAGACGAGCGACGCGAGACCCTGCTTGATGAGTTCGTTCGGCCCGGCGCTCGCGACACTAGTGACCGGGCCGGGCACCGCGCCGACGCCTCGGCCGAGTTCGCGGGCGGCGATGACCGTGGTCATCGACCCGGATCCGGGACCGGCCTCAGGGCTCACGGTCGCACCCGAGAGCGCCGCCGGCAGGCGGTTGCGAGCCAAGAACCTGTGCCTGATCGGTGCTGTTCCGGGTGGCAGCTCGCTGACCAGCAGCCCGACATCCCCCGATCTGGTTCAACAGCTCGTGGTGCCCGGCCGGGTACGGGCGATCCAGCCCCCCGGCCAGGACCGCGATTGTCTGACCACTCGCGGCCAGCACGCTCTTGTGCGCGGCACCTTCGATCCCGTAGGCGCCGCCGGAGATGACGACCCGTTCCTCATCGGCAAGACCCGTCGCCAGCTCGCCCGCGACCTGCTCGCCATAGGAGGTCACAGCGCGAGCGCCCGTGATCGTGGCCCGATCGCTCAGCGCCGTCGTCAAGAACGAGACCGCGCCGCGCGTCCACAGCAGGTAGGGGGCACGCTCGCCCAAGTCGTTCAGCCCGGTGGGCCATTCCTTGTCGGCAGGGATGAGCGTGCCGAACCCTTCGGCCTGCGCTGCCTGATCCGGCAGGCCGGGCGTGATCCGCATAGCCAGCCGTTCGCGCCACATCACTACGTCGGCGCGTGCCAGGCCGGGCACCTCGTCTCCGGACTTGATCAGCCGCAGCGTCTCGATCCCGCCGTGACGGGTGAGGACGTACCCGGTGGTCGAGTCGTTCGGCTCGGCGATCATCGACAACGCGATCCGCGCCATCCGCTCACCCTGCACCTGCTCCGCCAGCGTCGCCATGATCGGTGTCCCCTCCGCTCCAAGGTCACCGACGAGGTACGCGCCCACCAGCAGATGGGGTTCCTTCTGTCACAGGACGGTCGTAGACTCCATATCGAGGCAGGTTCAGCAAACTACGCGGGTCCTTCGGGACGGCCCTCGCGGGCACTCGGTTCATAGCCGCCTCCACGACGGAACACCGTCGCGCTATGACGAGAAAAGAGGCCCGCAATGCTTCGTATGTCTGTGGCGCTCAGCGCACGAGGCTACGGCGTACTCCGCTACGCGCCCACCAACCGGCTGCTCGCCGGGGTCTACTTCTACGCCGCGGCGATCTGCACCACGATCATCAACGACGGCGGCCCCGGCTGGCTCTACCTGCTGGTCCTGCTGTTCGTATGGAATGCCCTCAAGTTCCTCTGGATCGGCCCCGTCAGCCTGCTCCTGCTGCTTAGGTCGAGGACTCGCGGGTGCAAGGGAGACTGTCTGTCGGTGGGGCCAGGTAGACTGGCGCCAGCGGAGTCTACCCTTCCGCGCGTGGGGAGCACGGGAGAGGTGGTGCAGTGGTCGGATCGCTGGCGTACACCGTCGACCACGGCGCAGTCTCCGCGACCGGTCACCTCCTTGAAGAATCGGATGTCGCCGACATCGCGCCTGGCGTGCAATCGATTTTGCGAGATGACACTGGCGTCCAAGAAGCACGCGAGGCACTCGCCGACCTGGCAAAGACCGACTTCGAGAACGAGCGTTTGGAGAGCATCCTCACTTCTCCTGACTCCTTCGATGAATGGCGAGTAGGGGAGGCGCTCGCCGAACACCATCTGGTCACGGAAGTCGGATGCGAGTTCCCCTGGCCGGATAGTCGATCGACGCGAAACCCCAACAGCAGCGGAGGGGGCGTGGACCTTATTGGATTCCACGTGAGCGATCGAGTGCGATTCGTCTTTGCCGAAGTGAAGACCAGTCATCAGCAGGCCTGGCCTCCTGGCTTGCTGACGAGCCGGAGCCACGGGCTTCATAGTCAGTTGTCCGGACTCAACGCGGGCGACGACCGTAGCAGGTGGGCAATTCGATACCTGACGATGAACTCTGTGGGCAAACCGTGGCTGGATAGTTTTCGTCGGGCGCTTGCAACCTACCTAGCGGACAGCCTGGATGTCGTCATTTACGGCGTTCTCATACATGCGAGCGAACCAAACCAGTCAGATCTTCGTGCCAGAGCTTCCAGTCTTGCCCAGTCCGTGAAAGAACCAACCAGCATGGCGCTCGTCGCGATCTACCTGACCGCCGAACTAATGGCTCAGGTCGCTGATGCTTCGGTCGTATTGGAGACCGCGGCATGACTATCTCCCGCGAAGCAATCAGCCGACTCAGGTCACACTGGGCGATCGAAGCCCTCGGCGCGGACCGGGTGAATGCGGCCCACGACGCGGCTGCCTCCATGTACGTCGACTCGAACCTTGGCCGCCAGCTTCACCGCGAAGGCACTCACGACGCCGCGACCGAGGCTCTCATTCAGGACGTCGCCTTCGCCTATGAGATTGTCGCCAGCGAAGGTATCGAGGCCCTTGCGCAGGTGTCGTTGCACTCGGGCACATCAGACGACGCGGTGGCGGAGGCCGCGGCCCACGAGGCGTTCGCTCTTCTTCGGGCGCTTCCGTTGAAGCTTGACTCGTTGGAGGCGCTGGTACATCAAGTCCTCCAGCTCGGCGCGCTCGCATACTGTTCAGACCGTTGGGCGGAGTACCGGGCCTGGATGCGCGAGCGCGAAGTCAACCCGGAACTCTTCCAATCCGATGGCTCATGGGACACACGCGTTCTAAGTGACCTCGGGCAGATTTGGACTCGGCTTCTTCGCAAAGACGGATGGCACGACCTGGAAGGCGTCGCAGAAACCGTGGCGCGGCTGCGTGCAGAGCAGCGGCAGAACGAGGAGCTTCTCTTCAGTGCACAATCGCGGCCCGAAGAAATGCAGGCAGCTGGGTGGCGCCTCGTGGCCTTGTACCACTGGGCCAGGCTCTCCGAGATGGTCGCCACCTACCTCATGCAAGGGGAGCCAGCGGACATCGCAACGCAACTTGACTTCCACTTCGACCGAGCGATTTCCGCGGCGCAGCAGTCTGCTGATCCAGCGTTCGTAGTGGTGCTCCAGTGGCAACGTGCGATGGCTCAACGCATGGTGGCGGGGGCACTGTGGTCTGTCACCCGAATCGGTCCCGAAATTCGGAGCATCGTCGAAACCGCGACCCGGCACCGATCCATGTTCGAGATGCTGCCTCCGCAGCGCATCGCGATTCAGGAGCAGGGGCTTCTGGACCCGGCGAGCGCGGCCGTCGTCGTCGATCTTCCGACGAGCGCGGGCAAGACCATCCTCGCCGAGTTCAAGATTGTTCAGGCGATTAGCCAGTTCAAGCAGGACAAGGGCTGGGTCGCGTATGTGGCGCCGACACGGGCGCTCGTCTCGCAGATCACTCGACGGCTAAGGCGTGACCTCGGGCCGAGCGGTGTTCGGGTTGAGGAGCTCACCTCCGCTGTGGAGATCGATGAAATCGAAGCGGGAATGCTCAACGAGTCTCCCTTTGACGTGTTGGTGGCAACTCCGGAGAAGCTCCACCTGGCAATACGCAATGCGGCGATCGATCGCCCACTCGCATTGCTGGTGTTAGATGAGGCGCACAACATTGAAGATTCCGACCGAGGTATTCGCATCGAGCTGTTGCTAGCCACGGTCAAACGAGACTGCACCCAGGCGAACTTCTTGTTGCTTATGCCTTATGTGCCGAATGGCGACGACCTTGCCCGATGGCTAGCGCCGCGCACTGGTAAGAGCATCAGTCTTGCAACAACACCTTGGCAGCCCAATGATCGGCTAATCGGTCTTGTCTCAGCAGTAGCTCCGGCCTCTGGGCGGGGTAGGGATTGGCGACTCTCTTTCGAACCCATGCTGACTAGCGGCTCATCGATGAACGTCTCAGGCCTTTACCAGATTGGTGAAGCTCCACAACTTGATCGCACATTCTCTAGTATCAAGAACAGTCTCAGTAAGATCGCTGGCGCATCGGCGCTAACCCTATCTGAGCGAGGGACTGCGATCGTGATATGCCCGACAATCCCGACGGTGTGGACAATCGCGGAGGAACTCTCAGGAGAGCTTCCAGAAGCGGACGATCCGGATATTGCTCTGGTGCAGCGCTACCTAGCAGCAGAAATCAGCGAGGACTACGCCCTCATCGGAATGCTCGCCCGGCGGGTCGGAGTACACCACGCGGGGCTCTCCGACGAAACCCGCGCACTGATGGAATGGCTCGCCGAGCAAGGGAAACTGCGGATTCTCGTGGCGACAACCGGACTCTCCCAGGGCCTGAACTTCCCGGTCTCATCCATCCTCCTCGCAAGCCGGAACTTGCCGAGCGGCCAGTTCAACCGCCCCATGACTGCTCGCGAGTTCTGGAACCTCGCGGGCAGAGCAGGCCGCGTAGACCAGGACAGCATCGGCGTTGTCGGTATCTCTAGCAAGGAAGGCGATAGAGAGCCGCTGGCACAGTTCTTGTCGGAACAAGCAGGAGCGCTTGTTTCCAGGCTCGTGGTTCTCCTGGACGAACTTGAAGATGCCGGTCGATTGCTGAATCTAGAACGATCGCTCTACAACGACCAATGGGCAGACTTCCGCAGTTACGTCGCGCACCTATTCGCTCAGAAGAAGAAACTAGATGCAGTCTTATCTGAGACAGAGCTGCTGCTGCGCAACACGTTCGGATACTCATCCCTGGCCGAGGCGAGCCCCGCTGAACGGCAAAAGGGACTGAGGCTGCTGGAGGCGACGCGGGCATACGCCGAGGAGCTTGCACAGAACGTCGAGACGACGACGCTTGCCGACAGCACGGGGTTTACTCCCGAGGGGATCCGTTCAGCGATGGGCGAGATGCGTCGGATGGACAAGTCGCTCGACGCGAGCGATTGGCAACCGGGCAGCCTGTTTGGCGATGTCACCTCTAGCGCTCTCCCTGACCTCATGCGGGTCATGCTTCAGCTACCGCAGATCAGAGAGAGTATCGATGAACTGAGTGGTGTCGGCGAGGGAATCGGCGACAGGGCCGCAAAGATCGCCGCTGATTGGGTGGCGGGCGTCTCCATCAAGTCCATCGCCGAACGATACTTTGGTGATGCATCAAGCCCAACGGCCGCGCTCACGGAAGCAACTAAGGCTATCTACCGGAACCTTGCGACTGCCGGTACGTGGGGTATTTCCGCCTTGTCAAAGCTGCCCACTAGCGGAATAGATTTCGAGAACGTGAGTGAGAGCGATTTGCGAAGCATCAATCTTTTAGGTGCCATGCTGTATCACGGTGTCAACACTGAGGCGGGCGTCGTCATGCGGATGAGTTCAGTCCCGAGAACGGCTGCGAACTCGCTCGGGGCAGAGTTTGCACGGAGCCATGACTCAGGCGCCCTTCGTCCCTCAGAGGCCCGAGAGTTCCTTTCGCAACTTTCCGACGCTGACTGGGGTCGGCACGTTCCAAGAGGGTCAGATTTGGCAGGAGCCGACCTGCGGGACCTATGGCAGGTGCTGTCAGGTAGTGCCGGTGGTCCCGGAACCAGGACCGCCGCCGCACAAGCAAGAGAAGCCCAATCGGGATCATAGCGATCGCCGCTCCCATCTGACGCACCGAAAGGCGCACGCAATGAAGCTCACCGCCATTTACGCAAGATTCTTTCGCTCGCTGAACTATGACTACGTGCGCCTCTCGAATCCGAACTACAGCCCTGACCCCTGGGATAGCACACCTTCTGGAGCCCACTACCCGTTCGTGCGGCTGCGCCTGGAGGACCAGATCACTACTGTCGTCGGCGGCAATGAGTCAGGCAAGAGCCAGGTGCTCGCGGCCGTGCGCGCTGCGCTTACTGGCGAAGGATACGAGAGAAGCGACTTCTGCCGTTACTCGCCGTTCTTCTCCGTGGACAAGACACTCGTTCGTCCAGAGTTCGGGGCCGAGTTCCGAGGCATCAGTGAGGCTGATATCAAGGCGATCGAGGAAGCGACCGGCGAGACAGGACTCAGTGGAACTGATCGCGTTGCCATATTCCGAATGAATACGACCCCGCAGCTTCGTCTCTACGCCTATCGCGGGGATCAGTGGCTGGAACCCAGTCATATCAAGAAGCCGACACTCTTGAGCGAAGCTGGACTTCCAGCGCCGTTCAATATAGACGCCGATGTGCCCCTGCCAGATAGCGTTCCACTGGAGTTCTTGGCCACAGGCAAAGCGACGGCAGCTGTCGGACGCAGCGTGCTTCGAAGCATCTGGGATGCCGTCACGAACAACTCCAACTGGTTCGACTCGAAAGACTCCGTTGTCAGCCAGGCAAACGAGATCTCGTCTTCCTTCAAGACCTCGACCTCAATCGACAAAGAAGAACTTAAGAAGTACCATCTCGCTGCTGATCTGTTGCTCAAGGTCGCTGGCCTCGACCGCTCCCAATTCGTGGAGTTGCAGAACGCAGTCCGCACCAAGAACGGGTACGCGAACAGCATCGTCGATACGATCAACAGTGAGCTGTCGAAGGCGCTTAACTTCCCGCACTGGTGGACGCAAGACAGTCAGTTCGAGTTGTTTGTCGCACTCTTTGAATACGACTTGGTCTTCATGATCCGGGATCGGACTGGACGCTCCTACGGATTCGATGAGAGAAGCGATGGCCTCAAGTACTTCCTGAGTTACTTCGTGCAGTACCTCGCCCACGAGGCTCCCAGCGACGGGCGACCGGAAATTTTGCTGATGGACGAGCCCGACCGCTTTCTATCTAGTTCAGGTCAACAGGACCTCCTAAGAGTGTTCGCAGACTTCGCGGACCCGGAAGACGAGGCCCGCGCTCCAGTACAGGTTCTCTATGTCACCCACTCACCGTTCCTGATCGATAAGAACCATGCCGAGCGAATTCGAGTACTCGAAAAGGGCGAACACGACGAGGGGACACGCATCGTCGCAAGCGTTGCGCAGAACCACTACGAGCCGCTCAGATCTGCGTTCGGGAGCTTCGTCGGTGAGACCGCCTTCATCGGCACCTGCAACCTGATGCTGGAAGGTCCGTCTGATCAGATTCTGCTCGCGGGGATCTCAAGCTGGCTGGGTCGCCAGAACGCTCCCGACCGCGAAAGGCTCGATCTCAATCGCATCACGCTCGTCCCTGCCGGTGGTGTCAGTCAAGTGCCGTATCTGATCTATCTAGCCAGAGGGCGTGACATTGAACAGCCGGCAGTCATCGCGCTCCTAGACGGCGATAAGGCAGGCAACGAAGCTCGGGCAACAATTCGTAGGGGTGGTGCTCGGCGCAAGCCGCTAATTGCCGACGACCTTGTGCTTCAACTCTCCGACGCGGAACTCGATGGCGTCACGACCGACAACCCGCACGGCAGGGTCGCCATTGAAGATCTGATCCCGTTCAACATCGCGATCTCAGCTGCGAGCCGCTACTGCGCTGAATTCGTGCCCGACGTTGATATTTCAACGTTCGGACTCAGCGCTGGCACGGTGTTCGATGAAGCACCGACTAAAGCGGGAGCCAAAGGAACGATCGACGCTCTGGAGCAAGCCATCCGCAAGCTCACGGGGCAGGAGAGCTTCGAACTGAACAAGATCGGTTTTGCCCGGAGTGTTCTGGCAGAACTCGCGAGCGACGCGGTGCAGGAGGAGGAACGTCAGCTCCTGGCCGCGAACTTCCGTCAGCTGTTCACGGCTCTCGGTGTCAGGCAGCGAGCAGCGGTTCGCGCCGAGAGCGTGGAACGTGTCTCCAGCCGTATCAACCGCGCGCGAGATCGATTCATGCGAGAGCATGTCTCCACTGCAACGCGCGAGCACGTCCTGCTGCTCATCGAGGAGATCTCTGGACAACTCGACAACTCCGAGGAAGCCGAAGACGTTCGGGCTGAGATGCGCTCATGGCGACCTCGGTTCCACCTCGATGATGACCCACGCGAGGCCATCGAAGACATTGAAGAGCTTCACACCGCTCTTCGGTCACTCGCATATCTCGGGAAGCGCAAAGCCGCCAACGAGCCAGTAAGTTTCACGCCCAGTCCCGACACGGGACAGGGAACGCCAGGGACCGCCAGCGACGCTGGCTTGCCTGAAACCGTTGACGCGGCCCCAGGGGCAGTCTCCCAGGCGTGAGTGGTCAAATTCGAGAGGAGAGAAAGCATGAGCGCATACCTGGTCACTTATGACTTGAACGCACCGGGGCAGGATTATGAGTCGCTAATTGAGCGCATCAAGTCCTATGGCACTTGGGCAAACTTGATGAAAACCACATGGATTGTGGTATCCAACAAGTCGGCAGACGCCGTGTACACCCACCTACGAGGGGCGATGGACGACAGTGGCTGGCTGTTCGTCGTCGACATCTCAGGCCAGGATCGTCAGGGCTGGCTGACGAAGGACACTTGGGAGTGGATTCGCAAGCACGTATAGGCCGCCGCGCCGAGAAAGACCCGCTCCCGAGTCGTGTCGCGCCAGATCCGGTCCTAATCGTCGCCTGCCGAGCGGGGGACCAGAAGGGGACCAGAATCACGCCAACCATGCATCTCGTGACGTGCTCTGCATGATCTGACGCCCGGAATCACGCGGAATCTGGCCTCGTCAGAGTCGTTTGGACGCCTGGGGGTCAAGGGGTCGCAGGTTCAAATCCTGTCAGCCCGACAGGCCAGCGGGAGGGATCGCATCGTGCGATCCCTCTCGCTTTTCCGTGCTCGTTTCGCCGGACGCGGTGAGAGTCACTCGCTGCGGGACGCGAGATCCACCCCGCGGCTTTCGGCGAGTGCCTGCAGCTTCTCCATGTCGTCGGTCTGGATGCACACGGTCGCCCGCAGACCGGAATCCTCGCGACGCAGGAGGTAGGAGGGGCTGCTGTCCGTGAGGGCGTCCCCGTTCGCGTCGAAGAACGTCCAGCGGACGGCGACGAGGACGAGACGGTCACTGAAGTGGCGCTGATCGACGATCTCGTACGCCACCGACGCGAGACCGAGCTGCTTGTAGACCGGCTAGGACTGCTCGAGCCCTGACACCATCGCGTCCCGTGAGTCGAGGACGCCGGAGAACCCGGTCGTCCACGATCGTGCCGGGTGTCGCCCACAGGTCCGCCGAGGCCCCGGCGTCGAAATTCGTGAGCGCCGCCGCATAGCGACCGAAGAAGTCGTCGATGTCCTGGCTGCTGATGGTCATGTTTCGACGATACGTGCGCTGACGACCGGGCGTCGCGTCGGAACGCGACTCACTCGAAGGCGGAATCCTTCATGCCTGCAAGGTAGCTCGCCTGGCCGACGTGCTGCAGCGCATCCTCGCTGACGCTCACCAGGCGGGCGCCGCGGGTCACCGGCGGTTCCCAGTTCTCGTCGACGACATGGTCGAGGTCCGCGTCCGTCAGGGTGTCGAGGTAGGCCACGTGCGCAGCCGTCACGGCCTCGAGGTGATCGACGAGGGCGTTCGCGTCGTTCACCACGAGGGCTCGCGTCTGGTCGGGGGAGTCGCCGTACCCCATCGCGTCCGCACCGCGGTCCACGCCGAGCTTCTCCGCCCAGCCCCCTCGCGTCCACTCCTGTTGTTCGCCCGAGAGCTGCGCGACCTGCACGTCGATCTCTCGAGCTGCATGCCACAACAGCCACGCGATCGAGTTGTCGTGCCCCGGGTGAGCGTTGAGTCGCTCGGCCGGAACGTCCCGCAGGGAACCCGCCACCTCCGCGGCTCGTCCCGCCAGATCCTTGAGTACCTCGATGCCGTTCATGCTTCGACCCTAACGCTCGGCCGGCACCGTGCCCAGAGCGAATTCAGCCTGCGACGCATCGAATCTCTATAAGGTGCCGGAGAAGGTTGAGCAGCACAACCGGATGAGGAGGCACACATGAACGCTGCCACCGTGCCCTGGTATCGCGAGGTCAGCCCGACGCAGTGGAAGTCCTTCTGGGCCGCGTGGCTCGGGTACCTGCTCGACGGTTTCGACTTCGTCATCATCACGCTCGTCCTCACCGAGGTGGCCGACGAGTTCGACCTCAACGGCGTCCAGGCCGCCACCCTCATCAGCGCGGCGTTCGTCTCCCGCTGGTTCGGAGGTCTCGTGCTCGGCGCCATCGCCGACACCCTCGGACGCCGTGACGCCATGGTGCTCGCCATCGTCACGTTCTCCCTCGGTTCACTGTTGTGTGCAGTCTCCACCGGCTACGTCATGATGTTCGCCGCACGCCTTCTCATCGGCTTCGGCATGGCGGGGGAGTATTCCGCGAGCGCCACCTACGTCATCGAGTCGTGGCCGCAGCACCTGCGTAACAAGGCGAGCGCCTTCCTCATCAGCGGCTTCTCCATCGGTGGAGTGCTGGTCGCTCAGGTCTACCGCTTCGTGGTGCCCGCGTGGGGCTGGCGAGCGCTGTTCGCCATCGGTCTCGTGCCGATCGTGCTCGCCCTCTGGCTGCGCCGTGGTCTGCCCGAACCGGAGGACTTCCGCCGGGCGAAGGACTCCGGCCGGGTGGATGCAACGCCTGACATGTTCACGACGCTCTACCGCGGCCCGCACCGCATTCTCAACGTCCTCCTCACCCTGGCGACGTTCGCGGTTCTCCTCGCCATCTTCGGTGGTTACGTCCACGGCGCAGGGACCGTCGCACCGATGTCCGTCGTCATCACGGCAGTGTTCGTCTGGTTCCTCGTGCAGTTCGAGCCTCAGCGCTGGCCCACCGCCGTTGCCGTGACGGTCGTGGTCTTCACCGTGTTCTTCTTCGCCTGGCCCATCACGGCCCTGCTGCCGACCTACCTCAAGACCGACCTCGGTCTCTCGCCCGGAGAAGTCAGCGACATCCTCTTCTGGAGCGGATTCGGTACGGCTTTCGGTGCGATACTGGCCGGTTTCACCGGCGACCGCTTCGGCACGACTCGCGCCTACTGGGGCAGCCTGCTCATCTCCCTACCCTTGCTGTGGCCGATCTTCACGCTGACCTCGGACCACGCGCCCCTCATCGGGTTGCTGCTGTTCGTCCAGCAGTGCTTCGGCGCCGGCGTCGGCGGCCTCGTGCCCAAGTGGATGGTGAGCTGGTTCTCCATCGAGAAGCGCGCCGCAGCGCTCGGCTTCACCTACAACGTCGGCGCACTCGGTGGAGCGGTGTCGCCCGTCGTCGGAGCCGCGCTCGCGGAGACGATGTCGCTCGGTCGAGCGATCATCGTGCTCTCCGCCTCGTTCACGGGAATCGTCATCCTCCTCGTCGCCATGAAGTTCCCGCTGCGGCTCCAGCAGCTGCTCAAGCCCTCGGCGGTCCGCGCGGACGACGGCGACGACACCATCCGCCGGATCGAACCCCAGGCGGGCTGAACCGGCAGCGTCAGGCCGCGCGCTTGAACGTCACCGGGAAGCCGTTGCCGCTCGCCGACCACGCGCCCGGCGATGCGAGCAGGTTGCCGTTGAACATCAAGATGCGCGTGTGGGCCATCTTCTTCGGCACCCGCGTGCCCGAGGCGTCGGTGACGCTGAGCTGACGGAACGAGACGGTGCCCGTGTTCGCGAGGGCGAGCGGGCGTCCGTCGGCGCGGCTCGGACGTTCGAGCACGAACTCGGCAACGCCCTTCGGCGCGCTCGTGGCGCGGGAGGTCACGACACAGCGCTGGAGGCGCTCGTTGCACAGCGTGAAGTAGGCACGGCTGTCCCGCGCCGACCAGCGCACCGCGACCCGGACAGGGTCACCGGGGGAGACGGGGAGATTCGTGATGCGTTCCTGCGAGCGCTGAGGGAACGTCTCGACCCACAGGTAGTAGTCGTTCTTCCACTTCGAGCACTTGCCCGCCCGGAGGGCGACACACTTCGAGTCGTGCTCCGTTCCGGCCTGGATGAGCTGGCCCTGCGCACGGTTTCCGCCGCCGAGGCCCACCCACATGTTCGAGTAGCCGTCACGTCCGGGCCACGACGCCTTCGGTACCGTCCACGAACCCCGGGCCTGCGTCGGGTTCTTCGCCGCAACCTGGTAGCCGGCCCAGTTCTCGTACAGGGCGTTCGACGCGGCACGCAGGCCGGTGGCGGTCGTCGTCGCGGCGCTCGCGGGGGCAGAGGCCTCAGCGGGTGATTGCGCGGACGCCGGCGCCGTCAGGGAGGCGGCGGACACGCTCAGGCAGGCGAGCGCGGTGAACAGGGTGTTGCGTGCGGCGGACATGAGCTCCTCGGGGTCGGTGCAGTACGGCTCCATGCTAGGGGCCGCGGGCTCGACGGTCTGTGCGCGCCGCGCGGGGCCATCGCCTAGTCTTGGCCTGTGACGACCGCTGAACCGGAGCTTTCGAGCCGCATCTGGACGGTGCCGAACGTGCTGTCCTTCCTGCGGCTCGTCGGTGTTCCGGCGTTCGTCTGGCTGATCCTTTCGGAGTGGGACAAGACGGCCCTCGTCGTCCTCATGGTGGCGGGGTTCACCGATTACCTCGATGGCAAGATCGCCCGCAAGTTCGACATGCAGTCGCGTCTCGGAGCCATCCTCGACCCGATGGCTGACCGGCTTTACATCGTCGCGACGATCGTCTGCCTCGCGATGCGTGGAATCCTGCCGATGTGGGTGGTGCTCGCCCTGGTTCTGCGCGAAGTCTTCATCCTCACGATGGCGCCCACCGTCCGTCGGCACAACCTTCCGCTGCCGCCGGTGCACTTCATCGGCAAGGCGGCCACCTTCAACCTTCTGTACGCCTTCCCCCTTCTCCTGCTCGCCGAGATCGAGGGCGCTGCCGGTGACCTGGCGCGCCCTACCGCCTGGGCCTTCGTCCTGTGGGGTGTGTGCCTGTACTGGCTCGCCGGCCTGCTGTACGCCGTCCAGGTGCGCGAGATGCTGAAGGTCGTTCGCGCGCGGGCGGTGTGATGGCACCGCACCGACTCATCCGACGCAAGCCGCGCTCGCCGGGAACGACGCGCGAGGTACGCGTCCAGGACCCGGCCGCGAGCATGGCGCTCATCTTCGACGCCATGAAGCGGCCGATCGACCCCCTCTACGAAGACGTGGCCCGCAAGCGCGAGGCAACGGGTGAGGGGCTGGTTCGTCGTCCGGGCCGTTCGCCGCTGCTCGTCGTGACGGTCATCGCCCTCGGCTTCCTTCTCGGCGCGGCGGCCCATGCCCTGCGAGTGCCGGATTCGGTGCAGGCCGATCGTCACGCGCAACTCGTGGAACAGGTCGAGGCGAAACAGAAGGCGAACGACGACTCCGCCGCCGAGGTGGAGGCACTACGCACGGAACTGGACTCGAACCGTTCGTCAGCGTTGACCCGCCAGGAGCGCTCGAACCTGAGCGCCGACCTCACGGCCGGTGAGCGCACCGCTGGAGCGGCCGCCGTCAGCGGGCCCGGGCTCACCGTCGTCATCGAGAACCCCGAGGACGCCGAGCCCGACGCAGCCGACAGCGATCCGCGCACCGGTGAGGACGAGAACGCTCTCACCTCGAGCGATCTGCAGCACGTCATCAACGGTCTGTGGTCCTCGGGGGCGACCGCCGTCAGCGTCAACGGTCAGCGCATCACATCACTCAGCGCGGTGCGCTTCGCCGGCTCGGCCATCCTCGTCAACTACCGTCCGCTCGCGACGCCGTACACCGTCACCGCGATCGGTCCGAGCGACATGCAGAACAAGTTCGAGAGCGGGTTCTCGGGGGACTACCTCACGTCGCTGCGGAAGTCGGATTTCACCATCTCCACCTCCCGTGGCAACGTCACGGTGCCTGCGCAAGGAACCATCCGTATCGCCCACGCTCAGCCGGTGCGCTGACTTCGCCCTTCCCCTCGTTAGGAGCTGACGTGATTCCCGCCATCGGCCTCGTGATCGGCCTCGTGCTCGGCCTGTGGCTGCACCCCGACGTTCCGTTGTGGATGCAGCCGTACCTGCCGATCGCCGTCATCGCCGCGCTCGATGCGCTGTTCGGCGGTATCCGTGCAGCCCTCGACGGATTGTTCGACGACAAGGTTTTCGTCGTCTCGTTCCTGTCGAACGTCGTCGTCGCCGCGTTCATCGTGTTCCTCGGCGACCAACTGGGTGTCGGTAACCAGCTGTCCACCGGCGTCGTGGTCGTGCTCGGCCTGCGCATCTTCACCAACGTCGCTTCGATCCGCCGACACGTGTTCAAGGCATGAGCAAGAAGCAGAAGAAGACGCCCGAGGCGCCAGACCTCGACGCACCGACCGAAATCGACCCCGCTGAGGCGTCGTCGGAGCCGGCCGAGGACGCGGCGTTGCCGGGGGAGAAGCACGTTCCTGAGGAAGGCGCCGAGACCTCCCGGTCGATCGCGACCTCGGCTGAGCAGTCCGACGCGACGCCCGATGACGGGCACGAGGCTCCCGCCCAACCCTGGCGACGCTACGCCTTCGGAGGTCCGCGTTCCCTCGCGGGCGGTCTGACGGCGGCGGTGCTCGCCCTGGGCCTCGGCTTCGCTGTCATGACGCAGGTGCAGCAGAACGAGAAGTCCGGCCTCGACAACCTCTCGCAGGCCGACCTCGTGGCGCTCCTGGGCAACGTCAACGACCAGTCCGCGCGCCTGGAGAAGGAACTCGACGACCTCACGACGAGCAAGGAACAGCTCGCTCGCGGCGGAGACCGGGCAGCCGTGGCCGACGCGCAGAAGCGTCTCGACCAACTCGCCATCCTCAACGGAACGGTGCAGGTGAAGGGCCCCGGCATCATCATCGAGGTCGATTCCGCCGGCGGCGACGTCACAGCGGCCAACATCCTCGACGCCGTCCAGGAGCTACGCGACGCCGGCGCCGAGTCCATCGATGTCGGTGGCAACCGCATCGTCGCGTCGTCCTGGTTCACCGACGTGGACGGCCGCCCGAGCGTCGAAGGCCGAAGCCTGCCGGAGAAGTTCACGATCAGCGCCATCGGCGATCCGCACACCATGAGCACCGCGATGGCCATTCCGGGCGGTGTGACCGATACGCTGACACAAGCAGGCGCTCGCGTTAAGGTCTCCGAGGAAACCTCGATGCAGATCACCTCGCTGCACCGAAGAGACTGACCAGACGCCTGCTCACCGACCGACTCGAGGAGAACCATGAGCGAGTTGCAGTACCCGGCCGACCTTCGTTACACCGAAGACCACGAGTGGGTCGCAGACAAGGGCGAGGGCGTCGTTCGCGTCGGCATCACGGCGTACGCCCAGGACGCCCTCGGCGACGTCGTGTACGTCAGCCTCCCGTCCGTCGGTGACTCCGTCACGGCGGGCGAATCCTGCGGCGAGGTCGAGTCGACGAAGTCCGTCAGCGACCTGTACTCGCCGCTCGACGGTGAGGTCGTCGCCGTCAACGACACGCTCGACGCCGAGCCCGGCACGGTCAACTCCGACCCGTACGGCTCCGGCTGGATGTTCGAGATCCGCCCCAGCGATGCCTCTGCGATCGACGGCCTCATGGACGCCGACGCCTACACCGGCTCGCTCGACTGACACGTCCTGTAAGTCTTCTCGTCACCCGGCGGTTCCTCGGTTCCGTCGGGTGACGGTAGTCTGACCACCACATCGAACGGCTCGCCCCGTGCGGACGAGCCGCTCACGACACGGCGCCGCAAGGCGCAGGGGATGGGGTACACCATGGCTGACGAGTACAACGGCTATTCCGGTGATGCCACGACGATCGGCGTGCCCGGCGAAGCTGGTTGGGAGCCGCGTGAGCTGTCGCACGAGGCACCCCGTGTGCTCTCGCCGGCCGACCAGGCGATGGTCGAGGCGCTGCGCCCGAACACCGCGCTGCTCATCGCGCTGAGCGGACCCAACTCCGGTGCGCGATTCCTGCTCGACGCAGACGAGGTCAGCGCTGGGCGTCACCCGAAGAGCGACATCTTCCTCGACGACATCACGGTCTCGCGCCGTCACGCCATCTTCGTTCGCTCCGGCAACGGCTACAGCGTGCAGGACATCGGATCGCTCAACGGCACCTACGTCGACCGCAAGCTCGTCGACAATCTGCCGCTCGTCACCGGCGCCGAGGTGATGATCGGCAAGTACCGACTCACGTACTACGCCGCCGCACACTCCGCACCCGAGCAGAGCTGAGGCGCTTCCGCTCCATGGCACAGCACGGCCTGACGATCAGCGCGGTTCTCAAGACCCTGCGCGAGGAGTTCCCCGACCTGTCGGTCTCGAAGGTTCGTTTCCTCGACGCCCAAGGTCTGGTCTCCCCGAAACGCTCCGACTCCGGGTATCGCCGCTACAGCGACGAGGACGTCGAGCGTCTGCGCTTCGTCCTGCGGGCCCAGCGCGATCGCTTCTGGCCCCTTAAGGTCATCCGTGAGGCGCTCGACGCCTACGACCGTGGCCTCACCCCGCAGGACGCCGACTTCGTCAGCGCCGTTCCCAGCGTTCCGACGCCGACGGCCGACCCCGACGTGCCTGATGTCGAGACGCTCGCCGCGGATGCGAACGAGACACTCTCGCTCACCCGCGAAGAACTTGCTCGTGGGGCCGGCGGCACGGACGCCCTCATCGCCGAGCTCGAAACGTTCGGTCTCGTGCGCCCCGGCGCGGACGGGCATTTCGACGGTGAGGCTCTCGCCGTGGCGACGGCTGCGGCCGCTCTTGCCGAGTTCGGTGTTCAGGGCCGTCATCTGCGTCCTTTCCGCCTGGCGGCAGACCGCGAGATCGGTCTTGTCGAGCAGGTTCCACTGCGTGACGAGTCTCAGCGCGCCGTCATCGCTCAGCGCTGCCTCGCGTTGCACGTGGCCCTCGTGAAGGCCGGCCTGCGTCACTGACGTTGCAGGTGTCGCCGGTCGGTGGCACCCGACGTGTTCCGCAGGTCGCTCCCGGTCGCGGCTGCGCGGTAGCGTGGACATGTGAAGCGCGCCGAAGTTTCCGGCATCCGAGTCGAGTTGCCGACGACCAGCCCCGTCCTCCTTCTGCGTATCGAAGGTGGAGTGACGCACGTACCCATCTGGATCGGCTCGCCCGAGGCCTCGATGATCGCGTTGTTCGCCGAAGGTGTTGATTCCCCGCGGCCCCTCACGCACGATCTCGTCCTCGACGTTGCGGGCGCGGCGGGCCGTTCGCTGGAACGTGTCGAGATCACGGCGCTACGCGACGACGTCTACGAAGCAAGCCTCGTCTTCGACGACGGTGGGCGCGTCGATTCCCGCGCCAGCGACGCCGTCGCTCTCGCGATGCGCGCTTCTGTGGACATCTTCGTCGCGGACGCCATCGTGGACGAAGTGGGCGTTCAGGTCGCCGACGAGCAGGAGGAAGAGGTCGAGAAGTTCCGCGAATTCCTTGACCACGTCAGCGCAGAGGACTTCGAAGAACCCGAAGAGTGAAGTGTTGGTTGACCCCCGAATGATTCGATAGAACTAAGCGTTAAGTGGATCTTTAGTGTTTGTGATCGAGTCGTGATCCGCGAAATTTCGGGAAATTTATTCGGCGTGTCGTGCGCGCTGTCATTGATCGGACCCTGAATCGGCTCTACCTTTGAGGAGTCAAGAGGGCGCGGGTCAACGTGCTCACGCCTTGTTTCTTCCAGGAGGTCGCCGTGGTTTCCACCGGCAAAGCGCCCGAGTCTCACTCCGAGGCTCCCGCGCCGATCGACGCCGATGTCACGCGCGAGGTCGAGATCGACGACGCGATGCTCGGCTACCGCGGCCCGGCTGCCTGCCGCGCTGCCGGTGTGACATACCGCCAGCTCGACTACTGGGCCCGCACCGGCCTGCTCGAACCGTCGGTGCGCAACGTCAGCGGTTCCGGCCACCAGCGCCTGTACTCCTTCCGCGACGTCCTCGTCCTCAAGGTCATCAAGCGCCTGCTCGACGCCGGTGTCTCGCTCCAGCAGATCCGCGTCGCGGTGGCAGCACTGCGCGACCACGGCGTCAAGGAGCTCGCGGGCATCACGCTCATGTCCGACGGGGCGTCGGTCTACGAGTGCACGAGCGACGACCAGGTCATCGACCTTCTGCGCGGCGGCCAGGGCGTGTTCGGTATCGCACTCGGAAGCGTCTGGGCCGAGGTCGAAGGCACCCTTGCCGAACTCCCCGGTGAGCGTCCCGACGCCACCGAGATCGCCGTGCACCCGGGCGACGAACTGCGCAAGCGCCGCGCCGCGAAGCGCGCCGGCTGAACCGCTTCCACCAGCCTTCTCGTACCCGACACCGCAACGGCGGTGTCGGGTACTGTTGTGCTCGCTGTCGAATCCGGTGGGAGAGACTCCGGCCGCGAGCCGGGGCGCCGAAGGGGCAAGCCTCCCCGCAACCTCTCAGGCGAAGTGGACCATCGGGTGAAGCAACTCTGAAGCGCCATCGTGCGTGACAGAGGGGGAGCAGCCGACCAGACCGTCGGCCGTCGCCCACCGACACGCGTCAGGGAGTCACCCATGACAAGCGATTCGTTCGCCCCCTTCGTCGCCCGCCACATCGGCCCGGGCGACTCCGACCTCGAGCACATGCTCTCCACGATCGGCGCGAGCGACGTCGCCGACCTCGTGGCCCGCGCCGTTCCTCAAGCCATCGCCCAGAAGGAGCCGCTCGCCCTCGAGGCCGCCGGTTCAGAGGCCGAGGTGCTCGCCGAGTTGCGTGAGAAGGCTTCCCGCAACCGCGTCCTGACGTCGATGATCGGCCTCGGCTACTACGGCACGCACACGCCGGGCGTCATTCGCCGCAACATTCTCGAGAACCCGGCCTGGTACACGGCCTACACGCCCTACCAGCCGGAGATCTCCCAGGGTCGCCTCGAGGCGCTGCTCAACTTCCAGACCGTCGTCACCGACCTCACGGGTCTCAGGACGGCCGGTTCGTCGCTGCTCGACGAGGCCACCGCCGTCGCCGAGGCCATGACGCTCATGCGCCGTGCGAGCAAGTCGGCCAAGGACGCCGTGCTCGTCGTCGACGAGCAGGTCATGCCGCAGAGCATCGCCGTGACGCAGACGCGTGCCACGCCGCTCGGCATCGAGGTCGTCGTCGCCGACCTGCGCGACGTCAAGGACGCGGACGCGCTCGTCGAAGCTGCGGGTGGCAAGTCCGTCTTCGGTGTCATCGTGCAGTACCCGAGCGCCGACGGTCAGATCGTCGACTGGAAGGCGCTCACCGAGGCCGCCCACGAGCACGGTGCGCTCGTCACGGCTGCCGCTGACCTGCTCGCCCTGACGCTCATCGCGTCGCCCGGCTCGTGGGGTGCGGACGTCGCAGTGGGTACCTCGCAGCGTTTCGGTGTTCCGATGGGCTTCGGCGGCCCGCACGCCGGTTACATGTCGGTGCGCGCCGGTCTCGAGCGCAACATGCCGGGGCGCCTCGTCGGTGTCTCGCTCGACGCCGACGGCCACCAGGCCTACCGCCTCGCGTTGCAGACGCGTGAGCAGCACATCCGCCGTGAGAAGGCGACGTCGAACATCTGCACCGCCCAGGTGCTGCTCGCCGTCATGGCGTCGATGTACGCGGTCTACCACGGCCCGCAGGGGCTCGCGAAGATCGCCGAGGACGTTCACGCCAAGGCGCGTCTCGTCGCCGCTGCGCTGCCGAAGGCCGGCCTGGAGGTCGTCCACGACACCTTCTTCGACACGCTCGCCGTCCGCAGCGAGGGACGCGCGCAGGCGCTCGTCGACTCTGCGCTCGAGCACGACGTCAACGTCTGGAAGGCTGACGAGGACACCGTCCTGATCAGCCTCGACGAGACGACGACGCAGGGCGAGATCGACGCTCTCGGCGCCGCGTGGGGCTTCCGCACCCGCGAGGCAGGCGAGGCTTCGGCGCTGCCCGAGGCGCTCGTGCGTGAGGACGAGTACCTCACCCACCCCGTCTTCAACAGCCACCACAGCGAGACGGCCATGCTGCGTTACCTGCGCCGTCTGGCCGACCGCGACTACGCGCTCGACCGCGGCATGATTCCGCTCGGCTCGTGCACGATGAAGCTCAACGCCACGACGGAGATGGAATCCATCACGTGGCCCGAGTTCGCGAACCTCCACCCGTTCGCCCCGGCGAACCAGAACGAGGGCATCCGCGAGCTCATCACCGACCTCGAGCAGTGGCTGTGCGACATCACGGGCTACGACGACATCTCGCTGCAGCCGAACGCCGGCTCGCAGGGTGAGCTCGCCGGCCTTCTCGCCATTCACGCCTACCACCAGGCCAACGGCGAGGGACACCGCAACATCTGCCTCATCCCCGCCTCGGCGCACGGCACCAACGCGGCGTCCGCCGTCATGGCCGGCCTGAAGGTGGTCGTCGTCAAGACGGCGGCTTCCGGTGAGGTCGACCTCGAGGACTTCAAGGGCAAGCTCAAGGAGCACGGCGAGAACCTCGCCGCGATCATGGTCACCTACCCCTCGACGCACGGTGTCTTCGAGGACACGATCACCGAGATCTGCTCGCTCGTGCACGAGGCGGGCGGCCAGGTCTACGTCGACGGCGCCAACCTGAACGCGATGGTCGGCCTCGCCCAGCCGGGCAAGTTCGGCGGCGACGTGTCGCACCTCAACCTGCACAAGACGTTCTGCATCCCGCACGGCGGCGGTGGCCCCGGCGTCGGCCCGGTCGCAGTGCGTGAGCACCTCGCTCCGCACCTGCCGAACCACCCGCTGTTCGCGGAGGCTGGCCCGGCGACGGGCGTCGGTCCGATCTCGGCGGCGCCGTTCGGTTCGGCGAGCATCCTGCCGATCTCGTGGGCGTACGTGCGCCTCATGGGTGGCGCGGGTCTGACACGCGCGACGCAGTTCGCCGTCGTCAACGCCAACTACGTTGCCGCTCGTCTGCGTGAGGCCTACCCGGTGCTCTACGCGGGCACCGACGGTCTCGTCGCGCACGAGTGCATTCTCGACCTGCGCGCCCTGACGAAGGAATCCGGCGTCACGGTCGACGACGTCGCGAAGCGCCTCATCGACTACGGCTTCCACGCCCCGACGATGAGCTTCCCCGTCGCGGGCACACTCATGGTCGAGCCGACGGAGTCAGAGTCGCTCGAGGAACTCGACCGCTTCGTCGAGGCGATGCTTGCCATCCGCGCCGAGATCCAGGACGTCATCGACGGCAAGGTCGCGGCCGAGGACTCGGCCCTGCGTCACGCACCGCACACCGCGCTGTCGCTGACGAGCGAATGGGACCACCCCTACGAGCGTCGCGAGGCGGTCTACCCGGGCAGCACCGACCCGCGTGCGAAGTACTGGGCGCCGGTTCGTCGCATCGACGGTGCGTACGGCGACCGTAACCTCGTGTGCTCGTGCCCGCCGCCCGAGGCGTTCGAGGACTGATCCTCACCGTGTGACGGAGAACGAACGAAGCCCCATCGCCGAGAAGGCGATGGGGCTTCGTTCCATGCTCAGGGGCGGAGGTTCGACCCGCACCGGGGCATCAGGAGCGGTAGTCCTCGAGGAAGTCCCCGATACGTCCGATGGCCTCTTCGAGCATGTCGACGTCGGGCAGCGTGACGAGCCGGAAGTGGTCGGGCTTGACCCAGTTGAACCCGGTTCCGTGCGTCACGAGGATCTTCTTCGCGCGCAACAGGTCGATGACGAAGTCCTGGTCGTTCTCGATGGGGTAGACCTCTGGGTCGAGCTTCGGGAACGTGTAGAGCGAGCCCATCGGTTTGACGCAGCTGACACCCGGGATGTCGTTGAGCATGCGCCACGCCAGCATCGACTGCTCGTAGAAGCGACCTTCCGGACCGATGAGCTCCTGGATCGACTGGTAGCCGCCGAGGGCAGTCTGGATGGCGTGCTGGGCAGGGACGTTGGCGCACATGCGCATGTTGGCGAGGAGGGTGAGCCCCTCGAGGAAATCGGCCGCGAGGTGCTTTGGGCCGGAGATCATGACCCAGCCGGCACGGTAACCGCACACCCGGTAGGCCTTGGACAGGCCGCTGAAGGTCAGGCACAGCACGTCGTCACCTGCGTAGGTGGCGGCGTGGTGGTGCACCGCGTCCTCGAAGAGGATCTTCTCGTAGATCTCGTCGGCCATGACGACGAGGTTGTGGCGGCGTGCGATGTCGACGAGGCCCTTGACGACGTCCTCGGAGTACACGGCGCCCGTGGGGTTGTTCGGGTTGATGATGACGATGGCGTGCGTGTTCTCGGTGATCTTGCTCTCGATGTCCGCAAGGTCCGGGTTCCACCCGTTCTCCTCGTCGCACAGGTAGTGCACGGCCTTGCCGCCGGTGAGCGTCACGGCACCCGTCCACAGGGGATAGTCGGGGGCGGGAACGAGGATCTCGTTACCGTCGTCGACGAAGGCCTGCAGCACCATGCTGATGAGCTCCGAGACGCCGTTGCCGATGAAGACGTCATCGACGAGCGTCTCGCGCAGGCCGCGGCTCTGGTAGTACTGCGCGACGGCGGTGCGCGCCGAGTAGATGCCGCGGCTGTCGCTGTAGCCCTGCGCGTGGTGCAGGTGGTGCTTCATGTCGGCCAGGATTGCCTCAGGTGCCTCGAAGCCGAACGGGGCGGTGTTGCCGATGTTCAGCTTGAGGATCTTGTGGCCCTCGGCCTCGAGGCGCTGTGCCTCTTCGAGGATCGGGCCGCGCACGTCGTAACGCACGTTCTGAAGCTTCTTGGACTGACGGATCGCACGCATGCGCCCAGCGTTTCACAGGGCGGCGCTCAGACCGCGCCTGACACGGCGAATCCGGACACGATCGGGTGAACCGTGGAACCCTCGGAGGTCTTGCGAACTTCGATCTGAGAGGGGATTCGGGCGCGCAGTTCGGTGACGTGGCTGACGACGCCGACGAGACGCCCACCTTCGCGCAGCCCGTCCAGTACCTCCATCACCTGCTCGAGCGTGTCCTGGTCGAGCGAGCCGAAGCCTTCGTCGACGAAGAGGGTGTGCAGTTCCATGCCGCCGGAGTCGGCACGCACGGCGTCACCGAGCCCGAGCGCGAGGGCGAGGGAGGCCATGAAGGCTTCGCCGCCGGAGAGCGTGGCGGTGTCGCGGCTGCGGCCGGTCCAGGCATCGACGACGACCAGACCGAGTCCGCTGCGGGCGGTGCCCTTGGCCCGCTCGTCGGTGTACTTCAGCTGGTAGCGCCCGTCGGTCATGTGGTGCAGGCGCTCGTTCGCCATCACCGTCACGGTCTCGAGATGGGCGGCGAGCACGTAGCTCGTTAGCCTCATGCGGTGCGTGTTCTCGCCGATGCCGGAGAACGTGCTCGCGAGGTCGCTCATCTCCCGGGCCACCTGGGCGACAGGGAGGTGCTCGCGCACGGCGTCGGCGATGCGGTCACGCATCGAGTCGAGGATCTCGTAGGCCCGCGCCCATCGGGACGCCTCGGTGGAGGATTCGTTCGCGCGGCGTGCGTAGATGTCGGCCCTCCGCCGCAGCCGCGCAGGATCGGGAGCGGGGGAGTGCGCCGCAGACGCCACAGTGTCGTCGGCCAAGGTGGCGCCCGCGGCAGCGCGGACCTCGATGGCGTGTTGCCACGTGGCGCGCAGACTCGTCAGCTCGTCCTCGTCGAGGGCGACGGCGAAGGCCGCCTCGACGTCGTCGTAACCCTTGGCGACGAGTTCGTCGGACAGCTCGACTTGGGCGCTCTCGCTCTGCGTCGCTGCGGTACGGAAGGTCGCGTCCGCGCGGGCGAAGGCGTCACGCGCGCGGTCGATCGCAGTCAGCTGTCGACGCGCGTCGTCGACCGACCGAGCGAGCTGCTGGACGCGGGTGCGCACGGCCTCTTCGTGCTCCTCGTCCGCGAGGTTCTGCGCAGCGTCATCGTCGCCCGTGGCCGTGGCAACCACGCTCGTGCCGTCGGTGGCACCTTCGGGCAGCGTGGTGCCGCGCAGCACGGGGGAGTTGTTGGAGTCGGTGTAGTCCGAAACGAACTGCAGTGTGGACGACTCGGCTTCCGCGAGGTGCTGGAGGGCAGCCGCCAGTGCTTCTTTCGCGCCATCGCGGCGTGCAACGGCGGCGGCAGCGTCCTTCTCCGCGGTTGCTATGCCTCTGTGGGCTCGCGTCTGTGCTGATCGAGCCTTTTCCAGC
This sequence comes from Dermacoccus sp. PAMC28757, assembly GCF_014302635.1. Classification (NCBI taxonomy): domain Bacteria; kingdom Bacillati; phylum Actinomycetota; class Actinomycetes; order Micrococcales; family Dermacoccaceae; genus Dermacoccus; species Dermacoccus sp. PAMC28757. The sequence goes on along the minus strand of NZ_CP060292.1, from coordinate 2,334,560 downwards.
GTCACGGCCGCTTCTTCCCGACGCTGGGCTCGCTCGTTCAGGTCGCGCTCGGTCTGACGCAGCGCGCTGTCGTCATCGACGAGATCGGCGGCAACGAGGGCTTCGGCTGTGTCATCGCTCCCCGCAGGGGATGTCTCCCCGTCCGGCACAGCGGCCACGACGTCGTCGAGGCGGGCTTGCAGGTGCGCGAGGTGGCTCGCCCAGGCCTGCTCGGCGCCGGCGAGTGTGGCTTCGGCACGGCGACGCTTCTCGTCAGCATCCCGGGCAGCCCGTTCCGCCGCCTCGATCGCCTGCGGGCCGGGTGCCTGCGGTGACGCAGTCGCAGGGTTCGGGTGTTCGCACGAGCCACACACGGGGCACGGGTTGCCGGGCGTGAGATCGGTGGCGATCTCGGCGGAGATACCGGCCAGCCGCGCAAGACGCAGGGCCACCGCGTCGTGCTCACGTTCGGTGAAGGTGGCCACTGCTGCGTCGCGCGCTTCGGTTGCTGTGGTCACGGCCCTGCTGTGTGCAGGGACTTCCTGAAGAATCCGACGCGCAGCGTGAACGGCGTTGAGGGAGCCTCGCACGTCAGGCAGCGAGCTGAGCGTCTCCTCCGCGACGACGACAGCTTCGTCGGCACGTTCGCACTCCTCCTTCGCCGTCCCCACCGTCTCCCTCGTGGCGACGGCCTTCTGCTCGGCCGCTGACGCATGGCGCCGAGCGGCGGCGACGTCGTCGAGGGCGCGCAGGGCTCGCGGCAGGTGCAACTGCAGCGCCTGAAGCGCTTGTGACCGAGCCTTCAGCGCCTCGGCCGGGAGAACGGCGTCGGCATCGTGACGTTCGCCAGGCGCCTCGAGCCCGGTGATCTCCGCGAGTGCTCCGGCGGTCTCGATGCGCCGGGCACGTGCCTGCTCGAGTTGTTTGTCGGCGCGTCCACTGCGTTGCGCGAGGCGAAGCACGCCCGCCACGTGATCGGCGGCGTCCGCGTCATTCTTCATCTGGGTGACGGTTTCGGCGGGCCAGGCGTCGAGGTCGGTGCGCGCCCGCTCGTGGGCCTCACGGAGGGCCAGCAACGCGCCGGCGCGTTCGACGGCGCGTTCGGCCTGCTTGGCTGCGGCCGCGGCCTCGGCCGCCCGCGTGCCCGCGTCGTCACGGCGCCCGCGCAGGGCGGCGAGGAGGGTCCGCAACACCTCGGGAAGGTCGGCAACGCTCTCGTCGGACCAGACGGCCGGTGGCAACTCGTCGTCGTCAAGACGCGTGAGCGTGTCGGTGACGACCGTCATGTGACCCCGGATGTGTTCGAGCGAGGCCTCACTGGCACGGAGGCGTTCGTTCTTCGTCTCAGCGAACCATCGCTCCACGGCGTCGAAGCGGGCGACGTCGAAGAGCCGCTCGAGCAGGGCCCGGCGGTCTTCGGGCTTGGCGCGCAAGAACTGGGCGAACTCGCCCTGGGGGAGGAGCACGACCTGGGCGAACTGCTCGAGACCCATGCCCAGCGTGTCGGTGACCATGTCGGCCGCCTCGTCGATACGGGACGAGACGAGGTGCCATTGGCCCTCCCGCCACTGCTCGAGCCTCACCGATGCGGGGCGCGTGGTGGTTCCCGAACCGCGGCGCTTCGGCGCGTCCCACGCGGGTGCCCGGCGTACGCGCCAGCGCTCGGGGCCGACGCTGAACTCGAGTTCGACCCAGGGCGCCGTCTCTGGCGCGGCGTGGTGGCTCCGCAGAGCGTTGCGCAGGCTGCGTCGACTGCCCGGAACGTCGCCGAACAGCGCGAACGCTACGGCATCGAGGAGCGAGCTCTTGCCCGAGCCGGTGGGGCCGTTGACGAGCAGGATGCCCTGGTCGAGTTCATCGAAGTCGACGTCCACACGGTCTGGGAAGGGCCCGAACGCTTCCAGGCGCAGGGTGTGAAGCCTCATCGCAGATCCTCGAGGGAGAACATCGAGCCGTCGTCTGCCATCGGTTCGTCACCGCGTCGCAGAGCCGCGCTGACGGCCTTGCCGATAGCGGTGCGCTCTGTGGCGTTGGGGCCGCGTCCGCCCCGCACGTGGGCGAGGAAGTCGCAGCACAGCTCCACGTCGTCACGGCCCTTGAGTCGCTCGGCGTAGGTGATCGGTTGGGTCTCGGTACGAGGCGTGTCGAAGATGAGGCGCAGGGTGTGGGGGAAGCGCGCTCGCACGCGATCCATGGCCGCTGCGGGCCGGATCTCGTCGGTGAGCGTGACCTGGCACCAGGCCGATTCGGCGTGTTCGAGCTTGGGATCGGCGAGCAGGTTGTCGAGTTCGCCGCGCAGGATGGCGAGCGAACGGTGGATCGGTGCCTCGATGAACTCGGCGGAGACACTGCCGCGGGCGACGTCGACGAGCCACGTGCCCTTGGTGTGGGCCGCTTCGCTGAACGACATGGCGACCGGACTGCCGCTGTAGCGCACCGACTCGCTGAGGGTTTGCGCGCCGTGGAGGTGCCCGAGTGCCGCGTAGTCGAAGGCGTCGACGACGGAGCGGGGCGCGACGCCGAGACCGCCGACGCAGATGTCGCGTTCGGACTCACTCGTCGTGGCGCCTGCGAAGAAGGCGTGTGCCATGCCGACGACCGGCAGCCCGTCGTCAGGTAGCGCGGTGCGACCGCGCGTCACCGCCTCGGTGAGCACGGCCCGGTGCGTCGACTCTGTGTCGAACCTCCCCGCCGCAACGGACGGCTCGAGGTAGGGAAGCGCCACAACATGTCCTGCCGTGTCCTGGCTGCCCAACCGCGGTATCGCGATGGGGCGCGCGATGCCTTCGTAGGCGGCGCGGATGTGGAGCCCGGAGTGCTCCATGACGCGGGATCCGAACCCGAGGCGCGTGGCCGAGTCGTGGTTGCCGGAGGTCACCACGACGCGGCTTGCGGTGTCGAGCAGTCGCACGAGGGCGTCGTCGAGCAGTTCGACGGTGCGCGGGTTCGGCAGTGCCCGGTCGTAGATGTCACCGGAAACGACGACGGCGTCGACCTTCTCCGCGCGGGTCAGTTTGACGAGGTGGTCGAGGTAGCGCGCGTGCGCATCGCCGAGGCCTTCACCGTGGAAGGACCGGCCGAGATGCCAGTCGGAGGTGTGGAGGATGCGCATGGCTCACACCCTAGGAGCGACCACCGACAACCCGATCCCGCAGGTCATGCCGACGGCAGGTGCGTCGTGTTCCAGCTGAGGATCCCGGGCACGTCGTGGTGGTGATCGAGGGCGCATACCGCGCCGGCGTCGAGCATGAGCTGGGCGGCGAAGCGGGGCTCCTGCCGAAGGTAGACGGCTGCGAGGATGCGCAGGAGGTGGCCGTGGGCCACGAGGATGACATCGCCCCTCTCCAGCAACGGCATGACGCGGTTCAGGACGTGCGAGGCGCGGGCCGCGACGTCCTCGACCGTCTCACCCGGGGTCTCACCCGGCACGACGCCGTGGCTGAAGATCTCCCAGTCGTAGCCGACCTCGTCACGGATCTGCGGCGTGGACTTGCCTTCGTAGCCGCCGTAATCCCACTCGCGCAGGTCCTCGTCGATCTCGAGGTTCTTCAGGCCGATGAGTTCGGCGGTGCGCAGCGCCCGGGTCAGCGGTGAGACGAACTCGGCGACGAAGTGACGACCGGCGAGCGCCTGCCCCGCCGCGCGCGCAACGGCTTCGCCGGCCGGAAGCAGTGGAAGGTCGGTGGTGCCGGTGTGGCGCCCGTCGCGCGACCATTCGGTTTCGCCGTGACGGACGAGGACGAGCTGGCCCTTGCCGGGCGGGGGACCTTGAGGAGCGGTGACGAGGGGCACCCGAAGAGCCTAGTGGCACCATGGCCCCATGACTTCTACCGATGCCCACCGCAGTGTTTCCCTCACCCGTACGAGCGCCGGTCGCTTCACCGCGACGAACGCGCGCGGCGGCACGCTCGACTTCGGTTCGGGCGAGGACGAGCAGTTCACGCCCGTCGAGCTCCTGCTCACGGCCATCGCCGGGTGCAGCGCGATCGACGTCGACATCTTCACCTCGCGCCGCAGCGAGCCCGAGCAGTTCGACGTCGTCGCCGAGGGCGACAAGCTGCGTGACGAGCAGGGCAACCACATGGGTCCGATCGACGTCACCTTCACCGTGCGTTTCCCGGAGGGTGAAGCGGGCGACGCTGCGCGCAAGGTGTACCCGGAGACGGTGGAGCTCTCGCACGAACGCCTGTGCACCGTGAGCCGTACTGTGCTCCTTCCGACCGACGTTCGGATGCACGTCGAACCCTGACGGTGGCCCAACGAATCCTGACGACGAACGGCTGCGCCCAAACCCCCGACACACGGAGCCGCTGTGGTCAGATGGAGCGACCCGTTGAGTGAGAAGGGGGCGACGTTTCGTGGATCCCATCCGGCTGACGTACGACGTCCCGGTGACGCAGTCGCTCGCCTTTGCTCTTTTCGTCGACGAGTTCTCCCGATGGTGGCCGCGTGAGTTCAGCCGTGACCCCCTGGCGTTCGAAAGCGCCTCACTGGGCGGTGTCGCAGGCGCCGATGTCACGTGGACGTCGTCCGATGGCGGGGTGGACGTGTGGGGACGAATCGAGGTGCTCCAACCCGGCGAGCAGGTCACGTGGTGGTGCTGGTGGCAGGGCGAAGAGAATGCGCCGAGCCACGTGTCCGTGCGCTTCTCGGAGAACGACTGGGGGAGTCGGGTGCACTTCGAGCACGACGGATGGCGCGAGGCGAACGCGGCGTTCCGCGCGGCGTACGAGCAGTGGCCCCTGATCATGGCGGCCTACGTTCTGCACACCCGACGGCGGGGTTTCGACCAGGATCCACGCATCGACGGGGAGCAGCAGCGCGGCGTAGCGTGAGGCATGGCAACTTTCCTCGACATCCACCCCGAGAACCCGCAGCCGCGTCTCATCGCGCAGGTCGTGGACGCGTTGCGTGACGGCGCGCTCATCGCCTACCCGACGTCGTCGGGTTACGCGCTCGGTGCCACGCTCGGCAATGCCGAGGCGAAGGAGCGGATGATTCGGATCCGCAAGCTCGACGCGAAGCACGACTTCACGCTCGTGTGCCGTGACTTCGCGGAGTTGGGGCAGCTCGTGCAGTTGAGCAACGCAGCGTTCCGCGCGGTGAAGGCGGCGACGCCCGGACCGTACACCTTCATTCTGCCGGCGACGGGCGAGGTGCCCCGCAAGCTTGTCCACCCCAAGAAGAAGACCGTCGGCGTGCGTCTCGACACTCACCCGGTGGCGCGTGCCATCCTCGAGGCGATGGGGGAGCCGTTGCTGTCGACGTCGCTCATCCTGCCCGATCAGGAAGAGCCGTTCACGTACGGCTGGGCGGTGAAGGAGGAACTCGATCACCTCGTCGACATCGTCATCGACGCGGAGTCGGTGGAGCCTCGTCCGACGACGGTGGTCGACTTCACCGAGGGTTACCCGGAGGTGGTTCGTGTTGGCTCGGGTGACACGGAGCGCTTCGAGGCATGAGCGAGCGTTTCCTCGTCATTGCCGCTGCCCGCAGCGAGACGCGCTATCTGCCCGACGATGTCGAGGTCGTCATCACCGGGCTCGGGAAGACGGCGGCGGCGATCGCCACGACGCGTGCTCTCGCGGAGCGCGGGGAAGCCGGTCGCGAGGGGCTCACCGTGGTCAACCTCGGCAGCTGCGGGGCGCTCCGGCCCGGTCTTCGCGGCGCCTTCGAGCCGGGCGTCGTGCTGAATCACGACATGAGTGCAGACGCCATCCGTGTACTCGGCTACGACCCACGTGAGCGACTGACGACGGGTTTCGGCGACCCCGAGCTCGTCCTGGCCACCGGTGACCTGTTCGTCAGCGACCCTGCGGTGCGTGACGTGCTCGCCGAGCGCGCGTCGCTCGTCGACATGGAGGGGTACGCGGTCGTCATGGCGTGCCAGACCTTTGGGGTGCCGGTGCGCGTGGTCAAGCACGTCTCCGACGACGCCGACGAGTCGGCGCTCGACTGGGCGACGGCCGTCGACACCTCGGCCCGCGACCTCGCGCAGTGGTGGACGGCGAACCTCGCCTGAGGCTCGCCGTCTCTGTCAGCCGATGAAGTTGTAGTGCCAGAACTCGGCGTTCGGGCGGCCCTGGTCGAGCCACCACGAGCGGTCGAAGCCGAAACCTGCGCCGTTCGCGGTCAGCCACTTGTCAGCAGCTGTACCGAAGGTGAAGGGCGATCCGGCACCGCTTCGGATGTCGACGGCCAGCCCCATGCCGTGGTTCGACGTACCCGGATAGGCAGCGCGAGGAGCGCCGTACTGGGCGTACCAGTGCTTCTGCCAGTACAGCGAGCGGTAGCCCTCTTCGACGGTGATGTGGTAGCCGAAGACCTTCGCGAACGCCGTGTCCATCCGGATGAACTGCATGGCCGCAACGCGCTCGAGGGACGATGCGGCGGCCGACGGTGCTCGTAGGTAGGCGGGCAACGCGCGGAGCCTTCCGCTCGGCACGCGGCCGTTGAAGGCACGGACGACCGGTGTGGTGGCGAGCAGCGCGGTCGTGATGTAGCGGCCGTCGTCCAGCCTCACCCAGTCGCTCGAGACGAGCTTGCCGGTGACCTTCGTGCGGGGCGCGATCGATGTTCTGCGCGCGGCGGAGAAGGACGCGGACGCGCGGGTGCTGACATAGAAGTCGCGGCTGATGACGTAACGCGTGAGGCGGGAGCCAACCGGGGGGAGCGAGAACGGGTCGGGTGAGGGGTAGGCGAAGGTCTGGGTGGCCGGGTTCGTCGTGGTCAGCCCCGAACCGGAGACGTACGTACCCGCCATTTTGCCGGTGGTGATCTTGAACCACGTCGTGTTGACGAAGTAGCCGGTGACCGGCACCGCCTCACCGAGACGGCCCACGGCGTTCTTGACCTGCATCGCCGGGTAGGCGTCGGTGTACGGCGGCTTCACCCAGCGCGTCACCGTGGTGGTTGCCGTGGCCGATCCGGCGGAGACACCCGCCACGAGCGGCGCGGCGAGTGCGCCAGTGAGTAACGTTCGTCGCGTCGTGCCGTGGCCCGATCCTGGCGTGTGAGTGAAGGCGTCGTGCTCGCACATGCTGTTCCCCTGCCCCGTGGTTGATATGCCAGCACTACGACGTGAGCGCAGTCACATCGGTTCCGTCTCAGACGCCGCAGAGTTCGGCACTTGCCCGTAGCGCATCAGTCGTGGGGGAGAGGTAGGCGCCACCGAAGAGATCAAGGTGCACGAGGTAGCCGAAGAGCTGGTGCAGGGGGATCTCCTGACGCCAACCGCTGCGCAACGGTCGCGCCGCCTCGTAGCCCGCGACAATCTCCTCGACGTGCGGAGCGCCGAACATCATGAGCATCGCGAGGTCCGCTAACGGGTGGTGGCCGCACGCTGCCGGGTCGATGAGTACCACGCCGTTCGGGGACCACATGACGTTGCCGCTCCACAGGTCGCCGTGCACCCGTGCCGGCGTGACGGGGGAACGGCCGAACTCGGCTGCGCCGTTCTCCAGTGCCCTGCAGAGATCGTCGAGGAGGCGAGTTTCCCGCCCGGGAAGGTCGACGCGCTCCGCCAGGGGATGCAGGCGGGCACGTGAGTAGAAGGTGCCGAAGTCGTCGTACACGTCCGTGGGTAGCGAGATCGGCTGATCGAGCGGACCGAAATAGTAGTGACCCGCGCCCGGCGGAAGGGCGCCGAAGCCGGGGGCCCCGGCGGCGTGCGTCGCGGCAAGCGCCTTGCCGAAGGCGTGAGCCGCTTCGGCGTTTGGGGAGGCCGACTCGACATGAGCCAAGGTGAGCGAGCGCGAATCGACGTCGAGCACCTCGACGACGTCCGCTCCGCCACTCGCCGTTGCCTTACCGAGCCACCGCAACCCGGCGGCCTCCGTTTCGAAAAAGCCCTCAGGCGCCGAAGTGCGTTCCTTCACATGGGTTCTCGCGTCAGCCATGTTCGCGACTGTACGCTTCCCGGGTGTCGCAGATGACAGCCCGTCGCCGCGTCCACCGCGTCAACGCCGGTGGCATGACCGGACGCGCCGACGACCTCGTCGTCGAGGCGCCCCTCGAACTCCACCTCGGTGACACGACGCTCGCCGTGCTCATGCGAACCCCGGGGCACGACACGGAACTTGCCGCCGGCTGGCTTCTCGTCGAATCCGGCGTCGAAGCTCCGGCCGAGGTCACGCAGCTGCGCGGGTGCTGGAAGAACGACGTCGATGTCATCGAGATCGCGCTCGCGCCGCACACGACACCACCGCGCCCCCGATCCTTCGTCACCGGCGCGGCCTGCGGCGTCTGTAGTGCCGACCAATTGACGCTCGGCGCCGTCGGGCCGCGCTCGGCTCAGGTGCTCGACGTCGACGTCGCACGCGACCTGCCCGACACCCTCCGCGAACAGCAAAGGGCGTTCGAACGCACGGGAGGTCTCCACGCCGCCGGGCTCGCCACCTACGACGGGCGGATCGACGTCGTGCGCGAGGACGTCGGCCGTCACAACGCCGTCGACAAGGTGCTCGGCCGAGCACTCATGGACGGGCTGCTCCCTGCGCGCGACCGTCTGCTCGTCGTGTCGGGACGTGTGTCCTTCGAGATCGTGCAGAAGGCCGTTGCCGCGGGCGTGAGCGGCATCGTCGCGGTGTCGGCGCCGTCGTCGATGGCCGTCGACCTCTGCGAGGAGTACGGGCTCGTGCTCGTCGGCATGATGCGCCGCGACCACTTCAACGTGTACGCCGGTGCGGAACGCGTGCGCGCCTGAAGCAACCGGGGCATGACGAAGGCCCCGCAGCGTCGACTGCGGGGCCTTCGTCACATCTCGGGGGCCTACTTGGCGAGGGCCTCGAGCAGGTCGAAGCGCGTCAGGACGCCGACGGGACGGCCACCTTCGACGACGAGGAGAGCGTCCTCCTCCTGCAGCGCCTCACGGGCGGCCGAGAGCGGTTCGCCCCGGCCCACGAGGGGCAAACCTTCGCTGAGGTGATCGACCACGGAGTCGGCCAACTGCGCCTTGCCGGCGAAGAGCAGATCCATGAGCGTGCGCTCGCTGACGGCGCCGCGGACCTCGCCGAGCATGAGCGGCGGCTCGGCAGCCACGACGGGCAGCTGGCTCACGCCGTACTCGCGCATGATGTCGATCGCGTCGCGGATCGTCTCGGTGGGGTGCGTGTGCACAAGGTCGGGGAGGTCTCCCGACTTCTGGCGCAGCACCTCGCCCACGGTCTTCTCGTCGCCGCCGGTGACGAAGCCGTAGGAGTTCATCCACTCGTCGCTGAAGATCTTCGACATGTAGCCGCGGCCCGAGTCGGGCAGCAGGACGACGACGACGGCGTCGGCCGGCAGGTCCTTCGCCACACGCAGAGCACCGACGACGGCCATGCCGCTCGAGCCACCGACGAGAAGACCTTCCTTCTCGGCGAGAGCTCGCGTCATCGTGAAGGCGTCCTGGTCGTTGATGGCGATGACGTCGTCGGGAACCGACGGGTCGTACGCGCCCGGCCACATGTCCTCGCCGACACCTTCGACGAGGTACGGGCGTCCGCTGCCGCCCGAGTAAATCGATCCCTCGGGGTCGGCACCGATGATGCGGACGCGCCCACCTTCGCTCTCCGGACGGTCGGCGCTGATCTCCTTGAGGTAGCGACCCGTGCCGGTGATCGTGCCGCCGGTACCCGCGCCGGCGACGAAGTGCGTCACCTTGCCCTCGGTGTCACGCCAGATCTCCGGGCCCGTGCTCTCGTAGTGCGACTGCGGGCCGAACTCGTTGAAGAACTGGTTCGGCTTCCACGCGCCCGGCGTCTCCGCGACGATGCGGTCGGAGACCGAGTAGTACGAATCCGGGTGATCGGGAGCCACCGACGTGGGCGTCACGACCACCTCGGCGCCGTACGCACGCAGAACGTCCATCTTGTCCTTGGCCACCTTGTCGGGGCAGACGAAGATGCAGCGGTAGCCCTTGCGCTGAGCGACGAGCGCGAGGCCGACACCGGTGTTGCCGGACGTCGGCTCGACGATGGTGCCACCGGGCTTGAGCTCGCCCGAGGCCTCTGCGGCCTCGATCATCTTGAGGGCGATGCGGTCCTTGACCGAGCCTCCGGGGTTGAAGTACTCGACCTTCGCGAGGACGGTGCATTCGACGCCCGCCTCACGTGCTACCGGGCCGAGCTTGACGAGCGGGGTGTTGCCCACAAGGTCGGCGACGTTCTCTGCGAATTTCATGAGGCCATCGTTTCACGCCGCGAACACGCCTGGCGTGCGTGCCGACAGGAAAGCAGGAATCACGCCGCGCTCGTCCAGAGCGGCACCTCCGCCAGCTTGCCCGGTGCCGCGACCATGACCGGCCAGCGCAGGTACCCCTCCAGGGCGAGCGTGAGGGCGTCGGCCCAGGATTCCTCGAAGGGCGAGGCTCCGCTCGTTCCTTCGCGTTCGAGCAGGACGAGCGCTCCGGTGATGTCCGGCGACTCCTCAGCGATCGAACTGACGACGAGCGCGAGGTTGGCGACGGCGTCCGCGTCGGGACGTAGGGCGAGGCCGTCGATCTGGGTGAGTGCCTTGTGGACGCGGCCGTTCTCGTCGTGGAAGGCGAGCCAGAGGCTGCGCCCCTGTGGCCGGCTGGCACCGAGCACGTTCTGCCAGAACGACGTGAGCGTCGATCGGGAGGTGATGGGGGCGTGGGCTGGATTGATCGTCATGCCTTCAGCGTGCGCCGAAACGCACCGAGCGTGCCGGGGGCCGTCCACAGCCCCGAACGGCCGTCACACCTGTGGACAGAGGACGGCGATTCAGCGCTCGCGATACGACGACGACCGCCCGCCACCGAAGTGAGCGGACGGCCGTCGTCGGTCCGAGCAGAAAGAGGTCAGCGGTGTGCTGCTGCTGCCCGCTTCTCGGCCACGACCTTGTCGGCGTGTTGGCCACGCAGGACGCGGTGTTCCGGCGTGTTGCGCACGAAGAGGTAACCGATCCCGATGAGGACGAACCACAGGGGCGTCCACAGCAGCGCCGTGAGGGTGCTCTCCTGCGTCGTCAGGGTCCACAGGACGAAGACGAAGAACACCATCGTGGCCACACACATGCCGATGCCGCCGGGCATCTTGAAGGTGCTCTCCTTGTGCAGGTGAGGACGACGGCGGCGGTAGGTGATGTAGCTGAGCAGGATGATCGTCCAGACGAACATGAAGCAGATCGCCGACACGGTGGTGATCATGTCGAAGGCCTCGGCAACACCGCCACCGGCGTAAAGCAGCGGAATGCCGATGAGCAGGAACACACAGCTGAACAGGAGCGCCGCGACCGGAACCTTGTTGCGTGACAGGCTCGAGAACGCCCGGGGTGCGTCCCCCTGACGGCTGAGGCCGTAGATCATGCGCGACGTCGAGTAGATGCCCGAGTTGGCCGAGGACGCCGCCGAGGTGAGGACGACGAAGTTGACGACACCCGCGGCTGCCGCGAGACCGGCGAGCGCGAACATCTTGACGAAGGGCGACTCGCCCGCCTTGAACTCCGTCCAGGGACGAACCGACATCAGCACGAAGAGGGCGCCGATGTAGAACAGCAGCATGCGGATCGGCACCGAGTTCACCGCGCGGGGGAGGTTGCGGTGCGGGTCCTTCGTCTCGGCGGCGGCCGTGCCGACGAGCTCGACACCGACGAACGCGAACACGGCGATCTGGAAGCCGGCCGCGAAGCCCATGAAGCCCTTGGGGAAGAAGCCGCCGTGGTCCCACAGGTTCGAGAACGCGGCCTTGGAGCCACCGGAGGAGAAGCCGGTGAACACCATGTACAGGCCGATGATGATGAGCGCCACGATGGCGACGATCTTGATGAGGGCGAACCAGAACTCGAGCTCACCGAAGGACTTCACCGAGGGCAGGTTCAGCGCCAGGAGGAGGAAGATAAGCGCCAGGCCGGGAATCCACAGGGGGAGATCGGGCCACCAGAACGCGACGTAACTTGCGATCGCGACGACATCGGCGATCGCGGTGGCGATCCAGCAGAACCAGTACGTCCACCCCGTGAAGTACGCGGCCCACGGGCCGAGGATGTCACCGGCGAAGTCCGCGAACGACTTGTACTCGAGGTTGCTCAGCAACAGTTCGCCCATGGCGCGCAGGACGAAGTACAGGAAGAAGCCGATGATCCCGTAGACGAGGATGACCGACGGGCCGGCGGCACTGATCGTGCGGCCGGAGCCCATGAACAGACCGGTGCCGATCGTTCCGCCGATGGCGATGAGTTGGATGTGGCGATTGCTGAGGCCGCGGGAGAGCTGTTCGCCCGCCACCTCCTCGTTCTGTGGTGCGACTGGGCTCGACACGTGGCCGCCTTTCGGACGTCGTCGGGGGAGTAGGGGTATCCCGCGACCCTACGGGCGGTGTGGCGTGGCCCACGTCGTCGACACCCGCGGTGCGCATATAGGTTCCATAACGATGCGATCCCGCCACCCTTCGCGGGTGACGGGATCGCATCGATACCGGGGAGAACCGATCAGTGACGCGCTGAAGCCTCGCTGCCGTGGTCCTCCATCGTCGAGTAGTCGAACGGCTCCTTGCCGTCCAGGACGATGTTGAGGCGCTCGCGGTCGATGGACTTGGTCCACGTGCCGACGAGTACCGTGGCGACGGAGTTGCCCGCGAAGTTCGTCAGCGCGCGTGCCTCGGACATGAAGCGGTCGATACCGACGATGACGCCGACGCCGTCAACGAGTTCGGGCTTGTGCGCGTGCAGGCCGCCGGCAAGGGTCGCGAGGCCCGCACCGGTAACACCTGCGGCCCCCTTGGACGCCACGATCATGAACAGGAGCAGACCGATCTGCTCACCCATCGACATCGGCATGTTCATGGCGTCTGCTGTAGTCGAGTTAGGTAGACCATGTGTCGTGCGGGTAGTAGCGCACGGGAAACGACAACTAGACTCGAAACCTGTTGCAGCGCAACACTGTTCGAGAGTGAAAATGCAATTACCACACGATTTGGAATCTGTCAACTCCTGTGCTAAACTTGCGTAGTTGTTGACAAGTAGACAGTGAGAGACAGAGAAGCACCGCGCTCGACGGCCTGAACCCTTGGAACCGGAGCGCGGTGCTTCATCTGCTGCCGCAGGTAGTGGGAGCGACCTACGGCAAGTTTTCTAGTTAGTGCGAACTCGATACCGATTCAGAACGGTCTGCTCGGCTAGCGTCCAGCCTTCAAAGCGTGCAGGCGTGGCGGTGACGGTGCCAGCCTCCAGCCTGTAGGCATTGGCAGGGTTCGACACCGACCGAGCCGCAGCACCGACGATGACACGAGCGATAGCCGCATCGACCAACTCGCCCTCAAACCCTCGCCCGCGCGTGTAGGCCTGAGCCAACTCGGTGACGTGCTCGACGTGCTCACCCGCTAGGGCAACGTTGCGCGCCGACGCAGACCAGCCGAGAAAACTCAAAAGGTCGGCACCTGTCGGCAGGCTTACGAGATTCATCGCGTGATGCCACCAAGGGTCACGACGGCCTCGGCGTTCAGTGTTCCTAGGTCGTAACGCGAAACAACTCGAATTGCTTGCTCGTCGTAATCTGCAAAACGCTCCTTCAGAATCGTGACCGATGGAGCAAGGTCACGGGCCACAACAACCTGCGAGAAGTCCACGAGCGCGGCACGGCCCGTAGGCGTCGAGCCTGTGGTGTTTGGTACGCGCGAGGAAACAACGACAGGGCTACCGAAGAGGCGGAACACGCCGTCTGCTGTCACATCTGGCTGTAGCAGGTAGCGACCGCTCGTGTCCTTGATCTTGCGTAGACCAACGAAATCGGCTGGAGTCAAGACCCATTTAAGGGAACTCATGTTGACATTTGCGCCTAGAGCCTTGCCCCATGCGTCGAGTAGAACGTCGTAGGAAAGTTCGCCGTTTACATCGACTTTCTGCGTGCCAGGAAGGTTAAAGAGGCCACGAGGTGTGGTTACACCGTCACCGCCTGCACTGAAGAATTGCGTATCCAACTTGGCCGCAACGTCGCCTACCATTCTGTCCTTGATCGCAGCGTCAAGTGAAATGACACTCTGGCGGGCGAGTTCGTTCGAGTAGCGGGTGATGACCTTAACGCTCTTCATTGTCGAGGGCATCAGCGAGATTTCATCGAACTCTGCGTCAACCTCTGGAATCAATTCTGATTCACCAGTCCAAGTGAGGTCGGAACCGTCATACTTCGTAGCCTTTGGCAGACGCACCGGGCCGCTAGTGTCAACGACCGTGGGGCCACACGCTAGGAATTGCGACTTTTCCATTAGAGGCTGAACGAGAACATTCTTGATCTGCTCTGCCGTAAGTTCTGGGGCTGTGTTCGTCTTAACAGACATAATAAAATACCTCCGATGAGATTAAATGAAATGACATCGGAGGTACCAGACAACCGATAAAAGATTAGGAAGGCATCAAGCCTTACCTAACTATTATCGGCATTTATTGAGTTTATGAGCCTGCTCGGAGCATCCCCGCTAGATCGACAACAGTGCTGGCTGAATCCTTGTAGCCCTGACCAACGTCACCTGAGACCTTGGCAGCGTGGGGGAACTGGTTGGCATACTCGGTCGCTGCTGTTCGGATTGCTTCAAAGTCTAGACCTTCGTCCGTAGCCCATTCGTCGCGCCATTCTAGGGCCGCTGGAGCCTTCAAAATGTCTTGTGCAGCATGTTCCACGGCAAGGCTGCGATAGGCCGTTACAGAGGCGGATAGAGCGTCCTGGGCCTCTTTAGCCTTAACTCGATGCTCGGCAGCCTCGGCTCGCAGTTTCTCGACGTACTCACGGCTGAACGTGTCCTGTTCGTCTGCGTCCTGGGCCTCGTCGGTAGCATCGGCCTCGGTAGCCTCTAGGTTTTCTGTTTCATCTGTCATGGGTTCTCCTTAATGGGTTTAGCCTCACAATTGCAATTGCGATGGTGGCTGGGATTTCTGCTTACTGGATAGATTTTTCCGTTATCGGCCTTACACTCGTCGCAGGCATCTGAACCTGCAACAAATTGGTATTTCTCCACGTCGTGAAACTTCATTGCCTTTTGTGTGGCCTCTTGCGTGCTGTCTGCTTCGATGCTCTCCACTAGGGCTGTCAACCTGTCGGCCTCACCGGGGAGCACCTCGTCAATGATCGTGAGCACCGTTGAAAATGATTTGGTGTAGTGCTCTGAGCGATCTGGCAACCACAGGCCTACGGGCTCGTCGTCCAG
Source organism: Dermacoccus sp. PAMC28757 (assembly GCF_014302635.1). NCBI lineage: Bacteria > Bacillati > Actinomycetota > Actinomycetes > Micrococcales > Dermacoccaceae > Dermacoccus > Dermacoccus sp. PAMC28757. The sequence goes on along the minus strand of NZ_CP060292.1, from coordinate 2,319,444 downwards.
GTGCTCCGACACGTTCACGTCGGCCTCAACAGCGGCACGAGCACGCCTAGCGGCTAGGAGAGGCACGACGAGGGCTAGGAAAAGCGATTGCGTGATCGTGCCCACCGTCACGGCGTACGCGAGCCGCTGCACCTGTTGGGCTAGTGGACTCATGCGACCTCACTAGGTGCCGTTGTGAGCATCTGACGCAGCGCAGCCTCACGGGCCGTATCGGCTTCAATCTCTGCGATCTTGTCGGGGGAGTAGCCGAGGGATGCCAGGGTCTCGCGCCTGCTCAAAATGTCGCTGCTAAAGAGTTTCGTTGCTGCATCGGCTTCCTGTGCAGTGCTACGGCTAGCGGGGTCACCCCAGATCGGCTCTACGCGCACAGTTCGAGGGTCGCGTCCATCCCGAATCGCCACCATGAGGCGCGCCACCTCGGCCCACGAACGACCGAACAGTCTTTGACGTTGCTCTGCCTTTGCCACTAGTGAGGCCTCTGCTGCTCTGATCGCATCTGCCGACATCGCACTGTCGGCATGGAGTCCGAGCGCCTGAGGTGGGAGACCCGACAACGCTCCGATCTGCCTCACGATGAGTTCCGCAGCGTTCCGGTACGCACTCAGATCACTAGCGGTGAACTGCCCGAACTTCGTTTCTGGCGACTCACTTTGTGCCGTTGTGGTCTTCCCGTCCCAGGGGTCAAACGCGTTGCCGTTCTCGTCTACCTCAACTTCAATCCCTGTTGCCCATCTGCGGGGCTTGGCGCTGCTCTCGGAGGTCACCAGCATGTCGGTAATCAGTTTGGTGAGCGCGTCGTTCAGATCGGCAATCCCCGCCATTTCGCTAACCCCGTACGGTTCGGTGAGGCGTCCAGCGTTCACAAAGGGCACGACAGGAACCACGCCTAGAGGGTTGGGCACCGATGCCGTAACGCTCCATCCGGTCGAGGGAATCGAGCCGACGCTCCAGGCGTTCGGGGCCGTGGCATCGGCAGGGACGTACGAGTCAGATTGCAAGATTGTGATTTTGTTGGGTTTGTACAAAACGCAATAGGCGCGACCATCCTGCGTCCATCGCTTCAGTGCTGCATCGACTCGACGCGTCGCGGGGTTCGTCGTAGCAACAACTTGGGCCGGATGCTCGGGGAGCGCGACAGGTAGGCCTGCGTCGGCCCACACTGACACGTAGGAACTACCGAGTGCTAGCGCGTCCAGATGCACCTGGCCCGCGCCTGCATCCATCGTCGAGTTGAAGGTCTGCCACAAATCCAAATCCGGCTGTCCGTCCACCGTGAACCCCTGCAAGCGCAGACGCTCGGCAAGAGCATCGACCGCCAGGGCGCACACGTTAATTTTCAAATTAGTGAGTCTGTCACCGAGTTTCTTACGGGTGTCGGGTGCGATGAACGATAAAGGCACGTCACCGCTATAACGGTTTTCCCAACCTCGCACGTCGCCCTCACGCACGTCTAGCAGGGTGTTTAACTTTTGTACTTCATCTAACATTTCCATTAGGCAACGCTCCTAAAGATTTTGCCACGCTTAACAGGTTTGTTGGCAAGGAACGATGCCCTAGACAAAGCCATGACCATACAAACGGCACTGTCGATCTTGTTGGGGCTATCTTTTTTTTCCTTGCGTAGCCGTGTGCCTCTGTTGTCCTCGGTCACGCGGCAATTTAAAATGTGCTTCGTAAGATTTTCGTCATTGTGGATTTCATAGGTTCGGTTAACAATACCCTCATACGCCTGCGTCACGGCAGGAGTCATCCGTTGTGCAGACTGTGGGAACTCCACAACGGGCAGACGCTCCCGGCCTAGTTCCTGCATCGTTCTAGCGAACCTGTAGGGGTCGAAACAGATTTCTGCAACGTCCCACCTCGTGCAGGCATTTCTAATTTCCTGCTCAACGTCGAGGATTGGCACCCGGTAGCCCTCTTCGGCCTCGTCCTGGGGTCGCCACAACTTCACCAGTTGGGCACGGGGAACGGGGCCGACAGATACAGCCACAATCGCTGTCGTGTCGCCACTGTAGGAGCCGTCCACGGCTAGAACGACCTTAGACCCGTCACTGATCTGCTTGTCCGTGAGAACGGCGTCTAGTTGGGTTTTAGAGACCCAACTGTTCTCGACAGCCTCCAACCACTGGCCCAGGCGTAGGCGTCTGTAGGCGCTCTCGCGGGAGGTCTTACGAACATTTGCCATACTCTTAGCAGACAAGAAATCACCAAATGCAGGGTTGGATTGCTTAATGCAGTGCAGGCAGTCTGTTTCGTGACTAGGGTCTGAGGTGTACTCACGGAAATAGAAATCTGGGTCTGGATTTTCCCTAGCATTCTTCACCAATGACCACATAACAGACTCGTCGTTATCGGCAGGGGTCGAAATTGCTAAACACATCGAGTCTGGACGCTTACCCGATGAAAGTAGCATCGATTCCCATACATCTTGATTTACGACGTGGAGTTCATCGACCAGGGCTAGGCTCGGTGCCCACCCTTGAAGCGCTCCTACGTCGCTAGGTAGAGGCATGAGTAGTGCGTTATTGCCGGGAATCTCAATTCTGTCTTTGTAAATCTTTGCCCGCTTGTCCAGTTCGGGTGAAAGTTCAATCATTCTACGGCAGGCGTTAAAAATGATTCCAGCCTGGCGTACGTCGCTAGCACAGATGAGCACCTGTGGCGACTCGACTCCATCGGCAAACAGGGCATAGAGCGCGTACACGGCTGCAAGAGTCGATTTCCCGTTACCACGGGGGAGTGAGACGAGACCCTGTGACGGTCTTTCCCTGTTATCGGGAAAAACACCCTCGGTAATCTCTTTCTGCCAGGGACGCAACTTAAAGGATTTACCCTGTCCGTGTCCCTGCGGAACTTTTAGGTACTTGTTAGCAAACCAATAAACGCGCTTGTGGCCACGCTTGGGAGCACTTTTCAAATTGAGCAGCGTCACGTCACGGGCTGACTTTGGCCCTGGACGATTCGCTACTGTGCTCATGTGCTCCTACGTTCTATGCATGGATATACACTCGGTTCGGCTCGAAACGGAATTAGTAATAGAAACTTCTCCAAAAAGAGGGCGGACGACAGAAAAAGATTGGAGGGGTTACGTCCCCACCGTTGCATGAATATACATGTGACTGCATAAGATTCATGCGTTGAAATCTTTTAGGTGGCTTCGCCCTTGCTGTGATCGACGCTGCCTCGTGCTGACGATGGAGGGCCACCAAAGACGCGAGAGAATGCTGTTTCCATCTCTTCATCGAGAGTTCCGAAAATGTTATGTCCGTCTCTAGCATTTTCATAAATGACGTAATCAATCTCGGGGGAGCGTCCCACGATGTACGTTGCAACCCACGTATCTCCGTGACGTGCAGTGTTGAGCCGTGCAGACTCTGCGAGTGCTCCAGTGTCTCTGTGGATGTTCTCGCGTAGACGTGGCAGGTAACTACGGGCTGCGACCTCTGCCTCTGCGAACTTTTCTGTTAAGAGTTCATCGGCCATTTTATTAAAGTCTGGCAAATCCTTACTGGACATTCGGATACCCATTTAAGTCCTCCTCGGTAATGCCAAAATGTGCGGCTAGGTTCAAGATTTCAAGTTTCAATAACTGTATTTCCGTCATTGTTTATCCCACTTTCCCACTTTATGAAACGCTCTGAGCCTGGTCGGCTGGAGCCTCTTTTAACATTGCAATTGCCGCACACAACTTCAACATCTGTTAATAGTATCGGCTTTTGCTTTTCGCGCTTTGCCCAAGCCGAGGGGAGGTGATCGGCCTCTAGTCGTTGGCCCAAAGCCTTTAGTTCTGCCTCGGTCAGTAGGCAATCCGTACACCACGGCTGTTGCCTGCGTGCTTGGCGTGAGAGCCTGCGCCAACGTGCATCGTCGTGACCTGCCTTACGCTCACGTCTGCCTCGTCGTGCGTACGTGTCACGTTCCTGTGCTCTGCGTCTCTCGCGTGTGCAGTCATCACACCTGCTGTTGGGTGAGAGTTCGCCACAGTCGAGACAGGGACGTAGGGCACCCGTCATCGGCTCTGTTGAGCCTGCGTGCGTGCGTAGGTTGCAGCGGCCTCTGGGGAGCCTGTGAGCGTGACCAGGGATGAGGTGAAGGCACCGAGCAGCACGGCGACGAACGCGGCCCGTGCCTCGGGGTCTAAGCCCTCCATAAGGTCAAAGGCTGCTTCGGGGTCTTCGAGGGCAAGGGCTGTTGCGCCGTATACCTCGGCTCTTACGTCGCTGTACTGAGTCACAAGGCCACCTCCCATCGGCTGTGCAGCATTGCGATATCAGGATGATTAGGGATAGTGATGAACTGGGGTTCTTCCTCGCGCCTGCACGAGACCACATCGGGCCACGTTGCAGAGGTTTGAAAATGCATAAGGCTATCAATTAGATTAAAGATCGCATCTGCAATGTCTTTAGCGTCGGCTCTCACGGGTAGCCCGTTTTCGTCGGTGGAGTTGCGCGCGTAAATGTTAATGACTGCCCGCTTGTGACGAATCCCTGCATGGTACGAGTCCTGCGCCCATCCGCTATCGTGCTGGAGAATTGTCACGTAATACGGCTCTGTAGAGTCTTCCACGGGTGCCGGGGCATAGTTTTGGTAAACAGGTACACCTGCTGCCTTCAAAGGCTCGCAGAGGCGCTTGTAAACGGTTTCTGTCATAGTTAGGTCGAGGTGTTCCCACAGTCCCATGTCACGCCGCTCCTGTCTGTCGTGCCGCGTACTCAATGTGATGCGCGTTACCTAGGTAATCGTTAACTAGACCACCCTCTGAGCCAATGCTGAAAACACCGATGCCAGGAACCGTCACGGCGTCATTCGTCTTAATGTCCGCATCGGGGTCAAAATAGATTGTTCCCGATGCTTTAGCGTTTGTGGCGGCTACATCATTATGCTGTTCGAGCCAGTCTCGGCGTGAGAACAAACACGGAACATCGCGGGCGATTTCTTTCCATACGGTCACAGGTGATCCGCTGGAGTAGTCAGATACACCACGCTTCACTGAGCATCTGTGCGGGAGGATGAGATTAATCATTAGAGGGTTCCTAACTTTAGAGACCACAACACCCCTACTGGCCTGACGCGATTAAAGGGAACAGTAGGGGTGTGGTGATGTTGTTCACTTATATTATCGTCCATAAGACACAAATAGCCCCGCTTCAACTGGCTGAGGATTGAAGCGGGGCTATCTGTGTAAAGGTGACCAAACCTTGTAGGGATACCTGTGAGTGAGTATCTGCTATCTACAACAGATAGTATCGTCCATTCATTCCCAACTTCATCATACAACAGGTGGGGCAATACTAGGACGATAATATAAACAGGTGGGGCAATACTGTAGTAGGTGGGGCAATGCTGATTCCGTAGGAGTGTAAGGAATACCTAGTACCTATCCCCTGTTGTTCTGAGTGACCAAACTAAGTTAGTGAAAGTATGTGAGTATCTAATGAACCATTCAAAGTTAGAACCTAGAGAATATGACCTGCTTTATCCTGTTGGCTCGGGTAAGCCTGTTCGCTCGCGTGAAGTAGGAAAGTTCGTCTCTGGTTGGCAGTGTGAGAAGAAATGTAGGCCACCTAAAGAGATTGACTACTCATCATCTTGCTTGGATTACGCATACCCGCGCAATACCTCTTGTGTCCACACGACGGGTTGGGGTATTGGGCTGTTGAAGCGCCTTAAATGGGGTTCTGACGAGGTTTTTGACCTACTGACAGGCTCAGACACGTTTATGTGTTTTGCGTGGCTTAGAGCGCAGGATAACGCGGAGGAAAAGTTTATGTACCTTTGGGAGAACTCCTACACTACTGACGAGACCAGGCGAGACCGTGAAGTTCAGATTAGTGAAGGTAAGTCAAAACAACGTAAACAGTTTGTTGCTCGGTATCACTGCTGGGTGACCTTGCTGAACTACCTAGAGGCAAACCCCGGCGTTGGCAGGAACGAACTGTTAAAGGCGATGCCGTGGCGTGACGGGACAACTAAAGAGTATTTGCGCCTCGGGAAGGAACGTGGCTACATCGAGGATCGGCCCGACGTGGCACCTAGTGGCAAGGTCACCAGATCGCACCTGTTCGTTATCGGCAGGCCTGCTGAGCCTCGGGTCACTCACCCACGATGGAACCAACCACGAGAGCAGCGACGGTTTTGGGAGCGTGTGCGTGCTGTCCCGGCGCTCGACGCCATGAGCGAGGAACGCCTCGTGGAACTGTACGAGGACGGCACCCTAGAACGACTCGTGCGGGCTTGGGAGCGCGAGCAGGAACCTGTTGAGGTCGAGGAACCCGTCGAGGTGCAGGAACCTGTTGAGGTCGAGGAACCCGTCGAGGTGCAGGAACCTGTCGAGGTCGAGGAACCCGTCGAGGTGCAGGAACCTGTCGAGGTCGAGGAACTCGTGAGCGAACTCATGGAGATGCTCGACGCTCCCGGCTACAGAGGCTAGCCCTCGGGGCCACAGATGGAGTTGTCAAGAAACTGATCGGTAGACTAGCACGTCGCTAGCACAGTGTACAATCAGTTGTCAAATTACATTTTAGGCTCTGAGAGTCGTTGTGCCCCACGGCTGTTCGAGGTGCGCTGAGGCTAGGCGTAGTCGCTCACCTCACCAATGAGTGCCGCTCGATCCTCCTCAACAGGGTCGAACGACAACGCAGGCGCGAGCCTGCATGTGAACTTTGCACGACGTTGGGCGCTCCGCTGCTTCGTGACATGCTCTCTGTACTCGGTGCCGTTGATCGTGACCGTTGTCGGCTTCACGGCATCGACGGGCCGGATTTCGATTTCCCACACCTCGGCTAGTTGCGTGCGCTGCACGTCGAGGGGCTGATCTTTCCAACGGGCCAGCAACGCAGCCGCGTTCGTCAGCACGTCCGTACCAATGTCCAGGGTTGAGGCCAGGGTGTAACGCTCCTGTAGGTCTCTCATCTGAGCGTCGAGGGCTTCCTGTTGCTCGCGGATCGACCCCATGAGGTCGCGGAACTCGGCAGGCGTGACAAGGCTGTCTTTACGCAGCTGCACAGTGTCACTGCGCTCTGTCTCCACCTGTGCCATACGTGCTCGAATCGCTTGGATTTCGACCCGCAGATCGTCGGTCGGTGCCACGTCAGCAACGTCTACGCGACTCCAAAACCTGACCATTGCCATACCTGCTAGATCGTCCAGCAACTCACGAGCGATGGACGAGTTACATGAGCGGCACCGATACACAGGCGTTCCTCTGTCGTTCGCTCGTCCTCCACCCTTAAACGATTCCCCGCACCTCGCACACGTCACCAGGCCGCTGAGCAACGTTGTCGGGTATGGGCCTGCCGCGACTCGTGCAGGGTTCCGGCGTCCTGCTCGTGAGCCGTTGGTGAGGATGCCTCTAACGGCGGTGAGGTCATCGAGGCCCACGATTGCAGGGAACGTTGCTGGGCCTGCGTCCTGCCCTTGGTGCGACAGCCTGCCCGCGTTGCGCCACCGTGTGAGCGTGTATTTCACCGACGTAGGACGCCACTGGTCGCTGTTGTGAGGCAGTAGCCCGCTATCGGTAAACATGCGCGTGGCACCTAGCAGAGTGCCACCGTCGAGCACGTAGTGAGTCGCGGCCCGGATGAGGTCGGCTTCCTTGGTGTTGAGGTCGCCGTTACTTGACACCCAACCGAACGGGACACGGCCGCCACTAGCGCGGCCCTGCGCTCGTGCTCGCGCCTTCGATGCCTTGATGCGCTCTGACTTGGTGGCAGATTCACCCTGACTGATCGCTGCCGTAATCGTAGCGATTTGCTGCCCTGTGGCGCTGTTTAGGTTTAGTTCTCCAGACCAAACAGTGTCGAGGCGCACGCCTGTCGCCTGGACGAGGTCTACGAGGTGCAAGAGGTCTTTGACAGAACGGGTGATTCTGTCCATGTGACGTGCGACAACGCGGTCAACCTTGCCGCGTCGAATGTCATTTTCGAGGCGCGACCACTCGGGCCGTGCCGTCATTGCTTTTGAGTACGCGCTCTGTGCGTCTTCGCTGTAGATCAGTACGTCATCTGTGCTCGCGTCTTGGAGGTCTAGCCAACGACGGCAGGTGTCCACCTGAGAGGCGATGCTGTCACCATCGTCCGCCGTTGAGAGTCGCGCGTAAATCGCTGTCTGTGCCATGCACCTAACTTACACTTCACATCGGCAATGAAGAGTGACGCCATCGTGAGGTAGATGGCCGTGCCGTCGAGGTTGAACGAGTAACCCGTCGGCACGACGATGCCCACCGTGGAGCGGTCGACGCCGGCGTGCTCCATCTTCGCCATGAGGTTCGGCAGGGCCGACTCGGACGACGACGTCGCGACGATGAGGAGGAACTCGCGGGCGAGGTACTTGAGCAGCTTGAAGATGTTGACGCGAGCGACGAGCCACAGCAGTGCGCCGAGGATGACGAAGATGAAGAGAGCACAGGTGACGTAGAACCCGAACATCAGCTTGAGCATTTCACCGACGGCCTTGGCTCCGGATTCTCCGACGACCGCAGCCATGGCGCCGAATGCACCGATCGGGGCGAGCCACAGAACCATCGTCAGCACGCGGAAGACGATCTTCTGCAGGTAGGTGATACCGCGCAGCACCGGCTCGGCGTCGGCGCCCATCTTCTGGATGGCGAAGCCGACGAGCAGGGCGACGAACAGGGTCTGCAGGACGCTGTCGCCGGTGAGAGGGGAGAACAGAGTTGTTGGGATGATGTCGGCGATGAACCCGAGGAGGCCGTGGTCGGACTCCGACGCCTTTTCGACGTACTTGTCAGCCGAACCGGGGGTGATCTTGAGCCCGTGTCCCGGCTGGATGATGTTGCCGACGACGAGGCCGATGGCCAGTGCGAAGGTCGACATCGTGAGGAAGTACGCGAGGGCCAGACCGCCGGCCTTACCGACGGTGGCAGCCTTCCGCACCGAGCCGATACCCAGGACGATGGTGCAGAAGATGACCGGCGAAATCATCATCTTGATGAGATCGACGAACATCTCGCCGACAGGCTTCCACTCCTTGGCCGCGTCGGGAGCGACGAGACCAAAGATGATGCCGCCGATCACGGCGATGATGACGGCGATGTACAGCCAGTGGCTGCGATCCTTCTTCGGCGTCGAGGTCGAAGGCGCGGAGGGTGCTGACGCGTCGCGGGCGTCAGCGGGCAAGTTCTCGGGCACTCAGGGCTCCCAGGTGTGACGTGGGTGAAAGACCCCTCAATCTATTCTTGGCGATCCCTGAATCGGCGCAGCGGTTCGGGGCGCAGGAGCTTTGTGTCCGAATGGTTATGCGGTCGACCGCATTCAGAGGCGACGGCGCAGGAGCACGGCCACCTCGGCGTGGTGGGTGTGCGGGAACATGTCGAACAGGCGCGCGGCGGTGACATCGAAGGAGGCGAGGTGTTCCAGATCGGCCGCGAGCGTCGTCGGGTTGCAGCTCGAATAGATGACGGTGTGCGCGCCGCTGCCGTCGAGCGTACGAGCCAGGTGCTCGCCGATACCCCGTCGTGGTGGGTTGACGACGACGAGGTCGGCGGAGTCTTCCGCAGGCACGTCGAGCACGCTCGCATCACCGACCTCGAACGTGACATCCCCTGCGGTGCTTCGCTCCGACGCAGCCAGGCGCGCGCTCTCCACCGCGGTGGGTTCGATCTCGACGCCGTGCACCCTCCGGTGCTCGCCGGCGAGGTGGAGTGCGAACCCGCCGACCCCGCAGTACAGGTCGAGGACGTTGCGCGCGTGCACCGCGTCGGCCCAGGCGGCGGCCTGTCGGTACAGGTCGCCGGCGACGTCGGTGTTCGTCTGGAGGAAGCTGCGATGACGCAGGTGCAGCGTGACGTCGCCCACCGGCAGACGCAGGGTCTGCTCCGGCGTCAGTGGGATCTCGAGGTCGCCCTCGACCACGGCCTTGTGCTCGGGATGGATGTTCGCCGAGACGGCGCGCACCTGGGGGAGGCGCTCGAGGAGAGCGGGCAACGCCTCGCGTAGACGCGGTACGTCGTCCTCGCTACGCAGGACGAAGCGCACCATGAGTTCGCCGTCGGTGTTCGCGGTGACGAGAACGAACTTGAGGGCACCCTCGCGACGTGTGACGTCGTAGGGGCGCAGCCCGGCATACGTGACGAAGCCTGCGAGATCGGGCACGACGTCCCAGATGGCTTCGTCCTGAATACCGCACTCACGCAGGTCGACCCCGGTTCCATCTGCGTCCGTGATGCCGAGTGTCGGCGCTTGCAGGGTGCCGCCGACGGCGAGCTTCGCCTTGGATCGGAACCGCGTCTCGGCCGATGCCCGCGCGGGTCGCCAGACACCGTCGGCGACCCGCGTGGCCAGCGTCTCGGCGACCCGAGCCTGCTTATTGCGAAGCTGCTCCGCGTAGGGAGTTTCGAGCAGGGTGCACGAGCGGCACAGATGCCGGTCGAAGTAGACGCACTCCATCGAGGGGGCGATCAGCGCCGCACGGAGAAGTCGTCGACGGACTCGGGCGCCACATCGCGCACCTCGACGTCGTCGACACGTGCGGCGGCCGGACCGTCGTGGCACCAGTCGACGAGGCTCTCGACGGCGTCGGGGTCACCTTGGGCACGCACGTGCACTGAGCCGTCGTCGAGGTTCTCCACCCAGCCGACGAGGCCCAGTTCGCGGGCTCGGTCGGCCGTGTAGGCGCGGAACGAGACGCCTTGGACGTGGCCGGTGATCGTCAGGTCGACAGCGCGCGGGGAGGCGTTCATGAGTCCAACGGTACGTCGCTCGTCGCAGGCTCAACGCGGGTGCCCACCTCCGCGGGGAACAGACCGCGCAAGGTGTCGGAGAGCGTGACGACGGCCACGAAGGAGCCTTCGCGGGTGACTTGGGCGAGGTGCTGGCGGCCTTCGCGCATTGCATGCATCGCCTTCGTCACCGGCGTGCTCTCGTCGAACGTTGCCGTGGGGTGGACGAGGTCGGCGATCGGTGCCGACGGTTCGCGCGAGACGGTGTCTCGGACGTGAACCGCGCCTTCGTAGTGGCCGTTCGAACCGATGAGGACACGCAGGTGTCCCGCCTTCTGGGCGGTGTGCCAGACGTCCGCCGCGGTGGCGTCCTTCGAGACCGCGGTAATGGCGTGGTCGGGTCGCACGAGATCGGAGAGCGTCATCTCCCGCAGCGACAGAGCACCCCGGATGTGGCTGCTCGAGACCGGGTCGAGCGTGCCGGTCTCCGTCGAGTGCTCGACGAGCTGCTCCAGGCCCTCCGGGTCCTGGGCCGCGGCGACCTCGTCGGCCGGCTCGACGCCCATGCGGCGCAGAAGCCAGTTGGCGGCGCCGTTGAGGACGACGAGCAGCGGACGCGTGAAGAGCATGAAGCCGCGCATGGGCAGCGCGAGGAGCATCGCGGAACGCTCCGGGTGAGCAATGGCCCACGACTTCGGCATCATCTCGCCGACGACGAGGTGGATGAACGTCACGATGAACAGGGCAAGCACGAACGCGAGGACGTCGGCCACAGTGCTGGGCAGGCCGAGGTCAGCGAGGAGCGGCGTCAGTGCGTGGTGCACGGCCGGCTTCGACAGGGCACCGAGTGCCAGGGTGCACAGGGTGATGCCGAGCTGGGAGCCGGCGAGCAACAGCGTCAGGTCACCCGAACTGCGTAGAGCGGCGCGGGCGCTGCGGGAGGTGGCGGCGAGTTCTTCGAAGCGGTGGCGCTTCGCTGCGATGAGCGAGAACTCGACGGCCACGAAGAAGGCGCTGAGCGCCACGATCGCGACGCTGATGAGGATGAGGGCGGTGGTGCTCATGCGTCGTCACCTTCCGTCTCGTGGCGTGCTTCGAGGGTGAGGCGCACCGTGTGCGGCACGCGGTTCTCGGTGTCGATGACCTGGATGACGAGGAAACGCTCAGGCGGCGCGTCGTCGGAGGCGTACTCGCCCGGGTCGACGGGCAGCGGAACCTCGACGGTGACGCCGTCCTCGACGAAGCCGCCGTTGTAGGCCATGGCCACGCCGCCGACGGTTTCGAAGTCGCCGGGCGGCATGAGGATGTCGAGCGAACGCTCGACCTCGTCGGTGGGCGTGCCGCCGGGGCAGATCCACGCGTCGTCGTCACCGGTCTCGTCCTCGACGATGGCCGTGAGGTCGTCGGGGTCGTGCTCGTCCTCGATCTCGCCGACGATCTCCTCGGCGAGGTCCTCGGTCGACAGCACGCCGGCGAAGCCACCGAACTCGTCGACGACGATGGCGAGGGTGCGGCGCTCGGCTCGCATGGCCGCGAGCGCCTCGGGGAGCACGGTGAACGAGGAGATGAGGAACGCGGGGCGCATGATCTCGCTGACCTCGCGCTCGTCGTTCGGCGGCAGCGTGAGCACGTCGAGGAGTTCGACGACGCCGACGACGTCGTCGTTGTCGAGTACGGGGTAGCGCGTGTGGCCGCCCTCCATGAGCTGTCGGATCTCATGGACGGGGGTGTCGGCCTGGACGACGTCGACGCGGGCACGCGGGATCATTGCGTGACCGGCGGGGCGCTGGGGGAACTCGAGGGCACGGTCGATCATGTCGGAAAGTTCCTCGGGCAGCTCCGAGCCGCGGGACTCGCCGACGATGTGCTTGAGGTCGCGCAGCGTCGCCGAGTGCTCGACGTCGTGCACGGGCTCGATGCGCAGGAGCTTGAGCAGAGCCTCGGAGGCACGATCGAAGAGCCAGATGAGGGGCTTGAACACGCGCAGGTACGCGAGCGTCGAACCGCCGAGGCGGTCGGAGACCTGCTCCGGGCGCGCGATCGCGTAGTTCTTGGGGAACAACTCGCCGAGCACCATCTGAATGATGGTCGACAGCAGGAGCGCGACGACGGCACCGACGACGGCGGCGAACGCCTTCGATATGCCGGCTGCAGAGCCCATGTCGCGGATCGCGCCACCGATGAGTGGTTCGGCGACGTAACCGACGACCAGACCGGTGACGGTGATGCCGAGCTGAGCGCCGCTCAACATGAACGAGGTGCTGCGGGTGACCTGGAGCGTCTTGGCGGCTTTGTCGTCGCCGCCCTTGGCTCGTGCTGCGGTGCGGGAACGGTCGACGGCCATGAACGCGAATTCCTGGGCGACGAACCAGCCGGTGAACGCGGTGATGATCAGAACGATCACGATGCCGGCGAGAAGGGAAAGGGCTGGGCCCATGATGATCGAGAATGCCTCACGGTGGGGGAACGGTCGATGGCACAACGGTACTGGATCGACGGGGGTTCCCATGCCTCGCTGCCGAGCGCGCGGTCACCGTCGAAACGGCCCGCTTGCTTCTCCCGGGCCCTCAGTTCGTCGTCGCCTTCTGCAACGTGACGGTTGCCGTGCGGGTCACGCCGGAGGTGTCGGTCCACGTCACCTTCATGGAGTCGCCGGGGTAGTGGCCGTCCATGACATCGGCCAGATCGCCGGTGTCGGAGATGGTCGTACCGTCCAAGGCTGTGATGACGTCGCCGGCCGCCAGGCCCGTGGATGCCGTGGCCGACCCACTCTGGACGTTCTGCACCGTGACCCCGCTCGACCCGCCGTAGGGCGTCATTCCGCGGCGGCTCGAGCCGCTCGGCACGACGGCGATACCCAGAGCGGCACGGTGACCGATGTGGTTCGTCGATGTCTTCGTTCCGGCGAGGATGGTGTCGGCCAGCGACTTCGCCTGCGTGATCGGGATGGCATAGCCCTCGGCGCTGCGTGAGCTTCCGTTGCCGTAGGCGGTGAGGGAGTTGCTGGAGGCTGCGGCGGTGTCGATGCCAATGACTTCGCCGTCCGCGTCGAAAAGCGGGCCACCCGAATAGCCGCCGACGATGGGTGCGCTCGTCTGGATGAGACCGGTCAGTTCCTCGGAGGAGTCGAGCGCCGTCGAATCGCTCGCCGTGATCGAGCGGTCGGTGGCGGTGACGAGTCCGCTCGCGGCGTACAGCACGCCCTCGCCACCGCCCTGGCCGACGGCGAGTACCTTCTCGGAGACCTTCACGCCGTCGGTGTCGAGTCGGACGGTGGCCAGGTTGCTTGCGCCCTTGAGCTTGAGCACGGCGATGTCGTGTGACTCGTCATGTCCGACCACCTCGGCTGTGTACTTCTGCCCGCCGGGCACCGTGACGCGGATCTGGGTGGAGCCCTCGACGACGTGGTAGTTCGTCAGGACGGTGCCGTCAGAGCGCAGCACCATGCCGCTGCCGGCGCCTTCGCCGTTCGTCGTCACGGTGTCGATCATGACGACGCCTCGCTGCTGGGCCTCGGTAGCGGTCGTGGACGTGCCGCTCGTCGAGCTGGCGCTCGTACCGGACGCTCCGTCGTCGCCGTTCCAGCCGTTGCCAGCGCTGGAGCTGTCGGGAAGGAAGCTCGTTCCCGACGAGCCCGCGATGCGCGTCACCGGCAGGAGATCACCGAGGTTGTCGTGCGCCACGACGGCGGCCGGGGCGGCAAGCGCTGCCGTGGTGAGTGCGGTGATGCCGACGATCGTGGTGGTGCGCATGGGGTGCTCCTCGGAACGTGCCTGGGGTGATGGTGACCAGACAACCGGGGGTAGCCATGGCGTACCTGGCTCGTTCCTGTGCCTCAGCTATGTTCGCGCCCGCATGCGCAATGGAACACGTGAGCGCCCCTCACCACCGTGGGAATCGGTCGTGAGGGGCGCCCACCCGTGACAGGTAGCGCCCGGGTTGCTCGGTTTTGACGCCGAATGCCGACGGCCCGAGCTCAACAGCATGAACGTGAGGCGCGCCTCACGCTCATATGCGGGTGTGGCGGTGCAGGTGGGAGCCTCGGGTGGAAGAGGGCTTCCTCAACGTAACTTTACATAATGTAGATTATCGGCAACTGACTGGAGCGTCGAAAGGGGCTGACGACGCGTGCTCACGCACCTGCTTCGTCAGCCCCTTTCTGTGTGGCGCTACTGCACCGACGTGATCGTCTGCGTCGCGTCGTTCAGATCGAACGTGTCGCCTGCGCGCTTGCCGCTGATGCCGTTGTAGATCGGTGCGTCCGTCGAGATGCCCGAGAAGCTACGGCCTTGTGATTCGAATTCGCTCACGGCGACGCCCACCAGGTAGACCTCGTCGCCGAAGCTCACCACGGCGCCTGGCTCGACAGTCTCCTTTGCGGACACGTCGAGGTTCTCGGCCGTCGTGATCAGCTCCTGCTGGCGGTCGTCGGTCTCCTGGTACATCGCGTGCAGGTCGCCGGCTTCGTCCTCGTGCGAGATGTCGTCGACGTCGACCTCGTCGGTCTCCGTGGCCCGCGCCTCGTGGCTCTCCAACGCGACGGCTTCGCTGTTCGCGTCCGCCTGTTCCTTGAGGTGCTTGACGAGATCCGCCTTCAGCGTTTCCTTGTCGATGTCCTGAGTGCTCATGGAGCCAACCTACGCCCCAACCCGGGCGGCGTGACTCCCCTAAAATTGCATAGACGATCGAGATAGTTACCGACGGTCAGCGCCGCCGGCTGAGCACCTTGTCCAGCCCGGTGTAGAGCGCTGCCAGAGCGAGGCCGAACGCCAGAATCGCGCACAACGCCACCGCCACCGAGGCGTATCCGTTCGTCGACACGTTGACGAAGGGATAGGGGTACGCGTCGATGAACGCGCCGCGAACGAGCATGTAGACCACCCACACGACCGGCACGACGAGGAACAGGCTGAACGTCCGGCGGTCGAAGGCACGCCGTGGCCCGACGACGAGCCACGCGAGCACCGACAGCACCGGAACCGCCTGATGCTCGAGGAAGTTCGTGACAACAGCGACGCCGGTCGGATTCGCGTCCGGCGCGAGAACGACCTGGTAGACGATCGCGGTCACGGTGATCATGACGAGCGCGTCGAGCAGGAGCACGCGAGCCAGGCGCGAGAAGCGGTCCCCGGTCGGTCTGTCCCCCGACGTCGCGGTGGCTCGCCCTACCTGCAACGCGAGCAGCGTGAACGCGAGGGCCACGACGACGTTCGACCACGCCGTGAAGTAGCTCAGGGTGTCGACCACGCGCGGCAGAGCGCCGGCCGCACCTGTCGGGTTGTTCCCGTAGGCGTGTGCTGCGATTTCTGCGTGCGAGTAGTTGTCGGTTGCGGACAACGTCACGTCGAATGCCACCCCGAACCAGGCCAGTGCAGCCACGAACCCCCACACGCGTCGAGCCGATCTCATGTGCTGCCTCCTCTCCCCCCGCCGGATCACGGGCGTGACGACAGGAACCCCGACACTAATCCTCGGTTGCCCGGCGCCGCAGTGACATCAGCACTCCGGTCCCGACCTGACGGTGAACCTTCTTCCCGCGACGACGTGCCGCGGAGGCCGACTCAGTCCTGATTGATGAAGCGGACGTTCTCCTGTGCCACTCCCATGAGGTAGCGGTACAGCCCGGGCAGGTCGAAGTTCTTGGGGAACTCGAACCGGTAGGAGTCGTAGGCAAGGTTGTGGGAACGAAGCCTCGGTGTCGTGACGAAGGTGATCGTGATCTCCGAGTCGTCCATCCCGCCGCCGGCGGTCTCGGCGGTCACGTCGACGATCGTGTTGAGGGCAATCGACTTCACTCGCGTCTTCTTGCCCGTCGCACCCTGGTGGTCGAGGGTGATGATGCGGAGGTTCGTGATGCAGAAACCGTCACGCAGCATCCTGAACGCGTTGTGGATCTGCTCACCCGGCAACAGCCACGGCGCGTACTCCGCCTGTGCTTGCTGCGGGTCCATCTGCTGCATGTTGCCTGCGAGGCCTTGGAAGATTCCCATAGGCACGAAGGTAGAGAAGCGAGGCGGGTCGCGATGACAAAATCAGGAAAGTCCGGACGGTGCCCTCGGTTACCGTCTGTCCATGGGCCACCAACCGACGCGTGCACCCTTCTCGGACGGTACGGGCTTTCGGATTCGGCCGCAGGTGCCCAATGGCGTCGGTGTTCTCACGGTCGCCGGCTCGAGCGGCCGTCTCGATGACCCCCGTGCGCGACTCTTCGCCGCGAAGGGATGCGTTGCGGAGACGATGACGTGGTTCGGCGGACCCGGTCAGAACGCAGGCCCCTACGACATCCCTCTTCGGTTCGGGTCACAAGTCCGCCGCCCGGATCGTGGAGGTGTTCGGCGGATGAGCGGCGTCGATCTGCCGACGCCGAAGGGGCACTACTCCCATGCCGCCCGCGTCGGCGACCTGCTCTTCCTGTCGGGTCAACTCCCCCTCGACGAGACAGGCACCCCGCGCACTGACCTGGACCTTGCGGGGCAAGCCGAACTTGTCTTCACCAACCTCGACCGGGTGCTCGCGGCGGCAGGTGCACCACGCGACGCCTTGGCGCAGGTGCGCGTCTACGTCACCGACGTCGAACTGTGGCCACGCGTTGACGCCGTGTACCGCGCGTGGCTCGGCGACCATCGTCCGGCCCGGTGCGTCGCGCCCGTTCCCGCTCTGCACTGGGACAGCCTTCCCGAGACTGAAGCCGTGGCCCATGTACCGACCGCGGAGGTGGAGAACGCCGTCAGCCCTGCATCGCCTTGATGATCGACACGGCCTTCGTCAGGTCAGGAGCCGCAGCTCCGGGCCGAAGCGCTGCGTGGGCATCCCACCACGCGTTGTCGAGGAGCCGCAGGATGCTCCAGGCGCGCGCACGTTCGGGTGCGACGCCCATGGGGTCGCAGGCGTAGTCGACGCGAAAACGCAGGTGGTTGCGCAGGTTGTACGCCCCGGCAGCTTCGTCCCAGCGGTTCCACAGCAGCGGTGCGACGGCGAGCGCCGGCTCTCCCGCGACGGGTTTGGGGTCGATGGCGACGAACCCGTCCACCGTGCCCGCCCGCCGGGTCTGCATGACGTTGTCGTCGTGGAGGTCGCAGTGCACGAGGGTGGCGTCGATTCGATCAGCCTGCGGCAGGTCGCGGGCGAGTGCGATGCCCTGCTGCACGAACCGCCGCGGCATCGGCGGCGGTGACGACTCGAGGCGCTCCCGGATGCGGGCACACCACGCGCTCGCTGTGTCGAGTTGTGGCAACGCCGGGTGGGTGAGCCGGGCGTGGATGAGTCCGATCATCTCGCAGGCGTCGAGAGCCGACATCTCGTGAAGGCGCACGGCAGGCTCGCAGCGCTCGAGAAGCAAGGCCCACCGCGCGGGATCGGCCGCTCTCATGCGGACGGCGCCCGTACCGCGCCACGCGCGCAGAGCGAGGTGCTCGTGACGAGCCTCCGCGTGGGGCCACGTCACCTTCAACGCCGCGCGCTCCTTGCCGACCCTGACCGGGACGACGAGTGCACACTCACCGAACGCGGTGGGGCCCTCGGGCTGTGCCTTCCACGTCGACAGGCACTCGTCGAGCAGACGCGGCAGTGACGCGAGCCACGTGTCGCCGTCGATTCCCCCGTCGGCGTCGGCCGGGCGTCCCGCGACGCGAGCGCGGAAGGCGTCAGGAATGAGATCGGCTCGTGCGGGCATCGGCCCAGCGTAGGCGTCAGGCGTCGTTGAGCGACGCGTAGTTGCGCTGCGCGATCGTCATGAGGTGGCGGTACAGACCGGCAATGTCGAAGCTCTTGTTGAAGGTGAAGGTCATGGTGCTGTACTCCACCGTGTGTGCTCGCAGCCGGGGCGACGTGATGTAGGTGATCGTGAGATCCGAGTCGTCGATGCCGATGCCTGCCGTCCGAGCAGTCACGTCGACGATCGACGCGAGCGGGATGGAACGCACGTCGACCTTCGGGTTGACCGGCCCCTCCCGGTCGAGGGCGATGAGGCGCAGATTCGTCAGGCAGAACGAGTCGAGAACGAGTTCGAAAGCGCCCTCGAGGCGCTCGTTCTCGAGCAGCCACGGCCCGTACTGCTCGCGCGCCTTCTCCTCCTTCATGAGCGAGGCGTTGCCGGTGAGTGCGTTGATGAGAGCCATGCTCGACACGGTAGTCCGGTGCACTGCGCCGTGGCGGGTTCTGCTCCGCATCCGCTTACCCTGTGCGCATGGGTGAATTCGCGGTCAGCCGAGCGCGTCACACGAGCGCCGCACCGTCGCAGGTCCACGCTCTCATCGACGACTTCCGCAACTGGACGCAGTGGTCGCCGTGGGAGGGTCTCGACGACAACATGACGCGCACGTACGAGGGCCCCGAGCAGGGGGTCGGCAGCCGCTACGCCTGGAAGGGCAACAAGAAGGCCGGCTCCGGGCACATGAAGATCACCGAGTCGACGCCGCAGCGCATCACCGTCGCGCTGACGTTCACCGAGCCGTTCTCGTCGGACAACACGACCGTCTTCGACCTTCGTCCGAGCGCCGACGGCGGCACGGACGTTAGCTGGACGATGACCGGTCCGCAGAGCGTCGCGCAGAAGATCTTCTTCACGGTGTTCCGCATGAACAAGAGGGTGGAGAAGGACTTCGACAAGGGCCTGGCCGCACTCGCCGCTGCCGCAGAGCGGAGCTGAGTCACCCACCATGCCAACGCACTCCCCGCTGCCTATGCGTCACGGGCTGCGGGCCGCGTGGGTGCGCACGCCGGATCGCGACCCCGCGAACCCGATGCCGTGGGCATCGATGCGTGACTTCCTGCGCCACAAGCTGCCCGAAGAGGTCGACGTCGACGCGATGCTTACCGACGGGCGTTTCGTCGACGACGACGGACGCCCCTGGAACGGTGACGAGATCTACCGTCCCCACACGTTCGTGCACTTCCACCGTGACCTGCGGCCCGAGCCGGAGCTTCCGTTCGAGCTCGACGTCCTGCATGTCGACGAGCGGATCGTCGTGGTCGACAAGCCGCACTTCATGGCCTCGATCCCCCGTGGTCGCCACGTCACGCAATCGGTCGTCGTCAAGGCGCGCGAGATGCTCGGCCTGCCCGAACTCGGGCCGGCCCACCGCCTCGACCGGCTGACGGCGGGGGTACTCGTCCTCACCACCGAACAGCGTTGGCGAGCTCCCTACCAGCGCATGTTCGAAGCCCGCGTCCCGGCGAAGACGTACGAGGCGCTCGCTCCCCTGCGTGACGACCTGGAACTTCCGCGTCGCGTGGAATCGCACATCCGCAAGGACCACGGCACTGCGCAGGCGTACGAGGTGGCGGGCGCGGCGATCAACGCCGTCACCGACGTCCACCTCGAGGAGCGGCGCGTTGTCACGGCGGGCGACGAGGACGACGCACGCGTCCACCAGATCGGCCTCTACCGGCTCGAACCGAGCACCGGTCGCACCCACCAACTGCGTGTCCACATGAGCGGGCTCGGTGTACCGATCTGCGGCGACCCGCTCTATCCACGCGAGCTCGCCGTCGACATCGACGACTACTCCACTCCCCTGCAGCTGTTGGCGCGACGCCTCGAGTTCGTCGATCCCCTCGACGGGCGCACTCGCGTGTTCACCTCGCGCCGAGAACTCACCCTTGGGGACGCGACCTGACGCGCATCCGCGCGCCGCAGCTGACCTCGACCCCAGAAGGCCGCATCCGTCGTAGCATCCGCACATGCCATCACTCGAAGGAAACCTCTCGTGGGCGCCCCTCGCCGAGCGCCTCGACGACGTCGCGAAACCCGTTGCCGACGCGGTGAACACGGTGCCGAGCGCGCGCGTCGCGATCATCGACCCGCACCTGGCCGACACCGCTGCGTTCTGTGACGCCTACGACGTCGACCCTGCCGCGAGCGCCAACTGTGTCGTCGTGACGGGCCGGCGCGGGGAGACGAAGACGACGGCCGCCGTCCTCGTGTTGGCCACCGACAAGGCCGACATCAACGGCGTCGTGCGTCGCCACCTCGGGGCGCGCAAGATCTCGTTCGCCGACCAAAGCGAGACGGAGGTCGAAAGCGGCATGGTGCGCGGCGGCATCACGCCCGTCGGCCTGCCGAGCGACTGGAAGCTCCTCATCGACGAGCGGGTCGTCGAACGCGGCGAGGTGCTCGTCGGCGGCGGCGTGCGCGGCGCCAAGATCATCGTGGACGCTGCGGAGCTCGCCGGGCTGCCCCAGGCCGAGGTGCTCACCCTGGCCATGACCGAGGAGACGTCGTGAACACTTCAGCTCAGCGCATGGGCGACAAGAAGCCCGACATCGCCGATGACGCACAGGAGGCCATCAACGACGCCGCCAACCACCCGTGGGTGGAGCGCGCGGCACGTATCGGCTACGCGGCCAACGCCGTCATGCATCTGCTCATCGGCATCGTCGCCGTCCGTCTGGCCACGGGCGGAGGTGGCTCCGCCGACCAGGGCGGCGCCCTGGGGATGCTGACCGAGAACACCTGGGGCAAGGTCCTGCTCGGCATCGGCGCGTTCGGCTGGGCGGCGCTCGCGTTCTGGCAGATCGGCGAGGCGTGCCTCTCCTTCCACGAGACGAAGACGCGCCTCAAGGCCGCGGCCAAAGCGGGCACGTACGCCGTGCTCTCGGGCATGTGCATCATGACGCTCGCGCGCGGCCAGAGCAGTTCGAGCAAGCAGCAGAACGCCTCGATGACCGGCAAGCTCATGGAGAACACCGCCGGAGTCATCCTCGTGGGCCTGGCCGGCGCGGTGATCGTCGCAGTCGGCATCTACCACGTCGTCAAGGGCGTCAAGAAGAAGTTCTTCGAGGACCTGCAGAAGAACCCGGGCAAGTGGGCCGAGTGGTCGGGCGTCATCGGGTACTCGCTCAAGGGTCTGGCCCTCGTCCTCACGGGCGTGTTCTTCGTCAACGGCGCCATCACGCACGACCCGAAGGACACGGGCGGCCTCGACACGGCGCTGAAGTCGCTGCTCGACAAGCCGCTCGGATCCGTCATGGTGGCCGTCATCGGCATCGGGTTCGTGGCCTTCGCCGTGTACTCGGCGGCACGGTCGAAGTACGCGCGCGTCTGACCCTCTGCTCGCACGAAACGGCCGTCGCATCCTCGGGTGAGGCGGCCGTTTCGTCGTGCACGGGGCGTGTTTGTGAGGATGGGCGCATGACGCGCTGGAGCCCCGGAACCCGAGTGAGCCTCGTGCTGTTCGACCTCGACGGCACGCTGTCCGACTCGGCGCCCGGCATCACCTCCTCGATGCGGCATGCCCTGACCCACCACGGTCTCGAGGTGCCGAGCGACGACGTCCTCAACTCCTTCGTCGGGCCGCCGTTTCGCGTCTCGCTCGAAGGAATCGGTCTGCCACCCGAACGCGTGGACGAGGTCGTCACCACCTACCGCAGCGACTACGAGGCAGGCCGGCTGTTCGAAAACGAGCTCTACCCCGGCATCCGTGACGTGCTCGCCGGGCTCGCGGACGCCGGGACGACCGTGGCCGTGGCCACCTCGAAACCACAGGCGACGGCGCGACGAATCGTCGAGCACTTCGGCCTCGCGCCGCACCTTGCAGGCGGCCTCGAGGGCGTCTTCGGCGCCGACGTGACGAACCCCCGCGACACCAAGGCCGGCGTCATCGCTCGAGCCCTGGCCCACCTGCAGCGCGAACCGGATGCGGACGTCGTCATGGTCGGTGACCGCCTGCACGACGTCGAGGGCGCCGCGAAGCACGGCATCGCGACGATCGGCGTCTCGTGGGGTTACGCCGCACCCGACGAACTGCGTGACGCGGGCGCCGCCGCCGTCGTCGATTCGGCCGACGACCTTGCGGCCCTTCTGCTCCCGGGCGCGTCGAGACCCCTCGACTAGGATTCAGGCCATGAAGATCAACCTCCTGACCCAGGCGATCGCCCAGGGCCGCAAGTACGTGCGACAGAACCCGGAGAAGGTGCGTCAGGCGACGCAGCGCGCCGGTTCGTTCGTCGACTCCAGGACGGGCCGCAAGCACACGGCCAAGATCGACAAGGCCACCGGCGCCGCTGACCGCTTCATCGACAAGCAGCGCTGAGCAGCTGACACGCTCCGCCCCGAGACGCCGAACGGTGCCCCGGGGCGGTCGCTTTCCCCACCGTCAATGCGGGTTGGGGACAGTCACGTCCGCACGAGCCGCGGATGTGACACGCTTCACCCGTGAACACCGCAGCCGCCTCGCCTCTCGCGCCCGACGCCGCCACGCGCGCCCGTCGCCAACGCAGCTGGTACTGGTACGACTGGGCCAACTCGGCCTTCGTCACGACGACGTCGACGGTGCTGTTCTCGCCCTATCTCACGTCCGTCGCCAAAGCGGCGGCCTGCCCTGATCAGCCCACGGACGTCGCATGTCACGCGAATCTCTCGGTGCTCGGCATCCCGGTCTCCCCCGGCTCGCTCGCGCCGTACACGATCACCGTCTCGACGATCCTGAGCGCCGTCCTCCTGCTTCTCGTCGGCGCCATCGCCGACCGGGTACAGCGCCCCTCGCGCCTGCTCGGTGCGTTCGCCTGGGTGGGCGCAGCCGCGGCGTCGGCGATGTTCTTCGTCACCGGTACGAACTGGCAGCTCGGCGTGGTGCTCCTCATCATCGCCAACCAGTGCCTCGGTGTTTCCCTCGTCGTCTACGACGGCCTGCTCGTGCGGATCAGCGACGAGTCGGAACGTGACCGTGTCAGTTCGCGCGGTTGGGCTCTGGGCTACCTGGGCGGTGGCTTGCTCCTCGCGGCCAACCTGGCCGTTGTCACGCTGCACGACAAGATCGGCCTCAGCACGGGCGAAGCCGTCCGCGTGAGCCTCCTCAGCGCGGGCCTGTGGTGGGCGATCTTCACGCTCATCCCCGTGCTCGGGCTCAAGGACGTGCGCCACCCCGAACGCCCCGCGGCGGCGAGTGACGCCGGAACCGTGCGCGGCAGCCTGCGTCAGCTCACGAGCACGTTCCGTCAACTCAAGCACTACCCCGACACCCTCGTATTCCTCCTCGCCTACCTCTTCTTCAACGACGGCATCCAGACGGTCATCGTCTCGGCCAGCCTGTACGGCAAGGAGGAGCTCGGCTTCGGCGACAGCCAG
The DNA here is from genome assembly GCF_014302635.1 of Dermacoccus sp. PAMC28757. Lineage (NCBI taxonomy): Bacteria > Bacillati > Actinomycetota > Actinomycetes > Micrococcales > Dermacoccaceae > Dermacoccus > Dermacoccus sp. PAMC28757. The sequence continues at coordinate 2,295,700 of NZ_CP060292.1, read as the reverse complement.
CTCATCGTGACGATCCTGCTCGTGCAGTTCGTGGCGTTCCTCGGCGCCCTGTTGTTCGGCCGCCTCGCGGCCGTGATGGGCGCCAAGAAGGCCATCCTGCTCTCGCTCGGCCTGTGGACCCTCGTCATCGCCGTCGCGTTCTTCCTGCCCGAGAAGCAGTTCGCGCCGTGGCTGTGCCTCGGCGTCGGCATCGGCATCGTGCTCGGTGGTTCGCAGGCGCTCAGCCGTTCGGTCTACAGCAAGCTCGTACCGCTCGGGCGAGAGTCGGAGTACTTCAGCCTCTACCAGGCCATGGAACGCGGCACGAGTTGGTTCGGCACCCTGACGTTCGGCCTCGTCCACCAGCTCACCGGTTCCTACCGTCTGTCGATCGTCGCGCTCGTCATGTTCTTCGCTCTCGGCGCCTACCTGCTCTCCCGCGTCGACGTCGAGCGCGGCATGGCGCGCGCTGGCCAGGGCTGACGCTTTGGTCGCGGGCCGCTTGAGGCCATACGATGACAGATGGAACATTTGTCACGTCTGTGGCGTTGTTCTGCGTGAAGCAGCGCGGTGAGCGCTCTCACCAAACAGACGCGCTGTACGTGTGAAGTTGGGAGACATCCATGGCCGAACGTTCTCTGCGAGGTACCAACCTCAGCACCCTCTCTCTCGAGACGGACGAGGGCATCGCCTTCAGCGAGCGTCAGATGGTCAGCTACCGCTGCGAGCAGGGGCACGTCGTGGAACTGCCCTTCTCCGTCGAGGCCGACGTGCCGGCGCTCTGGGAGTGCCGTTGCGGCCTCGAGGCCAAGCTCATCGACGGCCCCGAGCCGGAGCGCAAGCCCGTCAAGCCGGCCCGTACGCACTGGGACATGCTCCTCGAGCGTCGTTCCGTCCCCGAGCTGGAGGAGCTGCTGGACGAGCGTCTGACGCTCTTGCGCGAGTCGCGTGGCGAGAAGCCGCGCAAGAAGAAGTCCTGACGAGCCGCGCTCGTCCACCACGAAGGCCGGTCACCCCGAGAGGGTGACCGGCCTTCGTGTGTGGCGCGTGAGCGCGTCAGTCGATGATCTCGCCCTCGACGACGTCGTCGGACGCAGATCGAGTGCGCCGACGCGACGAGGTGTGCGTCGAGGAGGTCGACCCGTAACCGCCGAAGCTGTCCGAGGTCGGGTACGGCCGGCTCAGCGGATCCGGCCCGCCGAACCCGCGGGTGGCAGAGAAGCCGCCGGGGCCGAAGCTCGCCACCTGGACCGAGCCGAGGAGCTTGGCGGCCACGACCTTCTCGAGCAGCTTGCGCGTGAACGGACGCGTGAACGGCAGGAGGAAGAACAGGCCGAGGAAGTCGGTGAAGAAACCCGGTGCGAGCAGCAGCGTGCCGCCGACGAGGATGAGGGCAGCGTCCGAGAGTTCTCGCGCAGGCATCCGTCCGGAACCGAACGCCTGGCGCAGCGCCCCGAAGGCACGACCCGACTCACGCTTGACGATCCACGCACCCAGCGCGGACCACAGGACGAGGAGGCCGAACGTCGGCCATCCGCCGATCGTCTGCCCCATCTTGATGATGATGAACACCTCGATGACGGGGATGACGAGCAGCGCCAGCATCAGCCAACGCGCCCAGCCCTTGCGGCGAGGACGACTCGAGTAGGTAGTCACATCAGGTTCAACGAACGGCGGCGCGCGAAGATTTCCGCCCGCGGCGCAGATTCAGCGCGAACGCGATGACGCAGGCCGCCGTCGCCACGATCTCGGGCGCGCGGCCGAGACGCTGAGCGAGCGTGGCTTGCGAGCGCAGCGGCAACTCCCCCGTCAGCACCGCCTGGGTGAACAGCGACGTGCGTTCGTGCGTCACGCCGTCCGGGGTGATGAGCGCGCTCACACCGACGGTGGAGACGTGCGCGATCGAGCGGCCGTACTCGAGCGCGCGCAGGCGCGAGATGGCGAGTTGCTGCGTCGACTCGGCGGTGTAGCCGAACGTCGCGTTGTTCGTCTGAACGAGGAAGAGCTGCGCGCCACGGTTCGCCGGCTTGCGCAGGAGGTCGTCGTAGGCCACCTCGAAGCAGATGATCGGTGCCGCCTTCACTGCGCCGGACTTCGTGGGCACGGAGAACACCCCGACCTTCTGGCCCTGGGTGAAGTCCGCGCGCACGAGATCGACCTGCTTGGAGAACGTGCGGAAGAACGAGCGGTACGGGATGTACTCGCCGAACGGCACCGGGTGCTGTTTGACGTAGGTGTCGCTCAGGCCCTTGCCCGGAAGGTAGAGCATCGAGGCGTTCGAGACCTTCGGCATCGGCTCGGACAGGACCGCTCCGACGACGAGCGGCGCGTCCAGTCGGCGCAGCGCGCCCGCGATCTCGTCACGGGTGTCGGCGTTGCGCTTGGGGTCGATGTCGGAGGCGTTCTCGGGCCACACGACGATGTCAGGTTTGGGTGTGGCGCCGGCCGCGACGGCGTCGGCGAGCTTCTCGCTGGCTCGCACGTGGTTGTCGAGCACGGCGCGGCGCTGAGCGTTGAAGTCGAGACCCGCGGTCGGCACGTTGCCCTGGATGCCGGCGATGTCGATGGTGCGCCCCTCCGTCGGGGGTGTGATGACGGAGCCCGCGAGGAGGGCCACGGCCCCGACAGCCACTGCGCCGACGGCGGAAGCGCTGGAAAAGCGGCTACCCGCATCGGCCTGTGTCGTCTCGCGGGAGGAGACGCCCCGCCATGAGGTGAACGCCCACACGCCCAGCCCGGCGAGTGCGCCACCGGCGAGGGCGAGCACGAACGTCAGGCCTGGTGAGCTCACCCACGCGACGAGGGGCGCCCACGGGGCGTCGGCCTGCGAGAAGGCGAGGCGGGCCCAGGGGAAGCCGCCGAACGGCGTGGTGCCGCGCAACCACTCCTGTGTCACCCACGCTGCCGCGCCCAGCACAGGCGCGAGGCGTCGACGCTGAAAGGACGCGATGAGCGCGCCCATGCCGGCGAAGTACAACGACTGCAGGACGGCGAGCGCCATCCACGGGAACGTGCCGACGTACACACCCGACCACGAGAGCACCGGCGCGAAGAACGCCATGCCGAAGACGAAACCGAGCAGAGCTCCCCAGCGGGCACGGACGTGCAGGACGCTGACGGCGAAGAGTGCCAGGGCGATCGGGACCGTCCACCACAGCCCGTGATCGGGAAATGCGAGCCACAGCGCGAGGCCGGCCACCATTGCGGCGGCCAGGCGAAGGAAGCGACGAGGGAGCACCGCACAAGGGTAACTCAGCGGGGAAAGTGTGACGGACGGGCTCACACCGTTGGGGCCGACCAGCCGGAGCCGGAAGTTTTCTACTAGGTGTGAGACCCGTCCGTAGTCGCACGCGATCGCGTCACGTGCTTCACGCAAAGATAGCCACGCACGGGCGGGCCTTCAACGTGATCGTCAGGATCGGATTCGGGCCCCTTGGGTCGGCGCTTCGGCCCTGCCGCAGAAACTCCCGAGAAGTGCGGCGTGTCGTCTTTCGGGGCGACTTCGAAATGCGCTATAGACAGTGATCATGGCGTCTCGAAACGTGAACACCGGCCCGACCACCCCCGCGACGCGCGCGCTCGACGCGGCAGGTGTCTCGTACGAAGGGCTGCCGTACGAGCACGATCCGTCGGTGACCTCCTACGGTGACGAAGCCGCGCAAGCTCTCGGTCTCGACCCCAGCCACGTGTTCAAAACCCTTGTCGTGTCGCTGGATTCGGGATCCTTCGGCGTCGCCGTCGTCCCGGTCTCGACGACGGCCGACCTCAAGGCCGTGGCCGCAGGGCTCGGCGCCAAGAAGTGTCGCCTCGCCGAACCGCGTGACGTGGAACGTCTCACCGGGTACGTGCTCGGAGGCGTCTCCCCCGTCGGCACGCGCACCGCCCTCGCCACGGTTGTCGACGCGAGCGCGGAAGCCCTGGCGACGGTGTACGTCTCGGGTGGGCGGCGCGGATTCGACATCGGGTTGGCGCCGGCCGACCTCGTTGAGAACGTTCACGGACGCTTCGCCCCGATCGCGGGCTGAGGCTCGACGCCTCGAGCGCTGTGGCACGATGACGCTCATGACGCCGCGTCGACTCATGCTGCTGGATTCCGCGAGCCTGTACTTCCGGGCCTTCTACGGTGTGCCCGAGCGGGAGGCACCGGACGGCACCCCCAACAACGCGCTGCGCGGCTTCACCGACATGATCGCGACGCTCGTCAGCACCTACGAGCCCACCGACCTCGTGGCGTGTTGGGACAACGACTGGCGCCCCGCGTTCCGCGTCGAGGCCATCCCGTCGTACAAGTCGCACCGCGTGCTCGAGGGCACCGACGGCTCCGAGGAGTCACCGGAGAAACTCACGCCGCAGGTGCCGCTCATCCGCGAGATGCTCGAGCTCGTCGGTATCACCCGCCTCGGCGTCGACGGCTACGAGGCGGACGACGTCATCGGCACGCTGACACACCGCTTCACCGGCCAGGGCCCGGTCGACGTGGTCACCGGCGATCGTGACCTCTTCCAACTCGTCGACGACGCCATGAGCGTTCGCGTGCTCTACACGGCCAAGGGCGGCGTGCGCGCCCCCGACCTCGTCGACGAGAGCTTCCTCATGACGAAGTACGGCGTGCCCGGCGGGCGCGCGTACGCCGATCTTGCCGTCATGCGCGGCGACACGAGTGACGGACTGCCTGGTGTCGCGGGCATCGGCGAGAAGACCGCGGCCGGGCTGCTCGCCGAGTTCGGCACCCTCGCCGCGATCCGTGGGGCCGTGGCGAACGGCGATCCCCGCATCAAGGGAGCGCGCCGAACGCGGCTGGAAGCCGCTCATGACTATCTCGATGTGGCGCCGAAGGTCGTCGATGTGGCGCTGGACGTCGAGGTGCCCGGCGACCTCGTCACGGCCCTGCCCGACGGCGTTGCACAGCCTGACAGGTTCGCCGACTTCGCAGCCCGCTACGACCTCGGTGGCAGCGCGGAGCGACTCTCCGCCGCGCTCACGCGCTGACGCAAGCTCCACCCGACGGGTTCAGTCGAGACGGTCGGCCGCCACGACGCCGCGTTGAATGCCGGCGATGGCGGCCTTGGCCGTCTTCGTCAAGCCCTCGTGGTGGGTGGCACCCGCGATCTGATCGAGCAGGTCGACGAGCTGACGGCAGCGTCGCACGAAGTCACCCGCGGTGAGTTCCTCGTCGCGCAGAACGGCCTCGAGCCCCTGGCCCGCCGTCCAGCGGTGAACCGCCCACGCGAGGCCCGCGTCCGGAGCCGCCATTTCGGTGAGGCGGTGCTGCACGAGCGCGTCGTCGATGACCGACCACAGGTTGTGCGTCTCCTCGAGTGCGTCCGCCACGTCCCGGTTGGGCATGCGTGGCGCCTCCCCCACGACGTCGCGCCGCGACTCGTGCACGAGCGCCGAGACGGCGGCAGCCAACGAGGGGGCGTCGAGCTTCTCCCAGATGCCGGCGCGCAGGCACTCGGCCGTGAGCAGATCCTTGTCCGAGTACAGGCGCATGAGCGACGTTCCGCGCTCGGTGAGCGCGAGCCCGCCGTGCTTGGTGTCGTTCGGCTCGAGGTAGTCGAACTCGACGAGCACGTCGCAGATGCGGTCGAACTGCTTGGCGACGGTGTGCGTGCGGTTGTTGATTTTGGAGACGAGCGTGTCGGTCTCGCGGCGCAGTTTCCACCAGCGCTCGGCCCAGCGCGCGTGGTCCTCGCGGTACTCGCACGTGTGGCACGGGTGCGCCCGCAGGCGGCGCTGCAACTCCTCGATCTCGGCCGTGATCGCACGGTCGGGCTCGATGCTCGTGCGACGGATCGGCTTCGGCGGGTCGTGTGGCACCTTGGCCCGCAGCGTTGCGGCCAGGTCGCGGCGCGACTTGGGCGAGCGCGTCGTGAAGCCCTTGGGGATCTGCAGTCGCGTGAGCGGGTCGAGCGGAGCGTCGATGTCGCTCGACGTCACCTGCCGCAGCTGTCCGTCGGCCGTGATGACGCTCGGCGACGGCCCCTCGCGTTTACCGCCACGGTTGGCCTTGACGACGATGGCGAGGCCCTCACGTCGACCGCTTGGGATGCGCACGACGTCGCCGGGGGCGAGTTCGCCGAGGGAGCGATCCGCGGCTGCCCGAACGGCGGCAGCGCGCTTCTTCGCGGCGTTCTTCTCCAGCTCGCTGATGCGCCGGCGCATGCCCGCGTACTCGGTGAAGTCACCGAGGTGGCACTGCATGGCCTCCGCGTAGCCCTCGAGGCCCTCCTCGTTCTGACGCAGCTTGCGCGACATTCCCACGACGCTGCGGTCCGCCTGGAACTGCGCGAACGACGACTCCAGCACTTCGCGGGCACGTTCGCGCCCGACGGTGTGGACGAGGTTGACGGCCATGTTGAACGTCGGGCGGAAACTGGAGCGCAGCGGGTAGGTGCGCCGTGACGCGAGCCCGGCTACGGCCTCTGCTTCGACACCGCGGTTGTAGAGCACGACGGCGTGGCCCTCCACGTCGATGCCGCGACGGCCCGCACGTCCGGTGAGCTGCGTGAACTCGGCCGGCGTGATGTCGACGTGCGACTCGCCGTTGTACTTGACGAGGCGTTCGAGCACGACGCTGCGCGCCGGCATGTTGATGCCGAGGGCCAGCGTCTCCGTCGCGAAGACGGCCTTGATCCGACCCGTGACGAACAGCTCCTCGACGATCTCGCGGAACGTCGGCAGCATGCCGGCGTGATGGGCTGCGAAGCCGCGTGTGAGGCCCTCGACGAAGTCGTGGTAGCCGATGACGGCGAGATCCTGCGTCGGGATGTTCGCGACGCGCTCGGCGACGTACGCGCGGATCGACTCCCCCTCCTCGGGTGAGACGAGCTGCGTGCCGTACCCGAGGAGTTGGGCGACGGCCGCCTCACAGCCGTTGCGGCTGAAGATGAACGTGATGGCCGGGAGCAACCCGGCGCGATCGAGGGAGTCGATGACGTCGGCGCGGTGCGCGGGGCGGAATGACTCCCCCGGCTTGCTCTGCGGTGCCGGACGCCGACCGCGCCCGCGGCGACCGGACGGAGCCCCCGCGTCGAAGCGGCGTCCACCGCGCGGTCCGCGTGTGATGAGACTGATGCGTTCCAGGAGCCGCGGGTTCACCTTGAGGCGCTTCTCGTCGTCCTGGACGAGCAGGTCGTACATCGAGTGCCCGACCATCATGTGTTGGTAGAGCGGCACCGGCCGGTGCTCGGTGATGACGACGTCGGTGTCGCCGCGCACCTGCTGCATCCAGTCGCCGAACTCCTCGGCGTTGCTCACCGTGGCCGACAGGGCGACGACCTGCACCGACTCGGGCAGGTGAATGAGCACTTCCTCCCAGACGGCGCCGCGGAAACGGTCGGCGAGGTAGTGCACCTCGTCCATGACGACGAAGCCGAGACCGGCGAGCGTCGAGGAGCCGGCGTACAGCATGTTGCGCAGCACCTCGGTCGTCATGACGACGATGGGTGCCTCACCGTTGTGCGAGGTGTCACCGGTGAGCAGGCCGACGTTCTTCTCGCCGTGCTGTTCGACGAGGTCGGCGTACTTCTGGTTGCTCAGGGCCTTGATCGGCGTCGTGTAGAACGCCTTGCGCCCGGTGTGGACGGCGAGGTAGCAGGCGAACTCTCCGACGACGCTCTTGCCCGCACCCGTGGGGGCCGCGACGAGGACGCTGTGCCCCTCCTGGACCGACTGTGCAGCCGCTCGCTGGAACTCGTCCAGCGGGTAGGGCAGCTGCTCGATGAAGTGGCCGAGGTGACTCGAGTCGAACTTCCGGCGTGACGCGGCCTGGGCGAACTTCTCGGCGGGAGACGACATGGTCACCAGGCTATGACACAGGCGGGCCACCGCCCGGTAGCCCGCCTGTGTCGAGTGTTCGTGCCGCGCCCGATCAGAGTGCGGAGGCCTTGTCGTCGCTGATCTCCATCCACTCCGGACGGGACTTCGCCTCCCGTCGGCCTCGAATCTTGTCGAGGACGAGGGCAAGTCCGGCAGAGCCGTAGAAGAGGACGAGCAGCGGTGCCGACAGCAGGAACATCGTCCACACGTCCGGGGTGGGCGTCATGATGGCCGCAAAGGTGGCGATGACGATGATGGCGAAGCGCCAACCCTTGAGCATCATGCGGCCCGAGAGGATGCCGAGCACGTTGAGTGCCATGAGGAGGATCGGCAGCATGAACGACAGCCCGAACGCGAGAATGAAGCGCGTGACGAACGAGAAGTACTCGGTCGCGCTGGGCAGGTTCGAGGCGTTGTCCGGTGTGGCTCCCAGCAGCAACTCGACCGCGTTCGTGAACGTCTGAGTGCCCATGTAGACACCGCCGGCGAACAGGACGAGGGCGGCACCGATGAAGATGCGCCCCAGGCGCTTTTCCTTCTTCGTGAGGCCGGGCACGAGGAACGCCCAGATCTGCCAGAGCCAGACGGGGCTCGCCACGATGAAGCCGATCCACATCGACACCTTCAACTTGAGGTTGAAGGGGGCCGTGACGCCGTTGAAGTTGACGTCGATGTTCGAACCGGGGTGAAGAGCGGCGATGTCGGTGATCGGCTGCTTCAGGAAGTCGTAGACGTCCTGGTAGACGATCCAACCGACCACGCAGCCGACGAGGATCGCGATGACGGAGACGATCGCGCGGTTGCGAAACTCACGCAGGTGCCCCCCGAGGGACATCCGCGCTTCGGGATTGTCTTTGCGTCGACCGAATCGAGCCACGATGTGCGTGCGGTGCCCGTGCTCAGTAGTCGCGGCGCTCGTCGGCGCGGGTGGCGCCGTCGTGCGGAGCGTTGTCGCGCGGAGCTGCGGCGTCGCGACGCGTGGCCTCGCCCTCGACGGTCTCCGAGGAGGCCTTCGACTGCTTCTCGGTCTTCATCTCGTCGATCTCGCTCTTGAGGATGCGGGAGCTACGGCCGAGGCTGCGTGCCATGTCGGGCAGACGCTTCCAGCCGAGCAGCACGACGATCAGCACGATGAGTACGAGCAGGATCACGGGGTTGTCGAAGAGAGAGCGAAACATGAGCGTCCTTACGAAGAGTGCCACAGCGGCGCGGGGCCACCCGGTCTGATGGTCAGTCTAGAGGACGACGCCAACTGGCCCACACCTGCGTGTGGTCGTCGAGGCGCTCGTCCTTGTGCCGCTTACGGGCTCTGCGCAGTTGGTCGCGCCAATGGGAGGCGGGCTTGTCCCACGCCAATTTGTCGGCCCCGGAACGAACCACGAGCTCACCGCTCCCCCGTGTGGCCACCGCGGCGCGAGCCTTGTCCGCCTCGTCGCGGGCGGTTTGCGTGCGATCCAGCGCGTCACTCACGGTGCGACCGAAGTCACGTGCGTGGGGCCACACCTTCCACACGCGTCTCGCGAGGTAGGCGAAGGCCACGGCCCAGAAGATCACCCAGAAGATGATCCACGACCACCACGTCACAGCGCCCGCGCCGTCTGGGACGGGTCGACACCGTAGGCCTCGAGCGCGCGGCGAGCCTCGTCGGCGACGTCGTCCGTGAGCGAGGCGGGACGCAGCACGCGGGCGGCACCGCCGAGCTGCAGCAGCAGGCGGCGCAGCCATCGGCCGTCACCCACGTACAGCGTGACGTCAAGATACTCGCCGGAGCGCTCGACGTCGTGGCACGGGTAGTAGTCGGCCACCCAGGCCGCTTCGGGCGCGAGCCTGATGCGAGCGCTCGGGTCGGAGTCGTTGGGGGCGAAGAATCCACGCGAGAGGTCCGTCGTGGCGGCGTCGGTGGGCACCGTTGCGGCAGCGTCGAGCACCTCGACCGACTCCACCCGGTCGAGACGGAACATGCGCACGTCCTGCGCGCGGTGGCACCAGCCCTCGAGGTACCAATGACCCTCGGTGTTGAGCAGCCGCATCGGGTCGACGTCGCGCTCGGTCATCTCGTCACGGGACGGTACGACGTAGCGCAGGTGCACGCGTCGGGAGGCGTCGAGCGCCTCGCGCAGCAGGCGCAGCACCTCGTCGCCGTCGCGTTCGAGGCTGACGCGCACCCGGTTGCTCGGATCGCCGCTCTCCCCCGTCGCCTCGACGAGTTTGGCGAGTGCACGGTCCACGGCGTCGCGTTCGGTGAGGCCGGGAACATCGAGCAACGTGCGCAGACCGACGGTGAGAGCGAGTGCCTCGTCGCGCGTGAAGCGCAGCGGTTTGGCGATCGTGTCGGCGTTGCGCACGTAGACGTAGCCCTCCTCCCATTCGGCCTCGATGAGGTCGTCGGGCATGTGGCCCGGTGTGCCGCACACGAAGAGGAGGGCGAGGTCGGCCTCGATCTGCTTGCGGCTCACGCCGAGGGTGCGTGCCGCCTGCTCGATGTCGATGCCCTGACGGCCCATGAGCCACGGCACCATGGTCAGCAGGCGCGCGAGACGGGTGGTCGCGGCCTCGCCGGAGATCGGCATGGGGGTGGTGGACTCGCTCATACCCGCTCCTCCTGGTGATCCGCAGCGGCGAATGTTGCCTCGCTCGACGTCGCGTCGCTCGTCATCGCCTGCAGCGCGCCCGTCAGGCGGCGGATCACGGCGTCGCGCAGCTCGAGTGGCTGCTCGACGAGCACGTCAGCGCCGAAGGAAGCCACCTCGTCGGCCAGCACACCGAGGTCGGCGTACTCGATGTCGACGAGCTGCCACTCGTCGTCGACGACGCCGACGGTGCGGGCGCGACGCACGAGCGAGTGACCGCGTTCGATGCGCACCCGCAGCACGGCGGGCGCCCAGTCGGCCACGCGCTCGGTGCCGGCGATCATCGAATGCGCGTCGTGATCGGCGGGCACCTCGTAGCTACCGGGCTTGCCGACCTTGCGCACGGCGCCGTCGATCCGGGAGAGCCGGAAGACGCGGGGTGCGTCACGGTCGGTGTCGAAACCCGTGACGTACCAGTGGCCCTTGCGGTTGGTGACGGTCCAGGGCTGCAGCGAGCGGCGCGTCGACTCTCCCCCACCCTTGCGGTAGTCGAAGGTGATGGCGCACCGCTCCATGACGGCGTCCTTGACGGCCTCGAAGGCGGGCTCGGCCGTGCGGATGCGCGGCTCCAGCCCGACCACGGACGCGGCGTCGTGCTCGATGTCGAGCGCTTCGAGCTTGCGCAGGGCCGCCGCGGCGGGGCCGGCGAGGCTCGCCTGCTGCCACGCGCGTGAGGCGAGACCGAGGACGGCGAGCTCGTCGGCGTCGAAGTGCAGGTCGGGCAGTTCGTACTCGCGCCGATCGATGCGGTAGCCCGTCTCGTCCTCGAAGAACGTGTCGATGTGCTCGGTGCGCAGCGGGATGCCGAGGTCGCGCAACTCGTCCTTGTCGCGCTCGAACATGCGGTCGAAGGCCTCGTCGCTGGGCGCGTCGGCGTACTGACGCACCGCCTGCCGGATGGCCGATTTCGTCAGCGCGCGGCGCGTGTAGAGCAACGCGATGACGAGGTTGAGCAGGCGTTCGGTCTTGGCTTCGGGCGTCGAGCGTGAGGCCACCGCGTGCCACCTTTCTGCCGAGGTCTCGTGACGGCTGCAGGCGCGTCACACCGAGTGAGGATACTCGTTCTTTCGCACACATGTGCGACGAGGCCCCGTTTCCGCGCGTGGCGGAAACGGGGCCTCGTCATGAGTGCTTCGCTCAGCGAATGCCGAACGAGCGACCGGCGCCCGGCTTGTTCGTCGAGACGAGGTCGACGACGAAGATGAGCGTCTCGTTGGGCTTGATCGCGGCGCCCGCGCCGCGCTCGCCGTAACCGAGGTGCGGCGGGATCGTGATCTTGCGGCGACCGCCGACCTTCATGCCGAGCAGGCCCTGGTCCCAGCCCTGGATGACCTGGCCGACGCCGACCTGGAACTCGAGCGGCTCACCGCGGTTCCACGAGGCGTCGAACTCCTCGCCGGTGGACCACGAGACGCCGACGTAGTGCGCCTTGATGATGTTGCCGGGCTCTGCGGTGGCGCCGTCGCCCTCCCAGATGTCCTCGAGGACGAGCTCGCTCGGCGGGTTGTCACCCGGGAAGTCGATCTCCGGCTTTTCGGTGTTCGGGTCGAAGCCCATAAGAATCTCCTTGAGTCCGTTCGTGATGATGCGTCAGTTGGCCGCGAGGATGTCGACGACGAAGACGAGGGTGTCGGTGGGCTGGATGCCCGCCTGCGAGTTGCCCTGAGCGCCGTAGCCGTCGGCCGGCGGCACGACCACGAGCACTCGGCTGCCGACCTTCTTGCCGACCAGGGCCTTGTCCCAGCCCGTGATGACCTGCTTCTTGCCGATGACGAAGACCGACGGGTTGGGCGCGTCGGGGTGCTTGGCCGTGGCGTCGAAGACGGTGTTCTTGCCCCAGATCTGGCCCGTGTAGGTGACCGCGATGGAGTCGCCCGACTTGACGGTGTCACCTTCACCTTCGACAAGCGTCGAGGTCTTGAGTGACGTGGGTGCCTTGGCGCCCTTCGGCATCGTGATGGCCGCCTGCTTGCCCGCACCGGCGGGAACCTTGACGGTCGGCATCCCGGATTGTGCGGGCTTGCTCGTGCCCTTGGCCTCGGTCAGGGGCGTGTCGACACCCTTGATGTCCATGTAGAGCACGAGGTTGTCGTTGGAACCGATGCCGAGGTTCTGGTTACCGGCCTTGCCGAACGCCTGCCCGGACGGCAGGGAGATGACGACCTTCGAGCCTTCCTTCTTCCCCTTCAGCTGGGTGAGGAGGCCCGGGAGGTTGTTGTTGTCGGCCATGTTGAAGCTCGGCACCGTCTCCCCGAACGTCGAACCGAGCGTCTTGCCGGTGGTGCCGTTGACCATGACGAAGTCGGCCTTGACGAGGTCCTTGTCTCCGATGGCCTTGCCCTTGCCCTCGGAGAGCACCTTGGTCGTCGCGGACTTCGTGCCGAAGGGCAGCTTGTCCTTCGCAATGGAGACGGTGGGCTTCTTGGCGTTCTTCGTGTCGACCTTGACGTCGGAGACGTTGCCCTTCGTCGCGGGCGAGGCGAGGCCGGACGACGAGGAGGACGAGGGCGACGACGATGCCGACGAGCTACCGGAGCCCGAACCCGACGAGGAAGCCTTGGACGAGTCGTCGCCGCAACCTGCGAGGAAGACGACCGGGAGGACGGCGAGGGCGAACAGACGCTTGGGGGAAGACACGCAGAAAAGTCCTAGCAGTGGGAAGTGAGTCCGGCCCACGATAACGCGTGGACCTCGGGACGACCTGTGCGTGGGCCGTCACAGAGGCGTGGAGAGGCTGTCGATGAGGCGCTCGACGCGGGCGTCCTCGGCGAGGAACGGGTCCTTGCACATGATGGTGCGCCCGGCCTGGTCGTTGAGCTTGAGGTGCACCCAGTCGACGGTGAAGTCGCGCCCGGCCGCACGGGCCTCGCGCACGAAGTCGCCGCGCAGCTTGGCGCGCGTCGTCTGGGGCGGCGTCGTCACGGCGGCGGCGATGCGCTCGTCATCGACGAGGCGACGCGCGCGCCCGGCCTTCTCGAGCATGCCGAACAGGCCGCGGCCCCGACGGATGTCGTGGAAGGTGAGGTCGAGTTGTGCCATGCGCGGGTCGTCGAGTTCGAGGCCGTGGCGCGTGGCGTAGTCGGTGAGCAGCCGACGCTTGATGACCCACTCGATCTCGGTCTCTACGTTCGAGAAGTCCTGGCTCTCAACGGCGTCGAGAGCGCGCTCCCACAGGTTGAGCACGAGCTCGGGACGGGTCAGGGTCGCCTTCGCGCTCGACGAACGCCTTGGAGCGTTCGAGGAACAGCCGCTGCATCGCGAGCGCCGTCATCGAGGTGCCGCCTTGGAGGTCGATGACGGCCTGGCCGGTCGGGTCGGCCGAGACGTCACGGATGGCCTTGACCTGGTTGGCCAGGTGCATGCGCGGGAACGACTCCCCTGCCTCGATGAGGCGCAGGACGAGGTGGGCGGCGCCGACCTTGAGCAGCGTCGTCGTCTCGCTCATCGTCGAGTCGCCGACGATGACGTGGAGGCGGCGGAAGCGTGCCGAGTCGGCGTGCGGTTCGTCGCGGCTGTTGATGATGGGCCGTGATCGGGTCGTGGCGCTCGAGAAGCCGTCCCAGATGTGTTCGGCGCGTTGGGTGAGGTTGAAGACGGTGCGTCCGTCGCGCTGCAGGAGCTTGCCCGCGCCGGTGATGAGCTGGCGCGAGACGAGGAACGCGACGAGCACCTCCGAGATGCGGTTCATGTCGGTGCTGCGCTCGAGCAGGAGGTTCTCGTGGCAGCCGTAGGAGTTGCCCGCGGAGTCGGTGTTGTTCTTGAAGACGTAGATCGAGCCCTCGACGCCGTCCTCGGCGAGGCGCTCCTGCGCCTCACTCGTCATGTCGTCGAGGATGCGCTCACCCGCGCGGTCGTGGGCGACGAGGTCGAGCAGCGTGTCGCACTCGGCCGTCGCGTACTCGGGGTGGGCACCGACATCGAGGTAGAGGCGTGAGCCGTTGTCGAGGAAGACGTTGCTCGAACGCCCCCAGGCCACGACCTTGCGGAACAGGGCGCGGCTCACTTCGTCAGGGGTGAGCCGACGCTGGCCGTTCGTGGTCGCGGTGACCCCGAACTCGGTCTCGAGGCCGTAGATGCGGCGTTCCATGGGTGCTCCCGGGGTGCGTGCGAGGTGGAGGTGCGGGGGGGGCTCAGCGAGCCGTCACTCGCCGCCCTTCTGGACGAAGCCGGAGACGAACTCGCTCGCGTTCGACTCGAGGACGCCGTCGATCTCGTCGAGCATCGAGTCGATGTCGCTCGTGTTCGACTCCCTCGTCACCTGGGCCTGGCCGGCCGCGCCGGCGCCGTCGAAGTCGTCGCCGCTGCCGCCGCGCTTGCCGAACTGCTGCTGGTCGCTCATCGTGTACTCCTTCGTGGCCGGCCGCGCTCACGCCGTGTGGCCGTGGCGCGCCTGTGGTCGCTTCGCCACCACCCTAGTTCGCCGCAGGGGCGCGGGCAGGGGTAACCCTCAGCGCACCACCTTGTCGTCGCCGACCCGCTCGAGCAGCTCGGCGACGCCCCCGTCGAACCAACCGTCGGTCGAGCCCGCGTCACCGGCGAAGGGCTCGGGCATCGTGACGCGGGTGTAGCTCGACGGCTGCGCGGTGCGGTAGACCATCGCGTCCCAGGACGCCGACGCCACGTCGTCACCAAAGGCCTCGATGCTCTTGCCGCGCAACCACGCTCGCGTGTCGCGGGGAGGTTCGACGACGGCCTCGGCGAGTTCGTCGTCGGAGAACAGGCGGGTGAAGCGTCCGCCGCGTTCGAGGGTGTGGAAGACGCCCTTGTCGGCGCGAACGTCGGACCACTGGATGTCGAGAGCGCGCAGGCGGGGATCGTCCCAGCCTGTGCCGTGGCGCGCGATGAAGCCCTCCATGACGCTCCTCTTGGCGACCCAGTCGAGATCCTTCGTGAGCGTCATCGGGTCGGCGCGCAGGGCGTCGAGCACGCGCGTCCAGTGCTCGAAGACCTCGCTCGTGGCGTCGGCGATCGGGTCGTTGCCGCGGCGGGTCCACCATGCGTGGGTTGCGTCGCGATACATCTCGAGCAGGTCGAGGGCCGTGACCGTGCGCCCGTCGACGAGTTCGTACTCCTGCGCGAGCGACACGTCGTGGCTGACGGCGCGCAGGGTCGCCACCGGCTGTTTGACGATGACGCCCGGCAGCGCCTCGTCCTCTAGGGCGCCGATGACGAGGCTCGTCATGCCCATCTTGAGCAGGTTCGCGACGTCGGCGTGGTTGGCGTCGCCGACGATGACGTGCAGGCGCCGGTACTTCGTGTGGTCGGCGTGCGGTTCGTCGCGCGAGTTGACGATCGGGCGGCGCAGCGTGGTCTCGAGGGCGACCTCGGTCTCGAAGTAGTCGGCGCGCTGCGTCAACTGGAAACCGGCACGCTCCGACTCCTGGCCGATACCGACACGACCGCTTCCGGTGATCACCTGCCGGGCAATGAAGAACGGCGTCATGCCGGCGACGACGCGCGCCCACGGCACCTCGCGGCGCAGGAGGTAGTTCTCGTGGGTGCCGTACGAGGCGCCTTGGCCGTCGACGTTGTTCTTGTAGAGCTGCGTTGCGCCGTCCGGGTGCTCCGCGAGGAGTTCGGCCGCGCGACGCATGACGAGTTCGCCCGCTCGGTCGTAGCGCACGGCGTCACGCGGGTTCGAGACCTCCGGCGAGCTGTACTCGGGGTGCGCGTGGTCGACGTAGAGCCGGGCGCCGTTGGCGAGCACGACGTTGGCGAAGCTGGGGTCGGCCTCGTCGGTCAGCTGGCTCTCGTGCGCCACCTCGCGGGCGATGTCGTAGCCGCGCTGGTCGCGCAGCGGCGACTCGTCGCTGTAGTCCCAGCGGCTCTGCGCGGCGTTGAGCCCGACGGCGTCGGCGTAGGCACGCACGACCTGCCCGGACAGCACCATCGGCGTCGTGCGCGTGTCCCCCGGACGCAGGACGCCGTACTCGGTTTCGATGCCCATGATGCGCTGAACGGTCATGGGATAAACCCTAGTGCCGGCCCCATCTCGCGGCGGGGGCCGGCGCGAAACGTCAGGCAGGCGCGTTGACGTTCAGGCGGTGGCTACTCGCGAGCTCGAGTTCGATGTCCTGAGGCTGTGTCAGGACGGTGAGGCCACGCGCCGCCGACTCCCCTCGCTCCTCGCAGAGCGCGGTGACGACGTATCGACCGCTCGGCGGCAGCGACATCTCGAAACGGCCTTCGGCGTCAGTGCGCGTGGCCGCCTGATACTCGCCCGAGTGCTTGAGCAGCGTCACGGGCAGGTCGGCGGTCGGCCCGCCGCTGGAGACGACGGTGCCCGTGAGCAGCAGTGGCCGCGACAGCGTGAACTGCGGCAGCTCCGGTCCCGTGACGTCGACGAACTGCGAGCGCGTGGCCCACCCGTCGGCCGACGCCACGAGGACGTAGTGACCGGCGCCCGGGAGAGCGAGCCGGTAGCGGCCGTCCTCGTCGACGCGGCCCCAGTCGAGGTGGGCGCCGTCGGGGGCGAGGGCTGTGACGACGCCGCGACGCAGGGGACGCCCGCCCAGGTCGGTGAGCACGCCGGAGGCGACGACGTCGCGGTTGTCGCCCGCACGGACATCGCTGCTCGTGGCGCGCGTGGGCGCCTCGGCGCTCGCGGCCCCCTCCCCGGCTGCGGGCACGGCCCGCGGCGCAACAGCTGCCTTGGGCACGAAGCCGGCCACGAGCGCCGATGCCAGCGAGGCGAGTGCAGCCATGACGAAGACCGTCTTGAAGCCGTCGAGTTTCGGCACCTCGTGGCCGGCCAGGGAGAACGACATGCTCGTGAGCACCGCGGCAACGGCGGCCGACGACGTCGAGGTCCCGATCGAGCGCAGCAGCGTGTTGAGACCGTTCGCGGCGGCCGTCTCGGTGATCGGCACCGAGCGCATGATGAGCGTCGGCATCGCCGCATAGGCGATGGCGGTGGCGGCGCTGCACAGCGTCGCACCGAGCACGATCTGCCACACGGAGCCGGTGAGGAACACGCGCATGCCGTAGGCGAGCGCCAGCGTCGTGGCACCGACGATGAGCGTCGTCCGGGCCCCGAAGCGCTTCGTGATGCCGGCGCTCACGGGCGACAGGAAGACCATGGCGAGACCGCCCGGCAGCATCGCGATGCCCGCGGCGATGAGTGAGAGGCCGAAGCCGTAACCGGTGGCTTCCGGCATCTGCAACTGCTGCGTCGTCGTCATCATGTTGGCGTACATGGCGAAGCCGATGAGCAGGGACGCCGCGTTGGTCAGGAGTACGGGGCGTCGGGCCGAGGTGCGAAGGTCGACCATCGGTGAGCGGTGACGCAGCTCCCAGGGCGCCCACGCCGCGAGGATGGCGACGCTTGCGGCGAGCCCGAGGATCACCTTCTCGCTCGTCCATCCCCAGTGTCCGCCCTTCGTGATGGGCACGAGGAGGCACAGCAACGCAGCCGACAGGAGCAGCGCACCGACGAGGTCGAACGAGCCCGATGACTTCACCTTGGATTCGGGCACGACGAGCACGACGCCGAGGAACATGAGGGCGGCCGACGCGCCGGAGACCCAGAAAACCATGTGCCAGCTGAAGTGCTCGACGAGGACGCCGGCCAGCGGCAGACCGATGGCGGAGCCGATGCCGAGGGTGGCGCTCATCGTGGCGACCGCTCCCCCGACGCGTTCGCGGGGCAGTTCGTCGCGCAGGATGCTGATGCCGATGGGAATCATCGCGGCGCCCACACCCTGGAGGGCGCGAGCTGTGATGAGGGCGGCGAGACCGTCACCCAGGGCGCCGACAAGCGATCCGGCGATGACGAACCCGAGCGAGACGAGCATGATGCGCCGCTTGCCGACCATGTCGGCCAGGCGCGCGAGGATCGGCGTTGCCACGGCTCCTGCGAGCAGCGTTGCGGTGACGAGCCAGGCCGCGTTCTCCGCGCTCGTGTCGAGCAACGTCGGCCACTCCGGGATGAGCGGTACGACGAGCGTCTGCTGGAGCGCCACGACCGTGCCGGCCACACACAACACGGCGACGACGAGACTTTGGCGGGTGGATCTCGCCGTTGCGGCGTGGCGGGCGGTCACAGGGCTCCTCATCGGTGGTGGCGTATTGATAATCAATATAAAAGGGTGGGGAGCCCGTGTCATCTCGGCGGGACGGAACGAGGCTCAGCTCACGCTCGGACAGGCCGAAGGCGGCACGAGCGGTCGCGATAGCGTGAGGCCATGCCTGCCGCCCTCGCTCCGGTTCTCGACCTCGTCATCGTTCTCGTCTTCTCGGCCACCGGCCGACGTAACCACGGCGAAACGGGTGCGCTCGAGGGCGTACTGACGACAGCATGGCCCTTCCTCGTGGGCGCCTGCGTGGGGTGGGCCATCGTGCTCGTCGCCCGACGTTCGTTGCTCGCGGGCAAGGCCCTGACGGGCGGCGTCGTCGTGTGGCTCTCGACGATCGTCGTCGGCATGCTGCTGCGTCAGCTCAGCGACCAGGGCACCGCGATCTCGTTCGTCATCGTCTCGCTCGTCTTCAACGGCTTCTTCATGCTCGGCTGGCGTGCCCTCGTCGCTTTCCTCGAGCGTCGCCGCGCCCACGCCTGACCCACTCGACAACAACAACGAACCTCCCCGACCACGGACGGTCGGGGAGGTTCACTGCGTTCCGGGAAGGCGCCGGTCAGTTCTTGTCGGCGAGGGTGCGGATGTCGACGATCCGCTCGCCGCGACGGCCGGAGATGCGCGCCCAGTCGTCGGGGTTGCTCGTGCCCGGCAGGTCCTCGTTCTCTCGGAACTCGTCGTGGCACGCGGCGAGGACGAACTCGCGCGTGATGCCGCGCTCGCCGTTCGTGATGAGCGCCTTGATGGCGAACTTCTTCGCGCGGTCGACGATGTTTTGGATCATCGCGCCGCTGGCGAAGTCCGCGAAGTAGAGCGTCTCGCGGCTGCCGTCGGCGTACGTGGCCTCGAGATAGGCGTGGGCGTCGTCGCGGGCGTACAACTCCCCCACCGCGGCGTCGATGAGCGCCTCGGCCGTCGCGCCCGCGTCACCGTCGTGCTTGGCGAGTTCGCTCTCGTGGAACGGCAACGCGGCCGTGAGGTACTTGCCGAAGATGTCGCGGCCCGCATCGGCGTGGGGACGCTCGATGCGGATCTTCACGTCGAGACGGCCCGGGCGAAGGATGGCCGGGTCGATCATGTCCTCACGGTTGCTCGCACCGATGACGATGACGTTCTCCAAGCTCTCCACACCGTCGATCTCCGCGAGCAACTGCGGCACGATCGTCGTCTCGACGTCGGAACTCACGCCTGCGCCGCGGATGCGGAACAGCGACTCCATCTCGTCGAAGAAGACGACGACCGGAGTACCCGAGCTCGCCACCTCGCGGGCGCGCTGGAACAGCACGCGGATGTGACGCTCGGTCTCGCCGACGTACTTGTTGAGCAGCTCCGGGCCCTTGATGTTGAGGAAGTAGCTCGCCTGGTCGCTCGTGCCCTGGCGCTGCGCCACCTGCTTGGCCAGGGACGCGGCCACGGCCTTCGCGATGAGCGTCTTGCCGCATCCGGGCGGGCCGTAGAGCAGGACGCCCTTGGGCGGGCGCAGGTGGTGTTCGGTGTAGAGGTCGGAGTGCAGGAACGGCAGCTCGACGGAGTCGCGGATCGTCTCGATCTGTCCCGCGAGGCCACCGATGTCGGTGTAGTCGATGTCCGGCACCTCTTCGAGTGCGAGGTCGGCCACCTCGGCCTTCGTCACGCGTTCGAGCACGAAACCGCTCTTCGGTTCGAACAGAAGGGCATCGCCGGGGCGCACCGTGAGCTCGGCCAGCGGGCCGGCGGTGCGCACGACGCGCTCCTCGTCGTTCGACGTGGAGATGAGTAGACGCCCGTCCTCGAGCGTCTCCTTGAGCGTGACGATCTCGCCGGCCTTCTCGAATCCGAGCACCTTCACGATGTTCATGGCCTCGTTGACCATGACTTCCTGGCCGGGGCGAAGGTCCTCGGCCTTGAGGGTCGGCGAGTACGAGACGAGCATCTTGCGGCCCATGTAGAAGATGTCGGCGCTGCCGTCCCCGTGGGCGGCGATGACCGTCGCGTAGTTGTTCGGCGGCTGCGCGAGCCGGTCGATCTCGCTCTTCATCGAGGAGATCTGCTCGCGGGCGTCCTTGAGCGTGCGCACGAGGCGCTCGTTCTGCGCAGAGATGGTCGACAGGTTGGAGCGCAACTGACGCACGTCGGCGTCGGTGGGCTTTGACGTGTCGCTCGGGTCGAACTGCGGGACGCTCATCGCCGCTCGTCCTCCTTCGAAGCCGGGGTGGCGCGTCGAGCGCGCCTTTTCGCCCACCCTATCGAGCAGGGCTCGCCGGGTAGAGCGAACCCCGGCGCCGACGTGCGGCATCCGGGGGTTTCGCTGAGGTCAGCCGACGAACCTCGGCGGGGACGCGTCAGTCCTGGTCGGTGACGACGCCGTCCGTCGCGTCGGCCTCGTCACGCGGCTCGTCGTCGATGGACGCGCCCGACTCGGCTGCGAGCGCCTGCGCGGTCGGGGTGTTCTCGAAGGAGCGCACGAGCTTGCGCATCTTCTTGTCGGAGACGGGGCGCTCGCCGACGGCGTCCGGGGTCCACGCGTCGTCCGGCGTCTGCGGCGGGTTGCCGTTGTCCGTGGCGCCGCCTCCGGCAGGGTCCTCGCCGTAGGCGCCCTTGGCCGGGCGACGCTTGCGCAGCGGGGCCTCGACGCCGACCGCGAGACGGCGCGTGGAGATGAGGAAGCCGGTGTGGGCGTGCATACGGTGTTCGGGGCGCACCGCGAGACCTTCGAGGTGCCAGCCGCGCACGAGGCTCTCCCATGCCTGCGGTTCGGTGAAGCCACCGTGCTCGCGGGTGGCCTCCGCGACGCGCGACAACTGGGTCGCCGTGGCGACGTAACAGATGAGGACGCCGCCGGGGGCGAGCGCGTCGTAGGCGACCTCGAGGCACTCCCACGGCGCGAGCATGTCGAGCACGACGCGGTCGATCGTGCCGGCCTCCACGGTCTGCGGGAGCATGTCGACGAGGTCGCCGATCGTGATGCTCCACGCCGGGTGGTCGGTGCCGAAGAACTCGCGCGCGTTGCCGGCGGCGATGGCGGCGAAGTCCTCACGACGCTCGAACGAGTAGACACGGCCGTGCTCGCCGACCGAACGCAGCAGCGACATCGACAGGGCGCCCGAACCGACACCGGCCTCGACGACGCGAGCGCCGGGGAAGACATCGGCCATGGTGACGATCTGGCCGGCGTCCTTGGGGTAGACGACGGCGGCGCCGCGCGGCATCGACATGACGTAGTCGGACAGCAGAGGACGCAGGGCGAGGTACTCGACGCCGGCGGTGTTCGTGATGGTGACGCCGTCGGGCGAGCCGATGAGGTCGTCGTGGCGCACGAAGCCGCGGTGGGTGTGGAACTGCTTGCCCGGCGTCAGCGTGATCGTGTGCATGCGGCCCTTGGGGTCGGTGAGCTGGATGCGCTCACCCTCGCGGAAGGGGCCGCGGCGGTACTCGGCTCCCGTGGGTGCGGCGGGAAGGTCGGACGGGCGATCGGCGTCGGTCATGCCGAGAAGTTTAGGTGGTACGCAGGTCGCGGCCTTGCGCTCCCGCGTGCGCCTGCAGGGCGCGCTCGAGATCGCTGAGCAGGACGACGCCGATGACCTGCTCGCCGTGCGGCGGCGCGGCGGCCGGCGCGGGCTGCGTGACGACGACGAGCTGCGGCGTCGTGTCGCCCTCGAAACCCGGCAGGACGGCGGTGATGTCAGCCTGGGTGTCGGCGACGATGGCGGTGGCGCCGGAAACGATGGCTTCGGCGATCGCACTGGCCGGCACCCGGTCACGCTGTTCCAGCGGAACCCGCACGTGAGCGCCGGGCGGGACGACGGCGACGGGTTCGTTGGACGCTCCGAGCAGGACGACGGGGTCCGGCCCCTCGGGGAGCGCCGAGACGGGCGTGTCGGCGGCGGCTGACACTGCGGGGCGCATCACCTGGGCCACTCGGATGCCGGAGAGGAATTCCCGGTTCGTGCCCACGGTGACGGCGGTGCTGGCACCTCGCCACAGGAACATGGCGATGAGCGCGAACCACATGAGGTTCCACGTCGAGCCCTCGCCGCGAAGCACCGGCACGAGGGCCCAGAGCACGACGGCGACAGCGACGATTCGGCCGCACCAGCCCGCGGCCTTCATGCCCTTGGCCCGGCTACCGGTGACCTTCCACACGAGGGCGTCGACGATGAACCCGCCGTCGAGAGGCAGCCCGGGCAGGAGGTTGAACAACCCGACGAAGCCGTTGCTGAAGGTGAAGGCGAGCAGCAGCAGATGGCCCGCGCCGTCACCGCTCGACTGGGTGAGGGCGAACCATCCGGCGCCGGCGAGGACGAGGTTCGTCAGGGGCCCGACGACGGCGACGAGCGCCGAGTGCCCGGGTGTCGCGTCGGGTGAGTCGTAGGCCGTGTGGCCGCCCCACAGGTCGGCGACGATGCGGTTGACGCGGTAACCACAGGCCTGGCCGACGACGGCGTGAGCAGCCTCGTGCGCGAGCACGCTGACGAGCAGGAGCACGGCGTACGCGGCCGCGAGCAGGTAGGCGCCGGCTCCCCATTCGGGGTGCAGTCGGGCGACCTGCGGGCCGAAGAGCGCGACGATGACGAGGGCGATGATCGGCCAGGATCGGCCGATGTAGACGGGCACGCCGCGCAGCGTGGCGATCTTGAGACCCGGGGACGTCGACGGCATGAGGAAAGCCTAAGCGGCGTGGCTCGGCGTCGCTCGGGCGGTGCGAGTTACGCGCGATAGGCTCGCTGAATGGTCGCCGCGCTGTCCCCCTCACGAGCGTCCGATTTCATGCAGTGCCCGCTGCTCTACCGCTTCCGCGTCATCGACAAGCTACCCGAGCCGCCGAGCCCGGCCGCGGCGCGCGGCACGCTCGTCCATTCGGTGCTCGAGCGCATCTTCGACGTCGAGGCGCCGCAGCGAACACTCGAGCACGCGCTCTCCCTCGTCCCGCACGCGTGGGAGGACATACTCGCCGACGAACCCGAACTCGCCGAACTCGCGGGCGGCACGCCCCACGACCTCGCGACGTGGTTGCGCGACGCCGAGAAGCTCGTCGAGAAGTGGTTCGACCTGGAGAACCCGCAGCACCTCGAACCCGCCGAACGCGAGCTCTACGTCGAAGCCGACCTCGACGGCCTCACCCTGCGTGGGTACATCGACCGGCTCGACGTAGCACCCGGCGGGCAAATCCGCGTCGTCGACTACAAGACGGGGCGCTCACCGTCGGAGCTCTTCGAGGGCAAGGCCCTGTTCCAGATGAAGTTCTACGCGCTCGTCATCTGGCGAACTCGAGGCGTCATGCCGCTCATGCTCCAGCTCGTCTACCTCGGCAACAGCCAATTCGTGCGCTACCAGCCCGACGAGGACGACCTGCGGGCTCTCGAGCGCAAAATCACGGCTCTGTGGCGAGCCATCGAGCGCGCCGCGCAGACGGGTGACTGGCGTCCACGCAAGTCGTTCCTCTGCGGCTGGTGCGACCACAAGGCGCTGTGTCCCGCCTGGGGCGGCACTCCCCCGCCGCTGCCCGACAATGCCGGCGTGCTCGCCCTCGACCCGCACGCGAGCGCCGACCTGGGGGATGTCGACGGTGACTGAACCTGATCAGGTTCAAGGTGCGGACTGGGAGGCCTGGCGCACCGTCGGTTGCGATGTCGAAGCACTCCATCACGTCCTCACCCAAGCCGACGTGGACGTCAACCTCAACGAGGTGTTGCGCGCGGCGCTCGCGGCCGATGGCTACGACGACGCGCTCGGATGGCGCCACCGCGCCCTCGTCGAGGTGGCGGCAGCCCACGGCGTCCCGGGGGAGATCGTTTCCGGTCTCGACGTGGACACGCTGACGCACAACGGCGGCGCGGTCTGGCTCGTCTCCGTCACGGCACCCGAGCAGTTCGCGTGTACCCACCTCGTGGCGCCCGATTCGCGCGACGGCCGGCTCGACGTGTTCTGGCCGCAGGTCCACCCCCAGTTCGGTGGTCGCTTCCTCGCTGACCCCCGGTGGTTCGGGCCGAAGATGACCGGGCGCGGCACGCAGTTCGAGGTCAGTGCTTGAGCCGCGCGACTCCTTCGCCGTGCTCGTGATCCCCTTCACAAAACCTCGTGGAATACCCGGCCGAGGGTTACGGTTCAACAGATAGTTTCAATTTCAACTACTTCCGCGAGGGGTCATGCAGTTCGGAATCTTCACGGTCGGTGACGTCACGACGGACCCGACGACGGGTCGCACGGTCAGCGAGCACCGGCGCATCAAGAACACCGTCGAGATGGCCAAGGTCGCGGACGAGGTCGGTCTCGACGTCTTCGCCACCGGTCAGCACCACAACCCGCCCTTCGTGGCCCCCGCCAGCCCGCCCGTCCTCATGGGCAACCTCGCCGCGGTGACGAAGAACATCATCCTGTCGACCGCGACGACGCTCATCACGACGACGGACCCGGTGCACATCGCCGAGGACTACGCCTACGCGCAGCACCTCGCCGACGGGCGCGTCGACCTCATGCTCGGACGCGGCAACACCGGACCGGTCTACCCCTGGTTCGGCAAGGACATCCGTGAGGGCATCCCGCTGGCCATCGAGAACTACGCCCTGCTGCGCAAGCTGTGGAGCGAGGAGAACGTGACGTGGGAGGGCAAGTTCCGCACGCCGCTGCAGGGCTTCACCTCGACCCCGCGTCCGATGGACGGCGTCGCGCCGTTCGTCTGGCACGGTTCGATCCGCAGCCCCGAGATCGCCGAGCAGGCCGCCTACTACGGTGACGGCTTCTTCCACAACCACATCTTCTGGCCGCCGGAGCATGCGGCTCAGATGGTGCGCTTCTACCGTGAGCGCTTCG
This sequence comes from Dermacoccus sp. PAMC28757, assembly GCF_014302635.1. Taxonomy (NCBI): domain Bacteria; kingdom Bacillati; phylum Actinomycetota; class Actinomycetes; order Micrococcales; family Dermacoccaceae; genus Dermacoccus; species Dermacoccus sp. PAMC28757. The sequence continues at coordinate 2,270,409 of NZ_CP060292.1, read as the reverse complement.
AGCACTACGGTCACGGTCGCGCGGAGGATGCCATCGTCGGTCTGGGTGGTCAGGTGTTCATGGCTGACTCGAAGTCGAAGGCGATGGAGACCTACCGTCCGTACTTCAACAACGCCCCGGTCTACGGCGGTGCCGCCTCCCTCGAGGACTTCACGACGCAGACGCCGCTGACGGTGGGTACGCCCGACGAGGTCATCGAGCGCACGCTCGGCTTCCGCGAGTACGTCGGCGACTACCAGCGCCAGCTGTTCCTCGTCGACCACGGCGGCATCCCCCACCAGGAGGTGCTCAACCAGATCGAGCTGCTCGGCACGAAGGTCGTCCCGGTGCTGCGCGAGGAGTTCGCCAAGCGCCGCGCCGCCGGTGTGCCGGACGCCCCGACGCATGCCAGCCTGCTGGCTGCGCGCGCTGCCCAGGCGACCGACACGCCCTCGGCTGACGCCGGTCAGATGGGCAGCGTCGAGACAGGTGCGCCGCGCGCTCCGAAGGTCGACGACGTGACGGGAACGCGCGCCGAAGACCGTTGAGCATCAGCCCGGTTCGCCGACAACTCGGCTAACCGGGCCCGGCGGGCGACGCCGGCGGCGACGTTCGGCCCAGACTCAGAGCAACGAGACGAAGGAGAACACGATGACGAACTGGACGGCACGCCTCGCCGTGATCAGCGGCGGGCTGAGTGAGGAATCGTCGACGCATCGTCTCGCCCAGCTGCTGTGCGACGCGGTTGTCGAGAGTGCGCGGGAGCAGGGCGGCGAGGTCGTCGTTCAGCGGATCGACCTGCGGGCGCTGGCGCACGACATCACGACGGCGTCGTTGACCCGGTTCGCTCCCCCGGCGCTCGCGGACGCGTACGAGGTGCTGGGCGCGGCCGACGCCGTGGTCGCGGTGACGCCGACGTACAAGGCGAGCTTCACGGGCTTGTTCAAGTCGTTCTGGGACGCCACTGCAGACGGCGTGCTGAGCGGCGTGCCCGTCATCGTCGGCGCGACGGGCGGTTCCACCCGACACTCGCTTGTGACGGACACGGCCCTGCGACCGCTGTTCGCGTACATGAAGGCGCTCGTCATGCCGACGGCCGTCTACGCCTCGCCCGACGAGTGGGCCGGGCGAGGCCTGGAAGCGCGTGCGAGCGAGGCTGCCGATGAGTTGACGCAGCAGCTAGAGCGCGGGCTCGGCGGAGCGGACGTGGCGGTGAACGGCAGTTCTGAGGCGCGCTCGTCCAAGGTTGAAGAAGCGCCGAGAACATCGTCGAAATCGTTTCGTACGCTTGCCGATACGCGCAATCGGGCGCGCGATCCGTTCGTCGCGGTGCCGACGATGGAAGAGATGTTGCGCGGCTGAGCACGACCCGTGACCGGAAGGGGTCCGTCAGGTTCGTCATGAACCTGACGGACCCCTTCGTCACGTTCGTCTGCCGGGATGTGCCATAGTCGGAAGCGTCCTTCGTGGGAGTCCTGAGAACAGGGCTGAGAGGGAGCTGATACTGCTCCGACCGCTACCCGACCTGACCCGGATCATGCCGGCGCAGGCAGCCAAGGAGACCTCGTGGTCGCTCATCCTCCGTTCGGTGCCGACGTTCGTCGACATCTGTTGCGTGGGGTCTTGCAGTGCCTTCGCCCGATCCGAAGGAGGCACCATCATGACGACGTTCAACTCCCGCGAGCTCGCGGCCACCACCGACCGAGCAGCCACGTCGCCGACGTCGGCCCCCGTTCAGACGCGCGCGACCACCCCCGCTGACGGATCGGACGCTCGCCGGAAGCAGTACCGCGACGCGGACGGCCTGCGCGTGCCCTACACCGAGGTCATCCTCGACAACTCCCCCGGCACCGGCGCGGCCAACGCTCCCGTCGAGCTGTACGACACCTCCGGCCCGGGCAGTGACCCCGAGGTCGGGCTGCCGCCGCTGCGCGCCGAGTGGATCGCCGAGCGCGACGACGTCGAGACCTACGCCGGTCGGGAACGCACCCTGCTCGACGACGGCCGCTCGGCCGTCCGACGCGGTGAGGCGAGCCGCGAGTGGCGCGGCGAACGTCGCGCACCGCTGCGCTCCAAGGGCGGTGCCGTCGTCACCCAGATGCACTACGCCCGCAAGGGATTGATCACCCCCGAGATGCGATTCGTCGCGGCGCGCGAGAACTGCGCCGTCGAACTGGTGCGCAACGAGGTCGCCGCCGGGCGCGCGATCATCCCGGCCAACGTCAATCACCCGGAGAGCGAGCCGATGATCATCGGGCGCCGCTTCCTCGTCAAGGTAAACGCGAACATAGGCAACTCGGCCGTGACGTCGTCGATCGCCGAGGAGGTCGACAAGCTGACGTGGGCGACGACGTGGGGCGCCGACACCGTCATGGACCTGTCGACCGGTGACGACATCCACACGACGCGCGAGTGGATCATCCGCAACTCCCCCGTCCCGATCGGCACTGTGCCGATCTACCAGGCCCTCGAGAAGGTCAACGGTGAGGCCGACAAGCTGACGTGGGAGATCTTTCGCGACACCGTCATCGAGCAGTGCGAGCAGGGCGTCGACTACATGACGATCCACGCCGGCGTGCTGCTGCGCTACGTGCCGATGACGGCCGAGCGCATCACGGGCATCGTCAGCCGCGGCGGCTCGATCATGGCCGGCTGGTGTCTCGCGCACCACGAGGAGAACTTCCTCTACACCCACTTCGACGAGCTGTGCGAGATCTTCGCCCGCTACGACGTCGCCTTCTCCCTCGGTGACGGCCTGCGCCCTGGCTGCACTGCCGACGCCAACGACGAGGCGCAGCTTTCCGAGCTGCGCACCCTCGCCGAGCTGACGAAGCGGGCATGGCAGTTCGACGTCCAGGTCATGGTGGAGGGCCCCGGGCACGTGCCGCTCGACCTCGTCGAGGAGAACGTGCGCCTGCAGCAGGAGTGGTGTGACGGCGCGCCGTTCTACACGCTCGGCCCGCTCGTCACCGACGTCGCACCCGGCTACGACCACATCACTTCCGCCATCGGCGCGACGACGATCGCGATGGGTGGCACCGCGATGCTGTGCTACGTCACGCCGAAGGAGCACCTCGGGCTGCCGAACCGTGATGACGTCAAGACCGGCGTCATCACGTACAAGCTCGCGGCGCACGCCGCCGACGTCGCGAAGCGCCACCCCGGCGCGCGAGCGTGGGATGACGCGTTGAGCAAGGCGCGCTTCGAGTTCCGTTGGAACGACCAGTTCAACCTGTCGCTCGACCCCGACACCGCCCGCGAGTTCCACGACGAATCGCTGCCCGCCGAGGCGGCGAAGACGGCACACTTCTGCTCGATGTGCGGGCCGAAGTTCTGCTCGATGCGCATCAGCCAGGACGTGCGCCACCGCTTCGGTGACGCCGGCGCCCAGCAGCGCGTCGTCAGCGAGAGCGAGGCCCGTGAGGGCATGCAGCAGATGTCGAAGACGTTCGTCGAGCTCGGACGCAGCGTCTACGTCGAACCCGACACCGCCCACGCCTTGGCAACCCCCACGCCCCAGGACTGACGGGTTCGCAACGGTGAGGGGTGGAGCGACGCGACTCCGCCCCTCACCGACTCTTGTCTCCGTCCGTGTCCACCCCATCTGCGATCTACGTCCACATGCGCGAACGGCGTACCCATCTGCGATTTTCGGTCACATTCGCCTGTGCCACGGCCTGCCGGGCCGGCTCGAGCGTCAGCGCGTCGCCCGAGCCCGCTCTGCCAGACGCGGCAGGTCGTCGAGGCTGACGGCGGCGAGGTCGGGGACGACCACGAGGCCGTCGAGCTGCGGAATCTCGACGAGATGCGGCACGGCGAGCGTGGGGACGCCGGCCGCGACGGCCGAGCGCACGCCCGTCGCCGAGTCCTCGATCGCGACGCACTGCTCGGGCGCGAGCGCGAGGTTGTGTGCGGCCCGCAGGTACGGCTCTGGGTGCGGCTTGCCGTGTTCGACCATGTCGCCGGTGACGACGACTTCGAACGTCCCCGCAGGCAGGGAATCGACGAGAACCCGGGCGAACGACTCGTACGACATCGTGACGAGGGCGCACGGTAGACCCGCGTCGCGCGCCGCGAGCAGGAGCTCGCGAGCCCCCGGTCGCCACGGCACGTGCTCACGCAGCTTGACGACGACACGTTCGAGCAGGGCGTCGACTATCTCCTCCGGCGTGAGGGGAATGCCGGTCTGTTCCTTGATGATGCGCCCCGAGACGATGAGCGCGTTGCCGACCAGTTGGAACGCCTGGGCGTCGCTCCACGTGCCGCCGTGCGACTCGATGAGGTCGTTCTCGGCCTCCATCCAGTACGGCTCGGTGTCGATGAGTGTTCCGTCCATGTCCCACAGCACGCCGTGAGGCCTCGTCGGGGCGTGCGTGACACGCTGCTCGAGGCGCGTGAGGTGGGGCGTCGGGTTCACGGTCAGTCTTCCGGGTCGTAGCTGAGGTTGGGGGCGAGATGACGCTCCGCGTCCTTCACCGACCAGCCCTTTCGCCCAGCGTAGTCCTCCACCTGATCGCGCCCGATCCGTCCGACGACGAAGTAGCGCGATTCGGGGTGGGCGAAGTACCACCCGGACACCGACGCTCCCGGCCACATCGCACGCGACTCGGTGAGTTCGACACCGATCTCACGCGTGACATCGAGCAACTCGAAGAGGGTGTCCTTCTCCGTGTGCTCGGGGCACGCCGGGTAGCCCGGCGCGGGGCGAATGCCGGTGTAGCGCTCGGCGATGAGGTCCTCGTTGGAGAGGTTCTCCCCTGCCTCGTGACCCCAGAACTCGGTGCGAACGCGCTCGTGCATGCGCTCGGCGAGCGCCTCGGCCAATCGGTCGGCCAGGGCTTCGAGCAGGATCGCGGAGTAGTCGTCGAGTTCCTCCTTGAACGCGGCGATCCGAGCCGGAAGCTCGGTACCGGCGGTCACGGCGAAGGCGCCGACCCAGTCGTCCACGCCGGAGCCCTGCGGCGCGACGAAGTCGGCCAGGGAACGGTTCGGCACGCCCTCGCGGTGCTGACCCTGCTGGCGCAGGTGATGCAGACGGGCACGCTCGTCGGAACGCTCGGCGTCGGTGAACAGGACGGTGTCGTCGCCGTCGCCCGCGGCGGGCCAGAAGCCGATGACGGCGGCCGGGTGGAGCCAGCCCTCGGCCTCGACACGGTCGAGCATCTCCTGCGCATCGTCGTAGAGCTTGCGTGCTGCCTCACCCTGGGCGGGGTTGCTCAGAATGTCCGGGAAGCGACCCTTCATCTCCCACGCGGCGAAGAAGGGCTGCCAGTCGATGTACTCGCGCAGTTCGCTCACGGGGTAGTCGGTGAACGTGCGTGTCACCGGCGCCCCGTCCGCGGCGAGTGCCGGCGCTGCGGGCACAGCACCGAGGTCGAGCATCGGGTGGTTCTCCCGAGCCGCATCGAGACTGAGCAGCGGGCGGTCGTCACGCTTGGCCGCGTGGCGCGCACGCAGAGAGTCGTAGTCGGCCGTCACGTCCGCGAGGAGCGCCTCGCGACGGGCGCCCTTCGACAGGAGCGCGGCAACGACCGGTACGGAGCGCGAGGCGTCCTTGACCCACACGACGGGCTGGTCGTAGCGCTGATCGATCTTGACGGCGGTGTGTGCGCGCGACGTCGTGGCGCCCCCGACGAGCAGGGGCAGGTCGAAGCCCTGCCGCTGCATCTCCCCCGCGACGTTCACCATCTCCTCGAGCGAGGGCGTGATGAGGCCCGACAGGCCGATGATGTCGGCCTCGTGCTCACGGGCAGCGTCGAGGATCTTCTGCCCGGCCACCATGACGCCGAGGTCGATGACCTCGTAGTTGTTGCACTGCAACACCACGCCGACGATGTTCTTGCCGATGTCGTGGACGTCGCCCTTGACCGTCGCGAGCACGACCGTGCCGTTCGTCTGCTTGCCCGTCGTGCCGCTCTTCACCTTCTCCGCCTCGATGAAGGGGATGAGGTACGCGACGGCCTTCTTCATGACCCGGGCCGACTTCACGACCTGGGGCAGGAACATCTTGCCGGCACCGAAGAGGTCGCCGACGACGCCCATGCCGTCCATGAGCGGGCCCTCGATCACCTCGAGCGGGCGCTTTCCCTCGGCCTCGAGCTCCGCGCGCATTTCCTCGGTGTCGTCCTCGATGAAGTCGTCGATGCCCTTGACGAGGGCGTGCGTGATGCGGTCGCGCACCGGCTCCTCGCGCCACTTCTCGGACTTCGTCTCGGCGACGGCGTCGCCGGTGTTGAAGCGCTCGGCGGCCTCGAGGAGGCGCTCCGTGGCGTCGGGTCGACGGTTGAGCACGACGTCCTCGACGAGGTCGCGCAGTTCGGGGTCGATCTCGTCGTACACGACGAGGGCGCCCGCGTTGACGATGCCCATGTCCATCCCCGCGGCGACGGCGTGGAAGAGGAAGACAGCGTGGATGGCCTCGCGCACGGGGTTGTTGCCGCGGAAGCTGAACGACACGTTGGAGACGCCGCCGGAGATGAGAGCGCCCGGCAGGTTCTCCTTGATCCAGCGCGTGGCCTCGATGAAGTCCACGCCGTAGTTGGCGTGCTCCTCGATACCCGTACCGATGGCGAAGATGTTGGGGTCGAAGATGATGTCCTCGGCCGGCAGGCCCACCTCCGGCCCGGTGAGGATGTCGTAGGCGCGTCGGCAGATGTCCTTGCGCCGCTCGAGGGTGTCCGCCTGGCCGTCCTCGTCGAAGGCCATGACGACGGCCGCAGCGCCGTAGCGCTTGACGAGTCGCGCCTGCTCGACGAACGGCTCGACGCCCTCCTTCATCGAGATGGAGTTGACGATCGACTTGCCCTGGATGCACTTGAGCCCGGCTTCGATGACGTCCCACTTCGAGGAGTCGACCATGACCGGAACGCGGCTGATGTCGGGTTCGGACGCGATGAGCTTGCAGAAGCGGTCCATCGCCTCGATGCCGTCGATCATCCCCTCGTCCATGTTGACGTCGATGATCTGAGCGCCGTTCTCGACCTGCTGACGAGCCACAGACAAGGCGGTGGGGTAATCGCCGTCCTTGATGAGCTTGCGGAATCGAGCCGAACCGGTGATGTTCGTGCGCTCACCGACGTTGACGAAGAGCGAGTCGTCGTCGACGGTGAAGGGCTCGAGGCCGGAAAGCCTTAGAGCAGAACCGATCTCGGGCACCGGACGTGGCGGCAGCTTCTCGATCCTTTCCGCGATGGCCGCGATGTGGTCCGGGGTCGTGCCGCAGCATCCACCGACGATGTTGACAAGTCGGTCGGTGGCGAACGTCGTGACGACCCCCGCCATCGCGTCGGGCGTCTCGTCGTACTCACCGAAGGCGTTCGGCAACCCCGCGTTCGGGTAGCAGGAAACGAAACAGTCTGCGATGCGGGAGATCTCGGCGACGTACGGTCGCATCTCGTCCGCGCCGAGTGCACAGTTGAGGCCGACGGCCAGCGGCTTGCTGTGGCGCACCGAGTTCCAGAACGCCTCGCTCGTCTGGCCCGACAGCGTACGTCCCGAGGCGTCGGTGATCGTGCCCGAGATGACGATCGGCCAACGGCGGCCGCGCTGCTCGAACAGGACGTCGAGTGCGAACAGAGCTGCCTTGGCGTTGAGGGTGTCGAAGATCGTCTCGACGAGCATGATGTCGACGCCGCCGTCGGCCAGGCCTTCGGCCTGCTCGAGGTAGGCCGAGACGAGCTCGTCGAAGGAGATGTTGCGCTTGCCCGGGTCGTTGACGTCCGGCGAGATGGACGCGGTGCGGTTCGTCGGGCCGATGGCCCCGGCCACGAAGCGGGGACGCTCGTCGGTGGCGACGGCATCGGCGGCGTTGCGCGCGAGTTTCGCCGAGGCGAGATTGAGCTCGTAGGCGAGGTCCCTCATGTCGTAGTCGGCGAGCGAGATGCGCTGGGCATTGAAGGTGTTCGTCTCGACGATGTCGGCCCCGGCTTCGAGGTATTCGCGGTGGATACCCTCGATGACGTCGGGCGCGGTGAGCGAGAGCAGGTCGTTGTTGCCCCGCAGGTCGCTCGGGTAGTCGGCGAACCGCTCGCCGCGGTAGTCGGCTTCGGTGAGGCCGGCGCGCTGGATCATCGTTCCCATGGCGCCGTCCATAATGAGGAGGCGATCGCTCAGGAGGCGCCTGAGTTCGTCCGTGCGATCCGTGCTGGTCGTGACGAACTCGTCCTGGTCGGTCGTTGTCTTGGAGCGGCTGCTCACGTGACGTCCCTTCACCGAAGATGGTCTGAACGCCACATGCTAAGCGGGAGCGAGGTACCGGCCTTGGTGCGCGCAGCCTCGTGGCCGCATACTGGAACGCTTGCCGATCTTTCGACCCGAAGGGGTGCCCGCAGTGCGTCGTCACTTCGAACTCGTCACCGAGACCGCGCCCACCGTCATCGTCGCGTTCCAGGGGTGGAACGACGTGTCCGGTGCGGCCCTGGACGCCGTCGACCACCTCGTCACCCAGACGAAGGCTCGGCTGTGGGCCGACATCGATCCTCAGGACTACTACGACTTCCAGGTCAACCAGCCGCGCGTCGACGTCGTCGACGGCGAGCGTCGCATCATCTGGCGCACGACCGAGGTCCACCACGCGGTGGTGGCCGGGGTGGGCGATGTGCTGCTCGTCAAGGGCATCGAACCGTCGTTCCGCTGGAAGGCGTTCCTCGACGAACTGCTCACGATGCTCGACGACGTGAACCCCCGTCGCGTGGTCCTGTGCGGCGTGCTCGACGGCGAAGTTGCCCACACGCGTCCGTTCCCCGTCGCCTTCACCTCCCCTCAGCCGGTGACCCGGGCGGCCCACGACGCACGGACACCCACCTACATCGGACCGACGGGCATCGTCGGGGTGCTCGTCGACGCCCTCGGGCGCACTGCGTACGAGACGCTCTCGATGTGGGTGACCGTTCCTCGATACGCGCTCGGTGGGCCCCAGCCGAAGGTCTCCCTGACCGTCGTCAGCGCGCTGGAACGCCTTCTCGAGGCGCCGCTCCCCCTGGCCGATCTCGAGGAGCAGGCGCGCGCGTGGGAACGGGGTGTGAGCGACCTCGTGGCGGAGGACGGTGAGATGGCGTCCTACGTCGACACGCTCGAGAACACCGTCGACGTCACCGAACTGCCCGAGGCGTCGGGAGACGCCATCGCGCAGGAGTTCGAGCAGTTCCTGCGCCGCCGCGACGACGACCAGCTCTGAGCGCACGAACAAGGACCGGCCCGCCCCCACGTGGGGACGGGCCGATCCTCGCGAGAGTCGGAGTGTGACTCAGAGGCGGACGCCGAGCAGGGCCTCGACCGCTTCGCGGACCTGGCCACCGGAACCGATGGCCTCGTTCTCCGCGGTCTCACACCAAGCGTCCACGGCGGCGAGCGCCGATGCGGTGTCGAGGTCGTTGCGCAGGGCCCGGCGCAGATCCGCGACGACGGCCTCGGCGTCCCCACGATCGTTGGACGTGGCGGCACGCCAGCGCGCCAGTCGCTCCTTGGCCGCCTCGAGCATGGCGTCGGTGTACTCCCAGTCGCTGCGGTAGTGCTGCGCGAGCATGACGAGACGAATGGCCATCGGGTCGACGCCCTCACGGCGCAACACGGAGACCTTGACGAGGTTGCCCTTGCTCTTGCTCATCTTCTCGCCCTCGTACCCGACCATGCCCTGGTGGGCATAGTGACGGGCGAAGGGCACCTGGCCGGTGAGCGCGACGGCCTGGACCGCGCTCATCTCGTGGTGCGGGAAGACGAGGTCGGTGCCGCCGCCCTGCAGAGTGAAACCGGAACCGAGGTGCTCGAGCGCGATCGAGGTGCACTCGATGTGCCATCCGGGGCGACCGCGTCCGATGACCGAACCGCCGTTCCAGGCGGGCTCCCCCGCGCGCTCGGCGCGCCACAGGAGCGGGTCGAGCGCGTCGCGCTTACCAGGGCGCTCGGGGTCACCGCCACGGTCGGCGTAGACGTCGAGCATCTCCTCGCGACTCCAGTGCGACAGGTCGCCGAACGTGGGCTGCTGCGCGAGGTCGAGGTAAATGTCCGCCGCGCCGTCGGCGACGTCCTCACCCTCGGGCACCGGCGAGGCGTAGGCCGCGCCGGACTCGACGAGCTTCGTCACATTGGCGGCGTGTGAGCCCATGGACTCGACGACGCCGATGTAGTGCTGCGGCGGCAGAACGGCAAGGGCTTCCATGTCGCCGTGGAAGAGCTCGATCTCGCTCATGGCGAGGTCGCGCCAGTCGACACCGTCACGGGTGGCACGTTCGAGCAGTGGGTCGTCGACATCCGTGACGTTCTGGACGTAGGTGACCTTCATGCCCATGTCCCGCATGACGCGGTGGGCCAGGTCGAAGGTGACGTAGGTGGCCGCATGACCGAGGTGCGTCGCGTCGTACGGAGTGATGCCGCAGACGTACATGCCGGCTGCTTCAGCGGGCTCGATCGGAAGGGGTTCCCGGCGGCCGTGTCGAAGAGGGCGAACGGCGTGTCCGCTCCTGCGGTGGTCGAGACGGCGGGCAGGGAGGGCGCGGACCACGATTTCACGCCGCCCAGCCTAACGCGCTCACAGCGGCGGCCAGGGCAGGCCGTAGCGCTCCTCGGGTGGGTCCGGGAAGGTGCCGGATTCGAGCAGTGCGTCGGTGCGCGCGTGCAGCGCCTCGATCTCGGCCGGTGTAAGGAGCGAGGCCAGCTCCTGCGTGAGCTGCCCTCGCGCCGCGACAAGGCGGCGAAGGGCGTTCTCGATGGGCTCCTCCAGTGGGTCACCGGCGAAGCCCCACAGGACGGTGCGCAGCTTGTCGTCGGTGTGGAAGGTGAGGCCGTTGTCGATGGCGAACAGTGCCTCGGGTGTCTCGATGAGGTGGGAGCCCTTGCGGTCTGCGTTGTTCGTCACAGTGTCGAACACGGCGATTCGCCGCAGGGCGGGCGTGTCGGTGTGGACGAGGACGAGTGGCCCCTCCTCACCCTCGAACGCGGCGATCGGGTGGACCGACCCCTGCTGGGAGACGAACTCCTCCTCGTCGAGCAGCGCGACGTGTGCCTGCTCCGTCGGGACGAGGGGACCCACCCAGCGCTGCAGTGAGCCTTCGCCCAGGTCGTCTTCGAACCACCGGGTCTCGGGAACGTGATCCCAGCCGAGCGCGGCGCACACGAGGGACGCCGCAACCTCCCGGTGCGCGAGGGTGCCTCGGGGGAAGTCGGCCAGCGGACGCTCGCCCGCCACGGGCTTGAACACGGCGCGGGCTGCGTCGTCCGGGAGCTCGCTCGGGTCGTCCGGCACCGCGGCGAGTGAACTCACGTCGGCCATGCGCAGGACGACGTTGGACGCCTCGACGAGTCGCCCTTCGAGCGTCCACCGCGCGTGCTCAGGGAGCGAACCTCCTGATTCCTTGGATTCGCTCAACGGCGGCGGTACCCGTTGGCTCGAGGGCAGACATGACCGCTGGGATCGAGCGGCTCGTTGCACAGCGGGCACGGACGTCGGCCCTGCGCGACGAGGGCGATCGAGCGGCGGGAGAACTCTCGCGCCACGCTGGGGGTCATGACGACGCGCAGAGTCGTCTGCTCGCCGTCGGTCTCGTCGCTGGCGCCCACCTCGTGCTCGAGGTCGTGGCACTCGATGCTCAGCAAGTGCGTCGTCGGATTCCACGCGGCGCTCATACTGCCGACCCGGAAGATCGGGTCGACAGGCAGCTCGAGGGGGTCGTTGTCCTGCGGCGCAGCAGGAACGTCCCGGTCGGCTCCCACCTCGTCGAGCAGTTCGGCAACACGCTCGGCGAGGAGTTCCACCTGCTGCTTCTCGATGGCGACGCCCTCGACGCGGCGCGGGTCGCGCACCTGAAGGTAGAACTCACGGGCCCCCGGCTCGCCGACCGTACCGGCGACGAAGCGCTGAGGATGAACGAACTCGAGCACTGGCATGGCTCCAGCCTAATTGCGCTGTCCAGACGCGGTGTCCGTGACGCCCCTCGATCCGCCGACGGTGGCGTCCGAGCCGCTCGTCGCCTGGTGGGTGAGCACGTCACGCAGCCCGCCGTGGGTGTGGTTCATGAGGAGGACGAACGGCCGTGACGACGTGTAGCGCACGATGCTGACCGAGGCGGGCGAGGCGACGATCCGCTGGAAGTCGTCGAGCGGTGTGCCCAGAGCGTCGGCAAGCACCGCCTTGATGACGTCGCCGTGGCTCACGGCAACCCACGTGGCACTCGCGCCGTGGGCCTGCTCGACCCCGGCGTCGATCCCGCGGACGGTCTCGACGGCCCTACGCTGCATGTCGCGCATCGACTCGTGCTCGAACGCGTCGCTGGGCGGAAAGGTGACGCCGGAGGGGGCCTCCTGGACGTCCTTCCACAGCGGTTCCTTCGCCAACTCGACGAGTGGGCGCCCCGTCCACGCTCCGTAGTGGCACTCGCCGATGCCGTCGTGTTCCTCGGGCGCCAAGCCGGTGCGCTCTGCGAGCGGGGCTGCCGTCTCGCGACAGCGCACGAGCGGCGACGTCACAAGGCGTACGGGAGTCGTCGCCCCGGAGATCGACTCGGCGATGGCGGAGGCTTGTGTTCGGCCGGTGTCGTCGAGGTGGGTTTCGGGCGTCCAACCGGCGAGAACACCTGAAGCGTTGGCCGTCGTACGTCCGTGTCGGAGCAGGATGAGGGTCGCCACGCCGCCAGCCTAATGACAGCGCCGGGCGGGATGGTCGAGGACAATGAGCCCGTGATCATCGACCAGGCCGTCTACCGCCGGGGCGAACGCCTGCCTTGCGGTGACATCAGCGACGAACTCGCTGAACTCCAGGCCCGAGGGGACGACGAGTCCAGCTTCCTGTGGATCGGCCTCAAGGATCCGACGGCCGACGAGTTCGAACACTTCGCCCGTGAACTCGAGCTGCACCCCCTCGCTGTCGAGGATGCCCTCAAGGGCGGCCAACGACCCAAGTTCGAGATCTACGGCCACATGGCGTTCGTCGTCATGCGCACCCTGCGCTACATCGACGAGAGTTCCGACGTCGAAACCGGTGAACTCATGGCGTTCGTCGGCCCCCACTTCGTCGTCACGGTGCGACGGGGTGAACCCGCGCCCCTCGAGCAGGTGCGATCTGCGCTCGAACACGACCCCACGATGCTCGAGAAGGGGCCGATGGCTGTGCTCTACAGCGTCATGGACGCGGTGGTCGACCGCTACCGCACCATCGACGAGGAGTTGAGTGACGACGTCGTCGCCATCGAGCACCGCGTGTTCACCCCCGGCCTGACGACGGACGTCGGTGAGATCTACGCGCTCAAGCGCGAACTGCTCGAAGCGCGCTGGGCCGTGCAGCCCCTCATCGAGCCCGCTCGGCGGTTGCTCGCGGCACGCTTCGTGCCCGACGAGTTCTCGCCCTTCTTCCGTGACATCCAGGATCACCTCCTCATCGTCCACGAGCACATCGAGACCTACGACCGGCTCCTGTCGGATGTCCTGTCGGCCCACCTCGCGCAGGTCTCGGTTCGCCAGAACGACGACATGCGCAAGATCTCGGCCTGGGTCGCGATCGCGTCCGTCCCGACGATGTTGGCGGGCATCTACGGCATGAACTTCCACTCGATGCCGGAGCTGGAAGCATCGGTGAATGTCGGCGGCAGCGAGTTCTACTACGGCTACTACGTCGTGCTCGCCGTCCTCGTCACCGCGTGTGTGCTCCTGTGGCGCACCTTCAAGAGAACAGGATGGCTGTGAGCTCACTGACGCACCTGCACGACGACCGACCGCACGTGGACGTCGCGACCCTCGGCGCGAGTGGCGCCCGGGTGAGTCGTGTCGTCCTCGGTGTCTCCGGGTGGGGCGGCAGCGTCGACGCCGAACGGGGCGCCGAGGTCGTCGACACCTACCGTGACGCCGGTGGCTTCACCCTCGAGGTCGGTGACACGGACGGCGGCGTGGCCGAGGAACTTCTCGGTGAGATCGTCGGCGGCCGCCATGCGCGTGACGAAGTGTTTCTCATCGGACGTTCCGGGCGCGGCTCGCACAGTGTGCCGGTGCCCGGTAGTAGCGGCGACACGTCGCGTCGGGCGCTCATGGCGGGCCTCGACGCGTCGCTGGCCCGCCTCGGCACTGAGCACCTCGACCTGTGGCTGGTCGACGGCTTCGACGGCGTGACGCCGATCGCCGAGGTGGCCGAGACGATGGAGTGGGCGTTGATCTCAGGGCGCGCCACCTACGTCGGTGTCGGCGATGTACCGGCCTGGCGCGCAGTGGATCTCAGCCACGAACTGGCCACGCGGCGCATCCGTCTCGCGGCGCACGCCACCGAGTACAGCCTGCTCGAGCGTTCTGCGGACACCGACGTGGTCGACGCAGCTCGGACTCGGGGCCACGGTGTGCTCGGCGGAAGCGCTCTCGCGGGTGGGGCCCTGACCGGCAAGTACCGCCACGGAACCCCGGCGGACTCGCGCAGGGCCGCCGGTGTCGTCCCGCTCCAGCCCCGTCACTTCGGTGCCTCGGCGCGTTCCGTCGTCGAGTCGCTCGCCACCGCCGCCGAGGGGCTGGGCGTGCACCCGAGCGAACTGGCCCTCGCCTGGCAGTTGCGGCAGGAGGGACTCGACGCCCTCATGGTCGGTGCGCGAACACCAGCGCAGATGCGCGTGCTCCTGCGCGCGGGCCAACTCGTCGTCCCCGACGAGATCCTTGCCGTCCTCGACGAGGTCTCGCGCACCCGCTGAGTCGCCTCGCGACACTAGACATGAGGAAGGCCCGCCGTTGCCGGCGGGCCTTCCTCATGTTCGGAGCGTCATTGCACCATGACGCGCGCGGCGCTCAGTGCTCGTCGTCCTCGTCTTCGTCGTCGAGGTCTTCCTCGTCGTACTCGTCGTCGTCATCTTCGTCGAAGTCCTCCTCCGAGTACACCTCGAGCGGTGTGACTTCGTTGAAGGCGTCCATGAGGGCGTCGTCGTAGTCCTCGAAGGCATCGGCCAACGCCTGGTAGGCGGCGACGACCGCGGGGTCATTCTCTCCCCGTCGTCCGGAACATGCTTCGAGGTGACGTTCGAAGGCGCTCGTGAGTGTTTCCAGAGCTGCGCGCGGGTCTGCGGTCATGTGGAAAACGCTACCGCGAACGCGGCAGAATGTGCAGATGCCCGAGTACGAATACCGCACGCTCACCTTCGAGCGCGGCACCAGCCGCGGAGACATCCGACAGGCCCTCACCGACGAGGCGGAGTACGGGCACTGGGAACTCGCGCGCACGCGCCTCTACCTCGGCGGAATGCGTCGGGTCTGGCTGCGCCGGCGCATCATTCGCATGCGCCGCGAGTCCCCCGGCGGCCTGCTCTGACTCCTGTCGTGTCGGGCGGAGCCGCGAGCCGCTC
This sequence comes from Dermacoccus sp. PAMC28757, assembly GCF_014302635.1. NCBI lineage: Bacteria > Bacillati > Actinomycetota > Actinomycetes > Micrococcales > Dermacoccaceae > Dermacoccus > Dermacoccus sp. PAMC28757. The sequence continues at coordinate 2,255,131 of NZ_CP060292.1, read as the reverse complement.
AGCAGTCGGTAAGGAAGCGCGCCAGGACGCGCTGACCGAATTCCAGGCTCTCGACCGGCACGCGCTCGTCGATGCCGTGGAACATCGGGGCGAAGTCGAGGTTGGCCGGCAGACGCAGGGGTGCGAACCCGTAGCCGGTGATGCCGAGTTCCTTGAGCGCCTTGTTGTCCGTGCCGCCCGAGAGGCAGTAGGGCAGCACTTCACATCCCGGGTCCTCGGCGCGCAGAGCCGACTTCATCCGATCGACGAGGTCCGTCTCGAACGGTGCGTCGAGCGCAATGTCCCGATGCAACGTCTCGACCGTCACGTGCTCACCGGCGAGTTCCTCGATGACCGCCATGAGCTCGTCCTCGTGGCCGGGCAGGAAGCGACAGTCGACGTTGACCGATGCCGTCTGAGGAATGACGTTCTGCTTGTACCCCGCCGCAAGCATCGTCACGTTCGACGTGTTCGCCAGGGTGCCTTCGACGAAGCCGCGAGCCCCGCCGATCGTGGACAGCAGGGCGGTGTTGTCGTCGTCGGCGTACGTGATGCCCGTGGTGGTCGACAGACCGTCGAGGAGGGCGCGCACACTCGCGATGTACTGGCGCGGCCACACGTGGGCGTCGATGCGCGTGATGGCCTGCGCGAGTCGAACGATGGCGTTCTCGTCGTTCGGCACGCTGCCGTGTCCGGCGCGTCCGTGGGCGGTGAGGCGCAGCCACCGGATGCCCTTTTCCGCGGTCTGGAGCAGGTAGGCCCGCTGGTCACCACCGGAGGCTGCCGGCACGGTGACGGAGTAGCCGCCCACCTCGCTGATAGCTTCGGTGGCGCCGTCGAACAACTCGGGGCGGTTGTCGACGGCCCAGTGTGAGCCGAGCACTCCCCCGGCTTCCTCGTCGGCGAAGAAGGCGACGACGAGGTCACGCGACGGCTTGACGCCGCGGCGGGCGAAGTCACGCACCGTCGCGAGGATCATGGCGTCCATGTCCTTCATGTCGATGGCGCCGCGACCCCAGACGCACCCGTCGGCCAGGTCTGCCGCGAAGGGGTCGTGGGTCCAGTCGGCCGCTTCCGCCGGAACGACGTCGAGGTGCCCGTGGACGACGAGAGCCCCGCGCTCGGAGTCCTCACCGGGGATGCGGACGACGACGTTAGCGCGGCCCTTCTCGCTCTCGAACAACTCGGGCTCGAGGCCGACCTCCTGCAGCTGACCGACGACGTACTCGGCCGCCTCGCGCTCCCCCGGCCCCTCGACCCCGGGGCCGTAGTTGCTCGTGTCGATGCGAATGAGGTCACGGCAGATACGAAGGACGTCGCTTTCGGCGGCTGCAGAAGTCATGCTCCTACTCTGCCACCCGTTTCCGGGCACGAAAAAGCGGCCCGATGATCTCTCATCGAGCCGCTTCGCGGTGTGTCCGAGGGGGGACTTGAACCCCCACGTCCGATAAAGGACACTAGCACCTCAAGCTAGCGCGTCTGCCATTCCGCCACCCGGACAGGTGGTGTTTTCCGGCCGCTTCCGCGTCCTTCCAACGAGGGAAAACACTACCAGGCGATTCCGGCGAATGCACATCGAGATCCTGGGGGTGCGCCACGGCCCGCCGACACGGTGATGTCGGCGGGCCGTTCGCGTGCTGACGACGTCGAAACGTCATACGTCAGGCGTTGGGATTCCCCTGCTCGTCGCGGTTCACGCCTGGCAGCGGCGCGCGCACGGGACGCTCCTCGCGCACCTCCTGCGGTGCCGGCTCCGGCGAGCCTTCAGCCTCGTCGAACGTGGGAGCAGCCACGTGCGGCGACGGCGCGATCTGCTGGCGCTCGACTTCGCTCGGGGCATCTTCGGCGGCTGACGGAGCAGCAGCTCGCACGGGGCGAGCGGCCGTCTGCGTGTTGCGCTCCGCCTCGGTCGTGGCCTGGTTGGCCTCACCGCGGGCGTTCGCCAGAGCGACCTCCGGGTCCTCGAGCGTGGTGTCGGCGAACGCGTTGGTGTCGTTCGTGCCGGGGTCGACCCATTCCTCGTCGTCGTTGTCCCCCGGGCGACCGGCGTCGCCGCCGAGGGCGCTCGAGATGCCGCGCAGAGCGTCCGTGACCTCGGACGGGATGACCCACATCTTGTTCGAGTCGCCCTGAGCGAGTTGCGGCAGTGTCTGCAGGTACTGGTAGGCGAGCAGACGCTGCGTCGGCTTGCCTCGGTGGATGGCGTCGAAGACCTGCTGGATGGCGCGGGCCTCACCCTGTGCCTTGAGGATGGCCGCCTGGGCCTCACCCTCGGCCTTGAGGATCGAGGACTGCTTCTCACCCTCGGCCGTAAGGATCTGCGACTGCTTGAAACCCTCGGCGTTGAGGATGGCGGCGCGGCGGTCACGCTCGGCGCGCATCTGCTTCTCCATCGAGTCCTGCACCGAAGCCGGCGGGTCGATGGCCTTGAGCTCCACGCGGTTGACGCGGATGCCCCAGCGCCCGGTCGCCTCGTCGAGCACGCCGCGCAGCTGGCCGTTGATCTGGTCGCGCGAGGTCAGCGTCTGCTCGAGGTCGAGCGAACCGATGACGTTACGCAGCGTCGTGACCGTGAGCTGCTCGATGCCCTGGATGAAGTTCTCGATCTCGTACACGGCCGACTTCGGGTCGGTCACCGAGTAGTAGATGACGGTGTCGATGCTCACGACGAGGTTGTCGCTCGTGATGACCGGCTGCGGCGGGAAGGTGACGACCTGCTCGCGCAGGTCGATGTTCGCGCGGACGCGGTCGATGAACGGCACGAGGATGTGCAGACCGTCGGTCAGGGTGCGGTTGTACGAACCGAGGCGCTCGATGATCTGCGCCGTCTGCTGCGGCACGATGCGCACCGTCCGCATGAGGACGACGACGACGAACAGGACGAGCAGCAGGACGGCGATGAGTCCTGGTGACATGGTGTTCCCTCCCCCGCCGGTTCGGGTGCCCGGCAGTGTGTGTGCTTCGGACTGTGGTGGCGCGCGATCAGTAGTGGGCGCCGGGGCTGGCCGGGTCGACGAGCAGGGTGGCGCCCTGCAGTTCGACGACCTGAACGGACGAGCCGAGCGGCAGCGTCGTGCGAACGTCGGTACGCGCGGTCCACAGGTCACCGTGGACCTTGACCAGGCCGGCCGTGTCGGACACGGGCTCGACGACGTAGCCGGTGAGGCCGACGACGGACGTCGGGCCGATGTCCCTGTTGTCACGCTTGGGGCGCAGACGCTTGCGCAGGGCCGGGCGCAGCGTGAACAGGAGGCCCACTGCGACAGCGACCGCGACGACCGCGCTGAGGACGAACCCTGCGCCGAGGAAGGAGGCCAGGGCGCCGGCGAGAGCGCCGATCGCGAGCATGATGAACACGAAGTCCACCGTGACGGCCTCCACGGCCGCCATCGCGAGCGCGACGCCGAGCCACATCAGCCATGCACTGCCGTTCATCGTGTTCCGCTCCCAAGGGTTGGCCGTCAATGCGCTTGCGGCCCACCGTACGTGGTCCGACTGGGGTCGGGAATGCGGAAACCCTAACGATTGTCTTACATCTCAGAAGATCGACCAATCGGTCAGGAGGCCTTCGATGACGAATTACCCGTGGAGCGACTTCACCCCCGTGCGCGCCGACGCCCGCGTCGAGTACGAGGGTGCCCTGCGTGACTTCGAACGCCGCCGTTACGTCGATGCCGCCGAGCGGCTCGAATGGATCCTGGGCCAGCCGGTCGACCACCGCCACGGGCTCGGTGACGTGCGTGAACTGCTCGCCCGCGCCTACTACCACTCGGCCCGGCTGGATCTCGCCGAGAGCACCGCTCGTGCCGTCATGAGCGATCAGCCGACGAACGGCTACGCCGCCATGCTTCTCGCGCGAACGCTGCAGCGGCAGGGGCGCGCGGAGGAAGCGAAGGCTCCGGCCGCTTTGGCGGCGGCCCTGGGCGTGACTGCCGACTGACAGTCCGAAGAACAACCGGCGAAGCGCCGAGCTGAGACGTGATCTACGTCCAGCACGGCGCTTCTGCTGGTGAGAGGGCCTCGTCGTCCACGGCGAAGGTGTGCACCGGTCCCGGCGGGGTGGTCGGCCCCTCGAAGCGAACCGTGACGCGAGAGCGCCCGGAACCCCAGACCCAGCCGTTGCCGTGATCGGGGTGGTGGACGTCCATTCCGGTACGCCAGCGGCGCTCTGGCGACGGGCTGAAGCGCGTCGAGAGATCGATGGCGTCACTGCCGGGGGCGGGCTCGTCCTGCGGTGACGGCGCGAAGACCTCCGGGTACTCGGTCTCGTCGCCGGCCGCGGTCTCGAGATCGAACAGTCCCGTCTGGGCGTGCGCCACGAACCCGCTGAGACCAACGCCGAGCAGACGCACACCCTGAGGCAGATCGAGCCCGTCGAGCAAGCGTGTGGCGGTTCGCGCGATGACGTCGGCGTCCCGCGTCGGGGAGGCGGTCGTGAAGCTGCGCGTCAGGGCCGTGAAGTCGGGAAGCCTCACCTTCAGGTGGACGGTTCGGCCGAAAACACCGGCCTTCTCGGCGCGCGCCCCGACCGATTCGGCGATGCGCTCGATCTCGCGGTGCAGGACGTGACGCTCGTGCACGTCACGTTCGAAGGTCTCCTCGTTCGAGATGCTCTTGGCCTCGCGCGAGAGCGTGAGCTCGCGGTCGTCCCGGGCCCGCGCCAGCGCGAAGAGGGAGCGCCCGTGCCGTTCGCCGAACACGCTGACGAGGTCGGTGTCGGTCATGCGCCGCAGGTCGCCGACCGTCTCGACCCCGAACGTGCGCAGCCGGGCCGCCGTGGCCGGCCCGACGCCGCTGATCGCCCGCACACTCATCGGTTCGAGGACGCTCTTCTCCTCCCCCGGCGCGACGATCGTGATGCCGTTCGGCTTGTCGAGATCCGAGCCGATCTTCGCGAGCATCTTCGAGGTGGCGGCACCGGCGCTGGCCGTGAGGCCGCCGGTCGCCTCCCGGATGTCGGCATCGAGGCGCTCGAGTCTTTTCCGGACGGTGTCGACCTCCAGATCCTCCAGGTCGGCGCCCCGCAGATCGACGTACGCCTCGTCGATGGAGACCTGCTCCACGAGCGGCGACAGCTCACGCAGCAGATCCATGACGACGAGGGACGACTTGCGGTACGCCTCGAATCGCGGGGAGAGGAACGCCGTTCCGGCGGGGCAGATAGCACGCGCCTCCGCCGTGCTCATCGCGCTGCGGGCACCGTAAACCCTGGCCTCGTACGACGCCGTCGAGACGACCCCACGCATCCCGGTGCCGCCGACGACGACTGGTCGCCCACGCAGACTGGGCTTGTCCCGCTGTTCGACGGACGCGAAGAAGGCGTCGAGGTCGACGTGCAGGATGCTGGGGTCGCTTCTCACGTGAGGTCGAGAACCACCTTGACGTCGCCGTCCTGACGCTCGAAGGCCTGCGCGAAGTCCTCCAGCGGCACCCGGCGCGTGATGAGACGCTCGAGCCACGCGTTGTCCGCACGGTCGAGCACTGCGGCGGCCTCTTCGTAGTGGCGACGGTTGGCGTTGACGGAGCCGACGACGACGCCGTTGTCGAGCACGAGGTCACGGTTGATGAACCCGAGGTCGACCTCGGACTCGTGCGGAGCCGAGATTCCGGTGAGGCAGACGATGCCGTACGGAACGTTGTTGGCCAGCACGGCCGAGATGACGGGCACGGCACCGGTGGCTTCGATGACGACGTCGGGGGCGATGGTCGTCATCTGCTCGACGGCATCGCCCGTGACGTAGTGCGCGCCGAGCGCTTCGACGAGTTCGGGTTTGATGCCCTCGGTGGCACGGTCGAGGACGTAGACCTCGAGGCCCTTCTGAACGCCGATGAGGGCGCCGAGGAGACCGATGGGACCGGCGCCGGTGACGAGCACCTTCTTGGGGTCGAAGTAGGCGCGCGAGCCGATGCGCTCGACCTGCTCCCACGCCTTGGCGACCACGGTGGTCGGTTCGAGAAGGACACCGACCTTCTCGAGGTTGGGTGCGAGCTTCACGGCGTGTTCGGCGGGAATGCTCCAGCGCCTCGAACCGAAGCCGTGGATCTGCTTGATGCCGTGCTCGGTGTACTCGCCGTTGCGGCACATGTCCCACTCGTCGTGGGCGCACGCGACGCAGGGCTGGGGGTCGGGCATACGCACGATGCCGACGACGAGGTCACCCGGTGCGAACTCGCTGCCTTCGGGAGCTTCGAGAACGCGCCCGAGGGACTCGTGGCCGAGGATGAGGCGCTCGGCACCGTCGGGGGCCCAGCCGTAGGCGCCTTCGGAGATTTCGTGATCGGTGCCGCATACGCCGAGCGCGAGGCCTTCGACGAGGAGCTCGTCGTCACCACGGTTCGGGTCGGGCATGTCGGTGACGGCGAGGGAGCCGGCCTTCAGGGGTACGACGGTGAGTGCACGCATGAACGTCACCTTAGAACCGAGGCCGGGCGACCGGCGATTCGACGCACGCCACGTCAGCCGACCGCGCGGTGGATGACGAGCGGAAGGACGACATCGGCACCGGCTTCGCGCAGGCTCGCCGCGGCGACGGTGGGCTCCCACGTCGTGTTTGTCGTGTCGACGACGAGGAGAACGCTCGCGCCGGCCACGTCGGGGAAACCCGTCGTGGCCAAGGCGTCACGCCACGCCGCAGCAACCTGTGCTCCGGAGAGCCCCTGGGTGTCCGGCGGGACGCCGTTCCACGTCGCCACGGGCAGATTGCCTACCTCGCCCAGGTGCTCGGCGAGGCCCTCGACGCGCGCCGCGGCGACGGCGGCCGATGCGGTGCGTGTGGGAAGCGCGATGACGCAGCTCGGGCGGCGGCGCCAGGTGGACGCCCAGGCCGCGAGGACACGCACCGTAGAGTCCCGGAGCGCCTGCGAGGGTGGCTCGCTTCCACCGGCGCGGGCATCCTCGCGGCGTTCGTCCTCCCACTCGGCAGCGTCGGCGTGAATGATGACCCGCCCCGGATCTGCTCCCAGTTCCGCCGGAATGCGCCCACGGGCCCCGAAGGGGCCACCTGGCCACATCTTGCGGGGTTCGAGCGTGATGGTCTCCGCGCGCAACACGGCGGCGATGCGCTCGACCGTGGCGGCGTCGACGTCGGCGCTCAGCGGTTCGGGCAGACGCCCGAGGCAGACGGAGCATCGGCCGCAGTTCTCGGCCTCCGGGTCGTCGAGGGCCGTACGCAGCAGCTTCATGAGGCATTCGCGGCCTGCGATGTAGCTGCGCATGATGTCGGCCTCACGCTCACGCGTGGCGATGACGCCCTTGTAGTGCTCCTCGTCGAACGTCCACTGGACGCCGGTGGCGCTCCAGCCGTCCGCGCTGCGCTCGACCACACCGTCGACCGCGAGTTGTTTGAGCAGCAGTTCGACGCGGGTACGGCGGATGCCTGTTTCGGCGTCGAGGGCCGGAACGCTCATCGGCCCGTCGGAGGCACGCAGTGCGGTGAGGAGGGACTCGACCTGGTCCTTGCGCGGGATGGTGGCCGTGGCGAAGTAGTCCCAGATGTGTTCGTCACCGGCCGCTGGCAAAAGCGCGACGACGGCGTGCTCGATGGCTCGCCCGGCTCGCCCGATGTGCTGGTAGTAGGAGACCGGCGACGCCGGGGCGCCGAGGTGGACGACGAAGCCGAGGTCGGGCTTGTCATAGCCCATCCCGAGGGCCGACGTGGCCACGAGGGCCTTGACCTCGTTGCGCCGCAGAGCGTCCTCGAGGTGCTCGCGTTCACCGGCTTCCAGCTGACCTGTGTAGGCCTCGACGGGAAGGGAATCGCCGTGGGCCGCCTTGATGGCGGCCGTCAGGCGCTCGGCGTCCGCGACGGTGAGGGTGTAGACGATGCCGCTGCCCGGCAGTGACGCGAGGTGATCGACGACCCACGCGTAGCGCTGGAGCGCCGTCATCTCCGGGAGCACCGCGAGGTGGAGGGACGATCGGGCCAGCGGACCGCGTAGCACGAGGGCCGACTCCCCCAGCTGGGCCGCCAGGTCCTCGGTGACACGCTCGTTTGCGGTGGCCGTGGTGGCGAGCACGGGCGTGCGGGGGTTCAGTTCGCGCAGGACGTCGGCGACGCGGCGGTAGTCGGGCCGGAAGTCGTGGCCCCAGTCGGAGACTGCGTGGGCTTCGTCGATGACGAGGAGACCGAGGCGCCCGGCGAGGCCGCTCATGACACGTTTGCCGAAGGTCGGGTTCGCGAGGCGTTCGGGTGAGACGAGGAGAACGTCGAGCTCGTCGGCGGCCACGGCTGCCTCGATCTCGCTCCACGAGTCGAGGTTGCCCGAGTGGATGGCCGCGGCGCGCAGGCCGGCACGGGAGGCGGCGGCGACCTGGTCGCGCATGAGGCTGAGCAGTGGCGAGACGACGAGGGTGGGACCGTCACCTCGTTCGCGGGAGGCTGCCGTGGCGACCCAGTAGACGGCAGACTTGCCCCAGCCGGTGGCCTGCACGACGACGACGCGGGCACCCGGACGGGACAGCGCTTCGACCGCGGTGCGCTGATCGTCGCGGAGGGTGGCCCCAGGACCGGCGAGCGCTTCGAGGACGCGAGTGGCGACGTGGTCGATCGACATGTCCTCACCCTAGGACGAGGCGCTGACAACCCCGGAAATCCGGGGCTGTCGGCGCCTCGCTCCGAACCTGCCAGAGATCAGTCGCGCTTCTCGTGCTGCTTCTCGACGTACTTGCGGCGACGCTCGGCGGCGACGCGGGCGTCCTCGGCCTCGGCCTCCTCGAGCGTCGGGGCGGTTCCGCCCATGGAGGCCGGTAGGAACTCGAGGTCGCTGCCGCTGAGCTTCGGGTAGGCGGCGCGGATCTCGTCGAGCATGGTCTTCATGACGCCCTTGACACGCTCGGTGTTCTCCTCGGGGCTGAGCGCCTCGTCGTAGTGCATCGGCTCACCGACGGCGACCGTGATGGGCGTGTTCGTGCGGCCCATGCGCTTGGGCTTGCCCTTGGTCCACACGCGCTGAGAGCCCCAGATGATCATGGGAAGGATCGGAACGCCGGCCTCCTTGGCCATGCGGACGCCACCGGACTTGAAGGACTTCAGTTCGAAGGAGCGCGAGATCGTCTCCTCCGGGAAGATGCCGACGATCTCGCCTGCCTTGAGAGCGTCGACGGCCTGGCGGTAGCTCGCGGCACCGTTGCCGCGCTCGACGGCGATGTGCTTCATGGCGCGCATGAGCGGACCGGAGATCTTGTTGTCGAAGACCTCCTTCTTCGCCATGAAGCGGATGAGGCGCTTGTGCTTGCGCGCGGGGAAGCCGGCGTACGTGAAGTCCATGTACGACAGGTGGTTCATCATGACGACGGCGCCGCCGGTGCGCGGCACGTTGTCCTCACCGAGGAGGGTGAACTTCAAGCCCTGGCCGGCGAAGAGCGTGCGGGCCAGGCCGATGACGGAGGTGTAGACCGGTTCCATGCGGCCAGCCTAGTGGCCCGGCTACCCTGTTGCGGTGCTCGAGACCATCACCGCGACGCGGTACGTCGTCCCCCTCAAGGAGGGCGGTTCGCTGCCCGGCGTCGTCGAGGGAAGTGACGACGGCACGTGGGTCGTCAAGTTGCGCGGAGCCGGTCAGGGGCTCAAGGTTCTCGTCGCCGAGGTGGTCGTCGGTGAACTCGCACGAACCCTCGGCCTGCGGGTTCCTGCGCTGAAGCTCGTCGAGCTCCCCGAACCCATCGCGAAGTACGAGGCGGACGAGGAGGTACAGGACCTGCTCACGGCAAGCCTCGGGCTCAACCTCGGGGTGGACCTGCTGCCCGGCGCGTTCGCCTACGACGGTTCGCAGCCGCCGCCCGCCGACGAAGCCGCCACCATCCTCTGGCTCGATGCGTTCACGGCGAACATCGACCGCACGCCGCACAACCCGAATCTCGTGCGCTGGCACGGCAACACGTGGTGCATCGATCACGGCGCAGCGCTCTACTTCCACTACTCGTGGCCGTCGAAGGGCTCCAACCCAGAGCGGTTCGCCGCGCAACGCTTCGAGGCCACCTCGCACATCATGTGGGGCGTGGCCACCGAAGCCGCCGCGACGCACGAACGGCTCAGCGCCCAGGTCGATGCACAGCTCCTCGAGCGCATCCTCGGCCTCGTACCGGACGAGTGGCTCGAAGCCACCGATGCCATGCCGACGCCGACCGACGTCCGCGGGGCCTACGTCGAGAACCTTCTCGCGCGGCTGGCCTCACCGCAGGCCTGGTCGCCCGCCCACGCGGAGGGTGCGCGATGAGCGGCATTGGCTACCAGTACGTCCTCCTGCGTCTCGTGCCGTCGATCGAGCGCGAGGAGTTCCTCAACGTCGGCGTCGTCGTCTATGCGCAGATGGCCGATTTCCTCGACGCCCGCTTCGATCTCGCGCCGCAGCGCCTCGAAGCTTTCGCACCGCACCTCGACCCGGCTGATGTCGAAGCCGCGCTCGAGCGTATGTGTGCCGCTGTGCGTGGCGAGGCCTGCGCCGGCCGACCGGCGATGCCGAAGTTGGGGCAGCGTTTCGGATGGATCACCGCCCCTCGTTCGACGATCCTTCAGCCCGGCCCCCTGCACGGCGGCGTCACCGACGATCCGGCACTCACCCTCGATCGGCTTGTGTCGCGCCTCGTCACCCCGTCGGGCGGCTGACAACGCCCGAGGTCGCGGCATAGGGTCGAAACATGACTCTCGAACGACCCGTCGCACCCGACCCCTACTCCCTCCTGCCCGAGGTTCCGTCGTTCACCGTGACGAGCGAGAACTTCGCCGACGGCGACACGCTCGCCGACGCGCACGTCTTCGACGACTGGGGCTTCACCGGTGGCAACCGCTCCCCTCAGCTGAGCTGGAGCGGCGCTCCGGAGTCGACGACCTCCTACGTCGTCACGTGCTTCGACCCCGACGCCCCCACACCGTCCGGCTTCTGGCACTGGGCCGTGGCCGGTATCCCCGCCGACGTCACTGAACTGCCCGAAGGCGCCGGTGACGGCACGAACCTGCCCGAAGGTGTTTTCCAGCTGACGAACGACACGGGTTCGCGCGGCTACGCCGGCGCCGCTCCGCCCGAGGGCGATCGTCCCCACCGCTACATCTTCGCGGTGCACGCCATCGAGGGCGACCCGCTCGCCATCGACGACAGCGTCACCCCCGCGGTCCTCAGCTTCAACGCGGTCTTCCAGACCGCGGCGCGCGCAACGATCACGGCCACCTACGGTCACTGATCCGGCTCACAACGACGCCCCACTCGAGCTTGGGCTGATTCTCGTGGTCCTCGCAACACCTGATTGATCACGTGGTTTGAAGTAGATCACGCAGGCGCTCGGCTGGGTTGTCCCAGTTGAGCGTTTTGCGTGGGCGCCCGTTGAGCTCGGCAGCGACGAGTTCCAGTTCGGCGGGCCCGTGCACGCTCAGGTCAGTGCCCTTTGGGAAGTACAGACGCAGCAATCCGTTCGTGTTCTCGTTGCTGCCGCGTTGCCACGGTGAATGCAGGTCACAGAAGTACACGTTGGTGCCGGTCGCGATGCTGAACTGCTTGTGCAACGCCATCTCCGCGCCCTGATCCCACGTCAACGACGCCCGCAAATGCTGTGGCAACCCACCGATCGTCGCGATGAGCGCGTCCCTGACGGTCAACGCGTCATGCGCGCCACCAGGTAAATGAGCGAGCATCACATACCGGGTGTGACGCTCCACCAGTGTCGCGATCGCTGACGCGCCATCCTTTCCGATGATCAAGTCGCCCTCCCAATGCCCGGGCACCGCACGATCAGCGACCTCGGGTGGCCGGTCGCCGATCATGACCATCGGATCAACGAACCGGCTCGCGCGCTGATCCGGGCTGCGGTGCGGGCGGCGGCGGGCGCGGCCCGTGCGCAACGCCGCTGTGACTTCACGCTTCAATCCGCCGCGGGCTTGCACGTAGATCGCTTGGTAGATCGTCTCGGTGCTCACCCGCATGTCCTCATCGTCAGGAAATTCCTTGATCAAGACATTGTGGATCTGCTCGGGCGACCACTTCACACCCAACTTCGCGATCACGTAGTCACGCAGCCGGCCCGGCTGGGCGAGTTTCGCTTCCTTCGCACGGGCCCGCGACTGCGTCCACGCCCGGTGCGCGGCATACGGGCGATAGCGGCCCGCCTCATCGGTGTAGGTGTCGATCTCACGTTTGATCGTGGACGCAGGCCGTCCCAGTGCGCGCCCGATCGTGCGCAATGATGCTCCCTCCCGGCGCATGTCCGCGATCTTCTCCCGCTCTTCGAGCGTCACGTATCGCGGGTGTAGGGGCCGTGATAACGCCGCCAACGTCGGCGTCAAGGTGTCCATGCCGACCATCGTCGTCGTACCAGTGCGATAGTCGACCAGGCGCCCATCGGAGTGCAGGCGGCTATGACCGATCTGACGAATCCCCCGATCCCAGTCATGAGCTGTGCGCGCATGCACGCCGACCAGGGCGGCAGCCTCCCGGCGCGAGACTCCACGAGCACGCAACAAGTCGTACTCACCACGGCGCGGGTGCGGACCGGCCCCGGTTTTCCCACGCCCGCGAAGGCCCGCTTGGCGCGCCCACGCGTACGCCGAGTTCCGATTCGCACCGACCGCGCGAGCAGCAGCCGACACGTTCCCATCATGGGCATCCATCGCAGCCAAGAACGCTGCCTTCACCCCGTCAACCGACACAGTCCTCGCAACTCCCAAAAAGTCTGGGTGTTGCGAGGACTACTAGAACCCGCCAAGCTCGAGTGGGGCGTCGTCGATGCTGTCCAGTGAAGTGCTGGGCCGGGGGGCCGTGGTGCGGCGCGGGTTCGACGTCAGGCGCGCAACGTGTACATGGCGACGGCGGACGCCGCGGCGACGTTGAGCGAGTCGACGCCGCCGGCCATGGGAATCCGCACCGTGAGGTCGCAGCCGGCCACCGTTCGTTTGCCGAGGCCGTCGCCCTCCGTACCCATGACGAGGGCCAGCCGCTCCGGCGCGCGGGCCGCCAACTCGTCGAGCGTTACCGAGTCGTCGCCGAGAGCCATCGCGGCGAAGGCCCAACCCTGCTCGCGCAACGCGTCCATGCCGCCCGGCCACGGTTCGATGCGGGTCCACGGCACCTGGAACACCGTGCCCATTGAGACGCGGATCGAGCGCCGGTAGAGCGGGTCGGCGCACCGGGGCGTCACTAGCACGGCATCGACGCCGAGTGCCGCAGCGGAACGGAAGATGGCACCGACATTGGTCGGGTGTTCTAAAACACGCGCTCTGCCGACGGAGGAGGGCTCGCTATTCGGAGGGACCGATATGACGTGCGAATTTTGACGACTTGTTCACCTTGCATACCACTATCGTCGCAGGCTGCTCGCTCCCGAACCAACCTCGAAGCGCACTTCGGAGATCTTCTCTGCCCAGGCCGGGAGGAGCAGCGATGACCTGCGCCGCGCCGGTAAGGCGCGCGGCCCCGATGCTTCAGTTCACCTGGTAGGCGATCGTCGTCATCATACCGGCTTCCCCGTGGTAGACGTTGTGGCAGTGCGAGAGCCACCGTCCGGGATTGTCGGCATCGAACTCGACCCGCAACGTTGTGCCGGGAACAACGATCGAGGTGTCCTTGCGCGGCCCTCCCCCGGAATGCTGGTAGGTGTGTCCGTGCAGATGCATCGGGTGCCACATCTCAGTCGAGTTCTTGAACTCGAGGGCGACCCGCTCCCCTTCGACGATACCGAGGGCGTCGCGCATCGGCTTGTCCATGTTCATGCGCTTGCCATTGATCGCCCAGTCATACTTCTCCATGCCACCGGTCAGCTCAAGTGAGAGGGTGCGGTCGACAGCGCGGTTCGGCAGAGCGACTGAACTGGTTGCTTTGAGGCTGTCCGCGGTGGCGGGGGTCTTCTGCTGGGGCAGCTTCACGTCCATCGCGGGCGCGCTTCCCGACCCAGTGCGCAGAATAGCAAGGGCCTGGTTCTGCTTCCCAAGGGCTTCGGCGATGACTGCGAATGCGCCGTCGCCGGCAGTGACGACTGCGTCGTAGCGCTCCCCCATTCCAAGAACGAGGCTCTCTGCCTTGAGGGGTTTGACGGGGAATCCGTCGGAGTGCGTGATCGTCATCTCGTGCTCGGTGACGCCGAAGCGGAAGGCGGTGTCGCCGCCAGCATTGATGATCCTCAGCCTGATCCGCTCTCCAGGCTTGGCGGCAAAGGTTTGCGGGTCGTTGGCGGGCTTGCCGTTGATCAAGTAGAGGGGGTAGTAGACGTCGCCTGCGTCGCCGCCGAGCAGAGGCGAGGTCGCGCCCATGAGGGTGTTGCCCATTCGCATCGGGCCCATGTCCATGTCACCGTGTCCCCCACTATCGTGGTCCATCATTCCCTGGCCGAGCTCCTTCATCACCTCGTCCGGTGTTGCGGTGATGCCGTCGAGCCAGTCGTCGACGACGATGACCCATTCCTTGTCGTAGTCGCCCTTCTCGTTCGGGTCATCGATGATCAGCGGCGCGTACAGACCACGGTCTTGCTGCGTGCCGACGTGGGGATGGAACCAGAATGTGCCTGATTCGGGCAGTGTGAACTCGTAATCAAACGACCCGCCGGGCTTCACGGCATCCTGGGTGAGACTCGGCACGCCGTCCATGTCGTTGCGCAGCGCCAGCCCGTGCCAGTGGACGCTGGTTGGATCAGGGAGATCGTTGGTGAAGGCGACCTTCAGGGTGTCGCCGACGTTGCCGCGCAGCGGCTGGGTCGCCGAGGCTCCCCGGTAGGCCCAGGTCTTCGCGGTCTTCCCGCCGAGGTCGAGGGTGACCGGCTCGGCGGTCAGCGCGCGGTGCACGACAGCACCGGTGCTGCGGCGCTTCGCCTCCGCGGCGGTGACCGCGGTGCTGCTGGGTCTCACGAATGAGGTTGTTTTGGTGGCAGTGGTGCTGCATCCGGCGAGGCCGGCGGCGGTGAGGGTCAGTGCGCCGACGGACAGGAACTGTCGACGGTTCAGGGTGGAATGCATGGGTGATGTCCTTGTGTGTCGGTAGTGAGCGGAGCCACGGCATCGCGCTTGCGCGCTCGACGATCACGGATGGTCGGAGGCGCAGGTCAGCATGAGCCCAGAAGGGGGGCCATCGTTGTGGGACACGGTGTCGTGGCAGGCACGGCAGGGTAGTGGACCCGCCGAGGTGGCTGACTGAGGAGCGCAGCATCGGCGCTCCCGTCTGCTCACGTTCGGTAGATCGACAGTTCCAGATGCGTCAGCGCAAACCTGCGAGGCGTCTCCGATAGCGGCGTCGGCAGGGGCGCAGAGACGGGCGTGAGGACATCCGCGACGGAAGGAACGGGAAGGGCCGGAATACTCTCGGCCGTGGGCGCGGAGACACAGGTAGAGTCGCCGCTGTTCATGGCGTCTGCGCAGCCGCCGGAGCCGTGCACCAGGCCCTGCGCTCCGGCCGCGGCCGACATGGAGGCGGTAGGCGACATGCCCGTCATGCCGGGCGAGGACGGGGATGCGTGAGCCGGCGACGCCATCGAGGCCGTCGCCGCTGCCGGGCCGCCGACCAGCGCGTGCATGCCGAGAAGACCCGTGATCAGCAGCACCGTAAGAACGACCAGCTGCAGCCATTGCCGGCCGCGGCAGGGTTCAGGAGTCGCGCACTTCACAGCCACAGCATACCCCGGTGGCGTATCACTTCGAAACGACGGGTCCGTTCAGAAGCGATCCCGGCCGACCTTGCGGGAATACCCTGTGCGGGTATAAGGTTCTCAAAAGAGTACCCACCGGGGGTATCCAAGTAGAGGAGGCTATCCGATGACTGCAAACGAGTACCAAGTGACGGGCATGACCTGCGGGCACTGCGAGGCATCAGTCCGCGAGGAGGTCGGCGAGATCGCCGGTGTCACCGCCATCGAGGTCAGCGCCCAGACGGGAAGGCTCGTGATCACCACCTCCGGCGAGATCGACGACGCACAGGTCCTGGCCGCCGTCGAAGAGGCCGGCTATTCGGCCGTGCGCGCCTGATGAAGGCCCCGGCCAGCCTCGCGGCCCACTGCACTGCACTGCACGGTCGCGGCAGAGCAGAGAGAAGGAAACAGCATGAGCGCACCAGCGCCACTGAGCGCGGACTCGGGCATCGAGCTGGAAGTCGGAGGGATGACCTGCGCCTCCTGCGCGAACAGGATCGAGCGCAAGCTGAACAAGCTTGACGGCGTCACCGCGAGCGTCAACTACGCCACCGAAAAGGCCAAGGTCACCGTGCCCGCCGGCTATGACCCGGCTCTTCTGGTCGCCGAGGTCGAGAAGACCGGCTACACCGCGGCATTGCCCCGGCCCGAAGCCGCGACGACGGACTCCGAAGGCAACGATCAGGACCCAGCCGATGACCCCGAACTGACCTCGCTCAAGCAGAGGCTGATCGGGTCGATCGTGCTCACCGTGCCGGTAATCGCGATGGCCATGATTCCGGTCCTGCAGTTCACCTACTGGCAGTGGGCCTCGCTGGCTCTGGCCGCGCCGGTAATCGTCTGGGCGGGCTGGCCGTTCCACAAGGCCGCATGGACCAACCTCAAGCACGGCACAGCCACGATGGACACGCTCGTCTCGATGGGCACGAGCGCGGCGTTCCTGTGGTCGCTCTATGCATTGTTCCTCGGCCATGCCGGCATGCCGGGGACGACGCATCCCTTCGAGTTCACCATCGCGCCGTCTGACGGCGCGGGCAACATCTACCTCGAGGCTGCCGCGGGTGTGACGATGTTCATCCTCGCCGGACGCTACTTCGAGAAGCGCTCCAAGCGACAGGCCGGTGCCGCGCTGCGCGCCCTGCTCGACCTCGGGGCGAAAGAGGTCGCCGTCCTGCGTGACGGCGTCGAGACCAAGATCCCGACCGGAGAGTTGGCCGTCGGCGACGAGTTCGCCGTCCGTCCCGGCGAGAAGATCGCCACCGACGGTACCGTCGTCTCCGGCACCTCGGCCGTGGACGCCTCCATGCTCACCGGCGAGTCCGTTCCCGTCGAGGTCGTCGCAGGCGACGCGGT
Organism: Dermacoccus sp. PAMC28757; assembly: GCF_014302635.1. Classification (NCBI taxonomy): domain Bacteria; kingdom Bacillati; phylum Actinomycetota; class Actinomycetes; order Micrococcales; family Dermacoccaceae; genus Dermacoccus; species Dermacoccus sp. PAMC28757. Next base: position 2,238,204 of record NZ_CP060292.1, on the reverse strand, counting down.
GACTGGGGCCACGGTCAACGCTGGCGGGCGTCTTGTTGTCCGGGCGACACGGGTCGGTTCGGACACCCAGCTGGCGCAGATGGCCAAACTGGTGGAGGACGCCCAGTCCGGCAAGGCCGCCGTCCAGCGCCTGGCCGACCGGATCTCGGGCATCTTCGTGCCGATCGTCATCGTCATCGCCCTCGGCACGCTCGGCGCGTGGCTGATCTTCGGACCCGGCGTCTCCGCCGCCTTCACCGCAGCGGTCGCGGTCCTCGTCATCGCCTGCCCCTGCGCCCTCGGCCTGGCCACCCCGACAGCACTGCTGGTCGGGACAGGCCGCGGCGCGCAGATGGGCGTCCTCATCAAGGGCCCCGAAGTCCTCGAATCCACACGCAAGGTCGACACCGTCGTCCTCGACAAGACCGGCACCGTCACCACCGGCAAGATGACCCTGGTCGACGCAATCACCGAGCCGGGCACTGACCGCACCGAGCTGCTTCGCCTGGCCGGCGCTTTGGAGAACGCCTCCGAGCACCCGATCGCCCAGGCCATCGCCAAGGGCGCGGTCGGGGAGATCGGCCAGCTGCCCTCCCCGGAGGACTTCGCCAACATCGAGGGCAAGGGCGTCCAGGGCGTCGTCGACGGCCGCGGCGTGCTCGTCGGCCGGGAGTCCCTGCTGGCCGACTGGTCCCAGCACCTCTCCGGCGACGTCGCTGCTACTAAGGCCGCAGCCGAGGACGAGGGCAAGACCGTCGTCGCCGTCGGCTGGGACGGACAGGCCCGCGGGATTTTCGTTGTCGCCGACGCCGTCAAGGCCACCAGCGCCGAGGCGATCCAGGGCCTGAAGGACATGGGCCTCACCCCGGTCTTGCTCACTGGCGACAACGAGGCCGTGGCTCGCCGGATCGCCGCCGAGGTCGGCATCGAGAAGGTCATCGCCGAGGTCCTGCCCAAGGACAAGGTCGACGTCGTCACCGGACTCCAGGACGAGGGCAAGGTCGTCGCGATGGTCGGCGACGGCGTCAACGACGCCCCGGCGCTGGCCCAGGCCGACCTGGGCCTGGCGATGGGCACCGGCACTGACGTCGCCATCGAAGCCTCCGACATCACCCTCGTGCGCGGGGACCTGCGGGCCGCGGTCGACGCGATCCGACTCTCCCGCAAGACCCTCGGCACGATCAAGACCAACCTGTTCTGGGCGTTTGCCTACAACGTCGCGGCCATTCCGGTCGCGGCGCTGGGCATGCTCAACCCCATGCTCGCAGGCGCGGCGATGGCGTTCTCGTCCGTCTTCGTCGTCGGCAACAGCCTCCGCCTGCACGGGTTCCGCAGCGTTGCCAGGCAGTGACGCCGCAGAATCGACCATCATCCGAATACACGAAAGGCATTCACCGAGAATGAGCAACGAAGACCAGGCATTCACCAGCTGCTGCAGCACCTCCCCTGCAACCGAGACATCCGCAGCCGAGGAACCTGTCAGCGACGGTTCCAGCTGCTGCGGCACGACCGGCGCAGAGAACCACGCCGCCGATTCCGGCCATCGCGAAAACCTCCTCGTCGAAGGAAGCGACGACGTGACCACCTGCCCCGTCATGGTCGGCAATCCGGTCAACAAACAGGACGCCGAAGAAAAGGACCTCTTCCGCGACTTCGACGGGCAACGCTACTGGCTCTGCTGCCCAGGCTGCGGACCGACCTTCGACTCCGACCCAGCCAAGTACGCCGCCAACATGGCCTGATCCTTCGACGCCCCGGGGCTGCAGCATCACTGCTGCCGCCCCGGGGCGACTAAAGCATAGCTGAGCGATTCCACGCCCACCGATCGACATTTGACCCATACCCCAGAGGGGTATAATGTTGATCGGGCCAGAATGAATAGGAGATTTTATGCGTAAGCGCCTCATGACCACCGTCGCCGCGGGAGTGCTCGGCGGAGCACTCGTGCTCTCCGGCTGCAGCACCGGAGGGGATCAGGACCAAGCGACCCCCTCGTCGACCAGTCAGCACGAGGGCCACGGGAGCAGTGGCGGCAGTTCTGACAGCGGCGGGATGGAGCATCCGATGGACGGCGGCCCCGCCCCCGAGGGCATCGAGAAGGCTGCGTCGCCGAAGTACCCGGTCGGCACCGAGGTGACGCTCACCGCCGACCACATGGAGGGAATGGACGGCGCACCGGCCACCATCGCCGGCGCTTTTGACACGTATACCTACGCGGTGAACTTCACGCCCACCACCGGCGGGGATCCGGTCAAGGATCACAAGTGGGTCGTGCAGGAGGAGATCGAGGACGCCGGCGACCAGCGAATCGCCGACGGCACCGAAGTCACCCTGGAGGCCGAGCACATGGAGGGCATGAAGGGCGCGAAGGCGACCATCGCCTCCTCCACCGACGAGACCGTCTACATGGTCGACTACGAGTCCGACGGCATGACGATGACCAACCACAAGTGGGTCGTCGAGAGCGAGATCAAGCCGGCCTCCTGAGCCGGTCGCCCCGGGCCCATTCAAGGTCCGCGGCGAGACACGACCCGATCGAAGGAAAGACCGGGGAAGAACGAGGGGAAGCGAAGAGCAATGACGGACCCGAACGCGCACCAACATCACCACGACGCCGTCGCGACCACCGAGCTCGGCCACGGGGACGGCGCGCACGGCGAGCACGAGGGCCACGGCGAGCACGAGGGCCACGGCGAGCACGAGGGCCACGGCGAGCACGAGGGCCACGGCCAGCACGACGACCACGCAGCGCACGGCGGCCACGGCGGTCATGCCGGCCACGGTGACCACGTGGGCCAGTTCCGTCGACTGTTCTGGATCAACCTCGTCATCGCCGTCCCGGTGGTCGCGTTCTCCCCGATGTTTGCCATGCTCCTGGGCTACTCGGTGCCCGGTTGGGCGGGCTGGGTCGCCGCAGTCCTCGGCACCGTCATGTACGCCTGGGGCGGCACCCCGTTCCTCACCGGTGCGATCAGCGAGCTGAAGAGCCGCCAGCCGGGGATGATGCTGCTCATCGCGCTCGGCATCACCGTAGCGTTCCTCGCCTCCTGGGCCGCCACTCTCGGGCTCGTCCACCACGAGCTCGAGTTCTGGTGGGAGCTGGCGCTGCTGATCGTCATCATGCTGCTAGGCCACTGGATCGAGATGCGTTCCCTGGCCCAGACGACCTCGGCGCTGGACTCCCTGGCCGCGCTGCTGCCTGACGAGGCCGAGCGCGTCGAGGGCGACGACGTGGTCAAGGTCGACCCCGCCGACCTCCGCGTCGGTGACCTCGTCATCGTCCGCCCCGGCGGCAGCGTCCCCGCCGACGGCACCATCGTCGACGGCCGCGCCGATATGGACGAGTCCATGATCACCGGCGAATCACGCCCCGTCGCCCGCGGCGAAGGCGAGAACGTCACTGCTGGCACCGTGGCCACCGACTCCGGCCTGCGCGTGGAGATCAGCGCCACCGGCGACGACACCGCCCTGGCCGGCATCAACCGGCTCGTGGCCGAGGCGCAGGGCTCCTCCTCCCGCGCCCAGCGCATTGCCGACCGCGCTGCCGCCCTGCTGTTCTGGTTCGCCCTCGGTGCGGCCCTGATCACCGCAGTCGTTTGGACGCTGTTCGGGCTGCCCGACGACGCGGTCATTCGCACCATCACCGTGCTCGTCATCGCGTGCCCCCACGCGCTGGGTCTGGCGATCCCGCTGGTCGTGTCCATCGCCACCGAGCGCGCCGCCCGTGGCGGCGTCCTGGTCAAGGACCGCCTCTCCCTGGAGTCGATGCGTCAGGTCGACGCGGTGCTCTTCGACAAGACCGGCACTCTGACCAAGGGCGAGCCCACCGTCACCGGCGTCGAGCCGACCGGTGCGCTGGATGCCGACCAGGTCCTCGCCCTGGCCGCCGCGGCCGAGGCCGACAGCGAGCACCCGCTCGCCCAGGCCATCGTCGCTGCCGCCAAGGAGAAGAGCCTCGCTATCGAGGCGGCCAGTGGATTCACCTCCTCCCCGGCGGTCGGCGTCACCGCGACTGTGGCCGGCCAGGAGATCCGCGTCGGCGGACCTCGTCTGCTCGAGGAGACCGGGCAGGACGAGATCGACGCGGCCGACGCGTGGCGGGCCGAGGGCGCGATCATCCTGCACGTCCTCCGCGACGGCCAAGTGATCGGCGGCCTCAAGCTCGCCGACGAGGTCCGGCCCGAGTCCCGCGACGCCGTCGACGCCCTCCATGAGCTCGGCGTTGAGGTCGTCATGATCACCGGCGATGCCGAGGCCGTGGCGAACGAGGTGGGCCGCGAACTCGGCATCGACCGTGTCTTTGCCGGCGTCCGCCCCGAAGACAAGTCCGCAAAGGTCGCCGCGCTTCAGGACGAAGGCAAGAAAGTCGCCATGGTCGGCGACGGCGTCAACGACGCCCCGGCGCTGGCGCAGGCCGACGTCGGCATCGCCATCGGCGCGGGCACCGACGTCGCCATCGCCTCGGCGGGCGTCATCCTCGCCAGCTCCGACCCGCGCAGCGTGCTCTCAGTTATCCAGCTCTCCCGTGCCGCATACCGTAAAATGAAGCAGAATCTGTGGTGGGCTGCCGGGTACAACCTGTTCTCTGTACCGATCGCGGCCGGCGTGCTCGCACCTATCGGCTTTGTCTTGCCGATGTCGGTCGGCGCGATACTGATGTCGATCTCCACCGTCGTCGTCGCGCTCAACGCCCAGCTGCTGCGCCGCATTGACCTCACCCCCGAAGCCAGCACCCGCTCTGTCCTGGAGCGCCAGAAGTGAAGGCCACGCCCATGACCAACGACACTGCAACCGATGAGACCTGCACCGACACCGGGGCCCACCAGCACGGTTACATCAGCGACAAGGACCGCTACCGCAACCGCATGAAGCGCATCGAGGGCCAGGCCCGCGGCATTACGAAGATGATCGACGACGAGAAGTACTGCATCGACATCCTCACCCAGGTCTCTGCCCTCACCCGGGCCCTTCAGGGGGTGGCGACCGGCCTGCTCGATGACCACCTCAAGCACTGCGTGCTCGACGCCGCAAAACAAGGTGATGAGGACGCGGCCATCGCCAAGATCCAAGAAGCCACCGATGCTATCAACCGGCTCGTCCGCTCCTGACGCCATCGGATTCAGCCTCGCGCAGTAGTGAGCTGCGCTTCGCCTTGCCCTCGGCCCCTGGGCGCGATCGCGAAGGCGGAGATCGGGCCTGACGTCATGAACACGATCTACCCGAGAGAAGAGCTCGACATGTTCCCTTCACTTTCCGCACCGAACCGGCCTCCCAGAAGCCGGCAGGGACTCGGCGCGACCATAACCGCGATGGCAGCCAGCGCCGTCCTCCTACTCAGCGGCTGCGCCGGGGCTGACCCCGGTCCCTCTTCTTCCGCAGGATCCGATCAGTCCCTGCTGACCGAGCACGGCCTCGATGGCCTGGACGCCCGGGAAATCATCAAGCGCCTTGACACGATGCCGGTCACAGACCGCTCAACCGAACTCATGGCCGCGATCAAAACCGACGAACTCGTCCTCACCGACAATCAGAACAACCAAACCACGCTGCCGATGCCAAAGGAAGACTTCTACGTCTCAGTCGCCCCATATACCGAGCAGACCCACGAGTGCTACTTCCACAGCCTCACTACCTGCCTCGGCGAGCTCGCCAACACTGACGTCGACGTCACAGTGGTCAACGCGGCATCCGGCAAGACCATCCTCGACGCAACACTCACGACTTACGACAACGGATTCATCGGACTCTGGCTGCCCCGCGGCATTCACGCGACGCTCACGGTCAGCACCGAAGACCGCACCGCGAAGCAGGACATTTCGACCCGCCTCGACGACCCCACCTGCCTAACCGCCCTCCAGCTGACTTGAGGTCCGGACCTCGTGCTCCTCGGCCTCGTCGACAGATCAGGCGTCTGGACGGTCCAATCCTCGGTCTTCCCCGAGAGTCTTGCCGACCTGAGGCTCCACCAGAGAGCTAGCTTCAGGGTCGTCGGAAGGCGCGAGCACATCGGGCTGATGCCGCGTCGACCAGGACCAGCCTGTGCTAACTTGAGAGCACTTCATCCCCCACGCCTCTCCACGATGCGCACTTGGGGGATTTTCTCTGGCCATGTCCTCAAGCTCAGACTTGTCGGTGCTGAGCCTTGCCGAGCTCCGCCAGTACCCGGCCTGGATTCTTGATCAGGTCGAACAGGCTGCTCGCCCGGCGCGCCCACCGCGCTGGGTCGTCACCCTCAGCAAATGCGGCAGCCGAGGCGAACTGGTCATGGAGGTTGACTGGCAATCGGTCAGCCAGCTCCGCACCGAGCTCGCCAGCGAGGCCGGCTCGAGGAGACGAGGCCGCAAGAACTGGAAGACGGTCCCCATCGAGGCTCGGATTGCTCGTCGGCACAACGGGTCGTCGCAACGTGGAGTCACGAGGAACGCTTCGACGCCAGTCGCGCGGCGGCATTACGAATTAGAGCACCGACCTTCGTGTGATCGACGATGTCCTCGAGCACCACGACGCGGCGGGCCCCACGGAGCAACTCCGCGGGGTCGGCGAGGGCCGGACGATTCATCGACGCAAGCGCACCGCGGTGGAGGTGGAAGCCGGTCATCGACTCGATGACGTCGGCCTCCCCCACGTAGACCGGAACGCCTTGGGCCTCGGCGTCGGCGACGACGTCTGCCAGGTCGGTGAGCCAGCGCTCGCCCATGAGGAAGCTGCGGGGAACGTCACCCCGGGAGAGTGCCCGGCGGATGACCTTCTCGCTCTCGGCGATGTAGAGGCCACGCTCGGTCTCGAGCTTCTTGCGCAGCGCGACGTCGGTGAGGCGGAAGTAGTCGGCGACGCGTTCGTCGTCGGGGCTCGTGATCTCGATCGGCACCGCACAAGGGTACGCGGGCGGGATCAGCGCAGGATGTTGACGATCGCGATGATGCCGATGAAGGTGATGAGGACGCGCAGGACCCACGGGTTGAGCTTGCGCCCGACGCGCGCTCCCACGAAGCCGCCGACGAGAGCGCCGATGCCGACGAGGGCCGCCACGGCCCAGTCGATCTGGTCGGTCGCGACGACCATGAACGTCAGGGCTGCGACGCCGTTGACCACCGTGCCGAGAACGTTCTTGATGCCGTTGATCTCCTGCAGCGGATCAGGCAGGAGAACGCTCATGAGGCCCATGAGGATGATGCCTTGGGCCGCGCCGAAGTAGCCGCCGTACATACCGGCCACGAAGATTCCGACGGCCAGCGCGACGAGGCGGGGCCCCGCGAGCGGACGCGTGGGGTCGGCGTCCTCGTGTGCTTTCGCGGCCTTCTTGTTGAGCCACGGTCCGGCGAGCACGAGGAGCACGCCCAGCGCGATGAGCACCGGGACGATCGCGTCGAAGGCCGACTCGGGAAGCACGAGCAGGAGCAGCGCGCCGACCACGGCACCGAAGAAGGAGAACGGAACGATCCGCTTGAGGCGGGCGGCCTTGCCGCGCAGTTCCTCGCGGTAACCCAGAGTGCTCGTGATGCCGCCGGCCACGAGTCCGATCGTGTTGCTCATATTGGCCGTGACGGCCGGGTACCCGAGGGCGAGAAGAGTAGGGAAGGTGACGAGGGTGCCGGAACCGACAACCGCGTTGATCATGCCAGCAGCCATACCCGCCGCGATGATGGCGAGCGCTTCCCACAGACCCATGTCGACATCTTTCTCACGGCCACGAGGAGGGGCGCGTGGGCACGGTGGGGCCGTGGGTGCCGCACACGGACGAAGGCGTGCGGCCTTCGCACCAAGAAATCAGCGAGCGGCTCGGGCGCTCCAGCGTTCGCCGTGCTGCTCGAGTTCGAGCGGCATGCCGAAGGTCTCCGACAGGTTCTCCGCCGTGAGGGTCGACTCGATCGGGCCGGCCGCCACGACACGGCCCTCGCGCAGCATGAGGATGTCGGTGAAGCCCGGCGGGATTTCTTCGACGTGGTGCGTGACGAGGACGAGCGCCGGAGCGTCGAGGTCCTCGGCGAGTGTGCTGAGGCGACCGACGAGATCTTCACGGGCGCCGAGGTCGAGCCCTGCGGCGGGTTCGTCGAGGAGCATGAGCTCCGGGTCGGTCATGAGAGCGCGGGCGATGAGAACGCGCTTGCGTTCACCTTCGCTCAACGTCCCGAAGCGACGCTCGGCGAGGTGCGAGACACCCATCTCCTCGAGCAGTTCCGCAGCACGGCCGTGGTCGAACTCGTCGTACTTCTCGCGCCAGCGTCCGACCATGCCGTAGCTGGCCGTGACGACGACGTCGGAAACCTTCTCAGCGTTCGGAATACGGTCGGCGATCGTGGCGGCCGACAGGCCGATACGCGGACGCAGTTCGAACACGTCCACGGCGCCGAGCACCTCGCCGAGGATGCCGGCCACACCGGCACTCGGGTGCATCCGCCCGGACGCGATGGACAGTAGCGTCGACTTACCGGCGCCGTTGGGGCCGACGACGACCCAACGCTCGCCCTCCTCGACGTCCCAGTTGATGTCGTCGAGCAGCTTCTGCGCGCCGCGCGTGACACCGACCCCGGAGAAGGACAACACATCGCTCATACCCTTGACCCTACTGACTCGACGGGGTCGAATGCCACGCGACACGGCACCGATGACGTCGTGGACGCGCCTGACGCCCAGCCGACACGGGTGTAAGCTACAACTTGTATCTATGTTGCGTCGAACGCCTGCAAGCGTGGGCAGCACATCGACCACCTGAACGAGGAGCGAGCATGAGCGAGCCGAAGATCTCCGCGGCCGACGCGGTCTACCGCGAGGTGAAGGGCTGCATCCTCGACGGCTCGATCGCCGGCGGCGCCCTCATCAGCGAGGGTGAGATCTCGGAGCTGCTCGACGTCTCCCGCACCCCCGTGCGCGAGGCGTTCGTCCGGCTGCAGGCCGAGGGGTGGATGACGCTGTACCCCAAGCGCGGCGCGCTCGTGCGCGCCGTCGAACCGCGCGAGGTGCGTGACGTCGTCGAGGCGCGCATCGCGGTGGAGTCGCGTGCGGCGCGCAGCGTCGTCGAGGCGCAGGAGCACCGCGACGTCGCCATCGACCTCGGCGAGATCCTGCGCCGTCAGCGCCAGAGCCTCGAAACCGGCGACCACGACGACTTCACCGAGACCGACTGCGTCTTCCACACCCACCTCGTCGCCGCCGGCGGCAACGCCATCCTCACCGAGTTCTACGAGCGTCTCGGGGAACGTCAGCGCCGGATGGCCGCGCGCATCCTGTGGAAGGACGACCGCCGCTGCCGCGACGTCCTCACCGCCCACGCCCGCCTCGTCGACCTCGTCGCCGCGGGAGACGCGACCGGTTTCGAGCAGGAGCTGACGGCGCACCTGCACCACTCCTACGACGGACTGCTCCCCTGAGCCCTCCGACCACACGAGTTTCGCACCACTCACCCACACCCGACGAAAGGCCCCCGCGTGTCACTCGACACCCCGACCCGCACCACCAGCCACGAACGCGTCACGACGAGCGTCGACAGCCCCGAGCGCGCCGGCGCCGGGGGCGCGCGTGCCGCCTGGCTGCCGGTCGGGGCGGCGATGTTCACCGTCGCGTGGGGTGGCAATCAGTTCACGCCGCTGCTCGGGCTCTACCGTGACATCGACGCGCTCTCGACGGGCGCCGTCGACCTGCTGCTCGGTGCGTACGTCCTCGGCATCATGCCCGCGCTGCTGCTCGGCGGGCCCGCCTCGGACCGCTGGGGCCGTCGCCCGCTCATGCTGCCCGCGCCGATCCTCGCGATCATCGCGTCGGTGCTGCTCGCCGTCGGCTCCGGCTCGCCAGCCGTGCTCTTCGTCGGCCGCATCTTCTCCGGCCTGGCGCTCGGGCTCGCCATGGTTGTCGGCGGCTCGTGGATCAAAGAACTGTCGAGCCCCCCGTTCGACGCCGAGGCCGACGCCGCCGCGGGCGCGCGTCGCGCCTCCATCAGCCTGACGGCCGGATTCGCGCTCGGCGCCGCCACCGCAGCGGCGCTCGCGCAGTTCGCGCCGCTGCCCGCGGAGTTGTGCTACCTCGTCCACCTCGTCATCACGGCGGCGAGCTATGTGCTCCTGACGCGCGCCCCCGAGACGCATGCGGCCCAAAAGATGCCGGGACGCTTCCTCGACGACCTGCGCGTGCCCGCTGCGGGCCACCGTCGCTTCCTGTTCGTCGTCCTGCCGATGGCGCCGTGGGTGTTCGGCTGCGCGGGATGCGCCTATGCCGTGCTGCCCGCCGTCATGGGTGATCGCACCGGCTCGTTCGGCATCGCCTTCTCGGGCCTGCTGTGCCTCGTCGCGCTCGGCTGCGGGCTGTTCATCCAGCAGGTCGGCAAGCGCTTCGACGACGTCAGCTCCGCGCGCGCCATCATCATCGCCCTGACGATGACGCTGCCCGGCCTCGGCATCGCCGCACTTGCAGCGCGCCTCGTCAGCCCGTGGCTCGCGCTCGTCGCGGCCGCCGTCCTCGGTCTCGCCTACGGCATGCTGCTTGTCTCCGGCCTGCAGGAGGTGCAGCGCATCGCCGGTCCCGAGGACCTCGCGGGACTGACGGCTGTCTACTATTCGATCACCTACCTCGGCTTCTTCGTGCCCGCCGCGCTCGCCGTCGTCAGCCACTGGCTGAGCTACCCCGTGATGTTCGTCGGTGGCGTCGTGCTCGCCGCGCTGAGCCTCGGCGTCGTCCTGATGTTCTCGCGCAAGCACCTTCCGACGGCTCTGGCGCACTGACCCGTCGCCACTAGACTGGGCGATCGTGTACGAACTGCCTGCCTCCGTGCGCCTGGCCCTGTGGGCCACGCACGCCATCGCCGCCGATCGCCCGCTCAGCGAGGCGATCGGCGCCGCGCTGCCCGACGTCGACGCCGTCGAGGGTGGCCTGCCGCGCCTCGAACTGTGGCGTGACCTCGGCGAACGCATCGTCTGCGTCGACCTGCCCCGCCCGGGGGTCCACGGCGGGTTGCTGCCGCCCGGCGGACCCGCGACTCAGGCTGCGATCGAAGTCGGAGAATGCCTGTTCGTGCCGTCGCTCGGCGGGGTGCTCGTGCCGCGGCTGGAGTATTACGGGCCGGCCGGCGACGAGGGCCTCAAGCTCACGCTCGAACCGCACGACAGCGACCCGGTGCCGATCCACCGCCTCGAGGCACTCGCACTGGCCGACATCGACCGACGCTTCCGCGAGGCGTTGCTGGCGCACGTCGGGGTGCTCGAATCCCTGCACATCGCACCGTTCCTCGGCTCCTCGGCCCGCGAGCGCGTCGACGAACGCCTCGACGGCGCGCGCTGGGCGTTGCCACCGGGCCTGCACCCGCGGGCGATGCGCATCATCACGACGGCCGGCCTCGTCGTCGCCGCCCTCGACGAGGCACTGACGACGAGCGGCGGCCTCGACGCGGGTAGCGTCGCAGCGCGCGAGCGCACGCTGCGCTCCCTGCTCGACGAGGCCGAACTCGCTCTCGCACAGGCCGCGACGGCGGCTGCCATCGGCCTCGCACACGACGCTGCCCGCCCTAGATGAGGACGGGCAACGTTGATCGCGCGTTGCGGTGTGCTCAGAGCGGAGTGTCTCCGGCAATGACGTATCAGGCCGTACGGGAGCCTTCGAGGACCGTCGCGTAGACCTGCTGGGTGCGCTCGGCGATCGCGTCCCACCCGAAGTGCTCGACGGCGCGCTGACGCCCGGCTCGACCCCGTCGGCGGGCCTCTTCGACGTCGGAGGTCGCCTCGGTGAGGGCGCGGGCCAGATCGGCGACGAACGTATCGGGGTCGACGGGCGTACCCGTTCCGTCGTTCACCTGCTCGATCGGCACGAGCCAACCGGTCTCGCCGTCCACGACGACCTCGGGGATTCCCCCGGTGGCCGTGCCGACGACGGCCGCCTCGCACGCCATTGCCTCGAGGTTGACGATGCCGAGCGGCTCGTAGACGGACGGGCACACGAAGCAGGTGGCCTGTGACAGCAGCGCGACGACTTCGTGGCGGGGCAGCATGTCGGGGATCCACACGACGCCGTCACGGCTCTCACGCAGTTCGGCGATGAGGCCCTCGACCTCGGCAAGGATCTCGGGGGTGTCCGGGGCGCCGGCACACAGCACGAGCTGCACGTCGGCGGGAACGTCACGCATGGCGCGCAGGAGGAACGGCAGGCCCTTCTGACGGGTGATGCGACCGACGAACACAATGCTCGGGCGGCCGGTGTCGACGCCGTGGCCGCGCACGATCTCCAGCGCCTTCTCGGAGTAATCCGGCGCCCAGGCGTCTGCGTCGATGCCGTTGTGGACGACGTGGACCTTGCTCTCGTCGAGCTGGGGGTAGCTGCGCAGCACGTCGCGTCGCATGCCGTCGGAGACCGCGATGACGGCGGCCGCGCCCTCGTAGGCGGTGCGTTCGATGAAGGAGGAGATCGCGTAGCCGCCGCCGAGCTGTTCGGCCTTCCATGGCCGCATCGGCTCGAGGCTGTGCGCGCTCACGACGTGCGGGATGCCGTGGAGCATCGAGGCGAGGTGGCCGGCGAAGTTGGCGTACCAGGTGTGCGAGTGCACGACGTCAGCGCCCGCGACGGCGGGCACCATCGTCAGGTCGACGCCGAGGGTCTTCAGCGCGCCGTTGGCGTCGGCCAACTGCGGCAGATCGGGAAATCCGACGGTGTCGGCCTCCCCCACCGGTTCGCCGAACGCCCGCACCTTGGTCTGCGTGCCTGTCGCTCGCAAGGCCTTGACGAGTTCGGCGACGTGGACCCCGGCGCCGCCGTAGATGTTGGGCGGGTATTCCTTCGTCAGGATGTCGACTCTCACGGGACAAGACGGTAGCCCCTCCGGGGGTGTGATGAAAGACACGATCCGCCTATCGTCAGTGGCATGCCAAATCGTGGAGGCCCCAAGGTCCTAGCCATCGTTCTCGCCGGCGGCGAGGGCAAACGCCTCATGCCCCTGACCACGGACCGGGCCAAGCCCGCGGTGCCGTTCGGCGGTATCTACCGACTGATCGACTTCGCGTTGAGCAACCTCGTCAACAGCGACTACCTCCAGATCGTCGTGCTGACCCAGTACAAGTCGCACAGCCTCGACCGCCACATCACGAAGACGTGGCGGATGAGTTCGTTGCTCGGCAACTACGTCACGCCCGTCCCGGCACAGCAGCGCGTGGGCAAGAACTGGTACCTCGGTTCAGCCGACGCGATCTACCAGAGCCTCAACCTCATCTACGACGAGAAGCCCGACTACGTCGTCGTCGTGGGCGCCGACCACGTCTATCGCATGGACTTCGCCGACATGGTCGAGGCGCACATCGCCTCCGGCGCCAAGGCGAGCGTCGCCGCGATCCGTCAGCCCATTTCCCTCGCCGACCAGTTCGGCGTCATCGACGTCGACCCCGAGGACCCGTCGCGCATCCGGGCCTTCCTCGAGAAGCCCACCGACCCCCAGGGCCTGCCGGACAGCCCCGACGAGGTGCTCGCCTCGATGGGCAACTACGTCTTCACGGCGGACGCACTGATCGATGCCGTCACCCGCGACGCGGACCTCGAGGGCAGCAAGCACGACATGGGCGGCGACATCGTTCCCGCCTTCGTCGACCGGGGCGAGGCCTACGTCTACGACTTCAAGGACAACACGATCCCCGGCGCAGAGGACCGTGACCGCGGCTACTGGCGCGACGTCGGCACCATCGACTCCTATTACGACGCGCACATGGACCTCGTGTCGGTCCACCCGATCTTCAACCTCTACAACGGCGACTGGCCCATCCACACGACGTCGGGCATGAGCCTCCCGCCGGTGAAGTTCGTCCACGGCGAGCACGGACGCACGGGTGCGGGCGTGAACTCGCTCATCTCCCCCGGGTGCATCATCTCCGGCGCCACGGTGAGTCAGTCGGTGCTCTCGCCGAACGTGCGCGTTCACTCGTTCAGCGACGTGGATTCGTCCATCCTCCTCGACGGCGTCGACGTGGGCCGCTCGTGCATCATCCGACGCGCCATCATCGACAAGGGCGTGCACCTGCCCGAGGGCACGCACATCGGCCTCGACCACGAGCAGGACCGTGCTCGCGGGTTCACCGTCACGGAGTCGGGCATTGTCGTCGTCGGCAAGGGCACGGTCATCACGTCGTGAGCGGCGGATGCACGCGAGAGTGGTTCACGCTATGAATGGGGTTGTGACGAACGACAACTCGCGTACCGACCTCATCGGCCTGACGTTCCAGGGCACCGACTTCCCGGGGCTCTTCCACGAACTGGCCGATGCGATGACCCGGTTCGGCGTCGAGATCATCGACGTCGGGCAGGCCGTGCTCGGCGGGAGCATCACGCTGTCCTTCCTCGTCTCCTCCCAGCATCCGGAGGACTTCGAGGTCGAGATGCGCCGCCTCGCCGAACTGCGTGGTCTCTCGCTCACGCTGACGCCCGGTATGGCGGATGACGTGCACCGCCTGCCCGGGCGCGCCGTCGTCACGCTGCTGGCGGACACCGTGCCGGCCGAGGCACTGGCCGAGATCTCGGCCGAAGTCGTTCACCACGGCGGAAACATCGACCGGGTGCGTCGTCTCGCCCGTACCCCCGTGACGGCCATCGAGCTCGATGTGTCCGGTGTCGAGGTCGTCGAGTTGCGACGCCGCGTGGCCGAGGTCTCGGCGGAGAGCGGCTGTGACGCGAGTGTCGCCGCTGCCGGTTTGGCGCGGCGAGGGCGGCGTCTCGTCGTCATGGACGTCGACTCGACGCTCATCCAGGACGAGGTCATCGAGATGCTCGCGGCCCACGCAGGCCGTGAGGCCGAGGTCGCCGAGGTGACCGAGCGGGCCATGCGCGGCGAACTCGACTTCGCCGAGTCCCTGCACGCACGTGTCGCCGTTCTCGAAGGGCTTCCGGTCGAGGTGCTCGATGACGTCCGCGCCGCGATTCGCCTGACGCCCGGCGCGCGCACGCTGGTGCGCACCCTCAAGCGTCTCGGTTTCACCGTCGGCGTCGTCTCGGGTGGCTTCATCGAGGTCGTGCGCCCCCTGGCCGACGAACTCGGCATCACGTATGCCCAGGCCAACACACTCGAGGTGGCGGACGGCAAGCTCACCGGGCGGGTGCTCGGCGAGGTGGTCGATCGTGAGGGCAAGGCACGCGCTCTCGCGCACTTCGCGCAGAACGAAGGTCTCCCCCTGGAACGCACGGTCGCGATCGGTGACGGAGCCAACGACCTCGACATGCTCGCGCTCGCCGGTCTCGGCGTTGCGTTCAACGCCAAGCCCGTTGTGCGGGCTCAGGCCGATGCCGCCGTGAACGTGCCCTACCTGGACAGTGTGCTGTTCCTGCTCGGTATCAGCCGCGAGGACATCGAAGAGGCCGACAATCTCGACGTGGACTCTGCTGCGATAAGCGGAACGGGCGCCTAACATAGCCCCCATGCCTGAGAACAGCGAGCCCCGTCGATCCCTGCTCATCATCGGTGGGGCCGAGGACAAGATCGGCCGCGTGACCATCCTGCGCCGCTTCGTGCGTCTGGCCGGGGGCCGCAAGTCGAACATCGTCGTCATCCCGACGGCATCGTCGCTGGCGTCCGAGGTCATCGAGGTGTACTCCACCGTGTTCTCGCGCTTGGGGTGCCCCGAGGTCTCGAGCGTCGACCCGCAGACGCGGCTCGAGTCGTCGTCGCCGGAGCTCGTCGAGCGCATCGACAACGCCACGGGCGTCTTCATCTCGGGCGGTAACCAGCTCAAGCTGAGCCAGCTCATCGTCGGCACCCCGCTCGGCGACGCCATGCTGCGCGCCTACGAGCGTGGCGCCGTCATCGCCGGCACGAGTGCGGGCGCCTCGATCATGAGCCAGTTCATGATCTCCATGGGCGAGGAAGGCGTCACCCCTCGCCAGCGTTCCAGCCAGCTCACGCAGGGTCTCGGCCTCGTGCCGGGCGTCATCATCGACCAGCACTTCGACCAGCGCTCGCGCTACGGCCGACTGCTGTCGCTCGTCGCCGGTTCTCCCAGCCTGCTCGGAATGGGCATCGACGAGGACACGGCCGCCGAGATCACGAACGGGCACGAGATGACGATCGTCGGATCCGGTGCCGTCTTCATCGTCGATGCCCGACGGGCGCAGACCGACGCCCATGAAGCCCGCCGTGACGCGCCCTTGCTCGTCACGGGAGCGGTCGTTCACTCGCTCCCGTACGGAGCGACGTTCGACCTGACCACAGCGACCTTGACGGATTTCGTCGAGCAGAACGCCGACGTGGCCGTCACGGCCGCGAAGGATCAGCACGACACCGCCACGGCGGCAGCCGCACTGCGTCACTGAGACGCTGTGCCTTCCACGAGGGAGAACTCCATGACCGTCGTCGAGATCCCGCAAGCTCCCGGGCCCATCGAGCCGAGCCTGCGCATCCGAAGCACGCGTGTCTACCGCGGCCCCAACGTGTGGTCCTACGAGCCGGCGATTCACCTCGTGCTCGATCTGGGCGTGCTCGAGTACTACCCGACGCACGCGCTGCCCGGTTTCACCGAGGCTCTCGTCGAGCTCTTCCCCGGTCTGCAGCGTCACTCGTGTTCGCGCGGGCGTGAGGGTGGCTTCATCGAGCGCCTCCACGAGGGCACCTGGCTCGGTCACGTGGCCGAGCACCTCGCGCTGCAGCTGCAGCAGGAGGCCGGCCACGACGTCCGTCGAGGCAAGACGCGTGGTGTCGAGGACCGCGAGGGCTGGTACAACGTCATCTTCGCCTTCCTCGACGAGAGCGTCGGTCTCGCAGCCGGTGAACTGGCGGTCAACATCGTCAATCACCTCGTGCAGAACAACCCCGAGTTCGACGTCGAGGCAGAGCTCGAGCGGTTCCACAACCTCGTGCAGCGCAAGGCCTTCGGCCCGTCGACGCAGGCCATCATCGAAGAGGCCGTCTCGCGCGACATCCCGTGGACCCGCCTCAACGGCGCCTCCCTCGTCCAGCTCGGTCAGGGCGTCCACGCCCAGCGCATCCGCGCCACGATGACGTCGCGCACCCCCGCCCTCGCGGTGGACATCGCGGGCGACAAGAACCTCACGGTGAAGCTGCTCGGTTCGGCCGGTCTGCCGGTGCCGAAGTCCGACGTCGTGCGCACGATGGAGGGCACCGTCGAGGCGGCCAAGGAGATCGGCTTCCCGGTCGTCGTCAAGCCGCTCGACGGCAATCACGGCCGTGGTGTCTGCCTCAACCTGCAGAACGAGGACGACGTCCGCGAGGCCTACCCGATCGCTCTTGCCCAGTCGCGCCGCGGCGTGCTGCAGGTCGAGTCCTTCGTCACGGGCAAGGACTACCGCTGCCTCATCATCGACGGCCGGATGGCGGCCATCGCCGAGCGCGTGCCCGCCCACGTCATGGGCGACGGCGAGCACACGGTGGCCGAACTCGTCGACATCACGAACGCCGACCCGCGTCGTGGATACGGTCACGAGAAGGTGCTCACGCGCATCAAGGTCGACGACGCCGCCCGCGAACTCGTCGAGGAACAGGGCTACGCGATGGACGCCGTGCCTGAGGCCGGCGTCATGGTGAAGCTTGCCCTCACCGGCAACATGTCGACCGGTGGTATCTCCATCGACCGCACCATGGATGCCCACCCGGACAACGTCGAGATCGCTGAGGAGGCCGCGCGCCTCATCGGACTCGACGTCGCCGGTATCGACTTCATCTGCCCCGACATCACGGTGCCGGTGCGTGAGTCCGGTGGCGCGATCTGCGAGGTCAATGCCGCTCCCGGGTTCCGCATGCACACCCACCCGACGGTCGGGGAACCGCAGTTCATCGCCAAGCCGGTCGTCGACCTGCTCTTCCCGCCCGGCACGCCGTCGCGTGTGCCGATCGTCGCGGTGACGGGTACCAACGGCAAGACGACGACGTCGCGCATGCTCGCGCACGTCATGAAGGGCCTCGGCAAGAAGGTCGGCATGACCTCGACCGACGGCATCATCGTCGACGAGCGTCTGCTCATCACCCGTGACGCGTCCGGCCCCAAGTCGGCCAAGATGGTGCTGCAGAACCCGCGAGTCGACTTCGCGATCCTCGAAGTCGCCCGCGGCGGCATCCTGCGCGAGGGCCTGGGCTACGACCGCAACGACATCGCGATCGTCACGAACATCCAGAACGACCACCTCGGCATGCGCGGTGTGAAGTCCCTCAAGGACCTCGCGGACGTCAAGCAGGTCGTCGTCGAGGCCGTGCCGCGTGACGGTTTCGCCGTCCTCAACGCCGACGACCCGTACGTGCGCCGTATGCGCCACGTGTGCCGTGGAACCATCGTGTGGTTCTCGATGGACGCCCCGGACAGCCGCGTCAGGCAGTTCATCGACGAGCGCTGCGTTCGCGGTGACCGCGCCGTCGTCCTCGAGCCGACGGAGAAGGGCGAGATGATCGTCCTCAAGCAGGGCCGCCGTTCGATGCAGCTCGCCTGGACCCACCTGCTGCCGAGCACGTTCAACGGCGCCGCACGCATGAACGTCGCCAACTCGCTCGCCGCGGCGGGAGCGGCCTTCGCCGCCGGTGTGCCGCTGCACGACATCCGTCAGGGCCTGCGCACCTTCACGACGAGCTACTACCTCTCCCCCGGTCGCCTCAACCGCATCGAGGTCGACCACGCCGAGGTGTTCGTCGACTACTGCCACAACCCGGCGGGCCTCGACCTGCTCGGCGAGTTCGTCGACCGATATGTCGCGGGAAAGAACCGTGCCCAGAGGGTGCGCCGTACCGTCGTCGTCGGAGCTGCCGGCGACCGTCGTGACCAGGACATCCGTGAGATGGGTGAACTGGCGGCCAAGTGGTTCGACACCGTCATCATCCGTGAGGACGAGAACCTGCGCCGCCGCGAGGTCGGCGAAGCGGCCAGGATCATCGAGGAGGGTGCGCGAGCCGTGGCTGCCGACGGCGGCCGCGCGACGAAGATCGTCACCGTCCTCGACGAGCTCGAGGCGACGACGAAGGCACTCGATCGGGCGCGGCCCAACGACGTCATCGTCATCTGCGCCGACAAGCACGCCCGGGTCATGGCCACGGTCGAGGAGCGCACCCACCTCGCGACGCCGGGCGCGCACACCCACGAGGAACAGCCGGGCGACCCCGACTTCAGCCCGGACGAGCGGTTCGCCAGCGCCGAGGAGGACGACGCCGCGGCCGAGGCGGTCACGCCGAACCCGGCTGACACTCAGGGCTGAGGAACGAACGCGTTGGCCCCTTCCCACCGCTGCGGTGGGAAGGGGCCAACTGGTCGTCGGGACGAGGCCGGATCGGCGAGCGTGTCAGGACTCGCGGTGCGGCAGTGAGGTGAGCAGGTCCAGAGCGTCGACGAGTGCTGCGGGTGCGTGGCCGGAGGCGGTCACCCGACGCAATGACGCGACGGCGTCACCGATGTGGCCCTGAACGTCGTCGGGCAAGCCGGTGCTCTCGATCTCCTCGTTCGGTACACCGCGAGCGGTGCGTGCCTTGCGGGCGATGGTTCGTGCGTCGTCCATCGACGCGCCCGTCTCGGTCAACCAGGAGTGGATCTCCGCCTGGTGGCTGTGGGTCATGACCGCCACGACGTCGCCCCCGTGTGCCGCGTCGAGGAGGCCCTGCACGCCGTCGAGTTCGGTGCGGTGGCTCGCCTCCGGGCTCACCCCGACGCGCGCGAGACCGTCACGGAAGTGGCTTTCGAGGTTCTCCATCGAGCGACCGCGAAGGTAGTGCTCCTTGTGCACCACGTGGACGAGATCTGCGCCACGGCCTGCGAGCTCGCCGAGGTTGGCGAGGATCTCGTCGCTGCGGTCCCCGCCGGTTCCGAGGCCGAGCAGGAGTCGCCCCCCGGGCGCGACGAGACCACGACCGACGGCGAGGAGAGCCTCCAAACCTCCCTCGTTGTGGGCCATGTCGATGATGACGGTGACCGACTCGTCGGGGCTGCTCGGCTTGGGCACGGTGTAGACGTTCATGCGGCCCGGGTTGAGGTTCGCGTCCGGGGAGAACGTGCGTAGCCCCTCGACGACGGCGCTGCGCGGAAGTCCGAGCGCCAGGGCACCGGCCGCCCCGGCGAGAGCGTTCGCGATGTTGTGGGCGGAAAGCCCGGCCATCGTCATGGGCACGTCGTCGAGGGAGACGAGTGAGTCCACGCCCGAGTCGTCGATACACACGATGTCGTTGTCGATGACGGTGAACGCCTTGCCGTGTGCGGCCCGTGCCTCACGGATGCAGGGCGCCTCCGGGTCGAGTGTGAAGGTGATGATCTGCGCGGGCGTACCGACCCGCATCGCCCAGACACGGGGGTCGTCACCGTTGAGCACGCACCAACCACTCGGTCGGGTCACCTTGGTGATGATGGCCTTGACCTCGGCGAGCTGGTCGACGGTGTCGATGCCGCCGGTACCGAGGTGGTCGGGCGACACGTTCGTCACGACGCTGACGTCGTTGTACGGCACACCCATACCGCGGTTGAGCAAGCCGCCTCGCGCGGTTTCGAGGACGGCGATTTCGAGGCCGGGGGTGGCGAGCACGGTGCGAGCACCCGAGGGTCCCGAGTAGTCGCCCCTCTCGACGTGTTCGCCCATGACGAGCACACCGTCGGTGGAGCTCCACGCCGTCTTGCGCCCCGCGGTCATCGAGATGTGCGAGACGAGGCGCGTGGTCGTCGTCTTGCCGTTCGTTCCGGTGATCGAGATGACCGGAACCTTCGGCTTGGACATGGTTCCGGCGGGGCCCGGTTCGGAGGCGAGAACCGCGTCGGCGGCACGTCGAACGGCGTCGGAGGAGGACACCGGGTCGAGCAGATCGGTTAGAGCCGCAGCCACGGCGCGGCCCAACGCGCGGCCGCGTTCGAGGTGCTTCCAGGGGAAGGCCACGACGTACTCCGAGGGTTCCTCGCCGTGGCGAACCCGGACACCGAGCTGACCCGTGCCGCTCGCAGCGGCAACACGACGCGTGACGACCTCGACGAGGCGCATGACGGCGCGGTCGCGGACGGCCGAACCCTCGTCGCCGAGTCGCGGGCGGCGCGCGCGAAGCAGGGCGAACGCTTCGCTCAGCTGTTCCGGTTCACTGCTCAGCCACCCCGAGACGTCGATCGTCGTCTTGATCGCGGGGCGCGGGAAGTAGAGGTTCGGGCCCTCGAGAACGCGGTTGCCGAGCAGGCGGACACCTGCGGCCTGCGTGCCGTCTGCAGTCATGAAATTCACCCTAGAACGGGTGTGCTTCACCTGCATCCGCCCGACACGGGCTGGACGCCTACTGACCCATCGCGTGGACGCCGCCGTCGACGTGGACGATCTCGCCCGTCGTCGCCGGGAACCAGTCGGACAGCAGTGCCGCGCAGGCGCGCGCGGCGGGAACCGCGTCGGAGACGTCCCAACCCAGCGGAGCACGGTTGTTCCAGGTCTCCTCGAACTGCTCGAAGCCCGGGATCGACTTGGCCGCCGTGGTGCGGATCGGGCCGGCGGCGACGAGGTTGCAGCGGATCCCCTGCGGGCCGAGGTCACGTGCGAGGTAGCGGTTCGTCGATTCGAACGCAGCCTTGGCCACGCCCATCCAGTCGTAGACGGGCCAGGCGAACTTCGCGTCGAACGTCAGCCCGACAACGGCGCCGCCGTCCTTCATGAGGGGCTCGGCAGCCTTCGCGAGGGCTTTGAGGGAATACGCCGAGGCGTGCAGTGCCGTCGAGACGTCCTCCCACGTGGCGTCCATGAAGGTGAACGCGCCCTGCGGTGCGAAGCCGATCGAGTGCACGACGCCGTCGAGCGAACCGATGATCGGCTTGAGGCGCTCGGCGAGGGTCTCGAGGTGCTCGGTGTTCGTCACGTCCAGTTCGACCACCTCGACGGGCTCGGGCAGCCGACGGCTGATCGTCTGCGTGATCTTCATCGTGCGGCCGAAGCTCGTGAGAACGACCTCGGCGCCCTCCTCCTGGGCCAGGCGCGCCACGTGAAAGGCGATCGAGGAGTCCATGAGGACGCCGGTGACGAGGAGCTTCTT
This sequence comes from Dermacoccus sp. PAMC28757, assembly GCF_014302635.1. Classification (NCBI taxonomy): domain Bacteria; kingdom Bacillati; phylum Actinomycetota; class Actinomycetes; order Micrococcales; family Dermacoccaceae; genus Dermacoccus; species Dermacoccus sp. PAMC28757. The sequence continues at coordinate 2,216,303 of NZ_CP060292.1, read as the reverse complement.
ACCTTCGAGCAGACCCATGGTGGTGCCTTTCGTGCGGGGCGGAGCGGAGTGGAGGATGCGGGCTGGGTCAGTGGTCAGTGGCCCATGCCGAGGCCGCCGTCGACGGGTACGACAGCACCGTTGATGTAGGCGGCCTCCGGCGAGGCGAGGAACGTGACGGCGGCTGCCACCTCCTCGGGGCGGGCGAAGCGCCCGGCGGGGATGGCGTCCTTGTAGGCCTTCTGCCGGTCCTCCGGCAGCGAGGACGTCATTTCGGTCTCGATGAAGCCGGGCGCGACGACGTTGGCCGTGATGCCACGGCCCCCGAGTTCGCGAGCAACGGAGCGGGCGAGACCGACGAGACCGGCCTTGCTCGCCGCATAGTTGGCCTGGCCCGGAGACCCGTAGAGTCCGACGACGCTCGAGACGAAGATGAGGCGCCCGCCCTTGCGGCGGATCATGCCGGTCGTCGCGGCGCGGGCGCAGCGGAACGCGCCGGCGAGGTTGGTGTCGATGACACGGTCGAACGACTCGTCGCTCATGCGCATGAGCAAACCGTCGTCGGTGATTCCGGCGTTCGCGACGACGACGTCCATGGGGCCGCCGAGCTTCTCCTCGGCCTCCTTGAACGCCTTCTTCACCGAGTCGGAGTCGCTGACGTCGCCCGCAACCGCGGGCATGCCCGCGACGTCCTCACCGGCGCGCGAAAGGATGACGACGGCGTCCCCCTGGTCACGGAACCTCTCGGCGATGGCCAGACCGATACCTCGGTTGCCTCCGGTCACCAGTACGTTGCGGCTCGTCATTCACCCTGTCCTTCGTTCGCAGCATGTCGTGTGGTCGGGCGCGGGCGCGCCGGAATCAACCTTGTTCAGCAACGTATCCACTACCCCCGGGTACTCCAATTGGGACGAATCGTGGTGAGTCGTAAGCTGGAGCCATGGCACGAGCAGCTTCCTCGCGGACGGGCAAGGGTGAACAGCCCCGCCTCTCGGCGACGAGCCTGCCCGAGTCGGCCGAGGACGACCAGAACCGCCGAATGCGTGGCTACCTCATCTCGATGGCCATCCGGACGGTCTGCTTCATCGCGGCCGTCGCCACCTGGCAGGTCAGCCGCCCGCTCAGTGTCGTGTGCTTCGCTCTCGCTGCCGTACTGCCCTACGCGGCCGTCGTGTACGCCAACGCGACGGGCAAGCGGCGCATCGACCGCATGGGTGCCGTCACTCCCCCTCCGGTGCCTCCCAAGGAGATCCATGGATCTGCGGACCGCTCTTAGCGATGACCCCGCCGAGCTGATCTGCAGCGCGAAGGGGTGCCGACGCCACGCGACCTGGGCTCTGCGGTGGAACAACCCGAAGCTGCACGACGCGCAACGACGCAAGGTCTGGCTCGCGTGCGACGAGCACGAGGTGACGCTGCGCGACTTCCTGTCTCTGCGCGGCTTCTACCGGGACAGCGTCCGCCCCGACGCCCTGGATCCGCACGACGGCTGAGGCGCCTCGCGGGAACCTGCTCGTCCCTGATGCCCGGCGTCAGGGCGGCGAACAGCCCTACTAGGCTGGTGGGGTGCTTCGACTGCTCTCCACCAAACGCTGGCTCACGTGGTTGCTCGTCGCGACGCTGTGGGCCACGATCTGCCTCGTCGCAGGGCGCTGGCAGTGGAATCGCTGGCAGGAGAAGTCGACGATCCAGGAGCGGATCGACACGAACTACGACGCCCGACCCGTCCCGTTCGGTGACGTTCTCGAGGATGGCCGGGCCCCCGCCAAGGATGACGAGTGGAAGCAGGTTCGCGGAACCGGCACCTATCTCGGTGATGTCCGCATGGTGCGCAACCGGCCCGGCCCCGGCGGCGATTTCGGCTACGAGACCGTGGACGTCTTCGCCGTCGACGGCATCAAGGTGCTCGTCGACCGCGGGTGGGTGACCAACGGCTCGAGCGCGGCGAAGCCGAGTTCTGTTCCCGCGTCGCCGCGTGGCCAGGTGACGGTGACCGGTTGGGTGCGGCCGAGCGAGAAGAGCCTCGGCCGGCCGCCGGTCGAAGGCCAGCTCTCCTCGATCTCGACGGCCGACGCCGAGAAGGCCACGGGTGAGCAACTCGTCGACGGCTACGTCCGCATGCGCACCGAGTCGATGCCCGACGGGACGACTCCCCCGCGACCGCAGGCCCTGGAGCGGCCGTCGCAGGGCATGGCGGCCGGCATCAATCTGAGCTACGCCATCCAGTGGTGGCTCGGCATTGTCGCCGGATACGCCTTCGTCCTGATGCGCGCCCGGCGTGAGTACCTCGACGGCCTCGAGACGGCCGATCCCGCGTCCGCCGGCGAGGTGCAGGCACACGACGGCGCGACTGCCGCGCGTCCGAGGCGCGAGAAGAAGCGCAAGCAGCGGATCTGGGACGAAGAGGACGAGTGACAGGATGAAGCCATGGACTGTGGACTGAACGGACGGACGTACATCGTCACCGGCGCCTCCGGCGGCCTGGGCCTCGCGACGGCGAAGGTGCTCGCGGCGGACGGCGCTGACCTCGTCATCGCCTCACGCGATCAGGAGCGGATCGACGCGGCGGCCGAGCAGCTCCCGACGGGCGCGAACGTGCGCGCGGTCGCGGCTGACCTCGCCGACCCGCAGACCCCCGCTCGCCTCATCGCCGTGGCCAAGGAGAGCTTCGGCCGCCTCGACGGCGCCGTCGTCTCCGTGGGTGGACCGCCCGCGGGCAAGCTCGGTGACACGACCGAGGAGCAGTGGCGCGCAGCCTTCGACAGCGTGTTCCTCGGCGGTCTGCGCATGGCACGCGCGGTGCTGGACGAACCCTTCGAGCCGGAGGCTCAGATGGCCGTGACGATGGTGCTGTCGTCCTCGGTGAAGTCGCCGATTCCGGGGCTCGCCATCTCCAATGGTCTGCGTCCCGGCCTCGCCATGGCTGCGAAGACGCTGGCTGACGAATACGGCCCGCGCGGTGGCCGCGTCAACGTCCTGCTCCCGGGGCGTATCGACACCGACCGTGTCCGTTCGCTCGACGCAGGCAGCGGTGACGCCGAGGCCACGCGTGCGAAGAACGAGGTTGCGATTCCGCTGGGTCGCTACGGCACGCCGGAGGAGTTCGGCCGCGTCGCCGCCTTCGTCACCAGCCCGGCGGCGTCGTACCTGTCCGGCATCGCCCTACCGGTGGACGGCGGATCTCTGCGCACCCTCTGACGGCGCTTCCCCGCCTGGGGCCGGCGCCCCCATGGCGGGTCGTTGGCGAGCCGCGAACCCTCGTTGCTCATGGGCGGTGGTCATGACGGCCCCGTCACCACCGGGTGAACGCGTACGCGGCAAGATGCCCGGGCGTCGGCGACCGGCGTTCAGTCGTCGCTGAACTGCGTGGCGTGCAGGTCGGCGTACAGGCCGCCCGCGGCGAGCAGTTCGGCGTGCGTTCCCTGCTGCACGATGCGCCCGCCGTCGAGCACGACGATGCTGTCGGCGCGGCGAATGGTGGAGAGGCGGTGGGCGATGACGAGCGCCGTGCGCCCCACGAGCGCGTTCGCCAGCGCCGCCTGCACCGCGCGCTCGGACTCGCTGTCGAGGTGGGCCGTCGCCTCGTCGAGCACGACCACGTCGGGGGCCTTGAGCAGCAGCCGGGCGATGGCGAACCGCTGCTTCTCTCCCCCGGACAGCCGGTGTCCGCGATCGCCGACGACGGTGTCGAGACCGTGCGGCAGACGTTCGACGAGGGCCCAGACGTGCGCCGCGCGAAGGGCTTGCTCGAGATCGCGGTCGGTGGCGTCGGGGCGTGCGTACAGGAGGTTGGCCCGCACGGTGTCGTGGAACATGTGCGCTTCCTGAGTCACGACGCCGATGCGCTGGGCGACCGACTCGAGGCTCACCCCGGTGAGGTCGAGGTCCCCGACCAGGACGCGCCCCTTCGTCGGGTCGTACAGCCGGGGTACGAGCGAGGTGAGCGTCGTCTTTCCGGCACCGCTGCGACCCACGAGCGCCACGACGCTGCCCGGTGCGACGTCGAGGTCGATGTCGCGCAGAACGAGCTCACCGGCGTCGCGATCACCGCTCGAGGTCGTCTCGAGCGATGCGAGCGACACGTCATCGGCGCTGGGGTAACCGAACGAGACACCGTCGAAGCGGACGCCGAGCGGGCCCGGCCCGAGGGCGACCGCGTCATCCGCCTCACGGACGAGCGGAGGCAGGTCGAGCACCTCGAAGATCCGCTCGAAGGAGACCATGGCCGCCATGACGTCGACGCGCACGTTCGACAGAGCGGTGAGCGGGCCGTACAGCCGTCCGAGCAGGGCGGCCATGGCGAGCAGCGTGCCGACCGTCATGGTGCCGTCCACAGCGAGCAGACCGCCGACGCCGTAGACGAGTGCGGTGGCGAGCGACGCCATGAGCGTGAGGGCGACGAGGAACATGCTGCGCTGCGTCGCGATGGACACGCCGATGTCGCGCACGCGGGCGGCGCGGGCGTCGTACTGCGCCGATTCGTCGCTGCGCCGGCCGAAGAGCTTGACGAGCAGGGCGCCGGCGACGTTGAAGCGCTCCGTCATCCGTGCGCCCAGTTCGGCGTTGAGAGTCATCTGTTCGCGGGTCAGACCGGCGAGACGACGGCCCAACAGGCGCGTCGGGAGGAGGAACAGCGGCACGAGCACGAGCGCCGCCACCGTGAGCTGCCACGACAGGGACGTCATGGCGACGAGGAGCACGGCGAGGCTGACGACGTTGCTCACGACCGTCGACAGCGTCGTCGTGAACGCCTGCTGAGCGCCCACGACGTCACTGTTGATGCGCGTGACGAGCGCACCCGTCTGGGCGCGCGTGAAGAAGGCGATGGGCTGGGCGAGCACGTGCCGGAAGACGTCGGCGCGCAGGTCGAAGATGAGTCCTTCGCCCAGGCGCGCGGACAACCATCGCTGCACGACGGTCACTCCCGCGCCGAGGACTGCGACCGGCCGCCACGGCGAGCGAGAGGGTGACGACGACCTGCGGATCGCGCGGCACGACACCGTCGTCGACGATGTGCTTGAGCAGCAGTGGCGTCGCGACGATCATCACCGCGTCGACGACGACGAGAACGAGGAAGACCGCGATGGTCGAGGTGTATCGCGTGGCGTATCCGCCGACGCGACGCACCGTGCCCGGAGCCAGGCGCTGGTCCTTGACCGTGGCGTCCTTCGACATCGAGCGCATCATCTGCCAGCCCGGGCCCATCATCGACACGGCGCGGCTCCTGACCTCAGCATGCGAACGGTCTCACGTCGATCAGGCGAGGGAGACGAGGTCGGCGTAGTCCGGACCCCACAGGTCCTCGACACCGTCCGGCAGGAGCAGGATGCGTTCGGGGTTGAGGGCCTCCACGGCGCCGTCGTCGTGGCTGACGAGCACGACGGCACCCTCGTAGTTGTTGAGTGCGCCGAGGATCTCCTCGCGGCTGGCCGGGTCGAGGTTGTTCGTCGGTTCGTCGAGCAGCAGCACGTTGGCGCTCGAGACGACGAGCAGCGCCAGCGAGAGTCGCGTCTTCTCCCCGCCGGAGAGAACGCCGGCGGGCTTGTCGACGTCGTCACCGGAGAAGAGGAACGAGCCGAGCACCTTGCGGACCTCGGTCTCCCCGAGCTCGGGCGCTGCTGACTTCATGTTCTCCAGGACGCTGCGGTCGACGTCGAGGTTCTCGTGCTCCTGGGCGTAGTAACCGATCTTGAGTCCGTGGCCAGGCAGGATGCGGCCCGTGTCCGGTGCATCGACGCCCGCGAGCATCCTCAGGAGCGTCGTCTTACCGGCACCGTTGAGTCCGAGGACGACGACCTTCGAGCCACGGTCGATGGCGAGGTCGACATCGGTGAAGATCTCGAGCGAACCGTAGGAGCGCGAGAGCCCCTCCGCCATGAGCGGCGTCTTGCCGCACGGCGCAGGCTTCGGGAAGCGCAGCTTGGCGACCTTGTCCTGCACGCGTTCGCCCTCGATGCCGGCGAGCATCTTCTCGGCGCGCCGCGCCATGTTCTGGGCCGCCACGGCCTTCGTCGCCTTCGCCCGCATCTTGTCGGCCTGGGCCAGCAGGACGCCGGCCTTCTTCTCGGCGTTGAGTCGCTCGCGCTTGCGACGCTTCTCGTCGAGTTCGCGGGCCTGGAGGTATGCCTTCCACCCGACGTTGTACTGGTCGATCTCGGCCCGGTTGGCGTCGAGGTGGAACACCTTCGTCACGACGGCGTCGAGCAGTTCGACGTCGTGACTGATGACGATGAGCCCACCTCGGTAGCTCTTGAGGTAATCGCGCAGCCAGATGATGGAATCGGCATCGAGGTGGTTGGTCGGTTCGTCGAGAAGCAGGGTCTGAGCGCCCGAGAAGAGGATGCGTGCCAATTCGATCCGGCGGCGCTGACCACCGGACAGCGTGCGCAGGGGCTGCTCGAGGATGCGCTGTTCGAGCCCGAGGCTCGAGGCGATCGACGACGCCTCCGACTCGGCGGCGTACCCGCCCTGGGCGTCGAACTCGGCATCGAGACGGCTGTAGCGACGCATCGCCCGTTCGCGGACGTCGTCGTTCTCACTGGCCATGGATGCTTCGGCCTTGCGCAGGTCGGCGACGATGGCGTCGAGGCCGCGCGCCGACAGGATACGGTCGCGCGCGAGGACATCGAGGTCACCGGTGCGGGGATCCTGCGGCAGGTATCCCACTGCCCCGGAGCTGACCACCTTGCCGGCAGCGGGCAGACCCTCACCGGCGAGCACCTTCGTCAGGGTGGTCTTACCGGCACCGTTGCGCCCGACGAGTCCGACACGGTCACCGGCGGCCACCCGGAACGTGGCGCTCTCGAGCAGGATGCGCGAGCCGGCGCGCAGTTCGATGCCTTCGGCGGTGATCACAGGGCAGGGCTCCTCGAAAGAACGGTGAAGGGGTGTACGGCTCCGACACGCCGGACGGGAGCGCTCGGCTCGCGTGACATACGGCGAGGCGCGTGAAGCCCCAGTAGTCTACGAGAGATGAATCGGGGTGGACGACGCCGTCCGCCTTCACAACGGAGGTTCTCTTGACGTTCAACGACAACGCGCAGCTGGACACGTCGCAGGTCGAATCCGGTGGTTCCGGAGGCTTCGGCGGTGGCCGCGGCGGGATGGGCGGAGGTACGGCCGTCGGCGGTATCGGCGGTCTCATCCTCATGCTCATCTTTGCGTTCTTCGGCATCGACATCACCGGCAGCGGTGGCGGGAGCAGCTACCCCGGCGGCGCGAGCGGCCTCAACCAGTACAGCCAGGACACGCAGGACGTCTCCGGCTCGAACGACCGGGTCTCCCAGCAGATCCAGGCCTGCAAGACGGGTGCTGACGCCAACGAGGACGACACCTGCCGCGTGATCGGAACGGTCAATGCCGTTCAGGCCTACTGGGACCAGGCGCTCCCGGACTTCACCGGCGGTCGCACCGAGTACGAGTACGCGCCCACCAAGCTCTACAGCGGCCAGACGTCCTCCGGTTGCGGCACCGCGAGCTCGCAGATGGGGCCGTTCTACTGCCCGAACGACCGGAAGGTCTACATCGACACGAGCTTCTTCCAGGAGCTGTCGAGCACCTACGGCGCCGACGGCGGCAACCTCGCTCAGATGTACGTCGTCGCGCACGAGTACGGCCACCACATCCAGGACCTTCTCGGCGCCCTGGGTCGCGCCCAGCAGGACCCGAAGGGGCCCGAGTCCGGATCGGTCCGCCTCGAGCTGCAGGCCGACTGCTACGCCGGCATCTGGGTCAACCACGCCACCGAGGCCAAGGACAAGAACGGCAACACCCTCCTCAAGCCCGTGACCGAGTCCGACATCAAGTCGGCGCTGTCCGCCGCATCCGCGGTCGGTGACGACCGCATCCAGCAGAAGGCCCAGGGCCGGGTGACGCCGGAGTCGTGGACGCACGGTTCGTCGCAGCAGCGTCAGAAGTGGTTCCTCACCGGTTTCCAGAGCGGTGAACTCAACTCCTGCGACACGTTCAACGCACAGGATCTGGGCTGAAAAACGCCGGAAAACCGCGAAGATGGGGTTTTCCTGACCAGTTGATGAACGCTCGATTTGTGTCGCTCGTGATCAGTCTGTAATCTTGCAGGGTCGCACCGAAACGGTGCGGCCCTGCTTCGTCGCTGAGTCCCGTCACGAAGGTCAGGTAAAACTTCGCATCACGCGGAGCGACGGGAACGGTGCACCCAGCATCCGGACCACCTCGGTGGTTCTTGGGGTAAAGCTCACTTCGGTGGGCCGAGAATCTAGGATCTCGAACCCGACAGGTCATGCCTCGTAAGCGCTCCTGGAAATGACTCGACATGAAGAACATGTCCCGCCGCTCCTTCATGGCCAACACCTCCAAGGTTGCCGTCGGCACCGCTCTGGCCTCCACCGCCCTCGGCGCCGTTTCGGTCGCCAGCGCCTCGAACGCCAGCGCCGTGACCTCCGCGTCCGCGCGCCGCGCCGTGGCCAAGGCTTCGAGCCGTCGTGGTGCGCCCTACGTGTACGGCGCTTCCGGCCCGTGGCGCTTCGACTGCTCGGGTCTGACGAGCTGGTCCTACCGCCAGGTCGGCCGCTACCTGCCGCGTACGGCCAACCAGCAGTACCGCTCCTCCTACCGCGTTTCCCGCGCGTACGCCCGTCCGGGCGACCTGGCGTTCCTCACCTCTGGTGGTTACGCCTACCACACGGGTATCTACGCCGGTAACGGCATGGTGTGGCACGCTATGCGTCCGGGTACGCGCGTGTCGCTCTCGCGCGCCGGTGCCAGCTACCGCTTCGGTCGCGTCTGATCCGCGAGCCTCTGCGACGTTTCGAAACGGCCCCTCGTCCTCCGGGACGAGGGGCCGTTTCGCGTCTCTCCACTGTGGGCAATCGACCGGCTTCCACACGGGTTGCGTTTTCTCGCGGACGTCACGCGAGATAACGACACGACGAAGGCCCTCACCACAGTGGTGAGTGCCTTCGTCGTCAGGGTCGACGCGACTCAGGAGGACCGGAGCCGCTTTCGCCCACCTCTTGTCAGACGTTGAAGCCGAGCGCGCGAAGTTGCTCGCGGCCGTCGTCGGTGATCTTGTCCGGGCCCCACGGCGGCATCCACACCCAGTTGAGCGTGTGGCCCGTGACGACATCAACCAGGGACGTGGCGACCTGCTCCTCGATGACGTCCGTGAGCGGGCAGGCCGCAGACGTCAGCGTCATGTCGATGACGGCGTGCTTGCTCTCGTCGACGGTGATGCCGTAGACGAGGCCGAGGTCGACGACGTTGATGCCGAGCTCTGGGTCGACGACGTCACGCAGGGCCTCCTTGACCTCCTCGACCTCGACGCCGGAGTCGCTGACTCCCTGCGCCTGGGCGCGCTCGGGCGCCTCGGCCTCGTTGGCGGTCACGTCGGCGGTGATCTCGTTGTCGGTCATGCCTTGGTCTCCTCCGTGGTGGATGCGGCGCCCCCGGTCAGGTCGAGACCGAGTTTGCCGAGCGAGTCCTGCAGTGCGGACCACGACAGCAGGGCGCACTTGACGCGCGCGGGGTACTTCGAGACTCCGGCGAGGGCGATGGCGTCGCCGATGACTTCCTCGTCACCGGCAGACTGGCCCTTGCTCGTGAGCATCGTGCGGGTGGCACCGAAGACCTCCTGGGCTTCACGCAGCGTGAGCCCGATGAGGTTCTCGGCAAGCATTGACGCCGACGCCACGGAGATCGAGCAACCGATCGAGTCGTAGCTGACGTCCTTGATGACGGCGTCGTCGCCCTCGCCTTCGACGTCGACACGCAGGGTGATCTCGTCACCGCAGGAGGTGTTGACGTGGTGGCTCTCGGCGCCGAACGGCTCGCGCAGGCCCGCGTGCTGCGGGCGCTTGGAGTGCTCGAGAATGAGCTCCTGGTACAGATCCATCTCAGACCTCCAGACCGAAGATGTTCGGCACCCGGTCGAGCGCCGTGAGGAACGCCTCGACGTCGTCGGCCGTGGAGTAGACGTTGAAACTGACACGGCTGCTCGCCACGGCGCGAAGACGTCGGTGCAACGGCCACGCGCAGTGGTGACCGGTACGAATGGCAACACCGGCGTCGTCGAGAATCTGCCCGACGTCGTGCGGGTGCACCCCGTCGACGACGAACGCGACCGCACCGAGTCGGGCACCTGCGTCCTGGGGGCCGAGCACGCTGACCCAGGGACGCTCGGCGAGGCCGTCGAGCGTGAGTTGGATCAGATCCTGCTCGTGACGCAGCACGTTGTCCATGCCGAGCGCCTCGAGGTAGTCGCACGCGGCGGCGAGACCGACGGCCTGGGCGGCGTTCGGCGTGCCCGCCTCGAAGCGCTGGGGCGGGGGCGCGAACGTCGTGCCTTCGAGCTTCACGATCTCGATCATCGATCCGCCGGTGAGGAAGGGAGGCATCGCCTCGAGGAGTTCGTGTTTGCCCCACAACACACCGATGCCGGTGGGACCGAGCATCTTGTGGCCGGAGAAGGCGAGGAAGTCGACATCGAGCTGTGCCACGTCGACGGGCATGTGCGGCACCGACTGGCACGCGTCGAGAACGACGAGTGCCCCGGCCTCGCGAGCGATTCTTGCGAGGTCATTGACGGGGTTGATCGTGCCCAGCACGTTGGAGACGTGGGTGAAGGCGACGACCTTGGCCCGCTTGGTGATGACCTCACGCGCCGAATCGAGGTCGACGAAACCGTCGTCGGTGATCTCGATCCAACGGAACGTGGCGCCGGTACGACGTGCGAGTTCCTGCCACGGCACGAGGTTCGCGTGGTGCTCCATCGCCGTGACGACGATCTCGTCACCGGGGCCCAGCGCGAACTTCGAGGCGATCGCCTCGTCGACGCCGTCCATCGCGCCGGGCGCGCCGGCGTTGCTGAAGGCGTACGCGACGAGGTTGAGAGCCTCGGTGGCGTTCTTGGTGAACACGATGTCGTCGGCTCGCCCACCGATGAAACGGGCGATGGTTTCGCGCGCGCCTTCGTAGGCGTCGGTGGCTTCCTCGGAGAGCTGGTGGGCTCCTCGGTGCACCGCAGCGTTCACGGTGCGGTAGAAGTCGCCCTCGGCGGTGATGACCGACTCGGGGCTCTGCGACGTCGCACCGGAGTCGAGGTAGACCAGCGGCTTGTCGTCGCGGACGCGGCGCGCGAGTAGCGGGAAGTCCTCGCGCACGCGCGCCGCGTCGAACGATGCGTGAGCCATGATCAGGCCTTCGCCTCCGCAGCGGCGTTGACGTAGCGGTCGTAGCCCTCGGCCTCGAGGCGGTCGGCCAGCTCGGGGCCACCCTCCTCGGCCACCTTGCCGTTGACGAACACGTGGACGTGGTCGGGCTTGATGTAGCGCAGGATGCGCGTGTAGTGCGTGATGAGCAGGACGCCGCAGTTCGTCTCGTCCTTGGCGCGGTTGACGCCCTCGGAGACGATGCGCAGCGCGTCGACGTCGAGGCCGGAGTCGGTCTCGTCGAGGATCGCCATCTTCGGCTTGAGAAGCTCCATCTGCAGGATCTCGTGGCGCTTCTTCTCGCCGCCGGAGAAGCCCTCGTTGACGTTGCGCTCGGCGAAGGCCGGGTCCATCTTGAGGTTGCCCATGGCGCCCTTGACGTCCTTGACCCACGTACGCACCTTCGGTGCTTCGCCGTCGATGGCCGTCTTGGCCGTGCGCAGGAAGTTCGAGACGGTGACGCCCGGAACCTCGACGGGGTACTGCATGGCGAGGAAGAGGCCCGCACGGGCGCGCTCGTCGACCTCCATCGCGAGGACGTCCTCACCGTCCAGCGTGACGGTGCCCGACGTGACCGTGTACTTGGGGTGGCCGGCGATGGAGTAGGCCAGCGTCGACTTGCCGGAGCCGTTGGGGCCCATGATGGCGTGCGTCTCGCCCGAGTTGATCGTCAGGTTGACGCCCTTGAGGATCTCCTTCGTGCCGTTCTCCGTCTCGACGGTCACGTGAAGATCGCGGATTTCCAGCGTTGACATGCTTGTTCGTCCTTCTGTCAGGAAAGTTTCGGGGGTGCTCAGGCGGGGATGCCGACGAGGATGTCGTCGCCCTCGAGCTTGGTCGGATAGACGTTGACCGGCTGCGTGGCCGGCAGGCTCATCGGCTCGCCGGTGGCGTAGGCGAACTTCGAGCCGTGCAGCCAGCACTCGATGCCGTCGTCCTCCACCTCGCCCTCGGAGAGGGAGACTGCGGCGTGCGAGCACGTGTCGTCGAGCGCGTGAACGTCACCGGCGGAGTCGCGCGCGATGCAGATCTGCAGGTCGTCGATGTCGACCTTGACCGCACCCGGCGTACCGATGTCGCTCAGCTGCGCCAGCTTGACCCACTCGATGTTCGCGTCGCTCATGCCTCGGCTCCTGCGCTCTCCACGAGCTCGGCCGTGGCGGCGAGCTCCTCGTCGATGGCCTCCATGAGGGGCTCGACGACCTCGGCGACACCGATCTTGTTCACGATGTCGGCGAAGAAGCCGCGCACGACGAGACGACGTGCCTCGTCCTCGGGGATGCCACGAGCCTGCAGGTAGAACAGCTGCTCGTCGTCGAAGCGGCCGGTCGAGGAGGCGTGACCCGCACCCTCGATCTCGCCGGTCTCGATCTCGAGGTTCGGCACGGAGTCGGCACGGGCGCCGTCGGTGAGCACGAGGTTGCGGTTGAGCTCGTAGGTCTCGATGCCCTCGGCCTCGGCGCGGATGAGCACGTCGCCCACCCAGACGGTGCGGGCCGTCTCACCCTGCAGGGCACCCTTGTAGGCGACGAGGGATGTGCAGTTCGGCGCGTTGTGGTCGATGAACGAGCGGTGCTCGAGGTGCTGACCGGAGTCGGCGAAGTACACGCCGAGGAGCGTCGCCTCTCCCCCGGGCCCGGCGTAGCGGACGTTCGAGTTCATGCGCACGATGTCGCCGCCGAGCGTCACCGCGATGTGGCGGTAGCGCGCGTCACGGCCGACGAGTGCGTCGTGCTCGGCGAGGTGGAGAGCGTCGTCCTCCCAGCGCTGCACGGTGACGACCGTGAGGTCGGCGCCGTCGCCGGTGACGATCTCGACGTTGGCCGTGACCTGGGCCGAGCCGGTGTGCTCGAGGATGACGAGCGCCTTGCTGTGCTGCTTGGCCTCGATGACGAGGTGAGCGTTGGCCCGCTTGTCGCCACCCTTGCCGTCGACCGCGATGCGCACCGGTGTGGCGAGCTCGGCCTCGGCCGGGATGACGACGTGGTCGGCGTTCGGCGTCAGGGACGACGCGAGAACCGAACCGCGGTCGCTCGGCACGAGTACGGTGCCGCGCGGAGCCTCACCCTCGGCGAGCGTGCCGGACTCGAAGCCCTCGCCCGTCACGGTGACCGTGACGGCCTCGGGGTCGGTCTGCTTCTCGGCGAACAGCGGCGAGAGGCGGTCGACGGGCGTGAAACGCCACTCCTCCTCGCGGCCGCTCGGGACACCGAAGGCACCCAGGTCGAAGGACTTGCGGCGCTCGGCGCGCGACTGGTCCGGGATCGTGGCCCCGTGGCTGTGGTCACCCGCGAGAGTGGCCTTGTCTGCCTTGCCCATTTCTGGCGTGACGGCGGTCATCAGCCGACGGCTCCTTCCATCTGGAGTTCGATGAGGCGGTTGAGTTCGAGTGCGTACTCCATCGGCAGCTCACGCGCGATGGGCTCGACGAAGCCACGCACGATCATCGCCATGGCCTCCTCTTCGCTCAGGCCGCGGCTGCGCAGGTAGAACAGTTGGTCCTCGGAGACCTTGGAGACGGTGGCCTCGTGACCCATCTGCACGTCGTCCTCGCGGACGTCGACGTAGGGGTAGGTGTCCGAACGCGAGATCTGGTCGACGAGCAGGGCGTCACAGACGACGGAGCTCTTCGAGTGCTCGGCGCCCTCGAGCACCTGCACGAGACCGCGGTAGGAGGTACGGCCGCCGCCACGGGCCACGGACTTCGACACGATGGTCGAGCTCGTGTTCGGCGCGGCGTGGACCATCTTCGCGCCGGCGTCCTGGTGCTGGCCCTCGCCCGCGAACGCGATCGACAGCGTCTCGCCCTTGGCGTGCTCGCCCATGAGGAAGACGGCCGGGTACTTCATCGTCACCTTGGAGCCGATGTTGCCGTCGATCCACTCCATCGTGGCGCCCTCTTCGCAGGTGGCGCGCTTCGTCACGAGGTTGTAGACGTTGTTCGACCAGTTCTGGATCGTCGTGTAGCGAACGCGGGCGTTCTTCTTGACGACGATCTCGACGACGGCCGAGTGCAGGGAGTCGGTCTTGTAGATGGGGGCGGTGCAGCCCTCGACGTAGTGAACGTAGCTGCCCTCGTCGGCGATGATCAGCGTGCGCTCGAATTGGCCCATGTTCTCCGTGTTGATACGGAAGTAGGCCTGCAGCGGGATGTCGACGTGGACGCCCGGCGGCACGTAGATGAAGGAGCCACCCGACCACACGGCCGTGTTGAGCGCGGCGAACTTGTTGTCACCGGCGGGGATGACGGAGCCGAAGTACTCCTTGAACAGGTCCTCGTGCTCACGCAGACCGGAGTCGGTGTCGACGAAGATGACACCCTTCTCCTCCAGGTCCTCGCGGATCTGGTGGTAGACGACCTCCGACTCGTACTGCGCGGCGACACCAGCGATGAGGCGCTGCTTCTCGGCCTCCGGGATGCCGAGCTTGTCGTAGGTGGCCTTGATGTCCTCGGGAAGCTCGTCCCACGTGGTGGCCTGCTTCTCCGTGGACTTCACGAAGTACTTGATGTTCTGGAAGTCGATGCCCGTGAGGTCGCTGCCCCAGTTCGGCATGGGCTTCTTCTCGAAGAGGTTGAGCGACTTCAGGCGAAGCTTCTTCATCCACTCCGGCTCGCTCTTGCGGTCCGAGATGTCGGTGACGACATCCGGCGACAGGCCGCGCTTGGCGGATGCGCCGGCGGTGTCGGAGTCCGCCCATCCGTACTCGTAGCGGCCGAGGTCGGCGAGACCTGGGTTGAGCTCCTCGATCGTGCTCATCGCTGCTCCTCCTCATGTGGGGCGGCATTGTTTCGGTCGGTGGTGATGGTGGGGATGAATGTGGTGCACACGTGGTCGCCGTGCGCGAGCGACGCGAGCCGCTGGACGTGGACGCCGAGAACCTCGGAGAACACCTCGGCTTCCGCTTCGCAGAACTGGGGGTGGTTGGCCGCCACATGCTGTACCGGGCAGTGACCCTGGCACAACTGGACGCCCGCGAGCGGCGTGCCCTGCGCCACCGGGCGTGTCGACGCTGCGAAACCCTGGCTGCTCAACGCGCCTGCCAGGGCGCGGGCGCGGGCGTTCGGGTCGTCACCGGCGGCGTCCACGAGGGGCTTGACCGAGTGGGCGATCTCACGGGCGCGCTCACGAGCGACAGCCTCGACGGCCTCGTCTCCCCCGACGCGCACGAGGTGCTCGAGAACCTGGTTGGCGAGCGTGTCGTACCCGGCCGTCATGGCGGCGTGGCCGGCGTCGGTGAGGACGTAGGCGCGTGCCGGCCGGCCGCGGCGCTTGGCTCCGGACGACGGGGCCTCCCGCTCGGCGATGAGACCGTCCGCGACGAGTGCGTCGAGGTGACGGCGCATGGCGGCCGGAGTGAGGCCCATGCGCTCGCCGAGTTCGGCGGCGGTGACAGGGCCGTGTTCGGAAACGGCGAGCCGGACGCGTTCGCGCGTCGGCACACTCTGGGGTGCAGCAGGACTCGCAGCGGCTCCTGGGTTCACAGGCTCCGGCGTCATCGCCTCGCACCTCCTTCGATCGCTTCGTCGACGTGGCCACGTCAACTCTCCATCGAAATTAACAACACCCATGTTGCGTAAATCGATTCCCTCGCGAAACTGAGGTTTACCTCACTTCGACCGCCGGGAGACGCCGTGTGGCCCCCGAGTACGCTGTTTCGGTGCCTCATCCCCCGTCGCCCGCAGTGAAACGACCCGAACCGGCCGAACACGCCGTTGTCGTCGACGGTGTGTCGCACGCTTACGGCGGTGTGGAGGCATTGCGCGACCTGTCGTGGCACGCGCCGGCCGGAGCCATCACGGCGCTTCTCGGGCGCAACGGCGCGGGCAAGACGAGCGTCGTCGAGATGGCCGAGGGACTTCGCCGACCGGACTCCGGCTCCATCCGCGTGTTGGGAGCCGAGCCGTGGAACGCGGACGCCGCCCACCGTGCGCGTGTGGGCGTCATGCTGCAGGACGGCGGCCTGCCAATGGGGACGAAGCCCCTCGCGCTCCTTCGCCATCTCGCGTCGTTCTACGCCGAGCCCCGTGACATTGACGAACTCGCCGGTGCGCTCGACATCCCCACGTTCAACCGCACCTCCGTGCGGCGCCTCTCGGGCGGTCAGCGCCAGCGCGTGGCTCTCGCGGCCGCCATGATCGGACGACCCGAGGTGCTCTTCCTCGACGAACCGAGTGCCGGCCTCGATCCGCACGCTCGCCGCGACGTCTGGGATCTCGTCGAAGCCGAACGGGAGCGCGGCGCGAGTGTTGTCGTCACGACCCACTCGTTCGAGGAGGCGGAGCGCCTCGCCGCCCACGTCGTCGTCATGAACGAGGGCCGGTGCGTCGCGCAGGGTTCCCTCGCGGACGTCACGGACGGCCGTTCGCTCGAGGACGTCTACTTCGACCTCACCGGGAAGGGAACGCCGTGAACGCTGCCGTGGAACGAAACGCGAATCCGGCCGCACCCGCCCCGGCTCGGGTTCGCGCACAGGCACTCTTCGAGGGGTGCACGCTGCTCTCCCACGGCGAGCAGCTCATGGTCTCCGTCCTGCTTCCGGCGATGGCGTTGCTCGGGCTGCACTTCAGCTCCACGCCGGACCTCGGGCCGGGACGACGCATCAACCTCGCGGTTCCCGGCGTGCTGGCCCTCGCGGTGGTCTCGACGGCATTCACCGGCCAGGCGATCGCGACGGGCTTCGATCGTCGCTACGGGGTTCTGCGCCTGCTGGGCGTGACGCCCTTGGGCAGCCGCGGTCTGATGATCGCCAAGGCTGTCGCCGTGGCCGGTGTCGTTCTCGTGCAGACCATCCTGCTCGGTGGCCTCGGCTTCGCCCTGGGCTGGCAGCCGCGCATGGACGGTGTTCTTCCGGCCGTCCTCTTGTTGGCTCTCGGGTGCTGGGTGTTCGTGGCCCTCGCCCTCACGGTGGCCGGTCGGATCCGCGCCGAGGGCGTTCTCGTCGTCGCCAACCTTCTGTGGGTGCTGTTCGCCGTCGGCGGCGGCCTGCTCATGCCCACCTCGCGCTACCCCGACGCCTGGGCAGCTGTCGTGAAGTACCTCCCGACGGGCGCGCTGGGTGACGGTCTGCGCGGCGCGTTGACCGGCCAGGGAAACACCGTGGTGCCGATGCTCGTCCTCGTGGTCTGGGGCGCCCTCCTGACGTTCGTGGCCGCGAAGGCCTTCCGCTGGAGCGACTGAACCTCACCGTGAGGGTGAGCCCTCTCGGGCCTGGACACGGGTCTGGCGCCCCACCACAAGGGTGAGGCGCCCGACGCGTGTGGGTCGGCCCCCCGAGCCTCAGAGCTCGTCCAACTCGCCCTTCGCGTACTTCTTCTGCATCTCTTCGAACTCCCCCGACTCGGCGAACTCCTTGAGCTCGTCCTGGGTCTTGTTCGCGATGCTGCGCTCGGTCTTGTTGAGCTTGCGGTTGGCCATCACCACGTCGTTGGTGACGGGGCGTCGCTCGTCCTCGTAGGCCCGCAGCGCGGTGTCCACGGCCGCACCGTCCCTGAGGTCGACGCCGGTGAGGTGCTCGGCGATCGCCTGGCCGTCGAGAATGGCCTGTGAGCCCCCGTTCGCACCGATGGGGTACATCGGGTGGCCGGCGTCGCCCATGAACGTCACGCCGCCTTCGCCCCACGAGCCCAGCGGCTCACGATCCGTCATCGGATAGCGCAACACGTCGGTCGACTCGGCGACGAGACCCTCGATGTCGAGCCAGTCGAATCCCCAGCCCCGGAACGTCGGGACGACGTCCTTCGGGTCGGTCGGATCGTTCTTCGTGTCGTCGACCGAGATCGTCCGGGAGTCAGCCTCGGGCACCATGGCCACCCAGTTGATGAGTTCCTCACCCTCGTTCTCCACGTCGCGGGAGATCGGGTAGGCGAGGAAACGCTTCCCCTCCTCGCCGTAGATGAGCGTCATGGTCGCGCCGTCGAGGAATGGCTCCCGCACTGCGGTGCCGCGGAACATGCGCGTGCCCTCCCAGTGGAAGGACGTGTCGGGGTGCAGTTGCTGACGCACTGATGAGTGGACACCGTCGGCGGCGAGGAGGACGCGCGCTGTGACCTTCTCCGCCTGTTCCGAGTCGCGGTCGGTCACTGTGACGTTCACGACACCGTCGCTCAGCTCGAACCCTCGACGCGCTGACCGGTGCGCACCGCGTCGGATCCGAGGCGCTCCAGAACGGTGTCGAGCAGCATGTTCTGCAGTTCGCCGCGGTGCACAGCGATCTGCTGCTCTTCCGGCGAGAAGGTGCGCTCGGCGAGCAGCGCTCCCTCGCGGGCAAGGTAGCGCGCCGACGACGTCGGGACGCCGAGCTTCTCCAGGCGCTCGCGCAACCTCAGCCTCGTCAACACCTCGACGGCCGGCGGCTGAAGGTTGATACCGACGCCGAGAGGCTCGATCTCGCGGGTGCTCTCGAGGATGACGGGCCGGATGCCCTGGGCGTTCATTGTGAGCGCCGCGGTGAGGCCGGCTATGCCCGCTCCCGCGATGACAACGTCGGAGGTGGTTTCGGGTGAAGTGGACACTTCGATCCTTTCCGTCGGGCACGTTCGGAAAGTACGGGTGACGCCCGGAGTTCCATAGCGTCGCTATCCGCGGCAACCGTTGAACGTTCGTTCACATTGCCGCTGCGCATGTGACGCACTGGCGTCCGACCGGTGGCGGGGGCGTGACGGCGTCCTACTACCCTGGAGAGGTGACCACCTCCCCCGCTTTCGTCCCACCTCCGGCCGAGCCTCGCGAGGGTGTCCGAGCCGACAAGGCACCGGTTCACCCGTGGCTGCGCCGTCTGTTCTGGCTCAACCTCGCGGTCGAGATCGGCATCGTCATCACGGGTGGTCTCGTCCGCCTCACAGGCTCCGGGTTGGGATGCCCCACCTGGCCGCAGTGCGTGCCCGGCTCGTTCACGCCCGTCGAGCACCAGGAGCAGAGCTACCACAAGTACATCGAGTTCGGGAACCGCACGCTGACCGGTCTCGTCTCGGTGGTCGCACTCGCTCTCCTCATCGGCATCATCAAGTGGGCGCCTCAGCGCAAGGGGCTGCGCGCCCCTGTCGCGGGTGTGCTCGGTGGCATCGCCCTGCAAGCGATCGTCGGTGGCATCACGGTGCACATGGAGCTCAACCCCTTCATCGTGGCGCTGCACTTCCTCATCTCGATGCTGCTCGTCTCCGCTTCGGCCTGGCTCATCTGGCGCGGCCGCGAGGGCGACGGCGAGCGTCGCCTCCTCGTCGTGCGACCCATCGAGATCACCGCGTGGCTGACGACGGCCGTCGCCTTCGTCGTTCTCGTGCTGGGCACGATCGTCACGGGTTCGGGCCCGCACTCGGGTGACGCCGTCGCGCCGGCCCGCACTGGATTCGACCCGCGTTCGGTCTCCTGGCTGCACGCGGACGCCGTCATGCTCTTCGTCGGCCTCGTCATCGCCGTTCTCCTCGCGCAGAAGGTGACGAAGGCATCGCATCAGTCCGTGAAGATGTGGACGGGCCTCCTCGTCGTCACGCTCGCGCAAGGCGCTATCGGATACGTCCAGTACTTCACCGGGCTGCCCTGGGTCATCGTGCTCGTCCACATGTTCGGTGCGGCACTGCTCGTCACCTACATGACGTGGGCGATGTGCTCACTGCGCGAGCGCATCTGACGCTTCGCAAACACAAACACAAACGCGAACGCCCGCCCTGCACGAAGCAGGGCGGGCGTTTCGTCGTTGTCCGCCGAAGCGGACAGCGACTCAGCCGGTCACCGCGAAGTACCACAGCGGGTCGAGGGCCACACCGATGAACAGCAGCGTGAGGTAGCTGATCGAGTAGTGGAACAGGCGCATCGGCTTGAGCACCGAGTACGGCGCACCCTCCTTGGCACGCTTGAGCAGCATGTGAGCCTCGAAGAGGAAGACGCCACCCGAGATGACGGCGATGGCCGTGTAGATCCAACCCATCGGTGCGATCGGGATGAGGGCGAACGACGTCAGGACGGTCACCCACGAGTAGGCGACGATCTGCTTGCCGACGGCGAGGTCCTCGGCGACGACCGGCAGCATCGGCACGCCGGCGTTGGCGTAGTCGTCCTTGAAGCGCATCGACAGCGGCCAGTAGTGCGGCGGCGTCCAGAAGAAGACGACGAGGAACAGGACGACGGCGGCCCAGGACAGCGAGTCCGTCACGGCGGCCCAGCCGATGAAGACGGGCATGCAGCCGGCGACACCGCCCCAGACGATGTTCTGCGACGTGCGGCGCTTGAGCAGGACCGTGTAGAAGCCCACGTACAGGGCGATCGCCGCGAGAGACAGCAGCGAGCTGAGCCAATTGACGAGCAGACCGAGCCACAGCGTTGCGGCCACACCGAGCACGATGCCGAAGATCAAGGCGTTGCGCGGCGAGATGGCACCCGTCACGAGGGGGCGACCCTCGGTGCGGTGCATGAGCTTGTCGATGTCACGGTCGAGGTAGCAGTTGAGCACGTTCGCCGACGACGCCGAAAGCGTGCCACCGATCAAGGTGGCGATGATGAGCCACGCGTTCGGAATGCCGCGCTCCGCGAGAAACATGACCGGGAAGGTCGTGATGAGCAAAAGCTCGATGATGCGCGGCTTGGTGAGCGAGACGTAGTCACCGATGACCGTCTTGAGGGGACGCTTTCCACCAGCGGCGCCATCAGGGCGCGAGGTGTCGGTGTCTGGTTCGAGCGCTGTCACGACGTCCTTCACGAATGCTCTCGGGGGTGACGGGCAAGACCCCGTCTTGGGGCCAGTCTACTCAGCGTGACTGCGCCCCTCGAAGAGGACTAGTGTCGGGGTCGAGAACGAATCCGATGCTAAGGAGCATTCCCCGTGACGACGGAACAGCCCACCACCACGTGGCAGCGCGACGAGTCGCTCGCGTCCCCCAAGGCCGACAAGGTCGGCTGGTCCGACGTCGACCAGCGAGCGGTCGACACCGCGCGCCTGCTGGCAGCCGACGCCGTTCAGAAGGTCGGCAACGGCCACCCGGGTACGGCCATGAGCCTCGCGCCCGTCGCATACCTGCTCTACCAGAACGTCATGACCTACGACCCGTCCGACACCGAGTGGATGGGTCGTGACCGTTTCGTCCTCTCGTGCGGCCACTCCTCGCTGACGCAGTACACGCAGCTCTTCCTCTCGGGCTCCGGCCTCGAGCTCGACGACCTCAAGGCGCTTCGCACCTGGGGCTCGAAGACGCCGGGTCACCCGGAGGTCCACCACACCAAGGGTGTCGACATCACCACCGGCCCGCTCGGTTCCGGCCTGTCCTCCGCCGTCGGTATGGCCATGGCACAGCGTCGTCAGCGGGGCCTGTACGACCCGAAGGCGCCGGCTGGCGAGTCGCCCTTCGACCACCACGTCTACGTCATCGCCTCCGACGGCGACATCATGGAGGGCGTCGCCTCCGAGGCCAGTTCGCTTGCCGGCCACCAGGAGCTCGGCAACCTCACCCTCATCTACGACGAGAACTACATCTCGATCGAGGACGACACGAACGTCTCCTTCTCCGAGGACGTCGCGAAGCGCTACGAGGCCTACGGCTGGGACGTGCGCATCGTCGACTGGCGTGGCTCGGCCAAGAACGGCCCCTACACCGAGGACGTCGACGCCCTCTTCGAGGCGATCGAGGCCGGCAAGAAGGTGACGGACAAGCCGTCCATCGTCGTGCTGCGCACGATCATCGCCTACCCGGCTCCGACGAAGCAGAACTCCGGCAAGGCCCACGGTTCGGCCCTCGGTGACGAGGAGATCGCCGCCACGAAGAAGCTGCTCGGCTTCGACCCGGAACAGACCTTCCAGGTCGACGAGGAGGTCATCGCGCACACCCGCAAGGCCGTCGAGCGTGGCCAGAGGGCGCACGCCGCCTGGCAGGAGAAGTTCGACGCGTGGAAGTCGGCCAACGCCGACGCCGCAGCGCTGCTCGAGCGCGTCGTCGCGAAGAAGCTTCCGGACAACCTCGCCGAGTCCCTGCCGGTGTTCGACGCCGACGAGAAGGGCATCGCCACCCGCGCTGCCTCCGGCAAGGTGCTCAATGCCCTCGCCGATGTCGTGCCCGAGCTGTGGGGCGGAAGCGCCGACCTCGCCGGATCGAACAACACGACGATGGACAACCAGCCGTCGTTCATCCCCTCGGACCGCTCGACGGACACGTGGACGGGTAACCCGTACGGCCGCACGCTGCACTTCGGCATCCGTGAGAACGCCATGGGCATGATCCTCAACGGCATCGAGCTCGAGGGCCTCACGCGCGCCTACGGCGGCACGTTCCTCGTGTTCTCCGACTACATGCGCCCCGCGGTGCGTCTCGCAGCCATCCAGCAGCTCCCGTCGATCTTCGTGTGGACGCACGACTCCGTCGGTGTCGGCGAGGACGGCCCGACGCACCAGCCGATCGAGCACCTCACTGCGCTGCGCGCCATCCCGAACCTCGCCGTCGTCCGTCCGGGCGACGCGAACGAGACGGCGCAGGCGTGGAAGAAGATTCTCGAGACCACCGACCGCCCGACCGGCCTCATCCTGAGCCGTCAGGAGATGCCGACGCTGGACCGCTCCGAGTACGCCTCGGCCGACGGCGTAGCCAAGGGCGGTTACGTCCTCGCCGACTCCGAGGGCGAGCCCAAGGTCATCCTCGTGGCCACCGGCTCCGAGCTCGGCCTCGCCGTCGCGGCCCGGAAGGAACTCGAGGCCAAGGGCGTTGCCACCCGTGTGGTCTCGATGCCGTGCCGTGAGTGGTTCGACGAGCAGGACGACGCCTACAAGGAGAGCGTCCTGCCGAAGAACGTCACGGCCCGCGTCGCCGTCGAGGCGGGGCACCCGATGAGCTGGTACGACATCGTCGGCACGCACGGTCGTGTCGTCGGTATCGACCACTACGGTGCCTCGGCCGACGCCAAGACCCTCTTCAAGGAGTTCGGCTTCACGCCCGAGAAGGTTGTCGAAGCCGCTGAAGCCTCCATCGCAGCAGTCGAAGGAAAGTGAGTACTTCCATGACTCAGAACACGAACACCCAGGCCCTCTCCGACGTCGGCGTCTCGATCTGGCTCGACGACCTGAACCGTCCGATGGTCACCGGTGACGAGCTCAAGACGCTCGTCGAGACGAAGAACGTCGTCGGTGTGACCTCGAACCCGACGATCTTCGCCTCGGCGCTGTCGAACGGCTCGGCCTACAACGAGCAGGTCGCCGAGCTCGCCGCCTCCGGCAAGGGCGTCGACGAGGCCGTCTTCACCATCACCACCGAGGACGTCATCTCCGCGTGCGACATCCTGCGCCCGGTGTACGACGCCACGAACGGCGAGAACGGCCGCGTCTCGATCGAGGTCGACCCGCGCATGGCGCGAGACACCGACGGCACGATCAAGATGGCCAAGCAGCTGTGGGAGACGATCGACCGCCCCAACTGCATGATCAAGATCCCGGCCACGGTCGAGGGCCTGCCCGCGATCAGCGCCACGCTCGCCGAGGGCATCAGCGTCAACGTCACGCTGATCTTCTCGCTCGACCGCTACCGCGGCGTCATGAACGCCTTTCTCACGGGCCTCGAGCAGGCCCGTGAGAACGGCAAGGACCTGTCGACCATCCGTTCGGTCGCCTCGTTCTTCGTCAGCCGCGTCGACACCGAGTTCGACAA
The DNA here is from genome assembly GCF_014302635.1 of Dermacoccus sp. PAMC28757. Taxonomy (NCBI): domain Bacteria; kingdom Bacillati; phylum Actinomycetota; class Actinomycetes; order Micrococcales; family Dermacoccaceae; genus Dermacoccus; species Dermacoccus sp. PAMC28757. The sequence goes on along the minus strand of NZ_CP060292.1, from coordinate 2,192,519 downwards.
GCGCCTCGACGCCATCGGCTCCGACGCCGTGAAGGAACTCAAGAGCAAGGCGGGCATCGCGAACGCCCGCCTCGCCTACCAGGCGTTCGAAGAGGTCTTCGGCACGCCGCGTTGGCAGACCCTCGCGGACGACGGCGCCCACGTGCAGCGTCCGCTCTGGGCCTCCACGGGCGTCAAGGACCCGAACCTGTCCGACACGCTGTACGTCGTCGAGCTCGCTGCGCCGAACACGGTCAACACCATGCCGCCGAAGACGCTCGACGCGCTCGCCGACCACGGCGAGATCGCGGGTGACCGCGTGAGCGGCTCATACGGCGAGGCCAAGGCCACGATGGATGCCCTCGAGCAGGTCGGCGTCTCGTACGCCGACGTCGTCGAGCAGCTCGAGACCGAGGGTCTCGAGAAGTTCGAGGCCTCCTGGGAAGAGCTCCTCGGCTCCGTCCGCTCCGAGCTGGAGAAGGCGGGCGACAACAAGTGACCTCCTCCGGTGTCAGCCTCGGCACCGTGGGTGCCGGGACGGCAGCGATCGACACTGCCGTCCCGGCGCTCGTTGCCGAGAAGTTCGCAAGCCGTCTTTTCGACCAGGACCCGACGCTGTGGGGCACCGCGGCCGAGCCCGAATCCGCCAAGCGCCTGTCCTGGGTGACGCTGGCGCGTTCGTCGCGTCCGCTCGTCGGCGAGGTCTCCGCGCTGCGTGAGAAGTTCGCCGAGGCCGGCCTCAACCGTGTCGTCCTGTGCGGCATGGGCGGCTCGTCCCTGGCTCCCGAGGTCATCTGCGCGACGGCGGGCGTTCCGCTCGTCGTGCTCGACTCCTCGCAGCCCGACATGGTGCGCGACGCCCTCGCCGAGGACCTCGAGCACACGGTCGTCGTCGTCTCCTCCAAGTCAGGTTCGACCGTGGAGACCGACAGCCAGCGCCGCGCCTACGAGAAGGCGTTCGAGGACGCCGGTATCGACCCACGTGAGCGCATCGTCATCGTCACCGACCCGGGTTCCCCGCTCGACAAGAGTTCGCGCGAGGGCGGCTTCACCGTCGTCAACGCCGACCCCAACGTCGGCGGACGCTACTCGGCGCTCACGGCGTTCGGTCTCGTGCCGTCCGGCCTGGCCGGCGCCGATATCGAGGCGCTCCTCGACGAGGCCGAGTCGGTCACGGACCTGCTGGCTGCGGACGACGAGGCCAACCCCGGCCTGCGTCTCGGCGCGGTGCTCGGTGGCACGCAGCCGCTGCGCGACAAGATCCTGCTCGCCGATGCCGGTACGCAGATCAAGGGCTTCGGCGACTGGGCCGAGCAGCTCATCGCCGAGTCCACCGGTAAGGACGGCAAGGGTCTGCTCCCGGTCGTCGTCGGTGACTCCGAGCCCGACGAACTCGCCGCTGACGAGAACCTCGTCCTCCTCACGGCCGAGGACGACGAGCGTGCCCCCGAGGGTGAAGCCGTCTCGTCGGTCTCCGGTTCGCTCGGGGCTCAGATGCTCCTGTGGGAGGTCGCGACCGCCGTCGCCGGCCGCCTCATCGGCATCAACCCGTTCGACCAGCCGGATGTCGAGTCGGCGAAGTCGGCCGCTCGTGACCTGCTCGACAAGGGCATGGACGCCGGTGCGGCTCCGGCCTTCACCGACGGCGCCGTCGAGGTCCGTGCCGAGGGCCCCGACTTCCTCGGTGACGCCTCGACGCTCGACGACGCGCTGAGGGCCCTCGTCGACCAGCTCGGTCCGCAGGGTTACCTGGCGGTCATGGCCTACCTCGACCGGTTGCGCGATGCGTCGCTCGCCGACGTCCGTGCTCCGCTGGAGCGCACGCTCGATCGTCCGGTCACCTTCGGCTGGGGGCCCCGTTTCCTCCACTCGACCGGCCAGTACCACAAGGGTGGGCCCGCGATCGGGGTCTACCTGCAGATCACGACCGAGGCGAAGGAAGATCTGGCCGTGCCGGGTCGCGACTTCACCTTCGGCCAGTTCTGCGCGGCTCAGGCCGGCGGTGACGCCGCCGTCCTCGCCGACCACGACCGTCCGGTCCTGCGCCTGCACCTGCGTGAGCACGATGCCGGCTTGGCCCAGGTCACGTCGGCCCTCAACAAGCTTGCAGGAGGCGACGCTCGGTGACGCCACCGGTCGACATCACCAAGGACCACAACCCCCTGCGTTCGCCCCTGGACAAGCGTCTTCCGCGCATCGCCGGACCGTGCAGCGTCGTGCTGTTCGGCGTCACCGGTGACCTCGCGCGCAAGAAGCTCATGCCGGCGATCTACGACCTGTTCCACCGCGGTCTGCTGCCGCCCGGCTTCTCGCTCGTCGGGTTCGCCCGACGCGACTGGGAGGACCAGGACTTCATGCAGATCGTCAAGGACGCCGTGCGCGAGCGTGCTCGCACCGGGTTCGACGAGAAGGTCTGGACCAACCTCGCCGACGGCATCCGGTTCGTGCCCGGCACCTTCGATGACCCCAAGGCCTTCGAGCTTCTCGCGACGACGCTCAAGGAGCTCGAGGAGACGCGCGGCACCGAGGGCAACGCGGCGTTCTACCTGTCGATCCCACCGGGTTCGTTCGCCCAGGTGTGCGAGCAGCTGGAAGCCGCCGGCCTGACCGAGCCGAAGGGTGACGCCTGGCGTCGCGTCGTCATCGAGAAGCCGTTCGGGCACGACCTCGAGAGCGCACGCGAACTCAACGACATCGTCGAGGGCGTCTTCCCGGCCGACTCGATCTTCCGCATCGATCACTACCTCGGCAAGGAGACGGTGCAGAACATCCTGGCGTTCCGTTTCGCCAACGAGATGTTCGAGCCGATCTGGAACGCCAACCACGTCGACCACGTGCAGATCACCATGGCCGAGGACATCGGCATCGGTGGTCGCGCGGGGTACTACGACGGCATCGGCGCAGCACGCGACGTCATCCAGAACCACCTCCTGCAGCTTCTCGCCCTCACGGCGATGGAGCAGCCGCTCTCCTTCGACGCGAAGGATCTGCGGGCGGAGAAGGAGAAGGTGCTCGCCGCGGTGAAGCTGCCGGGCGACCTCGCCGCGGCGACGGCTCGTGGACAGTACGCCGAGGGTTGGCAGGGCGCGCAGAAGGTGCCCGGCTTCCTCGCCGAGGAGGGCATCGACCCGCAGTCGCAGACGGAGACGTACGCGGCCGTGAAGCTCGGTATCAACACCCGTCGCTGGGCCGGGGTGCCGTTCTACCTGCGTACGGGCAAGCGTCTCGGCAAGCGCGTCACGGAGATCGCCGTGGTGTTCAAGAACGCTGCGACGCCCTTCGACGCCAACCAGACCGAGGAGCTCGGCCGCAACGCCGTCGTCATCCGTGTTCAGCCGGACGAGGGCGTCACGATGCGCTTCGGCTCCAAGGTGCCGGGTTCGAACTCCTTCGAGGTGCGCGACGTGACGATGGACTTCGGTTACGGGTCGGCCTTCACCGATTCGAGCCCTGAGGCCTACGAACGTCTCATCCTCGATGTGCTTCTCGGCGATCCGCCGCTCTTCCCCCGGCACGAGGAGGTCGAGCTGTCCTGGCGCATCCTCGACCCGATCGAGCAGTTCTGGGCCGAGCAGGAGTGCCAGCCCGAGCAGTACGAGTCGGGCACGTGGGGTCCGCGTACCTCGGACGACATGATGGCCCGCGACGGACGAGTCTGGAGAATGCCGTGATCGTCGACCTGGAGAAGACCTCGAGCGCCGACATCTCGAAGAAGCTCGTGCAGCTTCGCAACGAGGTCGGTTCGATGACGTTGGGTCGCGTGATGACCCTCGTTGTCGTCAGCTTTCGTGAGCACGTGGACGAGTCGCTGCGGGTGGCCTCGGAGGCCACGCGTCTGCACCCGAGCCGCATCATCGCCGTCGTCGACGAACCCGATGCCGGCGACGACGACCTCAACGCCCAGATCCGCCTCGGCGGGGATGCGGGCGCGAGCGAGATCATCGTTCTCGGGCTGCGTGGTGAGTTGGCCGAGCACGGTGCGGCGGCGATCACTCCGCTGCTCCTGCCGGACTCCCCCGTGGTCGCGTGGTGGCCGATGCAGGCCGACGAGAACATCGGCGAGACGCAGATCGGCCGGATGGCGCAGCGTCGGATCACGGACGTCTCCCTGTCCGACGACCCGCGCGGCGAGATCCTGCGCCGGGCGATGTACTACACGGCCGGTGACACCGACATGGCGTGGGCACGCACGACGCGCTGGCGCGGGCTGCTCGCCGGCGCGCTCGACCTGCCGCCGTACGAGCCGGTGCAGCGCATCGTCGTCAAGGGCGCGTCCGACTCCGCGTCCACCGACCTCCTCGGTGGCTGGCTGTCGGTCGAGCTGGGGTGCCCGGTGCAGCGCGAGCTGACCGAACCCGGGCGCGGCCTCGTGGCCGTCGAGCTCCACCGCGAGAGCGGCGTCATCTCGCTGCTCCGGGACGGCGAGCAGGCGATCCTTCGTCAGCCCGATCAGCCGGATCGTCAGATGGCGCTGCCCCGTCCCGACGCCGTCGCGTCGTTGGCGGAAGAACTGCGTCGTCTCGACAAGGACGAGATCTACCGGGACGCACTCGTGCGAGGGCTGCCCAAGATCGTCGCGGACGACGAACACGATGAGTGACGTCGAGCGTCGGGTACGCCCCGACAAGGCGACACTCGCCGACGCCGTCGCCGAGCGCTTCCTCGCCGTCGTCACCGAGGCCGTCGAGAAGCGCGGTGTGGCGCACGTCGTCCTCACCGGCGGGTCGATGGGCACGGCGTTTCTCGAAGCGCTCGGACGCTCGCCGAACGAGGTGCCGTGGGCCTCGCTCCACCTGTGGTGGGGTGACGAGCGATTCCTGCCCGAGGGCGACGGCGAGCGGAACGTCACGCACGCGCGCGATGCCCTTCTCGACAACCTCACCGTGGCCCCTGCCGGGGTCCACGTCATGGCGGCCTCCGACGGGGCAGCCGCCGGGGACGTTGCCGCGGGTGCCTCTGCCTATGCCGCCGAGCTCCACGAAGCGTTCGGTGACGCGCTCCTCCAGGGCGAGGTTCCCGCGTTCGACGTCGTCATGCTCGGCATGGGGCCTGACACGCACGTCGCGTCGTTGTTCCCCGGTCACGAGCAGACGCGCGCCCACGCCGTGAGCGTCGCCTCGGTGACGAACTCCCCCAAGCCGCCGCCCGAGCGCATCACGATGACGTTCCCCACCTTGAACAGCGCCCGTGAGGTCTGGCTCATGGTCGCAGGCGAGGACAAACGGGATGCCGTACGTGCAGCGTCCGGCTCCGACGACCGGGTGGCTCATCCGGCTTGTGGAGTCCACGGGCAGGTCGCCACGGTGTGGTGGCTCGACGAGGCCGCCGCCGGCTGAGCGAACCCCGAAGCCCTTCCCTGGAACGACGAAAGAGCCCCTCACCGCTACCGGTGAGGGGCTCTTTCAATGTCGAAGCCTGTGTTCGGCTCGCGACGAGGTGTTAGTTGAACCGCTCGACGAGACCGAGTCCGATGATGGCCGCGAACCAGAGGCCAGCCGCGCCGACCGTGATGCGGTTGAGGTTGCGTTCGGCCATCGAGGAGCCACCCATCGTGGCTCCGGAGCCACCACCGAACATGTCGGAGAGTCCGCCGCCACTGCCCTTGTGCATGAGGATGAGCATGGTCAGGAACAGACTGCTCAGCACGAGCAGAACCTGCAGAGCGATCTTCAGAATGTCCACGTAGAAATCTCACCTCACGACGACGCGAGCTGACGCCCGCACAATTCGCCCAAGCCTATCGCGTCGGACACCGTGCCCATGTCAGCCCCCGACGCGCGCCGAGCGGCACGACCTCGGTGGCCGGTGGGTCCGGCGTGCGACGCGCAGGATCACTGCCCGGCGTGCTCCTTGTAACGGCAGATGCCGGCGAAGTCGTCGACGACGAGCGACGCACCACCGACAAGGGCGCCGTCGACGTCGTCACCGGCCATGATTTCCGCGACGTTGCCCGGCTTGACCGAACCGCCGTAGAGAACGCGGACCTTCGCGGCGACATCGCCGTCGAACACGCGGGCGAGGGCCTCGCGCAGCGCGCCGCAGACCTCCTGCGCGTCCGCCGGCGTGGCGACCTCACCCGTACCGATGGCCCACACGGGCTCGTACGCCACGACGAGGCTCTCCGCCTGCTCCCGCGAGAGACCGGCGACGGCCGCCTCGAGCTGAGCGACCGTGTGCTCGACGTGCTGAGCGGCCTTGCGGACCTCGAGCGGCTCGCCAACGCACAAGATCGGCGTCATGCCGTGGCGATAGGCCGCCTCGACCTTGGCGCGCACGATCTCGTCCGTCTCGTGGTGGTACTCGCGACGCTCGCTGTGGCCGACGCACACGTACGTGCAGCCGAGCTTTGCGAGGAAGGCACCTGAGACCTCACCGGTGTAGGCGCCCTCGTCGTGCTGCGAGAGGTCCTGGGCGCCGTAGACGAGCTTCAGCTTGTCGCCGTCGACGAGCGTCTGCACCGAACGCAGGTCGGTGAACGGCGGCAGCACGGCCACCTCCACGTCGGCGAAGTCGTGGCGCTTGTCCTCGAGGGTCCACGTGAGCTTCTGCACGAGGTGCGTGCCCTGCAGGTGGTCGAGATTCATCTTCCAGTTGCCCGCCATGAGCGGCGTGCGGGTGGTGGTCGAAGCCATCAGGCTCCCCTTTCCCTTGAAGGTTCGAGGTGGTGGAACGAGAACGAGCCCCGCTCCCGCCGGACGACGGAAGCGGGGCTCGTGACGTGCGGGACGCCGGCGTCAGCCGAGCACCTCGATGCCGGGCAGGTTCTTGCCCTCGAGGTACTCGAGGCTGGCGCCTCCGCCGGTGGAGATGTGACCGAACTGCTCGTCTGCGAAACCCAGCTGACGCACTGCGGCAGCCGAGTCGCCGCCACCGACCACGGTGAGAGCACCGTTCTCGGTGGCTTCGACGAGCGCCTGGGCGACGGCCTTCGTGCCCGCGGCGAACGGCTCCATCTCGAACGCGCCCATCGGGCCGTTCCAGAACACCGTCTTGCAGTCGGTGAGCTTCGACGCGTAGAGCTTCGCAGACTCGGGACCGATGTCGAGACCCATCTGGTCGGCCGGGATGGCGTCGACCGCGACGACCTCGCTGCCCTTGTCGGCAGCGAACTCGGGCGCCACGACGACATCGACCGGCAGGACGATCTCGACGCCGGCCTCCTTGGCCTTGGCGATGTAGCCCTTGACGGTCTCGAGCTGCTCGTCGTCGAGAAGGCTCTTGCCGACCTCGTGGCCTTCGGCCTTGAGGAAGGTGAAGACCATGCCGCCACCGATGAGGAGACGGTCCGCGGTCTTCATGAGGTTCTCGATGACGGCGAGCTTGTCAGCGACCTTGGCGCCGCCGAGCACGACGGCGTAGGGACGCTGCGGCTCGTCCGTGAGGCGCTGCAACACGTCGACCTCGGCCTGCACGAGACCACCCATGGCCGACGGCAGGAGTTCGGCGACGTCGTACACGGACGCCTGCTTGCGGTGCACGACACCGAAGCCGTCGGAGACGAAGACGTCGGCGAGATCGGCCAGCTGCTGGGCGAACTCGCGGCGCTCGGCGTCGTCCTTGCTCGTCTCCCCCGCGTTGAAGCGCAGGTTCTCGAGCAGGGCGACGTCGCCGTCACCGAGGGACTCCACGACCTCACGGGCCGAGTCGCCGACGGTGTCGGAGGCGAACTTCACGTCCTGACCGAGCAACTCCGACAGACGGGAGACGACCGGCTCGAGCGAGTACTTCGCCTCCGGCTCACCCTTGGGACGGCCGAGGTGGGCCACGACAACGACGCGGGCGCCTGCCTTCGTCAGCTCCTGGATCGTGGGGACGGACGCGCGCACACGGCCGTCGTCCGTGATCCGGGAACCGTCGAGCGGCACGTTGAGGTCACTGCGCAGCAGAACCTCCTTGCCCCTCAGATCACCGAGGTCGGAGATCGACTTCATCGACGCCTCAGAGCTTGGAGCCGACGAGGGCGGTGAGGTCGACGAGGCGGTTGGAGTAACCCCACTCGTTGTCGTACCAGCCGACGACCTTGACCTGGTTGCCGATGACCTTCGTCAGGCCGGAGTCGAAGATGCAGGACGCCGGGTCGGTGACGATGTCAGTGGAGACGAGGTCGGCCTCGGAGTAGTTGAGGACGTCCTTGAGCGGGCCCTCGGAAGCGGCCTTCTTGACGATCTCGTTGACCTCTTCGACGGTCGTCTCGCGGGAGGCGGTGAACGTCAGGTCCGTGGCCGAACCCGTGGGAACAGGCACGCGCAGCGCGTAACCGTCGAGCTTGCCCTTGAGCTCCGGCAGGACGAGAGAGACGGCCTTGGCCGCACCCGTCGACGTGGGAACGATGTTGATGGCGGCGGCGCGGGCGCGGCGCGCGTCCTTGTGCGGGGCGTCGTGAAGGCGCTGGTCACCCGTGTAGGCGTGAACCGTCGTCATGAGGCCCTTCTCGATGCCGAGGCCGTCGTTGAGGGCCTTGGCCATCGGGGCGAGGCAGTTCGTCGTGCACGACGCGTTGGAGATGATCGTGTGCTTCTCCGGGTCGTACAGGTCGTCGTTGACGCCCATGACGATGGTGATGTCCTCGTTCTTCGCCGGGGCGGAGATGATGACCTTCTTCGCCCCGCCGGCCAGGTGGGCCTTGGCAGCCTCGGCCTCGGTGAAGAAGCCGGTGGACTCGACGACGATGTCGGCGCCGACGGAGGCCCAGTCGAGCTTGGCCGGGTCCTTCTCGGCGAAGGCGGCGATCTTGGCGCCGTCGACCGTGATGGAGGTGTCGTCGAAGGTGACGTCGCCGTCGAAGCGGCCGAGGATCGAGTCGTACTTGAGCAGGTGGGCCAGCGTCTTGTTGTCGGTGAGGTCGTTCACCGCCACGATCTCGACATCTGCGCCCGACGCCTTGACGGCGCGGAAGAAGTTGCGGCCGATGCGGCCAAAGCCATTGATACCAACGCGGACGGTCACTTTTGGACCCTGCCCTTCCCTAGGAATCGAGTGCTCGCGTACCCGCTGGCGGGCACGCGGTCTTTCACACGTCCACCCTATGACAAGGGGCCCCACGCGTGGCGAAGCGGTGGGAGGTTACCGGCCAGTGCATGAGACCCGCAGAGCCGCACGGTGGGCCTGTGTGGCGCCTTCGTCGAGCACAGATCGACGCCCACCGCGGGGGTGCGGTGGGCGTCGGCGAAGTGTGGCGAGGGTCAGTCGTCCTCGAGCATGTCCGGCGTGAGGTTGGCCTCCGTGCCAGGAATGCCGAGTTCCGCCGCACGCTTGTCCGCCATGGCGAGCAGACGACGGATGCGCCCGGCAACCGCGTCCTTCGTCATGGGCGGGTCGGCGAGAGCGCCCAGCTCCTCGAGGCTGGCCTGCTTGTGCTCGATGCGCAGTTCACCGGCCTGACGCAGGTGACCGGGCACCTCGTCGCCGAGGATTTCCATGGCGCGAGCAACGCGCGAACCGGCCGCGACGGCCGCGCGGGCCGAACGGCGCAGGTTGGCATCGTCGAAGTTCGCGAGGCGGTTGGCGGTGGCACGCACCTCTCGGCGCATACGGCGCTCCTCCCACACGAGGCGCGCGTCCGTGGCGCCCATGTGCGTGAGCAAGGCCCCGATGGCCTCCCCGTCACGGATGACGACGCGGTCGACCCCACGCACCTCACGTGCCTTCGCGGCGATGCCGAGGCGGCGGGCCGCTCCGACGAGGGCGAGAGCCACCTCGGAGCCGGGGCACGTGATCTCCATCGACGACGAACGTCCGGGTTCGGTGAGCGATCCGTGAACGATGAAGGCTCCGCGCCACGCGGCGGCGGCGTCGTCGAGGGTGCCGTTGACGATCTTCGGGGGAAGCCCGCGTACAGGACGTCCCTTGGCGTCGACGAGACCCGCCTGAACGGCGAGCTCGGCCTTCGGAACACGCACGACGTAGGACGTGGAGCGACGAATGCCACCCGGGCGCATGACGACGAGTTCGCTCGAGTGGCCGTAAAGCTCGGTGATGGCGGTGCGCAGGCGTCGCGCGGCAACCCCCGTGTCGAGCTCCGCCTCGACGCTCACGCGGCCGCCGACGAGGTGCAATCCCCCTGCGAAACGCAGCATCGCGGCCACCTCGGCCTTGCGCGTCGCGTTCGTCGTGACGACGACCCGGCTGAGCTCGTCCTTGACCGTTGCGGTCATCGCCATGGCGCCATGTCCTCTCCAGAAACGACCGCTCCAAGGCTTGGCTGCCGTGAAGCGGAGTTCTCATTTTGCCTGCTCCAACGCGAGAACCCAAACGCTGTTGGTGCGAAATAGTGACCTGCAGGCGTGCGTACGCCCCCTGACTCATTGATGCCGCGGACCACGGGAGGAACGCTCCATGACGTCTCGATAGGCCGTGGCGAGGCGCAACGTGTCGTGCACCCCGGCCGTGTCCGGGTCGGCCACGTGCTTGTAGACGACCTCCGCGCCGAGGGCGGCAGCGGACGTCTCGAGTGCGTGGAGGGCCCGCTCGTCGTCACCGATGACACCGGGGTCCGCGAGGACCGCATCGAGATGCAGTGCAGGCGCGTGGGCGCGTAGCACCTCCAAGTGGTCGCTTGCCGAGAAGCCCGCGGTCTCGCCCGTGTCCATCTGCACGTTGAGGGCGAGCATGCGCTTCGCCTTGGTCATGACAAGGGCGTCCAGCAGATCGGGCACGAGAAGGTGGGGCATGACGGACGTGAACCACGAGCCCGGTCCGAGAATGACCCAGTCGGCGTCGAGAACGGCGTCGACGGCCTCCTTGCACGGCTGAGGAGGGTCCGGGAACAAGCGCAGGTTGAGCACCTGCCCGGGCGTCTGCGCGACGGCGACCTGACCGGATACCTCCTGCACTTCCTCCGGCTTCTCGGGGTCGGCGCCGCGCACCGTGGCGTCGATGCGCAACGGTTGCATCGACATCGGCAGGACGCGACCGCGCGCGCTCAGCAGGCGCCCCACCATGTCGAGACCCTTGATCGGGTCGCCGAGCGAATCCCACAAACCCGCGATGATGAGATTGCCGAGCGCGTGGCCGCCCATCGGACCCTCACCGGGGAACCGGTGCTGCAGGGCGTCACGCCAGGCGATGCCCCACTCGGAGTTGTCACACAACGCCGCCAGGGCCATGCGCAGGTCACCAGGCGGAAGGATGTCGTACTCCTCCCGGAGGCGTCCCGACGATCCCCCGTCATCGGCGACCGTGACGATGGCCGTGATCTGGTCGGTGACGAGCCGCAGGGCTTCGAGGGAGGCGAAGAGACCGTGCCCTCCCCCGAGTGCCGCGACAGCGGGCCTCTTCACTCGCGCCCCAGGTCGCGGTGCACCACGAGTGTGCCGAGACGTTCGGAACGAAGCTGCTTCGCAAGGGCCTCGGCCATGGCGACGCTCCGGTGCTTGCCCCCCGTGCACCCGACGGCCAGCGTCACGTAGCTACGGCCCTCACGCAGGTAGCCCTCGGTCATCGGTTTGAGGAGTGACAGGACGCCGTCGAGGAACTCCTTCGCACCCGGCTGGCCGAGCACGAAGTCGCTCACGACCTCGTCCTTACCGCTGAACGGACGCAACTCCGGATTCCAGAAAGGGTTGGGCAGGAAGCGCATGTCGAAAACGAGGTCGGCGTCCAGCGGGATGCCGTACTTGAAGCCGAAACTCATGACGGCGATCCGAAGATCCGGGCCTCCCTTGTCACCGACGAGCTCCTGCACCTTGGCCGAGAGCTGGTGGACGTTGAGGCCACTCGTGTCGATGAGGATGTCCGCGTTCGAGCGAAGATCACGTAGCAGCTCACGCTCGCGCGTGATGCCGTCGAGCATGCGCCCCTCCCCCTGCAGCGGGTGAGGGCGACGCACGGATTCGAAACGGCGCACGAGCGATTCGTCCGTGGCGTCGACGAAGACGACGGAGGGACGCCAGCCGTTGTCGCGCAGCTGCTCGAGGCCTGCGCGGAAGTCGGTGAAGAAGGCACGGCTGCGCACGTCGACGACGGCGGCGACGCGAACGTCGGACTCGCCGCTCTTGTCGACGAGGTCAGCCAGCTGCGTGAGTAACTGCGGCGGCAGGTTGTCGACGACGTACCAGCCCTGGTCCTCGAGAACGTTGGCCGCAGTGGTGCGACCCGCCCCGCTCATACCCGTGACGATCATCATCTCCGAGTGCGCAGAGTCGGTCATCGTGGCCTCTCGTTCTCTCATTCCAGTACTTCTCCGGTCATCACGTTAACCGCTGGCGACCCCTCGTTCGACGAGAGCGCCCGGACGACGGACTCGGCCAGGGCCGGGCCGACACCCTTGACCTCCTGGAGCGCTTCGGCGTCGGCCGCACGGATGGCCTTGACCGTTCCGAAGTGCTGGAGCAACGCCTTCTGCTTGGCCGGCCCGAGGCCCGCGATCCCGTCGAGGGCGGAGACCGTCATGGCTTTCGAGCGCCGTTCCCGGTGGAACGTGATGGCGAAGCGGTGGGCCTCGTCACGCACCCGCTGCAGCAGGTAGAGCGCCTCGCTCGTGCGCGGCAGGATGACGGGGAAGTCGTCGTCCGCGAGCCACACCTCCTCGAGGCGTTTGGCGAGACCGACGACAGGGATGTCGGCGAACCCGACCTCGGCCAGAGCACGCGCCGCAGCGTCCACCTGCGGGCGTCCACCGTCGACGACGAGAAGCTGCGGACGGTAGGCGAACTTCTTGAGACGCCCGTCCTCGTCACGGAGGGAACCGGCCCTGTCGTCGGCGTCCACCTCGCCACTGACCGGGGTGGTTTCGTCGCCGTTCGCGGTCTCGCGGGCCAGACGGGCGAAGCGGCGCGTGAGCACCTCGTGCATGGCGGCCACGTCGTCGTTGCGCAGGGTGCCGTCCGCATCCTCGGTGCCGGCCACGATGAAGCGGCGGTACTCGGACTTGCGCGGCAGGCCGTCCTCGAAGACGACCATCGAGCCCACGACGTTCGTGCCCTGCACGTGCGAGATGTCGAAACACTCGATGCGTAGCGGCGCCTCGGGCAGTCCGAGGTTCTCCTGCAACTCCTCGAGGGCCTGCGAGCGAGCAGTGAGATCGCCGGCCCGGCTGACCTTGTGTCGGGCGAGGGCCTGCTCGGCGTTCTTCGTCACGGTGGCGGCGAGTTTTCGCTTGTCACCACGCTGCGGGACGCGCAGGTCGACCACGCCGCCGCGACGCTGGCGCAGCCAGTCACGCACGTCGTCGGGTTCGCCCGGTAGGACGGGCACGAGCACTTCGCGGGGAACGTCGTCCTTGCCCTCGCGTTCTCCGTACACCTCGAGCAGGATCCGCTCGATGAGTTCCGGGGTTCCGACGCCCGCCTCGCTGGCCTTGTCGGTGACCCAGCCGCGCTGTCCTCGAATGCGCCCACCTCGGACGTGGAAGACCTGGACTGCGGCCTCGAGCTCGTCCTCGACGAGACCGAAGACGTCGGCGTCCGTGGCGTCGTCGAAGACGATGGCCGACTTCTGCAGCACCTTCTCGAGGGCACCGAGATCGTCACGCAAGCGCGCGGCCTGCTCGAAGTCGAGTTCGGCCGACGCCGCCTTCATGCGACGCTCGATGTCGCGCGTGAACCGCGCCGAATCCCCCGCCATGAACGCGCAGAAGTCCTCGGCGATGGCGCGGTGCTCCTCGTGCGTCACGTTGCCGACACACGGAGCACTGCACTTGTCGATGTAGCCGAGCAGGCATGGGCGTCCGGAGACCTCGGCGCGGCGGTAGACGCCCGCGCTGCACGTGCGCATGGGAAACACGCGCATGAGCTGGTCGAGGGTGTCGCGGATGGCCCACGCGTGGGTGAACGGTCCGAAGTAGCGGGTGCCCGGCTTCTTGCGTCCGCGCATGACCTGCGCCCGCGGCACCTCGTCGGACATCGTCACCGCGAGGTACGGGTACGACTTGTCGTCGCGGTACTTCACGTTGAAGCGCGGGTCGTACTCCTTGATCCACGCGTACTCGAGCTGAAGTGCCTCGACCTCGTTGCGCACGACCGTCCACTCGACGGATGCTGCCGTGGTCACCATCGTGCGCGTCCGCGGGTGAAGCAGACGCAGGTCCTGAAAGTAGCTCGTGAGGCGCGAACGCAGGGACTTCGCCTTGCCGACGTAGATGACACGTCCGTCACGGTCGCGGAAGCGGTAGACGCCGGCGTCCGTGGGGATGTCGCCCGTCTTCGGGCGGTAGGTGCGGGGATCGGCCATCAGCCGGTGACGTGCAGCTTCGCGCCCTGCACGGCGACTTGCTTGGCGGGAAGCCCCTTCTCCGCCGGGCCGGCGGTGACGTCACCCGTCTTGGGGTCGAAACGGCTGCCGTGGCAGGTGCAGACGATGGCTTCTTCGGTGACCTGGCCGACCTGGCAACCCTGGTGGGGGCAGACCGACGAGAACGCCTTGTAGGAGCCCTTGGTCGGCTGGGTGACGACGACGCTGTTGGTGCGGTCGATGAAGCCGCCACCGACCGGAACGTTCGATGCATCAACGCTGATATCGACCTTCTTGGCCGCCGGAGCGTCGTCACCACCGCCGCAGGCAGCGAGAAGCCCCGTGCCGACGACGGCCGTCGTGGCAGTGAGCGCGCTGCGGCGGGAGATCTCGTTGCTCAATGACGTCATGACTTCTTCGCCTTCCCGGCGGCGGGTGCCGCCTTCTTCGCCGTCCTCTTGGTGGTGGTCTTCGTCGACGAACTGCTCTTCGTGGCGCTCGTGGTGGCCGCTGCGGCCTTCTTCTCCGCCGCCTTCTTGGCGGCCCGCGGACCGCGCGCAATCGGCTCGACGGCCTTCTGCGGCACGATCTGCGGCGTCACGCCCGCCTTCTCGAGCACCGGCGCGAGGAAGCGACCGGTGTGGCTCTCGGCAACCTGCGCGATTTGCTCCGGAGTTCCCTCGGCAACGACCGTGCCACCGCGGAAGCCGCCCTCGGGACCCATGTCGATGACCCAGTCGGCGCACTTGATGACGTCGAGGTTGTGCTCGATGACGACGACCGTGTTGCCCTTGTCGGCCAGACCCTGGATGACGTCGAGCAGCTTACGGATGTCCTCGAAGTGCAGGCCCGTGGTCGGCTCGTCGAGCACGTAGATGGTGCGTCCGGCGGATCGCTTCTGCAACTCGCTCGCGAGCTTGACGCGCTGGGCCTCACCACCCGAGAGCGTCGGCGCGGGCTGACCGAGGCGGACGTAGCCGAGCCCCACGTCGACGAGGGTGCGCATGTGACGCGCGATGGCCGGCACCGCTTCGAAGAAGTCGGCGGCCTCCTCGATCGGCATGTCGAGGACCTCGGCGATCGTCTTGCCCTTGAAGTGCACCTCGAGCGTCTCGCGGTTGTAGCGCGCACCGTGGCACACCTCGCAGGGCACGTACACGTCGGGCAGGAAGTTCATCTCGATCTTGAGCGTGCCGTCACCCGAGCAGGCCTCGCAGCGTCCGCCCTTGACGTTGAAGGAGAAGCGGCCAGGCTGGTAGCCGCGCACCTTCGCCTCCTGCGTCTCGGCGAAGAGCTTGCGGATGTTGTCGAACACACCCGTGTAGGTGGCCGGGTTGCTTCGCGGGGTACGCCCGATGGGGCTCTGATCGACGTGGACGACCTTGTCGAGCTGCTGCATGCCGGTGACGCGCTTGTGTCGCCCCGCGACCTGCCGGGCGCCGTTGAGCTCGTTGGCGAGCGATGTGTAGAGGATGTCGTTGACGAGGGTCGACTTTCCGGAGCCGGAGACCCCGGTGACGACAACGAGGTTGCCCAGCGGGAAGGCAACGTCGACGTTCTTCAGCGTGTGCTCGCGAGCCCCCTCGACGACGACCTGCCGCCCGTCCTGTCCGCGACGCGTCGGGGGAACGGGAATCGACAGGCGGCCGGAGAGGTAGCCACCCGTGATCGAGCGCTTCTCTTTGACGAGCCCGTCGACGGGGCCGGAGTAGACGACCTCACCCCCGTGCTCGCCGGCGCCGGGGCCGATGTCGACGATCCAGTCGGCCGTCTCGATGGTGTCCTCGTCGTGCTCAACGACGATGAGGGTGTTGCCGAGGTCGCGCAGCCGGGTCAGCGTCTCGATGAGGCGGTGGTTGTCGCGCTGGTGGAGACCGATGGACGGCTCGTCGAGCACGTAGAGCACGCCGACGAGGCCGGAACCGATCTGCGTGGCCAGGCGGATGCGCTGAGCCTCGCCACCCGAGAGGGTGCCGGCCGGCCGGTCGAGCGAGAGGTAGTCGAGGCCGACGTCGAGCAGGAAGCCCAGGCGAGCTCCGATCTCCTTGATGACGCGCTCGGCGATCTGACGCTCACGCGAGTCGAAGTCGACCCCGTCGAGGAAGTACGCGGACTCCGAGATGGGCAGGGCGCAGACCTCGGCGATCGACTTGCCACCGATGGTGACGGCGAGCGACTCCGGCTTGAGTCGGGCGCCCTTGCACACCGGGCACGGAACCTCACGCATGTAGCCCTCGTAGCGCTCACGACTCCACTCGGACTCGGTCTCGGAGTGGCGACGCTTGACGAACGGGATGACGCCCTCGAAGCCCGTCGAGTACGAGCGCTCACGCCCGTAGCGGTTGCGGTAACGCACGTGAACCTTGTGGTTCTTGCCCTCGAGCAGCATGGTGCGGGCGCGGGTGGGCAGGGCACGCCAGGGTGTGTCGAGGTCGAAGCCCTGCTCGTCGCCGAGCGCCTTCATCACGCGGATGAAGTAGTCGGCCGCACCCGAGCCCTGCGCCCACGGGAGGATGGCACCGTCTCGCAGCGTCTTCTCCTCGTCGGGCACGACGAGGTCGGGGTCGACCTGGAGTTCCGTGCCGAGGCCGGTGCATTCGGGGCAGGCACCGAACGGGCTGTTGAAGGAGAACGAGCGAGGCTCGATGGCGTCCATCGACAGCGGGTGGTCGTTGGGGCACGCGAGCTTCTCCGAGTAGCGGCGCTCGAGCGGCCCCTCGACCTCCTCGCCCTCACGCACGACCTTTTCGACGACGACGAGTCCGTCGGCAAGGCCGAGAGCTGTCTCGACGGAGTCGGTGAGGCGCTGGCGTCCGCTCGTGTCGTCGGGGCCCTTCGCGACGAGGCGGTCGACCACGACGTCGATGGTGTGCTTCTTCTGCTTCTCGAGCACCGGCGGTTCGGTGAGCGACACGATCTCGCCGTCGACGCGGGCGCGCGAGAAGCCCTTCGTCTGCAGTTCGGCGAACAGGTCGACGTACTCACCCTTGCGTGCCCGGACCACGGGGGCGAGCACCTGGTAGCGGGTGCGCTCGGGCAGCTCCTGGATGCTGTCGACGATCTGCTGAGGAGTCTGGCTGCCGACCGGCTCGCCACAGACGGGGCAGTGCGGACGACCGGCGCGCGCGAAGAGCAGACGGAAGTAGTCGTAGACCTCCGTGATGGTGCCCACGGTGGAGCGCGGGTTGCGGTTCGTGCTCTTCTGGTCGATCGAGACGGCCGGGCTCAGACCTTCGATGAAGTCGACGTCGGGCTTGTCCATCTGCCCGAGGAACTGACGCGCGTACGCTGACAGCGACTCGACGTAGCGACGCTGGCCCTCGGCGAAAATCGTGTCGAACGCGAGCGACGACTTGCCCGAACCGGACAGGCCCGTAAAGACGACGAGCGCGTCACGCGGGATCTCGATCGAGACGTTCTTGAGGTTGTGCTCACGTGCACCACGCACGAGCAGGTGATCGTGGCCGCGACGCGCGACGGCGGAAGCGCTCGAACGTCGCTCGGCGGCCTGGGAGTTCTGAGAATTCGGCACGGCTCCATGCTAGGTGCGACCACCGACAACCGCGGACTAGGCTGGCCCTCATGCCTGCCGACACCACCCTTTCCGAGGCGAACCACACCCCGATCGAGGACTACGCGCTTATCGGCGACACCGAGACAGCGGCCCTCATCAGCCTCCGGGGTTCCGTCGACTGGTTGTGCCTCCCCCGGTTCGATTCCTCGAGTTGCTTCACCGCCCTTCTCGGTACCCCCGACCACGGCCGTTGGCTGCTGGGTCCTTCCGACGAGGCAATGACCACGCGCAGCTACCGGGGCAACAGCTTCGTCCTCGAGACCATCCACGAGACGCCGACCGGCAAGGTGCGCGTCACCGACCTCATGCCCGTGAGCGACGGCCGCGCCGACGTGCTGCGCCGCGTCGAGGGTCTCGAGGGCACCGTGGCGATGGAGCAGGAGCTCATCGTCCGCTTCGGCTACGGCAAGGTGAAGCCGTGGGTCAGCCACCACCCCGGTCACAGCGAGGACGAGGAGGTGCTCGTCGCGATCGCCGGGCCCGACATGCTCATCTTCCGCGGCGACCGACTGCCCGTCGGTGACGAGGGCCGTCACCGTGACCACTTCGAGGTCAAGGCCGGTGAACGCTACGACTTCAGCGTCACCTGGGTGCCCAGCTACAAGCCGATCCCCGTTCCCCTCGACACCGACCGTCGCATCGCAGCCTCCCTCGATCGCTGGGAGAACTGGGTGAGCCACTGCACGTACAACGGCCCGCACGCCGAGGTCGTCAAGCGCAGCCTGCTCGTGCTCGACCTGCTCACCGACAGCCGGCGCGGCGGCATCGTCGCAGCTCCCACGACGTCGCTTCCCGAGCACATCGGCGGCGAACGGAACTGGGACTACCGCTACTGCTGGCTGCGCGACGCCTCGCTGGGCCTCGAGTCCCTGCTCCGTGCCGGCTACATCGAGGCCACGCTGAAGTGGCGTGAGTGGCTCGTGCGCGCCCTCGCCGGTGATCCCGAGGACATGCAGATCATGTACACGATCGACGGTGGGCGTGAACTCGCCGAACGCGAACTCGACCACCTGCCCGGGTACGCGAACAGCCGACCGGTCCGCGTGGGCAACGGCGCCGTCGACCAGAAGCAGACGGATGTCCTCGGCGAGGTCATGATCGCCTTCGAGTCCGCTCGCGACCTCGGCGGGCAGGAGAGCCAACAGAGTTGGGCGATCCAGGCTGCGCTCGTCAACGAGCTCGCGGATCACTGGGACGAGCCGGACAACGGCCTGTGGGAGATCCGCGGGCCCCTGCAGCACTTCACGCACTCGCGCGTCATGGTGTGGGCGGCCTTCGACCGCGCGATCCAGGCCGTCGAGGAGCACGACCTGCCCGGTGACGTCGAGCGCTGGCGCGAGATCCGCGACCTCGTGCGTGAGGAGGTGCTGACGAAGGGCTTCAACACGGACAAGAACACCTTCACGCAGCACTACAACACCGACGAGGTGGACGCCTCCCTGCTGCTCATCCCTCTCATCGGGTTCCTGCCCGGTGACGACCCCCGCGTCATCGGCACCGTGCGCGCCATCGAGAACGACCTCATGCGCGGCGGGTTCCTCCTGCGCTACCGCACCCAGTCGGGCGTCGACGGCCTCGCGGGCGACGAGCACCCGTTCCTCGCGTGCTCGTTCTGGCTCGTCTCGGCCTACGCGAAGATCGGCGAGCTCGACAAGGCCTGCGAGCTGTTCGACCGCCTGTGCGACCTGCCGAACGACGTGGGCCTGCTCGCCGAGGAGTACGACCCCGAGGAAATGCGTCAGGTGGGCAACTTCCCGCAGGCGTTCAGCCACCTCACGCTCATCGGTGCGGCCTACGACCTCCACGAGGCACGCATCGCGTCGAACGACTACCCCGACGAGGAGATCGCATGAGCTACGTTTCAGACGTCCAGCCCGGCCAGGCGCCGTCGCGCCTCGACCTTCCCGGCCTCACGATGTGGAAGCTGTCGGTCTCGGACATGCACAACAACGTCTACCTGCTCAAGGACGCCGCCACCGGTGAGGCGTTGCTCGTGGACGCCGCCGACGACGCCGCGGCTATCCGTGAGCTGCTCGCCGAGGCGCAGGTCGAGGACGAAGCCCTCGTCGGCGTCGT
Source organism: Dermacoccus sp. PAMC28757 (assembly GCF_014302635.1). Classification (NCBI taxonomy): domain Bacteria; kingdom Bacillati; phylum Actinomycetota; class Actinomycetes; order Micrococcales; family Dermacoccaceae; genus Dermacoccus; species Dermacoccus sp. PAMC28757. The sequence continues at coordinate 2,172,721 of NZ_CP060292.1, read as the reverse complement.
GACGACACACAAGCACTGGGATCACCACCGGGCCCTGCCGGAGATCGCACTTCTGGCCCGCGAGACGATGGCCGGCGAACTCGACGGACCGGAACTGCCCGTCGAGCCGAGCCGCACGCTCGCCGATGGGGACACCGTCACGCTCGGCGAACAGACGCTCACGGCGCACCACGTGCCCGGACACACGCCGGGCAGCGTCGTCCTCAGCTGGTCGTCCGAGGACGGTTCGACGCCGCACGTCTGGACCGGAGACACCCTGTTTCCCGGCGGCGTGGGTGCCACGAACCACAGCGACGAGCAGTCCTTCGACGAACTGTTCGCCTCTGTCAGGGATCGGATCTTCGGCCGTTTCGACGACGCCGTCGTCCACCCCGGCCACGGTGACGACACGAGCCTCGCCACCGAACGTCCGCACCTCGACGAATGGCGCGAACGAGGCTGGTGAACGGACGACCGGCGAGAACGACGAAGCGCCCGGTCCGGCAGCTCAAGGCTGCCTGGACCGGGCGCTGTCTCGTCGGCGGCGGGGGCGTCAGGCCGTGACGCGCGGGCCGGCGGCCGGGGTGTCCAGTTCGCCGGCACGCTCGGCGCGCTTCTCGAACCAGATCGTCATGAACGGGATGACGGCGCTGACGAGGGCGAGCCCGATCGTCTTGCCCGGCCAGCTCTTCTCCTGCCACAGCTTGAGCGCACACAGCACGTAGCCGATGAACATGACGCCGTGGATGGGGCCGGCGATCTGCACACCCATCTCGGTGGTCTTCAGGATCCACTTGAAGAACATGCCGATGAGCAGCAGACCCCAGGAGATGGCTTCGGCCAGCGCGAAACCCTTGAACAAACGCGTGATCGTCATGCGTTCAATAATACCGATGCCCCCTGAGCGCAGCGTGGGCGCCTACTTCTGGCCCTCCGTCATCTGGCGCAGCTCCTTCTTGAGGTCACGCAACTCGTCGCGCAGGCGAGCTGCGAGTTCGAACTGAAGCTCCGCTGCGGCCTCGTGCATCTGTGCCGTGAGTTCCTGGATGAGCCCCGCCAGGTCGGCGCTGCTCGAGCCCTTGCGACCGCCCGTGGCGACGTCGGCGTCGGCCGTGGCGGCTCCTGTGCCACCGCGGCCCTTGCCGCGGCTCATCGAACGGCCGGAACCGAGCAGGGCGTCCGTGTCGGCGTCCTCACGCTGCAGCATGTCGGTGATGTCGGCGATCTTCTTGCGCAGCGGCTGCGGGTCGACCCCGTGCTCGGTGTTGTATGCGACCTGCTTCTCGCGACGACGCGTGGTCTCGTCGATCGCCTCCTGCATCGACGGGGTGATCTTGTCGGCGTACATGTGCACCTGACCCGAGACGTTTCGGGCGGCACGGCCGACGGTCTGGATGAGGCTTCTCGCCGAACGCAGGAAGCCCTCCTTGTCGGCGTCGAGGATCGACACGAGCGAGACCTCGGGCAGGTCGAGGCCCTCGCGGAGCAGGTTGATGCCGACGAGCACGTCGTACTCACCCATGCGCAGTTCGCGCAGGAGTTCGACGCGGCGCAGGGTGTCGACCTCGGAGTGCAGGTACCGAACTCGAACGCCCTTGTCGAGGAGATAGTCGGTGAGGTCCTCGGCCATCTTCTTCGTCAGGGTGGTGACGAGGACGCGTTCGTTCTTCTCGGTACGCGTGCGGATCTCGCCGAGCAGGTCGTCGATCTGGCCCTTCGTCGGCTTGAGGACGATCTCCGGGTCGACGAGGCCGGTGGGGCGAATGACCTGCTCGACGTAACCGTCGCTCTTGGCCATCTCGTAGTCGCCCGGCGTGGCCGACAGGTAGACGGTCTGGCCGATGCGCTCGAGGAACTCCTCCCACTTGAGGGGACGGTTGTCCATCGCGCTCGGCAGGCGGAAACCGTGGTCGACGAGGGTGCGCTTGCGCGACATGTCGCCCTCGTACATCGCGCCGATCTGCGGCACCGTCTGGTGCGACTCGTCGATGACGAGCAGGAAGTCCTCGGGGAAGTAGTCGAGCAGTGTGTTCGGGGCCGAGCCCGACTCACGGCCGTCCATGTGGCGGCTGTAGTTCTCGATGCCCGCACACGAGCCGACCTGACGCATCATCTCGATGTCGTACGTCGTGCGCATCCGCAGGCGCTGCGCCTCGAGCATCTTGCCCTCGGTCTCGAACCGCTGGAGTTGGTCACCGAGTTCGACCTCGATGCCCTTGATGGCGCGTTCCATGCGCTCGGGGCCGGCCACGTAGTGCGTGGCCGGGAAAACGTACATCTCCTCCTCGTCGTTGACGATCTCGCCCGTCAACGGGTGGAGGGTGTAGAGCCGGTCGATCTCGTCGCCGAAGAACTCGATGCGAATGGCCAGTTCCTCGTACACGGGGATGATCTCCACCGTGTCGCCGCGCACCCGGAACGTGCCGCGCGTGAAGGCCATGTCGTTGCGCGTGTACTGCATGGTGACGAAGCGGCGCAGCAACTCGTCACGGTTGATCTCCTGGCCGACCTTCAGCCGGGCCATTCGGTCGACGTACTCCTGCGGGGTACCGAGACCGTAGATGCACGACACCGACGCGACGACGACGACGTCACGGCGGGTGAGCAGCGAGTTCGTGGCCGAGTGACGCAGTCGCTCGACCTCCTCGTTGATCGAGGAGTCCTTCTCGATGTACGTGTCCGTCTGCGGTACGTACGCCTCTGGCTGGTAGTAGTCGTAGTAACTGACGAAGTACTCGACGGCGTTGTGCGGCAGCAGCTCGCGGAACTCGTTGGCAAGCTGCGCGGCCAGTGTCTTGTTCGGCGCGAGCACGAGGGTCGGGCGTTGCACCTGCTCGATGAGCCAGGCCGTCGTCGCGGACTTACCGGTACCGGTGGCGCCCAGGAGGACGATGTCCTTCTCCCCCGCGTTGACGCGCTGGGAGAGCTCGGCGATGGCCTTCGGCTGGTCGCCGGCGGGCTGATACTCCGACTCGACCTTGAACGGCGCAACGCGGCGCTGGATGTCAGTCACTGGACGCATGGTCAAACCCTACGTCCGGGCACCGACAACCCCGGAATCACGGGGTCCTGATGCCACTCGAGGCCACCCGCACGGCTGGGGGCGCCATCCGTGGGTCAGTGATGAACCGACGGCTCGACGTGCGTCGTCCAGACCTCCGATGCCTGCTCGCGCAGCTCCTCGGGGGTGCCCGTGTTGTCGATCCACACGTCGGCCACGGCGCGGCGCTGCTCCGTTGTGGCCTGTGAGCGGATGCGTGAGAGCGCCGCTTCCTTCGTCATGCCCCGGTCGGCGACGAGGCGCTCGAGGCGCACCTCTTCCGGCGCATCGACGATGACGACGAGGTCGTACTTGTCCGCGTACCCCAACTCGACGAGCAACGGAATGTCGTGGACCACGACCTGCCCCGACGCGGCCTTGCCCATCTGTCGCGCCGTCTCCTGCGCAATGAGGGGGTGCGTGATGCCTTCGAGTCGCCGCCGGGCCGTCTCGTCGGCGAAGACGAGCTCCGCCATCGCAGGGCGGTTCAACTCACCGCCGGCGGTCAGCATCGCTTCCCCGAACTCCTCGACGATCGCGCGGAGGCCGTCGGAGCCGGGCGCCACGACGAGGCGCTGGATCGCGTCCGAATCGACGACGAGGGCACCGAGCTGCGCGAACGTGCGCGCCACGGTGGACTTTCCGGAGCCGATACCGCCGGTCAGTCCGACCCGCAGGCCTCGCTCGAACGCGTACTGCTCGGTGCCACTCATCGTCTCTCCTCGATCGTCAGCTACCCGCGTGAGCGCTCGTCTCGTCGAGCACCGGCTGCACGTGCTCGTCCCAGTGGGCGTCGACGAGCTCACGCAGTTCGTCGCGTGTTCCTGCATTCTCCATGACGAAGTCCGCAGCGTCCTCGCGCTCGCTCTGCTGGGTGTCGGCGTCGATCTCCGCCCATGCCTGCTCGCGGGTGAGACCGCGCTCCTCCATGAGGCGCCCCACGCGCAGCTCGACCGGAGCCGACACGACGACGACCTGGTCGAAGTCGCGCGGCGTCGACTCGGTGAGCAGCGCGAGGTCGAGTACGAGAACGGAATCCTCGCCGACCGCCTTGGCCCGAGCGTCGGCCACCTCGCGGACGGCAGGCCCGACCACGTCGTACAGGCGCCGACGGGCGGAGTGGCTCTCCGTCGTCAGGCCGTCGAGCGTTTCCCAGTCGATCGTGCCGTCGGGGTGGACGATCTCCTCGGAGAAGACCGCGCGCAGGTCCTCGAGCGTCTCGTGACCCGGTGTGAGCACCTCGCGCATGAGCTCGTCGAACTCGACGACCACTGCGCCACGACGCTCGAACTAGTCGGCGACGACGGACTTTCCGGAGGCCACGGCGCCCGTGAGACCGATCGACACGGCCGCGCGACTGGCCGCGAGAGCCTGCGTGTGCGACGTCGTCGGGGTGTGCGTCTCGTACTCGGGCTCGGTGCCGATCTCGAACTCGGGCAGGACGACGTACTCGTCCATGTCCTCGCTGTTCTCGGCCGCGCGGCGCTCGTACTCCTCCTGCGGGAGAACCTTCTTCCACTGTCGTGTGCGGATCGGCTTCGCCGCGCCCGCGTCCTCGCGCAGCGCCTGCAGCAGGAGGAACGCCTGAAGGATCGTCAGGATCATGACCGGGAAGCCGATGACGATGATGACCTCCTGCAGCGCGTTGAGGCCGTTGTCGCCGGCGGTGAGGATGATCGCCGCACAGACGGCTCCGACCGACAACGACCAGAACACGCGCTGACGGCGCGTCCCCATGTCCTCGTGGCCGTTCGCCATGGCGTCGAGCACGAGGGCACCCGAGTCGATCGAGGTGACGAAGAAGACGACGATGACGATGAGTGCCAGGGTCGCCGTGACGCCGTAGAGCGGCATGTCCTTGAGGAACTGGAACAGGGCGTCCTGCACGCGGCCGTCATCGACGATCGTCTTCGTCAGCTCGCCACCGGTACCCGGCTTGTCCGCGCTCGCGCGATCGGAGGTGATGGCCGAGAAGCCGTAGATCGACATCCAGACGACGACAAACGCGGTCGGCAGGCCGAGGGACGCGGCCACGAAGGCACGGATGCTCCGGCCGCGGGAGATCTTCGCGACGAACATGCCGACGAAGGGCGCCCAGGTCACCGTCCAGGCCCAGTAGAAGACGGTCCAGTCACCCGACCACTGGCCGTGACCGAAGCTGTCGTTGAAGGTGCTGAGCACCGGCAGGGCACTGAGGTAGCGACCGGACGCCTCGATGATGCTGCGCATGAGGTCGGACGTCGACGCCGCGTTCATGAGGATGAAGAGCATGAGCGCGATCGCGAGGATGATGTTCGCGTACGACAGGCGCTTGACGCCCTTGTCCATACCCGCGAGCACGGACGTCAGCGCTGCAGCGGTGATCACCGCGAGGATCGCAGCCTGCACCATGCCGGAGATCGGCACGCCGAAGACGTACTTCATACCGGAGTTGATCTGCAGCGCACCGAGACCCGTCGACACGGCAAGACCGAAGACGGTGGCGACGATCGAGATGATGTCGATCGTGCGTCCGATCGGGCCGTGGATGCGGTCACCCAGGACCGGGTGGAACGCCGAGGAGACACGTGGCGGCAGGTTGCGCTTGTAGGTGAAGTAGCCGAACGACAGGCCGGGCACGATGAGCACGGCCCACATGTGGATGCCGAAGTGGAAGTTGGCGATGTTGATGGCCTGCCAGGCGGCGGCGTCGGTGAACGCCTTGTCGCCCATCGGCGGGTTCGCGTAGTGGTTCATCGGCTCGGCGATGCCCCAGAACATGAGGACGGCGCCGACGCCGGCGGCGAACATCATGCCGAACCACGCGAGCCCCGAGTACTCGGGTTCGGCGTCGTCCGCACCGATCTTGATGCGGCCGTAGCGGCTCATGGCGAGCCCGACGGAGAAGACGACGAGGAGCGTGGCGCCGGCCGTGTAGAACCAGCCGATGTCGTAGCGCAACCAGTGCGCGATGGAACCGAAGAACGTCTGAACCGGCCCTGGAAACAGCCCCATCCCTGCGCTGAACAGGACGATGAGGAAGGCCGAGCCGAAAAAGATGATGGGCGACGTACGCAGACCGAGGCGGTCGTGGGCACGTGTGGAGATCGAGTTCACGAGAGTCTCAGAGGGGTTGGTCGAAATTCGCCGAACTCCCAACGACCCCGGAGCCTCGGCGAACCTGTGCCCGGACGGCACGATCCGCCATGGTAGTCAATCCCCCGTCTCAGCGCTGGCGGTACGTCACTCTCCGGCAGCGGAATCGGTGAATATGCTCATCCGGGCGAGCCGGTCGAAGGCCTCGTCGATGCGCTGCTCCCCAACCGTCACAGCGAGCCGTAGGAAGCCCTCACCGGACTCACCGAAAGCCGTTCCCGGAATGGTGAGGATGTGCGCCTCCTCGACGATGCGCGCGGCGCACTCGACGGACGTGAGGCCCGTCGCGCGGATGTCCGCCCACAGATAGATCGCCCCCTCCGGCGCGAGGGCATCCATGTTCGCAAGGGCCCGGACGCGCTCGTACGCCCGCTCGAGACGGCGGCGGTAGAGCTCCTTGACCGGGGGCTGCAACTCGTGACGGCGCTCCAGGGCGTGCAGAGCCGCACGCTGGCTCACCGACGGCGCGGTGAAGACGTTGTTCTCGTTGACGTCGCGCGCGGTGGAGACGAACTCGGCCGGGGCCATGATCCAGCCGACGCGCCACCCCGTCATCATGAAGTCCTTGCTGAAGGAGCCCACGGTGATGGTGCGCTCCCCCATGCCCGGCAGCGAGGTAAAGGGCACGAAGGGCTCGGTGTACGTGAACGACGTGTAGATGTCATCGGCGATGACGACGAGGTCGTGTTCCTTCGCCACCTCGGCCACGGTCTCGAGCGCGGCGCGCGACCACGAGACGCCCGTCGGGTTGCAGGGCGTGTTGACGATGAGGGCCCGCGTGCGCGGCGTGACGGCGGCCTCGAGATCCTCACGGGTCACCTGGAAGCCGTTCTCCTTGCGCGTGGGCACGAAGACGGGCACGCCGCGGGCGAGACGGACCTGGTGCGGGTACGGCGTGAAGTACGGCTCGATGACGAGCACCTCGTCGCCGTCGTCGAGCAGCGTCTCCATGACGAGCCACATCGCGTGGCAACCGGACGTCGTCACCATGACGTCGTCGACGGGGCGCTCGAGGGCGTGATCGGTGCGGTACATCTCGACGATCGCCTCACGCAGTTCGGGGTCGCCGAGGCTGGAGGTGTAGTGCGTGTGCCCGGCCTTCGCGTCGGCTGCGGCAGCGTCGATGACGCCCTCGTTGGTGGTGAGGTCGGGGTCACCGAGGCTGAAGTTGATGACGTCGTCGAACTCGCGGGCGCGGTCGGCGATGACCGACATCTGCGTCAACGAATCGCCCTGGTATCGGGAGGAAATGAAACGTGCCATCGTTCGAGAGCCCCTTATCGCGCAACGAGCCGCACCGATCAGGCGCGGGCGGCACCATCATGCCCCCGAAGACGCCGTCGTGACCGTTAGGGTGGACGCTCGTGAGTGGCCTTCTCGTGACCGGTACGTCCTCGGACGCAGGCAAGTCGCTCGTCGTCACGGGCCTGTGCCGCGCGTGGGCGCGCCAGGGGGTCCGCGTCGCGCCGTTCAAGGCGCAGAACATGTCGAACAACTCGATGGTGTGCGCCGACGGCGCGGAGATCGGGCGCGCTCAGTACCTGCAGTGCGAGGCGGCCGGTGTCGAGGCGAGCGGGGTGCACAACCCTGTGCTCCTCAAGCCGGGCAGCGACCGGCAGGCGTTCGTCGTCGTGCGCGGCAAGCCCGCCGGGCGGCTCGAGGCCGGTGAGTACGCGACGGGCCGCACCCACCTGGCCGAAGCAGCCTTCGCCGCGTACGAGGAACTCCGGGCGAGCGTCGACCTCGTCGTCACCGAGGGTGCAGGCTCCCCGGCGGAGATCAATCTTCGGGCGGGTGACTACGTCAACATGGGTCTGGCCAGGCGCTTCGGCCTACCTGTGGCCCTCGTGGGCGACATCGACCGGGGCGGCGTGCTCGCAGCGCTTTACGGCACCTGGGCGTTGCTCGACGACGAGGACCGTGCGCTCCTTCGCACGTTCGTCATCAACAAGTTCCGCGGTGACGCGTCAGTGCTCACGCCTGGCCTCGACGAGATCCGTCGACGAACCGGCCTCTCGTGCGCGGGGGTGCTCCCCTGGCTCACGGACGTCTGGCTCGACTCGGAGGACGCCCTGTCGATCGGCCGCTGGCGACCCGACGACGACGCGATGTCCGAGCGCCTTTCGGTTGCTGTCGTGCGGTTTCCGCGCACGTCGAACGCGACGGACGTCGACGCGCTGGCCGCCGAACCGGGCATCGACGTCCACATCACGACCGACCTCGATCGCTGCCGAGAAGCCGACCTCCTCGTCCTGCCCGGCAGCCGTGCCACCGTCGACGACCTGGCATGGCTGCGTGGCCAGGGCCTCGACGCCGTCGTCACCGAGCGTGCAGCAGCGGGTCGGCCGGTGCTCGGCATCTGCGGTGGGTACGAAATGCTCGTCGAGACGATCGAGGACGCCGTCGAATCGTCCGCAGGCATCGTCACGGGGTTGAGCGTGCTCGCCGGCCGCGTGACGTTCCACGACGAGAAGGTGCTCGCCCGCCCGAATGAACGGTGGAAGGGCCAGGACGTCGACGGGTACGAGATCCATCACGGCGTCGTCGACGCGGAACCGACGTTCCCCGGCGGCTCGGCCTCGGGCTCGGTGTGGGGCACGATCTGGCACGGCACCTTCGAGAACGACGGCTTCCGACGCGCCTGGCTCGCCGAGGTCGCAGCGGCGGTCGGCTCCGCGTGGACGCCCGACCTCACGGCGCCAGGCTTCCGCGCGCGACGCAGCGCGATGATCGACGCCCTCGCTGACGCGTGTGAGGCGTCGCTCGACCTCGATCACCTTCTCGAACTCGCCCAGGAGGCACCGTGACCGGCAGAAGAGTCAACGTCATCGGCATCGGTGCCGGCGCGCCCCATCACCTCACGCTCGGCGCGATCGCCGCGATGCGCGAGGTCGACGTCTTCCTCGTCGCGGGCAAGGGCGAGGACAGGGCCCAACTCGTGGCCGTCCGTGAAGAGCTGTGCCGGCGCCACCTCGAGCCGGGCAGCTACCGCTTCGTCACGCTGCCCGACCCCGAGCGCGGGCCGGACGCGCAGCGCGACGGCGGCCAGTACCGCCGAGGCGTCGACGACTGGCACGAGGCGCGCGCGCAGCTGTGGGGCGAAACGATCGACGCCCTCGATCCCGAGGTGAGCGTTGGCTTCCTCGTCTGGGGTGACCCGGCGTTCTACGACTCGACGATCCGCGTCGTCGAGCGGATGCGCGCTACCCGCGACTTCGACGTCCACGTCCTACCCGGCATATCGGCGTTCCAGGCCCTCGCGGCCGAGCACGGCATCGTCCTGCACGAGATCGGCAAGCCGATCCACATCACGACCGGACGTCGACTCGAAGCCGACTGGAGCCCGGACGCTGCGTTCGTCGTCATGCTCGACGGCTCGCTGCACTGTGCGGCCCTGCGGGAGCGGGCACCCGACCTCGTCCTCCACTGGGGTGCCTACCTCGGGCTACCTCAACAGGAGTTGCGCTCCGGGCCGCTCGACGAGGTCATCGACGACCTCGTCGACCTGCGCGCGCGGCTGCGCGCCGAGCACGGATGGATCATGGACGTCTACGCCCTCGGTGCCGTGTCGTCGGCCTCGGCTGCCGAAGCCTGACGCCTCACGTCCACGGCAACCGGCGGCGCCGACGAATCCCCCGCCACCACCAGCGTCTGCATCTGGCGGCTGATGCGGTCACAGGCCGAGCGGAAGGCCCCGGCGTGTGGTTGCGCGGGAACCCGAACCGGACTCTCGAGATCCCGGGCGACGCCCAGCATCTCCCACGCGAGAACATTCCAACTGAGCGCGCCCACCCGAAAGCGGCAGCCTGTGGCCGTGGCCTCGAGTCCTTCGCGGAAGGCCGCGGGGATCCTGCGAGCCACCCGCGAAACGTCGACGGCCATCTCGAAGCGCAGGACGCACTCGAATCTCTCCTCCAGATCACGGTGATGATCATGCGGCGGCACCTTCCTCGGCTCGAACGACCAGGACGTCACGCGAAGCTCGTCCATCCGATCGAGTCGGAACACGCGCCAATCCTGACGCCCTCGGTCATACGCCTGGAGATACCAGCGCTCTCCCTGGGTGATGAGTCGCCCAGGTTCCACTTCACGCGAGGACGTCTCGCCGTCGGCCTTGCGGTAGCTGAACCGCACCAGCGTCCGGTCGCGCTGTGCCGTGGCCAACTGTTGCAGCACGCGCAGATCTACCGCGGGCCGCGTTCGTGGCAGTGCGCGCGTGGCATCGTCCAGAGCCGAGGCGACAGCGCGCAGCCTCGGAGGGAGGACTTGATCCAGTTTCGTCAGCGCGCGAAGGGCCGCCTCACCGATCTCATCGGTGCCCGAAAGCGCCGCCATTCGTAGACACGCGACCATCGCCACGGCCTCGTCGTCGTCGAGCACGAGCGGCGGTAAACCGCGACCAGCCCCGAGGCGGTATCCGCCGTCAAGTCCACGTTCGCCCTCGACCGGGTACCCGAGCTCACGAAGACGCACCACGTCGCGTCGTACCGTGCGCTCGGTCACCCCGAGGCGTTCCGCGAGTTCCGGCCCCTGCCAGGACGTGCGCGATTCCAGGAGGCCGAGCAGGCGCAGGACGCGGTGTGTCGTTTCCGCCATGTGCTCATCCTGCCCGACACAGCGGACCGAACCTGTCCGGAAGTTGCGCTCTGATGGGTGTACGGCACAAGCCAATGACGAAAGGGAACCGCCATGTACCTACCCCAGATCGACGACGAACGCACCACGTTGTGCAACTACCTCGACGTCCAACTCGACGCGATCCGTGCGAGCGCGTACGGCCTCGACGACGAGCAGGCCCGGCGGACGCCGCTGCGCAGTGCGCTCAGCATCAGCGGCATCGTCAAGCACATCGTCTACTGCATGAAGCAGTCCTTGTCCGGCGCCGGACACCACGAACACGACCAGCCGTTCGAGGCGTTCGCCGCGAGCTTCACGCCCACCCCCGAAGAGACGCTCGACGTGCTTCTCGGTGTCTTCGACGACGTTCGCACCGAGTACACGCAGATGTGTCGAGAGGGTGATGTGGAAGCAGAACTGCCCGTGGGGCCCATGCCGTGGTTCGGGATGGACGAGGCGCGCCCGGCGAAGCTGCGCTACCTCTACGTCCACCACGTCGAGGAGTTCGCTCGGCACGCGGGCCACGCGGACATCATCCGTGAGGAGTTGGACGGTGCAACGGCCGGTGAGCTGCTGGCAGCTGTGGAGGGCTGGCCGGCGAACGACTACATCACGCCCTGGCGGTCGTGACACGCCTCAGTCGGTCGTCCTGACGCTCGTGCGGCGCGCTTCGAGCCCGCGCAGGAGCATCCCGGCGGCGAGCACTCCGCCGACACCTTCACCGGCACGCAGACGCAGATCGAGCAAGGGCTCAAGTCCGAGTTCCGTGAGGACGAGTGCGTGCCCCTTCTCCCTGCTACGCTGGCCAGCGACGAGGTAACCCTGCACCGCCGGCTCGAGTCGGCACGCGACGAGCGCGGCCACGGAGGTCGCGAGTCCGTCGAGCACGATCGTCGTGCCGGCGTCCGCCGCTGCGAGGCAGACTCCCGTGAGAACGGCGATCTCGGGTCCTCCGAGACAACGCAGGGCTCGCCGGGCGGCGTCGGCGTCCGAGCCGAAGGTTTTCGAACGCTCCAAGGCGGCGCTGACGACCTCGAGCTTGCGCTTCGACATCGCAGCATCGGCTCCCGAACCGAGCCCGACGACGTCGTCGGCGTCGACGCCGAGCAGCGCGCACGTCAGTGCGGCCGCCACGGTCGTGTTGCCGACACCCACCTCGCCGAGGACGACCAGTCCGTCGGCGGCGGCCCGCCGCCCGACGTTCTCACCGACGGTGACGCAGCGCTCCAGATCGTCGTCGGTGAGGGCGTCGGCGTCCCGAAGGTTGCCTCGGTTTCCACCGGGTCGGGCATCGATCGCCCCGGTGACGAGCTCACTCACGCCGGCGTCCACGACGTCCACGGCAAGACCTGCCGCACGAGCGTGTGCTGCTCCGAGCGAGCTCGGGTCGGCCAGGGCATGGCCGAGAACGTCGGCCGTCACGTGCGGCTCGTAGGCGCTGACGCCGAGCTCGACGACGGGGTGGTCGGCACCCGCCAGGATCAGGCGCCCTCCGGCGGTCTGCGGACCGGACGTCGCCACGACACGGTTGAGGGCCCGGTCGAGGATGCCCAGTGACTCCGGCGGTGCGAGGAGCGTGTCCGCACCGTCCCCTGCCTCGACGAGTGCGTCGCCGTCGGGCGCGCGCAGGTGCGACAGCGGTTGCGCCGGCGCCCCGTCGCCCTCGGGCCACCGCTCCTCGAGCACGACGTCCTCGAGCGGCAGCTTCGTCGACCAGGACGCGCGCTGCAGGCCGGGCCCCGGCGGGCGCTCGTCCGGCCAGCCCAGGCACATCCACCCCAGCGTCTCGACTCCCTCGGGCGCCCCGATGAGGCCGGCCAGGTCGGACGGCTCGAAGAGCGTCACCCACCCCATCCCCAGACCGAGCGAGCGCGCCGTGAGCCACATGTTCTGAATGGCGCACGCGCACGACCAGACGTCGGTCTCGGTGAACGTGGCCCGACCGAGAACTCCGTTCGCCGGCGTCCGCCGATCGCAGGCCACGACGATGCCGATGGGCGCTTCGCGCAGGCCCTCGAGCTTGAGGTCGAGGAGGCGTGCCGCGCGCTCCGGCAGCAGGTCGCGTGCCTGACGCAGCCGCGCCGTGTCCGCGAGGTGCGCCGCGCGCTCGCGCGTCTCGGGTGAACGAACGACGACGAACCGCCACGGCTGGCTGTGGCCAACCGACGGCGCGCTGTGACCCGCCTCGAGCACCCGCTCGAGCAACTCGGGCTCGATCGCATCCGGCCGGTACCGCCGGATGTCACGTCGCCCGGCGATGACCCGCCCGAGCGCCTCGGTGACCTGCTCACCCATGGCCCAGCCGCGCGGATCCTCCCGGCGTTCCCGTGCGGAGGAGGCGTCCCCGACCGTCGGTCGCGGTCGTTGGGGCGCGCCCGACGGCGTCACTGCTCCAGCTCCCCTTCGACGTCGAGGTAGACCTGCTGCATCGCGGCCATCGTCTCCGGGTTCGGGTTCTCCCACAGGCCACGGTCGGCGGCCTCCCCGAGCTTCTCGACGATGCCGTGCAACGCCCACGGGTTCGCGTGGCGCATGAACTCCTGCGTCTGCTCGTCGAGCACGTAAGACTGGGCGATCTGCTCGTACATCCAGTCGGGCACGACGTGGCTCGTCGCGTCGAAGCCGAAGAGGTAGTCGACGGTGGCGGCCAGTTCGAAGGCACCCTTGTATCCGTGACGTCGCATCGCGGCGATCCAGCGCGGGTTGACGACGCGCGCACGGAAGATGCGCGAGGTCTCCTCCGTGAGCGTGCGGGTCCTGATGGCGTCGGGCGTCGTCGAGTCGCCGACGTACGCCTCCGGCTCCTCGCCCGTGAGTGCCTTGACCGTGGCCACCATGCCGCCGTGGTACTGGAAGTAGTCGTCCGAATCGAGGATGTCCGACTCGCGGTTGTCGACGTTCTTCGCCGCCACCTTGATGCGGCGGTAGTTGCGCTCCATGTCGTCGCGGGCCGGAGCGCCGTCGAGGTCGCGGCCGTACGCGTAGCCGCCCCAGGTCGTGTACACCTCGGCGAGGTCGGCGTCGCTGCGCCAGTTGCCCGAGTCCATGACCTGCAGCAGACCGGCCCCGTAGGAGCCCGGCTTCGAACCGAACACGCGCGTGCGAGCACGGCGCTCGTCGCCGTGGGCCACGACGTCGGCGCGGGCGTGGGCGCGCACGAAGTTCATGTCGTCGGGTTCGTCGAGGTCGACGACGAGGCGGACGGCGTCGTCCAGCATCGCGATGACGTGCGGGAACGCGTCACGGAAGAAGCCCGAGATGCGCACCGTGACGTCGATGCGGGGCCGGCCGAGGTCGTCGAGCGGGATCGGCTCGAGGCCGACGACGCGGCGGGACTGCTCGTCCCAGGTCGGCGTGACGCCCAGCAGGGCGAGGATCTCGCCGATGTCGTCGCCGCTCGTCCGCATCGCCGAGGTGCCCCACGCGGACAAGCCCACGGACTCGGGCCACTCGCCGTGCTCGTCGCGGTACTTCGCGAGCAGCGAGTCGGCCATGGCCGTGCCCGTCTCGTACGCGAGACGGCTCGGAATGGCCTTGGGGTCGACCGAGTAGAAGTTGCGGCCCGTCGGCAACACGTTGACGAGGCCGCGCAGCGGCGAGCCGCTGGGGCCGGCCGGCGTGTACCCACCGTCGAGGGCATGGAGGACGGCCGTCAGCTCGTCAGGCGTCTGGGCGAGGCGGGGCACGACCTGGGTTGCAGCGAACGTCAGCGAGGCCTCGACGCCCGAGCGGTCGACGTCGGCCAGACCGTCGAGTTGCTCCGCGACGATGGAGGACACCGCGTCGGCTGACCATCCCGCCTGCGCCAAGGCACTGACGAGGGCGTGTGCCCGCTCCTGCGCGGCGTCCGTCGCGGTGCGATCGGTGCTCGTCACCTCGAGTCCGAGGGAGGTCCGCAAGCCGGGAACACCGTCACCACCGCCGCCGAACAGCTGGCGGGACTGGAGCATCGCCACGACGAGGTTGACGAGTTCGTCGCCCTCCGGCGCGCGCCCGAGAACGTGCAGACCGTCACGGATCTGGACGTCCTTGATCTCACACAGCCACCCGTCGACGTGCATGACGAACTCGTCGAAGTCGTCCTCGTCCGGCTGCTCGTCGAGACCGAGGTCGTGGTGCAGCTCCGCTGCCCGAATGAGGGTCCAGATCTCACCGCGAAGCGCGGGCGCCTTCGCCGGGTCCATGACCGAGACGTTCCCGTACTCGTCGAGCAGCTGCTCGAGGCGCGCGATGTCGCCGTACCCCTCGGCGCGGGCCATCGGCGGCACGAGGTGATCGACGATCGTCGCGTGCGCTCGGCGCTTGGCCTCGGTGCCCTCACCCGGATCGTTGACGAGGAACGGGTAGATGAGCGGCAGGCTGCCGAGGGCCGCGTCCGTGCCGCAGGAGGCCGACATCCCGAGGCTCTTGCCCGGCATCCATTCGAGGTTGCCGTGCTTGCCCATGTGGACGACGGCGTGCGCGCCGAACTCCTCCTCGAGCCAGCGGTACGTGGCGAGGTAGTGGTGGGTGGGCGGAAGGTCGGGGTCGTGGTAGATGGCGATTGGGTTCTCGCCGAACCCGCGCGGCGGCTGGACGAGGATGACGAGGTTGCCGCTGCGCATGGCCGCCGCGACGATGTCACCGTCGGGGTTCTCCTGGCGGTCGACGAAGAGTTCACCGGGCGCTTCACCCCAGTGCTCGCGCATCGCGTCGGTGAGGTCGCTCGGTAGCGCGTCGAACCAACGGCGGTAGGTCGCGGCAGGGATACGGACGTGGGCGTCGCCGAGCTGAGCATCCGTCAGCCAGTCCGGATCCTGCCCGCCAGCGGCGATGAGGGCGTGGATGAGCGCGTTGCCTGCTGTGGTGTCCGGGTGCTCGTCGTCGACGGGTGCGACGCCGTGCTCCCCGCCGACACCGTCGAGCCCGGGAATGGCACCGGGCTCGCCGAGGTCGTAGCCCGCGTCACGCATGGCGCGCAGCAACCGAATGGTCGAGACAGGCGTGTCGAGGCCCACGGCGTTACCGATGCGGGAGTGCTTCGTCGGGTACGCCGACAGCACGACGGCGATGCGGCGCTCGGACGGCGCGAGCCGACGCAGGCGGGCGTGGCCGAGCACGATGCCGGCGACACGTGCACAACGTTCGGGGTCGGCCACGTAGGTGGCGAGACCGTCCTCGTCGAACTCCTTGAACGAGAACGGCACCGAGATGATGCGCCCGTCGAACTCGGGCACGGCGACCTGGGTCGCCACGTCGAGCGGCGTCATGCCGTCGTCGGAGTCGAGCCAGTCCTCACGCCCCCAGGTGAGGCACAGCCCCTGGACGATCGGCACGTCGAGCGCGGCCAACGCCTGAACGTCCCAACTCTCGTCGTCCTCACCGGCGCCGGCACTTGCCGGACGCGTGCCGCCCGCGGCGAGCACCGTGGTGACGAGGGCGTCGTAGCGACGCAGGTGCTCGAGCAACTCGGCTTCGGGGTCGCGCAGCGACGACACGAAAACCGGTTCGCCGACACCACCCGCGGCATCGAGAGCGTCGGCCAGGGCGTGGACGTAGGCGACGTTGTCCGCGACGTACTGGGCTCGGTAGAAGAGCACTCCGACCCGGGGCCCCTCAGGCGTGGGAGCTTCCGGGCGCTCGAGGACACCCCACGACGGGGTCGTGACCGGCGGGTCGAAGCCCTCACCGGTGAGCAGAAGGGTGTCGCTGAGAAAGGCGTGCAGTGACGCGAGGTTCGTCGCGCCACCCTGAGCGAGGTAGTCGTGGGCCTGGCGGGCAACGCCGGGCGGGGTGGTCGAGCACTCGATGAGCGCCGCATTCGGCTCCTGCTCGCCGCCGAGGACGACGACCGGGACACCTGACGCAGCGAGGGCGTCGAAGCCGTCGAAGAGGTCCTGTGGTCCGCCGAGAAGGCGCACGACGACGATGTCAGCTCCGTCGGTGACCTCGCCGATCGGGCGCGGCCGGGCCGGGTTGGCGATGGCGTAGTCCGCACCGCTGGAGCGCGCGCTGCGCAGGTCCGTGTCGGAGGTTGAGATCAGGGCAATACGAGCCATCAGGCGCTCCTTCGTGAGTATCCGCGCTCACGTCGACGTCGTGGACTCTCCCGGGTTCCCGGCGAGCCGGTCGCGGCGGCGTTCCTGACTTGCACGAGGGCTCACAGTGGCGGGACCGTCCCGGATTCACACCGGGTTCCGCAGCTCACGACCAGCCCCGACCCTACCTGGCTTACGCCTATGCTTGGCGCCGTGCCGTCCCGCCAGATTCACGATCGCTGCCCCGGAGTGCTGCGACCGTTCGCAGCCGACGACGGCGCCATCGTCCGGCTGCGACTTCCTGGGGGACGCACCGACACAACGGAATTGGTCGACATCTCCGCTCTCGCCGAGGAGTTCGGGGCACCCTTCGTCCAGCTGACGTCACGCGGCAACCTTCAACTCCGCGGCTTGCCCGAGCCGCTGCCGGAGCCCTTCGTCCGGACGGTGGAGCGACTGGGGTTGCTCCCCTCGGCCACCCACGAGCGCGTTCGCAACATTGTTGCCGACCCGTCGCCCGAACTAGACTGGCTGGTCAGCGAACTCGATGACCGACTGCAGCGGGACGACGCCCTCGCCACGCTTCCGGGACGGTGGCTCTTCGCACTCTCCGACGAGACGGGCCCTTCGCTGGACGCGCCGTACGACGTGGCGTTCCAACAGTTCTCGCCCACATCCGGTCGCCTCCTCGCCGGGCGACAGTCGCGCCCCTGCTCCCCCGCCGAGGCCGTGAGCGCTCTGCTCGGCGTGGCGAACCGCTTCCTCACCCTCCGTGACTCGGACGCCGTGTGGAACGTGCGTGACCTGCCTTCCGACTCACCGTTGTTCGTCGGCTTCGAGACCTTCGACAGTGCCCCGACCGTGTCTCGGCGCGCTGCCGGATCGGGGCCGATCGGCGCGAACGTCGTGGAGCTGACGGAACTCGGCGTACCGCTGGGCTTCCTCACGCCCACCCTCGTCGCAGCACTGGTCGCGACCCTCGGCTCGTCGGCACGGATCGTCGTGACGCCGCACCGGAGCCTCGTCCTACCCGCCGACACGTCGCCCGAGGCGATCGACGAACTGATCGGGGCCGGATTCCACTGCGCGACGGATCCGCGACGCCGCGTGACGGCCTGCATCGGCGCGCCCTTCTGCCGCCGCACCGACTCCCCCACCGTCGAAATCGCCCGCACAACCCCCGCCCCCGAGGCCGACGGACGCCTTCACATCGTGGGCTGCGAACGAGCCTGCGGCCGACCGACTTCCACCCAC
Source organism: Dermacoccus sp. PAMC28757 (assembly GCF_014302635.1). Classification (NCBI taxonomy): domain Bacteria; kingdom Bacillati; phylum Actinomycetota; class Actinomycetes; order Micrococcales; family Dermacoccaceae; genus Dermacoccus; species Dermacoccus sp. PAMC28757. Next base: position 2,154,679 of record NZ_CP060292.1, on the reverse strand, counting down.
ACCCTCGTCGTGGCGCCGCGCAGCGCCGACGACGTGGCCGACGCACGAGGTGACCGATGACGAGGCTCCCCACCCGCCGCTACCCTTACGAACGGGACGGGCAGGCGATCTACCGAGAGTCGTTCGCGACGATCCGCCGCGAGGCTGACCTGTCGGCCCTGCCTGCATCGCTGCACACGGCGGCCGTACGCATCATCCACGCGGCAGGAGACGTCGACATCGTCAGGGAGATCGAGGGAAGCCCCGACGTAGCCGACGCCGTCCATGACGCCCTCAGCGCAGGCGCGAGCATTCTCACCGACTCGTTCATGCTCGCGAACGGCGTGACGCGCCGACGCCTTCCGGCCGACAACGAGGTGCGCTGCACCTTGCGTGACCCGGCGGTGCCCGACCTCGCGCGCCAGTGGCGTACGACGCGCTCCGCGGCGGCTGTCTCGCTCTGGGAGCCATGGCTCGACGGCGCAGTGGTCGCGATCGGCAATGCTCCGACGGCGCTGTTCCACCTCCTCGAGGTCATCGCCGACGGCGGCCCGCGCCCCGCGGCGATCATCGGCATGCCGGTCGGTTTCGTCGGGTCAGCCGAATCCAAGATCGCGTTGAGCACCTTCGCACCCGAGGGCGGGCCGGTGCCGTGGCTCACGGTGCACGGACGTCGGGGCGGCTCGGCCATGGCTGCTGCCACGATCAACGCTCTCGCGACGCGGGACGAACTGGCATGAGCGCACCGGCACCAGCAGCTCTGCACGTCGTGGGGCTCGGGCCGGGTGATCCCGACCTCCTCACCCTCAAAGCGGCCCGCCTCGTGGAGTCGGCGGATGTCGTCGCCTACCACCGGGGCCCGAAGCGATCGAGCATCGCGCGTTCCATCGTTGCCGAACTCCTCGCCGAGCGTGCGGTGCCCGCCGTCGAGGAGGAACTCGTCTACCCCGTGACGACCGGGGAGGCTGCCCATCCGCGCGGATATCACGGCGCTCTGGCGGACTTCTACCTGGACTGCGCCGCCCGGCTTGGTGCGCACCTGCGCGCGGGACGCACCGTCGTCCTCCTCGCGGAGGGTGACCCCTTCTTCTACGGCTCGTCGATGTACGTCCACGACCTGCTCGCCGAGGAGTTCGAGACGCATCGGGTTCCCGGCGTCACGTCCGTCTCCGGCGCGACGGCGGCCATCGGTTCAGGGTTGTGCCGTCACGAGGACGTGCTCACGGTTCTGCCGGGCACCTTGCCCGTGCCGGAACTCGCGCGTCGCCTCGCCGACACCGACGCCGCCGTCATCATGAAGCTCGGGCGCACGTTCGCCAATGTGCATGAGGCACTGCGTCAGGCGAACCTGCTCGAGCGTGCCGTGTACGTCGAGCGGGCCAGCCGCGACGGCGAACGGGTGCTGCCGGTCGCCGACGTCGATCCCGAGACCGTGCCGTACATGGCGCTCGTCGTCGTTCCCGGCCTCGACAGGCGGGCTGACGCTGCCGGCCGCGCGGAGGGATCCGCACCGGCTCCGTCAACCAGCCCGTCGGGCGCGGTAGGGACGGTTCACGTCGTCGGCCTCGGGCCCGGTCCCGACCGCTGGCTGAGCCCCGAAGCGACCGAGGTCCTGGGTCGAGTCGCCCACGTCATCGGGTACGCGCCGTACGTCGAGCGCGTGCCGCAGCGCCCCGGGCTGACGCGTCACGCGAGCGGCAACACCGTCGAAGTCGACCGAGGGGCCCTCGCGCTGCGCCTTGCCGCCGACGGCGAGGACGTCGCAGTGGTCTCGGGTGGCGACGCGGGCGTGTTCGGCATGGCGTCAGCGGTGTTCGAGGCGCGCGCGAACGCCGACGCCGGTCTGCGCCACGTCACCGTGCACGTCGTTCCTGGCATCACGGCAGCTCATGCCGCGTCGGCCCTCGCGGGCGCGGCCCTCGGTGCCGATCACGCGCTCATCTCGCTGTCGGACCGCCTCAAGCCGTGGGATGTCATCGACGCGCGACTGCGAGCCTGCGCCCAAGCCGATCTGGCCATGGCCTTCTACAACCCCCGATCGGCGAGCCGGCCGCACCAGTTCGGCGACGCGCTCACCGTCCTGCGCGAGGAGCTGCCCCACGACCGGGTGGTGGCCGTGGCTCGCCACGTCGGTCGCGACGCCGAGGAACTGCGCACGACGACGCTCGGCGAGTTGGATCCGGAGACGATCGACATGGGGTGCCTCGTCATCGTCGGCGCGAGTTCGACGCGGATGACCGAGGACGGCCGCGTCTGGACGCCGCGCTTCGTCAGCTGAGGTACCGCCTGATGGGCGCCGAGCGTCAGTCGCCGGTCGGACGCTCGCGACACGCGCTGTAGAGGTGCGACTCGACGAAGTTGTCGTTCGCGAGGGCAGGGCCGACGAGGATGACAGCGGCCTGACGCAGCGCGGCATCTGCCACCAGGGCAGGCATCGAGGTCAGCGTTCCGCGCAGGACGAGCTGCTCGGGCGTACTCACGCGGTACCCGACGACAACAGGGCATTCCGGGCCGTAGTGCTCCGCGAGTTCGACGCACAACCGGTCCGTGTGACGGATTGCCAGGTGCAGCGCGAGGGTCGCACCCGTGCGGGCGAAGTTCGCAAGCTCCTCCCCCGGCGGCATCTTCGTCGAATCGCGCTGGGCGCGGGTGAGGACGAGCGACTGCGTCACCTCAGGGGCCGTGAGCTCTCGTCCGATGACGGCGGCTGTGGCCGCGTAGGCGGGCACGCCCGGGCAGACCTCCCACGGCACCCCGAGAGCGTCGAGTCGTCGGGTCTGCTCGGCGAGAGCCGAGTAGATCGACGGGTCGCCCGAGCACAGCCGCGCGACGTCCGCTCCGCGGGCGTGAGCCTCGGCCATGAGGCGCGTGATGTCGTCGAGGTCGAGACGTTGCGTGTCGATACGTTCGGCGTCGGCGGGCAGGTGAGCGAGCACGGCCGCGTCGAGGTAGGTGCCGGCGAACAGGCACACCGACGAGCGCTCGAGCAGGTTCACGGCGCGCAGCGTGAGGAGATCGGCCGCTCCCGGACCGGCACCGATGAAGTGGACGGTCATGCGGACTCCTTCGACCTGGGGGGCCGCGTCAGGCACCACTGAACGACGCTACGGGCAGGCTTCCAGCCGTTGAAGCGCCCGAGAGGCTCGAGATGTTCGACGGCAAGGCGGGTGAGTGAGCCGCCGTGCGTGCGGTGTACCTCGTGAAGCAGCGCTTCGCTCTCTCTCGTCACGGCGTGGGCGACGAGACGACCACCGGGCCGCAACGCTGCAATCGCGGCGTCCAGGACGTCACGATCCAGTCCACCGCCGAGGAAGACGGCATCCGGTCGAGGCAGGTCGTCGTCGCGCACGGCGGCGCTCGTGCTGGTGACGTGGACGTCCACGCGGGAGGAGACGCCGAAGCGGGCGGCGTTCTGCGTCACCCGATCGGCACGGTCGGGATCGCGCTCGATGGCGACCGTGCGGGCCCGCGGGGCAGCGAGGCACCACTCGATCCCCACGGCCCCCGAGCCGGCGCCGAGGTCCCACAGGACCTGACCGGGCCACGGGCGCAGCCGGGCGAGGGCGGTGGCACGCACGTCTCGCTTCGTGATGAGTCCGTCGTGCTCGAAAGCGTCGTCGGCACGACCGGGGGCGGGCCCGAGGGCTTGTGGCTCGGCGTCGAGAACACCGACCTCGAGGCACACGACGACGAGGTCAGGGGTGCGTTCGTCACCCCACGCAGCGCAGGTGGTGCTGTGCGAGCCCTCGTTCTGGCCACCGAGGTGCCACCACGCGGTGAGCTGTGCAGTTCCGGCGCCTGCCTCCACGGCGAGGCGTGCAACCTCCGCGGGGTTGTCACCGTCCGAACAGAGCAGGACGAGACGGGCACCAGGGGTGACGAACGGAAGGAAACGGTCCGTGGAGCGGCCGACGAGGGTGACGACGTCGACGGACTCCGCCGACCACCCCATCCGAGCGCGGGCCAGCGCCTCCGACGAGAGCGCCGGGTGGACACGCACCGCCTCCCGACCAACTGCCTTGATCAGCGTCGTTCCGATGCCCGACAAAAACGGGTCTCCGGATGCGAGAACAACTGTGTGCCTGCCTGATTCGCCGACAAGCGACTGCAGGTTGTCGCGCAGCGGCGACGGCAGGGGTCGCCGTTCCTGCTGTCCCATCGACGGCAGCAGGTCGAGCTGACGTGGGCTTCCGATGACGGTGTCAGCCCGTTCCACGAGGTGTCGTGAGGCTTCAGAGAGACCACTCCACCCGTCGTCCCCGATGCCCACGACCTCGATCATGGCCGACACCCTACGACAACGCTGAGCACCGACGGCGGCCCTGAGGGACGCGAAACCTCGGATCGGCCCGGACACCACCACGGCGCGCGCGTCTGCCATGATGTCTCCCGGTTGCATGACGAGGAATACCGGTGAGAATCCGGAGCGGTCCCGCCACTGTGAGCTTCCCTTCGAAGCGAGCCAGGACGTCGTCATCACCTGCCACGTGCACGAGCCGTGGCATCTCGTACGGCAAGCGTGGTCACTTGCCAGGAGGATTCGTGATGTCCCGTTACCCCTTCACGGCCGTCGTCGGCGCAGACGACCTCGAACTGGCTCTCGTGCTGACGACAATCTCACCGGCCATCGGTGGTGTGCTCGTTCGCGGCGAGAAGGGCACGGCCAAGTCGACCATCGTGCGCGGGCTCGTCGACGTGCTCCCCCGGATCGACGTCGTCGCCGGATGCCGCTACAGCTGCGACCCGCGGACCCCGGAGCCGAACTGCCCCGACGGCCCTCACGACGCCGACGGTGACGCCACGAGTCGCCCGGTCCGTCTTGTCGAACTTCCCGTCGGCGCCGGCGACGACCGAGTCAGTGGCTCGCTCGATCTGGCCCGGGCCTTGGGCGCCGGCAGCGCCGAGTTCCGCCCCGGCCTGCTCGCCGAGGCCAACCGTGGGTTGCTCTACGTCGACGAGGTCAACCTCCTGCACGACCACCTCGTCGACCTCCTGCTCGACGCGTCCGCGATGGGCAGCAACACCGTCGAGCGTGACGGCATGTCGGTGACGCACGCAGCCCGTTTCGTCCTCGTCGGCACGATGAACCCCGAGGAGGGCGAACTCCGCCCCCAGCTGCTCGACCGCTTCGGCCTCTCCGTCGACGTCGCAGCCTCGCGTGACCCCGAGGTCCGCGCCGAAGTCGTCACGCGTCGCCTCGCCTTCGACGCGAACCCCGATGCGTTCCTCGAACGATTCGCGGGCCATCAGGCTCGCCTGCGAGAGCGCATCGCCGCGGCCCAGGAGCGTGTCGGAGGGGTTGTCCTTTCCCCGTGGGCGCTGCGCACCATCGCCCGCGTGTGTGCCGGCTTCGACGTCGACGGGATGCGTGCCGATATCGTCATCGCGCGAACGGCCAGTGCGCACGCCGCGTGGCGTGGCGCCGACGCCGTCGAGCGTGAGGACATCCGCGCAGCGGCCGTCCTTGCGCTCGCACACCGCCGACGCCGCGGCCCCTTCGACCCGCCCGGCCTGGACGAAGACCTTCTCGATCGGCTGCTCGACGAGGAACCGCCCCCGCCGCCCGAGGGCGGCGACGATCCCGGCGACGAGCCGCAGGAGCCCGACGACGAGGAGCCGTCCAACTCCGAGGCCGCCGACGGGAGCGAAGCGACTGACGGGCCAAGCGCCGATTCTCCTCAATCGCCGCCTGCCCAGGACGACAGCCCGCGTGACGAGCAGTCACCCACGTCCTCGCACGACACGCACGCCGAGACAGAGGCGGATCAGAGCCCTGCCGATACACAGGACGAACCGCAGAACGCGGCCGCACCCGTCGCGACGGCATCGGTCGGCGCCCCCTACCGCCCACAGCGCTTCGAACTGTCGAGCATCGGTCGAGGTGAGGCCGGACGACGCAGCCGCGCCGAAACGACGACGGGCCGCGTCGTCGGTGTACGCCCCGATCGTGAGGGCAAGGTCCACCTCCTCGCGACGGTCCGCGAAGCGGCCGTGCGGCAAGTAGCACGGAAGGCCGAGCCCGGCTCGGGGCTCCTCGTCGAACCGGCGGACCTGCGCCATGCGCGGATCATGGGCCGTGAATCCAACCTCGTCCTCTTCTGCGTGGATGCCTCGGGCTCGATGGCCGCACGCAAGCGGATGAGCGAGGTCAAGACCGCCGTGCTCTCGCTCTTGCTCGACGCCTACGAGCGTCGCGACAAGGTTGGCCTCGTGACGTTCGCCGGCGACGGTGCCCGCCTCGTCCTGCCGCCGACCTCCTCCGTCGACCGAGCCGCGACCCTGCTCGCCGACGTTCCGCACGGCGGGCGCACCCCTGTCGCGGAGGGCCTGCTCGAAGCGGCGGACGTGCTGCGCATCGAGCGGCTGCGCGACCCGAACCGACGTCCCCTGCTCGTGCTCGTCACCGACGGCCGCGCGACGAGCGGCGAGCGCGCCCTCGAGCGAGCCTTCGACGTGGCCGATAGGTGGCACTCCCTCGACGTCGAGACGATCGTCGTCGACTGCGAATCGGGACGCTTCCGACTCGGCCTCGCGGGGCAGCTCGCCCAGCGGATGCTGGCCCGTCACGTACCCCTCGAGCAGGTCTCGGCCACCGGCCTCATCGACGCCATCGCTCCCGCGGCGACGCCGCGCACCTCGAACGGGAAGGCAGCCTGATGCCCCAGGGACAGACCCCCAGCACTCCGGACGACGGCCTCACGACCCGTCAGCGCCGCAACCGCCCCCTCGTCGTCGTCCACCACGGCGCGGGCAAGGGCAAGTCGACGGCCGCCTTCGGGCTCGCGCTGCGCGCCTGGAACCAGGGCTGGTCGATCGGCGTCTTCCAATTCGTGAAGTCCGCCAAGTGGCGCATCGGTGAGCAGGCCGCGCTCGAAGCGCTCGGTGAAGTCCACACGAGCACGGGCCAGGGTGGCCCGGTCGAGTGGCACAAGATGGGCTCCGGCTGGTCGTGGTCGCGCCGCGCCGGCTCCGAGGAGGACCACGCTGCCGATGCGCTCGAGGGGTGGCGCGAGATCCAGCGACGACTGGCCGCCGATACACACGGCTTCTACGTCCTCGACGAATTCACCTACCCCATCAAGTGGGGTTGGATCGACCCGCACGAGGTGGCCGAGACCCTGTCCTCGCGCCCCGGCCACCAGCACGTCGTCATCACCGGACGTGACCCGCACCCCGCGCTCATCGAGGTCGCCGATCTCGTGACGGAGATGACGAAGGTGAAGCACCCGTTCGATTCCGGCCAGAAGGGCCAGCGGGGCATCGAATGGTGAGTGGATCAGGGGCGCGCGACTCACACGTGCTCCCTCGCGTCGTCCTCGCTGCGCCCTCGTCGGGGCAGGGCAAGACGACGGTCAGCGTCGGTGTCATGGCCGCGCTGGCCGCGCGCGGGTTGAATGTGGCGCCGGCCAAGGTCGGCCCGGACTTCATCGACCCCGGCTACCACGCGCTCGCCACGGGGCGCGTCGGGCGCAACCTCGATCCGTGGATGCAGGGTGAGGAACGCATCGCGCCGCTTCTGCTCGCCGGGGCCCACCAGCCGGACCCTGCGGACGTTGCCGTCATCGAAGGTGTCATGGGCCTTTTCGACGGTCGACTCGGCACGGACGGTTTCGCCTCGACGGCTCACGTCGCTCGGCTCACACAGTCGCCTGTCGTCCTCGTCGTCGACATCTCCTCGGCGAGCCGGAGCGTTGCGGCTGTCGTTCACGGGCTGCGCTCGTTCGACCCGCGCCTCGACGTCGCGGGCGTCATCCTCAACAAGGCCGGGTCGCCGCGGCACGCCGACGAAGTGCGCCGGGCCTGCGCCGAGGCCGACATCCGTGTGCTCGGTTCCATGCCGCGCGACGCAGGCGTCAGCGTTCCGTCCCGCCATCTCGGACTCGTGCCCGCCGAGGAGAGCGCGGACGCCCGCGCCACGCTCGACCACCTCGCGCGTGCCACCGCAGAGCACATTGACCTCGATGCGCTGCTCGAGGTGGCCCGCGCCGCGGCGCCGCTTGAGGCGACACCGTGGACGCCACCCGCGCGTCAGCTCGCGCCCGGTGACGAACGACCCAGGGTGGCCGTCGCCGGCGGCCGCGCCTTCACATTCCGCTACGCCGAGACCGACGAGCTGCTGCGCGCCCAGGGCCTCGAACCCGTCGTCTTCGATCCCGTGACGGACGAGGCTCTGCCCGAGGGCACGCGTGGCCTCTACCTCGGCGGCGGCTTCCCGGAGGTACACGCTGCGGCGCTCGCGAAGAACCGATCGCTGCTCAATCACGTTGCCGCGGCTGTCCGCGCGGGGGTACCGACCGTCGCTGAGTGCGCGGGCATGCTCTACCTCCTCGCCGAGGTCGACGGACACCGCTTCGCCGACGTCATCGACGCGCGCGCGACGATGAGCCCGCGCCTCACCCTCGGCTACCGCGAGGCGATCGACCCAGCCTTCCCGGACAACCCGCCCGTGCGCGGCCACGAGTTCCACCGCACCGTCACCGAGCCCCGTACGGGCGGGCAGCCCGCCTGGGAGTTCGACGGTGCTGCCGAGGGATTCGCGCTCGACCCCGCGGGCGCCGGGCACCCCACCGTTCACGCGTCCTACCTCCACACGCACTGGGCCGGAGCGCCGGAGCGGGCCGTCACGTTCGCGGACGCCGTTCACGCCGGCCCGCAGGCTCCGTCTGCGCCCGGCGCCCACGGACGAAGCTTCTTCTCCGGGGAAACGCCGGTCGGCAACCCCACGCTCTTCCACGGCGACGACGAGCTGGACGAGGCACTGATCGACTTCGCCGTCAACGTCCGCGCCGCGCAGCCACCCGCCGACCTCACGCGGCACCTCGCCTCCAATCTCTCCGGCCTCGCGGCGTACCCCCGTGCCGATGCCGCCCGGGACGCCGTCGCAGCGCGTCACGGGGTCGCGCCGCATCAGGTGCTGCTGACGAACGGTGCGGCGGAGGCCTTCACCCTCATCTCGCGCGGTCTCGAGTTCGACACGCCCCTCGTGGTTCACCCCCAGTTCAGCGAGCCCGACGCCGCCCTGAAGCGCGCAGGCCATCGGCCGAGACCTCACATCGTGCGAACGTGGCTCGGCGAGAGCCTCGACAGCGTTCCGGATGACGCCGACCTCGTCGTCGTCGGGAACCCGACGAACCCCACGGGTGCGCTTCACTCCCGGGCCGAGCTTCTCGCCCTGCGCCGACCGGGCCGGATCCTCGTCGTCGACGAGGCGTTCATGGACCTCGTGCCCGGCGAGCACGCCTCGCTCGTCAACGGACCCGTCGACGACGTCGAGGGCCTGCTTGTCGTCCGCTCGCTGACGAAGACCTGGTCGATCGCCGGCCTGCGCGCCGGCTACCTCGTCGGCGACACCGAGCTCGTCGCCCTGTGTTCTCACGCCCAACCGCACTGGTCGGTCAACACGCTCGCGGCCGAGGCCGCGATCTTCACGACCTCACCAAGCGCCCTGCGCCAGGTGGCTGAGTGGGCTGTCGAGACCGAGCAGTGGCGCGAACACCTCGTCGACCGACTACGCGCGCTCGGTCTGGACCCCTTGCCGTCCCGCGCACCGTTCGTCACGGTCGAGGTGGGAACGGGCGTCCACGCACGACTGCGAGAGGAGGGCTTCGCCACACGGCGTTGCGAGACCTTTCCCGGCCTCGGGCCCGAATGGATCCGACTCGCTGTGCGTGACCCGCTGACGACGGACGCCCTCCTCGCCGCCCTCGGGCGAGTCCTCCAGCGAACCGGCGAGGCGGACCCGAGGGAGCCCAGGTCATGAAGCAAGCTCTTGTCCATCGCACCGACGAGCGCGTCGGGGTTGTCGTCGCCGACCTCGCAGAACGGGGCTTTCGGGTCGACGTTCCCGCGCAGGAACGGTCCGCCGTCACGGAGGATCTGGCTGCGCGGGGCCAGCTCACCCATGTCGAGGAGCCGGACCCCTTCGCGTATGCCCTGGTCGTCGACGCGTCCGCGCACCTGAAGGGTGTTGCGCCCGACGCCCGAAGTTCGGGCAGTTCCGCGCGGAAGGCAACGGGGGCGGTGGTCCTCGTCGGAGGCGGCCCAGGCGACCCCGGGCTGCTCACCGTGGCTGGGCTCGAGGCCGTCAAGCAGGCCGACGTCGTCGTCTACGACCGGCTCGCGCCCTTGGCCTCACTCGCGCAAGCGCGGCCGGACGCCGAACTCGTCAACGTCGGCAAGATCCCGCGCGGGGAATTCACGCCGCAGGAGACGATCAACGCCCTCCTCGTCGAGCGCGCCCGCGAAGGCAAGCACGTCGTCCGCCTCAAGGGCGGCGACAACTTCGTCTTCGGCCGCGGCGGCGAGGAGTGGCTCGCCTGCGCCGACGCCGGCGTCCCGGTGACGCTCGTCCCCGGCGTGACCTCCGCGGTCGCGGTTCCGGCGCTCGCAGGCATCCCGCTCACCCATCGCAGCCTCACGCAGGGCTTCAGCGTCGTCAGCGGCCACGTGCCGCCCGGCGACCCGCGCTGCACCGTCGACTGGCGCTCACTCGCCACCGGCGGGCTGACGATCGTCGTGCTCATGGGCGTGGCCAACCTGCGAGCGATCGCCGGCGAGCTCCAACGCCACGGCCTGGCACCAACCACGCCGGCGGCCTGCATCGCCGACGGTGCGACACCGACGCAACGACACGTCGTCACACCGCTCGCCGACCTTGCCGACGCCGTGGCGCGAGGCGGGCTCGAGCCGCCGGCCATCACGGTGATCGGCGATGTTGTCACGGCTTTGGGAGGCGCTGATGGCTAGCCTCCTCGCGGGTTTGCGACTGGCCATGGGCACCCTGAGCGTCGTTCCGGTCGGGGAGGTCGACACCTCCCGTTCCACAGCACGCGTCGCCATGACGCTCGCACCGGTGGCGGCTCTCCCGGTGGCGGTGGGCGTCGGCCTCACGGTGTGGGCCGCCGATCTCGCGCAACTCAGTCCGCTCGTCCTCGGGTTCCTCGCTGTGGCTGTCTCCGCTTTGCTCACCCGCTGCATGCACCTCGACGGACTCGCCGACACTGCCGACGGTCTCGGCGCCGGATGGAATCGCGAGCGGGCGCTCGCCGTCATGAAGCGAGGCGACATCGGCCCCATGGGCGCGGTCGCCCTCGTCGTGGTGCTGGGTCTGGAAGCGGCCGGGGTGGCGGCCCTCGTCGATCACCCCCTCCTCGTCTCAGCCGCGTGGTGCGCCGGCCGGGCCGCCTGTCCCGCCCTGGCAGCCGGCCCATCCCCCGCGACAACCGGAGGAATGGGCGCCCTCATGACGCGCACCGTCTCCCCCACGATCGCCGCGCTTGTCGTCGCGCTCGTCGGCCTCGCTCTGGCTGGGGTCGCGGCTCTGTCCGGCCTGCAGCCGATCGGAGCGTGCGTCGCGGCCGCCGTCGCCGTCGTCGTGGTGTGCGCTCTGGTCCTCGTGTGTCGTCGCAGCTTCGGTGGTATCACCGGCGACGTGTTCGGCGCCGCCGTCGAACTCGCCACCGCGGCCCTCCTCGTCGTGCTCGCTTCCGGAGCGTGGCGATGAAGACCCTCGTCACGGGAGGCGTTCGCTCGGGCAAGTCGACCTACGCCGAGGGCCTCCTCGCCGACGCAACGTACGTGGCCACCGGCGCACCCCGCGACGACGCCGACTGGCAGGAGCGGGTACGGCTCCACCAGGAGCGGCGGCCGGCTTCGTGGCGGACGCTCGAAACCCTCGACGTTGCGGCAGCCCTCACCGCGACAACCGGCCCGATCTTGCTCGATGACGTCGGCAACTGGCTCTCGCGCACGCTCGACGCCCTCGAAGCCTGGAACGACGAGAACCCGCGGCGCGGATGGCAGACGGCGTACCGCGACGCGAGTGAGTCTCTCGTCGGCGCCATCGCGAACTACGAGGACGACCTCGTCATCGTGACGAGCGAAGTCGGCTTCGGCCTCGTCTCTCCGTACGCCTCCGGCCGACTGTTCACCGACGAACTCGGCCGGCTCAACCAACGCATCGCCACTGCCTGTGACGAGGTCGTCCTCGTGGTCGCGGGCTGCCCCCTCGTCATCAAGGACGCACACCGATGAACGCACGCGCGCTCGGACTTCTCCTCGGTTACGGTGCCGACCGCCTGCTCGGCGACCCACAGCGTGGCCACCCTGTGGCGGGCTTCGGGACGTGGGCTCTGGCGTGTGAGCGGCAGCTCTACGCACCCAGCCGGACGCGCGGCACCTGCTTCGTCGTCGTGACGACGGCCCCGTGGGTGGGGCTGGCGGTGCTCGCGACGCACGGCCCCGCCTCGCGCACGCTCGTCACCGCCGCGGTCACATGGGCCGCCCTCGGAGGCCGCAGTCTCGAGCGCGAGGCACTCGCGGTGCACGAGTTGCTCTTCGAGGGCGAACTCGAAGGCGCCCGCCAGCGGATCCGGTCACTCGTGGGCCGGGACAGGAGCGCGCTGGAGGCCCCCGACGTCGCCCGCGCCGTCGTCGAATCGCTCGCCGAGAACCAGTCCGACGCCGTGGCAGCCACGCTCGTCTGGGGTGCTCTCGCGGGCGCTCCTGGGATCGTGCTCCACCGCTGCGTCAACACCCTCGACGCGATGGTCGGACACCGGTCCGAGCGCTACGCGGACTTCGGCTGGGCCGCCGCCCGCCTCGACGACGTCCTCAACTGGACGCCGGCGCGGGTCAGCTTGCTCGCAACGGCTGCCGTCGTAGGTGCGACCGACGGCACGAGTGCGGCGCGGCGCGTGCTCACCGGCGCCTCCCGCGACGGCGCACGGCACCCCAGCCCCAACGCCGGCCCCGTGGAAGCGGCTGCGGGGTACGCCCTCGGTGTGCAGCTCGGGGGGCTCACCACCTATGGCGACCGCGTGGAAGACCGCGGTCAGCTGGGCGACGGCCGTCCCGTGTCCGTCCGTGATATCCGGCGCGCGGCAACGCTGACGCGACAGGTCGGCCTCGTCGTCCTCGGGGCCGCAGTGACCGCGACCGCCATGGGTGGACGGCTTCGACGCCGGTAGACCCTCGGGCACGAGCAAGCTAGCCCTGGTCGTTCACCCACCGCACGACCGCTGCTGCGTCGTCGAGTTCGCGCATTCCGGCCGGTGATGGGGGTCGCCTGACGACGACGACCCGAACGCCCAGCTCCCGCGCGGCCGTCAGCTTGGCCTCGGTGTACCGGCCGCCAGAATCCTTGGTCAACAGGACGTCGATGCCGTGCTCGCGCATGAGGGCGCGTTCGCCCTCGACGTCGTACGGCCCACGGTCGAGCACGACCGTCCACCGGGGCGGGGGCGCTGCGAGCGGTTCGACGACCCGCACGAGGACGTCGCGATCCGCCCATGGCGCGAAGTGAGTGAGCGTCTGACGCCCCGTCGTGAGGAACGGACGTTCGCCCAAGCCTTCTGCCGCGGTGCGGGCGGCGGCGTAGCCGTCCGCCCACGTCCACGTTCCGGCATCAGGGTGCCCCTCCCACCCCGGTCGGGCGAGCCTGACAACGGGCACCGCGACCGGAGCGGCAGCCTCGCGAGCGTTCTCCGCCATCCGTGTTGCGAACGGATGTGTGGCCACGACCAGGTGGGTGAACCCGCCGTCGCGCAGGAAGGCCGCCAGCCCGTCAGCTCCGCCGAAACCGCCGATCCGCACCGGGCCCACGGGCAACCGTGGCCGTGACACCCGGCCCGCAAGCGAGGAGAGCACGCCCACACCTGCCTCGGTGAGCGAGGACGCCAGGTCGCGCGCTTCGGCCGTGCCCCCGAGCACGAGCACCTTCGGTTCGTTCACCCCGCAACCCTACGACCCCACGGGCATGCGGAAGGCCCCGCCCGACCGTGAGGTCGAACGGGGCCTTCTCGGATGATCCGTGGTGACGCGACTGCGCGTCACCGGTGGGATCAGTTGCCCGTGAGCTTCTCGCGCAGAGCGGCGAGAGCCTCGTCGGAAGCCAGCGTGCCCTCGGCCGGCGTCGAGCTCGAGGACGAGCTGGACGAGGAGGACGACGAAGACGTCGAGGACGAGGAGGAAGCGCTGGAGCTGTAGGACGTCGGGGCCGTCTCGCCGGAGGCAGCAGCCTCGGCGTCGTCCTTGCGCGCCTGCTCGATCTGAGCCTGGTGAGCCTCCCAGCGAGCGTGGGCGTCCGCGTACTGCTTCTCCCACTTCTCGCGCTGAGCCTCGTAGCCCTCGAGCCACTCGTTGGTCTCCGGGTCGAAGCCCTCGGGGTACTTGTAGTTACCCTGCTCGTCGTACTCGGCAGCCATGCCGTACAGCGTCGGGTCGAACTCGGCAGCCGCGGCGCCGTCCTCGTTGGCCTGCTTGAGGGACAGCGAGATGCGACGACGCTCGAGGTCGATGTCGATCACCTTGACGAAGATGTCGGAACCGACCGTAACGACCTGCTCCGGCAGCTCCACGTGACGCTCAGCGAGCTCGGAGATGTGGACGAGGCCCTCGATGCCGTCCTCGACGCGAACGAACGCGCCGAACGGAACGAGCTTCGTGACCTTGCCCGGCACGACCTGGCCGATGGCGTGCGTGCGAGCGAAGTGCTGCCACGGGTCTTCCTGCGTCGCCTTGAGCGAGAGGGAGACGCGCTCGCGGTCCATGTCGACGTCGAGAACCTCGACGGTGACTTCCTGACCGACCTCGACGACCTCGGACGGGTGGTCAATGTGCTTCCAGGACAGCTCGGAGACGTGAACGAGACCGTCGACGCCACCGAGGTCGACGAACGCACCGAAGTTGACGATGGACGAGACGACGCCGGAGCGCACCTGGCCCTTCTGCAGCTCCTTGAGGAACGTGGTGCGGACCTCGGACTGGGTCTGCTCGAGCCACGCGCGACGCGACAGAACGACGTTGTTGCGGTTCTTGTCGAGCTCGATGATCTTGGCCTCGATCTCCTTGCCGACGTACGGCTGGAGGTCGCGGACGCGACGCATCTCCACGAGCGAAGCCGGGAGGAAGCCGCGCAGGCCGATGTCGAGGATGAGACCACCCTTGACGACCTCGATGACCGTACCGGTGACGACGCCGTCGTCTTCCTTGATCTTCTCGATCGTGCCCCAGGCGCGCTCGTACTGCGCACGCTTCTTGGACAGGATGAGGCGGCCTTCCTTGTCCTCCTTCTGGAGAACGAGGGCTTCGACCTCGTCACCGACGTTGACGACCTCACCGGGGTCGACGTCGTGCTTGATCGAGAGCTCGCGCGAGGGGATGACACCCTCGGTCTTGTAACCGATGTCGAGGAGAACCTCGTCGCGGTCAACCTTGACGATGACACCTTCGACGATGTCACCGTCGTTGAAGTGCTTGATCGTCGCGTCGATGGCGGCGAGCAGCTCTTCCTCCGAACCGATGTCGTTGACAGCGATCTGGGAGGTCGTAGTGGAAGTCATGTGTAAGAAGTAACTTTCGGTGGGCAATTCGGGAGGACGCACAGCCGGGAGGCGCACGCCCTGAGCGGACAGGACAAGCTAGGTATCGCACTCGAATTCACGGTGCACGGCTGCAGAATGCACCCGCGCGTTGTGATTCTCGAGCGTCTCGCCTTCGGTCACCTGGTCGTTCCCACTGCGTGCCCCCTCGGCCTGTGACAGCCTTGTGAGCGCAGAACGGGTCGGATCCGAAGTGATCGGGCACGAAACCACAGCGATACGCGCCTTCATCCTATCGAACGGCGCACCGTCACCCAAACCGGGCCTGGGAACGCGCTGGACGCTCGTCGCCGCGTCATTCCGCGGGGCCGCGACGACGGACGGCCTCCCCCTCCCGTAGCGTCGGGGCCATGAACGAGACGCCCGACCGCGCCGGTCGCTTCACCGTATCGGGGCCAGAGAGCACCCGGGCCAATCGCGCCTGGTGGGACGGCGAGGCCGACGAGTACATGGCCGAGCACGGCGCCTTCCTCGGTGACGCCGAGCTCGTCTGGGGTCCGGAGGGGTGGACCGAGGCGGAGCTGCGCATTCTGGGACCGGAGGGCTCCCTCGACGGGCGGGACGTGCTCGAGTTCGGCTCGGGCGCAGCACAGGCCGGGCGCTGGTGCGCGGGCCAGGGAGCGCGGGTCGTCGCCACCGACCTGTCCCTGGGCATGCTGCGCCAGGGCGCACACATCGATGACGCCCGGCAATCGGCGTCCGTGCCGAAGCACGCCGGGCCGGCTCTCGCGCAGTGTGACGCGTCGTGCCTGCCCTTCGCCGACAACGCGTTCGACGTCGTGTTCTCCGCCTTCGGCGCCGTTCCGTTCATCGCCGACACGGCTGCCCTCATGCGCGAACTCGCCCGCGTGACGAAGCCCGGCGGCCTCGTCGCCTTCTCCACGACGCACCCTCTTCGCTGGACGCTTCCCGACGTGCCCGACGAGAGCGGCCTTCTGGTCACGTACTCCTACTTCGACACGACGCCCTACGCCGAGGCGCGCGGCGAGCGAGTGCTGTACGCC
Organism: Dermacoccus sp. PAMC28757; assembly: GCF_014302635.1. Taxonomy (NCBI): domain Bacteria; kingdom Bacillati; phylum Actinomycetota; class Actinomycetes; order Micrococcales; family Dermacoccaceae; genus Dermacoccus; species Dermacoccus sp. PAMC28757. The sequence goes on along the minus strand of NZ_CP060292.1, from coordinate 2,138,316 downwards.
GAGCACCACCGCACCCTCGAAGCCCGCGTGGCGGAGCTGCTCGGCGCCGGGCTCGTCCTCGAACAGCTGCGCGAGTTGCCGTGGAAGGAGGCGAACAACCAGACGTGGGGCGGCTGGAGCCCCCTCCGAGGAAATCTCGTGCCCGGCACGCTCGTCCTCACCGGGCGAAAGCCCCGCACCTGAAGATGCTCGCCTCGAACAAGGGCGGCCACAGGCCCCTGGAGACGTCCGCAAGGCCGACGGATAACGAGAGGGCCGACCACGTGCTCACGTGATCGGCCCTCTCGTTCGTGTTCTCAGCGGTTGAGGATGTGCTCGGTCTCCCCCGCCGTGAGGACGTGCCCTTCGTCGGCCTCGGGGTGCTCGCGGAACCAGGCGATGGTGCGCTCCAGGCCCGTCTCGACGCTCACCTTCGGCGACCAGCCGAGGAGCGCCTGCGCCTTCGTCGTGTCCGGACGGCGCACCGTCGGGTCGTCCGTCGGGCGGGCGATGTACTGAATCTCGGACGAGGTACCCGTGAGGTCGATGATCCACTGCGCGAGGTCACGCATCGAGATCTCGTGCGGGTTGCCGATGTTGACCGGGCCCGGGTCGTGCGTCTCGAGCAGCATCGCAAGGATGCCGTCGACGAGGTCGTCCACGTAGCAGATCGAACGGGTCTGGCTACCGTCGCCGCTCACCGTCACCGGTTCACCGGCCAGCGCCTGACGCACGAAGTTCGGGATGGCTCGACCGTCGTTGGGGCGCATCCGCGGACCGAACGTGTTGAAGATGCGAACGATCGACGCATCGACCCCACGGTTGTCGCGGTAAGCGAGAACGAGAGCCTCGGCGTACCGCTTGGCCTCGTCGTAGACGCCGCGCGGACCCACCGGGTTGACGTGCCCCCAGTACGTCTCGGGCTGCGGGTGAACCTGCGGGTCACCGTAGACCTCGGACGTCGACGCGAGAACGAGCCTCGCGCCCTTGCGTTGAGCCAGCTCGAGCGCGTTCTGCGTACCCATCGACCCGACGCGCAGCGTCTCGATCGGCATCTTGAGATAGTCGACCGGAGAGGCGGGCGAGGCGAAGTGCAGGACGCCGTCGACGTCGCCGTCGATGTCGAACGGTTCCGTCACGTCGTGCTCGACAAGAGCGAAGCGATCACCCACGAGGTGGGCGACGTTGGTGGCGCGGCCGGTGACGAAGTTGTCGACGGCCACCACTGAATGACCCCGGCGGAGCAGGGTCTCGCCCAGGTGTGAGCCGAGAAACCCTGCCCCGCCGGTGATGACGACGCGCATGGTCAGTACTGAACCCCGTCGTCGCGGCGGTCACCGAACACCATGTTGGCGTTGTCGTTCCCGTTGCCGTCACGGTAGTCGTCGCGGTAGTCGTCGCGACGCTCCTCGGCGTGGGCACCGACCGAGCGGCGCGCACGCATCGACACGATGAGACCCAGGACCAGCGCGAGCAGACCCAGCAGGCCGAGCACGAGCGGCGCCCAGTTACGCAGAATGTTGAGCTGGCTGCCCTTCGACTTGTACTCGTCGACGTTCTTGGCCACCGTCTCCGGCGTCATCGTGGAGGTCGTGTCCATCGCGTTGACGGGCTCCTGGCCCTCCACCTCAAGCGTCTGCTTCTGCTTCTCCTGAAGCTTCATCATGACGCCGGTCACCGGGTCGACCCAGATGGTGCGCTCGTTGGCGTACGTGCGGTCGGCCGTCTGCTTGCCCTTTTCGAGACCGAAGATCTCGCCGGGGACGTCCATCTTGGTGAACGTCGTCTTCGGGACCGACTGCGTGAACTTGTACGTCTTCATGCCGTTGATCTTGTCCTCGCCCGCGAACTTCACGGGGATGGCCTTGGCAAGCGTCGTGTCCCAGTACTCGTACTTGGCGTCCTTGTCGACCTGGAAGGGGAACTTGATCGTCTGGCCCTTGATGTCGACCGGCTTGCCGTTGAGCTCGTTACCGTCCCACTTGACGGCTTCGCCCGTGGAGCGGTCGATGGCGACCCGCTGCGTCGTGGCACTCATCGGCGGGGCCTTCATCTGGCCCTTGTCGTCGAAGTTGTCGGTGGACTGCCACTGGTCGATGACGACGACGTCGCGACCGAGCTCCTTCGAAACCTTCTCGCTCGCGGCCTTGTCGGCCACGACGGTTGCCTTGGTGAGGATCTTGCCGCTGCCGGCCTTCACCTTGTCGGCGTCGAAGTACTTCGCGTTGTCGTCAGCCACGGTCTGCTGCGTGTTCTGGTTGAGCGGAACGACCGCGAGTTTGGGGTAGGCGTAGAACCGCATGAGGAGCGCCATCGTGAGGAAGAACGCCCCGAATCCGATCATCACAGCAGCCTTGCGCACTGGATCCTCCTAGGGGAACGAGAAAACTTACGCGACGGTAACACCTTCGGAGCCCCTCGTGTGACCCGATTCACGAAGTAGATGACCTCGGACGTTCCCACAGCGTCAGAACAGAGTCCACCACGTCGATGAGACCCACGTCACTCGCCACGCCGAGAAAGTGGACACCGGCGGCTTTCGCAGCCTCTTCGTCGGACTCCGCATCGCCGACGAAGAGGGTTCGCTTCCGCCCGATCCAGCCGTTCTCGGCCACCACGGCGTCGATGAGGCCGGGTGACGGCTTACGGCAGGTGCACTCCCCTGAGGCATGCGGGCACAGGCGGATGTCGTCGAGGTGAGCGCCCTCGGCTGCCAACTGCTCGACGAGGTGCGCGTGGACGGTTGCCAGGGCGTCCCAGGTGAGCGCGCCTGTCGATATCCCGCGCTGGTTCGTCACGAGGACCACCGGCACCCCGAGGGCGTTGAGCCGTGCCACGGACTCGGCAGCGCCGGGGAGCAACTCGAAGTCGCCGAGTGTGCGATAGCCGGGCTTGAGGATGTTGAGCGTGCCGTCACGGTCGAGCAGGACGGCGTCGAGGCCACCCGCGGTGGTCGGTCGAGGCAACGGCTCGTGGGCCAGGCCGCAGAGCCACTCCCGCGTCGGCGTCACGGTCAGGTGCGCTGGCTGAGGACGTCAACGGCCTCGCACCAGGCGTGGGCCCACAGCATGTGGACCTCCTGGATGCGGGGCGTCTCCACGCTCGGCACGACGAGGAGGTGGTCGACGGCGTCGCGCAGGTGCTCACCGCCGAGCCCGGTCATCGCGATCGTCGTCACGCCCATCTCCCGCGCCGTCGCGACGGACTGCACGATGTTGGCGCTGCGACCGCTCGTCGACATTGCGAGGTAGACGTCACCGGGGCGCGCGAGCGCGCGAACACCGCGGTCGAAGACGTGCTCGTAGCCGTAGTCGTTGCCGATGGCAGTGATCGACGACAGGCTTTCGGCCAGGTTGACCGCCGGAAGCGGCGCCCGGTCGTGGATGCACTTGCCGATGAACTCGGCCGCGACGTGGGACGCGATCGCTGCAGACCCTCCGTTGCCGGCGACGAGCACCTTGCCGCCTGCGGCGAGCGAACTGACGAGGGCCTCGCCGGCGGCGCGCACTTGGGCCGAGAGGTCGGGCTCCCGCAGCGCCTCGGCGAGGTGCAGCCAGGCGTCGATGCCGGCGTCGAGCTGCGCGGTCGTCGCGGCGCCAATGGCGTCGGGCGCGACGTCCTCGATCGGGTGAGCCATCAGTTCTGTCCTCTCCAGGTCGTGACGCCGTCGCGGCTGAAGATCGGCTCGGAGACGGTGAGGCCGAGGTCGATGAGTTCCTGGGCGACGAGGTGGCGACGCTCGAACTCGCAGACGAAGACCATGTGGCCGCCTCCGCCGGCGCCGGTGACCTTGCCTCCGAGGGCACCGCTCGCGAGGGCACGCTTCATCGCCTCGTCGATGAGCGGCGTCGTGATGCGCTCCGACATCTTCTGCTTCTCACGCCACGCTTCGCCGAGGAGGTGGCCGATCGTGTCGACCTCACCGCGCACGAGCGCGATCTTCATCTGCGCCGCGAGCTCCTTCTGAGCCCGCAGGCCTTCGAGCGCGGTCGCGTTGCCCGTCTCGTACCGGCTGCGCTGGTCCTCGATGATGTGGTCGCTCACGCGCGTCTGACCCGTGAAGGCGAGCAGCATGTTGTGCTCGAGCTCGTGCACCGTCGATTCGCGCACGCGCAACGGATTGACGACGACCTGGTCGCCGGTGAACTCGATGAAGTTGAAGCCGCCGAACGCTGCGGCGTACTGGTCCTGCGAACCACCGGGGATGCCGAGGTCCTCACGCTCGAGGCGGTAGGCGAGTTCGGCGATCTCGTACTCGGTGAGGTCGAGGCCGCAGTGCTGCGCGACGAGACCGATGACGGAGACCATGACGGCGCTCGAGCTGCCGAGACCCGACCCGGGCGGCGCTGCGGTGTGGAGGAACAGGTCGAAGCCCGTGACGGCGTGGGCGCCCGGAATCGTCCGGATGCGCGCGATGGCGGCCTTGGGCAGGTCGAGCTGACCGTTGTACTCCACGGGGTCGTCGACGCCGAATCCGATCGAATACCCGAAGTCGAGCGACTGGACAGTGATCCGGCCGTCGGTGCGCGGGCGCAGCGTCGAATAGGCGAACTGGCTGATGGTGCCCGACAGGACGCAGCCGCCCTCACGCTGGGGGAACGGCGCGACGTCCGTGCCGCCGCCGGCGAAACTCACCCGCAGCGGAGCACGCGCCCGCAGAACGGGTTTGCGGTAATCGAGACAGTCACGACCGGCCGGTGCGGCGTCGCCTGTGGGGGTTGCCCCCTCATGAGCCTTCATCTGCGGCTAGCCTCCATTCGACCGATGCGTGCGCGCCGCACGTTACCCGATGGTAAGTGCGAGGGAGATCGACATGCGCCGCATTCCCGCCATCGGCCCACTGCGGGCCGTCGCGGCGCTGCTCGTCCTGCTCTCCCACGTCGCCTTCTGGACCGGCGCGGCGAACGTGGACGGTGCTGGGCGCCTGCTGGCGCGAGGCGACAGCGGCGTCGCCGTGTTCTTCGCGATCTCCGCCTACCTGCTCACCCGCGGTTACTGCGCCGGACGTGCGACTCCCCCGGACTACGCCCGGCGCCGCGTCGCGCGCATCATGCCCGCGTACTGGCTCGCCCTGGTGGCCGTTCTCGGCGCTGCCGTCGTCATCGACGGCACGGTCGGCTCGCTTCGTCAGGTGCTCACGCACGTGTTCCTGCTGCAGGGTTTCACCCATGAAAGCTACCGCGCGTTCACCCAGACGTGGAGCCTGACGACCGAGGTGACCTTCTACGTCCTCGTTCCGGTGATCGGCGCGTGGCTCCTGCCTCGTCGCGCTGCAGGGCGCACCGTCCCTGTCGTGTTGGTGCTCTTGGCGGCCTTCGGGGTTCTCGTCCAGGCGTTCGCCAGTTCGCAGGGCACACCGACGTGGGGGTGGCTCGGCACGAGCGCCCTCGGCCACGCTGCGTGGTTCTGCGTCGGCATCGGGTGGGCTTGGATGCTCGAACAGCGACCAGGGATTGCGTCGCGCCTCACCGCAGGCCACGCGGTGCTCGTCGCCATGCTGGCCTACGTGTTGGCCGCCACCCCGCTCGGTGGGCCGATCGGGCTGGAGACACCGACGGTTCTCGCGGCGGCGGCCAAGGAGATTCTGTACGGGATTGTCGCCGGCGCCTTGCTCGTGGCGGCCACGAACGCGCCTCGCGAGGTGCAGCGCCGCTCGTCAACCGGCCTCGCACTCGCGTCCGGCGAGACGAGCTACGGCGTCTTCCTCTGGCACCTCGTCGTGCTCCAGGCGCTCTTCGCCTCGCTGGGCCTGCGGATCTTCCACGCCCCGTTCGTCCTCGTCCTCACGGTGACGCTCGTCGTCACGTGGTTCCTTGCTGACGCGAGTCGCCGCTTCGTCGAACGGCCCGCCATCCGCTGGGGGCACCGAGGAGCTCCGCGGCGAACACGCTGAGCGCTGTCACACCGAGCACCTGACCGACGAGCGCTCCGGACGACGCGCGGTCGACGACGCCGAGGGTCGCCATGACCGGCCCTGTCAACGCGAGCGCGACCACGACGGTCGTCGGCCGCCACCTGCGGGGCAGACCGAAGGCCAGAAGGAGAGCGGGCACGGCCCACCAACCCGCGAGAGCCACGGCGAGCGCTCCGACGACGAGACAACCGGCCGCAACGCCGAGGCGGGTGCGGCCTGCCGCCGCGGTGGTCATCGCAGCGGCGTCCGGTTGGGTGTTCTCAGGAGCAGGACGGGTGCGGCGCGGCCAGCCGGCGAGCACGGCCGCAATCAGGACACCCAAACCCCCGGCGAGGAGGGCACCGCGGTGCCACATCTGAGGGGCGAACGCGAGCTCGGGCACCTGCGCAGCGGAGGGCGTCGACGACACCGCACACCCCTGACGCCAGCCGTCGAGGGTCAGGGGGCTCGTCCCCTCGCCCACGCAGCTCCATCCCGCGTTCGCGCCCTGGGTCGAGGCGAGAGTCACCACGGAGGACTCGTGCGTCGTCGCAGGCGGAGTCGTGCTGCTGCCGCCGGTGTCCCTCAGTCCGAGCGCCGCGCGCGCGTCGGCGCCGGTGGGCGTCAGACGCAGACTCTCGACGTCAGGTGAAAGCTTGAGGTCGACCTTCCCCTTCGGCAGGGCTAATGAGCCCGACGAACCGTTGAGCGAGGCGGCCTTCCAACTGCCGTCGCGCTGACGCACGGAGAGGACATTCCCGGCGTCGCGATGGCCGCCCTCACTCAAGGTGAGGTTGACCCCCATGGTTCCAGCACGTGCCACGGTGAGCCGACGGGTCCACTGGCCGTCATCTTCGGAGCGCAGAGCTCTGCCTTCGGCGAAGGGCTGGGTACGTGTGAGAAGGACGCCGTTGCGCTCCGTGTCGACCTGCCCCGGCAGGGCCTGGACGGCCCGCCACCCTGCTCCTCCGGAATCGATCGAACTGATGCCGACGGTCGATGACGCGTCGCGCGCCGACGCCTTCGGGCGCAGTTCGAGTTGTGTCGTGCCGCGCGGCACGGTGACGTTCCAGGCCCGTTCGCCCGCCGCCCGGGCTTCGACGGCGCGGCCGTTCGCAACGACCTCGAAGCCGCGCAGTGTGGCCTTGCCGGTACTCGTGCCGTGCACGGTGACGGTGCCACCGGAGGTGCCGCGCGCCCACCGCAGAACGAGCGGTGTCGCCTCGTGGGCGGGCGTGAGCCATGCCGTGGCGTCCGAGGCATCGAGTGCTGATGCGGGCCCTGTGCCCGGGCCGAGGTACACGTCGCCGAACGGGTCGGAGGCGTCACCTTCGGACGCGACCGCGGTGACGCCGTCGAGAGCCAACGTCGTGAGGGAAGCCGTTCGCCCCTCGAAGTCGAGGTCTCTGCTGCCGGGACGCGCGTCTCTCGTCGAGCCGGCCGTCAACGTCGGCCCGAAGGCGAGCGCCGGCGGGCGACCGTTGTTGTAAACGCGCTTGCGGACGTCGTCGGTGATCCACCCACCCCCGCGTCCCGTCACGAGCGGCGACGAGGGCAGGACACCCGCGGCGGCCAACGAGAGAGTCGACTCGGGGCCACCGAGGACGGAGATGGCCTTTGTGCCCCGCTCGCTCGAGGTTGACGCGTCGATGTCGAACACATCGAAGCGAGTTTCCCCCGATCCGTGAACCCGGTGGCCGGTGAAGTCCGGCGATCCCTGCAGGGCCGTGACGTATCGGGCCGCCGAGGTTGTTTGCTGCGCCGGCGTGACGCCGTGGCGCACGACGATCCGCGCAACGCCAGCACGCCGCAGGGCCTTCGCGACGCCGGCCGTGTCGCCCGACGCCACACGAGCATCGACGGCGTCCATGAGCCGTTGGGCACCGGGGTGAACGAGCGGTGCGGAGGCACGCACAGCCACCGGGCTCTGAGCGAATGCGACGAGCGGTTCGTCGGAACTCGTGCCCCACGAGTAGGTCGCGGCGCGCGCGCTCGGCAGGACGAGCGTCGACCCGCCGTCGCGCGCGGCCGCGGCGTCGATGTCCTTCGCCGCGGCGCGCAGCGAGGCCGGCCATGCCGTGACGCCGCGTTCGTGCCCGAGACGTCCCTGCCAGAACGGTGCCATCGAGGCGAGCACGGCCACCGCGAGGGCTGTGGCACCCCAACGAACCGCGGGCGCCGGCAGCGCGGCTCCACCAACACTGTCGGTGGTGGAGGCCCCCCGGTCCCGCAGGTGCGCGAGCAGCCGCTCGGCCACGACGGCGATGCCCATGACGAGCGGCAGTCGCACGAGAGGGTCGAGCTTGTGCACGTTGCGTGCAGCGGCGAGTGGACCGTCGAGGAGGTCGCGCGCCGTGGACGCGAACGGGCCGTGCACGGCGCCGACGTAGGCAACCCCCATACCGAAGACACCGACGAGCACCATGGCACCGAGACCTCGGGGCACGACCGGTCGGTGAGCACCCGCTCCGGTGCGTGCCGTGAGCAACCCTGCAAGGCCGACCCCGGCGAGCAGGCAGCCCGCGACGATCGACGCGGTGCCCTGCGCCACGACCCAGCCGCTCTGCCAGACCGGGTGGCCTTCGGCGTCGATGATGTAGGCCACCCAGTCCGAAGCGCCGCGCAGGATGCCCGGCACGGACGTCACGGCCGTCGTGATGCGAGAGGTCTCGATGTAATCGAGGAACGGGTAGGCGTAGCGGCCGAGCACGACGAGCGGGCCGAGCCACCAGGCGCAGCCGAGAAAGGCGCCCAGGACGAGTCCGCCGACGAGATCGCGACGACCGACGCTCCGATCCTCACGCAGCCGCTGTCCACCGACGACCAGGGCGAACACGAACGCACCGAGCACGGCGACGAGCGACGCCGTCGCGTTGACCCCGCCGAGGGCGGCGGACAGCATGCCGACGACACCGACGTAGAGGCGCCAAGAGAGTCCGCCCGGACGACGGCGGGCGTGAACGGCAAGCAGCAGCCAAGGCATCACCATCCCGGGCCACGTCTCGACGGACAGTTGAGCGAGCAGACTGAGTACCCGCGGACTCAGCGCGTACAGCACTCCCGCGAGCGCCGCAGCCGCCGTCCCGACACCCAGCACGCGACGCGCGAAGAGGGCGGCCCCGGAGGCACCGACGATGAGCATGAGCGTCCACCAGGCTCGTTGCGCAGCCCACCCGGGCAGGCTCACCGCGTCCGCGAGGGCGAAGAACGCCCCCATGGGAAACAGGTAGCCGTACGCCTGGTTCTGCAGTTCGCCGAACCCCGAATGCCCGGACCAGGCGTCGAGCGAGCGGGCGAGGTAGCGGGCCGGTGCGGCAACGAGGTCGATCTTCGTGTCCGGTTGGATGACGCCGGGCTGCACCAACCACGGCAACACTCCGAGTGCCGCGATGACGCTCGTCAGCGGGTCGGCGAGGAAACGGCGCAGGCGTCCTCCCCGGGCGGGCGTGACGGCGGAGTCGCTCACCGCTTGCGCACGAGGACGAGCAGGTTCCACGTCACGATCTCCCGAAGGCCCGGCACCCGCAGGATCGGGCGGGCCCAATCGGGCCAGTAGCGCGGACGCAGGGCGAGAACATCGGCCCGGCGGGATTCACGGGCGGCCTCGGCCCAGTCGAGTCCCTGCCGGACGCTCACCCGGAACAGGCTGTCGTCGATGAGGTTCTTCGGCCGGTGTCCGTGCTTGCGCTCGTACCGCCGAGCGGCACGTTCTCCGCCGAGCCAGTGCCAGGGCGACGTCTCGTGGCCTCCCCACGGGCTGAGCCAGTTCGTGTATGCGATGTAGAGCAACCCGCCGGGTGCGACGACGCGCAGCATCTCGTCGGCGACGGCCTCCGGTGTGCGCACGTGTTCCCACAGGTTCGAGCTGAAGACGACGTCGAACGAGCCGTCCGCGAACGGCAGGTGCCCCGCGTCCCCGACGACGCCACCGTGGCGAACCGAGTCGACGTCGGGGTCGGCGTCGAGGGGAACGTAGGTGGCACCGGACTCGCGGAAGGCCTCGGCGAACTCCGCCGGTCCGGCGCCGACGTCGAGGACGTGAGCCCCGTCCAGGTCGAGGTGCTCGGCGATTCCTGCGACGGAGTCACGGGCCAGCTCACCGTAGAAGTGCCCCGGGTCGCTCTGTTCCACGAGGAAGGCGCGGAACAGGTGAACGCTTCGGCGAAGGTCGCGGCTCATGAGGCAACCCTGGCCACGAGGTGGAGCGTGGGACGCAGGCGCGGCACGGCGGCGCGCGCTGCAAGTGTCCAGGGCAGACCGAGTGCGGCCAGCGCCATCGTCGAGCGTTGCGCGAGCACGCCACGCGGGCGATCGGTCGGGCGCACCACGCGAACCGTGCTCGCGGCGCCGTGGACGAGCGAGTCGAGGACGGGGCGGCGGATCTCCACCGAGTCGAAGCCGACGTCCCGCGCCATCGTGCTCAGAGACTTCGCCGTGAAGAAGCGGATGTGTGTCGGATCCTCGAGCATCCACCAGCCGTCCTTGACGAGGCCGAGACCCGCCCAGTCACCGGCCGGCGTGAGGAAGTGCGCGCTGCCGCCGGGGCGCAACAGGTCGCGGGTGCGTTGCAACGTCAGGGCTGGATCGACGACGTGCTCGAGCACGTGGATGCCGTAGGCCATGTCGACGGCGCCGGCGGGCAGGGCGTCGGGCGTGACGTCCTCGATGCCGCAGGCGTGCAGCGATCCCTCGCGGGCCACACGGTCATCGACGGCGAGTTCGAGCTGGTCGGGATCGGCTCCCGCGACACTGGCTCCGCCGTCGAGGAAGCGACGCAGCAGAGCACCGGTGCCGAAGCCGATCTCGAACACCGACTCGGGTACGCCGTCCGCGACGAGCGTGCGGTAGGTCAGGGCGAGACGCGCCGAGTCGAGCGTCGGGTCACCGCCGTAAGCGTGCTCACGGTGACGCGCGGGCGCGTCGTGGAGGGAGCGCATGAGGTGCCCGCAGTGAGTGCACCGCCCGAGCACGGATGAGCCGAGCGTCCAAGGCTGCACGGCATGGCCGCACGCCTCGCATCGAGACCTGGGAATCGGGACACCTCCTGTTCGGCTCCCGGTTACTCTAACGGGCGACCCGAAACGGTCGCGGACGAATGGCACGAGGAGACGAGCAGGGATGAACGGCGAGCACGCAGGTGCCCCGATGCGGGTGCTGTACCTGTCGTGGCGCGACCGCGAGAACCCCGAAGCTGGCGGCTCCGAGGTGTTCGTCGAGCGCACGAGCGAGGTGATGAGCGCTCTCGGGGACGAGGTGACGATCCACACCGCCCGCTTCCCGGGCGCAGCCCGACGCACGATGCACGGTGATGTCCGCGTTCTGCGCGCCGGCAACCGCTTCACCTGCTACGCGGCGGGGCTGTGGCACCTGCTGCGCCACTCCCGCGATTACGACGTCGTCATCGACGTGCAGAACGGTGTGCCGTTCTGGTCACCCATCGTCTCCCGCGTCCCCGTCGTCGCCGTCGTCCACCACGTGCACCGCGACCAGTGGTCGAGCATCTTCGGTGAGCGCCTCGCGAGGTTCGGCTGGTTCCTCGAGTCGAAGGCCGCGCCGTTCGTCTACCGCAAGAGCCGCTACGTCACCGTCTCGAAGGCAACGCGGGCCGAACTCGTGGAACTCGGCGTCGACGCCGAACGCATCGATCTCGTCTACAGCGGCAACGACCACCCGCGCGATCTCGACTCCTACGCGGACGTGCCTCGCACGTCCGAGCCGTCCATCACCGTGCTGGGCCGCCTCGTGCCGCACAAGCAGGTGGAGATCGCTGTGGACACCGTGGCACGACTGCGCCCCCAGTTCCCCGGGCTCGTGCTCAACGTCGTCGGTTCCGGGTACTGGCAGGAGAACATCGCCCAGCACGCCCGCGATCTCGGAGTAGAGGACGCCGTCCGTTTCCACGGATTCGTCGACGAGAAGACCAAGCACACGCTGCTCGCCTCGTCGTGGCTCGTCATGATGCCCTCGTACAAGGAGGGCTGGGGCTTGACGATCGTGGAGGCCGGGCTGCACGGCACCCCCTCGCTGGCGTTCATCCAGGCCGGTGGCCCCAGTGAGTCCATCCAGCACGCGAGCACCGGCGCTCTGGCCTCGACGACCGAGGAACTCATCGACGACGTGCGCGTCCTCCTCGAACGAGCGGATGTCCGGGAGGAACTCGGACGCAATGCGCGCCGCTACGCCCGCTCGTTCAGCTGGAGCAGCGCCGGCCGGAACTTGCACCACACGCTCGAGAACGTCCTCGGGCGCGCGACGCGTGCGCCCCAGCCGCCGGACACTCCCCTGCACGTCGAGCGCCTGCGTGCCCTCGTCGAGCGCGACGCGTTCGCTTCGGACGAGCGGCCACACGTCGTCAGCGTCTCCTGATCTCAGGCACACGGTGCCCCGGTCGTCGACGGCAGCCGGTGCGGGCCACACACACAACAGCGCGAGGGCGAGGCATTTCGATGCCTCGCCCTCGCGCATGTTCGGCCGTGCGGCCGAACGGATCAGCCGTCGTAGCTGATCTTGGACTGGTACTTCTGCGACTGCTCCTGGTTGCCCTGGGTCTGGATGAGACCGAAGATCGCCAGAAGGGCGAGAAGGATGCCGACGATGGCACCGCCGACGTTGTACGCCGCCTTGTTCGTGGACGCGCTCATGGTGAACCGCCTTTCGCTGTGTCCAGCTCTCACTTCGCCGGTGAGACGCGTCGCCCGTACGACGCATTTTCATCGAGTGTAGCCCGAATGTGACGTTCTGCGCAGGCGAACTACTGTCTGGTACCCGAAGCGTGTCCTTCCGCGCCGCGTTCGAACTGCCTGCGCCGCACGAGCCACGCCGTACCCGCAGCCAGGGTGACCCCGGCGAGAGCCAGGCCCGTCGCGCCCCACCAGGGCGCGTTCCCCAGGCTCTGCGGGCCGTCGTGGCCGCTGGGACGGCCGATGTCGTAGAGCGTCAGGTCTCGTCCCGAGTGCACGACGGAGCCGATCGGGTTGAGCGTCCGAATGTCGTCGTCGGCCCCGGGTTGGGACTTCTCGACGACGACGTAGCGCACGCCGGCCCGGCTCAGCGCAGCCTTGACCTGCGCCGCGTCCCCGCTCGCGAGGGCCCTCGACACCCGGTCGGCAGCCGCACTCTCACCCCGTACCGTGCTGTCACGCAGTGGCAGGTCGTCGTTGACGAGCACCGGAGAGGACGACAGGCGCTGCCACGCGTCGAGCACGGTGATGTCGCCGTTCCAGCCGTACTGCCGGTACAGGCGCCACGGCAGGACGGCGGCCGCGTCCGACGACGCAGACAACCGCTGCGCGACGGCTCCGTACTCGTTCGGATAGCTCGACGAGATCCATTGGCCACCGCGGGCGAACGCAAGCCCCGGCAGAAGAACGACCGGTAGCACGGCGGCCGTGACGAGCGCGACAGGGGCGAGCGCGGTTCCTCGGGCGCGTGACACGACACGTGCCGCGAGCACGCCCCACCCGAGCGCTGCGGGCACGACGAGCAACGCGACGAACTTCTGTCCGTCGCGCAGCAGCCCGCCGCCGGGAACGGTCTCGACGAACCACACAAGCAGTGGCGCCGTGACGGCGAGGCTTCCGAGGCTCGAAAGGACGAGCGCGAGGATTCCGAGCGCCCCGATCCCCCAGCGCAGCGCCGGCAGATGCCTCAGGAGCGTCACGAAGCCGACGACGACGAGCGCAGCGGCGAGAAAAGCGAAGACCACGGCGTGGCGCTCGGGGAACCACGACGGCTCGTGCCAGATTCCGCCGCCCCCGAGGAGTGACCCGAGAACGCCCAGCGGCGTGTCGGCTCCGGCGGCAAAGGCCCGAACGCCGGTGGCGTCGGCCGCGGACGATGACGAGCTCGTGAGGAAAGGGAACCACCACGCGGCGTTGAGCAGGAGCCACGCGGCTGCTCCGACGGCGATGCTTCCCGCGCGGGGCCGACCCGCGCCGGGCGCAAGGAGGATGACGACCAACGCGATGGCGACGAGCACGGCGCCCGTCGAGCCCGACAGAGCGCTCATGCCCAGGCCCACCGCGGTGCTCGTCACGGCCCGGTGATGGCGCGTGTCATCGCCGTCGCTCCGCGCTGCGCGCAGTTCGAGTGCACCGACGACGGCCCACACGAGCGCTGCGTACCCCCAGAGGTAGCCCCAGTGACCGATGGCGAGACGCTCGGCCATCCACGGGCTCCACGTCGCGGCGACGGTTGCGACAACGGTGGTGACGACGCCGCGTCGCCAGCGGTCGAGACCGGCGCCGATGGCGAAGAACGCCCCGACGAGGACGAGCCGTTGCGTGATCCAGCCGGGCAGCACGAGGTCGAGCAGTGCGACGACGGTGTCGTTCGGCACGGCGCGGGGAACCCCGCCGTCCATCCCGAGCGTGCCCGCCGAAAGCGGGAGGTCGGGCACGAACACCATGTCGTAGTGGAGCAGGAAGCCGGGACGCCACAGCGCCGGGGACAGCACGACGAGCGCGACGGCAGTCGCCGTCAACAGGCCTGCATGCCGTGTGGGCCATGAGACAGCGCTCGACCGCTCCCCCTCGCCCCTGACGCTCACGCGGGCCTCACTCGAACTCGGCGAAAGCCTCGCCGAGGCGACGGGTCTGCGTGACGATGTCGTGCTCCGCGACCATCCGCTCGCGGTTGGCTCGGCCCGTCTCGCGGGCTGCCGCGTCGTTCTCGAGAAAGTGCAGGAGCCCGTCGGCCAGTGCTGCGGCGTCGTCCTCGACGACGAGGTTCGGTGGGCGCACGGCCTCGTCGTTCGTCCCGCAGGCGGTCGTGACGACGGGAAGGCCGCACGCCTGCGCCTCGAGGTAGGCGAGACCGAGTTGCTCGGTCCACTTCCACGTCGGGCGGGGTGCCGTCGTGAACACCCGAGCCGAGCGCAGGAGATCGGCCACCCCCGACGCATCGAGCGAGCCCGCGAGGACGACCGAATCCGGCATGCGACGGGCGGCTTCCTCGACGAGCGGAAGCAACGGGCCGCGTCCGGCCACGACGAGCTGCGCCTCCGGCAGGTGTCGGCGCACGTGAGCCATCGCGTCGAGCACGGTGTCGATGCCCTTGTTCGGCGCCAGCGGCGAAGTGAAGACAACGCGCGGGCGGTCGGTGAGTTCGGCTGCCGGGGAGAACAGTTCCGTGTCGACACCGGGCTTGACGACGCGCGCCCGCACGAGGTCGAAGCCGTTGAGGTCAAGGTGATCGAGGGCGGCGTCGACCATGCAGAGCACGAGGTCGGCGCTGCGTGCGGATTCGACGGCCTGGCGGTACGGCGGCAGGGCGTACAGGGGCTGACGCGGCATGTTCTCCCACGTCACGACGGCCTGCCTGAAGCCTCCGGATCGGCGGCGCCTGGAAAGTTGCCCGGTGACGAGCGAACACAGCTCGAGGCTGACCGCCCAGTCGGGGCGAACGCGCGCGAGTTCGTCGTCGAGGTTCTCGGCCCAAGCGAAAGCGCCGGCCTCGATGAAGCGCTTCACCGGGCGGCGGTAGGTCGTCGGGACCCAGCTCATCTCCCCCACCGGCTCGTCGGCGGCCAGCGCTGTGACGTGGGTGTTGGGCATGCGCGACATCCAGTAGAGCTCACGGCGGGGACGCTGATCGGGCAGGGAGAGCCACAGGAGCTCACGCCGGCGCGACGCGTCACCGTGGGTCACGACGTCTTTCCTCCGGAGGCCGCCTCACGGCGCGCGCTCCAGGCGCCGTAGCCGTAGCCGACCGCCTCCATGGCACGCATCGCGATCATGCCGGCGGCGTGCACGGGGCGTCGGGCCAGGTCGCCGCGGTGGCTCCAGTACGCGCCGAGCACCGCCCGCCCTTGGTCGCTGACGGCACCGTCGTGCTCGGCTTCGAGGGCCGGGATGCTTCGGCCGTAGTAGCGCCGTTTGTCGAAGACGTCGCGCAGGGTGAGGTGACCCTCGTCGTGGTCGATGACGATGGGAGCGAGTTCGATGCGGTGTCCCGCACGGCGCATTTTCATGCGAAGGTCGGCGTCCTCCGGTCCGGACATCGCGAGGTGGAACTCGCCGTCGCCGACCATGAACTCACGGCGCAGCAGGCGTGGGTTGTGCAGCCACGGCTGGTCGAGGTAGCACTCACGCTCGAGGGCCCGGCAGGCTGTCCAGAACCCCGTGCCGATCGTGCGCTCGGGCAGGGCGACGCCGGCCGCGCCTGTTTGCTCGGCGGTGTCGAGGGCGACTTCGAGAGCACGCGGCGGCAGGATCATGTCGCTGTCGAGCCACACGATCCACGGCGTCTCGGCAGCCTGAATGCCGCGGTTGCGCTGGGCGGAACGCTCGGGGCCTGCCTCGAGGTAGACGTCGGCATACCGCTGGGCGATCTCGGGCGTCGCGTCGTTACTCGCGTTGTCGACGACGATGAGCGTCACGTTCGGCTCGGTCTGCGCAACGACGGACGCGAGCGTCGCCTCGATCGTGCGCTCGTTGTTGCGCGTCGGCACGATGACGCTCACCGCGCGCGCAACACCGCCCTCCACATCGCGCCCGGCAGGCGTCCCTGCGCTCACGTGGCTGTCACTCATCCTCGGATCCTCCGTCGCTGTCGCTGTCGCGCGTGCGTCCCTCGTCCTCGGTGCGGTCGGCGGAGTCGGTGGCGTCAGCGGCCGGCTCGGCCGTTGCGGCACCGCGGGATCCCCCGGCCAGGCCTTCACGGCGCAGGAGGCCTGCGATGGCGACGACGAAACCGGCGCCGGCAACGCGATGCGGCCACAGGCTCGCCGAGATCGCATCCGCGCTCACCTCGCCGAGGTCGGGGCTGAGGACGAGGAACAGGAGAATCGCCACGAACACCAGGGCAGAGCCGGTGACGACGAGTGCCCGTGATGTCACGCGTCCCCAGCGCAGGCCCGCCACGACGGCGAGACCCGCCACGAGTCCCGGAAGCCCCACAGCGAGCGCGGCGGCCGCGACGAAGCCGGCTTGGAGCAGGACCTGACGACCCGAGCGACCCGGGGACCCGCCGCCACCGGTCATCCGCTCCTGTGTCGCGGACCGGTGCGCGCGATGAGCCGGCAGGTCCTCGTCGGCGCTCTCGTCTCGACCACCGACAAGCGCACCCGTCAGCCACGCACGCACCACGAGCGCTGCCGCGAGCAACAGTGCCGCAAGCGAGAGGAGGATGGCCCAGTTGGCGTAACGCTGAGGCGTGAAGCGCATCTCGACGGTGCCCTCGGCGCCGGCCGGCAGAACCCACCCGGAGGAGTAGCCGTCGAGCAGGACGGGGCGTCCCAGATCCTTGTCGCCCAGCGTGGCGCTCCAGCGCTCGTCATAGCTCTGACCCAGCACGACGGCCTTCGGCGTGGAGCTCTTCGCCACGCGCACGGACTTCACGCTCGGCGAGTTCTTCGTCACGGCGAAGTCGACCGGGGCAGGCGAGACGCCGGCCCCCGCCTTCTCCGACACGGTGTCGCGCAGCACGAGCGAGTCGACGACGAAGTCGCGCACCGGCTCGAGGTGCTGTTCGCGGGCCTTGAGGACAACCGGGTTGCACGCCGTCCAGCGGGTGCCGGCGTCCTTGGGCCCGGCCACACGGTCGCCCGACAGACGCATCGGCAGCGCCGTACCGTTGATCGTCGAGACGGCGAAGCACCGGTTCTTACCAGGCTCGTCGAACGCACCGAGAGGAGCCTTGCGCAGCACTTGTTTCGTATCGATCGACGTGAACTTCGCCGGGGCGCCGTTACGCGGCCCGCTCGAGGCGTCGAGCTGCACCCGCACGACCTTGCCCCGCGTCGCCGCGATGTCGATCGACGCCGTGCCGTTCGGCTTGAGAACTCCGGAGCCGACGACGCGGCCGTCGACGCTGACCGTGGCCCGCGTCGCCCACTGGGTGCGTGATGCACCGCCCTCACCGGGGGCCTGGGTGACGGAGACAGAGCTGATCTCGCGCTCGGGCCCGCGCATCTGCCACCAGGCACCCTGCGGGCTTGCGCCACCGGGAACCCAGGCCGTCTTGTCGTTGTCGTCGGCGGCCTGGGACGCACGGTATTCGGGGCGGTCGAACCAGAACTCCGACGACGACGCCGTGACGGCATCGCTGTAGCCCGCGCTGCGGTCGTAGAAGCGCTCCTGGTCGGCCTTCGCGAGGCGCACCGTGGCGGAGGCGTCGTAGCGACGGGCGTCGGGCATCGTGAAGATGCGGTTGAGCGAGGTCTCGGAGTCGTCGTTCGGGGAGGACGAGTTCTGCACGCGCTGGAAGAGGATGTCGAGCGGTGCCTTCTCGAAGGCCGTGCGGCCCTCGGCGTCGAGGCTGTCGTACAGGTCCTTCAGAGTCGACGGCGTGCGCGCCGCACGCTCTGCCTTCGCCCCGGGTAGCCCCACTTCGGAAACACCGACGAGGTTGTAGCCGTCGCCGCGGGTCGAGTCGATCCGCAGGCGGACGGACTCGGCGTTCACGCCGCCCATGCGGAACGTGGCACGGCCGGTGTCTGGCACGCGCACGGAGACAGACTTGCCGCCTGCGATGAGGGTGGCGCGATCGATCTTGACGGGACCGAGATCGGCCTGAGCGACCGACACGTCACCGAGGCGGGCGGGCTTGTCGAGCTTCACGTTCAGGCTCTGGCCTGCGGCTCGCTGGAAGTCACCGAACCGCCACGACGTCGCATCGTCACCGTCGAAAGCGTTCTCGGCGGCGGCGAAGGGCAGGTCGAAGAACGTTCCACCGGCCGAGCTCGCGGTGACGTGCGCCCCGGAACGTTCCAGGACGGTCTGGTTCTTCGGATCGGTGCCCAGTGTGCGGCTGTTCTTCAGTGCCTCGTTCGCGGCAAGGAGCGAGCCCTGGCCGGCGGTGAGGCGCTGAGGGATGGTGTTGCGACGGGCGTTCGTGTCGGTTTGCGCGAGTCGTGCGCCGTCCTTGAGCGCGGCTTTGAGGCTCGTCTCGTCGAGGTCCTGCGCGTAGCGCACGGTGGGGCTCGAGCGAAGCAGGCCGGCGGCGGCGAGCTGGGGGAACGCCCAGCCGTCGCCGGCGACGATCATCTGACCCGCGAGGCTCTGGGCCCGGACCGCACGTCGGGAGTCCTTGACCCCGTAGAGCTGCACCGGCGTGAGCAGGGCCTCGTCCATGCTCTCGGGCTGGTTCGTGGGCGACAGGACGTTCTGACCGGGACGGCCGAAGTTCGCGACGCCGTACAGACCACTGTCGCCGTCGATGAGGCGCGACATGGCAGCTGGCCGCGCACCGCCGTCGTTCTCCCAGACGGTGTCGTGACGCACGAGCACGTTGTCGGCCCCGAGGTAACGCGCGAACGTCGAGGCGATGTCGCCGTTCGAGCGATCCGACTGCACCGTGTCGTCCATGGCCGCGAGGAGGTTGGCGCCGGGTGCACTCGCGTTCGGCGTCGTCTCGGGCAGCACGGCCTCGCGCTTGAGAAGCGAGTTCGTGAGGTCGTCCGGCCGTTGAACGGTCCAGCGATAGGTCGGCCTGGTCTGGCCGGGAAGCATGAGAGTACGCGCGTTCGGGTCTCCCCCGTCGGCCGTCTTGGCCGCCTCGCGCCAGTAGTTCGGCACGTCCATCTCGGAGATGTAGAGCCCGTTGGACAGGGCCGGCAGGATCCAACCGGCCACGAGAACCGTGGCCAACGAACCGGCCACGGGGGCGAGCGCGCTGCGTCGTTGGACGAGGCGCACGAGTTGCACCGCGCCGAAAGCCAGCGCCAGCGCGAAGGCCAGCGCGAGAAGCGCTCCGATCTTGTTCGTCGTGCGGAACGCGGCGAGCGGGCCGAGGCCGAGCACCTTCTCCAGCACCCACCCGACGGGGCTCTGGGCGCGTCCCTCACCCGGGAACAGCCCGACCATGACGACGGCAGCCAGGGCGGCGAGCAACACGAGAGTGCGGCGAAGAGCAGTTCGCGCAAAGGCGAGGGAGACGAGCGCAAGCGTCGGCCACAGCGCGGTGAGGACGATGACGACCGGGCTCGTGATGTAGGTGGCGTTCTGAGGCACCCACGGCCCCGTGTCACTGTGGCCGTAGAGCGGCCACAGACCGAGGCCGCGCAGCACCTCGGTGAAGGACGACACCTTGTGAATACCGGTGAGCGTCTCGGACATGTCGACGATCTGCGCGCCTGTGCCAAGCGCTGCGGTGGCGGGCACGAGCCAGTAGACCGAGACGGCGACGACGAAGAGGCCGCACTTGGCCGTCACGGCGAGCACCTGACGCCACGTAGCGCGGCGGTGCCACAGCGCGACGGCGGCGATCGGCACGAGCGCGAGCAGCTGGTACAGCGGCACGACGGCCACGTTCATGCCGCTCATCGCGAAGAACGCAAGGCCGAACGCGGCCGGCCAGACCCAGCTGCGAGGCTGCTGCAGACCCCTCAAGTAGGCCAGGAGCATCCAGGGCAACAACGCCATCGGCAGGGCGATTGCGAGCGTGTTTCCGGCGGCGATCGTGTAGGGGTTGGCGAGGTAGAAGACCCCCGCGAACAGGCCGACCCACTTCGTCGCGCGGACGGTGGCTGCCCGCACGAGACGGTTCGCTCCCCATGCAGCGACGAGCCAGAGAGCGAAGTGGAAGACCTTGAAGGTCCACTCCGGTGACAGACCGAGCCCGCGCAGCGCCGACAGCAGAAGCAGCACGGGGACGAGGCCGACGTTGAAGTTGGCCGACCCGAGGTAGGGAGAGCTCGTCCACGACGAGAGGTAGCGCTCGACCATCGTCCACGGCGCGAGGTAGACCTCTGGCTTGATGTCGGTGTGGAAGTGACCGAGCGAGTTGCCGAAGACGATGATCGCGAGAAAGAGAACGAGCCCGCCGGTCGTGAGCGCGTACGGGCTGACCCGCGCGGCGAAGCGTCTCACGTCGTTGGCCTCCGGATCGTCGACTTCGTCACTGCACCGCGCGCCGAGCGCGCTTCCCGTCGGCGCCCCGGCGGTGACTGCCTAATATAACTGGGAAGTAACCCCCGAGAGGACCAACCCGAGAAGGTGGAGACGTTGAACGCTGGAAGCACCGACGTCTCCACTGACTCCGCCGACGAACCGTCCGAGGCTCCTGGCAACCGGACCGAGCGCACGGCGGGCATCGGTTCGGGCGCCCTCCTCGGAGTCGCCATGGGCGTCGGCAACGCCCTGAGCTACGTCTTCGTTCTCGTGCTGACGCGCGCCCTCGGTACCGCGGGGTTCGGCGCCTACTCGGCGCTCATCACGCTCGGCATCGTGCTCGTCATCCCGGCCGGCGCCTTCCAGGTCATCATCGCGCGGCGCTGGGCGGACGAGGAAGCACGCACGTCCGGGCTCGTCGCCGCGGCCGGGACGGGCATCGCTCTCACCGGGCTCACGTGCCTGCTCGCCGCACCGATCGGCGATATCTTCCACCTCGACGGTGTGGCCGCGACCGTCGCGATGTCGCTCATGCTCCTTCCGATGACGCTCACGGGAGCGTTTCAGGGCATGTTGCTGGGGGCCGAACGCCTCGGGCGCCTGTCGACGCTCTACGTCCTCACCGCGGCCACCCGTCTGCTCGGCGCGTTCGTGTGCCTCGCGATCGATGCGAACGTCACGCAGGTCTTCGTCGCCATGGCGATCGCGGCCTGGCTCACCGCGGCGTACGGCTGGTGGGCCTGTCGCGATCTGGCCGCCACCACGCGGCGCCACTCCCCCTCGCTCCTGGCCGAGATGGCGCGATCCAACTCGACGCTCGCGGCCTTCACCGCCCTGACGAACGTCGACGTGCTCCTCGTGCGCCACTTCCTCGACGAACACACCTCCGGCGGCTACGGGCTCGCGTCGACCTTCGGGCGGGCGATGTGCTGGGGCACCCAGTTCATCGCGCTGCTCGTCGTGCCGCGCCTGTCGCGTCAGGGGTCGTCGATGATCTGGCGGGCGGCGGCGCTCGTCGTCGGAATCGGCGCGATCGCGGCCGCGGTTGTCGCGATTGACGCCGACGCTCTCGTGCGGCTCATCGGCGGCACGGCCTTCGACGGTTTCGGAACGCTCGTCCTGGCCTGCATCGCGCTCGGCACGCTGTGGGCCCTGGCGCAGCTGTGGCTCTTCTCCCAGATGGCCGACGACGACACGACTCTCGGCAAGGTGGCTTGGCTGGCCGTTGCCGTCGAGCTCGTCGTCGGGTGGCTGTGGTGGCACGACAGCGCCGAGCAGATCATCGGCCTCGCCGCCGGCTGCGCGGCGCTCGTCGTCCTCGTCGGCGTGGTGCGCACCCGCCGTCACGCCGTGACGCAGCTCGAGTCCGAGGAGGACCTCCTCGTCACCGACCGCACGTGACACGCATCGGGCCGAGCCGACACACGTGGTCAGCTCGGCCCGAGGCAACGGTGGGTCACTTCGCGCTGTCGTCGTCACCGATCTTGCGCGAGCGTCCGAGCAGCACCTTCGCGACCGCGGTGATCGGGCCGGGCACGATGCCCACGGCCTTCCACATCACGGCGTTGACGCGGTCCTGCACCGTCACCTGGTAGCGGCGCAGGGCCTCGTCCGTGCCCGAGAGTTTGCGGGTTGTACCGGGCACACGGCGGAATGTGAGGGCGTGCAGGCCGTTGGCCCAGCGCGGGTCGTCGGCGTGCGCAGCGTCCCACGTCTCGACGATCTCCCAGCCCTTGTGCCGCTGGAGGAAGAGCTTGTGGGCCTTCTGCACGACCGGCCACGACGCGTCGTCGATGAGCACGAGCGCCTCGTCCGCGAGCAACGGCTCGACGACAGCCAGGGCGAGGTAGTGCGACAGCAGCGTGTGCTCGCCGTCGTAGAAGTAGACGCCGACCGGCCGATCGAGCGCGCCTGGCTCGACCATGAGCTTGAAGCAGTCGCCCTCGAGCAGTTCGACGTCGGCGTCACTCGCGTGCTGGGCGAGGTTCGTCATGAGCTCCTTGCGCGCCATCTCGCCGGCCATGCCGAACTCCATGAAGTTCTCCATGACGACGAACTTCTTGCCGGCGTTGCCCCGCACCGCAGCGCAGATCGAGCGGCCCTTGAACGTGCCGACCTCGAGGTAGGCCTCGCCCTCGGGCAGGTGACGCGCGGCCTCGTTGAGCACCGCGAGTTCGTTGACCGCCGTGTAGCCGGCCACCTGGGACGCGAGGCCCTTCCACGAGCCGTCGACCGGGTCGCCACTTTGGACGTCGGGGGTGAACAGCGCCGGAAGGGCTTCGAAGAAGGCAGACGTTTTCATGGGTTCCTTACGTGGGTGAGGCCCGAACGCACACGGCGGACCACGGACGGTGTCGGCGAACTCGGGCGGCACAAGAATGCCACCTCATGCGCCTCAGCGCTGGGCAGTCGCCAGAACCTGGGGCGCCAGCCACTTCCAGATCATCGGTGTGGCCTCCTCGGAGAAGTGGACGCTGTCGGTGTACAGCCGCTTACCGCTCACCTCGGGCTGGAAGGGATTGCTGCACACCGTCCTCGCGAGGTCGAGCAGCGGCACGTGCTCCTCGGACGCCCACTCCCGGATCAGGGCGTTGACCTGGTCGGGTCGCTGCGACTCGGCGAGCGCAGGGCCGTCGGCGCGCATCGCGGCGGCGTCCTCGGGCGGGAGGACGGACAGATCGGCCTGACGGCACGGCACCGTCGTCACGTAGACACGCTGCGCTCCCCCGGCGCGGATCTTCCCGACGGTCTCGGTGAGACGCTTCTTCGCGAGGTCGCGGTAGGCGGCGTCGTCGATCCACACCTTTCGGCCGTCGAGCATGTGCCGCGAGGCGAGGTGCACGCCGGGCATGAGGACGGCGGCCTCCGCACCCGAGCCGCGAACCTTCGACGTCAGGTCGCGCTTGAGGGAGGCACAGTCCTTCGGGTTGGGCACGATCTTGCTCTTGGAATCGACGATCGGGATGTCGAGCATGTCGCAGCCCGGCACAGCCAGGGCCACGGGGTGGAGCCCCGGGAAGTTGAGCGACGGGTAGTTCTCGACGAGCTTGAGGGGCACCGAGTCGCCCACCATGGCCACCGTGGTCCGGCTCGAGGTCATGGGGTAGGCCTTCTGCCCCGGCACGAGGTCGGGAACGTTCGCCACGTACTGCGGCGGGCCGCTGACTCGGGTCATCGTCCACATGAGGCCTGAACCGAGGACGAGGGCCAGTGCCGAACCGACGGCGACGAACTGCCGCGTGCCGGAAGTGGATTTCGGCAGCAGACCCTTGACGCCGTTCTGCAGGACGGGCACTTCGATGTAGCGGAAGCTGAGGTACGCAGCGGCGAACGTGAGCGCACCCTTGAGCACGGCCTCGGCGATGTCGGGGAGGCCCGGCACGTCGACCCACAGGTTGATGGGCCAGTGGTAGAGGTAGAGCCCGTACGAGATGCGGCCCAGGAACGCCAGGGGCTCCCACCCGAAGATGCGGTTAATGAGCAGGTTGCGCGGGTCGACGCTCGACCACCCCATGAGGGCGGCGCCGACGGCGAAGAGCAGGATGCCACCGCGGTCGTAGACCCACGTGGTGCTCGGGTCGAGGAGGAAGACCGCCGAGACCGAGACGCCGAAGCCGATGACGCCGAGCGCCTGCGTCACGGCGCGTGGAGGGAGCACCGGGCCCCGTTTGTCGTTGCCGAGTCCAAGCAGACAGCCCAGCGCGACACCGACGAGCAGAGCCTGCACGCGGGTGTCGGTGCCGTAGTAGAGGCGCGTCTGG
Organism: Dermacoccus sp. PAMC28757; assembly: GCF_014302635.1. Classification (NCBI taxonomy): domain Bacteria; kingdom Bacillati; phylum Actinomycetota; class Actinomycetes; order Micrococcales; family Dermacoccaceae; genus Dermacoccus; species Dermacoccus sp. PAMC28757. Next base: position 2,113,852 of record NZ_CP060292.1, on the reverse strand, counting down.
TCCTGCGGCGTCTCGAAGCCGAGCTGCGCCGTCCAGCAGGCGCTCACCGCCGCAAGAGCGAGAGCGATGCCGGCCTTCGCGCCCCGGCGACGGGCGAGGGCGACGAGGGCGAGCACGAGGAACGGGACGATGACGTAGAACTGTTCCTCGACCGAGAGCGTCCACGCGTGACGCAGCGGCGACGGGTCGACGAACTGGTCGAAGTAGGCGTCGCCACGGCTGATGAGGCGCCAGTTGAGGAAGAACCCGAGCGTCGCGAAAGCGTCGCCGGCGTACTCCTTGCGCTGCTCCGCGTCGGCGAAGAAGGCCGTGTGAACGAGCACCGCGGCGACGAGCACGAACATCGCGGGGAGAACGCGGCGGGCCCGGCGGACGTAGAAGCGGCGGACGTCGATGCGCCCCGTCTTCTGGCGCTCCTTGAGGAGCAGACGCGTGATGAGGAAGCCGGAGAAGACGAAGAAGTGGTTGATGCCGACCCAGCCGCCGACGAGCGCCGTCACGCCGAAGTGGTAGGCGATGACGAGAACGACGAACAGGCCGCGGTAACCGTCGAGCGCCGCATAGCGCGACGGCGTGCGCACGCCCTTGCCGTTGCGTCGCTGTGCGCGCGTGCTGCCCGTCACGGACGTCCACCTGCCTTGCGCAGAACCTGCGGGGCGAGCCAGCCCCATATCATCGGGGTTGCCTCGGGCGAGAAGTGAATGCCGTCCTCGTAGACCTTCTTGCCGTGCAGCGTCGGCTGGTAACCGTCACCGCACACGGCGGAGGCGAGGTCGACGACAGGCACGTTCTCCTCCTTCGCCCAGGTACTGATGAGGGCGTTGAGGCGCTTGGGGTTCTGGGCCTCGGCCACGAGTTCGGGGGAGCGGCTCAGCTCCGTACGGTACTGGGGCGGAAGGTTGAGTTCGCTCATCCGTCGGCACGGAACGGTGGTGATCTGCACCGAACGAGCCCCGGCCGCCTCGGCTTTCGTCGTGAGTTCGGAGAGCTTCGAGCGCACGGCAGCAACGTACGCCGGGTCGTCGAGCCACACCGTGCGCCCTCTGAGTTGGTGGCGCAGCGCGAGCTGGAGACTGGGCATGATGACAAACGTCTCGGCGCCCGAGGTACGCACCTTCTCCTCGTAGGTCGCCTTGTTCTGCCGGCACGCGGCGTCGGCGCCGAGCGCCACCGTCGGTGTCCACTGCACAGGGGCGTCGACGATGTCGCAACCGGGTGTGCCGAGGTTGACGACCTCAAGGCCCGGGAAGTTGCCGCTGGGGAAACGGGAGACGAGGTGGAACGGCACCGAGTCACCGAACAGCGCGACCTTCGTCGGCGGCTTCGGCGCCGTGAACGTCGGCTGCCCCTCGACGAGCTGGGGGATGTTCGCCACCTTCTGCGGGACGCTCTCGTCGCGCACGGGTGCGGTGGCCTGCGCCGTACCTCCCGAGACGAAGAGCGCGCCGACGACGACCGCGGCCAGCCCTGCGAAGCCTGCGGCCCCCGTCCGACGGCGACCGAACGCGCCGAGTCCGTGCTTCATGATCGGCTGTTCGAGGAAGCGGTAGCTCACGGCGGCCGCCGCGTAGGACAGGGCGAGCGTCAGCACCGCGAGAACCCAGACGTTGACGCCGGTGAGGTAGCGCGAGAGCCAGATGAAGATCGGCCAGTGGTACAGGTAGAGGCCGTACGAGATCTTGCCCGTGTAGACCGCGGGTGGCAGGGAGAACACGCGAACGAGGGGTGTGGCGCGCCTCTGCGCACAGCCGATGATCCACGCCGTCGCCGCGATGGAGGTCAGCAGCATCCCGCCGCGCGAGAACATCCACGGTGCGAGCGGCTCGATCGTGACGAACGCGACGAGCGTGGCCGCCAGCCCGAGCCACCCGACGATCTCGATCCACGGGCGGCCGCCGTCGAGGGGATCACGCGGGTCGCGAGGTTTGAGCAGCGCCCCGCCGCTCCACCGGTGCCCACTCCACACGCCCGCCGCGACGCCGAGCGCCAAGGCCTGAACGCGGATGTCCGTGCCGTAGTAGGCGTGTGACTGACCACCCAGCCCGACGAGGTCCAACCGCGTGGCCCACAGGGCACTGAGTCCGGCGAGCAGCACGAACGGAAGGGTCCTCGCCAGGCGCGTACGCCCCAGGGCCAGTACGGCCACGACGAGCCACGGCACGACGAGATAGAACTGCTCCTCGACTGACAGACTCCACGCGTGCCGCGTGATGCTCGGGTGGCTGAAAGCCTCGAAGTACTGATCGTCACGGGCCACGAGACGCCAGTTCATGACGTAGGTGAGGGTGGCGAGGATGTCGCCCTTGAGGTACGCCTTCTCCTCATCGGGGGCCAAGAACAGCCCATCGAGCGTCACCGCGCCGAGCATGACGAGCAGTGCCGGGCCGAGGCGCCGCACCCGTCGGACGTAGAAATCGCGAACGCTGATGTCGCCGTAGCTACGCCGCTCGGCGAGGAGCAGACGCGTGATGAGGAAGGCGGAGAGGATGAAGAAGACGTTCATGAACACCCACAGCCCCGGCAGAACCGTGAGTGCCCCCACGTGCCACAGCATGAAGACGACCATGCCGTAGCCGCGGATGCCGTCCAGGCCAGGACGGTGGGCGAAGAGCCGTGCGGCCATGAGTTCCTCTCCGATCAAACGCGTGCGAGCTTCCGCTCACGGCGACGGGCTCACCCACCGACGAATCGGAGCGGGTGAGCCCGTTGCCGTCAGCGGCAGTCAGTCGCGAACCGTGTCGGGCTCGTCGTCGTCGAAGCGCGTGCGACGGCGGGCCGGACGCACATCGTCGTCGTCCTCGTCGTCGACCAGGCGCGTGCGGCGGACCTTGCGAGGGGCGTCGTCCTCGTCTCCCAAACGGGAACGACGGCGCGGCTCCGTGGTGCGCTCGCTCTGGCGCTCCGTGCGACCGGCGAGGAGGCCCGGGCGGCGATCGGCGTCGTCGACGTCGTCGTCCTCCACGGCCTCGTCCTCGAGGCGGGTGCGGGCGCCGCGCGTCTGCGCTGCCGACTCCGAGCCGAAGAGGAGGAAGCCGAGGGCGGCGGTGATGATGGCGAGGGCGAGGAAGAGGAGGCTCTGGTTGCGTGCGACGTCCTCGATGATGCCGCACTGGCCCTTGGCCAGACCGTTCGTGTTAGGTGACATCGGGCTACCGCAACGGAAGAGGCCGCCGTCCTTGCCCATGAAGCTGGTCGGCGTGAGGAAGAAGTACGCGGCCACCGCGAGGAATCCGGTGGCGACGATGAGCGCGACCTTCGTTCCGGGGCGCAGCGACGTCACTGTACGAGTGTCTGACTGGTTCGACATGCCCGCATGCTAGCGAAGTGGAACCGCCTGCGGCCCGGCCATTGGGCAAATAGACTCGCGCCCGTTGTCCTGTTCCCGTCGAGAGGCCCACCCCGTGCCACGTCGCGCACCCACTTCGTCGGGTTACCGCCCGGCGCTCGACGGACTTCGTGGCGTCGCCGTCCTCGCCGTTCTCGTTTTTCACCTCTGGCCGGCGGGGGTTCAGGGCGGCTGGCTCGGTGTCGACCTCTTCTTCGTCCTGTCGGGTTACCTCATCACGAGTCTGCTCGTGCGCGAGTACGCCCGTTCGGGCCGCATCGACCTGCGCCGCTTCTGGACTGCCCGCGCCCGACGCCTGCTGCCCAGCCTCATCACCGTGCTCATCGCGGTGCTGGCGGCGGCAGCTTTCTGGACACCCCCGGGACGACGCAGCTCGGTGGCGCTCGACACTCTCGCGACGCTCTTCTACGTCCAGAACTGGCGCCTCCTCGCGAGCAACGAGGCCTACTTCGACGCCAACGGCGTTCCCTCTCCGCTGCGCCACGCCTGGTCGCTGGCCATCGAGGAGCAGTACTACCTCCTCTTCCCGCTGCTGTTCCTCTTCCTCGCGCGGTATGTCCACCGCCGCTGGACGCTCGCGCTCGTCTTCGCCGTCGCTGCCGCCGCCAGTGCTGCCTGGATGGCCTACCTCTACGTGCCGGACGTCGACCCGACGCGCGTCTACTACGGCACCGACACCCGCGCCTTCGAACTGCTCATCGGCGCTGCGATCGGCGCGTGGGTCGGTCCGAGCCAATGGGGGCACGAACGCCCGTCGCGCTGGGTCGAGACCATCTCGAAGCTCGCCTGGCCGAGCCTCGCGGCGCTGCTCGTTGCGTTCGTCGCCCTCTCCGAGGATTCGCCGCTCGTCTTCCGCGGCGGCCTCGTCGTCGTCTGTCTTCTGACGCTGCCCGCGATCCTCGCCGCGGCGTCACCGCACGCGAACGCCTTTCAGCGGGCGTTCTCGTTCGAGCCGCTGCGGCAGATCGGCCTCATCAGTTACGCGTTGTACCTGTGGCACTGGCCCGTACACGTCTTCCTCTCGCCTGAGCGTCTGGGCATGAGCACCGCTGCCGCCGCGCTCGTGCAGGCCGTGCTGTCGATCGTCTTCGCGACGCTGACCTACCGCTACCTCGAGGCGCCGATCCGGGCGGGTGGACTGCGCGGTCTGGTGCCCCGCTCGCCCAGGATCTCCCGCCTGGTCGCGGTGACGGCCTGTGCTGCCGTCGCCGTGGGTACGGTTGCGCTCCCGAGGGTCACCAGCGGTATCCCGACCGAGGAGACCGGTGCGGGAGGCGGCGAACTCACGTACGCGGTGCCGTCGTACCAGCCGGGCGCCTCGCAGCGCGTCGTCGTCGTGGGTAACTCCATTCCGCACAGCCTCATGGTGAACTTCCCGTCCACACGGTTCACCGACCTCGACGTCTCGGAGTCGACGAGCTTCGGCTGCACCACATTCCCCGGTCAGCAGATCCTCAACGGCAAACCTGCCCCCATCCCCGCGGCCTGCCGCACGTTCTGGAACAACTGGCACCTCGGGCTCTTCGAGGCAGACACGATGCTGTACTTCCTGCCGCAGAACCTGCTCGACGACTACGAGGTCGACGGCCGACGGCTGAAGGCGGGCAGCGCCGAGCACGACGCCTTCATCCGTTCCTCGCTCGACTCGATGCTCGCCAAGTCCAAGGAATCCCGGGTGAAGCGCCCGGTGCTGCTCGACCTCGCCTGCCACGAGATGCCGACGTTCGGCCAGAATCCGCCGTCCCTCAACGACACCGCGAAGGTGCGTCACCTCAACGGGGTCGCCAAGCATTGGGCTGCGCAGAACAAGGTGCAGTTCCTGTCGCAGTTCGACCGGCTGTGCCCCGGCGGCACGTACCACGGCAAACTCAACGGCCAGGAGCTCTACGAGGACGCCCTGCACTACACATCCGTCTCCGGACCCATCATGTGGTCGTGGATCGCACCGCAGATCCGCAAGGACACCGCGAAGTGAGCCTTCACGCCGTCATCCTCGCGGGCGGCTACGGCTCACGGATGATGCCGCTGACGACACGCACGCCGAAGCATCTTCTCCCGATCGGTGACGAGCCCGTCATCGCTCACCAGCTTCGTCGCCTCGCCGCCGCGGGAGTGGACTCCGTGACGTTGGCGACCGCCCACCACGCCGAGGCCTTCCTGCCGGCGCTCGGCCACGGTGAGCGCGTCGGGCTCCACCTGCGCTACACCCGTGAGCCCGAGCCGCGGGGCACCGGTGGCGCGCTGAAACACGCGTGCGCCGGGCTCACGCTTCACCCGGACGACGCGCTCGTCGTCATCAACGGCGACCTCGTGAGCGACCACGACCTCGCCGCGCACGTGCGCGCGCATGTCCACGCCGGCGCACCCCTGGCGACGATCCACGCGCGACCGGTCGATGACGCGAGTGCCTTCGGCCTGCTCCATCTCGACGGTGACCGCATCACCCGGTTCGAAGAGAAGCCCGCCGGCGCACCTGCCGGTTTCGTCAACGCCGGCACGTACGTCGTCAGCCCGTCATTGCTCGATCTCATCCCGGCCGGCGAGGTGGTCTCGCTCGAGCGGGACGTGTTCCCCCGAGCTGTGGCGCTCGACGAGGGTGTGCGGGTCTACCGCGAAGACGCGCGCTTCGCCGACATCGGAACACCCGCCGCGCTGCTCGCGGCAAACCTGGCGTGGGCCCGGGATCACGTCCCGAGCGACCGCCCGAACGCCACGAGTGTTCTGCTCGGCGCCCAGGTCGCCCCCACGGCTCGCGTCGAGCGCTGCCTCGTCATGCCGGGTGCCCAGATCGGCGCCGATGCGGTGCTCACCGACAGCGTGCTCGGGCCGGGCTGCGTCATCGGTGACGGCACGCACCTCGAGGGTTGTGTTCTGGGCGACGGGGCTCGGGTGAGCCCCGGGCTGCGACTCGCCGACGCCGTACTGGGGGTCGACGAGCGCCGCTGAACGAGTCTCACTCAGCCGGGCGACCCGATATCAGTGCTCGGCGTCCTGCCAGCTCGCGCCGGTGCCGACGTTGACGTCGAGCGGAACGTCGAGATCGGCGGCCGATCCCATCTGTTCACGCACGAGGTTCTCGACGGCCTCGCGTTCACCCTCGGCGATCTCGAGGATGAGTTCGTCGTGCACCTGGAGCAGGACGCGCGAGGCGTACTCGCCGTCGCGCAATGCCTCGTCGACGCCGAGCATCGCCTTCTTCATGATGTCGGCCGCGCTGCCCTGGATGGGCGCGTTGAGCGCCATGCGCTCGGCCATGTCGCGGCGCTGACGGTTGTCGCTCGCGAGATCCGGCAGGTAGCGCCGGCGTCCCATCATCGTCTCGGTGTATCCAACGGCGCGCGCTTCGTCGACGACGTGGCGCAGGTAGTCACGCACCCCACCGAAGCGTTCGAAGTAGCCGTCCATGAGGCGCTGGGCCTCGGCGGTGGAGATGCGCAGCTGCTTGCTCAGACCGAAGGCGGACAGGCCGTAGGCGAGCCCGTAGGACATGGCCTTCACCTTGGCGCGCATCTCGGGCGTGACACCCTCCGGCTCCACCCCGAAGACTCGGGAACCGACGAAGCGGTGCAGGTCCTCACCCTCGTTGAACGCCTGGATGAGGCCCTCGTCACCCGAAAGGTGCGCCATGACGCGCATCTCGATCTGCGAGTAGTCGGCCGACATGAGGCACTCATAGCCCTCACCCACGACGAACACGCGGCGGATACGACGGCCGGATTCGGTTCGGATCGGGATGTTCTGCAGGTTCGGGTCGGTGGAACTGAGCCGGCCGGTGGCCGCGATCGTCTGCTGATAGGTGGTGTGGATGCGCCCGTCGTCCGCGACCGACTTGATGAGACCGGAAACGGTGGAACGCAGCTTCGAGGAGTCGCGGTGGCGCAGGAGCGCCTCGAGAAAGGGGTGCGGCTCCTTCTCGTAGAGGTCGGCGAGAGCCTCGGCGTCCGTCGTGTAGCCGGTCTTCGTCTTCTTCGTCTTCGGCATACCGAGCGTCTCGAAGAGCACTGTCTGCAGCTGCTTGGGCGAACCGAGGTTGACCTGCTCGCCGCCGATCGCGTCCCACGCGTCGTGCTGAGCCTGGACGACGAGAGCGTCGTAGTCGCTCTCGAGGCTCTGCAGCTCGTCGAGATCCACGGCGATCCCGGCCTTCTCCATGCCGGCGAGGACGTCGACGACGGGCATCTCGAGCTCGGCCATGAGCTCGGTGCCCCCGACCTCGGCGACGGCCTCGTCCAGCGCGGTGGCGAGCTGCGCCACCGCCGCCGCGCGAGCCATGACGTCATCGGATTCCGCCGCCGCGCTGCCACCCAGGTCGAGCATGCCCTGACCGGTGGCAGCGTCACCCGCCTGCGGGAGCTCGATGTGGCAGTAGCGCAACAGGAGGTCGTCGAAGCCGTACGAGCGCTGGTCGGGTCGCACGATGTAGGCGGCGATCGCGGTGTCGCTCGTCAGGCCGCGCAGCGTGAGGCCGCGCGCGTCGAGGGCGTGCATCGGGCCCTTGGCGTCGTGCATCGCCTTCGGCTTGGACTCGTCGGCGAGCCAGGTGGCGAGGGCCTTCTCGTCGTCCGGTGTGAGCGCGGTGAGGTCGATGTAGAGCGCGCGACCGTCGTCACCTGCGAGACCGATGCCGGCAGCGTCACCGGTGCCGCGAGCCCAGGTGCCGAGGACGTGGACGCCGGTGCGTCCGGTGAGTGGGGCCAGGGCTTTCTCGGCGCCGCCCTCGGCAACGACCTCGCCGTCGACGTCGACGTTGCCCTCGGCCTCCGGCTCGCTCGTACCGAGCGTGGCGAAGAGGCGGTCGCGCAGCACCTTGAACTCGAGACCGTCGAAGACGCGGTGCACCTCGTCACGGTTCCAGTCCGCTCGCACGAGGTCGTCCGGTCCGAGGTCGAGCGGGACGTCGGTGAGCAGCTGGTTGAGGCGGCGGTTGCGCAGCACACCGTCGAGATGGGCACGCACGGACTCGCCGGCCTTGCCCTTGATCTGGTCGACGGAGGCGACGAGACCGGTGAGGTCGCCGTAGGTCGTGAGCCACTTGGCGGCCGTCTTCGGGCCGACGCCGGGCACGCCGGGCAGGTTGTCGGACTTCTCACCGACGAGGGCCGCGAGGTCGCTGTAGCGCTCGGGCGGAACGCCGTACTTCTCCTCGACGGCGGCCGGCGTCATGCGCGTGAGCTCGGAGACGCCCTTGACCGGGTACAGGACGGTGACCTTGTCCCCCACAAGCTGCAGGGCGTCTCGGTCACCGGAGCACAGGAGCACCTCGTCGAAGCCCTGATCGACGGCCTGCGTGGTCAGGGTGGCGAGGATGTCGTCGGCCTCGTAGCCGTCGAGTTCGATGTGCGCGACGCCCATGGCGTCGAGCACCTCCTTGACGAGGCTGACCTGCCCCTTGAACTCGTTCGGCGTCGTGGCGCGCCCCGCCTTGTACTCGGCGTACTCCTCGGTGCGGAACGTCTGACGCGACACGTCGAAGGCCACACCGAGGTGGGTGGGTTCGGTGTCGCGCAGGACGTTGATGAGCATCGAGGTGAAGCCGTACACGGCGTTCGTGTGCTGCCCCGTGGAGGTGGAGAAGTTCTCCGCGGGCAGCGCGAAGAACGCCCGGTAGGCGAGGGAATGACCGTCCAGCAACAACAAGCGCTTCACACATGGCAGCCTATGTCCCGACACTGACAACCAGAAAGGCGACCGACATGACCGACGCTTCCCGCCCCTCCTCCGCCGCGGAGAACCGCCCCGCCACCGACGAGGAACTCGCGATGCTGCGCGAGATGAGCAGGGGAACGCTCGACGAGCGCATGGGCATCGAGATCGTCGAGGCCAGCGCCGAGCGCGTCGTCGCGACGATGCCGGTGGAGGGAAACACCCAGCCCTACGGTCTCCTCCACGGCGGCGCGAACGTCGTCATCGCCGAAAGCGTGGGTTCGATCGGTGCGGCACTCGCCGCGGGCCCGGGCCGCTACGCGGTCGGCCTCGACATCAACGCCACGCACCACCGCTCGGCGCGTTCGGGCATCGTGACGGCGACGGCGACCGCCTTGTCGCTCGGTCGCACTCTCGCGGCCTACGACGTCGTCATCACCGACGACCAGGGGCGACGCACCTGCACGGCACGCATCACGTGCATGCTGCGCGACCAGTGAACTGAGTGCAGGGTCAGTCGCCGAACTCGGCGATGACACCGTCGCAGACCTGCTGCATCGACAGGCGCCGATCCATGGCCGTCTTCTGGATCCACCGGAAGGCGGCCTGCTCGTCGAGGCCGAGCTTCGTCGTGAGCAGCCCCTTGGCACGATCGAGCGACTTGCGCGCCTCGAAGCGCGTCTTCATCTCCTCGAGTTCGTCGCTGAGCGACCGGGTGTCACTCCAGCGACGCAGCGCGACGGTGAGCGCCGGGCCGAGGTCGTTCCAGGTGAACGGCTTGACCACGTAGCCCATGACGCCCGCGTCGCCGGCACGGTCGACGAGGTGCTTGTCGCTGAACGCCGTGAGCAACACGACGGGCGCGAGGTGCTCGCGGCCGATCTCCTCTGCGGCGCTGATGCCGTCCTTGGCCGGCATCTTGACGTCGAACACGGCCAGGTCGGGGCGATGCTCGCGAACGGCGGCGAGTGCTGCCTCGCCGTCGGAAACCGCCGCGACGACGTCGTAGCCGCCCGCCTCTAGCATCTCGACGAGGTCGAGGCGGATGAGGGCCTCGTCCTCGGCCACCACGACGCGGGGAAGGGTGTTCGTCGGTTCAGGGCTGTTCGTCGTCACCCGGAGCATCCTAAGCCCGCGTCGAACACGACTCGATCACGCAGCCAATCATGCTTTGGAGCGGGAGAACTCCGACGCCGCGCGAATCTGCTCGTCGGTGGGACGCACGCCCGTGTAGAGGACGAACTGCTCGGCGGCTTGGAGTGCGATGACCTCTGCCCCGGTGATGACGCTCTTGCCGCGCTCACGGGCCGCCGCGATGAGTGGGGTCTCACTCGGCTTGGCGACGACGTCGACGATCCAGTCCGCGGCGTCGATCTCCTCTTCGGTGAAGCTGAGTTGGCCCTCCCCTTCGCCCCCGGCCATGCCGAGCGGCGTGACGTTGACGAGGACGCGAGTTCCCTCCGGCACCTCGCGCGAGTGCTCCCAGCCGTACTGTTCGGCGAGGGCACGGCCCGTGTCCGCGTTGCGCGCGACGACGGTTCCGTGGGTGAATCCCGTGTCCCGACAGGCTGCGACGACGGCCTTGCCCATGCCGCCGCTCCCCCGCACGGCGATCGTCAGGTCGGTCGGCACGCCGTGGCTCGCCAGGAGTGAGGCGACGGCCGAGTAGTCGGTGTTGTACCCGGTGAGGACTCCGTCGTCGTTGACGATCGTGTTGACCGAATCGATGGCCTTCGCCGACTCGTCGAGGCGGTCGAGCATCGGGATGACCTGCTCCTTGAACGGCATGCTCACCGCGGCGCCACGGATCGGAAGGCCCCTGATGCCCGCCACGGCCTGCGCGAGGTCAGTGGGCGAGAACGCCTTGTAGACGTAGTCGAGCCCGAGTTCGTCGTAGAGGCGGTTGTGGAAGCGCGTGCCGATGTTGCTCGGGTTGCCCGACATCGAGATGCACAGCTGAGTGTCCTTCGAGAGCATGGCTCAACCCTACTGAGGCGCCGCGAGGGCTTCACCCCGGCGCTCTACGGGTACGCGGCCCACTGGGCGACACACCCTGCTGAGCGCCCAAGAGCTCACCGAGGTTGCTGAGCCGCTCTTCGGGGAACGGATGCGTCGACCAGGTGTCAAGGTACGCGCCCCGATCGACGGCTGCGACGCCGTCATAGATCAACCGCGCCAAGCTCGGACGTCGACGTGAAGCGATACGCACGACGGTCGTCGCTCGAGGTGATCAACAGCAGGATGTGGTTCTCGGTAGCGAGGCATCCGACGATCGTCGCGTCAGGTTCGCGGTGAAGAACGAAGCTCGCAGCGCGCGACGACTCCGTCGCCAGGGTCCAGGCAGCATCGAGAAAGTCGGCCAGAACGTCCGAGACGTAGCTTGCCCGAACCGTGAGTGGGACCCCGTCGCTCGCCGCGAACGTGCAGTCCATCCACCCGGAGGAGTCGAGGGCGAACGAGATCGCCTCCAGCTCGCGCGGTGCGTCCTCGAAACGCAGGTGCGAGTCGATCTCGGTCATTCATGCCTCCAGTGAGAGGACGAAGGCCCTCGTCCGGTGCTGGACGAGGGCCTTGCGGGTCCGCCATTCCGGACGGACCCCGGTGTGCCGACGGGGGGATTCGAACCCCCACGCCCGAAGGCAAAGCATTTTGAGTGCTCCGTGTCTGCCGTTCCACCACGTCGGCGCGTGACCCGGACATGCTAGCCGACGCCGGGCCCGTCGCCGTCATCGGGACAGCCCATGGCCACAGACGTGAAAAACCCCCGACAGCGCACGGAAACGCGGGCTTGTCAGGGGTGTTTCGAGACCGGTCGCCCGATCAGGCCTCGGTGCCCACCGCGTTGTACGCAGGAGCCACCCGGTTCTTCGCGTCACCCATCTTGTGGACGCGGAGCGCATTCGTCGAGCCGGGGATTCCGGGCGGAGAGCCGGCCACGATGACGACGAGGTCGCCCTCGGACACGCGACCGTCGCCGAGGAAGATCTCGTCGACCTGCTGCGCCATCTCGTCGGTGTGACGCACCTTCGGGCGGCAGATCGTCTCGATGCCCCACACGAGCGCCAACTGGGCGCGCACGACCGGGTCGGGCGTGAACGCGACGATCGGCGTGCTCGGGCGCAGACGCGACATGCGCTGCGCGGAGTCACCGGTGGTCGTGAAGTTGATGAGGTACTTGCAGTCGAGCTCGGTGGCCACGACGACGGCTGCCTTCGTCACGACGCCGCCCTTGGTGTTCGGCTTCGTGCCGAGCACCGGAACGCGGTCGAGACCGTGATCCTCGGTGGAGGCGATGATGCGCGCCATCGTGCGGACCGTCTCGACCGGCCACGCGCCGACCGAGGTCTCCCCGGAGAGCATGACGGCGTCGGCGCCGTCGAGCACCGCGTTGGCGCAGTCGGAGGCCTCGGCGCGCGTCGGGCGCGGGTTCTCGATCATCGACTCGAGCACCTGCGTGGCGACGATGACGGGTTTCGCCGCACGACGGGCGAGCTCGACGGCCCGCTTCTGCACGAGCGGGACGTCTTCGAGCGGGAGCTCCACACCGAGGTCACCGCGGGCCACCATGATGCCGTCGAACGCCTCGACGATCTCCTCGAGGTTGTCGACGGCCTGCGGCTTCTCGACCTTGGCGATGACGGGACGACGAATGCCCTCCTCGTCCATGATCTCGTGGCAGCGCACGATGTCGGCGGCGTCACGAACGAACGACAGGGCGATGAGGTCCGCACCGGCCTTGAGCGCCCAGCGCAGGTCGGCCTCGTCCTTCTCGGACAGGGCCGGCACGCTGACGGCCACGCCGGGCAGGTTGATGCCCTTGTTGTTCGACACAGTGCCTGGCACGACGACCTCGGTGATGACGTCGGTGTCGGTCACCTCGACGGCACGCAGTGCGACCTTGCCGTCGTCGATGAGCAGGTCGTCGCCGACCTTCACGTCACCCGGCAGGCCCTTGTACGTCGTACCGACGCGCTCGGCGTTGCCGTCGACGTCCTCGATCGTGATGGTGAAGCGGTCGCCCTTGGCGAGTTCGACCGGGCCACCCGAGAAACGAGCCGTGCGGATCTTCGGGCCCTGCAGGTCGGCCAGGACGCCGACAGCGCGACCGGTTGCCTCGGCGGCAGCGCGGACGTTGTCGAGTCGCGTCTGGTGCTCGTCGTACGAGCCGTGCGAAAGGTTGAAGCGGGCCACGTCGAGGCCGGCCTCGACGAGTTCACGGATACGTTCGGGGGTTTCGGATGCGGGACCTAGAGTTCCTACGATCTTTGCGCGACGCATGCCTCAACCCTAGCCCCCGTCGAAGGCACACATCACGCGGTATCGCGCGCTGAGACCCCGGATTTGCCCTACTGGTGAGTACCCGCTCGGGGACGCCGAAGGCCCCCGTCCGCGTGCTGCGAACGAGGGCCTTCGAGGCTGCGATCAGACCGTCAGCGGACGATCCGTGGGCGCGATCGGCGCCGGGAGCGTCGAGTCGCCCATGAGCCAGGTGTCCACGCCGTGGGCCGCCGAACGGCCCTCGGCGATGGCCCACACGATAAGCGACTGACCTCGGCCGCAGTCACCTGCAACGAACACGCCGGGCACGCTCGACATGAAGTTCGCGTCACGGCTGACGTTGCTGCGCTCGTCCTTCTCGACGCCGAGCTGCTCGAGCAGACCGTCGCCCTGCGGGCCGAGGAAGCCCATGGCGAGGAGTACCAGCTGCGCAGGGATGACCCGCTCGCTGCCCTCGACCTCGTTGAACTTTCCATTCTCGAACGTCACCTCGACGATTTTGAGGCCCGTGACGTTGCCGTCGGCGTCGCCCATGATCTCCTTCGTCGACGCCGAGTAGACACGCTCGCCGCCCTCCTCGTGCGCCGAGGCGACACGGAAGATCATCGGGTAGGTCGGCCAGGGCTGGTGCGTCGGGCGGTCCTCACCCGGACGCGCCATGATCTCGAGGCTCGTCACTGACTTCGCGCCCTGACGCAGTGCGGTGCCGATGCAGTCGGCGCCGGTGTCACCGCCACCGATGACGACGACGTCCTTACCGGTGGCGAGGATCTGGTCCTCCACCTCGCCGCCGAGCGAGACACGGTTGGCCTGGGGCAGGTACTCCATGGCCTGGTAGGTGCCCTTGAACTCGCGACCCTCGACCGGCAGGTCGCGACGCACGGTGGCGCCCATGGCGAGGACGACCGCGTCGTAGCGCGCACGCAGCGACTCCGCCGTCATCGTCACGCCGATCTCGCTGTTGCAGCGGAACCGGGTGCCCTCGGCCTTCATCTGGTCGATGCGGCGGTCGAGGACGGCCTTCTCCATCTTGAACTCGGGAATTCCGTAGCGCATGAGGCCACCGGGCGCGTCGTCACGCTCGTAGACGGCCACGGTGTGACCGGCGCGCGTGAGCTGCTGGGCCGCTGCGAGACCGGCAGGGCCGGAGCCGACGACGGCGACCGTCTTGCCCGTCAGGCGCGTGGGCACCTGCGGCGCGACGTGGCCGCGCTCGAACGCCTCGTCCACGGTGGTCTTCTCGATCTGCTTGATCGTCACCGCGGGCTGGCTGATGCCGAGCACGCACGCCGTCTCGCACGGCGCCGGGCACAGGCGCCCGGTGAACTCGGGGAAGTTGTTCGTGGCGTGAAGGCGCTCGATGGCCTCCTCCCACTCCCCCTTCCACGCGAGGTCGTTCCACTCCGGAATGAGGTTTCCGAGGGGGCAGCCCGAGTGACAGAACGGGATGCCGCAGTCCATGCATCGGCCGGCCTGACGCTGCAGGGTGCCGAGCTGCTGCTCCTCGTACACCTCCTTCCAGTCACGGATACGAACGGGAACGGGGCGACGGGCCGGGAGCTCGCGCTCACGGGTCTTGAGGAATCCGCGGGGGTCAGCCACGAGACGACACCTCCATGATCTGGTTCCACACCTGGGCACTGTCGGGGTCGACGCCCATGCCTTCGGCGTCCTTTCGGATGCTCAGCACGCGCTGGTACTCACGCGGCGTGACGAGCGAGAAGCGCACGAGGCTGGCGGGCCAGTCCTCGAGCAGTGACGTGGCGACGGCCGAACCGGTCTCCTCGGCGTGCTGGGTGAGCAGTTCCTTGACGATCTCCTCGTCGCTCTCCCGCAGGCCGGTGATGTCGACGAGTTCGGCGTTGACGAGTTCCTCGCGCAGGTCGAGGACGTAGGCCTCGCCGCCGGACATGCCGGCCGCGAAGTTGCGTCCCGTCGGGCCGAGGATGAGGACGCGACCGCCCGTCATGTACTCGCACCCGTGGTCACCGACGCCTTCGACAACGGCGGTGGCACCGGAGTTACGCACGCAGAAGCGTTCGCCGACCTTCCCGCGCAGGAACAGTTCGCCGCTCGTCGCACCGTAGGCGATGACGTTGCCGGCGATGGCGTTCTCCTCCGCGACGAGGGCCGTCCCGGTGTCGGGGCGCACGATGATGCGTCCACCCGACAGGCCCTTGCCGACGTAGTCGTTGCCCTCACCGACGAGGCGCAGCGTGAGCCCCTTCGGCACGAAGGCGCCGAAGCTCTGCCCCGCAGCACCGCGCAGGGTGATGTCGACGAGGTTGTCGGGCAGTTGCTCGTCGCGGTAGCGCTTCGTCAGCGTGTGGCCGAGCATCGTACCGACGGTGCGGTTGACGTTGGACACCTTCGTCTCGAACGCGACTGCTTCCTTGTTCTCGATCGCGGCCTTGGCCTTTTCGATGAGCTCGTTGTCGAGTGCAACGTCGAGGTGGTGGTCCTGGCCCTGGGAGTTGTACAGGTCGCCACCGAAGGGCATCTCCGCCTTGGCGAAGATCGGCGACAGATCCATGCCGCTGGCCTTCCAGTGCTCGACGGCCTCGTCGGTGTCGAGGGCCTCGACGTGTCCCACGGCCTCGGCGATCGAACGGAAACCGAGCTCGGCGAGCAATTCGCGCACCTCTTCGGCGATGTATTCGAAGAACGTCTCGACGAACTCGGGTTTGCCGGAGTAGCGCTCGCGCAGCTCCGGGTTCTGCGTCGCGATGCCGACGGGGCAGGTGTCGAGATGACACACGCGCATCATGATGCAGCCGGAGACGACGAGCGGAGCCGTGGCGAAACCGAACTCCTCGGCACCGAGCAGGGCCGCGATGACGACGTCACGGCCGGTCTTGAGCTGGCCGTCCGTCTGGACGACGATGCGGTCGCGCAGGCCGTTGAGCAGCAGCGTCTGCTGGGCCTCGGCGAGGCCGAGCTCCCACGGGCCACCCGCGTGCTTGAGCGACGTGAGCGGCGAGGCGCCCGTCCCGCCGTCGTGACCGGAGATGAGCACGACGTCCGCGTGGGCCTTGGAGACACCCGCGGCGACCGTGCCGACGCCGACCTCGGAGACGAGCTTCACGTGGATGCGCGCGCTCGGGTTGGCGTTCTTGAGGTCGTGGATCAGCTGGGCCAGGTCCTCGATCGAGTAGATGTCGTGGTGCGGCGGCGGCGAGATGAGGCCGACGCCCGGCGTCGCGTGACGCGTGCGCGCCACCCACGGGTAGACCTTCGGGCCGGGCAGCTGACCACCCTCACCGGGCTTGGCGCCCTGGGCCATCTTGATCTGGATGTCGTCGGCCTCGGTGAGGTAGAGCGACGTCACGCCGAAGCGGCCGGAGGCCACCTGCTTGATGGCGCTGCGGCGCGTCGGGTCGAGCAGGCGCTCGACGTCCTCACCGCCCTCACCGGTGTTCGACTTGCCGCCGAGGCGGTTCATCGCCACGGCGAGCGTCTCGTGGGCCTCACGCGAGATGGAGCCGTACGACATGGCACCCGTCGAGAAGCGCTTGACGATCTCGCTCACCGGCTCGACCTCGTCGATCGAGATCGACGGGCGGTCGGAGGCGAACTTGAACAGGCCACGGAGCGTCATGAGCTCCGCCGACTGGTCGTCGACGGCCTGCGTGTACTGCTTGAAGATGTCGTAGCGGCGCGAGCGCGTCGAGTGCTGGAGGCGGAACACCGTCGTCGGGTTGAACAGGTGCGGTGCGCCCTCGCGACGCCACTTGTACTCGCCGCCGACCTCGAGCGTGCGGTGGCTCGGTCCCTGGTGGTCGCTCGGGTACGCCTTCGCGTGACGCGCCGCGACCTCGGCCGCGACGACGTCGAGACCGACACCGCCGAGGCGGGAGGTCGTGGCCGTGAAGTACGCGTCGACGAGTTCCTGGCTGAGGCCCAGCGCCTCGAAGACCTGAGCACCGCGGTAGGAGGCCACCGTGGAGATGCCCATCTTCGACATCACCTTGAGCAGACCCTTACCGAGCGCCTTGATGAGGTTCTTCACGGCCTGCTCGGGCGTGATGTCACCGAGCGCGCTGTCACGGGCGAGCTGCTCGACGGACTCCATCGCGAGGTAGGGGTTGACGAGGGCCGCGCCGTAGCCGACGAGGAGGGCCACGTGGTGGACCTCGCGCACGTCGCCGGCCTCGACGATGAGGCCGACCTGCATGCGCGTCTTCTCGCGGATGAGGTGGTGGTGGACGGCTGCGGTGAGCAGCAGCGACGGAATCGGTGCGAACTCGGCGTTGCTGTCACGGTCCGAGAGCACGACGAAGCGGTGGCCGTCGGCAATCGCCTGGCTCACCTCCGCGAAGATGCCCTGGAGGCGTGCCTTGAGGGCGCTCGCTCCCCCGTCGACCCGGTAGGTGCCGCGGATGACGTAGGCCGCGAAGCCCTCCTGGTCGCCGTCGGCGTTGATGTGGACGATCTTCGCGAGCTCGTCGTTGTCGATGACCGGGAAGCCCAGCTCGACCTGACGCGCATGCTCCGGACCGTCGCCGAGAAGGTTCGCCTCCGGACCCATCGTCGTGCCGAGGCTCGTGACGAGCTCCTCACGGATGGCATCGAGCGGCGGGTTGGTGACCTGCGCGAAGAGCTGCGTGAAGTAGTCGAACAGGAGCCGCGGCCGGGAGCTGAGCACGGCCACGGGCGTGTCGGTGCCCATCGAGCCGAGCGCCTCGGCGCCCGTCTGAGCCATGGGCGACAGGAGGATCTTGAGTTCCTCGTGCGTGTAGCCGAACGTCTGCTGGCGGCGCTCGACCGAGCTCTGCGAGTACATGACGTGCTCGCGGTCCGGCAGGTTCTCCAGCTTGACGATGCCCTCGTCGAGCCACTGCTGGTACGGGCGCTCCGCGGCGAGCTGGGACTTGATCTCGTCGTCGGGAACGATGCGCCCGGCCTCGGTGTCGATGAGGAACATGCGGCCCGGCTGCAAGCGGCCGCGTTCGACGACGTCCTCGGGCGGCAGGTCGAGCACGCCGGCCTCGGAGGCGAGGACGACGAGGCCGTCCTTGGTCACCGAGTAGCGGCCGGGGCGAAGGCCGTTGCGGTCGAGAACGGCACCGATGAGGCTGCCGTCGGTGAACGTGACACACGCAGGGCCGTCCCACGGCTCCATGAACGCTGCGTGGTACTCGTAGAACGCGCGGCGAGCGGCGTCCATCTCGGCGTGGTTCTCCCACGCCTCGGGGATCATCATGAGCACGGCGTGCGGCAGGCTGCGGCCCGACAGGTGGAGCAGTTCGAGCGTCTCGTCGAACGTGGCCGAGTCGGAGGCGTCCGGCGTGCAGATCGGCAGCAGACGCGAGATGTCGCCCGGCAGGACGTCGCTCTCGAGCTGCGACTCACGCGCGCTCATCCAGTTGCGGTTACCGCGGACGGTGTTGATCTCACCGTTGTGCGCGATGAAGCGGAACGGGTGCGCCAGCGGCCAGCTCGGGAATGTGTTCGTCGAGAAGCGGCTGTGCACGAGGGCGAGGGCCGTCGCGAAACGCTCGTCGGACAGGTCCGGGTAGAACTGCTCCAGCTGCGCGGTGGTGAGCATGCCCTTGTAGACCACGGTGCGCGCCGACAGGGACGCGAAGTACACGTCGAGGTCGTGCTCGGCACGCTTGCGGGCGCAGAAGGCACGGCGATCGAGTTCGAGGCCGCTGACGCTCCCGTCGGCAGCCGCGAGGAAGACCTGGCGGAAGACGGGCATCGTCTCGCGGGCCGACTCACCGACGACGCTCGGGTCGACCGGAACGTCGCGCCAGCCGAGAACCGTGAGGCCCTCCTCCTCGGCGATGGCGTCGAACTTCTCGCCGACGGCCCACTGACCGTCCGCATCCTGCGGCAGGAACGCGATACCGACGGCGTACTCGCCCTTGGCCGGCAGGTCGAAGTCGACGACGGCGCGCAGGAACTCGTCGGGAATCTGGGTGAGGATGCCGGCGCCGTCACCGACGAGCGGGTCGGCGCCGGTGGCGCCGCGGTGCTCGAGGTTCGTCAGGGCCAGAAGGGCCGCATCGACGATGTCGTGGCCGCCGTGGCCGCGCATCGTCGCGACGAGAGCGACACCGCAGGCGTCGTGCTCGAAGGTGGGGTCGTACAGCCCCTGGGCGGATGGTTGGGCGGAGAAAGCATGCGCTGACATGGCTCACCGTCCTGTTCGTCGTCGGGACGCACGCATCGTCGTGAGACGGCACGTGCGTCGAGCAGTGTTCGGAACAAACCGCGGGACGGCGTTGGCCTGCGGGCCCGAGAAGACTATCGCCTGTCGGGCGTTTTCGCTCAGAAAGCGGACACCCTCATCTCACTGAATGAAATGAGGGCGTCATCGTGCGAACGGCGTCTCAGTCCGTGGAGTCCTTCGTCGTGGAGGTCGCCTCGTCGGAGGTGGCGGTCTCGGACGTGTCCGACGACGCAGTGGACACGCCGTCGTCGGCGCCCCGGTCGCTGTCGTCGTCAGCCCGTGCCAGCCGCACATCCGGATCGGCCTTCCTGCGCGCCAGGAAGACTCCCAGGCCCAGGAGGAAGACGAGGATCGAGACCCAGACGTTCACCCGCAGCCCGAGGATGCGGTTGGCGAAGTCGCTTCGCATGAGCTCCACGATGATGCGGCCCATCGGGTAGAGCATGACGTAGAGGCCGAAGGCCTGTCCGCGACGCAGACGTCCGCTGTCCGAGATACGCCAGATGACGAACGCGATGAGCAGGCACCACAGCGCCTCGTAGAGGAACGTCGGGTGGAACGTGCCGAGCACGACCGGCTGACCCGTGGAGTCGACGACGGCCTTGCCGGCTCCACTGTCCCACTGGTGGATCTCCAGGGCCCACGGCACGTCGGTGCGGCGGCCGTAGAGCTCGTTGTTAAAGTAGTTGCCGAAGCGGCCGATGGCCTGGGCGAGCGGCAGGCCGGGGGCGATGGCATCGGCCAGAACGGCGAAGGGCACGCCCTCACGGCGTGCGCCGATCCACGCGCCCAGAGCACCGAGGGCGACCGCGCCCCAAATACCGAGGCCGCCCTGCCACACCTTGAGGGCGTCGACGGGGTTGCCGTTCTGGCCGAAGTACGGCTGCGGTGTCGTGATGACGTGATAGAGCCTGCCGCCGACGATGCCGAACGGAACGATCCACAGCACGACGCCTACGGCGGCGTCACGCGCGTACCCGCGGGTCTCGAGGCGACGACCGGCGATGATCGTGGCCACAACGACGCCCGCGAGGATGCACAGGGCGTAACCGCGCAGCGGGATCGGCCCCAGCCACAGGACGCCCTCGGTGGGCGAAGGGATCGTTGCGAGCATCAGGACTTCGCCAGAACCTTGTCGATCGTCGTCGGGGTGGAACCCTCGATGTTCATCATTCCGGCCATGTCGGCGTTCTCGACGTCCTTGCCGTTGATCTTGACGACAGGGGTGGAGTTCACGCCGTCCTTGTTCGTCTGCTCCTCGGTCTGCTCGACGTAGGAGCCGTACGTGTTGTTCTTCACGCAGGAGGCGAAGGCGGACTCGGCACCGTCGCTGATGCCCACGTTCTTGCCGAACTCGAGCAGGTCGTCCTGCGTGTAGCCCTTGCCCTCCTCCGGCTGGTTCTCGAACGTCTCGCGCGTGAACTCGGCGAACTTGCCGGCGTTGGCCGAGCAGAACGCGGCGTTGGCTGCGCGGGCCGAGTTGTCACCCGGGATGTTCTCGTCGAGGAACGTCTTGACGTGGTAGTTCAGCTTGATGTCACCGGACTTGGCCAGTTCGGTGAGCTTCTCCCCCTGCGCCGTTTCGAACTTCCCGCAGAACGGGCACTGGAAGTCGAGGTAGACGTCCACGGTCTTCGCGCTGTCCTTGGCCTTGTCGGCGAAGACCGGCATGCCCTTGCCGCCCGCCATGGCGCCCTGTGGCAGCGACTTGGCACTTGTCGCCTGGGGCGTCTCGTCCTTGCGAAGGCTCATGAAGGCGACGAGGCCGATCGCGAGGACGGCCACGAGCCCCACCACCGACGCGATGACGGCCTTGCTCGGCCCCTTCCTGGGGCCGACGGAGGCCAACTTGTCGGAAGCGTCGGGACGCATGCGCACGAACCTTTCGAAGAAGACCTGAGTGTGTCGTTCAGCCCCAGAGGGCCTGATCCACACTAAACCGGCTGCGTGGGCGCAGGCTGAGTGCCCCCGCCATGACGAGGAAAACGAGGTCGCGGGCGATCTCGAGCGGATACTTCGTGGCGTTCTCGGAGACTGCTCCACCTTCGCTGAAGCAGCCGCAGTCGATGGAGAGCCCCCGGGCCCACGCCGAGGCGATTCCTGCGATGAACACGACGAGAAGAAGCGCTGCGCAAAGCGCCGAGAAGCGGGTGAAGAGCCCCACGAGCAGGAGCACGCCGAGGGCGACCTCGACCATGGGCAACAACGTGCCGATGAGGTTCGACACGTCGTAGGAGAACAGTTCGTAGGCGCGCACCGAACGGCGCGATGCGGGGAAGTTCGTCAGCTTCGGCACACCGGCGAAGAGGAACACCGCGGCCAGTGCGAGGCGGAGCACGAGCGACACCCACGGCATGCGGGTGCCCTCGAGACGCGCCCTGTCCGTCATCCGCGGACGCCCGCCGCGAGTTCGCGCGTTTTCTCCGCAAGTCGCTCGAGACCTTCGTCGAGGTCGACGTCGAGCAGGCACTTGACGAGGGCCGAGCCGACGATGACGCCGTCCGCGTACTGGCCGATCTCGCGGGCCTGCTCGCCGCTGGAGACACCGAGGCCGACGCACACGGGCAGATCGGTGGTGGCGCGCACCTTCTCGACGAGGCCCTTGGCGGCCTCGCCCACCGACGTGCGAGCACCTGTCACACCCATGACGGACGCGGCGTACACGAAGCCGGAGGTGACGTTCGTCGTCGCTGCGATGCGAGCGGGCGTCGAACTCGGCGCCACGAGGAAGATCTTGGCCAGGCCGAGTTCGTCGGCGACCTCGATCCAATCGGCGCCCTCGTCGGGCACGAGGTCGGGCGTGATGAGACCGCTACCGCCTGCGGCGGCGAGGTCCTGGGCGAACTCGCGCACGCCGTGACGCAGCACGGGGTTCCAGTACGTCATGACGACGGCCGCTCCCCCGGCGTCCGAGACCTCGCGCACCGCGGCGAAGACGTCGGGCACGTGCATGCCCTGCTCGAGCGCCTGCGTGGCAGCCGTCTGGATGACCGGACCGTCCATGAGCGGGTCGGTGTAGGGAAGGCCGACCTCGACGATGTCGCAGCCCGCCTCGACCATCGTGCGCACGGCCCGCAGGCAGCCCTCGCGCGACGGGAATCCGGCGGGCAGGTACCCCACGAGGGCCGCACGGCCCTCGCTGCGCGTCGCCGCGAGAACCTCGTCCAGCTTCGTCATACCTGCGTCTCCTCTTCGTCGCCCGCGACGACGACCTCGTCCTCGTCGATGAGGCCGAACCAGCGTCCGGCGGTGTGGACGTCCTTGTCACCGCGCCCGGACAGGCTGACGAGCACGAGCCCGTCCGGGCCGAGTTCGCGACCGACCTTCATCGCGCCGGCGAGGGCGTGCGCCGACTCGATGGCCGGGAGGATGCCCTCGGTCTGCGACAGGAGCTTGAAGGCCTCCATCGCCTCGGCGTCGGTGATGGGGTGGTACTCCGCCCGGCCAGAATCCTTGAGGTAGCTGTGCTCCGGGCCGACGCTCGGGTAGTCGAGACCGGCCGAGACCGAGTACGTCTCGATGGTCTGACCCTCGTCGTCCTGGATGACGTAGGTGTAGGCGCCGTGGAGCACGCCGGGCGACCCCTCGCCGGTGAAACGCGAGGCGTGCTTGCCCGTCTCGACGCCCTCGCCGCCGCCCTCGAGGCCGATGAGGCGCACGTCCTCGTCGCCGATGAAGCGGTGGAAGATGCCCATGGCGTTCGAGCCGCCGCCGACGCACGCGCAGATGGCGTCGGGCAGGCGTCCGGTCTCCGCGAGGATCTGCTCACGGGCTTCCTCGCCGATGACCTTGTGGAAGTCACGCACCATCTCGGGGAACGGGTACGGGCCCGTCACCGTACCGAGCACGTAGTGGGTGTGCTCGACGTTCGCCACCCAGTCGCGGAACGCCTCGTTGACGGCGTCCTTGAGCGTCTGACTGCCGTGTTCGACAGGCACGACCTTGGCGCCGAGCAACTGCATGCGCGCGACGTTGAGCGCCTGGCGCTCCGTGTCGACCTTGCCCATGTAGACGACGCACTCGAGCCCCATGAGAGCCGCGGCCGTGGCCGTCGCGACGCCGTGCTGGCCCGCCCCCGTCTCGGCGATGACGCGCGTCTTGCCCATGCGCTTGGCGAGCAGCGTCTGGCCGAGGACGTTGTTGATCTTGTGCGAGCCCGTGTGGTTGAGGTCCTCACGCTTGAGGAAGATCCGCGCACCGCCACAGTGCTCGGCGAACCGCGGCACCTCGGTGAGGATGCTGGGGCGGCCCGTGTAGCTGCGCTGCAGTTCGGCGAGTTCGGCGGTGAACGCCTCGTCCTGCATCGCGGCGCGGCGGTGCTCGTCGAGTTCCTCGAGCGCCGCGACGAGCGCTTCGGGAACGTAGCGGCCGCCGTAGGCGCCGAAACGGCCGAGGCCCGCCGGGGCCAGCCCTTCACCGGAGGGGCGAACCTGCTTCTCGCTCATGCCAGGGCTCCTTCGCAGGCGCGGATGATGTCGGCCAGCCCCTCACGCGGGGTGCCGTTCTTGACGAGCGCCTCGCCGATGAGGAGCGCCTGGGCGTCCTCCTCGGCGTAGCGACGGGCGTCGTCCGGGCCGGAGATGCCGGATTCGGCGACCTTGACGACGTCCGACGGCAACGTCTTCGCAATGGGGCCGAAGACCTCGGGGTGGACCTCCAGCGTCTTGAGGTTGCGCGCGTTGACGCCGATGAGCTTCGCGTCGAGCGCGAGAGCCCGCTCGGCCTCATCGGCGTCGTGGACCTCGACGAGGGCGGTCATGCCGAGCTCGCGCGTGATGTCGTGGAAGTCGCGCAGCTGGGCGTCGTCGAGCGCGGCGACGATGAGCAGGACGAGGTCGGCACCGTGCGCCCGGGCCTCGAAGAACTGGTACGGCTCGACCATGAAGTCCTTGCGCAGAACCGGGATGTCGACCGCCGCGCGAACGGCGTCGAGGTCGGCGAGGCTCCCACCGAAGCGCCGCTGCTCGGTGAGAACGGAGATGGCCGTCGCGCCACCGTCGGCGTATGCGCTCGCGAGGTGCGCCGGGTCCGGGATCTCGGCGAGCGCGCCCTTGCTCGGGCTGGAGCGCTTCACCTCGGAGATGACGCCGATGCGGCCTTGCTCGCTGGAGGCGCGAAAGGCCGCGAGCGCGTCACGTGCCGGTGCCTGCGCACGAGCGTCGGCTTCGACGCTGGCGAGGGACCTGACGCGGACGCGCTCAGCGAGATCTTCGCGGACCCCGGCGATGATCGAGTCGAGAACAGTGGTCACTGTCTTATCCAATCATCGTGAGGCCCACGGCCTCACGGGTTGTCCACGGGACGGGTCAGGCGTGGCTCGCCTGGCCCTTCTTCTTGCCCTTGTTCGCCTTGCCCATGGCCCAGCCGACGAGGCCGCCGGCGATGAAGACGATGCCACCGACGATGGCAAGCATGTCGTTACCGAAAAAGACGCCGGCCGCGATGATGAGCGAGGCGATCAGGCAGATGGTGACGCCCGTCCACGCGGCGACGCTGTGACCGTGGTCGAGGTAGGGGCTGTCTCCGGACATCGTCAGGCTTCTCCTTGATGAGGGCGCGCTGAGTCGTTCCGATTCGTACCGGATCCGACGGGCGCGGCGAGGTGTTCCAGGTCATTCTGTCAGGCTCACACGGCTCGTGCGAGCCCGGGGTGTGGCGCGTGTCGCTCAGGTGCGATCGGTCGGGTCGACGCCGCGCGACATGAGATCCCAGTCGCTCTCCTCGGAGCGCGTGGGCGCCTCACCGTCGACGGGCGCCTCGTAACGACTCGACAGACCGTGCCAGCGGCGCAGACCGAGCAGGCCGAGCACCGAGGACAACAGCGCGAGGAGCGCCGCGAACACGGCCACCCAGAACCAGACGGTGAATTCGCCGCGGGCCACCGCTTCACCGGTGTGGCCGGTGACGGAGGACATGCGGCTCTTCACGGCCGAGGCAGGGTCGAGCAGTGTCCGCAGCGTCAGAGCGACCATGGCAATCGAACCGAGCAAGGAGATGACGCCGGCGGGCCAGCGCGCAATGCGACCGGCGGTCGCGGCGGCCAGCAGGCCCGCGCACGCGACGAGGGCGATTCCGAAGTACCCCGGGATCGCCTGGTTGCCCGTCACGTCGACCGCGTTCGTCGAGAGGACCCCGTCGTTGAGGGTGCCGTTGATCCACGCGCGTCCGGAGGCGATGAGCGCGAGGACGCCCGCGATGAGCGATAGGAGGATGACGCTGCGCTTCGAGGAGATGTCCCTCATCGGATGGGCTCCATCCCGGTGGCGGTCGCAACTGCTCGCAGGGCGGCCGCCGCCTTGTTGATCGTCTCTTGGTATTCGCTCTCGGGCACCGAGTCGGCCACGACGCCGGCTCCCGCCTGAACGTGGGCCACGCCGTCCTTGAGCACCGCCGTGCGGATGGCGATGGCCGCGTCCGCGTCACCGGCGAAGTCGAAGTAGCCGATCACTCCCCCGTACACGCCGCGGCGTGAGCCTTCGCGCGACTCGATGATCTGCATGGCGCGCGGCTTCGGGGCACCCGAGAGCGTCCCGGCCGGGAAGGTGGCCTCGAGCACGTCGTACGCGCTGGCGTCCTCGCGCTTCGTGCCGACGACGGTGGACTCGAGGTGGATGACGTGGCTGTAGTTGCGGATGTTCATGAACTCGACCGTCTCCACGGTTCCGGCGCCGCAGACGCGTTGCAGGTCGTTGCGCGAGAGGTCGACGAGCATGAGGTGCTCGCTGCGTTCCTTCGGGTCGTTCAGCAGGTCGTCGCCCAGCTCCCGGTCGTGTTCCGGCGTCTTGCCGCGCGGGCGCGAGCCGGCGATGGGGTGGGTGATGACCCGCTCGCCAGTCACCTTGACGAGAGCCTCGGGCGACGAGCCGACGACGTCGTAGACGCCGCCGTCGGGCAGGGGCAGGCGCAGCAGGTACATGTATGGGCTGGGGTTGCTCGCACGCAGGGCGCGGTAGACGTCGAGCGCGTCGGCGTCGGTGTCGACGCTGAAGCGCTGGGAGACGACGATCTGGAACGCCTCGCCGGCGCGGATGTCCTCCTTGCAGGCCTCGACCATGTCGTGGAACTGCTCGCGCGTGTGCGTGCTGCGCACGTCCTGCTCGGGCGTGTGCGGCACGGCGACCGTGGAGGGTGCCGAGCCGCCGAGGCGCTGCTGCATGGCGTCGAGGCGCGCAACGGCGTCCGCGTAGGCGCCCTCGACGCCGGTGTCGAGGCCGTCGAAGTTGACCGCGTTGGCGATGAGCAGGAGCGAGCCGTCCTGGTGGTCCATGACGGCCAGGTCGGTGGCGAGCAGCATCGTCACCTCGGGGATGCCCAGCGCGTCCTCGGCATCGTCGCCGATTTTCTCCCAGCGGCGCACGGCGTCGTAGCCGATGGCGCCCACGAGGCCACTCGTCAGGGGCGGCAGGCCGGGGATGCGTTCGGTGTGGAGTAGTTCGAGGCTCTCGCGCAGGGCGTCGACGGCGAGGCCGCTCGTCGGAAGGCCGGTAGGCACATCGCCGAGCCAGACGACCTCGCCGTCACGCTCGGTGAGCGTGGCGCGGCTCGCGGCGCCGATGAACGAGTAGCGTGACCACACGCCGCCGTGCTCGGCGGATTCGAGGAGGAACGTGCCGGGCTCGTCGCGCGCGAGCTTGCGGTAGACGCCGATCGGGGTTTCGGCGTCGGCGAGCAGGCGTCGGACGACGGGAATGACGCGGCGTTCCGTTGCGAGGTGAGTGAAGACGTCGGCGCTCGGCCACGTGGCGCCCCAGGTGAGGTCGGCGGCCAGGCTGGGCGTCGTCGTCATGCGGGATCCTCCGTGGGGTGCTGCTCGTGGGTCGGCTTGAGGTCGTGCTGGTCGATCTCCGACATCGCGCCCGCGGCGGGGCCAGTGGCGTGTGTCGGAGCTCCGACGGTGGCGTCCAGATCGGTGAAGAAGCAGGTGCGCGCGCCGGTGTGGCAGGCGGCACCGATCTGCTCCACGCGGACGAGGAGTGCGTCACCGTCGCAGTCGAGCGCGACGGACTTCACGTACTGCGCATGCCCCGACGTGTCGCCCTTGCGCCAGTACTCACCACGGCTGCGCGACCAGAAGGTGACGCGCCCGTC
This sequence comes from Dermacoccus sp. PAMC28757, assembly GCF_014302635.1. Classification (NCBI taxonomy): domain Bacteria; kingdom Bacillati; phylum Actinomycetota; class Actinomycetes; order Micrococcales; family Dermacoccaceae; genus Dermacoccus; species Dermacoccus sp. PAMC28757. The sequence continues at coordinate 2,086,319 of NZ_CP060292.1, read as the reverse complement.
GTTCAGCGTGCGCCGCAGCGCCTCGTCGTCCATCCAGCCCAGCATGAGCACCTCGCCACTCGCCTCATCCTGGACGATGGCGGCCACGAGACCCGAGTCGTCGCGCTTGAGCCGCTGGGCGATCTCGGTGGGCAGGGGCGTCGAAGTCATGGGTGCCATTGTGCCAACCGCACGTGCCGGAGCGAGAACCCGTCTGTGCTTGGCGGCACCGGGCGGGCGTGAGGGCGCCGCGCCGACGCGGGCAGATGATGCGATTTAGTTCACGTGACGCAGTCTGAGCAGGCGCAAAACGCGTCAGGTGAACCGAACTGCGTCAGCTGCGCCACAGCGACGCTCAGGCGACGCGGCCCGCGCGCGGTTCCAGCGGCACCGTGGCTCCGCCGGGGCGGGTCAGCCAGCGGCGGCCGGTGGGCGACTCCCACTCGCATGTGGCTTCGGCATCCATGCTCACCGCGTATCCGCCGAACGTCTTGGCGCGGTGGTGATGACGGCACAGGCTCTGGAGGTTCGACCCGCTGGTTGCGCCGCCCTCGGCGAACGGGATGACGTGGTCGAGGTCTGCAGATGCCCCGGGCCGCGTGCCGTACGGGAAGCGGCACACCTCGTCGCGATCGGTGACGAGGGCCGCCATTGTGGCGTGCGGTCGGTACGTCTGCGACAGCGTGCCGGTTGTCACGACGCGACCGTTAGCCAGATCGCGGGTGAGGCGAACCGCGAACGTCGTTCCGATCGATGCGGCTAGCCGAGCGAGCGCCTCACCTGTCACGACACCCATTCCTGGCACGTCGACGTCAGCGAAGGCAGAGCTCTCCCCTGGTGAGGAACGCAGCGCTCTGACGAAACGCATGGTGGAGCACTGCTCGCGCCGGAGGGACTGAGTGAGCGGCGAGTCAGCGGCCAACGGCACTTGCAGCGTGAAAGCAGCATGCACCGAACTGTTCTCGACCATCAGGTCGACCAGCGCATCGACACGACAGCGACCCCGCGACGGCGGCAGCCCTCCTCCGCCCCAGCCGGCGTGCAGGTGTTCGGCGCGGGCCTCGATGACGGCGTGCAGCGCCAGCGCGTCGCCCGTGTCGAGGACGACACGCATCTCGGTGAGTGAGTCGATGTCGAGGTGCGGTTCGAACCACACACCCTTCTCGCGGTCGGCCAGCACTTCGTCAGCCTCCCGAGCGAGCCCCAGGGCACGCAGGAGCTTCCGCACGTGCCGCCGCGCGGCACTGCCGCCCATGCGGCGCGCACCGAACTTCTCCACCAGGTCAGTGACGCGGGCCAGGGCTTCCGGTTCGACGATGTGGTCGAGTTCGTCCGAGTTGATCGTGGCCGTCGCGAAGCGCGCTCGACCGGTCACCGACCTCAGATCCATGCTCTATTATCGCACACTTGTTCGAATCATGTCAGGTCAGTGCGCACCCAACGCCCTGACCCACGTGCCGCTGACTACAGGATCATCGCCCGCAAGCGCCCATCCTTTAGCCGCAGAGCCTCGCTGTTCCGCGGACTAGTGAACGGTTTCCCGGAGTGGCCAAGCGCGTGTCTGACGCACTGGCGATGGCGCGCCCCGAACCAGCGCCCGATGCGCCACGATGGGTTCTGCCCGAACCCAGCAGAGTCACCCGAAGAGGAGCCGCCCGCATGCCCCGTGACGACGACCTGCGTCAGCACATTGCGCAGCAGCTCTCCTCCTTCGAGCCTCGTGAAGCCACCGGTAACCCCCTGCGCGAGGCCGCGGTTTGCGTCGTCATCGCCCACAGGGCGGACGAGCCGGTCGTTCTCATGGAGAAGCGAGCACCCAGCCTCCGCGCCCACGCCGGTCAGTTCGCGCTACCGGGCGGCCGGATCGACGCGGGCGAAACGCCCCAGGAAGCTGCCCTCCGCGAACTGCACGAGGAACTCGGCATTGCGGCTTCGGCCGACGCAGTCTTGGGCAGGCTCGATGACTTCGCGACCCGCTCGGGCTATCTCATCCGCCCGTTCGTCGTCTGGGCCGGCGATGTGCTCGACGAGGTGGTGCTCAATCCGGCCGAGGTTGCGGTGCTCCACGAGATCACGCTCCCCCAACTGGACGCGGAACCGCGGTTCGTCGAGCAGCGTGGGCTGGGCGAGCCGGTGTTCCAGTGGCCCTTCGAGGACTACTGGATCCACGCGCCGACGGCGGCGATCCTCCATCAGTTCCGGGAAGTCGTTCTCCAGGGCCGCAGCACGCGCGTGGCCCACTTCGAGCAGCCCAAGTTCGCCTGGAAGTAGCGCGCTACTCCGCGTGGGAGGCCACCCAGCCTTCGTGCAGCCGCCGGTAGGGTCCGTCAGCGCCGACGAGTTCAACGTGCGAGCCGCGCTGGACGAGTCGTCCGGCGTCCATGACCCAGATCTCGTCGGCCTTCTCGGCCGTCGCGAGGCGGTGCGCGATGACGACGCTCGTCCGGCCGCGCATCAGCTCGTCGAGTGCCTGGCCGACGGCAACATCGGTCGACGGGTCGACACTCGAGGTGGCCTCGTCGAGGATGAGCACGTCCGGGTCCGTCACATACGTGCGCGCGAGCGCGACGATCTGCCGCTCCCCCGCGCTGAGCCGCGATCCGCGAGCGCCCACCTCGGTGCGCACGCCCTCGGGCTGACGGACGAGCCAGTCCTCGCACCCGATCCCGACGAAGGCGCGCTCGACGCCCGCGTCGTCGAGGTCCGGGCGCGCGAAGCGCACGTTGTCGACGATCGTGCCGGTGAAGAGGAAACCCTCCTGCGGCAGGTACGCCACGGCCTCGCGCAGCGACGCATCATCGACGTCCCGAAGGTCGAGTCCACCGACGCGCACGACACCCGACGTGGGGTCGACCAGGCGGGTCAGCAGTTTTGCGAGCGTGCTCTTGCCCGAACCGGTCTCACCGACGACGGCGACACTCGTACCCGGCGCGATCGTCGCGTCGACGTCGCGCAGCACGAGGTCGGCGTCGGGCGAGTAGGCGAAGTCGACGTGGTCGAGCTGCACCGACTTGGCGCCCGCGTTCAACGTCTGCGGTTGCGCCGGCGGCACGACCTCGAGGGGCGTGTCGAGCAACTCGATGACGCGTCGCCAGCCGGCGAGAGCGTTCTGCAGGTCGTTGAGGACCTCGGTGGCCGTCTGAACGGGCTGCGTGAAGAGGTTGGTGAGGAACACGAAGGCGGTGATCTCACCGATCGTCATGTGTCCGTTGGCGCCCATCCACGCACCCGCGATGATGACGAGGATGAGCGCGGCGCCGGAGACGCCCTGGCCCGACACGAACGCACCCACGGCACGGATCTGCGCCCCGATGGCGGCCTTGCGCTGCGCCTCGATCGCATCGTCCATGCGCTCCTGGGTGCGCGGCTGAATACCGAACAGGCGGACGGTCGCTGCCCCGGCCACGGACTCCGAGATCGTGCTCAGCATGTCGGCCACCCGCTCGCGGACGACGGCGTACGCGCGCCCGACGAGCCGCTGGAAGTAGCGCAGGAGGAAGAACAGCGGCAGGAAGCAGATCCACACGAAGATGGCGAGCGGCCACGAGTACCAGAGCATGAGGATCGTCGCGACGAGCAGTTGCCCGATGGAGACGATGAGCATCATGCCGCCGCGCTGGACGAACATCGAGATCTGGTCGACGTCGCTCGTCACGCGCGAAACCATCGAACCGCGGCGGGACGCGTTGAGCGTCAGCGTCGACAGGGCGTGCACGTGGGCGAACGCCTTGCGGCGCAGCGTCGCCAACCCCCGCTCGGACGCGCGGAAGAGCCTGACGTTCATGACGTAGGAGCAGACACCCGCCACGACGACGCCGAGGGCCGCGAGGGCACACGTCCACCGCACGACGCCGAGATCGACCCCGCCCGGCGCGAGGATGCCGTGGTCGATGGCGCGCTGGAGCGTCAACGGCACGATGACCTGGCTCGACGTGGCCACGAGCGCGAGCAACAGCGTCCAGCCGAAGCCCTTCGTCATCTCCGGAGCGAGCGATAGCCCGCGCCGCAGGGTGCCGCGGTCGCTCGTCACCTTGGTTGCGCCGGCGCTCATGCCCGGCCCCCTTCAGCCTCGGCGTGGGATGCGTCGGCATCGTCCCCGTCATCGGCGTCGGCTGCATCAGGGGCAGCACCCTCGGCTTCCTCCACCTCGTACGCGCTGAGCAGCGCCGCGTACCCGGGGTGGCCGGCCATGAGTTCGTCGTGACGGCCGCTGGCGGCCACCCGTCCGTTCTCGAGGTACACGACGCGGTCCGCGAGCAGGATGCTTGAGCGGCGGTGCGCGACGATGACGGTGGTGCTGCCCTCGGTCGCAGAACGCAGCGACGTGAGGATGTCGCCTTCGACGGCGGGGTCGATCGCGCTCGTCGAGTCATCGAGCACGACGAGACCGGGCTTACCGGCGATCACTCGTGCGAGCGCGATGCGCTGACGCTGACCGCCCGACAGGCGCGAACCACGCTCACCGAGCGCCTCGTCCCGACCGTGCGGCAGGGCCTCGACGAACGTCGCCGCGTGCGCGACGTCGAGTGCGTGATCGACCTCGCCGCGACCGAGATCCGAGCGCCCCAGCGCCACGTTCTCCTCGCTCGACTCGTTGAACACGAACGCGTCCTGCGTCGCGAGCGCCACCCGCTCCTCACGGTTCGCCACGCCACCGATGTCGTGACCACCCACCTCGACGACGCCGGCCGTCGGCGGGGTGAGCCCGACGAGCACCTGAGCGAGCGTGCTCTTGCCCGAGCCCGTCGCACCGACGACGGCGAGCGAGCCGCCGGCGGGAACCTCGAGGTCGACGCCGGTGAGCGCGGGAGCGTCGGCGTCCTCGTACGTGAACGAGACACCGCGCGCCCGCAGCTCCAACGGCCCTTCGGGCAGGGACGCCTCCCGGCGGCGCGGCGGCAGATCGGCTGCGTCGTCGAGGATCGGCTTGACGCGCTTCCACCCGATGGCCACCTGTGGGAGGCTGAACAGGATCCAACCGAAGGCGCGCACCGGCCACGCGAGCAGGCTGAAGAGGTAGGCGACCTGAACGACGTCAGCGGCCGTGATCGAGCCCGAGGCCACGCGTTCGGCACCGACCACGACGACGGCGAGCGACCCGAGCGTCGGCAACGCATTCGTCATCGGGTCGAAGATGCCCTCGGTCCGTCCGAGACGGATGTTGGCATCACGCAGTTCCTCGGCCGAGCGCGTGAGTCGCGCGGTCTCCGAGTCGGCGCGACCGAGCGCCTTGACGACGAGCGCGCCGTCGAAGCTCTCGTCGGCCACGGTGCTCACCTGCGCGCGGGCCGCCTGCGATGCTTCGACACGACGGCGCATGACGATCTGGAACCAGTAGTTGATGACGATGAGCAGCGGGAACACGACGAGCGCGACGAAGCCCAGGACGACGTCGACGAGGAAGATCGAGACGAAGCCGAAGAGCAGCATGATGGCGACGCCGAGCGCCATGGGCAGTGGCTGGAAGATGTTCCAGATCGTCTCGACGTCCGAGTTCACGTGCGAGAGCAGACGTCCCGAGGGATGTACCTGGTGCCAACGCATCGGCAGGTCCTGGTAGGCGCGCGTCACCCGACGCCGCGTCGAGGCGATGAGGTTGTTGTACGTGATGCCGGCGGCGATACGTCGCACGATGACGGCGATGACGTTGAGGAACACGACGCCGCCGAGTTGCCAGGCCACCTGCCAGGCCATCGCGCCGGTGAGTTCGCCCTCGCGCACGGCAGGCGTGACGACGTCCGCCACGAGCCCGCCGATCACGGACGCGGTGAGCACGGTGAGCACGCCGTAACCGGTCGCCCCGAGGACGGAGAAGACGAACCAGCGCCACTCCTCACGGCACCCTGCCAGGGTGACGCGAACGGGTGACGCGTCGGGGGCCAGGTCGGCTGCACTCACGCGGGGGTTCCTTTGCTCGCTCGGTCGCGGGGGTGACAACATTGCGCCATGCCGAACTATGCCCAAGCCGAACGACAGGCTCTCTGCGACACCGCCCTACGGATCGGACCGGACGCTCCGACGCTCTGCGACGGCTGGACCGTGAAGGACCTCCTGGCCCACCTCGCGATGCGTGAGCGTCGCCCGGAGGCCGTCGGCATCCTTCTGCCCCAGGCACGCGACCTCGCCGAGCGTACCCGCGCGCGCTACGCGCTGCGTCCCTTCGAGGACCTCGTCGACATGGTGCGCCGCGGCCCGCACGAGTTCTCGCCCTTCCGCATCCCCGCGGTCGACGCGCGCGCGAACCTGCAGGAGTACTTCATCCACCACGAGGACATCCTGCGCGCCCAGCTGCCTTACGCCGACGAGTCGCAGGTGCGCACCGTCGGTGAGCGCCTGCAGAACTCGCTTTACGCCGCCCTGCCGGCCGCCGGCACGATGATGCTGCGCCACTCGCGGATGCGCGTTGCCGCCCTCTGCCCGGGACGCACGCCGGTTGCCCTCACCAGCCCCGACGAGCCGCTCGGTGAAGTGGTCATCGAGGGCCTGCCCAGCGAGGTTCTCCTCCACCTGGCGGGCCGCATGAGCTTCGTTCAGTTCGCGGGCGAGCCGGACGACATCAACCGCTTCGCGTCGGCGCCGAAGGGCATCTGACCAGCGTCCTTCCTTGCTAGTTCAACGAATTCGGGCCTCACCTTCGAGTTGAAGGTGAGGCCCGAAATCGAGTGGCGCGTTCAGCGCACCGGCGCACCGGTGGCTGCCAGGGCCTGCTTGACGTCGCCGATCGTCATCTCGCCGTAGTGGAAGACGGAGGCTGCGAGCACGGCGTCGGCGCCGGCTTCGACCGCGTCCGGGAAGTGCTCGACGGCGCCCGCGCCACCACTCGCGATGAGAGGCACGGTGACCTCGCGGCGCACTGCCTCGATGAGTTCGAGGTCGAATCCGCGCTTCGTGCCGTCGGCGTCCATCGAGTTGAGCAGGATCTCCCCTGCCCCCAACTCCTCCGAGCGCGCACACCACTCGACGGCCTCCAGGCCGGAGCTCGTGCGGCCGCCGTGCGTCGTCACCTCGTAGCGCCCGTCGATGCGCCGCACGTCCGCGGACAGCACGAGAACCTGGGCGCCGAAGCGGTCGGCGATCTCGGCGATGACTTCGGGGCGGGCGATGGCACCGGTGTTGATACCCACCTTGTCCGCGCCTGAACGCAACAGTCGGTCGACGTCGCCGACAGTGCGCACGCCTCCCCCGACGGTGAGGGGAATGAAGACCTGCTCGGCCGTGCGCGCGACGAGGTCGTACGTCGTCGATCGGTCCGCCGAGCTCGCGGTGACGTCGAGGAAGGTGAGTTCGTCAGCGCCCTGACGCTCGTAGCGTGCCGCGAGTTCGACGGGGTCGCCCGCGTCACGAAGGTTCTCGAAGTTGACGCCCTTGACGACGCGTCCTGCGTCGACGTCGAGACAGGGAATGACACGTACCGCAACCGACATGGCACCGAGCCTAAGCCCTCAGGCCCCGCGCCCGGCCGGTACGTTTGCTCCGTGAACACGCCGCCCATCGCCGTCCGATCGCCGGGTCTCGCCGCGGCGCCGACGTTGTCACCGGACGCCGTGCTCGCGTGGTTCGACACCCGCGCGTCTCTGAACGAGCGTTGGCTGTTCACACTCGACGGGCGCTCCGGAGCAGGTAAGACCCAGCTCTCGGACCGCCTCGCTCAGCACTACCCGCACGCCCAGGTGCTTCACCTCGACGACCTCTACCGCGATTGGGACAGCCTGCCCAGCGGCGTGTTGCGCGCCCGCCAGCTCGTCGAACACTGGCGCGCCGGCCGCTCTCCGAGCTACAAGCCGACGCAGTGGGCCGGTATGCCACCGCGCGAGCGTGAGCCCATCCACGCCACCCGCTCCCTCATCGTCGAGGGCGTCGGCGCCGGATGGGTGGGACAGAACATCGCGGAGGGCTCGGCGTGGCTGGAAGCCTCGCGCGAGCAGCGGCGCATCCGCGCACTGCGCCGGGACGGTGAGATGTTCGCGCCGTACTGGGTGAGCTGGGAGGCGCAGGAACGGTCCTGGTTCACCGCGCATCCGCCCCGGGCGGACGTCGTCGTCGACGCGAGCGACCTCACGGACGAAGAACGCTCCGCTGCGCACTGAGGCCGCCGACCTGCCTCAACCAGAACGTGACCGTTCAGTCGTTCGGGATCTCGCCCTGATTGACGTGGACGAGAGCGGCCAGCCGTGAGGCCTCCGCCTCGGCGGACGGGCCGTCCGCGCGCTGGATCGCCATGACGGCGAGCTGCTCGGTGTCGGCCAGGTCGAGCAGGCACCACGGGCGCCCGCCGCCGAACTGCACGCCGGCGATCTCGGCCCACGGCACGAATCGCTTCGTCAGCAGGTTGCGCACCGAGACGCCCTCGGGCGACGGCTCGGCCTTGACGAGCCCCCACCGGCTCAGACCCCAGCCGAGGAAGCAGCCGAAGAAGAACACGGCCCACTTGTCGAGCATCGTCCAACCGGTTGCCCCGCCGGTGGGCAGGACGACGAAGGCGACAACACCGAAGGTCACGACCATCGCCACGGCGGCTGCGAAGGCCACCGCGCGGCCGCGACGCGGAATGAACGGACGGTAGGCGTCCTCGTTCTTGGCCATGTGATGACTCCTCTCGGGTGCTCGGGCGCGAGGCGTGGATCAGAGCCGGCAGGCGGCGATGTCAGTGACGAGGATGGCGCGCGCCCCGAGGTCGTACAACTCGTCCATGACGCGGTTGAGCGAACGGCGGTGCACCATGACGCGCACGGCGACCTGGTTCGGGTCGTGAAGCGGCGACACGGTGGGCGACTCGCTGCCGGGCGTCAGCGCGGCGGCCTCCTCGACGAGTGCGGCGTCGATGTCGTAATCCATCATGACGTAGTGGCGCGCGGTGAGAACGCCCTCGAGACGGCGCACGAGCGTCGCGGCCTGACCGGACAGCTCGCGGTCGGAGGGACGGATGAGCAGGGCCTCGCTCGTGAGGATCGGGTCACCGAAGACCTCGAGTCCGGCGTTCCGCAGGGTCGTACCGGTCTCGACGACGTCGGCGATGACGTCGGCGACGCCGAGCGTCACAGCCGTCTCGACCGCACCGTCGAGGCGAACGACCTCAGCGTTCACACCGTTCTTCTCGAGGTCGGCCCTGACGAGGCCGGCGAACGACGTCGCGATGCGTCGACCTTCGAGGTCGGCAACGCTCGACGCGACGCCCGGACGCCCGGCGTAGCGGAACGTGGACGCCCCAAAGCCGAGCTGCAGGTGCTCGACGGCCTTCGAACCGGAGTCGAGCATGAGGTCGCGCCCGGTGATACCCAGGTCGAGGGTTCCCGAGCCGACGTAGACGGCGATGTCCTTGGGGCGCAGGAAGAAGAACTCGACCTCGTTGTCGGCGTCCACGACGACGAGTTCCTTCGAGTCGCGGCGCCCGCGGTAGCCGGCCTCCTTGAGCATCGAGGCGGCGGATTCGGAAAGGGCGCCCTTGTTGGGGACTGCGACGCGCAGCATGGTGTCCTTCCGGCTCAGAGGTGGGAGTAGACGTCGTCGAGCGTGATACCGCGCTCGATCATGAGCACCTGCAGGTGGTACAGGAGTTGACTGATCTCCTCGGCCGCGGCGGCGTTGCCCTCGTGCTCGGCGGCCATCCACACCTCGGCGGCCTCCTCGACGATCTTCTTGCCGATGAAGTGCACGCCCCGGTCGAGTTCGGCGACGGTGCCGGAACCCTCCGGGCGCGTCTGCGCCTTCTCATTGAGTTCGGCCCACAGCTCTTCGAACGTCTTCACAGGGTGCAAGGTTACCGGTCGCACGCCCTCGGCCCGCGCGCCGTCCGGCATGGAAGCCGGACGACGTTCATGCACCGAGCGCGCGCAGCGTCACCTCGGTGGCGACGGCCGCGGTCGCGGCCTCGTGGCCCTTGTCCTCCGAGGAGTTCTCCAGGCCTGCACGGTCGAGCGCCTGCTCGTCGTTGTCGCACGTGAGCACACCGAAGCCGATGGCCTTGCCCGTCGTGACGCCGATCTGGGTGAGGCCGTCCGTGGCAGCGCTGCAGACGTAGTCGAAGTGCGGCGTTCCGCCACGGATGACGACGCCGAGCGCGACGAGGACGTCGAACTTGTCCGCGAGACGCGCGCAGGCCGCTGTCAGTTCGAAGGTGCCGGGCACGCGCACGAGCGTGACGTCGGACTCGCCGACGCCGGCGTCGGCCAGGCCGCGGCGAGCGCCGTCGATGAGGCCGTTCATCACGACGTCGTGCCAGCTGGCCGCGACGATCGCGACGCGCAGACCCAAGCCGTCGACGTTGAGATCGGGGGAACCGTGTCCACTCATGATGCTTCTCCTACCTGAGGTTCGTCGCCACGGTCGAAGGTGTGACCGAGGCGTTCGATCTTGGTGCGCACGTACGTCGCATTGTCCGGGCCCATACCGGCCACGAGCGGAACCCGCTCGACGACCTCGATGCCGAAGCGCGCGAGCTGCGCTGCCTTGTCGGGGTTGTTCGTCAGCAGCCGCACGCGGGTGTGACCGAGCGCGCGCAACATGGCGGCCGCCGCACCGTACTCGCGTCCGTCGATGGGCAGCCCGAGCTCGACCTGAGCGTCGACGGTGTCGAAGCCCGCGTCCTGCAGGCCGTACGCGCGCATCTTGTTGAGCAGCCCGACGCCGCGCCCCTCCTGGCCGCGCAGGTACAGCACGACGCCGCCCTCGCGCGAGACGAGGCGCTGCGCCTCCCGCAGCTGCGGGCCGCAGTCGCAGCGCAGCGAACCGAGCGCGTCACCGGTGAGGCACTCGGAGTGCAGGCGCACGAGCGGTACCTCCCCCGGCTCGCGCTCGCTCACGAGGGCCAGGTGCTCGGCGCCGCTCTCGCGGTCCTCGAAACCCCACGCCGTAAACGTGCCGTACTCCGTCGGCAGGTTGGCGGAGGCGATGTGCTCGACGCGGTCGTGGCGCCGGCGCCACTCGATGAGCTGCTCGATCGTGATCACGGCGAGCCCCTCGGCCTCGGCGAGCTCCACGGCACCCGGCAGGCGCATCATCGCGCCGTCGTCGTGGACGAGTTCGACGATCATCGCGACCGGGGAGAGGCCCGCGAGTCGGCACAGGTCGACCGACGCCTCGGTGTGGCCGTCACGCTCGAGCACGCCGCCCGGTCGGGCGCGCAGCGGGAAGACGTGACCGGGGCGCGTCAGCGCCGCGGGAGGCGTCGTCGGGTCGGCGAGCAGACGCAGCGTCAGTGCGCGGTCGGCGGCCGAGATGCCGGTGTGCACGCCGTCCTTCGCATCAACGGAGATCGTGTACGCGGTGCCCTTCGGGTCTTCGTTGCGCGAGACCATCGGCGGAAGGAGGAGCCGGTCGGCCACGTCGTCCGGCATCGGTGAGCAGATGACGCCCGAGCTGTGACGGATCGCCCACGCCATCCATTCGGCGGTCATCGTCTCGCCGGCCATGACGATGTCGGCCTCGTTCTCGCGGTTCTCGTCGTCGGCAACGAGCACGGGGCGTCCGGCACGCAGCTGCGCGAGGGCGTCCTCGACGCTCGACAGCCGCAGTGCCTCCTCGGATGCGTTCGGGGTGGTCATCACGATGCCTCCATCTCACGGGCCGCCACGTCCCGGCTGCGTGAGGCACGCAGCCACTGGGTGAAGCCGTAGGCGACGAGCAGGGCGTACAGCGCATAGAGCGCAGCACTCGGGTAGTACTTGGAATAGATGAGTTCAGGCACGCCGACGAGGTCGACGGCCAGCCACATGAGCCAGAAGTCGTTCCAGCCCCGGGCCATGGCGTACGTCGCGAGTAGCGAGCCGACGAAGATCCAGGCGTCGCACCAGAAGTACCACCAAGGGGCGGGCCACCCGGCACCGATGATCTCGAACACCCAGTGCATGACGACGACGCCCGCGCCCCAGGCGATGACGTAGCCGAGACGCTGTTTCGCGCTCGCCCAGTGCGGGATGACGGCCTCGCCGGTGCTGCCCTTGTTCTTGCTCTCGCGCCACACGTACCAGCCGTAGAGCGAGGTAACGATGAAGAAGATCTGACGCCCGGCCTGCCCGAGCATCGGCGCCCGGTCGTCCATGCCGAAGACGAGGCCCGCGAACACGGTGAAGAGCAGCACGTTACCGACGATGCCGACCGGCCATGCCCACACCTTGCGGCGCATGCCGCCGATCGCCGAGGCCATGCCGAAGCCATTGCCGATGATCTCGCGCCACGTGATCTGCGAGCCGCCGATCGTGAGGTGCGCCGTGTAGATCTGCTCCCAGACGCTCATGCGCTCTCCGCCTTCGCCAGGCGTTCCTCGAGGGCCGCAAGGCGCGGGCCGACGAGGTGCTCGACGTACTTGGCAAGCACATCGACCTCGACGTTGACGGCGTCGCCGACGCTCGCGTCACCGAACGTCGTGAGGTCGAGGGTCGTCGGAATGAGGCTGACGGTGAAGGCGTCGGTCTCGCGTGAGGCCACCGTGAGCGAGACGCCGTTGAGCGTGATCGAACCCTTCTCCACCACGTAGGGCGCGAGCTCGACCGGCAGGTCGAAGCGCACGACGCTCCAGCGCTCCCCCGGCTCGATGGCGACGATGCGCGTCGTGCCATCGACGTGACCCTGCACGACGTGGCCGCCGAACCGGGCGTCCGCCCGCATGGCGCGTTCCAGGTTGACCGGCGATCCGGGCTGCAGAGCACCGAGGCTCGTGCGGTCGAGGGTTTCCTTCATGACGTCGAGCGTGAAGGTGAGGGTGTCGAACGTCGTCACCGTGAGGCAGACGCCGTTGACCGCGATGCTGTCGCCGTGGTGCGCGTCGGTGAGCACCTCGGCCCCTTCGACGGCCAGGACGACGGCGTCGGCGGTGTGCTCGATCGAGGCAACCCGGCCTTTGGCTTCGACGATTCCGGTGAACACGGTGTTCAGCTCTCCTCACGCGTCGCAAGCGGGCGCAGGGTCAGGCGCAGGTCGGTCTGCGCTGGGGTGGTGGCATCAGCGGGCGTGACGAGGCTCGTCACGTCGACGAGGTCGAAACGCCGCAGGTCGGTCATGGACGCGGCGCCGAAGTCTGCCGCTGCGGGCCTGCCGGCGCCGAGCATCGCGGGGGCGACGTAGGCGAGTACCTCGTCGACGCGCTCGGCCGCGAGGAAGGCGGCGGCGAGTGTCGGCCCGCCCTCGAGCCACACCGCGTGGATGCCGCGCTCGTGCAGGACCTCGAGAACGGCGTCGACGTCGTGGGTGCGCAGCTGGAGGGTCTCGGCGGCGTCGTCGAGGACGCGAGCGTCGGCGGGCAGGTCGCGGTCACCGACGACGACGCGCAGGGGCTGCGTCGGGAGGTTCGTGCCGTCGGTGTCGCGGACGGTGAGCTGCGGGTCGTCGGCGAGCGCCGTTCCCGTGCCGACGACGACGGCGCCGTGCTCCGCGCGCAGCCGGTGGACATCTGCGCGGGCCGTGGAACCGGTGATCCATCGGGAGGTGCCGTCGGCGGCGGCGCTGAATCCGTCGAGCGTGGCGGCGAACTTCCACCGGACGACGGGCCGAGCGTGGGTCACGGAGAACGTCCAGTCCTCGTTGAGTGCGGCCCCCTGGCGCGCAAGCTCGGCGTCCTGGTCGACGGCGATGCCCGCGTCGGCGAGGATGCCCGCTCCCCCGGCGGCTGCGCCGTTCGGGTCGCCCTGGCCGTAGACCACACGGGCCACACCGGCTGCGACGAGCGCGCGGGCGCAGGACGGCGTACGGCCCTGGTGGGCACAGGGTTCGAGGGTGACGTAAGCGGTGGCTCCACGCAGGTCCACGCCATCGGCGTTCGCCTGGGCGATGGCCGCCGCTTCGGCGTGCGGCGTTCCGGCGCCTCGGTGGTAGCCCTCGGCGAGCACCGAGCCGTCGGTCGAGACGATGACGCAGCCGACGCGCGGGTTCGCGTCCGGAAGCGGCGAAAGAGCCGCGAGCGCGACGGCACGACGCACGGCGCCTGAGCGGTCGAGCTTCATCGTTGTCACCTCCGGTTCGGAACATCACCGTTCACCGGGGTGGTGCGAGATCGCACGAAATGGAGGCTCGTCACACGACGAGCAGTGCACGGCATCTTGGGCGATGCCGAACACCGGCGCTCGCTCACGCGACCGCCCTCATGCTGCCTCCCATCCGGACTTTAACCGTCGGTCTCGGAATCTCACCGAGTCAACCGACCCCTGACGAAGCGGGCCGGGTCGCGGACTTTAACCGCCGGCTAGGAATTTCACCTACCCCGGAGCACGCCGCTCATGCTACACCCGGGGTGCGCGCCTGCGACCCCGGGTGTCAACGATCGGAACGTCAGTGAGCGTGGCCGGCTGCGAGACGTCGCAGATCCTCGACGGCGTCGGCCGCCGAGGCCGCGCCGTACACGGCGGAACCGGCGACGAACGTGTCCGCACCGGCTTCGGCGCACTGCTCGATCGTCTTCGCGGAGACGCCGCCGTCCACCTGGATCCAGATGTCACCGCCGTGCTTCTTCACGCTCTCGCGCACAGCGCGCACCTTCGGCATCTGCTCGGCCATGAAGGACTGCCCACCGAATCCGGGCTCGACCGTCATGACGAGCACCATGTCGAGTTCGGGCAGCAGTTCCTCGTACGGCTCCCACGGGGTGCCGGGCTTGATGGCCATCGACGCGCGGGCACCGGCAGCGCGGATGTCACGCGCGATCTTCTTCGGGTCGGCGGCGGCCTCGACGTGGAAGGTGACGCTCTTGCAGCCCGCTTCCGCGTACTGCGGGGCCCAGCGGTCGGGGTCGTCGATCATGAGGTGCGCATCGAGCGGCATGGGTGCCACCTTGAGCAGCGACTCGACGACGGGAAGCCCGAGCGTCAGGTTGGGCACGAAGTGGTTGTCCATGACGTCGACGTGTGCCCAGTCGGCATTCTTGATCGCGTCGAGTTCCCTCTGCAGGTTGGCGAAGTCGGCCGAGAGGATGCTCGGCGCGATGCGCATGGTGGGTTCGACGCGGGTGGTGTCGGTCATCTCGGGCCTTTCCGGTGGTCAGCGCGTCTTGCGCAGGAGGGCGAAGAACATGGCGTCGGTGCCGTGAAGGTGCGGCCACAGCTGGACCGACGGCAAGGTGCCGATGCGCTCGAGCGGCTCGTCGTAGGCGTCGAGGAAGTACGGCCAAGCGTCCTCCTGCACGACGTCGTCGCGCGCGCCGAGCACCTCACCGACGACAGCGAGCGTCTCGGCCGGGTGCGGCGAGCACGTCGCGTAGCCGACGATGCCGCCCGGACGCGTGGCGTCGAGCGCGGAGTTGAGCAGTTCCACCTGCAGGGCGGCGAGCTCTGCGACGTCGAAGGGACGCCGGCGCCAGCGCGACTCGGGTCGGCGACGCATCGCACCGAGGCCGGTGCAGGGAGCGTCGAGCAGGACGCGCTCGTACGTCGCGGGTTCCTCGGCGCCGAGCTCACGGCCGTCACCGGTGCCGACGTAGATCTCGGCGCCGTCGTCGAGCAGAGCGCGCAGCGTGCGGCGAACGAGCTCGGTGCGGTGCTCGCTCGACTCGTTGCAGAACAGGACGTGTCCGCGCAGGTGCGCGATGGAACCGAGTACCGCCGCCTTGCCACCCGGGCCGGCGCACATGTCGAGCCACTGCTCGCCGGTCGTGGGGCGGGCCGAGGCCTCGGCCATCTCGTTGTCGGCCTCGATCGGCTTCGCAGGCTCGACGGGCGCTTCGGCCAGGGCGATGGCGAGCAGCTGAGAGCCTTCGTCCTGCACAGCAGCGCGCGTCTCGCGGACGGCCGGGATGTTCGCCGGGTCGCCGAACGGCAGGGTGGCCGCGATGGGCGACAGATCGCTGAGTTCGGCACCGGCCTCGACGAGTTCGTCGACGTCCGCGAGGCCCGGACGTGCCACGAGCGCGACGCGGGGTGCCTCGTTGTCCGCGGCGAGCAACGCGTCGAGCGCGTCGTCGAGGCTCGGCTGACCTTCACCGCCGGCCGCTTCGTGACCGCGCAGTGCCTGACGCAGGGCCGAGACGACCCAGGCCGGGTGCGACGTCGCGATGGCGCGCACGTCGTCGGCGTCCTCGACGCCACGGGTGAGGGCGGCGATCCAGGTGTCGCGGTCACGTTCCCCAGCGCGGCGCAGAACGGCGTTGACGAAGCCGGACGCACCGGCGCCCGCATGCTCACGAGCGAGCGCGACGGTCTCGGACGTCGCCGCATGCGTGGGCACGCGCATCGAGAGCAGTTGGTGAACCCCGAGGCGCAGGATGTCGAGCACGATCGGGTCGATGTCGGCCGGCGCGCGGCCTGCTCCGACCTCGATGACCCGGTCGTAGAGGCCCTGACGCCGGATGGTGCCGAGGGCCAGTTCGGTGGCGAAGGCCGCGTCGCGACCGCTGAGGTCGTGGCGACGCAACACCTTGGGCATCTCGAGGTTGGCGTACGCGCCGTCGTCTACCGCGCGCAGAACGGCAAGAGCCGCGGTACGCGCCGGGTCGCCGCTGCGGCGTCGCTCGGACGGGGCGGCCGCGCTGCGGTGGCCCGCACTGCGCAGCCGGGCATCCGATCGCTCTCGGCCCTTGGCGTCACGACGCGAGGCGTCGTGGCCACCGCGAGAGCCGCGACCGTCACCGCGGTCGTCCCGTCGGGGGTTCGAGCCGCGGCCGTAGCCACCCGATCCTTCGCGCGCGTCAGCCACCGAGGCGTTCTCCTTCGTCGATTCGTACGCCGCGTGCCCAATCGGCCGCGACCATGCTCTTCTTGCCCTGAGGCTGCACCTCGAGCAATTCCAGGGTGCCTCCGACGGCGCCCACGAAAACTTGCTTCTTCGTCGCGCGCAGCGCACCGGCCGCCAGGGGCGGGTTCGCCTCATCGGTCACCGCGAGGGTGCTGCGCAGCACCTTGAGGCGCTCACCACGGAACGTCGTCCAGGCCCCTGGCGCCGGGGACGCGCCGCGAATGCGGCGGTCGACAGCGAAGGCGGGCGACTTCCAGTCGATCTGCACGTCCTCGACGAGGATCTTCGGCGCGAGGGAGACACCGTCGCCCGACTGGGCGACGGGCGTGACCTCTCCCGCTTCAAGGGCATCGAGGGTCTTGACGAGCAGCGACGCTCCGCCCTCGGCGAGGCGTCCCAGCAGGTCGCCGGCCGTGTCCGTGGCGCGGACGGCCTCTGTCATCGTGCCGAAGACTGGCCCGGTGTCGAGGCCCTCCTCGAGGAGGAAGGTCGAGGCACCCGTGACATCGTCGCCGGCCATGAGGGCGTGCTGCACGGGCGCAGCGCCACGCCACGCGGGCAGGAGCGAGAAGTGCAGATTGATCCAGCCCAGACGAGGCACGTCGAGGACGTCACGTGGGATGAGCGCGCCATACGCGACGACGGGGCAGGCATCGGGTGCCAGTTCGCGCAGACGTGCGACGAACTCGGGGTCGGACGGCTTGGTCGGCGTGAGTACCTCGACGCCGGCGTCCTCGGCGACGCGACGCACCGGCGAAGCGGACGTCTTGCGACCGCGCCCAGAGCGGGCGTCGGGGCGGGTGATGACACCCACGACGTCGTGGGCCGAGTCGAGCAGTGCGCTCAGCGAGGGAACCGCGGCCTCGGGAGTGCCGGCGAACACAACGCGCATGGGAGCACGTCCCTTCGTCGAGTGGAGCGGGGTCGGGGTATCGGCCTCGGCCGACGTCCGGCCAAGTCTAGTGGGCGCGCTAGCGCCGACAGTCACGCACGATCGGCGCCAACGGCAGACCCCTCAGGAGCAGTTCGTCGCGCAGCGTGTCCGGGTCGGTGAACAGCAACGCGTCGAGCCCCGCCTGCTCGGCGCTCATGACGTTGGCGCTCGAGTCGTCGATGAACACCGCGTCCTCGAGGCCCCCGATGTGACGGGTCACCTCCTCGAGGATTACCCACATCTCCGGATCGGGCTTCGTCACGCCCTCCTCGCCGGAGACGATGATCTCCTCGAACAGCTCGAGGAAGTCGTGCAGTTCTCGGGCGATCGGGAACAGCTCGGCCGAGAAGTTCGTCACGGCGAACAGCGGCACCTGCGCTTCGTGTAGTTCCCGCAGGATGGCGACGGTGCCGTCGATGGGCTCGCGGATGGCGTCGGCGTAGTGGTCGACGTAGGCCTGGCCCACCTCTCCGACGGCTGCGTCGTGTTCGGTGAGTTCGGCGACGATCTCGGACCACGGCGTGCCCCCGTCCGCGCGCAAGTTGCGCCCGTGGAAGTCGATGGCGGCCTCGGCGAGAAAGGCCTCGGCGCGCTCGCGCCCGACGACGGGTTCGAGGGCGAGCAACGGCTCCCAGCGGATGAGCACGTTGCCGATGTCGAAGACGACGAAGTCGACCGGGTTGGGGGCCGTGTCGTCCGTGAAGCCCCCGAGTTCCTCGAGATCGGGGCCGTCGATGTCGTCGAGTCTGCTCAGGTCAGGCGTCGAAGTCATGGCGCCCACCGTAACGGAATGGTTCTCATGCCAGGCCGTCGAGCATCGGGTCGAGCCGCAGCGTGACGACCGGTTCGCGTGCCGCCGAGCGGGCGGCCTGCACGCCACGCAGCAGCTTCGGGGGCTCGGGCGCACCGGGGTCGTTCCAGCGCACGAGGTAGCGCACCTTCGGGTCGTCGTCGTTCGAGCGGCCCGTCGCGCGATCGAACATGTGGCGTCGTCCCAACGGCAGTGGTCCGAGCACGTCGAGCGGCACGCCGTCGTCGTTCGCGCGGCGCGAGACCTCGTCGGCCACGTCCTGCGCCGCACGTCTCGGCCCCTCGAGGGCGGCCATCCGGACGACCGGGGGTAGACCGACCTCGGCGCGTTCGGCCAGCTCGCGCTCGGCGAACCACCGCGGCGCCGCACGCACGAGCGCTTCCACGCTCGGGAACGGCACGTGGCGCGGCACGCCGCACAGGTAGACCGCTCCCCCGTCAGCGGCGCCCCGCACGAGGCCCGCGGCGGTCGACCAATGCGTGAGCGCCCGCTCGGACGAGTCGAGCCCGGCGCGATCGAGCAGTGCCCACGCGTCGAGCAGGATGGCTGCGCTGTAGCCGTTTTCGGCGACCGGCTCTGCACCGGGCGTTGCGATGACGAGCGCGGGGGTGTCGGGCACCGTGGCCAGAACGTCCGGTGCACCCGATCGGCGCACCGGCACGCCGGGGAAGGCACGCCCCAGTTCCTCCGCGGTGCGACCGGCACCGACGACGAGTGACCTCAGGTCGTGCGCACCGCACTCCGGGCAGGTGATGACGTGGGCGACGTGGCCGCACCAGCGACACGCGGGCGTGGCCCCTTCGTCGGCCAACCCCAGCGGCCCGTGGCAAACGGGGCACGCAGCCTTCGTGCGGCAGCGCGCACAGGCGAGAGCCGGAACGTAGCCACGCCGCGGCACCTGAACGAGGACGGGGCCGTGTGCGAGTGCGTCCGTGGCTCCGCGCCAGGCCTGGGCGGGAATGCGTGCCCGGGCGGCCGGGCCGTGACGTTCGACCGCCCGGTCATCCCCCGTCACGACGACGGCCGGCCCGGTACGAGCCACGGCATCGACGGCGACGAGATCCCCGCTCTCCACCCAGGCCTCGACCGCCGCCGATCGCGTGGGTCCGGCTGAGACGAGCGACGCACCACTGAGGCGGGCTCGCTCGCGCAGGACGTCGCGCACGTGCGGGTAGGGAGCGTGGGGCTCGGCGTGCAGCGAGTCCGTGTCGTCCCACCACACGACGAGCCCCAGGTCCTTCACTGGGGCGAACATCGCGGCCCTCGTGCCGACAACGACGTCGGCCTCACCGCGCACCGTCTTGAGGAACGAGGTGTAGCGCGCCTGCGGCCCTTGATCGGCACTGAGGCGCACGACTTTGTCTCGCCCGAGCAGTGCGGTGCACGCCTCGAGCACGCGCTCGACGTCGCGCGCGTCCGGCACGACGACGAGGCTCCCCCGCTTCGAACGTCGAGCCGCGTCGGCGAGCTCTGCGACTGCCGCCGGCCAGGCGTCGTCACCGAACAGCCCGGGTGCCACGTTCCACGACGCACGTGGCCCTTCGCCGTCGGCGATGTGCTTGAGCAGCGACAACCCGCCGCCGTAGTAACGCCAGGCGCTCGATGCTTCGTCGACCGCTGCCCCGGCAGGCTCGGCCGGCTCGCTCTCGGACCGCTCGCCGTCGCTCGGCGCACCCGGCGATCCGTCCGCCGCCGTCGGGTTCGATGCGTCAGCGGTCTCCCCGGCGGCGTCGACATCCCCCTCTGGCGCCGCGGTCTTCTCCTCCCGAGCGTCGAGCGCCGCCTCGGCGCGGGCGTGCCGGGGCGGGATCGCCAGGCGCAGGACGTCGCTGACGTTCCCCGCGTCACGAGCGGCTACGGCGCGAGCCAGCTCCCACACGTGCGGCGTGAGCACGACTTGGGACGAGATGACGCGTTGGATGGGCCGCAGGGTGCCCGAGAACTCGGCCTGCTCGCGCAGAGCCACGACGTAGCCGGTGATCTGTTGCGCCTTGAACCTCACCTTGACGGCGACACCGACCGCAATGTCGGCACGCATCTCCTCGGGCACCGTGTACTCGAACTCGCGGTCGAGGTGAGGCACTTCGAGCATGGGCCAGACGACGGCGACCAGGTCGGGTTTCGACCCGGACGACGCGGGCGCTGCGTCGGCGGCGTCCGTGCTGGCGTCTCCCGGCTCCTTGCGCTGAGGACGCGCGGCCTCACGCAGCAGGGCCAGCTGTTCGCTGGTCGGTGCGTGCGGCTCGCTCATGGCCCCATGTATACGGCACACCTCCGACAACCGTCGAACCTCCCCGCGTGGACGCCGAAGGGCGCCGCCCCGTCCGGTGTGGACAGGCGGCGCCCTTCGCTCTGTGAGGTCGGTGATCAGCCGGCAGCGCGCTGCAGTTCCTCGACGCGGTTGGTGCGCTCCCACGTGAACCCGTTCTCCAGGCCGGGTGCCTCGGTGCGACCGAAGTGGCCGTAGGCCGCGGTGGGCTGGTAGATCGGGCGCAGGAGGTCGAGCTGCTCGACGAGCGCGGCGGGGCGCAGGTCGAACGTCGTGTCGATGGCCTTCTGGATGACGTCGAGAGGCTTGGTCTCGGTGCCGAAGCACTCGACGTAGAGGCCGACCGGCTGAGCCTTGCCGATGGCGTAGGCGACCTGCACCTCGCAGCGCTTCGCGAGCCCTGCGGCGACGACGTTCTTGGCCACCCAGCGCATGGCGTAGGCGGCCGAGCGGTCGACCTTCGACGGGTCCTTGCCGGAGAAGGCGCCGCCGCCGTGGCGGGCCATGCCGCCGTAGGTGTCGACGATGATCTTGCGCCCGGTGAGGCCGGCGTCACCCATGGGGCCGCCGATGACGAACTTGCCCGTGGGGTTGATGAGCTGGCGCACGTTCGTGGTGTCGAGCGCGACGCCGCTGGCCGCGAGTTCGGCGATGACCGGGTCGATGACGTGGCGCTCGATGTCGGGCGCGAGCTGACCGCCCAGGTCGATGCCTTCGTCGTGCTGGGTCGAGAGCACGACGGTCTCGAGGCCGACAGCCTTGTCACCGTCGTAGGCGATGGTGACCTGGGTCTTGCCGTCCGGGCGCAGGTACTCGAGCGTGCCGTCCTTGCGCACGCGGGTGAGGCGCTCGGAGAGGCGGTGCGCGAGGAAGATCGGCAGCGGCATGAGTTCGGGGGTGTCGTCGCAGGCGTAACCGAACATGAGGCCCTGGTCGCCGGCGCCCTGCAGATCGAGCGGGTCGACGCCACCGTCGACGCGGTGTTCGTGCGCCTGGTCGACGCCCTGCGCGATGTCGACCGACTGCTGGCCGATCGAGACGGAAATGCCGCAGCTGTGCCCGTCGAAGCCCTTGAGCGAGGAGTCGTAGCCGACCTCGGTGATGACGTTGCGCACGAGCGTCGCGATGTCCGTGTAGCCCTCGGTGCGCACCTCGCCCGCCACGTGCACGAGGCCCGTCGTCACCATCGTCTCGACCGCGACGCGCGACTTCGGGTCCTTCTTGAGCATGTCGTCGAGGATCGCGTCACTGATCTGGTCACAGATCTTGTCGGGGTGACCTTCGGTGACGGACTCGGAGGTGAACAGACGGGTCAAAGCGGACTCCTGACGTGGGCAGCGGCTGCTGACTGGGGCGCGAACCACCCCGTCACAGCATGTTACTGAGTAGTGAAGATAGACGCGGCGAGGTCGACGACCGCTGCCGCGATGTGAGACTTCGGGGCGGGCCCGACGGTGACGACCTCGTCGGAGTCGGCACGCAGCAGGTGGGCGGTCGACTCGTCCTGACCGAACGTGACGCCGTCGCCGACCTCGTTGGCCACGAGAACGTCGCACCCCTTGCGAGCGAGCTTGGCGCGGGCGTGGAACAGGACGTCGCCGTCGGCGTCGCCCGTCTCGGCGGCGAACCCGACGATGACGCGACGACGCGCCTCCGAGTCGGCCTTCGCGTCACGCTGCGCGACGGCTTCGGCGAGGATGTCGGGGTTGCGCACGAGTGTGATGACGGGCGCCGAGTCGTCGCCCGGGCCGTGCGTCTTCTTGATCTTCGACGTGGCCACCTCACTCGGGCGGAAATCGGCCACGGCGGCCGCCATGACGAGCAGGTCGGGCTCGGCCTCGAGCACCTTCTCACGCATCGCCCGGGCGCTCTCGACCATGACGACGTCGACGCGGGACGCAACGTCAGCGGGCGGCGTGGCCGTCGTGACGAGGGTGACCTTGGCGCCCAGGTCGGCGGCAGCTGCTGCGATGGCGAAGCCCATCTTCCCGCTGCTGCGGTTGCCGAGGTAGCGCACGGGGTCGATGGCCTCACGCGTGCCGCCGGCGGTGACCAGCACGGTGCGCCCGACCAAGGGCCCCTGTTCGCGGGCGACAGGAACCTTCTCGGCACCGTCACGGCGTGTACCGCTCGCGGCCGCAGCCAAAGCGGCTTCGTAGATGACGTCGGGGTCGGGCAGACGGCCGGGGCCGGTGTCGGCGCCCGTGAGCCGACCCAACGCGGGCTCGACGATCGTCACGCCGCGCTCACGCAGCGTGGCGACGTTGGCCTGCGTGGCCGGGTGAAGCCACATCTCGGTGTGCATGGCCGGAGCCATGACAACCGGGCAGCGCGCCGTGAGCAGCGTGTTCGTCAGCAGGTCGTTCGCCATGCCACACGCGGCCTTGGCGAGCAGGTCTGCCGTTGCCGGTGCCACGACGACGAGATCGGCGCTCTGGCCGAGCTTGACGTGCGGCACCGCGTGCACGTTCTCGAAGACACCCGTCTGCACCGGCTTGCCCGAGAGCGCCTCCCACGTGGGAGCGCCGACGAATTCGAGTGCAGCAGAAGTGGGCACGACCGTGACGTCGTGCCCACTCTCCGTGAAAAGACGAAGGAGCAACGCCGCTTTGTAGCCGGCGATGCCCCCCGTCACACCGAGAACGATGCGCATCTCGCGAGACTCAGGCTTCGAGCTTCTCGATCGAGAGCAGACCCTCGTTCATCTCGCGCAGCGCGATGGACAGCGGCTTGTCGTTGGGCTGGGCCTCGACGAGCGGACCGACGTTGTCGAGCAGGCCGTCAGCGAGCTGGCTGTAGTAGCCGTTGATCTGACGCGCGCGCTTCGAGGCGTACGTCACGAGCGCGTACTTGCTG
Source organism: Dermacoccus sp. PAMC28757 (assembly GCF_014302635.1). Classification (NCBI taxonomy): domain Bacteria; kingdom Bacillati; phylum Actinomycetota; class Actinomycetes; order Micrococcales; family Dermacoccaceae; genus Dermacoccus; species Dermacoccus sp. PAMC28757. Next base: position 2,062,817 of record NZ_CP060292.1, on the reverse strand, counting down.
TCCGCGATCTCGAGGAGGTCGTCGATGGGCGGGTTCGTGATGCCGATGGGCTCGGCCTTGGTGCCGGACACAATCACTCGTTTCGTCGTCAGTTTTCGGGGGTTCTCATCAATGATACGAGTTCTTCGGCTGCACGCCGAACGTCGTCGTTGACGATGACGTGGTCGAACTCGGATTTCGCGGCCAGTTCGACCTTCGCGGTCTGGAGGCGTCGCTCGCGTTCCTCCTCGGTCTCGGTGCCGCGCCCGACGAGCCGGCGCACCAGCTCGTCCCAGCTCGGAGGCTCGAGGAAGACGAAGAACGCGTCGGGCGCGTTCTGCTTGACCTGGCGCGCACCCTGGAGGTCGATCTCGAGCAGCGGCAGCTTGCCCTCGGCCATCGCCTCCTCGACGGGGGCCTTCGGCGTGCCGTACGAGGCACGACCGTGGACGATGGCGTGTTCGAGGAAGCCGTCCTCGCGCGCCGTCCGGGCGAACTCCTCGTCGCTGAGGAAGCGGTAGTGGACTCCGTCGATCTCACCCGGGCGCGGCGGGCGCGTCGTCGCGGAGACCGAGAGCCACACCTCCGGGTAGTGCTCGCGGATGTAGGCGGCGACGGTGCCCTTGCCGACCGCGGTGGGGCCGGCCAGGACGACGAGGCGTCCACTCATCGAGGATTCCTTCCACGGCGAACTGGTGCGAGACGCCCGCGAGGGCGTGTCGCTCATCCTTTCACAGGCCGACAGTTGGCCGCCCGGCCCCTGTTCAGGCCGAGCGACTCACGCCAAGCGAGCCACACTCTCGCACGTGCGCTCCACAGCCTCGATGAGCGAGCTGACGTCCGGGCCGGCCTTGAGCACGTCGCGCGACGTCGTCGGGATGACGCGCTCGACGGAGGCGCCGAAGACTTCCTTGATCGTCTCGACCGTGCCGCCCTGCGCGCCGAAGCCCGGCGCGAGGACCGGCGCGTTCGACGCGGCGAGCGCGTCCTGCAGGCCGAGGTCGTCGAGCGCCGAGCCGATCGTTGCGCCCATGACGAAGCCGACGTGGCCCCACTCTCCCCGGTCCGCGGCCTCGGCGTTGTCGCGGGTTGCCGACGCGACGATGTCGCCCGCGACGCTGCCGTCCGGCGTGCTCGCGTGCTGGACTCCAGCCCCCTCCGGGTTCGAGGTCAGTGCGAGCACGAACACGCCGCGTCCGGTGTCCCGCGCGAGGTCGAGCGCCGGGCGCAGCGACTCGTACCCGAGGTACGGGCTGAGCGTGATCGCGTCGGCCGGCTCGGGCGCGTCCTTGCCGAGAAACGCCTCCCCGTAGGCCGTCATCGTCGTGCCGATGTCGCCGCGCTTCACGTCGAGCACGACAAGCGTGCCTGCTTCGCGCAGTTCCTTCGTCACGCGCTCGAGCAGTGCCACACCGCGCGAGCCGAACACCTCGAAGAAGGCTGACTGCGGCTTGACGGAGGCGACGCGTCCGCCGAACGCCTCGACGCACGTCAGCGCGAACCGCTCGACACCCTCGTAGCTGTAGGGCAGCCCCCACCCCTCGACGAGGCCACGGTGGGGGTCGATGCCGACACAGGCCGGGCCGAAGCGCTCGTGCGCGGCCTTCAGTCGAGCACCGAAACCGGCTTCGGGTGACGTGGTGGTCATGGCGGTTCTCCTGGTCGAACGGTCGGTGTCAGCGGTGCGCGACGGCGGTCATGGACGACGGGGGCTTGGAGAGCTCTGAGCAGTGGCGGCGCAGTGCGTCGAGGGTCGTGACGCCGGCGCGTGGGTCGCGGATGAGCGCGGTTCCCATCTGCACCGCGCTCGCTCCCGCTGCGAGGGCTGCGACGACGTCCTCAGCCCGCGCGATGCCGCCCCCGGCGACGATCGGCGCGCTCGGGAGTCGGCCGGCGATCATCGCGGCCTTGAGTTCGAAGACGGCGCCGAGCGTCATGGGCAGCAGTGCCGGCCCGGCCATCGTCGCCGCGCCGCGCGTGCGGGGTCTCAGCGTCGTCGGGTCGATGCTCGTCGCTGCCGGCGGGTGACCGACGACGATGACGTCGGCACCCGACTTCAGTGCGGCGCGGGCCAACTCGACGACATCCGTGCCCACCGTGAGCTTGGCGAAGAGGAGCAGGTTGCGTGGGAGGTGTTCGCGCACACGGGCAACGACCTTCGTCACGGCGTACTCGTCACGCGCGAAGGGGCGCCCGCTGTTCGCCTCGTTCGGCACGGACAGGTTCATCTCGACACCGAGCAGACCGCGCGCTGCGGTGCGACGACGCACGGCCGCAGCAGCCTCGGCGAAGTCGCCGCTCGTGTCCCCCGCGATCGACGCGACGACCGGCGTCTCGCCGCAGATCTCCCACGGCAGCCGCGTGGCGCTCAAGGCGTTGGCGCCGATGTTCGGCACGTCGTGCGGGTGCACCACCCCCGAGGGCGTCTCGACGAGGACGCGGCGTTCGCTGCTCTCCCGGGCTTCACTCGTCAGCGTCGGCGTGACGAGGGCCCCGAACCCGCCGAGTCCACCCCAGCGCACGAGTTCGTGCCCGAACCCGCCACAGCCGGACGCCGCGAGAAGCGGCGAGGCGAGGCGGTGGTTGCCGAGCGTGACCGACACGTCGATGTCTTCGGGAGGCGTGTTCGTCTGCGGCTCAGCGCCCTTCGGCGTCTGCGGACTCATCGCTGCTCCAACAGGTCGTGCCAGACGACGCGGTTACCGGGCAGCACCGGGCCCTCGCTGCAGCATCGAACACTGCGAACGTCGCCGGACGCCCCGGCGACCGGCACGATGCACGCACCGCACAGGCCGGTGCCGCACGGCATGGGCATGTCGAACGCACCCTGCAGCACTGCCCCTCGACCCTGGGAGGCCGCCGTCATCGCCGCAAGAGCCGACACGTCGCCGGCGGCGTACACCACCGGTGCGTCACTTACTCGGAGCGCGGCATCGAGCGCGACCTGCACGAGGTATTCGAGCGACGTCACTCCCCCCGCTTCCGGCACCACGGTGACGACGTCACCCACGAGACGGCGTGCTTCGATGACACCGAGCAGGTGACGGTCGTCGCGACCGCCGATGACGACGCGCGGCACCTGGCTCCCCGCTCGACGCAGTTCGGTGATGAGCCACACGAGCGACGCCGCGCTGGCACCGACGCCCGCGACGACCGCACGCACCGGCTGCGACGGCAGCGGGAAGCCACGCCCGAGCGGGCCGAGGATGCTCACCTCGTCGTGGAGGCGTCGCCCGGCGAGCCAGGCACTGGCCTCGTCGGCGTCGGGGTCGATGACGACCTCGACGGTGCCGCCGAACGTGCCCGTGGGAGTGACGGCCCGCAGCGGCAGCGCGCGTCGGGTGATGATCGCCGACGCCTCGTCACCGATCGCCACCGAAACGAGCTGTCCCGGCCGCGCCGCCTCGGCGATGCCGGGCGCGACGAAGGTGTGCGCGACGAAGGCACCGACGCGTCGCGTCGCGATGAGCTCACCCGTGACGGAGACGACGCCGTCGGCGTTCGACGGCGACGCCTGCGCGTCCGGTGTCGTGCGTGCGTTCAGGGCGGGCCTCAGCGCGCCGCGAACAGGTTGAGGTCGGCCGCGTGCTCCTGCAGCGACTTCACCGAGAACTCGCCCTGCATGCCGGCCTCGATGGCCTGCACGGCTGCGGCGAGCTCCTGAACCGTCGTGATGACGGGCGCGTTCATCGACGTTCCCGCCGCGCGGATCGCGTAACCGTCGGCGCGCGCATCCTGGCCGGACGGCGTGTTGACGATCATGCCGACCTCGCCGTCGAGGATGCGCTGAACGATGGTCTTCTCGCCGTCCTCGCCCTGGCCCTGCGAGTGCTTGCGCACCGTGGTCGAGGCGATGCCGTTGCGGCGCAGCACGTCCGACGTTCCGCTCGTCGCGAGCACCGTGAAGCCGAGGTCGACGAGGCGCTTGACGGGGAACAACATGGCGCGCTTGTCGCGGTTGGCGCACGAAACGAAGATGTTGCCCGAGCGCGGCAGCCCCTGGCCCGAACCGAGCATCGCCTTGGCGAACGAGGTGGCGAAGTCGGCGTCGATGCCCATGACCTCACCGGTGGAGCGCATCTCCGGGCCGAGGAGTGAGTCGACGACCTCTCCCTCGGCGGTGCGAAAGCGCTGGAACGGCAGCACGGCCTCCTTGACCGAGACCGGAGCGTCGAGGGGCAGGTGCGAACCGTCCCCGGTGGGCGGCAGCATGCCCTCGGCGCGCAGGTCGGCGATCGAGAAGCCGAGCATGACGCGGGCGGCGGCCTTGGCGAGCGGCACGGACGTTGCCTTGGCGACGAACGGCACCGTACGGCTAGCGCGCGGGTTGGCCTCGAGAACGTAGAGCACGTCCTGAGCGAGCGCGAACTGCACGTTCATGAGGCCGCGCACACCGATGCCCTCGGCGAGGGCGAGCGTCGAGGCGCGAACGCGGTCGAGCTCCTCGGTGCCGAGCGTTGCCGGCGGCAGGACGCAGGCCGAGTCACCGGAGTGGATGCCGGCCTCCTCGACGTGCTCCATGATGCCGCCGAGGTACATCTCCTTGCCGTCGTAGAGGCAGTCGACGTCGATCTCGATGGCTTCGTCGAGGAAGCGGTCGACGAGCACGGGGTGCTCGGGCGACGCCGTCGTCGCACGCGTGACGTACCCACGCAGCGTGTCGTCGTCGTAGACGATCTCCATGCCGCGGCCACCGAGCACGTAGCTCGGGCGCACGAGCACCGGGAAGCCGATCTCACGGGCCACCTCGACGGCCTCGTCGGCCGAGTAGGCGATGCCGTGGCGCGGCGCGGGCAGGTTCGCCTCGGCGAGCACGCGGCCGAACGCTCCGCGGTCCTCGGCCAGGTCGATGGCCTCGGGAGACGTGCCGACGATCGGCACGCCCTCGGCCTTGAGGGCGCGCGCCAGGCCGAGCGGCGTCTGGCCACCGAGCTGGACGATGACGCCCGCGAGCGGACCGGCCTCACGCTCGGCGTGGACGACCTCGAGCACGTCCTCGAGCGTCAGCGGCTCGAAGTAGAGGCGCGAGCTCGTGTCGTAGTCGGTGGAGACCGTCTCGGGGTTGCAGTTGACCATGACGGTGTCGAAGCCGGCGTCACGCAGCGCGAACGAGGCGTGCACGCACGAGTAGTCGAACTCGATGCCCTGACCGATGCGGTTGGGGCCCGAGCCGAGGATGATGACGGCGGGCTTCTCGCGCGGCAGCACCTCGCTCTCCTCGTCGTAGGAGGAGTAGTAGTACGGCGTCTGCGCAGCGAACTCGGCTGCACAGGTGTCGACCGTCTTGTAGACCGGGCGCACACCGAGCGCGTGGCGGACGCCGCGCACGACGTCCTCCTTCATGTCCGTCAGCTGTGCGAGCTGGGCGTCGGAGAAGCCGTGCTTCTTCGCCAGGCGCAGCAGTTCCGGCGTCAGCTGGGGTGCGCGCGAGATCTCCTCGGCCACCTCGTTGATGAGCTGCAGCTGGTCGAGGAACCACGGGTCGATCTTCGTGGCCTCGTGCACCTCTTCGACGCTGAGGCCGCCACGCAGCGCCTGCTGGACGAGCAGGATGCGTCCGTCGGTCGGGCGCTTGGCCTGCTCGAGCAGCTCGCGCGCCATCTCGGGCGTCGGCAGGTCGTCGGCGCGCCAGTGGAACTGCGCCTCCTTGCGCTCGATGGAACGCAGCGCCTTCTGCAGCGCCTCGGTGAAGTTGCGGCCCAGCGCCATGGCCTCGCCGACCGACTTCATCGTCGTCGTGAGGGTCGGGTCGGCGGCCGGGAACTTCTCGAACGCGAAGCGCGGCACCTTGACGACGATGTAGTCGAGCGTCGGCTCGAAGCTCGCCGGCGTCTCGGCCGTGATGTCGTTCGGCACCTCGTCGAGGGTGTAGCCGATGGCCATCTTCGCCGCGATCTTGGCGATCGGGAAGCCGGTGGCCTTCGACGCGAGCGCCGACGAACGCGAGACGCGCGGGTTCATCTCGATGACGATCATGCGGCCGTCGGCCGGGTTGATGGCGAACTGGATGTTGCAGCCGCCGGTGTCGACGCCGACCTCGCGGATGACGGCGATGCCGACGTCACGCATGCGCTGGTACTCGCGGTCGGTGAGCGTCAGCGACGGGGCCACGGTGATGGAGTCACCGGTGTGAACACCCATGGGGTCGAAGTTCTCGATGGAACAGACAACAACGACATTGTCGACGTTGTCCCTCATCACCTCGAGCTCGTACTCCTTCCACCCGAGGATCGACTCCTCGAGGAGCACCTCGGTGGTCGGGCTGGCCTGCAGGCCCGCGCCGGCCATGCGGCGCAGGTCGGTCTCGTCGTAAGCGAAACCGGAGCCGAGGCCACCCATGGTGAACGAGGGGCGCACGACGACCGGGTAGCCGAGCTCCTCGGCGCCGGCGAGCACGTCGTCCATGGAGTGGCAGATGTAGGAACGGGCCGACTCGGCGCCACAGCGCTCGACGACGCCCTTGAACTTCTCGCGGTCCTCGCCGAGCTCGATGGCTTCGACGTTGGCGCCGATGAGCGGGCAGCCGTACTTCTCGAGCACGCCGTCCTTGTGCAGGGCGATGGCCGTGTTGAGCGCCGTCTGACCACCGAGGGTGGCGAGGACGGCGTCCGGGCGCTCCTTCTCGATGATGGAGGCGACGATCTCGGGCGTGATCGGCTCGACGTAGGTGACGTCTGCGGTCTCCGGGTCGGTCATGATCGTCGCCGGGTTGGAGTTGACGAGGATGACGCGAAGGCCCTCCTCTCGCAGCACGCGGCAGGCCTGCGTACCCGAGTAGTCGAACTCCGCGGCCTGGCCGATGACGATCGGGCCGGAGCCGATGACCAGGACGCTCTTGATGTCGGTGTTCTTGGGCATCAGGCGCTCACCTTCGCGTCGTTGTGGTCGCTCATCATGGCGACGAAGCGGTCGAACAGGTAGGCCGCGTCGTGCGGCCCGGCTGCGGCCTCCGGGTGGTACTGCACCGAGAAGGCGGGGATGTCGAGGCAGCGAAGCCCCTCGACGACGTCGTCGTTGAGGCACACGTGCGAGACCTCGACGCGCCCGAAGTTCGTGCCGTGCTCGGCGTCCGCAGGGGCGTTGGTGTGCCCCTCGATGGGTGCGTCGACGGCGAAGCCGTGGTTCTGGGCGGTGATCTCGACGGTGCCGCTCTCCTTGTCGAGCACGGGCACGTTGATGCCGCGGTGGCCGTACTTCAGCTTGTACGTGCCGAAGCCGAGGGCGCGTCCGAGCAGCTGGTTGCCGAAGCAGATGCCGAAGTACGGAATGTTGGCGCCGAGTACGTCACGCAGGAGGCCGACCTGAGGCGCGGTGGCCGGGTCGCCCGGGCCGTTCGAGAAGAAGACACCGTCGGGGTTGATCGCCTGCACCTCCTCGAGCGTCGCCGTGGCCGGCATGACGTGCACCTCGATGCCGCGCTCGCTCATCATGCGCGGGGTGTTCGACTTGATGCCGAGGTCGACCGCGGCCACGGTGAACTTCTTCTCGCCCTGGGCCGGGACGACGTAGGTCTCCTTCGTCGCGACCTCGGAGGCGAGCTCGCTGCCCTCCATCGTCGGCGCGTTCTTCACGGCCGCGAGGAGTTCGGAGTCCAGCTTGTCCGCGTCCGCGCCGGAGAAGACGCCAACACGCATGGCGCCGCGCTCGCGCAGGTGACGCGTGAGGGCGCGCGTGTCGATCTCGCAGATCCCGACGATGCCCTGCTCGACGAGGTCGTCCTCGAGCGTGCGCACGCTGCGCCAGTTCGACGGGCGGATGGCAGGGTCGCGCACGACGTAACCGGCCACCCAGATGCGGCGCGACTCCTCGTCCTCGTCGTTCATGCCGGTGTTGCCGACGTGCGGCGCCGTCATGACGACGACCTGCTTGTGATAGCTCGGGTCGGTCAGCGTCTCCTGGTAGCCGGACATCCCGGTGGAGAAGACGGCCTCACCGAACGTCGTACCCTCGGCGCCGTAGCTGCGACCGCGGAAGACGCGCCCGTCCTCGAGGACGAGCACGGCGTCGGAACGCCGGGCGAGAACGCCGGTCTGATCGTTAGTGGTCACTGGTGAACCTCTCCGTTGGCGAAGGTGCGGCGTCCGCGCAGGAACGTCGCGGCGACGGCGCCCTTGAGCGTGCGTCCGTGCCAGGGGTTGTTGCGGGAAAGCGACTTCGATTCCTCGCGGTCGACGACGTTCGTCACCGCGGGATCGAAGAGGGTGATGTTCGCGGGGGCACCGGCCACGAGGCCGCCGCCCTGCGACGTCAGGCGGGCGATGCGCGCTGGCCGCGCTGAGGTGGCCTCGGCAACCTGCGCCCACGTCATGCGGCCCGGTTCGACCATCGTCGTGTGGAGCACCGCGAGCGCCTGCTCGAGCCCGAGCATGCCGAACGCGGCGTCGGCGAAGGCGTGCTCCTTGTCGTGGCGGGCGTGCGGGGCGTGGTCGGTGGCGACGGCGTCGATCGTGCCGTCGGCGAGCGCCTCGCGCACGGCCTCGATGTCCTCCGCGGGACGCAGCGGCGGGTTGACCTTGAACACCGGGTCGTACCCGGCGAGCAGGTCGGTCTCGAGCATGAGGTGGTGCGGCGTGACCTCCGCGGTGACGTCGATGCCGAGCGACTTGGCCCAGCGCAGCACCTCGACGGTGCCCGCGGTGGAGGCGTGCGCGATGTGCACGCGGCTGCCCGTGTGGCGGGCCAGCATCACGTCGCGCGCGACGATGACCTCCTCGGCGACACCCGGCCAGCCGGGCAACCCGAGGCGTCCGGAGACCTCGCCCTCGTGGCAGCACGCGGAGCCGTCGGCGAGCAACGGATCCTGGGCGTGCTGGCTGACGACGCCGTCGAACGCCTTGACGTACTCGAGCGCGCGGCGCATGAGGCGGGCGTCGTGGACGCACTTGCCGTCGTCGGAGAACACGCGCACCTGGGCGCGGCTGCGCGCCATGAGACCGAGCTCGGCGAGCTCCTCACCGGCGAGGCTCTTCGTCACGGCACCGACGGGGTGGACGTCGACGAGACCGACGCGCTCCCCCAGTTCGGCGATCCGCTCGGCGGCCTCCGCGGTGTCGGTGACGGGGTTCGTGTTGGCCATCGCGAAGACGGCCGTGAAGCCACCGGCTGCGGCGGCGGCCGATCCGGTGCGGATCGTCTCGGCGTCCTCACGGCCCGGCTCCCGCAGGTGCGTGTGCAGGTCGACGAGGCCGGGAAGAGCGACGAGGCCGTCGGCGTCGACGCGCTCGATGCCGGACGGAACATCGAGCCCCGTACCGATTTCGGCGATACGCCCGTCGCGCACGAGGATGTCGGCGGCCCCGCTGCCGACGACGTCGGCGCCGGTGATGAGGTAGTCGGTCGTGCTGGCCATCAGGCGCCGGCTCCTTCGTTCGAGGCGAGCAGGTGGTAGAGAACGCTCATGCGCACGGCAACACCTGCGCTGACCTGGTCGAGCACCTTGGAACGCGCTTCGTCGGCGGCGTCGGGGCTGATCTCGAGGCCGCGGTTCATGGGCCCCGGATGGCAGATGACGGCGTGCGCCGGCAGGAGGCCGAGGCGGTCGCGCGTGAGTCCGTACCCGACCGTGTACTCGCGGGGCGTCGGGAAGTAACCGCCCGACATCCGCTCACGTTGCACGCGCAGCATCATGACGGCGTCGGCGTGCGGGAGCACGGCGTCGAGGTCGTAGCTCGTCTCGAATCCGTCGGCCCCAGCCCACGCGGCGATACCGCTGGGCATGAGCGTCGGCGGCGCGACGAGCGTGACGTGCGCGCCGAGCGTCTTGAGCAGGATGAGGTTCGAACGCACGACACGGCTGTGCGTCAGATCGCCGACGATGACGACGTGCTTGCCCTGGAGCGTGCCGAGCTGCGCCTGCATCGTGTAGGCGTCGAGCAGGGCCTGTGTGGGGTGCTCGTGGGTGCCGTCACCGGCGTTGACCACCATGCATTCGACCCACTGGCTCACCTGCAGCGGAGCGCCGGAGCGCATGTGGCGGATGACGAGACCGTCGACGCCCATGGCGGCGACCGTGAGCACGGTGTCGCGCAGCGACTCGCCCTTGCTCACGCTCGAGCCCTTGGCGCTGACGTTGATGACGTCGGCCGAGAGCCACTTGCCCGCGATCTCGAAGGAACTGCGGGTGCGGGTCGAGTCCTCGAAGAAGAGATTGACGACGGTGCGTCCGCGTAGCGCGGGGAGCTTCTTGACCTCGCGGTTCTGCACGTCGTGCATCGCACCTGCGGTCTCGAGGATCTGCCCGGCCATGTCACGGCTCAGGTCGGCTGCCGAGAGAAGGTGCTTCATGCGTCGCTCCTTGCGGCGGAACCTGAGATGCGAACCTCGTCGGCGCCGTCGATCTCGGTGATGGAAACCCGCACGTGCTCGCTCGTGGCGGTCGGCAGGTTCTTGCCCACGTGGTCGGCACGGATCGGAAGTTCGCGGTGCCCGCGGTCGACGAGGACGGCGAGGCGCACGGCCTTCGGACGGCCGAGATCGCCGAGGGCGTCGAGAGCGGCGCGCACCGTGCGTCCGGAGAAGAGCACGTCGTCGACGAGGACGACGGTGCGCTCGTCGATGCCAATGGCGGGGATGTCACTGTGGTGGGCTACGCGAGCCGGGTTCTTGCGCAGATCGTCGCGGTACATCGTGACGTCGAGCGTGCCGACGGGGATGTCGACGCCCTCGACGGCCTTGAGGGCGTCACCGAGGCGGCGGGCGAGGTGCGCTCCGCGCGTCGGGATGCCGAGGAGGACGAGATCGTCGGCGCCCTTGTTGCGTTCGAGGATCTCGTGGGAGATGCGGCGCAGAGCTCGCGCGATCTCGGGAGCCGACAGCACCACCCTCCCCACATCGGGCGGTGAACCGGCCGCCTCGCGGCCCGATTCGGTGTCGGCGGGGTGCCCGTTCCCGGTTACGCCCATGTCGTCGCGCGTCATGCGCAGGCCTCCTTCGCCGCCTCACGGGACGGATCGTTAAAGGATGATTCCGCGCCCGAGTTTACATGCCCTTCCTCTGGCAGGATGACGGCCGTGACCGACCCGAGCGACACCCCAGCCCGCAGGCTCGAACGCAGCGGCGCTCGCCTCCTCCAGCAGGTCGCGAGCTGATCGGACGTCGAAACGCCCGCAACCCCTCCATGGGGTGCGGGCGCTTCGGCGGAACTGCAGTCGGCGAGTTTCAGTCGACGAGCGAGGACTTGACCTCGGAAAGCTTCGTCAACAGGCCGCCGATGAACTGCGGCGAGTTGTCGGTCGACAGCTCGGTGGCGAGGTTCTTCGCCTCGGAGACGGCGACGCCGTCCGGAACGTCCTCGACGTAGAGCACCTCGTACGCCGAGACGCGCAGCAGGGCGCGGTCGACAGCCGGCATGCGCTCGAGCGACCAGCCCTTGGCGTAGGTCTCGAGCGCCTCGTTGATGGATCGCCAGTTGTCGACGACACCACGCACGAGCACGGCGGTGTACTCCGGCAGCGGCGCCGGGGTCACGGGGGCGAGGACGCGCTCGTCGAGCAGGTCACGGGCGTTGACGCCGCGCTGTTCGGCTTCGAAGAGCAGGTCGAGGGCGCGCTTGCGCGCCTTGGTGCGAGCGCCCATGAATCAGTTGACGCGGCCCAGGTAGGAACCGTCACGCGTGTCGACCTTGACCTTGGTGCCCTGCTCGAGGAACAGCGGGACCTGGATCTCGGCGCCGGTCTCCAGCGTTGCAGGCTTCGTGCCACCGGTGGAGCGGTCGCCCTGCAGGCCCGGCTCGGTGTGCGTGATCTCGAGGACGACGGAGGCCGGCAGCTCGACGTAGAGGACGGTGCCCTCGTTCGTCGCGACGATCGCTTCCTGGTTCTCGAGGAGGAAGTTCGCCGCGTCACCGACGGTCTCCGCGGGGATGTTGATCTGGTCGTACGTCTTCGTGTCCATGAAGACGTAGTCGCCGCCGTCCTGGTACAGGTACTGCATGTCGGAGCGGTCGACGTTGGCGGTCTCGACCTTGACGCCTGCGTTGAAGGTCTTGTCGACGATCTTGCCCGAGAGGACGTTCTTGAGCTTCGTGCGGACGAAGGCGGGGCCCTTGCCCGGCTTCACGTGCTGGAACTCGACGACGGACCACAGCCCGTTGTCGATCTTGAGAACCATGCCGTTCTTGAGGTCGTTCGTGCTCGCCACGGATTTCCGCCTTCGTTGCTCGCGCGGCACGGGCCTGGCCCGGTCTGCCACGTCACGTCGTCGCTGTGATGCCGCCCAGGAGGCGGCGAACAGCGCTTGTCGTTGCTGATTCTGTCGTTGTCACCCGCACGAGACGCACGGGCATCCCCGTCAGTCTAGGGGGCGCGGCGCACCGGCCCGAATCGCGTACGCGCGCAACCCCGGATCAGGCACGGCCGGGGTGATGCGTTTCACGCGTCGGTGTGCTCAGATGGGGGCCATGAAGTGGTCTCGAATCGCCGCGTCCCTCCCTTTCGTCGCAACGGCCGGTGTGGCCGCGCGTGACCTCACGCAGAAGGACCATTCGCTCCTGCGCAACTTCCCCGTCCTGGGTCACGCCCGCTACGGCCTGGAGTTGATCGGCCCGGAGTTGCGCCAGTACATCGTCGCGAGCAACGACGAGGAGCGTCCGTTCAGCCGCGACCAGCGCGCCTGGATCTACCGCTCCGCCAAGGGCGTCAACAACTACGTCGGCTTCGGCACCGACAACGACATGGAGACGCTGCAGGGTTACCCGATCATCAAGCACCGCACCTTCCCGCGGTCGATGGCGGCCGAGACGGAGGATCACGCCATCCCTTGCGCGAAGGTCCTGGGCGGCGCCCGCGGGCGCGCCAAGGCGTTCCGCCCCCGCTCCGTCGTCAACGTCTCGGCGATGAGTTTCGGCTCGCTGTCGGGCAACGCCATCATGGCCATCAACGCTGGCGTGCACCTCGCGGGCGCGATGCACAACACGGGCGAGGGCGGCCTGTCCACCTATCACCGTCAGGGCGGCGAGCTCATTCTCCAGATCGGCACCGGCTACTTCGGGTGCCGTGACGAGAACGGCGAGTTCGACCTCGAGCGTCTCGTGGCCGTCGTCGAGTCGGCGCCGGTCAAGGCGATCGAGATCAAGCTCTCCCAAGGCGCCAAGCCCGGCCTCGGTGGCGTCCTGCCCGGAACGAAGGTGACGAAGGAGATCGCGGAGATCCGTGGTGTCGTCGAGGGCAAGACGGTTGTCTCCCCCAGCCGTCACACCGCGTTCCACGACGAGGACTCGATGCTCGACTTCGTCGAGCGCATCGCGACGAGGACGGGTCTGCCGGTCGGCATCAAGTCCGCCGTCGGCGAGATGGCGTTCTGGCACCGTCTCGCGGACCTCATGTCGAGCACCGACGGTCCCCGCCGGGGAGTCGACTTCATCACGATCGACGGCGGTGAGGGCGGCACGGGTGCCGCGCCCATCGTCTTCTCCGACTCCGTCGCTCTCCCCTGGGCCGTCGGGTTCTCGCGCGTCTACAAGACCTTCTACGAGGCCGGGTTGAGCGATGACATCGTGTTCATCGCCTCCGGCAAGCTCGGCCTCCCGTTGACGGCGACGCAGGCCTTCGCCATGGGCGCCGACATGATCAACGTGGCCCGTGAAGCGATGCTCGCCATCGGGTGTCTGCAGACGCAGAAGTGCCACGAGGACACATGCCCCACCGGTGTGGCCACGCAGAACAAGTGGCTCGCTCACGGCCTCGACCCGCAGCAGAAGAAGCACCGCATGGCGAACTACGTCCTGACCCTGCGCAAGGACCTGCTCAAGATCAGCGACGCGATCGGTGTGGCACATCCGGCCCTCATCGGCCCGGAGGACCTCGAACTCATGGACGGTGTGCGCCGCGGCGTAGCGCTCGACGAGGTCTTCGGCTACCCGGAGGGTTACGGACGCCTCGGCCTCGACCTCGCAGCCGAGATCGAGCGCATCATGGTCGAGGGCGACTTCGTGCACCTCGGCGGTGAGAACGAGGACAACCGGGAGACTGCTGCCACGGAGCAGCCCACGCGCTGACGGCTCTCCCACGAACGCCGACAAGGGCCGGGGCCCTCACCGCTCGGTGGGCCTCCGGCCTTCGTCGTGTCGGCCGTCAGGTGCTCGTCAGGGGTGCGGACGGCTTCGTCGCGACGACGAGTGCGGCCTCACTGGCGAAGTTCAGCAGCCCGTCGTGTGCCTCAGTCGCCGCGAGACGGACGAAGTGCTCCTGCACCGCACGTCCGGCGTCTGAGCGAGGTAGCGTGCGCCGGCGGCCGCCACGCCCGACGAGATCCCGGCCCACAGATCGTCGGGGCTCACGCGCCACCGCCACGTCGTCCGCTCCTTCACCACGACGGACAGACCGGCCGCGCGCGTGATGTCCGCCAGACCTTCCGGGCTCCGCTCGAAGTCGAGATGCTCGGGCAGCTGGGCAGACGGCGGCGATGTCGCGTCGGCGGCCTCGAAGGCAGCGCCGACGAGGTCGGCCCATCCGGCGCCGGCGCGCGTCCAGATCGTCACTGCCAGCCGTCCGCCGGGCCGTAACACCCGGGCAGCCTCTGCCAACGCCGCGCGTGGATCGGCGACGTGGTTGACGACGAAGTTCGCCACGACGGCGTCGACACCGGCGGAGGTTAACGGCAGGTTCGGCAACGCCGCGCGCACCACCCGGGCCGCCTCGGCCGGAGCGTCCATGGCGTCGCCTGTCATCGACGCCATGTCCGCTTCGGGATCGAGAGCGATAACCAGCCAACTGCGCCCAGCGGCGGCTCGAGCCACCGTTCCCGTGCCGGAGCCGACATCGAGCAGAACCGCCGAACGCCGCTCCATGGCCGGGGCGACGTGGTCGAGCAGTGTGGGCACGGGCCCGGCGCAGAGCGTCGCAAAGGATCTGCGGTAGCCCTCACTGAGGTTCGACCAGGTGCAAGCGCTCGTCACGGCGTCGGCTCGCGGCGGGCTCAGGCGGTGACGGCGTCGAAGGCCGCGCGCAGCTCGTCGCGGCTGGGCCCCTCGAGGCGATGCGTGTCGCCGATGGCGTGCAGCACGACGAAGCGCAGCAGGTTTCCTCGGGTCTTCTTGTCGCGCCCCATCACAGTGAGCATCTCGTCGAAGTCGCCCCCGCTGTACGTGGTCGGCAGTCCCAGTGCTGTGACAACGGCGCGCTGGCGCGCCACCGAAGCGTCATCGAGAACGCCCGCAGCGCGAGCCAGTTCGGCCGCGAACAGGCACCCCACCGCGACGGCGTCGCCGTGACGCCAGGTGTAGTTCTCGCGCTGCTCGATGGCGTGGGCGAACGTGTGGCCGTAGTTGAGGATCTCGCGCAGGCTCGACTCCTTGAGGTCGGCTGCGACGACATCGGCCTTGACCTGCACTGCTCGCTCGACGAGCTCGGTCAGCGCCGCGCCACGCACGTCGAGTGCCGCTTCGGGAGACGCCTCGACGATCTCGAGGATGCGCTCGTCGCGGATGAACCCGCACTTGACGACCTCCGCGAGGCCGGCGGCGACGTCGCGCGCCGGCAGTGTCTCGACGGTCTCGAGGTCAGCGACGACGGCGAGCGGCTCGTGGAAGGCGCCCACGAGATTCTTGCCCTCCGCGATGTTGATGCCGGTCTTGCCGCCGACCGCGGCGTCGACCATGGCGAGCACCGTCGTCGGCACCTGAACGACGCCGACACCCCTTAGCCAGGACGCAGCCACCCAGCCCGCGAGGTCGGTCACCGCTCCCCCGCCGACACCGACGACCACGTCGGTCCGCGTGAATCCGGCCCGAGCCATGACGCCCCACAGGTGCGCGCTGACCTCGACGGTCTTTGCGGCCTCGCCGTCGGGCACGGCCTCACGCAGCACCTCGATCCCGCGCGCGGTGAGATCAGCGGCGACGCGCTCGGCCACCGCGGCCACGGCGGCCTGTTCGATGACGAGCACGCGGGCGGCGGTGTCCGGCACCGCAGCCGCGGCGCGCTCGAGGACGCCGCGTCCGATCGTCACGTCGTAACGACCGGCAACGGAGATGACGCTCATGTGGGGCTCCCTGACGTGGTGCGGTCGGAGGCGTCGCTCGGCGCGGCGCGAACGGGCACCGACGACGGCAGCGGCCGCTTTCCGCCGGTCGATGCGGCCCGTTCGTACCCTGCCTCGATGAGGGCTTCGATGATGCGGGTGGCGGACGCGCCGGTCGTGCCACGTGAGGTGTCGACCTCGACGGTGCCGACCTCGGCATACAGGTGGCGGCGCTCGGCGTAGATGCGGCGCCAGGTCTCCAGACCACCGCCCGCCAACACGGGACGCGACGTGTCCCCGCGGATGCGGAATCCGGCGTTTCGCTCGTCCACCGTCAGGGAGACGACGACGTGATCGGCCAGCGCCTCTCGTGTCAAGGGGTCGAGCACCGCCCCGCCGCCGAGGGCCAGAACTCCGTCGAACGACCCGAGTTCGCCGAGGATCACCTCACGCTCGAGGTCACGGAAGGCCTGCTCACCGTCGGACGCGAAGATATCCGAGATGGGTCGTCCCGCGCGCTCGACGATGACGTAATCGCTGTCGCGCAGTTCCACGCCCCACCGGGCGGCGAGACTGCGACCGACGGACGTCTTGCCGGACGCCATCGGCCCGACGAGCACAGCCCGCGGTCGACGGCGCGGCGGCGTCACGTCCGTCACTCCCACGTCGTGAGGAGCTCAGGGATGTTCGCCAGGTAGCTCTCGTAGTTGCGGCGCGTCTCGGCGACGCTGTCGCCACCGAACTTCTCGACGCAGGCCTCGGCCAGGACGAGGGCGACCATGGCCTCGGCCACGACGCCGGCAGCGGGCACCGCGCACACGTCGGAGCGCTGGTGGATGGCCGTTGCGGCCTCACCGGTGGCGAGATCGACCGTGGCCAGGGCGCGCGGCACCGTCGAGATGGGCTTCATCGCGGCACGAACCCGCAGCACGTCACCGGTGGACATGCCACCCTCGGTGCCACCGGCACGGTTCGTGCGACGGCGGATGACGCCGTCGGTGCGCTCCATCTCGTCGTGGGCCTCGGAACCACGACGGCGCGCGGTGGTGAAGCCGTCACCGACCTCGACTCCCTTGATGGCCTGGATGCCCATGAGGGCACCCGCGAGACGCGAGTCGAGGCGGCGGTCCCAGTGAACGTGCGAACCGAGGCCAGGCGGGAGGTTGTACGCGCAGACCTCGACGACGCCGCCGAGGGTGTCGCCCGACTTCTTCGCCGAGTCGATCTCCGCGACCATCGCCGCGGAACCGTCCTCGTCGAGGGTGCGCACCGGGTCGGCGTCGAGGCGGGCCACGTCATCGGGGCCGGGCAACGCAGCGTCATCGCTGACGGCCGCCGTGCCGACCGCAACGGTGTGGCTGACGAGGCGAATGCCGTAGGCCTGCTCGAGGAAGCGCGCTGCGATCTCGCCGAGGGCGACGCGGGCCGCCGTCTCACGGGCCGAGGCGCGCTCGAGCACGGGGCGGGCGTCGTCGAAGCCGTACTTCTGCATGCCGACGAGATCCGCGTGCCCGGGGCGCGGACGCGTGAGCGGCCGGTTGCGGGCGATCTCCTTCTCGGCGTTGACATCGTTGGACGCCGCGTAGGCCTCGGCCTCGACGGGGTCGGGAGCCATGACGGTCTCCCACTTGGGCCATTCGCTGTTGCCGATCTGCAGGGCGAGCGGAGAACCGAGCGACACCCCGTGGCGCAGGCCGCCGATGAACGTCACGACGTCCTGCTCGAACTTCATGCGCGCGCCGCGCCCGTAGCCGAGGCGGCGGCGGGCAAGGGCGTCGGCGATGTTCTGGCTCGTGACCTCGACACCGGCCGGAAGGCCCTCGATGACGCCCATGAGGGACGGGCCGTGCGACTCACCTGCGGTCAACCAACGAAGCATGCCGGTCATCATTTCACGGCGTCGGAGGCCGCCTGCATCATGTCCGCAATGGGGGCGGGCGTTGCCGTGAAGAGTTCGAACTGTGCGGCGGCCTGATGGACGAGCATGTCGAGTCCGTTGACGACCGTGGCACCGCGCTCCTGCATGACCTGCGCGAGGCGCGTCGGCCAGTCGGCGTACACGACGTCGAGCACGTAGGGCCCGGCCGCCGGCCCGATGCGCAGCGAAGGCGCGTCGACGAGGCGGTCGGCGACGACGTCGGCCCCGCCCTGCGGAAGCGTGGAGACGACGAGCAGACAGCGACCGACGAGGGCCGGCATCTCGTCCGCGTCCTGGCGGACGACCCGTGCGTCGATCCCGAGCTTGTCGGCGAGGGCCAGGGTTTCGGGACGTGCCGTGGTCCGCACGACGAACGTCACGTCGCTGACACCGAGCTCGGCCAGAGCCGCGATGACGGCGCGAGCCGTGGCGCCCGAGCCGAGAACGACCGCGTGCTGGGTGCCCTCGCACCCCGCACCGCGCAGGGCACCGACGACTCCGGCGACGTCCGTGTTGTCGGCATGCCAGCCGTCGTCCGTACGCACGAGCGTGTTCGCCGCGCCGACGCCCCTGGCGAGCGGCGTGGCCGTCGCGGCGGCCGCCAGGGCGGCCTCCTTACACGGCATCGTCACCGAGAGGCCGTGGACATCGGCGTCGAGTCCGGCGAGGAACTCGGGCACCTCGTCAGCCGTCACCTCGGCGCGGTCGTACGACCAGTCGGTGAGGCCGGCCACCCGGTAGCCCGCCTCGTGGATGACAGGCGAGCGCGAGTGACCGATCGGCGAACCGATGACGAGCGCCCGAGGCATCAGCACTTACCGGGGTTCTTCTGGCACCACTCGCGGAACTTCTTCTCGTTCTCGAGCTGCTGGTCGTAGGTCTCCGAGAAGAGCGTCTCGCCCGTCTCCTGGTTGACCGTGACGAAGTACTTCCACGGGCCGGGCGTCGGGTTGGCTGCCGCCTTGATCGCCGCGGCACCGGGGCTGTTGTACGGCGTCGGCGGCAGACCCTTGTGCTTGTACGTGTTGTACGGGCTGTCGCTCTGACGGTCTTCGTTACTCGTCGTCACCGTGCCGCGCTTGTGAATGATGTAGTGCACGCTCGAGTCCATCTGCAGGGGCATGTCCTCGTCGAGGCGGTTCTCGATGACGCGGGCGACCTTGCCGTCGTCAGCGCCGGCCGGCGACTCGGCCTGCACGATGCTGGCCTTGGTCAGCACTTCCTGGAGCTGGTCGGCGCGAACGTCGAGCGAGTTGAGCTGGTCCTTGGTGTTCTTCACCATGGCCTGCAGTTGCTCCTTGGCCGTCATCGACTTGTCGAAGTCGTAGGTCGAGGGGAACAGCCAGCCCTCGAGCTTGCCGTTCATCGACTTGGGCAGGCCGAGCTGGTTGGCGGTGACCTTCTCGTACTCACTCACCGGACGACCGCTGCCCTTGGAGAGCTTGGCGAAGATCTCGCTCTGCCACAGACCTTCCTGAATGACGATGCCGCCGCCGACGCGGTTCTTCGGGTCCTGCAGGGCCGTCAAGGCGGACTCGGCGCTCTGCTTCTTGCGCAGCTTGTAGGTACCCGGGGTGAGGTTGACCTTCGGGTTGGCAGCCATGGCCTCGACGAACGCGGACGTCGACTTCGTGACGCCGGCCTCGACCAGGGAGGAACCGATCGTGCTGCCGGCGTCGCCCTTGTTGATCTTCACCTCGACGGTTTCGTCCTCACCGGCGCCGTCGTAGTCGCCGCCCTGGCTCTGGAACGAGGGCAGGCCGAGGCCGAGAGTCCGCCAGGCGAACGTTCCGCCGACCAGGACGAGGACAAGGGCGAGAACGAGCGGCACCATGCCGCGGCGACGGTTCGGGTTGTAGTCGACCGACGTCTCCCCCGCCTCACGACGACGCTCCGCTTCGCGCAGTGCCTCGTCGCGGTCGCGTCGCTCACGACGCGTCATGGCCGGATTCTTGCGGGCCTTGGGCAACGCGGCGCGAGTCTGCGCTCCACGCTCACCCTCACGACGCACGGCCTGGCTCGGGTCGACCTCGTCCTCGGCGCGGCCGAAGAGTCGATCTCGGGGCGAACTACCCATGGTGCGAGCCACCTTCTTTCGTCGTGCGCCGGGCGCGGGGTTTGCGCCCACCGACCTCGGCCCCGGGGGGCCGGCCGGTTCCGCGCTCGGTGTCGAGCGCAGCTTGCAGGATGAGCACCGCCGCCTGTTGGTCGACGTGCGTGCGGTGCTTACGTCCCGCCACCCCGCTCTCGTGCAGGGCACGGTGTGCGGTCACCGATGTTAGACGTTCGTCGACGAGAACCACGCGAAGCTGCGGCCGAAGGCCCTTCAGCGTGTTGGCCCACGCCCGGGCCGCCGCCGTGGACGCAGTGTCCTCGCCCTTCATGTTGAGGGGCAGCCCGACGACGACCTCGAGCGCCTGAGCCTCGTCGGCCGCTTCCGCGACGGCGACGACGTCCTTGTTCGTCGACTCCGCTCGAGCGAGCGTGCGGATCGGGGTGGCCATGATGCCGGAGGGGTCACTGGCCGCCAGGCCGACACGTACCGTGCCGACGTCGACGCCCAGTCGCACTCCGGTTCTCATGGCCACCCCGCCCGTATCAGTTCGTGACCGTGCGGCCGACGGTGTGCTCGACCTCGGCGAGCGCCTCGCCGAGCTTGGAGGCATCCTGACCACCGCCCTGGGCGAGGTCCGGCTTGCCGCCGCCACCGCCGCCGAGGACACCGGCCGCGACCTTGACGAGGTCACCGGCCTTGACGCGCCACTCGCGTGCAGGGGCGTTCGTCGCCACGACGACGACCGGACGGCCCTTGCTCACACCACCGACGGCGACGACGGCCGGCGACGAGTCACCGAGCTTCGAGCGCAGGTCCATGGCGAGGGTGCGAGCCGAGTCACCGTCGAGCGACTCGTCGTGATGCGAGACGAAACGGACGCCGAAGACGTCCTTCGCGTTCTCGACGAGCGAACCGGCCGCGGCGGCCATCTGCTGCTGCTTGAGGCGGCTGATCTCGCGCTCGGCGTCCTTGATGCGGGTGAGCATCTCGGAGATCTTCTCCTTGAGCTCACCTGGCTGCGCCTTCGTCATCGACGTGAGGTCGGCGACGAGGGCGCGCTCCTTGGCGAGGTAACGCAGGGCGTCGATGCCGACGAAGGCCTCGAGGCGCCGCACTCCGGAACCGACCGACGACTCGCCCGTGAGGGACAGTGCACCCACCTGCGAGCTGTGCGCGACGTGCGTACCACCGCAGAGTTCACGCGACCAGGGGCCGCCGATCTCGACGACGCGCACCTGCTCGTCGTAGGTCTCGCCGAAGAGGGCCAGCGCGCCCCGCTTCTTGGCCTCGGGCAGCGTCATGTACTGCGCGGAAACCGGCAGGTCGCGGCGCACCGCGAGGTTCGCCACCTCTTCGATCTCGCTGCGGGTCTCGGGCGAGAGCGCCGAGTTCCACGCGAAGTCCAGACGCAGGTAGCCGGGCTTGTTGTACGAGCCGCTCTGGAGCGCGGACGGGCCGAGCACCTCGCGCAGGGCAGCGTGCACGACGTGCGTGCCCGAGTGCGCCTGGCACGCGGAGATTCGCCACTCGGGGTCGACCTTCGTCTGCACACCCTCGCCGACGCGCACGGGGCCGTCGAGCACCTCGACGGTGTGCGCGATGAGGCCCTTGACCGGGCGCTGCACGTCGATGACCTTGAGTCGGCCACCGGGTGTGACGATGATGCCCTCGTCGGCGATCTGACCACCGGACTCGGCGTAGAACGACGTGCGGTCGAGCACGATCTGACCGTTCTGGCCCGGCTCGAGCTCCTCGACAGCCGTACCGCCGGAGACGAGACCGCGCACGGTCGCCTCGGCCTCGAGGCCCTGGTAGGCGAGGAACTCCGTCGCGCCCTGCTCGCGCAGCTGCGTCCACACGGCGACGTCACCGTGACCGGTCTTCTTCGCCTTGGCATCGGCCTTGGCACGCTCGCGCTGCTCGGTCATGAGGCGACGGAAGCCCTGCTCGTCGACGCTGACGCCCTGTTCGGCCGCCATCTCGAGCGTGAGGTCGATCGGGAAGCCGTACGTGTCGTGGAGGCTGAAGGCCTTCTCCCCCGACAGCACCGGCGCAGCACCGGAGCCTTCGCTCGACGTCGCCTGCTTGGCCTTGTTCACCGCGGTGTCGAGGATCGTCGTGCCCTGTACGAGCGTGCGGCGGAACGCCTCTTCCTCGGCGTAGGCGATCTGTGAGATGCGCGCGAAGTCCGTCTTCAGTTCCGGGTACGACTGCGACATGCGCTCCATCGAGATCGGGAACAGGTGCGGCAGGGCCGGGTCGGCGTAGCCGAGCAGGCGCATCGCGCGCACGGCGCGGCGCAGCATGCGGCGCAGCACGTAGCCGCGCCCTTCGTTGCCGGGCGTGACGCCGTCACCGATGAGCATGAGCGAACTGCGCACGTGGTCGGCGACCACCCGCAGGTGCACGTCGTCGGGGTGGCTGCTGGCCGACGACTGGCCCGAGTGCGCACCGTAGCGCTTGCCGGTCATCTCGGCCGCCATGTCGAGGACGGGGTAGACCTCGTCGATCTCGTAGAGGTTGTCGACGCCCTGCAGCAGCGACGCCATGCGCTCCAGACCCATGCCCGTGTCGATGTTGCGCTTCGGCAGTTCGCCGGCGACGTCGAAGTCAGCCTTGCTGCGCACCTGCGACAGTTCGTACTGCATGAAGACGAGGTTCCAGATCTCCATGTAGCGGTCCTCGTCGACCGCCGGGCCGCCCTCGGTGCCGTACTCGGCGCCGCGGTCGAAGAAGATCTCCGAGCAGGGGCCACCGGGCCCGGGCACGCCCATGCTCCAGTAGTTGTCGTTGGCGTCACGACGCGTGATGCGCTTCTCGTCGACGCCCACGACGTTCTTCCAGATCTCGAAGGCCTCGTCGTCGGTCTCGTACACCGTCGGCCACAGGCGGTCGGCATCGAGTCCGTAGCCGCCGGCGCTCTGGTCGGTCGTCAGCAGTTCCCAGGCGAACTTGACGGCGTCTTCCTTGAAGTAGTCGCCGAAACTGAAGTTGCCGTTCATCTGGAAGAACGTGCCGTGACGGCTCGTCTTGCCGACCTCTTCGATGTCACCGGTGCGAACACACTTCTGGACGCTCGTGGCACGCGTGAACGTGGGCGTCTGCTGGCCGAGGAAGTACGGCTTGAAGGGCACCATGCCCGCGTTGACGAACAACAGGTTCGGATCGTCGTGGATGAGCGGGGCGCTCGGCACGACCGTGTGGCCCTTGCTCTCGAAGAACTGCAGCCAACGGCGCCGGATCTCGGCGGTTTCCATCAATCGCCCTCACTGGTAGGTGTCGTACGGGTGTGCGTCCGCCATCATCCCATGCGCGACGGGAGTTCGAGTGCCCCCACCGGCGCGGGTCGCGAGGCGCAGCGGGTCAACGCTGCCTCGTCACGCTCCCTGAGGTCTTCCCGCTCATCGCCTGCTTGATGCCGTAGCCCACCGAAGCGACCTTGAGCATCGGCCGACCGACGGTTGCCACGGTGAGCGAGGTCAGCGCGTTGAGGTTGTTGGACATGGTCGCAAGGTTGGCGGTGATGGCGTCGAGTCGTTCGATCTGGCCGTTCGTCGCGGAAACGGTGTTCGTCATCTCGGTGATGAGCGGCAGGGTCTCGTCGCTCACCTTCCGCACAGCGGCGCTGGCCTCGTCGAGAACGGCGCCGGCCTTGTTGATGACGCCGCCGAGGCGCCACACGAGTACGGCGAACGCCACCGCCGCAATGAAACCGGCGATCTCACCCACGGAAACGCTCATCTCGTCACACCCCTTCTTCCGCGCCCATTATGACCGCACACGTCACAGCCCTCCCGCGCGGGAGCGGGAGGGCTGGACGCGCACAGTGCGCAAACCTATTGAGCTGAGTCGGCCACCGATGTGGCCGCGCGGCACTGACCGATCGACCCCACGTCACACGACGTCGGTGCGAACCTCCGGGAAGTGGCAGGCGACGCGGTGGCCCGGCGCCACCTCGGTGGCCTCGGGCTCGACCTGGGCGCACAGGTCCTGAGCCTTGGGGCAACGCGTGCGGAACACGCAACCCGACGGCGGGTTCTGCGGGCTGGGCAGGTCGCCCTTGAGCAGGATGCGCTCACGCTTGCCCTTGAGCGTCGGGTCCGGAATCGGCACCGCCGAGAGCAACGCGTGCGTGTACGGGTGCTGCGGCCGCTCGTAGAGCGTGTCGCGATCCGCGTCCTCCATCACCTTGCCCAGGTACATGACGATGACGCGGTCGGAGATGTGACGCACGACGGACAGGTCGTGTGCGACGAAGACGTACGCCATCTTGTCGCTCTCCTGGATCTCCTCCAGCAGGTTGACGACCTGAGCCTGGATCGACACGTCGAGCGCCGACACCGGCTCGTCACAGACGATGACCTGCGGCTTGAGCGCGATGGCTCGGGCCACACCGATGCGCTGACGCTGACCACCCGAGAACTCGTGCGGGTAACGGTTGTAGTGCTCGGGGTTGAGGCCGACGCGCTCCATGAGTTCCTGAACCGCGTTCTTCACACCCCCCTCGGGCTTGACGCCCTGGATGTCGAACGGCGCCGCGATGATCTTGCCGACCGTGTGACGCGGGTTGAGCGAGCCGTGCGGGTCCTGGAAGACCATCTGCAACTCACGACGGATGCGACGCAGGTCGCCGCCCTTGAAGTTGGTGATGTCCTCACCGGCGAACTCGATGGTGCCGCCCGTGGGTTCGAGGAGCTTGAGCATCGTGCGCCCGGCGGTCGACTTGCCACAACCCGACTCCCCCACCAGCCCGACCGTCTCGCCGCGGCGGAGGACGAGGTCGATGCCGTCGACAGCCTTGACGGGGTTGTCGGGGCGACGGATGAGGCCCGCTTTCTTCTGCGGGAAGTGCTTCTGAAGGCCGCGGACACGCAGCACCTCTTCACCGACGGCGACCTGCTTGGCGCCCTCGACGGTGTTCTCCTGTGCGGGGGTGGTCATGCGTCGTCTCCCAGCTTGGTGGAGCCGTGGGCCTCGACGGGTCCAGCGGCGGCGGGGGTGTCCATGGTGCGGGCCTGCGCCGGCTTCATGTGCTCGGCCTTCTGCTCCTCGGTGAGGAAGCAGCGGGCCTGCTGATCACCGAACGTGTAGAGATCCGGCATCTCGGTGTCGCACCGGCTGCCCGGCACCAGGTGCCTGAACGCGCAGCGGGGAGCGAACGAGCATCCCTTGGGCAGGCTGATGAGCGACGGCGGGTTTCCGGGGATCGGGTCGAGCTTCTCGCGGCGGGCCTCGTCGAGGCGCGGCATCGAGTTGAGCAGCCCAACGGTGTACGGGTGCTGCGGCTTAGCGAAGGTGTCGTAGACATCTCCGCGCTCGACCGGGCGGCCCGCGTACATGACGAGCAGGTCGTCGGCGACGTCGGCAACGACGCCGAGGTCGTGCGTGATGATGATGATCGCCGACTTGAACTCCTGCTGGAGGTCCAGCATGAGGTCCAGAATCTGCGCCTGGACCGTCACGTCGAGCGCCGTGGTGGGCTCGTCCGCGATGAGCAGCTTGGGGTCGTTGACGAGCGCCATGGCCGTCATCGCGCGCTGACGCATACCGCCGGAGAACTCGTGCGGGTACTGGTCGACGCGCTTCTGCGGGGACGGGATGCCGACACGGGCGAGCATCTCGATGGTGTGCTCGCGAGCTTCCTTCTTCGAGGCCTTCGGGTGGTGAACCTTGTAGGCCTCGATGATCTGCGCGCCGACCGTGTAGTACGGGTGCAGCGCCGAGAGCGGGTCCTGGAAGATCATCGACATCTTCTGGC
This sequence comes from Dermacoccus sp. PAMC28757, assembly GCF_014302635.1. Lineage (NCBI taxonomy): Bacteria > Bacillati > Actinomycetota > Actinomycetes > Micrococcales > Dermacoccaceae > Dermacoccus > Dermacoccus sp. PAMC28757. The sequence goes on along the minus strand of NZ_CP060292.1, from coordinate 2,037,149 downwards.
CGCGCAGTTCGCGAAGGCGGTCTTCCTTGATGGTGAGCAGGTCGTCACCGTCGAAGTCGATCTGGCCACTGATCTGCGCGTTGGTTCCGCGGTTCAGACCGAGGATTGTCGTACTCGTGACCGACTTGCCCGAACCGGACTCACCGACGATGCCAAGGGTCTGGCCCTCGTAGAGGTCGAAGCTCACACCGTCGACCGACTTGACGACACCGTCGTCGGTCGGCCAGTGGACCTTGAGGTCGCGCACCGACAGCAGCGGACGTCCGGACTTGTCGACGACCTTCTTACCGGGCTTCTCAGCCGAAGCGGTGAAGCGCTCCTGTGCGTGCTTGGCGTCACCGGCGCCCACCTTGGCAGCGGCGGTGGCGACAGCGTCCCCGGCCTTCGACACTGCGGCCTCGGCCGCGTCCCCGACCTTGTCGGTGACGCTCCGTGAGTCACTGCCGAGGTGACGGGCGTTCGAGTTGGGCGTCGAACCGCCGGAGTTCTTCTTGAGCTTGTCAAACATGCGGTTCTCCCTCATCCCAGCTTCACGCGCGGGTCGACGACCGCGTAGAGCACGTCGACGACGATGTTCATCACGATGACGAGCGCCGACAGGACGACGACAATACCGACGTTCATGGGCAGGTCCGGAACGAGCGTCGAGTTGACGACCAGCTTGCCGAGACCGTCGTAGTTGAAGACGGTCTCGGTGATCGGCGCACCACCGACCAGGACGGCGAAGTCGATACCCGCCATCGTCATGATCGGGGTGACGGCAGCACGCATCGTGTGCTTCCACAGGATCTTGCCCTTGGCCAGACCCTTGGCCTTGGCCGTACGCAAGTAGTCCTCGCTCATGGTCTCGAGTACATAGGCACGCGTCATACGGACATATCCGGCGGCCGTGAACAGCGCCAGGGTGAGCGCCGGTAGCAGCAAACCCTTGAACCAGCCCAAGAGCCCGCCTTCTTCGATCGTGACGTACTCGGGCACTTCGACCAGGCCCCACTTGAGTGCGACGAACTGGTAGAGCAGAAGCCCCATCGCGAAGGTCGGGAAGGAGTAGAAGAACAGAGCGGTACCGACGACGGATTTGTCGACGAACGTCCCGTTCGTCAAAGCCGCGACGATGCCGAGTCCGACCCCCAGGACTATCACCAAAGTGAACGCGACGATGGCGATGGAGAACGAGATGGGGAACGCTTCCTTCACCGCGTCCGTCACGCTCTGACTTGCCAACGGGGAGTACCCGAGGCAAGGAGCCTCGCACTCGGCGATCGTCTCCGGCGCCTTCGCCTTCAGTTCGGGGTCGTCGGGGAACTCGCGCCCGGCGACTGTGCCCTTGACGAAGTCACCCCACTGAACGAGAACCGGCTTGTCGTACCCGAGGGCCTTGCGGTTCTGCTCGATGAGCTGCGGCGTGCAGTTCTTGCCGCAGGTCTGACGGGCCGGGTCCTTGCCGGCGGCGAAGAAGAGCACGAACGTCACGAGCGTGACCATGAGGAGCATGATCAGACCCGAGAAGATTCGGCGGATGACGTAGGCAACCATGAGCTTCCGGCCCTCGCGGGCTGTCCTCTCGAACGGGGAACAGGATGAGTTCGAAAGCCGGTCTGCGACCGGCGAACCGGCGGGGCATCGGTGGATGCCCCGCCGGTCAGGTGGTGATCAGGCGATCACTTGGAGACGCCGACGGCACCCAGGTCGGGGTACATCGAGGTCGCCGGGTTGTTGATGTAGTTCGTCACCTTCGAGCCACGCAGGTAGTAGAACTTCTGGATCTCGAGCGGGATGTACGCAACGTCCTCACCGAGCTTCTTGTCGATCTGCTTGTAGACCTCACCGGCCTCGTCGACGGACGTCTTCTTGGCCGCCTCGTCGATCATCTTGTTGACCTCGTCCGACTTGTAGTTGCCGTAGTCCTGGCCGTTCGACTTCTCGGTCAGGTTGAGGCGGCTGTCGAAGAGTGCCGGGATGACGGTGCTGGCCGACGGCCAGTCCGAACCCCAGCCGCCCCAGAACACGTCGCCGTCGGCCTTCGGGTTCTGGATGACGTCGTAGTACGTGTCGGTCAGACCGTTGAGCGTGACCTTGAAGCCGGCCTTCTCCCAGTTGTCCTTCATGGCGCCGGCCTGCTTGTCGGCGGTCGGCGTACCACCGGAGTAGGTGAACTTGATGTTCTTCTCGGACGCCGGAACGCCCTCGAGGAGCTTCTTCGCCTTCTCGATGTTGCCCTTCGGAACGTCCGTGAACGCCGGGTTCTTGGCGTAGGCGGTGGTCAGCGCGGGGTTGATGATCGAGTACGAGGGTGCGTAGGCCTTGTCGCCACCGCCAGCGGTGATCCAGGCGTCCTGGTTCGTCGCCGCGAGGAGGGCCTGACGGACCTTCAGGTTCTTCATCTTGTTGAAGTTCGGGACGAGGTAGTCGACGTACGGCGACTCGACGTTGACCGAGCGCTTCTGCGAGTCACCCTTGATCTGGCCGTACATCGACGGCGGGATCGCGCGGTCCGTGATGGCGGACTTGTCCTTGCCACCGTCGGCGATCAGACGCTGGTTGATGATCTCGTTCGTCAGACCTTCCTTGAACTCGATCTTGTCCGGGAGGGCCTTGCGGACGCCGTCCGTCTTGGCGTCGTAGTGCTCGTTGCGCACGAACGTACCGCCCGTGCCCTTCTTCCAGGTGCCCTGCAGCTTGTACGGGCCGTTGGAGAAGATGGCGTAGTTGCTCTTGTCGCCCTTGTCCTTGTCCTTGCGGTACGGGTCGAACGCACGCAGCGACGCGACGGCCAGGTTGAAGTCCGGCCACGCCTTGTTGAACTTGTACGTGATCGTCTTGCCCTCACACGTGACGGCCTTGTCGAACTCCGCCTGGCCTTCCTTCTTGTAGGGGCCGTTGTACGCGGGGGCGTCACCCTTCTTCGGGATGTCGAGGAAGCCGATCGCGTAGTTCGGGCCACCCGTGATGACGTCGGTGGCGAACGTGCGGCTCAGGCCGTACTTGAAGTCGGCGCAGGTGATGTCCTTGCCGTCCTCCCACTTGACGCCGTCCTTGATCGTGAACTTCCACGTCTTGCCGCCGTCCGACATCTTGCCCGTGTCGGTGGCGAGGTCGGCGACGGGCTTGTCGGCCTTGGCCTTGTCCTCCGTGACCGGGAACTGCACGAGCGAGCGGTACGTCAGGCGACCCAGGTTGGACAGGTCACGACCGATGTACATGCGCTGCGGGTCGAGGTGCTCCGCGGGGCGCTTCGTCAGGTAGTAGAGCGTGCCACCCGACCCCTCGGCGCCCGAACCCCCGGACTTGTTGTCACTCGAGCCGCCGCCACATGCAGCGAGGCCCATCGAACCAGCCACCGCCACGGCGAGGATGGAATACGACTTCTTGTTCATCGTCATCTCCTTGATGAAGCAGGATCCGCCGAGGCGATCCAACTGGCCTGACCGTTGCTGGTCAGGAGTACGAGGTGCCACGTGTCAGTGGCGGTCGGCCTTGGGGTCCAAGGCGTCGCGGAGGCCGTCACCGACAAGGTTGAAGCTCAGCACCAGCAGAGCAACAGACAGGGTCGGGGCGAAGAAGTAGAGAGCGTTGGTCTGCGCGTAGGCAACCGAGTCGTTGATGATGTTTCCCAGCGTCGGGGTGGGCGCCTTGATGCCGACCCCGAGGAACCCGAGGGCCGCCTCGGCCGAGACGAAGACCGGGAACAGCAGCGTGGAGTACACGAGCAGCGGGGCCCACAGGTTGGGCAGCAGCTCGGTGAAGTACAGGCGCTTGTTCGAGGCGCCGAGGCTTCGAGCGGCTTCGACGAACTCGCGGTTGCGCAGGGTCATGACCTGACCACGGATGATTCGCGCGAAGGTCGGCCATCCGAACAGGCCCAGGACGAGAATGACGTAAAGGCCCATCGCGACATTGCCCTTCGGAACTCCGATGTCTTCGAGGCGCGCGACCAGTGTTCCCGAAAGAGCGAGCAACATGAGCGTCTGCGGGAAACACAAGACGAGGTCGATCAAACGGCTGCACAGGAAGTCGACCTTGCCGCCGGAGAAGCCCGCGATGAGACCGATCACGAGACCGATGCTGATCGCCACGATCGTGGCGCACAGACCGACGATGACGGAGAACGTCACACCCAGCATGAGGCGGCTGAGCAGATCTGTGCCGCTACCGGGAACAACCCCCAGCAGGTGGCTTCCACTGATGCCGACCTTCGGGTTACCCGAGGAGTCGATCAACTCGCGGTGGTTCGTGAAGGGGTCGATGACGCCCATCTTGTCGAGGATCGGCGAGGCGATCGCGCACAGGATGAACAGAGCCGCGATCATCATGGCGGCGAGGGTGCCCTTGTCCTTCTTCAGGCGACCGAGGGCGATCTGCCGAAGCGAACGTCCTTCGATCTTCTTGGGGCTCTCGGACTCCGCGCCGTCGGCAGAGAAGTTCTCGACGTTCGGATCGCCGGTGACCATCGTCAAGGCTCTGCCCTTTCGGTAGCGACGCCCTGTGGGGCGCTTCGGTCCGCGCGCGAAAAACCTGTTGCGGGAAGGTGTCCCGCTGTGCGCACCCACAGATCATGCCTCAGCGAAGGTGTGATGCAAGCCTTATCGAGGCACGGTCACCAGATCGTTACCTTTCTCAGCCCATGAGACGAGGGGTTAACAAAACATGGCCAGGGGCGGAAACTCTCGCAACGTTTCTCAGCGCGGTGCATCACCTTGCACGCTCAACGGCCGCGAATTGTCGCGCGCAGCGAGCGCCACCGCTCGCCCAGCCGTTCCTCCCAGCCGCGTGCCGTCGGCGCGTAGTAGTCCGCGTCCGCCACCAGATCGTCCGGTAGGAACTGCTGCGGACCGACGCCGCCCGGTTCGTCGTGGGTGTATCGGTATCCGGCGCCGTGACCGAGCTGCGTCGCTCCCGCGTAGCCGGTACCGCGCAGATGCGCGGGTACCGCTCCCCCGCGGCCGGCGCGAACGTCTGCGATGGCGGCGTTGATCGCCACGTACGACGCGTTGGACTTCGGGGCGAGGCAGTTGTGGACCACGGCCTGACCGAGGATGATCCGCGCCTCGGGCATCCCGATCTGGGCCACGGCATGCATGGCCGCGACGGCGGTCTGCAACGCCGTGGGGTCGGCCATGCCCACGTCCTCACTGGCCGCGATGACGATGCGTCGCGCGACGAATCGGGGGTCCTCACCCGCTTCGAGCATGCGCGCGAGGTAGTGCAGAGCCGCATCGACGTCGGAACCGCGCATCGACTTGATGAGCGCCGATGCGACGTCGTAGTGCTGGTCGCCCGCGCGGTCGTAGCGCACCGCCGCAGCGGCCATCGCCTGTTCGACGGAGGCCAGCGAGATGACGCTCTCCCCCGCATCCGTCGTCACACCGGCGGCCGCCTCCAGCGCCGTCAGTGCTCGGCGGGCGTCCCCGCCGGCCATGCGGACGAGGTGGTCGCGCGCTTCCTCGTCGAGGGTGAACTCGCCTCCGAAGCCCCGTTCGTCGGCGAGCGCGTTGGCGAGGACGTCGACGACCTGCTCGTCGTCGAGGGACTTCAGCGTGACGAGCACGGAACGAGACAACAGCGGGGCGATGACGCTGAAGCTGGGGTTCTCGGTCGTCGCAGCGACGAGGATGACGGTGCGGTTCTCCACTCCCGGCAGGAGCGCGTCCTGCTGTGCCTTGGAGAAGCGGTGGATCTCGTCGAGGAACAGCACGGTCGAGCGTCCGTACATCGCGAGGTGACGGCCAGCCTCCTCCATCGCCTGCCTCACGTCCTTCACGCCGGCGGTAATCGCGGAGAGCTCGACGAAGCGTCGGTCGGCGGTGCCCGCGGCCAGGTGCGCCAGCGTCGTTTTCCCTGTTCCCGGAGGACCCCAGAGGATCGCGCTCATCGGACCGGCAGCCCCCGATTGACCTTCGATGAGTCGACGGAGCGGCGAACCGGGCTTGAGGACGTCACCCTGCCCACGCACTTCCTCGAGCGTCCGCGGACGCATTCGAACGGCCAAGGGCGCCATGGCCCCGCTGGCTGCCGTACCGTCGCGACGTTCACCGTCGAGTTGGTTCGAGAACAGGTCATCGCTCATGCGCCCAGTCAATCAGGTGGACCCGGCAGCACCCCCGCTAGAGTTGGGCCGCCAGAACGAGAGCGGAGATGCACCATGTCCCAACCGAGCGGGGTCAAGGCGACCAGGCAGCGCTTCAACGTCTACATCGGCTGGATCGGGGTCGTCATCGGCGCGCTCCTTGCCGTGGCCGGGGCCTTCTCCCACAGCGGACGCCCGATGCTGTACTTCGGCGCCGTGTTCGCCGCGCTCTCGTTCTGTGTCATGGCGCGTCCGAGCCTGCGCTTCACCGCGGACGCCGTGATCGTGAGCAACGTCGTGCGTGAGGTCACTCTTCCGTGGGAGGGCATCTCCCACACGGATTCGCGGGGAAGCCTCGTCATCCACGACAACGACGGTGGCCGCACGACCGTCTGGGCAATCGGCTCCCAGAAGGCACGCAGTGACCGTGACATGCAGACCTCCGGCGCCGCGGGCTCGTGGCGCCCCGAACCCGGATCCCTGGTGGAATTGCCGACATCGTCACGTGCGTTGCGCGAGGCCATCAATGCAGAGACCGTCGACAACCCCACCGGCACCCCGTCGGGCAAGTCCGTGCGTTTCCTCCCGTTCCCGACCGCACTCATGGTTCTTGCCGTTGTCTGCGTCGTCGTCGGGATTCTTGCGTGACCACCCGAACCTCCCAGGGCGGGCGCTACGGACACTTCGTCGCCCGTCGCGCGAAGTGGATCGCACTCGCGTGGCTCGTCGGCGTCGTGCTCGCTTTCGCCGGCACGAGCGGAGCCTTCGGCGGGGGCGGACTCTTCGGGCAACTGCAGCAGAAGGAGCCGTACGTCCCCGGTGAGTCCCACTTCGGCAACGAGAAGCTCCTCACCGGTGACAAGGCCGGCGGCAGCGTCCTCGTGCGCATCGACGGTCTCGACCGATCCGAGCAACGCTCCCTCGGCCCGCGCCTGCAGACGGAGATCGACGCTGCCCCGCGCACGAGGTCCGTCGAGTCGGCCTTCACCCCCGCGGCTCGGGATCCGCGCGTGGCCGCGGTGTACACCTCGAAGTCCGCCCCACAATCGGTCGTTTTCGTCGCGAACCTCGAGCCGGGTTTGGCCAAGGCCGATCAGGAGAAGGCCTCCAGCGAAGTCACTCGCCGCGCGAAGGCCGTCGTCGGCGGTGCCGGCACCGTTCGCACCGGTGGTTCGGTCGAGGTGCTCAAGCGCATCACCGACCAGGTCCAGGAGGATCTGCGCACCGGGGAGGGAATCGCCTTCCCGCTGACACTCGTCGTCATGGTCATTGTCTTCGGCGGCTTCATCGCAGCGGGCCTGCCTCTCGCGGGTGCGATCTCCTCCATCGGTGGCGGCCTGCTCGCCCTCTTCGGATTCGCCCAGTTCACCGAACTCGACGCCACCGTCGTCAACATCGTGACGATCCTGGGCCTCGGCCTGTCCATCGACTACGGCCTGCTCATCGTCGGGCGATTCCGCGAGGAACTGTCACGCCTGCGTGGTGACGACCGTGAGGCTCGGAACCTGAGCGACGCGGAGCTCGATCTCGCGACGGCTCGCACGCTCTCCACAGCGGGACGTACCGTCCTGTTCAGTGGCCTGACAGTCGCCATCTCCGTGTCGGGTCTGCTCCTCTTCCCGGCCTCGGTGACGAAGGCGGTCGGGCTCGCGGGCCTGTCCGTCGTTGTCGTCGCGTGTCTTGCTTCCCTCACCCTCGTCCTCGCATGCGCCCGCCTCGCGGCACGCCGACTCGCTCGCAAGCGTGTCGCGCCGGACGCGGACACGGGTCGTTTCGCCTCGCTCGCCCACGGGGTGCAACGTCACATCTGGGTCTCCATCGCCGCTGTCGTGGCCGTGCTCGTGCTGCTCGCCACTCCCCTCGCCGGCCTGCGTCAGGTCAGTTCCACCGGCGCCATGCTGCCCAAGGAGGACACGCAGCGGGTGCTCCTCGCCGATCTGCGCCAGGACTTTCCCGCACTCGCCGAGCCCGCGGTCACCGTCGTCGCGAAGACCGACGTCGCGACCGCGAGCGCCTGGGCCACACGGGACGTTGCGAAGGTTGAGCACGTGAGCGGGATCAACCCGACGCGCGATCTCGGCGACGGCTATGTCGCAGTCGGTGTTCGCGTCGCCGGTGCGACGCCGTCCAACGGGCGAACCGGCCAAGTCGTCGATGCCCTGCGCTCAGACCGCCCTGAGTTCGACACCTGGGTGACGGGTCAACAGGCGAAACTCGACGACTACAGCAAGGCCATCACCGCCCGCGCTCCTCTCGTGGCACTCGTCGTCGCACTCGCGACGCTCGTCCTGCTCTTCCTCATGACCGGTTCGCTCGTGCTCCCGCTCAAGGCGTTGATCTTCAACGCGCTGTCACTGGCAGCGAGCCTCGGCGCCATGACGTGGATCTTCCAGAACGGGCACTTCGAAACCCTGCTCGGCTACACGAGCAACGACGCCGTCGAATCCACCGTGCCCGTCATTCTCTTGGCGTTCGGGTTCGGCCTCGCCATGGACTACGAGGTCTTCCTCCTGTCACGCATCGTCGAGGCGCACGAACAGGGCGACGACGACGCGCGAGCCGTGGCCGTCGGCATCCAGCGATGCGGCCGGATCGTGACGAGCGCCGCTCTGCTCATGATCATCGTCATGCTCGGCTTCGCCGCGGCCAGGATGATCGTCGTCAAGCAGCTCGGCGTCGGACTCGCGCTGTCGATCGCGCTCGATGCGACGCTCGTGCGCATGATCCTCGTCCCCGCGACGATGACGCTCATGGGCCGGTGGAACTGGTGGGCGCCGGCGTTCCTCAAGCGCTGGCACGCCAGGTTCGGCTTCACTCACTGACCGACGGAAACCACCAGATGAGTCGCGATGCGGACTCATCGGGTGGTGCGTTGGCGGAAATCAGTCGGGCAGGAGCCCTTCATTGCGCAGCGCAGCTCGAAGGCTCGCGACGTTGTCACTCGCGTCCACGAGGTGCGAGCGCAGACCCACGCCGGACGCGGAGCGGACGTTGGCCGGTGAGTCGTCGACGAAGACGCAGTCACCCGGCTGCAGGCCGAGGGTCTCGAGGACGCGGACGAAGTACTGCCCCGCCGGTTTGGCTTCTCCCACCTCGCAGGAGAAGAAGTAGCCGTCGCGGCGGTTCGCGTAGCGTTCACGCATTGCCGCAACCCGGACGTCCTGCTGGTTGGTCGTGAGGTGACACCGGTACCCGAGCGCGCGTAGCTCGTCGACCACGGACAGAGCATCCTCGTCGAGGTCGAAGCGTCCCCACAGCGTCAGGGTGTCGTCGACATCGATGTCGCTGCCGACCGCCTGCGCCGCGGCGAGGAGCGCCTCACGCATCGTCATCTCCCCGCGCATGGCGGGCCGCTCGTGCTCGAAGACGGCCGCGGGGAAGGCCGCTCCCCCGACGTCGGCCAAGGCGGCCTCCCAGTCGTGGGACGGGTGCTGCAGCACGCCGTCGGCGTCGAGAAGGACAGCTCGCGGGGATGAAGTCATACGACCCAAACTATCGGCCGGAAAAGGGGCGTGCCCCGCCACCCACAGGGGATGACGGGGCACGAGCGGCCGTCGATCAGGACTGCGTGGGCGAAACCTCGTCCGGTGCGGCCGGGGAAGCTGCGTCCTTCTTCGGCTCGGGCTTCGCGTCGATGCCGGCCTCCTTGCGCTGCTGCGCAGTGATCGGGGCGGGCGCGGCCGTCAGCGGGTCGTAACCGCCACCGCTCTTCGGGAAGGCGATGACCTCACGGATCGAGTCGACACCCGCGAGCAGCGACACGATGCGGTCCCAGCCGAACGCGATACCGCCGTGCGGCGGGGCGCCGAAGCTGAAGGCCTCGAGGAGGAAGCCGAACTTCTCCTGTGCGTCCTCCTGCGACAGGCCCATGACCTTGAACACGCGCTCCTGGATGTCGCTGCGGTGGATACGGATCGACCCGCCGCCGATCTCGTTGCCGTTGCACACCATGTCATAGGCGTAGGCGAGCGCCTCGCCCGGGTTCGTGTCGAACGTGTCGAGGTACTCGGTCTTCGGCATGGTGAAGGCGTGGTGCACGGCGGTCCACTTACCCGCACCGACGGCCACGTCACCCGAGGCGACGGCGTCCGCGGCCGGCTCGAAGAGAGGCGCGTCGACGACCCACAGGAAGCTCCACGCGTTCTCGTCGATGAGCTCGCAGCGCTTGCCGATCTCGAGGCGCGCCGCACCGAGCAGAGCCCGCGAGGCCTTCGTGGCGCCGGCGGCGAAGAAGATGCAGTCGCCCGGCCTCGCGCCGACGTGCTCGGCCAAGCCGGACGTCTCGGTCTCGGAGAGGTTCTTCGCCACGGGGCCGGTGAGCGAACCGTCCTCGGCGACGAGGACATACGCAAGACCCTTGGCGCCGCGCTGCTTGGCCCACTCCTGCCACGCGTCGAGCTGTCGACGCGGCTGGCTCGCGCCACCCGGCATGACGACGGCGCCGACGTACTCGGCCTGAAACACACGGAACGTCGTGTCGGAGAAGAACTCGGTGCAGTCGGTGAGCTCATTGCCGAAGCGCAGGTCGGGCTTGTCCGAGCCGTACTTCGCCATGGCGTCGGCGTACGTCATGCGCGGGAACGGCGTCGGCAGGTCGACACCGATCGTCTTCCACACCGCCTTGGCGATCGACTCACCCAGCTCGATGACGTCGTCCTGCTCGACGAAGCTCATCTCGATGTCGAGCTGCGTGAACTCGGGCTGACGGTCGGCGCGGAAGTCCTCGTCGCGGTAACAACGCGCGATCTGGTAGTAGCGCTCCATGCCGGCCACCATGAGCAGCTGCTTGAACAGCTGCGGGCTCTGCGGCAGGGCGTACCAGCTGCCCGGCGCGAGGCGTGCGGGCACGAGGAAGTCGCGAGCGCCCTCGGGCGTGGAACGGGTGAGCGTCGGGGTCTCGATCTCGACGAAGTCGCGCTCGCCGAGCACGGAACGCGCGGCCTGCGACACCTTCGAGCGCAGACGGATCGCGTCGCCAGGAGCCTGACGGCGCAGGTCGAGGTAGCGGTACTTGAGGCGGGCCTCTTCGCCGACGGTGATGCGCTCGTCGATCTGGAACGGCAAAGCCGCGGCCTCGGAGAGAACCTCGATCTCGTCGGCAACGACGTCGACCTCACCGGTCGGCAGGTTCGGGTTGACGTCCTTCGCCTCGCGGGCGGTGACCTTGCCGGTCACCTTGATGCAGTACTCGGAGCGCAGGCCGTGCGCGGCGCCGGTGAGCACCTCGTCGCGCGCGACGACCTGGACGACGCCCGAGGCGTCACGCAGGTCGACGAAGGCCACGCCACCGTGGTCGCGTCGCTTGGCCACCCAGCCGGTGAGGGTGACGGTGTCACCGACGTTCGACTGGCGCAGGGTTCCGGCTTCATGGGTTCGAAGCATGATCTTCCTTTCGGGTCGGTCCACGACGGGTTCACCCGAAAGATGTTCGCGATAGCTGCGACTGGGTGCGCCCACGTGGGGGCAGCCCGGGAGGTGTGGGCGGGGGCCAGGTCGCGGTGCCACCACACCTTCGCCGAAAGAGCTTCGGCCTCTCGTCGGTGTCGCCGGACGCGCGTGCTGTTCGCCGAGCTTTCGAAGAGGCTCCGGTGGGTCGTCACGCCACCACGAACAACGCTTCCCATTCTAGGTGACGCGCGGCGATGGCCGCACCCGTGATTCCGCCCGGCCTAGTCTGGCGTCATGGACGTCGACGTAGTGCGCCGGGCCGCTGCGGCCATCGTGTGGGAGCCCGACTTCGCGGAGGTGGTTCGCACCGACGCCTTCACCCTGGTGAAGTACCCGATGTGGCTGCAGCAGCACTGCCAGGCCCACCGCCTCACCTCGCGCTCCCCCGCCGACGACGTCATCGACGCCGCCCTGGCGCAGGCGTGCTCGTGGAGCCGCGACACGGTGTGGTTCTGCGGCCTGAGCAGCGCCACCCCGAACCCTTCACTCGAGCCCAGGCTCCTCGAGCGGGGCGGGCACGTGGCCGAGACGTTGTCCGTGCTCGCACTCGATCTGAGCGAGGGCGTGCCGGACGTACCGGTGCCGGACGACGTGTCCACCGAGCCCGTCACCACACCAGACCTCGTGCAGGCCTGGGATGCCGTGAGCGATGAGGCGTTCGAGAACGAGACCCCGAACGACGAGGACCCCGACGTGAGGGCTCGGGCGTGCCAGGAGGAGTACGACCAGGGGCGCGGCGGCGTCTTCGTCACGGTGCTCGACGGCCGACCGGCTGCCTCCGGCGGCATGACGTTCCACCCCGACGATCGCCTCGTTCTCCTGTGGGGAGGATCGTCGACGAAGGCGGCGCGCGGGCGCGGGGCCTACCGCGCGAACCTTCTCGCCCGTCTTCGGCGCGCACACGAACTCGGGTATGCACATGCCGTCGTCAAGGGGCGGGTGACGACGAGCGCCCCGATCCTCACGCGGGTCGGGTTCGTCGACCTCGGCCAGGAGCGAGTTGTCGCTCTCGACGTTCAGGCGAGTTCGTCGCCGTCGACGTAGAACCAGCGCCCGGCGCGGCGAGCGAAGCGTGAGTGTTCACGAACGGCGCCACGCTCCCCAGCGTCGGTGCGGAAGTGGGCGGCGAAGTCGACAGTGCCTTCGCTGTCGTCAGGCTCTCCGGCTTCGGTGCCCAGCACCTCGAGACCCAACCACGTCACGCCGTCGAGGTCGGCCACCTGCTGCGGGCGGGTACGCGGGTGCCATGTCCGCCACAGGTGGTCGGCGTTCCGACGGGCGAACGCCGTGTACCGGGAGCGCATGAGCTGCTCGCACGTCGGGGCGGGCTCGCCGTCGTCGACGAAGGGTGCGCAGCAACGCGCGTACGAGGTCTCGGCGGCGAACCCACCGCAGGGGCATAGCTCCTCGGCATTCATGCGTTCGAGCCTAGTTGTCCTGCCCGGTCGTGTTGTTCGGGCCGGCTGACCCGGCCCCATCGATGGGCCGCGGCACGGGCCGGTAGCCTGACGCCCATGACGGCACGGGTGACGATGTACTTCCTCGGCGGCACGATCAGCATGTCCTCCGCGGACGGTCATTCGGTACGGCCGACGCTGAGCGGCGACGACCTGCTCGCCGCGGTGCCGGGTCTCGAGGAGGTTGACGCCGAGGTGACGGCCGAGCAGGTCGCTCGCGAACAGAGCGGCTCACTCACCTACGCCCACCTGCTCGCCGTTCTCGAGAGCGCACGATCGAGCGATTCGGACGGCTTCGTCCTCGTCCAGGGAACCGACACCCTCGAAGAGTCGGCCTACCTGCTCGACCTTCTCTGGGACGACCCGCGCCCCTTCGTCGCCACGGGTGCCATGCGCAACCCGACGATGGCGGGGGCCGACGGCGCGGCCAACCTCCTCACGGCGGTGCGCGTCGCCGCTTCCCCCACGGCACGCGAGCGAGGCGCCTGCGTCGTCTTCGCCGACGAGATCCACGCAGCGCGCCATGTCACCAAGTCGGACACCGCCTCCATCTCGACCTTCCGCTCCCCCAACACCGGCCCCGCCGGTCGCGTGCTCGAGGGGCATGTCCACTTCTTCTCTCCGCCGGGCGCGCGCTCTGCGCTCGGCGCCGACGTGTCGAACGTGACGACGGTGGACGTCGAGGTTCCCGTCCTCGTCACCGGCTTCGGGCAGTCGGTCCGCACGCTGGAGGCCGTCGCTGACGGTGCCGATGCCCTCGTCCTGGCCGGCTTCGGCGCGGGCCACGTTCCGGGGTGGTGGGCCGAGGCGGTCGGCGCCATCGCCGAGCGCATGCCCGTCATCATGACGAGCCGTACGCACTCCGGCCCGGCCCTCGTCGAGACGTACGGCGCCGTCGGGGCGGAGGTCGATCTCCAGCAGCGCGGCGTCGTCATGGGCGGCTATCTCGATGCACTCAAGGCGCGCCTGCTCGTCAGCGTGCTACTGGCCGCGGGCACACACCGTGAGCAGATCGAAGCAGCCGTGCGTCGGCACGGCGGCTACCGCTGATCCGGAACGTCCCCTTCGTCGGCTCGCCCCTGCGGGCGGTCCTCGGACAGCTCGTCCACGACGAGGCGTTCTTCCCCGCGGTTGTCGGTACGCACCGCGGCACGCCCGACCATGTGGCTCGCGACCGGTGAGGTGACGAGCTGGAAGATGATGACGAGGGCGAGCAGCCCGAAAGCTTCCGGCTCACGCAGCCGCAGCGCGACGCCGAGCAGAACGAGGCCGAGCCCCAGCACCTGAGGCTTCGTCGCGGGGTGAGTGCGGCTGAGCAGATCCGGCATCCGGACCTGCCCGATCGCGGCCACGAGCGCCAGCAGCGAGCCCGTGATCATGCAGACGGCGGCAACGACGTCGAAGAACGTGGTCATGCTCCGTCCTCCTCGTCCTCGATGTCGTCGAACCCTCGGATGTAGCGCGCCACGGAAACCGAACCGGTGAAACCGAGCAGCGCGAGCACGAGGAGGGTTGGCAGGGTGAACAGATGCTGGTTCCAGGCGGCTTCAACCGCGAGGCCACAGATGACGATCGAGATGAGCACGTCGAGCGCGACGCTGCGGTCGAGCATCGTCGGGCCCATCGTGACGCGGGCGAGCGTGAGCACGGCTGCAGCCGTGAGGACGACCACGCACACCAGGTAGACGGCGTTCATCGCTCGGTTCCTCCCTCACGGACCGGTCGGTCGCTCCGTTCGTCGATGTCGTGGGCGTACCCACCGATGGCCGCGACCACGCGCTCTTCCTGCTCGAGCACCCGCTGACGGAACTCGTCCGCTTCCTCGGCGCTGTTCACGTCGAGGACGTGCAGGTAGAGCGTGTGCCGCGCGCGGTGGACGTCGACGACGATGCTTCCGGGGATGAGCGAGGTCATCTGCGCGACCACCGTGAGGACGAAGTCCGACGGCGTCGCGAGTTCCACCCGCACGATGGCGTTCGTCAGCGAGGACGCCCCGGGGCGAAGGGTCGTCCACGCGACCCGCACGCTCGAGACGACGACGTCGACGACGAACTTTCCCACGAGCACGGCCAGAGCCACGGGGCGCGGCCGCAGATGCAGGTGCAACGGCGGCATCGGGAAAGCGATGACGACGACGGCACCTACGAGCGCGCCCGCGAGGATGTTGAACAGGCTGAACTCGCCCCAGAGCAGACACCACACGACGGCCAGCGGCACCATGGAGGGCCAGACCGAGCGCACTCGGCGACGACGCCCGGACGGCGACTGTCGATCACTCATCGGTCGTCTCCCAACACCGCGTTGACGTACGGCGTACGCGCCTTCATGTCGACAGAGGCACGTTCGGTGAGGCCGAAAAGCGGTCCAGCCACGACGGTGACCGCGATCGAGAAGGCGACGAGCGCCGTCGTCGGCCACATGAGCGTGCGCGGAGTCGCGCCTTCACGGGCGTGGAGCGGTTTGTCGTAGAGGTCGTCCACCTCTTCGTCCTCCTCCGTCGCGCCGGCAGCGAGCGCGACGTCCGTCGGCATGACCCGGTCCGCCTCACTGGCGTTCTTCTCGACGGCCCGCTTCGTGATGTGTCGAAGGGACGGCTCGTCGTGTTCGGCCGCTGCCTCGTTGAGCGCCTTGGACATTTCGCGCGCCTGTTCCTCACTGCGCCAGAAGGCGAGCGCCCACGCCTTCGCCATAGCGTAGAGCGTGAGAAGGCTCGTCACGACGGCGCCGCCGACGAGGACGTAGGCCGTGGTCGAGCCGTCTGCGACGGCCGCCTGCAGGAGTCCGATCTTGCCGAGGTAGCCCGACAGCGGCGGGATGCCCGCGAGGTTCATCGCCGGAATGAAGAAGAGGATCGCGATGAACGGCGCGGTCTTCGCCAAGCCGCCGAGGCGCAGCAGGCTCGTTGTTCCCGTGCGGTATTCGATGAGCCCCACGACGAGGAACAGCACGGTCTGGATCGTGATGTGGTGCACGACGTAGAACGTGGCCCCTGCGAGGCCCTCGGCCGAACCGAGAGCGATGCCCAGGATCATGTAGCCGATGTGACTGACGAGCGTGAACGAGAGCATTCGCTTGACGTCCGACTGCGCGACCGCGCCGAGGATGCCGACGAGCATCGTGGCGAACGCCGTCCACAGCAGCAGGTTCGACAGCGGGCTGTCGGGGAACAGCAGTGTCTGGGTGCGCAGGATGGCGTAGACACCCACCTTCGTCAGCAGGCCGGCGAAGACGGCCGTCACCGGCGCGGGCGCCGTCGGGTAGCTGTCCGGGAGCCAGAACGACAGCGGGAACACAGCGGCCTTGATGGCGAATACCGTGAGCAGCAGCAGTTGCAACGTGAGGGCCACGCCGTCCGGCAGGTCGCCGAGGCGCTCGGAGAGCTGCGCGAAGTTGAGCGACCCCGTCGCGGCGTAAACCGCTGCGATGGCGATGAGGAACAACGCCGACGACACCATGTTGATGACGACGTAGATCGTGCCCGCCCGGATCCGGCTCTCGGTACCACCGAGGGTGAGCAGGACATAGCTCGCGAAGAGCAGCATCTCGAAGCTGACGAACAGGTTGAACAGGTCACCCGCGAGGAAGGCGTTCGAGACGCCGGCGACGAGCACCATGAACGTCGGGTGATAGATCGAGACCGGAGTGCTCTCGTCGTCCTCGCTCGCGCCGCCCTGGGCCAACGAGTACACGAGGACCGCGAGGGTGACGATGGCCGACACGAGCAGCATGAGCGCCGACACGCGGTCGGCCACGAGTGCCAGGCCGAGGGGCCGCGGCCACGAACCGAGCCACGCGACCTGCGGTCCGTGCCGGTCGGCGGCGACGAGGAGCATCGAGGCGATGGCCACGACGGCGACGAGGACGCTCACCGTGATGGCGCGCTGTACCCGGGGGCGACGCGAGAACATCAGTGCGGCGCCGCAGCCGAACAGCGGCAGCAGAACGGGAAGGGGGACGACGTAATTCATGCCTTCTCCTCGGGTGCGGAGTCGTCGTCGTCCGGACCACCGGTCGTGAGGTCGTAGCTGTCGGAGGCCTCGTCACGCAGGGCGCGACGACGGATCGCGGCGTCCTCGACGTCGTCCTGGACGTCGTCGTGCCCGTTGAGCTGCCAACTGCGGTAGGCCATGGCCAGGGCGAACGCCGTCGTACCGAGAGCGATGACGATGGCGGTGAGGACGAGTGCCTGCGGAAGCGGGTCGGTCATGTCCTCGGCCGACACCTTGCCGGCGACCGGCGGATGCCCCGAGGGCCCCGCAGCGACCATGAACAGAAGGTTCACCCCGTTGCCGAGCATGAGCAGCCCGACGAGGACGCGCGTCAGGCTGCGCTCGAGCAGCAGGTAGACACTGACGCCGATGAGGCTCGCCGCCGTGATGATGAGGGTCAGGTTCGCGCTCATCGAGCCACCTCCGCGTTCGTGGCGTCGTTGTCGCGTTCCTCGGAGATGATCTGACGGTCGATCCGCGAACCGAATGTGCGCAGCAGATCGAGGATGAGCCCGACGACGACGAGGTAGACACCGATGTCGAAGAACAGCGACGTCACGAGGTGGTGGTCACCGAGGAGCGGCAGGTGGACGTCGTACTGGTAGCTCTCCAGCACAGCGCCGCCGAACGCCAGCGGCGCGAGGCCCGAGCCCGCCGCGATGACGAGACCAACGCCCAGGAGTGTGCCCGCGTCGATCGGCGCAGCCTCGTCGAGCTCGTAGCGGCCTCCCGCGAGGTAGCGCACGACGAGGGCGAGCCCCGTGACGATGCCGCCGGCGAATCCGCCACCGGTGAAGTTGTGGCCTGCGAACAGCAGGTACACACCGACCATGACCATGGCCGGGAACACGAGACGCGTGACGACCTCGAAGATGATGGAACGCTTCTCCGGCGCGAGTGTGCTCGGCCCGGAGAGCCACGAGCCGCTCGTCTTCGGTTCCGCCGCGTGGTGCTGGGGCAGGTCCCCGACGCGGCGAATCGTTGAGCGGCGCGTTCCGATGAAGAGCAGGCTCGCCACACCGGTGGCCGCTGCCACGAGCACGGAGATCTCCCCCATCGTGTCCCACGCACGGATGTCGACGAGGGTGACGCTGACGATGTTCTTGCCGCCGCCGAAGTCGACGCTCGCCTCGGGGAAGCCGACGGAGACGGGCTGCGCGGTGCGGGCGTTCGTCGCGACGATCATGATGCCTGCGACCGCGGCACCGACGGCGAGGCCGAGCAGGGCGCGCACGTAGCGCTGTGCCGACAGCGGCCGATCGGTGAAGTAGGTGGGCAGACGGCGCAGGACGAGCACGAAGGCGATGACGCTGGCCGTCTCGACGAGCACTTGGGTGAGGGCGAGGTCGGGTGCGCCCTGCAGGACGAAGAGGACGGCGCAGCCGTACCCCGTCACACCGACGAGCAGCGCAGCGCGAAGGCGCCGACGCGCGCGGGCGGTCATGATGGCCGCGAGGACGACGACGAGTCCGGCCGCCGCCTGGGCCGGCGTGTCCCACACGTGGACCTGGACGTCCGGCGTCCACGCCATGAGCATGGCGACACCGGGGAACGCGAGAAGGACGACCAGCGTCACCGCGAGGTAGGCGCTCACCGAACCACGCTGCATGAAACCGGTGACCTCGACGGAGAGGCGGTCGACGCCGTGCATGAGCGAGAGGTAGGCGCGCTGCGCACTCCACGGCTGGGCGACCTTCGCCTGCGCATAAGCGATGGGGCGGCGCGCGACGAACATGAGCGCACCACCGACCAGGGCGAGGACCGACAGTGCGAGCGGAAGGCCGAGCCCGTGCCAGAGAGCCAGCTTCGCCTCGTGGGCCCCCGGCGGGAACTGGTGGGTGTACCCCTCGAGCGACTTTGTCAGCGGCCCGCCGAAGAACGCGACACCGAGGCTGAGGACGGCGAGGACGACGGGTGAGGCGAGGAAAGCGGGGCTGGGAGTCTTGAAGTCCGTGGCCTCGACGCCAGGCTTGTCGGCGAAAGCGCCCCACAGGAATCGCAACGTGTAGGCCGTGGTGATGATCGAACCCAGGACGACTCCGGCGAGCACGGTCCAGGCCGCCACCGGTCCGAGGCCGGTTCCGTCGCCACCGGCCGTCACGTCGACGAGGGCGGTGAGAACGCTCTCCTTGGCCACGAAGCCCAGCAGGGGCGGGAAGCCGACCATCGATGCGCCGGCGATCGCGGCCGTGGCGAACAGCACCGGCGAACGGCGCCCGAGGCCCGAGAGGGTGCGCAGGTCACGGTTTCCAGCGTTGTGATCGATGATGCCGACGACGAGGAACAAGCAGGACTTGAACAGCGCGTGGGCCAGGAGCAACGCCACACCGGCCAGAGCCGCCGCGCGGGTGCCGACACTGAGGACGACGAGGAGGAACCCCAACTGGCTCACGGTGCCGTAGGCGAGGATCAGCTTGACGTCGCACTGCACGAGTGAACGCCAGCCGCCGACGAGCATGGTGAGCACACCGAGGGTGAGGATGCCGGCGCGCCAACCGGGCACACCCGCGAACGCCGGGGCGAGCAGGGCCACGAGGTAGACGCCCGCCTTCACCATCGAGGCGGCGTGCAGGTAGGCACTCACCGGGGTCGGGGCCGACATGGCACCGGGCAACCAGAAGTGGAACGGCACGATGGCCGACTTGCTCAGAGCGCCGACGAGCACGAGCATCACGGCCGCCGTCAGCAGGCCGCTGGCAGCCGGCGGGTCGGCGAGGATCTCGGAGATACGCATCGTGCCGGCGAGGTGACCGAGCATGAGCATGCCGACCAGCATCGCGAGCCCGCCGAACGTCGTGACGATCAGCGCTTGCATGGCTGCCAGGCGCGCCGAGCGCTTGGTCATGTCGTAACCGATGAGCAGGTAGGAGAAAACCGTCGTCATCTCCCAGAGGACGTAGACCATGAGAAGGTCGTCGGCCAGGACGAGGCCGAGCATCGAACCGGCGAACGCGATGAAGGTGGCCGCGAACGAGCCGACACGGTCGTCGTCATGGAAGTAGGAGGCGCAGTAGAAGAGCACGAGGGCGCCCACGCCGGCCACAACGAGGGTCAGCAGCCACTGCAGGGCACCCATCCGGAACGCCAGATCGGTTCCGAGTGAGGGAATCCACGAGACGGACTGGGTGACGGGGGCGGCGCCCGGCGCATTGAGCACGGCCCAGACGAAGGTGGCGAGCGGCACGATCGCAAGGGCCACGAAGACCTTGCGCCCGAGGGCACGCGCCATCGCCGGCGCGGCGAGCGCAGCCAGGAGATAAACGGAGATGAGAAGGATCACGCGAGAACCTCGAGACGACGTTCGGGAGGGCCGGCGGGTGGGTGGAGCGGAAGGGACTTCTTGGGTCGGGATGCGAGGAACCGCGGCCATGCGGGCCGCACTCAGGCACCCGCGGCGTCAGGAGACCTTCGGGTGGACCTCCCACGGTGAGTCGGCGGGTCGCAGGTCGTTCCACCCGTTCGCGCGTGCGACATTCGCGGCGAACGCTCCCATGAGGAGGGTCGGATTGTGGATGCGGCCCGCCATGGCCGCGGCGACGACATCGTCGAGCGACACCCAGGCCGTCGGCATGTCGAGCTCTTCGTCCTCGCGCTCGAAACGGTCGTCGGCAGCGACCTCGCTCACGTCCCGGGCGAGGTAGATACGCAACTGCTCCGACAGACCGCCCGGCGAGGAGGCGTAGTCGATGAGCAGGTCGAGGCGCCCGGCTCGCAGGTCGGCCTCTTCGTAGAGTTCGCGCAGTGCCGCTTCGTGCGGAGGTTCGCCGTCGACGTCGAGCAGACCCGCAGGAATCTCCCACTCGCGGGCACCGATCGGGTGGCGGTACTGCTGAATGACGAGCACCTCTTCGGCGCCGGCTTCACCACGCAGGGCGAGAACAGCGACGGCGCCAGGGTGGTCGACGAAGTCGCGGGTGACGCGACCGGCGTCGCCGAGGTCGGCCTCCTCGGACAGGACGTTCCAGACCCGGCCTTCGTAGACGCACTCGCTATGCGTGACGGGCGCCTTGGCGTACTCGTCGACGAGGTCGTCGCGGGTCATCCGTCCGTGCTCGCTCGTCATGAGGGGATTTTCTCACAGAACGGTCGGTGCCCGCCCCATGTGTCCAGGGGCAGGCACCGACCGGTTCGCTTGCGGCTCAGCCCTTCTTGCGCTCGAGCGCCGCCTCCACGAGACCGGCGAAAAGCGGGTGCGCCCGGTGCGGGCGCGACTTGAACTCGGGGTGCGCCTGCGTCGACACGTAGTACGGGTGGACGTCCTTCGGCAGCTCCACGAACTCGACGAGGGTGCCCTCGGGCGAGGTGCCGGAGAAGACGAGACCCGCCTGCGCGATGTCGTCGCGGTAGTCGTTGTTGACCTCGAAACGGTGACGGTGACGCTCGCTGACGTCCGTGGCGCCATAGGCCGTGGCTACGATAGAACCCTCCGCGAGCTTCGCGGGGTAGGCACCGAGACGCATCGTGCCGCCGAGGTCGCCCTCGCCCTGGACGTAGGACTTCTGCTCCTCCATCGTCGCGATGACGGGGTGGCTCGTGTTCGGGTCGAACTCCGACGACGAGGCGTCCGCGATACCGGCGACGTTGCGGGCGTACTCGATGACCATGCACTGCAAACCGAGGCAGATGCCCAGGGTGGGCACCTTGTTCTCACGTGCCCAGCGCAGAGCGCCGAGCTTGCCCTCGATGCCGCGCACGCCGAAGCCGCCGGGGACGAGGATGCCGTCCACTCCCCCGAGCGCCTTCTGCGCGCCGGCCTCGGTCTGGCAGGTGTCGGAGGCGACCCAGCGGATCTTCACCTTGGTGTCGTGGTGGAAGCCACCGGCACGCATGGCCTCGGTCACCGACAGGTAGGCGTCGGGCAGGTCGATGTACTTGCCGACGAGCGCGAGCTCCACCTCGTGGGCCGGCGAGTGAACGTGGCCGAGCAGCGTGTCCCACTGGGCCCAGTCGACATCCCGGAACGGCAGGCCGAGACGGCGGATGACGTAGGCGTCGAGGCCCTCGGCGTGCACGACCTTCGGGATGTCGTAGATGCTCGGCGCGTCGACGGCAGCGGCGACTGCCTCGGAGTCGACGTCGCACATGAGGGAGATCTTGCGCTTGATGCCCTCGGGAATGTCGCGGTCCGCGCGCAGCACGAGGCCGTCGGGCTGGATACCGACCTGACGCAGTGCCGCGACGGAGTGCTGCGTGGGCTTCGTCTTGAGCTCGCCGCTCGGTCCGATGTAGGGCACGAGGGAGACGTGGAGGAAGAAGACGTTGTCGCGGCCCACGGCGTGGCGGACCTGGCGAGCGGCCTCGAGGAACGGCAGCGACTCGATGTCGCCGACGGTGCCGCCGATCTCGGTGATGATGATGTCCGGAGCGTCGGGGCCGTTGGCCTCGGCGCGCATGCGGTCCATGATCTCGTTAGTGATGTGCGGGATCACCTGCACGGTGTCGCCGAGGTACTCGCCGCGACGCTCCTTGGCGATGACGTCGGAGTACACCTGGCCGGTCGTCACATTGGCGCGACCGTGCAGGTTGACGTCGAGGAACCGCTCGTAGTGCCCGATGTCGAGGTCGGTCTCCGCACCGTCTTCGGTGACGAACACCTCACCGTGCTGGAACGGGTTCATCGTTCCCGGGTCGACGTTGAGGTACGGGTCGAGCTTCTGCATCGTGACGCTGAGGCCACGTGCGCGAAGGAGTCGGCCGAGGCTCGATGCCGTCAGGCCTTTTCCGAGGGAAGAGGCAACGCCTCCGGTGACAAAAATCTGCTTCGTCGTCTGATCCACCACGGAATGCCAGCCTACGTCATCGAACGGGGGCGGGCGACATCGCCTCGCGACGAATCGCGTCGGAGGAGGCAAGGAGTTGCTTCGCGTGCTCCACCGCAACCGCGCTGGAGGCGTCGCCGCCCAGCATTCGCGCCAGCTCTTCGTGCCGGGCCTCACCTGTGACGCTCGTGACACCACTTTCCGTCACGGCGCCGTCGTGCGACTTGTGCACGACGAGGTGGTTGTCGGCGAACGCCGCGACCTGGGCGAGGTGCGTGACGACGATGACCTGTGCCTGTTCGGACAGTTTGGCCAGACGCGCGCCGATGTCGACCGCCGCCTCACCGCCGACACCGGCATCGACCTCGTCGAAGACGAACGTCGGCACCTCGCCCGTGCTGCTCACGACCTCGAGCGCGAGCATGACGCGGGAGAGCTCACCACCGGAGGCAGCCTTCGTCACCGGCTTCGGAGCCATGCCCTTGTTCGCCGCGAGCAGGAGCGCGACGTCGTCGATGCCGTGTTCGGTGGGCTTCACGATGCGCCCGTCCCCCAGCTCGAGGCCGGCTTCGGCCTCGTTGAGCGTGACGGCGACTTCGAGGCGCGCCGAGCCCATGGCAAGGTGGGCAAGCTCGGCGGTGACATCTTGGGCGAGCTTGGTAGCGGCCTCAACGCGCGCATCGTGCAGACGAAGCGCGAGGTCGGCCACCTTCGGCGTGAGTGAGGCGATCTCGGCGTCGATGGCCGAGACACGGTCGTCGGAGCCTGCTAACGCCTCGGCCTCGACTCCCGCTGCCGTGCGCCAGGCGACGACATCGGAGAGCTCGGGACCGAACGCCTTCATGAGGGCCGTGAGGGCCGCGCGACGCTGGTGCACGTCGGCAAGCCGCGCCGGATCCATGTCAATACCGGAGGCGTACCCCGAGACGTCGGCCGCGAGGTCGGCGGTCAACGTCTGGATCTCCTTGAGCCGGGTGACGTACTCACCCAGTGAGGCGTCCAGCGACACCGCCGAGTCGAGCACACTTCGTGCGTGCGCGAGCAGCACAAGAGCGTTGGGCTGGTCAGGGTCCGTCTCGTCACCGGCAAGTGCGCCGGCGGCCCCCGTGCCCGCCGCGAGGAGATCCTCGGCGTGGGTGAGCCGCTCGCTCTCCGCGGCGAGTTCGACGTCTTCCCCCTCCACGGGCTCGAGCTCGTCGATCCGTGCGATGCCGGCCTCGAGCATCGTGAGGCGCTGCGCGCGCTCTTGAGCCTTCTGCGTCAGTTCACGCCGTTCGGCCCGAAGAGCCTTCAACCGGACGAAGCCTTCGCGGTACTGCTCGGCGAGAGCGGCCAACTCGGCACCCGCGAACGAGTCGAGCACCTCACGGTGTTCCTCGGGACGCTTGAGACGCCACTGATCGGCCTGACCGTGCACGGCAACGAGGTCGTGGCCGACCTGGGCCAACACCGACGCCGGCACGCTGCGCCCGGCGACATGAGCTCTGGACCGGCCTCCCGCAGCCACCGTGCGCGAGAGGATGAGTTCCTCGTCGCCGTCGAACTCGAACTCGTCGCGCAGCGTCGCGAGGGCAGCGTGGTCGTCAGGCAGGTCGAGGAAGCCCTCGACCACGGCACGCTTCTCCCCCGTGCGTACACGATCGGCGTCGGCGCGCTCGCCGAGGAGCAACCCCAGGCCGGAGACGACCATCGTCTTGCCTGCGCCGGTCTCACCGGTGACGACGTTGAGGCCCGGGCTCAGCTCCAACGTGGCATCGGCGATGACACCCATGTTGCGAATGCGGATCTCCTTGAGCACGAGAACACTCTAGGGAGCCGACCGACCGATCGTCGTTCGAACACGCATTCGATTGGAGATTTCGCTCCTGGCGAACGGTCTCAGGCGCGCGAGCCGCGCCACCCCGAGACCGAGAGGTCGAACTTGCGCACGAGACGATCCGTGAACGGAGCGGAGCTGAGACGCGCCAGGCGTACCGGCTTGGCACTCGCCACGACGTCGATCCGCGCACCGTCGGGCAGATCGAACGAACGTCGCCCGTCACACCACAACACTGCCTTCCCCTGCGCCCCCGGCACCAGTTCGACCGCGAGCCGAGCGGCCGGGCTGAGCACGAGGGGGCGCGCGAAGAGCGCGTGGGCGGAGATCGGCACGAGCAGGATGGCCTCGGTGTCGGGCCACACAACGGGCCCCCCGGCGCTGAAGGCATAGGCAGTCGAGCCCGTGGGGGTCGCGATGACGACGCCGTCCGCTCCCCATGTCGACAGCGGCCGGCCGTCGATCTCGACCGTCAGTTCGAGCATTCGCTCGCGTTCGGCTTTCTCCACACTGGCTTCGTTGAGAGCCCAGCCGCGGTACAGCTCGGTGGGGTCGTTCCCGCCGGACGAGGCGACGACCTCGAGCGTCGCCCGCTCCTCCACGCTCCAGCTGCGTTCGATGATGCCGCCGGCGATGCGGTCGACGTCCTCCATCTCGGCTTCTGCGAGAAAGCCGACGTGGCCGAGGTTGATGCCGAGCAGCGGCATGCCGGTGTCACGGCAGATCTCTGCTGCACGAAGGATCGTTCCGTCGCCACCGAGGACGACGGCCAACTCGCACCCCTGCGGCAACGTACCTTCGGCGAGCGTGACGACGTGGTCACGCTCTCGGATGCCGAAGGCCGTCAACTCGTCGGCGAATCCGACGACGGTGATGCCCTGCTCGGTGAGAGCGGACACGAGCCGCTCGGCCACGTCGAAGGCCTCAGGACGTCGCGAATGGCCGATGAGCAGGATGCGGCGGCTCATGTGTCGTCCCTCCCGGTGAGCTGATCGATGGTGGCGCGCAGGGTCTCGTCGTCGAGGCCGCTGCCTTGGTTCTCACGGCGCAACCACACGAGGTATTCGTGGTTGCCGTGCGTACCCACCATGGGGCTCCACGCTATGCCATGGACGACGAGCGAAAGCCCGGTGGCCGTGGCGAGAACGCGTTCGAGACTCTCACGGCGCTGATCGCGCGACGTGACGACGCCGGTGCGCCCCAGACGTTCGCGGCCGACCTCGAACTGCGGCTTGACGAGCACGACGAGATGCCCGGCCTCCGCCAGGAGGAAGTTCATGTGCGGTAGCGCCAAAGTGAGCGAGATGAAGGACAGGTCACTCACGACAAGATCGAAAGGAGAGCCGTCCACCTTGTCGCGCGAGACGACGTCGCGGATGTTGAGGCCCTCGAGATCGGTGACGCGAGGGTCGCTCTTGACTGGTTCGGCCAGTTGTCCGTGGCCCACGTCGAGCGCCACGACATGCGTCGCACCACGCTCGAGCAGCACCTGGGTGAAGCCACCCGTCGAGGCACCGACGTCCACGGCACGTGCACCGGAAACGGCGCCCGCGAAGTCCGGGAAGGCCTCGAGCGCGGCGAGGAGCTTCCGCGCTGCGCGCCCGACGTAGGGGTCACGCTCCTCGCTCGTCGTGACGACGTCCGCATCTGCGACCTTGGTGGAGGCCTTGCGTTCGATCTGCCCGTTGACGGCGACACTGCCGCGTGCGAGAGCCTCCTTGGCCTGGGCCCGCGAACGCACGAGACCCCGCTCGACGAGCGCCGCGTCGAGCCGGGTCTGGCCGCTCACGATCCGGCCTCCTGCAGGCGACGCTGCAACTGTTCGTGCACCGCCTCGGCGGCCTCGATGACGCCGCCGGCGTCCTCGCGCGCACCGTCGACGAACTCCTCGGTGGACTTCGACAGCGTCTCGAGCGCCGCATCGACAGCCCCGTCGTGCTGAGTTTCCCCACCGCCCGCGGGACCGCCTGCGCGATTGAGGTCGCGCGGGGAAGGAACGGCCGTCATGCCGAGCGCACCGTGAGGTCCGTGAACCGATGACGGGCGCCGTCCGCGTCGAGCTCGCCGGCGTCGACCTCGGCCCACGTCGCGCGCAGCAGCGCGCGCGCCTGGGACCAGGTCAGGTCGTCGTGCGAGGTGCTGGGGGCGGAAGGGTCCTCGTCGTAGGGCTGCGCCAGGGACCGCAGGTCTTCGACGACGAACGTGGGCCGACGCTCTGGGGCCGCAGCCGCCGCATCGGCAAGATCGTGCACGCCGGTGAGGACGAGCACGGAATCCATACCCGCACGCACGGCGCCCTCGATGTCGGTCTCAAGCCGGTCGCCGATGGCCAGTACCTGGTGCGCGTCGATGCCGCTGCGTCGCGCTGCCATCTCGTACATCGTGGGCATCGGCTTGCCTGCCACCTCCGGGTCCACGCCGACGGCGTTGCGTACCGCGCCCACGAGCGAACCGTTGCCCGGCGCGACTCCACGGTCGGTGGGGAGGGTGAGATCGGTGTTCGTCGCCATCCAGCGTGCCCCGCCGGCGACGGCGAAACCCGCCTCCGCGAGGTCACTCGCACGCACGTCCGCGCCGTACCCCTGGAGCACAGCCTCGACCGGCGTGCCGTCCCGGGCCTCCTGGGGCGACACCGGCGTCAAGCCCGCCTCGGTGAGCGCGACACCCACACCGGCGCCCCCGACGGCGAGCACCCGAGCTTTCGCCGTGAGCGACCCCGCCAGTAGGTAGGCACCCGCTGCCGAGGAGTTGACGACGTCGGCGTCGTCAACCACGAGGCCGAACTCACGCAGGTGCCCCGCGACCTCGGCCGGGGTACGCGACGCGTTGTTCGTCGCATAGACGACGTGGGCACCGTTGTCTGATGCCGCCGTCAACGCCTCGACAGCGTGCTCGATCGGCTCGGGACCGGCGTACACGACCCCGTCGAGATCGCAGACGATCGCCGCGTACCGAGCGATCAACGCATCAGCCACGAGAGCTGCCGTCGTCGAACGTCGCGCGAGGAACGCTGCGCTCTCCGGAGGACTCCGCCTCCGGGGCGTCAGACTCGACGATGTTGTCGCTCACCGCATGCTCGTTGGCCGCAGCATCTGCGTATGCCTCGGTCGTCGGCTCAGCAGATGTGGCCTCCGGGCGCTGCGGCTGCACCGCCCCGTACTCGGACAGGTCGATCTCGGCAAGGCGCGGGTCCTGCTCGTCCTCGTCGTCGGGCGTGAGGTCGGTCAGCTCGAAGCCGTCGATCTGGTCGATGCGGTCACCCGCGTCCGTCTCACCGTCCCGGTCGGCCTCGTCGGCCTTGACGAACCACTCGCGCGCCTCGTCCGACTCGCCGAGGTCCATGAGGGCATCGGCGTACGCGTAGAACAGACGGGCTGCCCACGGCTGGGTCGTGGCCTTCTGTAGCGCCGGAAGACGCAGGCCGACGACCGCCGCACGCGCCTGGCCCATGTCGCGACGGACACCCGACACGACGATGGCCAGTTCGATGTTGTCCGCCTCCGGCAGGCGCTGGGCCTCCGGAGAGTTGGCGAGTTCGAGGGCTCGCTCGTAGCGGCCGAGGCCGCGCTCACAATCGACCATGTACGGCAGCAGGTGATCCGAACCCGACAGACGGCGAGCCGTGCGGAACTCCCGCAACGCCTCGGCGTACTCACCCGTGCGGTAGAGCACGAGACCGAGGGCCTCGCGGGCCGCCGGAACTCGGCCGGCACGCGACACCGCGTGCTGCGCGTGGTCCAGAGCCTTCTCCGGGTTCTCCTCGAGCAGTTCGGCTGCGGCCACGAGGTGGCGCGCCACGCCTTCTGCGTTGTCCTTGCTCAGCGTGCGCAACTGCTGACGCACCGACTTGTCGAGCTCGTAGCCCGTGATCTCCTCCGGAAGCATCGGCTCGGGACGACGACGGGGACGCTCGTCACCGGTCGCCTTCGCGTCCCAGCTGCGCGGGCCGCGGATCTGGCTCTGCTCGTCCGACCAGCCGGCGCCGCGGTCACCGCGACCGTCGAACCCGCCGCGACGCTCGAACCCGCGGCCGCGATCACGTCCGCCGTCGCGTCCCCCACGCTCGAAGCCGTCCCGTCGGTCGCGGGAATCGAAACCACGCCCGCGGTCGGAGGAACCAACGCTGCGCCCACCCGAGCGCGCGCCGTCGCGGTCTCCGAAGCCCCGGCGCTCTCCGACACGTCCGGCCCCGCCCCGCTCGTCACGTCCGCGGAAGCCACCGCGGTCGCCGCGCTCACGGAAACCACCGCGTTCGTCACGACGGCCATAGCCACCGCGGTCCTCGCGTCCGCGGTATCCACCGCGCTCAGAGCGCTCGTCGCGCCGGCCGTAGCCCCCACGATCGTCGCGGCCGCCGAAGCCGCCACGACCAGTGCGCTCGTCGCGGTTGCCGTAGCCCCCGCGCTGCGGACGATCGTCACGACGCCCCTGGAGCTCACGATCTTCACGGCGCCCGTAGCCTCCGCGTTCGCCCTGCGTCCCGCGGGAGAATTCACCCTCCCGGCGATCGAAGCGACGCTCCCCGTCACGGGAGTCCGGCCCGCGGTAACCACCCCGCTCGCCCCGAGAGTCCTCGCGACGTGCACCGCCTCGGTCATCACGTCGATCAAAACCACCTCGGCGTCCGTTGTCATCCCGGGAACCGCGGTAGGCACGCTCATCGGATCGACCGTAGCCCCCACGATCGCCATAACCGCCCCGGCGCTGGTCGTCTCGGGAGGCACCGCGCGACGACTCACGGAAGCCGTCCCCGCGTCGCTGACCTTCACCACGCGATTCGTCGCGGCGATCCGAACGGTAGGTGTCGTCACCCCGACGCTGATCACGAGAACCGTCGCGCCGCGGAGAGTCACGACGATCCGAACGAGCGCTGGACCAACGCTGGCTTCGCTGGCGCTCGGCGCCCTCTGAGGATGCGTTGTCGTTGCGCTCTTCGGACATGGTTTCCTCTCGGTTGGTACGACGACTTCATCGTCGCACAGGCCTCCGACAACCGCGGCCCGGCTTGCTACGGAGCCGAACACCACAACGCGTCGAAGTAAATGACTTTTGGGTATGCGAAAAAGGGGGTTCTCGAACCTGAACCGTTGTCGGTGTGGGCCGAGCCGTTGGGCTACAAGGCCGCCACACGCGTGACACGTTCAGATCGTTCGAGAACCCCCCTTCTCTTTTTGAAGGAGTCCGGCGGTGTCCTACTCTCCCACACCCTGGCGAGTGCAGTACCATCGGCGCTGAAGGGCTTAGCTTCCGGGTTCGGAATGTGACCGGGCGTTTCCCACTTCGCTATAACCACCGTAACACTATGAAACTAACCAACTCATCTGACGAGATGTGGTTGTTGTTTCAGAATTACACAGGGACGCGAGCACCAGAACAATTGGTGATGTTTTAAGTTGTCGGTTTATTAGTACCGGTCAGCTTCACTCATTACTGAGCTTCCACATCCGGCCTATCAACCCCATCGTCTCTAGGGAACCTCTCAACACCGTAGTGTCATGGAAACCTTATCTTGAAGCGTGCTTCCCGCTTAGATGCTTTCAGCGGTTATCACTTCCGAACGTAGCCAATCAGCCGTGCCCTTGGCAGAACAACTGACACACCAGAGGTTCGTCCATCCCGGTCCTCTCGTACTAGGGACAGGTCTTCTCAAGTTTCCTACGCGCACAGCGGATAGGGACCGAACTGTCTCACGACGTTCTAAACCCAGCTCGCGTACCGCTTTAATGGGCGAACAGCCCAACCCTTGGGACCTACTCCAGCCCCAGGATGCGACGAGCCGACATCGAGGTGCCAAACCATGCCGTCGATATGAGCTCTTGGGCAAGATCAGCCTGTTATCCCCGGGGTACCTTTTATCCGTTGAGCGACGGCGCTTCCACAAGCCACCGTCGGGTCACTAGTCCCCACTTTCGTGCCTGCTCGACATGTCTGTCTCACAGTCAAGCTCCCTTGTGCACTTACACTCAAAACCTGATTGCCAACCAGGCTGAGGGAACCTTTGGGCGCCTCCGTTACCCTTTGGGAGGCAACCGCCCCAGTTAAACTACCCATCAGGCACTGTCCCTGATCCGGATCACGGACCGAAGTTAGGAGCTCAATACGACCAGAGTGGTATTTCAACAATGACTCCACACCAGCTGGCGCCAATGCTTCACAGTCTCCCACCTATCCTACACAAGCCGTACCGAACACCAATACCAAACTGTAGTAAAGGTCCCGGGGTCTTTCCGTCCTGCTGCGCGTAACGAGCATCTTTACTCGTACTGCAATTTCGCCGAGTTCGTGGTTGAGACAGTGGAGAAGTCGTTACGCCATTCGTGCAGGTCGGAACTTACCCGACAAGGAATTTCGCTACCTTAGGATGGTTATAGTTACCACCGCCGTTTACTGGGGCTTAAATTCTCAGCTTCGCCACACAAAGTGACTAACCAGTCCTCTTAACCTTCCAGCACCGGGCAGGCGTCAGTCCGTATACATCGAATTACTTCTTCGCACGGACCTGTGTTTTTAGTAAACAGTCGCTTCTCCCTGGTCTCTGCGACCCTCACCCCTAGCACGCAAGTGCTTCAAGGCTTGGGCCCCCCTTCTCCCGAAGTTACGGGGGCATTTTGCCGAATTCCTTAACCACGATTCACTCGATCGCCTTAGTATTCTCTACCTAACCACCTGAGTCGGTTTGGGGTACGGGCGGCTCGAACCTCGCTAGAAGTTTTTCTCGACAGCATAGGATCACCCTACTTCCCACATACGTGGTCACCATCACATCTCAGCCAATACGACGTCCGGATTTGCCTAGACGTTCGGCCTACATGCTTGAACGGGGACAACCATCGCCCCGCGGAGGCTACCTTCCTGCGTCACTCCATCGCTTACCTACTACACGATCGGGTCCCACGCTCCCCATGAACAATGAGCCCGAAGGCTCGGCGTTCATGGTTCGGGTGGTTAGCATCCCGTGGTTCAGTATGGGCGGTTCTTCGCCGGTTCCGGAATATCAACCGGATGTCCATCGACTACGCCTGTCGGCCTCGCCTTAGGTCCCGACTTACCCAGGGCAGATTAGCTTGACCCTGGAACCCTTGGTTATTCGGCGGACGGGTTTCTCACCCGTCATTCGCTACTCATGCCTGCATTCTCACTCGTGTAGCATCCACGACTCGATCACTCGGCCGCTTCACTCGCCACACGACGCTCCCCTACCCAACAACACCCCCGTTAAGGGTATGTGTGTCATTGCCACAGCTTCGGTGATGTGCTTGAGCCCCGCTACATTGTCGGCGCAGAATCACTTGACCAGTGAGCTATTACGCACTCTTTAAAGGGTGGCTGCTTCTAAGCCAACCTCCTGGTTGTCACAGCAACTCCACATCCTTTCCCACTTAGCACACGCTTAGGGACCTTAGCTGATGATCTGGGCTGTTTCCCTCTCGACTACGAAGCTTATCCCCCGCAGTCTCACTGCCACGCTCTCACTTACCGGCATTCGGAGTTTGGTTGACGTCAGTAACCCGGTGGGGCCCATCAGCCATCCAGTAGCTCTACCTCCGGCAAGAAACACGCGACGCTGCACCTAAATGCATTTCGGGGAGAACCAGCTATCACGGAGTTTGATTGGCCTTTCACCCCTACCCACAGCTCATCCCCTCAGTTTTCAACCTAAGTGGGTTCGGTCCTCCACGCCGTCTTACCGGCGCTTCAACCTGGCCATGGGTAGATCACTCCGCTTCGGGTCTAGACCCAGCGACTCAAACGCCCTGTTCGGACTCGCTTTCGCTACGGCTACCCCACACGGGTTAACCTCGCCACTGAGCACTAACTCGCAGGCTCATTCTTCAAAAGGCACGCCGTCACCCCACACAGAGGCTCCGACGGATTGTAAGCACACGGTTTCAGGATCTATTTCACTCCCCTCCCGGGGTTCTTTTCACCTTTCCCTCACGGTACTAGTCCGCTATCGGTCACCAGGGAATATTTAGGCTTAGCAGGTGGTCCTGCCAGATTCACACGAGATTTCACGGGCCCCGTGCTACTTGGGAAACAGCACAACACAGCCAGCTATGTTTCGTCTACGGGAGTCGCACCCTCTACGCCCAGCCATTCAAAACTGTTCGACTACACAACTGGTTTCTTACTGCGCACCCTGCTGTCAGACAAGGTCAGCACTGTCCCACAACCCCACAACCGCAACCCCTGACAGGTCTCACACGATCATGGTTTAGCCTCATCCGCTTTCGCTCGCCACTACTCACGGAATCACTCTTGTTTTCTCTTCCTGTGGGTACTGAGATGTTTCACTTCCCCACGTTCCCTCCCAACACCCTATGTGTTCAGGTGCAGGTGACCAGACATGATTCTGGTCGGGTTTCCCCATTCGGAAATCCCCGGATCACAGCCTGTTTATCGACTCCCCGAGGCATATCGCAGATTACAACGTCCTTCATCGGTTCCTGGTGCCAAGGCATCCACCGTGTGCCCTTAAAAACTTAAAGATCACAGATACTAGATGCTCGCGTCCACTGTGTAATTCTCAAACAACACGCCACACACCAACCAACCCACCACAACCACACCCGCAGCAACCAATCCTGGTCCCTACAGATCCGATCGTTCGTGGCCGGGCTGTCAGTGCCAGCCAAACCCCAGAACACGCATGATGCATGTCCTGAGAACCCAACAACGCGCCAATCACACCCACCACCCCACCTCGGCCAGCCCGTTCCCCACACTCACAGCGATCACTCCCGCGAAGGAGTCCTCGTTGCATGTGTCGTACTTGAGCTTGCTCGAGCGAGCAGTGCGTGCACCATGATCATCGTTCCACCCAGCACACTCCCATCACACACGCGGTGATGCAAGAGCTCATGTGCTCCTTAGAAAGGAGGTGATCCAGCCGCACCTTCCGGTACGGCTACCTTGTTACGACTTAGTCCCAATCGCCAGTCCCACCTTCGACGGCTCCCCCCACAAGGGTTAGGCCACCGGCTTCGGGTGTTACCAACTTTCGTGACTTGACGGGCGGTGTGTACAAGGCCCGGGAACGTATTCACCGCAGCGTTGCTGATCTGCGATTACTAGCGACTCCGACTTCATGGGGTCGAGTTGCAGACCCCAATCCGAACTGAGACCGGTTTTTTGGGATTAGCTCCACCTCACAGTTTCGCAACCCTCTGTACCGGCCATTGTAGCATGCGTGAAGCCCAAGACATAAGGGGCATGATGATTTGACGTCATCCCCACCTTCCTCCGAGTTGACCCCGGCAGTCTCCCATGAGTCCCCACCATCACGTGCTGGCAACATGGAACGAGGGTTGCGCTCGTTGCGGGACTTAACCCAACATCTCACGACACGAGCTGACGACAACCATGCACCACCTGTACACCAGTCCGAAGACGCACACATCTCTGCATGATTCCGGTGTATGTCAAGCCTTGGTAAGGTTCTTCGCGTTGCATCGAATTAATCCGCATGCTCCGCCGCTTGTGCGGGCCCCCGTCAATTCCTTTGAGTTTTAGCCTTGCGGCCGTACTCCCCAGGCGGGGCGCTTAATGCGTTAGCTGCGGCACGGAACTCGTGGAATGAGCCCCACACCTAGCGCCCAACGTTTACGGCATGGACTACCAGGGTATCTAATCCTGTTCGCTCCCCATGCTTTCGCTTCTCAGCGTCAGTAATGGCCCAGAGACCTGCCTTCGCCATCGGTGTTCCTCCTGATATCTGCGCATTTCACCGCTACACCAGGAATTCCAGTCTCCCCTACCATACTCTAGTCTGCCCGTACCCACTGCAGAACCGGAGTTAAGCCCCGGTCTTTCACAGCAGACGCGACAAACCGCCTACAAGCTCTTTACGCCCAATAATTCCGGACAACGCTCGCACCCTACGTATTACCGCGGCTGCTGGCACGTAGTTAGCCGGTGCTTCTTCTCCAGGTACCGTCACGTTAGCTTCGTCCCTGGTGAAAGAGGTTTACAACCCGAAGGCCGTCATCCCTCACGCGGCGTCGCTGCATCAGGCTTTCGCCCATTGTGCAATATTCCCCACTGCTGCCTCCCGTAGGAGTCTGGGCCGTGTCTCAGTCCCAGTGTGGCCGGTCGCCCTCTCAGGCCGGCTACCCGTCGTCGCCTTGGTAGGCCATTACCCCACCAACAAGCTGATAGGCCGCGAGTCCATCCCCCACCAAAAAATCTTTCCACCAACACACCATGCAGTGATTGGTCATATCCAGTATTAGACCCAGTTTCCCAGGCTTATCCCAGAGTAGGGGGCAGGTTACTCACGTGTTACTCACCCGTTCGCCACTAATCCACACCAGCAAGCTGGCGCTTCATCGTTCGACTTGCATGTGTTAAGCACGCCGCCAGCGTTCGTCCTGAGCCAGGATCAAACTCTCCGTCAAAAAAAATCTGTATCCCAGCCGAAATCAAACGGTGACACCACACCACCACCCACAAAAAGGTGATCGTGTGTCTTGTATCCATCCATCAAACATCAGCCAGAACAACACCAGCCATAAGGCCAGCAAATATTGTTGTTTGGCGATGATCACATCGGCACGCTGTTGAGTTCTCAAAACACAATCACACACCGTCAGGGTTTGAGGTGGAACCTCTCACCCGTCTGGGGTAACTCGTCTATCCTAGCACTTCCTCGGCTTAGCACCAACCTGGCCGCTTCGAACTACATCGCTGTAATTCGTTGTGCCTGTAGGCAGTCCGAGAGTGT
Organism: Dermacoccus sp. PAMC28757; assembly: GCF_014302635.1. Taxonomy (NCBI): domain Bacteria; kingdom Bacillati; phylum Actinomycetota; class Actinomycetes; order Micrococcales; family Dermacoccaceae; genus Dermacoccus; species Dermacoccus sp. PAMC28757. Next base: position 2,001,890 of record NZ_CP060292.1, on the reverse strand, counting down.
CAGGTGCGGCTCGCGGCGGGCGTTCGGCCCTCCGCTGCTCGCGGCGACTCGGAAAATATTACACGCTTCTCACCCTGGGCACAAACGCGGAGATGTGCCAGGGGGTTCGGTGCGGGAGAGGTGCCTCGAGAGCCCCTCCCCTGCACCGGACGTCGGGTCACCCGGCCCGACGTGCCGCGGCCTGGAACTTGCGGCCGCGCTTGAGGATTGCCACCTCGCCGTGGAGGAAGTCGTCCGCCGTCAGGGCGTACTCGGCGTCGTTCATCTTCACGTTGTTCAGCGAAACCCCGCCGTCACCGATGAGGCGCCGGGCCGCGTTTCGTGAGTCCGCGATGCCGACCGCGACCACGGCGTCCGTCAGGCTGGTGCCCTCGGCGACGTCGGCTCCCGGCAGTTCCTGCGCTGCGTCACGGAGCGTGGACGCGTCAAGCGCCGTCACGTCTCCCTTGCCGAAGAGAGCCTCACTCGCGGCCACGGCGCCGGCCGTCGCAGCCTCGCCGTGGACGAGCGTCGTGACGTCGGCGGCCAACGTCCGCTGCGCCTCACGGCGGAAGGGTGCCTCGGCAACGGCCTTCTCCAGCTCGGCGATCTCCTCCGGCGTCCTGTCGGTCATGAACTTCAGAAGCTTGATGACCTCGGAGTCCTCGACGTTGAGGAAGTACTGGTAGAAGGCGTAGGGGCTCGTCATCGTCGCGTCGAGCCAGATGGCGTTGCCTTCCGACTTGCCGTACTTCTGCCCGCTCGCGTCGGTCAGCAGCGGCGAAGTGAGCACGTGAACGCTCTTGCCCTCGACCGAACGGATGAGGTCGGCCCCGGCAATGAGGTTGCCCCACTGGTCCGAACCACCGGTCTGCAAGGTGCAGCCGTACTCGCGGTACAGGTGGAGGTAGTCGAGCGCCTGAAGGATCTGGTAGCTGAACTCCGTGTAGCTGATGCCCTCCTCGGAGTTCAGGCGAGCCGCTACGGCGTCCTTCTTCATCATCGCGTTGACGCGGAAGTACTTGCCGACGTCGCGCAGGAAGTCGAGAGCCGAAATCTGTGAGGTCCAGTCGAGGTTGTTCACCACGCGCGCCGGGTTCTCACCCGCGAAGTCGAGGAAGGGGCGCACCTGCGAGCGGATCTTGTCGACCCACTCCGCCGTCTGGTCCTTCGTCTTGAGCACTCGCTCCGAACTCGGACGGGGGTCGCCGATGAGTCCCGTCGAGCCGCCGACGAGGGCGATCACTCGGTGGCCGGCCCTCTGCAGGCGACGGAGCTGGATGAGCTGAACGAGGTTGCCGAAGTGCAACGACGGGGCAGTCGGGTCGAAACCGCAATACACCGTGATGGGTCCGTTCGCGAGTGCTTCACGCAGCTCGGCTTCAGCGGTGGTCTGTGCCACCGCTCCGCGCCACTGCAGCTCGTCGAGGATGTGGGTCACGATGTGCCTTTCGTCGTCATGGCCGGTGTCTGGCTCCGGCGCCGTTCCAAGGGTGCCCCATCGGGTGCGCCCGCGTCACTTCGGTTGGTGCTGACTCGTCGCGGCTCGTCGGCGCGCCACGGCGGGCCGGTAGGCGGAGACTGTCGGGTCGTCGGGCAGCCAGAAGCGCCAGGGGTACAGCGTGCCGTCGCCGCCGGGGCCGCTCACCCCGACCCGTGGGCCGCTGCGGTATTCGAGCCGGGTACGCCCGTCCGGCCCGGTGAGTCGCACCTGCGCCTCCCTTCCGGTGACCGGCGTTCCGTTGAGGTCGAGATCCACGCCGAGCGCCTGCCCGAGGTTTCCCGGCCCCCGCGCCAGCAGCCGTAACGCGACCTCGCGCCGGTCTCCCCCGCGGCGCCGCCGAGCGATCGCCTCCCCCTCGACGACCTCACCGGCGCGCACGAGCACTCCTCCGGACTCTCCGTCGGGGCCACAGACCAGGTTGAAGGCTCGATGGATGCCGTAACTGATGTAGACGTACACGGTGCCGGGAGGTCCGAAGAGCGCCGCGTTGCGCGGAGTGCGACCACGGAAGCCGTGCGACCCCGGGTCGCGCTCCCCCGCGTACGCCTCCACCTCGCTGATTCGCACACCGACGCCGTCGTGGTGCACGACCAGGCCGAGCAGCCGCGGAGCCACCACCTCGGGCGCTGCGGCGAAGAGATCTGGATTGACGGGGTGCACGCCGTCATTGTGCCAACGCTGCCGATGGGTTCCGCCGTCGCGGTCCCGCACCCCTCGGTTCCTGGGGATCGGTGACATTCGTCCCTGCCCTCGAGCCAGGCCCGCGCCGTAGCGTCACGACGGCCGCAACGGGACAACCGTCTACGGCAACCTGACGACGTCACCCTGGAGGACGCATGCTGCACGCCGACAACGCCGAGATCGTCAAGGCGACTGCCGGACCGGTCATCGAGAACATCACGCAGATCACCAAGGTCTTCTACCCCAAGATGTTCGAGCGCAACCCGGACCTGCTCAACGTGTTCAACCAGGCGAACCAGGCCATCGGCGAGCAGCCGATCGCGCTGGCGTCGAGCATCGTCGCGTATGCCCACCACCTGCTGGGCGACTCCGACATCGACTTCGACCACGTCCTGTCGCGCATCGCGAACAAGCACGTTGCCCTCGCCATCAAGCCCGGCGACTACACCATCGTCGGCCGCAACCTCATGGAGGCCATCGGCGAGGTGCTCGGCGACGCCGTCACGCCCGAGGTGGCACGCGCCTGGGAAGAGGTGTACTGGCTGTTCGCCATGGACCTCGTGAGCGCCGAGGCGAAGCTGTACCAGCAGATCGACCGCACACCGGACTCCCTCATGAAGGACCACCGCATCACGCGCATCGAGGACGCCGGCGGCAACGCCCGCACGTTCACTCTCGAGCCCGTCGACGGTTCGGCGATTCCCGACTACGTTCCGGGCCAGTACGTCTCCGTCATCGCTCAGCTCGAGGACGACTACCGTCAGCCCCGCCAGTACACGATCTCGAGCGCACCCGGGGACGCCGCCCTCCAGATCACGGTCAAGAAGGTGCTCGGCGCGAACGGCACCCCCGACGGTGCCGTCTCGGGATACCTCTTCGAGCGCTCCGAGGGCGACGTTCTGCCCGTGAGCGCACCGGTGGGCGACATCGAGGTGGCGAAGGACGACCACACGCGCCCGCTCGTCATGTTCTCCGCCGGCATCGGCATCACGCCGATGGCCTCGATCCTCGACGCCGCCGCTCAGGGCCGCACGAACGGTCGTGAACTCGTCGTCGTCCACGCCGACATCGATGCAGACACCCACCCGCTGCGCGAGCAGGTCGCCCGCACCGCGGCCGACGCCGGCGCCACCGCCATCACGTACTACGAGAAGGGCGGCGACGACGCGCGCGAGGGTCTCGTCGCCGTCGACGAGCTCGACCTGCCGGACAACGCCGAGTACTACCTCTGCGGCTCGGTTCCGTTCATGCAGCACGTGCGCTCGGGCCTGCTCGACCGCGGCGTGGACGCGGCCGACATCAGCTACGAGATCTTCGGGCCCGACCTGTGGCTCGGTGGCTCGGCCTCCAGCCAGGCCTCCCCCGAAGAGCTCGTCGCCGAGGAGCAGCGACTGGCCTGATCAGCGTCAGCCGTCAGCACGGACGACGACAGCGGCACCCGTTCGCGGGTGCCGCTGTCGTCATGCGACGGGGAAAGCGCGCAGATCAGCGCAGCTCGATGCGCGAGTCAGCGAACTCGCGAAGCTCGCCGGCTCGAGCGGCGGCAGCTTCGAGCTGCTCACCGACTCGCTCCGGGGCCGTGCCGCCCGTGGCGTTGCGCGACGCGAGCGATCCCGGAACGCTGAGCACCTCACGCACGCCCGGGGTGAGGTGCTCGCTGATGTCGGCCAGGTCGTCGTCCGAGAGATCCCACAGCTCGATGTCGCGCTTCTCGCACTCCCGAACGCAGGCTCCGGCGACCTCGTGAGCCACACGGAACGGCACGCCCTCGCGCACGAGCCATTCCGCGATGTCGGTGGCGAGCGAGAAGCCCTGCGGGGCCAGCGACTCGAGGCGCTCCGGGTGGAACGTCAGCGTCGCGGTCATCCCGGCAAAGGCCGGCAGGAGCAGTTCGAGGGTGTCGACTGCGTCGAAGACCGGCTCCTTGTCCTCCTGCAGGTCGCGGTTGTAGGCGAGGGGGAGCGCCTTGAGGGTCGTGAGCAGACCCGCCAGGTCACCGACGAGACGGCCCGCCTTGCCTCGCGCCAGCTCGGCGACGTCGGGGTTCTTCTTCTGCGGCATGATGCTGGAACCGGTCGAGAAGGCGTCGTCGAGGGTGACGAAGCTGAACTCCTTCGTCGCCCAGAGAACGACCTCCTCGGCGATACGCGAGATGTCGACCGCAGCCATCGCGGAGACGAAGGCGAACTCGGCGACGAAGTCACGCGAGGCGGTGCCGTCGATGCTGTTCTGCGTCGGGCGGCTGAAGCCGAGGTCCTCGGCCACCCGAGCCGGGTCCAGGCCGAGAGACGAGCCCGCGAGCGCCCCCGAGCCGTACGGCGAGGCATCCGTGCGCTTGTCCCAGTCGACGAGGCGCTCGGCGTCGCGCAACAGGGCCCAGGCGTGGGCGAGAAGGTGGTGGCTGAGGAGCACCGGCTGGGCGTGCTGCAGGTGCGTGCGGCCGGGCATCGCGACGCCCATGTGGGTTCGGGCCTGAGCCACGAGGGCGTCGACGACGTCGAGCAGCAGCCCTGAGACGACCCGCGCGTGATCACGCAGGTACATGCGGAACAGGGTGGCCACCTGGTCGTTGCGCGAGCGCCCGGCGCGCAGGCGCCCGCCCACGTCTGCACCGGCACGTTCGATGAGGCCGCGCTCGAGCGCGGTGTGAACGTCCTCGTCGTCCTGGGCCGGGACGAAGACGCCCGATTCCACGTCACCGCGCAGCTTCTCGAGAGCCGAGAGCATGGCCTCGAGGTCGTCCTCGGCGAGGAGGCCAGCACGGTGCAGGACGCGGGCGTGTGCCCGGGACCCGGCGATGTCGTACGGCGCGAGGCGCCAGTCGAAGTCGGTGGACTTGCTCAGGGCCGCGAGTGCGTCGGAGGGGCCGCCGGCGAAGCGTCCGCCCCAGAGGCTGAGGCGCGAATCGGCCTGGGTCATGACGAACCTTTCATCGAGGAGTGGCCCGGCTCGAACGGGCCACCGAAGTGCAGGGGTAGCAGGAAGATCTCAGGGTGCTCACGTGGATTCTCACGCATCGTCGGCGGGAAGGTCCTCGTCGGTTCCGGCGTCGTCAGTACGCCCGGCGAGGTCGAGGAAGCGCTGCCCCAGAGCTGACGACTCGGCGTCCGCCTGGGCGATGACCAGGATCGTGTCGTCGCCGGCGATGGTGCCGAGCACCTCCTCGAACTCCGCGTGGTCGATCGCCGAGGCGAGGAAGTTCGCAGCGCCCGGAGGCGTGCGCAGCACGACGAGGTTGCCCGAGGACTCGGCCGTGACGAGCAGTTCGCCGGAGAGCCGGCGAAGGCGCTGCACGGCTTCGGTACGAGCGGCGCCGGCACGCGGCGTTCGATCGCCGCCCTCGCCAGGCACGGCGTAGACGAGTGTTCGCCCCTGGCGCACCTTGACAGCGCCCAGCTCGACGAGGTCACGCGACAGCGTCGCCTGGGTGACGTCGACGCCGTCCTCGAGCAGACGTTCGGCGAGATCGGTCTGCGAGCGGATGGACTCCCGGCCGAGGATCTCGCGGATGCGCTGATGTCGCGCGCCCTTCGTCGGCGCGATCACGAGCGCTCCAGAAGGAAGGCGAGCAGAGCCTTCTGCGCGTGCAGACGGTTCTCCGCTTCGTCCCAGACGACCGACTGCGGCCCGTCGATGACATCGGCGGCGATCTCGTACCCCCGGTATGCGGGCAGGCAGTGCATGACGATGGCATCGGCCTTGGCGTGGGCCATGAGGTCCGCGGTCACGGCGAACGACCGGAACGGGTTCGTCTCGCCCTGGCGTTCGGCCTTCTCGCCCTCCTGCCCCATCGACACCCAGGTGTCGGTGATGACGACGTCCGCATCGCTGACCGCGACCACGGCGTCGGTGGAGGCCGTGGCGCTCCCACCCGTTTGCGCCGCGATGCGCTGAGCGTCCTCGAGGATCTGGGGGTTCGGCTGGTAGCTCTCCGGTCCGGCGACGACGATGTTCGCCCCCGCAGTGGCGAAGCCGAGCAGGTAGCTGTGCGCCATGTTGTTGGCTGCGTCGCCGACGTAGGCGACCTTGAGCCCGGCCACGCTTCCCTTGTGCTCCGTGACAGTGAGGAGGTCGGCGAGGATCTGGCACGGGTGGAAGTCGTCGGTGAGCGCGTTGACGACCGGAACTCCCGAATGCTCGGCCATCTCTGCGAGCGACTTCTGGGCGAACGTCCGCCAGACGATGGCGCTCACCTGGCGGCCCAACACCTTGGCCACGTCGTGGATCGACTCCCGCGTGCCCACCTGGGCGAGGTTGCCGTCGACGATCATCGGGTGGCCGCCGAGTTCGGCGATGCCCACCGAAAAACTGAGCTGGGTGCGCAGCGTCGGCTTGTCGAAGATGACGGCGACGCCGCGGGGCCCCTCGAGCGGGCGGACACAGTGTCGATCGGCCTTGAGGCGTGCGGCAAGGTCGAGCACCTCACGCTGCTCGGCGGGCGACAGGTCGTCGTCGCGCAGGAAGTGGCGGGTCACGATGTCTCCTTCTCTCCTGCTCGGTCGAGCAGGGTCGGCAGGGCGTCCACGAACGTGTCGAGCTCGGCGTCAGAGATGACGAGCGGGGGCGCGAGGCGAACGGCGTTCGGCGTCGGCGCGTTGACGACGAAGCCGGCCTCGCGCGCGGCGACGACGAGCTGCGGCGCCACGGCGTCCCGCAGGAGGACGGCGCGCAGCAGGCCACGGCCGCGTGATCCGGTGACGCGGGCGTCGCCGAGGGCGTCGATGCGAGCGGCGAGGTGCTCTCCCCGTCGTACGACGTGGGTGAGAAGCCCGTCCCCGGCGATCGTGTCGAGCACCGCGAGCGCAGCAGCGCAGGCCAGTGGGTTACCGCCGAACGTCGTGCCGTGCTGGCCCGCCGTGAGGAGGCCGGAGACTTCCGGCCCGAACGTGATGAGCCCGCCGACAGGAACGCCGCCACCGAGGCCCTTGGCCACCGTCACCGCGTCGGGCACGAGCCCCGGCGCGAGCGTCTGGAAACCGAACCACTCGCCGGTGCGCGCGATGCCCGTCTGGACCTCGTCGAGGATGAGCAGCGCACCGGCGTCACGCGTGATCCGGCGCGCCGCCTCGAGGTAGCCCTCACTCGGCACGACGACGCCGGCCTCACCCTGGATCGGCTCGACGAGGACAGCACCCACGGACTCGTCGACAGCGTCACGCAACGCCTCGACGTCGTCGTACGGCACTCGCCGGACGCCGGGCACGAGCGGCTCGAACGGGGCGCGGTAGGCCTCCTTCGACGTGAGCGAGATGGCCCCCATCGTGCGCCCGTGGAAGCCCCCGTCGAGGACAACGACATCGGGTCGACCGGTGCGACGCGCGAGCTTGAACGCGGCCTCGTTCGCCTCACTGCCGGTGTTGCAGAGGAAGACGCGTGAGCCCTCCGGCGCTCCGGCGATCTCGATCAACCGCTCACCCAGGGCCACCTGACCGGGCGTCGTGAACAGGTTCGAGGTGTGGATGAGCCGTGCAGCCTGCTCCTGTACCGCGGCGACGAGCGCCGGGTGGCCGTGACCCAGGGAGTTGACGGCGATGCCGCCGAGCAGATCGAGGTAATGCCGGCCGTCGGCGTCCGTGACGTAGCAGCCGTCACCCTCGGTGAGGACGAGGCCGGGCTCGCCGAAGACACCCATCATCGCCGTGCCGTACCGCTCGAGGTACGTCTGGCTCTCGTGCTGGGTACTCACCAGCGTCCTCCTGACGTGATCATCGTGCCGATGCCTTCGTCGGTGAAGATCTCGAGAAGGATCGAGTGCGGGCGGGTGCCGTTGACGACGTGCGTGTGCGGCACCCCTCCGCGCACCGCGCGAATGCAGGCCTCGAGCTTGGGCACCATGCCGGTCTCGACGGTCGCGAGCATCGCTTCGGCATCCTCGACGGGCAGGGTCGACAGCAGCGACTCCGGGTCGGGCCAGTTGGCGTAGACGCCCTCGACGTCGGTGAGCACGACGAGCTTGTGGGCACCGAGTGCCACGGCCAGCGCGCTCGCTGCCGTGTCGGCGTTGACGTTCAGGACCTGACCTTCGTTGTCGAGGTCGGGAGCCACCGACGAGATGACGGGGATGCGCCCGGAGTGCGTCAGGTCGCGCACGATCTGCGGATCGACCATCTCGACATCGCCGACGAGACCGATGTCGACAGCTTGCCCGTCAACGTACGCCGGCCGACGGCGGGCGCCGAACAGGCGGGCGTCCTCCCCCGACAGCCCGAAGGCCATCGGGCCGTGCTGGTTGATGAGGCCGACGAGTTCACGCGAGACCTGGCCGGTGAGCACCATGCGCACGACCTCCATCGCCTCGGGGGTCGTGACGCGCAGCCCGCCGCGGAACTCGCTCTTGAGGCCCATGCGTTCCAGCATTGAGGCGATCTGAGGTCCGCCCCCGTGAACGACGACGGGGCGCAACCCCGCATAGCGCAGGAAGGCGATGTCCTCGGCGAAGGCCTTCTTCAGTGCCGGGTCGGTCATCGCGTTGCCGCCGTACTTCACGACGACGAGCGCGTCCTGGTAGCGCTCGAGCCACGGCAGCGCCTCGACGAGGGTGCCCGCCTTGAGTGCCGCAGAAGCGATCGAACTCAGGTCACGGCGCTCGCCGGCCAGCCCGTGGTCGTGCTCGGAGGTGCTCATGTGCTGTAGGCCGAGTTCTCGTGAACGTAGTCGTGCGTGAGGTCGTTGGTGAAGATTGTCACGGACTCCTCGCCCGCCTTGAGGAAGACCTCGACCTTCACTTCACGGTTCGACAGGTCAACGCCGGATCGGTCGTCGCCGACGCCGCCGTCGCGACAGACCATGACGCCGTTGATCGCAACGTCGAGCGTACGAGCGTCGAACGCCGCCTTCGTCGTGCCGACGGCCGCGAGGACGCGACCCCAGTTGGGGTCTCCCCCGAAAACCGCGCACTTGAAGAGGTTGTTACGGGCGACCGCGCGTGCAACTTCAAGTCCATCGTTAATGTTTACAGCTCCGTTGACGACGATCTCGATGTCGTGGGCAGCACCCTCGGCGTCGGTGATGAGCTGCAGCGCAAGATCCTGGCAGACCTCCGTCAGGATGCTCGTGAACTCCCCCATCTCGGGCGCGACGCCGGAGGCGCCGGACGCCATGAGGAGCACGGTGTCGTTCGTCGACTGGCAGCCGTCGGAGTCGATGCGGTCGAACGACAAGCGCGTCGCCGTGCGCAGGGCTTCGTCAGCCTGCTCCGAGGTGAGGACGGCATCTGTCGTCACGACGACCAGCATCGTGGCCAGTGAAGGTGCGAGCATGCCCGCTCCCTTCGCCATGCCACCGACGACGTACCCCGAGCCGATGCCTTCGCACTCCTTGGCCACGGTGTCGGTCGTCATGATGGCCTCGGCCGCGTCGGCGCCACCGTCGGCGCTCACGGCGCCGGACACCTGCGTCACACCATTCTCGATGCGGTCCATCGGCAGGAGTTCACCGATGAGCCCCGTGGAGCACACCATGACATCGCCCGCACTCACGCCGGCGGCCTCGGCCACGAGTTCGGCCGTGCGGTGAGTGTCGAGGAAGCCCTGGGCGCCCGTGCAGGCATTCGCACCACCCGAGTTGAGGACCACAGCATCGACGCGGCCGTCGGTGACGACCTGGCGTGACCACGTCACGGGGGCCGCCTCGACCCGGTTGCTCGTGAACACCGCGGCACCGACGTGCTCGGGGCCGTCGTTGACCACGAGCGCGAGATCGGGCTTTCCGCTGGGCTTGAGGCCGGCCGTGACACCGGCGGCCCGGAAGCCTGATGCGGCAGTGACGCTCATTCCTTCTCCTTGATGATGTGGCCGGCACGCTTCCACAGCGCGCGGGCGCGGTCGGACTCGAAGGTGGGAACCATGATCCAGTCGGTGTCGAACGTGGAAACGGTGAAAACCGTCAGCTCGGCCTCACCGAGCGGCGTCACGATCGCCGACAGGAGACCCGTGAGGGCGAAGTCGAGCGGACCGTCGACCTCGAAGACGTTGAACGGCCCCTGCTGGCGCACCACCGCGTCACGCGGGATGGCGGACGACAGACACAGCACCGAGGTCTCCGATGCGGTGGCGCTCACCGAGACGAGCGGGGCGTCCGTGAGGGCCCAGTCTGGCACCACCTCGTGCGGCCCGAGGCGCACGTACGACAGTTCCTCGGGGTGGGCGATGAGGGTGAACTGCGCTCCGAAGGCGACCATCAGGGAGCCACCCCCACCGCGGGCAGGCCCGCGGCTTCGTCGAAGCCCAACGCGAGGTTCATCGACTGCACGGCAGCTCCTGCCGTGCCCTTCGTGAGGTTGTCGACGGCGGAGACGACGACGACGCGGCCGGAGCTTGCATCGAGGGCGAACTGAACCGCGACGGCGTTGGACGCAACGACCATCCCTGTCGAGGGCCACGAGCCGTCCGCAAGCAGGTGGACGAACGTCTCGCCGCCGTAGGCCGCCTCGAAGGCCGCGCGAATCGCCGCGGCGTCCACGCCGTCACGCACGCGCGCGGTACACGTGGCCAGGATGCCGCGCGGCATCGGCGCGAGCGTGGGGGTGAACGACAGGGACACGTCGTCCGCTCCCTGCGCGGCGCGGCGGAGGTTCTGCACGATCTCAGGGGTGTGACGGTGGCCGCCGCCGACACCGTACGGGCTCATCGATCCCATGACCTCGGATCCGAGCAGGTGCGGCTTGAGGCCCTTGCCGGCCCCCGAGGTTCCGGAGGAGGCCACGACGACGACGTCATCGTGCTCCACGAGGTCGTGGGCAAACAGGGGCGCGAGGGCGAGCGAGACCGCGGTCGGATAGCAGCCCGGGACGGCAATGCGGCGCTCCCCGGCCAGGTTGTCCCGCTGCTTGGCTGCGGTCCCGAGGGCCAGTTCGGGCATACCGTAGGCCCACGAACCTGCGTACGGGGTGTCGTAGAACGCAGTCCAGTCGTTCTCGTTCTCGAGGCGGAAGTCGGCACCGCAGTCGACGACGAGCACGTCCTCGGCGAGCGCGGCGGCCAAGGCAGCGCTCTGACCGTGGGGAAGTGCGAGGAACACGACGTCGTGTCCTGCGAGGACCTCCGGCGTCGTCTCCTCGAGAACGACATCGGCCAGCGGCATGAGGTGCGGGTGGTGCTCACCCAGTCGCGAACCCGCGGAGCCCCCGGCCGTCAACGCTCCGATCTCGACGTTGGGGTGAGCGAGCAGCAAGCGGAGGAGCTCTCCTCCGGCGTATCCGCTCGCACCGGCGACTGCGACCTGAACCATGTCGTTCAGGCTACACGAATACGCATACTCATGCACAAGAGAGAAAAGTCATGCACCCCCATGGGCGGGCCACAGGGGTGCATGTCAGGGTCAGGCGCCTCGCAGGCTGGCTCCGACGGCCTTGTCGACCTCACGGACGGCCGCATCGCGGGCGACGTTGACCTCCTCCGTCGTGAGCGTACGCTCCGGCGAGCGGAAGAAGAGCCGGTAGGCGAGCGACTTCTTGCCCTCGCCGACCTGCTCGCCCTCGTAGATGTCGAACAGCGCCAGCGACTCGAGGTTCTCCCCACCGCCGCGGTGCAGTGCGTCCTCGACGACCGCCGCGGTGACGCCCGAATCGACGACGAGCGCGACGTCGGAATGCGCCTGCGGGTACGTGGCGATCGGCTCCGCGACCCCGGTCCTCTCGGCGAACGCCGAGAGGGCGTCGAGGTCGAGTTCGCCGGCCACCACGCGCGGCGGGAGGCCGAGGGTCGTGAGCACCTTCGGGTGAAGCTCACCCGCGTGACCGATGACGCTGCCGTCAGGCAGCATGATCTGGGCACAGCGGCCCGGGTGGAACGGGGCCACGTCGGCCTGCGCCACCTCGAGCTGCACGCCGAGCACGCGACCGATGCCGAGCGCGGTGGCGACGGCGTCGCTCCAGTCGCTCGAGCGGCCTGCACCCCACCAGCCCTTGCGTTCACCGTCACCGGTCATCACCCAGGCGACGTGGCGCGGCTGAGCCGGGACGGCGTCACGGATGGCGGCGAGCACCTCGGGCGTCGGGTGCACTCCGACCCGCTCGGTCGGCGCCGTTCCCGCGGGGCCGGACACGACGAGACCGAGCTCGAACAGGCCCACGTCCTTGAAGCCGCGCGCGATGTTGCGCTTGAGCGACTCGAGCATCGTCGACAGGACGCTGGTGCGCAGCAGCGGCGCCTCGTCCGACAACGGGTTGCTCAGGCGGACGGTGGAGCGTCGCGTGTCGTCTGCCCCGTAGCGCAGCTTCGTGTGCAACTCGTCGCTGACGAAGGGCAGCGAGATGATCTCCGAGAGCCCCTGAGCGGCGAGCGCGTTGGCCACGGTGCGGCGGTAGCGCTGCGACGCCGTGAGGCCGCGCCCGGCGACGGGGCGAGCCAGGACCGACGGGATCTGGTCGTAACCGCGCAGGCGGGCAACCTCCTCGACGAGGTCGGGCCCCGTCGTGAGGTCGGGGCGCCACGACGGAGCCGTGACGTTCCACCGTGCCCCCTCGACTCGCTCGACGACGCAGCCGACCGCGGTGAGAGTCGCCTCCACCTCGTCGTCGGTGTACGAGACGCCGACGAGGCGCGTGGGCTGCTGCGGGTCGAACGCGATCGGAGCGGCAGGCACGACGGTGTCGAGGTCGGTGACGCCGTCGTCGACGCGGCCGCCGCCGTACTCGACGAGAAGATCGACGGCCAGCTGCGCTGCCGCGGCGGCGATCGCCGGGTCGACACCGCGCTCGAAGCGCTTGGACGCCTCGCTGCTCAGTCGGTGACGACGGGCGCTTCGGGCGATGCTGACCGGGTCGAAGTGTGCGGCCTCGATGAGGATGTCGCTCGTCGTGTCGCTCACCTCGCTCTCGGCGCCGCCCATGACGCCGGCGATGGCGAGCGGACGCTCACCGCCGTCGGTGATGAGGAGGTCCTCGGCGAAGAGCGTGCGCCCCACGTCGTCGAGGGTCGTGATCTTCTCCCCCGCCCGCGCGCGACGCACGACGATTTCCTCACCGAGCGTGGCCAGGTCGAAGGCGTGCAGCGGCTGGCCGAGACCCAGCATGACGTAGTTCGTGATGTCGACGGGCAGGGAGATCGAGCGCATCCCCGCCTCCGTCACGGCCTGGGACAGCCAGGCCGGCACGGGCGCCGCCGGGTCGACGCCGCGCACGATGCGGGCCACGTAGCGGTCGCACCCGACGTTTCCGCGCAGGGGCGCATCGTCGTCGACCCGCACGGGGTAACCCGAGGCGTTGGCCTCCGGGGCACGCGAGTTGAGTTCGAGCACCGGGTCGGTGAAGCGGGCCCCCGTCGAGTGGCCGTACTCGCGCGCGACGCCACGGATGGAGAAGCAGTAGCCGCGGTCCGGGGTGACGTTGACCTCGACCGTCTCGCGGTCGAGACCCAGCAGCGGCAGGGCGTCCTGGCCGGGCGTGAGGTCGCTCGCCTCGACGCCGAGACGCTGCGGGAGCAGGATGATGCCGTGCGAACCGTCGTCGGGCAGGCCGAGTTCGTCGGCTGCACAGATCATGCCGGCCGAGAGGTGACCGTAGGTCTTGCGGGCGCTGATGGCGAAGCCACCGGGCAGAACGGCACCGGGCAGGACGACGACGACGGTGTCGCCGGCGTCGAAGTTGTGCGCGCCGCACACGATGCCCTGGGGCTCACCGGTTCCGTTGGCGTCGCCGACGTCGACGGAGCACCAGTTGATGACCTTGCCGTTCTTCTGCTCCTCGGGCTCCTTCGTCAGAACGCGCCCGACGACGAGCGGGCCGGTGATGCCGCCGCCGTGGATCGCCTCCTCCTCGAGACCGATCTTGACGAGGTCGGCCGCCACCTGGAGACCTGTTGCTCCGGCCGGGACGTCGACGTACTCACGCAGCCATTCGATGGGAACTCGCATTGCCTCAGACCTCCAAGCCGAACTGGGCGTCGAAGCGCACGTCGCCCTCGATCATCTCGCGCATGTCGGATGCGCCGGTGCGGAACATGAGCGCTCGCTCGACGCCCATGCCGAACGCGAATCCGCTGTACTCGCTCGGGTCGACGCCGCAGGCGCGCAGGACGTTCTCGTTGACCATGCCGCAGCCACCCCACTCGATCCAGCCGGTGCCGCCGCACGTGCGACAGGCCGGGTCTTCCCCGCGGCAGACGAAGCAGCGCAGATCCATCTCGGCGCTCGGCTCGGTGAACGGGAAGTAGTTGGGACGCAGACGCGTCGTGATGCCTTCGCCGAACAGCTGCGTGGCGAGATGGTCGAGCGTTCCCTTGAGGTGGGCCATCGTGATGCCCTTGTCGACGGCGAGGCCCTCGAGCTGGTGGAAGACCGGCAGGTGCGTGGCGTCGAGTTCGTCCGTGCGGTAGGCCTTCCCCGGCGCGACGATGTAGAGCGGCACACCGCGCTCGAGCATCGAGCGAGCCTGGACGGGCGACGTGTGCGTACGCATGACTAGCCCACCGTCGGCCGGGTCGAGGTAGTAGGTGTCCTGCATCTGGCGGGCAGGGTGGTCCTCGTCGAAGTTGAGCGCGTCGAAGACGAACCACTCGGCCTCGACCTCGGGGCCCTCGGCCACCTCCCAGCCCATGCCGACCATGAGGTCGACCATGAGCTGCTGCATCATCTCGACGGGGTGACGGCCACCGACCGGGCGGCGCAACGTCGTCGCCGTCGTGACGTCGACGGCCTCCTCGGTGAGGATGCGCTCGTCGCGCTCTGCCTCGAGCTCGGCCTGACGCTCCTTGATCGCCTGACTCACGCGTCCGCGCGCCTGGCCGACTCGCTTGCCCGCCTCGGCCTTGGCCGTCGGCGGCAGCGCACCGATCTCACGGTTGGCGAGAGCGAGGGGCGACTTGTCGCCGGCGTGGGCGAGGCGTGCGTCCTTCAACTCCTCGAGCGAGTTCGCGGCCGCAATGGCGCTGAGGGCGTCGGTGACGTTCGACTCCACGACCTCGGGGTCCAGTGCGGACACCTCGACCGGGTCGTAGTTGGTGTTGGGGCCAGACATGGGCCCGAGTCTATCGAGTGCGCGCAAACCGGAATGACGCGCCGTGTCAGTGCTGCGCGCCCGCCGAGGCGTAGAGGCAGACGGTGGCCGCCATGGCCAGGTTGAGCGACTCGGCAGCGCCGTAGATCGGCACGCGCACGACGTCGTCGCAGGCCTCGCGGACTTCGGGTTCGAGGCCCCAGGCCTCGTTGCCCATGACCCACGCGTGCGGCGTGGAGAGCTCGACGTCCGGAAGCAGCGTCGTGCCGACACCGTCCGCGGCGTGCAGCGTCAGCCCGGCGTCGCGGCAGCGGGCGAAGATGTCCTCGATGGCGGCACCGCGACAGATCGGCAGGTGCCACAGCGAACCCACGGTCGAGCGCACGACCTTGGGGTTGTAGATGTCGACACTCGAGTCGCTGACGATGACGGCGTCAGCACCCGTCGCGTCGGCGCCGCGGATGACGGTGCCCGCGTTACCGGGGTCCCTCACGTTCGTGAGGACCACGACGAACTTCGGCGAACCGGCGAGCACCTCGTCGAGGGTGCGGTCGACGGGTCGCGCGACGGCGATGATCCCCTGCGGCTGCTCGGTGTCGCACATCTCGGCGAGCACCTGGGCAGAGCAGTCGTGGATGAATCGACGCTCGTCAGGCTCCGCGTCGCGCTGCCAGGAAAGCGCCATCTCCCGCAGGTCCGGGTGACGTTCGGTGGCCTCGGCGTCGAGGTAGAGGTCGCGGATCGTCTCGGGCGCGAAACGGATCAGTTCGCGCACGGCCTGGCGTCCCTCGACGAGGAACAGTCCGGCCTTCTCACGCGCAGAACGCCGCCCCAGTGCCCTGACCTGCTTGACCCGATCGGAGCGGGTGTTCGTGATCATGGCGTGGAGCGGCGTTCGATGCGAAAGAGGTGCCTAGGAGGATCAGGCAGCCGGCGTCTGGGCCGGGACGTTCTTCTTGGCGATCTCGACGAGCGCGGCGAAGGCCGGGGCGTCGTTGACGGCCAGCTCGGCGAGCATGCGACGGTCGACCTCGATGCCAGCGGCCTTGAGGCCCTGGATGAAGCGGTTGTACGTCATGCCGTTGAGGCGAGCCGCAGCGTTGATGCGCTGGATCCACAGGCGACGGAAGTCACCCTTCTTGGCGCGACGGTCACGGTAGGCGTAACCGAGGCTGTGCGTCACCTGCTCCTTCGCCTTGCGGTAAAGGCGCGAGCGCTGGCCGCGGTAGCCGCTGGCCTGCTCGAGAACGGTACGACGCTTCTTCTGGGCGTTCACTGCCCGCTTCACGCGTGCCACGTGAGTACTCCTTGTTCATGGGCGGCGGCGCCGGGCGCCTGCCGCAAAAGCTGGTTGAGGGAAAGCTTCGGCTTACTTACCGAGAAGCTTCTTGATCTTCTTCTCGTCGGACGGCGCAACGACGACGTCGTTCACGAGGCGACGCGACTGACGCTTGGCGCGCTCTTCGAACTTGTGGACGTGGCGGGCGCGCTGGCGCATGACCTTGCCCTTACCGGTGACACGGAAACGCTTCTTAGCACCGCTGTGCGTCTTCATCTTCGGCATAGCCGACTCCTTCGCTCACTCGGCGCGCTCGTGCACGCCGGCTGTCTGACGGCCCGCCACCGGTCTCCCGGCGCGGGGGTCTTCACCCGAGGGTGAAGGACGATTTCAGTTGGCTGCCTCGTCGGCAGCCGGCTCCGCAGCGGGAGCCTCGGTCTCGGCGGCCTGCGTCGCGGGAGCAGCCTTGCTCGCCTTCGCAGCCTCGCGACGACGACGGTCCTCGGCGCGAGCCTCGGCCTTCTTCTTCGTCGGGCCGAGAACCATGACCATGTTGCGGCCGTCCTGCTTCGGCGCGCTCTCGATGAACGCCAGCTCGGCGACGTCCTCGGCGAGCTTCTGGAGCAGTCGGAAACCGAGCTCCGGGCGCGACTGCTCGCGACCGCGGAACATGATGGTGACCTTGACCTTGTCACCGGCCGACAGGAACCGAACGACGTGACCCTTCTTGGTGTCGTAGTCGTGCTGGTCGATCTTCGGTCGGAGCTTGATCTCCTTGATGACCGTGTTGACCTGGTTCTTGCGAGACTCGCGGGCCTTCATGGCGGCTTCGTACTTGAACTTGCCGAAGTCCATGAGCTTGGCGACCGGGGGCTTGGCCTGCGGCGCGACCTCCACGAGATCGAGATCCGCTTCCGCCGCGAGGCGCAGCGCGTCCTCGACTCGGACGATGCCCACCTGCTCACCGTTGGGGCCAACCAACCGGACCTCGGGTACACGGATCCGATCGTTGATGCGTGGCTCAGCGCTGATGGCCGACTCCTTCACTGTTGTGACGATTCGTTCCACCGCCGAGGCGGAGAAACGCGAAAAGGCTTCTTGCCTACGCAAGAAGCCTTCGTCTCAACGTTTCGCACGCTCTCAGGTATTCCCCGAGAACAGGCTCACCGGGGTGAACCTTGTACGAACCATGACCACGACCCTGCCTCCCTGAGGAGAACCGAGGGTGGAGACCGAAGTCCCTCTTGCGCACCGTTCGTGGTGTGATTTTCGCGGATCACTCCGGGAGAGCACCACACGTACGGCTGGTAGTACCCAGAGTAACAGTCCGGCGAGCGCCCTCCAAACCCGGCGAAGGGGACCCTTCCCCACTCACGCGGACGCCCGTCGCACGCTGCGGGAGCGCTGCGCCCGCCGTCCACCGACGATGAGCACCCCGGCCACGCAGATGAGGGCTCCAAGCCCGCCACGGCGGCGAAACCGCCGGCGAAGCCGTGACTGTCGATGGCCCATCCGGCGATCGGTCCGCCCAGCGCGCCGCCCGTCGTGAGGAAGGAGCCGTGCCAGCCCATCGCCTCACCGCGCACTCGCTCCGGAACGACGCGAGCAACGGCGTCGACGGAAGCCGTCATCGTGGGCGCGCAGAACATGCCGGCGAGGAAGGCACCGAGTGCCAGGGTGAGCATGCTCGAGGCGAGTCCGATCGGCACGGTGGCCGCTGCCCGCGAGTGCTGTGGCTGCCAGGATGGCGACGCCTGCCCTTCGTCGTCCCACGACGACCTCTTTCTCATGTCGCACCCAATTTCTGCTCAGTTGAGCAATAGGGAGCACACATGAGTAAAGTGTGATGTGACGCACAGTGTCAACCCTCGTCTCAGGAGGCCTCATGGTCGACGTGAACCTGCCGCTGACTCAGCTGCACATGGTCCAGGCGGCGCGCCGCTATTACCTCGACGACGCCTCCAAGGTGCAGATCGCCGAGGAACTCGGCATCAGCCGGTTCAAGGTGGCTCGCCTGCTCGAGGCCGCTCGCGACAGTGGAGTCGTGCGCATCGAGATCCTGGACCCCGGCGCCGTCAAGGACCAGTTGTCCCAGGACCTACGCGAGCGTTTCGGGCTGCGTCATGCGCTCGTCGTCGACGTCGAGGCCCTCGCCGGTGGCGAGAAGCTGGCTGAACTCGGCCGCGCTGCCGCATCCCTCATGCAACGCATCGCACAGCCCACGGACGTCATAGGCCTG
The DNA here is from genome assembly GCF_014302635.1 of Dermacoccus sp. PAMC28757. NCBI lineage: Bacteria > Bacillati > Actinomycetota > Actinomycetes > Micrococcales > Dermacoccaceae > Dermacoccus > Dermacoccus sp. PAMC28757. The sequence continues at coordinate 1,983,274 of NZ_CP060292.1, read as the reverse complement.
CCGTGGAGCCGCATGGTGGCGCAGACCGTTCCGTTCTTCGAAGGACTGCCTCCGGTGCCGATCGTCCAGCTGTCGGGAGCCCTCGACCTCCCGGCACACGAGGCCTCCCCCGTTGACGTCGTGCGTGACGCCGCCCGCCTCACCGGCGGCGAGCCACGCGTGTTCTACGCGCCGCTCGTCGCGACGGACGCCGAGGCCGCGCGCGTCATCCGGGCACAGACAGCCGTGGCGGGCACCCTCGACGAGGCACGTCACTGCTCGCTCGCCCTCGTCGGCATCGGGGGGTGGAGCGAAGGCGAGAGCACGCTGTACGACCTCGCCACCGAGGACGAGCGAGACGAACTCGAGCGGCTCGAGGTCGTCGGGGAGATCGCCGGATCGCTGTTCAACACCGACGGCGAACCGGTCGAATCGGGGCTGAGCGCACGCCTGGTCAGCATGAGCCCCCGCGATCTGCGGCTCATCACCGAGGTCGTCGCTGTCTCCCACGGAGCGGCTCGAGCGGAGGCGCTGCGCGCCGGGATCAAGGGCGGCTACGTCACGTCGGCCGTCGTCGACACCGAGCTCGCCCGCGCATTGCTCGGCGCACCCGCGGACGCCTCGGCAAGTTCTACCGGCCGGTAGAGGCGTCGACTCCCGCTAACCGGCCCCGGGGGTTTAGGCTCGCACTCGTGGCTAAGCACTTTGATGTCGTCGTCCTCGGCGCCGGTCCCGGTGGGTACGTCGCGGCAATCCGCGCCTCCCAGCTCGGGCTGAGCGTCGCCGTTATCGAGAAGAAGTACTGGGGAGGTGTCTGCCTCAACGTCGGGTGTATCCCGTCGAAGGCCCTTCTGAAGAACGCGGAACTCGCGCACGTGCTCACGCACGAGAAGGACAAGTTCGGCATCACCGGTGATGCCTCGATGGAGTACGGCCCGACGCACAAGCGTTCCCGCCAGGTCTCCGCGGGCATCGTCAAGGGTGTCCACTACCTCATGAAGAAGAATAAGATCACCGAGATCGACGGCTGGGGCACGCTCAAGTCCGACAAGACGGTCTCGGTGGAACTCAACGACGGCGGCAGCGAGGACGTCACCTACGACAACCTCATCATCGCCACGGGCGCCACCGTGCGCACGATGCCGGGCGTCGACCTCAGCGAGAACATCGTCAGCTACGAGGAGCAGATCCTCACCGACGAGCTGCCGAAGTCGATCATCATCGGCGGTTCGGGCGCCATCGGCGTCGAGTTCGCCTACGTCATGAAGAACTTCGGCGTCGACGTCACGATCGTCGAGTTCGCCGACCGCATGGTGCCCACCGAGGACGCCGACGTGTCCAAGGAGCTGCTCAAGCACTACAAGAAGCTCGGCGTCAAGGTCATGACCGGCACGAAGGTCGAGAAGGCCGAGGACACCGGCTCCGGCGTCAAGGTCACCGTCTCCCCCGCGAAGGGTGGCGACAGTCAGGTACTCGAAGCCGACAAGATGCTCTCCGCGTTCGGCTTCAAGCCGCGCACCGAGGGCTACGGCCTCGAAGACCTCGGCGTCGAGCTCACCGACCGCGGTGCCATCGCGATCGACGGCCGCGGCCGCACGAACGTCGAGGGCGTCTACGCCATCGGTGACGTCACCGCCAAGCTCATGCTCGCCCACACGGCCGAGGCGATGGGCATCGTCGCCGCGGAGACGATCGCCGGCGCCGAGACCATGGAGATCAACTTCGACATGATCCCGCGCGCCACGTACTGCCAGCCGCAGGTGGCCTCGTTCGGCTACTCCGAGGCTCAGGCCAAGGAGAAGGGCTACGACGTCAAGACGGCAACGTTCCCCTTCACGGCCAACGGCAAGGCCATGGGCCTCGGCGAGGCCGTCGGCTTCGTCAAGGTGATCGCGGACGCCAAGCACAACGAACTGATCGGCGCCGCGATGATCGGCCCGGACGTCACGGAGCTTCTGCCGGTACTCAACCTGGCTCAGCAGTGGGACCTGACGGCCGACGAGGTGTCGCGCAACATCTTCGCGCACCCGACGCTCGGCGAGGCTGTCAAGGAAGCCGTTCACGGCATCGCGGGGCACATGATCAACCTCTGATCGCGCACCGCGCAGCGCTCCACGGGGCGGCACTCCATGACGGAGTGCCGCCCCGTTCTGCGTCAGCCCTCGGCCGCAGAAGGGCACAGATGGACGCACGGTCAACCGATCTTCACGCCACGGCGGGCGGCGCCACGCCCCGCACGAGCGTCAGTAGGTGAATTCCAGGTGAACATCGCACGGTCGAACCTGTCGAATTGCCCGTCATCGCGCGAAATTCTCGCGATGGGGGATGGACAAACGCCGTCACGGCCTCACACTGGGAGACGTGGACCTTTCCCTCATCCTCCTCGGGCTCGTCGTCGTCACGGCCCTTGCCTTCGATTTCACCAACGGCTTCCACGACACCGGTAACGCGATGGCCACGTCCATCGCCACGGGTGCGCTGAAGCCGAAGGTGGCCGTCGCCCTTTCGGGCATCCTCAACCTCGTCGGAGCGTTCCTCTCCGTCGAGGTCGCGCTCACCGTCACGAACGCCGTCATCAAGATCCAGAGCAAGGACGGCTCACCCAAGCCGGAGTTCCTCGCCGATCACGGCCAGGCTTTGTTGCTCATCGTCCTCGCGGGCCTCGTCGGCGGCATCGTCTGGAACCTCCTCACGTGGCTCCTCGGCATCCCGAGCAGCTCGAGCCACGCCCTGTTCGGTGGCCTCATCGGTGCCGCGATCGCCGCCATCGGCTTCGGCGGCGTCAAGTGGGTCGGTGACGGTACGAAGCTCGACGGCGTGGTCGGCAAGGTCATCGCCCCGGCGCTCCTGTCGCCCGTCATCGCCGTCGTCGTCGCGGCGATCGGCACGAAGTTGATCTACGCCATCACGAAGAAGGTCCAGCACAAGGAGGCAGAGCGCGGCTTCCGCTGGGGCCAGATCTTCAGCGCCTCGCTCGTCTCCCTGGCACACGGCACGAACGACGCCCAGAAGACGATGGGTGTCATCACCCTCGCCCTCATCGGCTACGGCTCCTGGACCGACACCGAGTCGGTCCCGTTCTGGGTCAAGCTGTCCTGTGCCCTGGCCATCGCGCTCGGCACCTACCTCGGTGGCTGGCGCATCATCCGCACCCTCGGCAAGGGCCTCGTCGAGATCGAGTCCCCCCAGGGCATGGCTGCCGAGTCCTCGAGTTCGGCCGTCATCCTCGTCTCGAGCCACATGGGCTTCGCGCTCTCCACGACGCACGTCGCCACCGGTTCCATCCTCGGCACCGGCATCGGCAAGCGCGGCGCCGAGGTGCGCTGGAGCGTGGCCGTTCGCATGGTCGCCGCCTGGCTCATCACGCTCCCGTCGGCCGCACTCGTGGGTGCGCTCATGTGGTACGTCGGTGACCTCATCGGCGGCGTCGCCGGTGGCATCGTCATCTTCGCCATCCTGTGCGCCGCCTCGCTCTACATGTGGATGCGCTCGCGCAAGGCCCCCGTCGACCACAACAACGTCAACGACTCCTGGGAGCCCGAGGAGATCGCTGCTACGCACATCCCGCCGGTCGTCAACGAGACGAACTCGGACAAGTCCTCCACGTCCAAGGCAGGTACCCGATGAAGACGCTCTCCCTCGCGTTCAACAGTGCGTGGCACGTTCTGGCCGTCGGCGTCGTGCTCGGCGCCGGCGTCCCCGCGCTCTTCGCCTTCGGAATCCGCGGCCTCGCGGCTTCGTCGGGCCAGATGACCGACGACTCCACGCCTCGTGCGTGGGGAAAGCCGGTCGCTGCGGTGTGCTTCCTTCTCGTGTGTGCTGCCATCGCGCTCGGTCTGACGATCATCGTCAGCTCCGGCTTCGGCATGAAGGTCTCCTTCGAGCACATCTACCCGACGCTGGTCGAGAAGAAGTAAGAACGACGTGAACCCCGCACTCGAGCGCATCGTGGGGTGGCTGCGCCACAGCTATCCTGCCGGCGTACCCGAGCGAGACTTTCAGCCGTTGCTCGCCCTCATGCGCCGCCGCCTCAGCGAGGACGAGGTCCACGAGCTCGGTGATCGTCTCGTGGCCGACGGACTCGTTCCGGCTGACCGCATCGATGTCGGCGTCGGCATCACGAAGGTGACGCAGGATCTTCCGGCACCCGATGAGATCGACCGGGTCGTCCACCACTTGGAGGCCTACGGCTTTCCCGTCAACGACGACTGGCGCTGAGGGGCCCGCCCTTCACGACATGACAGTGGGGCTGCACAACCGATCGGTTGTGCAGCCCCACTCTCGTGTGGTGGCGCGGCTGTTTCAGACCTCGAGCTCCTCAGCCGTGAACGCGAACGCGAGCCCTTCGATCCTGGCTCGGGTTTCACCGTCGCCGGCCAGGCGCTCCCCCACGCGGGTTGCGAGAGCCTGCAGCTCTTCCTGGGCCAGACCGGGAGTCAGCTGCAGACGCAGTCGAAGAACGCCCTCCCCGGCGTCCTCGAGCCGGCGGCCGAGAACCGCGTTCCCCTCGGGCACGAGCGCCGCATCGACGGCTTTGGCCACGAACGGGTCCTCGTGAGCGGGTAGCCACGCCTGCTGCTGCGCGAGCGACCACAGCATGCTCGCGCGTACCACGACGCGGTGCGACGAAGCCATGTCGAGCAGGAGTACCTCACACTGCTCCGATATGGCTGCCTGAGCGGCGAACGCGGCGCGCACCGGTGAGGGCCGCGCTTTCGGGTCCCAGCGCGCGAGGTCGTCGAGGCTGGAGAAGACCGGGAGCCCCTTCGTTCCGTCCGGCGCGGTGAGCGTCACGACGGCCATGTCGGTGGACTTCTCCACCGCGAGCGTCCCGGATTCGTCGACCTCGGTGGGCGCGGCGACGATCGGCACGAGCAGACGCGACTCGGCCAGTGCGGCCACCCAGTCGCTCTCGTTCCCGCTCTCCAATGCTGCGACCAGGGCAGGGTCTGCGGCGCCGGTGTCGTCGTCGAAGCCGGTGCTCGTCACCTGGCGGCCGGTGAACGGAATGCCGGCGGTGTCGGCCGACTCCCCCGCAGGGTCGATGTTCGGGTTGTGTGCGCCGCTCATCACTCGGGGCGGCCGGCGGCGTCGAGCGCGTCGGCGAGCGTGATGGTGCCCTTGTAGAGCGCGGAACCGATGATGGCGCCTTCGACGCCGGAGGGCACGAGCTCGCGCAGGGCGCGCACGTCGTCGAGCGTCGTGACGCCGCCGGAGGCGACCACCGGACGGTCCGTGCGGGCGCAGACCTCGGACAGGAGCTGCGTGTTCGGGCCGGCGAGCATGCCGTCCTTCGCGACGTCGGTGACGACGTAGCGGGCACAGCCCTCGCTGTCGAGACGCGCCAGCGTCTCCCACAGGTCACCGCCCTCGCGGGTCCAACCGCGCGCCGCGAGCGTCGTACCGCGCACGTCGAGACCGACGGCGATGCGGTCGCCGTGTTCGGCGATGGCGGCAGCCGTCCACTCGGGGTTCTCGAGGGCAGCCGTGCCGAGGTTCACGCGGCGACAGCCCGTGGCGAGCGCTGCCTCGAGCGACTCCGCGTCGCGGATGCCGCCGCTCATCTCCACCTTGATGTCGAGCTCACCGACGATGCGCGCGAGGAGTTCACGGTTCGTCCCGCGTCCGAACGCAGCGTCGAGGTCGACGAGGTGGAGCCACTCGGCACCGGCCTCCTGCCAAGCCTTTGCAGCGGCGATCGGGTCACCGAACTGGCCGCCGGTGCCGGAGACGCCCTGGACGAGCTGGACGGCCTGGCCCTCCGAGACGTCGACGGCGGGCAGGAGTTCGAGGCGGGGGCTGGTCGACATGACGAACCTTTCGGTCGATTACAGGCTGCGAAGCCAGTTGGTCAGCAGGTGAGCGCCGGCGTCGCCGGACTTCTCGGGGTGGAACTGAGTCGCGGCGAGAACCCCGTCTTCGATGGCGGCCACGAAGCGTTCGCCGTGCGCGGCGTAGGTCGCCTCTCGGCCCTCGCCGAGCTGAGCCGAGGCAGCGAAGGAGTGGACGAAGTAGAAGCGCTCCCCCTCGATGCCCGCGAAGAGCGTCGTCGTGACCGGCGGCTCGACGCGCGACCATCCCATGTGCGGGACGACGGGGGCCGCGAGACGCTCGACCTGACCGGGCCATCGCCCGAGGCCGGGCTGCGGGGACGTGGAGGGTTCGCTCGAGCCGTCGAACATCACCTGCATGCCGACACAGACGCCGAGCACCGGCGCACCGGCCGCGAGACGATCGTCAATGAGTCGGCGCCCGCCGGCCGCCTCCAATCCCGCCATGCAGGCGTGGAAGTTGCCCACACCGGGCACGAACAGGCCGTCGGCTGCCGCGACGAGCTTCGGGTCGGCCGTCAGTTCGACGTTCGCTCCGATCCGTTCGAGCATGCGCACGGCAGAGCGGATGTTGCCGCTGCCGTAGTCGAGGACGACGACGCGCTTCATGACTTCTCCCCCGCGTTGACGCGGCCTTCGATCTCGGCGCGCTCCTCGCGCTCGTCCGTGACGTGCTTGTCGAAGCGGCGAACGGCCTTCGCGGTGGGCTCGACGAGGACGGCGTCGATCTTCGCCGTTCGCGCGAGGCCGAGCAGGTGCCCGGCGTTCACGCCAAGCGCAGCCATGATGCCGCGCAGAAGGTCGGCCGGTGCTGCGTCCGGCTGGGCCAGCACACGCTCGAGCGCTTCGGGGTGGGCGTCGTGACCGGCCGAGAGCAGGTCGCCGAGGGAGGCCTGCGGCAAGGCTGCCCGCACCGGGCCGATGCCCTGCTGCACGACAAACCACCGCGGCAGTGAACGCCACGCGCGCGGCTGGACGACGGTGATCGCCTGCTTCTCGGTGGGGACGAAGGCGAGCGACGGACGCAGCGCCATCGGCACCGGGCGCGCCGCGATCATCTGCGCAGGGTCGTCGTACGGAGCCTGTGCGTGTCCAGGTCCGGCCGGGACGACAGCGCACCACGGCCCGTCGATGTCGATGACGTAGGCAGGAACCGTGCCTCGCTCGACCCACGAGGTAACGCGCGAGACCTCACCGTGCACGACGACGACGGCGTCGACGGCTGCGGTGAAGCCGGTGTTCTGGGCGACCTTGGGCATCAGATCACAGAGCGCCCTTCGCGCTCGGGATGCCCTGAACGCGGGGATCCTTGGCGACGGCCGCACGCAGTGCACGGGCGATGGCCTTGAACTGGGCCTCGACGATGTGGTGAGGGTCGCGCCCGGAGATGACGTTGACGTGCAGCGCGATGCCCGCGTTGTAACCGAGCGACTCGATGACGTGCTGCGTGAGCGAACCGATGTAGTTGCCACCGATGACGGCGTAAATCTGCCCCTCGGGCTCACCGGTGTGCACGACGTAGGGGCGCCCCGCGACGTCGACGACGGCCTGGACGAGCGCCTCGTCCAGCGGCACCATGGCGTCGCCGAACCGGGAGATGCCCGCCTTGTCGCCGAGCGCTTCGCGCAGGGCCTGACCCAACACGATGGCGGTGTCCTCCACCGTGTGGTGTGCGTCGACGTCGAGGTCGCCCGTGGCGCGGATACGCAGATCGATGAGGCTGTGCTTGCTCAGCGAGTCGAGCATGTGGTCGTAGAAGCGCACGCCTGTGCGTACGTCGGACGTGCCGGTGCCGTCGAGGTCGAGCCACAGGCGGATGCTCGCCTCCTTCGTCGTGCGCTCGATGAAGGCGGTGCGGTGGTCTGCAGGGACCTCGGGTACGTCGAACCCGTCGGCGGTCACGTTCTGGTCGTTCATGTCATCCCTTGTGGGTCGGAGCGAGGTCGGTGAGGGCGGCGAGCACGGCGTCGGTCTCGCGCGGCGTGCCGGCCGTGATGCGCAGGTGATGGGAGATGCCGACGTCACGCACGAGGATGCCGCGATCGAGCAGCGCCTGCCAGGTCTGCTTCTCGTCGGCGAAGCCGCCCACGAGGACGAAGTTGGCGTCGCTCGGCGTGGGGGTGAAACCCAGCTCGGTGCACGTCGCCACGATGCGGTCGCGTTCGTGCTTGATCGCGTCCACCATGCCCAGCATCTCGTCGGCGTGGTCGAGCGCGGCGAGCGCGACGGCCTGCGTCACCGACGACAGGTGGTAGGGCAGGCGCACGAGACGCATCGCGTCGCAGAACTCCTGCGAGGCGGCGAGGTAGCCGACGCGGGCGCCGGCGAACGCGAAGGCCTTGCTCATCGTGCGGCTGACGACGAGGCGCGGGCGGCCGTCGAGGAGCTCGACAGCGCTGGCCGTTCCGGGGCGTGCGAACTCGACGTAGGCCTCGTCGACGATGACAACGGCGTGGTCGGTGGCATCGTAGATCGCCTCGACGACGTCGTTCGTCACGGCGGTGCCCGTCGGGTTGTTCGGCGTGCAGACGAACACGACGTTCGGCTGGTGCTCACGCACCTGCTCGACGGCGAGGTCGGCGTCGAGGTCGTAGACACCCTCGTGGCGATCGCGCAGACCGTCGATCCACGTCGTTCCCGCGCCTCGGCTGATGATGGGGTGCATCGAGTAGCTCGGCGTGAAACCGAGCGCCGTGCGCCCCGGGCCCCCGAAGGCCTGCACGATGTGGCTGAGCACCTCGTTGGAGCCGTTCGCGGCCCAGATCTGCTCGATCGGAAGGCGAACACCGGTGACGCGTGCCAGGTACTCGGCGAGGGCGGCACGCAGCTCGGTGAACTCGCGGTCCGGGTAGCGGTTGAGCCCGCCGGCGGCCTTCTCGACACGCTCGACGATGCTCGCGACAACGCTCTCGGGTACGTCGTAGGACGACTCGTTCGTGTTGAGCGCGACGGGCACGTCGAGCTGCGGAGCGCCGTACGGGCTCTTCCCCTGCAGTTCGGGGCGCAGCAGCGATTCGAGGGACTGCTCGCTCATGCGCGCCCTTCCACGTCCTGCTCGAAGCGCGCCGTGACGGCCTCGCCGTGGGCTGGAAGGTCCTCGGCGTTCGCCAGGGTGACGACGACGTCGGCGACCTCGGCGAGGGCGTCACGCGAGTACTCGACGATGTGGACGCCCTTGAGGAACGACTGCACCGACAGACCGCTCGAGTGGCAGGCACAGCCGCCCGTGGGCAGCACGTGGTTGGAGCCGGCGGCGTAGTCGCCGAGGCTCACCGGCGAGTAGGTGCCGACGAAGATGGCACCGGCGTTGCGCACCCGCATCGCGTCCTCGCGGCTGTTCGCCGTGTGGATCTCGAGGTGCTCAGCGCCGTAGGCGTCGACGACGCGCAGACCGGCTGTCACGTCGTCGACGAGCACGATGGCCGACTGCGGACCGCCGAGGGCCGTGGTCACGCGCTCGGTGTGCTTCGTCGCGGCGACGCGGCGCTCGAGAGCAGCCTCGACGTCGCTCGCCAGACGCTCGGAGTCGGTGACGAGAACCGACGCAGCGAGGTTGTCGTGTTCGGCCTGGCTGATGAGGTCGGCGGCCACGTGGTCGGCGTCGGCCGTGTCGTCGGCGAGGACGGCGATCTCGGTGGGGCCGGCCTCGGCGTCGATGCCGATGAGCCCCTTGAGCAGACGCTTGGCAGCCGCGACGTAGATGTTGCCCGGACCGGTGACGAGGTTGACGGGCTCACACACGGTGGCGCCGTCCTTCTCGCGCGCGCCGTAGGCGAACATCGCGACGGCCTGCGCACCACCGACGGCGTAGACCTCGTCGACGCCGAGCAACGAGCACGCGGCGAGGATGGTGGGGTGCGGGTAGCCGACGAAGTCGCCCGTGTTGTGCTCCTGGAGCGGGCTCGCAACGGCGATGGAACCGACGTTCGCCACCTGCGCGGGCACGACGTTCATGACGACGGAACTCGGGTAGACCGCCAGTCCGCCGGGCACGTAGAGGCCCACCCGCTCGACCGGGATCCAGCGTTCTGTGACGGTGCCGCCCTCGGAGACGGTCGTCGTGACGTCGGTTCGGGCCTGGTCGGCGTGGACGATGCGCACGCGGCGAATCGCCTCGACGAGGGCGCCACGCACCGCCGGGTCGAGCTGTTCCTCGGCAGCCTTCAGGACCTCGGCGGGTACGCGAAGGTGCGTGGGACGCACACGGTCGAAGCGCTCCCCCAGCTCCCGCAGGGCGTCGGCGCCGTCATGGCGCACCTGCTCACAGATCGGTCGCACCACCTCGAGTGCGGCCTCGATGTCGAACTGGGCGCGCGGCAGCGCATCGCGCAGGCCACGAGCGTCCAGGGCGCTGAGCGCTGAACCACGAAGATCACGGCGAGAAATCACCCGTCCAGTCTAGGCGGGCGGCGAAAGTGCCCTCGCGCACGTCTCACGTGCCAGAAACTCAGCGGCGGAAGCTCGGGCCCCGCCTGGTCTCCTCGGACTCGCCGTAGAAGACACGATCGACGACGAGGCGCGCACGGCGTGCGAGCTTTCGGTACTCCTCACCGAGTTCACGCCCGTCCCCGCGCGGCATGCCGAGCAGCGTGGCGATGCCCTCGCTGTCACGCAGGTCCGAAGGCAACGACTCGACGGGGCGACCCCGCCACAGCACCGACGCATTGCGCACGCGCGAGGCCATGATCCACGCCTCGGCGAGCACCCCGGCGTCGTGCTCGTCGAGCAGGTCGAGTTCGGCCAGCGCCCGGAGGGTGGAAACGGTGCTCGTCCCGCGCAGTTCCTCGTGGTCGTGGGCGTGCTCGAGCTGGTAGAGCTGCACGCACCATTCGACGTCGGAGAGTCCGCCGCGGCCCAGCTTGAAGTGGGTGCGAGGGTCGGCTCCGCGCGGGATGCGCTCGGCCTCCATGCGCGCCTTGAGCGTCCGGATCTGACGGATGGACTTCTCCGAGATACCGCCGTCGGGCCAGCGAAGCGGATCGATGAGGGCCTCGAAGTCACGCCCGAGGGAGGGATCACCGACGACGAAGGCGGCCCGCAGCAGCGCCTGGGCCTCCCAACCCTCCGACCAGCGTTCGTAGTAGCTCGCGTACGAATCGATGGAGCGCACGAGCGGCCCGCTCTTGCCTTCAGGGCGCAGGTCGGCGTCGATCTCGAGCTTCGGGTCCGAGCCGGGCAGGTGCACGAGGCGACGCAACTGCGTGACGACGGCGAGCGCCTGGTCCTGGGCAGCCGAGGCGTCAGCTCCCTCGCGCGGGCGGTGGACGAAGATGACGTCGGCGTCCGAGCTGTAGCCGAGTTCGCCTCCGCCGTAACGGCCCATGCCGATGACGGCGATGTCGGTGATCTGTTCCTTCTCGCTGCCGAGCACCTCGCGCCAGGCGAGGTCGAGGCCGACCTGGAGCGTGGCGGACATGATGTCGGTGAGTGCGCCCGAGACGCCGTCGAGGTCGATCTCGTGGAGCACGTCGGCGATGGCCACGCGAGTGAGTTCGTTGCGGCGCACCGAGCGCGCCGCGAGCATCGCCTTCTCGACGTCCTGCTGGCGGCTGACGACAGACGCCATCGTCGAGGCGATGGCCGTGCGTGAGCGCGGCACGCGGCGAGAGGACTCCGCGAACAGTTTGACGCTCTCGGGTGCGCGTTCGAGAAGGTCGGCCACGTAGCGCGAGCGCGAGAGCACCTCGGCGAACAGTTCGGCGGTGCTGCCCTCGCGCAGGGTGTTGAGGTACCAGTGCGACGTGCCCAGCTCGTCACTGATGCGCCGGTAGGCCAGAAGTCCCGCGTCGGGAGTCGGGCCGTCGGCGAGCCACTGCAGGATGACCGGCATGAGGGTGCGCTGGATCTGCGCGCGACGCGTGAGGCCCGCGGTGAGCGCTTCGAGGTGACGCAGAGCGCCCGCCGGATCCGCGTACCCGAGCGCCGAGAGGCGGTCGCGAGCGCCTTCGTCGGACAGGCGCGCATCGTCGTCGTCCAGGCGCGCGACGGCCGAGAGAAGAGGCCGGTAGAAGAGCTTCTCGTGCAGGCGGCGCACGGAACGCGACAGATCGCGCCAGTGGCGCGTCACCGATTCGGCGGGGTCGCTCGTGAAGCCCACGGCGCGACCGAGACGACGCAGGTCGGCGTCATTCGTCGGCATGAGGTGCGTGCGGCGCATCTTGCTCAGCTGGATGCGGTGTTCGAGCACGCGCAACTGGCGATAGGACGTGTCGAGCGCCGCGGCATCCGTGCGCCCGACATAGCCCCACGAACTCAAGGTCATGAGAGCGTCGAGCGTCGAGCGTGCGCGCACCCGATCGTCGGTGCGTCCGTGCACGAGCTGGAGCAGCTGCACGGAGAACTCGATGTCGCGCAGACCACCCTGGCCGAGCTTGATCTGTCGCTCCTGCTCGTGCGAGGGAACGTGCGCCTCGACGCGTCGACGCATCGCCTGGGCGTCCTCGACGAAGTTCTCCCGCTTGCTCGCCTGCCACACCATCGGGCGGATGAGCTCGGTGTACGCCTCGCCGAGGGCCACGTCGCCCGCGACAGGCCGTGCTTTGAGCAGCGCCTGGAACTCCCAGCCCTTGGCCCAGCGCTCGTAGTACGCCTTGTGGCTCTCGAGGGTGCGCACGAGCGGACCCTGCTTGCCTTCGGGGCGCAGTGCCGCGTCGACCTGCCACAGCGAACCCTCACCGGTGCTTGCGGAACAGGCGCGCATCACCTCGGTGGCGAGTTCGGTGGCCACCCGCAGTGCCACGTCCTCGTCAGCACCCTCGGCTGGTTCGGCGACGAAGACAACGTCGACGTCGGAGATGTAGTTGAGCTCGCGACCGCCGGTCTTGCCCATGCCGATGACGGCCAGACGCGCCTGATCGGCCCCGTCGATCCTCGTCGTGGCGATGTGCAGACCCGCCTCGAGGGCAGCGCCCGCAAGGTCCGCAAGCGAGGCCGCGGTGGCAGGCAGGACGTTGACCGCGATCTCGGTGACGTCGAGCGCCGCGATCTGCACGAGCTGACGGCGGTAGGCGACGCGCAGGGCGTCGTAGGCCGTGACCTTCTCGTCCCGACCGTCGATCTCCGCGATGAGCAGACGGGCCAGCGTGTCCTGATCCCGCCGCTGTGCGGCGACGACGTCACGCCACTGGTCCGGCTTGGCGACGAGGTGGTCACCCAGCGCGCTCGACGCACCCATGACGCCGAGAAGGCGTGCGCGGGCCTCGGTGTCACTCAACGCGTCGGCGAGCGCCTCACGCTCACCGTCGTCGAGGACCTCCCGCAGGCGAGCCAGGAGGAGCAACGCCTGATCCGGGTCGGCTACCGCCGTGACCGTGGCCAACAGCGAGCCCTGATCGAGCAGGTCCGACACCTCCGCGGCGAGGCTCTGGGCGCGCGTCGTGTCGAGGAATCCGGCGCGCCGCCAGGGCGACGAGCCTGCTCGGGCGGCGTTGGCGTTCACAGCCGACGCAGGTCCTGCTTGATCTCGAACTCCGTGACCTGGTCGCGGTAGGCGGCCCACTCGGCGCGCTTGTTGCGCAGCACGAAGTCGAAGACGTGTTCACCGAGCACCTCGGCGACGAAGTCGCTCTCCTCCATCGTGCGGATCGCTTCGTCGAGCGAGGCCGGCAGAGGCTCGATGCCCATGGCGTGACGCTCACGCTCGGTGAGGTTCCACACGTCGTCCTCGGCCTCGGGCGGCAGGTCGAGCTCGTCCTCGATGCCCTTGAGCCCGGCGCCGAGGAGAACCGAGTACGCGAGGTAGGGGTTGGCTGCGGCGTCGAGCGAACGCACCTCGACGCGGGTGCTCTGCCCCTTCGACGGCTTGTACATGGGCACGCGCACCATGGCGCTGCGGTTGTTGTGCCCCCAGCAGATGTGCGCGGGCGCCTCGGCGCCGCCCCACAGGCGCTTGTAGCTGTTGACGTACTGGTTCGTGATGGCGGTGAACTCCGGCGCGTAGCGCAGCAGTCCCGCGATGAAGTGACGGCCGGTGCGCGAGAGCTGGTAGGGCGCTCCTGGCTCGTGGAAGGCGTTCGTGTCTCCCTCGAAGAGCGAGAGGTGGGTGTGCATGCCGCTACCGGGCTCCCCCGCCATCGGCTTGGCCATGAAGCTCGCGAAGTAGCCCTGTTCGAGAGCGACCTCCTTGACGACGGCCTTGAACGTCTGGATGTTGTCGGCCATCGAGAGGGCGTCGGCGTAGCGCAGGTCGATCTCGTTCTGGCCGGGCCCGCCCTCGTGGTGGCTGAACTCGACGGAGATGCCCATGTTCTCGAGCATCGTGATGGCCGCGCGACGGAAGTCGTGGGCCGTGCCGTGCGGCACGTGGTCGAAGAAGCCCGCCGAGTCGACCGGCACCGGGCGACCGCGACGCAGTTCTTTCTCGAAGAGATAGAACTCGATCTCGGGGTGGGTGTAGAAGGTGAAGCCGAGGTCACCGGCCTTCGTCAGCGCTCGGCGCAGGACGTCACGCGGATCGGCCAGGCTCGGGCTGCCGTTCGGCAGGAGGATGTCGGCGAACATCCGGGCCGTACCGGGGTTCTCACCGCGCCACGGGAGCACCTGGAACGTCGAGGCGTCGGGGCGAAGGAGCATGTCGGCCTCGTAGACGCGGGCGAACCCGTCGATCGACGAGCCGTCGAAGCCGATGCCCTCGGAGAACGCGCCTTCCAGTTCAGCGGGCGCGACGGCCACCGACTTGAGGGTGCCGAGCACATCCGTGAACCACAGACGGACGAATCGGATGTCACGTTCTTCGATCGTGCGCAGCACGAACTCCTGCTGTCGGTTCATGGAACTCATCCTGCCTCACTCGGCCCGCGAACGCGGAGCGGCCCCGGGGAGACTCCCCGGGGCCGCTCACATGCCGGACTCAGTTCACTTGGAGTACTTCACGTGGATGTTCATCCGGTCCTTCGTCTCACCCGAGACCGTCAGCGTGACACCGCTGCCCGCCGTCAGGGTCGAACCCGTCGGGTTGGACGCGTCGTAGTAGTTCGTCGCCTTGCGGTCGTCGAACGTCTCGACACCGCGCTGGCCGGCCCACGTGGTGGGCACGTCGTTGCGGTGCAGCGTGAGCGACGGCGTCTTCTGACGCGAGAACGGCGCGTCCCACGGCTGCAGCTTGTTCGAGACGTTCGTCCCGTCGGACCACTTCATCGCCTTGGCGTGGCTGTCGACCGGGAGGACGAGGCCGTGGCCGGGGTGCGTGGAGACGTTGTTGTCCTCGTACTCGTTGTCGACGTACCAGACGAGCATGCCCGTCTGGAACGCGAAGTGCTCGACGAGGTTCGGCTGCGTCGAGAGGAACCCGAAGTTGTACGGCCCCGTCTTGAGGTAGCGGTCGTAGCCGTTGTACTGACGGTTCTCCGCCATGTAGTAATGGCTCTTCTTCTCGCTCGTCGAACCACTCGTGCGCGAGAAGCCCTTGGCGACCCAGCCGTTGTCGCCGGACTCGACGTCGTCCGACAGCAGCGTGGCGCCGTCGGCGACCACCTTGATGTCGTCGAGGAACGGCCCGGCCATGTGGACGCCGCCGTCGGTCTGGTAGCGGAAACGGAAGTCGATCTTCTTACCCGCGTAAGCCGACAGGTCGAAGGACAGCTGCGACCAGTTCTTGTTCTCACCGGTCACCTCCTTGCCGACCTGCGTCCACGTCGAGCCGCCGTCGGTGCTGACCTCCCCGTAGAGGAAGTCGTAGCCCTCCTCGATCTCGTACCAGGCACCCGTGGTGAGGGTGGCCGACTTCTTGCCCGAGAGGTCGATCGAGCGGGTCAACGTCGAGTTGAGGTTGTCGGCGCTGCCGCCCCACCACTCGCTCTTGCCGGACTGCGGCGTGTTGTACGTCGTCGTGATCGTCTTGTCGGGAAGGCCGACGACGACCGCCTGCGGAAGCTTGGCCGAGTCGCGATCACTCGGGCCGACAGCGACCTTCTGGCTCTTGCCGTACGGGACGCTCGTCGCGTCGAGCCAGCCGAGCTGCAGCTTCTCCCACGGGCCCATGTAGCCGGGGCGGGAGCCGATGTCGGTCTTGCCGTCGCCCAGCCACGAACCGGCGCTCATGAGCGACCAGTAGGAGACGTCGTTCTGCGCGCGGTTGGTCGTGTCGTAGAGGTCCGGCAGGCCCAGGTCGTGGCCGAACTCGTGGGTGAACACGCCGAGGCCACCGTTCTCCGGCTCGGTGGTGTAGTCACCGATCCACAGCCCCGTGTTACCCAGGGGCACACCGCCGAGCTTGTTCTCCGCGGGGCCGGTCTTGCCTGCGTTGTTCGAGTAGGCGTACCAGCGGTGCGACCAGATGGCGTCCTCGCCCTGTGCGCCGCCGCCTGCTTCCTCGCCCTCACCGGCGTGGATGGCCTGGAAGTGGTCGATGTAGCCGTCCGGCTCGTCGAAGTTGCCGTCGCCGTCGTAGTCGTAGCGGTCCCACTTGTCGTAGTCGGCGAGGTAGGCCTTGATCTGGGCGTCGGTCTTGCCGGCCTTCTTCTGCGCCTCGACCCACGCCGTGGCACTGTCGCGGATGAACGACCAGGAGCCTTCAGCCTCGCTCGTGCCATCACCCTCGACCGGGTTGTGGCCGTAGCGCGCCTCGTTGAAGGGCACCTTGACCCAGTCGCTCACGTCACCCTTGACCGCGAAACGGCCGTTGGACTGCTTGGCGTAGAAGTCCTTGAAGGACTCGCCCACGCCGAACATCATGTCGAGGTAGTGGGAGCGGTTGAAATCGGCCTTCCACAGCGTCGTGTTGTCGTCCGTGGCACCGCCGTCGAGCTTCTCGTCCGGCTGTGCGATCTGGTTGTGCAGCGGGCCGGCGGCGCCGCCCGCGGCAGGCTTCGTCTGGTCACCGAACTCGACGAGGAAGCTCAGGATGCTGGCCTCACGGTTGACGTCGTACTGGACGTAGCGCTCCTTCTTACCCTTCTGGCCCTTGCCCTTGCCGTGTTCGTTGCCCTTGAGGGCGATGACGCGCTTGCCGTTGACCGTCTTCGTCGTCGCCTCGCCCTTGAGCAGGGCGTCGACGGCAGCCTTGCGCAGTTCGTTCTGCTGCTCGGCGAGGGGGTTCGGACGGTTGTCGGAGCGAGCCTGGCGCTGGTTGGCGTCGCCCTGAGGCGGCGACTCGGCCGAGACGGCGCTCGGCGCCACGACGAGCCCGAAGACCGTCATGGTGCCGATGACTGTGGATGCGATACGTCGCTGTGTCATGTGTTCTCCATGGTGTTCCACACGCGGCTGCGCCCGACGCGCAACCACGGAAAACCTACCCAGGTTTCACTCAGATTCTCGTGCTCGACGTGGCAACGGTTTGGTAACGCCTCGTTCGGGTCCCGTTCTCTCCCAGTCCAGTTCAGCCCGTCCCACCGAACCCCACCAGAACAAAATTACGCACCCTCGAGACTCGTTTTTCGGCCCCCGCACGGGCGCCCACGACGGTGCACGCCTCCCCTTCCCGCCCGGCGTGACTACCCTTGGGGCATGACTGAAGAGGCAGCCCCCTACCGCACGCCGGAACGCAAACGTGTGCGCACGGTGACCCTGCAGCAGATGAAGGAGCGCGGCGAGCGCTTCACGATGCTGACGTCCTACGACATGTACACCGCCGAGATCTTCGACGAAGCGGGCATCGAGACCCTCCTCATCGGCGACTCGGCCGGAAACAACGTCTACGGCTACGAGACGACGCTGCCCATCACGCTCGACGAGATGATCCCGCTCGTGCGCGCCGTCGCCGGCGCCGCCAAGCATGCCCTCGTCGTCGCCGACCTGCCGTTCGGCAGCTACCAGGAATCGCCTGCCCAGGCCTTCGCGAGCGCCGCTCGCCTCATGAAGGAGGGACGCGCGCACGCGGTCAAGCTCGAGGGCGGCGCCCACATGGCCCCCACCGTCGAGCACCTGGCGAAGAACGGTATTCCGGTCGTGGCGCACATCGGATTCACTCCGCAAAGCGAGCACGCTCTCGGCGGTTACCGCGTGCAGGGTCGCGGTGACGCTGCCGCACGACTCGTCGAGGAGGCCAAGACCCTCGAGCGGGCGGGCGCGTTCTGCGTCCTCATGGAGATGGTGCCCGCCCCGGCGGCCAAAGCCGTGACGGAGGCGCTTCGGGTCCCGACGATCGGCATCGGCGCGGGCCCGGACTGCGACGGGCAGGTGCTCGTGTGGCAGGACTTCGCCGGTTTGCGCGACGGTCGCTACCCGCGCTTTGCCAAGAAGTTCGCCGATGTCCGCACCGTTTTGCTCGACGCCGCTCGCGCCTACCATGAGGACGTCTCCTCGGGTGCTTTTCCCGCCACTGAGCACAGTTTCGAGAACTGAATTCCGCACCACGGCGCCACTCACCTCATGAGGTGAGTGGCGCCGTGTTCTGCCACTGCGTGTCGCGTCCCCGACCTACCGGCCGTCACGAACCGCGGGTCGCGCTCTCGGTGCCGTCCTGCGGCCGGCCGTGCGGCCCCCACCCTTCGCGCACGAGGCGCGCCGGCCAGTACGCAAGTACCCCCGCAGCCGCCAAGCCGAGAAGTGCGTTGACGGCCACCGCCGGCGCCAGGCCCACGAGGGCCGTCACACCCGAGAGCGTGAGCGGTCCGAGCGTGTTGCCGGTGTCGCTCAGTTGGCGCCAGATGCCGAGGAACGCCGCGCGCCCGACATCCGGTGAGAAGTCGGCCCCCAGCGTCATGACGAGGCCCGAGCCGATTCCGTTGCCGAACCCGAGGACGCAGCTGACCGCGAGCACTGTCGCGGCCGTGTGGGTGAACGGCATGACGGCGAGTGCCGCGGCCATGAGCAGCATGGACGGGACGGCCACCGCACGCCGTCCGCGTAGGTCCATGACGCGTCCGGCCGGATAGAACACGAGCATGTCGATGCCGGCCGAGATGGCGTAGACGAGGCTCGTCGTCTGCTCGTCGAGGCCGACGTGCGCCGACCACAGCGGGATGACAACCTGGCGCGAACCACGCACCGCCTGCACGAGCAGGATCCCGAGCCCGACCGTTGCGAAAACCGGCAGGTGGGTGCGCAGCACGTCACGCGGCGTGACGCGCGCCGGAGTGGCGCCGCCGGCATCAAGAGCACCGGGTAGGTCCTCCATGCGGGTGGCACACCATCCCGCGAGGAGGAGGCAGGCGATGGCCAGAATCCACGCGGCCGGCACCCCGAAAATGCCGATGAGCGCGGCTCCGATGAGGGGGCCGATGAAGAAGCCGATGCGCATGACGCCGCCGAGGAGCGACAGGGCTCGCGCGCGGTGGGTGATCGGTACGGCTTCGGTGAGGTACTTCTGGCGTGCGAGGAGAAAGACCGCCGATGACATGCCGATGACGAAGACGCCGGCGATGAGGCTCACGAGACTCGGCAGCATGGCGAGGACGCACCCGAGGGCCGCCACCAGACCGGCGAACACGAGGGCTCGGCGCTCCCCGAAGCGATCGGTGAGCCCGGAAGCGGGGATGTTCGACACGAAGGAGCCCAGCCCGAAGAGCATCGCGATGAAGGCTGCGAGCGCCACGCCCGCTCCCCTGCTCGTGGCTTCGGCCGGAATGATCGGCAGCAGTGCCCCCTCGGCCGCTCCGAACAACAGCGACGGGCCGTAGGCGGGTACAGCGAGGCGGCGCAGATCGAATCCGAGTTCCGCGCTCATCCCGCCTCCTCCCGCAAAGCGCCGACGACCCGTCGAGCATCGTACTTCGATGATCTATCTATCCCCGTGCGCCCTCGCCCACGCGCAACGGCACCCACCGGACGCGGTAGGTGCCGTTGCGGGTCGCGACGGGCTGCGTCAGTTGTCGCCCTCGAACTCGCGGTCTTCCTCGTCCCACTTCTCGCTCTTGGCGTGGGCCGTGTCGAGAGCGTTGCGAGCCTCCGCCTCGGTGGCGTACGGGCCGAGCAGGTAGGACTTCGAGTTCGTCTCGTCGCCCTGCTCAACGGAGTTCGTGTCGACGTTGTACCAGTAGGCCATGCGGCTCACCTCCACTGGCGCGTGCGCGCCTCGTTGGCTCGTCGAGTCGCGTGTGACCCGACCTCTAGACTCACCCTATGACGAGTACGCGCGCGAAGATCACCCCTGGACACATCGGCCCGAAGCGCTCCGTCCCCTCATCCATCGCGCGCCCCGAGTACGTCGGGCGCAGCGAAGCCCGCGAGGGCCACGAGAGTTACGTCAAGGACGCGGAGACGATCGAGCGCATCCGGGCGGCAGGACGCATCGCCGCCGGCGCCATGGAGGAGGCCGGCAAGGCCGTCGCCCCCGGTGTCACGACCGACGAACTCGACCGCATCGCCCACGAGTACATGTGCGACCACGGCGCATACCCCTCGACCCTCGACTACCTCGGATTCCCCAAGTCGCTGTGCACGAGCGTCAACGAGGTCATCTGCCACGGCATCCCCGACTCCACGGTTCTGGAGGACGGTGACCTCGTGAAGCTGGATGTCACGGCGTACAAGGACGGGGTGCACGGCGACAACTGCGCCACCTACCTCTGCGGGGACGTGGACGAGGAATCACGGCTGCTCGCCGAGCGGACGAAGGAAGCCATGATGCGCGGCATCAAGGCCGCCAAGCCGGGACGCCAGGTCAACGTCATCGGCCGCGTCATCGAGCAGTACGCCAAGCGCTTCGGGTACGGCGTCGTGCGCGACTACACCGGCCACGGCATCGGCACCGAGTTCCACAACGGGCTCATCATTCCGCACTACGACGCGGCACCTCACCACGACGACGTCATCGAGGTGGGCATGGTGTTCACCGTCGAGCCGATGCTCAACCTGGGCTCCGGCGACGCCGCAGCAGTGTGGAGCGACGGGTGGACCGTCGTGAGCCGTGACGGCTCCCGCTCCGCACAGTTCGAGAACACCGTCGTCATCACCGAGGACGGCTACGAGATCCTCACGAGCACCGAGGCCTGACGCTCGTTCCCGACGGCGCGCGGGTTGCAGCGTCCCGGTGAACCGGCACTAGTCTGACCGGAATACTTCATCGACCCCCGCGAGCCCGCACCGGGCCGCGACGAGGAGAGAGCATGACGAAGAAGTCCTACCCCCTGGGCATCGACGTAGGCGGTACCGGCATCAAAGGCGCTCCCGTCGACCTCGACACGGGCGAGTTCGTCGCCGACCGCCTCCGGATCGACACCCCCGAAGGCGCTACGCCCGGTGCCGTCGCGGATGTCATCGCCGAGATCGTCGAGCACTTCTCCGACCTCGTCGGTGACGAACCGATCGGGGTGACGATCCCGGGCGTCGTCCAGCACGGCGTCGTGCGCACGGCGGCGAACATCGACCCGGCGTGGATCGACACGAACGCCGAGGAGCTCATCGCGGCGCGCCTCGGCCGCCGCGTCACCGTCGTCAACGACGCGGATGCCGCGGGTTACGCGGAGATCCACTACGGCGCCGCCAAGGATCGTGACGGGCTCGTCGTCGTGACGACGCTCGGCACCGGCATCGGTTCGGCCGTCATCAACGACGGGCAGTTGGTGCCCAACTCCGAGTTCGGTCACCTCGAGATCGACGGCAAGGACGCCGAGAAGAAGGCGGCGCACTCGGCGAAGGAGCGCGAGGAGCTCAGCTACGAGAAGTGGGCCAAGCGCCTCACGAAGTACTACACGACGCTCGAGAACCTCCTGTGGCCCGACCTCCTCGTCGTCGGTGGCGGGGTGTCGAAGAAGGCGGACAAGTTCTTGCCCCTGCTCGAGATCCGCACGGAGATCGTGCCCGCGAGGCTGCAGAACGCCGCGGGCATCGTCGGCGCCGCGCGTCTCGCGCACGAGGCGCACACCAACTGACCGCTGCGCCCTCGCGGGCGTGACATGACAGAAGGCCGGATTCCCGATCATCTCGGGATTCCGGCCTTCTCGTCCGTTCGGCGTGCGTGGCCGGGGTGCGGCCCGCATCGATGACGTCACCTCGTGAGTTCTGCCACCGTGCCCGCTTCGACTGCCGGGGTGGTGGCCCGCGAAGCTCGTTGAGAAGTACTCAACACCACACCGCGCAGGGTGCGCAACAACCTCATTCTTGATTGATCATTCTGTTCAAAGCGGACGGGTATGCTCTGCTCATACCGCCCATCATGATCAGGAAGATGCCCATGGAACCGGCCAAGGACGTTCGCGAGCAGCACCCCGACGTCCAGTTCGACGACACCGACCGCGCACTGTTGCTCGCTCTGGACGAGGATCCCCGGATGACGACGATGGCCCTCGCGCAGCGGTGCGGACTGGCCCGCGGCACGGTGCACGCGCGTCTCGAACGCTTCCGCGAGGCCGGCGTCCTGCGCCTCAACAGCGCCCGCGTCGATCCCGCCAGGCTCGGGCGTCCGCTCAGCGCCATGGTTGCTGTCGAGCTCGACCAGCACGACATCGACGGTGCGATCGCCGCCCTCTCCCGGGTACCCGAGGTGCTCGAGTGCTTCGCGCCCGCAGGCGAGACCGACCTCCTCGTGCGCGTTGTCGCACGCGACCCGGACGACCTCTACCGGGTGAGTGAGGATGTGCGCCTGTGTCCGGGTGTCACTCGGACCCGCACGAGCGTGTACCTGCGTCGAGTCATCCCCTACCGCGTCGGGCCGTTGCTGCGCGAGGGCCTGCCGAAGAACAGGGTTTCGAAGAAGAGTTGAACCGGGCCGACGGGTGTCGGCAGAGGCACTGTCGGCCTAGTCTCGAGGAAGCAGGTTGTGTCGAACCCGACCGAGAGGACACGACGATGACCGACCCGAAGAAGAAGCTCAGCGCCGCCGAGGTCCGTGAGACTGCCCCGGCCGGCTGGGCGCAGATCATGGGTTCCCTCAAGGCGCGCTACGCGACGAAGGACTTCGCCACGGGCCTCGCCCTCGTCGATCGCATCGGTGCGTCCGCGGAGGAGATGGATCACCACCCCGACATCACGCTCACGTACACCGATGTCGTGGTGTCGCTCGTCAGCCACGACGTCGGCGGGCTCACGAGTCGCGATCTGGCTCTGGCGAAGACCGTCGGCGACCACGCACGCGATCTCGGCGTCGAGGCTGACGTCGCGGGTCTCACCCAGCCCGACCTTGGTTTGGACACGCGCCGTCACGATGACCTCGGCCCGTTCTACGCGGCGCTGCTCGGCTCGTCACTGAAGAACGGCGAGCCGGTGGACTCCACAGGTCAGGTTCCGACGGTGTGGTGGCAGAACCCGGACGAGGACGAGGGCGGCCCCCAGCTTCCGCCGTCCGAGGTCGAGCAGCGCTGGCACATCGACGTATGGGTCGCGGCCGACGCTGCGGAACAGCGTCTCGCGGCCGTCCTCGACGCCGGCGGGCGCCTCGTCAGCGATGCCGCGGCACCTGCGTACTGGGTCGTCGAGGACGCCGACGGCAACCGTCACTGCATCTGTACGCCCGAGGGCCGCTGACGACTCACGTCGCAGCCGCTTGCTCGGCGTGCGACTTGAGCACGGCGACAGCATCGCTCGGGTGTTCGAGTGCCAACGCGATGCCAGTGACTTGACGCTCAGCTCCGAGCAAGCTGACGGCTCGCACCGGTTCGGCGAGTTCGATCCGGACGTTCGGCGGGGCCATAGGACGCTCGATCACGAGGCATGAGCGCGGTGGGTCTGCAAGCGCCCCGATCGGTGTCACGGAACTCACGAGGCCCCAGGGCACCTCGGCCACGGTGAGCGGTCCGACTCGCAGATGCAGCATGTCGGCCGTCAGCACGTGGGGGTAGGCCCTTCGCGTGGCCACCCAGCCGATCGTCCACCAGATCCCGTACAGGGATAGGGCGAGGACGAGCCACCTAACCCCCGCGAATGCAGCGACTCGATGCCAAGGAACGGCAGTGTGAACCGCTGCCGCTTCCACGGCCATCACGGCGATGAGAACACCCATCACAGGCGCCTCTCCGTCGGGTGCGTGCAGACCAGTGGCCCCGATCGGTAGATCAGGGCGGCCACCCCATCGCAGCCACACACCTCGCGCGAGTGAGAGCTCGAGCGTGATGAGACGTGCAATTCGGCGCGGCAGCGGCCCCGCAAGCGCCGCTTCGATCCGTTGCGACCACAGGGCACTCAGGCTCGCATAGGCACGAACGGCAGCGAACACGGCCCAGACGGCTAGGGCCAGCTCGACGACGATGACGGCAACGATGAGATGGCGAAGCCCGCTTCCGCCCGTGACCGCGAGCAGGACCTCGGCGAGCAATACGAGGCCGAGCGCGACCGATACCCATCGGCGCCTCACGGCGTCCCGTTGCGCGCATCGAGCACGACCTGACGAATCCTCGTCCGATCCGCCGGGCTCACTCCGAGGAAGCGAAGCCACACCTCGAAGGCCGGGCCCAGCTTCGCAGTACGCACGAGGACACGCAGTTCGTGCGGCCATTGGGCTGGTGGTGGAACTCGCCCGAGGCGAGCAGCCGTCTCGTACGCCGAGGTGAGTGCCGCGAGCACCCGCCCGTCGCCGTCCCGCCGCCTCACAAGATCCAGGGCGCGTCGTTCGGCGCGGACGAGGCTCTCCGGAAGCCCGATCCGGGCCGCGGCATCCTCCATCGCCGTTACGGCCTGGTCGTAGACCGCGGCGAACTCGTGCTCATGGGCCAGCATCGCCTCCAGCTTGGAGATGCGCACTTCGATCGCCGCGCGTTCCACCATGGCCTTGTTCAGTGCGACCTGCAGGCGATCTTTCGTGTCCCGGCCCGAATGGGCCACGTCCTTGAGCGAAACTCCCACATCCGCGAGCGCCCGCAGCGCGAGCAACCGGTCCACGTCGTCACAGTCATAGAGCCGATACCCGTTCGGTGATCGTGCGGGCTCGGGCAGCACGCCGACCCGGTGGTAGTGACGGATAGCCCGCGGGCTGACTCCGGCGAGGGCGGCCAGCTCACCGATCCAGAAGAAGCCCGGCATGTCGCTCATGGGTTCATCCTCGACGTTGTCGCCACGTCAAGGTCAAGAAGGCAACGAAGTTCGCGAGCTCGAACGCCCATGAAGAGGCCGTCCAAGACGCGAGCCCGCCCCGGACCGGCCTTCGATGATGCCCTGGCGTCAGCCGAGCTTGTTCCACTTCGCCGCGGAGCGCCTGGCCTTCACATCGCTCGCCTTCGAGCGGGCGCCCGACGCTGCGCCGGCGAGAGTGGCCCTGGGGTCGCTCTTGAGATTGGCGACCGTTTTCTTCGCGGCGGGAACGCCGCGCTTGAGGGTCGAGCGGACCACCGGAAGCGCCGTCGCGAAGACGGGGAAGAGCGGCGAGAGAGCCTTGTCGTAGGTGCCGACGAGCATGTCCTCGTGCTTGGCGAACTGACGCTTGAAGTCGGAGATACCGTCGTTGAGCAGCCCGTTGAAGTCGTAGCGCTCGACGCCCTGTTCTTTGACGTGCTTCATCGCCCAGAACTTGAGGCCGTAGTTGAGGCGCAGCTTCATGCCGCGCGGGTTGACGCCGCCGTAGAGCTCGAACGCCGTCTTGCCCGAGACAACGAGCCAGACGAAGGCGACAACCTCGTCACCCTCCCAGGCCGCGATGAGCTGCGAAGCCGGCCCCATGAAATCGCGGATCTGCTCGTGGTAGAGGTCGGAGTGGACGGCGAAGTTGGCGCGCTTCGCTGTCTCCTTGTTGATGGCCAGCACCTGGTCGAGGTCGGACTGCTCGGTGACGAGGCCGAAGCG
Organism: Dermacoccus sp. PAMC28757; assembly: GCF_014302635.1. Lineage (NCBI taxonomy): Bacteria > Bacillati > Actinomycetota > Actinomycetes > Micrococcales > Dermacoccaceae > Dermacoccus > Dermacoccus sp. PAMC28757. Next base: position 1,957,874 of record NZ_CP060292.1, on the reverse strand, counting down.
CACGTTCTCGGCCTTGAACGACTTGCGCACGTTCTGGCGGGTGGAGCTCGACAGCTCCTTCATGATGGTGTCCTCGTCACGCGTCACGTCCACGATGAGAGTGCGCGGGATGAGCCCCGTGTTCTCGCTGCGCTTGTAGCCCGCAGCTTCGACATCGGCCAGCCAGTCCGAGGACGGTGCCGCAATCCTCTCGGCGAGGTCTTCGTCCGAAACGCCCTTCTCCAGCGGGGAGAAGGGGGCCTCCCAATCGGGTTCGATCGTGATGCCGATCGGCCCGTGGGTGCGCTTGACGTAGTCGGCGAGTGCCTCGACGACGCGGCCACGGTCGCCCTCCTGGGCCTGCGGGCCACGCGGGACGTACGCGAGTGACTTGAACGGCTGGGGCAGCGTGCGAAGCAGCACCTGCGCGGAGCCGACGATCCGTGCGCCGTCACGCACGACGACCCGGTCGGCACTCCACTCGTACTGCGACTTCAACTCGCCCCATCCCCACAGCTGCAGGGGGTGTCCGCCGGAGGAGTTGACGAGATCGTCCCACTCGTCGCGGTCGTGGCAGGGGGTCACCGTGAGCGTCATGTGAGTCAGGCTATCGGCTCACGGCGACCCGCTCGAAACGTCCACGCCGGGCGGCCGCTCCGTTCAGGAGAGCGCGGCGCTCTCTCCCTCGGGAACCTCGATGACATCGACGCCACCGTCGAGACCGTAGTCGCGCACGTGCCCCAGGTAGATGCCGCGTGCTCGGTCCGCCGTCACCTTGTCGTGGATCGGAATGACGTGCTTCGGCTCGACGGCTCGCACGAACGCAATCGTCTCGCGCACGGCGGACCACGGCGCCACCAGGGGAAGACAGAGATAGTCGACGTTCTCGGGGCGCCCCTCGAGGGAGTCGCCGGGGTGGAACAGGCGCGGCTCCCCGTCGCCGCTCGCCACGATGCCGACATTGCTGATCCGCTCGATGTACGGGTGGATCTCGGCGTGCGTCGCACCAACGCCTTCGAAGCGCGCGCCCTTGACGGAGAAGGTCTCCCCCGCCTTCGTCGCCGTGACGTCGAGGCCTTTGTCGCGCAGCTGCTCGGCGGTCTGTGGGTCGGCGAACCACGCGGCGTCGGGGTTGGCCTCGCGCAGGGCGTCGAGGCGGTCGGGGTCGAGGTGATCCGGGTGTTGGTGCGTCACGACGATCGCGTCGACGCCCGCAACGTCGTCGAAGGAGCTGAACGTGCCCGGGTCGAACAGAACGGCCGCGTCGGCGACGGAGAGTTCGATGCACGAATGTCCGTGGTGCGTGAGCTTCATGTCCTCACGGTAGGCACACACGCCGCGGTGTGGGAAGGAGGGCGTGACCGTCGCGCGAAGCGAATGCCGATTCGCCTGGACCCCAACGTCTCCAGGGCGTTGTCGGTGGCTGCGGATAGGCTGACGGACGTGGACTTCATCACCGATCAGCCCCCGTACGACCTCACGTACAACGACGTCTTCATGGTGCCGTCGCGCTCGCACGTGACGAGCCGCCTCGACGTCGACCTCACGACGCCCGACGGCGTGGGCACCACGATCCCGCTCGTCGTGGCCAACATGACCGCGATCTCCGGCCGACGCATGGCGGAGACGATCGCGCGCCGCGGCGGCATCGCCGTCCTTCCCCAGGACATTCCGATCGCAGCCGTCCAGGAAACGATCCGGGACGTCAAGGCGAGCCACACGGTCTACGAGACGCCGGTGACGATCGCCCCCACCGCTCCGGTCTCCGACGTCCTCGCCCTGCTCGGCAAGCGTGCTCACCGCATGGCTGTCGTCGTCGACGACGAGAACACGCCGCTCGGCCTCGTGAGCGAGAAGCACTGCCTCGAGGTCGACCGGTTCTCCGTCATCGCCGACGTCATGTCGAAGGACATCACGGTCGTCGAGGCGGGCGGCGACCTGCAGGACACATTCGATCTGCTCGAACGCGAACACCGCGATCTCGCGGTCGTCGTGGAGAACGACGCGCTCGTCGGTGTGCTCACCAAACGGGGCATTCTGCGTTCGACGATCTACTCCCCGGCTCTCGACCCACAGGGGCGCCTCGCCATCGGTGTGGCCATCGGCATCAACGGTGACGTCGAGACGAAGGCCCGCACGATGCTGGAGTCCCACGCCGACGTGCTCGTCGTGGACACCGCGCACGGTCACCAGGAGAAGATGATCGAGGCGCTCGGCACGGTGCGTCGCGTGCGTGACGAGTTCGAGGCCGCGAACGGGCGTCGCGTACCGATCGCGGCGGGCAACGTCGTGACGGCTGACGGCGCGCGTGACCTCGTCGAGGCAGGCGCCGACATCATCAAGGTGGGCGTCGGGCCGGGCGCCATGTGCACGACGCGCATGATGACCGGCGTGGGCCGTCCCCAGTTCTCCGCGGTGCTCGAGTGCGCCGCAGCAGCCCGTGAACTCGGCGCTCACGTGTGGGCCGACGGCGGCGTGAAGTACCCGCGTGACGTCGCGCTCGCGCTGGCCGCCGGCGGCGCGTCCGTGATGATCGGTTCCTGGTTCGCCGGCACTTGGGAGTCTCCCGGCGACCTCAACCGGGACGCCGACGGGCGCCTCTACAAGGAGTCGTTCGGCATGGCCTCGGCCCGTGCGGTGCGCAACCGCACGTCCGCCCAGGGTGCGTTCGACCGTGCTCGTTCGGCCCTGTTCGAGGAGGGCATCTCGAGCTCGCGTATGTACCTCGACGATCAGCGACCCGGAGTCGAGGATCTTCTCGACTCGATCATCGCGGGCGTGCGCAGTTCGTTCACGTACGCGGGCGCCAAGAACATCGAGGAGTTCCGCGCGAAGGCTCGCATCGGTGTTCAGAGCGCGTCCGGCTACGACGAGGGGCGCCCGCGTCACACGAGCTGGTGACCTGGCCCTGACGCTGTGCTGCCCCCACCCGAGACGATTCGGGCGGGGGCAGCTGTTGTTCAACTCGCCGAGCGAACCTACTGACGCTGTCTGACCCGGTTCTCACCCGGCAGGAGCCTTGCTCTCCGCGCTGCTCGGCACCTCGAAGGTCCGCATGCTGCGGATGACGAGAGGTACGACGGACGCGACGAGCAGGAAGCACGCTCCCACGGCGATGACCGGACGGGCTCCGTAGGCGGCGGCCAGGGGCGCCGCCAGCATCGAGCCGAGCGGCAGCGCGACGAAGGACATGAGGATGTCCCACGAGTGCACGCGGCCTTGGAGCTCACCCGGCACGGCATGTTGGATCGCCGTTTCCCAGTGCACGTCGTAGAACAGCAGTCCCGCGTAGCCGATGGCAGCGAGTACCGCGATAGGCCATACCGAGTGGAACACCGCGAAACTGAACGCCCACAGCGGCATGAGGATGAGCGGTGCCCAGCCGGTGAACAGCGGACGTTTGAGATGAATGCGCGCCCCGAGCGCAGCGCCGAGAAAACCGCCGAGCCCCTCGGCAGCAGCGACGATGCCGACGGCGTGTGCGCCCCCGAGTTCCGACGCGACGAGCAGCGGGGCGAGCACGAGCACCGCGCCGTTGCCGATGTGGTAGAAACCCGCGGCCAACAGGCCCCAGAGCAGCCACGAGCGCGAGCGCACGGCGCGCCAGCCCGCCACGAGCTGCGCTGTGAACGCCTCGGATCCTTCCGTCCGCACGATGTCGACCGGGCGCGCCCAGGCCAGCACCGCGGCGAGGGAGACCACGAACGTCACAGCGTTGAGGGTGAACCCGAAGGCCGGCCCGGCGAATCCCACGGCCGCGCCGCCTGTCACGGGTCCGAGCATGAGCATGAGCTGACGCAGGCTGGTCAGCGTGCCGTTCGTGCGTTGACGCTGATCGGCGGGAATGACGGCTCGTCGCCACGTCATGAAGGCTGGCCCGAAGAAGGCGCCCGCCGCTGCACTGACGAAGGCGCACACGATGACGAGCGGCGTCGACCAGGCGCCGAAAACAAAGGCCGCGGCGAGCACCGCCGCCGAGATGGCCCTCACGACGTCGGTGAGAGCCATGATGAGCCGCGGCTGCACCCGGTCGGCCCACACTCCGCCGAAGAGCGTGAACACCAAGCGTGCGACGGTGGTGGCCGTGATGGCGGCGGCCATCTGGCCCGCACTTCCGTGGGCGAGAACGATGGCTACCGGCAACGCGACCACCTGGAAGGCGTCGCCCAGCCAGCTCGCCACCTGGCCGGCCAACACGCCCTGCGTCCGTCTCTCCACCCACGAAGTGTGCCGCATGCGCGCCGACCAGGCGGGTCTGCAAGGAAGTCACCGACAGTTCGACAGTGCGCTGCGGGGAGATGGTGGGATGAGCCGGCCTGTAAGCCGGGTTGTGTTCCGCGCACCGTCACCGGTGTCGCTTCGGCGATCATCCATCTAGGCCGCGCATTGCTGCGTGGCTCGAGCAATCTACCCGTGCGCTCAGCGGGCAGCTTCGACGCGCACTGTTCGATCTTGCTCCGGGTGGGGTTTACCGAGCCGCTCCAGTCACCTGGAGCGCTGGTGGTCTCTTACACCACCGTTTCACCCTTACCGCGCACGAAGCGCGGCGGTCTGTTTTCTGTGGCACTGTCCCGCGGGTCACCCCGGGTGGCCGTTAGCCACCACCCTGCCCTTCGGAGCCCGGACTTTCCTCGGCGAAGACGAATCTTCGACGCGACCGCCCGGCCGACTCATCCAAGGGGCAACTCTACCGCCGGTCAGGAGGCGGCCTCGACCACCTCGAACGTGAGCTTGCCGCCCATGATGTCGGCGTCCGTGAGGCGCACCGTGCAGGTCTCCCCTGCGGGCGGCGCGGTAGCGCCCTCGGCGGCACGGGCTGGTGCGACGACAGCGTGGTCGACGAGTTGGACCGTCAGACGTCCGCCACCCTTGCCCTCCTTGTCGGGGCCCTCGACAACGAGCGCGCCGAATGTCTCGCCGACGGAGGACGACAGGGCAGCTGCCTCCACGCGGTCGACGCAGGCGCGGTCGATCTTTCCGGCGACCTGGTCGCTCGAACGCATGATCTCGGGCAGGTCGGGCAGTGCCTCGCGGGCCCAGGCGGGCACCTCTCGTCCGTTTGCGAGCGCCTCACAGATGACGAGCCCGAATCGGTCGACGAGGCGACGAAGCGGCGCCGTCACGTGGGCGTACGGCGCGGCGACGGCGGCCTGCTCGGTGATCTCGGGGGTCGTGCCGTCGAACGGCGTGTAGGCCGCCCCGCGGAACAACGTGACCGCCTCGTGGATGAGCGCGAGGTGACGCGGGTCGTCCCGGTCGAGACGGCGCAGGAATGCGCCGTAGGTCTCGTCCTTCACCCACACGAGCCCGAGGCCCTTGGCCTGGAGGCGGAAGCGTTCGACGTCGCGAGGATCGGGCTTAGGCATGGTGCGCAGGATGCCGACGCCGCCGTCGAGCATCATGCGTGCCGCCACCATGCCGGTCATGAGTGAGATCTGCGCGTTCCAGTCCTCGCTGGGCACGGGCGGACGGAAGTGCACCTCGTACCGGCCGGGCTCGGGCTCGCTGACTTCCTGGTCGGGCATCGGCAGCGAGGCTCCGCCGCGCTCGAGTTCGAGCGTGGCGCGCAGCTCTCCGATGCGCTTGAGCAGGGCAAGACGCGGGTCGTCGCTGCCGGAGTCGACCGCGCCCTGAACGCCCCGGTAGTCGAGACGTTCGACGCTGCGCACCTGGGCGCGGTAGAGCGTCGCGTCGGTGACCTCACCGCGGGCGTCGAGCGTCATGTCCCACACGAACGCCGAGCACACCTGATCGGGCAGAAGGCTCGCGGCGCCCTCGCTCAACTGGCTCGGGTGCAGCGGGATGCGCACGTCGGGCATGTAGATCGTCTGGCCGCGACGGCGGGTCTCGGCATCGAGGTTACCGCCGGGACGCACGTACAGGGGCACATCGGCGATGGCGTAGCGCACCCGGAACCCATCACCGGCCTCCTCGAGATGCATCGCCTGGTCGAGGTCCATCGACCCGACGGGGTCGATCGTGAAGAACGGCACGGCCGTTTCGTCGCGTTCGGGCATTTGGACCGCAGCCATCGCCTCGCGGGCCTCCCCGACGGCGGCCTCGGGGTAGCCGAGGCTCAGTTCGTACTCCGCGCGCAGGGCGTCGAAGGAGCGAGCGAGGTCGCCGCCGGTGTCACGGCACGGCCAGAGGATGCGGGTCTTCGGCATGGCCCGAGCCTACAAGCGCACGTCGACGAGAGGCACGCTCCACGCGCGTTGTCCGGCCCGGAACGACTGCTGCGCCGAGCGAGGATCGGGCTACGCTGGCCCGCGTGATCGTCCTCCTGCCGCCGTCGGAATCGAAGGCCACGCGCAGGCGTGGCGCGCGCCTCGACCTCGCGAAGCTGTCGTTCCCCGAGCTGACCGAAGCCCGACAGCAGGTCGCCGCAGCGGTCAGCGAGGTGAGCGCGCGCGACGAAGCGCCCGAGGTGCTCGGGGTCTCCCCCAACCTTGCCGACGAGATCGCGCGCAACACCCGACTCTTCGATGCTCCGACGTTGCCCGCCGGGCAGCTCTACACCGGCGTGCTCTACGACGCGCTCGGGTTGTCCGACCTCGAAGGCGCCGACAAGGCGCGGGCGACGCGGCGCGTCGTCATCTCCTCGTCGCTCTACGGCGCGGTCCGTCTCGGAGACCGCCTCGCGCCCTACCGCCTGTCGATGGGGGTCAATCTTCCTCCGCTCGGTGCCCTCGCCGCTCACTGGCGCTCGGTGCTCGACGCGCCGCTGAGCGAGGCCGCAGGCAAGGGCGTCGTCGTGGACTGTCGATCCTCGACGTACGCCGCCTCGTGGAACCCGAGTGGCGAGCTCGCGCGCCGCTGGGTTCACATCCGCGTTCCCGGCGCCACGCACATGGCGAAGCACACCCGCGGACTCGTGACCCGAGCCCTCGTCACGGATGCGCGCGACCCACGCACCCCCAAGGCGCTCGCTGCCCAGCTGGCCGAGACGTTCGACGTCGACCTCCACGAAGCGACGTCACCGTCGAAGCCGTGGATCCTCGACGTGAGCGTGCGCGAAGTCACGGCCTGACCGGCGTGGACGTCGACGCCGCACTGGAGCTGCTCGCTCGGGTCCCGAGCGTTCTCGTCTTTCTCGCCGCCCTGACGGTCGTGGCGGAGTGCGCGTCGATCGCTGGCCTCTTCGACCTGCTCGGCACGAAGGTGGTGGCCCTCGCCCGCGGGCGGATCGCCCTCGTGTGGGTGCTGTTCATGACGACGGCAGTTCTCGTGACGGCCTTCCTCAGCCTCGACACGACGGCGGTTCTCATGACGACGGCCGCCGTCGTGGTCGCGCGGCGTCTCGACCGCCCCGTCGCATTGTTTGCCTTTCCGACGCTCTGGATCGCGAACATGGCCTCGCTCTGGCTGCCCGTGTCGAACCTGACGAACCTGCTCGCCCGGGACGTCCTGCCTCACCCCAATGCGCTCGGGTTCCTGGAGGAGGCGTGGCCCGTCGCGCTGACGACGACGCTCGTGCCCCTTCTCGTGGCGGCCGTCGTCTGGCGGTCCTCACTGCGCGGCACCGCGGTGGCCCCTGCGGAATCGGCGCCCCCACAGCCTGCCCAAGACGGCGTGCTTCCCGCAGTCGGCACGCTCGTTGCTTGCATGTGCGTGTCGATCCTTCTCGTCGAACCCGCCGTGGCTGCATCCGTCGCGGCGCTCTTGTGTGTCGCCGTCATCGCCATGAGGCGCCGAAGCACCCTCGCCGAGATCGAGATCCCGTGGCGCAGCCTCGCCATTATATCGGCCCTGTTCGTCACCGTGGCGCTCGTTCACGGTTCCGGGGTCCTGCGTCCCGCACTGGGTTCGTTGGGCGACGCTCCCGCGTGGACGCTCACGGCCGCCGGAGCGCTCGTCGCGAACGGGCTGAACAACCTTCCGGCCTACCTCGCGCTCGAGCCCGCCGCCCACGGTGAGACGGATCGGGTGCTCGCGCTCCTCGTGGGCGTCAACGTGGCGAGTGGCATCACCTGGTGGGGTTCGGTGGCCACGCTCCTGTGGCGTGACCGTCTTCGCCGTGCCGGTGTCCGGATCAGGTGGGGAACCCACCTTCGGCTGGCCGGCCTGGCCACGCTCGTCACGACGCTCGCTGCAGCCGGAGTGCTCGAGCTCGTCAGCCGCTGAGCTACAGCGTGCGTCAGTTCGGACCGAACGCCACCGTGAGGGCTCGCTCGAGATCTGCGGCGAGGTCGCCCGCGTCCTCGAGGCCCACGGACAGGCGCACCGTGCCGTCGGTGATGCCGATGGCAGCGCGCGCCTCCTCGCCCATGCGGCGATGGGTCGTCGTGGCGGGGTGGGTGGCCATCGACTTGGAATCGCCGAGGTTGTTGGAGATGTCGACGATCTCGAGAGCGTTCATCAGGGCGAAGGCCTCGGCCTTGCCGCCGTCGATCTCGAACGTCACGACCGTGCCGCCGCCACCCATCTGCCGCTTCGCCAGCTCGTGCTGGGGATGTGAGGGGAGGAAGGGGTAGAGCACGGTGCGCACTCGGGGGTGTGCTTCGAGCTGTTCGGCCAGACGCAGCGCCGCCGCGGCCTGCGCCTCGACGCGCAGACGCATCGTCTCGAGCCCCTTGAGCAGCACCCAGGCGTTGAACGCCGAGAGTGTCGGCCCGGTGTGACGCACCAGGTTCTGCACGGGCCCGTCGATGAACTCCTTCGGCCCGAGGATCGCCCCGCCGAGCACGCGGCCCTGGCCGTCGATGTGCTTGGTGGCCGAGTAGACGACAATGTCGGCGCCGTGTGCGAGCGGCTTGCTGAACACGGGCGTTCCGAAGACGTTGTCGACGACGACCTGCGCACCGGCGCCGTGCGCGAGGTCGCAGACCGCTCGCATGTCGACGAGCTCCTGCATCGGGTTGCTCGGCGATTCGAAGAACACGGCGGTGGTCGGCTCGGCCAGCGCCTTGCGCCACTGCCGGAGGTCAGGTCCGTCGACGAAGACCGTCTCGACGCCCCACCGCGGCAGGATCTCGTCGAGGATGACGAAGCACGAGCCGAAGAGCCCCCGCGAGGCGACGACGCGGTCGCCGGCGCCCAGCAGCGCGGCGAGGGCCGTGAACACCGCCGACATGCCCGATGCAGTGGCGGAGCACGCCTCAGCCCCTTCGAGGGCCGCGAGGCGCTGTTCGAGCATCGCTGTCGTCGGGTTGCCGTACCGGCTGTAGACGAACCGCTCGCTCTCCCCGGCGAAAGCGGCCTCGGCGGCTTCGGCGCTGTCGTAGACGAAGCCGGAGGTGAGGTACATGGCCTCGGCCGTCTCCTCGAAGCCGCTGCGGGCCAAACCTGCTCGGACAGCGAGGGTGTCGGGGCGAAGGGTGGGCTCACTCACCGGATGCTCTCCTTCCCACGGGCAGGTTTACTGCGCGTGGTGCGTCGGGGAAGCCGGGCGGACCCGGCTGTTTCCATAACGCAACCTTATGAAGAAGTGTCTGCTTCGCTATCTCGCCCGCTTCGATGTCCAACCGGTGGACGATGGCGGGGGGCTCAGCGCAGGTGGTGCGTGTCGTTGGTGAACGCGACCTGCGCGTTCCCGTCGCGCCACACCTCGATGCCGGTGAGCGAGCCCGGTGCTGCCGCGAGCCTCCACGCCGCATCGATGTCGAGCCCGAGCACCGCCGAGAGCACCGACATGATGGCGATCCGGTGCGTCACGACGACGACCGCTCCCCCGCGCTCCACGGCGCGCTCGAGCGCGTCGGAGATCCGCGCGTCGAGCTGTGCGCGCGTCTCACCGCCGGGGGCGCTGTACGTGGCGTCATGGCGCAGACTCGACAGCCCGGCCGCGTCCCGAGCGTGGATCTCCTTGAAGCTCAGGCCGTCCCACTCGCCGAAGGCCTGCTCGTCCCAATTCTCGTCGACCTGCGCCTGCACGCCCAGCGCCTTCGCGACCGGCGCTCCGGTTTCGATGGCCCGCGCGAGCGACGACGTCACGACGCTCACGGTCTCGGCGCCTGAGACGAGCGCGCCGACGGCCCGCGCCACGCGCTCCGCCTGGTCGCGACCGGCCGCGTTGAGCGCGGGGTCGGCGCCGCCACGGCCGTCGAGCTTTCCGCCCGTCGTGAAGTCGGTGACGCCGTGACGCACGAGAACGATGCGGGTCGGCTTGCCGAGGTCGGGTTTCGACGTCACCGGGGCGACGGTCTCGGCTTCGCGCTCGGTCGTGTCCGGTTCGCTCGTGCCGCCCGGGGCCTCGTCCTTCGTTGCTCCGCCAGGCGTGCCCTCATCGTCGGTCTCACTCGTCGAATCGTCGGACTGCCACGCGTCGCGACGCACGGTCACGCCGTCCATGCCGTCGTTCGACAGCTTGTCGGCAGCCTTGTTCTTCTCGCGCGGGATCCATTCGTAGGTGACGGCCCCGCCGGCACTGGCGATCTCGGACGAGATGGTGCGCGCTTCGGCGGCGAGACGCTTCATGTCTTCGTGCTTGATCTTCCAGCGACCCGACATCTGCTCGACGACGAGCTTGCTGTCCATGCGCACCGTCACTGCCGCGGACGGTTCGTGGTCGCGTACGGCCCGAAGCCCCTCGACGAGGCCGGTGTACTCGGCGACGTTGTTCGACTCCTTGCCGAGCGGCGCAGCCCGCTCGGCAAGCACCTCCCGCGTCTCGCCGTCCCGAACCAACGCGCCGTACCCGGCAACACCAGGATTACCGCGCGACCCTCCGTCAGCTTCGACAATGAGGCGTCGTGTCATGGCGAGATCCCTTCGGGGTCAGCGTTGTTCAGCGACGCGAGGCGTCGGTCAGAGACAGGGTCGGGTCGAGGGGGCGCCCCTTCCGACGTTCGTCAGACGTCGGATTCGGCCGTGCGCACGAGAATGCGGCCACACTCGTCACAGTTGACGACCGTGTCGGCCGAGGCCGCCTTGATCCGGGCGAGGTCACTCGCGTTGAGCTCGAGGCCACAGCCCATGCAGCGACGTCCGTGCAGCGCGGCGGCGGCCACACCGCTACGCGCCCGGATGCGGTCGTACTCGGTCAGCAGTTCGGCGTTGATCGTGGGTGCCATGTCGGCGCGCTTGCTCGCGACCTGGGCCCGCTCCGCGTCGAGCTCCTTCGAGTCCGCGGCCATCGCGTCCTTGAGTTCCTTGACCTTCACCTCAGCGGCGTCGGCGGCCTTGGTGAAACCGTCGAGGCGCTCACGCAGTTCCTCGGCACGCTCCATGATCTCGAGTTCGGTGTCCTCGAGAACGCTCTGGCGACGGGCCAGGGTGTCGAGCTCGTGCTGGAGAGCCTGAAGGTCCTTCGCCGTGCCCTGACCCGCGTCGAGACGCTTTCGGTTGCGCGCAGCACGCTCACGCACCTGCTCGACGTCGGCCTCGCTGCGGCTGATCTCGCGTTCTACGTCCGACACGGCGGTCTGAGCGAGAACCATCTCCTCCGTCGCGGAGTCAGCGGTGGCCTTCGCCTCGGCGAGCTCCTTGGCCTGCGGCAGGTTGGCCAGACGGTGGTCGATCTGGTCCAGACGCGTGTCGAGCTTCTGCAGGTCGAGCAGCTTCCACTGCTGCTGAAGTTCTGCCTTCACTGCTGTTCTCCTTCGCTTGTCGAGACCAAGAAGTCCCAAGGGTCGGTGCGGCGGCGCGAGACGGCCACCTCGAGGTCGGCGCCTTCGGCGGCAACGGCGTCACGCAGGCGTTCACTCGCGTGCTCGAGCCACAGCCACTCACTGGCCCAGTGCCCGGCGTCGACGAGGAAGAGCGGCTTCTCGGCCGCGTCCTCCTCGCGCGATTCGATGGCGGGGTGGTGACGCAGGTCCGCCGTCACGTAGACATCGGCTCCGGCCGCACGGGCGGCGCCGAACTCACCGTCACCTGCGCCACCGAGCACGGCGACGCGGGCGACTTCGGCGTCCGGGTCACCCGAAACCCGCAGGCCCACAGGAGCGGGCGGCAGTTTTGACGCGAGGCGTTCGCAGAAGGCACGCAGCGTCATCGGTGACTCCAGGTCGCCGACCCGGCCGAGCGGCTGGCCCTCGGTCTCGACGAGCGGCTCCACGCCTCTCAGGCCGCACGCGACGGCGAGCGCGTCGTTGACGCCGGGCGTCGCCACGTCGGCGTTCGTGTGCGCGGCGTACAGCGCGACATCGCCGACGACGAGAGCCGTCACAGCGCGGCCCTTGCCGCTCGTCGTGGCAACGGACTTCACGCCGCGCATGAGCAGAGGATGGTGCGTGACGAGCAGGTCGTACCCGCCGTTCACGGCCTCGTCGATGACGTCGAGGGCAGGGTCGACAGCGAAGAGCACTCGCTCGATCGCCTGCGCCGGGTCGCCCGTGACCAGGCCGACGGCATCCCACGACTGAGCGGTCGACGGCGGATAGAACCCGTCGAGGATTCGCGTGACCTGAGCCAGCGTCGTGGTGGAGTTGTTCATGTGGGCCCCGCCGGGATCGAACCGACGACCGACGCGGTGTAAACGCGTTGCTCTACCAGCTGAGCTAGAGGCCCCGAGCCCGGTTGGGTGCTGCGGGCACGGACGGCAAGCTTACCCGTCGCGTGCCGCCCCACCCTCGGGCCTGCTCGTCAGAGCGCTTCGAGCGCGCCCGTGAAGTCACGCGCCTCACCGGGGCCGTTGACGAGCGACCAGCGCACCGTCATGTCGGCATCGACGAGGAACGTTCCACGAATGGCGAATCCGGCGTTCTCGTCGAAGACCCCGTACGCCTTCGCAACCTCGCCGTGCGGCCAGAAGTCCGAGAGCAGCGAGAAGTCGTAACCCTGGTCCTCGGCCCACGCGCGCTGGGTGAACATCGGGTCGCAGCTGATGCCGACCACGCGCACGGAGGCGTCGTCGAAGCTCGGCATCGTGTCGCGGATGGTGCACAGCTCACCCGTGCAGATGCCCGAGAAGGCAAAGGGGTAGAACACGATCAGCGTGGGCCGCTCGGTGACGATCTGCGACAGCGTCACGTCCTCACCGAATTGGTTCTTGAGCGTGAAGTCAGGAGCCTTGGAACCCTCGGTCACTGTCGTCATGGTTCGTCCCTTTCGTCGGTGCGCGATCAGCGCTGTTTGGCCGTGCCGCCCTGCACGAGCTTCGTGCCGATCCAGTCCTCGCCGACCTTGAACGTCGAACTGGCCTTGAGGCCGGCCGTCGTGGCCGCTTCCTGGATGTCGGCGGCGTCGACGTTCTCGGGGCTGCCGACCTTGGGAACGATGAGCAGGACGAAGCCCTTCTCCTCGAGGGTCGCGAGCGAGTCGACGATGTCGTCGGTGAGGTCGCCGTCACCGTCGCGGAACCACAGCAGAACGGAGTCGACGCTGCCGTCGTAGTCCTCGTCCTCGATCTCCGAACCGACGATCTCGGCAATCGCATCTCGCCACGATTCCTCGACGTCGTCGTCCCAGCCGATCTCCATGACGACGTCGTCAGCGGAAAAACCGATCTTGGCCGCCGGATGTGCCCCTGCGGTCTGGTTCACGTGGTGCGTCCTCTTTCTTGCTCCGGGGGCGCGTGCGCGCGTACCCCTCGACGATGTTCCCTCGGGCAGTTCGCCCGAAGGTGCTTTCAGGTTAGTCCACAAGGTCGCGACGCACATTGCAAGGTGGTGTGCCGTTTCCGGAGTTGTCGCACGCCCAACTCGCAAGGGAATTCGTACCGATCAGTAGCCCTCCCCGGTTTCCCACGACGCGCCTTTCGGGGGCAGGATGGGGGCAGTGGCGCGTGCCAGGTAGCGCCGACGAAGAAACTGAAAGGACGCACCGTGTCCCTTGATGAAGCCGGCCCGATTCTCAATGGCATCCCGAGCCAGTTGCCGGACGTCGATCCGGAGGAGACCCAGGAATGGCTCGACTCTCTCGACGGTGTCATCGACGAGCAGGGCCGTAACCGCGCCCGCTACGTCATGCTCAAGCTCCTCGAGCGTGCCCGCGGCCAGCAGATCGGCGTGCCGTCGCTGACCGCGACGGACTACATCAACACGATCGGCCCCGAGTCCGAGCCGTGGTTCCCGGGCGACGAGGACATGGAGCGCAAGTACCGCGCCTGGATCCGCTGGAACGCTGCGGTCATGGTGCACCGCGCGCAGCGCCCCGACATCGGCGTCGGCGGCCACATCTCCACGTACGCCTCGGCCGCGACGCTCTACGAAGTCGGCTTCAACCACTTCTTCCGCGGCAAGGACCACCCGGGCGGCGGTGACCAGATCTTCATCCAGGGCCACGCCTCCCCCGGTATTTACTCGCGCGCCTACCTCGAGGGTCGCCTGAGCGAGGAGCAGCTCGACGGCTTCCGTCAGGAGAAGAGCCACTTCATCGACGGTGAGCCCGCCGGTCTGCCGAGCTACCCGCACCCGCGCAACATGCCGGAGTTCTGGGAGTTCCCGACGGTGTCCATGGGCATCGGCCCGATGAATGCCATCTATCAGGCCATGGTCAACAAGTACCTGCACAACCGTGGCCTCAAGGACACGTCCGAGCAGCACGTGTGGGCCTTCCTCGGTGACGGCGAGATGGACGAGGTCGAGAGCCGCGGCGCCCTGCAGTGGGCAGCCAACGAGGAGCTCGACAACCTCACGTTCGTCGTCAATTGCAACCTGCAGCGCCTCGACGGTCCGGTGCGCGGTAACGGCAAGATCGTCCAGGAGCTCGAGGCGTTCTTCCGCGGCGCGGGCTGGAACGTCATCAAGGTGCTGTGGGGCCGCGGGTGGGACCCGCTACTGGCCCAGGACCGCGATGGCGCGCTCGTCAACATCATGAACAAGACGCGTGACGGCGACTACCAGACCATCCGCGCCAACGACGGCGCGTTCGTGCGTGAGCACTTCTTCGGTCAGGACCCGCGCACGCGCAAGATGGTCGAGAGCTGGTCGGACGACGACCTGTGGTGGAAGCTCAAGCGCGGTGGCCACGACTACCGCAAGGTGTACGCCGCCTACAAGGCCGCCACGGAGCACACGGGCCAGCCCACCGTCATCCTCGCGCACACCATCAAGGGCTACTCGCTCGGCACGCACTTCGCGGGACGTAACGCGACGCACCAGATGAAGAAGATGACGCTCGAGGACCTCAAGATGTTCCGCGACTCGCTGCAGATCCCGATCAGCGACGAGGAGCTCGAGAAGGACCCGTACCGTCCGCCGTACTACCACCCGGGTGAGGACGACCCGGCGATCCAGTACCTCATGGAACGCCGCGCCAAGCTCGGTGGCGGACTGCCGTCGCGCAAGGGCCGCTCCGGTGAGCTGACGCTGCCGGGCGACGAGGCCTACAAGATCGCGAAGAAGGGCTCGGGCAAGCAGGAAGTGGCCACGACGATGGCCTTCGTGCGCATCCTCAAGGAACTCATGCGCGACAAGGAGTTCGGCAAGCACATCGTGCCGATCATCCCCGACGAGGCGCGCACGTTCGGCATGGACGCGTTCTTCCCGACGGCGAAGATCTACAACCCGCACGGTCAGCACTACCGCTCCGTCGACGCCGAGCTCATGCTCGCCTACAAGGAGTCGCCGCAGGGTCAGCTGCTTCACCTGGGCATCAACGAGGCCGGTTCGGTGGCGGCGTTCACCGCCGTCGGTTCGGCGTACGAGACGAACGACGTGCCGATGGTGCCCGTCTACGTCTTCTACTCGATGTTCGGTTTCCAGCGCACGGGTGACTCGATCTGGGCGGCTGCCGACCAGATGGCTCGCGGCTTCCTCATCGGAGCCACCGCCGGTCGCACGACGCTGACGGGTGAGGGTCTGCAGCACGCGGACGGTCACGGCCTGCTTCTCGCGGCGTCCAACCCGGCGATTCGCGCCTACGACCCGGCTTACGGGTACGAGATCGCGCACATCGTCCAGGACGGCCTGAACAAGATGTACGGCCCGAACGCCGAGAACGTCATCTACTACCTCACGGTCTACAACGAGCCGCTCGTGCAGCGGGCCGAGCCGGAGAACGTGGACGCCGAGGGCATCCTGCGTGGCATCTACAAGCTCAAGGACGGCTCGTTCGACGGTGTCGGCGAGAACGCTCCGCGCACGCAGCTGCTCGCTTCGGGCGTCGGTGTGCCGTGGGCTCTCGAGGCGCAGGAGCTGCTCAAGGACGACTGGGGCGTCGTCGCCGACGTGTGGTCGGTGACGTCGTGGAACGAGCTGCGTCGTGACGGTCTCGAGGCCGACGAGCACAACTTCCTCCACCCGGACGAGGAGCGTCGCGTCCCGTACGTCACGCAGAAGCTGCAGGACGCCCCCGGGCCGGTCATCGCGACGTCCGACTCGATGCGTCAGGTGCACGACCAGATCCGTCAGTACGTGCCGGGCGAGTACCACTCCCTCGGCGCCGACGGGTTCGGTTTCTCCGACACCCGCGCTGCGGCTCGTCGCTTCTTCCACATCGACGGTCCGTCCATGGCCGTGCGCGCACTGCAGTCGCTGGCCGACCGCGGTGAGGTCGACAAGGACGTGCCGAAGCAGGCCGCCGATAAGTACCAGCTGCTCGACGTGCGTGCCGGAACCTCCGGCAACGCCGGCGGCGAGTCGTAGACCGACACCGCCAGAGCAATAGCGAGGGGCCGGTCACCGCTGAACTGCGGTGACCGGCCCCTTCGTGCACCGAGGCGGACGCGCGTCAACGCCGGCTGAGGTACCTCTCGCGTGCGAGAACGGCGAAGTCCGGCATGTCCGAGAAGATCCCGTCGATGCCGGTGGCGTACAGCTTCTCGAGATAGTCGACGACCCGACCGAAATCGCCGGGGTTGCTTCCGTTGCGCAGGTCCGCGGGCAGGAAGTCGTTCTCGGCCCGCACCGTCCACGGGCACACCTGGAGGCCGACCGCGTGGGCATCGCGAACGAGAGACGTCGGAGCACCGAGGGTGTTGTCCGCGTTCCAGGCGATGACCTGCTTGACCGACGGCCCCAGACCGTCGAGCAGGTGTGCCCACTCCCGCAGCCCGGCCGGTGACGTCAGGTGGGCGTAGGAGCGCTTCTTCGGGTCGGCGAAGGGGCCGCCCTTCGCGTCAGTGAGGAAGACGAGTGGTGCCTTTACCTTGAAGCGAGTGCGCAGGTCGAGCAGGTTCTGCAGTTCGAACGACTGGATGAAGATCGGGGCACCGGGCCGGTCGAGCCCGTAGGTGCGGATGAGCGGGACGAGCTTCTCCTCGAGTGGCTTGCCCTGCGCGCGAAAGTACGTGGAGTGCTTCGTCTCGGGGTAGACGCCGATCGTGCGCCCGAGCTCGCGCTCCAGTTCGCGGCGCAGCTTGAGCACCTCCTCGAACGTCGGCACCTGCCACAGCCCGTCGTAGATCGTGTTGTGCTGACGCAGCTCGGGCAACCTCTCCACAGCGCGCAGCGTCCGGAGCTCGGCGAGCGTGAAGTCCTCCGTGAACCATCCGGTGACCGGTTTGCCGTCGAGCGACTTCGTCGTCTTGCGCGAGGCGAACTCGGGGCGCTTCGCGACATCCGTCGTGCCCGAGATCTCCGGCTCGTGGCGTACGACGAGCACGCCGTCCTTCGTGATGACGAGGTCCGGTTCGATGATGTCGGCACCCATGCGTGCCGCCAGACGGTAGGCCTCGAGTGTGTGCTCGGGGCGGTAGCCGCTCGCTCCGCGGTGTCCGACGACGTAGGGCTTGCGGTAACGCGCACCGTGTCCATGACGTCGATGACCGGAGGTCGTGGAGGCCTGTGCGGCACCGTCCAGAGCGAACGTCGCCGCCGAGGCGGTGGTGAGTGACAGGAGTGATCGTCGCTTCATGAAGGCCATGAGACCGCCTCGGTGTGATCATGGCGCGTCGGGGAAGTGAACAGGGAACGAACCGGGGAACCCGGCCTCGGCGGCCGTGACGGTACGGTGTGGCGCATGGTTGCGCACTCCCCCGTCTCCGACGCATCGATGACGGCGATCCACCGGGCGAGTTCAGCCATGGCCACCCACGCGAGCGCCCGCGTCGAGAGCCGTCACGCGTGGTTCTCCGACCTCGCGGCCGACGATCGCAGCTGGATCGGCGTCATCGCGCAGGACGGCATCCGCTCCTTCCTCGGCTGGCTACGAGACCCCTCCGTCGACGACTCGCACGCCATCGACATCTTCGCCAACGCCCCGCGCGAGCTGGCGCGGCGCATCACCCTGGAACAGACCCTCGACCTGCTGCGCACCGTCATCGAGGTGGTCGAGGAGGAAGCGCCGCAGCATGCGCGGGCCGAGGAGCGCGCCACGGTGCGCGAGGCCGTCCTGAGATACGCGCGCGAAGTGGCGTTCGGGGCCGCGCACGTCTATGCCCGAGCCGCGGAGTCACGCGGCGCGTGGGACGCCCGACTCGAATCCCTCGTCGTCGACGCCGTCGTCCGCGGTGAGCCGGACGAATCCCTCGGCTCGCGTGTCAACGCTCTCGGGTGGGCCGAGGTGCGCGGCGTGACGGTGGTCGTCGGCTCCAGCCCCGCGGGCGGGGAGTCGAGCGTCGTCG
Source organism: Dermacoccus sp. PAMC28757 (assembly GCF_014302635.1). Lineage (NCBI taxonomy): Bacteria > Bacillati > Actinomycetota > Actinomycetes > Micrococcales > Dermacoccaceae > Dermacoccus > Dermacoccus sp. PAMC28757. The sequence goes on along the minus strand of NZ_CP060292.1, from coordinate 1,939,507 downwards.
ACCCGCTGCGGCGCGCCGCTCGTCATGCCGGCCTCGAGGTGCTCGTCTCGGTCGAAGGGCGACGCATGATCGCCATCATCGGGCCGGTGACGGATCCGATCGAAGCCGCGACGACCCTCGCAGATCATTTCGGACCGGGCCCCGTCGTCTGTGGCCCCAAGGTGCCCCACCTCTACGCTGCCGGGCGTTCCGCCCGCGACGCCATCCGCGGTTACGAGGCGGCGCCGGCGGCACCACAGCTGCCTCGCCCGACCCGAAGCGACGACCTGCTCGCGGCCAGGGCCGTTGCGGGAGACGACAAGGCGCGCCGCGCGTTGGCCTCCATCGCGACCGGCACGCTCGACGTGGGTTCGCCACTGGGCGACACGGCCCGCACGTACCTGCGCACGGGTTCGCTCGAAGGCACCGCGCGCGAGCTGTTCGTCCACGCCAACACTGTGCGATACCGGCTCGGACGCATCCTCGACGCCACCGACCTCGACCTCACGGACACCCATGACGCGTTCGCTCTGCGGCTCGCGATCATGTTCGCCGACCTCGAGGCCGGGCGCCGCGCACGACGCCCCCGCGGGGACGTCGGCTTGTAGGAACCCTACAAATCACACTCGCGAAGTTCGTCGCCCGCCCGGTCGCAGTGCAGGTGCCAGGCCGGGCAGAGTGGAACCGTGCTTGCGATCGTGTGCCCTGGACAGGGCTCCCAGACCCCCGGTTTCCTTCGCCCGTGGCTTGAGCTGCCGGATTTCCGCTCCCGCATGACCTGGCTGTCGGCCTGCGCGGGTATGGACCTCGTGCACTACGGCACCGAGGCCGACGCGCCCACCATCAAAGACACGGCCGTCGCGCAGCCCCTCATCGTCGCGAGCGGGCTCGTCTCGCTTCTCGCGCTGTTCGAGCACCCCGTCGAGGGCTTCCGTTCGGTCAGCGCCGGTGCGGGCCACAGCGTCGGTGAGATCACCGCAGCTGCCGCCGCGGGCGTCCTCACGGCCGAGCAGGCCATGGTGTTTGTGCGTGAGCGCGGCGCCGGAATGGCCGACTCAGCCGCCGTCACCCCCACCGGCATGAGCGCCGTCATGGGCGGCGAGCAGAGCGAGGTCGTCGCCCACCTCGAGGCCAAGGGCCTCACCCCCGCCAACATGAACGGCGCCGGCCAGATCGTCGCCGCGGGCACGCTCGAGCAGCTCGAGGACCTCAAGGCCGAACCGCCGGCCAAGGCCCGCGTCGTGCCGCTGCCGGTCGCCGGAGCGTTCCACACCGAGCACATGGCGCCCGCGCTGGACCGCCTCTCTGCCTTTGCCGGCGCCATCTCGACGCACGACCCGCGCATCCCGCTCGTGTCGAACAAGGACGGTCTCGTCGTCCACGACGGCACGAAGGTGCTCAAGCGTCTCGTCACCCAGGTGCGCAACCCGGTTCGCTGGGATCTCACGATGGAGACGTTCAAGGCCATGGGCGTCACGGGTCTCATCGAGATTCCCCCGGCGGGCACGCTCGTCGGCCTGGCCAAGCGGGCGATGCCCGGCGTCGAGACGCTCGCCGTCAAGACCCCGGACGACCTCGACGATGCGCACCGCATGGTGCGGGAGCACGGCGTGCTCGAGGACGACATCGAACCGGCTTGGCGTCTCGTCATCGCGCCGGCCAAGGGCACGATCACCCGCGCGCCGCTGGCCGAGGGCGACACGATCCGCCCCGGCGAGACGATCGGCCAGGTCGTCACCGCACGTGACGCCTATAACGCCGTGGCGCCGCACGGCGGACGCATCATCGAGTGGCTCGTCGAGGACGAGGACCCGGTGTCGCCCGGCCAGCCGCTCGTCCGCCTGCACCCGGCAGGTGCGTGATGGCGACGATCACCCAGCGCACCGGAGCCGAGTTCACCCGCGTGCTCGGCGTGGGTGCCTACCGCCCGGAACGCCTCGTGACGAACGACGAGATCGTCGGTCCGATCGATTCCTCCGACGAGTGGATCCAGGAGCGATCGGGCATCAAGACCCGCCGTTTTGCGCGTCCCGAAGAGACGATGCTCGACATGGCCGAGGCCGCCGCCCGTGAGGCGATCGCGAACTCCGGCATCGACCCGTCACTCATCGACGGTGTCCTCGTCGGTTCGGTCACCCACCACCTGTTCACCCCCGCAGCTGCACCGATGCTCGCCGACCGCCTCGGGCTCGACAAGCCGGCAGCCATCGACATCGCCGCGGCGTGCGCCGGCTACTGCTTCGGCATCGGCCTGGCCTCGGACATGATCCGCTCCGGCGATGCGAGCCACGTGCTCGTCATCGGCGCGGAGAAACTGACGGACGTTCTCGACCTCACCGATCGCGGTTCGGCTTTCATCTTCGGTGACGGCGCCGGAGCGGCCGTCGTCGGCCCGAGCGACCACGTCGGCATCGGCCCGACGATCTGGGGCAGCGACGGCTCCGGCTGGGAGTCGATTCGTCAGGTAGGCGAAGGCCACCAGGCCGACCCCAGGATCACGATGGCCGGCCAGTCCGTCTTCCGCTGGGCCGTGTGGAGCATGGCTCCGGTTGCACTGCAGGCCGTGGAGGCCGCAGGGCTGACACCGGACGACATCGACGTGTTCATCCCCCACCAGGCCAACACGCGCATCATCGACGCGATGGTCAAGCAGATGAAGCTGCCCGAGCACGTCAAGGTCGCCCGCGACATCGTCGACATGGCCAACACCTCCGCGGCGTCGGTGCCGCTGGCCGCCGAGCGGATGATCCGTGAGGGCCAGGCCAAGAGCGGCGACATCGCGCTGCAGATCGGCTTCGGTGCCGGCCTCGCGTACGCCGCGCAGGTCATCGAGATTCCGTAACCCACCAGTTCCCGCGCCTCGGCGGGTAACCCGAGGTGAGTCAGATACCGACCTCGATCGAATGCCGATCGAGCAACCACAAGGAGAGACACCATGGCTGCTTCCGAGCAGGAGATCCTCGCCGGCCTCGCCGAGATCGTCAACGAGGAGACGGGCATCGACGCCTCGTCGGTCCAGTCGGACAAGTCCTTCACCGACGACCTCGACATCGACTCGCTGTCGATGATGACGATCGTCGTCAACGCCGAGGAGAAGTTCGGCGTGCGCATCCCGGACGAAGAGGTCAAGAACCTCGTCACCGTCGGCGACGCCGTCAACTACATCAAGAACGCCCAGGCCTGAACCTTCACCAGGCCGGACGACGGTGGCTCACCCGCTCGGTGAGCCACCGCGTCCCACCCGCTTCCGTCACACCCCGCACCGAGGAGTTCGCCTCATGAGCGAGAACCGCCGAGTCGTCATCACCGGCCTTGGAGCCACCACTCCGCTGGGCGCCACCGCGCCCGCCACCTGGGAAGCTCTGCTGGCCGGCAAGAGCGGCGCCCGCACCCTTGAGGAGAGCTGGGTGAGCGAGTACGAGCTGCCCGTCACCTTCGCCGCCACGCTCGCCGAGAGCCCTGCCTCGACGCTGGCGAAGGTCGAGCTCAAGCGCATGGACCCGTTCACGCAGTACGCCATGGTGGCGGCCCGTGAGGCGTGGGCCGACGCCGGCTCCCCCGAGGTCGAGCCGGAGCGTCTCGCCTCCGCCATCGGTACGGGTATCGGCGGCGTGCAGTCGCTGCTCGACCAGTACGACGTGCTCAAGGAGAAGGGTGCGCGTCGCATCTACCCCCTCACTGTGCCGATGCTCATGCCGAACGCTGCCTCCGGCAACGTGTCGATGGAGTTCGGCGCCAAGGCGGGCGCTCACACGTCGGTTTCCGCGTGTTCCTCGGGTGCGGAGTCGATGGGCTTCGCGGCCCAGATGATCGCCTCCGGTCGAGCCGACATGGCCATCGCCGGCGGTAGCGAAGCACCGATGCACCCGCTGCCGATCGCCGGTTTCGCTGCTGCGCGCGCCATGTCGACGCGCAACGACTCCCCCGAGACTGCTTCGCGTCCGTGGGCTCCCGACCGTGACGGCTTCGTGCTCGGCGAGGGCGCGGCTGTCGTCGTGCTCGAGGAGTACGAGCACGCCAAGGCCCGTGGCGCCACGATCTACGCCGAGTTCGCGGGGCTGGGAATGTCCGCTGACTCCTACCACATCACCGCCGGCGACCCGGAGGGTGCAGGTGCCGCTCGCGCCATGACCGAGGCCATCACGAGCGCCGGGCTGACGCCCGCCGACATCGTGCACATCAACGCCCACGCCACCTCGACGCCGGTCGGTGACGTCGCGGAAGCCACCGCGATCCGCCGTGCGTTCGGTGACGCTGCCGGTGGCATCGCGGTCACCGGCACGAAGTCGATGACGGGCCACCTCCTCGGTGCCGCAGGTGCACTCGAGACGCTCATCGCGGCGCTCACCGTCCATCACCGCCTCGTGCCGGCCACGATCAACGTCGACGAGGTGGACGAGCCGTTCGCCGACCTCGACCTCGTGCGCGGCGAGGCGCGCAAGCTGCCCGACGGCGACGTCGCCGTTCTCAACAACTCGTTCGGCTTCGGCGGCCACAACGTCGCCGTAACCCTCAGGAGTGCTTCATGAACGCCCTCACCGCTGCGCCGGAGGCGCCTGCCGCCGACCCGCGCGACCCGAACCTGCGTCTGGAGAACTTCCTCGACGACGGCACGGTGGAGATCATCAACGAGGTCGAGAAGTCGGGCTTCGTCTCGGCGCGTGGCCGCGCGAACGGCGCACCCGTCGTCGTGTTCTGCTCCGACGCTCGCGTCCAGGGCGGTGCCATGGGCGTCGAGGGCTGCAAGGCCATCGTCGAGGCGTACGACATCGCTCTCGCCGAAGGCACGCCGATCATCGGCCTGTGGCACTCGGGTGGTGCCCGCCTCGCGGAGGGCGTGGTCAGCCTCCACGCCGTGGGTGAGGTGTTCGCCATCATGACGCGCGCCTCGGGCAAGATCCCGCAGATCTCCGTCGTCATCGGCGCGGCCGCGGGCGGCGCGGCGTACGGCCCGGCCCTCACGGACGTCGTCATCATGGCCGAGAAGGGCCGCATCTTCGTCACCGGTCCTGACGTCGTGCGCAGCGTCACCGGCGAGAACGTCGACGCCGCGCGTCTGGGTGGCCCGGAGCCACACGGGCGTCGTTCGGGTGTGGTCCACGTCGTGACGGAGACCGAGGACGAGGCGTTCGAGCGCGGACGCCTGCTCGCCTCCCTCATGGCCGATCAGCGTGAGTTCGATGTCGCGGGCACCGAGGAGCGCGACCTGGGCGAGACGTTCCCGGAGAACGCGAAGCGTGCCTACGACGTGCACCCGCTCGTCGACAACCTCTTCGACGACGCGGCCGAGATCATCGAGCTCCACGCGAAGTGGGCGCCGAACATCGTCACGGCTCTGGGGCGTTTCGGCGGACGCACGGTCGGCGTCATCGCGAACAACCCGATGCGCCTCGGTGGCTGCCTCGACTCCCCCGCCGCCGAGAAGACGGCCCGCTTCGTGCGTATGTGCGACGCGTTCGGCATCCCGCTCGTCGTCCTCGTCGACGTTCCGGGTTACCTGCCGGGCGTCGGGCAGGAGTGGGACGGTGTCGTGCGCCGCGGCGCGAAGCTGCTGCACGCGTTCGGCGAGTCGGTGGTCCCGCGCGTGACGCTCGTGACGCGCAAGACGTACGGCGGCGCGTACATCGCGATGAACAGCCGTTCGCTCGGCGCGACGAAGGTGTTCGCGTGGCCGAGCGCGGAGGTGGCCGTCATGGGTCACGTCGCGGCCGTGCGCATCCTGCACCGCCGTCGTCTGGCCGAGGTCGAGATCGACGACCGTGCGCGCGTCGAGGAGGAACTGGCAGCGGAGCACGCAGTGCTCGCCGGTGGCTTGGAGCGTGCGCAGGAGATCGGTGTCGTCGACGAGGTCGTCGAGCCGACGAAGACGCGCGGAGCACTCGTGGCTGCGCTCGCCGAGGCTCCGGCTCGCCGAGGCGAGCACGGCAACATTCCGCTGTGACGTTCGCTCACTGACTGCACGCGAAAGGGCGGTGCCTCCCCCAGAGGAAGGCACCGCCCTTTGGTGTGTGGGCGTCAGGTCAGCCGACGCGGTGGAGCCAGCGCACGGGCGCACCGTCACCGGCGTACCGGAAGGGCTCCAGTTCCTGGTCCCAGGCCGTGCCGAGCAGTTCGGCCATCTCGGCGCGGAACTCCTGCGGGTCGCCGCCGCTCGCCATGAGTGCGCTGCGCAGTCGGTCCTCGCTGACGACGGCGTCGCCGCTGGCGGAGGTCCAGGTGTGATGGATGCCCAGGCTGGGCGTGTGCGACCAACGCGAGCCGTCCGTGCCGGCCGAGGGCTCTTCGGTGACCTCGTAGCGCACGTGATCCCAGCCGCGCAGGGCGCTGGCGAGCCGCGCGCCGGTACCGGCGTCACCGGCCCAGCTGAACTCGGTGCGCACGAGGCCGGGCGCGACGGGCTGATCGGTCCACTCGAGGGACACGTCGAGGCCCAGGATGCTCTCCAGGGCCCATTCGATGTGCGGGCACAGCGCCGCTGGGGTGGAGTGAACGAACACCACCCCGCGGGTCATGACGCGTGTCGACGTCATCGACATCCGAACCTCCTGTGTGCGCGAGGGACGTCTTCCCCAACGACCTCATGCGATTTCAGGTGTTCGAACTGTGCGGTTGTGGCCCCATCATGCCTCACGGGCACGGCGAAGGCGAGAACGCCACGCGGGCGGGCGCGGTCGAAAACTGGACTTCGGAGTAGGGCGGGTGGGGCTTGAACCCACGACCCAAGGATTATGAGTCCTCTGCTCTGACCGGCTGAGCTACCGCCCCGAGCCCGGCGCTCAGGCGCCCGGCACTCGCGGAAGTGTAGCCGCTCGCCCCCAAGGACGAGTCCGCAGCCAACACCGGGTGCAGCGCCCACGTGGCCGCGAACCTCCAAAACCCCGTCATACCTATGCTTGTGTGTTTGTACCGATTAGGTCACAGGTGAGCATCCGGTAGCGCTCATCCGTGCAGGCGTTACTACGCTCACATCCATGACTGGAGCCACCACTGCCACCGAGCAGTCCGACATCCGGGCGAAGCGCGGCGAGCCGCTCGTCGTTCTCGAGGGTGTCAACAAGCACTACGGTGACCTGCATGTCCTGAAGGACATCAACCTCACGATCAACCGCGGCGAGGTCGTCGTCATCCTCGGCCCGTCGGGTTCGGGTAAGTCGACGCTGTGCCGCACGATCAACCGCCTCGAGACGATCGAGAACGGCACGATCCAGATCGACGGCAAGGAGCTTCCCGCCGAGGGAGCGGGCCTCGCGAAGCTGCGCGCCGACGTCGGGATGGTCTTCCAGTCGTTCAACCTCTTCGCCCACAAGACGATTCTCGACAACGTGACCCTCGGCCCGATCAAGGTGCGCAAGAAGTCCAAGGGCGACGCCGAGTCGCGCGCCATGGAACTGCTCAAGCGCGTGGGCGTCGACCACCAGGCCAAGAAGTTCCCGGCCCAGCTCTCCGGCGGTCAGCAGCAGCGTGTGGCCATCGCGCGCTCTCTCGCCATGGAGCCGAAGGTCATGCTCTTCGACGAGCCCACCTCCGCCCTCGACCCCGAGATGATCAACGAGGTCCTCGACGTCATGGCGCAGCTGGCCAAGGAGGGCATGACGATGATCGTCGTCACGCACGAGATGGGCTTCGCCCGTCGCGCTGCCGACCGCGTCATCTTCATGGCCGACGGCGAGATCCTCGAGCAGGCTGAGCCCGAAGAGTTCTTCACCAACCCCAAGTCCGATCGCGCCAAGGATTTCCTCGGCAAGATCCTCACCCACTGACCCTCGGGTCAGGTCTTTTACCAGGAGGAAATCCATGATGAAGCGCGCAATCGCCACGGTCGGCGTCGCGTCCCTCGCCCTCGGCCTCAGCGCCTGTGGCGGCAGTGACGACGAGTCGAGCTCCGGCTCGGGCGACAAGGTCAAGATCGGCATCAAGTTCGACCAGCCGGGTCTCGGCCTCAAGGCCGGTTCCGACTACAAGGGTCTCGACGTCGACGTCGCCAAGTACGTCGCCAAGGAAATGGGCTACGAGGCGGACAAGATCGAGTTCGTCGAAACGCCGTCCAAGCAGCGCGAGAAGATGCTCGAGAACGGCTCCGTGAAGATGATCTTCGCGACCTACTCGATCACCGACAAGCGCAAGAAGGTCGTCTCCTTCGGCGGCCCCTACTTCATCGCCGGCCAGTCGGTCCTCGTGAAGTCGGACAGCTCGATCAAGAGCGTCTCCGACCTGTCGGGCAAGAAGGTCTGCTCCGTCACCGGTTCGACGTCGGTCGACAACCTCAAGGAGAAGCAGCCGAACCTCGTGCCCCAGAAGTACGACAAGTACTCCGAGTGTGCTGACGCTCTCGCCTCGGGCGCCATCGAGGCCATGACGACGGACAACACGATCCTCGCCGGCTACGCCAACCAGGATGCCTACAAGGGCAAGTTCAAGCTCGTCGGTGACCCGTTCACCGAGGAGAAGTACGGCGTCGGCTTGAAGAAGGGCGACAAGGCCACCTGCGAGAAGGTCAACGCCGCGATCAAGAAGATGGTCGACTCCGGCGAGTGGAAGAAGGCCGTCGAGGCCAACCTCGGCGCCGACTTCAAGTACGACACCAAGGTGAACCCGCCGAAGTCGTTCGAAGCCTGCTCCTGATCTATCTGACGCGGCGGGTGGGGCCGGTGAACTTTCACCAGCCCCACCCGCCTCGCACGTTCCGAAAGGCATTGCATGTCAACGCTTTTCAGCGATTATGATCTGCTGTCCGCGCTGTGGATGACGATCAAGCTGACGATTGCTGCGGCTATCGGTTCCCTCGTCGTGGGCACCCTGGTCGCCGTTCTGCGCATGTCGCCGGTGCCGATGCTGCGTTTCCTGGGCACCTCGTACGTCAACATCTTCCGCAACACGCCGCTGACGCTCATCATCCTGTCGTGCAACCTCGTGCTGTGGGCAAAGCTGGGTATAAACCTTGCGGACAGCAAGAGCCCCGACTTCTTCGACACGAACAACTTCCGCCTCGCGGTCGTCGGTCTCGTGCTCTATCACGCGTCGTACGTCTGCGAGTCGCTGCGTTCCGGTGTGAACACCATTCCGCTCGGGCAGGCCGAGGCCGCTCGCTCGATCGGTCTGACGTTCGGGCAGTCGCTGCGCGAGGTCATCCTCCCCCAGGCCTTCCGCGGCTCGATTGTTCCGTTGGGCAACGCCCTCATCGCCCTCACGAAGAACACGACGGTCGCCGTCGTCATCGGCGTGGCTGAAATGGCGGCGATGCTCGCGAAGGTCACCGAGGACGACCCGGGTCTGCTCAACCAGGCCTTCGTGGCCTCGGCGATCGCCTTCGTCCTCCTGACCCTGCCGACCGGACTTCTCGTCGGCCACCTCGGCAAGAAGTTGGCGGTGAAGCGATGAGCGCCGGAGTTCTCTTCGACGCGCCGGGCCCCAAGGCCCGCCGTCGTCACATGATCCTGACCGGGTTCGGTGTCCTGCTGTTGGCAGCCGTCCTCTGGGTCGTCTACAAGCGACTTGACGACAAGGGACAGTTCACGGCCGCCATGTGGAAGCCGTTCACGGACCCTGAGCTGTGGAAGGAGTACATCCTCCCCGGCCTCGTGGGCACGCTGAAGGCGGCCTTCGCCGGCATGATCGGCGCGACGATCTTCGGTGTCATCTTCGCGATGGCTCGCATGTCGCAGATCAAGCCCCTGAGCTGGGCCGCGGGTGTCATCGTCGAGTTCGGGCGCGCCGTCCCCGTCCTGCTCATGATGCTGTTTCTCTACGGCGCACTCACCCGCGGCGGCGCCGAGGACATCCACGCCTTCATCGCGACCGTCACGGCCCTCGTCATCTACAACGGTTCCGTGGTCGCCGAGGTCATCCGCTCCGGCGTCGACCAGCTGCCCAAGGGCCAGCGCGAGGCGGGTGTCGCGATCGGTCTGACCGACTCGCAGACGCTGCGTTCGATCCTGCTCCCCCAGGCTGTCACCGCGATGCTGCCGACCCTGATCAGCCAGCTCGTCGTCATCCTCAAGGACACGGCGCTGGGTTACCAGGTTCAGTACGGCGAGATGCTCTACAAGGGCAAGAACGCCTCGACGATCTTCGCCAACATCGTGCCGACGCTCATCGTCATCGGCACGATCTACATCCTGCTCAACTACGCGATCTCCAAGGTCGCCGTGCTCGCTGAGAAGTGGCTGCAGAACCGCGGCCGCGCAGCCGAGGACGGCGCTCAGGGCGGCGGCCCGGCGGGCGGCGTCACAGCCGGTGTCGCAACGGTCGGGGCCCCCGGCGTCGACCTCGCCGTACACAACAAACAGGTGTAGGTCGATCCCTCGACGAGGCCCCCACGATCTGATCGCGGGGGCCTCGTTTCGTACCTGTTCACCTGCCCGGAGAAGGGCAACGAAAAAGGGCCGCTTTCGCGGCCCTTCTCGTTGTGCTCCCCCACTTGGACTCGAACCAAGAACCCTCCGATTAACAGTCGAATGCTCTGCCAATTGAGCTATAGGGGAATGCTTGACCCAGCGGCCCGGGCTCTCACCCGAACGTTTGGCGCGCCGTAACTGTAGCAAAGGTTTCTCAGCCGTTCATAATCGCCTTGCCACCGGTTCAGCGCATGCCGGCCTCACGCAGTCGGTTGAGCTGAGTCTGCAGTTCGAACAGCCTCGCGCTGGCCGCGCGGGAGTCGTCGGCGTAACCGCTCGCGCCCGGGTCCAGACGGCGCAGGCGGCCCAGAGCGTCGGCGATCGCCGCGTTGAGCGCGCCCTCCTGCACGTTCTGGATGAGCGCCCCGACGTAGCGCTCGTCGGGGCGCCCCGTCGTCGGGTCGAGCTTCGTCGGCAGGTCGCGCACCACAAGTTCGGTGAGCACGTCGTGCAACTGCGGGTCGGTGCTCGAGCGGATGGCCTCGTTCCACGCCCCGATGGACGTCACACGTGACGGCCCGCCCGCCTTGATCGCAGCATCCAGGATGAACCGGTGCGCCGGTGCGCGAAGGTCGCCGGGGCGCAGTTGCTCGAAGACGGTGCCCTTCAACGACTCGGGGTACTGAAGCATCACCTGGAGCAACTGCCGCTCCCCCGCGATCGTCGGATCACGAGGATCCGGCTTGGGGATACGCGGACGCTCCGGCGCGACCGGGATGCCCGCGTCGGGGCGACTGGCTGTCTCGTTCTGCTGCTGCCCCTCAGGTGGACGCTGGGCCGTGGCACGCCGGTTCTCGTAGCGTCGAGCCGTACCGCCCTTGGGCGCGGTGCGAACGGCGGCGTTGAGCTGTTCGATCTCGACACCGATCCAGCCCGCCACCGTGCGCACGTACTCCGGACGCAACGTCGTGTCGCGGATACCCGCGATGATCGGCGCAACAGCCTTCATCGCCGATACGCGGCCCTCGGCGTGGTCGAGATCGAACCCGGAGATCGTCGTACGCACCGCGAACTCGAACATGGGCACCGCGTCGTCGATGAGGGCCTTGACCGCCTCGTCGCCGTGGCGCAGCCGCAGGTCGCACGGGTCCATACCGTCCTTCGCGACGGCCACGAACGACTGGGACGCCCAGCGCTGATCCTCCTCGAACGCCTTCATCGCTGCCTTCTGGCCGGCTGCGTCGCCGTCGAAGGTGAAGATGACACGGGCCGGCGTACCACCGGCCTCGTCCCGCATGATGCGGCGCAACGACTTGATGTGGTCGACGCCGAAGGCCGTGCCACAGGTCGCGACGGCGTTGTCGACGCCGGCCAGGTGCGCGGCCATGACATCGGTGTACCCCTCGACGACGACAGCGCGGCGCTCACGCGAGATCGTCTTCTTCGCGAGGTCGAGGCCGTAAAGCATGTGGGTCTTCTTGTAGATCGGCGTCTCGCTCGTGTTGAGGTACTTCGCCTCGATGCGGTCGTCGTCGAAGATCCGGCGCGCGCCGAAGCCGACGGTGTCGCCCGTGATGTCACGGATCGGCCACACCACTCGCCCGCGGAAGCGGTCGTAGAGCCCGCGCGAGGACTGCCCCGCCAGACCAGAGGCCGTCATCTCGTCGGGGTTGAAGCCCTTGGCCTGGAGGTGCGCGACAAGAGCGTCACCGGAACGCGGCGCAAAGCCGACGCCGAAGTGCTTGGCGTGGGTGCCGTTGAAGCCCTTGGCCCGCAGGAAGTCACGCCCGGCGCGGGCATGCTCGCCCTTGTCGCCGATGAGCCGCTCGAGGTAGAACTCCTCGGCCACCCGGTGGGCCTCGACGAGACGCATGCGGCGCCCGGCCGGCTCGCGGTCGGGCCGCTCGCCCTCCTCGTAGCGCAGCTCCAAGCCGACCTTCGCGGCCAGACGCTCGACGGCGTCCGTGAACGTGAGGTGCTCGAGCTCCATGACGAAGGAGATGACGTCGCCCGACTGGCCACACCCGAAGCAGTGGTAAACGCCGACAGCGGGGCGCACGGTGAAACTCGGCGTCTTCTCGTCGTGGAACGGGCACAGACCCTTGAGCGAACCGGCACCGGCCCGACGCAGCGTGACGTGCTCGGAGACGACGTCCTCGATGTCCACGCGGTCCTTGACAGCAGCGATGTCCTCCGCCTTGATGAGACCGGCCACGTCGCTCCTTCCGGGATCTTCACGCGTCCCCTCAGTTTAGGCGCGAGGGGTGTTCGCCTGGCTCAGTGACTGTGGACGCCGAGGCGCACGGCCCGGGCGTCCGTCAGGCTCGCCACTTGGTCCACGACGACGCGCAGCGCCTCCGCGTCCGACGTGGCGTGTTCGATGTCGTCGAGGAACATGGGGTCCATGTCGTCCGGATGCTCGGCGAAGTGCGCCACGAGCGCCTCCACGACCTCACGCTGCCGTGTGTGCTGTTCGTCGCGCATCGGAGTGAACATGACGAAGTGCGCCGAGATTCCCTTGAGCACGGCCACCTGAGCGCGCACGTCGTCCGGGATGACGAGGCGTGCCTCGTAGCGCACGAGCGGGGCACTGCCGTAGCGCTCCCGCGTGGCGTCCTCGGGCGCTGCCGCGAAGCGTCCGACGAGGGTGCTCGTCATGTCCTTGAGAGCCGCGAGATCGCGGCGGGTGCCGTCGTACGTCGCTGGAAGGTCGTCACGCAGAACCCGTTCCAGCGCTTCGTCGAGGACTGCCGCCGGCAGGTCGGGCGCATACATCCGTGCGGCCACCTCGACGACAGCCGTCCGCTCCGCCGTGCCGCCGAGCGCCTTCAGGTCCAGGGCCTCGGCCGCGATGGCGTCCTCGACGTCGTGCACGCTGTAGGCCACGTCGTCGGCCCAGTCCATGATCTGCGCCTCGAGACACGTGCCGCCTTCCACACCGTCACGCACGAAGTCGAAGACGTCGCGATCGTCCTCGTACACCCCGAACTTGCGGGAGCCCTCGGGGCCATGGCCGCGCCGCCAGGGGTACTTCGTCGACGCGTCGAGCGTCGCCCGCGTGAGGTTGAGCCCGGCAGGGCGCCCCTTCGGGGTCTGACGCTTCGCCTCGAGGCGTGTGAGGAGTCGGAACGTCTGGGCGTTGCCCTCGAAACCACCGATGTCGTCGCACAGAGCGTCAAGGACCTGCTCACCGAAGTGCCCGAACGGTGGGTGCCCCAGATCGTGGGCCAAACATGCGGCGTCGACGACGTCGCTGTTGCACCCGAGAGCGTCTGCCAGTTCGCGCCCGATCTGCGCCACCTCGAGTGAATGTGTCAACCGGTTGCGAACGAAATCGTCCGTACCTGCCTGCCACACCTGCGTTTTCGTCGACAACCGGCGCAAGGCCGCCGAGTGGACGATGCGCGCCCTGTCGCGCGCGAAGTCATCACGATCGGAGCGCTTACGTGTCAGATCCTCGACGACGTAACGCTCGCGGTCGGCGGCGGTGTAGGCGTTCAGCGAAGGGCCTCGAGCTGGTTGCGAAGGTCGGTGGCCCAGCCGTTGAGCCAGTCGCGGCGCATCTCGTTCCAGGCGTCTGCGATGAAGTCGCTGGGGAACATGATGCTCGACTCGTCCGGCAGGGAAAGACCCAGGTCGCGGCCGTCCGCATCGGTGATGACGCGCCACTCGAGGACGGACTCCAGCGTCAGCCACTGGCCGAGCGCGAAGCCGAGCATGGCGACGAACGGCGTCGGATCCTCACGCTCGTCCTCGTCCTGGTCAAGGACGTCGTCGACGTAGCTCTCGTACGCGCGATCGATGGAGCGGACATCCGTGACGTCGATGTTCCAGCGCGCAGCATCGTCGAGCCACTTGTCGAGCACCTCCTGCTCGGCCGGCCCCACGGGTTCGATGGTGATCTCGCTCATCAGCTGGCCCTCCCGTAACGCACGCGAGCGCGCTCGCGTGCCTTGATCGCTTCGACCTCTCGGTCCTTCGGCGGCGCGTAGGTGACCAGGGAGTCGATGAGTTCGCGCGACGCGGCGGTGATCGCCTCGACGGCCGCCTCGTACGCGGCCTCGTTGGCGGCGGAGGGCTTGGTGGATCCACCGATCTTGCGCACGTACTGCAACGCTGCGGCGCGCACCTCGTCGTCGGTGGCCGGAGGCTCGAAGTTGTTCAACGGACGGATGTTGCGGCACATGCGCATAGCGTTGCACATTCCGCCCACTACGACGGCAGTCGAGCGGCCCCGCCCACTACGCTGAGAGCATGACTCGCCTCCCGCACCCCCTGGTCTCGGCCACGCGCCTGAAGCAGCGCCTCGACGCCGGTGAACCCATCACGCTGCTCGACGCGCGGTGGGTGCTCGGTGGCGAATCGCAGCGTCCTGCCTACGCAGAAGCTCACCTTCCCGGCGCACGCTGGGTGGAGTTCGAGGACGCCCTCACCGGAACGCCGGGCGACGGCGGAGAAGGTGGCCGTCACCCCATGCCGAACCGGAAGAGCTTTCAGTCGGCCATGCGCGCCGCCGGCGTGATGAACGACGTTCCGGTCGTCGTCTACGACGCCTCCAACTCCCTGGCGGCCGCCCGTGCGTGGTGGCTTCTGCGCTACTTCGGCAAGCTCGACGTCCAGGTCCTCGACGGAGGGTTCGACGCCTGGGTCGCCGCGGGTGGCGACGTCGTGCCCGGCGAGGACTCCGCCGCCGAGGAAGGCGACTTCGTCGCCACACCGCGCCATCTCACCGCCGTCGACGCCGAAGGCGCAGCCGACCTCGCAGACCGCCACCTGCTCATCGACGCCCGATCCCCCGAACGTTTTGCCGGCCAGAACGAACCGGTCGACGCCGTCGCCGGACGCATCCCCGGCGCCGTCAACATCCCCGCCCTGTCGAACGTCGGCCCAGACGGGCGCTTCCTGTCGACCGACGACCTCGCCATGCGGTTCACCGCCAAGGGCCTGCCCACGCACCAGCGCGTCGGCGTGTACTGCGGCTCCGGTGTGCAGGCCATGCACCTGGCTCTCGCCCTCGAGGTGAGCGGCGTCTTCCCGGACCCGGCCGTCTACGTCGGATCGTGGTCGGACTGGATCACCGATCCCGATCGTCCGGTCGAGAGCGACGCCTGGACCTGAGCCCCCGTTCCACCGACGAAACGGCCGTGGCCGCTCCCCGACTGATCGGGAGCGGCCACGGCCGTTCGGCGTGCGGTGTGGCTCAGACGCGCTTGGGCAGGCCCAGGGTGACGTCGGCCTCGGCCTCGAGCTCGAGCGCCTTCTCCGGCTCGGCCTTCATGTCGGTGCCGAGCGTCGGCATGACCGAGCGCAGCTCGTTCTCCCACGTGCTCCACTCGTCCTTGAACGACGTGCGCAGGATGTCGAGCGCGATCGGCACTGCGGTGGACGCACCCGGCGAGGCGCCGAGCACGCCGGCGATCGAGCCGTTCGCCGAGCTGATGACCTCGGTACCGAACTGGAGCGTGCCCTTCGTGCCCGAAGCGGGCTTGATGATCTGCGCGCGCTGACCGGCGACGAAGAGCTTCCAGTCCTCGCTCTTGGCCGTCGGGGCGAAGTCACGCAGCGCCTCGATGCGCTTGGCCTGGTTGGCGATGAGGTCCTGCGCCAGCACCTTCGTCAGGCCGAGGTTGTCGAGACCGGCCGTCGCGATCGGCAGGAGGTTGTCACCGCGCAGCGACGCGAAGAGGTCGAGAACCGAGCCCTCCTTGAGGAACTTCGGCACGAGGCCCGCGAACGGGCCGAACAGCGCGGTGCGCTGGCCGTCGATGATGCGGGCGTCGAGGTGCGGCATCGACATGGGCGGAGCACCCTCGGCGGCCTTGCCGTACACCTTCGTGTTGTGCTTCGAGGTGAGCGCCGTGTTCTCCGTTGACAGGAACGTGCCGGAGACCGGGAACAAGCCGTAACCCTTGACCTCGGGAACGCCCGCCTTGCGCAGCAGCTTCAGCGTGTAGCCGCCGGCGCCGACGAGCACGAGCTTCGTGCGCACCGTCTTGGCGGCACCGTCACGCAGGTTCTTGACCGCGACGTTCCACATGCCGTCGGAGTTGCGCGAGATGTCGGTGACGTCGTGCTCGAGCTCCAGCGAACCACCGCGGGCCGTGAAGTCGGTGAAGAGCTGTCGCGTCACGGCACCGAAGTCGACGTCGGTACCGCTCGGGGCATAGGTGGCGGCGATCTTCTCACCAGCAGGGCGGCCCTCGATGAGCATCGGCGACCACTGCTCGATCTGGCCGTAGTCCTCCGAGTGCTCCATGTCGTGGAAGAACGGGTGCGCCGAGAGAAGACGGTGACGCTCACGCAGGAACTTCTGGTTCGCGTCGCCCTTGACGAACGACATGTGCGGCGTGTTGTTGATGAACGTCGACGGCTCACGCAGAGCGCCCTCGCGCACGAGCGAACCCCAGAAGGTCTTCGTCGTCATGAACTGCGAGTGGATGCCGATGGCCTTCGTGATGTCGACGCTGCCGTCGGGCATCTCAGGCGTGTAGTTGAGCTCGCACAGCGCCGCGTGGCCGGTGCCCGCGTTGTTCCAGCCGTTCGACGACTCCTTCGCCACGGCGTCCAGACGCTCGTAGACGCTCAGTTTCCACTCGGGGTGGACTCGCTGGATCATGGCCGCCAGCGTCGCGCTGACGATGCCGCCTCCGACGAGAACGACGTCCACGGACTCGGATGCGCTCTTCGCGCCCTCGTTGTTCACCCACATACCCCTTCACATCGCGTATTCAGGCTCTCCCGACGACGATACTCGGCGGTCACGACCCGCGGCCACTCGGTGTGCACGCTGTGACGCGTTGCTCAGCCGCCGGAGTTCTCCGCCTCGGCCTCGGCGACCCACGCCGCCTGCTGCGCGGTGAGGTCCTGCGTGTCCAGCCACCCCTCGGGCAGGACGACGCGTCGCTCGCTTCCGGCGCGACCGCGCGGCCCCTCTGCGGGGGCTCCGGGCCACGGCTGGTCGAGGTCGAGGCTCGCGATGAGGTCGTCGAGCGAGGCGAGCGAATCGACGAGCGCCAACTGGTGGCGAAGCTGCGAGCCGACGGGGAAGCCCTTGAAGTACCAGGCGATGTGCTTGCGAATGTCGCGGCAGCCCTTGACCTCGTCGTCGTAGAACTCGACGAGGTACTCGGCGTGACGACGCAGCGTGGCGCACACCTCCCCGAGGCCGGGGTCGACGCGGGCGTCGGAGCCGGCGAAGGCAGCAGCGAGTTCGGTGAAGAGCCACGGACGACCGAGGCAGCCGCGTCCGACGACGACGCCGTCGCACCCGGTCTCGGTGACCATGCGCAGCGCGTCGTCTGCGGACCAGATGTCGCCGTTGCCGAGCACGGGGATGCTCGTCACCGTCTGCTTGAGGTCGCGGATGGCGCTCCAGTCGGCGTGACCCGAATAGGCCTGCGACGCGGTGCGCGCGTGGAGCGCGACGGCGGCCGCGCCCTCGCCCTCGGCGATGCGGCCGGCCTCGAGGAAGGTCAGGTGGTCGGCGTCGATGCCCTTGCGCATCTTGACGGTGACGGGAATGTCATACGGCGCCGCTTCACGGATGACCGAGCTGACGATGCCGCGGAACAGCTCCGTCTTCCACGGCAGGGCCGAGCCGCCGCCCTTGCGCGTCACCTTGGGTACCGGGCAGCCGAAGTTGAGGTCGATGTGGTCGGCGCGTCCCTCGCTCGCGAGGATGCGGGCCGCGCGTCCGGCGTTGACCGGATCGGTGCAGTACAGCTGGATCGAGCGAGGGTTCTCGTCCGGGTCGGTTTCGATGAGCTTCATCGTGATGGGGGTGCGCTCGACGAGGGCGCGCGAGGTGATCATCTCGCTGACGTAGAGCGACGTCGCACCGCTCGCCCCACCGGCCACGGCGCCCTCGGTGCCGTACTGACGACACAGGCGTCGGAAGGCCCGGTTCGTGATGCCCGCCATCGGCGCGAGCACAACCGGGGAGTCGATCGTGTGGCGCCCGATCTGCAGGGGCGCGAGAACGGGCGTGGCGGGGCGGTCGAGAACAGTCATCGCGTCCCATTCTCCCACCTCGCAGCGAGTGCCCCGAAAGCGCGAGCGCGGGCGTCCACTACGCTTGTTCGGTGCCCGAGAACGAGTCCACGAACGACCAGCGCCCCGAAGTCTCCGTCAGCACGACGCGCGCGAAGGTGATGCACGCGTCCGACCCCGCCGTCGGCGCGATGGCCCGCCTCCCCCAGGGCGCCGTCGTCACGGCGTTCGTCGTCGTCATGGTGATCGGCATCGTCTTCCGGGGCGTCATCGGCGCGATCTGCTTCGGCCTCGTCTCGCTCGTGCTGGGCTGGCTGCTCTACCTGTCGTGGAACCAACTGCGCCCCGTCGACCGACTGGCGCGCGCCGCCGTCCTGTGTCTGACGGTGGCCGTCACCGTCGTCCTCGCCGTTCCCAAGTGAGCGATTTTGACAATGATTCTCACTTGAGGTGAGAATGGTTGTCATGCTTCGCACCTCACGCCTCAGCCTCGCCGCATCCGCCCTCGTCGCCACCACGGCCCTCACGGCCTGTGGTTCGGGATCGTCGAATTCGGGTTCGGGCGACAAGGTCGAGACGGTCGCGAGCTTCTACGCCCTGCAGTACGCGCTCGAGCGCATCGGCGGCGACCGTGTGGAGGTCTCCTCGCTGACGAAGCCCGGGCAGGAGCCGCACGACATCGACCCCTCGCCCAAACAGATCGCCTCGCTGGCCGACGCCGACCTCGCGGTCTACCTCAAGGGGTTCCAGCCGAGCGTCGACGCGGCCGTCTCCTCGAACGCGAAGAAGGACAAGACGCTCGACGTCGCACCCGATGCGGACATGACGCTCAAGCTGTCGTCGACCGAGAGTGTCGGCGGCGAGGCCCACGAGCACAGCGAGGGCGACGGGCACGACCACAGCGGGGACACGGACCCGCACTTCTGGCTCGACCCGGTGCGCTACAAGGCCGTCGTTCAGACCGTCGGTGCGCGCCTGGCCAAGGCCGATCCGGAGGGCAAGGCCACGTACGAGGCGAACACGAAGAAGATGGTGGCCGACCTCGACGCGCTGAACACCGAGTTCAAGAGCGGCTTGGCGAACTGCACGAACAAGACCCTCGTCACGGGCCACGCGGCGTTCGGCTACCTCGCGAGCCGGTACGGTTTCACGCAGGTCGGCGTCAGCGGCGTCTCCCCCGAGGCCGAGCCCACGCCGCAGCGCCTCAAGGCCGTGGCCGCGTTCGCGAAGAAGCACGCCACGACGACGATCTACTCGGAGACCCTCGTCTCACCGAAGACCGCCGAAACGGTGGCCAAGCAGACCGGCGCGAAGGTCGCCGTGCTCGACCCGCTCGAAGGCCTGACCGACGCGAGCAAGGGCAAGAACTACTTCGAGGTCATGAAGTCCAACCTCACAACGCTGAAGCAGGGGCAAGGGTGCAAGTGAAGGACGACAGTGAGCCGGTGATCCGGCTGCGCTCGGCCGCGTTCGGCTACGAGGGGCGGGCCGTCGTCAGTGACGTCGACCTCGACATCAATCACGGCGAGATCATCGCGGTGCTCGGGCCGAACGGTTCCGGTAAGTCGACGCTGATGCGCGGCGTGCTCGGCCTCAACGACCACGTGAGCGGCGAGGTGGAGCTCTTCGGCACGCCCGCGGCCGAGTTCAAGGAGCGCACGCGCATCGGCTACGTGCCGCAGCGCCACACGCTCTCGGGGTCCGTTCGGGCGACGGTCGAGGAGATCGTCGAAGTCGGCCGGCTGCCGCACCGACGCTGGTACCAGCGCGCGAGCGCCGAGGATCGTCGTCTCGTCGCCGAGGCCCTTTCCGAGGTAGGCCTCGCCGACCGTGCGCTCGCCGACGTCTCCACGCTCTCGGGCGGTCAGCACCGTCGCGTCCTCATCGCTCGAGCGCTCGCCGCACAGCCGGACGTCCTCGTCATGGACGAGCCGACGGCGGGCGTCGACACGGCCAGCCAGGAGGTGCTCGCCGAGGTGCTCCAGAGCCTCGCCGCGACCGGTGTCACCATGGTGATCGTCACCCACGAGATCGAAGCGCTGCGCGGCGTCATCACCCGCGTCGTCGAGGTGACCCATGGGCACATCTCCTTCGACGGCACGCCCGGCGAGTACGGGCAGCGGTTCGCCCGCACCATCTCCGACGACCACCTGCACGTTCCCGGCGCTCACGACGCACACCACGACGCCGAGCACCACGTGCCCGGCCCGAGTTACGCCGTCGGACCGCTCGATCCGTCCCCACGCCACGAAGGAGGCCGACGTGGCTGAACTGTTCGCCCTCGACGCGATGCGTCACGCGCTCGTCGCGGCGCTGCTCGTCGGCGCTGCGGCGCCGGCGGTCGGCGTCTTCCTCGTCCAGCGCCGCCTGTCGCTCATCGGTGACGGCATCGGCCACGTCGCCCTAGCGGGCGTGGCCGTCGGTGTGCTCTTCTCGACGTCACCCATCCTGACGGCCCTCATCGCCGCCGTCCTGGCGGCGTGCGCCATCGAGTTCATTCGCCTGCGCGGCACGACGAACGCCGACGTGGCGCTGGCCGTCATGTTCTACGGCGGCATCGCGGCCGGCGTCGTGCTGCTGGCGCGCGCGGACAACGCGGGTCAGACGTCGATCAACCAGTACCTCTTCGGTTCGATCCTCACGACGGCCAGCGACCAGCTGTGGCAGTTCGGCGCCCTGGCGCTCGTCGCCGTCGGCGCCACGACGGTGCTGCGCAAGCGCCTTTTCGCCGTCGCGAACGACGAGGAGTACGCGCGTGCGGTCGGCCTCCCCGTCGTGCCGCTCAACCTCCTGCTGTCGATCCTCACGTCGGTGACGGTGGTGCTCTCGATGCGCGTCATCGGCCTGCTGCTCATCTCGGCGCTGATGATCCTGCCGAACGCGACCGGCCAGATCCTCGCCCGCAGCTTCCGCCTGACGACGGCGATCGCCGTGATCATCGGATGCCTCAGCGGCCTCAGCGGCGTCGTGTCGGCCTACTACCTCGACACCCCGCCCGGCGGAACGGTCGTGCTCGTGGCCGTCGGCATCTTCCTGGCCGCGTCCTTCGCGAGCGCCGTCGTGCGTTCCACTCGGGCGCGGCATGCGCGTCGGGTCACGCATCACGCGCACGAGCACCGAGAGGGTTGCGGTCACCCGACGGTGCGCCACGGCGACCACGTCGACTACCTTCACGACGGCGAGTACCACGCACCGCACAAGGACCACTGGGACGCTCACGCGCCCGCCGATGCTGCGCCGAGCCCGAGGAGGCACGATGTCGACGCGTAAGCCCACCCGCCAGCAGGCCGCCGTCAGCGCCAAGCTCGACGAACTTGACGACTTCACCTCAGCGCAGGAGTTGCACGCACAGCTGCGTGCTTCCGGCGAGACGGTCGGCCTCGCCACCGTCTACCGCACGCTGCAGAACCTCGCGGGCGACGGCACCGTTGACGTGCTGCGTACCGATGACGGCGAGGCGATCTACCGCAGCTGCGCGACGTCGAAGCATCACCACCACCTCGTGTGCCGTAACTGCGGACACACGGTCGAGGTGGAGGGCCCGACCGTCGAGCAGTGGGCCGATTCGGTGGCCGCGCACCACGGCTTCACCGAGGCGACACACCAGATCGAGATCTTCGGATTGTGCGCGCAGTGCTCGACGCGGAAGACGCACGTCTCGCTCTGACATCGCACAGCCTGCGCCTCGTCGGCGCGCGCTCGTCAGTCGATGAGGCCGTCGTCGTCGTAGATGCCACCGTCAGGGGCGTCGGGGTCGGCCATGAGCTGCGGGTCGTAGCCGGCCTTCGGCTTGGCCGCCGGCGCCGCGGCCGCTTGGCTCTCAGCCGCAGTCACCGCGTCGACGGCGCCGCCGTAGCGACGGTCGCGGCGGGCGTAGGTGTCGACGGCTTCCCAGAGCATCCGGCGGTCGAAGTCGGGCCACAGGGTGTCGAGGAAGACCATCTCCGCGTAGGTGCTCTGCCAGAGCTGGAAGTTGCTCGTGCGCTGCTCGCCGGAGCTGCGCACGAAGAGGTCGACGTCCGGAAGCTCGGGCGCGTAGAGGTAGCTCTGGATCGTCTTCTCGGTGATCTTCTTCGGCGACAGACGACCGGCGGCGACGTCCTCGGCCATGGCGCGAGTGGCGTCGACGAGTTCGGCACGACCGCCGTAGTTGACGCACATCTGCAGGGTGCAGACGGTGTTGTTCTTCGTGCGCTCCTCAGCGCGCTCGAGTTCGCGCACGACAGAGCGCCACAGGCGAGGCTTGCGGCCGCTCCAGATGACGCGCACGCCCCACGAGTCGAGCAGGTCGACGCGGCGACGGATCGTGTCGCGGTTGAAGCCCATGAGAAAGCGCACTTCCTCGGGCGAGCGGCGCCAGTTCTCCGTCGAGAAGGCGTAGGCGGAGATGTTCTTGACGCCGATGTCGATGCAGCCGGCGACGACGTCGATGAGCATCGCCTCGCCCGCCTCGTGGCCCTTGGTGCGCGGCAGGCCTCGCTCGTTCGCCCAGCGGCCGTTGCCGTCCATCACCATGGCGATGTGCTGAGGAATCAGCTCGGCCCGGATCGTCGGGGGCGTTGCTCCACTCGGGTGCGGTTCGGGCTTGATCGGCGTCACGAATGGTGTCCTTCCGAGGCGGTCGCGGGAGCAGCCGGACGAGCGGGTGCCGCGGCGATCTCGTGGTCTCCGCGGTCGACGTGGCGCAGCGAGCGTACGCCGTGTTCAAGGTGCCACTGTACGTACGAGGCGATGAGGGCACTCGACTGGCGGCGCACGCGATCATCGGTGGCGGCGACGCCGATCCAGTCGCCTCGCATGAGGGCGTCCATGAGGACGAAGGTCTCCGGCGCGGGCGCGCTTGAACCCGGTGGCCGGCACTGCGGACACACCGCTCCCCCGGACGCGACGTTGAACGAGCGGTGCGGACCCGGGTCGCCGCAGCCGGCGCAGTCGCGGAAGCTCGGCGTCCAGCCGGCCGTGGCGACGGCGCGCACGAGGTAGGCGTCGAGCACGAGGTAGGCCGGAATCTCGTTCTGCGCAAGGGCCGCCAGGGCTCCCGCGAGGAGGTTGAAGTGGGCGAGGACGCGGTCGGAATCCTCACAGAGCCGGTCGGCCGTCTCGAGCATGGCGGCGCAGGCGGTATAGGCCGAGTAGTCCTTGGAGATGGCGTCGCCGTACGGAGCGAGGATGTCGACCTGGGTCACGGTGTCGAGGTTGCGCCCCTCGTACATCTGCACGTCGATGACCATGCCCGGTTCGAGGCGCGCCCCGAACTTCGACTTCGTCTTACGCACGCCCTTCGCGACGGCACGCTTCTTGCCGTGGTTGCGGGTGAGCATCGTGATGATGCGATCGGCCTCCCCCAGCTTGTGGGTACGCAGCACGATCGCTGCGTCGCGGTAGAGGGCCATGACTCCATTGTCTCGCGGGCGTCAACACGGGGCGCGTGGGCGCGCCGTTGCCGGGTTGGGGTTCCGCTTCTTGGTGGCAGTTGGGGCAGGTGGTGACGGTTGTCCGTCACCATCTACCCCAACCGTCACCACCTGCCGACCACCAGGTGCGCGCTCAGTGCTCCTCGATGTGCAGAGCCCCGGAAGGGCAGCGCCCCACGACCTCGCGCAGGTGATCGGCGGAGGCTTCGTCGGGAGCGTGCTCGGGGTTGATCCAGGGACGCTCGGACGTGTTGAAGACGCTCGGCGTTCAGCGCTCCAGCTGGTGAGGTTTGCTGCGGTTGGTGACGTTGCAACGTCACCAACCGCAGCAAACCTCACCAGCTGACCTCCGTCGCAGCTCTCCCATGCCATAATCGAACGCATGTTCGGAGGTTTGCAGGGTTCACTGCTCGACCAGGTCGACGAGGTCGGCGTCCGCCCGCTCGCCGGCGCCGTACGTCGCACCGAGTTGTCGCGTGGTGCGTGGGTCGATCTGCGCCCGGGCTTCATCACCGGCGCTGACGAACTGTTCACGCGCCTCAATCTCGGCGGTAGCGCCGGAGTCGACTGGCAGGGTGAACGTCGCGTCATGTGGGAGAAGGAAGTGGACACGCCACGCCTCCTGCGCTTCTATCGCGGCGACGAGACGTGGCCCGATCCGGTGATGCGTGAAGCACAGGATGCTCTGAGCCGTCACTACTTCCCGGAACTCGGTGAGCCCTTCACCACGGCGGGAATGTGCCTGTACCGCGACGGCCGAGACTCTGTCGCCTGGCACGGTGACAAGGAGGGCCGCTCGAGCACGCAGGACACGATGATCGCCATCGTCTCGATCGGCTCACCGCGCACGCTCGCGCTGCGTCCGGTCGGAGGCGGCAACAGCCTGCGCTTCCAGATCGGGCACGGCGACCTGCTCGTCATGGGCGGCAGTTGCCAACGGACCTGGGAACACGCGGTGCCGAAGACGACGAAGCCCGTCGGCCCACGCATCAGCATCCAGTTCCGGCCGTACAACGTCCGCTGAAGGCACTCGTGCTGGGCGAACGTCCAGCGTCGCCGCATAGAGTCCACGCATGGACGCTGCACAGAGACTGATCCGGGGCCAGGAGCTCATGGACGCCGTCATCGCCGACACCGAGGCCATCCGCGCGCTCACGCGCGACCTGCCCGCCATGGGCGAGCGCTTCGACGCCGTCGACGCCGCCCACCACGAGACGTGGAGCGAGAACCCGGACGACCCGGGCGCGGTCTCGATGCCCGTCATCAGCGACGACTACCCGTGGGACATCGCGACGGCCCGCAGCAACGCGCTGCGTCACCTCGTGCGCACCGCCGCCGACCTGCACACCCAGGAGCGTGACGCGTGAGCACCGACGCAACGAACACTTCAGCGAGTGAGCCTCTGAAGACTGGTCGCGATCAGAGCACCCTCGACGCCGTCGAGCACGACACCGCGCGCATCGCCCGGTTCACGAGCGAGCTGCGCACGATGGACGCCCGCTTCAGCGAGTTCGACGCGTACTACCGCGGCGCCTGGAGCACCGATCGTGACGACGAGGACGCCCCCAACCTGGCCGTCACCGGCGAGGACTACCCCTGGGACGCCCTCAACGACTACCTCGACGCCCTGCGCGAACTCCTGCGTGTTGCCACCGAACTGCAGACGCGCGAACGTCGTCCCTGATCTCGAACCGGCCCCCGGCCTCACGGCAGGCTCCCCCGCCCAGCGCCGGTCTCCTGCGACACACGACGGGCCGCCGACAGACATGACGAAGCGGGTGGAGCCCAGTACCTTCCCCGGTTACTGGGTTCCACCCGCCCACATGATTATGCCGTCAATCGTGCGCTGATGCGCACTTGCGCGATCACACGACCGCTCAGGCGTTCACCTTCGCAGCGTCACGCTCCGCGCGGTTGACCGCCGACAGGATCGCCATGAGCGAGGCCTTGACCGTCGACTCGTGGATGCCGACGCCCCACAGCACGCGGTCGCCGATGGCCACCTCGACGTACGCCGCAGCGCGCGAGGCCTCGCCCGAGCTCAACGTGTGCTCCGAGTAGTCGAGCAGGCGCACGTCGACGTCGATGCTGCTCAGCGCGTCGAAGAACGCGTCGATCGGGCCGTTACCGGTACCCGTGATCGTGAGCGGCTCCCCCGCGTCCGTGAGGCGCGCGACGATGTGGTCCTGGCCGTCGTCCGTCGACTCGAGCGAGTGACCGACCGGCGAGAAGCGGCCCCACGCGGAGTCACCCGTGCCCGTACCCGGCAGGTACTCGTCGGAGAACGTCTCCCACAGCCACTGCGGCGTCACCTCGCCACCCGCGGAGTCCGTCCACTTCTGGACGACGCCCGCGAACTCGATCTGCAGACGACGCGGCAGGTCGAGGTTGTGCTCGCTCTTGAGCAGGTACGCGACGCCGCCCTTGCCCGACTGGCTGTTGACGCGCACGACCGCCTCGTACGAGCGGCCCACGTCGTGCGGGTCGACCGGCAGGTACGGCACGCCCCAGACGAGCTCGTTGATCGGCTTGCCCGTCTCCTTGGACTGACGATCCATGTCGTCGAAGCCCTTCTTGATGGCGTCCTGGTGCGAGCCGGAGAAGGCCGTGAAGACGAGGTCACCGCCATAGGGGTGGCGCTCGGGCACGGGCATCTGGTTGCAGTACTCCACCGTCGAACGGATCGTCTGGATGTCGGAGAAGTCGATCTGGGGGTCGACGCCCTGGCCGAACAGGTTGAGGCCCAGCGTCACGAGGCACACGTTTCCGGTGCGCTCACCGTTGCCGAACAGGCAGCCCTCGATGCGGTCGGCGCCGGCCATGTAACCCAGCTCGGCCGCCGCGACGCCCTCGCCGCGGTCGTTGTGTGGGTGCAGCGACAGGATGACAGACTCACGACGGTTGAGGTTGCGCGACATCCACTCGATCGAGTCGGCGTAGACGTTCGGCGTCGCCATCTCCACCGTCGCCGGCAGGTTGATGATCATCTTGTGGTCCGGCGTCGGGTCGATGACGTCGATGACCTCGTTGCAGATGCGCGCCGCGAACTCCAGCTCGGTGCCCGTGTAGGACTCCGGTGAGTACTCGTAGTACACCTTCGTCTCGGGGATCGTCTCCTCGAGCTTCTTGCACAGGCGCGCGCCCTGCAGCGCGATGTCGACGATGCCGTCCTGGTCGAGGTTGAACACGACGCGGCGCTGCAGCACCGACGTCGAGTTGTAGAAGTGCACGATCGCCTGCGGAGCACCCTTGATGGCGTCGAACGTCTTCTCGATGAGGTGGTCGCGGCACTGCGTCAGCACCTGGATCGTCACGTCGTCCGGGATGTGCCCGCCGTCGATCAGTTCACGCACGAAGTTGAAGTCGGTGTCGGACGCCGAGGGGAAACCGACCTCGATGTCCTTGTAGCCCATGTCGACGAGCAGCTTGAACATGCGCATCTTGCGCTCGGAGTTCATCGGATCGATGAGCGCCTGGTTGCCGTCACGCAGGTCGACCGCGCACCAGCGCGGGGCCTTGTCGATGACCTTGTCGGGCCACGTGCGATCGGGCAGGTCGACCTTGATCTGCTCGTGGAAGGGGACGTACTTGCCGATCGGCATCGTCGTCGGCTGCTGTGCGTGCATTTGGGTTTTCGCCTCACTGCGTTTCGTTGCGGGTGCCGGCCGAGCACCATTCAACTCCGCGGTGAGGATGGCCGACTAACTGGCCCCACCGCGGCATCGAAGAAGGAGGCTCACTCCCTGCGAAAAGCGCACGCCCTCACCGTAGGCGTGACGCGGCGCACAGCGCCACCGTTCGAGACGAGCGTCCCAGCACGCGGACGTCGCCACGCATTGCTCGCCTGTGAGCCTCACCCTTGAGCGCGCCCTCAGCGCCGGATGTCGCTCGCGCGCCGAATGGCGAGGTACTTCTCGTCGATCTCCTCGATGGAGTACTTGCCGATCGGCACCTCGGAGACGACGAGTTCCTCGTCGAGCGAGAACGGCACGATGCGCGTCGTCACCTCGCGCACGATCTCGCCGTCACGCACGGTGCGGTAGGTGTTCGTGATCTCGACGCGCCCGTCCTTGACCGGCACGGTCTGACGCCAGCGCTCGTAGGTGTTGCGGCCCATCGTGGCGCTGGCCGACTTCACCATCTCCTCACCGGTCTCGACGACGCCGTACGCGCGGCTCATGAGGATCGGGGCGCCCTCCGGCAGCACCTGGGCCATGCGGTCCCAGAACGCCTGACGGGCCCGTCCGCCGAGGAAGTAGATGACGTTGAACAGCAGCGCACCGCCGATCTGCTCGGGCATCCACGCGTCGAGGATCGAGTTCGGCACGACGGTCGTGCGCTCACGCAGTTCGGGGCGCTCGGCCACACGCATCATGAGCATCGAGCGCATCCAGGCGTCGGGCTCGACGGCGATGAGCTCGGAGTCGGGGAACTGCTCGGCGAGGGCCAGCGTCGTCAGGCCCGATCCCGGGCCGATGTCGACGAGCGGCAGGTCCGGCTTGAAGCCTGCTGCCTCCCACGGGATTCCGCCGACGTAGTCCGTCGCCGGATCGATCGGCAGACGCAGCGTGTCACCGAATTCGGCCCACGCCTCGTGATCCTTCATGTTGCCAGCCATCGTGTCGTTCACACCCTCAGAAATTGAATCCCAGCTTGCCCAGCTGCTTGGGGTCGCGCTGCCAGTCCTTCGCGACCTTGACGTGCAGGTCGAGGTAGACCTTCTGGCCGAGGAGCTTCTCGATGCCCTCACGCGCCGTCGTGCCCACCTCGCGCAGCCGCGAACCACCGCGCCCGATGATGATCGCCTTCTGGCTCGAGCGCTCGACGAACACGTTGACGCGCACGTCCATGAGCGGCTTGTCCTCGGGGCGCCCCTCGCGCGGCACCATCTCCTCGACGACGACGGCGAGCGAGTGCGGCAGTTCGTCGCGCACACCCTCGAGCGCGGCCTCGCGGATGAGTTCGGCGATCATGACGATCTGCGGCTCGTCGGTGAGCACGTCCTCCGGATACAGCTTCGGCGACGGCGGCAGGTAGCTCGTGAGCACCTTCGCGACGTCCTCGACCTGACGCCCGGAGACGGCGGAGCACGGCACGATCTCCGCCCACTCCCCCAGTCGGTCGACCTCGATGAGGTGCTCGGCGAGGCGTTCACGATCGACCTTGTCGGTCTTCGTCACGATGGCGACGACCGGCTTGCGGCGCACGCGCTGCAGCTCGGCGAGGTCCTTCGCGATGTACTGGTCGCCCGGGCCGACCTTCTGATCGGCGGGCAGGCAGAAACCGATGACGTCGACGTCCAGCAGCGTCTCGCGCACGACGTCGTTGAGTCGCTCCCCGAGGAGCGTGCGGGGCTTGTGCAGCCCGGGGGTGTCGACGAGGACGATCTGCCCGTCGTCCTGCGTGAGAATGCCGCGGATCGTGTGACGCGTCGTCTGCGGCTTGCTCGACGTGATGGCGACCTTCTCGCCCACGAGGGCGTTCGTCAGCGTCGACTTGCCGGCGTTGGGCCGGCCCACGAGGCAGGCGAACCCTGCCCGGTACGTGCTCTCGTCAGTGTTCATCACACCATCTCCTCCGCGCCGCTGTTGGCGGCGTGTTCATCCCCGCGCTCGGCGGGATCTTCGTCTCCGACGCGCTCGACCACGAGGGTGGCCAGCTGGTGGCGTCGTCCGGCCATCTTCTCAGCCGTGAGGCGCAGACCCGCAATCTCACCGGTGGCGCCGGGCAGTGGCATCCGTCCGTCGATCTTGGCGAGCAGGCCGCCCACGGTGTCGATGTCGTCCTCTTCGATCGTGACGCCGAACAGCTCGCCCAGGTCGTCGATGGACATGCGCGCGGGCACGCGGGTGCGTCCGTCACCGAGATCCTCGACGCCCGGCGTGACGCGGTCGTACTCGTCGTCAATCTCGCCGACGATCTCCTCGACGATGTCCTCCATCGTCACGAGGCCCGCGGTGCCGCCGTACTCGTCGACGACGATGGCGAAGTGGACGCGGTCGCGCTGCATCTCCTTGAGCAGGGCGTCGACCGGCTTCGACTCGGGCACGAACGCCATGTCGCGCATGACCTCGCTGATGCGGATCTCCTCGGCCTCACCCGTGAGGTGACGACGCACGACGTCCTTGAAGTAGAGCAGGCCGACGATGTCGTCGGTGTTCTCGCCGACGACGGGCACGCGGGAGAAGCCGGAACGCACGAAGAGGTTCATCGCCTGGCGCAGGCTCTTGTGGCCGTCGATGACGATCATGTCGGTGCGCGGCACCATGACCTCGCGCACGATGGTGTCGCCGAGTTCGAAGACCGAGTGGATCATGCGCCGCTCGTCGGCCTCGATGAGGTCGGAATCCTCGGCCAGGTCGACGAACTCGCGCAATTCGGCCTCGGAGTCGAACGGGCCCTCGCGGTAGCCCTCGCCCGGGGTGACGGCGTTGCCGAGCGCCACGAGCATCCGTGCCAACGGCGAGAGGACCTTGAGCGCGACGAGCAGCGGACGCGACGCGGCGAGCGCCACGGCGTCGGCGTGCTGGTGGCCGAGCGTGCGCGGCGAGACGCCGACGAGCACGAACGAGACGACCGCCATGACGGCCACCGCCGTGATGAGCGCGGGCCAGAAGTCGTCGAAGATGCGGGTGGCCGCGACGGTGACGAGCACGGCCGCCGTCATCTCGGCACCGACGCGCATGAAGGTGAGCACCATGAGCGCGGTGCTGTGTCGTTCGACGACGGCTCCGAGCGCCGGCGCGGCGGCGTGGCCGTCCTCGGCGAGCGACGCGACGCGCAGGCGCGTCATGCGGCTGACGGCGGATTCCACGAGGGCGAACCCGAAGCCCAGAACCACGCTGACGAGCGCGGCGATCAGCACGATCGTCACGTGCGTTCCACTCCCTGACTACTCGCGGCCGCTCGGCGGCGCGATGCGGATCGTGCCCGCCTCGACGCTGCGGCCACGGCTCGCGAGGTAGGTGAGCAGGATCGTGCGCTGCAGTTCGAACATCTCGAGGCGCTCCTCGGCCTCGGCGTGGTCGTAGCCGAGCAGGTGCAGCACGCCGTGAACGGTGAGAAGGAGCAACTCCTCCATCGCGTCGTGCCCTGCCGCGGACGCCTGGGCGGCGGCCACCGTCGGGCACAGAACGATGTCGCCGAGCATGCCCTCGTCACTCAGCGCGCCCTCACGACCGGGTGTCAGCTCGTCCATGGGGAAGCTCATGACGTCGGTGGGGCCCTCGAGATCCATCCACTGCACGTGGAGGGTCTCCATGGCCGCCTCGTCGATGATGCGGATCGACAGCTCCACGTTGGGGTGGACGAACATCGCGTCCATCGCGTAGCGGGCGCAGTCGTGAATCTCGTCGAGATCGACGGCGACGTCGGTCTCGTTGGCGAGGTCGATCGTCACTCGCGTTCTCCCTGCTCGTCGTTCGCACGTGCCTCGCGGCGCTTCTTGGCCTGCGCCTTACGACGCTCGGCAGCGGCGTCGTAGCGACCGTAGGCGTCGACGATGTCGGACACGAGGCGGTGACGCACGACGTCGCCGCTGCTCAGGTGTGCGAAGTGCACGTCGCCCACACCCGTGAGCACGTCCTCGATGACGCGCAGGCCGGACGTCGTGCCACCCGGAAGGTCGACCTGCGTGACGTCACCGGTGACGACGATCTTCGAACCGAAGCCGAGTCGCGTGAGGAACATGCGCATCTGCTCGCTGCTCGTGTTCTGGGCCTCGTCGAGAATGATGAACGAGTCGTTGAGCGTGCGTCCACGCATGTACGCGAGCGGCGCCACCTCGATGGTGCCGGCGGCCATGAGCTTGGGGATCGAGTCGGGATCGATCATGTCGTGCAGCGCGTCGTAGAGGGGGCGCAGGTACGGGTCGATCTTGTCGTTGAGTGTGCCCGGCAGGAAACCGAGTCGCTCGCCGGCCTCGACGGCGGGGCGCGTCAGGATGATGCGGTTGACCTGCTTGCTCTGCAGCGCCGCCACGGCCTTTGCCATGGCGAGGTACGTCTTGCCCGTACCGGCGGGGCCGATGCCGAAGACGATCGTGTTCTTGTCGATCGCGTCGACGTACTCCTTCTGGCCCAGCGTCTTGGGACGAATCGTCCGGCCACGGCTGGAGATGATGTTCGTCGTGAGCACGTCGGCGGGGCGCTGCGCGTTCTTGCTGCGCAGCATGGCGATGGAACGCTCGACGTTGTCGCGGTTCACCGCGTGCCCCGCGTCGATCATCGTGAGCAACTCACCGACGAGGGTCTCGACGATGGCCGCGTCCTCGGCCGGGCCGTCGATCGTCAGCTCGTTGCCCCGCGCGAAGACGAAGAGGCGCGGGAAGGCGCGCTCGATCGTGCGAAGGAGCTGGTCGGTGGGCCCGAGCAGCTGAACCATCGACACGTCCGGCGGGACGACGATACGGGTCTGGCTGGACGTCTCGGGGGTGGCCTGGGTGGCGGGAACGTCTGTCATCGTGCCTCCAGTCTAGGGCGCGTCAGCTCCAGCGCGAGCGCGCGAAGAGCGCGGCCAGTGCCGCGGGGCCGGCCGACGACGAGCGCAGCACCGTGCGACCCATCCGGACGCTCGTGGCGCCCGCAGCGGCGAACGCGTCGAGTTCGCCGGGCGTGATGCCGCCCTCGGGGCCGACGACGAGCACGACATCGCCCGCGTCGGGCAACGTCACGTCGCTCAGTCCGACCTCGGCGTCCTCGTGAAGGACGAGTGTGAGGGCCGATTCCTCGACGAGGCGGACAACGGCCTGCTTCGCCGCGAGCTCGTCAACGACGGGCGGCGTGGCCTGACGCGATTGTTTCGTGGCGGCCTCGGCCTGCGCCACCCATTTACGGTGCGCCTTGGCGGCCCGCTCGCCCTTCCACTGCACGATCGAGCGCTCAGCCTGCCAGGGCACGACGCGGTCGACACCTAGCTCGGTGGCGGCTTCGAGCGCCTGGAGATCGCGGTCGCCCTTGGCGAGTGCCTGGACGAGGGTGAACGTGACGGCCGGGCGCTCCTCGCGCTCAACCGTCTGCACGAGCGCCGTCAGTTCCGACTTGGCCGTGGACGCGACGACGCAGTGGGCCAGGAGCCCTTCGCCGTCGGCGAGGAGGATCTCCTCCCCCACGGCCATGCGCTTCACGGTGACCGCGTGGCGTCCCTCGTCACCGCCGAGCACGACCGGCTCCTCGGGCCGCATTTGCTCACGCAGCGTGCCCGGCGCGACGAAGTACAGATGTGCGGTCACGTCAGCCCTTCCAGGCCTGACGCAGCTTGCCGAGCAGGCCCTGGTTGACGGGCTGGAACTTGGGAGCAGGCGTTTCCTCGCCGCGCGACGCCGCGAACTGACGCAGCAGGTCGGCCTGCTCGCTCGTCAGCTTGCTCGGCGTGCGCACGTTGGCGTGCACGAGCAGGTCGCCGCGGCTCTCGGTACGCAGGCGCGTGACGCCGAGGCCCTTGAGCGTGACGACGTCGCCCGGCTGGGTGCCGGCCTGGATGTCGATGTCGCGCGGGCCGTCGAGCGTCTCGAGCGGAAGGGACGCGCCGAGTGCCGCGGCCGACATCGGCAGTTCGAGCGAGCAGTGCAGGTCGTCACCCTGACGCTGGAACATGGGGTGCTTCGCGACGCGCACCTCGACGTAGAGGTCGCCGGCGGGGCCGCCGCCGTGGCCGACCTCGCCCTCGCCGCGCAGCTGGATGCGCGTGCCGGTGTCGACGCCCGCGGGCACCTTGATGCTGATGGTGCGAGTGTCGCGCTTGCGGCCGTTGCCGTCGCACTCGAAGCAGGGGCTGTCGATGATGTCGCCGTAGCCGTCGCACGCCGTGCACGGACGCGAGGTGAGCACCTGGCCGAGGAAGCTGCGCTGCACCTGCTGGGTCTGGCCTGCCCCACCACACACGTCACACGTGTGCTTACCGGTGCCGGGGCGCGAGCCCTCGCCGTGGCACGTCGTGCAGACGACGGCGGTGTCGAACGTCAGGTCGACCTCGCCGCCGAAGACGGCGTCGGACAGCTCGATGTCGAGCGGCAGGAGGGCGTCCTGGCCGTGTTGTACGCGGCTGCGCGGGCCACCCGAGGCGCCCGCTGCGCCACCGGTGAAGAACGCGTCCATGATGTCGCTGAAGCTGAAACCGGCGCCGCCGAAGCCGGCACCCGCACCGCCGCCGGGCGCGTACGGGTCGACTCCCTGGTCGTAGGAGGCCTTCTTCTCGGGGTCGCCGAGCACCGCGTAGGCCTGACCGACGCGCTTGAACTGATCCGCCGCCTCGTCGGACGGGTTGACGTCCGGGTGGAGCTTGCGCGCCATCTTGCGGTAGGCGCGCTTGATCTCCTCGCTCGAGGCATCGCGGGAGAGGCCGAGTTCGGCGTAGTAGTCGTTCACGAACGTCCTTGTCGTCAGCGGGTGGAAAGGGATGTGTGCGGGGCGTCAGCTCTCGATGAGCTGTGAGACGTAGCGGGCCACGGCCCGCACGTTCGCCATCGTCTGGGGGTAGTCCATGCGGGTGGGGCCGAGCACGCCGAGGGCCGCCACGGCATCGGGGCCGTAGGAGGTGGTGACGAGCGACGTCGAGTGCAGGCCCTCGTGGGGATTCTCCGCGCCGATGCGGACCGTCACCTGGTCGTGGGCTTCGGCATCCTCGGCGAGGTTGCTCATGAGGCGCAGGATGACGAGGTGCTCCTCGAGTGCGTCGAGCACCGGCTGCACGTGCAGCCCGTCCGTTCCGGCGCGCGCGAGGTTGGCCGTACCGGCGAGCACGACACGCTCCTCACGTTCCTCCCCGAACACGGCGGTGATCGTCTCGACGACGGCGTCGACGTCAGCGCGCCGCTCGGGCTCGAACGCTTCGCGCAGCAACGACAGGCCGCGGGCCGCCTCCGCGAGAAGAAGGCCGTCGGTCTCGGCGTTGAGTCGCCCGCGCAGCCGTGCGACGAAGTCGTCACTCTCGGCCACGGGGTGGGCGAACTCGACGGTGCGCTGTTCAATGCGGCCCGAGTCGAGGATGACGACGAGCATGGCGCGGGTCGGCGTCATCGCGAGGCACTCGATGTGGCGCACCCGCGAGCGCCGCAGCGACGGGTACTGCATGACGGCGGCCTGCTGGGTGAGCGAAGCGAGCAGACGCGCGGTGCGCTCGACGATGTCGTCGAGGTCGATGCTCTCCGCGAGGAAGGCCTGGATGGCGCGGCGCTGGCTCGGCGTGAGCGGACGCACCTGAGAGAGGCGGTCGACGAAGACGCGGTAGCCGGCATCGGTCGGAACACGCCCGGCGGAGGTGTGCGGCGCAGCGATGAGGCCCTCGTCCTCGAGAGCCGCCATGTCGTTGCGAATCGTGGCCGCCGAGACACCGAGCTGGTGACGTTCGAGGAGGGCCTTGGAGCCGACCGGCTCGGACGTGGAGACATAATCGTGCACGATCGCGCGCAACACTTCGAGACGGCGCTCGTTGCTCATGCCTTCACACCTCCTTTGACCTCCTCCAAGGTTGGCACTCACGGGTATCGAGTGCCAAATCTTTCCGAGCGTGTTCGCTCAGGGCGTCGCGGCCGCGTCCGGCCGGAATGTCGGGTTTTCCCCACCGTCAGGAGACCTGCAGGCAGGATGGTTGTGCCCCCGTGCCTCTCCACAGCGTCGAAGACATGAGCACTCCAGACGTCACAGCCCCTGTCCCCAGGAACGCCGCCGGCTCGGCGACGGACCGCGAGTTCCGCTGGTCCCCACGCCAGGCACTGCGCGACAGCGCCTACCTGTTCGCAGGCTGGTGGGTCCACCTGCTGGGCTTCGTCGCGTTCGCCGTCCTCATGTCCGGCGGGCTGGGCATGCTGTTCGTGCTCGTCGGCATTCCGCTCGTCCTCGGCGGCCTCGGAGTCGCTCACGTCATGACGGACGCCGAACGCTCCATGCAGCGCCGTCTTCTGGACCGTGCCCTCCCCGATGCCCCGACGGCGGTGGAGACCGGATGGTCGATCAAGCGCGTGTGGGAGGCACTCAAGGACCCGCGGCGGAATCGGTTCTCGACACCTTGACGCCGCGGGAGCACGAGGTGTTTTCACTCATCGCCGAGGGTCTGACGAACCGAGGCATCGCGAAGCGCCTCGTCGTCACGGAGGGCGCCGTGGCGAAGCACGTGCAACGCATCTTCACCAAGCTCGATCTGGACACCGACGGCGACGAGCACCGTCGAGTGGCGGCGGTGCTCACCTTCCTCCGCTCGTCCTGACCGTGGGCGGCGCCGCTTCTGCGCCGGTCCAGCGCGCCTCCGCCCGTGCCGCGTCGGGCTTGCCTACCCTGACTGCCATGAACGACCGCTACGGCTCCGACGTCCTCTCCGGTGACTGGCGCGCGCCCAAGCGCGGCCGATCCCGTGAGGTTCCGGCCGAGCGGGATGTCGTCGTCGAGGACGCCCAGAGCGGTTACGTGGGTGCCGTCGTTCGCGTCGAGAAGTCCGGTGGAACCCACGTCGTCTTCCTCGAGGACCGCTTCGGCAAGACCCGCGGCTTCGCGCTCGGGGGCGGCTTCCTCATCGACGGTGAACCCGTCATCCTCACTCCCCCGCGTCCCGCAGACGCTGCCGCACTCGCCGAGCGCAAGGTGCAGGCCGGACGCACGGCATCGGGTTCGGTCGCCGTCCCGAACGCCAAGGCGCGCGTGGCCCTCGGTTCGCGCATCTTCGTCGAGGGCCGCCACGACGCCGAACTTGTCGAGAAGGTCTGGGGTGACGACCTGCGCATCGAGGGCGTCGTCGTCGAGTACCTCGAGGGCGTCGACGACCTCGCCGCCGTCATCCGCGACTTCCGCCCTGAGAAGGGGCGCCGTCTCGGCATACTCGTCGACCACCTCGTGCCCGGCACGAAGGAGGCCCGCATCGTCGCCGAGGCCCAGGCTCTTCCGCAGGCCCGCGATCACGTGCTCATCGTCGGTCACCCCTACGTCGACGTGTGGCAGTCGGTGCGCCCCGAGCGCCTCGGATGGTCCAAGTGGCCGACGATCCCCAAGGGTCAGTCGTGGAAGCACGGCATCCTCGCCGAGCTGGGGTGGCCGCACCAGAGCCAGGCCGACGTCGCGCGCGGCTGGAAGCAGATCCTCGGCACAGTGCGCACCTACGCCGACCTGCAGCCGGAACTGCTCGGACGTGTCGAGGAACTCATCGACTTCGTCACCGACCCCGAGCAGCAGTGACGGGCTGAGCCCCCAGCCTCAGGGGCGAACCAGGGTCACCCAGGATGGCGCCGACGGAATGAGGAGGGCATCGTTGAGGTTGGAACGATGTTCACCAACGCAGCCGAGGTCGTGAGGACACCATGAGCCAGCAGCCCTACCCCACCCCCGACCCCCAGTGGAGCCACAACGGCGACGCCTACCCCAACGGTCGGCCCACCGAGGCGGGCGTCACGCCCCGCCAGTTGAGCTCCGACGAGACGGGCGCCGCCGTCGTCGCCCACCTTTCGGCCCTCGTCGCGGCCGTCGTGTCGGCCGGTTCGCTCAGCCTGCTCGGCCCGCTCATCGTGTGGTTCATCTACAAGGACAAGTCACCCGCCGTGCGTGAAGCCGCCGCCGGGGCGTTCAACTTCAACCTCTCCTGGTGGTTGCTCTACTGGGTCGGCTGGCTGTTCGCCATCACGTTCATCGGCATCGTCGTCGCGATCCCGCTGTGGTTCGTCATCACGGTGGTTGCCCTGTGGTGCCACATCCGTGGCGCGCTCAACGCGAGCAGCGGCCGCCCCTACCGCTACCCGTTCCAGCTGCGCGTGCTCAGCTGACTCGGGCCGACAACGCGAAGGGCCGGAACGTCACATCTCTGGGGTGGCGTTCCGGCCCTTCGCGTTCGGCGGTCAGTAGTCGAGCAGGCGCCGGACGACGGTGTCGGTGAGCAGCCGCCCGCGCAGTGTGAGCACGGCCCGACGGTCACGGACGGCAGACGTTCCCTCGAGCAGACCGTCCGCGACGAGTCCCGCCACCGCGCGGCGCCCTGCGTCGTCGAGCAGGTCGAGCGGCAACCCCTCGGCGAGACGCACGCGCAGGAGCACCTTCTCCTCGTACCGCTGACGCTCGTCGAGGATCTCGCGCGCGAGCGCAGGTGAGGTTCCTTCACCGACCCGCTGGGCGTAGGCGCGCGGGTGTTTGACGTTCCACCAGCGCACCCCGCCGACGTGGCTGTGGGCTCCGGGGCCCGCGCCCCACCACGGTTCGTCACGCCAGTAGGCCAGGTTGTGACGACACTGGAAGCGCGGTTCCTTCGCCCAGTTCGACACCTCGTACCAGCGGTACCCCGCGGCCTCGAGGAGTTCGTCGGCCAGTTCGTACTTGTCCGCTTCGTCGTCGTCATCGGGAAGCGGCAGTTCGCCGCGGCGCACCTGGGCGCCCATCTTCGTGCCCTCCTCGACGACGAGCGCGTAGGCGCTGATGTGGTCGGGATCGAGCGCGATCGCCGCCTCCAACGAGGCCCGCCAGTCGTCGAGCGACTCCCCCGGCGCACCGTAGATGAGGTCGAGACTCACCTGCAGGCCGGCAGCCTTGGCGGCGCGGACGGCGCGCTCGACGTTGGCCGGATCGTGGGTGCGCTCCAGCGTCGCGAGGACGTGCGGCACCGACGACTGCATCCCGACGGAGACGCGCGTGAAGCCGCCCTCGGCGAGCACGCGCAGGTACGTTTCGTCGACCGAGTCCGGGTTGGCCTCGGTCGTCACCTCGGCGTCGTCGACGAGGCCGAACCGCTCGCGCGCCGCGTCGAGCATCCGCACGAGGTCGGTCGCTGCGAGCATCGTCGGCGTTCCTCCACCGACGAAGACGGTCTGCACTGTCGGCACGCCGCCGGGCGCCTTTCCCATCTCGCGCGCGGCGAGGTCGAGTTCCCGTTCGACAGCGCCCGCGTACGTGTCGAGGCTCGCGCCGGGGACGCCGAGTTCGGTGAGCGTGTAGGTGTTGAAGTCGCAGTACCCACAGCGCGTCACGCAGAACGGCACGTGCAGGTACATCGCGAAGGCGCTGCCCGGCACACTCGCGAGGGCGTCGGCGGGCAGCGCTCCGTCGCTCGGTGCGGGCTCTCCGTCGGGCATCTGCGGCATGGGTGGCATTCTCCCACCGCCTGCGGAGCGTCTCTAACCGACGAGCAGGGCTCCGCCCAGGCCGAGGGCAGTGACGCAGACAGTGCAGAGCGCTGCCTGCGCGAAGGGCGCCGCGCCGGCAGCACGCATGGCCTTGGCCGTCACTCCTGCGCCGAGAGCGAACATCGCGGCGGCGAGCAGCAGCGTCTGGAGCACCTTCGCTCCGTCCAACACCGAATTCGGAATCGGAACCACGCTCCGCACGACGACCGCGGCGACGAAGCCGACGACGAACAGCGGCACGAAGGGCGGCAGGGTGACCGACCCGGACTCGGCCCCGCCCATGGTCCGACGTCGATGCACGGCGATGACGGTGATCAACGGCGCCAGCATGAGCACGCGGGCGAGCTTCACGACGACGGCCACCGCGAGCGCCCCCTGCCCGACGAGGCCCCCGGCAGCGACGACCTGGGCCACCTCGTGCACGCTCGCACCCGCGAAAACGCCTGCGGTGTGATCGTCGAGCCCCAAGGCGGCGGACAGCGCGACGAGCGGGATCATGAGCGTGCCGAAGACGACGACGAGCGCGACCGACGTTGCGACCTCCTCGTCGCGGGCGTCGCTCACCCCTGCTGCTGCGGCGACGGCTGCGGCGCCGCAGATCGAGAACCCGCACGCCGTGAGCAGACTCTGCGTGGGCTCAATACCGAGCCGCTTGCCGCACCACAGCCCGAAGGGCACTCCGAGCGCCACCACAGCAACGGCCAGGACGATGACACCGAAGCCGAGCGAGGCGATGGCGCCGAGCGAGAGCTGGAGGCCGAGCAGCACGATGCCGATGCGCAGAACGCGCTTCCCGGCCAGGTCGAGGCCAGGGCGCCACGCGTCGAGCCGCACGGCGTTGGCGGCGACGACGCCGAGCAGAATCGCCACGAGCACCGGGCTGAGCAGCGGGCTGATGCGTGACACGACGAACCCGACGAGCGCCGCTGAGAACGCCAGTGCCAGACCGCCGGCCACTGGGTGGGATGCAGTTCGGGCCGCTGTTTCTGCGCGGCGTTGCTCGGGTCGGGTCACGCTCCCCATCCTCGAACGTCTACGACCTGGCCGGTAGCGCCATGTTCAGCATGCTGGTATATGCGGCGGATATGGACGCCGGTTACGCTGGCCCGATGAAGAGCTGGCCGGATCTCGCAGCCCTGGAGCTGCTCGTGGCCGTGGCCGACCACGGCTCCCTCAGCGCCGGCGCACGTGCCTGTGGCTCGGCGCAGCCCAACGCCAGCCGGAGCATGGCGCGGCTCGAGCGCTCGGTCGGCGTGCCCCTTCTCCACCGCGCCACAACCGGCGCCACCCTGACGACGCAGGGCCTCATGGTCGTCGAGTGGGCTCGCGGCGTGCTGGAGGCCGCGCGCGATCTCGACGCCGGCGTCACCGCCCTGGTGAGCGGCGTGGATGCACCGCTCACCGTGATGGCCAGCCAGACCGTGGCCGAGCACCTCCTGCCGGGCTGGATCGCGCGCTGGCACGAAGCCCATTCCGGTGAGGCCACGCCGGGCCTCTCCGTCGCCGTCGGCAACACGACCGACGTGCTCAGCGCCGCTCGCTCCGGTGAGATCGATCTCGGGTTCATCGAGGGCCCGGGTGCCCCTCGCGGCCTCAACTCGACGGTCGTCGCCACGGACGACCTCGTCCTTGCCGTCGCCGCACACCACCCCTGGGCCCGAACTCGCAGTATTGACGCGGACGAACTCGCCGCGACGGCCCTCGTCACGCGCGAGCCGGGCTCCGGAACCCGCGTGGCGCTCGACCGCGCGATGCGCCCGCGCACCTGCGCTCCGCCACTGCTGGAGCTGTCGAGCAACGCCGCGGTCAAGGTCTCCGTGTCGGCCGGCACCGGGCCGGCCGTCCTCAGCCGACTCGCGATCGGTGATGCCCTGGCCGCGGGCACCCTCATCGAGATCACCGTCCGCGACGTCGACCTGCGCCGGAAGCTGCGCGCCGTGTGGGCAGGTCCGCGCCGGATGACGAACGAGGCCGCCACGTCGCTTCTTGCGATCGCGGCGGCCTCGTAGCGGCGCAGGCGTTACTTCCTGGCGGAGACGTAGATCGGGATGATGCCCTGGACGGCGACCGTGCCGTCCTTGACCAGGCGTCCCGTCATGCGCACGTCCACCGTGAAGGGAGGCTCCTTGGCCCAGTCCTCGGGGCTCGTCTCGGCGACGCACTCGACATCGCCGGGGGTCTTGGCGACGTAGTCGAGCTGGATGCCCTTGGGGATCCAGCGCATGCCCTTGGGCACCGTGGCCTCGGCGAGCAGACCCATGGCCATCTCCATGCCGTTGGCGATCGCGATGGCGTGGACGGTGCCGATGTGGTTCTGCACACCCCACCACTTCTTGATGGCCACGACGCCGCGGTGCGGCTCCATGGTCTTCACGACGGGCGCAATGGTCCGGAAGTAGGGCGCCTTGAGCGCGAACGCGGCCGAGAAGGCTGCGCGACCGAGCTTCTCGTTCTTCTTCGTGAGCTTCGTGTAGAGCGCGAGGGTCTGGTTCATACCCACCAGATTACCCGCGAGTAATAGCGAGCGCTCAGTGGACGCTGAAGCCGCCGTCGGCCGCGATCGTCTGGCCGGTCACGAAACCACTCGCCCGCGACGCGAGGAACACCGCGAGGCCCGCGAAGTCCTCGGGCACGCCGTTGCGTCCGACGAAGGTGCGGGTCGCGAGCGCTTCTTCGCGCCCCGGTTCGGCGACGGTGGGCAACGTCATCGGGGTGACGACGAATCCGGGAACGATAGTGTTCGCCGTGACACCCGAGCGTGACCAGGCCTCCGCTTGCGAGCGTGACAGCCCGGTGACGGCGGCCTTCGTCACGCCGTAGACGCCGGAGTTGCCGAAGGCGCTCCAGCTCTGCTGCGAGCCGATGTTGAGGATGCGTCCGTACCCGCGCTCGGCCATGCGTGGCCCTGCGGCCTGGCCGAGCCGGTAGGGCGCTTCGAGGTTGACGGCCATCGTCTCGGCGTACTGCTCTTCGCTCGTGTCCGCCAGTGGCGGTC
Source organism: Dermacoccus sp. PAMC28757 (assembly GCF_014302635.1). Classification (NCBI taxonomy): domain Bacteria; kingdom Bacillati; phylum Actinomycetota; class Actinomycetes; order Micrococcales; family Dermacoccaceae; genus Dermacoccus; species Dermacoccus sp. PAMC28757. The sequence continues at coordinate 1,897,708 of NZ_CP060292.1, read as the reverse complement.
GGTGGTTGACGCCGGCACACGTGACGAGGATGTCCGCGTGCTGCACCGCGGCACCGACAGCCAGGTTCGCCAGCGCGTTCGCATCACCGACGTCGCAGACTTCCCACGTCGCGCCGATCTCGGCGGCCACTGTGGCGAGCTTGTCGGCGTCCCGGGCCACGAGGTGAACGCTCGCACCGGCACCCGCAAGGGCCGTGGCGATACCTCGCCCGATGCCCGACGACCCTCCCGTGACGACGGCATTCAGCGCCTCAAGGGAGAACAGGTCGTCGAGGTAGCTCACGTCAGTTCGCCCGAGTCACCGCGAGATCACGCACGACGCGCTCGACCTTGAGGCCCTTGTTCTCGAAGCGCGTGGTCGTGCGTCCCTCGAAGCGCGGGGCGAACCCGCCACGCGCACCCTCGGGGTCGACGTCCGGGTCACCGGGGTCGGCGAGGCGTCCCACGTGCGGGTTGTCGAAACGCGGTGAGCCCTCGACGACGTCGCGCATGTGCCACGCGTAGTCGGCCCAGTCGGTGGCGAGGCGCCACGTGCCACCGGGCACGAGAACGTCGGCGACGACCTCGGCGAAGCCGGGCTGCACGAGGCGACGCTTGTGGTGCTTGCTCTTGGGCCACGGGTCCGGGAAGAACGTCCACACCTCGGCAACGGAGCCCGGCGCGAAGAGACGGTCGAGCGCCTCGGACGCGTCGATCTCGATGAGCCGGACGTTGGTCACGCCGGCGTGGACGGCTTTGGAGATCGTCTGCGCGATGCCCGGGCGCCACACCTCGAGCGCGATGAAGTCCGTCCCCGGGTTCTCGGCAGCCGCGTGGACGACCTGATCGCCCGCGCCGGAACCGATCTCGACAACGAGCGGCGCGGTGCGTCCGAACACCTGCTCCATGTCGACGTGGTAGCCGTCGATCGGTTCGGTCGAGGCCTCCTTGCGCGGCACGTCGATGACGTACTGCTCGGAGTGGTCGGCGAGCGCACGGTGGTGACGTTCGGGCATGCGGCCGCCGCGGCGGGTGAACGAACGGGTCCGCGCGAGCGGGCGTTCGGCCGCCTGACCCTCTTCACCGGGCGGCGTCACCGAACCCGAGACGAAGCCGGGCTTGCTCACTTCTTGTCCTTCGGCTTCTCGTCGCCCTGGCTCAGCGCTGCGATGAAGGCTTCCTGCGGCACCTCGACCGAGCCGACCATCTTCATGCGCTTCTTGCCTTCCTTCTGCTTCTCGAGCAGCTTGCGCTTACGCGAGATGTCACCGCCGTAGCACTTGGCGAGCACGTCCTTGCGAATGGCGCGGATGTTCTCACGAGCGATGACGCGCGTGCCGATGGCGGCCTGGATCGGCACCTCGAACTGCTGGCGCGGAATGAGGTCCTTGAGCTTCGTCGCCATCATCGTGCCGTAGCCGTAGGCCTTGTCACGGTGGACGATCGAGCTGAACGCGTCGACCTTGTCGCCCTGGAGCAGGATGTCGACCTTGACGAGGTTGGCACTCTGCTCGCCGGCGGGTTCGTAGTCGAGCGAGGCGTACCCGCGCGTCTTCGACTTCAGCTGGTCGAAGAAGTCGAACACGATCTCCGCGAGGGGCAGCGTGTAACGCATCTCGACGCGCTCCTCGGAGAGGTAGTCCATGCCGAGCAGGTTGCCGCGCTTGTTCTGGCACAGCTCCATGACGGCACCGATGAACTCGCTCGGGATGAGGATGGTCGACTTCACGACCGGCTCGGTGATGTCGGCGATCTTGCCGTCGGGGAACTCGCTCGGGTTGGTCACCTCGGTGACGCGGCCGTCGTCGGTCGTCACCTGGTAGACGACGTTCGGCAGCGTGGAGATGAGGTCGAGGTCGAATTCGCTCTCGAGGCGCTCACGCGTGATCTCGAGGTGCAGCATGCCGAGGAAGCCGACGCGGAAACCGAAGCCGAGCGCGGCCGACGTCTCGGGCTCGTAGACGAGCGCAGCGTCGTTGAGCTTGAGCTTGTCGAGGGCGTCACGCAGCAGCGGGTAGTCCGAACCGTCGATCGGGTACAGCCCCGAGAACACCATGGGCTTCGGGTCCGAGTACCCGCCGATGGCCTTGTCGGCCGGCTTGGCCGCGTTCGTCACGGTGTCACCGACCTTGGACTGACGCACGTCCTTCACACCGGTGATGAGGTAACCCACCTCGCCGACGCCGAGGCCCTTCGTCGCGGTCGGCTCGGGCGAGCTGACGCCGATCTCGAGGAGTTCGTGCGTGGCACCCGTGGACATCATGGCGATCTTCTCGCGCGGGTTGAGCTTGCCGTCGACGACACGGACGTAGGTGACGACGCCGCGGTAGGTGTCGTAGACCGAGTCGAAGATCATGGCGCGCGCCGGGGCGTCTGCGTCACCGACGGGCGGGGGCAGCGTGCCGACGATCTTGTCGAGGAGCGCCTCGACGCCCTCGCCGGTCTTGCCGGAAACCTTGAGAACGTCGTCGGGGTCGGCGCCGATGAGGCCCGCAATCTCGGCGGCGTACTTCTCCGGCTGCGCTGCCGGCAGGTCGATCTTGTTGAGCACCGGGATGATCTCGAGGTCGTTCTCCATCGCGAGATAGAGGTTCGCGAGGGTCTGAGCCTCGATGCCCTGAGCGGCGTCGACGAGGAGGATCGCGCCCTCACACGCGGCGAGCGAACGCGAGACCTCGTATGTGAAGTCGACGTGACCGGGGGTGTCGATCATGTTGAGCGCGTACGTCTGACCATCGAGCTCCCACGGCATGCGCACGGCCTGGCTCTTGATCGTGATACCGCGCTCACGCTCGATGTCCATGCGGTCGAGGTACTGCGCGCGCATGGCCCGCTGCTCGACGACACCCGTCAACTGGAGCATGCGGTCGGCCAGCGTCGACTTGCCGTGGTCGATGTGGGCGATGATGCAGAAGTTGCGGATCATCTCCGGCGGGGTCGCGGCCGGCTCGAGTGCCTTGCGGGCCATGGGTGACAACTGAATACCTCGTCGATTTCGTCTGGAGCGCTACGTCGGGGACGGCACAGTACGTGACCATTCATTCTTCCATGCCTGCGCGAACCGGATCACCGCCGTCGCTCCAGTGCCCGACTCGCTCCCCAGCGTTGGCAGAATGGGTGAATGGACCTTCGTGAGCGAACGCGCCAGGCCGGTGGACGGGCAGGGTCCTCCGCCGTCGACACCGCTTTCTTCGTGGCCCTGCTGTGGGTCGTCGAGATCGTCGACGTGATCACGCGTCACGCCGTCGACCGCTTCGCGTCGTTGCGCGCCTGGGAGTTCACCGACCTCCCGTCGATCTTCACGTTCTCCTTCGCGCACTACGGGTGGGCGCACCTCATCGGCAACACGGCGCTGCTGCTGCCCTTCGGCTTCCTCCTCGGCCTCAGCGGACGACGGGTGGCCGTGCAGGTGACGCTCGTCGTCATGGTCTGCTCGGGTCTCGCGGCGTGGGCCCTCACTCCCCCGCACTCTGCGACGGCCGGAGCGTCCGGCATCGTCTTCGGCTGGCTGACCTACCTCATCGTGCGCGGCGCGTGGAGCAAGCGCTGGACCGAGGCTGCACTCGGCCTCGCGCTCCTCGCCGTGTTCGGCTACGTCCTGTGGGGTGTTCTCCCCGGGGCACAGGGCGTGTCGTGGCAGGGGCACCTCGGCGGCGCGGCCGGCGGGCTGCTGTCTGCCTGGCTCATCAACGACAAGCGCTCGCGTCGTCGATTCTGAGCAAACCCCGAAGGGTAGGTCAGGCAGCTGCCGCGTGCTGCGAGGCCGCCTCACGGCGTGAGGTGAACGCTGACGCCGCAGCCACGACGGCGCCGAACACGGCGAGAATCGCACCGACACGCGAGCACCACTCGTAGCCGAGCCCCGCGTCGAGGACGACGCCGCCGAGCCACGCCCCGAGGGCGTTGGCGAAGTTGAGCGTCGCGTGGTTGAGCGCGGCGGCGAGCGACTGACCCTCGTGGGCAACGTCCATGAGGCGGATCTGGATCATTGGCACCATGACCGTCGGCAGGAAGCCGAGGAGCCAGACGAACAGCACGGCCGTCGGCTTGTAGTGCGCGGCGTACCCGAACAGGGCGAGCATGACGGCGATCGCGATGAGGCAACCGAAGATGCCGCGCATGAGCCCGTGCATCGCGACGCGTCCGGAGACGAGCGCACCACACGTCATGCCGACGCCGTACACGACGAGGATGAGCGGCACGGTGGCCTCGGAGAAGCCGGTCAACTCGGTCATCGTCGGGGCGATGTAGCTGAACGTCGAGAACATGCCGCCGAACCCGACGATGCCGATGGCGAGCGCGAACCACACCTGCGGTCGGGTGAGCGCCTTGAGTTCCTTCTTCGCCGTGACGAGTCCCGTCGTCCCCTGGTGAGGCACCCACGCCAACACGGCGAGCGCCGAGAGCAGACCGATGACGGCCACGAGCGCGTAGGGCCACTGCCATCCCATGCGCTGCCCCATCCACGTCGCGATCGGCACGCCGATGACGTTGGCGACGTTGAGGCCGCCGAGCGTCATCGAGACGGCCCAGGTGCGCCGGTGTTGGGCAACGAGCGACGCAGCGACAACCGCACCGAGGCCGAAGAAGGCACCGTGCGGCATGCCGGAGACGACACGGGCAGCGAGGAGCACGTGGTAGTTCGTAGCCAGAGCAGCCCCGACGTTGCCGACGAAGAACGCGAGCATGAGGCCGATGAGCACCGTCTTGCGCGGCACCTTGGCGAACACCATCGTGACGAGCGGCGCGCCGATGACGACACCGAGCGCGTACGCGGAGACGGCGTTGCCCGCCTGCGGGATCGAGATACCGAGACCGCGGGAGATGTCGGGCAGCAGCCCCATCGTGACGAACTCCGTCGTGCCGATGGCGAAGCCGCCGAGCGCGAGCGCCGCGATCGCGAGACCGGCCCGCGGATGTGCGCCGTTGCCCTCGTCGACGACGGAGGGGTCGGCGATGTCGCGGAGCGCGGTCGGTTCGGTCACCTATCGATTGTTCCAGCCGCCGAGGAGTGCCTCGTACCGTCCGCGGGGCTGCCGACGCGTGTGTTTCGTCACGAGGGCGGGCCCGCTCGTTAGGCTCGTGGCGTGAACCTCAAGCAGATGGCCGGTCGTGTCGCTACCTCCCTCGCGCGCGAGGGCATGAGGGCTCTTCTCGACGGGAGATCGCGCTCGGATCGCTCCGGTGCTGCGAAGCGATCGAAGGCGCCGAAGACCCCGGGCACCGTCGCGACGCCACAGCACTCACGGGGCGGCGGGCGGCGCTCGCCTGTATCGAACGCCCCCGCCGACACGGGCTATCGAGGCGACTGGCATGGCGCCCTCCCCGCCACGAGCTGGCAGGCGAAGGACGACGGCCGTCCCGACCCCGGCGAGATCGTCTGGGCGTGGGTGCCGTACGAGGAGGACCACACCCAGGGCAAGGACAGGCCGGTGCTCGTCGTCGCCCGTCACCCGCAGGAGGACGGCGTGACGCTCGCGCTCCCCCTGACGAGCAAGGACCACGACCGCGACGCCGCGCAGGAAGCACGAGCCGGTCGGCACTGGATGGACATCGGATCGGGCGCGTGGGATCGCGCCGGGCGTCCGAGCGAGGTTCGCCTCGACCGCATCCTCCAACTCGACGAGGCGTCGGTGCGCCGCGAGGGCACGGCACTGGATCGCGGGATCTTCGAGTCGGTCATCGCCGCCGTTCCAGGACGGCGCTGACCGAGAACGACGACAGGTCTGACCGACGCCGCTGACGCTGTCATGCCGCGCCGGGTCGCGAGACGAGTCAGTCCAGGCCCATCGACATGTGTTGGAACGGCCCGACCGGGCTGAACCCGGCCTTGCGGTAGAGCGAGTGGCCACTCTCGGTGGAGAACAAGCTCACCCACCCGGCGTCTTGTTCGCGACACCAGGCGAGCGCGGCGTCGAGCAAGGTCTTGCCGTAGCCGCGACCGCGGAAGACCAGATCGGTGCTCATGTCACCGAGGTACGCCGAACGCCCCGATCCGTCCGGTCCGGGAAGGTGCTGCTCCACGGACGTCGAGACGATCGATGCGAGCGGTGTGCCGGGGCCCGCACCCTCCTCGGCGTCGATGACGAAGCACGCGTAGTTCGGCGAGTCGAGCAAGGTCGCCGCGGCTGCCGCGCATCGCTCGCGCCACGCGTCGTCGAGCTCGATGTGCCATGGCCAACCGTCCTCCATGAGCAGGCCCTTAAGTCGGACGATCTCGGGGATGTCGGAGTGTTCGGCGCGACGGACGGTGACCATGCGCCCAGGCTACGCCCCGGCCTCCCCAGCGTCGTGGCGCCCCGTCCCCAACGCACAGAGCCACGCTCCGAAGAGGTTGTTACCGATACTCACAGTTTCCGATACCGCGCGTACCTACGATCAGGTAACCTCAGGGAAAGTTGGCCCGCCAGGGGGCCGCTCAACGATCCAGAGGAAAGGCCGAGATGACTTCCACGAACTCGAAGGCGTCGATCGCCGACAAGGGCCAGGCGGTCGCTCTTCGACTGTTGGCCAAGGCGGGCGGGCACGACCTGCTCAAGAACCCCGCCGTGCGCTCCAAGGTCGAGCGCGCGCTCTACAACGGCAGCAAGCAGGGCTTCAAGGTTCAGACCGCCGCGGGCCGTGCGTTCGTGAAGAAGAGCGGTTCGGGTGAGCCGGCACGTCCGGCCCCGACGAAGCCGCGTCGCGAGTTCGACCTCACGCCCACCGAGGACCAGGCGATGATCGCCGGCGTCGCTGCCGAACTGGCCGACGAGGTTCTGCGTCCCGCAGCGGCCGACGCCGACGGTGCCCGCGCCGTGCCCGACGAGATCCGCGCCCAGGCGGCCGAGATGGGCCTGACGCTCCTGTCCGTTCCCGCCGAGCTCGGCGGTGTCGCCGAGGAGCGCTCCGCCGTCATGAACGTGCTCGTGCTCGAGCAGCTCGCCCGCGGCGACATGGGTCTCGCGGTCGGCGTCATGGCGCCCGCCGCCGTTGCCGGAGCGATTGCCTCCTATGGTTCGTCGGCGCAGCAGGAGACGTATCTGCCCGCGTTCACCGACGAGAAGAAGCCCGCCGTCGCGTCGCTGGCGATCACCGAGGCCGGCCCGCTGGCCGACCCGCGCAAGCCCGCTACGAAGGGTGAGCGCCGCGGCGACAAACTCGTTCTCACCGGCGAGAAGGCCCTCGTGCCGTGCGCCGACTCGGCGGATTTGTTCGTCGTCACGGCGGAGGTCGACGGCGACCTGCGCCTCGTCATCGTCGAGGCCGGCACCGAGGGTCTCAAGGTGAGCGACGACCCGGCCATGGGCATTCGCGCGTCGCACACCGGCCGCCTGCACCTGGAGAACGTCGAGGTTTCGGCGGACAACCTGCTCGGCACGAGCGAGGACGCGCTCGACGCGATCCGCCGCTCCCGCCTGGCGTGGGCCGCTCTCGCGTGTGGCACCGGCCGCGCCGTGCTCGACCAGGTCTCCCAGTACGTGACGGAGCGCAAGGCGTTCGGCGAGCCGATCGGCCACCGTCAGGCTGTCGCGTTCACCGTGGCGAACATCGCGATCGAGCTCGACGGCATGCGCCTGGCAACGCTGCGTGCGGCGGCTCGTCTCGACTCGGGCCGCAAGCCCGAAGCAGCCGCTGAGGCCATCGCGCACGCTCGCGCGCTCGTCACGAAGTACGGCGCGCAGATCGGTAGCGACGCGGTGCAGCTGCTCGGCGGCCACGGCTTCGTCAAGGAGTTCGACAACGAGCGGTGGTACCGCGACCTGCGCGGCGCAGGCGTCCTCGAGGGCGGCGTGGGCGTCTGACGCCTCGCTCCCCCACTCCCCGAAGATTTCGCGCAAAGGAAACGTCATGATCGATCTCGAAATCCCGAAGAAGTTCGTTCCCCTCGTCAAGCAGGCCGGTTCGATGGCCGACGAGGTCTTCCGCCCCGTCAGCCGCAAGTACGACCTCGCCGAGCACGAGTACCCGCGTGAGCTCGACCTCGTGTCGGCCCTCATCGACGGCATGTCCGACTCGGGCGCCGGAAACGGCGCCGGTGCCTCCGGCTCGACGCGCGCCGCCGAGGACGAGGAGAAGCCGAGCAAGTCCGCCAAGAAGGGCGGCAACAAGAACGGCGCCAACATGAGCTCGGCGCTGTCCATCATGGAGACGTGCCGCGGCGACGTGGGCCTGACGCTGTCGATCCCCCGCCAGGGCCTCGGTAACGCCGCCATCGCCGCCGTCGCGAACGACGAGCAGAAGGAGCGCTACGGCAACCGTTGGGCCGCCATGGCGATCACCGAGCCGGACACCGGTTCGGACTCCGGCAACATCCGGACGACGGCCACGAAGGACGGCGACGAGTACGTCCTCAACGGCGAGAAGATCTTCGTCACCTCCGGTGAGCGCGCCGAGCTCGTCGTCGTGTGGGCGACGCTCGACAAGTCGCTCGGCAAGAAGGCCATCAAGTCGTTCGTCGTGGAGCGCTCGAACCCGGGCCTCAAGCTCGTGCGTCTCGAGCACAAGCTCGGCATCCGCGCCTCCGACACCGCCGCGTTCGTGCTCGACGACTGCCGCGTGCCGGCCTCCGACCTGCTCGGTGACCCGGAGATCCGCACCGAGGGCGGCTTCGGTGGTGCGATGCAGACGTTCGACAACACGCGTCCGCTCGTCGCGTCGATGGCCGTGGGCCTGACGCGTGCCTGCCTCGACTTCACGCGCGCCGCGCTCGAGAAGGACGGCCACGGTCAGGACTGGGACGCCCCGATCGCCGCGCAGTCGTACGCGAGCGCCCGACTCGTGCAGATGGAGGCCGACTACGAGGCCGCGCTCCTGCTCACGCTGCGCGCCGCGTGGATGGCCGACAACGGCAAGCCCAACTCGATGGAAGCGTCGATGGCGAAGGCCAAGGCCGGCCGCACCTGCGTCGACGTCGCACTGTCGTGCATCGAGCTCGTCGGTGTCGACGGCTACGCCGAAACCGAGCTGCTCGAGAAGTGGGCGCGCGACTCGAAGATCCTCGACATCTTCGAAGGCACGCAGCAGATCCAGCTGCTCGTCGTCGCCCGGCGCCTACTCGGCCTGACGAGCGGCCAGCTCAAGTGACGCACTGACGAGTGCCAGAAGGGGCGGGTGTCTTCGGACGCCCGCCCCTTCTGCGTGTGCACCGCCAACCGGGTTCGATCCTTGGGGCAAAGCAGAAGGGCCAGGACGAAAAGCGTGTCCTGGCCGTTCTGCCATTGGTGGAGCTATGGGGATTCGAACCCCAGACCTCTTCCATGCCATGGAAGCGCGCTACCAACTGCGCCATAGCCCCTCGCTCACCGGGGTGAGCAACACGGTTACTTTACCCTCCGGTCGCCTCCGCGCCAACTTGGGCCGGGCTCGGCTCCGCCCTACGGAGCAGGGCCACGCCTGCACCTCCGGCGGCCGGCTCCGGGCGGGATGACGCAACGAGGTGCGGATTCTTCCCCTCTTGTGTCCAAGGGTGCATCTTGCGCGCAAGAAGGGAAGATCTCGTCCCTTGTTGCCTTGTGGTTCGGTGGCTGGGGTCGCTGACGCGAGCTATGGGGACTCCGTCGGGCTCGCTAGCGCTCGCCCTCCTCCTCGAATCACCACGTCTGTGGGTACGCCGAAGGGGCCGGACGAAAAGCGTGTCCGGCCCCTTCGGCGTACCTGTGGAGCTATGGGGATTCGAACCCCAGACCTCTTCCATGCCATGGAAGCGCGCTACCAACTGCGCCATAGCCCCGCGCGAATCACTCAGCAACGCTGCGCGACTCGCATACTTTAGCGAGCCTTCACGGCCACCCGCAAATCGGGGGTCAGCCGACGTTCGACGCCTCTGAAACCGGCGCGCCGGTCGACTGCGCCTGCCCCTGGCCCGCGGCTCGATCCGAGCGCTTACGGATGTAGACCACGCGCTTCGCGTGAGCCACCACGGTGCCGTCCGCCATGTAAAGATCGCATTCGAACGTGTGCAGCACCTTGCCCTCGGCGTCAGCCTTCGCCTTCAACTCGGCGACGAGTTCCTTGGGCGCTTCGAACTCCGCGTAGACGGTGCCTGTGCCCGGCTTCTTGAACTCGATCTCGCACGCCTTGTCCCACACGAGATAGTCCGTGCCGATCTGGTGCATGACGAGCAGCGGGTAAAAGGCGTCAGTCATCGCGTTGAGCGAGCCGCCGAACGCGGTGCCGTTCTGGTTACGGTTGAAGCGGTTGAGACGAAGCTCGACGCGTGCACGCGTCCAGTCCTCGTTGAACTCGCGCACCCGGATGCCGGCGCCGAGCAACGGCGGGTAGAAGTTCATCAGTCGCGCCATGCGCTGCGGTGACATCCGCTTGCGCTCACGTCCTGCGTGCTTGCTCATCTCGCTCGTCCGCTCCTCGTGTACGGGTGAGTAACTTTGGTTCCCATATCTACGTCACAGGGCGCAGCGAGACCCAGTGACTGACTCAGCGCTGGACATCGTCACCGATCAGGGCGCCGCAGCCCCGGCGCCCGCGTTCCACTGCTCCACCCGCCACGAGCCGGAGTCGTCGCCCACGAGCACGATCCACCGGCAGTTGCCGATGGCCGTGAAAGTGTGCGCCACCTGCCCGTGAGTAAGACCCACGGCGTCAGCAGCCAGGGCGCGCATCGCGGCACCGTGCAGAACGAGCAGGGCACTCTCCCCCGCCGCGAGCGGCGCCGTGGCCTCGTCGAACGCGGGACGGACGCGTGCAGCTACGTCCGCCATCGACTCACCGTGCACGCCGCGCGGGATGTCCTCCCCCCGCGCGAGGGCTGCGCTCTCCTCGGGGTAGGCGTCGTGAACCTCGCTGTGCAGCATCGTCGACCACTGGCCCGTGTCGATCTCGACGAGGCGCTCGTCGCTTCGACGCCGCAGCGGACGTCCGCGAAGATCGAAAGCCCCCTTGAGCACGGCCGCCGTCTGCGCAGCGCGGCGTAGCGGTGAGTACGTCAGGGACACGATGGAGGCGTCCCGCACGAGCACCTCGGCCGCCCGCTCCGCCTGGGCGAGTCCCGTGGCATCGAGGGCGATGTCCGTTCGCCCCTGCCAGCGCTTCTCCAGATTCCACGCCGTTTGACCGTGGCGCAGCAAAATGGCCCGCCGAAGCGGGCCATCGAGCGGTGCGATCATCAGGAAGCGGCTTCTTCGAGATCCAACTCGATGACGGGGCAGTCCTGCCAGAGGCGCTCGAGGTCGTAGAACTCCCGGTCCTCCTCGTGGAAGGCCTGCAGCACGATGTCACCGAAGTCGATGAGCACCCAACGGCCCGACGCGCGGCCCTCGCGGCGCACCGGCTTGGAGCCGAGCGGCAACAAGGCCTCCTCGACGGCGTCGACGATGGCGTTGACCTGACGCTCGCTCTCCGCCGAGGCGATGATGAACGTGTCGGTGATCGCGAGCTGGTCGCTCACGTCGAGGGCGACGATGGACGTCGCAAGCTTGTCCGCAGCGGCCTGGGCGGCCGCCTGCGTCAGTTCGATGGAACGGTCTGTAGCCGTCACCTAGTCCTCCTGGAGGTGGCCCGCTTCGGGGCCGTAAAGCTGATACTTGTGGATGTACTGCACGACGCCGTCCGGCACGAGATACCAGACCGGCTTTTCGCCGCGAACGCGGTCACGGCAGTCGGTGGAACTGATCGCCATGGCCGGAATCTCCTGCAGGGTGACGCGATCACGCGGGAGCCCGTGGTCACTCAACTCGTGCCCGGGCCGGGTGACGCCGATGAAGTGGGCGAGATCCCACAGCTCCTCGACCCCCTTCCACGACAGGATCTGTGCCAGGGCGTCGGCGCCCGTGATGAAGAACAGTTCCGCGTCGGGACGCTGCGCGTGCAGATCCTTCAACGTGTCGCGCGTATACGTCGGGCCGGCACGATCGATGTCGACACGGCTGACGCTGAAGCGCGGGTTCGAGGCTGTCGCGATGACCGTCATGAGGTAGCGGTGCTCCGCAGCCGCGACGTCACGACCGGCCTTCTGCCACGGCTGCCCCGTGGGCACGAAAATGACCTCGTCGAGGTCGAGGAGGCTTTGAACCTCACTCGCCGCGACGAGGTGACCGTGGTGAATGGGGTCGAACGTACCGCCCATGACCCCGATTCGTGGTGTCAGTGCGAAGCCCCGTGCTTCTTGTGGTTGTCGGGAGCCGGGCCACCGTGGTGAGCCTGACCGCGCGGCGCACCGAAGCGGGCAGCCGTGTTACGGAAGGCCCACAGCAGCGCGAACAGCAGCAAGAAGATGGTGAACGCCATGAGACCGAAGCCCCACGGCGGCATGAAGATGTGGTTCTCCTCGAGCTCCGGAACCTCAACGGCTGCGGCGAGCGAAACAAGCGACGTCATGAAAGCAAGGATACTGCCTCGACACAGCATCGGCACAGCAGGCCCTCCTAACGTCGCTGACGCCAGGCCGTTGCGCACCGCACGTCACGAGAGCTGCCGTCATGAATCCCCACCTTTCCGTCGTCGTCCCCATGTTCGACGAGGAGTCCGTCCTCCCTCTCTTCGTCGAGCGACTCCGCCCCGTGCTTGACGATCTGCGCGCGTCCTACGAGGTCGTGTGCGTCGACGACGGCTCCCGTGACGCGACGCCCGCTCTGCTCGAGCGCTACCGCCGCGCGTGGCCGCAGCTACGCGTCGTCCGGCTGCGCGCCAACTCGGGTCACCAGGCCGCGATCAGCGCCGGCCTCGCCCGCGCACGTGGCGACTGGGCGGTGACGATCGACGCCGACCTGCAGGATCCGCCCGAGGTGATCAGCGAGATGCTGCGCGTCGGCACGGAGCGCGGCGTCGACGTCGTCTACGGCGTGCGCACGGATCGCTCGAGCGACACGTTCTTCAAGCGGGTCACCGCCGAGGGGTTCTACGCCGTCATGGCCCGGCTCGGCGCACGCGGCGCGATGAACGCTGGCGACTTCAGGATGATGTCGCGCGCGACCGTCGACGCCGTTCTGGCCCTGCCGGAGACGAACCGCGTGCTACGCCTCGCCGTGCCGACGCTCGGTTTCCCCTCCGCCGAGGTCGGCTACCGCCGCGAGGAACGCGCCGCCGGCCGCTCCAAGTATCCGCTGAGCAAGATGTTGCGGCTGTCGCTCGACGCCGTCACCGGCGCATCGAGCGCACCGCTTCGCCTCGCGACGTGGTGCGGGCTGCTCGGATTGCTCGTCGCCTTCGGCGTCGGCGCGTTCGCATTGTGGGCCAAGGTCATGGGCCACTCCGTGACGGGCTGGGCCTCCACGATCGTCGTCATCAGCGGCTTCGGGGCCGCACAGTTGCTCGGCCTCGGGCTCCTGGGCGAGTACGTGGGCCGCATGTTCGCCGCGGTGCAGGCACGCCCGACGCACTACGTCGCCTACGACTCGCTCGAGGAGTCCGCGCTCGGCCGCCAGCCGTCGATCGAGCACCTCGCCTCGGAACCCGCCGTAATCGCGCACGCGTCGTGAAGGAGGGCGGGTCGGGCAGTCCGTCACGGCATCGGCGAGGCCGCTCAGCGGATCTGACCGTCTCCGTCGACGACCCACTTGGTCGTCGTGAGCTCGGCGAGCGCCATCGGTCCGCGGGCGTGCAGCTTCTGCGTCGAGATGCCGATCTCGGCGCCGAAGCCGAACTCGCCGCCGTCGGTGAAGCGCGTCGAGGCGTTGACCATGACGACGGCCGAGTCGACCTGGGCGATGAACGTGCGTGCGGCGGCACGGTTCTCGGTGACGATGCAGTCGGTGTGGTGCGTCGAGTAGCCGTCGATGTGCTCGATGGCCTCGTCGAGTGAGTCGACGACGCCGACGGACATTTCGAGGTCGTGGAACTCGGTGTTCCAGGCTTCGTCCGTGACCGGCTTCGTCTCGACGTCGCCGGCGAGGGCCGTGGCGCGCTCGTCGGCGTGAAGGGTCACGTCCTTGTCGGCGAGCGTGCGCAGCACGCGCGGGAGGAACTCGTCAGCGACGTCGCGGTGCACGAGCAACGATTCGGCGGCGTTGCAGACGCTCGGACGGTGCGTCTTGGAGTTCACGGCAATCTCGAGCGCCATGTCGAGGTCGGCGTCGGCGTCCACGTAGACGTGGACGTTGCCGGTGCCGGTCTCGATGACGGGCACGGTGGAGCCGGTGACGACGGTCTCGATGAGCTTCGCTCCCCCGCGCGGAATGACGAGGTCGACGAGGCCGCGCGCGGTGATGAGTGCCTGGACGTCCTCGTGGCCGCCGTCGAGCAGCTGCACGGCGTCGGCGGGCAGGCCTTGGCGTTCGAGGCTCTCGCGGAGCGCGGCGACAATGGCGGCGTTGGTGTCTGCGGCTGCGGAGCCACCGCGCAGGATCATGGCGTTGCCGCTCTTGAGGCCGAGGCCGGCCGCGTCCACCGTGACGTTGGGGCGGGCTTCGTAGACCATGCCGACGACACCCATGGGTACGCGAACCTGCTTGATCTGCAGGCCGTTGGCAAGGGTGTTGCCGCGCACGACCTCACCCACGGGGTCGGGCAGTGCGGCGAGATCGCGGAGGGCCTGCGCGACGGCGCTGACGCGTTCGGGCGTCATGCGGAGGCGGTCGGCGAGGCTGTCGGAGATGCCGGCGTCGCGGCCGCGTTCGAGGTCGCGTTCGTTTCCGGCGACGATGCTCGCTTCGGCGGCTTCGATGGCGTCGGCGAGGACGCCGAGGGCGGCGTCTTTCTCGGCGCGTGACAGCAGGGCGAGTCGCTTCGAGGCGACGCGCGCGGCCTTTCCGGCTGCGGCGACCCGTGCGGTGGACTGCTCAAGGTTGCTGTTCATGTTTTTCATCCTATGGAGGGGCCAACAGCGACCCAAACGCGAATGCGGCCCGGGTCACATACCAAGCCGGAGAGGCGGGCCCGGGACGCACCACCCGCCGGGCCCCTCCACTCAAGGCGTGACGGAGCCTGGCCGAGGGGGCCTGCGGCAGCCCCTGCCCGCCAAAGCCCAGCACCGACAAAGCCGAAACACTCTTCGTAGAGCCAACCCTGCTGGAAGCGGACTCCACGAGGAGACCAGGGCGCGTGAGAATCCCGAGCTTGCGAGGGGTTCTCACGCGCCCTGACCGACGAGTGGCCCGAAGCCATGTCGCACCGAGACGGGCCCCTGGGCCCGGCCGGAAGACAGGGCTACGGGAGCACGACCAAATGGTCGCGGTGCACGAGGCTCCGCTCGAAGGCGGGGCCGATGTTGTCGGAGAGTTCGCGGGTGGAGCGGCCTTTGGCGCGTTCGACGTCGGCGACGTCGTAGTTGACGAGGCCGCGGGCGAAGACGGTGCCGTTCTCGTCGGCGAGGTCGACGGCGTCGCCTGCGAGGAAGCGGCCTTCGGTGGCGACGACTCCGGCGTGCAGGAGGGAGCGTCCTCGGTCGCGCACAGCCTTTACGGCGCCTTCATCGAGGACGAGGCGGCCGGCGGGCGTGGTGGCGTGAGCGAGCCAGAGGCGGCGGGCTCCGCGGCGGCGTCCGGTGGGCGCGAAGGCGGTGCCGATGTCGTCGCCGGCGAAGGCTTCGCGGGCCTGCGGCATGGAGGTGAGCATCGTGGGCACACCTGCGGCGGTGGCGATGCGGGCTGCGTCGATCTTGGTGCGCATGCCGCCGGTGCCGACGCCGGATCCGGTGCCGCCGATCTCGACGTCCTTCATCTCTTCGACGTTGGGGACGAACGGGATGCGCTTGGTGCCTTCGCGGCTGGGCGGGCCGTCGTAGAGGGAGTCGACGTCGGAGAGCAGGATGAGCGCGTCGGCGTCGATGAGGTGGCTGACGAGCGCGGCGAGGCGGTCGTTGTCGCCGAAGCGGATCTCCTGGGTGGCGACGGTGTCGTTCTCGTTGATGATCGGCACGGCGCCGTGGTCGAGGAGCGTCTCGAGGGTGGATCGGCCGTTGAGGTAGGTGGTGCGGCGGGTGACGTCGTCACTCGTGAGGAGTACCTGCCCGGCGGTGAGGCCGAGGCCCTGGAACAGCAGCGAGTAGGCCGACATGATCTGGCCCTGGCCGACTGCGGCGGCGGCCTGCGCCTCGGGAAGCGCGGTGGGCCGCATCTGCATCCCGAGCGGCGCCATGCCTGCGGAGATGGCGCCGGAGGAGACGAGGAGCACTTCCTTGCCCGCGTGGCGACGTTCGGCGAGGATGCCGACGAGCTCGGTGAGCGCGGAGTGGTTGATGCCCCCACTCGTGTATGTGATGGACGACGAACCGACCTTGACGACGACGCGTTTGGCATCGCGAATCTGCTCGCGAAGGCTCTCGCTCGTGTGGGCTGCAGACAACGGGGGAATTCCCTTCTCCGACTCGTCGAACGGCGAGGTGACTACTGGCGGTAGCCGTCGTGCTCGGTCCAGATACCGGCTTCCCGTTCCGCGGCGATCTCTTCGCGAGCCACACGCTGGCCGTCCTTGCGGCCGTGGAACTCGTCGCGCTTCTCGGCGCGAGTGGGGCGAGCGTTCTCCTCGAGGCGCAGGTCGGTGCCGCGTGCACCGAGCAGTTCCGCGCCCGCCTGCAGCGTGGGCTCCCAATCGAAGACGACGGCGTTGTCGCCGGGGCCGATGAGAACCGTCGAGCCGGGCACTGCGCCGGCCTTGAACAGTTCTTCTTCCACTCCGAGGCGGTTCAACCTGTCCGCAAGGTAGCCAACTGCTTCGTCGTTCGCAAAGTCGGTCTGGCGAACCCAGCGGGTGGGTCGCTCGCCGACGATGCGGAACATCGTGCCGTCCGTGCCGCCTTCCTTGACGATCTTGAACCCGGCGTCGTCCATGGCCTTGGGCCGGACGATGACGCGCGCGGGCACGGCGGATTCGACTTCCTTGCGGGCTTCGGCGACGTGACGCGCAAGCGCGAACGTGAGCTCCTTGAGTCCGAGGTGGGCGACGGCGGAGACGATGAAGACTTCGAGCCCGCGGGCCTCGAGGTCCGGCTTGACCATCTCGGCGAGTTCGAGTGCGTCGGGAACGTCGGCCTTGTTGAGCACGACGATGCGGGTGCGCTCGGACAGCGGCTTGCCGCCCAGCGAGTCGTCGGCGACGTACTCCGACAGCTCGTGCTCGATCTGGTCGAGGTCACTCATGGGGTCGCGGCCCGGCTCGAGCGTGGCGCAGTCGATGACGTGCACGAGCACCGAGCAGCGCTCGACGTGTCGCAGGAACTCGAGGCCGAGGCCCTTGCCCTGGCTGGCGCCGGGGATGAGGCCGGGCACGTCGGCGATGGTGAAGCGCTCACTGCCCGCGTTGACGACGCCCAGGTTCGGCACGAGCGTCGTGAACGGGTAGTCGGCGATCTTCGGCTTGGCCGCGCTCACGACGGAGACGAGCGAGCTCTTGCCTGCGCTGGGGAAGCCGATGAGGGCCACGTCGGCGAGCGTCTTGAGCTCGAGCACGACGTCGGCCGTCTCCCCCGGTTCGCCGAGGAGGGCGAAGCCGGGAGCCTTGCGGCGGCGGCTCGCGAGGGCCTTGTTGCCGAGTCCACCGCGACCGCCGGCGGCAGCGATGAACCGGCTGCCGAAGCCGACGAGGTCGGCGAGGATGTTGCCCTCACGGTCCTTGACGACCGTGCCTTCGGGCACCGGGAGGACGAGCTCGTCGCCGTCGGCGCCGTTGCGCTCGTCGCCCGCGCCGGGCTTGCCGTTCGTGGCGCTGCGGTGCGGGTTGCGGTGGTACTCGAGCAGCGTCGTCACCTGGGGGTCGACCTCGAACACGACGTCGCCGCCGTGGCCGCCGTTGCCGCCGTCGGGGCCACCGAGCGGCTTGAACTTCTCACGCTTGACGGAGGCCACGCCGTGGCCGCCGTTGCCCGCCGTCACATTGAGGACGACGCGGTCGACGAAGTTCGTTGCCATGGTGGTTCCTTTCGGTGCGGCCTCGAGCGGACGCAGCCAGTGGACGAACGGCGAAGAGCCCTCGTCCTCGATTCTAGGGACGTGCAGACATGCGTGAAGGGGTGAGCCCGATTGCTGGGCTCACCCCTTCAACAAGCGATCGCGAGGATCAGGCCGTGATCTCCGGCTCGACGACGATGTCGACGACCTTGCGGCCCTTGCGCTGGCCGAACTTGACCGCGCCGGGGGCGAGAGCGAACAGCGTGTCGTCGCCGCCACGGCCGACGTTCTCACCGGGGTGGAAGTGCGTGCCGCGCTGGCGGACGATGATCTCGCCGGTGCCGACGATCTGACCGCCGAAGCGCTTCACGCCGAGTCGCTGTGCGTTGGAGTCACGACCGTTTCGGGTCGAGGATGCACCCTTCTTGTGTGCCATGTCGAAGCCTCTTTCGAAAATCTGTGGAAGATCAGTTCTGAGCCGTGGCTCAGCCGATCTTGGTGACCTTGATCTGCGTCAGCGGCTGACGGTGGCCCTGGCGCTTACGGTAACCCGTCTTGTTCTTGTACTTCATGATCGTGATCTTCGGGCCCTTGGCGGCCTTGATGACCTCGGCCGTGACGGTGACCTTGGCCAGCGCGTCGGCGTCGACCGTGATGTCGGAACCGTCGACAAGCATGAGCGGCTTGAGCTCGAACGACTCGCCCGGCTTCGTCGTCACCTTGTCGATCAGAAGGGTGTCGCCGACGGAGACCTTCTCCTGGCGGCCACCTGCGCGAACAATCGCGTACACGTGGGACTCTCTTTCGTCATGGCGCACTCGCTCTGTCTGACCGGCCGGTAGCTACCCTGCGAGCAGGACACCGGGCGCGGTGGGCGCACCAAAGAACAAGAGTACCGTGCGCGGTGGCTCGCCCCAAATCCGCGAAGGCCCCCGAAATTCGCTTGCCCCCGCCGGCGCGCAGCCACCAGGCTGCACGCATGACCACACCCATCGTGCCCGAGCGCGACGACGAACGAGGCGATCCGCCGAAGGTGAGCGGCGAACGCGCCGTGCTCGACGGCTGGCTGGATCTCTACCGTGACACCGTTCTGCTCAAGATCGCCGGCCTCGACGCCGAGCAGCTCGCCCGCCGCAGCGTTCCTCCGTCCACCCTCAGTCTCATCGGTGTCGTGCGCCACCTCACGGAGGTCGAGGCGTACTGGCTGCGCGTCGTGCTCGACGACGAACAGGACGTGCCGGACTACTACTCCACCGCTGACGAGCCCGACGGCGACTTCGACCTCGCGAACGCCGCCGACGCGGCCGACAACGTCGCCGCCTACGAGCACGAACTCGACGTGACGCGAGCGCGGGCCGCCGCGTGGAGCGACCTCGACTCCCCCGTGCGCGGCCTGCGTAGGGGCGAACCGGTCAACCTGCGCTGGATCCTCGTCCACCTCGTCGAGGAGTACGCCCGCCACCTCGGGCACATGGATCTCCTGCGCGAAGCCGTGGACGGCCGCACCGGCTACTGACGCATTCGTCGAAAGCGCCCCGCCACCTGCGATACGGCAGGAGGCGGGGCGCTCTCGTGGTGTTCGGCGATCAGGACTCGTCGGCCTTCGTGCCCGGCGCACCGGCCGGGGCGACGACGCGCGTGCGCTTCTTGCGGGCCGGGGCCTTCGCCTCGGAGGTGACCGCAGCCTGCGTCGGAGCGCTCTGCGCGGAACCGGCGGCGTCGCTCGCCTCACCGGCGACCTTCGTCAGCGGCGCGCTCGACATCGGCGCGGCAGCCAGGTCGACGGCCTGCAGGCTCACGGGCGCACCCGAGCTCGACGCCGCACGACGACGCGGACGCTTCGCGGCGGCCGTCGCCTCCTGCGTGACGACGGGCGCCTCCGCCTGAGTCGGGGCCGAGTCAGCGGCGACCTTCGGAGCATCAGCGGGCGTCTCGGGCGACGCAGCGGCAGCTGCCGGAGCGTCACTCGTGGTCGTGGAGGCCTGAACCGTCATGACGGTCGCCTCTCCGGCTGCCGTGGGCGCACCCGTCGATGTGGCGACACGACGCGAGCCGCGACGGCGAGCCGGGGCCTTGCCCTGCTCCTGCGGCGCGCTTTTCGTCGAGGTGCTCGACGACTCGACGTGCCCGACGTTCTCACGCACCGTGGTGCGCTCGGGTGCGGCCGCCTTCGTCGCGGCGTCCTTCTCGCTCACGACTGCGTCCTCGGACGAGGCCGTGGAGACCGGCTCGGACGTGGCCGACTTGTCGCCCGCGGAGATGGCAGCAGCGTGCGCCGCAGCCGCGATCTGGGCGAACCCGTTGTCGCGCTCGTCGCCCTTCTTGTCGTGGGACGAGTCGTTGGAGTTCGAGTTCGAGCCGCCGGAGGTGTTGCCGTTGCCGCCTCCGTTGTTGGAGCCACCGTTGCCGTTGCCACCGCGACGCGAGCCACGACCCTTGCGGTTCGTGTCGTTGCCGTTGATGTCACGGTTCTCGACCGGGTGGTCGTGCACGATGATGCCGCGCCCATGGCACGACTCGCACTGCTCGGAGAACACCTCGACGAGGCCCGAACCGACACGCTTACGCGTCATCTGCACGAGGCCGAGCGACGTCACCTCGGCGACCTGGTGCTTCGTCCGGTCACGTCCAAGGCACTCGAGGAGACGGCGCACGACGAGCTCGCGGTTGCTCTCGAGCACCATGTCGATGAAGTCGACGACGATGATGCCGCCGATGTCGCGCAGTCGCAGCTGACGCACGATCTCCTCGGCAGCTTCGATGTTGTTCTTCGTCACCGTCTCTTCGAGGTTGCCGCCGGAGCCGACGAACTTGCCCGTGTTGACGTCGACCACCGTCATGGCCTCGGTGCGGTCGATGACGAGCGAACCACCGCTCGGCAGCCAGACCTTGCGGTCCATGGCCTTGGCGAGCTGCTCGTCGATGCGGTGCTTGGCGAAGACGTCCTTCTCGCCGGTCCACTTCTCGAGGCGCTCGGTGAGGTCGGGCGCCACCTCGGAGATGTAGGAGTGCACCTCGTTCCAGGCGCGGTCGCCGGAGACGACCATCTTGGCGAAGTCCTCGTTGAAGACGTCACGGATGACGCGGACCGTGAGGTCCGGCTCGCCGTGCACGAGCACCGGGGCGTTGCCGCTCTCGGCCTTCTTCTGGATCTTCTCCCACATCTTCGTGAGGCGCTCGACGTCGGCGCGCAGCTCCTCCTCGGAGGCACCCTCGGCAGCCGTGCGCACGATGACGCCGGCGTCGGCGGGCACGACCTCCTTGAGGATCTTCTTCAGGCGCGCGCGCTCCACGTCGGGCAGTTTGCGGCTGATGCCCGTCATCGAGTTGCCCGGCACGTAGACGAGGAAGCGCCCCGGAAGGGAGATCTGCGAGGTCAGGCGGGCGCCCTTGTGGCCGATCGGGTCCTTCGTCACCTGGACGAGGACGCTCTCGCCCGCCTTGAGGGCGTGCTCGATGCGCTTGGGCTGGTTGTCGAGGCCGGCGGCGTCCCAGTTGACCTCACCGGCGTACAGCACGGCGTTGCGGCCGCGACCGATGTCGATGAACGCGGCCTCCATGGAGGGCAGGACGTTCTGGACGCGACCGAGGTAGACGTTGCCGGCCATCGACGAGGCCTGCTCCTGGCGCGAGACGTAGTGCTCGGCGAGCACGCCGTCCTCGAGGACACCAATCTGCGTGCGGCCCTCGCGCTCACGCACGACCATGACGCGCTCGACGCTCTCGCGGCGAGCGAGGAACTCGGCCTCGGTGATGACGGTGCGGCGACGACCGGCCTCGCGGCCCTCGCGGCGGCGCTGCTTCTTCGCCTCGAGACGCGTCGACCCCTTGATCGAGGTGACCTCGTCCTTGGCCTTGCGGGGCTCGCGGACGCGGGTGACGGTGTTCGGGTCGTCGGAGTCCGAGCCGCCCGAACCGCTGCGGCGACGACGGCGGGTGCGCTTGCGCGAACCCGAGTCGTTGGAGTCCTCGTCGCCGTTGTCGGAGTCGTTCGAGGCGTTGTCCGAGGTGTCGTCCTCGTTTGCGTCGCCGTCGCGCTCGGCGTTCTTGCCGTTGTTCGAGCCGTTCGACTCGTTCGAGTTCTTGTCGCCCGAGTTGTTCGAGTCGCCGGAATCGCCCGAGTTCTTGGAGGAGTTCGAGCGGCGACCGCGGCCACCGCGCCGGCGGCGACGCGGGGTCTGGTCGTCGTCGTTGTCATCGGTGTCGTCGTCGCCGGAGGCGTTCACGTCGTCGGCGTCGCCGTCCCCCGCGGCGACGGAGTTGGCCGAACTGTCGCTGCGATCGTTGTTCCCGTCGCGCGAACCGCGACGACCGCCTCGCCCGCGGTTGCCACGCGAGGTGTCGTCCCCGTCGTCGCCGTCCTCCGAGCGGGACTCGGCGTCGTCGTCCGAACCGGAGACCTCATCACGCTCGTCCTCGCGGCGCATACGCTCACGCTTGGGAGCGCGCTTCTGCGGGTCCGGAGCCTGGAAGAGCAGACCGAAGGCTGCGCCGGGCGCGGGAGCCGCAGCTGCCTCATCGGTGGTGTCGGTTTCCTCGGTCTCGTCGACCTCCGGCGTTTCGGGAGCCTGCTGTGAGGCGAAAGGACTACCTGCGAAGAAGGGGCTCGCGAAGGTGGTCTCGTCGTTGTTCTCGGGGGCCATGGGCCCTCCTTCTCGTCGGCACGGCGTGTGCCACAGAAAGGCCCGTTTGGCCTTGCACGCGCCGCGGCGCGGATGAAGCAAATCGCCGTCTCGGGTCGTGACCCGCAACGACGGAAGTCGTCTTCTACGTGGATCGTCGGCTCGCGCATCGCGCGGCACCGAACGTCACGCCGCAGCCCCTCGCGGTCGGCAGCTTCGCAGTGTGTGCGTCGGCCACCCTCGCTCCGGACGGCTTCGGGTGAGGTGCGGCTCGCGCCGTCGTCCCCCACGTCCCGTCGGCGCGGTCGGAAGGTTCTGCGGGTTCGCCGCGAATTCTGTGAGACTCACGCGAACCACAGGCATTATCGCACAGGTCGTCGCCGTGCGGCCCACTCGCCACGCGAGGACATCATTGCTCGAACGGGTCTCCGACCGTGTTGCCGGGCTCCAGAGTGCCCTGCGCGAGGCGGGTCATGAGCGGCGGGCGCGGAACGACGAGTTCCGTGAGTTCACCGATGCCCTTGAGCACGTCGTTGGGTCGCACGGCGGGCGTGGTGTGCTGGATCGTCATCGTCCACCGGGCGATCTCGGCACCGGCGTCGGAACGAACCCCGACGACATCGGAGGTGAGGACGGCCTGGCGGACGTCGAACTCGCGCACGCCCGACTTCGTCATGCGCGTGACGAGCAGTTCGGTGCGAGTCATGAACGCGTCGACGGCTTCGGTGAGGGTCTCGAGCGGGATGCCCTCGAAGTCGAGTTGCCAGACGCTGGCCTGGAGCAGATCCGCGAGCGCACCCGGTGCGGCTTCCACGACACGCAGGACCGCGAGATCCGTCGGCAGTGACTCGTCGAGTGCCTCACGAAGCTTCTCGACGTCACACACCTGCGTCAGTTGGAGCTGGAAGTACTCCGACTCGGACGCCGTTCCCGTCGGGGCAGCGTTGGCATAGGAAATACGCGGATGAGGGTGGAAGCCGGCGGAGAAGGCCATCGGCACGCCCGCGCGACGGACCGCTCGCTCGAGCGCGCGCTGAAAGTCGCGTGTCGAGGAGAAGCGCAGGCGCCCGCGCTTGGCGTAGCGCACGGACACCTTCTGCACTGCCGGTGCGGGAGGTGGGCCTTCGGGAACTCGCTGACGTGCCACGAGTGAGAAGCCTACCCGTGCTCGCGCCGAGCGCCTCTACCATGCGTTCATGACGCAGCCGATGCGCCCGCGCGCACCGCGGCTCCACCCCGCTTGGATCGTCGCGGGCATCACTTTCATCACAGCGATCTCCGCCGCCGGTTTCCGTTCGGCACCGAGCGTCATGATGCATCCGCTCCACGAGGAGTTCGGGTGGTCGATGGGCCTCATCGGCTCCGCCGTGTCGGTCAATCTCCTCTTCTACGGCCTCACTGCGCCGTTCTCCGCCGCAGCCATGGAGCGTTTCGGCGTCCGCGCGGTCGTGGTTGCCGCGCTCGCCCTCATCGCCGCAGGCGCCGTGCTGCCGGTGTGGATGACGCAGCCGTGGCAGCTCATCGCGTGCTGGGGCGTGCTCATCGGCCTCGGTGCCGGCGTCATGTCGATGTCGCTCGTCGCGACGGTGAGCAACCGGTGGTTCGAGAAGCGCCGCGCCACCGTTTCGGGTGTTCTGGCCGCCGGGGCGGCGACGGGCCAGCTCATCTTCCTGCCGATCCTGGCCCAGCTCACCGATGCGTCGGGCTGGCGCTCGGCCACCGTCGCCATCGGTGCACTGGCGCTCGTCGCGATCCCGCTTGTGCTCTGGCGCATGCGCAATCACCCCGCCGACCTCGGCGTCAACGCCTACGGCGTACCGGCCGACGAGCCCGTGCGCACTCCCCCACCGGTTTCCACGGGCGCGGCCCGACTCGCGCTCTCCTCGCTCAAGGACGCGGCCGCCCGTCCGGCGTTCTGGACCCTGGCCTTCACGTTCGCCGTGTGCGGCGCGACGACGAACGGCCTTGTCGGCACCCACTTCATTCCGGCAGCCATGGATCACGGCATGGCCGGCACAGCCGCCGCGAGCCTTCTCGCGCTCGTCGGGGTGTTCGACATCATCGGCACGGTCTTCTCGGGATGGCTCACCGACCGCGTCGACCCAGCGCTGCTGCTCACGATCTACTACGCGGGCCGGGGACTGAGCCTCATCGTGCTGCCCATGCTCTTCACCGACGACGTGAAGCCGAGCATGTTCGTCTTCATCCTCTTCTACGGCCTCGACTGGGTGGCAACCGTGCCGCCCACCATTGCCCTGTGCCGCGCGTACTTCGGCCCGGAGCGAGGCGCCATCGTCTTCGGCTGGGTCTTCGCGAGCCACCAGATCGGGGCGGCGATCGCCGCGACGGCGGCGGGCATGGTGCGCGACGAACTCGGCACCTACACGTGGGCCTGGATGGTCGGGGCCGCGCTGTGCGGACTCGCTGCTATGGCATGTCTGGGCATGAGGCGTCGAGGTCGGGTGCCGAGCGAGGTCACGGTCCCCGCCTGATCCGGGTGAGCCCCCTCGGCCATCAGCGGAAGACGCGGGTGAGCACCGCCGTCGGACCTTCGATCGGGCCCTTCGTGAGCGGTTCGCGCGGAACGGCCGAGCGCCACAGGAGAGGAAGGACAAGTCCGAGAGCCGTGAGGATCGCGACGTTCGCCCAGCTGTCGTCGGGCTGCCCCGGCGCGTACGAGCGTACGTACCAGGCGAGGTATCCGATCTGCACCACGTAGACGCTGAGCGTCATGGCACCCGCGACAGAAAGCAGCGGGATGTCGACGTGGTCGGGAGCGAGCCCGAGCCAGACGCCCGAGATACCGACGACGAGCAGCGCGCAGAAGGCGACCTCGAGGTGCGTGCCGCTGTAGGGCTCGAAGTCGATGCGGCCGGCCTCCTTGGCGAGCATCAGCCCTGCAGCCAGGAGGAGCGAGAAGGCGCCTGCTGCCGCGATGTGCCAATTGAGGCGAACCGACGACATCGCTCGCCAGAGGATGATGCCGATGCACGTGAAGACGAGGAGCGTCGTCAGGCGATAGTGGGTGCCGGTGAAGACCACATTCCACAAACGCGCACCGACCTGGTCGCCCCGGACGGCAGCCTCGGCCGCCTTCAAGCCGAACGACTCCATGAAGTACGGGGCCGAAGCCCACAGCGCCGTCGCGACACCGGCAAGCGCCGTCACGGGAAGCCGAGCGAGCAACGGAGCCAGAAGGGTCGGCAACGCGAGGTAGAGCAGGACGATGTCGACCTGGGCTCCCCACGTCTCGAGCCACAAACCGAGAGCGACCAGCACGGCGGCGCGAATGCCGGCGCGCACGAACGCGGCCGGGAGCCCGCGGCTTCCTCGGTCACCCAGTTCGGCGCCGATGCCGATGAGAAGAGCGAACAGCGGCGCCGTGGCGAACTCCGTCAGGTTGAACAGGCGCAGCGGCCCGGGGCTCGGAGCGCAGTGCGCCACGAACATCGCGATGAGGACGAGTCCGCGCAGACTGTCGACGCGGGTGTCACGGCCCCTGACGCTCGCCGGAGCTCGACGTGCGCGTCCAGAGCGTCCTCGCCGGGACGCCCTGGAGCGTGTGGCCATCAGTGCGAGTGCTCGGCTGACGCCAGCTTCTTGGCTCCCGAGCCGAGAACGGTGAGTGGCAGCAACGTCTTGCCCGTGGGGCCGATCTGGATGTCGGTGTCCATCTGCGGGCACACGCCACAGTCGAAGCACGGCGTCCAGCGGCAGTCGTCGACCTCTTCCTCGTCGAGGGCGTCCTGCCAGTCCTGCCAGAGCCATTCCTTGTCGAGGCCGGAGTCGAGGTGATCCCACGGGAGCACCTCGAGTTCGCCGCGCTCGCGCGTGGTGTACCAGTCGACGTCGATGGGGTCGTCCATCTCCGCGAAGACGCGGGCGGCCTGTTCCATCCACCGCTCGTAACTGAAGTGTTCGCTCCAGCCGTCGAACCGGCCGCCGTCACGCCAGACCGCCTCGATGACCGACCCGATGCGTCGGTCACCGCGGCTGAGCAGCCCCTCGACGATGCCGGGCTTGCCGTCGTGGTAGCGCATGCCGATGCTCGAACCGAACTTCTTGTCGGAGCGGATGGCGTCCTTGAGCTTCTTGAGGCGCTCGTCGGTCTCCTCCGCGGAGAGCTGACCGCACCACTGGAACGGCGTGTGCGGCTTCGGGACGAAGCCACCGATGGAGACGGTGCAGCGGATGTCCTTGCGACCCGAAACCTGGCGGCCCGTCTCGATGACGCGCTTGGCCATGTCGGCGATCTGCAGGACGTCCTCGTCCGTCTCGGTGGGAAGCCCGCACATGAAGTACAGCTTCACCTGACGCCAGCCGGCGCCGTAGGCCGCTGCAACCGTGTTGATGAGGTCGTCCTCGGAGACCATCTTGTTGATGACCTTGCGGATGCGCTCGCTGCCGCCCTCGGGCGCGAACGTCAGGCCGGAGCGTCGACCGTTGCGGGTGAGCTCGTTGGCGAGGTCGATGTTGAACGCGTCGACGCGGGTCGAGGGCAGGGACAGACCCGTCTGGGTGCCCTCATAACGGTCGGCCAGGCCCTTGGCGAGATCACCGATTTCGGTGTGGTCGGCGGAGCTGAGGGACAGCAGGCCGACCTCCTCGAAACCGGTTGCGGCCAGGCCGTTCTCGACCATCTCGCCGATACCGGTGATGGAGCGCTCGCGCACCGGGCGGGTGATCATGCCTGCCTGGCAGAAGCGACAGCCGCGGGTGCAGCCGCGGAAGATCTCGACGCTCATGCGCTCGTGCACCGACTCGGCCATCGGTACGAGCGGCTGCTTCGGGTACGGCCACTCGTCGAGGTCCATCACCGTGTGCTTCGAGACGCGCCACGGCACGCCCTGCGCCTCCTCGGTGAGGACGACGCGCTGGATGCGCCCGTCGGGCAGGTAGTCGACCTGGTACATCGACGGCACGTAGACACTGCCGGTACGCGCGAGCTCAAGCAGGAGGCCACGGCGTCCGCCGGGCTTACCGCTGCTCTTCCACTCCTTGATGATGTCGGTGATGAGGAGGACGGCCTCCTCGCCGTCACCGACGACGGCGGCATCGATGAAGTCCGCGATGGGCTCGGGGTTGAAGGCCGAGTGCCCGCCCGCGAGGACGATGGGGTCGTCGAGACCCCGCTCGTTCGCGTGCATCGGGATACCCGCGAGATCGAGCGCCGTCAGCAGGTTCGTGTAGCCGAGCTCGGTGGAGAACGAGACACCCAGCACGTCGAAGTCGCGCACGCTGCGGTGACCGTCGACGGTGAACTGCGGAACGCCGGATTCGCGCATGAGCGTTTCCATGTCCGGCCACATCGAGTACGTGCGCTCGGCGAGAGCGTCGTCGCGCTCGTTGAGCACTTCGTAGAGGATCATGACGCCCTGGTTGGGCACGCCCACCTCGTAGGCGTCGGGGTACATGAGCGCCCAGCGGGTGGTCAGCTCCTCACCGTCGGGGCCGTAGCCGCCGCAGTTCCAGTCCTTGAGTTGGGCGTTGAGCTCGCCGCCGACGTACTGGATCGGCTTGTTCACCTGCTCCAGCAGGGGCTCAAGGTCGTGGAAGAGGGACTCACCAGGCATGTTTCAAGAATAGGTGCGCCCACGGACAACCCCAAAAGGTTGCCGTGGGCGCGCCTGTCGCGTGAGTGTGACGGCCTGCCGGACGGTCAGCCGGTGGTTGCCTCAGCGATGGCGGCGACGAACGCGTCCACGTCGGTCTCGCTCGTGTCGAACGAGCACATCCAGCGCACCTCGCGGCGCGCCGCGTCCCAGTCGTAGAACCGGAACTTCTCGCGCAGGACGTCGGCCACACCTTCGGGCAGCACCGCGAAGTTGCCGTTGACGTACGTGTGCTGGGTGAACTCCACGCCGTTGATGGAACCGTCCGCGAGGCCGGCCTCCACGCCGTCGCGCAGACGACGCGCCATCGCGTTGGCGTGACGGGCGTTCTCGAGCCACAGCTCGCCCTCGTACAGGGCGATGAGCTGCGCCGCGACGAACCGCATCTTCGACGACAGCTGCATCGTGTACTTGCGCACGTACGGCAGGCCTTCGGCTGCCTCCGGGTTGATGACGACGACCGCCTCGGCGAGCATCGCACCGTTCTTGGTGCCGCCGAGGCTGAGGACGTCGACGCCGGCGTCCGTCGTCATCTCGCGCAGACTGACGCCGAGGGCCGCCGCTGCGTTCGACAGCCGCGAGCCGTCGAGGTGCAGCTTGAGGCCGAGCGAGTGGGCGTGGTCGGCGAGCGCCTTGATCTCCTTGACCGTGTAGAGCGTGCCCAGCTCGGTCGACTGCGTGATCGAGACGACGCCGGGCTGCGCGCGGTGCTCGTCACCGAAGCCCCAGGCCTCGGTGTCGACGAGTTCCGGCGTCAGCTTTCCGTCGGGCGTGACGACGTTGAGGATCTTGAACCCCCCGACGCGCTCCGGGGCACCGCCCTCGTCGACGTTGATGTGCGCCGTCGTCGCAGCGATGACCGCGCCCCAACGCGGCAACATGGCCTGCAACCCGACGACGTTCGCGCCGGTGCCGTTGAAGACGGGGAACGCCTCGACGTCGTCACCGAAGTGACGGGCCATGACCTCCTGTAGCCGCGCCGTGTACACGTCGGCGCCGTAAGCCACCTGGTGTCCGCCGTTCGCCGCCACGAGGGCTGCCATGACGTCCGGGTGCACCCCGGCATAGTTGTCCGAGGCGAAACCGCGCTCGTTGAGGTCGTGCTCCGTCTTCACGCCTGACTCCCGGTGAGGTCGATGATCTGGTCGTTCACGTCGGCCGCGTCGCCCGCGAAGTCGGTGACCACGGCGTCGGCGAGCGATTCTTCCAGACCGTCCAACCCCTTGACGCGGTAGATCACCGCGGCACCGGAGAGGTCACGTCCCTCGTCACGCGCTGCCTTGGTGAAGCCATGTGCGAGGGCCCGCGTCCAGGCTTCCGTCGCGGCCTTGACCGCGGCGTAGTTGGCACCACCGGCGAGCGGGCGCTTGAGCGCCGTGCTGGACACGACGGCCACCCGGCCCCGGCTCGAGGCCTGCAGGTCGGCGTCGAACGCGCGGGAGACGAAACGCAACGCGGTGAACGAGTTCTCGAGGAACCGGTAGTCGGCCTCACTCTGACCGGCGAGGCCTCCCCCGCCGCGCCACCCACCGACGAGGTGGACGAGTCCGTCGATGGGGCCCACCTCGGCGTGCACGCGCTCGGTGAGGCTCGCGACGTCGTCCTCGCTCGCGAGGTCCGCGGCGAACGTCACGGTGCCCGGCACGGCTTCGCGCAGCGCAGCGAGCTTGTCATCACTGCGGCCGACGGCGACAACGCGCGCCCCGGCACCGGCCAGGGCGCGCGCCATCACCTCGCCGCTGGTGCTCGTGGCACCCGCGACGAGCACCGTCAGGGAATTCAGATCAGACATCCTTGCCCGTCATCCCGCTCGTGGAGAGGATCACCGGCTGCATCTTGCGGTTGAAGGCCTCGTAGAACATCGACAGCGGGAACTCGTCGTCGAGCACCGTGTCGGTGTAACCCTTCGGCGGACCGGCGAGCACCTCGTCCGGCAGACCCTTGGCCCATGCGGACGCCGGGTGCGGCGTAAGCACGCCGCGAATGAGGTCGTACGCGGCGAGCCAGTGCGTCACCTTGGGGCGGTCGATCGAACGCCAGTAGAGGTCGTCGATCGCGTCACCGAGTTCGACGACGGCGGCCGGCACGGCATCCCAGTCGAACGCGAGCGACGTGTCGGTCCAGTGAAGGACGCCCTTCTGGTGCAGCCACGCGAAGATCAGCTGCCCGCCGAGGCCGTCGTAGTTGCGCGTTCGGTCCCCCGTGATGGCGAAGCGGAAGATGCGGTCGAAGAGCACGGCGTACTGCACGAGTCCGGCGTGGTCGAGCATCTCCAGCTCATCGTCGGAGAGGCCGAAGCCCTCGTCACGGCGAGCGGCGAGCTTCTTCTCCAGCGCGACGGACTCACGGTAGGTCGTGAGGTCGCAGCGCAGTTCCTCGAGGGAGTACAGGAAGTACGGCATGCGCTGCTTGATCATGAACGGGTCGAACGGAAGGTCACCGCGCATGTGGGTGCGGTCGTGGATGAGATCCCACATGACGAAGGTCTTCTCCGTGAGCTCCTGGTCCTGCGCCAGGCGCTCGGCGCCCTCCGGCAGTTCGAGGCGCGTCACCTCCGCGGCAGCCTTGAGCACCGTGCGGAAGCGCGCTGCCTCGCGGTCCTGGAAGATCGCCCCCCACGTGAACGTGGGCACCTCGCGCATGGCCACCGTCTCCGGGAAGAGCACGGCCGAGTTGGTGTCGTAGCCGTCGGTGAAGTCGAGGAAGCGCAGCGAGACGAAGAGTCGGTTCGTGTACGCGCGCTCGAGGTCCTCGATGAAGCCGGGCCAGATGACCTCGGTCAGGACGGCCTCCATGTGACGGTTCGGCGAGCCGTTCTGGGTGTACATCGGGAAGACGACGAGGTGCTGCAGCCCGTCGACGCGGTTTTGCTGCGGCTGGAACTCGACGAGCGAGTCGAGGAAGTCCGGCACCCCGAAGCCGCCGTCACGCCAGCGCTCGAAGTCGACGACGAGCGCACGCAGGTACGCGTCGTCGTGAGCGAAACGCGGGCGCAGCGTCTCGACGGCATCGACGAGGACGGTGACGTCCTGGCGAGCCTGCTCGTGGTGGGCCGCATCCGGAATCGAACCGTCCTTGACCTGCAGGCTCGCGATGCTGCGCGCGGCCTCCTTAAGGCGCTTCCAGGCCGCACTGTTCTCCACAGCGCCGTCTTCGACGACCTCGGGCTCCCCAACGATCTCCTTGTGCTCACGGTTTCGGAAGGTCGTGTCGACGGACATGGAAAACCTCCAATCGAGGAGTTGCGGCCGTTGGACCCACCCCGGGTCGATGTAAGCGGCGAACGTAGCTGACGGCTCTAACATTACCCGAAGGTGTGCCGCCTCACACAGACGAACGACCCGGTCCGATGCGGACCGGGTCGTTCGTCTTGAGGGTGCTGATCAGTCGGTGTAGAGGCCGTCCAGATCGCTCTTGAACTTCTCGACGACGACGCGACGCTTGAGCTTGAGGCTCGGCGTGATCTCGCCCTCCTCGATGGAAAGGTCGCGCGGCAGGATGATGAAGCGCTTGATCTGCTCCCAGCGGTTGAGCTGCAGGTTCATCTCGTCGACGTAGCCCTGCACCATCTCGCGGCAGGCGTCGCTCGTGACGATGTCGCGGTAGCTCTTGCCGGCCATGCCGTTCTTCTCGGCCCAGCCCGCGATGGCCTCCTCGTCGAGCGTGATGAGGGCGGAGACGAACTTGCGACCGTCACCCTCGACCACGAGGTTGGAGGCGTAGGGGCACACGCCCTTGAACATTGCCTCGATAGCACCCGGCGAGACGTACTTACCGTTCGAGGTCTTGAACAGGTCCTTCTTGCGGTCGGTGATGCGGATGTGGCCGCTCTCGTCGATCGCACCGATGTCACCGGTGTGGAACCAGCCGTCGACGAGCACGCGACTCGTCTCCTCCTCGAGGTTCCAGTACCCCTGCATGACGCCCGGGCCCTTGACGAGAAGCTCGTCGTCCTCGCCCAGCTTGAACTCGGTGCCCGGCAGCGGCCATCCGACGGTGCCGGCCTGGTTGGCGCCGAGGTAGGGGCGGTTGACCGAGGCCGCAGCAGACGACTCCGACAGGCCGTAACCCTCGAGCACCGGCATGCCGACGGCGGAGAACCACAGCGCGACGTCCTTGTTGAGGGCCGCCGAACCGGAGATGAAGTAGCGGATCTGCCCACCGAAGCGGTCGCGGATCTTCGCGAGGACGAGCTTGTCCGCGAGCTTGTACTTCGCCGCAAGGGCGCCGCTCGGCTCGTGTCCCTGGGCGCGGGCCTCGGCCACCTGCATGCCGACACCGACCGACCACTTGTAGAGCTTGAGCTTGACGCCGCCGTCGGCCTCCATCATGCCGTTGATGCGGGCGTAGACCTTCTCGAAGATGCGCGGCGCAGCGCCCATCCACGTCGGCTTCGTCTCGGGCAGGTTCTCGACGATCTTGTCGACGCGACCGTCGACGACCGTCGGGAAGCCGACCTGCATCGGCAGGCACAGAAGCATCTTGCCGAACACGTGGGCCAGCGGGAGCCACAGGTACTGCACGTCGTCGGAGTTGAGCAGCCCGGTCGAGTCGACGGCGGCCGCCTCGTACGCCCATGCGGAGTGCGGCAGACGCACGCCCTTGGCCGGGCCGGTCGTTCCCGACGTGTAGATGAGGGTGGCGAGGTGCTCGGGCTGGATGCCCTCCATGCGCTCCTCGACGACGTTGGGCTCCTTGGCGAGCAGTTCCTCACCGAGCTTCTGCAGGTCGTCGAGGGTGATGACCCAGTCGCCGTCACCCTCGCCGTCGAACGTGACGACCTTGACGATCTCACCGATCTGGTCACGACCCTGGCGCAGCTTGTCGACCTGCTCGGCGTCCTCGGCGAAGACGATGCGCGAGCCGGAGTCGGTGAGGATGTGGACGACGTCCTTGAGCTGCGACGTCGGGTAGACGGTGGTGGTGGCGGCACCGGCCAGCATGGTGCCGAGGTCGGCGAGCACCCACTCGAGGCGCGTCGACGAGGCAATGGCGACACGCTCCTGGCCTTCGATGCCCAGGGAGATGAGACCGGCGGCGATCGCGCGCACATCCTTGTCGGTCTGCGCCCACGTCATCGACTTCCAGGCGCCGTCCTTGGCGAAGCGGAAGCCCTCCTCGTGCGGCGTCTTCGCGACGCGCTGCGTGAACAGGTGAGCGACGGAGCGTGCCCGGTTGTCGAGGATGCTCCGATCGAAGGTCTCGTCAGCTTTGTTCATGACCATGGTGTGCCCTCCAGAGGTGCGGCGCCGGCAGTTACCCGCGGGTTCACATCGTGTTTCCCTCACGATATGCGACGGCGCGATGCCGCATGGACGTTTCCGACGAGCCCGACCGCGATCCAACAGGAGAACATGCTCGAACCGCCGTAGGACACGAACGGCAACGGCACACCGGTGACGGGCATGAGCCCCAGGTTCATCCCGATGTTCTCGACGCTCTGGAAGAGGAACCAGCCCGCGATCGCTCCGCACAGGATGCGGCCGAAGGCGTCCCGCGAGCGGATGCCGATGACGAGCGTCCGCACGACGACGAACATCTCGAGGGCGACGATGCCGAGCGCACCGACGAAGCCGAGCTCCTCCCCTGCGACGGAGAAGACGAAGTCGGTGTACTGGAAGGGGATGAATCCACCCTGGGTCGAGCGGCCCTCGAACAGCCCCTGACCGAACCAGCCGCCCGAACCGATGGCGAGCTTGACCTGCGCGACCTGATAACCGATGCCCGACGGGTCGGCCTCGGGCCGCCAGAACGCGAGGAGCCGCTCGCGTTGGTACTGAGCGAGCAACGGCGTCGTGAAGGCGAGGACCGCCACGGCCACGGCGGCGGCGAACAGCCAGGCGAAGACCCGCGCACGAAGCCCCGCGACTGCGAACGCGGAAACCGCCGTCGCGGTGACGACGAGCGCCGAGCCGAGGTCCGGCTGCGCCATGATGAGCGCGAGCGGAACGGCCGCGAGACCGAGGCCGACACGGACGTCACGCCGGGCGAGCGCGCCCCTCACCTGATCGGTGTCGGCGAGCGCTGACGCGAGGGCAAGGCCGAGAGCCACCTTGGCAATCTCGGCGGGTTGGACGGAGAAACCCGGCAGCTCGATCCACGACCGCGAGCCGTTGATCGTGCTGCCCAGTGGACTGAGGACGGCGAGGAGTCCGAGAACCCCGGCGAGGTAGGCCAGCGGAACGGCCGCCCGCAGCGTGCGAGCGTCGAGGCGCAACACGGCAAACGCCAAGGCCATACCGACGGCGACGTTGAGTGCTCCGCGGACGGCAAAAGAGCTTCCGCTCGTCGTGGCCGTTGCCGACCATGTGAGCAGGATGCCGACGAGGCTCAGGCCCGCCGCGGCAACGAGCAGGCCGAGGTCGAGGTGCGCGAGGTCGCGCAAGCCCCGACCGCGTCGTTCACGAGCAGCCAAGGACAGGGCGTGAGGCGGCGACGTCGGCGTGCATCTGCTCGATGAGTTCGTCGATGGAGTCGAACTTCACGTTGCCACGCAGGCGGTCGACGAACTCGATGGCCACGCGCTCGCCGTACAGCTCAAGGTCGTCACGGTCCAGAACGTAGGCCTCCACCGTGCGCTCCGGAATGTCGAAGGTCGGGTTGGTGCCCACGGAGATCGCGGCCGGCAGCCGGTACTCGGGGTGGTCCTGCGGCAGTTCACGACGCACGAGCCACCCGGCGTACACGCCGTCGGCAGGTACGACGCCGTCGGCGTCACGGGCGAGATTGGCGGTCGGGAAACCGAGCTCGCGGCCCCGTTGGAACCCCTTGACGACCTCGCCGACGACGCAGTGGTGACGCCCGAGCACGTCGGCGGCCTCGTCGACCTTGCCCGCTGCGAGCAACTCACGCACCTGCGTCGACGACCAGCGGACGCCCGGGCCGACGTCGTCGAGCGCGACGACGTCGAAGCCGAACTCCTGGCCGAGTTCGCGCAGGGTGTCGATGTCACCGGAGTTCTTGATGCCGAAGCGGGTGTCCTTCCCGACGACGACGGCGCGGGCGCCGAGCGCGTCGACGAAGGTGCCCTCGACGAACTCACGGGGCGTCTCGGCGGCCAGTTCGCGGGTGAACGGCATGACGACGACGGCGTCGAGGCCGCGCTGTTCGAGCAGGTAGAGACGGTCCTCGAGCCCGGTGAGCAACTCAGGTGCGCGATCCGGGTGAAGGACGGCGAGGGGGTGCGGGTCGAACGTCACCGCAACCGTCTTGGCGTCATGCTTGGCTGCCTGCTCGTGGAGCTCGGCGATGACCGCAGCGTGCCCTCGGTGGACGCCGTCGAAGTTTCCCAGGGTGACGACGGTGGGACCGAAATCGGTCGGCAGGTCGGAAGGATCACTCAGGCGCAACACTCGCCCACCTTAGCCGTTGACGCCGAGCTCGCGCTCATCGATACGTGCCAGGCGCCACACCGCCACGGCGAGCAGCCACGTCACGACGAAGAGCCCGACGATGACGTATCCGACCTCGTCGAGCGGGATCGCGCCGAGCCACGCCACCGGCCCGCTCGTGATGCCCCACTTGTCGCTGACGACAGAGGCGAGTTCGATCGTGCCGATGACGAGGGCGACGACGACCGAGAGGCCGGTGACGGTGACGTTGTAGTACAGGCGCCGCAACGGCTTGGCGAAGGCCCAGTCGTAAGCACGCGTCATGAAGACGCCGTCCGCGGCGTCGAGCAGGCTCATGCCCGCGGCGAAGATGACGGGCAGGGTGAGGATGGCGTACCAGGGCAGGGCGAAGGCCGCCGCTCCGCCGGCGAGGACGAGCAGCGAGACCTCGGTCGCCGTGTCGAACCCGAGGCCGAAGAGGAAGCCGAGCGGGTACATCTGGGCCGGCTTGGTGATCGACTTCGTCGCACCGCGGAAGAAGCGCGCGAAGAAGCCACGGCCGTTGAGGTATTCCTCGAGGGCGACCTCGTCGAGGTGACCACGACGGGCCCGACGCCAGACGCGCACGATGCCGATGAGGCTCACGAGGTTGAGGATGCCGATGAGCCACAGGAAGCTGCCGGAGACGGTGGGCCCGAAGATGCCGAGCCACCGGTGCAGGCTCGAATCGTCGTCGGCCACCGGTCCGGCAATGGCCTTGACGCCGAGGGCGAGCAGGAGGCACATCGTGAAGACGACGCTCGAGTGGCCGAGCGAGAACCAGAAGCCGACGCTCACCGGTTTGCGATCGCGCCCGTCGTTGAGGAGCTTGCGTGTCGTGTTGTCGATGGCCGCGATGTGGTCGGCGTCGAAGGCGTGGCGCATCCCGAGCGTGTAGGCCGTGATTCCGAGCCCGATGCCGAAGACCTGGCCCCGTCCGTCGGTGCCGAGATGGAGGTTCTGGGGCGCCACGATGAGCGCGAGCACACCCCAGCCGAGCACGTGCAGGAGGGCGACGAAAGCCGTCATCCCCAGGATCGAACGCCGCTCGGCGGCATTGAAGCCTTTCCACCAGGTGGGGAGCTTGGACACGGTGGCCTCTCGGGTGACGGTGCGAAACCTGAGCATCGTACGCCCGGAGCACCGACTGTTGCGACGGCGTCGCAGAAACCGGCTGGCCGGTGGATTACTTCGGGAAGGTGACCCGGGATTTCGCCTTCGGGGTGCTCTCGTCGAGGATCGCCGCGAGGCGCCCGTCGGGGGCGATGGCGGCCACGGTCTCGGCGCGCTCCGGTGCCGAGGCGATGCGCTGGCCGAAGGTCAGCGCCCGCTCCTCGTCCTCGGTGACGTGATGAACGGCGAAGGCGTCTGCGGCGGCGTCCGCCATCGGGATGACGCTCGGGGCCCGGCCGGTGTCGACTTCGTCCGAGATGTCGTCGAGGGTGCGGGCAGCGTCGAGCGTGAAGGTGCCGACGCGGGTACGGCGCAGGGCCGTGAGGTGGCCGCCCACGCCGAGGGCGGCTCCGAGGTCACGTGCGAGGGCACGCACATACGTGCCCGAGGAGACCTCGACGACGACATCGACGTCCACGACGCGCGTGGCACCATCGGCACTCGTTTCGCGCACCTCGAGAACATCGAAGCGGCCGACCGTGACGGGGCGGGCGGCGAGTTCGACGTCCTCTCCCCCACGCACCCGGGCGTAGGAGCGCTTGCCGTCGACCTTGATGGCGCTCACGCTGCTCGGCACCTGGTCGATGTCGCCGGTGAGTTCGGCGACAGCAGCGCTGAGGGCCTGCTCGGTCACGACCTCGCGCGTGGCACCGGGCGCATCGACGACATCACCTTCGGCGTCGTCGGTGACGGTGGACTGCCCGAGCCGGATCGTGGCCGTGTACTCCTTGTCGCAGCCGACGAGGAAGGT
This sequence comes from Dermacoccus sp. PAMC28757, assembly GCF_014302635.1. Taxonomy (NCBI): domain Bacteria; kingdom Bacillati; phylum Actinomycetota; class Actinomycetes; order Micrococcales; family Dermacoccaceae; genus Dermacoccus; species Dermacoccus sp. PAMC28757. The sequence goes on along the minus strand of NZ_CP060292.1, from coordinate 1,860,442 downwards.
GAGCAGCTTCGTCGCGCGATTGACGCCCACGACGAGCACGCCGGTGGCCATCGGGTCGAGGGTGCCGGCGTGCCCGACCCGGCGCGTGTTCGCGAGGCGTCGCATCCGGCCGACGACGTCGTGCGACGTCCATCCGGCCGGTTTGTCGACGACGAGGATGCCGTCGGGTGTCTGCGGTCGCGCGTCGTTCACTGCTCGTCCGCGGCCTCGGGCTTCTTGTACGGGTCGGCCTCGCCGGCGAACGAAGCCCCCTGCGAGGACCGCGCGAGTTCCTCGTCGCGGGCGCGCGCCTTGGCGAGCGCGTCCTCGAGGTGAGCGGCGCCCTCGGGCAGGGCGTCGGGAAAGAACTCGATCGTCGGCGTGAGGCGGATGCCGAGACCCTTGCCGACGTGGCTGCGGATGCGACCGCGGTTGTCGGCGAGCGCCTCGGCGGTGGCGGCGCGCTCGGCGTCCGAGCCGAAGACGGTGTAGAACACCGAGGCGTTCTGCAGGTCGCCCGTGACACGCACGTCGGTGATCGTGAGGAAGCCCACCCGCTCGTCCTTGAGACGGAACTCGACGAACTCGGCGACGAGCGACTTGATGCGGTCAGCGACCTTGCGGGCGCGAGCCTGGTCGGCCATGGGATCCTCCTTGAGCCGGGCGACGTTTTCGCCCCAACCCTATGTGATGTGTCGGCGCGTGAGCACCGTGGTTTTCGCGTGTGTGGCAGCTGCCTGCTCCGGCGTTTCGCCGGGCAACAGCCGTGGCGCGGCGGGCTGTGACGCACGCCGTCGCCCCGGCGTGCGTCAGCCCTTGCGGGCGACCACGATGTCGCGGTCGATCGAGGCGTCGACGCGGTGACGGAACGCGTCCTCATCGAGGCCGGCGGCAGGCGCGCCTTGGCCGTGGACGACCGAGAAACCATGCGCGTCGAGCACGTCGGCGAGTTCGCCGGGCTTCACGACGTGGCGGTTGTAGGCGAGGCCGACCGTGCCGCCCGTGCGCAGGGTGTCGTGCCAGGACGGCAGCGCTCGCTCGAGGAGCTGCACCGGGGAACGGTCCAGCTTGTCGCCGTGGGAGCCGTGCTGGACGCCGTAGGGCGTGTCGGCGACGACGACGTCGACGCTCGTCCTGCGCATGACACGCCCGAGCCTGGTGGTGTCGACGTTGAGGTAGGTGACCTGTTGGGTGCGTCCGGCCTTCCAGTCTTCCTTCGTCGGTGCCGTCTCGAGTTCGAGGGCACGCCCGAGCGTCCGGCCTTCGCGACGCACCTGGCTGGCCTCGATCTCGTGCTTGAGGCGGTGGGAGCGAAGCCACGTCGTGATGAACGCCTGGTAGGCCTCGAAGTCCTTCTTGTCGAGGTCGACACCGGTGACGTCGATACCGCGCAGGAGGCAGGTGTTGAGGGTGGTGCCGCGACCGCACATGGGGTCGAGCACGTGGAGGGAGCCGTCGAGCAGCGCCTGCGGGCGCTTTGCGAGCGCAGCGGTGACGTTGAGGAGAAGGTGGGTGAACTGCTCGTTCGTCTTGCCCTGGTACTTCTGGATCGTGACGAGGTCGTCGCTGTAGGGGCGACGACGTTCGAGGGCCGTCGGGCGCAGCAGCCCGTCGGCCGAACCGAAGAGGGCGAAGGCGCCGCTGGCCTCACTCACGACGCGGGTGAGCAGGTCGTCGTCGCCTTCGATGTTGAGGTAATCGACGCCGGCGACGGTGACGGGTCGTACGCGGGCGTCCAGGTCCAAAGCGTCGGCCATGACGCTGATCTCCGCGGCGTTGAGGCGCGCGGCGTCTCCGGCGTAAACGCGGTTCGACGAGGGTGCGAGGAGCAGGAGGCGCCCGTCGGGCGCGGTGTCGAGCGATGAGCGAAGCGCGGGCTGGGTCTCGTCGGCGGCGTTCTCGTAAATCACGGGCTCCAGTGTGCCGCAGTGACAACCCCTCCCCCGAATCCGCGGCGTTCCAGCCAGGCGACGAAGGTCCAGGCTGCGGGAGCTCAGATCTCCAAGTCGAGAGTGCGGAACGCGGCCACCATCGAACGGAGATGCGACTTTAGAAGCCCACATGCGGAAAGCCCAACACTCCCCATGACCGAACCACGCTGGAAGCGGACTCCGCAGAACAAGCGAAAGCCCCCACGAACCCCGAGCTTGCGAGGGGTCGTGAGGGCTTTCGCTTGTGATGCGGCCCGAAGGGCTGTCGCACCGAGGCTGAATCCCGAGCCTGCGAGGGATTCAGACCGGAAGGCGGCCCAAGGGAACGCACTCAGACCGGAAGACGGCCCAAGGGAACGGCTAATCCCTCGGCTTCTCCCGCATTTCGTACGTCGTGATGAGGTCACCGACCTGGACGTCGTTGTGCGAGCCCAGGTTGATACCGCACTCGAAGCCTTCGCGGACCTCGGTGACGTCGTCCTTGAAGCGACGCAGACCGGCGATCTCGAGGCTTTCGGTGATGACGACGCCGTCACGCGTGATGCGTGCCTTGGAGCCGCGCTTGATCTCACCGCTGCGCACCATGGATCCGGCGATGTTGCCGAACTTGGACGAGCGGAAGATCTCGCGGATCTCGGCGGAACCGAGCTCGTGCTCCTCGTACTCCGGCTTGAGCATGCCCTTGAGGGCCTGCTCGATCTCGTCGATCGCCTGGTAGATGACCGAGTAGTAGCGGATCTCGACGCCTTCCTTCTCGGCGTATTCGGCGTTCTGGCCTTCGGCGCGAACGTTGAATCCGACGATGATGGCGTTGGAGGCGACTGCGAGGTTGATGTTGTTCATCGTGATCGCGCCGACACCACGGTCGATGATCCGCAGGTCCACGTCGTCGCCGACGTCGATCTGCAAGAGCGCGTCCTCGAGTGCTTCGACCGAACCCGACACGTCACCCTTGAGGATGAGATTGAGGGTTTCGACCTTGCCGGCAGCGAGCTGCTCGTTGAGGTCCTCGAGGCTGATGCGCTTGCGAGCCTTGGCGAGCGAGGCCTGCCGGTCTGCCGCTTCACGCTTCTCGGCGATCTGACGGGCCGTGCGGTCGTCCGGGGCCACGATGAACGTGTCACCGGCGCGCGGCACGGAGGCCAGACCCGTGACGAGCACGGGACGGCTCGGGCCGGCTTCCTGAACGTTCTCGCCGTGCTCGTCGAGCATGGCGCGAACGCGTCCGTAGGCCTGGCCGGTGACGATGGCGTCACCGACGCGCAACGTACCGGACTGCACGAGAACCGTTGCGACGGCACCGCGACCACGGTCGAGGTTGGCCTCGATCGCGACACCGCGGGCGTCCTTGTCCGGGTTGGCGCGCAGGTCGAGCGCGGCGTCGGCGGTGAGCAGGACGGCCTCGAGGAGGCTGTCGATGTTCTGCCCCTGCTTGGCCGACACGTCGACGAACATCGTCTCGCCGCCGTACTCCTCGGCGATGAGGTTGTACTCGGTCAGCTGCTGACGCACCTTGGCCGGGTTCGCGCCGTCGGCGTCGATCTTGTTGACCGCCACGACGATCGGTACGTCGGCCGCCTGGGCGTGGTTGAGCGCCTCGATCGTCTGCGGCATGACGCCGTCGTCGGCCGCGACCACGAGGATGGCGATGTCCGTGACCTTCGCACCACGGGCACGCATGGCGGTGAATGCCTCGTGACCGGGGGTGTCGATGAAGGTGATGGGACGGTCGACGCCCTCGTGCTCCTTGTGGACCTGGTAGGCACCGATGTGCTGCGTGATGCCACCGGCCTCGCCCTTGCCGACGTCCGCGTTGCGGATGGCGTCGAGCAGGCGCGTCTTACCGTGGTCGACGTGACCCATGACGGTGACGACCGGGGGACGCTGCTCGAGCATCTCGTCGTCCTCGCCCTCGGCCTCTGCCTCGAGGTCAATGTTGAACTGGGAGAAGAGTTCCTTCTCCTCGTCCTCCGGCGAGACGACACGGATGTCGTAGCCGAGCTCGGCACCGAGCAGCTGGAACGTGTCCTCGTCGAGCGACTGCGTCGCCGTGGCCATCTCACCGAGGTGGAACAGCACGGTGACGAGGCTCGCCGGGTTCGCGTCGATCTTGTCGGCGAAGTCCGTCAGGGACGCACCGCGGCGCACCTGGATGACGGTCGAACCGTTGCCGCGCGGGACGCTGACGCCGCCGATCGACGGAGCCTGCATCTGCTCGAACTCCTGACGCTTCGCGCGCTTCGACTTACGACCGCGGACCTTGCTGCCGCCGCGACCGAAGGCACCCTGGGTGCCGCCGCGACCACCGGGGCCACGACCGCCACCGCCGGGACGACCGGCGAAGCCGCCGGGACGGCCGCCGCCACCGGGGCGACCTGCGCCACCACCGCGGGCCGGGCGTTCGCCCGGACGCGGAACGGCAGCCTGCGACGGCATCATGCCCGGGTTCGGGCGCGGTGCGCCGGAGCCACCCGCGGGACGGGGGCCACCTGCACCGGCCGGACGCGGACCGCCCGCACCAGCGGGACGGGGACCGCCCGCACCGGCCGGACGCGGACCGCCCTGACCCTGACCACGGTTGCCGGGACGCGGCATGCCCTGGCTGGGCGCGAACGGGTTGTTGCCCGGACGCGGGGAGCCGCCTTCGCGGCCGCCGCCACGACGATCGCCCTGCGGACGCTCGCTGCGGCCCATGCCCTGGCTCGAGCTGAACGGGTTGTTACCCGGACGCGGAGCACCGGGGCGCGGGCCGGGACGGCCGGCACCGGGACGCTCGTTGCGAGCGGGCGCGGTCGGAGCCGGCTTCGGCGCTGCAGGGCCGGGCTTCGCACCGGGAGCCTTGGGTGCCGGCGCCGGCGTTGCAGCCTCCGACTTCGGCGTCGCGGGCTTCGCCTCGGCGGGCTTGGGAGCCTGGGCCTCGCGCTTGGGCTCCGGCGACGGCGTGGCAGCCGGGGTCTCGGCCTTCGGCGCAGGCTTGGATGCCGGTGCCTTCGGGCCCGGCTTGGGGGCGCCCAGCTTCGCCGCGGAAGGCGTTGCCTTCTTCGCGGGCGCGCTGGACTTGTCGTCCGCGGACTCGCCGCCTGCCTTCGTCGGCTTCGGCGGGTTCTCCTTGATCTTGCGCACCACGGGCGCCTCGATCGTGGAACTTGCGGACTTCACGAACTCGCCTTGCGCCTTGAGATGCGCAAGGAGTTCCTTGCTTTCGACTCCGAGCTCTTTGGCGAGCTCGTGGACTCGAACCTTGGCCACGTTTCTCCTGTCGGTTTTCGACGGACCGCCAAGGCTTCGAGCCCGGCAGACCGTCAGTTGAGGGTGCTCATCGCTGAGAACTCATCGGGTGCTCATAGCGTCAAACCCGCTTTCGGTCACTGTCGTGGAAGTCCCCCTGCGGGTCCTTCCGGTGTTTTCGTCGTCGTACGACGTGGAACGAATCTCCCGTTCCACCTGTTCCGCCAGCGCGCCGGTGGAAACCGCCGATCGCAGGCGAAGTGCCCGTCCCCAAGCGCGGCGGGTCGTGGCCTGGGAAAGGCACGTCTCGTCGGCGTGGAGCCACGCTCCCCTGCCCGGCATCGCCTTGCGCGAGTCGAGTACCAGGACGGCATTCTCATCGCACACGATGCGCAGCAAAACGGAACGGCCGCCCTTGCCCCGGCATCCGATGCAGGTGCGCTGCGGTTCGGACTTTCGGGAGAGCTCGACATCCGTGTCGGTCACGTTGATCACGTCACCAACCTTCTGTCTGTCACCGTTCGCCCCCTAGCCTACCTGTTCGCCCCCGGGGCGGGAAAACGCGAAATCCTCCGGGTGCCCTCGCACCCGGAGGATTTCCGGCCCGGATCAGCGCTCGTCGGCAACCACCGGAGCGCCCACGGCCGTGTCCGGACGGATGTCGATGCGCCAGCCGGTCAGCTTGGCCGCGAGGCGGGCGTTCTGGCCCTCCTTGCCGATGGCGAGGCTGAGCTGGAAGTCGGGCACGATGACGCGCGCAGCACGCGCCTTCGGGTCCGTCACCTCCACGGACTCCACGCGCGACGGCGAGAGTGCAGCCGCGATGAACTCCTCGGGCTGGCGGGAGAAGTCGACGATGTCGATCTTCTCGCCCTGCAGCTCCGACATGACGGCGCGCACGCGCTGACCCATGGGGCCGATGCAGGAGCCCTTGGCGTTGACGCCGGGCTGCGTCGCGTGCACGGCGATCTTCGTGCGGTGTCCCGCCTCGCGGGCGAGGGCCGCGATCTCGACGGTGCCGTCGGCGATCTCGGGCACCTCCATCGCGAAGAGCTTGCGCACGAGGTTCGGGTGGGTACGCGAGAGGGAGATCTGCGGGCCCTTCGGACCGCGTCGCACGGAGACGACGTAGCAGCGAATGCGCTCGCCGTGGCGGTAGACCTCACCCGGCACCTGTTCGGCGGCCGGGAGGATGCCTTCGATCGTGCCGAAGTCGACCTTGACGAACCGCGAGTCGTTGCTCTGCTGGATCGTGCCGGCGACGATGTCGCCTTCCTTGCCGACGAAGTCACCGAGGATGGCCTCGTCCTCGACGTCGCGCATGCGCTGCACGATGACCTGGCGCGCCGTGCTCGCGGCGACGCGGCCGAAGTTCTTCGGGGTGTCGTCGAACTCGGGGCCCGGCTCGCTCCAGGTGCCGTCCTCCTGCTTCTGCCCGTCCTCGCGCGCCCAGACGACGACGTGTCCGCTCTTGCGGTCGAGCTCGACGCGGGAGCGGCGGTAGGCGCCCTCCTCCTTCTGGTACGCGAGCAGGAGGGCCTGCTCGATCGCCGGGACGATGACGTCCATGGGGATCTCGCGCTCCCGCTCCAGGGCGCGCAGTGCTGCCATGTCGATGTCCATCAGACGTCCTCTCCCACGCCGTCGGTGTCGCCACCGTGCGTGAATTCCACCTGCACCTTGGCGCTGGTGATCGTTGGGTACTCGAGTCGGGTCGGCTCGGCCGAGGCGTGGCCGCCGGCCTTCTTGCCGCCCTGCTCGGGGGTGACGACGATCTCGGTGGCATCGGCGGACGTGAGGCGTCCGGCGATCTTCGAGCCGTCGTCGAGGGTGATCGCCACGAGTCGTCCGACGTTGCGGGCGAAGTGGCGGGGTTCGGTGAGCGGGCGGTCGGTGCCCGGGGAGCTGACCTCCAGAACGTAGGGCTGCTCGCCCATGACGTTCGTGGCGTCGAGCTCGTCGCTGACGACGCGGGTGGCTTCGGCGACCTCGTCGAGCGTGACGGGCGCAACCGGCTCCGTCGTGGCCGTGTCCATCGCCACGATGCGGTCGAGGAGGATGCGCACGAGGCGACGCTTGCCCGCGGGCACGACGGTGACGTCCTCGACGAGTATTCCCAGGGGTTCGAGCTTGGGTGCGAGGGTTTCGATGATCGTTCGTTCCGCGCCTGCCACCGGACCTCCTGGAGTTGTCGTCACGCACCCGAGCGAGGGTGCGAAATGCGCGAGCACTCGGCCCGCGCGCGTCCACCTTACCGAACCTGACCCCCACGGGACACGCGCATTTGGGGTGGGTCGGTTCTGCCTGAGGTCACAGCCCGCCCGCGGTGAGGCCGCGACGACGCAGCAAGCTGCGCTCGATCGGGCTGAAGAGCAGCAGTTCCACGGCCAGACCGACAGCAAGGACGAGACCGATCGCGGCGACGACCGTCGGCATGTCGGAGTTCGCCTGTCCCTGGCTGAGCATCGAGCCGAGACCGAAGCCCAGTTCGGGCGAGGAGACGATGAGTTCGGCGGCCATGAGGGAACGCCACGCGAAGGCCCACCCCTGCTTGATACCGGCGAGGTAGGTCGGCATCGCGGCGGGAAGCAGGACGTGACGTACCAGCTGCGTGCGCGACGCACCGAGCGTCCGGCCGGCCCGTTCGAGCAGCGGTGGCACTTGGTCGAGGCCGCCGATGAGGCCCATCGCGATCGACGGCACCGCGGACAGCAGAATGACGGCGTAGATCGTCGTGTCCGTGAGGTAGAACATCATGACCGCGAACGGCACCCACGCCACCGACGGCAGGGACTGGATGGCGGCCAGCAGGGGCCGGAAGGCCTTGCGCGCCAACCGGTGACGCCCCACGAGCAGGCCGAGCGCGCTGCCCAACACGACGGCGACGAGGAACCCGATCACCCCGCGGCGAAGGCTCACCCAGATCGCCGAGAGCGCGTCGCCCGAGGTGAGCGAGCGCCACAGCGCGGCAGCAATGTCGCCTAGCGGCGGCAGGGCCCACGTCGGCTTCACCTGCAACCAGACGAGGCACTGCCACCCGAGGGCGACGAGGGCCAGCGCGCCGAGCGGCGCGAGGACGGACGTGAGGTCGACGCGGCGACGCTTGGGTCGCGCCTGGACCTCGAGACGGTCGAGGCCCGAGGTCACGTCGGCGTCGCTGATCGCCGGCGTGGCGCGCACGACGGAACGGTGTCGGTGCGCATCGACCTCGAACGGGTCCTCCGCGTAGCTACGGCTCGAATCAGGCGTGGGCATGGCGGCTGATCTCCTCTCGCAGGCGGGCGGTGATCTCCCGGGAGAGGTCACCCACGCCCGAGTCCTCGATGATGCGCGGGTGCGGCAGGTCGACGTCCCACGTCCGCGCCACGCGGCCGGGGCGCGAGGAGAGCAGGACGACACGCTGGCCGAGGCGCACGGCCTCACGCACGTTGTGAGTGACGAAGACGACAGCCATCCGCTCGCGCTGCCACACCTCGGTGAGCTCGCCGTGCAGGAGGTCACGGGTCATGGCGTCGAGCGCCGCGAACGGTTCGTCCATGAGCAGCACCCGCGCGTTCTGGGCCAGAGCCCTCGCCATCGCGACGCGCTGGCGCTGACCACCGGACAGCTCGTGCACGCGACGGCCGCCGGCACCGGCGAGGCGTACCGTCTCGAGCAGTTCTTCGGCTCGTGCGCGGCGCTCTGGAGCCGCCACTCCCCCGAAGCGCATCGGGGCCTCGACGTTCTCGCGTGCCGTGAGCCACGGGAACAGTGCGCTCTCCTGGAACATGAGCGCGGGCTGCGGTCCGTCGACCTCCACGACTCCGGATGTGGCGGGTTCAAGTCCCGCAACGATCGACAGGAGTGTCGACTTGCCACAGCCGGAGGCTCCGAGGACGGAGACGAACTCACCCGGCGCGACGTCGAGGTCGATGCCACCGATGGCTTCGACGGCGTCCTCGCCGTGGCCGAAGACCTTGCGCAGCGCGCGCAGTGAGACGGCCGGGCGCACGTCGTGCTCCCCCGGGCTCGTCGGCTCGGGTCGGCGCAGCTGTGGTCGTGTGTCGGTCATGTCAGGCCTTTCCTCGTGCGCCGTAACCGCCGTCGTCGGCGCGCTCGAGACTGCGTGCGGCGAGCGCTCGGTTGAGCGGCGCGAGATCCGCGATGCCGTGCAGATTCGGTTTCACCTCGATACCGCCCGTGGCCCAGGTGTGCTCGGCCACCTCGGCGACGTTGGTGAGCATCGGATCCCAGCCGAACTCGACGCTCCTCATGGCGCGTTCGATCACGGTGGGCTTGAGCTTCTTCCCGGCGATTCGCTCGATCTCGGAGTTGAGCAGGGTCGATGCCTCGTCGCGGTGCGCCCGGATCCATCGCACCGTGTCGACATGCGCGCCGAGCAGCGCCTCCACCTGCTCGGGGCAGCGGCGGCGGTAGTCCTCGGACACGACGACGCAGGTCGTGGCGAAGCGCCCGCCCGGCCACCGGGTGCGCTCGTCCACGAGAACGTGCGCCCCCGCTTCCTCGACGAGCCGCGACACCCACGGTTCGGCCTGGTACGACGCATCGAGGCGGTTCTGCTTGAACTGGTCGAGAGTCTGGCTGTTGGCCATCCACAGCACCTCGACCGCGTCCTTGCCGGAACCGGTGGAGATGCCCTTCTCCCGCAACAGCGTCTTGAGCGCAACGTCCTGAGTGCCGCCGAGCTGCGGCGTCGAGACCCGACGACCGCGCAGGCCTTCGACGCTCTCGATGCCCTTGCGTGCCACGAGCGCGGCGCCTCCTGAGGCACCACCGGCCACGAGCCGCACGCCCTGACCCTTCGTCCGCACCCACGCGGTGATCGCCGGGTTGGGTCCGAGGTAGGCGACGTCCAGCGCGCCGGCGAGCATCGCCTGAACGGCCGAGGGTCCGCTCGGAAAGATCTGTGGCTCAAGACGCACACCGGGCAGACGCTCAGCGAACGTGCCCCGAGCCATGCCGGCCACGGCCACACCGTGCGTCACGTTGGCGAAGTAGCCGAGGCGAAGCCTGTGCGGGGACGCCTCAGCGGCGCCGCACGCGGTGAGGGCGGGCAAGGCGAAGGGTGCCCCCACAGCGGCCGCGAGAACGGCGCGTCGCGAGGGACGATCGAGGGTGGTCATGTCAGCCGGCCAGCCAATCCTCTTCGGACTCTTCCTCCGGCTCCTCGCCGGCCGCCTGCGCCCCGAGGCCGAGGTCGGCCCCGACCATGCCACCCCCGATCGTGGCCCCGCTCGCAGGATCGATGACGAGGAAGGCGCCCGTGCCCCGGTGACGGGAGTAGGCGTCGACGGCCACCGGCTCCGCGAGGTGGAGCACGACCTGCCCGATGTCGTTGAGGCCAAGGGAATGCGCTCCGTCGGCCGGGTGCCACGTGCTCTCCTCGACGTCCCAGTGATGGGTGACGTCGGTGAGGACCGCTCGCACGACCTTCGTACCCGCCTTGACGAGAACACGCTGGCGCGGCGTGGTCGAACCTTCGGCGAGCCACGCCACGACACCCTTGAGCTCGCTCGTCACGTCGGGTGCGTCCGCCTCGGACTCGACGACGAGGACGTCACCGCGGGCGACGTCGAGTTCGTCGGCCAGGCGGATCGTCACGGATTCACCGGCGCCCGCTTCCTGCGCCGAGCCCGTGGGTGTGTCGATGCCGATAACCCGTGATCCCAGCCCGAGGGTGGAGGCACGCACGACGTCTCCGACGTGCACGACGCCGGACGTGATGCGTCCGGCCATTCCCCGGTAGTCGGGGTGGTCGCTCGTGCGCGGGCGGATGACGAGTTGCACCGGCATCCGGAAGTTCTCGACCCGCAGGTCGCGAGCCACCGGAAGGTTCTCCAGCAGCGTGAGCAGAGGCTCGCCCTCGTACCAGGAAGGGGCCGGCGCGACAACACCCTCTCCGGTGAGGGCCGACAGGGGGACGACGGCGACGTCGCCCGCCAAGCCCACCTTCTCGACGAGGTCACGGGTGTCGCGGGCAACCTCGTCGAAGCGCTCCTCGGACCAGTCCACAGCATCCATCTTGTTGAGCGCGAACACGACGTGCGGCACGCGCAGCAACGCCATGAGAGCCGCGTGCCGCCGGGTCTGCGCCGAGACGCCGTGCCGCACGTCGACGAGAATCACCGCCGCATCCGCCGTCGACGCGCCCGTCACCATGTTGCGGGTGTACTGGACGTGGCCCGGGGTGTCGGCAAGGACGAAGGTGCGCTGCGGCGTGGAGAAGTAGCGGTACGCCACATCGATCGTGATGCCTTGCTCCCGCTCCGCACGCAGACCGTCGGTCAGCAGCGCGAGGTCGACGGTGTCGGCTCCGCGCGACGTGCTCGCCGCGACCATGGAGTCGAACGTGTCGGCCAGGATGTTCTTCGTGTCGTGCAGCAAGCGCCCGACGAGGGTGGACTTGCCGTCGTCGACGCTGCCCGCGACGACGAGGCGCAATTGTTCCGGAGCCGCCGTGGCACCGCTCGCGTCAGCCGGCTGTGATGGCACCGCGACCTCGCGTCCCGTCTCCGGTCGGCCCGTGGGTGTCACGTGGGTCGTTGTCATCAGAAGTACCCCTCTCGCTTGCGGTCTTCCATCGCGGCCTCGGAGAGGCGGTCGTCGGCGCGTGTGGCGCCCCGTTCGGTGAGGTGGCTGGCGGCCACTTCGGCGATGATCTCGGCGGTGGTTCGGGCACTGGATTCGACTGCGCCGGTGCACGATCCGTCACCCACAGTCCGGTAGCGGACGCTCTTGGTCACGACCTTCTCGTCGGGGCGCGGACCGAACCACGGGCCCGACGTGAGCCACATTCCGTCACGTTCGAACACCTCGCGATCGTGGGCGAAGTAGATCGGCGGGAGCGCGACGTTCTCGGCCTCGATGTAGCGCCAGATGTCGAGCTCGGTCCAGTTGCTCAGCGGGAAGACGCGCGTGTTCTCCCCCGGCGCGTGCCGCCCGTTGTAGACGTTCCACAGTTCGGGTCGCTGGTTGCGCGGATCCCATCCGCCGAGCGCGTTGCGCACGGAGAAGATGCGTTCCTTGGCGCGTGCCCGATCCTCGTCACGACGTGCGCCACCGAGGAGCGCGTCGAACTTCTGCTCGGCGATCGTGTCGACGAGCGGCACCGTCTGCAGCGGGTTGCGCGTGCCGTCCGGACGCTCGGTGAGGCGTCCGTCGGCGATCCAGTCCTCCACTGCCGCGACGTGCAGCCGCAGGCCGTGGCGAGCGACGATCTCGTCACGGAAGGCGATCACCTCGGGCAGGTTGTGTCCCGTGTCGACGTGGAGCAGCGTGATGGGCAGCGGCGCCGGCGCGAGCGCCTTGAGCGCCACGTGGAGCAACACGGCCGAGTCCTTGCCACCGCTGAACAGCAGTGCAGGACGGTCGAACTCGGCGACGACTTCACGGATGATCTCGATGGCCTCCGCTTCGAGAGCGCGGAGCGTCGAGGCTTCGGCGGGGTTCGTCGGGGTGTGCTCGAGCACGGTCATGACAGGTTCCTTTCCGACTCGTCGGACAGAAGGAGGGCGAGCACTTCAGCCGCTGAATCACGCACGCTGCGGCCCTCGGTCTCGAGGCGAAGATCAGGGTCCTCGGGAATCTCGTAGGGGTCGTCGACCCCGGTCATCGCAGGGATTTCGCCGGCGCGAGCCTTGGCGTAGAGGCCCTTGACATCGCGTCGTGCGCACTCCTCGAGCGAGGTTGCGACGTGGACTTCGACATAACGGGCACCGCTCGCCTCGTGGCGTGCTCGGTTCTGCTCGCGGGCGTCCGCATACGGGGCGATGACAGGCACGACGGCCCAGACCCCGTTGCGTGCCAGCATGTCGGCGAGGAAGCCGACCCGCGTGACGTGCGTGGTGCGGTCCTCGCGCGAGAAGCCGAGTCCCTTGCTCAGGGATTCGCGCAGTTCGTCGCCGTCGAGAAGTTCGACCCGCTCGCCCCGGGCGCGCAGGGCCTCCACGAGCTCGTGGGCGATCGTCGACTTGCCGGCACCGGAGAGCCCGGTCAGCCACACCGTTGCGCCGCTCACAGGTTGATCCCGCATTCGGTCTTGTCCTGGCCCGCCCAGCGGCCGGCGCGAGCATCCTCTCCGGGTGCGACCCGGCGGGTACACGTGGCGCACCCGATCGAGGGGTAGCCCTGGGTGAGCAGGGGGTTACTGATGACGCCGTACGCCTCGATGTACTCCTCGACGTCGGTGTCGCTCCACGCGACGATCGGCGCCACCTTGATCCGTTCGCGGCGCTCGTCGAAGCTGACCACCGGGGTGTCCCGGCGTGTCACGGCCTCGCTGCGCCGCACCCCCGTCGCCCACGCCTCGTACCCGTCGAGTGCATCGTCGAGCGGGTGCGTCTTGCGCAGAGTGCAGCACAGGTCCGGGTCACGGGAGAACAGGTCCTTGCCGTGGCTCGCGTCCTGTTCGGCCACGCTCTGGGTCGGCGTGAGGTTGCGCAGGGTGATGTCGTACTCCTGCGCGACCCGGTCACGCGTCGCGATGGTCTCGGCGAAGTGGTAGCCCGTGTCGAGGAAGAGCACGTCCACACCCGGCATGACACGTGACGCCAGGTGCGGCAGAACGGCGTCCTGCATCGAACTCGCGACGGCGAACTTGTCACCGAACTCCTCGCGCGCCCAGTCGAGCACGCGGATCGCCGGAGCTCCGTCGAGATCGCGGCGAGCAGCCTCCGCCACGGATCGCAGGGTCTCGGCGTCACGGACGGCGCTCATCGCAAAGCCTCCTCGTCCGCGCGACGAGCCCAGTCGCCGAAGGTCTCGCTCACCTCACGCTGTTCGACGAACCGGGTGACGACGCGTTCGACGTAGTCGCCCAGCTCGGTGGCGACCACCTTGTGCGCGCGCAGCTTGCGCCCGACGACGAGGTCCTCCCCGAGACCGCCTCCGAGGTGCACCTGGTAGCCGGGCACCTGTTCGCCGTTCTCGTCCGTGACGATCTGTCCCTTGAGGCCGATGTCGGCCACCTGGATGCGGGCGCACGAGTTGGGGCAACCGTTGAGGTGGATCGCGATGGGGTGTTCCAAGACCTCGTTGAGGTGTGCCAGGCGCGTCTCCAGTTCCTCGACGAGGTCGGCCGCGCGCTTCTTCGTCTCGACGATGGCGAGCTTGCAGAACTCGATGCCGGTGCACGCCATCGTGGCGCGACGCCAGTGCGACGGGCGGGCCTCGAAGCCCAGCGGTCGCATCGTGTCGACGAGTGCCTCGACGTTCTCGTCGGCCACGTCGAGCACGACGAGCTTCTGATAGGGCGTGAGTCGCACCCTGGCCGACCCCGCAGCTTCCACGGCGTCCGCGACGGCCGCGAGCGCCGTACCGCTCGTGCGACCGGCGACGGAGGCGAAGCCGACGAAGTTGTCGCCGTCCTTCTGGCGGTGCACACCGATGTGATCGATCGTGTGCTTCGGCGTGGGCGCTGGCGGCCCGTCGACGAGCTTTCGACCGAGGAACTCCTCCTCGAGCACCTGCCGGGTGCGCTCGGCGCCCCATTCCTCGACGAGGTACTTGAGGCGCGCGCGGTTGCGCAGGCGTCGGAAGCCGTAGTCGCGGAAGAGCTTGACGACGGCGAGCCACACCTCGGGCACCTCCTCGAGGGGCACCCAGGCACCGAGGCGCAGGGCGAAGAACGGCTTGGTCGAGAGGCCCCCGCCGATCTGCAGGTCGAAGCCCGGTCCGTGCTCGGGATGGATCGAGCCGACGAAGCTGATGTCGTTGATCTCGGGTGCCATGTCGGGCAGCCACGCGATCGCCGTCTTGAACTTGCGCGGAAGGTTGGCCAGCTCGGGGTCGCCGACGTAGTGCTTCTTGATGTATTCGAGCGCCGGGGTGGCGTCGAGTACCTCATCGGGGTGCACGCCGGCCACGGGCGAACCGAGGGCCGTGCGGGTGCAGTCTCCGCACGCTTCCATCGTGTCGAGACCGACGGCTTCGAGGCGCTCCCAGATCTCCGGCACGTCCTTGACGTCGATCCAGTGGTACTGGATGTTGTGCCGGTCCGTGATGTCGGCGCTGTCGCGGGCGAAGTCGGTCGAGATGCCGGCGAGGACTCGCAACTGCTCGGTGGTGAGCTGGCCGCCGTCGATGCGCACGCGCATCATGAAGAACTCGTCGTCGAGTTCTTCGGGCGGCAGCGTTGCCGTCTTGCCACCGTCGACACCCGGGCGACGCTGCGTGTACAGACCCATCCAGCGGAAGCGGCCACGCAGGTCGGTGCCCTCGATCGTGTCGAATCCACCGGCCGCGTACTCCTCGAGGATACGGCGGCGAACGTTCAGCGGAGCGTCGGCCTGCTTGAAGACCTCGTTCGGATTGAGGGGGTCGCGTTCCCCGAGGGCCCACTGGCCTTCGGGCTTGCGTGCACGGCCCTTCGGGCGGGCCTGGGTCGTCGCCGTCATCACTACTCCTCGCATCGGCCCCATAACCCTTACTTTTGCATCACCCAACTGCAACTAATGACTCCGAGCGGTCCACACTGTGAACGCTCCCCCGTCGTCCGTGGGACGATGAGCGCATGCCGTCTGCTCGTCCCCCTCACGCGCTCGCCCGTCGCACCTTCGTCGCAGCCGCGCTCGTCGCACCGCTCGCCGGGTGCGGGCTCCGGCTCGAGAGTGACGCCCCCGTTCCCGGCCCCAAGGCGGAGCCCGCGCCTGACACGAAACCGCTCGAGCAGGTTCGCGCCTGGCTCGTCGAAGCAATGACGGCCGCGGAGCGCGAGACCATCCACCATGCCCAGGCCGGAACTGCGCAGAAGTTGCACAACGCCCAACTCGACCGTCTCGACGCGACGCTGAAGGGCCTGGGTGCCACGACGCTTCCGTCGGTGACGGCAACCGGCACACCGAGTGCTCTGCCGACGAGCTCGAGTTCGTCGACCCCCGCGAGCACGCCGAGTTCGACGCCCGAGCAGGTCCCGCCGTCGGCATCCCCCTCGGCCTCGCCCACCGGCGAATCGACGTCGTGGACGAGGGCCGAGAGCGTCTGGGCCGGAGCACAGGCAGCAGTCGTCCTGCAGCGCGTCAGCAGGAACTCACGGCCGGTCGCCCTGGCGATCGCTGCCGCGAGTCTCGCGTCGTTACGACCCGCCGACATCACCGTCCGGTGGCCCTCGACCATCGCCATGCCCCGAACCGACGGCACTCTCCTCGCGTCCGTCGAAGCAGTCATCGACGCCCTCGAGTGGTCGGCGGCTCGCACCAAGCTCTCCGCGCGCGAGGAGATCACCGCGCAGCTCGAGTGGGCCTATGCTGCGCGCTCACTCACCCAAGCCGGCATGCCCGCGCAGGCCGCCGGCAAACGCGCGCCCTGGCGCACGTACTCCACCCACGCGCAGGCTCACGACGTGGCCCGCAAGGCCGCGTTGGGAGTCGTGTCGGGCGCTGCCAAGGTCTCGTCCTCCACGAAGAGCGCACACGAAGCTGCGGGGTTGCTCTCGGTCTGGTCCGGGGCGGCTGCGGTGGCCGAGCAGCTCGGCGAACCGCTGCGTCCGCTTCCCGGACTCTCCGCCTGATGGGTCGTTCACCACGACCTACGATGCGTCCCATGCGGACCCGCGCCCACGCCACCGTCCTCGCGGCCGCGCTCGTTCTCCCCGCGGGATGCTCCTCGGGCTCGTCGACATCGTCGCCGTCGGCCACCTCGGCGAGCAGTCACTCCTCCTCCGAGTCGAGCACCACACCGAACTCGCAGGCTCCCTCCGGTTCGGGCACTTCCTCGATCCCCGCGCCGAAACCGGTCACCGGCAGGCCCGCCACGATCACCATCGGTGCCTCCGGTGACCTCATCGCCCACGCGAGCACCGTCGCGCAGGCGCGAGCGGCCGCGGGAGGGCGGGGCTACGCCTTCGCCCCCTTCTTCGCAGCCCTCAAGCCGACGGTCGGGGCCCCGACGATCTCCATCTGTCAGATGGAGAATCCGCTGTCGCGCACGAACACGGATCTTTCGGTCGAGTACAGCTTCAACGCGCCACGCGAGTTCGCTACAGCGACGCGATCAATGGGCTTCGACGGGTGCAGCACGGCCAACAACCACACGTGGGACCGGGGCCAGAAGGGCATGGAGGAGACGCGCGAAGTCCTCGCGGCCAACCATCTCAAAGCCTCCGGCCCCGGGACGAAGGCGGGCGAGAAGGCCAGCCCGTGTTCTACGAGGCCAACGGTCTGAAGGTCGCGCAGCTGTCGTACAGCTACAGCCTCATCAACGCTGTCGGCGACCAGTCGAGCGTGCCGAAGGAAGCGCCTTGGCTGAAGGACGCCATGTGGTTCACACGCACGTCCAAGGGCGTCGTCAAGGATGCCGCCGCAGCGCGCGCCCAGGGCGCGGACCTCGTGCTCGTCTCCATGCACTGGGGTTATGAGTACGAAGGGGTCAACGCTCAGCAGAAGCAGGTGACGGCGGAGCTGATGCGCTCTGGCCAGGTCGACTGGATCATCGGCAACCACCCGCACGTCGTACAACCCTGCGACAAGGTGAACGGTCGCTATGTGACCTACTCGCTCGGCAACTTCTTCAGCGGGCAGATCGCGGCGATCAAGCCAGGAACCGCCGACGGAGCGTTCGCCGCCGTGACCTTCGAGCGGGACGCAGCCGGCAAGTGGAAACAGTCGATGACGTTCCAGCCGACCTACCAGAACCAGACGACGCGACACGTGGAACTGGCGAGCCCGACCTCGAACGCCGACTCCTACCGCAAGACAGTCAGGACGATGGGTCTCATGGGCTGCGACGCGAAACCGGCGAGCTGAGCCGTCAGACGAGCCCGAACTGGTGCGCTGTGTCGTAGCCGATCTTGACCACGAACGCGCCCACGACGAGCACGAAGACGACGCGGACGAACCCGGCACCCTTCGACACGGCCGTGCGCGCGCCGACGTAGCCGCCGGCGAGGTTGGCCAGCCCGAGCACGAGCCCGACCTTCCACATCACCGCTCCGGCGGGGATGAAGACGACGAGGGATGCCAGGTTGGTGGCGAAGTTCGCGAGCTTCGCCTTGGCCGACGCCTCGAGGAAGCGGTATCCGAGCAGGCTCACGAGGGCGAAGACGAAGAAGCTGCCCGTGCCGGGGCCGAGAGCGCCATCGTAGAAACCGACGCCGAGCCCGATGGCCGCAGCCGTGCCGTAGTGACGGCGCGTTCCGGCGTGACGCAGGTTCTCGAGCTGACCCATGGACGGCTTGAGGAGGGTGTAGGCACCCACGCAGACGAGCACGACGAGGATGATCGGGTTGAAGGCCGAGCGCGGGATGTGGCTCGCGACGGCGGCGCCTGCCACCGAACCGGCAAACGAGAAGCCCGCCAGCGGTAGGGCTGTGCGCAGGTCAGGTTTGACTCGGCGCAGATACGTCGCGGAACTCACCGACGTGCCGCAGATCGAGCCCAGCTTGTTCGTCGCGAGCAACTGTGCCGGGGCAGCGTGCGGAAACGCGACCATGAGAGCGGGCAACTGCACGAGCCCGCCACCGCCGACGACGGCGTCGATCCAGCCGGCGCAGGCAGCAGCCAGGCCGAGCAGGACGAGGGTCATCAGCTCCGGGTCGTTCACCACGACATCGTCGTGCAGCCACTCGGCTGCGGCAACTCGGTCTCACGTGCGACGCGGCCGGGTCTCCACACGCACGAGGGCCCCGACATCGGCGCCGGGGCCCTTGTGGGCGAGAAGGAGAGCGCGGATCAGCCGCGGACGTCCGTGACGACGGCCTGCGTCAGCTCTGCAAGGGGGACGTCACGCTTGTCGCCGCTGCGGCGGTCCTTCACCTCGACGAGGCCGTCGGCCAGGCCGCGGCCGAGCACGACGATCGTCGGCACGCCGATGAGCTCGGCGTCCTTGAACTTCACGCCGGGGCTCACCTTCGGGCGGTCGTCGTAGAGCACGTCGAGACCCTGTGCCTCGAGGTCGGCGACGACCTTCTCGGCCTGCTCGTAGACGGAGGCGTCCTTGCCCGTGGCGACGACGTGCACGTCGAACGGTGCGATGTGGCGCGGCCAGATGAGGCCGAGCTCGTCGAGGTTGCTCTCGGCGATGGCGGCCACCGCGCGCGAGACGCCGATGCCGTAGGAGCCCATCGTCACCGTGACGAGCTTGCCGTTCTCGTCGAGCACCTTGAGACCGAGGGCCTCGGCGTACTTCGTGCCGAGCTGGAAGATGTGCCCCATCTCGATACCGCGTGCGAGCGTGAGCGGCCCGGAACCGTCGGGCGCCGGGTCGCCTTCCTTGATCTGCGCGGCCTGGATCGTGCCGTCAGCGGTGAAGTCACGGCCGTGCACGAGGTCGATGACGTGCTTGCCGGCTTCGTCCGCGCCGGTCACCCACGCCGAACCCTCGGCGATGCTCGGGTCGAGCAGGTAGCGGATGCCGCTGCTGTTCGACTCCCCCAGGACGCCCGGGCCGATGTAGCCCTTGGCCAGCATCGGGAAGGTGGCGAAGTCCTTCTCCTCGAAGGCCTCGACGTCAGCCGGCGACACCTGCGCCTCGAGACGCTTGGCGTCGACCTCGCGGTCACCGGGCACACCGATGGCCAGGGGTTCACGCGTGCCGTCGGGGTGGACGAGCATGACGAGGACGTTCTTGAGCGTGTCGGCGGCGGCCCACTCACGGCCGTCCGTGCGCGGATGGTTCGCGTTGAGGGCCGCGACGAGCGTGTCGATCGTCGGGGTGTCAGGTGTGTCCTCGACATGCGCGGCGCCGGCGGTCACCTCGATGGGCTCGGCCTGCGGCACGACGACGGCCTCGACGTTGGCGGCGAATCCCCCGGGGCTGCGCACGAAGGTGTCCTCACCGTGCGGGCTGACGGCGAGGAACTCCTCCGAGGCGCTGCCACCCATGGCGCCGGAGTCGGCGTGGACGGCGACGTACTCGAAGCCGAGGCGGTCGAAGATCTTGACGTACGCACCGCGGTGCTTGAGGTAGTTCTCCTCGAGGCCCTCGGGCGTGTGGTCGAACGAGTAGGAGTCCTTCATGATGAACTCGCGTCCGCGCAGCAGACCGGCGCGGGGACGCGCCTCGTCGCGGTACTTCGTCTGGATCTGGAACAGGATCGTGGGCAGTTCCTTGTAGCTCGAGAACATGTCCTTCACAGTGACCGTGAACATCTCCTCGTGCGTGGGGCCGAGCAGCATGTCGACGCCCTTGCGATCGGCGAGGCGGAACAGGTTCGGGCCGTACTCCTCCCAACGACCCGTGGCCTCGTAGGGCTCACGCGGCAGGAGGGCGGGGAAGCTCAGTTCCTGACCACCGATGGCCTCCATCTCCTCGCGGACGATGGCCTCCACCTTGCGCAGCACCTTGAGGCCCAGCGGCAGCCAGGTGTAGATGCCGGGGGCGGCGCGACGCACGTAGCCCGCGCGCACGAGCAACTGGTGACCCGGCAGCTCGGCGTCCGAAGGGTTCTCGCGAAGCGTTCGCAGGAACAGGTTGGACATGCGCTGTGCCACGTTGGCTCTCCTCGATCTCGGGTGACGAGCCCACCTACGGGGCAATCGTCATACCGGCCAATGATAGTCGGCCAGAACCCCCGAAACTCACCGCCTCCGCTGCCATGATGGCGGTATGCAGATCAACCTCCGCCACAACCCTTCGTTCGCCGTGGCCCGCATGTTCCTCGCGCCCGGAGAGCCCGTCCAGGTCGAGTCCGGCGCGATGATGGCGCACTCCCCCGGCGTGCAGATCTCGAGCAAGGCAGCGGGCGGCGTCATGCAGGGCCTGAAGCGCTCCGCTCTCGCCGGTGAGTCATTCTTCACCACCACCTACACGGCGCCCCAGAACGGGGGTTGGGTCGACGTTGCCGGCGTCTTGCCCGGCGACATCCTGCCGATCGAGATGCGCCCCGACCGCCCGTTCTTCGTGGCTCGCGGCAACTGGATGGCGAACAGCTACGGCACGGAGATCTCCTCGAAGTTCGGCGGCATGGGCAACCTCTTCGGTGGTGAGGGCGGCTTCGGTCTGCAGGCCAGCGGCGAGGGTCTCGTCCTCCTGTCCGTCTACGGTGCCATCGACATCGTTGACCTGCAGCCCGGCGAGCAGGTCGTCATCGACACGGGCCACGTCGTCGCGTACGACCTCAACATGCAGTTCCGCACCCGCCGCGCCGTCGAGGGCAAGTCGATCCAGTCGATGAAGTCCGGCGAGGGTCTGGTGTTCGACTTCGTCGGCCCCGGCCGCGTCTACCTGCAGTCACGTAACCCGTCGGCGTTCGCCGCGTGGGCGTCCAGCATCGCCCCGAGCGGCAACCAGTCCGGCGGCCTCGGCGGCGTCTTCAACGCCTTCAACTGACGCCGTCCCCGACGCGCGAGGAGGGCGCGCACCGCCTACTGGCGGTGCGCGCCCTTCGGTCTGAACAGCACGCTCGCCCGCATCGCCCCAGTAGAGTCGCCGCGTGCCCAACAATCCGCACGACCGACTCGCGTCCCCGGCTCCCCTCGTCCTGCGGGGTCGACGCTTCGACGCGCGACACCCGGCCGTCATGGCGATCGTCAACCGCACCCCCGACTCCTTCTACGCCGGCAACCGACACTCTGATCTCGACGACGCCCTGACGGCGCTCGAGACTGCGGTCTCCGAGGGCGCGGACATCATCGACGTCGGCGGAGTACGGGCAGGCGGCGAGGGTGCGTGGGTGAGTGCGGAGGAGGAAACGGACCGGGTTCTGCCCTTCCTCCTCGAGGCCCGGCGGCGTCATCCCGACGTGGTGCTGTCGCTCGACACGTGGCGCTCCGAGGTCGTCCTCGCCTGCGCCGACGCGCAGATCGACCTCGTCAACGACACCTGGGCCGGGCACGACGGTGAGCTCGCCACCGTCGCGGCCCGAATCGGGGCAGGCATCGTGTGCAGTCACACGGGCGGGCTGCCCCCGCGCACCGACCCCGTCGCCATCACCTACGGCGACGACGAGCTCGACGTCGTGAATGACGTCGTGCGAGGCCTCGCCGTGGAGGCGGACCGAGTGCGCGCTGCGGGTGTGCCGGACGAACGCATCCTGCTCGACCCGACGCTCGACTTCGGCAAGACGACCCGCCACTCCCTCACGGTGCTATGCCACAGCGCCGACGTCGTCGCGCTCGGCCTGCCGGTCATGCAGGCCATCTCACGCAAGGACTTCGTCGGGGAGAGCCTCGACCTGCCGGCCGACGAGCGGCTCGAGGGGTCGCTCGGGGCCACCGCCGTCGCGGCGTGGCTCGGTGTGACTGTCTTTCGTGCTCACGACGTGCGTGCGACGCGAAGGGTGCTGGACATGGTGGCCTCGATCCGCGGCGATAGACCGCCTGCCCGCGCCGTCCGTGGTGAAGCGCCCGACGGCGTGCAGGCAACGCTGCTGCGTCACCCGCGGGGCTGAACGACGCAGCCCTAGGAGCGGCTCTCTCTAGCCGCGGCCGCCCCGAGCAATCGCGACGCTCGAGCGGATGAGCGGCCACTGCAGCGGAAGACGTGCCACGCTCAGGGCGCGCTGCACCTCACGCTGCGGCGTGCTGCCACGGCGCGTGATGCGCGAGTGCGCCTGACGCGCCATCTCGACGTTGGCGGGGAACACAGCCACGAGCAGAGCAGCCGACGCGGCGCCTGCAACCTCACGGGTGCGCGGCGTGAGCATCCCTGCTGCACAGGCCAGTTCGGCGACACCACTCACATAGACGAGCTCACGACGTCGCGGCAGTTGCTTCGGCACGATGCCCTCGAACACCTGAGGCTTGACGAGGTGGATGACGCCGGAGACGACGTACGCGCCGACAAGGCCCCGCGCCACCGGCGTGAGGTGAGTGATGTTCGCTCGCAATTCCATGACGATCTCCTAGAGGATGACGGTGGCGAAAGTGCCCACGCGCTCGAAGCCCGCCGTGAGGTAGGCACGCAGCGCCGGGAGGTTGTAGTCGTTGACGTAGAGACTCACGGTATCCGCATGAGCCTGCTCGACGAGGTCGGCGACGGCGGCCATGCACGGTGCGGCGAGACCGCGCCCTCGATGGCTCGGCGCCACCCAGACGCCCTGGATCTGCGCCACGCCCGACGCGAGCGAGCCTACGTCCGCCTTGAACACGATCTCCTCACCTTCGGTGACGACGTAGGTGCGCCCGTGCTCGACGAGACGTGCGATGCCGGCGCGGTACACCGCGTCGCTGCCGACGTACGGGCGGTACCCGATCTCCTCGGTGAACATCGCAGCGGCAGCGGGAACGAGAGCGTCGAGGTCGTCACGCCGTGCCGGGCGGACGCGCCGGTCGGGAGTGACCCCGGTCTTCTCTCGCGCCGAGCGCGACGTCAACATGAGAGGTTGCTCGGGTCGGTAGGACATGGGCTCACCGAAGGAGCCACGCAGGTGGTTCCACAGGGCAAGCGTCTGGTCGGCCGGACCGAAGAGCGAGGCAAAGCGCCGCTTGCCGCGCCGAAGGCGACTCGCGTACCGGGCGACGTCCTCGGACGCGAGGTTCACCGGCACGACGTTGGCCGAAGCCCACACCATCGAGCGCAACGGCGAGCCGCCGAGACCGAAGGCCACTCCCCCGGCGCCGAGCAGGCCTTCGTCGAGACGTGCGGCGACGAAGACGTTGTGGACGCGGTCGAGGTCGCACAGCGCACGGGCGTCGTCGACGTCGGCCGCACTGAGCGTCCGAACGCCGGAGGTGCGCAGCATGAGGGGCGTCAGCTGACGGAGACCGAGGGCGCGCCGCCCTCGGCGTCCTCGCCCATCTCCTCGGCGATGCGCATGGCCTCTTCGATGAGGGTTTCGACGATCTGCGACTCGGGCACCGTCTTGATGACCTCACCCTTGACGAAGATCTGGCCCTTGCCGTTACCGGAGGCGACGCCGAGGTCGGCCTCACGGGCCTCGCCCGGACCGTTGACGACGCAGCCCATGACGGCGACGCGCAGCGGCACCTCCATGCCTTCGAGGCCCTTCGTCACCTGCTCCGCGAGCGTGTAGACGTCGACCTGCGCACGGCCACAGCTGGGGCAGCTCAC
The DNA here is from genome assembly GCF_014302635.1 of Dermacoccus sp. PAMC28757. Lineage (NCBI taxonomy): Bacteria > Bacillati > Actinomycetota > Actinomycetes > Micrococcales > Dermacoccaceae > Dermacoccus > Dermacoccus sp. PAMC28757. Next base: position 1,836,359 of record NZ_CP060292.1, on the reverse strand, counting down.
GATCTCGAGCTTGCGCGGCTTGAGGTTGAGCGACTGCAGGATCTGGTTGCCGACCTTGACCTCTTCGACCGGCGGGGCCGACAGGCTGACGCGGATCGTGTCACCGATGCCGCGCGAGAGCAGGGCGCCGAATGCGGTGGCGGACTTGATCGTGCCCTGGAAGGCGGGGCCGGCCTCCGTGACGCCGAGGTGGAGCGGCCAGTCGCCGCGCTGGGCGAGCATCTCGTAGGCGCGCACCATGACGACGGGGTCGTTGTGCTTGACCGAGATCTTGAAGTCGTGGAAGTCGTGCTCCTCGAAGAGGCTCGCCTCCCAGACGGCCGACTCGACGAGCGCCTCGGCGGTCGGCTTGCCGTACTTCTCGAGAAGTCGCTTGTCGAGCGAGCCGGCGTTGACGCCGATGCGGATGGAGACACCCGCGTCCTTCGCCTCCTTGGCGATCTGCTTGACCTGGTCGTCGAACTTGCGGATGTTGCCCGGGTTGACGCGCACACCTGCACAGCCCGCCTCGATGGCGGCGTAGACGTACTTGGGCTGGAAGTGAATGTCGGCGATGACGGGGATCTGCGCCTTGCGAGCGATGGCGGGCAGCGCCTCCGCGTCGTCCTGGCTCGGGCAGGCCACGCGCACGATGTCGCAACCAGACGCCGTGAGCTCGGCGATCTGCTGGAGCGTGGCGTTGATGTCCGTCGTCGGCGTCGTCGTCATCGACTGCACGGAGATGGGTGCGTCACCACCGACGTCGACCTTGCCGACCTTGATCTTGCGGGTCTTGCGGCGGGGCGCGAGGACAGGTGCGGGGGCCGAGGGCATCCCAAGAGAAACCGGCATGCGCCAATCCTAAGCCTGCCGACAGGATGCCCGCTCCCCGCCGGCTGGGAATCGCCTCTGCCCGGCGGACGTTGGCCCGAACGTGACGACCCCTCAGCCTCTGATGCGTCTGTACCCGGCGAGTGAGCGCTCGGAGCAGCGCGTCGACGGGATGCTCGGGCGCTTCTCCTTCCCGTTCGCGGGCAACTTCGACCTCGCCAGGTACGCGCACGGCGCACTCCTCGTGCACAACGACGACATCATTGATCCGGGCGGTGGCGTCGACCCGCACCGCCACAGCGAGATGGAGATCGTCACGTGGGTCGTCGAGGGCGAGGTACGCCACACCGACACCGCCGGGCACACCGCGCACCTCACCGCAGGCACGATGCAGCGCATGAGCGCGGGCACCGGCATCCTGCACTCCGAACTCAACCCGAGTGACTCAGACCCCGCGCGCGTCGTTCAGATGTGGGTGCCGCCGGACACCCCGCGCCTTCGCCCTGCCTACGCGCAGCGCCACCTGAGTGACGCGCTCGACGAGGCCGCGCAGGAGGGCCGTGCCGTGACCGCGCTGTCCGGGCGTGAGGGCGAGGAGCCGGGACTCGGCATCGCCAACCACTGGGTGGCCCTCGACATCGCCAGAGTTCTACCGGGTCGCGAGGTCTCGTTTGCTGCCGCGCCGCACACGCACCTCTACGTCACGCGAGGCGCACTCGAGGTGAGGGCCGACGACGTCGACACCTCGATCGAGGCGGGCGAGGGTGATGCCGTGCGCGGCTCGTGGACCGGCGCCCTCACGGCGCGTTCGGCGAGCGAGGACGTCACCGAGGTGCTCGTCTGGCGGATGCACGCCAACTTCTGAGCGGTACGTCCCGATCAGTTGAACGTGATCGGCTTGACGACGTCGGCGTAGATGAGCAGCACCGACATGCCGATGAGCAGGATCGAGACGGCGTACGCGATGGGCAGAGCCTTCGTCACGTCGGCGTAGACCGGCCCGGTGATCCCACGAGCACGCGCGATGGGGCGCTTGATCGCCTCCCACAGGGCACCCGCGATGTGGCCACCGTCGAGGGGCATGAGCGGGATGAGGTTGAAGACGAAGAGCGCCAGGTTGAGCGAGGCCAGGAGATTGAGCAGCAAGAGCACCTTTTGCCCGAGCTCCACCTGCTTCGACTCCGCCACATCACCGGCGATGCGCGTGACACCGACGACGGAGATCGGCCCGTTCGGGTCGCGCGCCTCGTCACCGAACGCCGCCTTGGCGACGCCCTGCATCTTGGAGGGAATGTTGAGCACGACGCCGGCGGTCTGCTTGAGGCTCTCGCCGAGCATCGGCACGGCGGCCGCCGGGTTGTCGCGCTGAAGGGTGACCTGCCCGATCGACAGCCCGACGAATCCGGCGTCGACCATGACGTCCTTGCCGGTGGCGTCGGTGACGGGGTCGCCCTTTCCGTCGAGCTTGACGACCTTCGTCGTCTTCGGGGTGACGGTGAGCGTGACGTTCTTGCCGTCACGCTCCACGACGAACGGAATGGGCTTGTCGCCATTTTCCCGAATGACGCGCGTGGCGTCGCGATTGCTCGAGACCTTCTGACCGGCGATGGAGACGATCTCGTCCCCGAGCTTGATGCCGCTCGAGGCGGCCGGTGCTTCCTGACCGGCGGGGCACTCCGCGCCGTCGGCGACCTTCGTCAGACACGTGGTGAGCGAGGTGACCTTGGTTCCGGCGAGCTTGGGCATGCCGACGCCGGAGACCATGACGACGAGCACGACGGCGGCGATGACGAGGTTCATGAACGGCCCGCCGAACATGACCGTGACCTTCTGCCATGTCTTGAGCTTGTAGAACACCCGGTTCTCGTCGCCGGGGCGCATCTCCTCGTACGACTGCTCACGCACCTCGTCGGCGAGTTGGGTGAAGCGGCCGGTCGACGAAGCCCGCACGGTGCCTTCGGGATCGCCCGCCTTCGGTGGATACATGCCGATCATGCGCACGTAGCCACCGAGCGGAATGCCCTTGATGCCGTACTCGGTCTCCTTTCCGTGGCGCGACCAGATGGTCGGGCCGAAGCCGATCATGTACTGCGGCACGCGCACGCCGAACTTCTTCGCGGGCAGCATGTGCCCGCATTCGTGCAGGGCGATCGAGAGCGCGACGCCCACAACCATGAAGAGCACACCGGCGAGGAACAACATCAGCGGGCCACCTTGTCGATTGCATCGTGGGCTGCGGCTCGTGCCCACGTCTCGGCGGCGAGGACGCCGTCGACGTCGAGTTCACCACTCGTTGCTGTGTGTTGCCCGACGACCTTCTCCACGGTGTCGACGATGTCGAGGAACCCGATGCGCCGATCGTGGAAGGCCTCGACGCACTCCTCGTTCGCGGCGTTGTAGACCGCCGGATAGGTGGCCCCGGCGGCGCCGACCTCACGAGCGAGGCGCACGGCGGGGAACGCCTCGTCGTCGAGGGGTTCGAAGGACCAGTTCATGGCCTTGGTCCAGTCGATCGGCGTTTCGACGTCAGGGATGCGGTGCGGCCAGTCGAGCCCCATGGCGATGGGCACGAGCATCGTCGGCAGACCGAGTTGCGCGACAACCGCGCCGTCGTGGAACTCGACCATCGAGTGGATGTACTGCTGGGCGTGCACGACCGTCTCGACCCGCTCGATGGGGATGTCGAAGAGCAGGTGCGCCTCGATGACCTCGAGGCCCTTGTTGACGAGGGTGGCCGAGTTGGTCGTGATGACCCTGCCCATGGCGAAGTTGGGGTGCTTGAGCGCCTGCTCGGGCGTGACGTCGCCGAGTTGCTCGCGCGTCATGCCGCGGAAGGGGCCGCCGCTGGCGGTGACGACGAGCTTGCGCACCTCGTGCGCGGCGCCGGAGGTGAGCGACTGTGCGATGGCCGAGTGCTCGGAGTCGACCGGAACGATCTGTCCGGGCTTCTCGAGCTTCTTGACGATCGGGCCGCCAACGATGAGCGACTCCTTGTTCGCGAGCGCCAACGTGCTGCTCGCTTCGAGGGCGGCGACGGTGGGGCGCAGGCCGATCGAACCGGTGATGCCGTTGAGGACGACGTCGGCTCCGACACCGGCCGCGCGGACGGAGGCGTCGTCGCCGACGACGACACGGCTGACCGCGCGCTTGCCCGTCGCCTGGGCGGCATCGGCGATGAGGCTCTCGAGCTTCGCCCGGTCACCCGCTGCGATGCCGACGAGTTCGACGTCGAACTCGACGGCCTGCTGTGCGACGAGCTCGAGGTCGCGTCCGCCCGCGCTGAGCGCGACGATGCGGAAGCGCTCGGGGTTGGCCCGGACGATGTGGCACGCCTGAGTGCCGATCGAGCCGGTGGAACCGAGGAGGGAGACGGTGCGCTGCGTTGTCACGTCGTCCATTGTGACGGACGGCTCCGACAATCCCCCACCGACGATGCTGACGCCTGCCGTCCGCGCACCACCGATTTCGAGGCGCACACTTTCCATATCGGAAAGTCAGGGGTAAACTTTCCACCATGGAAAATCACATGGAAGCTCAGGAATCCCCTCGGGACGTGCAGCTGACGCGTGAGCGCACGGCCGATCGTCTCGTCACGCCGCGCTGGTACCACCCCACGCTGGGCCTTGCCGTTGCCGCCGTGTGCCTCGCCGTGGGTCTCGGCACGTCGCCCACCGGCGTGGCGGTCATGCTCGTGGTGTGCCTTCTCGCCGCAGCGACCATGGGCGCTCTGGTGCGGACCTACCGCGATCGAACGAACGTGTGGGTCGGTCCCGCCCAGGCACGCGGCTCGGCGCGACACTGGTGGATCGGCTACGTCGTCGTCCTCGTCGCGTGCATGGCTGTAGCCGTTTTGCGCGGCGCGTTCGACTGGAGTTACGGCGTGAACGTCGTCGCAGCGGCGGTCGCGTTCGTTGCCACGGTCGTCATGGGACGACGAGTCGACGAGGCTCTGCGTGACGGGATCCGTTCGGGCGGCGTGCAGGCGGCGTCGCGTTGAGCGCTGTGACGCCGGCGTTCGACGAGGTGATTCACGCGCCGATCCGGTTGCGCATCTGCGTCATGTTGGCGCCGGTCGCCAGCGCGGGGTTCCAGGGTCTGCGCGAGGATCTGGACGTGGCGGACAGCGTGTTGAGCAAGCACCTGAAGACGCTCTCGGAGGCGGGCTACGTTTCGCTGCGCCGCGAGGGTGCGAAGGGCAAGCGGCCGACGACGTGGGTGACGCTGACGAAGGCGGGCCACCAGGCCCTGAACGGCCACCTCGCGGCCCTGGAGCAGCTGGCAGCCCAAGCCTCGACAAGCACATCCGCGACATCGTCAACGCCCTGACTACGAACAAGGTGACCACGGCAAAATAGCCATCCAAAGAACGGAAGCCGCAACACTCTTCGGAAACAGCACCACGCTGGAAGCGGACCCGTCGAGCGACTGAGTGAGCGAACCGACCGCCGAGCTTGCGAGGCGGAAGGTCGCTCACTCAGTCGCGAAGACGCCCGAAGCGCCGTCGCACCGAGACAGGCCCCCTAGGGCCTGGCCGGAAGACGGCGCAAGGGAGGACTCAGCACTCGATGACGTTCACCGCGAGCCCGCCGCGGGCCGTCTCCTTGTACTTGATGCTCATGTCGCGGCCGGTTTCGCGCATCGTCTTCATGGCCTGGTCGAGGCTGACGGTGTGTTTGCCGTCGCCGCGCTTGGACAGGCGCGCGGCGTTGATGGCTTTGACCGCTGCGATGGCGTTGCGCTCGATGCAGGGGATCTGCACGAGGCCGCCGACGGGGTCGCACGTGAGGCCGAGGTTGTGTTCGATGCCGATTTCGGCGGCGTTCTCGACCTGTTCCGGGTTTCCGCCGAGAACTTCGCAGAGCGCTGCGGAGGCCATGGCGCAGGCGGAGCCGACCTCGCCCTGGCAGCCGACCTCGGCGCCGGAGATGGAGGCGTTCTCCTTGAAGAGGATGCCGATGGCGGCGGCGGTGAGCATGAAGCGCACGATGCCGTCGTCGTCAGCGCCACGCACGAAGGTCGTGTAGTACTTCAGCACCGCGGGGATGACGCCCGCGGCGCCGTTCGTCGGCGCGGTGACGACGCGGCCGCCGGCGGCGTTCTCCTCGTTGACGGCCATGGCGAACAGGTTGACCCAGTCCATGATGTCGAGCGGGTCGACGTGGTCGCCGGGGCCGACCTGGGCGTTGAGGGCGCGACGGATCGCGGGGGCGCGGCGCGGGACCTTGAGGCCGCCGGGCAGCGTGCCCTCGGTGGAGAAGCCGTTCTCGATGCACTGGTCCATGACGGACCACAGGTGCAGCATGCCGGCGCGCACCTCGTCGGCGGAGCGCCACGCGAGTTCGTTGCGCAGCATGACGTCGCTGATCGACAGACCCGTGCGCTCACACACGGCGAGCAGTTCCTTGCCGGTGGAGAACGGGAGCTCGACCTGCGTTGTGTCCTGGACGACGCGGTCGGCGCCGAGGGCGTCCTCGTCGACGACGAAGCCGCCACCGACGGAGTAGTAGACGCGCTCGACGAGGGTGTTGCCGGCGTCGTCGAGGGCGCGGGCGATCATGCCGTTGGGGTGGCCGGGCAACGTCTTGCGACGGTGCAGCACGAGGTCTTCGTCGTCGAGCGGAAGCTCGCGCGTGCCGCCCAACATGATGCGGTGCGACTCCTTGACCTCATGGAAGCGGTCGTCCGCAGTGTCGGTGTCGACCGTCTCCGGGTCCTCCCCCATGAGTCCGAGGACGACGGCCTTGTCGGAACCGTGGCCGTGGCCCGTCTGCCCGAGCGAGCCGCAGAGTTCGACCTGCACTCGGGCCGTGTCGTCGAAGTGGCCTTCGCTTCGCAGGACGTCGAGGAAGCGTGCGGCTGCCCTCATCGGGCCAACGGTGTGTGAGGAGGAGGGCCCGATTCCGATCGAATAGAGCTCGAATGCGCTCAGTGCCATGCGTCACCATCCATCATGCGGACAGATTGGCACACATCTCGGGCGGATTCCCAGTTGAGACGAATCACGAGGCAATCGGCCTCGCCGTAGGCGAGCCGGTAGGCTCGACGACATGACCTCAACAGATCGTGAATTCGACGTAATTCTTTTCGGCGCAACAGGATTCGTCGGGGAGCTCGTAGCCGCAGACCTGGCCGCCCACGCACCCGCCGGCACCCGAATCGCCCTCGCCGGGCGCACCCGCTCCAAAGTTGAGACGGTTCGTCAGAATCTCGGCGCGAACGCCGCGGGATGGGGCATCGTCGAGGCCGATTCGAACGACGAGGCGTCGCTGCGAGCTCTCGCCGAGAGCACCCGTGTCGTCATCTCCACCGTCGGCCCGTACGCGCGTTACGGCTTGCCCCTCGTCGGCGCCTGCGCCACCGCGGGCACGCACTACGTCGACCTCACCGGTGAGGTGCTCTTCGCCCGCGACTGCATCGACCACTACGACGAGGCGGCCCGGGCTTCGGGCGCCCGCATCGTTAATTCGTGTGGTTACGACTCGGTGCCGTCCGACCTGGCGGCCTTCCTCACCGCACAGACCGTTCGTGACGCCGACGACGGCGACCTCGGGGACACCACGGTCTACGCCTCGATGAAGGGCGGGATGAGCGGCGGCACCGTCGCCTCGGCCATTCAGCAGGCCGACGACATGGCCTCGCAGCCCGAACGCCGCAAGATCGCGGGCGACAAGTTCTCCCTCTCCCCCGATCGCGCCGCCGAGCCCGAGGGCGAGTACAAGGACTCGCTCAAGGTCGGTTACTCGGAGGACCTCGAGGCCTGGACTGCGCCGTTCGTCATGGCCTCGTACAACACGCGCATCGTGCGCCGCAGCAACGCCCTGTTCGGCCACGGATACGGCAAGACGTTCCACTACCGCGAGGTGATGAAGGCCGGAGCCGGCCTCAAGGGACGCCTGCGCGCCTACGCCATCGCGGGTGCCCTGGCGGGCGGTTTCGCGGCGCTGGGCAGCCAGAAGGCTCGCCCGATCGTGGAACGCCTCGTGCCCAAGCCGGGCAGTGGGCCGGACGAGAAGTCTCGCGTCAACGGCTTCTTCCGCATGGACCTGCGCACCACCACGACGACGGGCGCACGCTACCGCGGCATCGTGGCGGCACAGGGCGACCCGGGCTACAACGCCACCGTCGTCATGCTCGCCGAGGCCGCGCTCACGCTGGCCGAGGGCGACCTGCCGCAGCTGCCCACCGGCGCCGACGGCGGCGTGTTGACTCCTGCGGTCGCACTCGGCATGCCGTACGTCGAGCGCCTGCGCGCGCGTGACTTCACGCTCGAGGCGACGAAGCTTTCCTGACGCCCTCAGTCACCGCGGGTGCCGAGCACACCGGACAGGGCGTCGAGAACGCCTGCGTCCTCGATCGTGCCCGGCACCTGCGGCGTCTCGCCGTCGGCCATCTGGCGCATCGTCTTGCGCAGGATCTTGCCCGAACGGGTCTTGGGCAGCGCCTGGACGACGTCGACCGCGCTCAGCGATGCGAGTGCACCCACCTCGTCACGCACCCGCGTCCGCAGTTCGTCGACGAGCGTCTCGATCTCGGCGTCGCTGAACTCGCGTCCCGACTTGAGCACGACGAGGGCCCGCGGCACCTGCCCCTTGAGCGGGTCGGCCACACCGATGACGGCGCACTCGGCCACGGCCGGGTGCCCCGCGAGCGCCGCCTCGAGCGAACCCGTCGAGAGGCGGTGACCGGCGACGTTGAGCACGTCATCGGTGCGGCCCATGATCCACACGTACCCGTCCTCGTCGATGTACCCGCCGTCACCGGTGAGGTAGTAGCCGCCGAAGGCGGACAGGTAGGAACTGACGTAGCGCTCGTCGTCCTGCCACAGCGTCGGCAGCGTGCCCGGGGGAAGCGGCAGCTTGATGCAGACGGCGCCCTCGGTGTTCGGCTCGAGCACCGCTCCGTCCGGGGAGAGCACCTGGACGTCGTATCCCGGGCTGGGCTTCGTCGCCGAACCGGGCTTGGCCTCGAAGGTCTCGATGCCCGTGGGGTTCGCCACGATCGGCCAGCCGGTCTCGGTCTGCCACCAGTTGTCGACGACGGGAACGCCGAGCTTCTCGTGCGCCCACGTGTAGGTGTCGGGGTCGAGGCGTTCGCCCGCAAGGAACAGCGTCCGAAGCGTCGAGATGTCTCGTTCGGCAAGGAGCTCCGCGTTCGGGTCTTCCTTCTTGATGGCCCGAATGGCGGTGGGGGCGGTGAACAGGCCCGCCACCTTGTGTTGCTCGATGACGCGCCAGAAAGCTCCGGCGTCGGGCGTGCCCACCGGCTTGCCCTCGTAGAGCACTGTGGCGAGGCCTGCGAAGAGCGGCGCGTAGACGATGTAGGAGTGCCCCACGACCCAGCCGACGTCGCTTGCCGTGAACCAGACGTCGCCGGTGCGCATGCCGTAGATGTTCGCCATCGACCACGTGAGCGCCACGGCGTGACCGCCGTTGTCGCGCACGATGCCCTTGGGGCGACCGGTGGTTCCGGAGGTGTAGAGCACGTAGAGCGGATCGGTGGCCTCGACGGCGACGCACCCGGCGGGCTGCACCGCGCCCGGCGCCATGACCTTCTCCCAGTCGAAGTCGCGCTCGCCCATCTCGGCCTCGTACTGCGGGCGCTGGACGATGACGCAGTGGGACACCTCGTGCGTCGCCTTCTCGAGGGCGGCGTCCAGCATCGGCTTGTACTCGACGATGCGTGTGCGCTCGACGCCGCAGCTGGCCGACAGGACGACCTTCGGCTGCGCGTCGTCGATGCGGGCAGCGAGCTCGGATGCCGCGAAGCCACCGAACACCACGGAGTGCACGGCGCCGACGCGGGCGCACGCGAGCATCGAGATGACCGCCTCGGGGATCATCGGCATGTAGATGACGACGCGGTCGCCCTTCTCCACGCCGAGGGCCTGGAGCACACCGGCCGCACGGGCCACCTCATCGAGGAGCTGCGCGTACGTGAAGGTGCGCACCTCGCCGGTGACGGCGCTGTCGTGGATGAGCGCGAGCTCGTCGGCACGTCCTGCGATGACGTGACGGTCGAGCGCGTTGTAACAGGTGTTGAGCCGGGCCCCGGGGAACCAGCGGTAGAGCGGGGCGCTGCTCGAATCGAGCGCCTGCTTCGGCGGCGAGATCCAGTCGACGCCCCGGGCAGCCTCGAGCCAGAAACCCTCGGGGTCGTCGATGCTGCGCTGGTACGCCTCGGCGTAGGTCACATCGTTGTCGGCCATGGACACATCCTGCCCGCCGCCAACGGGTTACGCGTGAGTTCATTCCGACGTTTGTGCCAAGGTTGGCGCATGCTTCGCGAAATCCATTCGGCGGCCGAGCTCGACGAGGCCCTCGACGGTTCCGTCAGCCTCGACGGCTTCCGACTGCAGAACGTCGACCTGAGCGGTTCGGCCGGCACCCGCCTGCGCGAGGCGGCGGACCGCTTCGACGGCCTCGTCGTGCTGGGCGGTCAGGTACCGGGCGATCTCGCCATGGATCTCACGCGCCGGGGCGCCATCATCTTTCCGGCGGACCCCGGCGCGCCGGTGGACGCCTATCGTCACGCGCTCTACTCCCCCACCGAGCTGTACGACGGCCTGGAGCCGTCCGGGTACGAGGCGACTCCCGACGCCCGCGCCTACGCGTGGTTCGGTGACTGCGCGGCCCGTCACGACGCCTACGCGACAGCGCTGCGAGCGCTCCACGACGACTCGATGCGCGACGCGCTCCAGGAGGCCCTCGACGGTCGGCGCACGGTCGGCATCATGGGTGGGCACGCGATGTCACGTGACGAGGCTGCCTTCCTGGAGATCGCGCACCTTGCGCGGCGTCTCGCGGAAGCAGGCCTCGTCGTTCTGACCGGCGGCGGGCCGGGCGCGATGGAGGCGGCCAACCTCGGCGCCGCGGATCGCACGGGGCGACTCGACGAGGCCCTCGATGTCGTGGCGCAGGTGCCCTCGTTCCGCCCGGACATCGGCGCGTGGGCGAGCGCAGGATTCCGCGCGAAGGAGCTGCTCGGCTCGGGCGACGACCTGCGCAGCGTCGGCATCCCGACGTGGTTCTACGGCCACGAGCCGCCCAACGTGTTCGGTGATGCCATCGCCAAGTACTTCTCGAACGCGCTGCGCGAGGACGACCTCCTCGCGGGTTCGAACGACGCGGTCGTCGTCCTCGAGGGCGCAGCCGGCACGGTGCAGGAGATCTTCCAGAGCGTCACTCCGCTCTACTACGCCCCCGACGACGCGCCGCTGCCCGACCTCGTCCTGGTCGGGCAGCGGCAGTGGACCGAAATGGTTCCGGTGTGGCCGGCGCTCACAGCGCTGAGCGAAGGCAAGCGATTCGCCGAACACCTGCACCTCGTCGAGACGTCGGGTGAGGCGCTCGAGATCGTGCTCGCGCGCGCCTGACGTGACGAGCGATCAGGCGAAGACGACGGTGCGGCGCCCGCGCAGCACCACGCGGTGTTCGGCGTGCCACATGAGAGCACGCGCGAGCGCCATCGCCTCGAGTTCCTGACCCGCGGTCGACAGCTGCGCGGGCGTCATGCGGTGGTCGACGCGGCGGAAGTCCTGCTCGATGATCGGCCCCTCGTCGAGGTCTGCCGTCACGTAGTGCGCCGTCGCACCGATCACCTTGACGCCGCGCTCGTGCGCCTGCGTGTACGGCTTGGCGCCCTTGAAGCTCGGCAGGAGCGAGTGGTGGATGTTGATGACTCGCCCTGACAGACGCGCGCACAGGTCCTCCGAGAGCACCTGCATGTACCGCGCGAGGACGACCGTGTCGGCCTTCGTCTCCTCGATGATGCGCAGGAGCTCCGCCTCGGCCTGGGGCTTGATCTCCTTCGTCACCGGCACGTGGTGGAACGGCAGCCCGTACCACTCGGCGACGCCCCGGAAGTCCTCGTGGTTGCTCACGATGGCGACGACGTCGATGGGCAGCTGACCCGTGGAGACACGGAACAACAGGTCGTTGAGGCAGTGCCCCTGCCTGCTCACCATGAGCACGACCCGCTGACGTTCGCTGGCGTCGTGCAGACCGAGCGTCATGTCGAACTCCTCGACGACGCGCGCGAACGACTCCCGCACCGTCTCGACATCCGTGGGCTCGCCCTGGCGCGTGAGGTGCATACGCAGGTGGAACTCCCCCGACGTCGGGTCGGCGAACTGCTGGCTGTCGGCGATCGACAGGTCGTTCTCAAGCGCCACCCCGGAGACGGCATGCGTGATGCCGGTGCGGTCGGGGCAGCTGACGGTGAGGACGAACTCGCGTCCGGCTTCGCTCATGGGGTCTTCTTCGATCGATCTGACGAGGTTGCGGGTCAGCGTAACCTCGGCCCGGCTATGGCCGGGAAGGCGTCTCGCGAGCCTTCCTCAGCGCGGCTCGCGGGATGATCCGCGTGACTCAGGCCGTGCTCGCGGCCAGCTGACCGCACGCGCCGTCGATGTCGGAACCGCGGGTGTCACGCACCGTCGTCGGGATACCCCCGGCGCGCAGGCGCTCGACGAAGTTCTGCTCGACGCCCTTGCGCGACGCCGTCCACTTCGACCCCGGCGTCGGGTTGAGCGGGATGGGGTTGACGTGCACCCAGCCCTTGCCGCGCGCGTTGAGCTTCTTGGCGAGCAGGTCGGCGCGCCAGCCCTGGTCGTTGATGTCCTTGATGAGGGCGTACTCGATGCTGACGCGCCGGCCGGTGGCCTTGAAGTAGCGGTAGGCCGCATCCAGAGCCTCGTCCACGCTCCAGCGCGTGTTGATCGGCACGAGCTCGTTGCGCAGCTCGTCGTCGGGCGCATGGAGCGAGAGCGCCAACGTCACCGGGATGCCTTCCGCGGCGAGCTTGTCGATGGCCGGCGCCAGCCCAACGGTCGACATCGTGATGCCGCGCGCCGACATGCCGAGGCCCTCGGGGGCCGGGGCCGTGAGGCGCTTGATGGCGTCGATGGCGCGGCGGTAGTTGGCGAGCGCCTCCCCCATGCCCATGAACACGACGTTGCTCACGCGCAGCGGGTGCTCGCGGTCCTCCTCCTCGAGGCCGGGCAGTTCGCCGGAACGAAGGAGGCGGGCCCCGGCGACGACCTGCTCGACGATCTCGGCCGTCGAGAGGTTGCGGGTGAGGCCCTCCTGGCCCGTGGCGCAGAAGGGGCAGTTCATGCCGCAGCCGGCCTGGCTCGAGATGCACATGGTGACGCGGCCCGGGTAACGCATGATGACGCTCTCGACGAGCGCACCGTCGTGGAGGCGATGGACCTGCTTGAGCGTGTTGCCGCCGTCGGCGACGAGCGTCTTGACGCTCGTGAGCAGTGGCGGCATGAGACCCGAGACGATCTCCTCGCGGCCGGCCTTCGGCAGATCGGTCATCTCGGCCGGGTCGGCGACGAACCGCTCGAAGTAGTGCGTTGAGACCTGCTTGGCGCGGAAGGCCGGAAGCCCGAGCTCCTTCGCGAAAGCCTGACGACCGGCGAGGTCGAAGTCCGCGAGGTGCTGCGGCGGCTTGCCGCGCCGCGGAGCAGTGAACGTCAGCTGCCCCGGCGCCGGCCGGGTTGTGGGGGTGGGAAGGTCAGTGGTCATCGAAGGTCTCCTTCGCGGGGATCACGCGGCGAACGCGGTGAGGACGGCCCACGTCACGGGCGCGGCGAGCACGAGCGAGTCGAGGCGGTCCATGAGGCCGCCGTGGCCGGGGATGAGGTTGCTCATGTCCTTGATGCCGAGGTCGCGCTTGATCATCGACTCGCACAGGTCGCCGGCCGTCGCGGCCACGACGACAGCCGAGCCGAGCAGGATGCCCACCCAGAAGGGAGCGTGGAGCACGAGCGTCACCGAGAGCACGCCCACGACGACGCAGCTCGCCCACGACCCGGCGAAGCCCTCCCAGGACTTCTTCGGGCTCACGGTAGGTGCCATCGGGTGCTTGCCGAACATGACGCCGGCGGCGTACCCGCCGATGTCGCTGCTGATCGTCACGAGGATGAAAACGATGATGCGGCTCACGCCGTCCGGAGCATGGAGGAGCATCATCGCGAACGACACGAGTGCCGGAACGTAGAGGGCGATGAACGCGGCCGCCGCCGTGTCGGCGGCGTCCTTGTTGGCGAGCGCCCCCCACAGGATGAACACGAGCACGCTGCCGACGAGCGCGGCCAGCATGGCCGACGGACCCATGACGTAGGCCGCCACGGGAATGACGGCCGCCGCGACGAGCGTCGGCGCCCAGGAGGGGCGGAAGTGGCCCGACGGCATGACCCGCAGCAGTTCGTGCGTGCCGATCACCGACGCCGTCGTCGCGAGGACGACGAACAGCTCCTTGCGGACGAACAGCGACACGAGCACGAGCCCGCCGAGAACGAGCGCAGCCAGCACTGCGGCCCGCAGGTCACGGCCGGCCTTGTTCTTCTTCGGAGCCGATGCGGGCGCAGCAACCGACCCCGCGCCGGGTGGGGGCGGGGTCGGTGGTGTTGCTGATGCAGGCATCGGCTTTCGAGGACGAACTCGAGGTCAGACCTCGAGAAGCTCGGATTCCTTGCCCTTGAGGAGCGCGTCGATCGTGTCGACCCGCTTCTTCGTCAGAGCGTCGAGGTCCTTCTCGGCGCGTGCGCCCTCGTCCTCGCCGATCTCCTTGTCCTTGACCAGCTTGTCGATGTCCTGGTTCGCCTTGCGGCGCACGTTGCGGACGCTGACGCGGCCGTTCTCGGCCTTGTCCTTGGCCATCTTGATGTAGTCCTTGCGGCGCTCCTCGGTGAGGGCGGGCAGGATGCAGCGGATCTGGTTGCCGTCGTTGCTCGGGTTCACGCCGAGGTCGGAGTCGCGCAGCGTCTTCTCGATCTCGGAGATGGCCGACTTGTCGAACGGAATGATGAGGATCGTGCGCGCCTCGGGCGTCTGGAACGACGCGAGCTGCTGCAGCGGCGTCGGAGCGCCGTAGTAGTCGACCGTCAGTCGGTTGAACATGGCGGCGTTCGCACGGCCGGTACGGATGGACGCGAAGTCCTCCTTGGCGGCGTCGATCGCCTTGTCCATCTTCTCCTCGGCCTCGAGGAGGATCTCGTCAATGTCCATGGCTTCGCTTCCGTTCGTCGTTTCTCTCGATCGCGCGCCCGAATCAGGACGCAGCGACCAACGTTCCGATCTTCTCACCCTGCAGAGCGCGGGTGATGTTGCCTTCGCCTTCCATGCCGAACACGACCATGGGCAGCTTGTTCTCCATGCACAGGCTGAACGCGGCCGCGTCGACGATCTTGAGACCGCGCGCCAGGGCGTCCGCGTGCGTGACGGTGTCGAGCTTGACCGCCTCGGGGTTCTTGCGCGGGTCGTCGGAGTAGACGCCGTCGACGCCGTTCTTCGCGACGAGCACGGCGTCACAGTGCGTCTCGAGCGCACGCTGGGCCGAGACGGTGTCGGTGGAGAAGAACGGCATGCCTGCGCCCGCGCCGAAGATGACGACGCGGCCCTTCTCCATGTGACGGATCGCGCGGCGCGGGATATACGGCTCCGCGACCTGCGTCATCTCGATGGCGGACTGCACGCGCGTCTCGATGTTCTCCTTCTCCAGGAAGTCCTGAAGAGCGAGGCAGTTCATCACGGTGCCGAGCATGCCGATGTAGTCGGCGCGGCTGCGGTCCATGCCCTTCTGCTGCAGTTCGGCACCGCGGAAGAAGTTGCCTCCACCGACGACGACCGCGACCTGGACGCCGGAGCGGACGGCCGGAGCGATCTGACGGGCGATCGCACGCACGACCTCGGGGTCGACGCCGACACTTCCGCCGCCGAAGACCTCGCCCGAGAGCTTGAGCAGCACTCGCGTGTAGGGGGTGCGCGTCTCGCCGGTGACCGGCTGACCGCTCGGAATGTCGCTCATTTCGCCTCCTGGCAGGCTCTCGGACATGCGTCGAGCAATACTTTCACACGCGTCACGGCCAGCGGAAACGAGCGTCACTCCCCCGGCGCATAGGTGGCCCGCATGGCGCGGGAGGTTCCGGGCGCCAAGGTGACGGCGTTGTCGCGCACATTCGCCGTTTCGAGGCAGACGAAGCCCGGCCACGCGTCATCGGGGACGTCGCCCATGGCCGAGGCCTTCTCGATGTGCGGATTCCAGACGACGACGTCACCGCTGCCCTCGCGGGTCAACGTCAGCAGGCTGCGTGCGGCGTCGTCACGCGACACCAGGCGCAACGGGGCGTCCTCGAGGTGGACGATCGAGTCGACCTCACCGTCGAACACGACGGCACCGTCCTGGGTGTGCGTGCGCCCTGTGAGCTGGTCGAGCACCGAGGCACCCTCGGCGCCCTCGACGGCGACCTGCCGCACGTCGGCGACCCTGAGGTAGGTGTGCAGGGCCGCCTCGACCGTGACGTCCACGGAGCCCTCGTTGACGGCGCCCAGCTCGAGGGCCAAGGCTTCCCCGAAGGTGACCACGTAGCGTGTCACGAGCCCCTCCGGCCAGTGGTCACCGCCCGGGGCACCCGCGACATCGGCATGCGACAACTCGAAGTGCAACCGCACGGTCTCCGCATCGTCGGCCGCCTCCACGAGACGCCACGGCACCACACGCGCCGGACCGTGCGACGGCTTCATCTCACCCGAAACACCCGACCCGAACCACGGGAAACAGACCGGCACGCCACCACGGATCGCCGACGCGCCCGCCTTCGCGAGAGGGCTCATCCACAACATCTCGTCCCCACCGACCGGGACGAAACTCGTGACGTGCGCTCCGTGCAGCTGAACCACACCCGACGAGCGGAGGCCGTCGACCCGCAGAGCATCGCCGCCGTCGAGGCCGTCGATGCGGGTGACACAAGCGGGGAGCTCAGCCGTGAGGTTGGTCATGGGGTCACGGTAGCGGGTGGGGTTGAGTACTGGGCACGACAAAGCCCGCTCCCTGCCGCGTGGGCTGGGAGCGGGCTGAGTCTGTACGGTCACCAGTCAGACGCTATTTTTTTCTGGCGTCTGACTGCGCACTCGGCTTCGGCCGCCGACCGAGCTCGCTAGCGCTCGCCACGTCGACAACCTTCGCCTCCTGCTTGTCAGACGCCGACCTTGAAGCGAAGGAAGCCCTTCACCTCTGCACCGGCCTCCTCGGCCACCTTGGCGACCGACTTCTTGGCGTCCTTGGCGAACGGCTGCTCGAGCAGCACGTTCTCCTTGAAGTAACCGTTGACACGGCCTTCGATGATCTTCGGCAGAGCAGCCTCCGGCTTGCCCTCCTCCTTGGCCGTGGCCTCCGCGACGCGACGCTCGTTCTCGACGACGTCAGCGTCGATCTCGTCACGCGTGAGAACCGAGGGGGAGAACGCGGCCGTGTGCATCGCGATGTCACGCAGCGTCGTCTCGTCGCCGGAACCGGCCACCAGAACACCGATCTGAGCCGGGAGGTCCGGGCTCGTCTTGTGCAGGTAGGAGACGACGACGTCGCCCTCGAGGCGACCGACGCGGTTGACGACGATCTTCTCGCCGATCGTGGCGTTGGCTTCGTTGAGGACGTCCTCGACGGTCTGGCCGTTCATGTCCGACTTGAGCAGTTCCTCGGCGTTCGTCGCCTTGACGGCAACGGCCTGCGCGAGGACCTGGTCGGCGAGGGTGATGAACTTGTCGCCCTTGGCGACGAAGTCCGTCTCGCAGTTGATCTCGACGAGGGTGCCGACGCCACCCTCGACCTTGGCCGTCACGAGACCGTTGGAAGCCGAGCGGCCCTCACGCTTCGTGACGCCCTTGAGGCCCTTCACGCGAAGGATCTCGGTGGCCTTGGCCTTGTCGCCCTCGGCCTCGTCGAGAGCCTTCTTGACGTCCATCATGCCGGCGCCGGTTGCTTCGCGCAGCGCCTTGATGTCAGCGGCGGTGTAGTTCGCCATGTTTTTCGCTCCTCGGTGAGTCGAAAGAATGCTGTGGTGGTGCTCGGTCACCCGCCCGCCGTCACTCTGGTCGAGAGCGACGGCGGGCGGATGACCAAGCGGTGAAGGTCTGGAAAATCAGGCCTGCGAGTCGGCGATGGCCTGAGCCTGCTTCTCCTCGGCCTTGGCCAGAGCAGCGGCCTCGGCGGGGTCCTTCGTCGCGGCGGCGGCCGTCGAGTCAGCGGCTTCCTTGACGGACGTGGGGCCCGTCTCGGTGTCGGTCTTCGCAGCGGCGTCCTCGGAGGCGAGAAGCTCACGCTCCCACTCGGCCATCGGCTCGTTGGTCGTGGCGGCGTCGCCCGACTTGCCCTGCGAGCGAGCCATGAGACCGTCGGCAACGGCGTCGGCGATGACGCGCGTCAGCAGCGTGACGGAGCGGATCGCGTCGTCGTTGCCCGGGATCTTGTAGTCGACCTCGTCGGGGTCACAGTTGGTGTCGAGGATCGCGATGACGGGGAGGCCGAGCTTGCGGGCCTCGTCAACCGCGAGGTGCTCCTTCTTCGTGTCGACGATCCACACGGCGGAGGGAACCTTGCTCATCTCACGGATACCGCCGAGGACGAGCTCGAGCTTGGCCTTCTCACGCGAGAGGAGCAGGAGCTCCTTCTTCGTGTAGCCGGAGCCGGCAACGTTGTCGAAGTCGAGGGTCTCGAGCTCCTTCAGACGCGTCAGGCGCTTGCTGATCGTCTGGAAGTTGGTGAGCATACCGCCGAGCCAACGGTGGTTGATGTACGGCATGCCGACCCGGGTGGCCTGCTCGGCAATGGACTCCTGAGCCTGCTTCTTGGTGCCGACGAACAGGATCGTGCCGCCGTGGGCGACCGTCTGCTTGACGAACTCGTAGGCGTCGTTGATGTAGGTCAGCGACTGCTGCAGGTCGATGATGTAGATGCCGTTGCGCTCCGTCATGATGAAGCGCTTCATCTTCGGGTTCCAACGACGGGTCTGGTGTCCGAAGTGGACGCCGCTCTCGAGGAGCTGGCGCATGGTGACGACGGCCATGCCGAAGTCCCCTTTCATTTAGAGGTTTCAGTTCTTGCAGCCGGATTGCTGCCCTGGTGACCCGATCGACGGCCGCCGGCCCCATTCCCCTCGCAGAGGTTCACGGTGTCGGACTGCTGGACGTCGACCTCGCTTCACGCGCGGCCCGTTACCGGGTCGCGCCGTCGCAAAGAAGGTCACGCGAATTCGTCTCGTGAGCCTCGCTCCTCTTCGTCAACCCACCGGGGCGAGTGAACGCATCCGAACGTGGACACACAAGACGTGCCTCCAGCTTACCGGTTGGGTTGCCCCGCCAAGAAATCGGCCCGAGTGCCGGTCGGCTACGGTGAGGCGATGACCGGAAAGCGCTCTTCCATCACTGCTCCCGCGGGCGGAACGATCTTCGCCCGGATGACTCAGTTGGCCACCGAGACCGGCGCGGTCAACCTCGGCCAGGGCTTCCCCGACTCCGACGGCCCCGCCACTGTGCGCGACACCGCGATCGAGGCGATCAACGGTGGCCACAACCAGTATCCGCCGGCGCGGGGCACTGGCGAACTGCTCGCCGCCATCGCCCGGCACCAGCAGCGGTGGTACGGGATCGAGCTCGACCCGGCGTCCGAGATCCTCGTGACGACCGGCGCCACCGAGGCCATTGCGGCGTCGGTGCTAAGCCTTGTCTCCCCCGGCGACGAGGTCGTCATGTTCGAGCCGTACTACGACTCGTACGCCGCCATGGTGGAGCGCGCCGGCGGTGTGCGCCGAACGGTGCCGCTGCGTTTCCCCGACTTCGCCGTCGACGAGGCCGCCCTCGAAGCGGCCTTCAGCGAGCGCACGGCCGTCGTGCTGCTCAACACGCCGCACAACCCGACGGGCAAGGTGTTCACCCGCGAGGAGCTCGCGTTCATCGGCGAACTCGCGACGCGTCACGACGTGATCGTCATGTGCGACGAGGTGTACGAGCACCTGGCCTTCGCGCCCCACGAGCACGTGCCGATGGCGACGCTGCCGGGCATGGCCGAGCGAACCCTCACCTTCGGCTCGGGCGGCAAGACGTTCAACACGACGGGCTGGAAGATCGGCTGGGTCACCGGCCCGGCCGACCTCGTCGCCGTCGTCAACGGGGCGAAGCAGTACGTCACCTTCGGTACCGGCACTCCCCTGCAGCTCGGCATCGCGTCGGGTCTTGAGATGTCCGACCATTTCTTCACCGGCTTGCGCGAGGACATGGCGCTTCGACGTGACGTGCTCGCCGACGGCCTGCGCGCTGCCGGCTTCGACATCGTCCTCCCGCAGGGTGGCTACTTCGTCCTCGCTGATGCCGCTCCGCACGGCGTCACGGACGCTGAGCAATACGCGCTGGAGCTGCCGGAGGCGGCGGGCGTGGTTGCTGTTCCGGCGTCCGTGTTCTGTGACGACGCCGAGGCGAGCGGCATGGCGAGTGTCATGCGTTTCGCGTTCTGCAAGAAGCGTTCCACGATCGACGAAGCCGTGACGCGGCTTGTGGACACGTACGGCCGGCGCGCCTGAGGGGCCTCTCGAACAGACATTTCCACAGGGCACCAGTTGCTCAGCTGCCCGTGAGCAGGGCAGGCAATCGAAGCTGAGGGCATGTCACCTGCCCGCCTTCGTCCTGCGCTGGTCGGCGCCGTCGTCGTGCTCCTCGCGAGCAACGCAGCAGCGTCACCGCCCACTCGGGCGCCGGTGCCCGCGGCTCAGAGCAGCGCTTCGACGAGTGACGTAGTTGCTCCGTCCGAGCGGTTTGCCTGGCCGGTCGACCCGCACGTTGTGACGCGGCGGTTCGACCCTCCCGAGGTGAAGTGGGGCGCGGGCCACCGCGGCGTCGACCTTGCGACGACGCCAGGCACGTCGGTCAAGGCGCCCTCGGACGCCACTGTGACGTTCGTCGGCACGATCGCGGGACGTCCGGTCATCACGCTGCGCCATCCGGAGGGGTTCGACACGACGTACGAGCCGGTGGCGGCGGACGTCGAGCGTGGCGACCACGTGAGCAGAGGCCAGGTGATCGGCGAGATCACTTCCGGCGGTCACTGCGAAGAACGCTGCCTGCACTGGGGGTACAAGGTGGCCAAGGACGCCTACCGCGACCCACTGACGCTGGTCTCGGGCATTCGGCCCGTACTGCTGCCGCCGCTGTGAGCGGTGATCAGGCCCGTGGGTGCGCCTGGACGTAGCCCGCGCGCAGACGCTCAGCCGACACGTGGGTGTAGATCTGCGTCGTCGACAATGAGGCGTGCCCGAGATACTCCTGCACCGTTCGCAGGTCGGCGCCGCCCTCGACGAGGTGCGTCGCGGCACTGTGGCGCAGACCGTGGGGCGCGAGATCGGGTGCTCCCTCGACGGCGGACGTGGCGGCGTGGACGATGCTGCGCACCTGGCGCTGGTCGATGCGCCCGCCGCGCACGCCGAGAAACAGAGCCTTGCCGGAGGCGGCTTGCGCGAGCGTGGGACGCCCCGTCGATCGCCAGAGGCGCAACGCCGTTTCGGCCGGCGCGCCGTAGGGCACCATGCGTTCCTTGCGACCCTTGCCCATGACACGGACGAGTCGATTCGTCTCGTCGAGGCTTGCTTCGTCGAGAGCCACGAGTTCACCGACGCGCATCCCCGTGGCGTAGAGGAGCTCGAGGACGGCGGCGTCACGGAGCGCCACGGCGCGCGTCGTCGGATCGCTCTCGCCGCCCGCCCTCTCGGCTGCATCGCCGGAGCGCGTCTCCCCGGTACCTCCAGCACTCGTCCTGTCGCGCGCGGCGTCGAGGATCTGCGCGGCTTGCGACGCCTGCAGCACGTCCGGCAGCGACGCGTGCCGCTTCGGCGCCGTAAGCCGAACCGACGGATCCGTCGCCATGACGCCCTGCTTCTTCGCCCACCGACAGAAGGTGCGCGCGCTCGAGACCCGGCGGGCCACCGTCGTGCGTGATGCGCCGCTCTCACTGACGCCCGCGAGCCATCCGCGCAGGTGGGTGAGTGTGAGATCGCCCCAGGAGCCGACGCCCACCTCGTCGAGGTGATGGCGCAGGCTTTCCAAGTCGCCCGCGTACGCACGCACTGTGTGGGGCGAACGCTCACGTTCTGCGCTGAGGTGATCGAGGAAGCGTTCGATCACGCTGGCGGCCGGTCCGGACATGGTTCGAGGGTAGTGCGCGACCTCCACGTCCTCGCTGCACCGACACTGTCACGCCTTGCGCCACGCACCGTCCACCTTCTCGGCCAGCCCCGCAGCGAGAAGCTCGCCGAGTGACGTCAGCACCTCCCTGGGAGTCCTGCCACAACTCGTCGCGACGTGGTCGACGCTCGCAGCGCGGCGCACCGGCAAGGCATCCCAGACGGCGCGAGCCGTGGCGCCCACCGCATCCTCCGGTTTGACGAGCGCAGGGAGGGTGTCGCGCGTCGTCTGCTGTGCCCCGTACCCGGCCATCAACTCGATGACGTCGTCGGCCCCGGTGACGAGCACCGCCGCGCCGTCGCGCACGAGCTCGTGGCAGCCGGCGCTGGCGGCCGAGGTGACCGGCCCTGGCACGGCCCCGACGACGCGTTGGATCTCCTCGGCGCGCCTGGCCGTGCTGAGCGACCCCGAACGCAACCCCGCCTCGACGACCACCGTGCCCGGCGTCAGCGCGGCGATGAGTCGGTTGCGGTGCAGGAAGCGTTGCCTCATCGGAGCGAATCCGAGCGGCATCTCACTCACGATGGCTCCCCGCTCTCGGATGGCGCTGAAGAGTGCGTCATGAGCGCTCGGATAGAGGCGGTCGACCCCACCGGGCAGAACGCAGACAGTGCCGGCGTCGCCGGCGAGGGCCCCACGATGCGCCGCGGCATCGATGCCGAAGGCCCCGCCTGACACCACGGCCACGCCATGGCTGCCAACCCCGAGAGCGATCTCGGCGGCAACGCGCTGGCCGTAGTGGGTGGCCGCCCTCGCCCCGACGAGGGCGACGGAGCGCTCGCACAACGACCGCACGTCGGCCTCGCCGACGACGAAGAGGGCGTGCGGCGGCTGAGGGAGATCGTCGAGTCGCTCGGGCCAGCCGTCGTCCGAGGGCAGGAGAATGCGAGCGCCGAACGTCTCGATGCGCCGCAGTTGCTCGGGAAGGTCGAGCTGTTCCAGGCGGGCGGCGAAATTGGTGAGTTTCTCAGGGTGCGTACGCACCGCGGCGAGCGCCTCGGGGTACCCCACGCCGTCGATGAGCAGCTGGGCCTTGGCATCGCGCGGTTCTGCGATGTGCGCCCACACGAGGCGGGCGAGCTGTTCGTCCTGCTCGGCTGCGTCACGCCAGGCGTGCCCCGTTCCTGACAGAAGGTCGTTGCGGGAGGTCGTCGTGGTCATGCTGCTTGCTGCCCTTCTCTCAGAGTGAGGGCGGCGTAGACGTCGTCCTTCGTGGGTTTGTCTGCGCCTCGTAGGTCGCACAGGGTCCAGGCCAGGCGCAGTGTGCGGTCGTAGCCGCGCAGGGTGAGGTTTCCGGTGTCGAGGGCGGCGTCCAGCGTTGCCGTGTCTGCCGGGGTAAGCGACCACGGCGAGGAGCGCAGCATCGAACCGGGCACCTCCGCGTTGAGCGCCAGCCCCAGTGGCGCCCAACGGCGCGCTGAGCGCTCGCGCACCTCACGCACCCGCGCGGCCACCTCCTCGCTGCTCTCCCCCGGCCCGCTCGCGAGATCGGCTCGCGTCACAGCAGGCACCTGGAGGTGGACGTCAATGCGGTCGAGTAGCGGCCCGGAGAGGCGTTTGAGGTATTCGCGTCGGGCTCGAGTTGCGCACGAACATCCCGCACCTGAGCCGGTGTAGCGCCCGCACGGGCACGGATTGCTGGCGACGACGAGCTGGAAGCGTGAGGGAAACCGCACCGATTGCTGGGCCCGGGTGATCGTGACGAAGCCACGCTCGAGGGGCTGACGCAGCGCGTCGAGCACCGGCCGTTTGAACTCCGGCGCCTCGTCGAGGAACAGCACGCCAGCGTGCGCTTCGGTAATGGCTCCGGGGCGGGGCCGCCCCGTCCCACCGCCGACCAACGCCGGCATCGTGATGCTGTGGTGGGGCGCGACGAAGGGCGCACGCTCCTTGAGCGCCTGCCCGTCGACCTTGCCGAGCACCGACTGGACGCTCGTGACGACGAGAGCTTCCTCCCGTGAAAGCGGCGGCAGGATGCTCGGCAGGCGGCTGGCGAGCAAGGTCTTTCCCGCACCGGGCGGACCGATCATCGACACGTTGTGACCACCGGCGGCAGCCACCTCGATGGCAGCCCGTGCCTCGTACTGTCCGACGACATCACGCAGGTCGCCGGTCTCCTCCGGCTCGGCCTCCTCGCCGGGTTCCGGCCACGGCAGGTCGAGCGTCTTGCCCTGGGCGCGCACGCGGTGGAAGGCGACGACATCCGACAGCGAACGCACGGGGTGCACCCGAATACCGCTGACGAGCGATGCCTCGGCTGCGTTCGCGGCGGGCACGAGCAACTCACGCACGTTGCCCGCAAGCGCGGCGACACACGCCGGGAGGACGCCGCGCACCTCCCTGACGCTGCCGTCCATGCCGAGTTCGCCGATGTGCCCCACGCGGGCGACGTCAGCCGGGTCGAGGGAACGGGTTGCCGCGAGAATCGCGACAGCCATGGCGAGATCGAGGCCGGCCCCGGACTTCTGTTCCGAGGCAGGAGCGAGGTTGATCGTGAGACGGGTGTCGGGGAACGTCAGCTCCGACTGCGTCATCGCCGAACGCAGACGGTTCGGCGCTTGTGACACCGCCGTGTCCGGCAGCCCGGAGATGACGACCTTGGGCAGCCCTTGCCCGACGCTCACCTCGACATCGACGACGAGACCGTCGATGCCGGTGACGACGACGGCCTTCGTCTTGCCGAAGCTCACAGGATCACCCGCTTGCGGTGATCGATGCGGGCCCTCTCCCCCGCCCATTCGACGCCAATGACGTCAACACGTACACCGCGTGCCCGCACCTCGTGTTCGGCGGCCCAGAGCCCGGCCAACCGCCTCAGGCGCCGATGCTTCTCCTCGGTGACGGCCTCGACCGCGCGTCCGAAGCGCAGCGAACGACGCGTCTTGACCTCGACGACGACGAGTTCGCCACCGTCGATCGCGACGAGGTCGATCTCCCCCTCACGGCAGCGCCAATTGGTGTCGACGACCTCGTAGCCGCGGTTCTCCAGGTACGCGCGAACGAGCTCTTCGCCGTCCCGGCCCAGGGTTCGGCGCGCCTCGGTCGCCGCAGACCGCGACGCCGCGGCCCTCGTGTCGTGGTCCATGTCCACCACCTCCGGGACTAGCAAAGGTCTCGGAGGTTCTACTGGTCACCTTCGGAAGCAGCGGACCTGTGGAGAAGGCCGCTCGGGTGCTGACGAGCACCCCGTGAGCGTCACATCTGTGGGCGAATCAGGTGAAGTCGGGGCCGTCGGGGATCTCGAGGTCGTTCTTCGACAGTTCCTCGACGTTGACGTCCTTGAACGTCACGACGCGCACGGTCTTGACGAAGCGCGCCGGGCGGTAGATGTCCCACACCCACGCGTCCTGCATCGTGACGTCGAAGAAGACGTCGGCGCCCTCACCACGCACCTTCATGTCGACGGCGTTGCACAGGTAGAAGCGACGCTCGGTCTCCACGACGTAGCGGAAGAGCCCGACGACGTCGCGGTATTCGCGGTAGAGGGCCAGTTCCTGCTCGTTCTCGTACCGTTCGAGGTCCTCGGCGCTCATGCCTGCGTGCTCCTCACGTCATGGTGTGCTTCGGGCACCTGCTGGTCTTCTGCCTCGGCCGCGCGGAAGGTCTTCCACGAGCGACGGTGCAACTCACACGGCCCGTGCTCGGCGATCGCCGCCAGGTGTCCGGGCGCCGAATACCCCTTGTTGATCTCCCACCCGTAGACGGGGTGGCCAGGGGCAGCCTCGGCCATCATGGCATCACGCTCCACCTTCGCGAGCAAACTTGCCCCGGCCACCGACGAGCACCGCATGTCGGCCTTGATCTGGGTGACTACCTCGGGTGCACCCCCGACGACGTCCACTGCGTCGAGTAGTCCGAGCAGGCCGACGCTCTCGGGTTCGGTGAGCCAGTCGTGCTTACCGTCGAGGATGACGACGTCCGGCGTCACCTCGAGGGCCGCGAGCGCCCGGGTGCCGGCGAGACGGAGTGCCCGTGTCATGCCCATCTCGTCGATCTCGGCGGGGCTGGCGTGCCCGACGGCGCCTGCGACGGCCCATCGGCGCACCTTCGCAGCCAGCGCCGGACGCTTGGGTTCAGGCACGAGCTTGGAATCCTTGACGCCCTGCGGCACGGTGCCCGTCGTCGCGGAGACGACGCAGACGCCCACGCTCACCGGCCCCGCGAGGGCGCCGCGGCCCACCTCGTCCATGCCGGCGATCAGTGTTCGCCCGTCACGCAGCAGTTGCCGCTCGAGGCGTAGGGTGGGCGTCTTCGACGGGGTACGAACCACCACGTCGGGCCTCCTCTCGGCGTCCGTGCTCATGAGCCGGACCAATACTTCCACGCCACGCGACCGACCACCTTGTCCACGGGCACGTACCCCCCGCCGGGGTCACCGAGATGGTTGCGGGAGTCGTCGGAGTCGTCTCGGTTGTCGCCCATGACGAACAGCTTTCCCTCGGGCACGCGCACGGAGAACGGCTGCGCCGAGGCTCGCTTCGAGCCCCGCCCGAGGTACGGCTCGGCCACACGTCGACCGTTCACCGTGAGCTCGCCCTTGTGGTCGACGACCACGTGATCGCCGCCGACACCGACGATCCGCTTGAGGTAGTCCTGCTCGTCCGGGCGGAACCCGAGCCATCCGGCCGCGGTGTCGATGACGGCGAGTACTCCCCCGCGTTCGGCGGGCTGATAGAGCGAGCCCTCGCCGGAGAAGACGATGACGTCGCCTCGGGCGAACTCGGCGCGCTTGTCGACGACGATGCGGTCGCCGACCCCATAGTTCGGTTCCATCGAGCGCGACGGCACGGTGAAGGTCTCGAACCAGAAGGCGTGGACGAGGAGCATTCCGACGACGATGACGCTGAGGACGCCGATGGCCGTCCGCCGCCAGGGAACGCCGAAGGCGCGACCTCGTCGTGAGGTCGCGCCTTCGGGTGAGCGACCGGACGCAGCATGACGCTTCATCGCAGGGTCGCTTCGGTTCGTCGCGAGGTTCAGGCCTTCTTGGCCGGAACGGCGTCGCGCTTCTCCTTGATCTTGGCAGCCTTACCGCGCAGGTCGCGCAGGTAGTACAGCTTGGCGCGACGGACGTCACCGCGCGTCAGAACCTCGATCTTGTCGATGACCGGGGTGTGCACCGGGAAGGTACGCTCCACGCCGACACCGAAGGAAACCTTGCGGACGGTGAAGGTCTCGCCGACGCCGCCGCCGTGACGGCGGATGACGACACCCTTGAAGACCTGGACACGCGAGCGCGTGCCCTCGATGACCTTGACGTGGACGTTCAGCGTGTCACCGGCGCGGAAGTCGGGGACGTCGGAGCGCAGGCTCGCCGCGTCGATCGCGTCGAACTTCTTCATGATCTACTCAAATCTGTGGCACACGCAGGTTGCCACGGTCAGGCTCGGCCGGAGCCGAGTTGCTGTCGGTTGTGCGCCTCGTCGAGTCTCATGGTCCGGCGTGTTCGGTGCGGTGATGCCCGAGATGATCTGGATCAAAACCCCGGGGGTACCGACCGGCCGTGCCACTCCCCCTGCGGCGGGGACTCGTCGTGACAAGACGCAAGGACTCATCTTGCCAGAGCGGGCGCGCTCTCACGAAATCGCGCGACCTCCTGGACACGGGCGTGCGTGGAGCGTCAGCTCTGGCGTCGCTTCTCCAGGTCAACCGTGCCGGAACGGGTGCCCCCACCCGGCATCACCCTGTACTTGGCCTTCTTCGCGAGGCGCAGGACGCGCTCACGTCCGACGTCTACGTTCACGCGCAAGCGGGTGATGTCGGCGGGCGCCGCGGCCTCTGCGTACTCGAGCAGCGCGCGACCCAGGCCACGCCCGGAGAGGTCGGGCGCAACCATGAGCCGCCCGATCTCCCACGTGGTCTGACGCTCGGGCAGCCGGCGGGCGCGCACCGAGGCGACGAGACGCCCCTCGCTGCGCACCACCCACGTCGTCCAGTTCGCTTGCGCGTCACGCAGATCATCGACGGTTTCGGCCGGCGCTTCCCACCAGGCGTGCTCCGGCTCGGCACCGGCCACTTCTCCGGCCCAGCAGGCGCGCTGCAGGGTCATGAGTTCGCCGAGGTCGGCCGGCACGAGCGCCTGCGGCACGACGTCGGTGCCCGCGAGCGCCGCCGACGCGTGAAGCAAGTCGGGGCGCCGGGCGGCCGTTCGTTCGAGGCGCTGCTCGTGCCGCCATGCCGCCACCTTGGCGTGGTCGCCGGAGAGGAGGACCGGCGGAACCTCACGCTCACGCCATGACGCCGGCTTCGTGTAGACGGGGTACTCGAGCAGGCCGTCCTCGTGCGATTCCTCGAGGAGCGACTCCGCGTTCCCCATGAAGCCCGGCAGCAGCCGTGCGGCTGCCTCGATCATGGCGAGCACCGCGACCTCACCGCCGTTGAGGACGTAGTCACCCAGGGAGATGACGCGCACAGGCATCACCTCAGCGGCCGCTTCGTAGACGCGTTCGTCGATGCCCTCGTACCGGCCGCAGGCGAAGATCATCCAGGGCTCGTCGGCGAGCTCACGCGCCACCTTCTGCGTGAGCACCTCTCCCCCGGGCCCGGGAACGATGAGCGTCGGCGTGCCCTCGCCGAGGCCGCGCACGTGCTCGAGCGCCTCCCACCACGGCTGAGGTTTCATCACCATGCCGGCGCCGCCCCCGTAGGGCGTGTCGTCGACGGTGCGGTGCCGGTCGTGGGCGAAGTCGCGCAGGTCGTGCACGGCAACCTCGAGCAGCCCCTTGCGCTGGGCTTGCCCGGGCAGGCTGAGGTTCAGCGGTTCAAGGTACTCCGGAAAGATCGAGATGATGTCGCAGCGCACGAATCAGGCTTCTTCGACGTCGTCGGAGTGAGCATCGGTGGGGCGTCCCAGTTCCAGCAGGCCGGGCGGCGGTGTGACGACGATGCGGCGCTCGTCCTCGTCGACCTCCGGCACGATCTCCTCGACGAACGGCAGGAGAACGTCGTAGCCGTCCACCCCGTCGACGACGAGCAGGTCCTGCACCTCCCGCGATTCGAGACCCTTGACCGTTCCGACGGCCGTGCCGTCCTCGAGGACGACGCCGAAGCCGAGCAGGTCTTCCTCGTACCAGGCGTCGTCCTCGACGAGTTCGTCCGCGGCCGCAAGCAGGTTGATGCCGCGTAGCCCCTCGGCAGCGGTGCGGTCGGGAGCCTCCTCGAACGCGAGGAGGTAGATGCCGTTGTGGACGCGCGTCGACCGCAGCGTCAGCGGTCCGCGGTGAGCGGGGTCGGTGACGAAGGCTGCCCCGGCGACGAAGCGTTCCTCGGGCGAATCGGTGTGCACCTGCACCGTCACTTCACCTTTGAGCCCGTGGGCCTTTCCGATTCGTGCGACGACAACTTCATCCATGCCTCCATTCTGTCAGGACATGCCCACCGCTTCGTCGCCCCCGCGGGCAGGGGCGATTCCTACTACGGTTGGGGCAGGACTCACACGGAGGAGAGAACATGAGCAACCCCATGGACCCCCAGAACAACCCGCAGCAGAACTACGGCAACCAGCCGAACTACGACGCGAACGGCCAGTCGCAGGCTCCCTACGGCCAGGGCGGCCAGGCTCCCTACGGTCAGCCCGGTCAGGATGTCTACGGTCAGCAGGCGCAGGGCGGCTTCGGCCAGCCCGGTGGCGCGCCGTACCAGGGCATGACGATGGAGAACAAGAAGGCCCTGCCGGCCCTCATCTGCTCCTTCCTCGGCCTCCTGTGCGGCATCCTCTCGATCGTCGGAATCGTCCTCGGCGTCATCGCCCAGAAGGAAATCCGCGAGAGCAACGGCATGCAGACGGGCGCTGAGAAGGCCAAGCTGGCCATCATCGTCGGCGCCGTCGTCACCATCCTCAACCTGGGTATCGGTATCTGGGTGGCCACTCAGGGCTGACCCCGGCACGAGCGACGAAGGGCTGCATCCGCAACGGATGCAGCCCTTCGTCATGTTCACATCAGGGATAGAAGGCCGCGCCGATCGGCAGGTTCCGATACAGCGAGAAGGCGACGCACACCGCGATCAGCACCGGCGCCACGACACCCCGCTGCACCGGGAACATCCACGGACGCGTGCTGCCGGTCCATCGATCCCGAACAACGCTGATCCACCACGCGAGCACCAAGGGCACGGCACTCACGAGGAGCGGATTGCTGAAGAAGGCATCGACGATACGCAGGTTGGTGAGGTCGTTCACGGCACGCAGGCCGCCGCAGAAGGGGCAAGCAAGACCGAACAGCGCGATGGACGGGCAGCGTCCCCACGACGCATCGACGTGAGGATCACGCAGGTACAGGAGGCCGGAGGCCAGCGCCAAGGAACCGGCGACGACGAACGGCCCCAAGAGACGGCGCTCCCGAGGGCGCTGGTCTCGAGCCACCATTGTTTCGGTCACCCCTCAACGCTACCTTTCACCTGCCGGCGGCCCGGCATCCCCTCCAGACCCGGAGAAACACGAAGCAGCCCTCCCACCTCGTCGAGGTGGGAGGGCTGCTTCGTCGGTGCACCGGCTCAGCGCGAACGGTCGGTGTCGACGATGTCGACGCGAACCGAACGGCCACCGGCCAGCGCGGAGACCACGGTGCGAAGGGCGGACGCCGTTCGACCGGAACGGCCGATCACGCGACCGAGGTCGTCCGGGTGGACGCGAACCTCGAGGAGTTCACCCCGTCGTCCGTCCTTGTGACGCACGACGACGTCGCCGTCATGGTCGACGATGCCCTTGACGAGGTGCTCCAGTGCTTCTTCGAGCACGAGGATCAGGCCTCTTCGGTCTTCTCGGCCTCAGCTGCGGGAGCCTCTTCGGCCTTCTCCTCAGCCTTGGCCTCGTCAGCCTTGGGCTCCTCGGCCTTGTCGGCCTTCTTCTTGGCCGTCGTGGCGCCGCCCTTGGAGGTGTCGGCGTTCTGAGCGGCCTTGAGAGCGGCTTCGTAGAGGGCCTTCTTGTCGGCCTTCGGCTCGGCCGTCTTCAGCGTGCCCTCGGCACCCGGCTCGCCCTTGAACTTCTGCCAGTCACCCGTGATCTTGAGGAGCGCGGCGACCTGCTCGGTCGGCTGCGCGCCGACGGAGAGCCAGTACTGCGCGCGCTCGCCGTCGATCTCGATGAGGCTCGGCTCTTCCTTGGGGTGGTACTTGCCGATCTCCTCGATGGCACGGCCGTCGCGCTTCGTACGGCTGTCCATGACGACAACGCGGTACTGGGGCTGACGGATCTTGCCGAGGCGCTTGAGGCGGATCTTGACTGCCATGGTGGCGGTCTCACTTTCTGTGTAGGTGAACCACGGCGAGACCGCTCGAGCGAACGGGCACGAGCGCAGCCTGACGCGAAGGAAATTTCGCGGATGACCGACGTCGACCGGCGTCCGAACGGGGAACCGTGATTCGGGGTAGGCGTGCATCCGGCCGATTGCCGGGCGCACGGGTACAGCTTCATTCTGCCAGAAGCGAGCCCACCCGCCGAATCCCCTCCCCTCCGTCAGCCGTCCTCGCGCGCGTGCCGCTCGAGGAACTGGTAGACCTCGGTGTCGTCGACGCCGGGGAACGTGCCGGGCGGCATGGCGGCGAGCAGGTGCGAGTGCACGCGAGCGCTCGGCCAGGAGCGACCGTCCCATCGGCTCGCAAGTTCCTGTGGAGGGCGCGTGCAGCACGACGGGTCGGGGCAGCGCGAGAGCGAACGCTCGGTCGTCTCCCGGCCGCGGAACCACTTGACGTGCTGGTAGGGCGTACCGACGTTGACGGAGAACAAGCCACTCGGCGTGCGGTCCACGAACGCCGAGCACCAGTACGTGCCCGAGCGCGTGTCCGTGTACTGCTGGTAGGAGCGCGACAGGTCGGGCTGATCGAAGACGGCGCGCGCCGTCCAGTGCTTGCACACGCGCTGGCCCTCGATCGCGCCCGTGGCGTCGGTCGGGAACTGGATGCCGTCGTTCTCGTACGCCTTGTAGATGACGCCGTCGGAGCTGATGCGCATGAAGTGCACGGGGATGTCGAGCACCTTCGTCGCGAGGTTCGTGAAGCGGTGCGCCGCCGTCTCGTAGGAGACGCCGTAGGCATCGCGCAGATCCTCGATGGAGATGTCCTTGGCCTCCTTCGCGTCGAGAAGGCGGCGCCCCACCTCCTTCTCCGGCATGAGCACGGCGGCGGCGAAGTAGTTGATCTCGACGCGCTGGGAAAGGAACTCCGCGTAGTCGGCCGGCACCTCGTGGTCGAGCACGAGATGACCGAGGGCCTGCAGGGCGAGAGACCGTGCGTCGTGCTGGCCGGCCTCCGGCTGCGGCAGATAGATGCGCCGGTTCGCGAGGTCGCTCACCGTCCGGGTTGAGCCGGGAAGATCCGAGGTGTGCACGAGCTGGTAGCCGAGGTGTTCGGCGATGCGGTCCACAGAGGCTCGCGAGACGGGCCCACCACGGTGCCCGACGTCGGAGAGCAACTGCGCAGCCGCGCCCTCGATGTCGGCGAAGTAGTTGTCGGCCTGCCTCATCCGGGTGCGCAGCTCGGCGTTCGCGCGCCGTGCGTGCTCGGGCGTCGCCGCCTGCTCGCTGCGCATCGCCGCCATCGCCTCGTGCATTCCGACGAGGGCCTCGAGCGCCTCGGTGGGCAGCCGCGGTCCGATGCGGACGCTCGGCAGCCCGAGCGAGGCGTACGTCGACGCCCGCTGCGCACGCTCCAGACGGATCTCGAGGGCCGCTCGCCGTGACGGCGGCGCCGTCGCGAGAAGGTCGGCGAGCGGCACGTCGAGCGCCTCGGCCAGCGACGTGAGGACCGAGAGCCTCGGCTCCCTCTTGCCGTTCTCGATGAGCGAGAGCGCCGACGGGCTCATGCCGATCGCCCCCGCCACGTCACCGAGGGTGCGCTCCGCCTGCTGACGCACGTGACGCAGGCGCCGGCCGATCGTCAGGGCGTCGGGGGCTGCCCGCTCCACGGGCGCCGCCTCCTCGGCCGCAGCACGGGCCGAGGCGAGCCGCCCTTCGCGCATCTTCTCGTTCATGACTCCACTTTCCGGCCTGCGTGACGGCCGTCACGCCAGCTTCGCGACGAAAGACGGCTCAAACTTGCTCAAAACGTAAATATTCGTCGATCTTTACTTGAAAAGTCTACCTACTTGTGCGTTCTTCTCGGTCAGAGTTGAGTCATCGATCCCCACCGGGCACCTACCAGGGCCCATAGAGGAAGGACTGGAGCCAATGACCTCCGAGCAGATCATCAAGACGATCGACGACCGCGCAGCCGCGATCCAGAAGGACTGGGACACGAACGAGCGCTGGAAGAACGTCGAGCGCGAGTACACCGCCCAGGACGTCGCTCGCCTCCAGGGCAACGTGCAGGAGGAGTTCACCCTCGCCAAGCGCGGTGCCGAGCAGCTGTGGGACAAGCTCCACACGGAGGACTTCGTCAACGCCCTCGGTGCGCTGACGGGTAACCAGGCCGTCCAGCAGGTCAAGGCCGGCCTCAAGGCCATCTACCTGTCCGGTTGGCAGGTCGCCGGTGACGCGAACCTCGCCGGTCAGACCTACCCGGACCAGTCGCTCTACCCGGCCAACTCCGTGCCGCAGGTCGTGCGCCGCATCAACAACGCGCTCATGCGCGCCGACGAGATCGAGTTCTCCGAGGGCACCAAGTCCGTCGACGAGTGGATCGTCCCGATCGTCGCCGACGCCGAGGCCGGCTTCGGTGGCCCGCTCAACGCCTACGAGCTCATGAAGTCCATGATCAACGCCGGTGCCGCGGGTGTGCACTGGGAGGACCAGCTCGCGTCGGAGAAGAAGTGCGGTCACCTCGGTGGCAAGGTGCTCATCCCGACGAAGCAGCACGTTCGCACGCTGAACGCCGCCCGCCTCGCCGCCGACGTCTCGAACGTCCCGTCGGTCGTCATCGCCCGTACGGACGCCGAGGCCGCGACGCTCATCACCTCCGACGTCGACGAGCGCGACCAGCAGTTCCTCACCGGTGAGCGCACCAACGAGGGCTTCTACAAGGTTCGCAACGGCATCGAGCCCTGCATCGAGCGCGCCAAGGCCTACGCGCCCTACGCCGACCTCATCTGGATGGAGACGG
The DNA here is from genome assembly GCF_014302635.1 of Dermacoccus sp. PAMC28757. NCBI lineage: Bacteria > Bacillati > Actinomycetota > Actinomycetes > Micrococcales > Dermacoccaceae > Dermacoccus > Dermacoccus sp. PAMC28757. The sequence goes on along the minus strand of NZ_CP060292.1, from coordinate 1,802,505 downwards.
GTACGCCGGACCTCGAACTGGCCAAGAAGTTCGCCGAGGCCGTCAAGGCCGAGTACCCGGACCAGATGCTGGCCTACAACTGCTCGCCGTCGTTCAACTGGCGCAAGCACCTCGACGACGAGACGATCGCGAAGTTCCAGAAGGAGCTCGGCGCGATGGGCTTCAAGTTCCAGTTCATCACCCTCGCCGGCTTCCACGCCCTCAACTACTCGATGTTCGACCTGGCTCACGGCTACGCCCGCGAGCAGATGACGGCGTACGTCGACCTGCAGGAGCGCGAGTTCGCCTCGGAGAGCCGCGGCTACACGGCCACGAAGCACCAGCGCGAGGTCGGCACGGGTTACTTCGACCTGGTCTCCACGACTCTCAACCCCGAGTCGTCGACGACCGCCCTCAAGGACTCGACGGAGAGCGCTCAGTTCTGATCGCCACCGTCTGAGTAAGACCAACCCCCGCCTGTGCGGCCACCTGGCTCCGACCGCACGGGCGGGGGTTCACTTTCCACCCCGTCCAGCACCCGAACCCGCTCCACGAGGGCCTGCGTATCGGGGATGATGGGTTTCACCGTTCCACCCGCGACGCCCGACGGCGTTGCCCCCGCGCTTCTTCGAAGGAGGGCCCCATGAGCTCTTCACCCACCGTCCGCGGCCGGATGCACCCGGGCTTCGACGAGATCCTCACCCCCGACGCCCTCGCGTTCCTGGCACGCCTCGACGGCGAGTTCGCCGGACGTCGCGCCGACCTACTCGCGCAGCGTCGCGCGCAGTCGCGTCGCATCAACCGGGGAGCCGACCTCGACTTCTCCCCCGAGGAGATCGCCGCGCGTGAGGACGACTCGTGGAGCGTCGCACCGATCGCTCCGGGCCTCGCGGACCGCCGCGTCGAACTCGTCGCGCCGGTGACGCGCAGCCACGTCGAGCACGCCATGGCCTCGAACGCGTCCACCTGGCTGGCCGACCTCGAAGACGCCACGGCGCCCACCTGGTTCAACCTCATCGACGGTCAGATCGTCCTGCGTGACGCGGTGCGCGCCTACGCGGCCCGCCCGCAGATCAAGCGCCCGACGCTCATCATGCGCCCGCGTGCCTGGCACCTGTGCGAGAAGCACATCACGATCGACGGTCGCCCGATCTCGGCCACGCTCGTCGACTTCGGCCTGTACTTCTTCCACAACGCGAAGGCGCTCATCGAAGCCGGCTACGGCCCGTACTTCTACCTGCCGAAGATCGAGTCCGGTGCCGAAGCGCGCCTGTGGAACGACATCTTCAACGCGGCCCAGGACGCCCTCGACATCCCGCGCGGCACGGTGCGCGCCACCGTCCTCATCGAGACGCTGCCCGCAGCGTTCGCGATGGAGGAGATCCTCTTCGAGCTGCGCGAGCACGCCTCGGGCCTCAACGCGGGCCGCTGGGACTACATCTTCAGCTACGTGCGCACCTTCGCCCACCGCGGTGACGAGTACGTGCTGCCCGACCGCGAGCGCATCACGATGACGACACCGTTCATGCGCACGTTCACCGACCTGCTCGTCGCCACCGCCCACAAGCGCGGCACGCACGCCATCGCGGCGCCGGCGGCGAACAACCCGACGGTTCAGGACGAGGAGCGCCGTCACCGCGCGCTCAACGTCGTGCACGCCGAGAAGGAGCGTGAGGCCGAGGAGGGATTCGACGGCTCCTGGGTGGCGCACCCGGCCATGGTCGACACCGTGATGTCGGCGTTCACGCACGTGCTCGGCGACAAGCTCGACCAGATCGAGGTCAAGCGCACGCCGCGTCACGACGCGCACGCGCTCGTCAGCCTCGAAGGCACGATGCAGACCACGAGCCTGCACGGTGTGCGCAGCAACGTCAGCGTCGCCCTGCAGTACCTCGCCGCGTGGATCGACGGCCAGGGCGCCGTCGCCATCGGCAACTACATGGAGGACGCCGCGACGACCGAGATCTGCCGTGCGCAGCTGTGGCAGTGGATGCACCACTCGACGCAGCTCGCCGAAGGTCCGCAGGTCTCGCGTGCCCTGCTCGAGCGCCTCATCGACGAGGAGATGATCAAGCTCAAGCGCGGCGCCGACGCCGACATTCAGTTGCGTCTCGACGAGGCCCGTGAGGTGCTCGAGCGTTCGGCCCTGACCGACGAACTTCCCGGGTTCTTCACGAACTACGCCTACGTGCGGTTCCTCCTCGACGAAGGCCTGCGCATGCCGCGCGGCATCGACGCCGAGGACCTGCGTCAGTCGGAGAAGGTTGCCGGCGACGCGGCCTGATCGACAGGTGGTAGACAAGGGGATGTGCCGAGAAGTCGGCACATCCCCTTGTCTATGCCCCGAGTGAAAGGCACCTTCCGATGATCTTCATCGTCGTCAAGTTCGACGTCCGCCCCGAGCACGCCGAGACGTGGATGGACCACGTCGCAGCGTTCACCGAGGCCACCCGCGCCGAGAGCGGCAACCTGTGGTTCGACTGGAGCCGCAGCGTCGAGAACCCGAACGAGTACGTGCTCGTGGAAGCGTTCAAGGACGACGCCGCAGAGGCACACGTGAACTCCGAGCACTTCAAGACGTTCACCGCCGAGACGCCCGACAAGCTCACCTCCACGCCGCGCATCATCAGCCGCCAGATCGACGGCGAGGGCTGGGACGAGATGGGCGAGATCAGCGTCGACTGACGGGCCTCGACAACCCCTCAGACGAGACGCGGGCGCAGCCGGAGAGCCGCCCGCGTCACGTCTGCCGGGTTGCCGCTGATGCTCGCGACGATGTCGTCACCGCGAGCGACGGTGGCGCCCGCACGCAACAGCGCGTCGTGGGCGGCCTCCGCGTCGCCGTCGGCCGACCACACGACGGGCGCCGCTGCGTACCGGGCCGTCGTGAGGGCGGCGTCGAACGGCACGTCGACGAGGGCCACTCCCCCGAGTTCGCGTGCGACCGCGAAGACCGTAGCGGCCGGCGTGCCCGGCCCGCACACGATGACGCCCGTCGGCAGATCGTTCGCGGCGTGCGGCGCCGCGGGCCATTCCTCGCGCGTCACGGCGAACGAGTCGTGATCGAACCACGCGCTCCGACCCCCGAGACCGTCGGCCAGCCAGAGCATCCGGCGAATCGTGCGCTCGCGACGGAACCCCAGGGAGCGCAGGAGGCCGGCCGACGTGTCGTTGCCGATGCGCACGTTCGCCTCGAGGCGATGAAGCCCCATACCTTGGGGCGCCTGACGTAGCACGATGCCGACGACGAGGGCCATCCCCTCGCGGAACAGACCGGTACCGACGTAGGGATCGAACGCGTTGTAGCCCATGGTGGCGCTCATGAAACGGCCGTGGACGACATTCGTCACGTTGACGCAGCCCACGAGCCCCGCCTCGTCACCTGTCACCCGGGCAGCGTCCTTGGCGCGGATGAGAAACGTGCGGTGCGTGGCCGACTGCGCCGCGAGGTGGTGGACGAGGTCGTCCGGGTTGACCGGGTTCCAGCGGCCGATCCGAGACGCTGACCGTGTCATCGCCTCCCGGTACGGCGCGATGTCACCACCCGTCGCCACACTGACGTGGACACGCTCACCGTCGGCGACGAGGAGGCGCCCGTCGTCCTCACTCAACGACGCGTCCGCGCAGGATGACGTGCGTGGGCGCGGCGAGCACGCGAACGTCGTCGCGCGGGTCGCGCTCGTACTGCACGAGGTCAGCGGGAGCACCCTCGACGAGCGCTTCGTGGCCCAGCCATTCGCGGGCGCCCCACGTCGCCGTGCCGATGGCCTCGGTCGTGCTCATCCCGACGTTGAGCATCTCCTCCACCTCGCGGGCGACGAGACCGTGGGGCAACTGCCCGCCGGCGTCGGTGCCCGCGAAAATACGCAGGCCTGCATCACGAGCCGCCCCGATGGTCTCGTAGCGGCGGGCGTGCAGGTCACGCATGTGAGCGGCGTAACCGGGGAACTTCTTCTCCCCCGCCTGCGCGAAGCTCGGAAAGTTGTCGAGGTTGATGAGCGTGGGCACGATCGCGATGTCGCGCTCGGCGAACATCGCGATGGTCTCCTCGGTGAGGCCGCTCGCGTGTTCGATGCAGTCGATGCCGGCTTCGGCGAAGTCGACGAGCGACTGCTCACCGAAGCAGTGGGCCGTGACGCGAGCGCCTTCCTCGTGGGCTGCGTCGATCGCCGGTGTGAGGGCCTCCTTGGGCCAGCAGGGCGCGAGGTCGCCGGCGTCGCGGTCGATCCAGTCGCCGACGAGCTTCACCCAGCCGTCGCCGCGGCGGGCTTCCTGACGCACGTAGGCGACGAGGTCCTCCGGCTCGATCTCGTGGGCGAAGTTCTTGATGTAGCGCTTCGTGCGCGCGATGTGACGTCCGGCGCGCACGATGCGCGGCAGGTCCTCGCGATCGTCGATCCAGTGGGTGTCGACCGGTGAACCGCAGTCGCGCAGGAGGAGAGCGCCGGCCGCTCGGTCCGCGAGAGCATGCGCCTCGGCGTTCTCCGGTGCCCCACCGTGCGCCTCGAGGCCCACGTGGCAGTGGGCGTCGACGAGACCGGGAAGGAAGATGCCTTCCAGCCGCGCCGCGTCGGCGGTGGCTGCCTTCTCAGGGGTTTCGAACGTGATGCGTCCGTCGATCACCCACGCTTCGGCCACTTCGTCATCGGGGCCACGCAGGACGCGACCGGTCAGGTGCAGGACGGTGTCGCTCATGCTCGTGACCCTAACGGGAGCCACCGACCCAACGGGCGAGTAGGTGCGATGTTCCTCACGTTGTCCGCCCATTTTCGCCGAGTGGCGGCGACGTGTGGAGGGCCTTCCCAGGCGTGAGCCGTATTCTGAAGAGATGTCCGGTTCTGTGGTTCTCGTGCATGGTGTGCGCTCTTCGCGCACCATGTGGCGACCCCAGATCAAGCGCCTGACGAAGCGAGGCTTCCACGTCGTCGCGCCTGATCTTCCCGGTCACGGCGAGCGTCAGGACGAGGAGTTCTCGCTCGCTGCGGCGTTGGCCACCATCGACGAGGCCGTCGCGTCGTGCCCCGAGCCGCCGATGCTCGTCGGGTTGTCACTCGGCGGCTACCTGTCGCTGCAGTACGCCGCCACCACGCAGCGTCCCCTACGCGCCGTAACGGTGGCGGGGTGCACCGCCGTCCCGAACCGCTTCCTCGCGGTGGCGTTCGGCGCCTACCTCTCCTGGCGGGACCGGCTTCCCGGCAGCGCGGACGACAGCGTTCTCGCCGCCTTCGCGAAGGCCAACTCACCCAAGGCCGCGCGCCACTACTACGGCGGCGGTCGTGCGAAGGCTCACGTCGTGGCGCCCGTCATGCGCGCGCTGGGGCGCCTCGACGTTCTCGAGGCGATCGGCTCGATCGACGTGCCCGTGACGATCATCAACGGCCGCCGTGACGAGTTCCGCATCCACGAGCGTCGCTTCCTCGCGGCCAACGACGCGGCCCGTCTCGTCGTGCTCGACGACGCCGGTCACATCTCGAACCTCAACCGGCCCAAGCGCTTCACTAAGGAGCTGCGGGCGGCGTTCGAGCGCGCCGAGCGCCCGCCCCTCGTCGTCGCGTAGCCGACAATTCCTTCACCGGCTGTCCCCGAGCTGGGACGGCGAGGGCCGACCACTTCGTGTGTGGTCGGCCCTTCACGGTCATGCAGCGCTCTTCGCGCGATCAGTCCTTGTCAGCGCCCGGGCCGAGGAATTTCTCGAAGCCCTTGGGCAGCTTCATATTGGAGTAGTCGGGCTCTTCCTTCATCTGCCCGAACGCGTTCTCCATGGCCTGGTTACGGGCGGCATCGGCCTTCTTCGCTGCCTCCGCTTCCTGCTGCGCGCGCTTGGCCGGGTTACCGCTCTTGCCCTTCTTCTTGGGCTGGCTCTTGCCGCGCTTGCCGCCACCGGCACCCATGCCCGGCATCCCGGGCATTCCCGGCATGCCGCCGCCGTTCTTCAGCTGACGCATCATCTTCTGCGCCTGGCCGAAGCGCTCGAGCAGCTGGTTGACCTCGGAGACGCTCACGCCCGAACCGCGCGCGATACGCGCACGGCGCGAACCGTTGATCTGCTTGGGGTTGTTGCGCTCGAACGGCGTCATCGAGTGGACGATGGCCTCGACCCGGTCGAACTCGCGCTCGTCGAGCGCGTTGAGCTGGTCACGCATCTGGCCCATGCCCGGCATCATGCCGAGCAGGCCCTTGATGTTGCCCATCTTCTTGATGGCCGACATCTGCTGGAGGAAGTCGTCGAACGTGAAGTCCTCGCCGCCGGAGAACTTGCGCGCCATCTCGGCGGCTTGGCGCTTGTCGAACGCGCGCTCGGCCTGCTCGATGAGCGTGAGGACGTCACCCATGTCGAGGATGCGCGACGCCATGCGGTCGGGGTGGAAGACCTCGATGTCCTTGACGCCTTCACCCGTGGAGGCGTACATGATCGGGCGACCCGTGATCGAGGCGACCGACAGCGCGGCACCACCACGGGCGTCACCGTCGAGCTTCGACAGGACGACACCGGTGAAGTCGACGCCGTCCTGGAACGCCGTCGCCGTCTCGATGGCGGCTTGACCGATCATCGCGTCGATGACGAACAGCACCTCGTGCGGGTTGATCGCCTCACGGATGTCGGCGGCCTGCTGCATGAGGTTCTCGTCGACGGCCAGACGGCCGGCGGTGTCGACGATGACGACGTCGTACTGACGCAGCTTGGCCTGGTTGACGCCGGCCTGCGCGACCCACACCGGGTCGCCGTACGAGCGCGTGCCCTCGGCGTTCTCCGAAACGGCGTCGTGGCCGCCCTCGTTGCCGCGCTCCGGCGAGAACACCGGTACACCGGCACGCTCACCGACGACCTCCAGCTGACGCACGGCGTTCGGACGCTGGAGGTCGGCGGCCACGAGCACCGGGAAGTGGCCCTCGTCGCGCAGACGGCGGGCCAGCTTGCCGGCGAACGTCGTCTTACCCGAACCCTGCAGACCAGCGAGCATGATGACCGTCGGGCCCGACTTGGCCATGTTGAGGCGCCGCGTCTGGCCACCGAGGATCTCCACGAGTTCCTCGTTGACGATCTTGACGACCTGCTGACCCGGGTTGAGCGCCTGGCTCACCTCGGCGCCCAGCGCGCGCTCGCGCACGCCACGGGTGAACTGCTTGACGACCGGCAGGGCCACGTCCGCATCGAGCAGCGCCATCCGGATGTCGCGGATGGTCGAGTTGATGTCGGACTCGGTCAGGCGCCCCTTGCCACGAAGATTCGTGAAGGTGGCTGTCAGACGGTCGGAAAGGCTGTTGAACACCGGTTTAGGTTACCCGCTCGCCCCGGGCGCCGTCAGATCGACACCGTGGGACCGCACCTGCGGCGCACCGTGAGCGTTCTGCTCGTTCACCGAGAGCGCAGGGCGCCTCGAACGGCATCGAGCGCACAATCGAGCGCCTGAGGATCCAGCGTCCCAGCGTCAGCTGCCCTCACCGTGAAGACGTCGACCGCCCGGCCCGCGCTGGTCATGACGCTCGCACCGACGAGCGCCACGCCGCACGCCGCGAGGGCGCGTCCCACGTCGAAGAGGAGCCCGACGCGGTCGGGCGCGCGCACTTCGATCCGCTGCGCGTCCTCTGCGGACGACATACGTCGCACGAGAACGTCGCTCGGCCGCTCTGACCCGGCGTGAGCCCGGCTCGCGGGAACGTCCAGGGCACGAAGAGGCGTGCGTTCTCCATACCGGAGCGCGCGCAGGGCTCTTTCGAGCTCCGTGACGTCTGGCAACTCCCCGTGCGGCGCCTCGACCGACCACCGATCCAGGGCCAGCCCCTCTCGCGTCGTGATCGCAGCAGCGACGACCCTCAGTCGTCTCAGGGCCAGGAGCCCGGCCGTGTCGGCGAAGAGTCCGGGCCGGTCGATGTCGACGACCGTGAGAACAGCTGAGCGCACGTCCGTGCGCTCGACCTGAAGCACGACATCCCCGTCACGAACCCTCTGCGCGTCCTGTGCCGTCGGCTCCCAGCCGACCCACGGATTCGAGGTGGCGACCTCGTGTGTCAGCTGTGCCTCCACGCGCCGCACGAGATCTGCCACGAGACCCGCACGCCACGAGGTCCACGCTCCGGTACCGGTGGCCACGGCGTCGGCTTCGGTGAGCGCGGCAAGAAGCTGGAGCACCTGCTCCTGACCGGCGACGGCCTCGATGACGACATCAGCCGTGCGCGGATCGTCAGGGTCGCGTCGAGTGGCGCACTCGTCCAACGTGAGGTGGTGGCGCACGAGCCGTTCGACGACCGCGGCGTCGTTCGCATCGAATCCCATCCGCTCGCAGATGGCCCGGGCGACGGGGGCACCCTCGACACTGTGGTCCCGCTGACCAGACACCTTGCCGATGTCGTGAAGGAACGCCGCGACGACGAGGAGATCCGGACGAGCCACCCTCACGAGCAGTGGCTCGCAGGCCGCGCACGCCTCGATGAGGTGGCGGTCGACGGTGAAACGGTGAAGCGCGTTTCGCTGGGGGCGTGATCGGATCGACGCCCACTCCGGAAACCACGCGTCGATCACGCCGATGCGGTCGAGGTCCTCCCACACGTCGACGAGGCCCGCACCGGAGGCGAGCAGCTCGACGAAGGCCTCCCGCACCGGCGCCGGCCAGGGCGTGGGAAGGCGGGGAAGGTCAGAGGCGAGCTTCGCGGCCGTCGCCGGAGCGATACGCATTCCTCGACGCGCTGCCTGCGTGGCCGCGCGAAGGAGCTGCACGACGCCCGGCTCACGCGGTGAGCCACCGAGCACGACTTCCCCGTCGTGGAGGAAGAGGCCGTACCCCAGCGGCGTCAGGCGCGGGCGACGCGGCCCCACCCGAAGACCCCGCGCACGCTGTGCCTGCGAGGCAGAACGAACCGCGGTATCGCGCACATGCGCCACGGCGCGCCCCGCGTCAACGACCCGGGTGAGCAGTTCGTCGGCATCCTGCAGACCGAGGAGCTGGGCCACGGCATCCTGGTGCTGCAGTCCCAGAGTCGCGCGCCCCCGCTCGGTCACCACCTGCAGCGCGTCGCGAACGTCCAGCAAAGTCGTTCGAGCCGGATCAAGAGCCGCCCGCTGCGGATCTGCGAGCCAGGCCGTCGTCAAGGCATCGATGAGCAGGAGGTCGCGCAGACCACCACCGGACTCCTTGAGATCAGGCTCCAAAGTCCCCGAAACAGCCGCGAAGCTCGCGTGCCTCGCCTCGAGGGATTCGAGCACCTCCGGAAGTCGCTTGCGGGCTGCGGCGCGCCAGTCCACGCCAACACTCTGGCGCACCCCTGCCACAAGGGTCGCGTCGCCCGCCACGGGCGCGAGATCGAGCATCCCCACCGCAGCGGCAAGATCACCTGAGGCGGCCTTTCGGCATTCGGCGAGCGTGCGAACCGAATGGTCGAAACGCACACCGGCGTCCCACAGCGGGTACCAGAGGCCGTCGGCCAGCCGGCTGAGACGCTCGGCTCCCACTCGACCGGTGTGCACCAGGACGAGGTCCACGTCACTGAGCGGGCCGGCCTCCCCCCTGGCCTGCGAGCCGACCACGGCAAGCGCAACGTCTGTCGTGCCGGAGGAGAAACCCGCAGCCGAGATCGCCTCCTGCCATACCTGCTCGAGGTAGCCCTGGGCGTGCTCGGCGAGACGGAGCCGGCGAGCACGCCCGGCGCCCGGACTGCTGAATCCCAGTGCCGTGGCGAGTTCGAGGCGCTCGGTGTAGTGGGCGGAGGCCAGGACCATCAGTTCTCTGCCCACGACGTGCAGCCGGCCGAGGTCACAGCGCCGCCGGACCCGTCTCACCTGTGCGAACTCGCACGACGTCCTCAACCGGCACGGTCCACACCTTGCCGTCGCCGATGCGTCCCGTCTGCGCGGCACGCACGACGGCGTCGACGACGGCGGGCGCGTCGGCGTCGTCGATGACGACCTCGATGCGCAGCTTCGGCACGAAGTCGACGCTGTACTCGGCGCCGCGGTAAACCTCGCTGTGGCCGCGCTGGCGGCCGTAGCCGCTGACCTCGCTCACCGTCATCCCGGCGATGCCATAGGCCTCGAGGGCTTCCTTGACGTCGTCGAGCTTGAACGGCTTGATGATGGCGGTGACGAGTTTCATGCCTGCACTCCTCGCGGGTCGTTGTGTTCTGCGCCGGTGGTGCTGCCACCGAGGGGGCCGTGGCCGGACGGCAGCAGGCCGTGGCCGACGCGGGTACCGGAGGCGAACCCACCGAAATCGTAGGCGGATTCGGCGTGCTCGGCGGAGTCGATGCCCGCGAGCTCGTCGTCGTGGTCGATGCGCCAGCCCATCGTCGCCTTGAGGGCGAAACCGATGACGGCGGTGAGCACGCCCGTGAACGCGAGGCAACCGAGCGCGATGACGATCTGCACGACCGTCTGCTCGTAGCCCTTGCCGTAGAGCAGGCCGTTCGTCGTCGACAGCAGGCCGGCGCCGATCGTGCCCCACAGGCCGGAGACGAGGTGGACGCCGACGACATCGAGCGAGTCGTCCAGGTTGAACTTGAACTTCAGGCTGACGGCCAGGGCGCTGAGGATGCCGGCGACCGCGCCGAGGATGAGCGAGCCGACGGGGCTGAGCGCACCACAGGCGGGGGTGATCGCGACGAGACCGGCGACGACGCCGGAGGCGGCACCGATGGACGTCGCCTCACCGTCCTTGATCTTCTCGACGGCGAGCCAACCGATCATCGCCGCACACGTCGCGGCGGTCGTGTTGACCCACACGAGGGCGGCCGAACCGTCTGCGGCGAGCTCGGAACCCGCGTTGAACCCGAACCAGCCGAACCAGAGCAGACCGGCGCCGAGCATGGTCAGCGGCACGTTGTGGGGGCGCATGGGCACGCGGCCAAAACCGGCGCGGCGCCCGACGATGAGGGCGAGGACGAGGCCCGCCATGCCTGCGTTGATGTGGACGACGGTGCCGCCCGCGAAGTCGATCGGTGCGAACGTGGCCTTGCCGTCGGTCGAACCGAACATCGTCGCGGCGACGCCCTGGTCGGTGCCGCCGAGTAACCCGCCGCCCCACACCATGTGCGCGATCGGGAAGTACACGATCGTCGCCCAGATCGCGGAGAAGACGAGCCACGTCGAGAACTTCACACGGTCGGCGATGGCGCCGGAGATGAGCGCGACCGTCAGGCCCGCGAAGGTGAGCTGGAAGCCCACGAACGCGAGCTCGGGGATGTTTCCGTAGCCCTCGTACCCGAACGAGTTGAACACGTCGGCGACGTTGTGCAGACCGAACTTGTCACCCGGGTTCGCGATCAGCCCGGCGATGTCGTGGGTGCCGAACGACATCGAGTAGCCGTAGAGCACATAGATGATGCCGACGACGCCGAGGGCGCCGAACGACATCATCATCATGTTGAGCACCGACTTGGAGCGCGTCATCCCGCCGTAGAACAACGCCAGCGCGGGCGTCATCATGAGCACGAGCGATGCGCACAAGAGGACGAATGCGGTGGCCGCATAGTCGAGTTTCGGGGCGGTCTCTGCCGCCAGAAGGTGTGCGTTCATGCTCAGTGATCCTGCCCTCGCCACGTTTCAGCATGCGGCTCGCGATGTTTCGCCCATGTTTCGGATGCGGCGCTGACGTGAAATCGCGGTCACATCCTCAGGGTATGCACGCCATGCGAGACGTTTCGTGTCGAAGCGTGGACGCACGAGCGCCCACCGGCCGTGACTGCGGGTGGGCGCTGCGGGGCTCGAGACCGGCCTGCTCAGTCGAGCACCGCGTTGACGTACGCCTCCGGGTCGAAGGGCGCCAGGTCGTCAGGGCCCTCACCGAGACCGACGAGCTTGACCGGCACGCCCAGCGCCCGCTGGACGTTGACGACGATGCCACCCTTGGCCGTGCCGTCCAGCTTCGTCAGCACGACACCGGTGACGTCGACGGCCTGACCGAAGACCTCCGCCTGACGCATGCCGTTCTGACCCGTCGTCGCGTCGAGGACGAGGAGCACCTCATCGATGGGGCTGCGCTTCTCGACGACGCGCTTGACCTTCGTCAGCTCGTCCATGAGGCCGACCTTGTTGTGCAGGCGGCCGGCGGTGTCGATGAGCACGACGTCGCACTCCCCCTCCTGGCCGGCCTTGACGGCGTCGAACGCGACGGCGGCCGGGTCGGCGCCTTCCTTGTCCGAACGGACCGTGGGAACGCCCACGCGCCCACCCCAGGTCTCGAGCTGGTCGGCAGCGGCGGCGCGGAAGGTGTCAGCGGCACCGAGGATGACGTCCTTGTCCTCGGCGACGAGAACACGCGCGAGCTTGCCGACCGTGGTCGTCTTGCCTGTGCCGTTGACGCCGACGACGAGCACGACCGCGGGGCGGTCTCCGACGCGGCTGGCCGCGATACGACGGTCCATGTCGGGGCCCACCTGCGCGAGCAGTTCCTCGTGGAGCCACTGCGAGACGGTCTCCTCGTCGGTGGCACCGTGCACGGAGATGCGCTTCTTGAGGTTGTCGACGATCTCCGTCGTCGCCTCGACACCCAGGTCGGCACGAAGCAGCGTGTCCTCGACGTCCTCCCAGGCCTCGTCGTCCAGCGTCCCGCCGGAGAGCAGGCCGAGGAGGCCCTTGCCGAGGGCCGTGTTCGAACGGGAGAGGCGCTCACGCAGGCGCACCATGCGACCACGGGCGGATTCGGGCTTCTCGAGTTCACGGGTCTCGGCCGCCGTCGAGCTCGCGGCTTCCTCGTCGGCCTCGACGTCGAACGGGTTGGTCTGCGTGGCCTCCGCCTCGGTGAGCGGGCGGTCCTCATCGACCGTCTCACCCGTGGCGGGTGCGGCTTCCGCCGGCTTCGTCGGCTCTGCGACGTCGGCCGTATCGGTTGCGGTAGGAGCATGCGTTGCGTTTTCGGGCTTCGGCGCCTGGTTCTTCGCCGGTGCGGGTTCGGCCGTCTTCGACGTGTCGATCCGCATGCCGCTGCTCGGCTTGTACTGCGTTTTCTTGGCGACCGGCCGCTCGATCGGCGTCTGCTCGGTCTTCGGCGGCACCTTCGGCGCCTTGCGCGAACGACCGCGGACGAGACCGACGACGCCCGCCACCCCTGCGAGCAGGGCAACGACTACGACAGCAAGAATTTCCCAGAGCTGATCCACGGCCCCATCATTGCAAACCTCACCGACAACCGGCCATCGGGAGGCAGCGGCTCACTCAGCGTTCGGGTCGGCGTGCACGCTCGGAACGTGCCACCCCGGCCGAAGCACTCTCGCCGGACTTCGCGGGCTTCTTGGTCGCGCCGGCCTCGCCGGCCGCACGCTTCACGGGGCCTCGACTCCGGCCAACCGGCGCGTCGTCGGAGAGCCGGAAGAGACGTTCACCGCGCGGCGTGAACATGCTCCGCCCCGCACGGCGGGCCGGCAGCGCCACGATGCCCACGACGAAGAGGGCGAGCGCGACGGCAAGCGTCATACCAAGAACGAGCCAGAACACCGTGTCTCCTCATGTGTGCGGGGTGCCTCACGATTGTGACCGGCGCACTCACCGATTGCCAGTTGCCACGCGGACGGCTCAGGCGCTGTCACGCGTTCTCCTACGGAACACGGACGTCGCCCAGCCGCTGGGAGACCACGGTCGTCACGCCGTCGCCACGCATCGTCACACCGTAGAGCGCGTCCGCGACCTCCATCGTCCGCTTCTGGTGCGTGATGACGATGAGTTGGCTCGAGTCGCGAAGCTCTTCGAACAGGGTGATGAGTCGCCCGAGGTTCGCGTCATCGAGCGCGGCCTCGACCTCGTCCATGATGTAGAAGGGGCTCGGTCGCGCCTTGAAGATCGACACGAGCAACGCCACCGCCACGAGCGAACGCTCTCCACCGGACAGCAGCGACAAGCGCTTGATCTTCTTGCCCGGCGGGCGGGCCTCGACGTCGAGGCCGGTGGTCAGCATGTCGTCCGGGTCGGTGAGGACAAGTCTCCCCTCACCGCCCGGGAACAGCCGCGAGAAGACGCCTTCGAACTCGCGTGCCACGTCGTGGAAGGCTTCGGTGAACACCTGCTCGACGCGTGCATCGACCTCGTCCACGATGGACATCAGGTCCTTCTTCGAACCGCGCAGGTCGGCGAGCTGCTCGGTGAGAAAGGTGTGGCGCTCCTCGAGCGCGGCGTACTCCTCGAGCGCGAGCGGGTTGACCTTCCCCAACTGCTTGAGGTCGCGCTCGGCCCGCTTGAGTCGCTTCTCCTGCACGTTTCGCTCGAAGGGCACCGGCTCCGGCGTCTCCTCCCCCTCGGCGACTGGTTCGAGGTGCGGGACAAGCTGATGCGGCCCGTACTCCTCGACGAGCACGTCCGGGTCGATGCCGAGTTCGTCGCCAGCTCTCGTTTCGAGCGCCTCGATGCGCAGTCCCTGCTGCGCACGGGCCACCTCGTCGCGGTGCACCGAGTCGGTGACCTCCCGCAGGGCGTCCGCCTGCTCCTGAGCCCGCTGGCGGGCGGCCTTGAGTTGCGCCTCGCGTTCTCCCTTGGCCTGCGCCTCGGCGTCACGCAAGTGCACGAGCCGTTCGAGGGCGCGACGGACGTCGGCCGAGGCCGACTCGGCGTGCGAGCTCACCGTCCGTGCCACGCGCGCAGATTCCTCGCGCCTGCGTCGCCTCACCTCGGCCCGCTCGCGCGCCGCGAGCTCAGATCGTGCGGCCGCTTCGAGCGACTCCGCCCGACCCGAGAGCGCCCGTGCCCGTTCCTGGCGGGTGCGCAGCGTCAACCGGTGTTCGGTCTCCGCCGTTCGGGCGGATGCTGCGAGCGCCGCCAGGCGGTCTCGTTCGGCCACCGACGGTTCCTCGTCGCTCGGCTCTTCCTGGGCGTGAGCAAGCCGTAGCTCGAGTTCTTCGAGTTCGCCGCGGTTCGCTTCGAGCGCCACGCGAGCCTGCTCGATGGAACTACGGATACGCTCTCGCTCGTGATCGGCTGCGGCGATCGTCTGGTGATGACGCGCCAGCTGCTCCGCGGTCGAGTCGATCTCGGCGTCGCTCTCGGAGAGCCGGTCCGCCGTCGCGTCGGCGGCCGCTTGTGCCTCACGAAGCGGCCCGGCGATCTCGTCCAGTTCCGTGGCGAGGTCACGTTCGCGCTCTGCTTGTGCCTGGCTGTCACGCCGCGCGTCGTCCAATGCAGCGCGCAGTTCGAGCGCTGAACGCCCCGGACGCCCCCCTCCGCGCACGAAGGTAGGTGCATAGACGTCGCCGTCCGCAGTGACCGCACGCGCGCCGCTCGCCACAACGGCAAGTGCCGCCTCAGTGTCGGGGACGAGCGCGAGCCTGTCCACGAGGACGGCGACGGCGGCCGCGAGGTGGTCCGGCACGGTCACCACGTCACGTACCCAGACCGCGCCGTCGGGCAGTTCCGGCCAGGCGCCGGAGTCGGGGGCGCTCGCTCCGGCGACGACGAGGCCGACCCGACCCCCCTCGTGATCACGCAGATGCCCGAGGAGACGCGCGGCGTCCTCGTGCGACGCGATGACGAACGACTCGGCCGCCCACCCGAGCGCGACGGAGACGGCCGCTTCGTGGCCCGGTTCGACCTGAAGAGCTTCGACGAGTTCACCGCCGAGGCCTGCGGCGTCGTCGGGGAGGTTCTCACGGGACGCCCCGGCCGAACCCAGGGACATCTCGAGGGCCTCGGCACGGGCTGAGGCGGCGCCACTTCGTTGCGACGCGGTGTTGCGCGCGTCGCGCAGTTCGCGGCGTCGCTCGTCGAGCTCCGCCAGTCGCGACGTGGCTTCCTCGGCCGCCGCGTTGACGGCCTCCTCGCCCGACTCGAGCTCCGCGAGGCGTGCCTGCAGAGTTTCGACCTCACGTCGAGCTTCGTCGACGCGCTCCGACGATCCGCCCAGAGTGCCGCGCAATCGACCGATCTCGGCCTCACCTGCCTCGACGCGAGAACGTCGAGCCTCCACTTGACCGTGAAGCTTGGCGAGGCCCTCTCGGCGGTCGGCGGCAGCGCGCGCGAGGCGCACGATCCGCTGCTGCTCCCCCTGGTGAGCCTGCTCGGCTTCCTCGCGGGTGCGAACGGCCTCGTCGACGGCCTTCTGTGCTTCATCGGCCTGAGCCTGGAGTTCGAGCTCCTCCCCTCGCACACGCTCGGCCTGCCGTCGCAGCTGCTCGGGATCGCGACCCGAATGCGACGGTTCGTCGTCGGCCGCCATGAGGCGTACGCGCTCGCTCGCCAAACGGGCGGTCGCATCGAGTTTTTCCGCAAGGGACGTGAGCGAGTACCACTGCTGCTGGAGCGCGTCGAGTGCGGGAGCCTTGCGGGCCGCGTCGTCCTCGAGTTCGGAGACAGCGCGTTTCGCCTCGGCCACGGAAGCCTCGAGCCGCGTGCGACGTTCGACGAGCGCCTTCTCGTCGGCGAGGTCGGCCTCGAGACCCGCACGCTGCTGGACGAGATCGTCCGCCAAGAGGCGAAGGCGAGCGTCGCGCACCGTCATCTGGATAGACCGTGCCCGACGCGCCGTCTCCGCTTGTCGTCCGAGCGGCCCGAGTTGACGACGCACCTCGGCCGTCAGATCGGCGACGCGGGTCAGGTTTCCTTCCATCCCCTCGAGCTTGCGCAGCGCCTTCTCCTTGCGCCGGCGGTGCTTGAGGACGCCCGCGGCCTCCTCGATGAAGCCGCGCCGCTCCTCCGGGGTAGCTCGCAGGACGGCGTCGAGCTGGCCCTGGCCGACGATGACGTGCATCTCGCGGCCGATACCCGAATCCGAGAGGAGCTCCTGGATGTCGAGGAGCCGGCAAGGCGTGCGGTTGATCGCGTACTCCGAGCCGCCGCCACGGAACATCGTGCGGCTGATCGTCACCTCGGTGTAGTCGATGGGCAACGCGCCGTCGGAGTTGTCGATCGTCATCGTCACCTGGGCGCGCCCGAGCGGCTGACGCCCGGAGGTTCCCGCGAAGATGACGTCGTCCATCTTGCCTCCGCGCAAGCTGCGCGCACTTCCCTCGCCCATGACCCAGGCGAGAGCGTCGACGACGTTGCTCTTGCCCGATCCGTTCGGGCCGACGATGCAGGTGATGCCCGGCTCGAGGACGAGGTCGGTTGCCGAGGCGAACGACTTGAACCCGCGCAGGGTCAACGACTTGACGTACAAGCGGCTACCTCACGAACGAGCCGTGAGCACGAGCGGGCCGTCGCCCGTCACGGCGACGGTGTGCTCGCTGTGAGCGCCGCGGGAGCCGTCGACGCTGCGCAACGTCCAGCCGTCGGCATCCTGAACGAGTTGATCAGTGCCGGCCATGAGCCACGGCTCAATGGCGATGACGAGACCCTCTCGCAGCTTGAGCCCACGCCCCGCGCGCCCGTCGTTGGGCACATGCGGCTCGCCGTGCATGGTGCGGCCGACGCCGTGGCCACCGAACTGCGTGTTGACGCTGTATCCCGCACCGTGACACACGTCCGCAATGGCAGCCGAGATATCACCGAGCTTGCCGCCGGGGCGGGCCTGTTCGATGCCGGCGGCAAGGGCGCGCTCGGTCGTCTCGATGAGACGCAGATCTTCGTCGCGCGGCGTGCCCACAACGACCGAGAGCGCGGAATCACTCACCCAGCCGTCCAACGAGGCTGCGAAGTCGACCGAAAGGAGGTCGCCGTCGGCGAGGGTGTAGTCGTGCGGCAGGCCGTGAAGAACCGCTTCGTTGACGCTCGTGCACAACACCTTGCCGAAGGGGCTCGCGCCGAAACTCGGGTGATAGTCGATGTAGCACGACTCGGCTCCGGCATCCTTGATCATGCGGTGAGCGAGCGCGTCGAGCTCGAGCAGATTGACGCCCACGTCCGCGGCCTCACGCAGAGCGGTGAGGACGGAGGCGACGAGCCGACCGGCAGGCTTCATCTCGTCGAGTTCACGGGGCGTTCGCAGTTCGATCACGATCCAACGGTAGTGGAGAGCGACGACAGCCTCCGCCACCGGCAGACGTTGTCAGGACGAGAACGCGACCAAGTCGACGGAAAACGACTCCTCCTCCGGTCAAATCCAAGGTGCTGGCCATAATGAGGTGGCTTGCGCCACAATCCAATCCGTGATTGGACGCATGCCCAATAATGACTCGTTGCGGCCCCGCCTGCTGCTCAGCGGCGCGCTGCGGCAAGTTTCGTGTGGGCTCCACTGCATCGGATCGACGATGCTCGCGCTCACACTCGTTCTCGCCGGCCCCATCCTCGTGATTGTCGGCATTCACCGTGCCCTCGAGGCCGCATTCGGGCGCTCGGTCATCCCCGGCTGGCACCCCAAGCATGCAGAATCGCTCCTCGTCACATTCCTCGCTCTCGCAGCATCAACGTCGGTGGCCGCCGCGTTGCTCGCCACGAGTTGGGGCCTTCACGCGGCGAGGCGCCGCCTGTGTCCTTCCCCGAGCGGCCCGAACTCTCCACGTCCCCCGCAACGACGCTCGGGCGGGACGTTTCCGGCGCAAGCACGCGTGCTGCTGGTTCCGTTCACGAACGGCTCACTGACCCCTGCCCCTACGTCGAGGCAGACCGCTACACCCCGCGTCCGCGGGGATCAGCGGGGCGGCTTCTGACAGGTCGGGCAGAAGTGTGACGAGCGGTTCATGAACTGCTCGCGCACGATGAGCGTTCCGCACCGCCGGCACGGCTTGCCCTGCTGGCCGTAGGCGTCGAGGGAGCGGTCGAAGTAGCCGCTCGCGCCGTTCACATTGACGTACAGCGCATCGAAGCTCGTGCCCCCTTGGGCGAGCGCTTCGCGCATGACGTCCTGCGCTCCCGTCAACAGGTCGACCAACTGACGCTTCGTCACCTTCGAGCCCAGCCGCCTGCCGTGAACGCCCGAGCGCCACAGCGCTTCGTCGGCATAGATGTTGCCGATACCGCTCACCACACCCTGGTCGAGAAACATGCGCTTGACGGCGACGTCCTTGCGTCGCATGAGACGCGCGACCGCTTCGGCGTCGAAGGCGTCCTCGAGCGGATCTGGTGCGATGTGCGCGATTGTGCTCGGCACCTCACGTCCGTGCGCCACCGTCAGCTCGTCGAGATAGAGCCCACCGAAGGTTCGCTGGTCGACGAAGCGCATCTGCATCGGCGCAGCGTCAGATGCGTCGCCGTCGAGGTCGAACACGGCGTGCGCGTGCTTCTCCATCGGCGCATCCGCCGCCTCGACGAGAATCTGACCACTCATGCCGAGGTGGACGACGAGGGCGTCGCCCTCCCCCGCGAACGTCAGCCACAGGTACTTGCCGCGCCGCTCGGCCGACTCCACACGGCGTCCGCGCAGGACGTCGGCCAAGTGATCTGGGCCCGGCACGTGCCGGCGCGCGACCCGTGCTCCGGTGACCCGAGACGTGACGAAGGCCTGGCCGACCACGTGGTCGGCCAGGCCTCGACGTACGACTTCGACTTCGGGGAGCTCAGGCATCGGAACGCGGCGAGACGTCCGCTTCGGCATCGGCTACCGCCTCTGCCGTCGGGACGCCGGAGTTCTTCGCCGCCTCCTCTCGCAGGCTCACCCATGCGTTCTCGGCGGCGAGCATCTCTGCGCTCTTCTTGTTCCGCCCGGTGCCGATGCCGAGCACCCGCTCGTCGACGACGACCTTCGCGGTGAACACCTTGTCGTGATCGGGGCCTTCGCCCTCGACGACGTACGCGGGCGCGCCGAGGCCGGCGGCCGCAGTGGCCTCCTGCAACGACGTCTTCCAGTCGAGCGCCGCGCCGAGGCTGGCCGTCCGTGACATCAACGGGTCGATGAGGTGATGCACGATCCGCCGTCCGGCCTCGATGCCGCCACACAGGAACACAGTGCCGATGACGGCCTCTGTCGTGTCAGCGAGGATCGAGTCCTTCGTCCGGCCGCCCGTGGCGAGTTCACCGCGTCCGAGCAGCAGATAATCGCCGAGGTCGAGCTCACGCGCCACCTCTGCGAGGGCCCGCGAATTGACGACGGCGGCCCGCTGCTTGGCCAACTGCCCCTCGGGAGCGTCGGGGTGGTCGCCGAAGAGCGTCTCGGTGACGACGAGACCCAGCACGGCGTCGCCGAGGAACTCCTGGCGTTCGTTGTGCGGGATTCCGCCGTTCTCGTACGCGAACGAGCGATGGGTCAGGGCACGACGAAGCAGCGGCTCATCGACGTCCGTACCCGAGATCTCACTGAGTTCTCGGGCCAGATCGCCGACGGGCCGCTGCGTAGCGTCAGCCGCCGACCGCTTCGAGCTTTTCTTGCCCACGGTCTGGCGAGTGAGGCCGGTCAGGCCTGGTGCTCGGTGCGCTCCGCGGCGCCGTAGTGACGGCCGTTGTACGTGCCGCACGACGGGCACGCCATGTGCGCCTGCTTGTTCGCGCCACACGACGGGCACGCCTGCAGAGCGACCGGCGTCGCCTTCCAGTTGGCTCGGCGCGAGCGGGTGTTGGCGCGCGACATCTTCCGCTTGGGGACAGCCACGTCAGTTCCTCTTCTCGTCGTGTGCCGGATCGGCGTCGGCCAGGTTGGCCAGTGCCGACCAGCGGGGGTCGATAGCTTCGTGGTGGTGGTCAGGATCGTCCGCGAGCCGGGCGCCGCATTCGGCACACAACCCGGGGCAGTCCTCGCGACACACCGGTTGGAACGGCAGTGAAGGCACTACCGCATCCCTCAGCACGGGCTCGATATCGGCGTCGTCGCCGTCGAGCTCGGGCAGTTCGTCCTCGTCATCGCCGCCGGCCACCTCACGGTGGTGCGCGGCACGCTCGGCGTAAGCGAACAGTTCCTGAAAGTGAACGTCAACAGGAATGCTGACGTCGTCCAGGCACCGCACGCAGGCGCCGGTCGCCGTCGCTTCGACCTCACCGGTGATGAGGACGCCCTCCATCACGGCTTCGAGACGCAGGTCGAGCCCCATGTGCTGACCTTCTTCGATGCCGATGACGTCGGTGCCGAAGTCGGCCGGAGTCGCGACATCACGATGCAGACGCAGAGAATTACCGGGTCGGCGACCGAGTTCCCTGGTGTCAATCACCAGAGGTCGGCGCGAATCAACCTGGTTCATTACCCTGCCGTCTTCGTGAGTCGTGTCTTCGATCGCTTCGGCCACAGCGATGGCGTGGGCCGACGTGCAAGTCTACGCCAGCGCGTGACGCCCACCCAAATCGTCCGGCCGACCTCAGCCGGCGACGCCGAGTCGCTCGAGAAGCGGGCCGTGAACGGCCTCGGGAACCATGCCGGAGATGTCTCCCCCGAGCGTGGCCACCTGCTTGATGAGCGAGCTCGACAGGTGATCCATGCCGGGGTTTCCCGGCAGGAACAGCGTCTCGAGCCCCGAGAGCGAACGGTTCATCGTGGCCATCGGCAACTCGTAGCTGAAGTCGGTCTCACCCCGCAGGCCCTTGACGACGATCGGCGCCTCGAGGCGCGCACAGACCTCGACGAGCAGTTCATCGGCGAAAGCCTCGGCGCGCACGTTGGCTAGGTGCGCGACCGACTTCTCGATGAGGCCGACGCGTTCGTCGGCCGTGAACGTGCCCTGCTTGTCCGGGTTGTAGAGGACGGCAACCACGACCTCGTCGAACAGGCGCGCGCTGCGCTCGACAACGTCGAGGTGGCCGAGGGTCAAGGGATCGAACGATCCGGGGCAGACACAGCGGGTCATCACTTCTCCTCGGTCGCGGCCGCGGGAACGACTTCGTCCAGCGTGGCGACGACGGCGTCGACGTCGTCAGGGTCAGGGCCTTCGCTGAGCTCGGCGAACCACATCGTCGTCTCGCCGTAGACGCGCGGCTCCCACGGTGCGAGCCGCTCGTGCCACGTGGGTTCGGGCGAGCGCGACGAACGCTCGATGACGACCAGGGCGCGCGGTGCGAGCCAGCCGCCCTCGACGAGCGAGTTGATGGCCTGACGCAGCTGCTCCTCACTGACCGAGTACGGCGGGTCCATGAGGACCAGGGCGGCCTGCACAGTGGCGGGCTGGTCGAGGAATCGCTCGACGGCCTGCGTCACGACGCGTACCGGCGAGAAACCGAGGTTGCGCACGTTGGCGCGGATGACGGTGGCGACGCTGCGGTTGGCCTCGACGAAGGTGACGGACGCGGCACCACGACTGAAGGCCTCGAGTCCGAGGGCGCCCGATCCTGCGTAGAGGTCGAGGACGTCGGCTCCGAGCATGGCGCCGAGGTGCTCAAGTCGTGAGAAGAGTGCTTCACGCACACGATCCGCGGTGGGCCTCGTGCCCACGCCCGCTGGCGTGTCGAGCCGCCTGCCGCCTGCTTTTCCGGCGATGATGCGCGTCATTAGCCTCTCTCCAGGAACTCGGCCTGTTGGTCGTCGACACGCTCGCGCGCAGCCTGGGCCAGCAGGGGGTGATCGGCCATCGTCGGGTCTTGTTCGACGAGCGCTACGGCTTCGTCGCGGGCCTTGGCGATGACCTCGAGATCTGACGCCTTTGTCAGTTCCAACCAGTCGAGGGACGTACGGCGACCACTCTGCGCGGCGCCGAGCACGTCACCCTCTCGTCGTAATTCTAGATCCAGGTCGGCGATGGCGAATCCGTCGGTCGTCCCCGCGACGCGGCCGAGGCGTTCGAGGGCCTCCGGGGACTCGGAGCGTGTGACGAGCAGGCACAGACCGCCGTGCTCCCCTCGGCCCACGCGGCCGCGGAGCTGGTGCAGCTGGGACAGGCCGAAGCGATCGGCGTCGACGATGACGATCATCGAGGCGTTGGGCACGTCGACCCCCACCTCGATGACGGTGGTGGCCACGAGAACGTCGACCTCTCCCCCGGCGAATCGCCGCATGACGGCGTCCTTATCGTCGGCCGGCAACCGGCCGTGCATGAGATCGATCGAGACGCCTCCGAGTGCCGGCAGGTGACGCATCTGCTCGATGAGCTCCACGACACCGACCGGACGTAGCGCCTCACCGTCATCGGCAGGCGTGCCCGGGTCGACGAGCATTGCCCCGGAGCCGTCCTGCGCGTCACCGATCCGACCGGCCACGACGTAGACCTGTCGGCCTGCGCGGCACTCCTCGGCGATGCGCTCCCACACGCGGTTCATCCACGCCGGGTTCTGCGCCTGCACGACGTGGCTGACGATGGGTGCCCTCCCCCGCGGCAGTTGCCGCAGGGTAGAGACGTCGAGGTCGCCGAACGCCGTCATCGCCACGGTGCGGGGTATCGGCGTGGCCGTCATGACGAGCACGTGCGGCGGCGTGGCTGCCTTCGAGTTCAGCGCGGAACGCTGCTCGACTCCGAAACGATGCTGCTCGTCCACCACCACGAGCCCGAGATCGGCGAAATCGACGTGCTTCTGCAGCAGGGCATGGGTTCCGATTACGATGCCGGCCTCGCCGGAGACGATATCGAGCAGTGCCTGCGAGCGCGCCGAGGTCGACATCGATCCCGTGAGGAGCGCGACGCGCGTGCCGTCGGCGTCCCCGCCGAGTTGCCCGCGTTGCGCGAGGTCGCCCAGCATGGCGCGCATCGACGTGGCGTGTTGCGCCGCGAGCACCTCCGTGGGCGCGAGGAGGGCTGCCTGTGCGCCGGAGTCGACGACGGCGAGCATCGCCCGCAGCGCCACGATCGTCTTACCCGAGCCGACCTCACCCTGGAGCAGTCGGTGCATGGGCACCTCACGCGCGAGGTCGTCGGCGATGGCGGCACCGACCTCGACCTGCCCCGACGTCAGCTCGAACGGGAGAGCGCGGTCGAAGCGCGCGAGCAGACCGTCCGGGCGCGGGACGCGAGGCGTCGCGGGTACCGAGCGAGCCTTGGCCCGGCGCTGCGCGAGCACGAGTTGAGTGATGAACGCCTCGTCGAAGCGGAAACGCTTCTTCGCCGCGCCCACGTCCGCCATGGTGCGCGGCAGGTGCGCGGCGCGCATGGCACGCGTGAGATCGGGCACGCCCATGCGCTCACGCAGGTCGTCGTCGAGCGGGTCGGGCAAGGTGCCGACCGCGTCGAGCACCTGCTTGATCGACAGCGTCAGACTGAGGTTCGTGATCTTCTCGACCTGTTTGTAGACCGGCACGAGGCCGTTCTCGTAGATGCTCATGTCAGCGTCGTCCATGAGCGAGTACTGCGGGTGGGTGAGCTGCAATTGCTTTCCGTAGAGCCCCAGCTGACCGCTGAAGAGGGCTCTCTTACCCGGCCGAAGAATGCCGTAGTGCGGGTGCGCACTGAAGAACGTGACGAGCGCGCGCTGGCCCGCGTCGTCGACGATGACGGCGTTGGCCATGGAACCGCGCCGGTTCTTCATGCGCCGCTGCGTCATCTCCGCCACCTCGGCGGTGAGAACGACGTGCTCGCCGAGTTCGAACTCCGAGAAGCTGCTGCCGGCGTGGGCGTCGATGTAGCGGCGCGGGAAGTAGTGAAGGAGGTCGCCTACCGTCTCGAGGTTGCGCGCCTTCGCGAGTTTCTTCGCGCTCGTGCCGAGCACCTTGACGAGCGGTGTCTCGAGCGTTACCTCACTCATGGATCACTCCGAGTTGGACGAGGAAGCCCGATCGCAGACGCAGGAGGTCGAGCTCCGCTCCGACGCGTTCGGCCTCGGCTTCCAGGAAGGTGACGAACTGCTCTGCCGCGGCCGGTTCGGCGTCCGGCGCGATGCAGGCGGTGACGACCTCGGCTCCCTCGAAATGGCTGCGCACAAGATCTCGCGCGGCACGCCACGTGCCCGCCTGCAGTACCTCGATCTCCTCATCGGCATCGAAGCCCGTGGCAACGGCGTCAAGGCCCGCGAGCAGTGTGACGAGACTGTGACTGCGGGCTCCGTCACCGGGAGTTCCCCGGTCGGCGAGGACGAGAGTCGACCCGTTGTCCGGTTCGGCGATGCGCTCGCTGACGGCGGCCCCGAGGCTGCGCGCATAGCGCTGCACGGCCTCGTCCTGGGCAACGACGACGACGTCGCTGACTGTGTCGAGGCCGCCGGCGAAGCGCGTGACCGCGATGTTGTTCACGGACCCCGCGTCACGGGCATGGGAGACCGCGACGAGCGGAAGGTCGGTGTGCACGTGGAGGCGGTGGATACCGTCTCCACCGGCGACGACGACGCTGTCACCGACCTCGGTGAGGCGCGAGCGCAACGAGGCAGCCACCTCGTCCGTGAGCCCCTCGATCACGCCCATGACTTCGAAGGCCGGACCGTCGCTCGTCACCTGACAGCCGCCCTCCGAACGGACGCTTCGCGCCTCGGCGCGGGGCAGCCAGGAGCGTTCGCTGGCACGAGGAAGCCCGTGGCGTCCGCTCGCAACACGGCTGAGGCACTCGAGCACGATGGCGAGGCCGGCTCCGCCGGCGTCGACGACCCCCGCCTCGGCGAGGACGGCGAGTTGTTGCGGAGATCGGGACAGGGCGAGCTTCGCGCCGTCGAACGCCGCCTGCGCCACGTCGTCGACCTGGGGCGTCTCGCCGGAGTGCACGGCCTCGGAACGAGCGTGGCTCGCCGCGACGGCCGCCGCTTCGGCGACGCTGAGCATGGTTCCCTCGACGGGGTTGTCGACGGCTCCTCTCGCCGAGGATGCGCCGGAGTGCAGGGCCCGCGCGAGAGCGTCGCCGTCCAGCCCGAGGGCAACGGCCTCGTCCACGCCGTCGGGGTCGACGGGCAACGCTCCGAGCGCTCCGACGAACCCCCGCACGTACTCCGAGAGGATGACCCCCGAGTTGCCCTGAGCCTCACGCGTGATGGCACCGAGCACCTGGCGCAGGTCGGAGCGAGCGGTGCGCGCACCCGGATCGAGTTCTTCGACTGCGCGAAGGCCGGCCTCGAGGGTGGCGCGCATGTTCGTGCCCGTGTCGCCGTCGGGCACCGGGTAGACGTTGAGGGAGTTGAGGATCGTCTCCGACGCGGCAAGCTCTGCTCGGGCCGCGACGAGGACGCGGGCGAGGGAGGCCAACGTGAGCGTCGTCGTCATGGCGCTCCTCCGTCCTCGCTCATCCGTGACTCACGGGCGACGCGTGGGCTGAGGCACCCACGAACCGCTCGTTCGCCCCTACTCTGGCACAAGGCACCGACAATGGAATCGTGGGTGAATCGCTGCCCACCTGACGGCTGACGCCCCGCGCGTGCGCCCGAAGGGACCCACTCGCCTCGTTTTGCTCCGCCCGGTGGGCCTCGGCTATGCTTCCCAGGTTGCCTCCGTGTCGCCCGTCGTCCTGACGTGCCTGCCGGGGCGAAACCCAAGAACGTTCATCGACTTCAGGAGAAACCGTGGCTGCCACCTGCGACGTCTGCGGCAAGGGACCGGGCTTCGGTCACAACATCTCGCACTCCAACCGCCGCACCAAGCGTCGTTGGAACCCGAACATCCAGCGCGTTCGCGCGATGGTCGGCGAGGCTGGCGTGACCCCGAAGCGTCTCAACGTCTGCACCTCCTGCCTCAAGGCAGGTAAGGTCAAGCGCTGATCTCAGCACTTGCGTCAAGAAACCCGGCTCCGGCCGGGTTTTTTGTTGCCCGCCTTCACGATGTTGCCGTGAAAACGCGGCACCCCTCCCGCGGTAACCGCTCACCATCGGCGGGTACGCGTGAGCCGGGCGCCCCCTTCAGGGGGACGCCCGGCTCAGTCGTTCGCAGTCAGTACCTCAGTGGGCGCTGGGCTGCTCGTGCTCCGCGGCGGCCTTGTCCTCGGCGAGCTCACGCTCATCGACGACGATCGGGCGAGTGACTGCCCAGCCGATGAGCGCTGCCGCCAGGACGAGCAGACCGACGCCGGTCCACAGGTTGAGGTTCGCGCCGTCGGCCTTGGCCCGGTCGGCCTCGCTCGTCGTGAAGCTCATCCCGACGAGGATGACGCCGTAGATGCCCATGAGGGCACCGATGATGTTGCGGATGTCGAACAGGCCCGCGCGGTGACGCGCGGAGTTGGCCGCCTTCGCGGTGCCTGCTCCGGCCTTGTCGTTCGTGGGAGTACTCATGGTTCAACCCCTCAGTGGAAGACGATGTTGAGCAGGATGACGAGGGCCAGCGAGATTCCGGCGAGCTTCGTCGGCGACTGCCACCAGCTCGTGGTGGTGTCCTCCTCGAAGTCCTCCTTCGGCGTCTCGCTGTAGACGAGGCCGCGCAGCGACTCCGCCGGCTTCGGCTGCGTCGCGAGGCTCACGACGTAGCTGACGAGGACGTCGACGACGAACGCCGTACCGGCAGCCACGAACGAGGCGCCCTGGCCACCGATCGGGATGACGCCGACGGACAGCCCGCCGAGAGCGTCCTCGGAGAGCACCGCGACGATGACCGCGCCGACGGTACCGGAGACGAGACCGGCCCAACCGGCCGTGGCCGTCATGCGCTTCCAGAACATACCGAGGATGAACGTGGCGAACAGCGGCGCGTTGAAGAAGCCGAAGAGCGTCTGCAGGTAGCTCATCGCGTTCTCGTAGCTGGCGGCGAGGAACGAGGTGAAGATCGCGACCACCGTGGCGACGACCGTCATGATGCGGCCGATGCGGATGTAGTACGCGTCGTCACGCTCCTTGACGACGTACTCCTGCCAGATGTCGTAGCTGAAGACCGTGTTGAATGCCGAGATGTTGGCGGCCATACCTGCCATGAAGGCGGCGAGCATACCGGCGATGGCCACGCCCAACAGACCGTTCGGCAGCAGGTCACTCATGAGGTACAGCAGCGCGTTGTTGTAGTCGGCGCTGCCACCCGAGGCCTTGGCCTTGGCGATCTCCGGCACGAGCACACCGGCGATGATGCCGGGGATGATGATGATGAACGGGATGAACATCTTCGGGAAGGTGCCGATGATCGGAGCACGGCGAGCCGAGTTCATGTCCTTGGAGGCCATGACGCGCTGAACCTCGACGAAGTTCGTCGTCCAGTAACCGAAGGAGAGCACGAAGCCGAGACCGAACACGATGCCGATGACGGACCAGACCGAGCTCGTGAAGCCGGTCAGGGAGTTACCCGGCCACGAGGCGAGTTCACCATCGGTACCTGCGGCCTGCATCTTGTCCTGCAGGCCGCCCCAGCCGCCGACCTTGTGCAGGGCGGCGAGCGTCAGCGGCAGCAGTGCGGCGACGATGACGAAGAACTGCAGCACCTCGTTGTAGATGGCAGCGGAGAGGCCACCGAGGGTGATGTAGCTGAGGACGATGACGGCGGCCACGATCGTCGAGACGGTCATGTCCCAGCCGAGCAGCATGTTGACGATCTTCGCCAGCAGGTAGAGGTTCACACCGGCGATGAGCACCTGCGCGAGCGCGAACGAGATCGCGTTGACGAGGTGGGCGCCCGTACCGAAGCGGCGCTTCATGAACTCCGGCACCGAGCGCACGCCCGAGCCGTAGTAGAACGGCATCATCACGATGGCCAGGAACAGCATGGCCGGGATCGCGCCGATCCAGTAGTAGTGGAACGTCGGCATACCCATCTGGGCACCGGACGCGGACATACCCATGATCTCGACGGCACCGAGGTTGGCCGAGATGAAGGCGAGGCCGGTGACCCAGGCGGGCAACGATCGGCCGGACATGAAGAAGTCGATGCTCGAACTCACCTGACGGCGGGCCAACAGGCCGATGCCGAGAACGAAGACGAAGTACAACGCGATGAGCACGTAGTCGACCGGCCCTGCGTCGAGACGCAGTGCGGAGGTATCCATAGGCAGCAAGGCTGGCTCCCGGTCTGAAGATTCTGTTTGACCGCCTGACGGTAGCCCCCCGGCCCCCTTCAGAGCCATGCAGACGGGCTCATCATAGAGGATTGCAATACGTTCGCAACAATCGGAGCGGTTCGCTCGTCAGCGAGCGCCGAAGTGCGTCCAGCCCTCCGCCTGCGCCGGCTCGCCGTCGAGCGTGACGCCCCGGCCGTCCTCGACACGGCCGACGACGTGCCATCCCGCCGGAACGCGCCCCTCCGGGCTTGTCGCGAGCAGGGCGTGTTCCTCACCGCCGGAGAGCACACACTCGAGTGCCCGATCCCCCACCACCGGTTCGAGGGGGCGCGCCATCGCACGGAGCGCTTCGCCGTCGAAGTCGAGGCGCACGCTCGACGCCCGCGCGATCCGTGCGGCGTCGAGCATCAGCCCGTCGGAAACGTCCATCGCGCAGCGCACCCCCGCAGCAGCAGCCTCGTCACCCGCGTATCGCGGGCGCGGGGCACGATGCCACCCCACGCATTCCTGAGTCGCTGTACCGGCTCCTTCCGAGGGCGCGGCTTCGCCGAGCAATACGAGCAGACCGGCGTGACTTCGCCCGAGGACGTCGGAGACGATGATCGACTCCCCCACTCGCGCGTTGGCACGCAGCAGCGGCTCGCGCCCCGCGGGCAGATCACCGAGGGCCGTGACCGCGATGGCGACCGTGCCGTCGGGCGCTCCCGAGAGGTCGCCGCCGAACGAACCGACCCCGGCACGCCGCAGTTCGTCGGCCATACCGCGCGTGAGGTCGACGAGCCAGTCGACTCGAGTGGCCCCCTCAGCGGCCAATGCGACGACGACGCCGGTCGGACGCGCGCCCATCGCAACGACGTCGGCGAGGTTCTGCGCGATGACCTTGACCCCGACGTCCTGGGGCGACGACCAGTCGTCACGCCAGTCGAGGCCGAGCACCATGGAATCCGTCGTGACGACGGTGCGGCCGGTGCTCGTTGTGAGGACGGCGGCGTCGTCACCGGGCCCGACATCGGCCGCCGCGGGTTCGACCACGGCGAGGACGGACCTCAGCACGCCCAATTCACCGACGTCGTCGACGGTCGGGGCGTCGCCGCCCACTCTCGGCGTCCACACGTTCGTCACGGCCCCATTCAAGCAGGCCGGAACAGACCGCATCCGCGCCGCATCAGGCAGCGCGCAGCCACCGCCGGTAGCGTTGTCCACCATGACGACGCTCCGTTCCCTCAGCCTCTTCGTCGCCGGTTCGTCAGCCGTGTGGGCGCTCGCCGCGTGCTCGCTACCTCCGGTGGAGGCCAAGCCCGCGGATCGCGCGGACACCCCGCAGTGCAAGGCGGCCTCGAGCGCCTGGCCGGCGAAGGTGGCCGGTTTCGAGCCGTACCCCGTCACCACGCCGTCCGACGCGGTGCGCGCCTGGGGCGAACGGCCCGAGTCGTCCGTCATCGCGCGCTGTGGCCTCACCCCTCCCGGACCCACCACGGAGACGTGCTTCGAGGCGAACGGCGTCGACTGGGTGCAGTCCGACCTGTCGGACGGGCGTCGCTACACCACCTACGGCCGAGAACCGGCCATCGAGGTGCTCGTGCCGAAGGAGTCGAAGGCCGATGCCTCCACGCTCGCGGCTTTCGCGCCCGCAGCGAAGAAGATCGCCCAGGGCGAGCGGCGCTGCTCCTAGTGTCACGCGTCTGAACTTGTTTGACGAGTTGGGTGGGGCGATTGTAGTTCAGCGGTTACTGTATCGTTCAGTGCATGCTGACTCTTGCTTCCCGCTTGGACGCCATGCAGCGTCTGGGCCGGGCGATGGCCGACCCCACGCGTTCACGGATCCTTCTGTCGCTTCTGGCGTGCCCCGCGCATCCGGCAGAGCTCGCCAACGCGCTAGACCTGACGCGCTCGAATGTGTCGAACCACCTGGGTTGCCTGCGGGACTGCGGGATCGTGGTCGCCACCCATGAGGGCCGCCAGGCCCTTTACGAGATCGCTGACCCCCACCTCGCACGTGCGCTCACCGAGCTGGTCGAGGTCAAGCTGGCCGTCGACGCGGACGCCCCCTGCCTCGACGTCGCCTGCGAGGTGCCTGGTTGCCACGACGGCAGGTCCGGCGCATGACGGCCGCGGCGCTGCTCCAAGCGATCGGGCTCTTCATCGCGACCAACATCGACGACATCATCGTGCTCTCGCTCTTCTTCGCCCGAGGTGCCGGACGCCCCGGGACGACCGCGAAGATCTTGGCCGGGCAATACCTTGGCTTCGTCGGGATCCTCGCCGCCGCACTCGTGGTGACCTTGGGGGCGGGGTGGGCGCTGCCAGAGGAGGCGATTCCCTACTTTGGGCTCATCCCCCTCGCGCTGGGTCTCTGGGCTGCGTGGGAGGTCTACCGCGGCGAGGGCGACGACGATGATGCCGCCGTGTCAGGTAAGAGCGTTGCCGTGGCGACCGTCGCCGGCGTCACCTTCGCCAACGGTGGGGACAACATCGGCGTTTACGTCCCGGTCTTCCTCAACATCAGTACTCCCGCTGTCATCACCTTCTGCATCGTTTTCCTCGTGCTCGTGGCAGTGCTGGTGGCCACCGCCAAGTTCGTCGCCACGCGTCGACCCATCGCCGAGGTCCTCGAACGGCGGGAGCACATCCTCTTCCCCATCGTCCTGATCGGACTGGGCGTCGCAATCCTCGTCGGCGGCGGCGCGTTCGGTCTCTGATGTCACGCGCCTGAACTGGTTTGACGGGTGGCGTGGGGCAGGATTTCCTCGGCGGTCTTGGCCCAGATGAATGGGTGGCAGCGCTCGTTCCAGCCGTCGATGAAGGTGCTGATCGCTGTGACGAGTTGCTTGACGCTGTCGAAGGAGCCGCGGCGGATGGCCTGTCGGGTGATGATCCCGAAGAAAACCTCGACGAGGTTGAGCCACGACCCGCTGGTCGGGGTGAAGTGCAACGTGATCCGCGGGTGCTTGGCCAGCCACTGCTTGATGTCCTCGTGCTTGTGGGTGTGGTAGTTGTCCAGGACCACGTGCAGCTCCCGGCGCGGGTAAGCCCTGGCGACCGTCTTGAGGAAGTCGAGGAACTCGGCCTTACCGTGCCGGTCGTAGCACTGGTCGGTCACCGCACCGGTGGCTACCTCGAGAGCGGCGAACAGCGTGGTGGTGCCATTGCGCTTGTAGTCGTGGGTCGCCTTCTCCGGCAAGCCTGGTCGCAGCGGCAGGATCGGCGCGGTCCGGTTCAAGGCCTGGATCTGGGACTTCTCATCCACGCACAGCACGACCGCCTTCTCCGGTGGGTTCAGGTACAGCCCGACCACGTCGCGGACCTTGGCCTCCAGCTCCGGGTCTGTGGAGAACTTGAACGTCTCCCGCCGCCATGGCTTGACCCCGTACTTGCGCCAGGCACGGGCGACGGTGGCATCCCCGATCCCCAAGTGCCTGCCCAGCAACCGCGAGGACCAATGCGTCACCCCGAGTTTGGCCGGTGGCGGCTCGAGCGTGGTGGCGATGATCACGGCATCATCGATGCGTTTCGGTCGGCCCGAACGCTCCTCGTCCTCGAGGCCAGCGAGCCCGTCGACGGCGAACCGGTCACGCCACTTGATCACAGTCGGACGCGAGACCCCGACATGCCGCGCCACTGCCGAGGTGCCCGTCCCCGCCGCGACGGCCAGCACGATCCGCGCACGCTGCGCACGTCCCGCCGGCAACGTCCGTGACCGTGTCCACGAGGTCAGGGTCGCACGGTCCTCTTCGCTGATCTCCAGCACAGGTGACGGCATATGCCATCATCCCATACTGTCAACGAATTAATGACGCGCGACACTAGGCGATCTTCTGCGGGTTTCGAGGCTCAGCCGACGTCAGCGCAGCCCCGTGCGGCGCTCGCGCGCCAACTCGATGAGGTCGGTGATGAGCTCGGTGTAGCCGAGACCACTGGCGTTCCACACCTGCGGGAACATCGAGACCGGCGTGAAGCCCGGCAGCGTGTTGATCTCGTTGAGGTACAGCGTGCCCTCGGGCGTGTAGAACCAGTCGACGCGCGCGAGACCCTCGCAACCGGCGGCGTCGAACGCTGTGATCGACAGTTCCTTGATGCGGGCGGCGTCGTCGGCCGGGACGTCGGCCGGGCACGACAGGCGCAGCCCGTCGTCGTTGAGGTACTTGGCCTCGAAGTCGTAGAAGTCGTGCGCGCCGATCTCCTCGATCTCACCGAGTTCAGACGCTCGCGGCAGGTCGCTGCCGTGGCCTTCGAGCACGCCGCACTCGACCTCGCGGCCGACGATGCCCGCCTCGACGACGACCTTCGGGTCGCTCCGGCGTGCCATCTCGATGGCCGCCTCGAGCTCGTCCGGGCCGTTCACCTTCGAGATTCCGACCGACGAGCCCGCACGCGCGGGCTTGACGAAGACCGGCCAACCCAGCGACGCGACGGCGTCCATGGCTGCGGCCTTGTCGCGGCGCCACTCCTTGTCGGTGATGACGGTGTACGGCCCGACCGGCAGACCGGCGGCCGCGAAGACGACCTTCATCATGTGCTTGTCCATCATGACGGCCGACGCCGTCACGCCGGAGCCGACGTAGTGCAGGTCGGCCAGTTCGAGCAGCCCCTGCAGGGTGCCGTCCTCACCGAACGGGCCGTGCAGCAACGGCAGGACGACGTCGACCGAGGTGAGCGCCTCGGGGGTCTCGCCCGGCTCGAGCACGAGGATGTCGTGCTGCTCCGGCGACGGCGCGACGAGCACCTCCTTGCCGGAGCCGCTCTTCACCTCCGGAAGCTGCTTGTCCTTGATGGCGAGCGCCTCGACGTCGTCGGGCATGAGGACCCACTGACCGGTCTTCGTGATGCCGATCGGCACGACCTCGTAGCGGTCGCGATCGATCGCCGCGAGGACACCTGCGGCCGTGGCACACGAGATGGCGTGTTCGGAGGAGCGTCCACCGAAGACGACGGCGACGCGGGTACGGGTCTGGGAAGTGCTCATCGTCTGTCACTCTAGCCGTCCACATGCCGCAACCTGCGAACCTCGCACCCACGAGCCGTGCCAGGCTCGACGTCATGACAAGCGATCCTTCTCGACCCCTCGCACCTGCGACCCGCCTCGTCGGCTCGGGCCGTCCCCCACGCTCCCCCGGCGCCTCGGTGAGTCCCGAACTGGCGATGACGTCGACGTACGTCGCGGGCGGCGACGTCAACTACGCGCGCGTCGGCAACCCGACCTGGAGCGCCTTCGAGAAGACGCTCGCAGCGCTCGAGGGTGACGACTCCACTCGCGCGCTCGCGTTCGCCAGCGGGATGGGCGCCATCAGCGCCACACTGTCCCTCCTGCCGCACGGCGGAACGGTGCTCGCGCCGCGCCACTTCTACAACGGCACCTCAGGGCTGCTCGAGACGTGGGTTGCAAGCGGTCGCGCTCGCCTCGTCCGCATCGATCTGTCCGACACCTCGGCCGTCGAACGAGCCCTGACGGACGGCGTCGACGTCGTGTGGATCGAGTCCCCCGCGAACCCGACGCTCGAGACCTGCGACGTCGCCGCCGTGACGAGGTGCGCGCACGCCGCGGGCGCTCTCGTCGTCGAGGACAACACGTTCAACACCCCGCTCGGCCGCCGTCCGCTCGACGACGGGGTCGACGTCGTCGTCCACTCGGTGACGAAGTACCTCGCCGGACACAGCGATGTCCTCCTCGGCGCGGCGGTGACGAACGATTCCTCACTCGCCGAACGACTGCTCACGGCGCGCACCCTCGGTGGAGCGATCCCCGGGCCGTCCGAGACGTGGCTCGCGCTGCGGGGCATGCGCACGCTCCATCTGCGCTGGGAGCGGGCCTGCGCGAACGCGGCCGAACTGGCCGCGCGCCTGGAGCAGCACCCGAAGGTCGTCCGCGTCCGCTACCCCGGCACCGGAGCCATGATCGCCGTCGAGGTGGACGGCGGCCAGTCGGCAGCGAGCGCCGTCGAGGACGCCGTCGACG
Organism: Dermacoccus sp. PAMC28757; assembly: GCF_014302635.1. Lineage (NCBI taxonomy): Bacteria > Bacillati > Actinomycetota > Actinomycetes > Micrococcales > Dermacoccaceae > Dermacoccus > Dermacoccus sp. PAMC28757. The sequence continues at coordinate 1,768,061 of NZ_CP060292.1, read as the reverse complement.
TGTGGCTGCCCGCAACGAGCCTGGGCGGCGTCGAGTCGATGCTGGAGCGCCGCCGTCGCCACGCCCTCGAGCCCGAGAGCGTGCCGGAGAACCTCCTGCGGCTCTCCGTCGGTGTCGAGGACGTCGACGACCTGTGGCGTGACCTCGACGCCGCCCTCACGGGATCCAGCGCCTGAGTCCGACCAACCTCGAGCCTCAGACGCGCTCGCTCTTGCGCGAACGCGACATGAGGGCGCGGACCATCTCGTCGGGCGTCCAACCCTCGTGGAGGATGGCGTGGACGCCTTCGACGATCGGCATGTCGACGTGGACGCTACGCGCCAGCTCGAGGATCGAGCGGCACGACTTGACGCCTTCGGCAGTCTGGTTGGTCGCGGCAGTGATCTCCTCGACCGTCTTGCCCTCCGACAGCGCGAGCCCGAACTGGTGGTTTCGCGACAGACGTGAGCTGCAGGTGGCCATCATGTCGCCCACGCCGGCGAGACCGAGGAACGTGTGCGGGTCGGCTCCCAGCGCGACACCGAGACGCGCCGTCTCGGCAAGTCCGCGGGTCAGCAGAGTGGCCGTCGAGTTCTCCCCCATACCCAGGCCGTGCGCCATGCCCACGCTCAGGGCGATGACGTTCTTCACCGCGCCGGCGATCTCGGTACCCACGACGTCGGCGTTGGTGTACGGCCGGAAGTACGGCGCCGCGCAGGCTTCCGCCACCTTCGAACGCACTCCGTGACGTGACGCGGCGACGACGGCCGCCGCGGGCTGCTTGTCGGCGACCTCCTTGGCCAGGTTCGGCCCCGAGACGACGACCACCCGGTCGGCGGGCACCTCCGCAACCTCTTCCATGACCTCGGTCATCCGCTTGAGGGTTCCGAGCTCGATGCCCTTCATCAGCGACACGAGCGGCGCGCCGTCCGGGAGGTGTTCGCGCCAACCCTCGAGGTTCTCGCGCAACGTCTGCGACGGCACCGCGAGAACGAGGATGTCGGAGCCGTCCATGGCCTCTGCGACATCACTCGTGACATGCACACGGTCGGGCAGGCGCAGGCTCGGCAGGTAGTCGTCATTGACGCGGGTCGTCTCGATGGCTTCGGCGAGTTCGGGGCGTCTGCTCCACATCGTGACGTCAGTGCCCGCGTCCGCCATCACCGCGGCGAACGCCGTTCCCCAACTTCCCGATCCCATGACCGTGGCCTTGGTCATCGTGCGCCTTCCGTTCGACTCGAGCGCGATCGCACGCGCGGGTTGTCCAGTGGTGTCGTCGTCGGGGACTCGCCCCGGATCTCGACGAGAAGCTCCGTGATGGCCGCCATGACCCGAGCTGTTGCCTCGGTGAGAACCTCGGCGTCGAGTGGCCGCGCTCGCAGGTCGTCGAGGTCGACGGGCGGCCCGGCACTCACCGTGACGTCGTGGCGGCGAACCACCGCGCTCGGCAGCGACTTCAGGGCGTTGCGCGTTGGGGGCAGGATCCGCTCGGGACCCCACATGGCGACGGGCACCAGCGGACACCCGGTCGTCAGCGCAATGCGAGCGGCCCCTGACTTTCCGGCCATGGGCCACAGGTCGGGGTCGCGCGTGAGCGTTCCCTCGGGCAGGAGGCAGACGATCTTGCCCGACTCCACGGCGTCGACGGCAGCGGAGAAGCTGTCAGCGGCCCGCGCTGTGCCTCGGTGGACGGGGATCTGGCCGGCACGCTTGAGAAGCGGCCCCAGGACGGGCGTCGCGAAGACCTCGGCCTTGCCGAGAAAGTGCGGCAGACGCCCTGCGTGCAGGAGGAAACGACCCAGGACGAAGGGGTCGGAGTAGCTCAGGTGATTGCCCGCGATGACAGCCGGGCCGTGGTCGGGCACGTGCTCGGCACCGCGCCAGGTCTCCCGCAACCACGGCGAGATCCCGGGCGCGACGACACCCGTGATGAATCGCACGACACCGTTGCGTTCACTCTCGTCGAGCGAAACGTCGGACATGGGCACCTCCTGGCTCGTGCGCAACTCTAGCCGCGGGCCGGTCCGAGGGCGGGCCGGAGCTCCGAGTCGTCGGCCACCGACCGCAGAAACACACCGGACGGTCCTCCTGGGCATTCGTCCGCGAAATCTGCGAGCATTCAAACCGTGCAGAACCGATCGTCCACCTGGAGCATCGTCCTCGCGTTCAGCGACGGTCGAAGCCTCGCCGCGCCCCGCACCGTCGACCCCGTCGCGTGGGCTCGAGCGAGCGCCCTCGACACGATCGACGCCGTGAGCGCTGCCGTCGAACCTGCCAACATTCTCGTCCTCAGCGATGACGAGGCCGTGCGAACCGGCGCGACGGAAGCAGGGGCTCACGCACGCGAACAGGGCCGCGATCTCAACGCCGCACTGACTGCGGCGCTCGCCGACTGGGTCAGGTCCCATCCCGAACGCTCCGGCGCCGTGTTGCTCGGCCCGCTCCCTTACGCCGACGGCGACACGATCAGCGCTCTGCTGCGTGCTTGTGCCGCTACCGAGTCCGCAGTCGTGGTCTCCGACGACGGCGGCTCCGTCGCCATCAGCCACCACGACCCCGCACGGCTGGCTCCCCGTTTCGGTGGCTCGAGCGCCGGACGTCACCAACGCGTCGCCGTGAGTGTCGGATCGCACTTGACGGACGATCTCGCGCGCCACGTCGTCGAGGGTCGTGAACCCGTCGGCTCACGCACCGCAGCTTTCGAACGCTCGACGACGAAGGGAGCATGAGCATCGTGCAGGAACAGGCGAGCGTCCACCGCTTCGATCCCGAAACACTCACCGGCGAGGTCATCACCGACAACGGCCGGGTGCTGGCCTTCTCCACCGAGGCGTTCATGCGCAGCAGCCTGCGCACGCTCCGTGTCGGTCAACGCCTCAACGTCGACATGGGCCCCGACGGTATTCGCCGACTGTGGATCGATGGAATCGGCGCCGGACAAACCATCCGCTGACCTCGACCGGAGTACTGGGAGAACGAAAGAAGGACCCCGAGACCAAGCCGGTCTCGGGGTCCTTCTTCGCTGTCAACGCTCAGCGCGAGGCGCTGGCACGTCCACCCGCATTACCGGTACGCGGAAGCTTGTCCGGGTCCGCAGTGACGACCTTGAAATTGGTGCCGGGGGTGAACTTCGGCACGGCGGTGGCGTCGATGTGGACAGCCTCGCCCGTACGCGGATTGCGACCGGTGCGCGCGGCGCGATCGACGCGCTCGAACGTTCCGAACCCCGTGATGCCGACCTTGTTCCCCGCTGCGACCTCACGGATGATGACGTCGACGACTGCCTCGACAGCCTCCAGTGCCGCCCTCTTGCTCCCGAGTCGCTCCTCGAGACGGTCGACAAGGTCTGCCTTGTTCATTCCTCCACCCTTCACTGGCGTGCATTGCCCCGCGAAACCTCGCAATGCGCAGATATATCGATCAAATTACCCACAAGGGTGGAGCATCGTCCATCCGACGCGTGCTAATCGAACGCCGCTTCACGCGAGCGCGAAAGACCCGGACTGCCGCACCATCCGCGGTAGAAGGTGAAGAATCGCCGACATCGTTGAGTGTGAACGTGATTCGCAAACTGTGCAAGACCTCACACTCGATTTGCCGCGCAACTTCCTTGTCGTAGACCGCTACTACCGGGATTCTTCGATCTCACCTATCGGACGCTCGTCGTCGGCTTCCAGGCCGGACGCTGAGCTTCGAACCGCTCGATGTCGCCCTCGTGACGCAGGGTCAGCGAGATGTCGTCGAGGCCCTCCATGAGGCGCCAGCGGATGTAGTCGTCCACCTCGAACGGCACGACGAGTTCGCCTGCTGTGATGGTTCGCGACTCCAGATCGACCGAGATCTGAGCGCCCGGCTCGTTCTCGAGGTACTTCCAGAGCAGTTCGACATCCCCTTGCTCGACCTGGGCCGTGAGCAAGCCCGCCTTGCCCGAGTTGCCTCGGAAAATGTCGGCAAAGCGCGAACTGATGACGACCCGGAAGCCGTAGTCCATGAGTGCCCACACGGCGTGCTCACGCGAAGAGCCCGTACCGAAGTCGGGGCCCGCCACGAGAACGGACGCGTCGCGGAAAGCGTCCTGGTTGAGGACGAACGACTCGTCCTTGCGCCAGGACGAGAACAGGCCGTCCTCGAAGCCCGTGCGCGTCACGCGCTTCAGGTACACGGCGGGGATGATCTGGTCGGTGTCGACGTTGCTCCGGCGCAGCGGGGCGCCGACGCCCGTGTGGTGGATGAATCGCTCCATGGCAGTTTCCTCCTCGGTGCTCACAGATCGCCGGGCTCGGCGAGGGTGCCCGCGACGGCGGTGGCGGCGGCGACCTGGGGGCTGACCAGGTGCGTACGACCGCCCTTGCCCTGACGCCCTTCGAAGTTGCGGTTCGAGGTCGACGCGCTGCGCTCCCCCGGCTGCAGTTGGTCGGGGTTCATCCCCAGACACATCGAGCAACCGGCCAGACGCCACTCGGCACCGGCCTCGGTGAAGACCTTGTCGAGCCCCTCGGCCTCGGCGTCGAGGCGCACTCGCGCGGAGCCGGGCACCACGAGCATCGTCACGGAGTCCGCCACCTTGCGGCCCTTGATGACCTCCGCGGCGGCGCGCAGATCCTCGATGCGGCCGTTCGTGCACGACCCGAGGAACACCGTGTCGACGCTGATCTCCTTGAGCGGCTGCCCCGGCGTCAGGCCCATGTACTCGAGGGCGCTGGAGGCGGCGGCCTTCGCCGAGTCGTCACCGAACGACTCCGGGTCGGGAACGTTAGCCGAGAGCGGGAGGCCCTGACCGGGGTTGGTGCCCCACGTGACGTACGGCGACAGCGAGGCCGCGTCGATCGTCACCTCGGCGTCGAACTGCGCGTCGTCATCGGTGCGAAGCTTCTTCCACTCCTCGACGGCGGCGTCCCACTCCTCAGCGGCCGGCGCGTACTCGCGGCCCTCGAGGTAGGCGAACGTCGTCTCGTCGGGAGCGATCATGCCTGCGCGGGCGCCGGCCTCGATTGACATGTTGCAGATCGTCATCCGCGCTTCCATCGACAGGCCCTCGATGGCCTCGCCGCGGTACTCGAGCACATAACCCTGGCCTCCCCCCGTGCCGATCTCGGCGATGACGGCGAGGATGATGTCCTTCGCGCTCACACCCTCGGGCAGCGCACCGTCGACGTTGATCGCCATCGTGCGGAACGGCTTGAGCGGAAGCGTCTGCGTGGCGAGCACGTGCTCGACCTCGCTCGTGCCGATGCCGAAGGCCAGGGCGCCGAACGCGCCGTGAGTGGAGGTGTGGCTGTCGCCGCACACGATCGTCGCGCCGGGCTGCGTCAGGCCGAGCTGCGGGCCGATGATGTGCACGATGCCCTGCTGGGCGTCACCCATCGGGAACAGGCGGACGCCGAACTCCTCACAGTTCTTGCGCAGCGTTTCGACCTGCGTGCGACTCACCGGGTCGGAGATGGGGCCCGGCGTCGTGGGGACGTTGTGGTCCTCCGTCGCGAGCGTCAGATCGGTGCGCCGCACGGCGCGTCCCGCGAGACGAAGGCCGTCGAACGCCTGCGGACTCGTCACCTCGTGAAGCAGGTGAAGATCGATGAAAAGCAGATCGGGTTCGCCTTCGGCGCTGCGCACGACGTGCTGCTGCCACACCTTCTCGGCCAGCGTTTTCCCCACGCGTCCTCCTTCGAATCACCGGGCCGTCCGACCCGCGAGACAAATGCCGTTGCTCAAGCGTTACGCTTTCTGCAGGCCTTTGAACTTGCGTCTCGCGTCATGAGACTGCAATATCAGAACATGGACAACTCTAGTGGAGTCGGCGTTCTCGACAAGGCTGCGATCGTGCTTTCGGCGCTCGAAGCCGGTCCGTCCACCCTGGCTCAGCTCGTGGCGGCCACCGGCCTGGCCCGCCCCACCGCTCACCGCCTGGCCGTGGCTCTCGAACACCACCGCCTCGTCGCACGCGACATGCAGGGTCGCTTCGTGCTCGGCCCGCGCCTCGTCGAACTCGCTTCCGCGGCGGGTGAGGATCGCCTCCTCGCCGCCGCCGGCCCGGTTCTCGGGGCTCTGCGTGACCACACGAACGAGAGTGCGCAGCTCTTCCGCCGTCAGGGCGACCAGCGCATCTGCGTCGCCGCCGCGGACCGCCCCATGGGTTTGCGCGACTCGATTCCCGTCGGCGCGACCCTGTCCATGCAGGCCGGTTCGGCAGCCCAGGTGCTTCTCGCGTGGGAGGAGCCCGACCGCCTGCACCGCGGCCTCCAGGGCTCGAAGTTCACCGCCACGATGCTCTCCGGCGTCCGCCGTCGCGGCTGGGCCCAGTCGGTGAGCGAGCGTGAGCAGGGCGTCGCGTCGGTCTCCGCGCCCGTTCGCTCCCCCAGCGGCCACGTCATCGCGGCCGTGTCGATCTCCGGCCCCGTGGAGCGCGTCTCCCGCCAGCCCGGCCGCCTGCACGCCGCCACGGTCGTCGCCGGCGCCAACAAGCTCACGGAGGTCTTGGCTCGCGCCGCCACTCAGCAGACGAGCCAAGTCACGCCACCTGCTCCGCGCTCCTGAACCCAAGCCTGCAATAGGGCACGACAAAGGGCACCTTTCTCACGACAAATCATGAGAAAGGCGCCCTTTGTTCGCGCGAAGAAAGAATTGCACCTACAGACAAAGAATCCCCGTCACTTGCGTGACGAGGATTCTTTGTCTCAATGTAGCCCCGACGGGATTCGAACCCGCGCTACCGCCTTGAGAGGGCGGCGTGCTAGGCCACTACACAACGGGGCCATGGCCTGCCTGATGCCTTGCGGCTTTCAGCAGCGAGGAAAACTCTAACCGAAGTTGTCGATTTCCCGAAATCACTCGACGAGCGCGCGATCGAGATCGCCATTCTGCGCCAGTGATTTGCGCTGGGGTACCAGGACTCGAACCTAGAACAAATGAACCAGAATCATCCGTGTTGCCAATTACACCATACCCCAAGGGGGTTTCAGCGAACGCGCGCCCCGGCCTTGTGGGCCTCGGCCTTCGTTCCCCGAACCGAGTGAAAACTTTACCGAACGTTGGCCCAGGCGCCAAATCGGCGCCCGGTGCCGCTCCCCCGCTCCGGCCCGACCCATCGAGGGGCGGGGCCGGAGCGGGCTACGGCAACGTCAGAGCGTGGCGCGCAGAGCCTTGAGGCGCTCCATCGTCGAGTGCTTGCCCAGGATCTCCATGGACTCGAACAGCGGCGGCGAGATGCGCTGACCGGAGACCGCCGTGCGCAGCGGACCGAACGCGAACTTCGGCTTGATACCGAGCCCCTCGACGATCGCTTCACGCAGCGCCGCCTCGATGCGCTCGTGCGTCCACTCGACGTCGCTTCCGTCGGGCTTGCCGAGCGAGCCGGAGATCGGCTCGAGCGCCTCGATGGCGGCGTCGATGACCTGCGGAGCCGTCTCCTTGAGCTGCGCGCGGGCGTCGTCCGCGATGGGAAGCTCGTCGTCCTTGCAGAAGAACGGCGCCACGAGGGCCGTGGCCTCCGACAGCAGGTTGATGCGTGTCTGGATCTGCTCGGCGACGAGGTTGAGACGCCCGAGCTCCGGCAGCGACGGCTGCTCCGACAGCACGCCGTCCTTGACGAGGAACGGCAACAGACGCGTGGCGAACTCGCGCGTCGGCAACTCGCGGATGTAGTGGCCGTTGAGCCAGTTGAGCTTGTCGAGGTTGAAGATCGGCCCGACGGTGTTGACCTTGCTCCACTCGAAGTTCTTGCTGAACTCCTCGAACGTGAAGACCTCGCGCTCCGAACCGCCCGTCTCGATGACGGGTGGGTAGCCAAGCAGGGCGAGGAAGTTGAGCAGAGCTTCGGGGAGGTAGCCCTGCTCCTTGAACCACGTCAGGCGTGCCCAGGGGCTCTTGCGCTTGGAGATCTTCGCCTTCTTCTCGTCGCGCAGCAGCGGCATGTGCGCGAACTTCGGCGGCTCCAGGCCGAGGCCGTGGTAGAGCAGGATGTGCTTCGGCGTGGAACTGATCCACTCCTCGCCGCGCACGACGTGGGTGATGGCCATCTCGTGGTCGTCGACGACGACGGCGAGGTGGTAGGTCGGGAAGCCGTCTGCCTTGAGGATGACCTGGTCGTCCGGGCGGGGAGCCTTGACCTCACCACGGATGAGGTCGGTGAAGGTGAGCGGGGCGTCGTCCGGCACGAACATGCGCACGACGGGGTTGTCGCTGAATCCCGTCTCCTTGGAACGCTCTTCGCGCGTCTTGCCGTAGCACATGCGGTCGTATCCGGTGGGCAGCTTCTGCTTCTGCTGGAACTCGCGCATCTCCGCCAGGCGCTCGCTCGTGCAGTAGCAGTAGTACGCCTTGCCCTCGTCGAGCAGCTTCTGGACGTACGGCTTGTACGTGTCGAGGCGCTCACTCTGACGGTAGGGCGCATACGGGCCGCCCTTGTCCGGGCCCTCGTCCCACGTCAGGCCGAGCCATTCGAGCGTGTCGAAGATCTGCTGCTCGGAGTCGGCCTGGAAACGGGCGCGGTCGGTGTCCTCGATGCGCAGGACGAACTTGCCGCCCTGCTGGCGCGCGAACGCCAGGTCGAACATCGCCATGTAGGCGGTGCCGACGTGCGGATCGCCGGTCGGGGACGGGGCGACGCGGAGGCGGACCTCGTCGGGCGTCGCGGGCTCGATGGTTGCAGCAGTCTTGTCGCTCATGATGCTCCCATCGTAGTGGTCGCCCCGGAGTCAGGCCTTGCGCATGACCGCCAGGGTCAGCGATTCCGACATCCACGTGAGGAAGTCGTAGTACGCGGCGAGGAGATCCTCGGGCGAGTTCGGTGCGTCCTCACGCTCCACCTGGCGCGACAGCGCCTCGGCGTCCTCATCGGTACGCAGGCCGAGGCGTTCGGCGAGTACCAGCCGGACGTCGGTCAGAGCCATCATCATGGCGCGCGCCGACGCTTCGTCGAGGACGACCTCACGGGAACCGTCGCTCAACCCGTCCTGCAGGTTGTCGTCGTTCCCCTCTCGTTCCCCGGCATCGTCCCGCTCATCCCGGGCGGCCGGGTCGTTCGCGCGCTCGTAGACGTCGTCCGCGATCGCCGCGGCCTGTTGCTCGTCGACGAAGCCCTCCTCGAGGGCGCGCATGGCGATGTCGAGATTGCGCAGCTTCCCGTCGCGCAGCGTCGATTCGGTGAGGCGGCGAAACTCCGATGCCGCGGCGTCGTCGTTCTTGACGCCGTCGGGCAGCAGTCGACGCAGGGCCGGGTCCTGCGGCGCCTCCCGCTCGGCCATCGAACGGCTGAGGGCTGCGAACAGGTCGTCGTGGGTGTCACCGTCACTCGGCGCGCCCGTGTCGTCTGACTCCCCCGCATCGTCGCTGCCGTCCGACAGGAGCACGCTCGTCTGGTACATGAGCTCGATGACGAGCGAACGCTCGACGTCCTCGAGGAACCCGATGATGCGCGCGTCGTCGTCCGGGTCGCGGGTGAACGCCTGAGCCATCAGCCCTCCTGCTGGTAGGTCGCCCACAGGCTGTAGCCGTGCATGGCGATCGTGTCGGCCTCCATGCGCTCGCGTGAGCCCTTGCTCACCACAGCGCGGCCCTCGGTGTGCACCTGCATCATGAGCCGCTCGGCCTCGGCCTCGGAGTAACCGAAGTAATCCTGGAAGACGAAGCTGACGTAACTCATGAGGTTGACGGGGTCGTTCCACACGAGCGTGACCCAGGCGCGTTCGCCGCTCTCGTGCGGCGCACTACGGGTCAGCTGCTCGGTCAGCTCGTCGAAATCGATGTCAGGGGGCGCGATCGACACGCCCTCCACTCTAGAGTTCTTCACGTGACTTCCAACATCTCGCCCTCGACTGCCCTGTTGACCGACCACTACGAGCTCACGATGCTCCAGGCGGCGCTGCGTTCCGGCGCGGCCGAGCGCCGCAGCGTCTTCGAGGTCTTCGCTCGCAGGCTGCCCGACGGCCGCCGGTACGGTGTCGTGGCCGGAACAGGGCGCTTCCTCGAAGCCCTCAAGAACTTCCGATTCAGCGACGCGGAGATCGACGACCTGCGCGAGCGGGACGTCGTCGACGAGAGCACGCTCGAATGGCTCGCCCACTACCGCTTCTCCGGTGACATCTACGGCTACCTCGAAGGCGAGTGCTACTTCCCCGGTTCGCCCCTTCTCGTCGTGGAGTCGACGTTCGCCGAGGGCGTCCTGCTCGAGACCCTCGCCCTGTCGATCCTCAACCACGACTCAGCCGTTGCCGCAGCAGCCTCCCGCATGACGTCGGCCGCAGCGGGCCGCCCCTGCATCGAGATGGGCTCGCGGCGCACCCACGAGGAGGCCGCCGTGGCCGCCGCGCGTGCGGCCTACGTCGCGGGCTTCGCCACCTCGTCCAACCTCGAGGCCGGGCGGCGCTTCGACGTACCGACCGCCGGCACGTCGGCTCACGCCTTCACGTTGCTGCACGACGACGAGAGGGAGGCCTTCACCACGCAGGTCGAATCGCTCGGCAAGAACACGACGCTGCTCGTCGACACCTACGACGTGACGAACGCCGTGAACATCGCGGTCGAGGTTGCCGGTCCCGAACTCGGAGGCGTCCGACTCGACTCCGGCGATCTGCTCGTCCAGGCGCGCGAGGTGCGGGCCCAGCTCGACTCATTCGGCGCGAAGAACACGAAGATCGTCGTGACGAGCGACCTCGACGAGTACGCGATCGCCGCCCTGGCGGCCGGCCCGGTCGACGCTTACGGCGTGGGCACCTCGCTGGTCACCGGCTCCGGCGCCCCGACGGCCGGCATGGTCTACAAACTGGTCCAGCACTCGGACGACAACGGCGAGATGATCGACGTCGCGAAGAAGAGCAAGGACAAGATCTCCGTCGGCGGGCGCAAGTGGGCACTTCGTCGCCGCAACACCGAAGGGGTGGCCGAGGCCGAGGTCATCGGTATCGGCCAGAAGCCTCAGGACGACGGCGACGACCGCGAGATGCTCGTGCAGCTCGTCCAGGGCGGCGAGGTCATCGTTGCCACCGACGCGAAGACGGCCCGCGAGACCCACGAGCGCTCCCGCGCGGAACTGCCCGCCACGGCGCACCAGATGTCGCGTGGCGAAGCCGTCATCCCGACGCGTTACGAGGGGCGAGGCGTATGAGCGACACCGGCCGCGCCCTCGTCGTCGTCGACGTGCAGAACGACTTCTGCGAAGGCGGCTCTCTGGCCGTGGCCGGCGGCGCCAGTGTGGCGGAGGCGATCGCGGATTACGTGGCGCTCTCGTCCTACGACACGCTCGTCGCCACGCAGGACTGGCACGTCGACCCGGGCTCTCACTGGAGCGAGACACCCGACTACCGCGACACCTGGCCCGTGCACTGCGAGGTCGGCACGCCCGGCGCCGAACTGCACCCCGCGCTCGAACCGGTCGAGGATCGCTTCGACGCTCGCTTCCGCAAGGGCCAGTTCGAGGCTGCCTACTCCGGTTTCGAGGGCCACGACGACCTCGACGGCAAGGGCCAGGGCCTGGCCACGTGGTTGCGGGGCGAAGGCGTGGGTGAGGTCGACATCGTCGGCATCGCCACGGATCACTGCGTGCGCGCAACCGCGCTCGACGCCGCGCGCGAAGGTTTTCGCACCCGCGTCCTGCTCGGGATGACGGCGGGCGTCGCGCAGGAGACCACCCACGCCGCGCTCGAGGAGTTGCGCACGGCCGGCGTCGAACTGGTCGGCACACCCGTGGTCAACGGCTGACCGTCGGAACATTGACGAAGGGCGGCTTCCCGGTGGGGAGCCGCCCTTCGTCAATGAGGTGTGTACGTCGTCAGCGAGTGCGACGAACCTCGCTCTTGACCGCGAGGTCGTGAAGCCCCTGACGCTTGGCGTTGCTCAGAGCCCAGAGGATGATGAGCGCCTGGAGGAATCCAGCGACGCCGGAGAAGATCGCAACGAGAGCGAGGGCGTCCGGGCCCCACTTCATGAGCGCGCGCAAAGCCGCCCGTCCGAGCGGCAGACGCTCCTTGGCCCCCTGGGCCGTCCCCGCGGGGACCACGGTGATGCCGAGCGCGCGCTTTCCGACGGTGGCGCCACCGGCGAAGTGCGTCATGAGCACCTCGTACACGAACAGTGCCGCGACGAGCGCACCCGCGAGCGCGAGCGGCGGCGTCATGAGGTCGGCCGGGATGGTCGGCATCTGATCGCCCGCGGACGCCGCGGACATGAACCTGTCGACGTACTCCTGCATCTGCGTCATCCAGTCGCCGAGAAACGGCAGGACGACGAGCGACACCGGCAGCGAGACGATCAGCCTGTCGAGGAAGGTCGCGAGGATGCGGCGGATGAGCCCCGAGGGCTGTCCGACGGTGTTACCGAACGGCGCCGTGCCCGGCTGGGAGCCCTGGAACTGCGGGCCGTGGAACTCGTCGCGGCGCCCCGACTGCTCGGGGCCCCAGTGCGCGGGGTAGGTGCGCGGTTCACCGTCACGGCGTGGCGGCTCCTCGACGTGCTGAACGGGCCGGGCCTCACCGACGTGGTCGAGACCGGGGCGCAGCTTCGGCATGGTGCGGTCGCTCCACAGAATGCCGTCCCAGTAGCGAAGCTGGGTGTCGTCGTCGGGGTCGTCGTACCAGCCGGAGGGGCGCTCGTTCATGCCCCTAGCCTAGGTGTCGCAGGAGCCTGCGCCGGACGCACCGTCTAGCGACGTCCGACGAACCACCGTCGGATGAGCTCGATCCGAGCGCTCACCTGCTCCGACGAGGCGCGGTCGAGCGTCGGCCCGCCGCACTGCTGACGCAGGTCGTTGTGGATGACGGCGTGGGGCTGACCGCTCTTGCGCGCGTACTGCGCGACGAGCCCGTTGAGCTCCTTGCGCTGGTTGGCGAGGGCTCGGTGGGCGGCCACCGGCTCGTCGTCGTCCCGGCGCTTGCGGCCGGACTTCACGAGCTTGTCCTGACGCTGTCGCAGCAGTTTGGAGACCTGATCGGGCTCGAGAAGCCCCGGCAGACCGAGGTACTCCTGTTCGTCCTCGGTGCTGACCTCGAAGCCCATGCCGAACTGCTCGGCGTCGAAGAGGACGTGATCGAACTCCGCTTCGGATTCGAGGGCTTCGAACGAGCCGTCGTCGAGCAGGTCGCCGGAGGCCTTCTCCTCGCGGTTGGCCGCGGCGAGCAGGCCCTCCTCCTCGGACCACATGGCGTCCTCGGGGCTCTCCCCCGGCCTGCTCGGCCGGTCGAGAGCGTGATCGCGCTGTTCCTCGAGACGTGCTGCGTGTTCGAGGATGATCGGCACGGTGGGCAGGAAGACCGACGCCGTCTCGCCCCGCTTACGAGCGCGCACGAAGCGGCCGACGGCCTGCGCAAAGAACAGCGGCGTCGAGGTGGAGGTGGCGTAGACCCCCACGCACAGACGCGGAACGTCGACACCCTCGGAGACCATGCGCACCGCGACCATCCACCGGTCGTCGCTCTTCGCGAAGTCCTCGATGCGGGAGCTGGCCCCGAGATCGTCGGACAGGACGACGGTGGGCTTGGAGCCCGTGATCGCCTCGAGGGTTCGCGCGTACGCCCGTGCCGCGGTCTGGTTGGAGGCGATGACCAGCCCACCAGCATCGGGTACATGGCGGCGCACCTCTGACAGGCGTTTGTCTGCAGCCTGGAGAACCGACGGGATCCAGGCGCCGTTGGGGTCAAGGGCCGTGCGCCACGCACCGGCGACGGCGTCCTTCGTCATGGGGGTGCCGAGACGCGCGGCGATCTCGTCGCCCGCTCGCGTTCGCCACCGCATGTTGCCGCCATAGGCGAGGAAGAGCACCGGCCGCACCACGCCGTCCGCGAGTGCCTCCGCGTAGCCGTAGGCGTAGTCGCTCGCACTGCGCCGAATACCTGCAGCGTCGTGTTCGTAGCGCACGAAGGGAATGGGGCTGGTGTCGCTGCGGAACGGTGTTCCGGTGAGGCAGACGCGTCGAGTGGCGCCGTCGAAGGCGACACGCAGAGCATCGCCCCAGCTCTTGTTGTCACCGCCGTGGTGCACCTCGTCGAGGATGACGAGCGTGCGCGTGCGCAGCGTGCGGATGCGGTGCACCTCGGGGTTGCTCGCCACGCCCTGGTAGGTGAGCGCGACACCGTGGTAGTCGGAGGCCTCGTCGACCTGGCGGTTGGTGAACTTGGGGTCGATCTGAATGCCGACGCGGGCAGCGGCGTCCGCCCACTGCGTCTTGAGGTGCTCGGTGGGCGCGACGATGGTGACGCTGTCGACGATGCCACGCCCGAGCAGCTCCGTGGCGAGGCGCAGAGCGAAGGTGGTCTTACCGGCGCCCGGCGTTGCGACGGCGAGGAAATCGCGCGGGTTGGTCTCGAGGTAGCGCTGGAGCGCGCCGGCCTGCCAGGCACGCAGTTTCCCGGCCGTACCCCAGGCTGCCCGCTCCGGAAAGGCGGGTGACAGATGCTCTGCAGCCGAAGTACTCATAGGCCGCCAAGTCTACCGGCGACCACCGACAGCCCGGACGCCTCCGAGGGTGGCTCCGACCACGCCGCCGAGCCCGAACGAGCCCTCAGCGAAAGGACCGAGCCAGCGGTGCCAGGAAGAGGACGAGCACCATGGGGATGGCGAATCCGTAGCGCAGCGAGTCGTTGCCGACGGCACCGGTCATCACGGCGCCGAGGATGCCACCGAGGTAGTTGAACTGGTTGAACCGGGCGATGATCGCGTCCACCTTGGCGCGCACGGCCTCGGGCTCGGACAAGGTCTGCTCACGCGCGATCTTGGCCGCTGCGGAGAAGGCGAGAGGTGCCACCGTCGAGAGGCCCAGGCCGGCCACGGTGAAGCCGAGCACGGCGATGAGCGGGTGGGGCGCGAAGACCACCACGCCCAACCCGGCGGCACCGACGAAGGCCGCGGAGCGCACGAGATTGGCGGCGCCGAAGTGTTCTGCGAGGCGGTCACCGGAGGCGCGCCCCACGAGAGACGCGACGAGGTACGGCAACGTCGCCACGGCCACGAGCGCCGCGCCCGAACCGAAGACGTGGTGGAGGTAGCTCGGGCCCCAGGTCGTGGCGGCGGTGTCGACCATGTAGAAGAGCACCATCGCGATCCCGACGGGCAGGATGCGACGCCACGGCACCTTGGAGCCGTCGTCACCGATCGGGGTCACGGGGCCGGCACCGCGCACGTACGGCGCAGCGACCAGAGCGAGCGGCACGAGAACTCCGGCAACCGCGACGGCCTCGAAACTCCAGTTCTTCGTGAGGAGCGCGAGCACCGTGGCTGCCACGCCACCGCACGTCCACGCGGCGTGGAACGTGGGCATGATCGTGCGCCCGTAGGAGTGCTCGAGACCGACACCCTGCATGTTGGTGCCCGCGTCGGCGAGGCCGAGGGCGATGCCGTAGGCACTCATCCCGACAGCCAGGAGCGCCACGGATGGCGCCGCCGCCATCGCGGGGACACTGAGCACGACGAGCGCGAAGCCCAGACGCAGCGCCAGAGCACTTCCCCGTCGCGGTGCAATGCGCTCACCGAGGAGGGAACCCACGCCTGCGCAGAGGACGAGCGCCAACATGAGGAGCGAGAAGTCCCCCGGGCTGAGGTCGAACCGCTCCTGAAGCCGCGGCAGCTTCGTCGTGAGCAGGATGAAGACGAACCCCTGACCGGCGAAGGCAGCCGCGACCGCGGCGCGACGTCGACCGAGATCGGCTCGGGTGACGGAACTCATACGCGGATGGTGCCACGCCGCCACCGCACTCGCGCGCAGTTGGTCGCATGTTCGAGACTCTGCCCACGCCTCGGACGGCGCTCACTCGTCAGGTCAGTGTCGAAGAGAAAACACCAGCGGCCACCGCGTGGGTGTCCGCTGGTGGAAGCGTTGTCTACTCGCCGCCGTCCTGCGGTGCTCGAAGTCCCTGGTAGATCTCCTTACAGGTCGGGCAGACCGGGAACTTCTCGGGGTCGCGCCCCGGCACCCAGACCTTGCCGCACAAGGCGACAACCGGCTCACCCGAAAGCGCCGACTCCATGATCTTCTCCTTGCGCACGTAGTGCGCGAAGCGTTCGTGGTCGCCGGGCTCGGAGAGCTGGTGCTGCGTCTCTTCGCGTTCGAGCACGGCCGTCGACGTGCCCGGTCCGCCGAGTCCGCCCGGGTTTCCGGGGTCGCTCTGCGGCGCGTTCGGGTCGTCGATCGAGGAGTTCGTGACTGGGGCGCTCATGGCCGCCAGTGTAGACCTGGCACACAGGCACCACGGCGAAGTGCGTCCCGGCTCCCGGGGGCTCCAACTCAGTTGAGCGATGGATCGTCCGGGAACGTGGCCATGAGGTTGAGCGGGAACGGCTGGCGCCTCACGATCCGCTGCCACAGCGTGTCCGGATCGTCGTCGAAGAGGTCGCCGATCTCGTAGTCCGCCACGAACCACCATTCATCGGCGAGTTCGGCGTCGAGCTGGCCCGCCTCCCAGCCGGCCGAACCGGCGAAGACGCGCATGCCAGCTAGCTGAGCTGCCACGAGGGCCGGTGGAGCGTCGAGGTCGACGAGCGAGAGCGAACCGAACAGACGGGTCGTGCCGAGCACCTCGTCGCGGCCCGGGACATTGGCCAGGGCGATGGCCCGGTCGAGACCGACAGGACCGCCTTGGAAGAGACGGTCCGGTGCAGACACGACGTCCTGCCATCCGGGAAGCACCGAATCCACGCCGGCTTCCAACGGGAAGTCGAGGACGAGTCCCTGCGCGCCCTCATCGTCGTGGTGCAGGACGAAGACGACGCTGCGCGTGAACAGGTCGCCCTCGTCACCATCGTGCGGACGCGGCACGGCGACGAGCAGACGCCCCGTCAATGAACTCACGCGGCCATTGTGGGCCACGCACGTGGGCGGGGGCGAGCCGCCCCGCATCTCGGAGAACGGGCTCGACCCCGCCCGCACGAAGCGGACGGGGTCGAGCAACAGCACTGACGACTGCGATCAGTCGCGGCCTCCGCGGAAACCACCACGGTCGCCGCCGAAGTTCTGACGACGGTTCTGGCGCTCGAAGCCACCATCGATGTCGTCACGGTAGCTGCCACGACGGTCGTCGCGCTCGCCTCGGTAGCCACCGCGGCCACCACGACCGTCACGGTCACCGAAGCGTCCACGACCACCACGGTCATATCCGCCGCGACCACCGCGGTCGTAACCGCCCCGGCCACCGCGGTCGTATCCGCCGCGGCGACCGCGGTCGTAGCCACCACGGCCACCGCGTCCACCGCGGTCGTTGCGCGGCGAGAGCACGCGACGCAGGTCGTCCTCGGAGATCGAGCGACCCTCGGGCGTCGAACCACCGGCGGCGACGATGACGTCGTCACCCGGGCGGGCCTTCACGAGGCTGGTGTCGACACCGGCCTCGTCGAGCAGACGCTGCATCGAGCGACGCTGGTGCGGCAAGGCGAGGGTCACGACGGTGCCCTTCTCGCCCGCACGCGCCGTGCGACCGGCACGGTGCAGGTAGTCCTTGTGGTCGGCCGGCGGGTCGACCTGGAGGACGACGCCCACCTCGTCGACGTGGATGCCGCGAGCTGCGACGTCCGTGGCGACGAGCACCGGCACGCGGCCGTCCTTGAAGGCGGACAGTACGCGGTTGCGCTGGCCCTGGTTGAGGCCACCGTGCAGCGCAGCCGCCATGACGCCCTGCTCACGCAGTTCGTCGGCGACGCGGTCGGCGCCCATCTTGGTGCGGACGAAGACGACGGTGCGTCCCTCGCGGTTGGCCACCTCGGCCGTGACGACCTTCTTGTCGCGCGGCTCGATGATGAGCGCATGGTGCGCCATCGTCGTGACGGTGGCGGTGCCGTCGTCGGTCGAGTGCGTCACCGGGTCGACGAGGTACTTGTCGACGATCTTGTCGATGCCGCGGTCGAGCGTCGCGGAGAACAGCAGACGCTGACCGCCTTCGGGCACGAGGTCGAGGATCTCGGTGATGGCCTCGAGGAAGCCCATTTCGGCCATGTGGTCGGCCTCGTCGAGCACTGCGATCTCGACGCGGGAGAGGTCGGCCGCACCGCGCTCGATGAGGTCGGAGAGACGACCCGGGGTGGCGATGAGAACGTCGACACCGCGCTCGAGGGCCGACAGCTGCGGCTCGTACGGCATACCGCCGGCAACGAGCTTGTGCTTGAGGCCCACGACGTGAACGAGCGGCTGCAGCGCGTCGCTCACCTGCATGGCGAGTTCACGCGTCGGCACGAGAACAACGGCGCGCGGCATGTGGGCGCGGGCCGGGCCGCCCTCGGCGAGGCGCGTCAGCATCGGCAGACCGAAGCCGAGCGTCTTGCCCGAACCGGTACGGCCGCGGCCGAGCACGTCCTTGCCGGCGAGGGCGTCCGGAATCGTGGCGGCCTGGATCGGGAACGGCTTCGTGATGCCGGCGCGCGCCATGCGCTCCACCAGAGCGTTGGGCAGACCGAGGTCGGCGAAGGTGCGTTCGTCGACGGGCTCCGCGTCGGCTGCAGCGGCGTCGATGTCTGCCTCAGCGGTCGGCTCGGCGTCCTCGCCCGGCACGACGATCGGCGCCTCGTCGGTGGGCTCGCCGCCGACGGGGTTCATCTCATCCGTGGCGTCGATGTTGTCGACGGCCTCAGCGTGGTTCTGCTCGCCTTCGGTGCCGGGCACCTCGGAGTCGACGACACCGGCATCGCGCACCGGGGTCTCGAACTGCGCCGACGCAGCCTGCTCGTCGATGTTGGCCGTCGCGAGCTCGTCGCCGGTCGTCACGTTCTCGCTCACGGCGTCGTCGCGAAGGGTCTCGTGGCGGAAGGGACGGTCGGGGCGCCCGTGGCGCTCTCCCTGGCGGTTGAAACCGCGGTCGCCGCGGTCATCGCGGCGGGCGAAGCCACCGTCACGGCGGCCACCGAAGTCACGGCCACCACGGTCATCACGGTTGAAGCCACGGTCTTCACGGCGAGCGAAGCCGCCATCGCGACCGCCCCGCTCGTCACGGTTGAAACCACCACGACGCTCGTCACGGCCCTCGAAACCGCCGTCACGACGGCCACCGAAGTCACGACCACCACGGTCGTCACGGTTGAAACCACCGGAACGACCACCACGGTCGTCACGACGCGCGAAACCGCCATCGCGACCGCCACGGTCGTCACGGTTGAAACCACCACGACGCTCGTCGCGACCCTGGAAACCGCCCTCTCGGCGACCACCGAAGTCACGACCACCACGGTCGTCACGGTTGAAACCACCGCGTCGCTCGTCACGCTCGTCGCGGCGCTGGAAACCACCGTCACGACGGCCACCGAAGTCACGACCACCACGGTCATCACGGTTGAAACCACCGGAACGACCACCACGGTCATCACGACGCGCGAAGCCACCATCGCGACCGCCCCGCTCGTCACGGTTGAAACCACCGCGTCGCTCGTCACGCTCGTCGCGGCGCTGGAAACCACCGTCACGACGGCCACCGAAGTCACGACTACCACGGTCATCACGGTTGAAACCACCACGACGCTCGTCGCGACCCTGGAAACCACCGTCACGGCGGCCACCGAAGTCACGGCCGCCACGATCGTCGCGGTTGAAGCCGCCCTCACGGCGGCCGTTGGACTCGTTGCGCGCGCTCGTGCGGCGCGCTCCCTGCTTGTCGGCGTGCGACCAGCGGGGCTTCTTGTTACCTGAATTGTTGGGCTTGGGAGCCATGAGTTCACTCACTCTCGGTTGCAAAGCACCGAAGATGAACACGCGGGCGCACCCCGTCTAAGAATGGGGGTGTCGCGATCTGTTGCGTGCCAGGTGGGTCGGCGCTGTTTCGTGGGATCTCGGCGCTCACACACACGTCGTCACCCGAAGTGCGACGCTCGTAAAACGGGCCTACTCTCACCACCACGCGCCGTCACAGGGAGTAGCTGTGCAACGCGCTCAAACCGAAAGCAAACCAACTGAACGCAAGATCAATGGTGGAGTAAGTCTACCGGACGCCGCGGCCGCGCCAGACCGCGAAGAGGCCCACAGCGGCCACGATTCCCGTGATGTCCGCCACGATGTCGCGCCAATCCGGGTCGCGATCGACCACGGGAAGCCCCTGGAGCAGTTCGCTGATCGGGGCGTAGGCGGCGAGGAGCACCGGGAGCCACGGCAGGCCTGCGACAAGGGCGAGGATCGCCACTCCCCCGAACATCCCCGCATGTGCCACCTTGTCCACGCCGACGGGCAACGATCCCTCACCCGAAGCCGGCAGATAGAGCAACAGACTCTGAAGAGCGACGGCTGCGGGCAACAGCACCCTTGCCGTTGCGCGGACGACTCTCGTGGGCGCTCGCATCGGACCAGTATGGGTGACGCGGGATCCGACCCGTGCGTCCGGTGTCGCCCAGGAGCGGCACCGGACGCACGGGTCACGACGTACACCGCCGCGCCATCCGGGGTCACTGCCCCCTGGCGCTGCCGAAGCCGAACGTGCGAAGGCTGCCGTGCCTGTGATCCGCGAAATCAATACCGGACGGACGACGCCGAGATCCTCCAACTCTCATCCTTGCGGTGCGGAAACTTCCTCCGGTCAGGAAGGTTGCACGCAGGGACGGACGTGAACGGCCATAGAGCAGAAGAGAAGCCGACGCGCACATGAAAGACGCCGCAGTCCGGACGAACCGGACTGCGGCGTAGGCACAGCGGAACAGCTGATGGGGTGGTGGAGATGGGGGGAATTGAACCCCCGTCCATCGACGGCGATCCAGGGCTTCTCCGGGCGCAGTGCGTATGAGGATTTTCTCGGCCCCACGGCTGGTACGCACACATTCCGTGACAGGCCCAGTCGAGTAAGAGTCCCGCAGCGCCCCTCGACATGACGCTGCAGCAAGTTCTCTAGCTGATGCCAGACACTGAGTCGAGAACTAGCTCAGGCTGACAGACTTCGGGCTCGCTCAGGCGGCGAGGGCGAAGTCGGTGCGCTTGGAATCGGCACCTATTGGTTTGCAGAGGGCGTTAACGAGATAACTCTGCATCCTCGGCCCGCTTCCCCTGGGACGGCGACCGATGTCGAAACCGATCATCCCCATGAGTAGCTGTTCGCACTGTGGAGTTGTGTGCGGCGTCTCGCACCGCGAAACACCACTGTAGCCATCAACGAGCGACGTCGCGACTTCATTCCGCAGCGCCGGCTCCGGCTCGCAAATGACGCACACGCCTGGGTTCACAGCTCGAGGGTGAACAGCAGCGCAGCGTCGTTGTCCGCGATTGGGGACCCGCGCTCCGCCCGCGGCGGGAGTGCACCTCTGCGGCAGACCGCGAGCGCCCTTCGCATGGGCGTGAGGCGCTGTGCGCATGTGTTCAGTATTGGTCGGTATTGCGCGCAGATTCAGGGCAGACGCGATGTGCCCGGCCGGTAGGGTTGATCCGTCCGACATCCCCGTGAACGGAGACTACTGATGTTCCGCAAGGTCCTGGTGGCCAACCGAGGCGAGATCGCCGTCCGTGCGTTCCGCGCCGCCACCGAACTCGGTGCGAGCACCGTCGCTGTGTTCCCGCACGAGGACCGTGGCAGCGAGCACCGCCTCAAGGCCGACGAGGCCTACCAGATCGGCGAGGTCGGCCACCCCGTGCGCGCTTACCTCGATGTCGACGAGATCGTCCGCGTCGCGCGCGAATCGGGCGCCGATGCTGTCTACCCGGGGTACGGATTCCTCTCCGAGAACCCACTGCTCGCCGAGGCGTGCGCCGACGCCGGCATCACGTTCATCGGCCCGCACCCGGACGTGCTGCACATGACCGGCAACAAGGCCACCGCCATCGCGGCCGCCAAGCGCGCCGGCCTGCCGACGCTGCGCAGCGTGCCACCGTCGTCCGACATCGACGAACTCGTGCGCGGAGCCGACGAACTCGGGTACCCGGTCTTCGTCAAGGCCGTCGCCGGCGGCGGCGGACGAGGTATGCGCCGCGTCGAGAAGCCCGAAGCACTGCGCGAGAACCTCGAGGCCGCGATGCGCGAGGCCGAGTCCGCCTTCGGCGACGCAACGTGTTTCATCGAGGAAGCCGTTGTCGACCCACGTCACATCGAAGTGCAGGTGCTCGCCGATCAGTCCGGCGATGTCGTCCACCTCTTCGAGCGCGACTGCTCGGTGCAGCGACGCCACCAGAAGGTCGTCGAGATGGCACCGGCGCCCAACCTCTCCCCCGAACTGCGCGAACGCATGTGCGCCGACGCCGTCGCGTTCGCGAAGGAAATCGACTACTCGTGCGCGGGCACGGTGGAGTTCCTCCTCGACCCGAGCGGACGTTACGTCTTCATCGAGATGAACCCGCGCATCCAGGTCGAGCACACGGTCACCGAGGAGGTCACGGACGTCGACCTCGTTGCCGCCCAGATGCGGATTGCCTCCGGCGACACCCTCGACGACCTGGGCCTGCGCCAGGAGGACATTCACCTGCGTGGAGCCGCCCTCCAGTGCCGCATCACGACCGAGGACCCGGCCAACGGCTTCCGCCCCGACACCGGCACCATCACCGCCTACCGTTCGGCGGGTGGCTCCGGCGTCCGACTCGACGGCGGCACGATCCACATGGGCGCCGAGGTGAGCGCCCACTTCGACTCGATGCTCGTCAAACTCACGTGCCGCGGTCGCGACTTCGCAACCGCGGTGCGTCGGGCCCGTCGCGCCCTCGCCGAGTTCCGCGTCCGCGGCGTGAGTACGAACATCCCCTTCCTCCAGGCCCTGCTCGACGACCCCGCCTTCATCACAGGACACGTCACGACGTCGTTCATCGAACAGCGCCCCGACCTGCTCAACGCGCGCACGCCGGGCGACCGCGGCACGAAGCTGCTCACCTACCTCGCCGAGACCACGGTGAACAAGCCGTACGGCGAGCGTTCGGCGCTCACCGTCACGGCCCGCGAGAAGCTGCCGAGATTCGACGTCACCACCCCGGTGCCCCCGGGCACGCGCGACCGCCTTCTCACAGCCGGCCCCGATGAGTTCGCCCGCCAACTGCGTGAGCAGACGGCGGTCGCCGTCACCGAGACGACGATGCGTGACGCGCACCAGTCACTCCTGGCCACACGCATCCGCACCCGCGACCTCGTCCACGTCGCCCCCTACGTCGCTCGCATGACGCCGGAACTGCTCTCCATGGAGGCCTGGGGCGGCGCCACGTACGACGTCGCCCTGCGCTTCCTGTCGGAGGACCCGTGGGAGCGCCTCGCCAAGCTGCGCGAGACGATGCCGAACGTTCCGCTGCAGATGCTGCTTCGCGGACGCAACACCGTCGGCTACACGCCCTACCCGACGAAGGTGACGGACGCCTTCGTCCAGGAAGCCGCGCGCACCGGCGTCGACATTTTCCGCATCTTCGACGCACTCAACGACGTCGAGCAGATGCGTCCCGCCATTGAGGCCGTGCGCGCCACCGGAACGTCGGTCGCGGAGGTCGCCCTGTGCTACACGGGTGACCTCACCTCACCGAGCGAGAAGCTCTACACGCTCGATTACTACCTCGAGCTCGCCGAGCGCATCGTCGCCGCGGGCGCGCACGTTCTCGCGATCAAGGACATGGCCGGGCTGCTGCGCGCGCCTGCCGCTCGCACGCTCGTCACGGCACTGCGTGAGCGCTTCGACCTGCCGGTGCACCTGCACACGCACGACACGCCAGGAGGTCAGCTCGCCACACTGCTCGCGGCCGTTGACGCCGGCGTCGACGCCGTCGATGTCGCAAGTGCCTCGATGTCAGGCACGACGAGCCAGCCCTCGATGTCCGCATTCGTCGCGGCCACGGACGGCACCGAGCGTGCCACCGGCCTCGATCTGCAGAACGTGTGCGATCTGGAGCCGTACTGGGAGGCCGTGCGCACGCTCTACAAGCCGTTCGAGTCCGGCCTGCCCGCTCCGACAGGCCGCGTCTACAAGCACGAGATCCCCGGCGGTCAGCTGTCCAACCTGCGTCAGCAGGCCATCGCGCTCGGTCTGGGCGACCGGTTCGAGGCGATCGAGGACATGTACGCCGCGGCGAACGACATCCTCGGCAACGTCGTCAAGGTCACCCCGAGTTCGAAGGTCGTCGGTGACCTCGCGCTCGCGCTCGTGAGCGCCGACGCGGACCCCAAGGACTTCGAGGAGAACCCGCGCAACTACGACATCCCCGACTCGGTCATCGGCTTCCTCGGCGGCGAGTTGGGCGACCCGCCCGGCGGCTGGCCGGAGCCGTTCCGCACCAAGGCGCTCGAGGGCCGCACGGTGCGCCCGAGCGTCGAAGAGCTGTCCGAGGAGGACGAGCAGGAGCTTGCTCGCGATCCGCGCTCGACGCTCAACCGTCTTCTCTTCCCCGGCCCGACGAGCGACTTCGAGCGCGCCCGCGAGCTCTACAGCGACCTGTCGGTGCTTTCGACGAAGGAGTTCCTCCACGGCCTCGCGCCGGGCCAGGAGCACGAGGTCGACCTCGAGCCCGGCAAGCGCATCCTGCTGTCCGTGGTGTCCGTCTCCGAACCTGACGAACGGGGCATGCGCACGGTGCTGGCCACCGTCAACGGTCAGCTCCGTCCCGTTCAGGTGCGCGACGAGTCGGTCAAGGTCGACGTCGACGCGGTGGAGAAGGCCGACCCGAAGAACTCGGGCCACGTGCCGGCGCCGTTCGCGGGCATGGTGTCGGTCACGGTCTCCGAGGGCGACGAGGTGGAGGCGGGCGACACCCTCGCGACGATCGAGGCCATGAAGATGGAGGCGTCCATCACGGCGCCCGTCGCCGGAACGGTGAAGCGCGTGGCGCTCAAGCACGAGACGCAGGTCGAAGGCGGTGACCTCGTCCTCGTCCTGGAGTGACGACCGAACAGTGCATGACGAAGGGGTGACCATCGGATTCGATGGTCACCCCTTCGTCATGCCTGGGGCGGGTCGGTCGGCTACGTCACCAGCCGCCGCCACCGCCGCCGCTCACACCACCACCGGAGAAGCCTCCGCCGCCGGAGAAGCCGCTGCCCCCGCTGGAGCCGGGCGTCGAACTGAGAGCCGCCGAGGCGGCCTCGCCGAAGGAGTCGAGGCCCGAACCGAGATCGTCGAAGCCGCTGAAACCCCCGTAGCCGCCGTACGGGATGTACCAGTACGGCATCGCCAACGGATAGCCCTGAGCTGCAGCGGCCTCGGCCACTTCACCGAAGACCTTGGCCCAGCGCTCCGCGAGCCCGAGCACGACGGCGTACGGCATGTAGCGGCTGAAGATCTGCTCGGCTTCCTCGAACTTGAACTGCTTCGCCTCGGCGGTCTTGAGGTACAGCTCGAACCCGCGTGACTGGTCGTAGACGGCAGAACCCACGGGAGTTCGCGCACCCGCACTGCGCGAGAGGAACAGCGCGAAAACGCCCGCAGCGGCGAAGCCCGCACCGAAGAGGAAACCGTTGAGGTTGAGCGCACTGGCCACGAAGAACGAGACGAGTGCTAGTGCGAAGAAACCGACGACGAGTCCCATCGCCTTCGCGCGGGAGGTGGCCGGCGACTCGTCGAACCACCCGCGTTCGAGCGTCTCGCGGTACATCCCCTCCTTGGCCTCGGCGAGGTGGCCCGAGAACTCGTTGCGCAGATCCGAGAGCTTCACCTCCGTGCCGCCGGCGAAGACGGCGTTGAGCAACGTGGCCTCGTACGGCAGGAGCGAATCACCGCCGGGCGGGTTCTGGGCGGTGAGAAGCCAGTCCTTGTCGCCGAGATCGGTCATCGTGAGGTAGCCACGCACGGACAGATCCACGATCGTGCCGGCGACGTCACGGTTGTCCGCGCTGCGGTCGATGATGGTGCCCATGAGCCCGGGCGTCGTGTCCCGCGGCGGGTCGAAACGGACGGCGACCTCCGGCTCCGGGCCACGCACGACGTCGTAGCGCTGTCCGTCGGCGGGCAGTTCACCGGGCGTCACCCCACCGAAGCGCTGATCGCCGGTCTTGCGCCGCCGCGCGAGCATCCAAGCGCCGGCAAGGCCCGCCACGCCCACGGTGCCTGCGCCGCCGACGAGGTTGAGGTTCTTGCGCGTGCTCTGGGAGAACGGACCACCCGAACCGTAGGCCTCCACCGCAGAGCCGTCCTCGAGAATCGGCGCGGTGTTCGTGAAGGCGCTCGTCGGCATGGCGGACACGATGGACATGCCCTCGCCGTTGCCCACGGAGCGCGCCGAGAAGGTGGCCTGCTCACCGCTCGTGGCCTGGCACGTCTGCTTGGAGCCCTTCGCGCCGTAGAAGCACTTCGCGTCGTTGACGGCGGCGGGGCCCTTGAGGGTGACGTTCGCCTTGTCGATCGGAATGCCCCATTGCTGGCCGATGGCGTTGATGTAGAACTCGGTGGAGCCGTTCGGCTGCTTGTTGACGACGCCGCCGAGGCGGTAGGTGATCGTGTACTTCTGCACCCCGCTGACAGTACGGTCGGCGTCGCCGATGCGCAGTCGCGTCGCCCCCCCGTCGGCCGACTTCTCGACGTCTGAGGGCGCACCCGTGCTGGAGGTGACCTTGACGTTCGTCAGCGGGTACACACGGTGCTTCTCGTCGTTGTAGCCCTGCGCCGTGATGATGAACCGGTCGAGCCCGTGGTGGGAGTTGTCGTCGAAGCGGACCGTGATGTTCTCCGTGACGTCGACGGCGCCGTCACGCTTGAGGTCGTAGTCGATGTCGTACGCGCTGATGCGCATGTTCTCGTTGCCGGCGGCCACTGCCGCCTGCGCCCCCGGCAGGACGCTCACCCCGGCGAGCGTCGAGGCGGCGGCCAACGTCGTCAACATCCCCGAGAAACGGCTCATGCCCCTACCTTGCCATGAGCGAGGAAGGGGCATGAGCGAAGGGGCGAACGGGTCACCCGCCGCGCTTGAGGCGGATCTGCATCTCGCGCTGGGCCTCGAGGTTGTCCTGACGCTCACGCAGCGTCTGACGCTTGTCGTGCAGCTGCTTGCCCTTGGCCAGTGCGATCTCGACCTTGGCGCGCCCGTCCTTGAAGTACAGCGACAAGGGCACGATCGTGTAGCCCTTCGACTGCGCCTTGTCGGCCAACTTGATGATCTCGGCCTTGTGCAGGAGCAGCTTGCGCCGCCGACGCGCCGAGTGGTTGGTCCACGTGCCCTGCATGTACTCGGGGATGTGGACGTTCTCGAGCCACATCTCACCGTCACGTTCGAGGACGTAGCCGTCGACGAGCGAAGCCCGACCCATGCGCAGGCTCTTCACCTCGGTGCCCATGAGGGAGAGGCCGGCCTCGACCGTGTCCTCGATGTGGAAGTCGTGGCGCGCCTTCTTGTTGTTCGCGATGACCTTCGTGCCCTTCTCCTTGGGCATTCGGCTCACCTCCTCGTCTCGTGTTCGTCCCGTACTGCGCCCGTCAGCGCGTCACCCTACCCACTTGCGCGGGCTGACTGCGACACCATTTTCTCGGGTCTCGAAGTGGAGGTGGCATCCGGTGACGCGCCCGGTCATGCCGGAGACACCGATCTGCTGGCCCTTCTTGACCTTCTGCCCGGCACTGACGCGAAGGCTCGTGAAGTGCATGTACGCCGTGGTGAGCTGTACGCCGTTGACGGTTCCGTGGCTGATGTAGACGTGGTTGCCCGAGATCCCGTTGTAGTTCGCTTCGATGACGGTGCCGTCACCCGACGCGTACACGGGGGTGCCACAGGCGAAGGGGTAGTCGTCGCCCTCGTGCAGCTTCTGGATCCGCAGCACCGGGTGGAACCGATAGCCGTACGGCGACACGATCGAGGACGCCGGTCCGGGTGCGGCGAGGAAGCCGCCTTCGTTCGTCAGCTTCGTGACGCTCGGGTCGAGGTTGTCGCTCGTCGAGGTGATGTTCTTGAGTCGGTTGCTCTCCGCCTCGAGGGCCGCGAGCTTCGCCTCTTCCTTCTTCTTCTCCTTGGCCAGTGACGCTCGGTCGCTCTGTTGCGTCGCCTGGACCGTCTTGAGGTCAGATTCGGCGGTGTCGGCCTGTTTCTTGGCCGCGGACGCGGCAGCCACGGCGGCGTCCTGCTTCGTCTTCGCCAGGCTCGCCTTGCGGCGGACCTCGGCAAGACGCGCGGCTTCGCTCTGCCCGGCGGCCGCGGAACTCTTGAGGTTCGTGATGACGCCCTGCTGG
This sequence comes from Dermacoccus sp. PAMC28757, assembly GCF_014302635.1. Lineage (NCBI taxonomy): Bacteria > Bacillati > Actinomycetota > Actinomycetes > Micrococcales > Dermacoccaceae > Dermacoccus > Dermacoccus sp. PAMC28757. The sequence goes on along the minus strand of NZ_CP060292.1, from coordinate 1,740,098 downwards.
CGTCGCATGACGATGTCGGCGAGCGCCATGGAGCCCGTGACGTCGGTCTTCGAGGTGAGCACCTGGACGGTGAAGGTGAGGTCACCCAAGCCACCGGACTCGAAGGCGTTGCGCGCGAGACCACCGACCTGCGTCCGAGCGGCCGCCTGATCGGTGCGGTTGCGGGCGAGCGCCTTGAGTGACGCGTCCTCGTCGGCCTTCGCAAGGTCGTAATCGGATTTGGCGTCGGTCTGCTTCTGCTGCGCGCTCGTCAGTTTGGACCGTGCCGTCGTGACCTTCTTGTGAGCGGCGGCGACCGCGGCGTCGGTCTTCTTGAGCTTCGCGTCCGCGGCCGTCAGTTCCTTCGACAGGTCGTCGATCTCGGACTTGCTCGCCTTGATCTTGTCGTCGACGTCGTCGCCGAATGCCGCCGAGCCGGCGCCCAGCGTCAGGGCCGCGACGACGGCCATCGAGGCAGCCGCGCGAGAGCGTCGCGAGGAGAGTGCACCCACGTTCATCAGACCTTGAGATAACGACGCAGCGTCACCCACGACGTCGAGACAGCGAGGACGAAGGCTCCCAGGAAGAGCCAGGGGACGACGACGAGGACGTCGCTGTCACCGATGAGATTGACGAAGCCGCCGCCCGAACTCGCGAGCCCACTCACGCCGAAGTGCACCATCGCCCACAACAGGCCGGACGCGAGCACCGCACCGGCGAGGGAGGCGATGAGGACCTCCGCGACGAACGGCAGATAGATGGTGGCGCTCGAGGCACCGACGAGTCGCATGATGCCGACCTGGCGGCGGCGGGTGAACGCGACCTGCCGGATGGTCGTGACCATGAGCAGGATGGAACAGACCACCATGAGACCGGCGATGATCGCCGAACCCACACCGAGCATGTTGAGGAAGGAGAAGAACGGCGCGAGCACCTGATGCAGGTTGCTCACGTGCGCGACGCCGGGCATGCCCTGGAATCCACTCGCGATCTCGTCGAAGCGCTGCGGATCCGACAGGCGAACCTCGTAGAACGCCGGCATCGACTTCGCGTCGACGCTGCTGACGTACGGCGAGTCCTTGTACTGCTCGCGGAACATCGCGACGGCTTGTTCGCTCGTCTTGTAGTCGACCTTCGTCACGAGTGGGCGCAGGTTGTCGAGGTTGCTCTTGACCGCCTCGGTCTGGGCTGTACTCGCCTCTCCCCCGGCACACGACGCGACGTTCGTGTCCGAGTCGGTACACAGGAAGACGAAGGCGTGGACCTTCTCGTACCAGTCGCCCTTGGCCTGGTCCACCTGACGCTGGGCGAGCAGGCCGGAACCGACGAAGAACAGCGAGACCATCGAGACGAGCACGACGGACGCGATCATCGAGGTGTTGCGTCGAACGCCCTGCCACACCTCGGAGGTGAGGAAACGAAGTCTCACGGCGTCTCCTCCAGACGATGGGATCCGTGCGCCGCGCGGTAGGCGCTGCGCGTACCGAGTTCACCCAGGTCCGGTTCGAGGGCTTCGGCTCGGTAACCACCGGTGGAGTCGCGCACGAGGCGGCCGTCCTTCATCTCGAGCACGCGACGCTGCAGGCGGTCGACGAGGCTGTTGTCGTGCGTGGCCATGACGAGCGTGGTCGACGTGCGGTTGATGCGATCGAGCACCCCGACGACGTCGTCCGAGTTCGCGGGGTCGAGGTTTCCGGTGGGCTCGTCGGCGAGCAGGATGGCGGGCTGCTTGACGACGGCGCGGGCGATCGCCACGCGCTGCTGCTCACCGCCGGAGAGCTCGTGCGGGAAGCGCTTGGCCTTCTCCGCCAGCCCGACGAGTTCGAGCGACTCGGGCACGGCCCGGCGGATGGCGCCGCGTCGACGTCCGAGGATCTCGAGGACGAAGGCCACGTTCTCCTCGACCGTCTTGTTCTCGAGGAGACGGAAATCCTGGAAGACGACACCGATGTCGCGTCGCAGGCTCGAGACCTTGCGTCGCGGCATGTTGCGCAGTTCGCGACCGGCGACGTGGATCTCGCCGTCGGTGGGCGCGACCTCGTGCGTCATGAGGCGCATGAGCGAACTCTTGCCGGAACCGGAGGCGCCGACGAGGAAGACGAACTCACCGCGCGCGATGTTGAAGCTGACGTGCTCCAGCGCCGGGGCTTGGTTCTTGTCGTACGTCAGGGAGACGTCGTCGAATCGGATCATCGTGGTGTGGAGTGCTCTCGGTCCCGTCGGTGAGGTCAGCCGTCGTCGCGGTCCGCAGCACGCTTCCAGCGGATGCCTGCTTCGACGAAGCCGTCGATGTCGCCGTCGAAGACGGCGCTCGTGTTGCCGACCTCGTGCTCGGTGCGCAAGTCCTTGACCATCTGGTAGGGGTGCAGGACGTAGGAGCGCATCTGGTCGCCCCAGCTGGCCTTGACGTCACCGGCCAGTTCCTTCTTCTGCGCGGCTTCCTCCTGCTTCTTGATGAGCAGCAGGCGCGACTGCATGACGCGCAGAGCGGCAGCACGGTTCTGGATCTGGCTCTTCTCGTTCTGCATCGAGACGACCGTGCCGGTGGGGATGTGCGTCATGCGCACGGCCGAGTCGGTCGTGTTGACGCTCTGACCGCCGGGGCCCGACGAGCGGAAGACGTCGACCTTGAGCTCGTTCTCCGGGATCTCGATCGTGTCGGTGGTCTCGATGAGCGGCACGACCTCGACGGCCGCGAACGACGTCTGGCGGCGGCCCTGGTTGTCGAACGGCGAGATGCGCACGAGGCGGTGAGTGCCGGCCTCGACCGAGAGATTCCCGAAGGCGTAGGGCACGTTTACTTCGAACGTGGCCGACTTGAGACCGGCCTCTTCGGCGTAGGAGGTGTCCATGACCTTCGTCGGGTAGCCGTGACGCTCGGCCCAGCGCAGGTACATGCGCATGAGCATCTCGGCGAAGTCGGCGGCGTCGACGCCACCGGCGCCGGCGCGGATGGTGACGACGGCCTCGCGCTCGTCGAACTCGCCGTTGAGCAGGGTGCGAACCTCGAGTTCGCCGACGGCCTTCGTCAGCTTCGTGAGCTCGCGCTCGGCTTCGGCCATCGTGTCATCGTCGTTCTCCTCGGTACCCATCTCGACGAGGGTCTCGAGGTCGTCGATCGCGGCGTCCATGTTCTCGACGCGGTCCTTCTCGGCGTTCGCGCGAGACAGGGCGGAGGTGATCTTCTGGGCCGATTCGACGTCGTCCCACAGGTCGGGGGCGGCAGACTGCTCCTCGAGGTCGGCGATCTGCTTCTTCAGCTTCTCGAGGTCGAGCACCTCGCGCACGGACGCCATGGTCGAGCGCAGGTTCTTGATTTCGGTAGGAAAGTCGACAGCCACGCTTTCCAGGGTATCCGTTATGACGCCCGACTCCCCAACCAACCGATTGTTCACCGCTCCAGATGGGCGTCAGCACGTGAGACGACGTCCACGGTCATGGGTTCACCGAGAGCCGCCATGGCCGATCCGACGACCGGCGGACGCACGACGGCGCGTACTCGAACAGTGACCTGCTCGCCGACGACCTCGACGCCGTTGACGCGCCACGACGTGACGTGCTTGGGCAAGGGTGTGGACGCGACGATGCGTGCCGCCTCCGCCGAGGCCGCGTCGGCATCGAGCGTGGCGTTGTCGACTCCCTCGGTATAGGCGCCGGCCAGGGAGATGCGGTCAGCGGCCGCTGCGCTTGCGTGGTCGGCTGCATCGAGCACGTCGAGGCGAGCCATCTGCGCGGATGCCACGCTCACTCCCCCGACGAGCAGCATGCACACGCACACGCTGAGACCGAGACCGAGCAAGCCGATACCTCCGGTCTCGTCGGCCACAACAGCCTTGGTGCGGCGACTCAACAACGCTCGCAAGCACATCCATGGCGCGCGGAAACGGGTCATCGTTGGCCCCCGTACTGTTCGACCTTCTGTTCGTGGGACGACGACACGGTGACCTGAAGGTTCGCGGCCCCGGCGAGCCACTTCGGCACGAACGGCAACGTCACCGTCGCTCGCGAGGAAGCCCGCACCGAGGCACCCGGCGTCAGGCAAGGGCTGAGGGTGCATGTCACGGCCGTCGATCCGACCGGCACGTCTTGGTCGGCGTAGGCGATCCGAGCTGCTGTGTTCGCGCGGGCAGCACCTGCCGCGCTGGAGGATGACGTGACGTAGGTGCGCGCCGCTTCGCGAGCGGCCTGACGTGCCGCGTACGAGGCCGCTTCCACACGCAGGAGCGCGGTCGCGACCCACACGAGCGGCAGGAGCAAGACTGCGATGACCACGATGGTTTCGATGAGAGCGGAACCTTCTTCACTGTGGCGGTCGACGACGTCGTGACCGACAGTCCTTTCGACGCTCACGCGGAACGCTCCTCGACGATCGCGCGCCCGCTGGTGTGCAGCGTGAGCCCGACACCGAACGGCCCGAGCACGGGAACGGGCGCGTCGATGTCCACCCGAATGACGTCGAGCCCCTCCGCACTGCTGCGATGCGCTGAGATCGATCCTGCGTAACGCGGACTGAGGGAATCGGACACGAGGTCGCGGGCGCGCTCCTGTGCCACGCCGGGACCGGCATCGACCCGAGCGCCGTACCGGGCACTCTCTGCTGCTGCCATGGTGAGGGTCGAACGGACGTGGGTGGCGTAGGCGAACTGGCAGACGACGAGGAACACGCCCACGATGAGCGCCATCGTCATCGTGTACTCAGCCACGGCCGAGCCTTCGTCCCCGGAGAGCGCGGCGACGCGACGCTCCGGGCGTCGACTCATCCTCCGGAGACCTTGTTCATCGCGGCGGTGAACATGTTCTTGAGCAGGGGCCCCGCCGTCTGCCACAGGAGTGTGACGAGGCCCGCGGTCATGAGGGTGACCAGCACCCAACCGGGCACGTCGCCGCGATCCGGTTGGCCTGTCAGCCGTGTCATGACGTTGCCGGCGGCTCGGCGGACTCGGCGCTGGACTGAGACGAGATGAGACATGGTGTGTTCCTTCCGGTGGGGTGTCGGTGAGGAGTTCCGACAGGGTGGGGTCAGAGGTTGAGGTCCAGGGCGGCGATGCCCGGATAGACGGCGAAGAGGATGGTGATCGGCAGCACTAGGAAGACGACGGGCGCCATCATGAGGACCTCCTTGCGCCCAGCTGATTCGATGAGTTCCCCGCGGGCGGCTTCACGGGCGTCCTGAGCCTGGGCCCGAAGAACGTCGGCAAGCGGGGTCCCCCTCTCGAGAGCGACGATGACGCCCTCGATGAAGCGGTTGACCGCCATGACGTTGGTTCGCCGAGCGACCCCCGTGAGCGACCGCGCCAGTGGCGTTCCTGCCCGCGTCTCGTCGAGAGCGCGACGCAGTTCGTCCGACAGCGGGCCGCTGCACAGGCGGGTCACGTGCTCGAGGGCGCCCAGGGGCCCCTGCCCTGCCGCTACCGCGAGCGCCAGCATGTCGGCCACGGACGGGAACTCGGTGAGCATGCGCGCCTCGCGACGGGTCGCCTGCTGCGTCAACACCTGGTCGCGAAGCACGACACCGAGCCCTGTCGCAAACAGAATGAGAGCCGTAGCGCCCACCGGCCCGGACTGCGAAGACGACCCACCCACCAGCAACACGAAGCATGCGGCGGCGAAGCCGGTCATGCCCCATACCGCTTGGCTCGTGCGGAACATCTGAACGTCCGGGGCGAGCCCGGCTCGCTCGAGTCGGGAGCGCACGTGGTCAGCGCCTCCGAGGACCCTCCCGAGCCCCGAAGCGACGGAGTCGAGCAGAGCTCGTGCGTTACGGCGTGATCCTGGACCTCGGTCACCGGTGAGAATGCCGGTGAGGCGCTGCTCGAGAAGTGACGTTCGCGGGCGCACGAGCCATGTACCGATGAGCAGTAGCCCGGCACCGATGCACAGTGCCGGCCACCACGCTGCGTAGGTGCTCATCGCATGACTCGTTCCTCTGTCGGCAGCCGACCGATGGCGCGCATGGCGAGGTAGGCAATCCACGAGACGATGCCGCCCACCACGAGAACGGCCACTCCCGTGCTGGAGCGGTAGGCGTCGAGTCCGCCACTGCGGAAACCGACCACGACGAGAGCGAGCCAAGGCGCCGCGAGCGCCAGGCGAGCGGCACTCACCGTCCAGCTCTGTTTGGCAGCCAACTCAGTGCGTGTCGCGGCGTCCTCGCGCAGGAACGAGCTGAGTGTGCGAAGCAGACGTCCGACGTCGGATCCTCCGACGTTGCGGGCGAGTCGCAAGGACTCGATGAGCCGGTCGGCGGCCGGATCCGCGAGGGAGCTCTTGAGTACGTCGAGCGACACGTCGAAGCGGCCGTGCGCGGCATCGTGCCGGGCGAAGGCGGCAAAGTCCTCCCGCAACACCTCGGGACCGTGGTGGGCGAGTTGCCGCAGAGCTTCCGGAATGGAGAGGCCAGCGCGTACCGCGGAGGCGACGTGATCGACAGGGTCGGGCCACGCTTCACGCCGAGCCCGAAGATGGACGACGGCGCGGTGACGCACGAACATCCACGGCGCGTAGAGACCTACGGCACCACCGAGCAACGTCAGAGCCGGAACTGCGGTGGCGACGAGAACGACGCCACCTACGACGAGGGCACTGAGCATTGAGGCCGCGACGACGGCTCCGACCCCCTGCTCTCGAAATCCCGCGAGCGTCAATTGCTCACGCACGCGCTCGTACTGACGTGAGCGGCGTAGAGACGCCACCGGGGCCACGGGCTGAGGCGCGCTCCAGGCACTCCACATGAGGAGTAGACCCGTGCCGACCGCCGCGGCGCACAATAACGCCGTCATGACGACAGCTCCCGCGCCAGTGCAGCCAGGTCAATACCCGCGCGTGCGAAGCGGGGTTCGCCGTCAAAGGCCGCGAGCAGCCGTGGGTAGGTGTCCTGCCCCTCTTCGTAAAGGCTGATCGTCTCCACGGTGTCTCCTTCGACGCGGCCGGTCACGCGCAGCACCTCGCGGGTGGAGCGGCGCCCGTGCCGATCGAGGCCGAGGTGGACGACGAGGTCCACCGCGTTGGCGACCGTCGGGACAACGAACGACGAAGAAATATTGGGGCCCGCCAACAGCGGAAGTGTGCACAGCTTCGTCAGGGCTTCACGGGCAGAGTTGGCGTGCAGAGTGGCGAGGCCCGGCAGACCGCTGTTGAGCGCCAACAACAGATCGAGCGACTCGGCCTGCCTCACCTCCCCCACGACGACACGCGAGGGGCGCATGCGCAGTGCTTCCTTGACGAGCATGCGCAGCGTGACCTCGCCGTTGCCCTCGAGGTTGGGTTGGCGACACTGCATCGCCACCCAGTCACGCGCCGCGAGTTGGACCTCGAAGACCTCCTCGCAGGTGATGACCCGCTCGGTCGGCGGAATGGCACTCGCCAGGCAGTTGAGCATGGTGGTCTTGCCGGCCTGGGTCTGCCCCGAAACGAGCACGTTGAGACCCGCGCGGACACATGCGCTCAGGATCTTCGCGAGCCCCGACGGTAACGAGCCGCGACGCACGAGATCGTCGAGCGAATGACTCGTGGCGACGAACTTGCGAATGTTCACCGCCCAGAACTCGCGGGTGACATCGGGGATGACGACGTGCAGACGTGATCCGTCAGGTTATCTGTAATGACATGGGGGTGCAACTGACGTGACTCAGGGTGATGAGGGGTGTGGCAAGGGTCAGTTCGTATAGAGGGTTATCTGTAATTCGTGGACGACGTGCACCCGGTCTGGCGTACGGCGGCAGTGCGGCGTGTAAGCGGGTGGCACACCTGCCCAGGTACGGGTTCGACGCGAACGAATTCATCGTGGACCGTGAGTCGTAGGGCTGGGATGCGGTGATGGTCCTTCCAAGCTGGCGATATTGCTCGGCCTGGTTCAGATCGCCCATCCGTGGAACGGCACAAGTGGTGTGAGTTCCTTCTGTTAGCACCACCGAGACCGGAAGATGGGCGCCAAAAGACTCAATGGTCGGCAGCACTCATTCGGCATATGCGAGAAGATTCAGTCTCGGAACAACTCTCAGACCTAGCTGTACTGACCGGAGACGTTGATCGAGGATCGGCCGGTGACGCGAGATACTCGCTGCATGGGCGAGCCGCAGGTTGAAGAGGTCGGCGCAGACTTCGCGCGCCGATGGTGGAAGTCCCTGATGGCGAACGCGGTGGCGCTTGTAGAGGATGCCCACGCCCTGGCGGACCGGGGCAGTGCTGGCCGGGCTCAGGCGCTCCTGGTGCTCGCGATGGAGGAAGTGGCGAAGGCACGCTGGCTTTACGAGGCCGCCGAGTGGGAGTGGAGTGCACCTTTGGGCCTCTACGGGCTGCAACCTCGCGAACCTGGCCTGGTTCGGGTTCCGGACGGCCTACGCACCACCCGCGCACCACATGCAGAAAAGCTGCAGGTGGCGGAGCAGTTTGCGTCAGGCTTGGGTGGATTTTGGGACCCAGAGCGTCGGATCGAGTATTACCAGTTGCCGGACTTGGAGACGTTCCACGGGTTGGCGCGGCAGCGGAACCTCGACAAGCAGGCTGGCTTCTATGTCGACCGTGCAGCCGACCAGATCTCCTCGCCGCTGGACATACCCGCCGGGGGGATCGTGGAGCAAATTCGTCGAGCGGCCAAGGTAGTTCAGATGCATCTGATCCAGGACCACACCCGCCAACAAGACGCCTCCGTTCCTAGCCGGATCGACTCGGCGGAGGATCTCCACTGGACGATCCTTCCCTACTCGGACCCCGAGTTCTTCACCGAGGAGCCGCCTGGCGTGGGCGTTGAAGCCGCCGAAGAGTAGCCAGCCGCTCTGAGTTTGGTGAGTGGCGGTGGGTTATCGCACGCGCTATGCGGTCGCACTTCGTTGTAGTGCCCCAGCCACGGCTCGAGCGCGTCGCGGCGTTCTTGCTCGCTGGTGTAGCAGCGGGCGTAGGCCCACCCGTCGGCCATCGTCCGGTGGAAGCGCTCCACCTTCCCATTGGTCTGCGGGCGGTACGGGCGGGTCCGTTTCGGCGTGATCGACAGGCCATGGCAGGTGTCGCGCCACAGGTGCGAGCGGTACGCCCCACCGTTGTCCGACAGCACCCGCTCGTTGGTGACGCCATGGCCGGCGAACCACTGCACCGCCCGGCGAAGGACGGCGACGGCAGTGATGGCGGTCCCGTCGTCGTGGACCTCGGTGTATGCGACGCGGGAGTGGTCGTCGATGACGGTGTGGACGAACGCGTACCCGAGTTTCGGGCCGCCGTACTGGTTGCGCGGCTTGCCTGGCGTGGCGGCGCGGTTCTTCTCGCCTTGGCGGCGGCCGACGTACCGCCAACCGCCGCCGTCCGGGATGTTCCCGACCTTCTTCACGTCCACGTGAACCAGCGACCCGGGGTGAGGGTGCTCGTACCGGCGGACGGGCTCACCGGTGGTGCGGTCAACGTAGGACAACCGGTTCAGGCGCGCGGTGGTGAGGATGTGATGCACGGTGGACGGTGCGATGTGGAGTCGGGAAGCGAGCTGAACGGGCCCTTCCCGCAGTCGCATTCGAAGACTCACGCACCGCTTTGACACCGTCTTCGGGGTCTTGTTCGGCGACGATCTTGGGCGTGACGACCGGTCCTGCATGGACTCGCCGGCCCGGTAGCGGTCGACCCATCGCTTCACGGTCGGCCAAGACACCTGGAAGCGGGCGGCGACCTCGCTGATCGGCCACCCGTCCTCGAGAACGAGACGGGCGACCTTCAGGCGGTGACGTGGTGTCAGAGCCGCGTTGGCGTGGCTGATAAGTCCTCCTCAGAGCGGGAAGGCAGACCACCCGAGTGGCCTGCCTTCCGGGCAATTCATGACGCGACTGCGAACGTGGAGCGGTCCGCCGCTGAGGGCCGGCCTGAACGACTCCGCCCAGTCGATGAACGCAGCCGACTGTTCGACGCCGGTCAGTGGTCGACCTGGAATCCCGGCTGACCTGCATAGTCCTGCTGGCGTTGATCGAGGGCCATGCGGATCTGGTCGGCGGCTCCCTCGCCGAGGACCAGCCGCAGGGGCCCTTCTGGTGCTGTGACGTGGGCAAGGATCCCCTCGGCGATGGCCTCCGGCGACGACCCGCCGCCCGTGGCCCCAGGCTCGCTTGGCCATGGCACGACGGCGGTTCCAAAGAGTCGTTCGCGCAGCTCGTCATACGCGGGAATTGGTGCACTGAACTGCATCCCCGAGGTCGCCCACTGGGTGTTCATGGCGCCGACCTCAACGAGGGTGACTCGCACACCCATCGAGCTCACCTCGCCCGCCAAGGATTCGGTAAACCCCTCGAGACCCCACTTCGCGGCGTTGTAGAGCCCGAGCAGGGGCATGGCACCCACTCCGCCGGTCGACGAGATCTGAACGATGTGACCACTGCCCTGGGCGCGCATCAGCGGAAGAGCAGCCTGCGTGAGCCACAAGGGGCCGAGAAGGTCGACGTTGAAGATGGCCCTCGCTTCCTCCTCGCTGACTTCCTCAGTGGCACCGACGAGGCCATAGCCCGCGTTGTTCACCAAGACGTCGAGACAGCCCGCGGTCTCGTGACCTTCCAGGATGGCCCGCCGGCACTCATCCCGGTCGGCCGGGTTGAGCTGCACCACGCTCAGAGACGGGTGCTGCACAGGGAGCACGCCCCGCCGGCTCGTTGCAACGACGCGATCACCCACAGCCAGCACCCGTCGGGTCAACGCAAGGCCGAGGCCGCTGCTCGCACCGGTGATGAACCAGGTCTTCGGTGTTGTCATGGGCCCATTCAAGCACGTTACGAGACGGTGCGTCTCGTTTCTATACTGGTGGCATGGCCCGCCCTGCCACCGCCGCTCGCGTTCTTTCCGCCGTCCTGCGCCTCGCAGAACGCGGCGGCCCGAACGCACTCACCATGGAAGGCGTCGCGGCCGAAGCCGGCGTCGGCAAGCAAACGCTCTACCGCACATGGCCATCGATCCATGCACTCCTGTTCGACGCCCTGGCGACGGAATCTGCTGTGCCCGAACCCGCGGGCAGCTACCCCGAGCTCTTCGAGGCGCTGAAGGCGACCAGCGCCGAACTCGCGTCAGAACCGCGAGCCTCGCTGCTGCGGATGCTGGCCGCCGCAGTCCAGAGCGACGCGGTGATCGCACGGCAGTTCCACACCGCCCTTCTTCAGCGTCAGCAGCAGCAGTTCGCGCGGGTGGTTGCTGCCGACGGACTCGACAATCCCGAGCGAGCCACAGAGCTTCTGCTGGCTCCCCTCCTGTACCGATGGTTCCTCCGACTGCCCCCTCTCACCGACGGCGAGCTGGCAGACCACGTCGAATCCGTTCGACGCCTTCACCGGCCCGATTGATCAACGTGTCCGGTCAGTACACCTAGCGGACGGCGCGAAACCGCAGAATGAGCGGTCGGGCTTCGGGTGCAGGTGCCAGGCGCCTCGGGACGCCCGAAGCTCGTCTCTCTCGTAATCTACGAGCATGGATGACGAGGTGAGAGTTTTCGGCGAGCCGATGCGTTTCTCGGACGGAACGGCCCTCAGTGTTGAGACGTGCGACGGCCTCGTTCGGCTCGTCACCCTTGACGCCGAAGCCTCTCGCGTGCGCGGCATTGTGCTGGCGCCCTTGGAGGCGCAGCGATTGGGGCAACATGTGCTAGCGGCTGCATTCGCCGCCAACCGTCGAGGGGGATGTCAGGAATAAAGGTTGGCGACGGTGGTGGCGCGGGACTCCTCGTGCGGGCTCCCGGCGACGCCCTGAACAACCATGGCTTCTTGGCCGCGATCGGCCTGGCGTGGCACCTGTCTGACGCGAGCACAGCACCGCGTCACCCCATATCGGGTAACGCGGTGCTTTCTTAAGCCTGCCGCGGGTTAGTGAAGTGCTCGTAGAGCGGGCGCTGCCTCGCGACTGCTCTCGCGCTGCGAGGGCCACCATCCGGGAAGGAGTCGACGCAGCTCGGACTCATGCAGGGCCAGCCGAGCCGCAAGCATGAAGGGCGTCCACCCAGCCTCGCCCAGTGCCTGTAGAACGGTGCTGATCAAGTGGAACTGCACGCGCGGTCGCTCAGCGAGTGTCGAGGCGGCGTGAACGCGTTCGTGTTCGCGACATGCGTGCGCCCAAGACGCGCGAGAGCGCTCTGTGAGTACTCCCAAGTCCCGAGCGCGCGCGATGAGCCGGGTTGCGCTCACGCCCCACACGTCTTGCAGAGCCACAACTCTGCTCAGGTCTTGGCTCGGCTGGGCCGCATCAAGCACCCCGTCCAAGCCTGCAGCGGGTGCGAGGAACTCGAGCGCAAAGGAATCTAGCCGCATGTCTCGGGTGTGGTCTTTTAGGCGCCTGGCATCGGTCAGGGAGGGATTCATGATGCGTCCCAGCTCGCGGGCGAGCGCGAAGCGCTGGTCGATCGCATCGGCTGTGGTGTCAAGAAAAATGAAGGGCGCGCCACTCCGCCGAGTGGCGTCTAGCAATGTGAACGCGGTGAGGTCGGGGTCATCGACTGGTTGCGGAAGGATGACGCAGCCCAGGCGTTCAAGGAACTCTCCCAGGTGTTCGATCTGCGTGTTGCCCAATTTGAGCGAACGACGCGCATGAATCGCCGTCTCGATGGCGTCCGTCTCATCGAGGTTCGGTATCGAAAGCGGCGGGGTCGCCACGGTGACTTCGGGCATGGTGAGCAATGTGCTTGCGGCGTCACCAGCAAGATTTGCGTAGGCCACGCACTGCCGTCGCCGGCGGACGCCAATGCCCTGTGCGTTAAACGAACCTCCAAGCTCAGTGGCGTGCGTGTGGGTGATGCTGAGGGCTTCAGGTGGAACGCCTAGCACTTGACACAGTGCGGCTGTGTCGCGGGGTGTAAGGATTCGGGTCTTCCGTTCAAGAGCACGCATGAACGCGGGCGCTCGACCGATGCGGTCACCGAGGGTGCTACGCGCCATGTCAAGACGCTCGCGGAGGAGGACGATTGTATTCGGGTCCGTTTCGCTGTTCAGGGTGACAGCGCCCGACAAGTGACGAACGTTGTCTGGCATGAGGCTGGTCCTATCGGCGGTGCTGAGTGTGGGTGGGAGTGGGTGGGTGAGTACTTGCGACCTTCAGGGCCTAAGCCTGAAAGCGATGGTGGTGGATGAAGTGGGTGCTGGGCGGTGGGGCAGCGGACGCAGAGGGCGGGTAGGGAAGGTCGGCCTCATCGTGGCTGGTCGGTGCGACGAAGAGAGCACTTGTGTTTAGAGGCTTGTGCCGATGCTGCTTCGCATCAGTGATCGTGACCTGAACGAGAGGAATACGTTCCCCCTCGACGAGCGAGTCTATGGCGATGAGTGGCTCGTACTCGCGTGACGCATGGGGAAGGACTACTAACTCACCGTGCGTCCGGGTAGGCGGTTGCCAGGGGGCGAAACCAGTCAACGTCCCGGGGTTGGCTGCGTAGATGGGGTGGGGAAGGCCGTAACGCAGCCAGGCTGGCGTTGTACTAGCAAACCCCGGCCCCCAGCGGATCCTCAGAAGAGCCGAGTTGTCGACGATCAGGGCCTGCGCTCTGGAACCTTGGATGCGCGCGAAGCGTACGCGCTCGGGGTTGGCGCAGACGAACCCCTCAAGGTGATCCTGCCAGATGGGACGCAACAGCGCGTCACGATAGCTGGACGTGGAGCGTGGTTGGACTCGGAGGTGGTCTGCGCTCCGGATGGCAACGAGGGCGCGCTCGGTCGCGTACATGGCCGAGACCGTGAACCCGGCGACGTCGCGAGCGAGAGTGGTCAGGTGATGCGCGGGCGGAGATTGCACGTATGTCCCAACTTCGAGTGCAGGATGGCAGCGCACCATCCGAGACGTAGATTATGCACGTAAATTATACTAGTATGTCATTCGATCCAGCGAGGAGGTCGCAGCGTGGAAGTGACAGCGCCCCGCGACGCGCGAGGGAGGGGGTGAGGGCGTGAAAGCCAAGGCGCAACGGGTCATTCGCCACGACGGCACCACCACCTACACGGTCATCGGAGCCGACTACCTGCCGGTCGCCCCCGCACATGAGTATCTGGACTTCATGCGCCTGGACGGCGCATCCCCAAATACGATCCGCGCGTACGCTCGTGGCCTCGCGCTGTGGTTTGACTTCCTCGGACGACGGGGCCTCGCTTGGGATGCGTTTACAGGCCTCGACTTCGGCTACTGGATCGCATGGCTACGCACAGGGGACCTGCCCGATGACTTGCGCATCGGCGCACCACCGTCGTTGCTCGCCCCAGCGACCCTCCAACTGCGCAGCGCCGCCGTGCTGGCGTTCTACCGATACCACGCCGCCGCGAACGCTATGACTGGGCCACACGACGTGTTGTACTCACCGCTCGCAAAGCGCGGCAGGCGCCCATACTCACCGTTTCTGGAAGGAATCGCCAACCGTCGCCCGGTGAAGCCATCACCGATGTACAAGGTGAAAGCCGGGCCGAAAGGGCGTACCCCGGTGCTGACGCCCCAACATGTTCAAGGGATCCTTGACGCGTGCACCACGCAACGCGCCGACGGCACCTGGACCGGTAGCCTGTCCGCCCTGCGCAACCGTCTCTACTTTGCAGTGCTCGCCGAGACTGGCATGCGCCCCGGCGAAGCACTTACCCTGCGGCACACTCATATGCACATCGGCCAGGGCGAGCAGCCACGCATCACACTCACCCCAGCCGAGGGTCACCCGCATGGCGCCCGCGTCAAATCCGGCCACTTTCGCACCATCTACGTGGGGGAAGACCTTGCAAGCCTGTACACCGAATACGTATGGCGACTAGTCGATGCTGGCGCCGATATGGCCGTTGTCGATTTCACTGACTCGTTCGTGTTCGTCAACTCTGACACCTCACGCGGCGAACCGTTCCGCCCCCTGCGGATTGAAACGATCTACGCCGCAGTGCGATCCATCAAACGGCTACACGAGGCAAACTTCACTCAGCGGTGGACCCCCCACTGGTTCCGTCACACCCACGCTACAGCGCTCCTCCTGTCCGGCTGCCCACCGCACGTGGTAATGCGCCGTCTCGGCCACCTCGACGTGCAAACCACCCTCAGCGTTTACGGGTGGGTCACTGAAGACGCCGAACTACGGGCCGTCGCCGACTGGCGTCGATTCGCAGATGGTTGGAAGGAACAACTGCAATGGACCAGCTGACCACCTCGCGATCCGGCACGCTTCGGGACAGACCAGAAGAGTCGCAGGCGCCCGACGCGTGGACTATGCAGTGGAAGTGTGTACCCCCCAAGTGGGCCCGCGGAAGCTACCGCCTCGACCAAAGCCCCTTCAGAGACGTATTCGTAAGGAACACGAATTACCTCCGCTCGAAGAAAAACTATGAGTTCGTGTCACCCGCGTATGCTCGGATACGTGATGAATGCTCGTGGTGGTTGTGGTCGATCTGGGCCGACGGGTCCCGCAAGGTCGATCCCGCCATGCTCACCTGGTGGGGCCGTGCCATCACCGCGATGGCTGACCAGCGCGTGACCTTTGCCGGTGGGGTCACCAACCTGTCGGTAGCCGACTTCAATCCCAAGCTCGTCGTCCGCGAAGCCCTACATGAGTTCTGGTCTCGTAACGGCCGCTACCCGTCTACGGGCAACACCCGCAACCTCGAATCCGTTGCCCATTCGATGTTTGAACATGTGAACGCTCGCTGTACCGACGCACCCTGGTGGGCACGCGACACATGGAACCTGCGCCTCGACCCCCGCATTCCCCGGCGCCCCAACGAACCCCACGCCGACCGGATTATCCACCTCGCCCGAATTGAACCCAACTGGCTTCGCGAAGGGGTGCGCTACTGGCTCAGCCAAACGCTTACCCTCGACATGTACACGTGGACGACCGCGTATGCGCGCGCGACCAACGTCGGCATCCGTTTCGGCGCGTTCGCCGAAGCACGCGGCATTACTCACCCTGCTATCGCTGAAACCCTACCTGCGCTTCGCGCTACGTTCATGGATTACCTCGCAGTCCTACGTTCACCCCAATCAACCCGGTCTGGCCGAGCCATGACCACCATCGCAGCCAATGCCTGCAAAACCCATGTCCAAGCGTTCTACACGTTTATGTCCGACAATGCGGATGCTGCGGCGGCGTTCACCGGCGACCCACGCTGGGCCGAGTTAAACGTCAACCACACTCGCCTGTGGGCGCCCGGGCACACCCCAAAACGTCAAACCAGCCGGCATGAAGCGCGCTACTACACCGACACCGAGATCGGCCGGTTGCTCGCGCACCTACCGGTCCTCGCTACCCCCACCCACGAGTTCGTTACGATCGAACACGAAGGAACCACCCGCGCCTTGCAGGGCCTCGGCGATCCACAAGCAGCGCGGATCTGGCAACTCCAAGCCCTGACCGGTCGGCGCGCCTCCGAGATCTGCATGCTCGACCGCCAACCCCTCACAATGATTTTTGGTGACGACCAGCCCGCCGGCGAGCACGATCCAGACGCGTACGTCGCACGCCTTCAATATCAACAGACGAAAGTCGACGACGTTGACCCGACGATCCTCGCGACCCAAGACGTCGTCACCATCATTGAAGAACAGCAAGCATGGCTGGCCGAGCACCGCCCTGAGGCCGCCGAAGGTCCCTACCTGTTCGTACAACTCAGAGGCAACACGCGTGGTCTCAATCCGCGCTCCTACCGCTCGTACGCAGACGCGCTCAGACGTCTTAGCCGAGCCGTCACACTCACGGATGACTCCGGTAAACCCCTCGTGTACACCGAAACACACCGCCTACGCCACACCAGAGCGACGAGATTGCTCAACGATGGCGTACCCGTCCACGTCCTCCAGCGATACCTTGGCCACCGCTCACCCGAAATGAGCATGCGGTACGCCCAAACCCTCGACTCGACCGCGCGCGAGGCATTTCTCAAGCACAAGCAAGTCGGGGCTGACGGCCGTGAAATCAACATCGCGCCGCTAGACCTTTTGGAACTGCAACAACTTGACCGACGAGCTGACCGCGCGCTCCCCAACGGTCTGTGCCTACTTCCGCCAACGAAAACGTGCGACAAGGGCAACGCGTGTTTGCCTTGCGGTAGCTTCGCCACAGATGCCAGCTACCTCAACGAACACAAGATGCAACGGGAACGCTCGGCTGCGCTCATCCGCGTGCGCCAGAAACAGTTCGAGGAACGTCACGGCACCCGCATGCCTGACACGAACACGTGGCTCCAAGGGCGGCTGCGCGAACTCGCGAGTCTCGATGCCATTATTGTCCGCCTTGAAGCTAATGAGGCCGAGCAGGGCAGTGTGAAGGGCGCGGGCACTGCTGGCAAGACCACGGCCCTCACACTCACAGACGACCCCATCACCCGCGACGCCGCACGCCAAGCCTTAACTGACCGCCTCAACACCGACACGCGACGATGAACGCCACTCCCACGCCGGAAGAGGTAGAGGGTACTCGGCCCTCGTCAGATGACCGACATCGGACGCTCGGTTTGCAACGCGCCGCGCGCGCACGGACAGAACGGGCGGAAAAGGCGGCTGACGCGGCGATTCGTGATTTGTTTAAACGCGGCGCAACTATCAACTTCACCGCCGTCGCGCGCGTAGCCGGGGTCACGCCCGCGTTCTTGCACCGACATCGCGAGCTATCCACGCGAATCCGCGACCTCAGCCGCGCCCAGAAGGAGACCACTCGCGAGCAATGCGTCAATGCAACTGGCGAAAGCGCCGTCATCGTCGCCCTTCGCCGCAAGATCGCCGAGCAACAGAGTGCGCACGATGCGGAGGCGAGACAGCTACGTGAGCGTGTCCGGGAACTGGAGCACCAAATTGCCGCCCTCTACGGAAGGCTCGGGTGAGACAGCAGTTAGCTTCTAGTGTCGCGCGTCATTAATTCGTTGACAGTATGGGATGATGGCATATGCCGTCACCTGTGCTGGAGATCAGCGAAGAGGACCGTGCGACCCTGACCTCGTGGACACGGTCGCGGACGTTGCCGGCGGGACGTGCGCAGCGTGCGCGGATCGTGCTGGCCGTCGCGGCGGGGACGGGCACCTCGGCAGTGGCGCGGCATGTCGGGGTCTCGCGTCCGACTGTGATCAAGTGGCGTGACCGGTTCGCCGTCGACGGGCTCGCTGGCCTCGAGGACGAGGAGCGTTCGGGCCGACCGAAACGCATCGATGATGCCGTGATCATCGCCACCACGCTCGAGCCGCCACCGGCCAAACTCGGGGTGACGCATTGGTCCTCGCGGTTGCTGGGCAGGCACTTGGGGATCGGGGATGCCACCGTCGCCCGTGCCTGGCGCAAGTACGGGGTCAAGCCATGGCGGCGGGAGACGTTCAAGTTCTCCACAGACCCGGAGCTGGAGGCCAAGGTCCGCGACGTGGTCGGGCTGTACCTGAACCCACCGGAGAAGGCGGTCGTGCTGTGCGTGGATGAGAAGTCCCAGATCCAGGCCTTGAACCGGACCGCGCCGATCCTGCCGCTGCGACCAGGCTTGCCGGAGAAGGCGACCCACGACTACAAGCGCAATGGCACCACCACGCTGTTCGCCGCTCTCGAGGTAGCCACCGGTGCGGTGACCGACCAGTGCTACGACCGGCACGGTAAGGCCGAGTTCCTCGACTTCCTCAAGACGGTCGCCAGGGCTTACCCGCGCCGGGAGCTGCACGTGGTCCTGGACAACTACCACACCCACAAGCACGAGGACATCAAGCAGTGGCTGGCCAAGCACCCGCGGATCACGTTGCACTTCACCCCGACCAGCGGGTCGTGGCTCAACCTCGTCGAGGTTTTCTTCGGGATCATCACCCGACAGGCCATCCGCCGCGGCTCCTTCGACAGCGTCAAGCAACTCGTCACAGCGATCAGCACCTTCATCGACGCCTGGAACGAGCGCTGCCACCCATTCATCTGGACCAAGACCGCCGAGGAAATCCTGCCCCACGCCACCCGTCAAACCAGTTCAGGCGCGTGACATCAGAGACCGAACGCGCCGCCGCCGACGAGGATTGCGACGCCCAGTCCGATCAGGACGATGGGGAAGAGGATGTGCTCCCGCCGTTCGAGGACCTCGGCGATGGGTCGACGCGTGGCGACGAACTTGGCGGTGGCCACCAGCACTGCCACGAGCACGAGGAAAACGATGCAGAAGGTGATGACAGCGGGAGTACTGATGTTGAGGAAGACCGGGACGTAAACGCCGATGTTGTCCCCACCGTTGGCGAAGGTGACGCCGGCGACGGTCGCCACGGCAACGCTCTTACCCGACACGGCGGCATCATCGTCGTCGCCCTCGCCGCGGTAGACCTCCCACGCAGCCCAGAGACCCAGCGCGAGGGGGATGAGCCCAAAGTAGGGAATCGCCTCCTCTGGCAGCGCCCACCCCGCCCCCAAGGTCACCACGAGTGCGGCGGCGAGGATCCCGACGAAGCCAAGGTATTGCCCGGCCAAGATCTTCGCGGTCGTCCCGGGGCGTCCGGCACCTCGGGCGAAGAAGAGCGAGAGCACGATGATGTCGTCGATGTTGGTCGCGATGAAGAGCCCGATCGCTTGGAGCAGCGCCGCGGCCGTCATGCGCCGGACCTGCCGTCGTGGCAACCAGGCACCTCGCAGGCGACGTCGAGGCAGGGGGCGTCCGCGTCGACGGCCAGCTTGACCTCGACCAGCTCGGTGAGCGTACGTGCGAGGTGGGGGTCAGCGATCTCGTAAAGGGCCTGGCGGCCCTCATGGGTGGCGACCACGATCCCGCAGTCCCGCAGGCAACCCAGGTGGTTCGACACATTCGAGCGCGTCAGGTCTAGCGCGTTGGCGAGCTCTGCCGGATGCGCGGGGCACGCCAGAAGCGACAGAAGGATCCGTGAACGCGTGGGGTCGGCCATCGCCCGGCCCAGACGCTGCATGGCGTCCAAGCGGGAAGCAAGAGTCAGCATGCACTGAACGATACAGTAACCGCTGAACTACAATCGCCCCACCCAACTCGTCAAACAAGTTCAGAGGCGTGACACTAGCGTCGGACGCTCTTCCCGCGCGGTGACGCCGTTGCGGCCCTGGTCTCGCTCATGGAACTCATGGCAGAGTCCCTTTGCATCGGACGTCACGGGTCCCTGTGCGACCACGTGCAATCGAAGGAAATCATGCGCAACAGCGAAAGATCACGCTGCCTCAAACGCAGGAATCCCAGGCAAACGCCGTTTCAACCATCGGACGGCGCTCTGGGGCCTGGGTGAACGTCCGAAGCTCTAAGTCGAGGTTGCGGACGAAGAACTTCCGTGTGACCGCAAGGCGGACCAACAAGTCTCGTTACGAAAGTGGCGGCGCCTCTAGAGGCAGTATGGACTCCCCCGCATCTGGTATGGCCGCGACCAGGGGGAGGCTGATCGCGCGCGCGAACGCCCACATCGCAGGGGAGCACTGGGCTTTGAGACGGTTGGCGTCCAACTCGCGGAGAAGCATCGCAGGGTCCGCGTGGGTGGTCTGTGCCTCGGTGATGGCTGCGACTCCTGCCTCGAGGTGGCCCCAGGCAGCGTCGTGCGTGAGCGTCGCCCTTACCTGGTAATGGGTTCCCTCGGGATGCGATGCCACCGTCAGGCGCCATGCCATCTGCGGCGCTGCCGGCGGAGCGGTGTCGGCCCATCTGATTTCAAGGTGGAAGAGAGCGATCCCGGTGAGCGACGGAAGGGCAGCCTCGGTTCGCTGGCGAAACTCTCCTGGCACACGCCGACGCGAGTTCATGGGTAGATCGTGGAGCGGGGCGAAGTCATCGGCGTAGTCGCCCGGCCATGGTGTCGAGGGTCTTTTGGAGTGCCTCAGTGGCTTGAGTGGGGATCTCGCCTGCCACTACGCCTACTCCTTGGTCGTTGTTGGTTGCGGTGACGTGGGTCTCGGTTTCGAAGTCGTGGTAGCTGACGCTATTAATGCGGTCGTTGAGCGCCGTGATGGTGTTGGCGAACCGCAGCGAGGCGTGGACGTCGGTGTCGGCCTTGTCTGCCACGGTGCAGGTGATGACGCCTTCGGTGCTGGTGTCCGCGTGTGCCGTGACGCTCAACTGGGCCGGTTCGGTTCGGCTCCACATGAGGTCTTTCGCGATTCCTGTCCCGTCGCCCAGCAACGACGCGCATGCCTTCCCGGCCTCGGTGTCTCTCTGCGCGGCCTTGCCAATACTCACAGACTCCGGTGGCTTCTCCTGGGAGCAGCCTGTGATGGAGACCATCAGCGCCGCGATCAAAACGCCCACTTTCCTGTTCGGAGTCATCGTTCAGCCTTCCCTACCGCGACGCATCGCCGCAACGCTCGCTCGTAATGTAGGAAATACCCTACAGACTTGTTACATGGACGCGCCTAGCTTCGCCGTGTGCCACGCGAACCTCGACGCCCCCACCCCGGACGCGTCGTCTTCGCGAACCGGCTCAGGCAGCTGCGATTAGACGCTCAAATGACGCAGGAACAGGTCGCCCACCGCGCTGACCTGGACCGCAGCTTCTACGTAGACGTCGAGAATGGCCGACATTCCGTCGGTCTCGACCGCATTCTTGATATTGCTGACGCGCTGGATGTCGAGCCGGCCTCCCTGTTCCAGCGGCCCACGTAGACGCTCGATTCGTCTTCGTTCTAGATGTACTGACCGGAGACGTTGATTGAGCCGCAACGGGCATGGCAGTGGGTGGCTGGCGAGGGTGTAGCGGACACCACCATGGGCGCCAGATCACTGTCGGTTCTCTGAGCCGGGCTTCTCTAGGGTTGGTGGCATGCCCGTCTGGCAGCCATCCATCCCGCAGAGGTTGCAGCCCCATCTCCTTTCCTGGGTGGGGTACGACTTCGCCAGTACCGAAGCCGTCCATCACGGGGTTCCCTCGATGGGCGTCACGGTGGTGCTGTCGCTCGCAGAACCCATCGACTGTGGCTGGCTTGATGGCGGTGAACGGCAGTTACTGGACGTACTGGCTTCCGGTCTTCACACCGCGCCGGCCTTGATCCAGTCGAGGGGACGCCAGCAGGGACTCGAACTGTCGATTCACCCCCTTTCGGCCCGCCGGCTTCTTGGACTACCAGCCGGGGCCTTGGCGGGGTTGATGGTTGATGTGACAGATCTCCAGTGGCCCCCACACCTGCTCGACCAGCTGCGGCAGTCAACTTGGCTAGGACGGTTCCAACTCTTGGCGGCATTCCTCACCAAACGGCTCGAGCAGCATCCCGACACACCGCGAGCAGACATGGTCGAAGCGCTGGCGCGGATCCATCAGGCCCGGGGCACAATCCCCATCGCCGACCTAGCTCAAGACGTTGGTCTGTCCAGACGGCGACTTTCCAGCCTGTTCAACCTCGAGACCGGTCTCTCGCCCAAGCAGGTGGCGCGGATCGCTCGCTTCGAGCACGCCAAGAAACTTGTCCAGAGCGGCGCCCTTCCTTCGGACATTGCGGCAGCGGCTGGTTACAGCGACCAGGCGCACCTGTCCCGAGAATGGAGGTCGATGACGGGATGGACGCTGCGCCAGTCGAGGGCTGATTTCCCATTGCTTCAAGACGCTCAAGCGCTCCAAGGATAAGGCTGTAGCCATGACGAGACCACAGCTGTTTCACTGCCTGCGCTACACAGATGCCGATCGAGGCATCAACTTCCTTCAAGCCATCGGCTTCACCACGGCGATGGTCGTGCGGGACCCGGATGACTCGACCGTGGTGACCCATGCGCAACTTGCCTGGCGCGACAATGGGGGCATCATGCTCGGCTCTACTCAGGACGGTGACCCGCATTACGGGCCAGGGATCTGCAACTTGGTGGTCGCCAGCGACGAGGACGTCGACAGCCTCTTCACCACGGCCTTGGAACACGGAGCATCGACCGTCACCGAGCCAAACTATGCACTTCACGGCGGCCGCAACGCATGCGTCGCCGACTTCGATGGCCACTGGTGGAACATCGATTCCTACCCGGGAGCCTGAGCCGGGAAGCCGCCCTCGGCGGCGGCTGATGACAAGGCCCACGAGGTCCCACACACCCGTTGCCCTTCACCCAAACAATCTCGCCGCCCGCGGCGGCATCTGGCCTTCCTGGGCGGCACATGCCCCCAGGAAGGCTCAGTCATGTCCCACGCCAACGCGGCGCTCACCCCACGGCATCGCCTGATCGTCGCTCGCATGGTTGTTGACGACGGTTGGCCGATCAGCGAGCGGCTTTGAGGCGATGGCGTGGCGTGAGTGCTGCATTCGGGTGCATCAGGCGGTACCACCGTTGCCGAGTTGCCATTCTTCGACCGAGCACTGGCCATCGATACTGCGACCCGTGGACAGAACCGTCCCGTCGCTTCGCAGACCAAGGCTGTGTTCAGCTCCGGCGGCAACAGCGACTACGTCGTACCAGGACGACACGTCGCACTGTCCTTGGCTGTTATCTCCCGCAGCCCAGACTCTGTCGCGCGCGTCGACGCCGAGGGTGTGTCGGCTACCAGCGGCTGTAGCGAGGATGTCCTGCCAGTGGGCGGCCTCGGCGAGGCCGCCACGAACGTCGCCGGTGGTGAGCACCACTCCGTCGTGAGTAACGGCGGTGGTGTGCAGTTAGCCCGCGGCGATGCCTCGAACGTGCCGCCAGTGCGCGACATCGCATTGACCGCGACGGTTGTTCCCCGTTGCCACCACGGTTCCGTTGGCATGAAGACCGACGGAGTGCCAGTCCCCGGCAGCCACGGCGGTGATGTCGCGCCACTGGCCGACCTCGCATGCTCCTTCGCTACGCCGCCCGACGGCGTTCACAGTTCCGTCCGCCAGCACCCCGAGGGTGCGACGCCACCCGGCAGCGATGGTCACCACAGTGTTCCAACTGGCTACGTCGCACTGCCCGTCGCCGTTCCATCCGGTCGCTACCGCCGTACCGTCGGCGCGCAGGCCGACAGTGTGTGAGCGCCCAGTGTTCCTTGCAACGTGAACGTTGCCGGTCGCCACGGCGACTACGTTGCGCCAATCGCTCACAGCGCACTCCGGTGCGTCAAGACTCCCGGCGGCGAGCACTCTGCCGTCGCGGCGAACCCCGACGGAGTGCCGCCGCCCAGCTGCGATCACAGGGATGTCGGGCTGGTGCGTGCGCTGTTCGTCAGGCGTCCTCATCGGCGCACCGACTTCCGAAGCTGGACATCCAGAAACGACATCACGTCAGCGGTCGCTCGATCTCTCGTTGCAGCGCTTGGGTAGCGGCACAGCACCTCGACCACAGCAGGGGTGGACTGTTCCAGAATTGCGGCAGCAGCAGTCGCACGCGTGAGCGGTTCGATAGTTCGCATCTCCAGCGCTAACACACAATGCGATGGACCGCGGAGGATGTGACCGACCTGGGCGGCGTCGGCCAGCGGATGTAGATAGGCAGAAGCCGCAGCATCACCGGCTGCCTTAGCCGCGTGCGAGGCAGCGCCGATGACCTGTTTGGAGGCTCGATGGGCAGCAGGAGCACTGATGCGCTGCGCACGGGACCGCGGGCCACCGCGCACGAAGTTCTCTGCCGCGACCAACGCGTCACGTGGGCGCGCGTCGTGCGGCTTCACGGCCTCAAAGAGGTCAATGACCTGCAGCGCACATGCCAGGTTGAACGCAGCCACCGCGCGCAGGTCCTCGATGGACAGGTCAAAGTTTGGGGTGCGCTGAACGCGACCGATCGGTCTTGAGTTGGTAGTCATGCTCGTTCATCGTAACTTTGAAGAACCGGTTTAAGGTTGTGGTCCCGTTGTCCGCTGAATCAATCGCTGAACCCTCAAACGCTGGTCGCGACCTCAGGCCGGTTGATCTCGCTCGTGCGGCCGGACTTTCGGCACAGACAGTGCGCAACTACGAGGCGCAAGGGGTCATCGCCGGCTCGCGACGCACACCGTCCGGGTATCGCGTCTATGACCAGGGCCATCTTGATCAGCTGCTCGCGTTCACGACCCTGGCTCGCGCCATCGGACATAAGGGCGCGATTCCGATAATGACTGCGGTCACAGGCGGCCGTCCAAGCGATGCCCTCGAGGCCTTGGACCAGGCCCACGCGCAGCTCGCGGCAGGGCGCGACACGGTGAGGGAACTCGAGACCGTCCTCCACGCTGCCAACCCCTCTGATTTGACGTCTCCGACACCTACCGCCACCTATACCGTCGGCGAACTCGCGCGACACGTCGGCGTCACCACGGCGACGCTCCGGGGATGGGAAGAAGCCGGCATCATGCACCCACGCCGACACGCGAACGGGCACCGCGAATACACAAAGGATGACGTCCTCGACGCCCGTGTGGCCGTACTGCTACGCCGAGGAAGCTTCCCCTTGGCGAGGATCGCCTCAGCCATCGACCAGATCCATCACCATGGCGACGCGTCGGCCGCCCTCGCTCGACTGGGCGAATGGCGTCAGAATCTCGACGCGAGCTCCAGGGGACTCCTTATGGCATCCGCGTATCTGAGCCGATGTCTTCCACGCGAGGGAGACCGTCGGGACCTGTCGCCAGCGTCAACCAATGTCCCCGGTCAGTACACCTAGGTCTTCCCGCGAACGCCCGACGCGATCAGTCGCTCAGGTTTGCGCTGAGCAGGAAGTCGCGGACAACGGGGCCGCACGTGACAGCTCCGTAGCCACCGTCTTCAATGAGAACGGCTACCGCAATGTCGCCTTGGGCGGCAACCATCCATGAGTGAACGCTTGGTGGGTTCGCGGTGCCGTATTCAGCTGTGCCGGTCTTTGCCAGTGCCGGCGGGCCGCCAATATCCTTCAGTATGCGTCCGCCTCCTTCGGTGACCACGGCGCTCGTGAGCGTGCGTAGGGCTTGTGCTTCGCTGTCGGTGAGCGGTTTCGCGGGGGCTGGGGGCTTGGGTTTGTCTTGGGACACGAGCACTGGGGTTATTCGATGGCTCGCAGCGACTGATGCCATGACCGTGGCCATGCCCAGGGGGGATGCGAGGAGTCGTCCTTGTCCGATCATGCTGGCGTCGTGCTCGGCCCCGGAGTCCTCGGCCGGTACTGCACCTGAGTAGCCCAAGCCGCCGAGAGGTTGTGTCATCCCTAAGCTCTCGGCGGCGGTTGCAAGATCAGAAGCGGAGGCTTGCGCGGCTCCTCGAATCATGACGGTATTGCACGAGTTGGCCAGTGCTGTCTTGAATGGCACCTCGCCGAGCTTGTCGGCGGGGTAGTCAGGGAAGTTGTGGTAACTGCGTCCGTTCGCCTGGATCGTCGGGGTGCAGTTGACCATCCCATCGACACTCTGGCCTGCACGAAGCAACGCGAGCGAACTCACGATCTTGAAAGTGGAGCCAGGCGCGTATCGCCCCATCCTCGCCGTGTCGTACCCCTTTGATCCTGGGCCAGAAGCGACAGCCACAAGTTCCCCCGTTGACGGTTGGATCGCGACGAGGGCGCTGGGCTTGTCCTTATGTCTCGCTAGCAGCTCTTCGGCGCGTGTTTGAAGGTCCAAGCTCAAAGTGGTGCGCAGGGCGCGGCCATCAACCTCGCGTGTCTTGTACAAGAGACGTGTCGTGCTGCCCGCGTCGCTGCCGTTCGGAATCGCGCGGATCGCTGTGACCCTGCGGCCGCGGAGCTGGGCATCGTACTGCTCCTGGAGTCCTCCGGTGCCGGACGTGTCTCCAGCTTTCAGGCGGCCCTTGCTGGCCTTGATCTGTTCGGCGGTTACTGGGGCGACGGTGCCAAGAACCGCGCGGGCAAACTCCTTCGTGGGCGCCAGATCACGTTGTTCGTCAAGTACACGGGCTCCGGGAACGGCCATCACCTTGCGCTTTTTGTCGTCAGTCAGGTCGTCGCTGCGAAGGGTGAGGGCCTCGACGAACGCCTTGGGGCCGTACGCGGCGACGGTCTTGGCGTATGCGTCCGGGGCCAAACCAAGGGCGCGGGCGAGTGCGCGCGCCGAAGAGTCGATGCGGGCTTCGTCGATAGTTCCCTTATCAATCCCGATGACGGCGACAGGGCGACCGGTCACCAATGCTTGGCCGTCACGGTCGAGAATTTCCCCGCGGTTGCCGGTACCTGTGGAGAGGTGAAGCTCATCGTCAGCTGCCAGGTCAGGATGGACGAGAGTTGGCGCCCACTGGGTCGTCCAGCGCTCACCTGCTTTCACTAGCGGGGCCTCAACTTCGTACTCCCACTTCTCATCTGAGCCCAGGTCCCAGGTGTATCGAAGGTGTGCGATCTGCGCCCCCTGGTTAGCAGAGCTGCTGATTGATACGAGGGAAACGGAAGGGCGCTGCCCTAGGCCCTTGGTGATCTGGGCGAAGGCTTCGTCACTGGCGGCCCCCGTGATGGGACCCTTGCTTGGCGTTCCTGCCTTCAGGTTGCGTGCGATGAGACGCCCTGCTCCCTCGGGGGAGTCCGCGGAGTCGCCGAGGCAACCAGCTGCGGCTGTGGCTGTGACTCCAGCCGCCAAGGCTGTCAAGACAGTGCGCCGCGTGATCATCAGTGCTCCTTCGTGCCAGTGGGAATAGGAGGGGGACTTCTCAGAGACAGCCTCGCGAACGGCTGAACGATTCGTCAAAGAGTCTCGGAGCGCTCTATTGATACTCTTTCGGTATCCTGGGGGTGTGGACTTTTTGCGGCATGTGGCCTTCTACGTGGCTGTCTCCGATCATCGGCACTTTGGCCACGCCGCTGACAGCCTCGGCATCGCTCAACCACCCTTGTCGGCTGGGATCAAGCGGCTCGAACGCCACTTGGGTGTGCGCCTGTTCGACCGGAATGCTCGGAGTGTGAACCTGACCGAGGCGGGGAGGGACCTCCTGCCGGGCGCACGCCAGCTACTCAAGGACGCCGCTGATTTCGAGCTGGCGGGACGAGCCTGGGAATCGCGTCTCGTTGCGCGGGTCGGCTTTGCTCGTGACCTTGGCTTGCACATCCAAGGGTGGGTCTCACTGCTGAGTGAAGAAATGCCGATTCACCCGATTCTTGCCAATAGCGTCGATTTGGTCGATCGCCTTCGAACAGGCGAAATCGACATGGCAATCGTGCGCCATCCGGGGTCAACGGACGGTCTCAACGCTGATCCCCGTCTGCTCCTGGGACACTGGATCTTCCCGGCTTCAGTCCTGCGCGATCCTGAGGCGCTCATCGTTCTCCCCCCGCGCAATGACCACCCCCCGGCGCACGACCAACTTATCGATGCCCTGCACCGACGAGGTTTCTGCGGCGAGATCCTGATGGTGGACGACGAAGCCTCGCGACGAGCCTGGCTTGCCACGGGGCGAGCTGTGACTCCGGAATTGCACCTCCGTCCCCATGCATCAGCGCCTGGCAGGGACTTCGTGATCCCAGCGACGTACAGGGTGTTGATCCCACTTGATGCGAGAAGGCGAGCCGGCGTGGACTGTAAACCGCTCGTCGCTGTGTTGGATCGTTGGAACGATGAGTGAGCACGGCATCACGGCCAGACTGCAGGCCATCGCCGACGACGCGGGGATCGACTTGCGTCTACACGCCCGAGTGCTTGACGGGAGGGGTGACGCCGTGAGTGTGGGTCTGTTCAGCGACGTGGCGACCCCCATGGCCTCCTTGTACAAGGTCCCCTTGCTCGCGGCCTGGTGCGATCTCGTTGCGAGTGGGGAAGTTGACCCACGTGAGTGCCTTCACCTTGCAGGTCGCGACCGATTCGCGGGGCCCACAGGGGTGGCCACGCTGGTCGACGATGTGGTTCTTTCCCAGCGTGATGCCGCGAGACTTGCCATCAATGTCTCTGATAACACTTGCGCGGACGCGCTCTTGGACGTGGTTGGCATTGAGCGGGTGAATGATTGGCTGCGCGAGCGGTCCTTGGGCCTGGTTGTCGTGCGCCGTGGCAGCATGGCTAGCCTGACCCGGATCATGAACGAGTTCGGTGCAGATTCGCCAGATGCAGCCCTCAGCGAGTTAGCTGCCTTTGATCGTGACGTCGCAACGAGTGAGTACGACCCGGCACTTGCGGGCTCCGCCACGGCGCGGTCGCTCACGGCTGTGCTGGCGCAAGTGTGGACTCTTCCGTCCTATCAATTGCTGCGTGAAGCCATGGCACAGCAGGCCTGGCGTCACCGCATCGGCTCAGGGTTCCCGCACGACGACGTTTTAGTTGCAGGGAAGACAGGAAGCCTCGGGCACTTGAGGCATGAAATGGCGGTGGTTGAGTACCCGTTCGAGCTCCCTGTCGCAGTGGCGATCATGACGCGCGCATGGCGACCCGAAGTGCATCAACCGCGCATTGACCGAGCCATCGGAGAACTTGCGCATCTGGCCGTGTCTCACCTACGACGCCCGGCGTGCGGATAGCCTGATTTGCGTGCGTAGTACCGGGCAGGCCTGTACGTGGGATTCTCCCGCAGCCTGTAGCAGCCGGATTCCGGTACGTACAACGCTCTCTTCTCAGGCAGGAGAGGCGACCGCGCTGACATCCCCGTTGAGGTGTCACTCGCGTCGATCTTTCGTGCCTGATCTCGCAGGCCCCGGACTTTGCGTGGAATTGAATTTTGACGAGGTTAGCGCGTTGGATTGCGGGACGGGGCATGTCCTTCCGGCGTCGCTCCGGTAGGCGAAGTGCCACCACTCGTTTAGATAGGACTGGCAGAGTTTGTAACGCGCCCCGTGGATGTTGAGCCACTGAGCTGTGGCGTGATCGACGTCGACGGCGATCCCTTGCACATGCTGCGACTTGGCAGGCGGTAAAACCCAAGCCGCAGCCCGCTCGGGACTCCCGTATCTCTTGATGGCCTCCTGCCAGAGGCTCTGCTGCTGATTAAAAGTGCGATAGCCAGAAGTGATCCGCAGGGTGAACCCCTCCGCCTGCGCATCCTGTGAGGCTCTCGCCCAAGCTGAGCGTAGTTCGGATGTGAAGCCGGGTGCGGCGGACGCTGGTGTGCGTGTCGGGGTTGACTTTTCACGGGGTGACGGAGAGCTGGGCGCGGTGACATGGGACGTGGCCCAGGGAGTGGTGGTTGGTGGGGACCCTGGTGGCGCAGTGTGACACGCGCCCAGGGTGAATACTCCGGAAGTTAAGCACAGGGGCATCCCTATGAATCGTTGAGCAAGGGATTTCACGATCAACTCTCCGAGTAAGTTAAGAGTGGGGCGCCGGGGGCGTGTGCGGGTGGTGGTTACTCTTCGCTGACAGGCACCCAATTCTGATGACCGTTGGCCGAGTGGATAGAGAGGTCAGCGCGAACGATATATCGCCGGATCGCCGTGACGGTTCGAGCAGTGTCGGTGGCATCGATAGCCGTACCGTCAACCCGGACATGGACCGTGACTATCGACCCGACCCTCTGAACGCGCTCGACAGTGATCTTTGCTGACGTCGGTCCCTGAGGAGAGGGCAGATTAGCTTTCTCGATGGCGGCAGTGATCGAGCCTGTGTTGCGGACCTGTGTGCGGGGTTCTGTGGCATCGTCGTTGCGGAAAAGTGTCCACCGTACTTCGTCCGATATTGCAGCGGCAACTATCGCGCAGACTTCCACAGCCTCGGCGTCCCGCCCCCATACGCCGATGTCACTCGAAGGTATTTCATCGGCCAGCTCGCCTGGGCAGTCCGCTGCGACGACGGTGGGTTCGCCATTGGTCTTCTGGACACGCACACATGTCCTGCCCAGCGCGACCTTGTTGCGACTGAAGGGCTCTGGTCCGGGCGGCGCAGTGCGCCAGAAGGCGAGTAGGGCCGCGTCGGGGGTGACCTCGATCACCCGATAGACAGTGTTGCTGTTCTTCAGCGTCTCGCGGACTTGCTGGCTCGGCGTGGAGAGTTTCTTCAAGTCAGCCGTAGCCCACCCGGCGACGCCGCCGCCCTGACCTGTCAAGTCTTTGAGCAACCGCTGGCTGACTACGCGCTGGTCGCCGGATTGGGACGAGCAGCCGGCGGCCAGCGCCAACGTAAGGGCACATGCTGCTGCCCGCCTTGCGGTTACCGCCATGCAGACCTCCTGAGTGGATGGCGGTGGCCCCACTGACACCGGCCACGGTGTCTCTGAAAACGCGTGCCCCCACCCTCCGCGCCCTACGTTCGTTCCGTGCATGCGCGGCGGCATGTGATCTTGCCTGGTTCCGATCATAAGCGCGCTGACGCCACCTTCCGCTGGTACGCGGATTACGCCCTGCCCAGCGGCCTCCTCCACCGCGAACGGCTCGACCAAACCCTCGAAGACGTCACCGCCAAGTTCAACCTGCCCGAACACCTCCAGCCCTTCCCGAAAGGAACCCCCGAGTACGAAGCCGTCTACCACCGACGCCCCGACGCAGAGTCGCTGCACGACACCCTCGACAACCTGTTCTACAAGGGCCGCATGATCGCGTACTTCAAGGAAACGCAGGACCTCGCGATGCTGTCGTTCGCGCGCTCGGCCATGCGCTAGCAAGAATCTTCGTTTGAGTTACAAGCACCCCTGGGCGTGTCCGCCCTCACGTCTAACGTGGAGGCATGAACTGGGAACCTGTCCTCGAAGCAGTCGGTCAAGCGGTCAACGGTCGGAGCGAGACAGCTAAGGCGGCTCTCGAAAAGTGCTGGGATGAGATGGTCGAACAAGACCATGCCCAACGGTGCGTGCTGGCGCACTACCTGGCCGACCAGCAGGAGGATCTTGAGAGTGAGACCCGCTGGGACGAACAAGCCCTGACAGAGTTCGCACACCTCCGCGACGATGACCTCGCAGCCATCGGAGTTTCCTCGACAGCGGGCTTCGCTCCGAGCCTGCACCTCAACCTCGGTGACGATTACCTGCGCGCTGGGCGCATCCAAGACGCCAAAGATCAGGTTGCACGCGCACAGCAGTCTGTCGCACTACTACCCGAGCAGGGATACGGCGCGATGATCCGTGACGGTGTTCGTCGCCTCCAAGCGCGCGTCGAGGCGACGAAGGCGGAGAGGTAGCTGAAACGGTCGTTGCTGCGGCACCCCGTCGAAGGCAGCCCCGTCATACTGCACTGCAAGAACCGCGCCAATTACCGTTGGCACTCACACCCTCAGACGCACACTTTCGGAGATGCGGAATCTAGGGGTGGCCCTATTGGCATACTCGAGCGCTAGGGCCGGCGGCTCTACACCGATCGGTCAGCCGCAGTACTCGGCTGTTGCAAAAAACTTGGCGAGTTCAACCGGTCAACGCACCACCACCGATAGGGGATCGTGGGTGTCATGGCCGGGTTGTCGAACGAGCAGCAGGAGAACGTCTGGGCGTTGTGGGCGAAGGGTGAGTCGATCAGGCTCATCGCCCGCACGATCGGCGTCAGCCATACCCCAGTCCGGACGCTGTTGCGCCGCCATGGCGGAGTGAAGCCGCCGCCGCGTGCCCGGAACCGGCGGCACCTGTCGCTGAGTGAACGTGAAGAGATCTCCCGCGGCCTCGCTGCCGGCTTATCGTGCCGTGTCATCGCCGCTCGGCTGGGACGGCATCACACGAGTATCAGCCGCGAAGTCGCCCGCCACGGCGGCCCCGGCACCTATCGCGCGGCCATCGCTGACGCGGGCGCGTGGCGCAACGCGCGCCGCCCGAAACCCTCACGCCTCCACCGCGATCAGGCGCTGTCGAGCCTAGTCGCGGCGAAGCTGGAACGGGGTTGGTCACCCACCCAGATCGCCCACTGGCTACGGCGCGAACAGCAGGATTCGTTGTCGCACGAGTCGATCTACCACGCCCTGTACACCGGCCAGATCCGTGCGCCACGACAGGGAAGCCTCCTGCGATCAGGGCGATCCCTGCGCCATGCGCGCGTCGCGAAGCCCCGACAACGCCGCGGCGTGTTGCGGAACATGGCATCCATTCACGATCGACCCGCCAGCGTCGAAGACCGGGCCGAAGTCGGCCATTGGGAAGGTGACCTCATCATGGGCCAGCGCCCGTCCGCCGTGGCCACCCTCGTCGAACGCTCCACCCGCCTGGTGCGCGTCGTCGCCCTGCCCGACGGGTATAAGGCTGACGCCGTCAGGGACGCTCTCATCGAGAATTTCGCCGAAGTGCCGCCGCAGTTTCGTCGGTCGTTGACGTGGGATCGCGGCAGGGAAATGGCCTTCCACGACCAGGTGACGCACGCCCTGGGCATGCAAGTGTTCTTCTGTGACGCCCGTTCGCCATGGCAGCGCGGCACGAACGAAAACACGAACCGGTTGCTGCGTCAGTACCTCGCGAAGAACGCCGACCTACGCTCCTTCACCCAGACCGACCTCGACACCATCGCGACGCGCATCAACGAACGGCCCCGCAAGGTCCTCGGCTGGGCCTCATCCCACGACGCCTTCACCGATAGCCTGAACACCATCAATGGTGCGTTGACCGGTTGAATCCGCCTTCGTTTGAGCTACACCGCTCAAGGTGCCTATGTTGCTCAGGCAGCTGCGTCCTCGCCAGGGCGACCCCACGAGAGAGGTTTTGTCGTATGCGTCCAACCGCACTGATCACGGGGGTAGGCCGCCGATCCGGCCTAGGCGCAGCCATAGCGACTCGCCTTGCCAGCGACGGGTGGGACCTAGCTCTCGCCCACCTTCCAGGCTATGAAGAGCGTGTTGGTCTCCCCCCGAGCCCCGATGACGTTGAAGCCATTGCTGCGGAGTGCAGGACGCGCGGAGCAACAGTCACCCTGCTGCCTGCCGATCTGGCCGACCCTGCTGTGCCCCAGCAACTCGTCGAACGCGCCAACGAGCACGGCACTCTCACGGCCCTGGTGTTGTCTCACTCTGAAGGTGTGGAAAGCTCGATCTTGGACACCACGGTGGAGAGCTGGGATCGCCACTACGCCGTCAACGCTCGTGCGGCATGGCTTCTGATCAAAGCGTTCGCTGAGACACTTTCTGCCCAGGTCAAGGACAGCAATTCTGCGCGTATCGTCGCGCTGACGAGCGATCACTCCGCATTCAACCTGCCCTACGGAACCAGCAAGGGCGCGTTGGATCGTCTCGTGACGGCAGCATCGATCGAACTTGCATCGCTCGGCGTGCGCGCGAACGCAATCAATCCGGGACCGATCGACACAGGCTGGATGGATTCACAGACTCGCGACCACCTCACAGCCATGACCCCGGCTGGACGCCTCGGCAACCCCGAAGACACGGCTAACCTCGTCGCATTCCTCCTGTCTGAGCAGGGTGGCTGGGTTACCGGGCAAGTGCTACAGAGCAATGGCGGCTTCGGAGTGAGCTAGCTGCCAGACACCGCGACGACCACGCCAGAGGTGAACCACTGGACGAGCGTCGCAGCAAGAATCACCGCTGCCCGCGCTTCCAGTCGAAGCAGCCTCTGATCAAGACCAGACGAGAAACCTCGTCACCACATAAGCGCGGAACGAAACCCAGGGCGCTTCACTGCGTGATCTGCACGCGCAGCTGCGCGTACGGATCGACCAATCGTGAGCTATGCCTACCAGCTGCCCGACGCAGACCTCGAGGCGATCTTCAGGGCACACATCGCCCCGGGCGCGTTGAGCGAGATGCGTCCAAGTTCCACCCCGCAGCTGGTCGTGCTCGGCGGCCAGCCCGCGTCGGGCAAAACTTGTCGCCGTTAGGGGCTTAGCCGGCGAGGATGCAGAACTCGTTGCCTTCTGGGTCGGCCATGACAGCCCAGCCCAAGTCGTGGCGTCGGTCGTCGGCCATAGTGGCGCCGAGGCACAGGGCGCGCTCGACCTGTTCGTCGCGACTGGAGCCGTCCGGCACGAGATCCATGTGTGCGCGGTTCTTCACCTTCTTGGCATCAGGAACCTTGAAGAACAGGATGGTGTACCCGTCGGGGCTGGTGAGGTAGCACTCGTCCGAGCCCGGTTTGAACAGGTCCGGTTCTTCGATGTCCCAGCTCAGCAGCTGTTTCCAGAACTGAGCTGTCGTGTAGGGGTCGAGCGCGTCCCACGTGGTGTGGGAAAGACGTAAGGACATACACGTCTCCTTAGGTGAGGGGGATTTCAGTTCGCCGCGTCCGCGGGCGTCGGAAGTGCCCAGATGCGGCGAGTGCACATCGGGATGATCGATGCGATGAGCAGCAGCGCGCCGGTGGCGGCCGCCCATCGCACGCCCAGAGCGCTGCCGAGGGCGCCAGCAAGGATTCCCCCCAGCGGGATGGAGCCATACATGACCTGGGTGTAGGCCCCGGCCGAGCGGGTGAGCTGCTCACGGGGAATGGCGCTCTGGCGCAGGGTCAGAGAGTAGACGTTGGCGTTGCCCAGGCCGATGCCCGCGATGAGCATGACGACACCGATGGCGGCAGCCAACGTGGCGCCCGTCGTGTCGACCATGACTGCCAGGACAGGTGTGCCGCAGGACAGGACGAGGGACAGAACAAAGGCACGACCCAATCCAACGCGCTCGGAGACGCGCAGCGCTGTCGCGGTCCCGATAAGTCCGCCAACGCCCGCGCCGGCGAGGGCCACGCCGTACGCCGTTGGCGAGAGGTGCTGGTGTTGGACAGCCCAAAGAACCAGATTGAGCAGGAACACTTCTTCGGCGAGGTTATACAACGCAGCGTGGAGGGTGAGGGAGCGCAGGAAGGGGTTCTTGAACAGCAGCGTGAGGCCACTCGTGAGGTCGGAACGGGCAGTTTCGTCTTTCATTCGAGTCGCACCTCCCTTTGACGTGGCATTCGCCGTGCGCCGTGGATGGCTCCCAGAGATGCCGGCAGCTGAGGCGAAATAGCTGATCGCATCGACAGCGATGGCTAATGGGGCGCCTAGCGCGCCGACCAGGGCGCCCGCGAGACCAGGGCCCGCGACTTCGGCTGTTGTTCGACTGCCTTGGAGTGCGCGGTTGGCCGCAGCTAGATCGTCGTCGTCGACGAGGTCGGGGACGTAGGAGAACCCGACGACGCCGAAGCACAGCGATGCGACGCCCGAGATGAATGCGACGGCGACCAGGAGCGGCACGTTCAAGAACCCGCCCGCCCACGCGATGGGAACGAGTCCCAAGACGGCCGCTTGGGTCAGGTCGGCCGCGATCATCACCGCGCGCTTCGAGCGCCCTTCGAGAACGTGGCCGGCTACGAGGGAGAACAGAAGGTACGGCAGCGTCGCAGCAGTGGCAACCATCCCAACCTGGCGCGGCCCCGCGTGCAGAGCAACGGCACTCACGAGGGGCAGAGCCATGACGGTCACCTGACTGCCCGTGACACTGATGGACTGGCCAACCCAGTAACGCCGGTAGGAGCGATTCGTACGCAACAACCTGATGCTGGGGTCCACGAGATTCCTCACAGTCATTAAGCCGATCACTTGTGAAGATTCTGTCTGAGTCTTGTCCCACGTGCAAGACTCTGTTTGTCCGTGAGGAGAGGTATGGCCCAGTTCAGTCACATTGCCGGCGTGCCCGTGTTAGATCTGATCAACACCGTCGAGTGGCGCCTGAGCGCCACCGAACGCGAAGAGGATCTCCTCACCTATATCCACGTAGCCCAGTGGGGGCTCGAGTCGGGTTTCCTCAACGAAAGTGAATACGCCCAGGCTGATCGACTCGCTCGTGACGATGCAGGTGCGGCCGAGGCCGAGCGGCAGCGCGTCATCGCTCTACGCGAGAACGCCTACCTAGCGATCTTCCGAGGTGACCAAGGTGCTGCGGACGATCTTGCCACCGCGTATCGCGAAGCCGTCCAGTACGCCAGCCTTACCCACGGCGGCGCCCGGTGGTCTTGGCAGCCGACCGAACTCACCCTCGCCACGGTGCGCCATCGCATCGCGATCGCACTGATCGAGTTCATGGCGCGCGATGACCTCGACCGCCTGCACCAATGCGAAGACGAAGCCTGCGGATGGGTCTACCTCGACACCTCACCGCGGGGCAACCGCCGGTGGTGCGTCACGGCCGACTGCGGTGACCGCAACCGTTCGCGCGCCTACTACGCGCGGCAGAAGGCGAAGAGATCGCAGTCAGATCCCAACACGCCTTGACCAGCCGATCGGTGCAAAAACCTTTAGGGTCGATGCCGAGATCGCTGAGCTGCGCCAGCGGTTTCGCACCGCCACCGTCATGCAGGACTATCGCGACTGCGGCAACCGCTGCGTTGCAGTCCTTGAAGCGCTGAGCGCCACGGTCTTCGACCCCACCAAGCACTGGGATGCGGGTGAGAAACCTCCGCCTGTGGACAAGACGGATCTACGCATCGGTGCGTATATCGTTGGGCGCACGGGGGGTAAGGGGAACGAAAAGCTACGCGGGCTCGAGAAGAAGGCTCCAGCCCTGGCGCACAAGGTGAAGCATTCACCCAGCGCTGACCGGGTCAGCGCCGGTATCGCGGCCGACGCAGTCATACTCCTCGCCGACATGCTGCGACGGCTCATGGAGTGACCTCCCGGCGACCTGCTCTCGGTGCCTCGATCGGGTGAACTCGCCAAGAGTTTTGCTACCGGCGCCCCCTCCGGGACCTGACGGCCACAACAGTGGCCGTCACCGGCAAGAACCACGGTGCCACGCGCCACACCGGCGTCAGTGCATACCCGTCGTACTCGTGCGCCAGTGAAGACAGTGCGGCGAAACCAGACCACACCACAGCAGCACTGCCGGCCCCTCTTAGTTGCGGGCGCGTTGAGTGGTGACGATGCAGGCGAGGACGATCACGGCTGTGATGGCAGCCGCGATGGTGAGGTGTTCTCCCATGAGCAAGACGGCCCACACCAGCGTGAGTAGGGGTTGAGCAAGTTGAATTTGGCTGGCTCGGGCAACCCCGATCAGACCCATCCCTCGGTACCAAGCCACGAAGCCGAAAAACTGTGAGACTCCCGCGATGTACGCCATTCCCAGCAGCGCTGTGGCGCTGAGGTGCACTGATTCGCGGGAGATCCCCCACACGCTGACGACCAGGTTGACCGGTGCCGCGAGGACCACACCCCATGCGATGACGCGCCATCCTGGCATCCGGCTTGAGAGCCTGCCGCCTTCGGCGTATCCGGCAGCGCATACGAGCAATGCGGCAAACAGGTAGAGGTCAGCCAGCCCCACCCGCCCATGGTTCTGGGTCAGCGTAAACCCGATGACGGCCAGAGCGCCGAGACTTGCAGCCGCCCAAAATGCTGCGGGCAGGTGCTGACGGGTGCGCCACGCCGAAATCGAAGCAGTGGCCATCGGAAGCGCGCCGATAACAACGGCAGAATGCGCCGTCGTGGAGGTCTGCAGCGCCAAGGTGGTCAACAGTGGAAACCCCACAGCACACCCGGCTGCAACAACCCCAAGGGCCGGCCAGTCTTTGCGCTGTGGTCGGGGGCCACGCACAATTGTGAGCCCCAACGCCGCCAGAGCGGCTGCGATCAACCCTCGCAGCCCGGTCGCCGTCCATGGACCGAACCCGTCGAGGGCCCAGACGGTGCCTGGGAAGCTGAAAGAGAATGCGAGCACCCCCAGGGCCGCCAAGACAACCCCAGACGCTCTAGGTGTCGTCATCCTACGAATGCCAGTAGCGCTATTGTCTATCTTCATGAGTAACAGTAGCAGTGCGCAACGGATTGCCGACGAGCTAGCGACCGAGATCGAGCAGCTCGTGCCAGGGGCGAAGCTGCCGCCCCAACGCACACTGGTAGCTCGCTACGCGGCCAGCGCAACCACAATCGCGCATGCCCTGACGCTGCTCGTTCAACGCGGCTTGGTGGAAACGCGCCCCGGGTCGGGCGCCTTCCGGGCTACGCCACGACCTAGCTTGAGCGGGGGCGATACGACCTGGCAGGAAGCATCTTTGGAACTGACCGACCACCTCGAGAGCACCCGTCCCGGTGAGCGCGGCCACTGGGCTGGGGCGTTGAGTGACACCCTCATCCAGCCCGCGGTAGACGTGGTCGATCTCAACGGCGGCTATCTCCACCCGAACCTGCGCCCGAGCGAGCTCCTCACCACGACCCTCAGTCGCGTGGCGAAGCAAACCCGTGCGTGGGATCGTCCGCCCATCGGGGGCATTACCGGTTTGCGAGACTGGTTCGCCCAGGACATCGCCGCCGGCTTAGGACTGAACGACATCCTCATCACCGCCGGTGGCCAAGCCGCCCTCGCCACCACGCTGCGCGCGGTTACCCAACCCGGTGATCCGATCATCGTGGAATCACCCACATACCCAGGAACACTGGCCGCCGCTCACGCAGCAGGTCTGCGGCTCGTTCCACTCCCCATGGATGCGCAAGGGCTACAGCCAGACCACCTCGACGAAGCACTCTCGCGCAGCCGCGCCCGACTCATCGTCGTCCAGCCCCTGTACCAGAACCCAACCGGCGCAACCATGAGCCCAACACGTCGTACGCAGCTTCGCGAGATCGCAAGATCGCACCACGCATTCATCGTCGAGGACGACTTCGCGCGCTACCTCCTGCACGCCGACGCGCCCCCACCCCCCGCGCCTCTCATGGCCGACGACGAAGACGGCACCACCATCCACATACGGTCGCTGACCAAACCCACTTCACCCAACCTGCGCATCGCGGCAATCGCTTCCCGCGGACCCGTGACCGCACGACTGCGTGACGCGGTGACGACCGATTCCCTGCTCGTCCCAGCTGTTCTGCAATACAGCGCCGTGGACATCGTCACGTCACCAGGGTGGCGACGCTCCCAACACACTCTGGCGCAAGAACTGGCCCACCGACGCGACCTCGCCATCGCCATTCTCACGCGCCACTTTGGATCCGATGCACTCCACTCACATCCCACAGGTGGGTACCACCTCTGGTTCACCCCGCCCGCACCCCATGACGGCATTTCCTTCGCGCAAGCAGCCACCACGGCCGGCGTAGCGGTCACGCCTGGAGCCAACTACTACCCCCTCGGTCACTCCACTCCCTCCCATGTCCGAATCAGCTACGTCGCAGCACCGAACGAGGCCGAACTCGAGCGCGGCCTCATACGGCTCACCAGACTGAAGCAAGGGGTGTAACTCAAGGTTCGTTTGAGCCACATGATTCGCTGTCTGGCCGCCGCATCTAGGCGTTCGCCATGGCAGATTGCCGAGCGACCCGGGCCATGGTGGAAGTGGAAGCGATGTCCACCAGGCAGGAGCAACCCCATGAGCGAGCACCTCGCCAACCTCAAGCACAAGGTCTTCGGTGACCACAGGGACAAGACCACCGCGATCCATGAGGCGGGCTTCGCGAACGAAGCAGCTGCAGCTGAGTGGGCTGACAGCATCACCACCGAGCCACTGGCCGAGGTGACCGAGCCGGCGCTGATCAAACAGATCCGTGAAGCTCGCCCTGACCTCACTCTCGCGACGGCGAGCTACATCGCCCAACGCGCCAAGGCCCGAGCCGCCTGACAACTCGGCACCGCAGCGCGGCTAAAACGGCGGTGCCAGGTACTGCCCGACGTGGTGCACAACCCCTCGTTTGAGCTACACCTGTCGGACGGCTTCGACGATGATGACGCAGGCAAGAACGGCGTAGACCGTGGCCGCAAGGTAGTTCAACGCGGCGCTAGCTCGCGGACTGCTAGTGAATCGCTCATGAAAAGTGCCCGCGAGAGCACCGATGGTGCCGTAGAGCACGAACTCGGCGCACACGTTGACTGTGCCGAGCAGGGCCATCTGCGCTGTCGTGTTGGTGGCGTGGCCGGCGAAACGCGGGAGGACGGCGAGGAAGAACAGGATGATCTTGGGGTTCGTCAGGCTGACCGACAGACCCCGCAGGTACCACCGCCCGGCGGCGACGTCGCCGATCGCGGCCACCTCGCGAGCATGGCGCACGGTAGTCACCGACAGCCAGAGCAGATAAGCAGCCCCAAGCAGCGTCAGGCCGGTCAGCAAATCAGGGTGACTTTTGGCGACCTCACCCAAGCCAACAACGACTGCGGCGACGTAGACGCTCATTCCGGTAGCGATGCCAAGGATCGCTTTGAGCGCGGCTCTCCGCCCTCCCTCGAGTCCGACCGCGAGCATGTACGCCATGTCTGGGCCGGGTGGGATGAGAAACACCAGAATGACACCGAGGAAGCCCGGTAGTACGGACAGGTCGACCACGAGCATCCTCTCCGCCGGCGACGCCCTCGTGGCGCCGCCCTCACACTATGGCGTCTTCTCCCTAGGGCAGGGGCGCTGGTTCCCACGCTCCACGAAACCGTTCGCGTGAGCCACACGCAGATCAGCCCAGGATGTTGCCTGCGACGATCAGTGCGAATGAGGGAGCAGTCAGATCAGCCCCACGAGTGCCATGGTCTTGTCCTACTCCGGCTTGCGTCGGTAGTCCGCGGATTTGAAGCCCGAAACCGATGATGAAGACGGCCAGACACCTGGAACTCTTCCTCGACGATCCGCAACCCAGAGCCCCTTCCAGCGTTGGGGTGTGACAGGGGGTCCTCGTACGTGAGAGGAACCCACCCCCGGCGGGGTGGGCTCCTGGAGGCGCCTGGATCAGGCAGGGTCGACGGGAGCTACGCGCAGCAGGTTCCCATCGGGGTCCTGGGCGATGAAGGTGCGGCCGAAGACATCGTCGTGGGGTTTCTGGACGATGGTGACCCCGAGGTCGCACCAGCGCTTGTACTGCCCATCGATGACCTGGGGGCCTCCGGGGAGGTTGAGACAGACCTCGCTCGTACGCCCGGTCGTGGACGTGAGGGATTCGGCCCTGCCAGACCACAAGGCAAGCCCC
Organism: Dermacoccus sp. PAMC28757; assembly: GCF_014302635.1. Classification (NCBI taxonomy): domain Bacteria; kingdom Bacillati; phylum Actinomycetota; class Actinomycetes; order Micrococcales; family Dermacoccaceae; genus Dermacoccus; species Dermacoccus sp. PAMC28757. The sequence continues at coordinate 1,698,721 of NZ_CP060292.1, read as the reverse complement.
ACCCCAGTTGCGACCTCGAACTCCACGAACCGGGGGCTGGTGAACCGTGGGTTCATCCCGAACAGTTTTGAGTAGAACGCGCTCGAGACGGCGACGTCCGTGACGTAGACGATGAACAGGTTGGGTGCCGGCATCAGGTCTCCTATGTAGCGGGCGGAACAGATGACTTCATCCGATCAGGCAAACCAGACACCCGATGTCATGTTTGTTTGCGAGGGTTGGGGTTCATGAGGTCCGTCCGTCTGATGTCGCTGCTGTTGCTCCTGCAGACCCACGAACGGATGACCAGCAAGGAGTTGGCGCGTCGCTTCGAGGTCTCGCAGCGCACGATCCTCCGCGACGTGGAAGCGCTATCGGCCGCTGGCGTCCCAGTCCACACCGAACGTGGACGACACGGCGCCATCGTCCTCGACCGCCGGGCCCGGCTCGACCCCGCACGTCTGGACCCGGCCGAGGTTCAGCTGCTGACGCTCGGCGGCCTTGACCCCAAACAACTGGAGAACGTCGGCTTGCACACTGTGGGTGCCCGAGCTCAGGAGAAACTCACCGCCGTGGCCGCCCGAAGCTCTGGGGCCACTACGCAGGCACCTCTGTCGGACATCCTGCTCATCGATCCAGCGGGCTGGTTCTCTGAAGGCTATGAGCTCGATTTGTCTGCCCTGCTCGACGCGGCGCGCCGTAAGCAGCGCGTGCGGATCCGCTACCGCCGCAGCGGACAGTCGGCCGGCCACTGGCTCGTCGTGGATCCGTACGGCATGGCCGCCAAGGCCGCCACCTGGTACCTCGTCGCCGATGTCGACGGTGAGCCACGAATGTTCAATACCGGCCGCATCCAGGACCATCAGCCATTGCCGCAGACTGCAGTGCTGCGCCCGGGTCAGGACCTTCGCACTGTCTGGGCGGGTCTGCTGGACGACTTCCAGCCGGTCCCGGCGGTCGAGGTGCGAGCACTGCTGCGCTCCACCCGGCTGGATCTAGCGCGTCGCATCCTCGGTACACGCCTCGTAGCCGCCACTGCCGCCGACGCAGAGTGGAGCTCGATCGTCGTGCAGTACCCGGACGTCGAGTCCGTCCGGCAACTCCTCCAGTTCGCGGACCACATCCGCGTCCTGCACCCCAACGAGGCAGTCGAACGGATCCATAGCTTGGCTGACAAGCTCACGCAGAATCACCCGAAGTAAGGCTCGACCAACGTCTCCGGTCAGTACATCTAGAGATCTGAACGAGCATCGACACGGGGAGACTCCGGGCTTGCTCCCCCTGTGACGGTCTCGCCGAACATGACGACTCCTACGTTGGCTCGCAGCTGGCCTCGCAGGCTGGCTCGCACTCGAACGGCGTCCACAGCAGGAACGCGTACCCGCAAACCACAAGTGCACGCATACTTCTTGCACCGGTCCTGCGCTGGGAAAAGGAGCGATGTCCTGGCTCCGCGCAGACCGCCTGCATGACACAGTGTTGACATGCTCATCAGCGCTCAGTACGTGGACCGTGACGCTCTGCTCAATTACATCGCAGGTTTGGAGGGCGGAGTCCGCCAAACGGGTGTCTCCAGATCGAAGGGCAGTCGAGGGGTCGGTGCCGCCCTGGGCGCCGGACCGGTCAAGGCGGACGCGCGAGGTGATCGAGAGTCGGAGGACACGCTCACAACCACCGACCACGACGCATCGAGACTTCAACGACTTATCGCGGCTGGCCGTGAGAGCCCAGATGCCCTCGGATGGGTCGAGGTTCTGGAGCCGGATACCGACTTTGCGGGCCTTAGTCTCGGAGAATTCATCGAGTGGGAGTGCGACATCTTCATGCCCGAGGGAGTCGCGGCATTGTCGAACCAATCCGGGTTCCGCGAGACTCTGCGTCAGTTCCAGGACCTAGCACCTGCCGCCCGGGCCTTGGGCCTGGACATGAATGGCATGCCAGCCGAAGACGAGATGCAGGCGATGGGAACCTTCCTCGAGAATCTGGATGTCCCGCCGGTAGTTGTCGGCGAAGATAGCGACACTGCCTGGAGGGTGGTCGGATCACTCACTCCTCAGTGGGTCCGACCGGGCGCAACCTTGGACGACCGCGTTCGCATCATCGGTAAGGTCAAGAAGGTAGTTGGGGAGGGGAAGTGGTACCCCCTAATATCCTTGCCAGGCATGAACCTCGTTAGCCGAGAAGAGCGGCGGCGCATGGAACGCGAAGGCCCAGCTGACGCAGCCACGCAGGCGAACTACGCAGAAGGGCCGCTGTTGGTGGTGGAGTACCTCGCCATCTACAGCTAATTAGAGCGCGGCTCTTCGGTGCGTCGACGCCTCACACGCCCGCCGTAGCCAGCGATAACCAGAAGGAATAGCTCTTGGGCGAAAATCTCGCGCATCACCACGTCAGGACGCTACACCTCGTGCAAGCCACTGAGGATGCAACGGAGCTCCTCGCGATGGGGATCGCGAGGATCGCCACGCCCGGCTGGCAAGCCAGAGCGGGCCAACCGGCCCTGCAAACGATCGCAGCCGGCGTCGAGAAACTCGCGAAACTCACGCTCGGGATGATGGACGAGTTCGACACCGGAGCCTTCCCCGACCCAAAGACGCTAAAAGAGTGGGGACATAACATCGACGGACTCACTCGCTCCCTTGGAAACCGTCTCGAGCAGCGAGCTGCTGGAGATGGCAGGCCCGATATCCTCAGGCTCAAGCACTCCTTGGACGTGGATCCCTTCTGGCCCGGTCTCCGTGAGGCACTCGACACGGCCGCCGACGCCAGGGCTGGCCGCTACGTTCACGAGTCTGCGCTGGGAGGAGTTCGGCCGCTAGGTAGACCTATCCACGAGATGTGGCAGGTCCTCGACGACAAGGCGATTGCGAGACTCGGCCTCGCGTCCGCTATCGCCGGGCCGGAATCGCGCGACGCACTCTGCCGAGTCCGTACTGAGATTATTGGGACGGTTGTTCGCTGGTGGCATCTCCTATTCCGAGTGTGGCAGCACGGCCTGGCCGGCCCCACCGCGCGGCAGTTATCCACCGAGGTTCGCCTCCAGTGGGACACTCTGCCGCCCAGCCTGGAAGCTCTTGCCAAGCGCCTCTAACCGTTCTGAGTGGACACGTAGACTCGGGGTTGCTGAATCGGCGAGAGTCCGACGGGAAGGCTGCGGGCGTACCAATCGCCCACACCGCAGGTGGTCACTGGGCGTGGCGACCCACGCACATGAGGTGAAGGTGGGCCGAGTGGCTGCCCGCTCGCCGCATCAGTCAGGTAGATCACCACCCGTAAACTCATCCACCCACACTGTCTCAGGAAAGCTCGGTGGCGAGTCCCACGCGGCCAAAAGTTTCTGGAAGACTACGGGTTGGAACCGCTCGAAGGAGTTCTCCGAGGAACCCGACCTGAGTCTTGTCCGCAAGTCTTCCGGCCCCTCACCTAACGGCACATCCCGGGGAAACGCACCTACAATCGTCATCCCGACGATAAGCGTCGGCAATGCAGTATTCGCCACGTAGTCCACGAGGCGAGCCAGTTCTGACGCAGGCGCAACATGTGCCGTGTAGGGGCTAGGCCGCCGCAACTGCACCGACGACTCCGATTCTGTGAGACTCGGCACCCCATAGGTTCCGCGCTCGACCGGAAAGCCCAATCGAAGCGCTTCAAACGCCGCCCCGACCACTGGTCGGTCCAACTCCGTGAGCGTCTGCCCATCCCACCTAACCGGCACCTGCTCCTGACGGGTCAGTCCAGCGACCACGGTGGCAGCGCGGTGCTTGTCGTCATTCCAGTAGCGATGCAACAGGTGGAGCGCCTGCGCTTGTTCATTCGTGGTCGCAGCACGCTGAGTTAGGTGGATTGGGCAGGAGTCAATGGTGCTGTGCGTGTCTGCGAAAGGTTGCAGGCTCTCTATGCGTTTTCGCACCATGTGGCCCTCGCCGAGCGTCGTGAGGCCGAGCTTCAGCCCCCTTTTGCACCAGTCGGCGAAACCTTTCTCATTGAGATGCACAGGCATGCAGATATGGCGCTGGGCCTTCTCAGAGATTTCACCCGATTCGTTGCTGATGACGAGGTGCCAGACGGCATTTTCCACAGCCGACCGCGCGTGGTTAATGGCCTCGGCGAACTTTAACGGAATCTCGGGCGGTATCGGACGCATGCCGGTTGGTACAACTTGGTACTTGTCGCCTTTGCGTTCTTGGACGAACGTAATTGGTCCACTTCGGGACCATTCGGTTGCGACATCACCGACTTCGTAGGCGAGCTGATCGGCACGCACTATCCGACTAGCTAGGGACAGCAACTCGTCGGGAAGCCAGTCCATCGAAGAGGACCCCCGGAACAGAAGATGGCAATGAACATGTTGCGTCCACGAACATGTGGCGTCCCCGGGCGGCTGGTTAGAGGCGCCGTTGACGTTGAACGACCTCAACTCTATACCGATCATCGGCACCCACTACGGCTTCGCCCTGGACGTTCCTCTGGGGTCCACCTTCCTGGCTGCCTCGCGGGTGCGAACAACTCGTCGAGGGGCGCCTCAAGAGCGCGAGAGCAACAACCACGTGCGCAAGTCGTCGGGAGCCGCGTCGTGCGCAGTGTTCGTCAGCGCCTGGCGATGGAGCCCGGGAACTCTCGGAGAACTCCGAGGGCATCGACTCGGTGTTGGTCCGCTTGAGCGACCAGCGCAGCAATCGCTCCTTCAGCGCCATTGCGTGGACGCGGTTTCTCTTGTTGCTCGCACGAGCATGGGTGCGACGGCATATAGTTCGAGCGTGGTGTGGACTTCGTTGCACATGGCACTCCGCCTCCGATGATCGGCTGACCATTGATCTGGTCCAACAGGCGTGCGCCGAGCACATTCCCGAGTCAGCATCCCTTGATTGGAAGCGGGACTGGCCGCTGACCGGTGCGATGACGGAGCAGAAGCAGGCGAAACAGCAGGAGTTTGCCAAGGACATCGCCGCAATGGCCAATACCGGCGGAGGGCCGATCGTGTACGGCGTCGACGAGACTCGAGTTGACGATCGCTCGGTGGCCGAGCGAATCGTCTCGGTCGGCGAGGTGACCGAGACGCAAATGCGGGAGCTGTATCAGGCGGCCAACAACTTGATCTATCCGGCCGTCGCCGGGCTCAAGATGGTGCTGGTGAGCGACCCAGGCTCTGCGCAGTCGGTCTTGGCCGCTGTAGTACCGGACAGCGCCAGCCGTCCGCATCTCATCCACCCGAAGGGTCGCCCCGACTGGTTCATGGCGCCCTGGCGCAACGGTCCGGACACCATGTTTATGAGCGAACGCCAGCTGGCCGATGAGTACCGGCAGCGAGACCGCGGCCGCGATCAGCGGGACCAGGAAATGGAGGCCATCTGGTCATCAGCGATGAAGGCCTGCGGTGCTGTACGCGATAAGCAGTGGATCATCGGCGTGCTCCAGCCGGAGCGCTCACCGTTGCATCGCCGCCCGATTCAGCGCAGTCAAGCCCGTACGGTCCTGGACTGGTGCGACCGCAACCAAGTCGGGCTATCAGAACTGGGCGGCGACTCTCCCGTCAGCGCAATTTACGTAAACCAGCACAGGGAGCTCCATCGTGGACTCCGGATGTTCTACCGAGCAACACCGGCGAACTCGAATGTTTGCGGACGTGTGGAGGTCCACGCTGACGGCACGATCGTCATGGCCGTGCACCGCTCGGAGGGCGGCTTCCGCGAGCGCATGGTCTCTTTGGACGGTGACGTCGCCATCTGCGACATCGAACAGCTCGGGCTCGATCTCGCCGTGGCTCTATCGGCGACACGCGCGGTGTTTGGCATCGCGGGCGACTACACGCTGCGGGTAGGGGTCGAGCCGGGCACACAGATCTTCCGGCGCTCGGAGCAAATGTTGAAGGGCGGATTTATGCCCTGGGACGAGGCCGACCGCGTTCCAAACTTCCGGACCGTTACCGGAACCATCGGAACCGATACTCCGACAATGGCCGCCGCAGACATCCTTGAGCTGATCCGCGACGTGGTTCACCAGACCGGGCAAGACCTGTCGTTCAGCACGGCCACCGCGCTCCCGCGACTCGCAGAGTCACCAGAGGTCACGAGCGCGGCCAACGACTAATCCATAGGCGGCGCCGAACCTCCTCTCAGACAGGTGACTGACGCTAGCCCCCAGTGCCGCGGCGCCGACCAGATCCGTCCGCGCGCCGATTCGTGGCCTGGATCGAACGCGCCCACCACCGTGGCCGCGGCCAGGAACGCCTGCATCGGTTGACGCACATCGAGTTCGAAATCGTCATGATCGCGACGGTCGCCTTGGTTGCCTGACCGCTGTCACCTGTTCGTGCAGTAGGCCGAATGGGAGCCACACGAATCTGAACTGCCCGCCATGATGGGTCCAACCTGAAGAAACTCGGGATGGCGCCATTCCCACGCATCAGCGAGCCACAGACAGCGCGTTCGGGCGACTCTCTCGCGCTGAACGACCGCCCTTTGGTGGCGAGCCGCCACCAAAAGCGCCCGCACACAGAATCCCAGCCCGGGATAGCTTCTGAATCGGGTTTCGTGGCTCCTGGAGCGTATGGCTGTCTCGGCGCGCGCCGGTCGCCCCGGTCCTGCAATTCCAAACCGACGCGGCTCGCACATGCATCTTCGGCACGGCGACGTTGTTACGCAGGATGGAGGAGCGGGTGGCCTTCTCCTGACTCAAGCGCACTTTTGGGCTTGCTGAGGGTGACGTGCCTTCTCTGGACGATGGGTTGTGCATCGGGGTGGTGGGTCATTTCCGCGGCGGAGAGTACCGCCACGGCAACTTTGTATTTCCATGATGTTGCGCCCCTACGTGCGCGATTAAAGAATTTGCCGTCACGCGGGTGAGTCGCTCAAAAAAGTGCAAGCATTGTCGCGCATCTGCAAGAGTTAGTGAAGGATTCTTTCCTGCGCGCGCCTGTCTGGAAACTGCTAGGGCGGGGTCCTTCAGCGGCACCCCCTTAGCGCAACCGGCGCTGTGGCTTTCCCACCCAACGCTGACGTCGCATACCTTTTGTCCTGCGAGCTGGCCGAACAGATCATCGTGGCCATGGGCAACTGCATGACGAATGTGCGTCCAGGAGTCCAGTGTGTTAGCTATCGTGGCGGCATCATGTGTGCTCCGGCCAGCACCCCTCCCACCCGCCTGTTGCCAATTCCAAGCTTTGGCAGGATCGAACGGAGTCTGGGGTTGGTCAGGTGAGAATATGTTGCGGGCAAAGAGTCCCCTGACTTGATGTGTCGCGGGCGTGCTAAATTTCTCCACTTCAGTCAATAACGCGTTTGATTTCTTCTGATTTCCTACATTCGGACCTAATGCAAAGGCGGCCAACGTTAGGTCTTCGATGGTCGCCTGCCACGTTGCGACTGCCATGAGCACGATAGCCCGGTTGACGGACATGGGGGCGCCTCTTTTTCCGCGCTTTGCATGCCCCTCTGCATCGAGGCCCGCCTTTTCATGGACCGCAACTAAGTTATACGCGTGCATAATGTTATTAAGATACTGTTTGTGCGCTAACGGAAAAGTCATGGACATGAAGCTCTGGTTCATCCTTGCATATTGTCACAGAGCAGGCGCGCGCGTGTTGAATCCCGACAACCCTAAGTGTCGGCCGTTCGCCAGCGAGTCTACGCGTAGGTGATAGAGCGAGCGATTCAAGCGCCCCGGGCGCCGCCGGGACAATGAGTGTCGCGGACGGAGCGGCAACGCCTGGGGTGCTCGCCGGAGGCCTGAGTCGCGAACAACGACGTTTGACTTCGTCACCCGCTAAGTGACCTCACCAGGTGGAGCTCACAGCGTCGCGCCCCTCCGTCATACACGCCTGGCGTTGTCAGTGACTACACCGTGACACGTCGTTCATAGTGACCACGACGTGGGGGAGCCGCCATTCGGCTAATCGACCGCACGACGCTGTCCGTCATTACAGATAAGTCCAGAAGAGCTGCGTCGACGAACGGAGCGCTGAGGTCCAAGCGACGACCGGACGAACGCAGCATTCGTTCGACCAGCGTGCGCACCTGTTCGGGCGTGAGAATCGTGTTCGTCAGCTCGGGGATTCCCGAGCGTGCCACGAACACGCGGGCCGGTTCGTTGAGCCAGATCTCCTCGATGGACGGGTCGTCGAGATAGGGCTGCAAAGGCCCGAAACCCGCCACCGCGTCGAACACGGCCTTGGCCTCGTCCTTCGCACTCGGAAGCGCCGGGAGCCCGGCTCGTGCGCGAGCGAGCTCGGTGGCTGACACGATCTCCGCAATGATCGAGCGGACCTTCTCCGGTTCGGTGCTCGGATCGACGGCACGCGAGCGCAATTGCTCACGGACCTCGTCCTCGATGAGACCGACAGCCATGGATGGTCACCTCCCGCCGACTCGCTCGTCGAGTCGATTCGTTCCTGGCGGCCATCAAAGGCTCCGGCGGAACCGAGCGGGGGTTTAGCCGAAATTCTTACCAAATTCTTACCATTCGCTTTATCGGAGTTATCCACAGGAAGAAATTGGCTCTGTTGCCGGCTCGCGGGTTCGGCACACGCTGGTCACCATGAAGGTGAAACTGCGTCTGGCGCTCGCGAACCCCGACCAAGCCCACACCCGCGTCTTCGACATCGAGGCCCCCGCGGGCACACAGTTCACGACGCTGCGCGAACACCTCGGCCCGGCTCTCGTCGGCAAGAGACTTCGAGTGGACGACATCGACATCGACGACGGATTCCGCCTCGGCGAGCCTCCGCTCGTCGACGGCGCGTCCCTCGAGCCGCAGCGCACGACCATCACGAACTCGGTTCCCACTCCGCTTCGACTGGTGGTGTCCGCCGGGCCGGGTCAGGGACGCTCGTGCCCGCTTCCTCCGGGTGAGCACATCTTGGGCCGCGCCCACCCGCTTCTCACCGACGACCCGCTCGTGTCCCGAACACACGCTCGCGTCATCGTGCGGCGCGGCTCGGTCGAGGTGTGCGACGAAGGCAGCTCCAACGGAACCTCACTCGATGCCCGGGCATTGGATCCGCGTGAGCCCTGCGTGTGGCGGATCGGTCAACATCTACGCCTCGGGGGAACGCGCATCCGGCTCGACACCACGCTCGAGCCCGTAGCGGTGGAAGCCCGAGGGGACGGCACACTGCGCATCCCCGCTCCGGTGGCGAACCGCCTCGAACTGGCGCCCACCCGGCTGGAGTGGCCCTCACGTCCCACGGCCCCGCCCCGCAGCCCGCTCCGGTGGGTGGCAGCACTCGCTTCTGTGCCGGTGGCCCTCGTCATGGCCGTCGTTCTGCACTCCACCCTCATGCTGGCGTTCATGCTCATCGGGCCCCTGACCATCGGCCTCACGTATCTCGACGACCGCCGGCGAGGTCGGCTCGGAGGGCGAGCGGCCGCTCGTGAGTACGCGCGATCCAAGGCGGATACCGGGCGACGAATCGACGACCTCCTGAACCGCGAGCGCCTCGAGCGCACCGCACGGCTCCCGCCACCGGACGTTCTCACCGACGTCGCGGCGGGGCGTCGGCCGGGCATCGCGTCGGGTGAACGCAGCTGGCCCCTGGTTCTGCGTCTCGGACACGGAACGTCTCCGTCGATCCATTCCGTGACTCATGACGGCGTCACACGTCACCTCACCCTTGACGACGCGCCCGTTGCGGTGGCCCTCACTTCTGGCGACCTGCTCCATCTCGACTGTGACGCCGCCTCGGTGGGTGCGTGCATGGAACACGTCGTCGCCCGGCTTCTCGTCGAAGGCGTACCCGGCGCCTGCGGCCTCCACGTCGTCACGGACATGGCTGAGGGTGCGCGGTGGACGTGGTGCCGCGGCACAGCTCGCCTCGAGGTGGGAGCAGCCCTACCCGAGGACACAGAACAGGACCTGGCAGAGCGGGTCGCCCAACCCGGTCACACCGGCGACGAGCTTCCGGTTTTCGTCCTCGACGCGCGCAGCGAGGGCGCACGCGAGGCGTTGAGACGCTGGCTCCCCGTGGCCTCGGGGGTTCTCGTCTGGGTCGGACCGTCGGCGCCCGGAATGCAACGCGAGAGGCGCGGCTCAAGCGGGCCGACCGATCTCGTCGTCACGGTCCGCCACGGCCACAACGCCTCCTTGCTGCCGTCCGGGCACCGATTCACCTTCGACGAGCCGATCAGTTCGTGGTTCGTCACGACGACCAGGCTCGCGCGGCGGTGGGCGACCACCTCACGCCGAGGCACGAGTTCGTCCATCCCGACGACGGTGCCCGCCGACAGTCTCCTGCCTGCAGACGTCGCCCGGGCATGGGCGGCCGGACCGTCCACCGCCGTCCCGGTCGGGTTCGGGGCAACCGGCCCCGTCCACCTCGACCTCGTCCGTTCGGGGCCACACGCCCTCGTGGCCGGCACCACGGGTGCAGGCAAGTCCGAGTTCCTCCTCGCCTACCTGCGTGGCCTGTTCACACTCAACGGGCCTGGCGACGTCACCGCACTGCTCATCGACTACAAGGGCGGAGCCACCTTCGGCCCGCTCGTCGACGCTCCCCAGGTCGTCGGTCTCGTGACGGACCTCGACAACTCACTCGCGGAACGGGCTCTGTCCGCCCTCCAGGCCGAGATCAAACGACGCGAGCACACGTTGGCTGCCGCCGGGTACAACTCCTACACGGCATATCGAGCCACTTCACCGAACAGTGCCACGGCGCTGCCGCGTCTCTTCGTCATCGTCGACGAGTTCCGCGTCCTCGCAGAGGAACTGCCCGAATTCGTTGCAGGCCTCGTGCGGCTGGCGGCTGTCGGTCGGTCGCTGGGCATGCACCTCGTCCTCGCCACCCAGCGCCCCGGTGGCGCCGTCACCGCAGACATGCGCGCCAACCTGGACGTACGGGTCGCACTGCGTGTCCGCGAACGCTCCGACAGCATCGACGTCATCGACTCCCCCGCCGCCGCAGCGATTTCGCCTCGGCATCCCGGGCGAGCGTTCCTCGCCCATGGCGGGTCGACCCCTGTCGAGCTGCAGACGGCCTTCACCGGCGCGCCACGCATGCTCCACACCGACGAACCCCCACTCCACGTTCACGAGGTCGATCTCCGCGCACCGGGCCCCCTTGCTGCCGAGCCCGAGTGCCCCGGATGCCGGCCGGCGGGCCATTCCACGACGAACGACCTGGAAAGGTTCGTCGCCGAAGCCAAGGCTGCCGCCACGCACCTACCTGCTCCGCGCCGCCCGGTGCTCCCGCCCCTGTGCGAAAACACCAGGCCGGTTGCCCACCTCGCCATGGGCGAAGTGCGCTGGCCCGACCTCCTGCTCGCGCGCCCCCAAGCAGGCGAGCGCCCGCGAAACAGCGTGCCGATCGCCGTCGTCGACCTCCCGCACGATCAATCGCAACCGGTCCTCTCAGGAGCCGGCACCGAACACATCGGCATCGCTGGGGCTCCTCGCAGCGGGCGCACACACGCTGCCATGACGATTGCGAGCGCCAGACGGTCGACGGGCGAACGCATCTGGTGGGTCGGCGACGTCCCGAGCTTCCCCGTCGACGACCACTTCGCCGCTGACGATCCGGACGACGCCGTGCGCCTGCTCACCGCCCTCAACGAGCCGAGCCCGGTCGCAGAGCGCGTCGCGATCGTCGTCGACGGCTGGGAAGCCCTCAACGACAGCCTCATGCGCATCAACCACGGGCTCGCGGCGGACGAGATGTTGCGGCACGTGCAGCGCGCGCACCAGTTCCGCAGGGTGTTCGTCATCACGGGAGCGCGATTGGTTCTCGCGTCCAAGCTCGCGGCGCTCCTCGAGGTGAAGATCGTCCTGCGTCAGAACGACCAAACGGAGTACTCCCTCGCGGGTCTCCGCCCGGCACAGGTGCCCGCAGCCATGCCGCCCGGACGCGGACTCGTTCTTCCGCACGCGCACGTCCTGCACTTCGCGTCCCCGGGCGAGCCGGGTGAATGTGACACCCTGTCACCATGACGAGTACGCGCAAGATCACCGCCGCCGTCGCGCTCACGGGCGCCCTCATCGCCGCGCCGGCCATCGCCGCCGAGACGAGCACGCCCGGCACGTCGACGCCGAGCAGTACCTCGAGCACGTCCTCCAGCTCGACCTCGAGCAGCTCGTCCTCGTCGAGCAGTACCTCGTCCTCCCCGAAGTCCCCCAAGGGGAGCGCCATCACGTTGCGCCTCGACGGCAAGGGCAAGATCGACACGTCCGCGCTCCCCAAGGAGTCGACCCTTCTGGCCACCGAGGAACTGCGCTCGATCGTGCCGGGTCTTCGGTCGGCCGACTTCTCGGACGGCACGCTCACTCTCACCGTCAAGGGAGAGGAGAGCGACAACCGCAGCCGCATCGTCATCGAGTTCGATCGCTTCGGCACGAAGGCCGACGTCACGAAGGGTTGGGACGCGGACAAGAAGGCTCACCAGGCTCGTGCCGCCAAGAACCCCGGTATCTACACCTTCGCCGGCCCTGGCAAGAACGGTGTGGCCGACTCCTTCAGCGATGGCACGACCACACACGTCCTGCTCACCAACGGTGATGCCGCGGGCCAGATCTCGTTCTCCGGCATCGGGTTCTCCTCACTCGGAGACGACCACGCGAGCGCCCGCAAGGCTTACCGCGACACGGTTGTGCCCAAGATCGTTCAACTGCTCGCCAACAAGGTGAAGGCCGGCGGGCCGGCCAAGACGCCCAAGTCGTCGAGCGCGAGCCCCTCCGCGATCAGTTCGTCGTCATCACCGAGCAGCGCCTCTGCCTGACACGCTGCACGGCCGACCGGGCGTCAGAGAACGGCGTCCGCCCCGTCGTCCTCGTCCGGGTCGAAGCGCGGCAGCGTGAGCGCCGCAACGAACGAGACGACAGCAACAACGAGCGTCGCCACGCCGAACAGCTTGGCTCCCCCGCTGATGAGGCTGAACGAGACCGGCACGAGCATGCCGTTCCACAGCAACGTCGGGGTCTTCGCCAGGCTCTTGTGACGCAGCAGGTTGATCGCGAGCAACGCCACGCCCGCCGCCAGGACGACCAGAACAGCGGCCTCCGTGAGGGCGCGGGTCGTGGTACTGGCCTCCCCGTTGATCACGCCGTACGCCGACATCGCCGCCATGACGAGCATCGCGAGCGCGGCAAGGCCGGTGCCGGCGGCACTGACGAGCCAGGCTGCACCACTCGATCGCGCCGGCGTGCGGGATGGCGTCCGGTCGGGCAGTTCTGAGGCATTACGGGGTTTTCGCGTCACGCCGTAAACTGTACGTGGCACCCTCCGCGAGCCGACATGTGATCAGAAACTCACACAATCGAACAAAAAATTTCGTCGAAACCCCTTGTGCGTACGCCGGGCCAGGTGTGAACCTATAGGGGAACGCCCACCCGCGCCCCGAACGATCATCGAATCGATGCATCGCACAGCGCATCGGACCGTCGGCACCCCGACATCGTTCGCACCGACCCCGCCGGTTTCAGCGGAGACTCAAGGAGCAATGCCACATGGATTGGCGCAATCGCGCTGCGTGCCTGGACGAGGACCCGGAGCTTTTCTTCCCGATCGGCAACACCGGCCCGGCCCTGCAGCAGATCGAAGACGCCAAGGCCGTCTGCCGTCGTTGTGAAGTCATCGACACGTGCCTGAAGTGGGCACTGGAGTCCGGTCAGGACGCCGGTGTCTGGGGCGGCCTTTCGGAGGATGAGCGACGCGCTCTCAAGCGTCGCAACGCTCGCGCGCGCCGCGCCAGCTGATCGTTCTCATCGCGTCTCAGCGGGCGGCCCATCATCACGATGGCCGCCCGTTTTCGCGTCCCCTCCCACCGATGACGCATCGAGCGGACGCAGCCGTGCACTGAACCGTGCCCTCGTGCCGCCTCCCGGTTCGGCAGCCCATTCGATCGTTCCGTGCAGGTCCTGGACGAAGGTGCGCACGATCTGAGTACCGAGACCCGACGCTCCCCCGGCCACGCCTTCCCCGGCGACGAGGCCGGACCCGTCGTCCACCACGCTGACCTCGAGGCCGTCGCCGTCACGACGCGCCTCCACCGTCACCCGTCCGCCGCGCTCCGCGAGGCCGTGCTCCACCGCGTTCTGTACGAGCTCGCCGAGCACCATGGCCAACGAGGTAGCGTCCTCGCTCGAGAGCACCCCGAAGGAACCGACGAGCCGCGCCTCGACGGGAGCGTCCGGCAACCGTGCCACGTCGACACCGGTCGTGAGTCCTCGCTCGGCCACCTCGTCGAAGTCGACCGCTCCGCCGAATCCCGCGCTCAACGTCTCGTGGACCGCCGCAATGACCGCGACGCGACGGCCGGCATCCGCGAGCGCCCGCTGTGCCTCGATGTCCGGCAGGCGCCGCGCCTGCAGCCGCAGGACGGCCGCCACCGTCTGAAGGTTGTTCTTCACCCGATGGTGAATCTCACGGATCGTCGCGTCCTTCGTGATGAGCTCGCGATCGCGGCGACGCAGCTCGGTGATGTCGCGCAGCAGCAGCGCCGCCCCGAAACGGCGCCCCTCGGCGATGAGTGGCACGGCGCGCACCATGAGCGCAGCCGACCCCTTGCGGAACTCGGCGTGCCACGGCGCCCGACCGGCGAGCACGACGCCGCCCTCCACAGGGGCTTCCGCCGACGTCACGCCGCGCTCCTCGAACGCCGTGCCGAGCCGAAGGCCGAGGGCGTTCGTCTCGATGCCGAGGCGCCGCAGCGCCGAGACGGCGTTCGGGCTCGCGTAGGTGATGTGACCGCCCTCGTCGAGCGCGATGACACCGTCACCGACTCGGGGTGCACCGCCACGGCCGCTGGAGGCGCCCCCTCCGTCGGGGAAGGTTCCGTCAGCGACCATCGTCAGCAGCGCGTCCGACAGCCCCAGGTAGCGGCTCTCCAAGCGCCCGCGGCGTCCGACGTTGCCACGGATCATGTGTCGACTGAGGACGGCCACCGTGGTGAACGTCCGTCGCACCGGGATGGTCTCGACCGTGACAGGCTCCCCGTCGTCGTCCTCATCGGCCGACGTCCGTTGCCCGGAGACAGAACTGCGGGTCAGCCGCGCGGCGAGCTCCTGAGAGGGCGCCACGCCGACGAGGTCCTCGGCGAAGATGCTGACACCGGTCGTGGGCCGAACGTGAGCGGCGGCACGCCACCCCTCGTCCGTGCTGACCCACAACACGAGGTCGGAGAACGACAGATCCGCGAGCAGCTGCCAGTCGCCGACGAGCTGGTGCAGCCACTCGTGGTCGGCCTCGTCACTCCACGAGGCCGACCCGAGAATGTCGGTCGTCGTCACGCTCACGCGGTCGGCTCGGCCTGCCCTGCGTCGCCGGAGGTGCCACGCGTCAGCGTGCGCAGCGTGCGCAGCGCGACCGACATCGGTGCGAGACGCGATTCGGCCCGCTCGACGCCGGCGATCGCCGCACGGCCGCGCTCGACCGCGAGCGCGTGCCGCTCGGCCCAGGCGTTCCAGCGCTCCTCGGTGGACCCGGCCTCCGGCGCCTCGAGCATGACGTCGCGTGTGAGGTCGGTGAGCACCGCGTAGGCGTCGTCACGCACCGCACCGCGGGCCAGTGCGTCCCACCGGTCGTCACGCGGCAGCTCGGCGATGGCGTCGAGCATGCGTCCCAGACCGATCTGCGCCGCACCGTGGAAGTACGTGCTCGCCACGGCTTCGACGTCGGCGTCGATCTCGTGCGCCAGATCCGTGATGTCGAGCAGGACGAACAGATCGAGCAGGGCGGCGGCCCGTCGGGCCAACTGCTCGGGAACGCCCTGTTCCACGAGACCCGCCGCCGTGTCCTCGTACTGCTCCCGGCCCACGCCGATGACGAGCTCCGGAACCTTCGGCGCGAGACGGCTGACGGACGGCTCGTAACGCTCGATGAGCGCCGACACCGACGTGTGCTCCACCTCGTGATGGACGAACCAGCGGGTGGCTCGGTCGAGCAGCCGACGCAGACGCAGGAGCAGAGAGGACTGGACGTCGGTGCTCACAACGTTGTCGAGTGCCTCGACCTCGTCGATGAAGCTCTGCGCGTCGAAGACCTCACGGGCCACGACGAACGCCTTCACGATCTCCTCCGGGCGGGCCCCCGTCTCCTCGCTCGCGCGGTGGACGAACGTGATGCCGCCGCGGTTGACGAGGCCGTTGACGACCGAGTTCGTGATGATCTCGCGACGCAGTGCGTGCGCCTCGATCGCCTCGGGGTACCTGGTGCGCAAAGCGTCCGGGAAGTAGGCGGCCAGTTCACGCACGAACCACTCGTCGTCGACGACGTCGCTCGCGAGGACCTGATCCTTCAGGCGCAGCTTCGCGTAGGCGAGCAGCACGCTGAACTCCGGCGAGGTCAGGCCCTCACCGGCCTCGATCCGCTCGTCGATCTCGACGTCGTTCGGCAGGAACTCGAGCTCGCGGTCGAGGAAGCCGTCCGCTTCGAGGGCGTCGATGAGACGACGGTGCACGTGCAGCATCGCCGGCGCCTGGACGCGCGCATTGCCGAGCAGCGTGTTCTGGTCGGTGTTGTGACGCAGCACCTTGTGGGCAACCTCGTCGGTCATCGACGCGAGAAGCTCGTTGCGTTGGTCCATCGTCAGCCCGCCGTCGCGTACGACATCGGCGAGGAGGATCTTGATGTTGACCTCGTGGTCGCTCGAGTCGACGCCCGCCGAGTTGTCGATGGCGTCGGTGTTGACACTGACGCCGTTCTGCGCTGCCTCGATACGCCCCAGCTGGCTGACGCCGAGGTTGCCGCCCTCACCGATGACGCGGACGCGCAGGTCACGCCCGTCGACACGGATGGCGTCGTTGGCGCGGTCGCCGATCTGCTCGCTGGTCTCGCTCGAAGCCTTGATGTACGTGCCGATGCCACCGTTCCAGAAGAGGTCGGCCGGAGCGAGCAGCACGGCGTGCATGAGCTCGTTCGGCGTCATCGTCTCCACGTCGCCCTCGATACCCAGGGCCTCGCGGATCTGCGGGGTGAGGCGCACCTGCTTGGCCGAGCGCGAGAACACTCCGCCGCCCTCGGAGATGAGGTTACGTGAGTAGTCCGACCAGGACGAACGCGGCAGCTCGAACAGGCGCTTGCGCTCCGCGTAGGAGGTGGCCGCGTCCGGGTTCGGGTCGATGAAGATGTCGCGGTGGTCGAACGCCGCGACGAGGCGGATGTGCTCCGACAGGAGCATTCCGTTGCCGAACACGTCGCCGCTCATGTCGCCGACGCCGACCACCGTGAAGTCCTCGCTCTGGGTGTCGTGCCCGAGCTCGCGGAAGTGACGCTTGACCGACTCCCACGCACCGCGGGCGGTGATGCCCATGGCCTTGTGGTCGTACCCGTTCGAGCCTCCGGACGCGAACGCGTCGTCCAGCCAGAAGCCTGCGCGACGAGCCACGGCGTTGGCCTTGTCGGAGAAGGCCGCGGTGCCCTTGTCGGCCGCGACGACGAGGTAGGGGTCGTCGCTGTCGTAACGCACCACGTCCTTCGGGGGGATGACCTCGTCACCGTCACGGTTGTCGGTGACCGACAGCATGCCGCTGATGAAGGCCTCGTACGCCTCGGCGCCCGCGGCGAGCCACGCTTCGCGGTCGCTCGGGTCCGGGAGCTGCTTCGCGACGAAACCGCCCTTCGATCCGGTCGGCACGATGACGGCGTTCTTGACCATCTGCGCCTTGACGAGGCCGAGCACCTCGGTGCGGAAGTCCTCGAACCGGTCGCTCCACCGCAGGCCGCCGCGCGCCACCTGACCGAAGCGCAGGTGGACACCCTCGACCTTCGGGCCGTAGACCCACAGTTCGAACATCGGAGCCGGTGCGGGGATGCCGGGCACGTCGGCGCACCGGATCTTGAAGACGAGTTCGGCGACCTCGCCGGAAAGGACCCGCGGGGTGTACGCGTTGGTGCGCACGATCGCCATGATGACACCCTCGAGAGTGCGCAGGATGCGGTCGTGGTCGAGACTCGCCACGTCGGCCAGTCCGTCGGAGAAGCGCTGACGCACCGCCTTCGTCTGGGCCTCACGCTCGGCGTCGTCGAGGGTCGGGTCGAAGCGCGCCTCGAACAGACGCACGAGCAGCGACGTGAGGTCGGTGTTGGCCAGCAGCGCCGCGACGACGTACTCGTAGCTCAACGAGAAGCCGATCTGGCGCATGTAGCGAGCGAGGGCCCGCAGGTGACTGATCTGGCGCCACGTGAGCCCGGCAGCGAGAACGAGCTGGTTGAGGGCGTCGTTCTCGGCCTGCCCACGCCACGCCGCGAGAACGGTGTCCTGCACGTTCGTGCGGCGGCGCGAACTCTCCTGCGGGGTGTTGCCCCACATGGCCGTGCGGTCCGCGATCAGACCGAAGTCGTACACGTACGAGGTGCGACCGTCCGAGCGTCGAACCGTGTATGGGCGCTCGTCGGAAACCTGCACGCCGAGGTGGGTGAAGATCGGGAAGACCTCGGTGAGCATGAGGGGTTCGTTGCGGAAGATCTTGAGCCGACGTTCGCGGGTGTCGAGGTTCTTGGTGCCGTAGAGCGTGAGCGCGGAGTCGTCGTCACCCAGCCTCTCCAGGCGTTGCATGTCCGCCACCGCCTGGCGTGGCGAGAACGCCTCGGAGTAGGCCGTCGAGAAGCCCGTGCCGTACTGCGTGACGAGAGCGCGGGCCGTCGAACCGTCGAGCTCACCCTCCGTCTGCGCGGCATGCGTGACACGCTCGGTCCACGTCCTGGTCGTCTCCAGGACGTGAGCGCGAATCTGCTCGGGCGTGACGTCGGGAATGGCGGCGCCGCGCGGCATGCGAACCGTGTAGAAGATACGGGCGAGCGCCTCGGAGCTCACCCGAGCCGTGTAGTCGACGTTCTGCGCGCCGTAGGTTTCGCGAAGGAACTCGGCAATGGCTTCGCGCACCCGGGTGTTGTACCGGTCACGCGGCAGGTACACCATGACGGCGACGAAGCGCCCGTAGTCGTCATTGCGTGTGAAGACGCCGACGTGGCGGCGCTCCTGGAGGCGCACGACCTCGGTGGCGATGTCGTAGAGGCGCGCGGACGACGTCTGGAACAGTTCGTCGCGCGGGTAGTTCTCGAGGACGTTGAGCAAGTCACGTCCGGAGTGGGAGTCGGGCGAGTGCCCGGCTCGACGCACGACCTTCGCAACCCGCTCGGCAACGACCGGAACGGTCGACGTCGGTGCCGCGTAGGTGCGGGCCGTGTGCAGACCGAGGAAGCGGCGTTCCCCGGTGACGTTGCCTTCCGCGTCGAAGGTCTTCACGCCGACGTAATCGAGGTAGGCATCACGGTGAACACGTGAGCGCGAGTTGGCCTTGGTCAGCATGAGCAGCTGCGGGGAGCGTGCCATGGCGCGGCTCTCCGGCGTCATGCGCTCGAACCCGGTGGCCGAACCCGATGCGCTGCGCAGGATGCCGAGGGCGGTGCCCTCCACGGGCCGCAGGACGTCCTCCTCGTCCATGGTGGCCAACTCGTACTCCCGGTAGCCGAGGAAGGTGAAGTTGTCGTCGGCCAGCCAGTGCAGGAAGCGGCGCACGTCAGCCGTGGCGAACTCGGGAACACTCACGGGCGGGTCGTTCTCGAGGTCGTCGGCCGTCTGGAGGGCCATGTCACGCATGCTCTGCCAGTCCTCGGAAGCCAGGCGCACGTCGCGAAGGACCTTGTGCACGGTCTCCACCATGTCTTGGCTGCCGTCGAACTCGCCCTCCGGCGAGAGGTGGAGATAGACCCACGACTCCGCGACCTCATGCGCGCCCGCGGGAAGCTCATCGCTGTGACCGGGCAGACGGACCGCACCCTGACGCTTGCGATTTCGCGTCGCCGTGATGAGGCGACCGGCATCGTCACGCACGGCACGCATCTGCGGGTGGACGAGATCCCCGATGCCCGCACCTCGAGCCGTGAACGCTGCCACGAGTGAATCCACGACGAAAGCGGTGTCGTCCGTGACGACGCGGACCACGACACCCGAGGTCAGGCTGGAGACGCCCGCGTGCTCCACCGCGTCCGCGACGAGCGAGCGCGGCAGTTCCTCCTCGACGACGACGACCGGCTCCCCCTGGCGTCGCTCGGCCGCGGCCCTGCACTGCCCTCGCACGATCCACGCGAGGTGCTCGAGGGATTTGCCCTCCAGCTCCGCGGCCGGAATGTCGCCCAACACCCCCTGAGCGACCTCGAGCGTGACACCGACACGTTCGGCGACTTCGGACAGGACGGGCGTGGAAGCCTCGACAGACATGACCTCTCCTGGCAGGACGAAGAAGCGGCACGACGCTGTGCCACCTAGGCGACTCTAACGCGCGCGGACACCCGAGTCCGAGTCGAGGGCGAGCGGTGTTGCCGGGCCCTCGCCCCACCGGGGTTATCCCCAGGCGCGGCCAGTACGCCGACGCCGAGATTCGCCCTGCTCATACGCTGGGGGTATGCCTGCTGCCAGCCTTACGAGTCGTGACGTCGCCACCCACCTGACGCGTTGTGCGCTGCGCCTGCTCGACATCCCGTTCGACCCTGCGACGGCACTGAACGGTGAGGCGTTCGACCGCGTCGTCGAGTCCCTGAGCGAACAACTGAGTGACGCCGCGGGCGCCGAACTCGCCGGGCAACCCGCACCGTCGTTCACCGCTCCTCGCACGGGGCCTTTCCCTCCCCTCGTGACGCGACGGGCCCAGGCCGGGCTACGGCGTCAGATCGAATCAGGCCGCCTGCCGGGCAACGCGGTTTCGGTTCGTCGGGCCGGTGAAGCGATCGACGACATCCGTGACGAACTGCGGGCTCTGCTGATCGGTGCAACCGGGCCCCACCATTGCGGCGCGCTCGTCACGTCGGTGGCCGACGCCCTCGACCGTCTCAGCCGCGTTCTCGCCGCGTACCGTCACGGTTACCTTCGTCTCGGCCCGCTCGTGGCCGGCCAGGAGGTGTCGTTCGACGCCCTGGGCGACTCGGCAACACGTCTCGAGCGCTTCCTCACCCGATGTCTCGACCGTGTCGGTGACGACCGGATGCTGCGCTGACCGACCACATGGGTGGGCGCGTCGCCCCGAGCGGTCAGCTGCTCAGGAGTGCACGCACGCTGTCACGCTCCCCTGCGTCGTACCAGCTCAGTTCGAGCTCGGCGTCCTCCTGCACACGCGCGCCCGGGTCCGCGACGAGGAAGCACGCGACATCCCGCAGACCGACGTCGCCCAGGAGCGAGATCGCACCCACGTGGCCCTCCGCGTCCTCCACGCGCTCGGGCCGCACATCGAACGCGAGAACCGCCACGGGGTCACTGGTGGCTGCGGCTGCGGCGAGCTGGCAGGCGAGGTACTCGTGCAGTTCCTCGTCACCGTCCGGTGCGAGTGCTCGCACTCCGGGCGTCACGCTCACGACATGGGTGGCCGGAACCGATCCCTCCCGGGACAAGGTGTCGAGTGCGTCGGCGTCGACAGGCATGTAGGCACGGATCATGGGCGGGCGCTCCTCGCTGGTTTGCGTACGTGCCACACCCTAGCGACGGGCCCGCAACCGGCGCAGACCGCGGCGGGTCGCAGGTGGCCCGGCGGTCGCCCCGAGGCTCGCCGCGACCCGTGCAACCGCCGCCACGTACGCGCTGTCAGGTCGTGTGGTCGACAACAGCTTCCCGAGCAGAAGGGCGCCGTCCAATTCGTCACGCGCATCGGGCAGCACCGCCACCGGATCGACGTCGGCGAACCGCGCAAGCGCCTTCGCCACCACCTTCTCGGGTGCGCCGCCGACAGCCTGCTCGCGGGCCTTCGAGATGACGACGCGCGTGGCCGGATGCGAACTCCCCATCTGTTCCCACTCGACGACGAAACGCTGCAACCCGATCGGGTCGCAGGCCGCGAGGGCCAGCAACACGTCACTGCGCTCCACCGCTTCGATGCCGGCCGCGGCGCGCACCGGAGCCACGGTGTCGTACAGCAGTGACTCGTCGACGCTGAGGTCGCTCGCGATGTCGAGGACGATCCACCGGTACCCCGTGACGGCCTGGTCGAGAACCGCGCCGAGATGAAACCGACTGAGCTCGTGCCAGCGTGACGCGCGGCCGATGCCCGTCAGGACGTCGAAGCCCTCGTCGAGGGTGACCGTGAGCGTACGCAGCTGCGACAGGTTCAGCGTCCCTGCATCCACGAGCCTCGCTGCGGCGAGCAGACCGGGCGCTTCGTCGAGGAGACCGAGGACCGGAGCACAGGCCGGCGCCACGGTGTCCGCGTCGATGAGAAGGGTGGGGCCGTCCTGCGAGAGTGCGTGTGCGAGGTGTGTTGCGCACGTCGTGCGACCGGGAGACCCGGCCGGTCCCCACACGGTCACGACGGTCGCGCGGTGCCCGGCATCGGGCGAGGTCGAGGCGGGTCCGACAGTGGCTCGCTGCGAGGAGGTGGACGGGGTGTCCGCCTCCTCACCCACCTCTTCGGTGGTGACCGAGAGCCCCGCGCCGCCCACCGTCACGGGCGAACGCTCCAGTGACCGGACGAGCTGCTCCAGCTCGCCCGAACCGACCAGATGAACGTGACTCAGAGCCCAGGCCTCACACTGACGGGCGTCGGTCGGGGACGTGGGAGCGACGACGCCGAGGACGGAGGTTCCGCGCAGTGCGAGTTCGGCGACGACACTGCCGTTCATTCCCGGGAAATCAGGGCTGATCGCGGCGACGGTGACGTTCCCGGCCTCGGCCACGGTGAGGAGTTCCTCCACGTCGGCACAACGACGCACCAGTTCCGCGTCCTCGACATCCTCGAGTTCAGCGGCGAACCGCGCTTCGAGCCGGGCGGAGATGGCTGTGGCGACGCTCGTCATGAGCGTCGACTCCCGGCCAGAGGCACGAGGGTGATCCGCGAGCCCGAGTTCACCGCGTCGATGATCTCGGCGAGCGATGCTCGCGGCACGACGAGCTCGACAGGCTGACCGTCGGCAACGGCGACCACCCCGCCCGAGCCGGAGCCGATGCGCGAGACGAGAGCTCGGTCGATGACCTGTCTCGGCCGTTCGAAGCTGTTCGACGTCGTCTCGCTCGACTTGTCGGCAACCCAGACCTCGACGTCCGTGCCCGCGCGCACGACGTCGGTCTGCCCGCGGTCCAACGTCACGGAGACGGCGCGCACGTCGACACTGCTCGCGTCGGCCACCGCCGATCGCGGAACGAGCTCACCCCGCGCAACGGGCCTCTGAACGACGCCCGAGGGCGCCGGACCGCTGAGGTAGACCGACTGGACCTCGTCGAGACGCACGGCAGTGCGCACGACATCGCTCGCCTGAAGGCGCTGCCCCGGCACGAGATTGGTACGCGCCGTCCAGACCTGGACCGAGTCGTCGAGCCCGGAGATGACACGGAGAGTGCCGATGACACCGACAGCGAGCAGGAGGATCCCGACGATCCAGCGAGCGTCCTTGATGCTCGCAGGAACGAACCGCGCACCGGATCCGCCGGCCCGTCGTGACGAATCGTTGCTCGTGCCCGACGCGTCCTCACCGTTCGAACCACGCGCCGTCGTTCTCACGACCTTCTTGCCCCACGGTGTCTGCACCGTCGCTCTCCCTTCACCGGTTGTCCACAGCCACTGACATCGTCAGCGATGAGGGTCTCGGCGCAGGCCTAGAATGATGGTCAGATTTTGGTAAGAATTCCGCAGGCTCGACTCCGAGGAGGCCCCGTGGCTCAGCGCTTCGTTCAGATCGCCGATGTCGCCGAGACGCTCAACGTCTCGGCCCGCCAGGTGTACGGCCTCGTGAAGTCCGGCGAGCTGCCCGCCATCAAGATCAACAACCAATGGCGCGTCGAAGCCGACGAGGTCGAGCGCTACATCGAGCGGCAGTACGAGGCAACGCGCAACGCGGTGGCCTCGGGCCACATCGACGACCTGTGACGCTCGTTCAGCGATAGTCCTCGCCCCGACGGGCTCCCACCTCGATGCACGCCACAGCCTGTGTCGTCAGGACGACCGGTGTTCCTGCGGAGCGTCTCACCACGGCGTGATCGACGCCGACCGCATCGACGAGACCTGTGAACTCGTTGCCACTCGTCGTCCGCCACACGACGGTGACTCGTGAGCGGGCGAGCGCCCGGAGCAGCGAGCCCCAGGTTCGTCCCACACTCGGCGCATCGTCCTTGTGGTGCGAGGCACGCAGACCGGTAGCGCTCTCGAGCGCGGCGGTGGCCACCACGACGGAGCCCGGGCGCGCGAGGTCGTCGACTCCGAGCACCACGTCCTTCCTGGTACTGCGATCCAGCGCGATCCACCCCCTGGCCACCTCGACGAGTCGCCCCCGCACCGGATGCGCCGCAGCAACGACCTCGACGTCGGAACCGAGCGAGCCGCGCAGCCGGTCCTCCAGTGTGACGGCGGCCCGTTCGGCGCGGACGCCCTCAGCGATCTCGACACGTCTCTGTGCTGCGCGTCGGGCAGCCTCCGCTGCCTCGAGATCGGCGAGCAACCTGTCCATGCGCATGGCTGAACGCTAGCCCGGACTCGCGGGCGAGCGGGGATTCTCCGGTGCCGCATCGAGGGCTGACCGCGCACGTCGCTCAGGCATCGCTAAACATTGCTCGTCATTAATCGACATCATTTGTCACTGTTCGCCATAGAGTGACCTTCATCAGCAGCGAAGAAGATCGGTCGGAACACCTCGAACGACTCCGGCGCGATTCACGAGAGAGGCGACATGATGACCACTCACACCACTGCCGGCGAGCGACGGCTCGCGGCGACGTTCGCATGCGGCGCCTCCGCAGTGTGCTTCGGCGGCGCCGTGTGGGCGGCCGTACACCTGCTCGGAACTCGGGCACAACAGACGACGGACGAGGCCGTGGCTTCGGTGTTCGTCGCGCTGGCCGGCGCCTGTCTCCTCCGACTGGCCTGGGTGTGTGGCGCAGCCGCCCTGGACATCCTCGCGACTCCGCGTTCACGCCCCGAACCGGGTGCACACGGCTCGACGGAGCGAGCTCACCGCAACCCGGCGAGGGCACGAGCCGCTTCGCTCTTCCTCGCCCTGGCTGCATTCGTCGGGTCCGGTGCAGCGGCAGCGAGCGCCACACCCGTCGCGGGCGTCTCGGTCACAGCGACGACGCAGGCTCCCTCCCCCGACTTCGCGCCACAGGTGCCCGACGGGTCGCCCTCGGCCACACCTGACTTTGCGATACCACCCACGTCGGATTCCCCCACGGTGCCGCAGGAGTGTCGGCCTGCGCCCGAGCCTGGCTGGGTGCCGTCGTCACGAGCCGTGGACGCTCACAGCTGTCGCCTCGTCGTACCTGCAGGACGCGCCGCCGAGACCGGTACCCACGTGGTCCTTCGAGGACAGAACCTGTGGTCCATCGCGGCGGCGCACCTCCCGGAAGGAGCCCCGGCCGAACTCGTGGCCGACGCCGTGGGCACCTGGATCGAGGCCAATCCGGACCTCCGGGCAAACCCGGACGTCATCCAGGTCGGCGACGTGCTTCGCGTGCCCGGCGCCAGCGTGGGAGCGCTCCGATGACCACCACGTTGCAACGGGTCGGCGAGCGACGTCCCAACCAGATGCCACCGGTGCTCAGTTCGGAGGAGGTGAGTGCAGTGCTGCGCGGTGAACTCGCCGCACCCACAGCCGGCGAGCTCCGTGCACGCCTGGCCACGGACTACGCGCGACGTTGCGGCGTCGACGAGGACGTCGACCCCATGTTCGGACCACAGCACACGCCGTCGGCCGCGCTCCCCGATGCACGCGTGTGGGTCCAACGATTCGCCTTGCCACTCGTCGAATGCCTCGACGGACGAAGGCCGCCCACGCAACTGGCGCGGCACGTCGACGGCGACGTGCTCGGCCGTCTGACGCGCCGCTACCGCACCGCCCTACGGCGCGGCCCGCGTGCCGGCCTGACGCGGGTGCGCCGAGTACGGGTCTGCGAACCGTGCGACGGGGTGGTCGAGGCAGCGGTCGTCGCACGCATCGGCGGTCGTCCGACGCCCATCGCTCTACGCCTCAACGGCACCGACGGCCGATGGGTCGTCACGGTGCTCGAAATGCTCTGAGGTGGCCGCGATCGCGATCAGCGCTTGCGCTTCTTCGAGCCCTTGGTGTTCTTGCCGCCCTTGGAGCCCTTCTGCTTACGGGAGCGATCGGCGGCGCGACGCTGCTCACGCGACTTCTCCTCGTCCTCGTCCATAACGTGGCCGTCGGCCGCAACGCGGTGCTCCTCGGCGAGCCCCTCCTCGTTCGGGGCGGTGAAGTGCATCTCCTGCTGCTTCGGCCCCGGCGTGGAAGCCTCGATCTCGTCGGGATCCACCTGCACGTTGAAGAACAGCTGAACCGACTCCTCCTTGACCGCCTCGGTCATGGCGTCGAACATCTGGTAGCCCTCACGCTGGTACTCGACGAGAGGGTCGCGCTGCGCCATCTGACGCAGGTGGATACCTTCCTTGAGGTAGTCCATCTCGTAGAGGTGCTCACGCCACTGTCGGTCGAGAACCGTGAGGACGACGCGACGTTCCACCTCACGCGCCACCGTCGTGCCGAGGTAGGCGGTGCGGTCGTCGAAGGCGTGCTGCGCGTCGGAGCGAAGTTCCTCACCGAGGATCTCCGGGGTGATACCCGCGCGGCCACCGAATTCCGACTCGAGCTCGTCGAGGGAGATCGAGACCGGGTACAACTCCTGGAGCGCTCCCCAGAGCTTCTCGAGATCCCAGTCCTCGGAGAAACCGGGGGCCGTGGCGACGTCGATGTAGGCGTCGATCGTGTCGTTGATGAAGTGACGCATCTGGCCTTCGATGTCGCCCTCGACGACGCGCTTGCGCTCGGCATAGATCGTCTCGCGCTGGCGGTTGAGGACGTCGTCGTACTTGAGAACGTTCTTGCGGATCTCGAAGTTCTGGCTCTCGACCTGGCCCTGAGCGGACTGGATCGAACGCGAGACGATCTTGTTCTCGATCGGCTGGTCGTCGTCCATGCCCGACGTCGACATGAAGCGGTCGACGAGGCCGGCGTTGAACAGACGCATGAGGTCGTCCTGCAACGACAGGTAGAAGCGCGACTCCCCCGGGTCACCCTGACGACCGGATCGTCCCCGCAGCTGGTTGTCGATACGTCGCGATTCGTGACGCTCGGTGCCCAGCACGTAGAGGCCGCCGAGTTCCGTCACGGCGTCGTGCTCGGCCTTGACGGCCTTCTCGGCCTTCTCAAGTGCCTCGTCCCAGCTCGCCTCGTACTCCTCCGGAGTCTCCTCCGGGTCGAGTCCGCGCTGCTTGAGCGCCGCCACGGCCATGAACTCGGGGTTACCACCGAGCATGATGTCGGTGCCTCGACCGGCCATGTTCGTGGCGACGGTGACGCCGCCCTTGCGGCCCGCCTGCGCGACGATGGCGGCCTCACGCTCGTGGTGCTTGGCGTTGAGAACCTCGTGCGCCACGCCCTTGCGGCGCAGGAGCTCCGACAGCTTCTCGGACTTCTCGACGCTCGTCGTACCGACGAGAACGGGCTGGCCCTTGCGGTGACGCTCGCTGATGTCGTCGACGACGGCGCGGAACTTCGCGTCCTCGGTGCGGTAGATGCGGTCGGCCTGGTCGACACGCTGGGGCGGGTTGTTCGTCGGGATCGTGATGACGCCCAACTTGTAGATCTGGTACAGCTCCGCGGCCTCGGTCTGCGCTGTACCCGTCATGCCCGAGAGCTTGTCGTACATGCGGAAGTAGTTCTGCAGGGTCACCGTCGCGAGAGTCTGGTTCTCGTTCTGGATCTCCACGCCCTCCTTGGCCTCGATGGCCTGGTGGACGCCCTCGTTGTAGCGACGGCCCGCGAGCATACGCCCGGTGTGCTCGTCGACGATCATGATCTCGCCGTTCATCGCGACGTAGTCCTTGTCGCGCTTGAACAGCTCCTTCGCCTTGATGGCGTTGTTGAGGTAGCCGATGAGCGGCGTGTTCTCCGCCTCGTAGAGGTTCTCGATGCCGAGCAGGTCCTCGACCTTCTCGATGCCGGACTCGAGCAGACCGACCGTCTTCTTCTTCTCGTCGACCTCGTAGTCGCCGGCCTTGACGATCTTGCCTTCCTTCGACTTCTCGGCGCGCGTCAGGTGCTCGACGATGCCGGCGAACTCGACGTACCACTTCGTGGCCGCGTCGGCCGGGCCGGAGATGATGAGCGGCGTGCGAGCCTCGTCGATGAGGATCGAGTCGACCTCGTCGACGATGGCGAAGTTGTGTCCGCGCTGCACGAGCTCCTCGGGCGACCACGCCATGTTGTCACGCAGGTAGTCGAAGCCGAACTCGTTGTTCGTGCCGTAGGTGATGTCCTTGGCGTACTGCTCGCGTCGCTGCGCCGGCGTCATCGAGGAAAGGATGCAGCCGGTCTCGAGGCCGAGGGCGCGGTGCACGCGGCCCATGAGCTCCGACTGGTACTCGGCGAGGTAGTCGTTGACCGTGACGACGTGGACGCCCTTGCCCTCGAGTGCGTTGAGGTAGCTCGGCAGCGTCGCGACGAGGGTCTTGCCCTCACCGGTGCGCATCTCGGCCACGTTGCCCATGTGGAGGGCTGCGCCACCCATGAGCTGGACGTCGAAGTGACGCTTGCCGATGGTGCGACGGCTCGCCTCACGGACGGCTGCGAAGGCCTCCGGCATGATGTCGTCGAGCGTGGCACCGTCCTTGAGACGGGCGCGGAAGCGGTCGGTCTCTTCGCGCAGTTCGGCGTCGGTGAGCTTCTCGAAGTCCTCCTCGACGACGTTCACCTGAGCGGCGATCGCTTCGAGCTTCTTCAGCGTTCGGCCTTCGCCGGCACGCAGAACACGTTCGACAACCTTGGGCACTCGACAACTCCGTAGATCGATGGTCGGTGAGGGCAGCGGCCCGCGGCCTCACACTGACGTAGTACGCCCGAGACGGACGCACAGTTCCCTAAGCCTAGTCGCTCCAGCGGCGCCCCTCGCGCTCCTCCCGCGGCGAGGCGTCCGACAACGCCTCGCGGGTCAGGTCGACCGCTTCCCGACGCGTCGTGACGTCGAGCTTGCGGTAGATGCGCGCGAGGTGATTGCGCACGGTGTGCTCCGAGATGAACAGGCGCGCCGCGATGGCGCGGTTGGCCTGTCCACCGGCGAGCAGGCGGAGGACTTCGACTTCACGCGCGGTCAGGACGTCGAGCACGCTGTCCGGCCGCAGAGCCCGTCGCGCCAGACGCAGCAACGCCTGAGTGAGGTCAGGGTGGGCATAACTGCCCGCGACCGCGAGCGCCCCGGCGGCCTCGGTCAGTTCGTCGTGCGAGGGCACGTAGGGGAAGAAGGCTGCAACACCGGCGCCGACCAGTCGTTCCAGGACTGCTTCGTCGGCCGGATCGACGACCGCCGCGACGTCCTCCGTACGGGCGAGTACGACAAGGCGTCGAAGGGAAGCGATGGACGAGGGCTCGTGCACCGCGATCTGCCGGTCTTCGACCACGATGGTCGCGACGACATCACCTGACATGCGCTCCATTGTCACCGATCCTCACGGGAGCGACCCTGGGGGCGAACGGCCGCGGGACCGCCCGCACGGTGTGCGAACGGCCCCGCGGTCGAGTCCGCCGGTCTCAGGCGGTGGCCTCGTCGTCCTCCGCGACCTCCTCGGTCACGTCGAGGTGGATGACGCCGTAGGACCAACCGCGACGGCGGTAGACGAGGCTGGGACGCCCCGTCTCCTTGTCCTGGTAGAGGTAGAAGTCGTGGCCGACGAGCTCCATTTCGCGCAGAGCTTCATCGACGTTCATGGGCGCACTCTGGTGAACCTTCTCACGCAGCTGGACCGGGCAGTCCGGGTCCTGTCCGAGCGCAGCGGGTGCTTCGTCCGCGTTGTCGCTGAGGTCGGGCATGACCTCGAGCAGTCCGAGGTCGGCCGTTGCCTCGGCGACGGAGGTGGGGCGCGCGTGGCCGCGGTGCACACGCCTGCGGTCGTGCTGGCGACGCAGACGCTCACCCAGCTTGGCCATGACGAGATCGAGTGCCGCGTACTCCTCGTCCGCCGCTGCCTCAGCTCGGATGACCGAGCGCTTGGCGCGGCAGGTCACCTCGATGCGGTACGCCTCTTTCGCACGTCGCGGGTTCGGTTCGTGTGTGACGACGACGTCACAGCGCACGACGCGCGGGTCGAGCTGCGGAACCTTTGCCAGCTTTTCCTCCGCGTGGCGGTGGAAGCGGGCGGGAACCTCGACGTGGCGACCGGTAACGGTGATCTCCATGGGAATGACCTCCTCAGGCCAAGAACTGATGCTGCGTGAGTCGGCGGGGCCGGGCACATTCACGGCGCCGCCCAGGGAACTGAGTGCATCACCTCCTGCCAGGAGTGGATCGTGACTCCACGCTAGACCTGTGAGGGGACCCACACCAGGGTTTCGTGACGATCCGATGAACAGCGCGTGACGTGCCCACGACCACGGACGTCTCACGCGTCGCCCCGGACACCCGCGTCGGGCGTCGCGGCGACCGCTGCGAGGAGGACAGGGTCGTACCCACCGCGCACGAGGACACCGTGAGCCGAGGCGAGAGTGGCGCCACTGGTGACGACGTCATCGACGAGGACGACGCCGCACTCCTCCGGCGCATGGCCCTCGCGGGCGCTGGCCAATGCGAAGGCTCCGGCGACGTTGGCGCTGCGCTGGGCTCGGGTGAGGTGGGACTGGTCGACCGTGCGTCGCGAAGCGCGCAGCAGAGAAGCTTCGACGAGCGTCCGCTGCTCGGCACCTGCTCGATCGCTGTGCAGCGATGCACGCACCACCTCCCCGAGAGGGAAGCGGCCGCGTACGCGCGTCGCGGCGGGCGACGACGGGACGGGGGTGAGCAACCACCTCCTCGGGATCGGCCGCTCACCGTCGACGTACTCCGCGAGTGCCGCCGCGACAGCGGCGCGCAGCAGGACGCCGAGAACGGGCGCGAGGTCACTGCGGCCCTCGTCCTTGAACACGGTCACCCCACGACGCACCGCACCTTCGAACGGCGTGGCCGCATGGACGACGAGGTGTGGCGCGAGGCTGGGACGGACTCGCAGGAGTTCGAGCCGCGTTGCCCGAGCGCATGCCTCACACCACGGCGTGGACCAGCGTTCGCAGCCGGCACAGGTGACCGGCCACGCGAGATCGAGGAGCTCCGCGAGCGCTCGACGAAGCGGCGATCGGGAATCCTCGTGCACGAACGGGCTGGGGCGCATGCCTCACGGTCGCGCCTTGGGGACCCCAGGCGCAGCCGAGAACACCGACGTGTTGTGGAAAGGCCGGTCCGACGACGTGGTGGGACGTATCTCCCGTCACGGGTTGGGGACGATGACGTCCCCACGCGAGAGAAAGCTGCTCCACGACGAGCCCAGCCGTGTGAAAACTGTCTGGTTCGACGTCCGGACGAACAGCCCGTCGGAGCCACGCAGCGTGCTCGCGAGCCCGTCGCCGTGACGCACGACGGCGAGCGGCTCGACGACGTCGTCGATCGTCTGCAGCGCCGGTCGCTTCGTCCCGTCGATCGTGCCGAGGACCGCGAGGCTCGTCGCGTCTGCCCACACGATGCTCGTCGGGTTCTTCACGCCCCGGGCCGCGACGTGGGCCGGACCGAGGCGGACGGGGCGGCCCTTCGCGTCACGTTCCACCGCTGCCAGAACGGCGCGGCGCCCCTTCGGGTCCTTGACGATCATGGCGAGACGTTGGCCCTCGGGGGACATGCTCAGCGACTCAACCTCGCCTTCGCCGAGCCACGGCACCTGCAGCCGCACCGGGGCCGCGCCGGCCTCACTCGCGGACGTGTCGACGGCCCACACCGACGCGTCGCGCACCTTCGAGTCGGACCTTCCCGACTCCGCGTTGGAGAACGCGTGTCCGGCGGTCCACAGCCAGCCGCTGGCATCGAACGCGGGGCGTACCAGATCGGTACCGAGCGAGTCGAGCGTGACGGCGCTGCCGTTGACCCATCGTCTGATCGAGGTGCGGTCCTTCGAGACCGCCGCGATCTGACGTCCTCCTTGGCCCGCTGCCAGGAACGTCCAGTTCGCCTCGACGGCGGGAAGCGACGGTCGTCCGCGCGCCGCTGCTTTCGTCGTGCCGGAGACGGCGTCGTTCGCGGACGCCTGCGTCCAGGCGAGGTAGGTGCCGCTGCGGGAGATGACGGTGTCGACGCCGCCGGTCGGGAGGCGATATCCCACGTCCGAGACCTCGTCGACCGAGCTGGGAAGGTTCTCGGCCTCCAAGCGGGTGGCGCCCACCGTGAGGTTCAGCGTGCCCACCTCGGGTGCCTGAAGAAGAGTGGCGGTCATGGCGGCCCACAACGCCGTGCGCTGGGCGTTGTCAGCCCCGCTGGCCTGCTTGGACAGGTCGACCTGGGCGGTGCCCTCGCGAACGGGCACGGCGTCCACGGCGAGACGTGTGCCGTCGGGAGCGCTCTGTTCGACGGCCGGTTCGAGCCATGCGGGCGGCGCGGACAAGGACGCTCGGGCGAGCGCCGTAGCAAGGCCCTGACGTGGCAGGACGCGGGGGTCGGCGATGAGGACCCGTCCGTGGCGGGCCGGATAGTAGACGTTCGCCCTCGTGAAGAGACGGGTGACATCCGAGTCGCTCATCCACACGCCGAGGTTCGGCGGCAGGTCGGTGAGGCGCCATCCTGCGGAGGTCTCGCGGACGGAGAACTCGAGGGTTCGCTCGTACTGATCGGAGCGCTCGAGGTGACCGTCCGGAGAGATCGTCGCGACGACGGGAATCCGCAGCCGAACCTTGCCCGTCTCCGGTCGGGTGGCGACGATGTCGCTCTCTCCACTGAAAACGGTCACGGCGGAACCCGGCTTCCACGCGGTGGAGGCCTCGGCCGTCAGGAAGGTGCGAGCCGCTGCGTGGTTGTCCTGCGACGACATCTGTGCCCGCACGAACCCCGTGGCGATGGAGCGCGGATCGTCGAAGGAGGACGCCGTGAGCGGCTCCACGGCGAGCGGCTCGTCGACGGCTCCGGCGTCGACGGCCTGACCGGCGCGCACCCCCGTCGTCGAGGGCAGGCCAATGCACCCGCTGAGAGTGATGACTGCGGCGAGGGTGAGCGCGGACAGACGCGCTGGACGGCTGAGGCGGCTCATTCGTCACTCCTCGGCCGGGCGACGGCTTCGCCCTCGAGGGTCGGGGGCAACGCGTTCGTGGCCTTCTTGGTGCCGATCGTGCTCGGGTAACCCGAGACGAGGCGCGCACCGCCGTCGGAGGTGCGCATCGTGCCGCTGGCGATCTGCTTGGGCGCGGTGACGCTGGAAGGCTGCAACGGCCCGGGGCTCGAGGCGATGGGGATGCCGGGGTGGCGCGGCAGGGTGAGGCGGAAACAGGAGCCCTCCCCCGGCGCACCCCAGGCTTCGAGGAAACCGTCGTGCAGGCGTGCGTCCTCGAGGGAGATGGAAAGGCCCAGGCCGGTGCCCCCGGTCGTGCGCGCGCGAGCCGGGTCGGCCCGCCAGAATCGGTCGAAGACCTTGTCCGCCTCGCCCTCCTTGAGACCGATGCCGTAGTCGCGGACGCTGACGGAGACCGCCGTCACGTTCGAGCGGACGATGACGACGACAGGCGCGTTCTGCCCGTGCTCGATGGCGTTCGACACGAGATTGCGCAGGATGCGCTCGACACGGCGGCGATCGATGGGCACCTCGACGTCGGTGGGCGCGTCGAGCACCAGTTTGACGCCCAGCTTCTGCGCCAGTTGCTCGTGCATGTCGATGACATCGGCGGCGAGGGCGGTGAACGACACGGGAGTGCGGCTGAGGACGGCGCCACCGGCGTCGAAGCGGCTGATCTCGAGCAGGTCGGCCAGCAGCGCTTCGAACCGGTCCAGTTCCTTCGACAGGAGCTCCGACGAGCGGGCCACGTGCGCGGCGAAGTCACCGCGGGAGTCGTGGATCATGTCGGCGGCCATGCGGATCGTCGTCAGCGGTGTACGCAGTTCGTGCGACACGTCGGAGGTGAAGCGCTGTTGCAGGTGCGACAGGTCTTCGAGCTGGCCGATCTGACGCTGCAGGCTGGAGGCCATGGCGTTGAAGCTCGTCGCGAGACGGGCGATGTCGTCCTCGCCGCGCACGCGCATGCGCTCGTCGAGATTGCCGGCGGCGAGGCGTTCGGAGACGTGGGCCGCAGACCGAACGGGCGTGACGACGAGCCTCGTCGCGAGATAGGCACAGGCACCGATGAGGAGCACGAGGCCCAAGCCGCCGGCGGCGAACGAGTTGCGCACGATGCCGAGCGACTGGGCTTCCTTGTCCATCGGGAAGACGAGGTAGAGGTCGTACGCGCCCGCGTTCGGGATGTTGACGCGGGAGCCGACCATGACTGCGGGCACGTCACCGCCGTCGGCGTGGTGGAGGGTGATGATCTTCGTCTGCTGGTGCGCAGGGTCGCGGGCGAGCGCGCCTCGCACGTCGGCGGGGGGCGTGATCTCGCCGGCACCGGCGGTGCTGACGCGCGGGATACCGGGGCGTGCGTTGTCACCGGCCCGCATGAGGACGACGAGTCGCGAGGTGTCGTCGAGGGGGCTGGAGATGCGTCGCACGGAGTCGCGCGACAGGTTGTACAAGGTGGTGAGGTCGGTCTTGTCCGTGGCGTCGAAGGCGTTCTGGACGTCGGCCGTCTCGCGCAGCGCGACCTGCTGGGCGGAGCTGGTCTTGCTCCGCACGAGACCGTCGGCAATGCCTTGGTACATGAGGGCACCGACGGCGAGCACCACCGTCAGCCCCATGAGCATCGTGAGGCTGATGACGCGGAAGTGCAGCGACCGCCGCCACGTGCGACCGAGGAACGCGGCGAAGCGTCGGGCGCCGGAGACGACGGCGGAGAGCGCGCGTCGGGCGGGTCCGCGGCGCTCAGGACTGCTGGGCGGCACCGGCCTTGTATCCGACTCCGCGGACGGTCAGGACGATCTCGGGGTTCTCGGGGTCCTTCTCGACCTTGGAGCGCAGGCGCTGGACGTGAACGTTGACGAGGCGCGTGTCGGCCGCGTGGCGGTAGCCCCAGACCTGCTCGAGGAGCACCTCGCGGCTGAAGACCTGCCAGGGCTTGCGGGCGAGGGCGAGAAGGAGGTCGAACTCGAGCGGCGTGAGGGAGATGGCTTCGCCGTCGCGGGTGACAGAGTGGGCGGCGAGGTCGATGACGAGGTCACCGATGGTGACGATCTCGGGCTCGTTGTCTCCACGGCGCAGGCGGGCGCGGACTCGGGCGACGAGTTCGGCGGGCTTGAAGGGCTTGCTGACGTAGTCGTCGGCGCCCGCTTCGAGGCCGCCCACGACGTCGAGGGTGTCGGTACGCGCGGTCAGCATGATGATGGGCACGACGGATTCGGCGCGGATCTTGCGGCAGACCTCGACTCCGTTCATGCCGGGCAGCATGACGTCGAGCAGGACGAGGTCGGGCTTGAAGTCGCGGAAGGACCCGAGCGCTGCGGAGCCGTCGGCGACGTGGGAGACGTCGTAGCCTTCGCCGCGCAGGACGATGCCGAGCATCTCGGCGAGTGCCGGGTCGTCGTCAACAATCAGCACACGGTAGGTCACTGTCTGCCCCTTTCAAGATGCTCGGGCGGTGTGCCCGGGCGTCGCCCGGCTCATTGTCACACACAGGTAACGGTGGGCGGCTGCACGCGAGCCCGGCGCGCCCACCCTCCCCCGCGTCGGGGTGCGGCCGCTTGGCCGATCGGGACACAATCCGCATCGACGCCCCTTGAGCACCTGAACTGCCATCCGTCAGGACCGAACCTGCCACAAGGAACCGTGCTCACCTCGGCGACCACGAACTGGTGACAGCCACACGAGAGCTGCCCACCTCGAGAAGTGGACGGCCGCGTGTCGCACCGAGCGGGACGAGTGAGCTTGTGAACTCGTCCCGCCGGAAGACGCGCCATGATGCGTGTCGCACCGAGACAGGCCCGCTAGGGCCTGGCCGGAAGACGCGCCAAACAACACCTGACCCGAAGATCGTGCGGGCGCCGAGCGAGCTTGCTCGCCGGGCGCCCGCACGATCGAAGTGGTCAGTACCTGTAGTGCTCGGGCTTGTACGGGCCGGCGACGTCCACGCCGATGTATTCGGCCTGGTCCTTGCGCAGTTCGGTGAGTTCGACGCCGAGGGCGTCGAGGTGGGCGCGGGCGACCTTTTCGTCGAGGTGCTTGGGGAGCGTCTTGACGAGGGGCTTGCCGTTGGCGCGGTAGGCGTCACCGTTGGTGAACAGTTCGATCTGGGCGATCGTCTGGTTGGCGAACGAGTTGGACATGACGAAGCTCGGGTGGCCGGTGGCGTTGCCGAGGTTCATGAGGCGGCCTTCGGACAGGACGATGATGGAGCGGGCTTCCTCGTCACCGTCGGCGGGGAACGTCCACTCGTGCACCTGGGGCTTGATCTCGACCTTGGCGATGCCGGGGATCTTGGCGAGGCCGGCCATGTCGATCTCGTTGTCGAAGTGGCCGATGTTGGAGACGATCGCCTTGTTCTTCATGCGCGACATGTGGTCGGCGGTGATGATGTCGAAGTTGCCGGTCGTCGTGACGAAGATGTCGCCGTATTCGCAGGCCTTGTCCATGGTGGTGACCTGGAAGCCTTCCATCGCGGCCTGGAGCGCGCAGATGGGGTCGATCTCGGTGACGACGACGCGGGCGCCCTGGCCTGCGAGCGCCGCGGCGACGCCCTTGCCCACGTCTCCGTAGCCGGCGACGACGGCGACCTTGCCGCCGACGAGGACGTCGGTGGCACGGTTGAGGCCGTCGAGCACGGAGTGGCGGGTGCCGTACTTGTTGTCGAACTTGCTCTTCGTCACGGAGTCGTTGACGTTGATGGCCGGGAAGAGCAGTTCGTCGGCGCGCGAGAGTTCGTAGAGGCGGTGGACGCCTGTGGTGGTCTCCTCGGTGACGCCCTGGATCTGCTCACCGATCTTCGTCCACTTCGTGGGGTCTTCGGCGAGGGTCTTGCGCACGAGGGCCTTGAAGACGCTGAACTCCTCGGAGTCGTCCTCGGTGGTGGGCGGCACCTGGCCGGCCTTCTCCCACTCCGTGCCCTTGTGCACGAGCATCGTGGCGTCGCCGCCGTCGTCGAGAATCATGTTCGGGCCCTCGTTGCCGGGCCACGTGAGGATCTCGTTCGTGCAGTCCCAGTACTCCTCGAGCGTCTCGCCCTTCCACGCGAACACGGGCACACCCTGCGGGTCGTCGACGGTGCCGTTCGGGCCGACGACGACGGCCGCGGCAGCCTCGTCCTGGGTGGAGTAGATGTTGCACGACGCCCAGCGCACCTCGGCGCCGAGGGCGGTGAGGGTTTCGATGAGGACGGCCGTCTGCACCGTCATGTGCAGCGACCCGGCGATCTTCGCACCGGCGAGCGGCTTGCTCTCGCCGTACTCAGCACGCAATGACATGAGACCGGGCATCTCGTGCTCGGCCAGGCGCAGCTGGTGACGGCCGGATTCGGCGAGTGAGATGTCGCGGATCTTGTAGTCGAACGGCATGGTGGTCTGTTTCCTTCGCATTCGGTGACTCGAGATTCCGGCGTGCCCCTCTGGGCTGCTCTCGTGCATGGGTTATCGCCCGCGCCGACTGGCCGTGAGTCTACCGGCCACCTCCGACACGGCCACGTCGAACGGCCGCCGCACGGGACGTGCGACGGCCGTTCGAGAGGTGAGGTGCGGCAGCTCAGTGCGCGGGCGCCTCGCCCTTCGACTTGGCACGAGCGGCGAGGATCGGCGTCACGATCAGCGCGACGATCGTGCCGACGATGAGCCCGAAGATGCCGCTCGCGACGGTGTTCGTGAGCCATCCGAGCACGCCGCCGAGTGCGCTAGTGGCCTCGTGCACCGCTTCTTCGACGTGATGGACGGCCGAGTACAGCGGGTGGAAGCCGAGTTCGTCGGTGCCGACGAGAAGGATGTGGCCACCGACCCAGAGCATCGCGACGACGCCGACGGTGGACAGGAACGCCATGACCTTGGGCATGAGGTTGACGAGGAAACGGCCGAACTTCTCGCTCTTGCCGCCCTCGATGAGGCTGAGGCCGACGTCGTCCATCTTCACGATGAGTGCCACGAAGCCGTAGACGAGCACCGTGATGAGGACGGCAACCACGGCCAGAATGATCGCGCGCGAGACGAGCGGCTGATCGGTGACCGACTTCAGGGCGATGACCATGATCTCGCCGGAGAGGATGAAGTCGGTGCGCACGGCCCCGCTCACGACCTCGTCCTCGTCGATCTTCTCGGTGGCAACGTCCTCGTCCTCGCGCTCCACGGCACTCTCGTGCCCGTGCTCGCGGCGGTGCTTGAGGGCGTGGATGATCTTCTCCGCGCCCTCGAAACACAGGTACGTACCGCCGAGCATGAGCAGGATCGTCACTGCGATCGGGAGGAACTCCGAGAGCACCAGCGCGATCGGGAGGATGAAGAGCAGCTTGTTGCGTAGCGAGCCGATCGCGATGCGCTTGATGATCGGCAGCTCTCGCTCGGCCGCGAGGCCCTGCACATAGCGCGGCGTGACGGCGGTGTCATCGATGACGACGCCCGCTGCCTTGGCACTGGCGCGACCGGCGGCAGCGGCCACGTCGTCGGTGGAGGCCGCCGCGAGGCGGGCGAGCGCTGCGACGTCGTCGAGCAGCGCGAAGAGTCCGCCGGCCATCAGTGACCGCCTCGGGTCTCGACGCGGACCGGGCGAACGTGCTCTCGATTCATGGAGCCAACCTTAGAGAACGTCGATGCGTCCCTGCGAATGCGCTGAGCAGACCTATCGGTCGTCGGGTCGCGAAGGGCCGACGTGCCACTCCCCCGGAGCGTTCTCGCGCTGGGCTGACGTGACGTGCCCGATGCCGCCGCTCGCGTCCCCGCCGGTATCGACGTCGGGCTCGAGGTAGACGAGCATCTGCAGGTCGGGATCGACGCGCCGGGCGGCCTGCTGCGCCGCGTCGATGGAGCGCACGATCTCCGCACCGCGCGCCTGCGGGTCGATGGCGATCTTGGCCGCCACCATAAGCTCGTTCGGGCCGAGGTGGGAGGTCTTGAGGTGAATGACACGCTCGATTCCGTCGGCGGATTCGATGGCACTACGGATCTCGCGCACCGTCTCCGGGCGGGCTGCCTCACCGAGGAGCAGGGAACGCGTCTCGCGAAAGAGGAACGCCGCGACGGCGATGAGGAGCAGACCGATGAGCCCGGCGCCCACGGCGTCCCAGATGCCGTTCTCGGTGAACACCGCCAGGCTGACGCCGAAGAGCGCGAACGTCAAACCGGCCACGGCAGCCGAGTCCTCGCACAAGAGCACCGGGAGTTCGGGGCTCTTGGCGTTGCGCAGGAACGAGCCCCAGGACTGATCGCCCTTCTCCTTCTTGGCCTCGCTCACCGCTGTCATGAGCGAGCGACCCTCCATGAGGATCGAGGCGACGAGCACGACGATGGGAACCCACCACCACTTCTCGTGGGTGCCCGGGTGCGGCGCGTCCGGCAGAGACATCTCGTGGTACTTCTCGTACGCCTCGTAGAGCGAGAACATGCCGCCGACGCTGAAGATGACGATGCTGACGACGAAGCCCGCGACGTAGCGCTCCCGCGCGTAACCGAAGGGGTGGAACTCGTCGGCATCCTTGCGGGCCCGCTTGCCGCCGACGAGCAGCAGGATCTGGTTGCCCGAGTCGGCCACCGAGTGGATGGCCTCGGCCAGCATCGAACTCATGCCGGTGAGCATCCAGGCGATGAACTTCGTCACGGCGATGCCGAGGTTGGCCGCCAGGGCCGCGAAGATCGCCTTGTTGCCGCCCGAAGAGTCACTCATACGAGCAGCCTACGGTCCACAAGCCACCCCCACGAACGTCAGCTCCCGTATTGCCGACAAGGGTTCGGGAACGTCGAAGCGCATTCCTGGGCCAGAACTCGACGCACCCGGGCGACCTCGTGGGCGTCGTCACGCAGAAGGAGCGTTCGAGCGAGACCTCGGGTCACCGCGAGCAGGCGCCGCGCTTCGTCGTCCGGGTCGACGCCCTCTCGCGCCTCCCCGCACTCCTCGGCGTTGACGACGGCCTCACGCAGCCGTGCGAGCAGGACGTCGTCCGTGCGTTGCCACGCCTCGCGCAGGCTCGGCTGTCGAAGCGCTACGGAACTGAAGTGGTCGAAGAGGATCGTCTCGTCTCGGCGATCGGGGTCGAGCGGAAGGAACTGTGTCAGGGCGCCGAGCACCATGTGTTCGATCCGCCCCCGCGCCTGTTCCTCGCTCGCCACGAGCGTCTCGATCCGCCGCTGCTGTACCTGCAGGGTTCGGTCGTAGGCGTCGGCGAGCAGGACGTCCTTGGAGGCGTAATAGTGCTGCACCGAGCCCACCGAGACACCCGCACTCGCCGCGATGCGGCTCATCGTCGCGGCCTCGGGCCCGTCACTGGCGACGAGGCCACGCACCGCATCGATGATCTGCGTGCGACGAGCGTCGTGGTCGGCGGTTCTCGGCATGGACTCAGCGTAGCGACCCGTGCACAATAACAATATGCGCATATTTAAATGGCGTTTTCTGGCACTCCCCTTCCCCCTCCTCGCACTCACCGTGGGCTTGCTCCGGCCCGGTGCGGCATCTGCTCTGCCGGCTGCCCCGCGTTCGGACGCCGTGGTGCCTGCGAAACTACGGCGACTGGCGCGCAGGGCTCGAGCCCCACAGGCGAACCTCTGGCATACGGATTCGGTTGGCGCGCGGGCTTGCTCGACGGCGACGGCCCGCGGGTCGTCGAACACACCGGAGCGACGCCCGGTACGTTCGCCCACGTCGTCATGCTGCCGGAACAGCACCGTGCGGTCATCGTCCTCGGACGTGGCTATTCCGGAGCGCTCGCCCCGGCCAGGCAGGTCTCGGCTACGACGTGGCCCGGACGCTCGCCGGCCGCGACGCCTACCGGAGCGGGCCCGACCCGTTGCTCTGGTGGTCGCCGTGGGCACTGAGCGCGCTGGCGGTCCTTCTCGTCCTCGGTGCAGCCACGTGGGCTCGACTGACGCGGCTCGGCGGGCGGGAACGTCGGCATAATCGCGCCTGGGCTTGGGGTTTGTCCCTCGCCTCCGTGCTGCTGGCGAGCGCCGCCTGGTACGCACCCCGCGCGCTCGGACACGATCGTCGGCAACTCATGACCTGGTTGCCGGAGCTGTGGTGGGCCACAACCGCTCTGTGCTGCGCGGGCGTCCTCGCAGCGCTCGTCGTGACGGTGAGCGGGATCAGGCGTCGTGGGGCGGGAACTCCAAGCCCAGGAGGGCGTTCTCCAGCACCTCGGTGAGGGCCGGGTGAATCCAGTACTGGCCGCGCGCCATCTCGTCGGCAGCCAGACCGAACGACATCGCCTGGATCGCCGGCTGGATGAGCGTCGAGGCGTCGGGGCCGACGAAGTGGACACCGAGCAGCTTGCGCGTCTCCTTGTCGGCGATGACCTTGCAGATGCTGGAGGTGTCCTCGAGCGCCCAGCCGTAGGCCGTCGCGCCGTAGGCCTGCACCTTGACGGTGACGTCGTGGCCTGCGGCGCGCGCCTGCGCCTCACTCATGCCGACCGTGGCGACCTGCGGGTGGGTGAAGACCGCGCTCGGCACCACGTCGTGCGGGAACGGACGGAGGTCGTTCGGGTGGACGAGGTTGTGCGCGACGCAGCGTTCCTCGGCGTTGGCGACGTGCTTGAGCTGGAACGGCGAGCTCGCGTCACCGAGCGACCACACGCCGTCCACGCCGGTGCGGCCGTACTCGTCGACGAGGACGCGACCGTCGGGGCGCACCTCGACGCCGGTGTTCTCCAGGCCGAGGTCGTCGGTGTTCGGTCGGCGGCCGGTGGCGACGAGAAGCAGATCGCCGTTCACGGTGCGGCCGTCCGAGAGCGCGAGTTCGATGCCGTCGGCTCCGTGGTCGGCCGACGTCAGCTCGGCGTTGCGCACGAGCGTCCACTGGTTCTCGACGGCGTTCGTCAGGGTCTGGCTCACGTCGTCGTCCGCGTGACGCAGAACGCGCTCGCCGCGCAGCACCATCGTCACGTCGACACCGAGTGAGCTGAAGACGTGGGCGAACTCGAGCGCGATGAAACCGCCACCGACGATGACCAACGACGAGGGCAGGTCGGCGATCCGCATGACGGTGTCGCTCGTCTCGTACGGCACGCCCGAATCGGTGATGACCGCGGGGATGACCGGGCGGGCACCTGTGGCGATGACGATCTGGTCGCCGGTGACCTCCTCGTCGTAGCCGTCGACGCGCAGGCTGTGGTCGCCCGTGAAGCGTGCGTGGCCTGAATAGACGGTGGTGTTGCCGTCCTCGGAGCCGCGCTCGCGGTACTCGCGTCCGCCGAGCGCGATCGGGTCGATGCGCCCGAACACGCGCTCACGGATGTCGCTCCAGCGCACGTGCTGCACGGACGCGTCGACACCGAGGCGCGAGGACTCGCGTGCGCTGCGGGCCACCTCGGCGGCCTGGACGAACATCTTCGTCGGGATGCACCCGACGTTGAGGCACGTACCCCCGAAGACGCCCTTCTCGATGATGGCAACCTTCTTGTCCGCGAAGTCCGGCGTGACGAGGGGGTTACCGGAACCGGTACCGATGATGACGAGGTCGTAGTGGGCCATGAGGTCAACCTTAGACCCCGACGCCAATCGGCCGCAGCACGCGAAAATTCGCGTCGTTACTGGCGAGACCGGCGTCACACCGGCTCGCGCGCAGGTCAGTCGTGCGGGTGGCGCAGGCGCTCCATGAGCACCGCGGCCTGGGTGCGCGATTCGAGCCCCAACTTGGACAGGAGGCTCGTGATGTAGTTCTTCACCGTCTTCTCCGCCAGGTGCAGGCGCCCGGCGATCTGACGGTTCGTGAAGCCCTGCGTGATGAGGTCGAGCACACGCTTCTCCTGGTCGGTGAGCGCGGCCAGCTCGGGGCGCAGCATGACGTCCTCGCCGGTCAGGCGCGCGCGGATGCGGTCAGCGTCCTCCCCCTTGAGCAGCGACTCACCTGCGGCGACGCGTTCGATCGTCTCGACGAGGTCGGCGCCGCGCACCTGCTTGAGGACATAGCCGCTCGCACCCGCGAGGATCGCCGCGAGGAGGGCCTCGTCGTCGTCGTAGGACGTGAGGATGAGGCAGCGGATGTTCTCGTCCACGCTGCGCACCGCGCGGCACACCTCCATGCCCGTGCCGTCGGGCAGACGGCCGTCGAGGATCGCGACGTCCGGGCGCGCAGCGGGGATACGACGGATCGCCTCGGCGGCGCTCCCACTCTCACCGACGACCTCACAACGCCCGGAGGTGGAAAGGAGCTCGGCGAGCCCCCGGCGCACGATCTCGTGATCGTCGAGCAGATAGACACGAACAGCCATGCCCCCATTGTGGACGCCCGTCCCCCCGGAGGGGACGTGTGCGGCGAAGTCTGCGGGGAGCCGCTCGTCACACCTGGCGCCCCTAGACTCGCGTGCATGGTCACTGCATCGCAGCCCGCCTCGCCCCGCAGCCCGCGCGACGACGATCGCAGCCCCTCCCCCGACGACGCGCTGCTCACCGCCGTCATCGACCTGAGCAAGGACCTCGCGCTGCGACCGTTGCTCCACCGTTTCGTCGAAACGGCGGTCGGCCTCACCGACGCCGAGTACGGCGCGCTCGGCATCCTCGACGCCGACGGCGGTTTCGAGGACCTCGTCCTCCACGGCATCGACGCCGAAACGGCCGCGCTGATCGGCGACGGGCCCCACGGCAAGGGCGTCCTCGGCGCGATCATCCACGAGCCGCACACCCTTCGGGTGGCCGACATCAGCCGTCACCCCGAGAGCATCGGGCTTCCGCCCAACCACCCGCCGATGAGTTCCTTTCTCGGCTGCCCCGTCGTCATCCGTGGGCAGGTCTACGGCAACATCTACCTGACGAACAAGCGCTCGGCGAACCAGTTCAGCAACCGCGACGAGCGAGTGCTCGAGGCCCTCGCCGCGGCGGCCGCTTCCGCGATCGCGCACGCTCGCACGCTCGCCGAGGCAGAGGCCCGTGAACGCTGGCAAAGGGCCGCGGCCGAGGCCGTCGCCCTGCTTGCGAAGCTGCCGCCCAAGCAGGCGTGGCCGGCTGTCGTCGAGCGCTTCGATTCCATCCTCACCGCCGACCACGTCGAGTACGTTCCCGTGCATCGCATGACGGAGCGCCTCGGCCAAGACCTGGCCGACGACTTGGCGCTGCGCCCGGATGCCCGTTTCCTCTCCGGCGCCGAGGCAGCCGCGCTCGTCGACGACGCCAAGCGCTCGGCGCTGCTCGTGCCGGTGACTGCCGAGGAGGC
This sequence comes from Dermacoccus sp. PAMC28757, assembly GCF_014302635.1. NCBI lineage: Bacteria > Bacillati > Actinomycetota > Actinomycetes > Micrococcales > Dermacoccaceae > Dermacoccus > Dermacoccus sp. PAMC28757. The sequence goes on along the minus strand of NZ_CP060292.1, from coordinate 1,654,645 downwards.
CTCCCCCAGTCTGCTGCTCATCGCGTGGGACCGGGCGCTTCTCTCGATCGCGCCGGAACCGCTCGAGGCGGTCGGCCAGATGCTCTCCGACCGCCTGTCCGTCGCGACGCTCCTCGCCCACCAGCACGCGGAGTCCGAGCGCGTGGCCATCCTCGAGGACCGCGACAGGATCGCCCAGGATCTGCACGACCACGTCATCCAACGCCTCTTCGCCGCCGGCATGCGGGTGCAGAGCGTCATGCCGCTCGTCGGCGACACCGTGGCCTCCGAGAAGCTCGACGCCGTGGTCACCGACCTCGACGAGACGGTGACGGACGTGCGTCGCGCGATCTTCGACCTCAAGCAGGGAGGCGTCGCGCTCGCGCTGGCCCGTAGCATCGACCAGCTGGCTCAGCAGGGCAGCGACGCGCTCGGGTTCATGCCCTCAGTAGCCGTGGGCGGCGACTACTGGACGCTCGACGACGCCCTCGTCATGGACATTCTCGCCGTGGTGCGCGAGGCACTGAGCAACGCCGCCCGGCACGCCGGAGCGTCGGCGGTACGGGTGGCGCTCGACGTCGGCGAGGACGTCCGCCTCAAGGTGACGGACGACGGCGTCGGGCTGCCCGAGCACGTCGAGCGCCGCTCGGGGCTCGACCACCTCGTCGCGCGCGCCGAGCGGTGGGGCGGCTCGTGCACGGTGCGGGTGAGGCCGCGCGGCGGCACGGCCGTCGAGTGGCGGGTGCCGCGTCGCCGGCCGACCGAGGCCTGAACACGGCCCGCGTCCGCCCCACGTCCACCCCGGGACAACGACGTACCGACGACGAAGGGCACCGACTCAGCCGGTGCCCTTCGTTGCGTTCAGATACGAAATCAGTAGCCCGCCGCGCCCTCGGCGGAAGCCGCCGACGCGTCGCCGGAGCCGCCCTCGAGACCGTCGAGCACGGCGCGCGTGCCGGACAGCCCGAGTCGCGACGCGCCGGCCTCGATCATCTCGCGGGCCGCAGCGGCGTCACGGATGCCGCCGCTGGCCTTGACGCCCAGGTTCGGGCCGACGCACTCACGCATGAGGCGCACGGCGTGGGCGTTGGCGCCACCGCTCGGGTGGAAGCCCGTGGAGGTCTTGACGAAGTCGGCGCCCGCGTCGACGGCCGCCTCGCACACGCCGCGGATCTCGTCGTCGGTGAGGGCAGCGGACTCGATGATGACCTTGAGAACGGCGTTCGGGATGGCGTCGCGCACCGTGCGGATGTCGAGCTTGACCGCCTCGAAGTCGCCCATCTTGGCCGCGCCCACGTCGATGACCATGTCGACCTCGTCAGCGCCGCGCTCGACCGACTCGGCGGCCTCGGCGGCCTTGACCGTGCTCGTGTGCTTGCCGCTCGGGAAGCCGCAGACGGTGGCGACCTTGACGCTCGTCTCGACGGGCAGCATGTTCGGCGACACACAGATCGAGTAGGCGCCCAGCTCCTCGGCCTCGCGGGCCACCGCCGCGACGTCGTCAGCCGTCGCTTCGGGCTTGAGCAGGGTGTGGTCGACCATAGCCGCGACCTCGGCCCGGGAGAAGTTCGTCATGCGCCCAAGCCTAACCAGCGAAGACGTTCCCGTCCTCACGCAGACGACACGCCCGCCGCCCCGTGCCGACCGCGGGCGTCATGCCCGACGGTCGCCGAGATGGTCGCGCAGCTGCGTCACGTGCCGCGACACATTCGGGTCGAGACCTTGGCCGAGCGCGAGGTAGGTGGCGGTGAAGTCGACCCTCTGGACGAGTTCGGCCAGTCGCGCGATGGGCGGGCCATCGCCGGGGTGCACCTCGACGACGGTGGCGCCGGCCGCGAACGCGCTGTCCTGAACGCCCGCAGCAACGCCGGCCAAGTCCGAAACGGCACCTTCGGGGTCGCTGTGGAGGCTGAGCAGCCCGAGCCCGGGCTGTCGGGGCGCGTCGAGGAAGGGGTCGGCGAAAATGTCGTCAGGGGCCGAGGCCGCGCCACTACCGCCACCGGCCGTGAAGGGGCCGTCGAGCGTCGCAACGACAGACGCGGCCGCATCCGGCAGTTCACCCCAGGTCATCGGCACCCGAGCGGTGCGGGCGAACATCGACGCGGCGCGGCGTGCCGCAACAGCGGCGACGGGCCCGTCCGCGAGCGCCATGGGCACTGTGCCGGCGAGCTGCAGGGCCGCGAGCTTCGCGGGGTTGACGAAGTGCTCGGAGCTGGGGCGGCACACCTCAGCCTCACGGTCGAGGTGGGTGATCGCCTGCTCGAGGTGGCTGTCCGTGACGTCGATGAGGCCGAGGTGCCCCGCCGCCATGAGCACCGGGGTGAGCAGCGACCACATCGCCGTCCGGCTCGACGTGCGCCCGCGCCCGACCGGGATGTGCGTACCGCGGGCCCGCGCACACACATCCGCCAGGGGTGAGTCCGCTGCCCCGACGGTGAGCAGGGACGCTCCACGGCGTGCGGCTTCCGAGGCGAGCGCGAGCGGCCCGGCGGCCCGCCCGGAAAGGCTCACCGCGACGACGAGGTCGAGGGGGCCGACCCATCCCGGCAGCGGCACGTCGCGTCGGGTGATGACGGGAACGGGCGCCCCCGGCTGGGCGAACGTCTCGAGGACGTCGGCGACGACGGCGCTGCCACCGAGCGCGCCCACGAGGACGGCGCGGGGCCGCTCACCGTCGGCCGTGCGCTCCACGCCCGCCTCACGGGCCAGCGTCATCGCTTCGCGCACCTGGGCGCCGGCTGTGGCCAGCGCCCGCAGGGAGTCGCGCGAGTCGCAGCGTTCGAGGTGACGGGCGTCGTCCAACCAACTCTCGTCGAGGTAGGGCATGTCACACCTTCTGTCGCTCGGGGGGACGGAACGCCCGAGGGGATCCGCGCGTCACAGCCTAGATCGCGCGATACATTGACGTCCTACTCGAAGGAGAGGATTCGGATGCCGACGACCAGACGCAAGGGTGGGCTCGCCCTCGGCACGACCACCGTTCTCGCCGCCGGTTTCCTCACCGGATGTTCGTCGTCCAAGGGCGCCGACTACGCCGGGGTGTGCCGCGACAAGGCCACGGGTGAACGGCTGCCGGACAGCGAGTGCCGCTCCGGACATCACGCCGGCGCCGCATGGGTCTTCTACCGCTCGGGCCAGCGCGTCGCCCCGGTGGGCGGAAAGCTCGACAGCTACGCCACGTCGATTCCGAAGAACGCCACCTACGCCGCCGGTGGGTTCGACGCCCAGGGCGGCAAGGTGACGAAGTCCTCCGTCCGCGAGGGCACTCAGATCAAGGGCGCCGACGGCTCGTCGAAGGGCAGCGTCGTGCGTGGCGGCTTCGGCAAGGGCGGCGGCGGAGGCGGATGAGGCGCCTGGCCTGCGAGCCGCGCCCGAACTTCCGCGACATCCTCGATTCCGAGGGCATGCTCTGGGCGTCCGAGACCGTCGACGGCCACGACGTGCCGTACTGGACGGACAGCGCCTATTACTCCTTCTCCCCCGCCGAGATCGACCGGCTCGAGGCGGCCACGGACGAACTGTGGGGCATGTGCCTGAGCGCCGCGACGTGGATGCTCACGACGTACGACGACCGGCGTCTGTGCCTGCCCGAGGGCTCGACCCGGCGGCTCCTGGCGAGTCTCGAGGAGGGTGATCCGGGCTCACACGCCCGTTTCGACCTGTGCCTCGCCGGCGACGGCACCCCCAAGATGCTCGAGATCAACGGCGACACCCCGACGATGCTCGTCGAGTCGGCCGTTTCCCAGTGGTCCTGGCACGAGGCGAACTTCCCCGAACTCGACCAGTGGAACTCGATCCACGAGCGACTCGTCGGTGCGTGGAAAAAGCGCGTGGCCGCCGGGCAGGACGACCTTCACTTCGCGGGGCTTCTGCACCTCGTCGAAGAGGCTTCCACGCTCGCCTACCTCGCAGACACCGCAGATCAGGCCGGCGCGACGACGAGCCTGTTCGACCTGTCCGACGTCGGCCTCGACGTCGACTCGCGCCGCTTCGTCGACGGTCAGTCGCGCCCGATCGACGTCTGCTACGCGCTGTACCCGTGGGAGGACCTGCTCGTCGAGCCTTTCGGCGCCCACATCGAGACTTCCGGCGTGCGCTGGATCGAGCCGCTGTGGCGTTCGGCCCTCTCGACGAAGGCGCTGCTCGCGGCGCTGTGGCACCTCTACCCGGGTCACCCCAACCTGCTTCCGGCCTACCTCGACTCCCCGCGCGACCTGCGCGAGTACGTCGCGAAGCCGTTCTTCGGCCGTGAGGGTGCCTCGATCCGCGTCCACGCGGAGGGTCGCGACTGGACGCACGGCGGCCAGGAACACGACGAGTCGTTCTGCTACCAGCAGTGGTGGCCGCTGCCCGACTTCGACGGCAACCGGCCCGTCATCGGAGCCTGGGTGGTCGACGGTCACGCGGCCGGCATGGGCATCCGCGAGACCGACGGCCCGATCACGGACGGCGGTGCGCGCTTCGTCCCGCACGTCATCGAGGCTCCGGCACCCGAGGAGTCGACCGTGCAGCGCTGGCTCGCCGAGGACGACGTCCGCCTCTGAGCCAGGCGTCCGGCACCACGCACAACACGCGGCGAGGCCGCTTCCCGATTCGGGAAGCGGCCTCGGCGTAGGTACCAGGTGGGCCGATCAGGCCTCGGTGGGCAGAACTGTGGCCTCGTCGACGAGGAACACGGGGATACCGTCGCGGATCGGGTACTGCAACCGGCCACCGCGCTCGGCATCGGCTTCGGTGGCGACGAGCACGGGCTCGCCGCCGTCGTCGACGCCGTCGACGAGCTCACTGTGCGTGACCGGGCAGCGCAGGATCTCACGCAGCCACGGTTCGATCGTGACGCCTCGGTTCACGGTGCTTCTCCTTCTCGGACGGCGGCGAGCGCGGCATCGCGCACGCGCTCCATCGTTGCACGGTCGGCTGCCTCGACGTTGAGGCGCAGCAGAGGTTCTGTGTTCGAGGCGCGCAGGTTGAGCCACCACATTGGATCGCTGTCACCGCCTTCGTGGACGAAGGTGACGCCGTCCATGCCGTCCTCGGTGTACTCGCCGTGGGAGGCCACCCACTCGCGAACGCGGCCAGTGGCGGCGGTGGCGTCACTCACGGTCGAGTTGATCTCGCCGGAGGCCTCGTAGCGGGCGTACTCGGCGACGAGCTGCGAGAGCGTCCTCTCCTGCTCACCGAGCGCGGCGAGCACGTGCATCGCCGCGAGCATGCCCGTGTCGGCGAACCAGAAGTCGCGGAAGTAGTAGTGCGCGCTGTGCTCCCCGCCGAAGACGGCGTCGTGCTCGGCCATCTGCGCCTTGATGAAGGAGTGGCCGACACGCGTGCGCACCGGCTTCGCCCCGTTCTCGGTGATGACCTCGGTGACGGCGCGCGAGCTGATGAGGTTCGCGACGACCGAGACATCCGAAGCGCGGGTGCCCTTGGCGACCTCCTTCGCGATCTCACGCTGGGCAACAAGCGCCGTGACGGCCGACGGCGTCACCGCGTCACCGTTCTCGTCGATGACGAAGCATCGGTCGGCGTCACCGTCGAAAGCCAGACCGATGTCGGCGCCGTGCTCGACGACGCCCTTCTGCAGGTCGACGAGGTTGGCGGGCTCGAGCGGGTTGGCCTCGTGATTGGGGAACGTGCCGTCGAGTTCGAAGTAGAGCGGGACGATCTCGAGCGGAAGCTCCTCGAGCCCCGCATCCGTGCCGAGGACGGCGGGCACGGTGTGGCCGCCCATGCCGTTTCCGGCGTCGACGACGACCTTGAGCGAGCGTCCGCCGGACAGGTCGACGAGGGAACGCAGGAAGGCGGCGTAGTCGCCGAGCATGTCGCGCTCGTCGATCGTGCCGGGTTCGCCGTCGAAGGGAACCGCCGTGCCACGATCGAGTGCCCACTGGGCGAGGTCACGCATTTCGGCGAGGCCGGTCTCGAGCGAGACGGGGCGCGCGCCGGCGCGGCACAGCTTGATGCCGTTGTACTGCGCGGGGTTGTGGCTCGCGGTGAACATCGCGCCGGGGATGCCGAGAGCACCGGAGGCGTAGTACAGGCCGTCGGTCGAGCACAGGCCGATGAGAGTGACGTCGATGCCGTACGAGGCGGCGCCCTCGGCGAAGGCTCGAGACAGTTCCGGCGAGCTCGGGCGCATGTCGTGGCCGACGACGACGCCCTCGGCTCCTTCGGGGCGGGCCACGATCTGCGCGAACGCGGCGCCGAGTTCGCGCGCGACGGCCGGCGAGAGCTGCTCGGGCACGAGGCCGCGAACGTCGTAGGCCTTGATGAAGTCGTTGAGTACGGGGGCGTTCACGCCGACGATCCTACCGGCCGTCGTCGCCCGCTTCCGTGGACGCGTCGTCGTCCGTGGCATCGGGCAACGCGCGCAGGTGACGACGGCGTGAGGCCGTCGAGAGGAAGGCAGGGTCCTCGGCCCGGGCGGCACGGGCGGGCTTGCGCACCGGCACCGGTTCGGGCTCGGCCGGTGGGCGAGCCGCGGCGCGGCGCACGGCCTCGGCGAGCGCCACGAGGTCGTCCGGTGTGGGCTCCGGCGGTGTCATGTCGACGGCCAGGCGCACGATGTCCCAACCTCGCGGCGCGGTGAGACGCTGAGCGTGATCGGCGCACAGGTCGTACGTGTGCGGCTCGGCGTAGGTGGCCAGGGGGCCGAGGACGACCGTCGAATCCGCGTAGACATAGGTGAGCGTCGCCACGGCGGGCTTCGAGCAGGCGGATCGCGAGCACTGTCTGGTCAACGTCACGTTGCACAAGGTTACGCCAGTGAGTGGCTGCCCCCGTCTGCCGCGACCGGGACACGCCCGGTCGGGCCCCGCCCGCGATCAGGTGCCCTTCGATACGCTGACGCGGTGAGGAACAAAGCAGCGCGCCCTGGCCGACAAACCGGCCTCGACGCTTCCTCCGCCCCGGGCGCGCCCCGTCGCGACCGGCACGAGCGCCGCTACCGGGGGCCTCTGGCCTGGCCCGCGACTCCGTCCATGAGATCGCGTTCGGCCGCGTTCGACGACGCCGTCCTGCGTGCTGTCGAGGTGTGCGAATCGCGCTGGTCGGTCAGCGTCGCCGACATCGAGATCGGCGTCGAAGAGGTTCCGCCGTCCGACCCGAGCTCGTGGGAGGACTCAGTGCCGCTCGGGCGCGCCTTCCCCGCCGACGGTCGCCATCGGGCGCGGATGGTCCTCTACCGCCTTCCCATTCAGACACGCGCACGCGACCGGGTCGAGCGTGAGGCCCTCATCGAACACGTCGTGCGCACCCAACTCGCGGGCCTGCTGGGCCGCCCCCTGGACGACGAGGACGACCTGTGACGACGACCCCCACCGCTGCCCCGATCCTGCCTCCCGACGTGCTCGGCGTCGGACGCGCGCCGGTTCTCGTGACGGGTGCTTCGGGCGTTCTCGGCCGCGCCGTGGTGGAGGAACTACGCGCATCGGCCACCCCGGTGCGAGCGCTCGTCCACCGCACCCCGATCACCGACGTGACCAGCGTGGTCGGCGACATCCTGACAGGGGCGGGCCTCGACGAGGCACTTCCGGGCGTGGGGGCGGTCATCCACTGCGCCACGGACCCGTCGAATGCCCGAGTCGACCGCGACGGAACACGCAACCTCCTGCGTTCCCTCGACGCCTGGGCACCCGGCGCCCACCTCGTCCTGCCCTCGATCGTGGGGTGCTGGAACAACCCGCTGGCCTACTACCGCACGAAGGCAGACACCGAGAACCTCGCCGAGTCCTGGTCGGGGCGCGCGTCGATCGTGCGCGCCACCCAGTTCCACACCCTCGCCCACGAGGTGGTGAGCGGCGCCGCGGCACGGCTCACGGGAGCCGAATCCCGCGTCCGGGTCAGCCCGGTGGACCCCGAATGGGTGGCGCGCAAGCTCGTGGACGTCGCCCTCATTCGCACGAGTCTTGCGACGCCGCTCGAGTTGGCCGGACCGGAGACCTTCTCGCTCGGTGAACTCTCCACACTGACAGCTCACCTCGAGAGCCGCCGACCCGTTCGGTCCGTGCGTGTGCCAACGCTCGGAGGTGTTCTGCGCTCCTTCGCCCGTGGCACGAATCTGCCGGGCGAAGAGGTCCAGCGCGGTGGACGTACCTACGCTCAGTGGCTCGCAGCTCGCTGACGCACGAGCCCCCGGGTGTCCGACCCGCGATCGTCCGGGTGGGATGAGCGGATCAGCGGGCGACGAGTGCGGTTTGCTCGCGCATCCACGGCGCAGCCGTGAGGGTGAGCGTCGTGATGCGATCCGAGGACTTGGAGCCGGTGCGGAGCACGATTCCCGCATGAAGGTGGGATTCGCCCTGCTTCGTCGGCGCGGTCACCCACACGCTCGCGTCCTTCGGGACGGAGATACGTCGAGCCGCGTTGTCGCGCACATCGACGTGCTGGGTTGTGCTCTTGCCGTCCTTCGTCGTCACGACGACGGTCGCCCGCACCTGCGGAGCGCTGGCTGCGAGCACGAGATCTCCCCCGGTTCCCGCGCCACGAGGAGCCGTGCCGGCCGCCGGTCCGATGTCCGGCGCGGCTTGGGCCCACGCGAAGTCCGCCGAGGAGCCCGAGGCCGCAGGAGCGGTGGCTGCGGCGACGATCTCAGCCTCAGACGTGGCTCGCACCGCGACGGTCGACCCCTTCAAACCGTCCAGCGACACGTCGAGGGTCCGGCCGCGCGGCACGGAGACGACACGGTCCTTCGACGCTTCGCCCTGGGTCGACAGAGCCGACAGCTTGACGACGGCGCCGCGCCCGGCCGGGGCCGCCAGACGAACGCTGGTCTTGCCGTCCGTCACGGGCGCCGCAGGGACGATCTGAGTCGTGCCGGGCACGGCGTACTGGGCCGTCAGTTCCTCACCCTTGGTCGAACCCGAGCTCGCGCTGTCCCGCACGCTGGCCTGTACGGCACCGCTCTCGCTACGCACGTGGACGACGACACCGTCGTGGTTCTTGGCCTCGGTCGGCAGGTTGACCTCGACGCGCGAGTGCGCGGGGACAGCCTTGTCCGTGATGGCGGCACCGGCTACGTCGCCGTCGCGTGAACTGACGTCGATGTCGACCGTGGCACCGTGCGAACCGCTGTTGACGAGCACGAGGGTCGACAGGCGTGAGGAACCCTTCTGCCCCACCGGGATCCACGCCTCGTTGAGGGAAGCTGCACAGGTGCGTGCGACGAGTGGCGATTTCCCGTCGCCGCCGCTGATCTGCGCTGCGGCAAAACCAGGAGCCATGCCGCCGGTTGACTCGACGACGAGGGGCCCACCCTTCATCTCGGTGACGGTCGCGCCGCCTCGCTCGAGCGACATCGCCTTCGGGTCGGAAGACGACTCGAGGCGTGCACTCGCTCCGCCGCCCTCCCGCGCGAACGGCGTGAGGGACTCAGGCGACGACGTCGCGTTGACCTCGGTCGAGCCGTTCGATCCGGCGCCCCCGGGGCAGACGAGCGAGGCCGCTTCGACGGCACTCGTCGTCGTCGCGAGGCGCTCGCCCGTGCTCGTGCGAACCGGAGCCGCGTGAGCCGTCCACACCATGCCCGCTGCTGCGGCGGCGAGCACGACCCCGCGCGCGATTCCTTGTGCGCTCATGTCCTCCCCTGCCTCACTGACGCCCGCGTCCGCGCGCGGACCCGAACGGAACGGCCAGGAACACGACGAGCCCGAGCAGCACGAGCTGGGCCACGCGCCAGGACGGCCACGCCGTGCCGGGTTCGATGACGAGTTTGCCGCCGTCCGCGCCGACTCTGTAGGTGGGCATCTGGGTGCCGGCCACCGCCTCGAGCGCGCGTCCGTCGAGGGTCACCTCGGCCTCACGGGCGAAGTCGTTGCCGGCGCTCACGACGAGCCTGCGCTGCGCGTCACCGCTCGGCAACGTCGTCGAGACCCGCGCGTGCGGGCCGCGCACGGGGACGATGTGACGCTCGTCGCCGTCACGCACGACGACCCGTGCGGCACGCCCGCCCCCGGCACCGTCGATGCGGTACAGGGACGCCGTCGAGTCCGTCGCCATCGGCACGAGTCCGTCAGCGGAGTCGAGGGCAGCGAGCAGCGTGTCGGACTCCTGCGCGCGACGGTCGGGCGCGACGAAGGCGATTCCGGCGTCCCGCAGGGTCTGGGCGGCCTGGGCCCGCTCACCGGCGCCCGAGTCGACGAGCGCGGCAATGGCCTTGGTCACGGACGTCGGCGTCTGCATCGCCGGCTGGGTCGGGTCGACCGAGGGCAGGCCGGCCTCGCGGCTGCGAACGGTGAACGTCACGGCCCCCGAACGTGGCTGGAGGTCGAGCAGCATGCCGGCTCGCGCCGACTCAGCCTCGTGCACGGTGATGGCAGGAGCCGGGTTGCGCACGGCTTGGACGCCGTTCTTGCCGGCCGAGGCGTTCCACGCCGTCAGACCGATGACCCCACCCATGACGAGCGCGATCGTCACGACGCTGAGGCGCCCGAGGCGCGAGGTGGCCGAACGGGTTCCGGGTTCGGAAGAACCGTGGACACGATCTGCGCCGATGAGCGCGAGCGCGAGCATCGACAGCGCCGCGACCTGCTCCGGGACACCCGTCCACACGTGCAGTCCGGTGGGCGCGCCCAGGGAGTGACGCGGCGCGAGCAGCGCGGCAGCGAGAGCGACGAGCGCGAGGACCACGAGTGCCCAGCGCGCGAGTTCGTGACCCCGGCCGCGCAGCGCACCCCACAGGCCGAAGAAGAGGACAGGCACCGCCAGGAGCAACGGCGTCGAGCCCGGGCCGCCCGGGTGGAACAGGAGCGCGGACAGCGGCGCGCCGCCGTCACCGTCCGTCAGGACCCCGGGGCCGCCGACGAGCTTGCTCGGGTCGGAGAAGGCCTCGACGCTCCAGTGCCCGAGCAACAGCGGTACGAGCACGACCACGGCGAGCGCGCGGATCTTCGCGGCGCTCGACCCCAGCACCGCGACGACGAGCAGGGCAATCGCCAGGACGGGAAGGAGGATCGGTGTGTAGGCCCCGAGCACCGTGACGGCGAGCGCAGTGGCTGCCGTGCCGGCGACGGTGGCGCCGGAGCGGCCGAGCCGCAGAATGCCCGCCAGGGCCAGCGGGAGCACGATGTGCGCGATGACGGGGCCGAGGCGCCCGCCGAGCAGCGCCGTCGTGAGCGGGGCGAGAGAGCCCCACGCGAGGGCTGCCAGAGCTCGTGGCCACGCGAGCTTCGTCGCCGCGCGCCCCGCGAGGTAGGCCGACCACCCTGCGAGTGCCGGAGCGGCCAGGAAGAGCCATGTGATGGCTGTCGCGGTCGCGGTGGAATCGGCCACACCCGGCAGGAGCGAGACGAGCCAGGAACCGATGGCGATGAACGGCAGATAGGGCACCGACGAGGCGGCGTGCCCGAAACCGGGGCCCTGCCAGGCGTCGCGCCAGGCGTGCCAGACACCGCCGGGCGAGGTGAAGTACGGCAGGAGTTCGCCACCCGCGAGGCCGTGACCGCCGCGAAGAGCGCCGTCACTCAAGGCGTCACGGAAGATGAACAGGCTCATGCCGAACAGCACGAGTACGGCCCAGAGACCGGGGTGGCGCACGATGCGCTTGAGCACGCCGCCGCGGGTCCGCATTTCCTCGGCCTCTTCGGACTGCGGGCCCGTCTCGGTGGAGATCGGCTGGTGCACCGGCTTCGAGCCACCAGGTGTCAGCGCGGCGACCACGGCGTCCCAGGCCGCGGCACGCCCCGCTTCGGCCGGGACGAAGAGGGACGAGAGTTGGGCGTTGCTCACGCCGGCACGTCCACGGAAGCGGCGTCGCGCGCCCATGATGCGGCCGAGTCCGAGACCTGCACTGGCCTGACCGAACTCCGACGCGGCCGAGCGCGGGCGCTTGAGCAGGAGCAGCACGACACCCAGCAGCGCAGACGAGATCGTTGCCCACGCGAGCGCGAAGGGGAAACGGAGCGTGGAGGTCCGCGCGAGGGCGACCTGACGGTGGCGGCGCAGTGTGCTGCCCGAGTGCGCGGCCGGACGATCGGGGTCACCCGAGCGGCGCGTCATGCTGCGGCGCTGGCGACGCGTCATACGCGTCCCGCGGCCCTCCATGACGCGCAGCAGGTGCGCGGAGTCGATGTCCTGGTGTGCGGTGGCCTCGGGCACGACGACGACCGCGTGGTCGGCGAGGTGGGCTCGCCAGCACAGATCGAGACCGTCACCGTCGCCGTCGAACGCGGGATCGAAGCCGCCCAGGTCGAGGTAGACGTCCTGGCGCACGAGCATGCCGGCACTCGACACGGCGAGCACGTCACGGCGCCCGTCGTGCTGGCCCTGGTCGAGTTCGCCCTCGACGGTGCGGGCGACGTGACGCCCGCTGCGCGTGACGTCGATACCGATGTTAATCAGACGGGATGGACGGTCGAGCTCGTTGATCTTGCAGCCCGCGATACCGATGCGCTCGCTTCGACCCACCGAGCGCATGAGCGCCTTCAGGGAGTCGGGCCTCGGAGCGGAGTCCTCGTGGAGCAGCCACAACCAGTGGTAGCGGTCGCTCGGGTGGGTGGGGCGTCGGCGGGCGCGGCGGCGATCGCGCAGCGCGACGACGTGGTCGCTGCCACGCGCGGGAATGGCCTGCACGGCCCGGTCGACGAGACCGGCGAAGGCTTCCTCGTGGTTCGCCTTGACGACAGTGAGGTCGACTGCGCGCAGTTCCGGGAACTCACGCGCGAGGACCTCGCGCATGTCCTGATCGGGAGTGCCGTCGACGACGACGAGGCGGTCGGCCTGTCGCGACTGGTCGAGAAATGCATCGACCGTGGCGCGAAGCCACGGTAGGTGTCCGTCCCGCGCCACGAGGACGGCGGTGACGAAAGGATGCTCGGGTGTGCCCTCGCGGGGCTCGTGGACGCCGAGTCGAGCGCTCGCCGTCACCTGATCAGACCGCGCGCTTCTTCAGCTTGCGGCGCTCACGCTCGGAAAGGCCACCCCAGATGCCGAAGCGCTCGTCGTTCTCCAGCGCGTACTCGAGGCACTCGGAGCGAACCTCACACCCGACGCAGACACGCTTGGCCTCGCGGGTGGAGCCGCCCTTCTCGGGGAAGAACGCTTCGGGGTCGGTCTGCGCGCACAGTGCGCGCTCCTGCCACGACATTTCCTCCGTGTCGTCCAGGGCGTCGTGCAGGCTGATCAACTGCATGAATTCCTGCATGTCCGTCCTTTCGTCGTCGGTGCCATGGTCAGGCGTCGGTGTACTTCGGCGAACTTCGGCCCAATACCACCCGGCGGTGACAACCCCACCGGAGCGGGACGACAACAAGGGGGACGGCGAAGCGCGACATGGCAATTACATCGATGTCATTCGAGTGAGTCAAGCCGAACGGGAATGCTCGCAACCCCCTCCCCGGGGGTGAATGGCGCCTCCACCACCTCGCCTGTCACACTGACAATATGCAACTCACGCTCCTATCTAGTGGTCCCCAGTCAGCTGCAGCACTACATGGGCTGTTCGCGCCGGGGTCGACCATCGACACGCCGATGGGTGATGTGATCTGCATCACAAACACCTCGGGGGACCTCAGTGTTGCGGGTCTGCGCTTCACCCCGGACACGGACGCCGCACTGCGCGCTTTCACGCCCTCACCCGCGCGCCCCTCCACGTCGACCGTCTCCTCGACGCTCGCAGAACTGGGCCTGGCACCCGGCGAGTGGCCGATTCTCGACGACGAGAGTGTCGCCTTCGCCGTCGCCCGCAACTACTGGCGCGCTCGAGGTGAGACCGCGGCCACGTGTGCCCAGCTCCAGAGCCCCGCAGCGGAGGCTCGCGTCATTCCCGCGACGAACGAGCCCGTCGAACTTCACGTCATTGAGGAGAACGAGGCCGGAGAGCGCAGCAGCCGCCCCGTCGCCCGGTGGCTCGGGGATGCCGACCGGGGCGAACCGCAGGGCTTCGGAGTCGCCGGGCTCGAACAGTCGACGCCCTCCCCCGGCGTGCTCGACGCGCTGCGCAGCAGCGACGTCGTCGTGCTCACCCCGATGTCACCCGTGCTCGACGGGCCGGGGCTGCTCGGGGTGCCCGGCGTGCGCGACGCCCTGCGCGGCACAGCGGCCCGCGTCGTCGTCATGAGTCCGGTCGGCCTGCCGACGAGCCGCGACGGTGACGCCGAGCGCAGCGCCTGGTCGCAGGCGGGCCTCGAGATGACGTCGGCGCAGGTGGCCAAGCTCTACGCGGACTTCGCCGACGTGCTTCTCATCGACGAGGACGAGGCTCAGGGCAGCTACCCCGGGCGTCTCACCGTGACGCGTGCGCCGCTCGCACGAGCGCTGGTCGGCGACGTCGAAGCTGCGCGCGAGGTACGCACCACGGTTCTCGGAGCCTGATCGATCGGCGACCTGCTCCCACCCGACGCCGGGGACACCCGTGCAGGTCTCTCGCTGCGCCTCAACGCCACGCGCGCTGGGGCAGGTGTGAGGGCAACGTCATACGGGCACCATGACGTTCGCGCCGCGGAGCGGCGGCGAGGATGAGGCGCTCGGCTCGATAGCGGTGTCCGCGGTAGGGCTCGAGAAGGCCGGCCATACCCACGTCGTCGATGTCACGCCCGAGCAGCGCGTGCCCGATCTCCTTGGCCACGTGGTAGTCGGCGAAGGTGGGGGCGTCGGGGTCGCCCCACGCGCTCTGTGCAACTTTTGCCGCCGTCCAGACCCCGATTCCGGGCACGAGGCGCAGCCTCGCGTGGGCCTCCGCAATCGGCAGCTCGCTCGTCTGCTCGAGACGGTCCGCGTGCTCGAGGGCACGCATGACGGTGCGTGACTGCGGCGGCTCGACACCGGCTTGCAGCCATTCCCAGGACGGAATACGTCGCCACTGTGCAGCAGAGGGTGCGGCCATGAGGCGAGCGACGGCCGGTGCCTGAGGGCCCGCCGCCCGCAGCGCCTCCGGGTCTAACGTGACAGGGGTGCCGTACGTGCGCACGAGGTGGCGGAAGCCTGCGAAGGCCTGACGACCGGTGACCTTCTGCTCGAGGATGCTCGGGACGAGCGAGGTGATGACGAGGCCCGTGCGCGGGATGCGCCAATCGGCGAGCTGACGCACGCGAAGGGCGACCTTCACGGGCTCGTGATGGGCAGCGAAGCCGTCGAGGCTGTCCGCCTCACCGAGGATGGTGGGCAAACGGCCCGCGAACCACGCCGCGCCCGCTCCGTATGCCCGCAGGATGACGCGCTCGCCCCCCTCCGCGGGCTTGACCTGCCACCAGGTGGCCGCCGGTCCTGCGGGCGTGTGCACGCCCCACCACACGGCGTTGGGACGCACGACCATCGTCGGATCGCCCGATCCCCGACGAAGAGCGCCGAGGATCGAAGCCACCGGAACGCTGCGTCCGGGCTCCCACTGTTCGACGAGGTCGGGCCGGGTACTCACGCGAGTCGCGCTGCCACGTCGACCGGACGGACGGGTCGGCCGAGGAACGCCGCGAAGATCTGCCGCTGAGCCTCGGAGACATCGGTGTCGAGGAAGGTGAGAGAGGGTTCGCTCACCCAGACGACGTTGGCGCCGAACATCGCGCTGAGGTTGATGAGGGCCGTGCTGGGGCCTCCGAGGACGGCGTCGGCGCCGACGACGAGCGGATCGAGCTCGGCGGTGCCGCGCGAGCGCATGACCTCGAACTCGTCGTAGCGGCGCACGTCCTCAGCAGGGTGCGCGCGCACCAGTGGTTCGAGTCCCACGTCCGCGCAACTCGCGACCAGGCCGCGGACGTAGTCGACGTACCGCTTCTCGTCGATGAGCCCCAGATCGACGAAGGGCTGAGTGAGGATGACGGCGCTGCGACGCACCGATCGGGAGGCACCTTCGGTGTGGGCGCGGAACTCCGCACGCACGGCCTCGGTGACCTCCCAGCCGTGGGAGGTGCGCCGATACGCGGGCCACCGCTCGGACGTCAACGCCTTGCCCGTCGCGGCGATGAGACCTGCCTTGAGCGTGGCCGTGACAGGCGCGGCGCCCTGCCGGCGGATGGCGTCACGGCGAGTCGTCCACGAACCGTAGGTGCCGATGCCTTCGTCGGTGACGACGACGTGGATGGGGCGCACGCCGTTCGCGCGACGAAGCGCGACGAGAGCCTTCAGGCCGGGCGTTCCCACGCTGACGTAGAGGGCCCGCGCGCCCTCGGCGAAACGCCATCCCGCCATGCCCTCCTCGAGCGAGAGGCGTGGGTCGTCCGGCAGCAGGGCTCGCGCGTCCTCGACACCGACCGCGGGCGCGGTGAGGAACGCGGCTGCCGGGACGAACGAGACGCGCAGGCGGCCGGCGTCCGAAAGATCCTGCAGGACGCGGCGAAGGTAGGAGGCGATGTAGAGCACGTGCGAGCGACTCTTGGCCCCGGTGACGACGGCGTGGACGTGGTCGTTGTGGGTTTCGCTCATGTCAGATCACCGGGGGCCGGCCGAGGCGGGTGAGCTTCGCGACCGTGCGCCACGACATGACGTGCCGCTCCCCCGCGTCGGTGCGCAGGCCCTCGGCAAGGCCGGCGAACCAGACCTTGAGTGCGGCCTTGTCCTTGACGCGAAGCAGGGTGATGGCCGCCCAGTTACCGATGTACAGCGGCACGAGGGGCGCCGGTAGGTTGCGCTTGGCCACCCACACGCGGTTTCGCGCGTTCATCCGGTAATAGACGGCGTGCCGTGCCGGAGACGTGGCCGGGTGGTTCACAGTGATGCTGGGTACGTACTGGATGACCCAGCCCGCATCGATGAGTCGCCAGGCGAGGTCGATGCCTTCGTGACCGTAGAAGAAGTGCCCAGGCCAGCCGCCGACCTGATCGAATGCGGTGCGGCGCGAGAGGTGGATGCCTTCGAGGAACCAGGTGGCCGGGCCGGGCTTTCCGTTGTTCTTGACGTTGAGGCGCGGAATCCAGCGGCGTGGCGTCGGCTTTCCCGTGGGGTCCTGCCCGAGCGGGCCGATGACGGCGTTGTCGGCCCGCTTCTCCATCTCGGCCACCATGTCGGCGAGGACGTGGTCAGTGGGGAGGGTGGCGTCGTCGTCGTAGAAGAACAGGTAGTCGCCGCGGGCTTCCCGCGCACCGACGTTTCGGCCTTCGGGGATGCCGAGGTTCTCCGGCGACTGGATGGTGCGCACGTTCGCCGGGAACGGCCACGGATTCTCGGCCGGGTTCCAGCCGTTGCCGAGCAGCACGATGTCGAGTTCGACTCCGCGCTGCTGGTTCAGGGACGAGATGGCCCGTTCGAGATCGTCGGGGCGGTTACCCATCGTCATGAGGACGACGCCGACGCGAGGCGGGGTGGCACCCGTCTGCGGCTCCTGCGCCATGCCTTCTCCTTCGTCGTCCGTTGCCGCGCCTTCGACTGCACTGCTCGATTGTTTTTGAATGCGTCCCAGGCTAGACGGTGCCACCGACAGCCGGAGAACGCTCCTCGCTCGTGTCAGCCCGCTGAGCGTGTGCGGTGACGGCAAAGGTCACGATGACGTCGCCGAACCGCTCAGTGCTCCAATCGGTCTCGCCGACATCGCGCAGTGCGCCGACGTGTTCGGGCACGGTGAGTCCGTGGCGGCTGAGCCAGGTGATGATGGGCAGGTCGGCGAGTTTGGCGAGAGCCTCTGCGCGGGTCCAGCGTTCGGCGAAGGTGTCGGGGTCGTCGACGCCGTAGCGCCGCACGAGAGTTGAACGCACGGGCCGTGGGATTTCGGCGTCGAGGACGAAGGTGCCGTGGCTGCGCAGCGCGGAGGGAACGTGCCACGCGAGCCCGGTGCCGTCGGACAGGTAGCTGCGCGCCGCGTCGGGGCGCGCCTGACGCGTGACCTCGCGAGAACGCTCGAGTCTCCCGTCGCGCACCGCGGCGGCGAGCAGTTCAGCCGCGTTCACCACGTCACCCACCCTCTTTCCCGGCAACAGAGCATTCCATGCCACCGCGCGCTGGAGCCGGCCACACCGTCGGACGACTCCCCCGTCCGGAACGCGACCACGCCAGAAGACGCGCCGAAGGAACCAAGGCGACCACGCTGGAAGCGGACTGCGGGAGACCGAGCATGACGCGCTCCACGGGCCGAGCGTGCGAGGCCCGTGGAGCGCGTCATGAGAGGCCGAGCGCCCCGCAGCTGTGTCGCACCGAGCGAAGGGCTCCGAGTCGCGAGCGAGCTCGCGACTCGGAGCCCTTCGCCGGAAGACGCAGCAAGGGAGAACTCAGATGCTCCCGCCACCGTCGATCGTCAGCACCATGCCGTTGATGTTGGTGTCTTCGAAGAGCAGCATGCGCAGGGTGGGCGTGATGTTCTCCGGTTCGACGAGCTGGCCGGTGGGCGTGCGTCGGGTGATGGTGGAGAGCTGTTCGGTGCCGAGCACGGAGCTCATTTCGGAGGCGAAGAAGCCGGGCGCGATCGAGTTGACGAGGAAGCGTCCGTGCATTTCGCGAGCGAGGGAGCGGGTGGCGGCGTCGAGGCCGCCCTTGGTGGCGGAGTAGGCGACGAGGCCGGCGTAGCCGCGCTGGGCACAGACGCTGGTGACGTTGACGATGCGCCCCTTGCCGACCTTGGCCATGGCGTGGCGCATGAAGGCGCGCGTCACGAGCAGCGTGGAGGTGAGGTTCGTCGAGATGATGTCTTCGATGCGCTCGGGCGTCGTGTGGAGGTGGAGCGAGTCCTGCCCGATGGCGGCGTTGTTGACGAGCGCGTCGATGGGGCCGAGCACCTTGGAGGCGTCCTTGATGAACGTGGTGACGGCCTTGGGGTCGGTGATGTCGACGGAGCCGACGTAGACGCGCTCGGGCTGCTCGTCCATGAGCTTCTGCAGCTCAGGCGTGACGGTGCGCGCGAACGCGGCCACCTTGGCGCCCTGGGCGAGCACGTCTTCGACGAAGGCAAGGCCGAGGCCGCGCGAGCCGCCGGAGATGAGGACGCACGTGGCGGCCGGGATCGGCGTCTTGGTGGTTTCAGACATCGCTCTTCAAGCTCT
Source organism: Dermacoccus sp. PAMC28757 (assembly GCF_014302635.1). Taxonomy (NCBI): domain Bacteria; kingdom Bacillati; phylum Actinomycetota; class Actinomycetes; order Micrococcales; family Dermacoccaceae; genus Dermacoccus; species Dermacoccus sp. PAMC28757. The sequence goes on along the minus strand of NZ_CP060292.1, from coordinate 1,635,776 downwards.
CCTTGATCGGGATTTCACTGAGGTATCGGATGCGGCGGGGTACCGCGTATTCAGGGAGTCGTTCGCCGCACCATGCCTGCAGATCGGCTTGGGTGGGTGCGTCGTCGGAGGCCTTGTCGAGGCCGTCACGCAGGACGACGTCGGCTGCGACGACGTTGCCGACGAGGGGCGCCTTGCGGCCGCGGACGGCGGCCCAGGCGACGTCGGGGTGAGCCAGGAGCGCGGCGCGCACCTTGCCGGCGGAGGCCTTGGACCCGCCGACGTTGATCTCGTCGCTCGCGGCCCGGCCGGTGATGACGACGCGGCCGCCCGAGATATCGACGTTGTCGCCGGTGCGGATGACGGCGTCCATGCCCTCGGCGGCCTTGGGCGAGGCGATGAGCAACTCACCGTCCTCCACGGACAGGCGCGGACGACCGGGCACGTCACGTTCGAGCCAGGCTTCGGGGAAGCCGGCCAGGCCGTCGTGGACGGCGATGGCGGCGCCCGCTTCGGAGCTCGCGTAGATCCACGAGATGCGGGCGTTCGGGAACACCTCACGCAGGCGGTCGAGGATGGCCTGGTCGACGGGTTCGCCGCCGAGGGTGACCTGCTCGAGTTTCAGCTGCGCGAGCACGTCGCCGCTGCGCCACAGGGCCTGACGCCAGAACGTCGGCGTACCCGAGGCGGCGGTGACGCCGGCGGCGAGCGCCTGGTCCGGCCATTCGGCGAGCTGCGCGGGGTCGACGAAGACGATGTCCTGACCCGGCAGCGCGATCGAGAGGGTGACGACCTGCCACCACGCGTAGGCGCCCGGCGTGTAGGGGCACAGCCAGGTGCGCGCGGGCTGGTCGCCGGCGACGGTCGTGAGGGAGGCAAGGGTGTGCGCCACCTGCTTGGGGCGCCCGGTCGAACCGGACGTCAGCAGCCAGACGCGACCGTCCTCGGCGTCGCGCTCGTTGATGGCGGGAGCGACGTCCACGCCCCCCGCGCCGTCGCGCACGAGGGACAGACCGAACTCGCGGAAGCCCTCGGCCTGCTCGTCGTCGATGCGTGCCGCGGTGGCGATGAGGGTCTCGCGGTTCGCCTCCGTGGCGGCGAGCCACGCGGCCTGCGCTGCGCCGCGGTGGCCGCTCACGAGGAACGCTGCGGCGAGAGGTGCCGAGAGCGTGTCGTTGCTCGCACCGAAGCTCGACTCGGCGAGCTCGGCCCACGTGCCGTCGAAGTCTCCGACGACGACACGGTTGTTCGCGCCCGCTGGAGCGCCGTTGGCCTGTGACGCCAAGATCAGGAGGCCTTCTGCAGTTCGTCGATGAAGTCGAGCACGTCGCCGACGGTCTCGATGGAACGCAGGCCGGGCGCGTCGAAGTTGAGCTCGGTGTCGAGCTCGTCCTCGACCTGAAGGGCGAGTTCGGAGAAGTCGAGCGAGCGGAAGCCGATGGCGTCGAGACGAGCCGAGTCGTCGGACGGCAGCTCCTTGCCCTGCGCGGTGAGAACCTCACCCATCATCGTGCGGACCTGCTCGCGGCTGAGCGTGCTCATGGACTCTCCTTCATCGTGCGAAATGACCCGCGCCTTCGGTGGGGCGACCGCCGTCGACGCAGACACGTGTGCTGACGACAGTCTAGGGCTTCGCCTCACCTGTGAGATCGCGCGACGCACGAAGGGTGCGCTGCGGTGCGCCCACACGCTCTTCGTCGCCGTGACGCGCGGGAACGCGTCAGCGTCGCGTGGGCACACCTGCGGCCGGTATCGTGGTGAGTCGGGCCCCGACGGTCCGAGTCACCGAGTTGAGAACGGGAGTTCGCATGCTTCGCCCCGCCACGGACGCCGACCAGGAAAACGTGCGCACCTGGCGCAATCACGACGAGGTACGCGCCGTCTCTCTCACCCAGCACGTCATCTCGCCCGACGAGCATGCGGCGTGGTGGGCGAACACGAAGGACAACCCGAGCCGACGCGTGCTCATGTACGAGCGCGGCGGAGTGCCCGCCGGTGTCGTCACGTTCTTCGACTACGACGCCGAGGCGAAGACCTCCTGGTGGGGTTACTACCTCGACAACGACGGCCTCACGGAACGAGGCGAGCTGCTGCCTGCGTGGATCCAGATCCAGCGTGAGGCGGTCAAGTACGCTGACGCGCAGCTCGATATCGACACCTTGGACGCCGAGGTGCTCGAGGTGAACGAGGGCGTTCGTCGCTTCAACAAGCGCAACGGTTTCGTCGAGATGGAGACCGAGACGCGCGAGATCGGCGGCAAGCCGACGCAGGTCATCCACGTGCGCCGCGAGCGCACGTCCTGACGCAGAGCGTCACCCAGCCAATCGCAAACGAGCGAGGAGCCCCCAGCATGAGCCAGAACCCGCACGAGAACATCCGCATCGGTGACGTCGAGGTCGGCCCGAACGCCGAGCCGTACATCATCGCCGAGATGTCGGGCAACCACGACGGCAGCCTCGAGAAGGCCCTCGACATCGTGCGCATGGCCGCTGAGCAGGGCGCCCACGCCATCAAGCTGCAGACGTACACGGCCGACACGATCACGATCGACGTCAAGACCGACGACTTCAAGATCTCCTCCGGTCACGAACTGTGGGCCGACCGCTACCTGTACGACCTGTACGAGGAGGCGCACACGCCGTGGGAGTGGCACGCGCCGATCTTCGCGCTCGCCAAGGAGCTCGGCATCCATGCCTTCTCCTCCCCCTTCGACCCGACCGCGGTCGACTTCCTCGAGCAGTTCGACGTGCCCGCGTACAAGATCGCGAGCAGTGAGATCGTCGACCTCCCCCTCATCCGGCACGCGGCGAGCAAGGGCAAGCCGATCATCATCTCCACGGGTATGGCCTCGCTCGGCGAGATCAACGCCGCGGTCGAGGCGGCCCGCAGCGTCGGCAACGACAAGATCGTCGTGCTGGCGTGCACCGCGAACTACCCGGCCGACCCGAGCGAGTCCAACCTGCGTGGCATTCCCGTCATGCGGGACGCGCTCGGCACCCTCATCGGTTACTCCGACCACACGATGGGCATCGGCGCCGCCGTCGCCTCCGTCGCCCTGGGCGCGGTCCTCGTCGAGAAGCACGTGACGCTCTCGCGTGAGGGCGGCGGCGTCGACTCCGCGTTCTCCTCCGAGCCGGAGGAGCTGAACCAGCTCGTGACCCAGTCCAAGGTCGCCTGGCAGTGCCTCGGCGAACCGCGTATCGGGGCGCGCGCCCAGGAGAAGGAGGGGTTGCGCTTCCGCCGCAGCCTCTACGTCGTCGAGGACGTCAGGGCCGGCGATGTCGTCACGGCCGAGAACGTCCGCTCCATCCGTCCCGCCAACGGCCTGGCGCCCGACACGTTCTCCACCCTCGAGGGCCGCACCTTCACCCGTGACGCGGCGAAGGGCACGCCCATGTCGTGGGAGCTGGTCTGAGCATGACGGACCCGCAGACCGTGCGTCAGGTCGAGCCCGTCAGCGGCTTCACGCTGACCGGCGGCGAGATGCTCGACCACAGCGATCGGGCGGCTGCCCGCGCGGACCATGCGGGGCTGGAACTCGCCCGCCGCGCGGTGGAGGCCGCCGAGGGGCCGGTGCTGCTCATCGGCCCGACCGCGAGTCTCCTCCTCGAGGACCTGTCCCCGGAGCGCGAGGTCTCGGTCCTCGTGCGCGGCACGGTCGATGCTCGCTCCCTCCAGCACTCGCGCGACCTGCACGAGGGCCTCTCGGTTCACTGCGGAAGCCTCGACAGGTTCGACACGAGCGACCATGCGGTCGTCGTCGCACTCGATCCTCTGCGCGTGCTCGTCACGCCTGACTCGCGTCCGTTGAGCTGCCGGGAGAGCTTGGCGCTCATGGCCGGCTTCACCGCGGAATCCGGGGTGCTCGTCGCGGAGGTCTCCAATTCCCTCGGCATCAACGACCTGCAGACTGCTCCGTCCGTCCTCGCGCGGGACAACTTCGACCATCTGGCCGGCGAAGCCGCCGGCGGACTGTTCCGCCACGAACTCGCGGGAGCACTCGACCACGCGGACCTGAACCTGGCGCGCTGCTTCGCCGCCGTGCCCAGTGCCACCCACCCCGTCGTCCTCGTGCGCGACGACTCACTCGCAGACGAGGGAACTCGTCCAGTTCGCGAAGACGTTCACCTCCGCCGTGGCGGTCGACCCGGGCCCCGGACCGCGCACACTGAGCGACCCGACGATGCTCACCGAGCGCATGTTCGATGCGCGTCTGGCGGCCGAACTGGCACCGGCGTGGATCGTCATGTGGACCCACGGCGACGCCGATGACCTGCAGGTTCCTCGCGCCGTTGCCGTGGAGCCCGAAGCCGCAGCGGGTTGGCGCGCCCGGGTGGTCGTCGACGACGACGACCGGCACGCGCTGGGCGGTCTCGTCGCCTCGGGAGTCGTCGAACGCGACCTCTCGCGCGCCTACGCCGGTGAGCGCGGCACCCTGGTCGAGACGATGTTGACGGACGCCTGCCGTGTCCGGGATCTCACCGGTGTGCGCCACGTCGTCGCCGCATACGGCGCCTGGCTCTTGAGCCTGCCCGCCCCGGAGGCGATCGTCGCAACCGTCGACAACACGGTCTGTCGCACGGACGGTGACTCGGTCACGTTCGGCCTGTTCGACCCGAGTTGGACGGTGAGCGTCGAGACCACGAGCGAGGCAGCCCTCGCCCGCAACCTCTGGCGCTTCGCGCAGCGTCTGCTCCGTCGTTCGTTCGCTCACCCCTGGGTGGCCGACGCAGGCGCGGACCAGATCACCGACTCGCTGTGCGCCATGGTGGGCGTCGACTGGACGAGCACCCGAGAATCGTCGGTCGCGCTCGAGGAACGCCTTCAGGCCTCGTTGGGATCGGCCGCCGACAACGGCTTCGCTCGCCTCACCACCCCCGGCGCGCGGGAGATGGACGCCCAGGATCCGCGCTCGGCGAGTTGGCGCGAAACCGTCCGTGCCAACGCGGAACTTCGCGAGGAACTCGCCGTCAACCGCGAGCGCATCGACTGGCTGGAGCGGCATCTCGAGTGGCGCGATCGACAGTTCGCCGGCCTCGAGAAGCGGATGAACACGGTGACTGCCACGACGGCCTACAAGGTCACCGACGCGTTGGGTGCTCCGAAGCGCAAGGCCGTCAGGAGCGCCCGCGCGCTCGTCATGGATCAGCTGCCTCCCGGATTCAAGGACAAGGCGGAGAAGGCAGTTCGACGCATGCTGAACGACGCAACCTGAGTTGTTAACCTACGTGTGCTGTGGGCCCGGTCGGGACCCTCGGCTCCGAAGCACGACCCGGCCACGCCCGAAGCACGCCCACTGATCGACGAAGGAAACTGCCCATGGCTCGCGCCAAGCCGGTGGAGAAGGTCCACCAATCGTACGGTTCGCACTTCGACGCCATGTGCGTCACGGCCGGGCGGTTCTGGCCACGGTGCGTGCTGCCCTCGGGCGAGGAAGTCATCTTCGTCGACCTGCTCATGCAGGACGTCCGTGTGGCGCTTCGTAACCTCACCCTGGCCAACGGGATCCGTCGCATGCACCCTGCGCGCATCGTCGCTCTCGTCGGGCCGGACCCGGACTGGCGCGACACGATCTGGCAGTACTACGACACCGATCAGCTGTCGAAGATGGCGACGGCCTGGGGCGCGGTCGACGTCATCGACGTCGGGCAGATGATCGCCGACACCCTACAGGGTGTGAACACCTTCGAGGTGGCCGGGCACACGATCACCCTGCCGGAGGCCACCGACATCCCGCAGCAGGAGTACGACGACATCGTCGCCGCCACGGCGGTTCGCATCATGCGTGTGCCCGAGGTCGACGAGCAGGTCGCGAGCGAACCGACGTACAAGCGACTCGTCGAGCGCTCCAAGCACTACGCGCGCATCTACGACGCCTTGTTCTCCCAGATCCCGACGGCTGCCTTCGTCACGAGCCACATCGACTACGCGCAGTGGGGGCTCGCGGTCGAGGCCGGTATGCGCCTCGACGTTCCCGTCATCCACGTCCAGAGCACCGGCTCCCTCAAGGCCTACGCCCTCTTCCCCGACCAGATCGAGGGCGAGGGCACCTACCGCATGCAGATGACCCGCCTCATCGCCGAGTACTTCGAGGAGTGCGTCTGGAAGCACCGTGACGCGCTACGACGCTCGGCGGAGCTGTCGACGTGGCGTTCCAAGGTCAACCTGGGTCGCCCCTCCTGGTGGCGTGGCGGCGGATCGGTCTCGCAGCTGGAGTTCCGTACCCGCGCAGAGCGTGACAGTGTGCGCACCTTCGCGGCTCGCCGCTTCGGTTGGGACCCGGCCAAGCCGATCATCACCGTCTTCGACCACGCCGTCAGCGACGCCGTGCGCTCGAACAAGGAGATCTTCGACAACCTCGGGCACTGGTTCCGCGAGACGGTGGAGTTCGCAGCCGAGAACCCCGACGTGAACTGGCTCTTCGTCGACCACCCGGCTCAGGCGTTCTACGACAGCACGCAGATGTTCGAGAAGCTGGCCGAGAAGTACGGCCACCTCGACCACATGGTATTCACGCCCAGCATGGACCTGTCGAAGAACGTCATCTGGAGCCTCGTCGACTACGCCGTCACCGTGCGCGGCTCGGTCTCCAACGAGTACCCCGCCTACGGCATCCCGGCCCTCCAGGCCGGGTGGTCGGAGTGGAGCCACTGCGGTATCAGCCGTCGTGCCGACACGCAGGAGGAGTACTGGCAGTACCTTCGCGAGGCGATGGACGGTCTCAACCGCGGTGACCGCATGATCACCAAGGAGCAGATCGAGCGAGCCCGGCTGTGGCTCGTCTACTACCGCGCCCTCTCGGACGTCGCCAGCCCGCTCGTGCCCCACTGGGAGTCCAGCCAGGCGGCCCGCCTGTACATGGGCGTCAACCTCGCGATGTCGCACATCGAGGCGGACGGCGACAACGTCCTCATCGCAACCCGCCGCATGTGGGATCGCCACGAGCCGTTCCTCACGCGCGCCGAGTTGCACGCCCCGACCGAAGAGCTTCCGGCCATCCTCGGCCTGGTGTCCGATCTTGAGGAGAGCCACTGATGGCAGAGCGCAATCCCGGAATGACGACGACGTTCGACGACGTCGTCACCCCGCTGACCCTGCCGGTGGACCTTACCGGTGGCGCCGTACCCGAGGCCATGGTGATGGACGGCATCGTGCGCGGCCAGGCCATCGTCGGGCGCACGCGTTCGAACGACACGATGCTGGGCCTCAAGTTCGACAACGGCGGCCGCCCGGTGCGCGTCGACCTCGAGTTGTCCGCCGACGAGGCCACCGAGAAGTGGTGGCGCGTGCGCGTGCCCGAGGAGCACCGTGAGGCCGACCTCACGCTGCCGCGTCTCGTCAGCATCCGCGCAGGTCAGAAGGCTCGACTCGTGGGTGCCGCCCTCGTGACGCAGCTCGCCGAGGACTCCCCCGGCCTCACCCGTGTCGCCGTCTCGTTCGACCTGGACGCGGACGAGATCGACCCCGAGGGACTGCTCATGATCGAGGTGCTCGGCGTCTCGCTCGGGCGCGACGACCTGCTCGACGTGCGCCCGGCCCTCGGCCTTCGTTACGACGCCGTCCGCGTCACCGAGCGCGGCGCCGACGAGCCCCGACTTCCGGCTCAGGTCTCGGGTGGCCACACGATCAAGGCGCGCACCCGTCACGGCTGGATGAGCGTCGTGCCTGGCGAAGGCGTGACGAGCGTCGAACTCGAAGCCGTCGATGCCCCGCTCCAGTTGGCAGCACTGACCAAGAAGAACCGGTACACCCGTGTCGGCGCCAAGGCGATGCGCAAGGGCACGCGCATCGCGCGTTCGCGGGCCCGTCAGGCCGTTTCGAGCGTCGTCAACACGTCGTTCTCGGTGCCGGACGGCGCCGTGGAAGTGCTCGACCTCCAGGGCCGCCCAGTGACCGAGGGCGTCTCCGTCACGCGCGGCCCCGCAGGGCGTCTCGTCGTGACGCTCGCGGAGTCCGTCACCGAACCGGTGCTCGTGCACATCGACACCAAGCCGCAGGGTCGCCGCTCGGCCGGTTTCCTCGGCGCCACCGAGTGGGCCATCGTCGGCGTCCACTGACGCACCTGACGGCAACGCCGAAACGGGCCGGGCACCGCACATCTCGAGGGGTGACGGTGCCCGGCCCGTTTCGTCAGCCGGATCTCGCCCGGCCTATCCGGATTCAGGAGTCGACGGTGACCGCCGACTCGGGCAGCGGTGTGACGAGGCCGCCGTCGTCGCGCAACGGCTGACGCTGCCAACCGAAGGCCTCACGGACCTCGGCGGGGTTGAGCAACGCGTCCTGACCAAGTTCCTCGGCGGCGAGCTGGCGCCCCAACTCGAGAGGCACGAAGGGCTGGTAGAGCTCGGGCAGAAGACGGTGCGGTTTCTGCGACCCGCCGAGGATGGCGTGGTCGTTCAGGATCTCCATCGGGTCACCGTAGATGCCGATCTGGGCACCGGCGGAGGCGCCGTAGAACAACGCGCTCGAGGCCCGATTGCTCACGACCCGGCGATGACGGCGGATCTCCGCGAGCTGCTTGCGCAGGAAGTTCACGTCGGTGTTCTTCCACATGTATCCGCGCTCACCGTGCGTGATCACGCGTGCGCCGAGGCTCTCGTAGATACGGCGCACCCGCGCGTCGCGGTACTCGTTGATGTAGAGACTCACGGTGATGGGAACGTCGCCCTCCACCTCGCGGATCTCACGCATGTACTCCTCGTGCGAGCCGACGATCTGCTGCCCCTCCCAGCCGTGGAAGGGGTAGACGATCGTTCCCTCGCGCTCGGGGTCGGTGGCCTCCCACCCGCGCTGGTCGTGCTGTTCGAGCAGGTATGCCCAAGGTGCCCCCACGACGACGTACGGGTGCAGCCCGAGAGCCCAACCACGACGCGCCACGGTGTTCGACCACACGAGCTTCGGGTAGCCGGCGACGAACGTCGTACCCACCGCGAAACCGTCGTGGATGTTCCAGCCGTGCTGCAGGAAGCCCCAGATGCGGGGCACGCCCTGCACCCCGGCGTACTCGGCCATGATGTGGGCATGGCCGTAGAAGTGGTTGGCGTGGTGCATCTCAGGCCCCGACGAAGCCCCGGATGAGCTCGATGACGCGATCGACGTCGTCGTCCGTGAGGTCGGGGAACATCGGCAGGCTGATCTCCTGCTCGTAGTAGGCCTCCGCCTTGGGGCACATGCCACGCCGGTAGCCCAGATCGGCGAAGTAGGGCTGCCAGTAGACAGGGATGTAGTTCACCTGCACACCGATACCCTGCTCGCGCAGGTGCTCGAACAGCTCACGGCGGCGTCCGTCGGTGATGCGCAGTGGGTACAGGTGCCACACCGGGTCAGCGCCCGCCCGGTGACCGGGCAGCGTGAGCTGCTCGATGCCCGCAAGGCCCTCGTTGTACCGATCGGTGATCTCCTGGCGGCGCGTCTTGAACTGTCCCAGACGCGTGAGCTGGCTCGAACCGAGCGCGGCCTGCAGGTCGTTGAGGCGGTAGTTCAGCCCCAGCTCGGGCATCTCGTACCACCAGGCGCCCTCGTCCTTGCTTCGCAGCTGCTCGGGCTCGCGGACCATGCCGATGCCCTTGAAGCGGCGAGCGCGCTCCACGACGTCGGCGTCCTTGGCCACGACGGCACCGCCCTCACCCGTGGTGAGGTTCTTCGTCGGGAAGAAGCTGAACGTCGTGATGTCCGCGAGCGAACCCACCGGCGTGCCGTCGAGCGAACCGCCGACGGAGTGCGCCGCGTCCTCGAGGAGGTAGGCACCGGCCTTCTTCGCCACGGCGGAAAGGCCCTCGGCGTCGATGGGGTGGCCGCCGTAGTCGACTCCCGCGACGACCTTGGTCGCGCCCGTGATCTCCGCAGCCACAGCGTCGGGGTCGAGGTTGCCCGTGTCCTCGCAGATGTCGGCGAAGACGATCTTGGCGCCGAGAATCGAGGCCGTCGTCGCGGTGGCGAGGAAGGTCAGCGGCGTCGTGATGACCTCGTCGCCGGGGCCCACCTGCGCGGCCGCGTAGGCGACGTGCAACGCCGCCGTGCCCGAGGTGACCGAAACGGCCTGATTCGGGCTGCCCGCGAGCTGCGCGATCTCCTCCTCGAAGCGCGTGACGTAGGGACCCGTGGTCAGCCAGTCACCGGTGAGGACCTCCTCGACGACCTTGACGTCGTCGGCGCTGATGGACTGTCGGCCGTACGGCAGAACCATCGAGCGCCTCAGATACCCGACGAGAGGATCTGCTGGAGCTCCTCGATCGTGTACCACTGGTCGTTGTCACCCGAGGAGTAGTGGAAGCCGTCCTCGACCGGAACGCCGTCGGCAGGGGCCTCGTAGCCCCACGTCGCGAAGTCGGGCTGCAGGACGAAGTACTTGCCGTCGTGAACGATGACCGCTCGGCGGCCTTCCTCCGGCGAGATCATCTCCTCGTGGAGCTTCTCACCGGGGCGCAGACCCACGTCGTGCATCTTGGCACCGGGGGCGATGGCCTGGGCCAGGTCGGTGACCTTCATCGACGGGATACGCGGCACGAGCAGTTCGCCGCCCTGCATCAGCTCGAAGGTGTCGAGCACCATCTGGCAGGCGTCGTCCAGCGTGATGAAGAAGCGGGTGCAGCGCAGGTCCGTGATCGGCAGCGATTCGCCGGCCTCGTGCATCGCCTTGAACTTCGGGATGATCGAACCGCGCGAGCCCATGACGTTGCCGTAGCGCACGACGGCGAAGCGCGTCGGGTAGGCGGCGGCGTAGTGGTTGCCGAGGATGAACAGCTTGTCGGCCGTCAGCTTCGTCGCACCGTAGAGGTTGATCGGGCTGGAGGCCTTGTCCGTCGACAGGGCGACGACCTTCTGGACCCCGGCGTCGATCGAGGCCTCGATGACGTTCTGGGAGCCGATGACGTTCGTCTTGACGAATTCGTACGGGTTGTACTCGGCCGTGTCGACCTGCTTGAGAGCGGCCGCGTGAACGACGTAGTCGATGCCGTGCATGGCACGACGCAGACGGTCGAGGTCACGGATGTCACCGATGAACCAGCGAAGACGCGGGTCGTCCTTGAAGAGAGCGCGGCACTCCCACTGCTTCAGCTCGTCACGCGAGTAGATGACGACGCGCTTCGGGTTGTGCTCGGCGAGGAGCTTCGAGATGAAGGCCTTACCGAAAGAACCGGTACCACCGGTAACGAGGATGGACGATCCTTCAAGAATGCTCACTCGGGGCTCCCATTGCGTTGTTCGTGCATCGGGCGGCTGACGTTCGGCACGTCGGCGAAACTCTGCCCGATTCTTGACATTCCCCGCAAGGCTAGCACCAGCGCGCGAGGCCCCAGGGACTCGACACGTCGCGGCGGGTCACCTCCCGTGGCGCTCGTGCCACCATGGCGCCATGACGACGCAGCCCTCCCCCACCGGCGCCGATCGGGCAACCTCGGCCATCATCCTTCGCACCGATGCCACGGCGTCCATCGGAGTGGGTCACGCCATGCGGTTGCTCGCGCTGGCGCAGGAGTTCATCGCTCGCGGCCGATCCGTCCACCTCGCGGGCGAACTGGCCCTGGACTGGGTCGAACGTTCCTACCGTGACGCCGGGGTGACGTTGCACACGCGGCCCGACGATCCGGCGGCCCTGGGGGATCTCGCCGACCGGCTCGCCGCGTCCTTCGTCGTCATCGACGGGTACGACTTCGGCCCTTCGTGGGGCGCTCATCTCAGGCGGCACGGGCTGCCCGTCACGGCCATGGTCGACGGTCGCTTCGGCGCCGATCAGGATGCCGACCTGTACGTCGACCAGAATCCCGGGGCCACTCCGAGGAAGGTCGAGGCGGGGCGGCATGCCCTGGCCGGCGCGCCCTACACGCTCTTTCGCGACGACGTCCTCGCCCTGCGCGAGGAGGTCGCCGGGCGGGCACGGCCCGGAGCGCAGGAGCGACTCAGCGTCCTCGCCGTGTTCGGTGGAAGCGACCCCATGGGCGCCGCTCCGCTCGTCGCTCCGATCATCCTGCGTGCCGCTGCGGCCGCCGGAGTCGGGATGGATCTCACCGTCGTCACGCCCGACGACGCCTGGGCCGCGCCGTTGCGGGACGACCTGCCCGTCGACGTCACGTTGACGACAACGGGCCCCGTCACCGATCTGGCGGCCCGTGCTGCGCGCAGCGATCTCGTCGTCACCGCCAGCGGCTCGTCCGTGTGGGAACTCCTGTGTCTGGGGGTGCCCACGGCGGTCGTGTGTGTCATCGACAACCAGCGGCTCGGTTACGACATGGTGATCGAAGCCGACCTCGCGCTCGGCGTGGGCCACCTCGACGAACTGCACGCGGTGGGCACGAGCCGTGAGGACGCGACACGCCGACTGGCGAGTGCTCTCGGCGACCCCCGTGCCCGCGAGGCCCGCGCGCAGCGGGGGCGGGAGTTGCTCGACGGTGACGGCCGCCGCCGCGTCGCTGACGCCATCGAGGCGCTTCGTCGCTAGGGTGAGAGCGCACGTGCTCTCGTCCCTGCTTTCTCCCGGAGGTCCCCGTGACCCGCACCCGTGTCGTCGTCCAGTCCCGGCTCAACTCGAGTCGTCTGCCGGGCAAGGCCCTCATGACGATCGGTGGCATGCCGCTCATCGAGCTCGTGGCCCGGCGCGCGTCACGTGACGGGCACGAGGTCATCGTCGCGACGAGCGAGGAGCAGTACGACACGCGCATCTTCGATCACCTGCACCGCGTCGGCATCCCCGCCATGAGGGGCTCCCTCGACGACGTGCTCGGACGCTTCGTCGCCGCGACGCGCGACCTCGACGACGACGACCGCGTCGTTCGTCTCACCGGTGACAACCCGGTCGGCGACTCGAGCCTCATCGACGAACTCATCGAGGCGATGGACGCCGGCGGCTTCGCATACGGCCGCAACGACGTCTCCCGCATGCCGGAGGGCCTCGGCTGTGAGGTCTTCCGGGTTCGCGACCTGCGCCGCGCGGCGGCCGAGACCGACACGCCCTACGACCGCGAACACGTCACGCCCTGGCTTCGGCGGAACGTCAGCACGCTCGACTACGTCCCCGAGGACAACCCCGGGGATCCCGAGCGCTTCCGCTGCACCGTCGACGTCCTGTCGGACTACGACCGCGTCTGCCGCCTCTTCGCGGACAAGACCGATCCGGTGAGCGTGCCCTGGATCGACCTCATCAACGAGATCGGCGGCAGCGCGTTCACCGCGGGCCCCAGCGTGCCGCGGCGTGACCGGAGCGAACTCGACCAGTCCGTCATGATCCTCGGCGGCCAGGCGTTCGCCGGGCCCCTCGCACCCTCGTCGACGGAGATCCGCGCGATGCTGGCCACCGCCGTCAACCGCGGCGTCAACCACGTGGAGGTGGGACGCGGCGACCACAACGCGGAGGAGATTCTGCACAAGTGCGGTGAACCGCAGCTGACGCAGCGTCTGCACTTCATCTCGCGGTTGCGCGAGATCCGTACGAACGACCCGCGTCTGGCCGCGACAACGGTCGAGGCCCAGCTCGAGCGTTCGTTCGCCGAGCTCGGCCGCCGTAAGGCGTCTGCGGTGCTCATGGCGAACGTCGACGAGGCGCACAGCGCGGACGGCACGGGCTGGCACCGCCTTCGCGACTACCGCGAGTCCGGCGAGGTGGGCCGTATCGGCGTCAACGTCGAATCCCTCGACGAGTTGCGCCGTGCTCTGGAGTTGACCGACCTCGGTTACGTTCAGTTCCCCCTCGGCGTCGCCGACCGCGCCCTGAGCGGCGCGCGCGAGCTCCTCACGGACCGCGACGTCGTCGTCACCACCCACGCGACCTTCGCGGGCGGCACGGTCTTCGAGCCCACCGAACTCAACCGACAGCTCGTCCTCCTGGCCCACGAGCTGGGGCGCGCGAACGTCGCAGATCTGTGCGTCGCCTACAGCCTGGGCCACCCCTTCGTCGACTCGATCGCCGTCGGCACCCGCAGCAACCAGCAGATGATCGACGACCTCGCCTACTGCCTCAACTCCCCGTTGACGCCCGACGAGGTCGACCTCGTCGACGAGCGTCTCGCCTCGGTGCTCACGTCGTGACGACGACACCGTGGCAGGTCGTCGAGGCCATGACGCGCAGCGACGCGACGGCGCCGCGTCTCACGTTCTACGACCGAAGCGACGAGCCGACCCGCGGCGAGCGAATCGAGCTCTCCGCGAAAGTGCTGACGAACTGGGTGAGCAAGGCGGCGAACCTCCTCACCGAGGAGTTCGACGTGGAAGCCGACACGAGAGTCGGCATCAACCTCCCCGCCGCCCACTGGCGCACGGCGTACTGGTGTCTCGCGGCCTGGTCATTGGGTGCCTGTGTCGAGTTCTCCGACAGCGACGCCGGAACCTTCGCCGACGAGGACGGGCTCGATGTCCTTGTGACGAGCGTTCCCTCGCCGGACTTCCGTGGCGACCAGGTGGTCGTCACCCTGGCGATGCTGGCACGGGGCGCTGCCGTGGAGGTACCGGCCGGGGCACTCGACGAGGCCCGCGAGCTGAGCACCTACGCCGACCTGTTCGTCCCGTTCGACGAGCCTGCCGGAAGCGCCGTCGCGTGGGTCGCCGGAGACGAGCAGGTCACCTTCCGTGACCTCGTGACACCCGACGGAACCGGCGAACGGCGTTTCCTCGCCGGCGCCGATCCCACACAGATGCTGCGCTGCTGGGTGGGTGGTGGCAGCGTCGTCATCGTCCGCGGCGACGCTGACCCGGTCGAACTCGACACCCTGCTCGCCCAGGAGGGCGTCCAGCGCCACTGAGGACGAACAAACGCCGCCGCCCCTTCCTGGTCTTCATGAGGGGGGCGGCGGCGTTCGGCCTTCTGGGGCTCGCAAGCCTCAGGAGATGCCTGCGTCGAGATCCTTGTTGTAGTGCGCCAGCACGTCCTTCATCGGACCGTCGTCGACCAGCGTGCCGCCGGACAGATAGAGCCCTCGGGTGCAGAAACGCTTGAGGTCGCCCTCGGAGTGACTCACGAGGAACATGCTCCGCCCCTCGGCGAGCAGCTCCTCCATCCGCGTGTAGCACTGCTCTCGGAAGGCTCGGTCACCGACGGCGAGCACCTCGTCGACGAGGATGATCGGCTCGTCGAGCTGAGTGATGACGGAGAAGCCCAGCCTCACCTGCATGCCGGAGCTGAAGTGTCGGAAGGGCAGGTCGAGCCCCCGCGTGACCTGCGGACCGGCGAACTTCACGATCTCGTCGAAGCGTTCGTCGACCGTTTCCTTCTTCATGCCGTGCAGGCCGGCCATGAGGTAGATGTTCTCGCGTGCCGACAGTTCTCCGATGAACCCGCCGGTGAGCTCGATCATCGGGGCGACGCCCTCGGTGACCTTCGCGTAGCCCTCGTCCGGCAGGAGCGTTCCCGCGATCATCTTGAGCAGGGTGGACTTGCCGCCACCGTTCGCTCCCACGAGACCGACCGCCTCGGCCCTGCCCACGTCGAACGAGACGTTGCGCAGGGCCCAGAAGGTCTCCTTCGCGTACGTGGTCTGTCGGCGGTAGACGAGTTCGCGCAACGACAGGTTGCGCTTGCGACCCTTGAGGAACTCGATGCCGAGGTCGTGGACCTGGATGACAGGCTCGCCCTCGGGGGTGTTCCACTCCAGTGCCATGTCAGATCTCCTTGAGGATCGCCGGTTCGAGCTTGCGGAACACCCAGGAGCCGAATGCGAGCCACGCCAGCGAGACGATGAGGGCATAGATCCAGGCGTGCCAGTCCGGGCCGTACTGACTGATGAACCCGGCGCGGTACATGTCGGTGATGCCCGTGAGCGGGTTGAGCTGAATGAGGAACTTGGCCCAGGTCCACTCCGCCGGCAGCTTCGCCTCGAGGAAGTGCAGCGAGTAGACGATCGGGGTGACGTAGAAGAGCACGCGCAGGCCGATGCGCGTGATGCGGGCGAAGTCGTCGACGAGCGCGGTCACGGGCGCCATGACCAGGCCGATACCCGTGAGCAGGATGAACTGGACGATGAGGGCAGGGATCCAGAACACGAGTTCCCAACTCAGGCTCACCTCCCCCCGGAGCATGTAGAAGACGAGGAAGCCCAACAGGATCGGCAGGGAGAGCAGATGCTCGATGCCCTTCGAGATGACGACGCGCATGACCCACAGCTCGCGGGGCAGGTTGGTCGAGCGCACGAGGAGGCGTTCGGCGTAGAGCGCGCGCGAACTCTCGTTGATCACGTTGCTGAACCAGTTGTAGGCGAGCAGACCCGCGACGAGGAACAGCACGATCGGAACACCGTCGGTGCTCGCCCACTTCTGGTCGGACGACGAGGACAGACCGGGCTTGCCGTGGCCGCCGTAGATGAAGCCGAAGACGAACGCGTAGACGAGCGCCATGGCCAGCGGATCGATGAGCGTCCACAGATAGCCGAGCACGGAACGCGCGTACCGCACGCGAAGATCACGTCGGACGAGCGTGTCGAGCGTGGCTCGATGCGCCCAGATCCGCGCAAGACGGTTGTGTGAGTTCATGGTTTCCTTCGTGCTCCTGCGTTCGCCCGCGAACCTTGCCGCGCGCTACGCGGCACCTCAGCCTAGCGAGCACATCCTGGGAGTTCCGTCAGGCTCGCGGCGCTTCGCCTGGTTCGGCCGCTTCGAGCTCGACGTTCGAGGTGATGAACCCAGTGCCCCAGGCCATGTGCATCGTGGCGAGGACGAAAGGCATCCGGACGATGACCTGCGGCGAACGTCCCGAGGCCGCACGGACACCGCCTGCTGTGACCAGGGCCGCGTAACCGAGCGGCGCAGCGAGCGCGGGCCGCCACTTCAGACCGATCAGGCTGCCCGCCACGACACCCGCGACGGCGACCGGCGGGGCGAGATAGCGCAGGTTGATCGAACCCTTGTGTTGACGAGCCACGACCCGCCGCCAGGTGCCGTATTCGAAGTACTGCTTGGCGAGCGCCTTGAGCGTGGCGCGCGGGCGGTAGGTGACGCGCAGGTCGGGGGTGAACCACACCGTTCCGCCGCCCTTGCGGATCCGAAAGTTGAGTTCCCAGTCCTGGGCGCGGGTGTAGCGCGGGTCGTACATGCCGACCTTCTCGATCCACTCCCGCGCGAAGTTGCCGAGGTAGACGCTCTCGACCGGGCCGGCCTCCCCGCCCTGCTTGAACTTCACTCCACCGACGCCGATCTTGGACTTCATGGCGCACTCGACGGCCTCCTCGAAGGGCGTCGTGCCCTCGGCGTCCATGATGCCGCCGACGTTGGCCGCGCCGGTCTCGCGCAGAAGACGCTCGACGGTGGCGAAGTACCCCGGCGAGAGGATGCCGTGCCCGTCCACGCGGACCAGGACGTCGTGGTGGGTTGCGGCCAGGGCAGCGTTGAGTCCGTCGGGGGTTCGTCCGGTCGGGTTCTCGACGAGAGTGATGCGTTCGTCACGTTCGGCGAGCGCACGGGCCACGTCCCAGGTGCGGTCGGTGCAGGGGCCGATGGCGAGCACGACCTCGACGGGGCCGTCGTAGCGTTGGGCCAGGATCGCGGTGACGGCTTCCTCGAGGTGCTTCTCCTCGTTGAGGATCGGCATGAACACCGAGATTCCGCGGCGCATGCTCGGGTCGATCGGCGGCGTCGGGGCGCTCGTCACGGGCTCGCTCGTCACGGTGATGATCGCTCCTGAAGTCATGGGCTCGTGAACGTCGCCCCAGCCTACCCGCGCGCAGAAGACACCTCACGCGCGTCACGCCGACGCCCCTTCCATGACGCTCGTGCTAACACGCCGCGCGAATGCGATGTCAGCCCAATCCCGGAAGCGACCCCCTACCCTCGGAGGGTGCCTCACCCGAATGACCCCCGCCGCCCGTCCGGCACGCCGCGTCCCGAGGACCGTGGCGCCGGGCCGTCCGGAGTGCCCGCGGACGATGACGCGTTCGTCATCGACACCCGCCGCTCCAAGGGAAACCGCCGGGCCCTGCCCCAGCGTCCTCGCCGCCCCGACGAGGGCAGCGCGCAGGCCATTCCGGTTCGAGGCGAGGGGGACGCTCCCCGCCAGGGCAAGCGTCGTCAGCAGGGCGAGGTCCCTCCGGACGCCCCGCGCGACGGTCGGACGTCTCGTCCGCTCCAGGGCGCGCCGCAAGGCGGGCGTCCTCAGCGACCGCAGGACGGGGCGCGACCTACGGCTGCCGCGCCGCGTGACGACAGCACACGCGTCATGCCCACCTCGGGACGCCCCGAGCGGCCCGTCCGGGGCCGCTCCACGGACGCGGCCTACGCGTCCGCCGGCGCCGCGGGTGGGTACGGCGCTGACGCCGGGCGAGACGGTTTCGACGCCCACGACGGCAACGGCGGGCGTCCGCCCCGCGGCCCGCGCCCGGGTGACCGGTTCGACGGTGACGGCTTAGGGCAGCCCCCGCACCGCCCGCGGCGTCGGGGGAAGAAGATTCTCGCCGGTGTCCTGGCCCTGCTCATCCTCTGGGTCGGCACTCTCGTCTGGGCCGGCAACTCGGCCTGGAGCAAGGTGAAGAAGCTCGACGCCGTCCCCGCGCAGCATCTCGCGGAAGACGGCAAGGGCAAGAACATCCTGCTCGTCGGTTCCGACGCCCGCACAGGTCTGACGCCGGAGCAGCGCAAGAAGCTCGGCACCGGCACCGCCGAGGGCAAGCGCACGGACTCGATCATGGTGTTGCACATGGGCGGCGACAAGCCGACCCTCATGTCGATCCCCCGGGACAGCTACGTCGACATCCCCGGCTACGGCAAGAACAAGATCAACGCGGCGTTCTCCTTCGGTGACGCGCCGCTGCTCGTCAAGACGATCGAGCAGAACACGGGCATCCACATCGACAACTACATGGAGATCGGCTTCGGCGGCTTCGCGTCGGTCGTCGACACCGTCGGTGGCGTCAACATCTGCGTCAAGAACGACATGGACGACCCGAAGGCACACATCAACCTCAAGAAGGGCTGCCAGGACATGGACGGCGCGACGGCGCTCGGTTACGTCCGAGCCCGTTACTCCGACCCCGAGGGCGACATCGGGCGCGCGAAGCGTCAGCGTCAGTTCCTCGGGGCCCTCATGGGCAAGGTTTCCTCGCCGGCGAACATCCTCGTGCCGTGGCGCCTCAAGGGTCTCGGAGAGTCCAGTGCGCAGGGGCTCGCCGTCGACAAGGACATGGGGATGATCACGGCGGCCCGCGTCATGCTGACGCTCAAGAAGCTCTCCGGTGACGGCGGGAACTCGGTGGTCGTGCCCATCAGCAACAACGCGCTGCCGACTGCCGTCGGTGAGGCTGTCGAGTGGGATCAGCAAAAGTCCCGGGAGCTGTTCAAGGCGATCCGCGAGAACGGCGACACATCGAAGTTCGTCGTCAAGACGCCCGCGGCGGCCAACTGATCCACAACAGGTCGGCGACGAGGTGCCCGAGCGCACTCACCGCAGCTGACGTCCCGGCCCTGCCCGTGGACACGGCGAAGGGCCCCGGCATGACGCCGGGGCCCTTTCTCGTCTGCCTCGAACCTCAGTAGCCCTTGAGCACCTGACGCCCCATGACGAGGCGCTGGATCTGGTTGGTGCCCTCGTAGATCTGCGTGATCTTGGCGTCGCGCATCATGCGCTCGACCGGGAAGTCGCGCACGTAGCCGGCGCCGCCGAGCAGCTGGACGGCGTCGGTCGTGACCTCCATCGCGATGTCGGAGGCATAGCACTTGGCTGCCGCGCCGAAGAACGTGAGGTCCTTGTCCTCGCGCTCGGACTTGGCAGCGGCCACGTAGACCATCTGACGCGCCGTCTCCACCTTCATCGCCATGTCGGCGAGCATGAACTGGATCGCCTGGTTGTCGGCGATGGCCTTGCCGAACTGCTTGCGCTCCTTGACGTAGCCGACGGCGAAGTCGAGTGCGCCCTGGGCGATACCGACAGCCTGGGCCCCGATCGTGACGCGCGTGTGGTCGAGCGTGCGCAGGGCGATCTTGAGGCCCTCACCCTCCGCGCCGATGAGGCGGTCAGCGGGAATACGGCAGTTGTCGAAGTGGAGCTCACGCGTGGGCGAACCCTTGATGCCGAGCTTGCGCTCCTTCTCGCCGAAGTCGAAGCCCTCGTCACCCTTCTCGACGACGAACGCCGAGATGTTGCGGCCGCGCTCGCCGTCGGGGTCGGTGACGGCGAGAACCGTGTAGAACTCCGACTCGCCGGCGTTCGTGATCCACGACTTCTGACCCGTGAGGACGTAGCTGTCGCCGTCCTTCTTGGCCTTGGTACGCATGGACGCGGTGTCCGAGCCGGCCTCGCGCTCGGACAGGCCGTAGGAGAACATCGCCTCGCCGGCGCCGAGCTGCGGCAGGTACTTCTTCTTGATCTCCTCGCCGCCGCCGAGGATGACGGGCAGTGAGCCGAGCTTGTTCACGGCGGGGATGAGCGAGGAGCTCGCGCACACGCGCGCCACTTCCTCGATGACGATGCACGTACCGAGCGCGTCGATGCCGGCGCCGCCGTACTCCTCGGGGACGTGCGGGGCGGCCAGACCGGCCTCGACGAGGGCGTCGAGGGCCTCGCTCGGGAAACGGGATTCCTCGTCGACGTCGGCGGCGTGCGGAGCGATCTTGTTCTCGCACACCGGGCGGATCGCCTCACGAAGAGCCTCGTGCTCCTCGGAGATCGTGTACAGGTCGAAGTCAGGGTTACCAGCCATAGCCGCATGCTACGCGTCGGTACGCCGTCGAGGTGGGCCCGGCCGGAAGTTACCGCGGCGAAGGGAGCGGACTCGGGTTCTCGAGGCGAATTCTCGAGGCGGGCGGCGCTTGCCCTGCTGCCGGCGTCCTTTGAGCGTCAGCCCTGACGGCGGGCGACGTCCTCGCGCAGCGCCTCGCCCTTGGCGTGGGCCTCGTCGCGCAGGCTGACCTGGAAACGCTCCATCGCCTCCGCGAGGCGCGTTGCTTCCTCCCCGTCGCCGGAGGCGAGGATGCGTACGGCGAGCAGGCCGGCGTTGCGGGCGCCGCCGATCGACACGGTCGCCACGGGCACGCCGCCGGGCATCTGGACGATGGACAGCAGTGAATCCATGCCGTCGAGGTACTTCAGCGGCACCGGAACACCGATGACGGGCAGCGTCGTGACCGACGCCAGCATGCCCGGAAGGTGCGCCGCTCCCCCGGCTCCGGCGATGACGACCTTGAGCCCGCGCTTCGCAGCGCTCGCGCCGTACTCCACCATCTCGTGGGCCATCCGGTGCGCCGAGACGACGTCGGCCTCGTAGGCGATGCCGAATTCGTCGAGCACGTCGGCGGCGGCCGACATCGTCGGCCAGTCCGAGTTGCTGCCCATGACCAGCCCGACGACGGGCTGCTTCGTGTCCATGTCGTTGCTCATTCCGTCACCACTCCCTCGAGGTAGTCGCATGCGTGACGGGCGCGCCCGCGCAGGCCGACGAGATCGGTGCCGCTGACGTTGACGTGCCCGATCTTGCGGCCGGGGCGCACGCCCTTGCCGTACAGGTGGATCTTGAGTGCGGGGTCGCGCGCCATGAGGTGCTTGTACGTGGGGTACAGCTCCTCGTAGGAACCGCCTAGAACGTTGCCCATGACGGTCCACGGAGCCCGCGCGGTGACGTCGCCGAGCGGCAGGTCGAGCACGGCGCGCAGGTGCTGTTCGAACTGACCGGTGACGGCACCGTCCATCGACCAGTGGCCCGAGTTGTGCGGACGCATCGCCAGCTCGTTGACGACGAAATCGCTCTGACCCGAACCGTTCTCGGCGACACGTTCGAAGAGTTCGACGGCCATGACACCGGTGACGTCGAGCTCCCGGGCGATCGTCACCGCGGCTTCGGCGATGCGGCCGGCGAGTGCGTCGTCGAGGTTCGGTGCGGGGGCCAGCACCTCGGTGCAGATGCCGTCGGTCTGCACGGTCTCGACGACGGGCCAAACCGCCACCTGGCCGCTGGGGCTGCGACCGATCATGACCGACAGTTCGCGGGTGAAGTCGACCGCCTCCTCGACGAGCAGCGGAGCGCCTTCGGCCTTGGCGAACCAATCCGCGGCGTCCTCGGCCGCTTTCACGACGCGAACGCCCTTGCCGTCGTAGCCGCCCGTCGGCGTCTTGAGCACGACCGGCCAGCCGTGCTCGTCACCGAAGGCTGCCAGCTCGTCGACGTCGACGACCGCGCGCCAAGCCGGGCACGGCACGCCGAGACCTTCGAGCCGCTCACGCATCGCGAGCTTGTCCTGGGCGAAGCGCAGGGCGCTGGGCTTGGGGTGCATCGGCACACCGTCCGCCTCGAGGGCCGAGAGGACGTCGGCCGGCACGTGTTCGTGATCGAACGTGACGACGTCGCAGCCCCGGGCCCACTCGCGCACGGCCTCGGGGTCGGTGTAGTCGCCGACCGGCGAGTGCGGCACGACGAGGGCTGCGGCCGCGTCCTCGGACTCGGCGAAAATCGAGAGCGTCAGGGCCAGCTCGACCGCCGGAGCGGTGCACATGCGGGCCAACTGGCCCGCTCCGATGATGCCGACGACGGGGAATCCGCCGGGCGCGGTGGGGGCTTGGGTCTTGGAGCGCGTCACGGCCCCAAGGGTACGTGGCGGCTCGCAGGAATCAGCCTTCAGCCCGTCACGGACCACACCGTCGCGCCACCGCCGTGGTCGGCGTCGGCATCGCCGGGCGCCAGGACGAAGCCCGCACCCCTGACGGTCTCGATGCGCCAGGCCTCACCACATACCTGCGGCAACTTGCGGCGCAGGTTTGCCACGTGCATGTCGATGGCCTTCGGCGTACCGCTCCAGTGCCCGGTCCACAGCGCCGCCCCGATGTCGTCGCGCAGGACCACGCCGTCGGACGCTGTCAGCATCTCGAGGACCATGGCCTCCTTGGCCGTGAGCTCGACGCGGCCGCGACCTCCGACGACCTCCCGACGCCGCACGTCGACCCACGGACGCGAGGAGGCGGTGAGCGCTTCGCCCCGTTCACGCGTGACACGGCGTACCCGCGCGGCAACGCGTGCCCCGAGTTCGGCTGGGTCACCGTCGAGCAGGACGACGTCGTCGGCTCCCGCGAGCAGGAGTTGTGCCACGACACCGGAGCGTTGCGCCGTAGCGTCACCGAACGCGACGGCGGCAACGAAGGCCGTCTTCGGGTGCCGCTCGGTGAGACGGCAGAGAGCCTCGAGGACGTCGGCATCGAGGGGCTCACCGGCGCGGCCTGCGGCGAAGAGCACACACGCGGGAGCACTGCGGTGCGTGGGCGCCACGTGGTCGGAGCAGATGTCGACGAGCGAACCGGCGACCGTCCGAACCGACAGGTCGGCGGCCTGGTGGAGCCGTAACAGCGTCGTGTCGTCGCCAAATCCGCCGCGCGCGAGGAGAACATCGGTCATGTCGACCGAGAATATGGACCTTTTCGGCGTAGCGGGGTGAAAGAAACCGGTTGATTTCTCAACAACCAAGCGCCCGGTTCAGTTGTGCGCTACAGGAGTACCCACGACGGCGACGTTCCGATCCCTGCGAGGTCGAGCGCCTCGTGCGCCCGAAGCGTCGACTGGGGGTCGTGACGCAACGCGTCCGCCGTGGTTTCGTCGATGAGAATCTGCCCCGCCTCCGCGGCGTTGGTCAGGCGAGCGGCGCGGTTGACCGTCGTGCCGTAGATGTCGCCGAGGCGCGCGAGCACGCGCCCGGTCGACAGGCCGACGCGCATGCGCGGGATGACGTCGTCGGTTTCCGAGGCTTCCTTGAGCGCCCGGGCGATGCGGGACGCACCTGCCGGATCCTGGTGCGAGAAGAGCACCTCGTCGCCGACCATCTTGACGACGGCGCCGGAGTGCTCGCTCACGATGTCGGAGGCCATGGCCTCGAACCGCGTCACGAGGGCCGCGAGGTCGCTCTCGCTCAGGCTGCGAGCCAAGCGGGTGAAGGACACGAGGTCCGCGAACCCGACGGTGCGCACGACGCCGAGGTGACTCTCGGGCTGCGCGTCGGCCAGCAGTCGCGACAGCGCCACCGAGAGGTTGCGCCGCCACACGTAGTTCATGATCGGTTCGAGGTCGTCGGCGATGTCGGCCATCGTGCGCGCGGTCGCCTTGGCCAGCTCCTTGCCCTCCGGTGGGGCGTCCTGACGCTGGGAGATCATGTCGGCGACGAGCTGCGTTTGCCACATCGCGAGGCGATCGGTCGTGCGGCCGAGGGCCCGCGCCAAGCCGAGCAGCGTGTCGACATCGAGGTCATGCGTCGCCGTCACGGACATCGCGGCGCGCAAGGCGCGAAGGTCGGTGTCGCTGAAGGCCACGTCACCCTCGCGGGAGTTGACGAAGCCGAGGGCGCGCCAGACGCGGCGTGTCTCCTCGGGGTCGACGCCCGCGTGTTCGGAGAGTTCACGACGTCGGTAACGACGCGAGCTCCCCATGAGGATGCGCTCGATACCGTCGATGAACGTCGAGTCATCGGCGGTGAACTGGTGGGGGATCTCGCTCATCACTGGCCCGTTCTCAGATCGTCGCTGCGGTGCAGCCGCGCATGGACGATGTCGGCCACCGAGTACGCCATCCTATTCGGCGAGTCGGCCTGCTCGCCGAGCGGCACGGCCTCGAGCCGGCCCTCGTCGTCGATGCCGGTGGCGCACCGGCGATGCACCGCCCCGTCGGGGGTGTGGATGTCGACGTCGGCACCGATGGTGAGGCAGTGATCCCGCATCCGCTTCCGCAGCGCGGCGACTTCGTGGCCAGAAGCCCTCCCCCACGTCACAGCCGACGCCATGACGCGGGCGGCCACGGCCTCGATGACGGCTTCGCGCCCGATGTCGTACCCGGCACAGCGCAGCGACGTGGCCGTCTCGACGGGCAGTTCCTCACGCTCCTGGCTGACGTTGAGTCCGACGCCCGCGACGACGAGCGGCGTACCGTCCGCCGAACGCGTCATCTGACACAGAATGCCGCCGACTTTGCGCCAGGTGCCGTCGGGGTCGCGCACGAGCAGGTCGTTGGGCCACTTCGTTCCGACGCGCCCGACGCCCTTGTCCCCCAGGACGTCGACGAGGGCCCCGCGCACGGCGTCACCGACGAACAAAGGAGCCCACCCCCAGGTGGCGCCGTCGGCCGGGAGCGGCAGCGTCATCGACATCGTGACGGCGGAACCCGCCGGCGCCTGCCACGAACGGGTCAGACGGCCCCGGCCGGAGGTCTGCAGATGGGCCGCGACGAGGGCCCAGGGCTGGGGCTTCCCCATGGCTCGGGCATTCGTCGAGTCGACCTCGTCGAGCAGCTCGACGACCCACCCCGCACGCCTCAAATTCCGCGCCAAGCGGGGTGAAAAGCCTACTGACAAGTTCACTTCCGAGGTCACGACCCCAGGTTAGGGTGTGGCCCATGACCTTGGAAGACGTGCCCCCGGACACCTCGATCGACCTGCACACCACGGCCGGCCGTCTGCAGGACCTGGCCAACCGAACGGAAGAGGCGGTTCACGCCGGTTCTGCTCGCGCCGTGGAGAAGCAGCACGCCAAGGGAAAGCTCACCGCGCGTGAGCGCGTGGAGCGGCTGCTCGACGAGGGATCGTTCGTCGAACTCGACGCCCTCGCCCGTCACCGCTCGACGCAGTTCGGTCAGGACAAGTCGCGCCCCTACGGTGACGGCGTCGTCACCGGGTACGGCACCGTCGACGGCCGTACGGTCTGCGTCTTCAGCCAGGACTTCACCGTCTTCGGCGGCTCCCTCGGCGAAGTCTTCGGCGAGAAGATCTGCAAGGTGATGGACCTCGCGATGAAGCTGGGTGCGCCCGTCATCGGCATCAACGACTCCGGCGGCGCGCGCATCCAGGAGGGTGTCGTCGCCCTCGGCATGTACGCCGAGATCTTCCGGCGCAACGTCCACGCCAGCGGTGTCATCCCGCAGATCTCGCTCGTCATGGGCCCGTGCGCCGGCGGCGCGGTCTACTCCCCCGCCATCACCGACTTCACCGTCATGGTCGACCAGACCTCACACATGTTCATCACCGGCCCGGACGTCATCAAGACGGTCACCGGTGAGGACGTCGGCTTTGAGGAACTCGGCGGCGCGCACACCCACAACTCGCGCTCGGGTGTCTCGCACTACATGGCCACCGACGAGGACGACGCCATCGAGTACGTGAAGTCGATGCTGTCCTACCTGCCGAGCAACAACATGGACGCGGCGCCCACGTTCGACGCCGAGTCCGACCTCGAGATCAACGACGACGACCGCGCGATGGACACGCTCGTGCCCGACTCGGCCAACCTCGCGTACGACATGAACGACGTCATCGCGCACATCGTCGACGACGCCGGTGACGGCCCCGACTTCCTCGAGGTGCAGCCGCTGTTCGCGCCGAACATCATCTGCGGCCTCGCCCGCGTCGAGGGCCACAGCGTCGGCATCGTCGCCAACCAGCCGGCCCAGCTCGCCGGCACGCTCGACATCAACGCGAGCGAGAAGGCCGCGCGCTTCATCCGCTTCTGCGACTCGTTCAACATCCCGATCGTCACGCTCGTCGACGTGCCCGGCTTCCTGCCCGGCACGGACCAGGAGTGGGGCGGCATCATCCGTCGCGGCGCGAAGCTGCTCTACGCCTATGCGGAGGCGACGGTGCCGCTCGTCACCGTCATCACGCGCAAGGCGTACGGCGGTGCGTACGACGTCATGGGGTCCAAGCACCTCGGTGCCGACATCAACCTCGCGTGGCCCACGGCTCAGATCGCCGTCATGGGCGCCCAGGGCGCGGCGAACATCCTGTACCGCAAGGAGCTGGCGAAGGTCGCGGAGAAGGGGTCGAGCGAGGACGTCGAGGCACGCCGCGCCGAGCTCATCACCGAGTACGAGGACACCCTGGCCAACCCCTACATCTCGGCCGACCGCGGGTACGTCGATGCCGTCATCCCGCCGCACGAGACGCGCGTCCAGGTGACGAAGGCGCTCCGCGCCCTGCGCCACAAGCGCGAGGAGCTGCCGCCCAAGAAGCACGGGAACATCCCGCTGTGAGCGCCGAGAACACCGAACCCACGCCGGGCACCGACGAGGCTCCTGCCTCCGGAACCCCGGACGCAACCCTTGCTGCCGCGCCGACGATCCGCGTCGTCTCGGGTGCACCGACGGATGAGGAGTTGGCCGCCGTGGTCGCTGTGCTCACCGCTCGCGCCGCGGCTGCAGCAGCCTCCGTCGAACCACCCCGCGAGGTCGCCTACTGGGGTCGCCCGGCGCACGTGCGTCACGGCCGTCCGCGCAGTTGGGCCGAATCGACGCTGACGCGCTGAGCGCACGTCAACAGTGCCATCGGCCCGGACGAGCGTCGAGCGGACCGTCACTTACGCAGGCGGGCCTCGTAGTCACGCTGATGGACGCTCGGAAGAACACCGGCTTCGACGACCCGCGCAAGGACGTCTCGCCCACCGGTGGTGCGGGCGCTGAACACGTCGGCCACCGTGATGCCGTGGGCAGGCCGGTACACCTCGACGATGTCGTCGCCGGCGCTGATGCGCCCGGGTTCGACGACGCGCGCGTACGTCCCCGCCCGCCCGCGCTGGGTGAAGCGCTTGAGCCACCCCGGAACGTCCATGGCCCAGGCGAACGTGCGGCACGGAATACGCGGCAGGCTCGCCTCGAGCACTGCGGTGCCGACGCGCCAGCGCGTGCCCACGAGGGCCCCGTCGAGGTCGATGCCCGAGGTGGTGACCTTCTCACCGAAGGAGGCGTTCGGTAGGGAGCGGCCGAGTTCGCGCTCCCAGTGCTCGAGTTCCTCACGTGCGACGAGATAGACGGCCTTGTCGCTGCCTCCGTGATGCTTCTCGTCGCCGACGAAATCGCCCGCGACACCACTGCGCCCGCCGCCCTCGCGCGGGCCGGGGTCGCTCACCTCGAGGTACCCGACGGGCTGTTTGTGGATGCCCGTCCGGTGCTGCTTCGGATCCCACTCCTCCGGGCGCCCCACGTTCACCGAGAGCACGTTCGGCCCCGCCGCTGAGGTTTCACGCACCCCGTCATCAGCCATGGCGCGAGACTACCGAAGGCGATCGGGCCCAAGGCGAACCTCTCGCCTACAGTCGTGGCATGAACACCTCCGCGTCCCCTCGCGCCACGACCCGTGTCGACGAACTGGCCGACTCGTACTTCGATTCCGCGGTGGAGCTCTCTCCCATCGAAGCCACCAGCTTGGGCGTTCCGGGCCAGGACGAAATGCTCGACGACTTCTCCCCCGAGGGCTATGAGCGCATCAGCGAACTGCGTCGCACGACGCTGTCCGCGCTGCGCACGGTCACGGCCGAGGACGACGTCGACGAGGTCACGATTGCCGCCATGACGGAGCGGCTCGAGCTCGCCGAGGAGATCCACGAGGCCGGGTACGACCTGGCCGACCTCAACGTCATCGCCTCGCCCCTGCAGAACGTTCGCGACGTGTTCGACCTCATGCCCACCGACACTGACGAGGACTGGGCCGTCATCGCCACGCGCATGCGCGCGGTGCCGGAGGCCCTCACCGGGTGGCTGCAGTCGCTGCGCGTCGCAGCCGACGCCGGCAACCGCCCCGCGCGCCGTCAGGTGGAGCGCTGCATCGAGCAGTGCGCTGACCACATCAGCTCCGAGGGCTACTTCCACGCGCTGACACAGCAGGCCGTCGACGGAACCGAGGACGAGGCACTCGCCGACGAGCTGCGTCACGCCATCGACGAGGCCGCCCGGGCTTATGAGGAGACGGCCGAGAAGCTGCGCGAGGAGGTGCTCGTTGACGCTCGGGAGGCCGACGCCGTCGGCGCCGAGCGATACGCGCTGCACAGCCGGCAGTTCCTCGGTGCGCGCATCGACCTCGAAGAGACCTACCGCTGGGGCCAGGAGGAACTGGCGCGCATCACGGCGGAGATGAAGGAGGTCGCAGAGCGCGTCGCCCCGGGGGCCGGCGTCAAGGGCGCCATCGCGGCGCTCGACGAGAGTGCCGCCTACACGCTGCACGGTACCGACGCGCTGCAGGAGTGGATGCAGCAGAAGGCCGACGAGGCCGTCACCGCCCTCGCCGACACCCACTTCGACGTGCCGGATCCGGTGCGCCGCATCGAATGCATGATCGCGCCGACGAACTCGGGCGGCATCTACTACACGGGTCCGAGTGCGGACTTCTCGCGCCCCGGCCGCATGTGGTGGGCCGTACCGCGAGACGTCGAGAAGTTCGGCACGTGGCGCGAACTGACGACGGTCTACCACGAGGGCGTACCCGGCCATCACCTGCAGATCGGGCAGACGATGTACCGCTCGGGGCTGCTCAACCGCTGGCGGCGCCTTGGCGCCTGGACGTCCGGGCACGGCGAGGGCTGGGCGCTGTACGCCGAACGCCTCATGGCCGAGCTCGGCTACCTCGACGACGACGGCAACCGTCTCGGCATGCTCGACGGGCAGTCGTTGCGCGCGGCCCGCGTCGTGCTCGACATCGGTGTGCACTGCGGTTTCGAGGCGCCGGCCGAGGTCGGCGGCGGCGAGTGGACCTACGACAAGGCATGGAGTTTCCTCAGTGCCCACGCGGACATGGCCGAGGGCTTCCTGCGCTTCGAACTGGACCGTTACCTCGGTTGGCCGGGGCAGGCGCCGTCGTACAAGGTCGGCGAGCGCCTGTGGTTCGACCTGCGCGAGAAGACCCGCGAACACGAGGGAGCCGACTTCGACCTCAGGGCCTTCCACCGTCGCGCGCTCGACGTCGGAAGTGTCGGCCTCGATGTCCTGCGCGATGCGCTCCTGCCCCCTGCCTGAGGCTCGTTCGCACGGCTGCGTCAACCGTCGCCCGGAGCTCAGCACGCCCGCGCGCCCTCGATACCAAGCGGAGCGCCGCGGGTAAACTGAACCGGATCTCGAGAAGCGCCGGTCAATCGGCTTCCCTCACCATTCGGCCAAGGAGGACGACTGCATGTCGCCTGCACCCACGTCCGGTTCGACCTCGTCGACGTCGCCCGCCTCCCTCGTGAAGGGTGGTCTGCGTTCGGCGATGTCGATGGCAGAGCGTGTGAGTTCGACGGCTGCGGCGAAGGTCGCCCCGGCGCGCGGACGCACCCCGGGTGAAGGTGGCACACCGCCCGTCCTGCCGGTGGTGCTCGACTTCACGCTCTCGGGGTACGCGCTGGCGCGGGCCTTCCACGAGCGTTACGACCTGACGAGTGTCGCCATCGTGCCGCTCCACACCCCGGCTGTCGGTGACTCGAGCCTCTTCCACGAGGTGCGGGTGCTCGGTCACGAGGCTCTGACGAACCATCAGCTCGTCATGGACGAGCTCGTTCGTGTGGCCGCAGCGCACCCGAACCTCACCGTCATCCCGTTGACGAACAACGACAGCTACGTGCAGATGCTCTCCGCCCAGCGCGACTCGCTCGGCGCGAACGTCGTCGTCCCGCACGAGTCCCCGGAGATGCTCGTGCGTATCTCGGACAAGAACCACTTCAACGCCGTCTGCGCCGAGGCCGGCGTCCTCACCCCCGGCACGGCTGTGCTCGACTTCGGTGCTGGGCGTCCCAGCGCAGCTGAGGTGACGTTCCCGTTCCCGATCATCGTCAAGCCTGCTGACTCCGCGCTGCACAACAAGCTGACGATGCAGGGCAAGCGCAAGCTCTACGAGATCGACGACTCCGCGGCCCTCGAGGACCTCATCGACCGGCTTCACGCCGCCGGCTTCACCGGCGAGATGCTGGCGCAGGATCGCATCCCCGGTGACGACATCCTGTCGGTCACGATCTATCGGGCACGCAACGGTGAGGTGACGCTCGCGCGCACCTCCAAGGTGCTCCTGCAGGATCCGCGTCCGGCGTACCTCGGAATCCCGGACGTCCAGGTCGTGCAGGACATGCCCGACGTCGTCGACGCCTCCGTTCGCATCCTCGAGACGGCCGACTACTACGGCTTCGCGAACCTCGACGCCATCCGTGATCCACGTGACGGCTCGGTCAAGTTCTTCGAGGTCAACCCGCGCTACGGACGCAACTGTTACTACGCCACGGGATCGGGCGCGAACATCGCCGAGCAGCTCGTGACCGATCTCGTCGAGGGCCGACCGATGGCCGCACCCGCACTCGAGAACGAACTCGTCTACACCGTGCTTCCGCCGCGTGCTCTGCAGCGCCTGCTGCCCGAGGGCAGCGACCGCAGCCTCGTCGAGCGTCTCGTCAAGGCCGGCCACTGGGCCGACCCGCTCAAGTACGGCGGCGAGCGCAACCCGAAGCACAAGGCGTATGCACACGCCGCGGCCTGGCACCACGCCCGTGCTTACCGTGGTGCGCCACGCGTCATCGGCGGCTGACCGCCCGCACCGGCGCGTGACTCCCCCGCCGGACACCGGCGGGAGGGGTCGCGTCCAGCCGTCATAATAACCGGGTGCATGTCGCCCTCCCCATCGTCCTCCTCGTCGCCACGACGATTCTCGGAAGCCTCGTGGCTCGGCGGGTCGGGCTCTCCGGTCCTCTGCTGCTGACGGCGGTCGGGGTCGCGCTCTCCTACGCCCCCGGCGTGGGCGAGGTCCACCTCGACTCCGAGGTCGTTCTCCTCGGTTTCCTGCCGCCGCTGCTGTACGCGACGGCTCTGCGCATCTCGCTCGTCGATCTGCGGCGCGACGTGTACCAGATCATCCAGTTGTCGGTGCTGCTCGTGCTCTTCACCGCGATCGTCGTCGGACTCGTCTCCTGGTGGCTCATGCCCATCGGTTTCGCGGCGGCACTGGCCCTGGGCGGTGTCGTCGCTCCCCCGGACGCCGTCGCGGCCACCGCCGTCGCGCGTCGCATCGGGTTGCCACGCAGGCTCGTCGCCGTCCTCGAGGGTGAGTCCCTCTTCAACGACGCGACGGCCCTCGTCACCGTGTCCACGGCCACGCTCGCGCTGCAGCAGTCCGTCACGCCGCTGAGCGTCGGGGTCGACTTCCTCGTCGCGACGGTGGGCGGCATCGCGATCGGCGTCGTCGCGTTCCTCGTCATGGCGTTCATCCAAAAGCACGTCAAGGACACCCCGACGAGCGTCGCGCTGAGCTTCATCTCGCCGTTGGTGGCCTTCCTGCCCGCCGAGGAGATCCACAGCTCCGGCGTCATCGCCGTCGTCGTCATGGCCGTCCTGCTGGGCTACAAGGCGCCCTACATCCAGACGGCGCAGGCTCGCGTCTCCGAGCGGATGAACTGGGATTCGGTGCAGTTCATCCTCGAGAACATGGTCTTCCTGCTCATCGGTCTGCAGGCGGCGACGATCATCACCGACGTCATCGAGTCCGACATCGGCCTGGCCCGTACCAGCGCCTACGCGCTCACCGTTCTCGCGACGGTCATGTTCATCCGGCCGGTCTTCATCATCTTCGCGGCGTGGCTGGGCCGCGTGGCGAGATGGGATTCGCGTCCCCTCTCCCTGCGTGAGGGTGCGGTCGCCGGTTGGGCCGGCATGCGCGGCGTCGTGACGCTCGCCGCCGCGTTCCTGCTCCCCGAGGGCGCCACCCCGCATCGCGAGACGCTCATCTTCATCGCCCTCACCGTGACGATCGGCACCCTCGTCCTCCAGGGCTTCACGCTCGGCACGGTGGCGAAGGCCATGAAGCTGCACGCCCCCGATCCTCGCGAGGACGCCCTCGCCGCGGCCCAGGTCGTCCAGGCCTCCATCGACGCCGGTGAGGTGGCGATGCACAAGGCACTCGAGGATCCGCGACTCGCCGACACCCCTGAGCCGATCGTGAAGTCGCTCGAGAAGCAGGGCATGCGCCGCGCCAACCTCATGTGGGAGCGCCTGGGCAGCAGCGATGTTCTCGGCCCGACGCAGCAGTACCGCGAGATCCGTCAGCAGATGCTCGCCGCGGAGCGCAACAAGGTGCTCGAGATGCGTGATCACGGCCTCGTCGATCACGAGGTCATCGACAACATCCTCTTCCAGCTCGACATCGAGGAGTCGATGATCCTCACGGCCGAGGATCGCGACGCTGTTCTCGGGGAGACCAGACCCCTCCTCACGCCGGAGGGCCGCCGAGGCGACTGCGAGCACCTCGTCGAAGCCGCTGACTCCAGCGCCGCGCCGCAGTCCCACGAGGGATGTCAGACATGCCTCGAGCAGGGCATGAAGTGGCTGCACCTGCGCATGTGCACCGCGTGCGGGTTCGTCGGGTGCTGCGACTCATCCCCGGGTGCACACGCGAGCGCTCACTTCCGCGACACTGCCCACCCCGTCATGCGCTCGTTCGAGCCCGGCGAGGCATGGCGTTGGTGCTTCGTCGACGGCCTCCCGGGCTGAGCCGGCCCGCCCGATAGCCTGGGTCGCATGACCGAACTCGTCCTCGCCTCGCAGTCGCCCGCCCGCCTCGCCACGTTGAGGTCGGCCGGCATAGAGCCGTTCGTCCTCGTCTCCCACGTCGACGAGCAGGCCGCACTCGACTCCGCGGGCGCGGATCACGGGCCGCTGGCCGCCGAGGACGTCGCCCTGCTGCTCGCGCACGCGAAGTGCCAGGCGGTCGCCTCCCGCTTCGCCGAGGGCGACGTCCCCGACGACGCGCCCGAGAGCGCGCTCATGCTCGGCTGCGACTCGGTGCTCGAGTTCGAGGGCCGGACGCTTGGCAAGCCGGTCGACGCGGGTGACGCTGCGGCCCGCTGGCGGGAGATGCGCGGTCGAAGCGCGACGCTGTTCACGGGGCACTGGGTCATCGACGACCGCGAGGACGGCACGAGCGCCACGTTCGGGGCCGTCTCGGGCACCGAGGTCCACTTCGCCGACATCAGCGACGCCGAGATCGAGGCGTACGTCGCCACGGGCGAACCGCTCGCCGTCGCCGGCGCCTTCACGATCGACGGACTGGCCGGCCCGTACGTCGAGCGCATCGAAGGCGACCCGCACACCGTCGTCGGGATCGGTCTGCCGCTGCTGCGCGAGATGTTCGCCGAGATCGGTGTCGAGTGGCACACCCTGTGGAACCGTCCGCGCGGCTGAAACGTCCCAGGCGGGCCCGCCGGTTTGGCACACTGTCACCAGCACATTCGGGGAGGACGAGGATGACGACATCACGCGCGAGGAAGGCGCTCGCAGCGACCGCCGTCACCGTCGGGCTCGCCACGACGAGCGCCGCACCGGCGTGGAGCGCGCCGAAGCTGGCCGACGGCAACGGCTTTGCCACTGGCGGCAAGAGCATCGACCTGCGAGTGGCCTCCGGCGACGGCACTCCCCTCGACCCGGGGATGTATCAGACGACGTTGCCCGTCGACGAGACCTCCCGCTACGCGTCCATTTCCCGGGGTGAGGGCGAGCGCCTCCAGATCGGCGTGCTCGGCTCGGCCACCTGGAAGAACAACGCGTGGAGCGTTTCCGACGGTTCGCAGGGCCTCGAGATCAAGCTGACCACGCCGGACGGCGAGACGACCTGCGCCACGTCCACCGACTCCCTTTCCACCACGGGCGCGCCGGGGCTGCTCAAGACGAACGTCGCCGTCGACCCCAAGGCCACGAAGCGCATCACGGACTCGGGCGATTCCGCCGACGCGTGCCGCAAAGCCACGTCCTACCGGCTCGAGGTGAAGCGCACCAACAGCGGTGACAACTCCACGCCGATGCCCGTGCAGATCGCGATCGTGCGCACTCCGAAGGTGAACGGCGAGGTCAAGACCCCGAGCGGTGACGTCGAGGCCCTCTCCACCCAGCCGCTCGACGCGTCGCAGACGATGGAGCCGGGTGCCGGTTTCGCGAACGCCACGACGCTTCCCAGCTCCGAAGGCGGGTACACCGTCGAGGCGCAACCGGGACGCCGCATGTTCTTCCGCGTCCACCTCAGCTGGGGCCAGCGCATGTCCGTCGGCTGGGAAGTGCCGAAGAACGGCAGCGGCTACAACCCGACGCAGGACATGAACCTCGATCTGCAGGTCTACAACCCCGCGCTCAACGAGGTGACGGTCTCGGGCTCCGGTTCGAACACCGGGTACCTGTTCACGTCGACCTCCTCGGGCACCGACCCGAAGCAGCTCGGCGCCTACACGGCTCCCATCGACTACGGCAACGCCGACCGCGAGACGGGCGGCGACGACAGCGTGCAGTGGCAGGCGATGCCGGGCTGGTACTACGTGGCACTCGACGTCACGCCGTCGTCGTCCTCGGACAAGCTGGACGAGTCGAAGACGATTCCGTCGGTCATTTCGGTGCGCGTGCAGGGCAACGCCAACGAGGGCCCCGCCATGGACGTCGCACAGCCGGCCCCTGCCACCCTGAGCACCGAGGGCACCTCGGGTTCGAACCCGCTGCTCTGGGGTGGAGCGCTCGTGCTCGGCCTGGGCGCGGTGGCCGGGTTGGCTTTCGTTCTGTGGCGCCGCGATAACTCCTGACCGCCACGCTTCCCACATGAAAGCAGCGCCCGATCCGGTTTCGGCTCGGGCGCTGCGTCGTACGCCAGGGGCGGGTGATCAGTCCGCCTTCTGCCATGTGTAGCTGCCGTCGTCCTGATAGGTGCAGGTGAGCTGCTTGCCGCTCGACGTCGTGGCCACGGACCCGGCATCGCTGAAGTAGCAGGTGCCCCCGGTGCTGGCGTGGTTGGCGTCGTACGCGCCGTCGCCGGCACCCCAGGGCTGCCAGAGCGCGAAGCCGGCGACGAGGGCGGCGAGCAGGCCGGCGGGCGCCGCCATCCACGTCTTGACCTTGCGGCGCTGCGGCACCGGCGCGCCGTCGATGAGCGTCTGCGGCGCGGCGGAGGAGTCAGTGAAGCCATCGAGGGCGCGGGCTGCGGCTCCGGCGTGGAGCTGGACGAAGTCGCCCGAGGACTCCATCGGGGGCAGACGGTCGGGGATGTTGCGGGCGGCCGCGTCGTGCCAGGCGTTCTCGGGGAGCAGGAGCCAGGACATGGCGTCGCGAGCGTTGGCGGGACGCCTGCTGGCGACGGGGTCGGCCAGTGCGACGAGGACGTTCCACAGCGAGTCCGGCACGTCGGCGGGGCGCGGCGGAAGGTCGTCGCGTCGGGTGCGCGTGGTGTTGCCCGGGCGCACGCCGGTGAGCATGTGGATGCCCATCATGCCGGCGGAGTACAGATCCTGGCGGGGGTCGGGATCGTCGCCCTTGGCCTGCTCGGGCGACATGTAGCCCGGCGTTCCGAGAACCATCTCGTTGCTCGTGAGGCGCGGTGCGTCGACGCTGACGGCGATGCCGAAGTCGGTGATCCAGGCCGAGGGCACGCCCATTCCGGTGGCTTCCAGCAGGATGTTGGCCGGCTTGATGTCGCGGTGGACGATGCCGGCGCTGTGGCAGGCGTCGAGGCCGTCGAGCATTTGGCGCATGAGTTCGGCGACGAGCGGGTACGGCAGCGCGCCGTGATCCTTGATGAGGTCGGAGATGGAGCCGCCGTCGATGAGGGGCATCGTGAAGATGACGCGCCCGTCCTCACCGGCCCAGCCGAGCGGCGTGACGACGTGGCTGTGCTCGATGCGCATGCCCTGCTCGCGCATGAAGCGCAGGAGAGAGCCTGCGTCCGACTGGCGCAGCAGTTTGGCGGCGACGAGACGACGCGACTTGTGGTCGTGGACGCGCCAGACGGACCCCATGCCGCCTTCGCCGATCTGGTCGACCAGCTCATACCGGCCCGCGAACATCTCACCCATGCCTGCTCCTCCCCTGCGTCGAGTCAAGGATACGGATCACGGGCGCGGGCGTGCAGCGCAGCCGTGACTCTCCTTGCAGTTCTCGACCTACGACGTGCGTTCTCGCCCGCTCGTTCCCTGTATGGCAAAGGCCCTGCCAACGCTCGGTGCGTCGGCAGGGCCGATCGGGCTGTGTGTCGCAGCGAGACAGACTCCAGGAGCCCGGCCGCAGAACGCAACCATCACTACCCGATGTGTCGGGCTGGGCGAGCTCGCCCGCCCTGCCAAGACATCAGTTGAAGTCGTTCGGGCGGGGGCCGATGCGACCGTCGGAGCTGTCGAGGTCACTGATGGCGAACAGGTCGTCCTCGGTGAGCTCGAAGTCGAACACGTCGAAGTTCTCGGCGATACGGCTCGGCGTCACCGACTTGGGAATGACGACGTTGCCGATCTGCAGGTGCCACCGAATGATGACCTGCGCGACCGTCTTGCCGAGTCGCTCCGCGATGCCGTCGAGCACCGGGTTGGTGAGGATGTCGCCGCCCTGACCGAGCGGGCTCCACGCCTCGACCGCGATGCCGTTGGCAGAGCAGAAATCGCGCACGGCCTTCTGCTGGAACTTCGGGTGCAGCTCCACCTGGTTGATCGCCGGGAACTCGCCCGTCTCGTCCTTGAGGCGTTGCAGGTGCTCGGGCTCGAAGTTGCACACTCCGACGGCGCGCACGCGCCCGGCGTCACGCAGCTCGAGCATCGCCTTGAACGTCTCGACGTAGGTGTCCTTCTCCGGAGTGGGCCAGTGGATGAGATACAGATCGAGCGGTTCGACGGCGTCCTTGCCGCCCAGGCGCTCGATCGAGGCGTCGAACGCCTTCTTCGTCGCCTCGTAGCCCTGATCCTCGTTCCACACCTTCGTCGTGAGGAAGATGTCGCGGCGCGGCACGTCCGCACTCGCGATAGCGGCGCCGGTACCGGCCTCGTTCTCGTACACCTTCGCGGTGTCGATGCTGCGGTAACCGACCTTGATCGCCTCGCGCACGGCGTCGGCGGCCTGGTCGTCCTCGACCTGCCAGACGCCGAAACCGAGCTGCGGCATCTCGACCGTTTCGGAGCCTGCCGAGAGGGAGACGGTGGGCACATTCGTGTTTTCAGCCATGTTCGCGCCAACCCCACGGACCGCCTTGCTATTCCGCATCGGAGGCATCGATTCGCAACGAGAATTTCTACCGTTGGGTAGCCACGTCGGGCCTTGGGCCGCCCGATATGGTCTCCCCATGGGTTCTGTCACCAAGGTTCTGATCGCCAACCGCGGCGAGATCGCCGTCCGCATCGCACGCGCCGCCAAGGACGACGGAATCACCTCCGTCGCCGTCTACGCCGAGCCCGACCGTGACGCTCTGCACGTCAAGGTCGCCGACGAGGCGTACTCCCTCGGCGGCTCCACCCCCGGTGACTCCTACCTCGTCGTCGACAAGATCCTCGAGGTCGCCAAGACCTCCGGCGCCGACGCCGTCCACCCCGGCTACGGCTTCCTCGCCGAGAACGCGAGTTTCGCCCAGGCGGTCATCGACGCGGGCCTGACGTGGATCGGTCCGTCCCCCGAAGCCATCGACGGCCTCGGCGACAAGGTCAAGGCCCGCCACATCGCCACCAAGGCCGGCGCCCCGCTCGTTCCCGGCACCAAGGACCCGGTGGCCGACGCCGACGAAGTCGTGGCCTTCGCGAAGGAACACGGCCTGCCCGTCGCCATCAAGGCCGCCTACGGCGGTGGCGGCCGCGGCCTCAAAGTGGCCCGCAGCATCGAGGAGATCCCCCACCTCTACGACTCGGCCGTCCGAGAAGCCGTGAGCGCGTTCGGTCGCGGCGAGTGCTTCGTCGAGCGGTTCCTCGACAACCCCCGCCACGTC
Organism: Dermacoccus sp. PAMC28757; assembly: GCF_014302635.1. Lineage (NCBI taxonomy): Bacteria > Bacillati > Actinomycetota > Actinomycetes > Micrococcales > Dermacoccaceae > Dermacoccus > Dermacoccus sp. PAMC28757. The sequence goes on along the minus strand of NZ_CP060292.1, from coordinate 1,597,445 downwards.
GAGACCCAGTGCCTCGCCGACAGCCACGGCAACGTCGTCGTCGTCTCCACCCGTGACTGCTCGCTGCAGCGCCGCAACCAGAAGCTCGTCGAGGAGGCTCCCGCCCCCTTCGTCACGGACGAACAGCACGCGGAACTGCTGCGCGCCTCGAAGGCGATCCTCACGGAGGCCGGGTACACCGGCGCGGGAACGTGCGAGTACCTCATCGGCACCGACGGCGTCATCAGCTTCCTCGAGGTGAACACGCGCCTGCAGGTGGAGCACCCCGTCTCGGAGGAGGTCACCGGCATCGACCTCGTGCGCGAGCAGTTCCGCATCGCCCGCGGCGAGGAACTCGGCTACGACGACCCCACGCCGCACGCGCACTCGATCGAGTTCCGTCTCAACGGTGAGGACGCCGGCCGCGGCTTCCTCCCCGCACCGGGCACCGTCGAGACCTTCAAGGCTCCCAGCGGCCCCGGCGTTCGCGTCGACTCCGGCGTCGTCTCCGGTGACGTCATCGGTGGCACCTTCGACTCGATGCTCGCCAAGATCATCGTCACCGGCCGCACCCGCAAGGAAGCGCTCGAACGTTCCCGCCGCGCGCTTGCCGAGACGGTCATCGAGGGCATGCCGACGGTGCTCCCCTTCCACCAGGTCGTCGTCGAGGATCCTGCGTTCGCACCGGAGTTCACCGACTCCCCGAACGACGCGTTCAGCGTTCACACGCGCTGGATCGAAACAGAGTTCGACAACCAGATCGCCCCGTTCGACGGCTCCCCGGAGGCTGCGGCCGAGCAGGCGGCGCGCCAGAACGTCGTCGTCGAGGTTGGCGGTAAGCGCCTCGAGGTCTCGCTGCCGGGTGACCTCGCCGTCGCGCCCGCCGGAGGCAAGGGCAAGTCGGCGGGCCGCCGTACGTCCCGCAAGAGCGGCGGTGGCTCCGCCGCCAGTGGCGACTCGCTCACCGCTCCGATGCAGGGCACCGTGGTCAAGGTCAGTGTCGAGGACGGCGCCACCGTCTCCGCCGGTGACACGATCGTCGTCGTCGAGGCGATGAAGATGGAACAGCCCATCACCGCCCACAAGGACGGCGTCGTCACCGGCCTCAAGACCGCTGTCGGCGAGACCGTCACCGCGGGCAGCGTCATCGCGGAGATCAAGGACGCCGAGTAAACATCTTGAACGTGTGTTGGAACGAGCCATTACGGCTCGGGCCAACACACATTCAAGGGAGAAGACGGACACTACAGACGCGCACGCGCCTGCGTGCGGATCAGTCCTGCGAGGCCGTTCCCTGGAGCACCGTACGCAGCGTGGCGTCGATGTAGGCGCCACGTTCCTCGGTGGGCACGGCAAGCGCTGACAGCACGATGCCCTGGATGCTGGCCACGGCGGTCTCGGCGCGCAGGCGGGCGTTGTCCGTCGTCGCACGGCTGACGATGCCTTCGACGATCGTGACGAGCTCACCGCGCCACTCCCCTACGGCCGGAACGAGTTCCGGTGACCGCAGGGATTCGAGCGACAGCTCGAGGATGGCGATCATGAGCGCACCACCGTCGTCGGTCACCCAGCGTTCGAGCAGCGCGGTGGCAAACGGCGCGGTGATCATCGGGTCGCCGGAAACGTCCGGGAGCGAGTCGCCGAGCGCACGCACCTCGCCGGCGAGGCGCGCCCCGACGTGCCCCGTCAGCCCCGCGAGCAGCGCGGCGCGGGTGCGAAAACTCACCGAACACGTGCCCTCGGGAAAACCGGCCTGACGATCGACGGCGCGGTGCGTGAGTCCACGCAGACCCGACGTGGCGAGCACCGCCGTCGCAGCGTCGAGCAATGCCTCGCGCCGTGGCTGGGGCTCGCTCGTGGCGGAGTTAGTCGAGGTCATGTGGGATCAGATGATGTCGCTGCTGTGCAGGCGACGTGCGGCCTCCGCGATCGAGCCCGTCATCGACGGGTACACCGAGAACGTGTTGGCGACCTGGTCGACCGTCAGGCGGTTCTGCACCGCCATACCGATCGGGTAGATGAGCTCCGAGGCCTGCGGTGCGACGACGACGCCGCCAACGATCGTGTTCGACCCCGGCACCGCGAACAGCTTGACGAAGCCGTCGGTGATGTTGCGCATCTTCGCGCGAGGGTTCGTCGACAGCGGCAACGTGACCGTGCGCGCCTCGATCTTGCCCTCCTCGATGTCCGTCTGGCTGTAGCCGACGGTGGCGATCTCGGGGTCGGTGAAGATGTTGGCCGTGACACCCCGCAGGTTGAGCGGCTGCACCGCGTCGCCGAGCGCGTGGTGCATGGCAACGCGGCCCTGCATGGCGGCGACGGACGCGAGCGGGTACACGCCCGTGCAGTCACCTGCGGCGTAGATGGCCTGGGCCGTCGTGCGCGAGACGCGGTCGGTGACGATGTGACCCGACTCGGTGAGGTCGACGCCCGCGGCCTCGAGGCCGATGCCCTTCGTCTGCGGGATCGAACCGACGGCGAGGATGGCGTGGCTGCCCTCGACCTTGCGCCCGTCCTCGAGCGTGACGATGACCTTGTCGCCCTCGCGCGTTGCGGCCATGGCACGGCTGCGGTTGAGAACCGTCATGCCACGGCGGCGGAAGACGTTCTCGATGACGGTGGCGGCGTCGGCGTCCTGACCGGGCAGCACGCGGTCTCGCGACGACACGAGCGTGACGTCCGAACCGAGGCCCAGGTAGGCGTGCGCCAACTCGGCACCCGTGACACCGGAACCGACGACGATGAGCTTCTCGGGCACCTCGGTGAGGTTGTAGATGTGCTGCCACGTGAGGATGCGCTCACCGTCCGGCTTGGCAGAATCCATGATGCGCGGGCTCGTACCGGTGGCGAGCAGGATGACGTCGGCGCGGATGTCCTCGGTCTCGCCGTTGTCGAGCTCGGCCTCCACCCAGCCGTGGCCCTTGATGCGGCCGATGCCGCGGCGAATGCGCACACCCACGCTCTCGAGCTGGGCCTGGATGTCACGCGACTGGGCCTTCGCGAGCTTCATGATGCGCTCGTTGACCTGCCCCAGGTTGGCGTGCGCGTGCTGGTCCTCCTGCGACGCGTCGAACCCGACACCCAGACGGCCGGCCGCCTCGAAGCGCGACAGGAAGTCGGACGTGGCGATGAGGGTCTTGGAGGGGACGCAGTCGGTGAGCACCGCGGCACCACCGAGACCGTCACGATCGATGACGGTGACCTGCGCACCGAGCTGAGAGGCGACGAGCGCGGACTCATAACCGCCCGGGCCACCACCGATGACGACGACAGACTTCTTCCGAGAGCTCACAGACCTATCAAATCACTTGACGTCAAGATAAATCGAATCCCCGATGAGGACTCTCACGACCCATTCTCGCAGACTCCGGCCACCGCGTTCGGTTCCCGGCCGTCGGTGGGGAGCACTACCCTGAACGACGTGAACGCGCAGAACGAGCAGACGAGCCTCTCCCCCCTTGCCGACCCTTCCGTCGGCCCCTTCGAGGTCGCGCGTGACGCTGCCCGCGTCATCCGCGAACGCACGGGCGTCGAGAAGCACGACGTCGCCCTCGTGCTGGGCTCCGGATGGGGCCAGACGGCCGATCTCATCGGTGAGGTCAAGGCCACGGTCGACAACACTGACGTTCCCGGTTTCGGAGCCGCCGCCGTGGCCGGCCACTCCGGTCAGATGCGCTCCATCGAGATCGAGGGCAGTGGCAAGCGTGCTCTCGTCTTCGGTACGCGCACCCACTACTACGAGGGCAAGGGCGTGCGCGCCGTCGTCCACGGCATGCGCACGGCTGCGGCGGCCGGCTGCGACACGGTCGTCCTGACGAACGGTTGCGGCGGACTGCGCCCCGAGTGGGCGCCGGGCACGCCGGTGCTCATCAGCGACCACATCAACCTCACGGCCACGTCGCCGCTCGAGGGCGCCACCTTCGTCGACCTCACCGACCTCTACTCCTCGCGCCTGCGTGACGTCGCCCGCGGCGTCGACGCCGACCTCGACGAGGGTGTGTATGCCCAGTTCCCCGGGCCGCACTACGAGACGCCCGCCGAGGTGCGCATGGCCAAGACGCTCGGCGCCGACCTTGTCGGCATGTCGACGACGCTCGAAGCCATCGCCGCGCGTCACGCGGGCCTCGAGGTGCTCGGCATCTCCCTCGTGACGAACGCCGCCGCCGGCATCAGCGAGAACCCCCTGAGCCACGAGGAAGTCATCGAGGCCGGTCAGGCCGCCGCGGCGCGTTGCGGCCAGCTGCTCTCCGGCATCGTCCGCGCACTCTGATCCCCTCGACCCGCCCGAAAGGCACCACGCGATGAGTCTCGAGAACCTGCTCGCCTCGGCCCGATCCTGGATCACCGACGACCCCGACGCCGCCACTCGCGCGGAGCTCGAGGCCGTTGTCGCGCGCGCCGAAGGTGGCGACGACGTGGCGGCCGCCGACCTGGCCGACCGCTTCGCCGCGTTCCTCGAGTTCGGCACCGCGGGCCTGCGTGGCGCCCTCGGTGCGGGGCCGAACCGCATGAACCGCGTCGTCGTGCTGCGCGCCGCGGCCGGGCTCACGCGGTACCTGCAGGATTCGCTGGCACGCCGTGACGTCACCGTCGTCATCGGCTTCGACGCCCGCCACAACAGCGACGTCTTCGCCGCGGACACGGCAGCTGTCGTCACGGCCGCGGGTGGGCGAGCGCTCATTCTGCCCCGTCCGTTGCCGACGCCCGTTCTGGCCTTCGCGATCCGACACCTCGGCGCCGACGCCGGCGTCATGGTGACGGCCAGCCACAACCCGCCGCAGGACAACGGGTACAAGGTCTACCTCGGCGACGGCAGCCAGATCGTGCCGCCGTCCGACGTCGAGATCGCCGCGGCGATCGACACCTTCCCCACGGCCGCGTCGGTCGCTCGCGCCGAGGACGGCTGGGAGACGCTCACCGACGAACTGGCCGCCGACTACGTGGCGGCCTGCGGGGCGTCGGTCGGCGCACCCGCCGCCGAGCTCTTGATCGTGCACACCGCCCTGCACGGCGTCGGTTCGGCCACGCTTCTCGAGGCCTTCGAGGCGGCCGGCTACGCCCGCCCGCGCCCGGTCGCCTCGCAGGAGCAGCCCGACCCGGAGTTCCCGACCGTCGCCTTCCCCAACCCGGAGGAGCCGGGCGCCATCGACGCGGCGCTCGACCTCGCTCGCGAGACCTCCCCGGACCTCGTCATCGCCAGCGACCCGGACGCCGACCGGTGCGCCGTCGCCGTGCCCGACCCCAAGGCGGCCACCGACGCCGACCCGCAGGGTTGGCGCATGCTGCGCGGCGACGAGGTCGGCGCGCTGCTCGGCCACCGTGCTCTCGGCCTCATCACGACCGGAGCCGCCACTGGTGCTGATGGCGGCCCGGGCGTCGTCGCGAACAGCATCGTCAGCTCGCGGCTGCTCGGCGCGATGGCCCGGGCCGCCGGCGTTCCGCACGAGGAGACCCTCACGGGCTTCAAGTGGATCGCACGCGTTCGCGACATCGCCTACGGCTACGAGGAGGCGCTCGGCTACTGCACCGCTCCGGCGGTGGCCCGCGACAAGGACGGCATCAGCGCGGCCCTCGCGGTCGCGGAGCTCGCCGCCGGGCTCAAGGCTGACGGCCGCACCCTCGTCGACCTGCTCGACGACCTGGCTCGCGAGCACGGCGTGCACGCGAGCGACTCGTTCAGCATCCGCGTGAGCGACCTCGCCCTCATGCCCGCGCTCATGGGGCGCCTGCGCGAGCAGCCCGCAACGCAGATCGACAACGTCGTCGCGGCCTTCCACGACCTCGCGAAGGGCGACGGAGGCCTGCCGCCCACGGACGGTCTGCGCTACCTCCTGGCCGACGGCACCCGCGTCATCGTGCGCCCCAGCGGCACCGAACCCAAGGTCAAGGTCTACCTGGAGGCCATCGTTCACGTCGACGGCGACGACCTCGCCGGCGCCCGCACTCAGGCTGCCGAACGCCTGGCGGCCACGCGTGCGGCGATGGAAGCTCTCACGGCGCTGTGACGCAGGCTCGATCGTCCTCTCCCCCCGCCCGCGTCGTCGTCGTGTCGGGGCCTTCGGGCAGCGGCAAGTCGCGCTTGGCCCGGCACCTGGCGGCCACTCACGGGTGGGCCTTCGTCAACCTCGACGACTTCTACAAGGACCACGACGCTCCCGACCTACCCCGCTTCGCGAACGGCGAGATCGACTGGGACCACCCGGGCACGTGGAACGAAGAGGCTGCTGCCGTAGCGCTCGACACGTTGTGCCGCGAGGGCACCGTGAACGCACCGACGTACTCGATCTCGCACAGCCGCGCCGAGGGCACCCACCCCGTGCACCTCGACGGTGCGCGTTTCGTCGTCGCCGAGGGCATCTTCGCCCCGCACGTCATCGCCGGCCTGCGTGAGCGCGGGCTCCTCGAACAGGCCTGGTGCCTGCGTCGTAACCGCTACGTGACGGCGGCTCGACGTTTCGCTCGTGACCTTTCCGAACGACGCAAGCCGCCGGGCGTCCTCGTGCGCCGTGGATGGCGGCTGTGCCGTGACGAGCCCTCCATCGTCGCCGCTCACATGAACCTGGGTGCCGAACCCGTCTCGTTCCGTCAGGCGTTGCGACGGGCGTCCGCGCTCCAAAACGGCTGAACTCCGTTGCCCGCCGGTGTCCGTCCAGGCGGATAGGGTGATCGCGCACGATCAACTGGGAGGAACATCACCGTGAGCAACTGGGGTCAGCAGCCGCCACCCGGCCCGTACGACGGGCAGGTGCCGGGCGGAGGCGCGGGCCAGTACGGCAGCCAGGACAACCACACACCGTGGGGCGGGCAGAACGGCCCGGCGAACCCTGGTTGGCAGGGGGCGCCCCAGCAGCAGCCTTACGGGCAGGGCGCCTACGGCCAAGGCGGTTATAACCAGAGTGGTTACGGCGCGCCTCAGAATCCCTACGGTCAGCCCGGGTACGGGCCCGGCCAGGGCGGCTTCGTTCCCCCCGGCCCCGCCTTCGTCCCGCAGGCGGCCAAGCCTGGCGTCATGTCGCTGCGTCCTCAGAACGTCGGCGACATCTTCGACGCCGCCTTCCAGACCATTCGCGGCAACCCCGGCGGTTCCGTCGGCACAGTGATCGTCGGTGCGCTCCTCGCGGCCATCCTCTCGGCTGCTTTCATCATCACGGGAGCAATGAACAGCTCGAGCGCCGACGGCACTCCGGACACGGCCGCGCTGGTCGTCATCGGTCTCGCTGCGCCGATCGCCGGGCTCGCCGCCATGGCGTCAGCCGCCGGTCTCGTCCACGTGTTCGCCCAGGCCGTCATGGGCCGCCGCGCCACCGTCAGCGCATCGCTGCGTGTGGGAGTGCGGCGCATGTGGTCGATGCTCGGCGTGGGCTTGCTCATGGCTCTCATCATGGTGGCCGTCATGGTGCCCCTGATCCTGGCGATCGTCCTCGCTGCGTCGCAGGACAACGGCGGCCCCATCTTCCTGGCCGTCCTCCTCGGCATCGCAACCATCTGCGCCGTGGTGTGGGTGGGCATTCGCCTCTGCTTCGCCGGGCACATCGTGGTCATGGAGAAGGCCGGCCCCACCACGGCACTGCGGCGGTCGTGGCAGCTGACGAAGGGCCGCTTCTGGCGCACTCTCGGCATCACCATCCTCGCGCAGCTCATCGTCTCGGCGATCAGTTGGGTGGTGCAGTTCATTGTGTCCCTGATCATGCTCATCTTCCTCGGCGTGAGCCTCGCGGGTGCCTCCAACGGAGGGGAGGTGTCCGATACGAGCGTCGGCGCCGCGATCGCGGCTGGTGTGCTCGCCGTCGTCTTCACCCTTCTGTCCTATGCCCTCATCTACCCGTTCACGACGAACGTCACGGGAGCCCTGTACGTCGACGCGCGCATGCGTGACGAAGGCCTGGCGAACCAGCTGATGCAGCTGCCGTCGAACGCCATGGCCGCCAAGGTGAAGCTCACCGACGGGGCGCTCGACTTCCCCTTGCCGGGAGCCGGCGCCCCGGGTGGATTCGGCCAGGCGCCGTACGGCGCTCCCGGTACGGGTCCGATCGACTACCGCTGACCTTTCGCGCGGACGTGCACGATGGCCGACTCGCCTCCCCTCACCCCTGACAGCCCGACGGCGCGCCGCTGGCTGTCCGAGGAGTTGGCGAAGCCGGAGTATCAGGACAACCCGTCGCTCATCGAACGCATCATGAAATGGCTGTCCGAGCACTTCGGAGGCGGCGTCGATGTCGGTGGTGTCTCGATCCCCGCGTGGCTGATCGCCGTCGTCCTCCTCGCCGTCCTCGTCACGCTCTTCGTCGTGTCGTGGCGTCGGCATCGCCCCAGTGCGCGCGTCGAGAAGGACGCGAGGCACAAGCGTTCGGCCACCGTCTTCGACGCGGCCCGCCTCGAGGCAGGTGACTACCTCGCCCGGGCCCGCGAACTGCGCGGGCGTGACGACGCTGCGGCGCTGCTCGCTGCCTACCGTGCGCTCGTCGTGCGGGCCGAGGACGGCGGCATGCTCCTTCTCGACGACGCGACGACGGTCGGGGACGTCACGCACGTCCTGCGCGACGCGCTGCGCCGTCGGGACGTTCAGGAGCCGTCGTTCGGGGTGCCCGAGGCAAGCCACGCATTCGAGTCGGTGCGCTACGGCCACCACACGCCGACGACCGCGCAGGTCGACGACGTCCTCGCTCTCGAGGCTCTCGTACGCGAAGCCCCCAGTCCGAGCGGAGCCGCGCGATGAAGCGCCGGCCCAACGGGTTGATCGTTGGTGTGCTCACGCTGAGCGTCCTTCTCCTCGTCCTGCTCGTCATGACGGCGCGCCCGCACACGAACACCCCGCTCGACCCGGACAACCCCTCGCCTCACGGAGCTCAGGCCGTTGCGCGCGTCCTGGAGCAGCACGGGGTTGCCGTCGACCGAGCCGGGAACCTCGACGAGCTGCGTCGTGGCAACACCGGCGACGAGACGACGGTCTTGCTGACCGACGAGTTCCTCATTCCGCACGACGAGCGGCAGGACTTCCTCGCGTCGGCCCGCACGGCCGGCACCCTCGTCGTCGTCGACCCCAGCGACAGCCTGCGGGAGTCGCTGTTCGACCAGGAGGCCGACGAGTCGGAGAACGGGCCCGTCTACGCCGCCTCGGCCGGGGACGGCAAGAAGATCGTCGCCCTCAACGACCCCACGCTGCTGACGAACGCGTCCGTCGACGACGGCGACAACGCCCGCCAGGCTCTGACCAGCCTCGGTGAGCGCCGGCGCATGGTGTGGATCTCGACGTGGAACGGTGCAACCGGCGAGCAGACCGGCCTCGACTGGCCCGCCTGGAAGACGCCGCTCACGTGGGCGATCGGGCTGTCGGTGCTCTTCCTCGTCGTCCTGCGCGGGCGACGCTTCGGCCTACTCGCGCTCGAGACCATGCCGGTGACGGTCAAGGCCGTCGAATCGACACGGGCCCTTGCCTCCCTCTACCGCCGCTCGTCAGCACGGGATTCGGCCGCGAGCGCCCTACGCGACGGCACCGCCTCCCGCGTCGGAGCCGGCCTCGGTCTGTCGCAGGGACGTCGCTCCCCCGACCTCGTCGCGGACGCCCTGCGAGCTCGCGGAGGCACCACCACGGAGGGCGACGACGGCGCAAAGACCCCGAACGTCCCTCACGACCTGGCGGAGCGGCTCACCGGGCCGCCGCCCGAGAACGACAAGGCCCTCGTCGAGCTCGCCCGAGAACTCGACCGCCTCGAGAAGGAGATCCTGCGATGAGCGAAGCACCCCGTCCCAGCCACGACGAGGCCCGTCACGTGCTGCCGCGTTCGCACGACGATCAGAGTCAGCGCTCGACGAGCCCGTCGTCCGACCTCCCGTCGGCGCAGGAGGCCCGGGCCGCGCTCGACGAGGTGCGCCGTGAGGTGGCCAAGGCCGTCGTCGGGCAGGACGCCGCGGTGTCGGCGCTGCTCGTGGCGCTCCTGGCGCGGGGGCACGTACTGCTCGAGGGCGTGCCCGGTGTCGCGAAAACGCTCCTCGTGCGTTCGCTCGCCGAGGCGCTGTCGGTCGACTCCAAGCGTGTGCAGTTCACGCCCGACCTCATGCCGGGCGACATCACCGGCTCGATGCTCTACGACGCGGGGACGTCGGCCTTCGAGTTCCGCGAGGGCCCGGTCTTCACCAACCTCCTGCTCGCCGACGAGATCAACCGCACGCCTCCCAAGACGCAGGCCGCGCTGCTCGAGGCGATGGCGGAGCGTCAGGTCTCGGTCGACGGGCGGACGTACGCTCTGCCGACGCCGTTCCTCGTCGCGGCAACCCAGAACCCCGTCGAGTTCGAGGGCACCTACACGCTGCCCGAGGCCCAGCTCGACCGCTTCCTCATGCGCATCACGCTGCCCGTGCCGGAGCGCGACGCCGAGATCGAGATCGTCCGCCGTCATGCACAGGGCTTCGACCCGCGGCGCATGCAGTCGGCCGATCTGCGTGCCGTGGCAACCCCCGCTCACCTCGAAGCCGCGTCGCGCGCCGTCGAGTCGGTCCGCGTCGACTCCGACGTGGCTGCGTACATCGTCGACCTGGCCCGGGCCACGCGCGGCTCTGCCGCAGTCCAGCTCGGCGTGAGCCCACGCGGTTCCACCGCCCTCATGGCCGTCTCGCGGGCCTGGGCGTGGCTGAGCGGCCGCGACTTCGTCACCCCGGACGACGTGCGCAGCCTCGCGCAGGTGACGCTCGCCCACCGCATCGTGCTGCGCTCCGAGGCCGAGATGGACGGCCTCGACGCCGCGCAGGTGCTCGACCAGGCCGTGAGGTCGGTGGCCGTCCCGCGCTGACGCCCGGCAAGCCCTGACACCCCGACGTCCCACTGACCACAACGACCCTCATGAGGAGGTAGCCGTGTACTTGAGATGGCCCGCAGTCGCCGCGATGGCCGCGGCCTGCCTCGTCGTGTTCGTCGTGCCCTCGACGCAACTCGTCCTCGTGTGGTTCGTCGTCGTGGCGCTCGTCGTCGGCCTCGACGTCCTCCTGGCGCCGCGGCCCTCGTCGTTGCAGTTCGAGCGCCGCCAGCCCGACGGCGTTCGTCTCGGCGAGGAAACCGTCTCGCACCTCGTCGTGACCAACCCCACGTCGCGTACGTTCCGGGGCGCCGTTCGTGACGTCTGGTCGCCCGGAGCCGGCGCCCAGGACGACCGTGGCGTGTTGAACCTCGCCCCCGGCGCGAGCGTCGACCACGTCGTTCACCTGCTCCCCACGCGGCGCGGAATGCGCCCGAACGACGCCATCACGGTGCGCTCGGCCGGTCCGCTCCGGTTGGCCGGTCGCCAGACGCGCCTCGACGAACCGGGCCTGGTGCGCGTTCTGCCCGCCTTCGGTTCACGCGCCCACCTGCCGAGTCGTCTCATGCAGCTTCGCGAGATCGAGGGACGCTCGCTGGTGCGCGCTCCCGGCAGCGGCAGCGAGTTCGACTCGCTGCGCGACTACGTTCGCGGCGACGACGTGCGCAGCATCGACTGGAGGGCCACGGCACGACGCCGCGCTCCCGTCGTCCGGACGTGGCGGCCCGAACGCGATCGCCGCGTCTCGATCCTGCTCGACACCGGACGCCTCAGCGCAGGGCGCCTCGCCGACACCACACGCCTCGACGCCGGCATGGAGGCCTGCCTCCTCCTGGCCGCTCTGGCCGGTCACGCCGGCGATAACGTCGAATGGACGGCAGGCGACCGTGCTGTTCTCGCGCACGTCCCGCCGACGAGCGGTCGCAATGAGGCGGTGCGGCGCATGATGCTCGCCATGGCTCCGCTCGAGTCACGCCTCGTCGAACCCGACTGGTCACGCCTCGTGCAGAAAGCCACCGCCGACGCGCGCCGCGGCTCGTTGCTCGTCATCGTCACGCCGTTCGAACCCGCCGCCATCGAGGAATCCCTCGTTCCGCTGCTTCCGGCGCTGGCCCGCGAGACCCGGGTCGTCATCGCCTCCGTGGCCGATCCGGAGGTGGGCGCCATCGCGGCGAAGCGCGACAACGTGCGCGACGTCTACGGAGCCGCGGCCGCCGAACGACTCCGGCACCGCACGACGACGATGCGCGCGGCGTTGGAACGTCACGGCATCTCGGTACTGCACGAACCACCCGAGCGCCTCGCGCCGGCCTTGGCCGACCACTACCTCGTCCTCAAGCGCGAGGGCCGCCTGTAGCGCCGGTCAGCCGGCGACGAGTTCGTCCTCCCGCAGGCGGGCGTCGACGTCACCCGTCACACCGGCCGCCACCGCGCGGCGGCCGAGGATGACGACGTACGCGATGAAAGAACACCACGCCGTGAAGCCGATGAGCAGGCGCACCGGCGTGGGCAGCCCGGACGGCGTGACGAAGGCCTCGATGAAGCCGCACAGCGCCAGAACGGCGACGAGGCCCATCGCCGCAGTGAACGCCGTGCGCATCTCCGCCGCGAACGCGTCGGCGCGCGAGCGGGGGCCCGGTTCGATCCACGACCAGAAGCCGCGCAGACCGATGCCGGCGGCGACGAAGATCGACGTCAGTTCGAGCATGCCGTGGGGCAGGATGAGGCCGAAGAACAGCGAGAGCCGGTCGTCGGAGGCCATGAGGCCAGCGGAGACGCCCGTGTTGACGATGTTCGACCACAGCAGGAGCGGAATGGGAAAACCGAGGGCGCCGAGGGTGATGCACAGGGCCGCGACCCAGGCGTTGTTCGTCCAGACCCGGAACGCGAAGTCTTGGGCCGCGTAGGAGGAGTAGTAGTCCTCGAAGTCGTGCCGCGTCAGCTGCGAGATCTCCTCCGGGCTGAGGACGCTCGAGACGAACGCGGGGTGCGTTGCCGTCCACCAGGCCACGAGCGCCGTCAGCACGACGAAGGCGACGCCGACGCCGGCCCACCAGCGCCAGGCGCGGTAGCAGATGGCCGGAAACGTCTCGAGGAAGAAGCGGGCGAATGCTCCCGGATCGGCCCGGAAGTCGCGCGAGGACTTCACCCGGGCACGGGCGATGATCGTCGAGAGGTACTGCGTGAGAACGGGATCGGCCGACGTGGACTGCACGAGCGAGAGGTGTGACGCCGCGCGCTGGTAGAGGTCGAGCATCTCCTCGGCCTCGGTGCCAGTCAGGCGCCGTTTGCGCCCGAGTTCGTCGAGACGGGCCCACTCCTCGCGGTGCGCTGCGACAACGGCTTCCACATCCACGCTCGTACTCTACGCACCGGCTGCGGCCAGTAACCTGTTCGCGTGGCACACGTCGACGATCGGGAACTGCGCCCGCTGCGGGATCTCACCGGCCCGGCGCAGATCACCGGTGAGGCGGTCGCTCTCGACCTGCCCCCGGCCGGCGTCGGCATGCGCATTCTCGGCGTGATCATCGACCTCATCGTGTGGGCGGTGACCTTCTTCTGCCTCAACTGGGCCGCGCTGAAGCTGGCCGGCACCGCCTCGGATGCGGTCCGAGCAGGGTGGAGCATCGTCGTCCTCGTGACGTCCTTCGTGCTCCTGCCGACGGTGGTCGAGACCCTCACGCTCGGGCGGAGCCTCGGAAAACTCATTCTCGGCATGCGGGTCGTGCGCACCGACGGCGGCGCCATCTCGTTCCGTCACGCTCTCGTCCGCAGCTTCGTGGGCTTCGTCGAGATCATCGGCACCGCAGGCATGGTCGCTCTCGTCACGGCCACGCTGACGAGCCGCGCGAGGCGACTCGGCGACCTCGCGGCCGGTACCTACGTCGTGCGTGAAACCCGAGGACTCACGCTACCGCCGCCCGCCCAGATGCCGAGGCAACTCGCGGCGTGGGCTGACTCCCCCGCCGTCGTCAGCCCGCTACCGCAGGACCTCGCGGCACGGATGGCCCTCCTCGTGCGCCAACAGCACGTCATGCGTACCCCGGCGTTCAACGCCGTTGTGACGCAGACGCTGCGCGAGGTCCTCCCGCATGTGACGCCGCCTCCCCCGCCGGGCCACGACCCCTTCGCCGTTCTCGTCGCCATCAGCGTCCTGCGTCGCGACGCCGACGCCCGCCGCATCGAACGCGACGCGCGCATCAGGCGCTCCGTCCTCGGACGCTGACCCGTCCGAAACGCGAACGACGGCCCGCTTCCCCTTGAGGGGAAACGGGCCGTCGTGTTCGTGCGTTCGTCAGCCCTGGCCGCGTGCCACGGCGTAGGCCGGCTTGATCACGGTCATGATGATGTCGAGTCGCTCGTCGAAGCCCACAAACGCGGACTTCATCGCGTTGACGGTGACCTTCTCGAGGTCGGCCAGCGTCCAGCCCGCCTCGCGGACGAGGCCCGTCATCTCCTTCGTCATCGACGTGTCGCTCATGAGGCGGTTGTCGGTGCTCAGTGCGACGCGGAAGCCCAGGGCGAGCAGCAGAGAGATCGGGTGCGAACGCAACGAGAAAGCAGCGCCCGTCTGGAGGTTCGACAGTGGGCAGACCTCCAGCGCGATGCGGCGGTCACGCACGAACGCGGCGAGGCGGCCGAGGCGAACATCGGCCTCCCCCGCGCGCACGCGGGCCGGGAGCGCGGCACGCGCCGGTTCGTCGAGTTCGCCGTACTCCACGCCGTCGACGGTGATGTCGTCGGTGATGCGCACGCCGTGGCCGAGCCGCTCGGCGCCGCAGTACTGAATGGCCTCCCAGATGCTCGGCAGACCGAACGCCTCACCGGCGTGAATCGTAAAGTGGGCGTTCTCGCGGCGCAGGTACTCGAACGCGTCGAGGTGGCGTGTGGGAGGGAAGCCGGCTTCGGCGCCGGCGATGTCGAAGCCGACGACGCCCTTGTCGCGGTAGGCGACGGCCAGTTCGGCAATCTCGACGCTCTTGGCCGCGTGACGCATCGCGGTGAGCAGGGCGCGCACGACGATCGGGCGCCCCCGGCGCTCGGCCTCGCGGGCGCCGGCCTCGAAGCCGGCCAGCACGGCGTCGACGACCTCGTCGAGACCGAGTCCCTGCTCGATGTGCAGTTCGGGCGCGAAGCGCACCTCGGCGTAGACGACGCCGTCGTTCGCGTGGTCGAGGGCGCACTCGCGGGCCACGCGTTCGATGGCCTCGCGCGTCTGCATGACGCCGACGGTGTGCGCGAACGTCTCAAGGTACCGCTCGAGCGAACCGGAGTCTGCGCTGTCACGGAACCACGCGGCGAGCGAGGCCTCGTCGTCGGCCGGCAGGGCGTCGTAATCGGTCTCACGGGCGAGTTCGAGCACCGTGGCCGGGCGCACGCCGCCGTCGAGGTGGTCGTGGAGAACGACCTTCGGCAGCCGCGCGATGACGTCCTCGCTCAGGGTGCTCGTCGTGGTCTCGTCGCTCATGCGTTCGTTCCTTCGTCCTCGCGGCCAACCGTTTCGGGCGTGAACGCCGGCAGGCAGACGGCAACGTACTCGGCACCGTCGGGGCCGACCGTGTAGCGCACGCGCTCCCCCGCGCGGGTGACGACGCTCTGGCCGGCCTCGACCTCGAGCGTGCCGCCGTCGTGCTCGACGCGCACCTGACCAGCGAGCACGAGCGTCACCTCGTCGAACTGGGGCGTCTGCGCCGGCTCGTCCCACCCGGCAGGCGCCTTCATGTGGGCCACGGAGACCGCGCGCTCGCCGGTGGACGCGACGCCCACGTGTTCGTCGATGATCTTGCCGCCGGGTACGGGAATGCGCACCGGCGTGGTGAGGAGTTCAGGCATGCGGTCAGCCTAGTGCTCCGCGGCGGTCCCACTTGCCACGCGACGCCACCGTGGAGACGGGCGAAGCGGCGTCCCCCTGAGTGGCTGCGTTTACTGCGGTTGGTGACGGTGCACCGTCACCAACCGCAACCAACGTAGCCGGCGAGCATCGTCAGCTGATGCGCTCCAGCACGATGTCGCGCGGCGTGAAGTCACCGCTGTTCGCCGAGATCTCGTAGCCGCCCTCGAGCGCAGCGACGGCGCGGTCGAAGCGCTCCGGAGTGTCGGTGTGGAGCGTGAGCAGCGGCTGGCCCGCCGTGACGTGGTCGCCCGGCTTCGCGTGCATCTCGATACCGGCGCCCGCCTGCACCGGGTCCTCCTTGCGCGCACGCCCGGCGCCGAGGCGCCACGCGCTGATGCCGACGGCGAGGGCGTCGAGCTTCGTCAGCACACCGGACGACGGCGCGGTGATGACGTGCGTTTCCTTCGCGGTGGGCAGCGTCGCCTCGGGGTCACCGCCCTGAGCGCCGAGCATCGCGCGCCACTTCGTCATGGCCCGGCCGTCGGTGAGCGCCTTGCGCACCGCGTCCTCGTCCTGTGGGCGACCGGCCGCCGCGAGCATCTCGACAGCGAGCGCCACGGTGAGGTCGACGACATCCTTGGGGCCGCCACCGGCGAGCACCTCGACCGACTCGCGCACCTCCAGGGCGTTGCCTGCGGTGAGGCCGAGCGGCGTCGACATGTCGGTGAGCAGCGCGACGGTGTTGACGCCCGCGTCCGTGCCGAGGCCCACCATGGTGCGCGCAAGCTCGCGCGCGTTCTCCTCGTTCTTCATGAAGGCACCGGAGCCGACCTTGACGTCGAGCACGAGCGCACCTGTGCCCTCGGCGATCTTCTTGCTCATGATCGAGCTGGCGATGAGCGGGATCGCCTCCACCGTGCCGGTGACGTCGCGCAGCGCGTAGAGCTTCTTGTCGGCCGGCGCGAGGCCGTCACCGGCTGCGCAGACGACGGCGCCGACGCGCTCGAGCTGACGCATCATCTCGGCGTTCGTCAGGGAGGCCCGCCACCCGGCGATGGACTCCATCTTGTCGAGCGTGCCGCCGGTGTGGCCGAGGCCGCGGCCCGAGAGCTGCGGGACGGCGACGTCGAAGACCGCGACGAGCGGCGCCAGCGGCAACGTGATCTTGTCACCGACGCCGCCGGTGGAGTGCTTGTCGGCCGTCGGCACGGGCAGCGACGAGAAGTCCATGCGCTCACCGGAGGCGATCATCGCCTTCGTCCAGCGGGCGATCTCCTCGCGCGACATGCCGTTGAGCAGGATCGCCATCGCCATGGCGGCCATCTGCTCGTCGGCGACCGCACCACGCGTGTAGGCGTCGATCATCCAGTCGATCTCGTCGTTCGAGAGGGTTCCGGAGTCACGCTTGGTGCGGATGAGGTCGACGGCGTCGAACGCTTCGTGCGTGGAGTTCGCGGGGGTCATGAATCACCTTTCAGGGTCGCTGCTGCGGTGGCGACGGCACCCAGGTTGGGGGCGCCGAACGCGTGGGGAAGGAGGTCGGTGAGCGGCAGCGGCGGCCCACCGTCCATCTCGATGAGCATGTCGGGGCTCGCGTGCTCGAAGAGCAGCTGACGGCATCGGCCGCACGGCGTGATGGGCGTGCCGTTGCCGTCGACGCACGAGAGGGCGACGAGCAGTTCGCGCTCCGCTTCGTGGTCGAGCACCGGGCCGTCACCGCGGGACTCGCCCGTGCCGTAGAGCGACGAGACGAGCCCGCACTCGGCGCACAGGACGACGCCGTAGGCGGCGTTCTCGACGTTGCAGCCGGTGAGGATGCGCCCGCGCGTCGTGAGCGCGGCCACGCCGACCGGGAACCGGGAGTACGGCACGTAAGCCCTCGCGCAGACGGCGACGGCCTCGCCGCGCAGGAGCTCCCAGTCCACCGAGGGACGGGGGCTCTGCCCGGTCGAGGCCGTCGCGGAAGCGTTGTCGCTCACCCTGCTTCGCCCTTGCGGTAGATGGCGCCGTCAGCAGCCGGCATCCGCAGGTGTTGGCTGGCGAACGCCATGACGAGGAGTGTGACGACGTACGGCGCTGTGGCCGTGAGGTTCGGATCGATCGTGTTCGATCCGAAGTACCACATGAGCACGAGCACACCGGCGACGGCGAGGATGACGGCGTGGAGCACGCGCTTCTTGACCGCCATCCACACGGCACCGACGAGGACGCCCGCACCCACGAGGAGCAGCAGCGCGTGCACCTGGTCGCCACCGCGCAGCTGGAGCGCCTGGGTGTAACCGAAGAGCAGTGCGCCGAGGGCGGTACCGATCGGCATCCAGTTACCGAAAATCATCGCGGCAAGACCGATGTAGCCGCGGCCACCCGTCTGGCCCTGCTGGAACCCGTCGGAGGCGACCATCGCGAGGAAGCCACCACCGAGACCGGCGAGACCACCGGAGACGACGACGGCGATCGTCTTGTAGAGGTACACGTTGACGCCGAGGGTCTCGGCCGCCTGCGGCGCCTCACCACAGCTGCGCAGACGCAGACCGAACGAGGTCTTCCACAGGACGAAGATCGTGCCGATGACGAGGCCGATGGCGAGCAGCGTGAGCAGCGAGACGTCCTTCGTCAGACCGGCGAGGATGCCGGCGACATCGGAGACGAGGAACCAGTGGTTCTTCTCGATGTCGACGAGAGCGCTCGACCCGGGAAGGGTGACGCTCGCGACGTCGGGCAGGCTCGGGCTCTGGGTGGGGCCACCGCCGGGCAGTTCGGAGAAGAAGCGCTCGGCGAGGAACTTCGTCAGGCCCGCACCGAGCAGGTTGATGGCCACACCGGAGACGATGTGGTCGACGCCGAAGAACACGGTGGCGATGGCGTGGAGCAGGCCGAAGAGCATGCCGCCGAGGATGCCGCCGAGCACGCCGGCCCACGGGCCGTAGTGGTAGGCCGCGAAGGCAGCGCTCCACGAGCCCATGATCATCATGCCCTCGAGACCGATGTTGACCACACCGGCCCGCTCGGACCACAGACCACCGAGACCGGCGAGGGCCAGCGGCACAGCGGCCACGAGGGCCGCAGAGATGGCGTTCGAGGAGTCGATGTCGTTGACGCCGGTGGCGACGCGAAGGATCGACAGGCCGAGAACGACGGCGACGAGCGCGAGCGGAAGGAGCGCCTTGCGCGGCAGCCCGAGCGTCCGCTTCGGCTGGGTTGCGGTAGCAGCGACGGTGCTCATGCGGTGGCTCCTGCGGTCTTGCCTGCGGCGAGTTCGGCGGCGACACGTCGAGCCTCGATGCGCTTGTCCCAACGACGCACGAGTTCGTACGCGATGACGACGGCGAGCACCATGACGCCCTGGATGATGTTGACGAGCGAGGCGTTGACGCCCGCGTTGATCTGCAGTGCGTTCGACTGACCGTTGAGGTAGGCCCACAGCAGCGCGCCGAAGCCGATGCCGATCGGGTGGTTACGGCCGATGAGCGCGACGGCGATGCCGGCGAAGCCGAGGCCCGTCTGGCTGTTGGAGCCGTAGTTGAAGTCCTGACCGAACAGCTGCGGCATACCCACGAGGCCCGCAACGGCGCCCGAGAGCAGCATCGCGGTGATCGTCATCTTCTTGACGCTCACACCGGAGGCGACGGCGGCCGACTCGGACGAGCCCGTCGCGCGCAGGTCGAAGCCGAAGCGCGTGTGGTTGATGACGTACCAGTAGGCGATGCCGACGAGCACGGCCAGGATCGTCAGACCGAAGATCTGGCCCGTGGCGGTCTGCGCGAGCGCCGGAACGTGCGAGCTCTCCGGGATGTTCTTCGTGTTCGTCGCGTTCGAGCCCTCCTGCTTGTCGGCGACCTTGAACAGCAGCCAGGAGACGACGCCGGTGGCGATCGAGTTGAGCATGATCGAGCTGATGACCTCGGAGACGCCGCGCGTCACCTTGAGCACCGCGATGATGCCGGCCCAGGCGGCACCGACGAGCATCGCGAGCACGAGGGCACCGATGACGTTGAGGAAGCCGGGCAGCCAGCCCTGACCGGCGAAGAGCGCGGCCGCGAAGGCAGCGACGCGGTACTGGCCGTCGACGCCGATGTTGAACAGGTTCATCCGGAAGCCGATGGCCACGGCGATACCGGAGAGGTAGAGGACGGCGGCGTCGTTGACGATGGCCTCGGCGACGCCCTGCATCGGCGTCGACAGGAAGACCTGCCAGACCGGCCCGACGGCGTTGCCGAGGGCGAGCAGGACGATCGAGGTCAGAACGACCGCGATCGCGATGGCGAGCAACGGCGCAGCGACAGCCACGCCGATCCTTCGGAGCGTGGAGTTCATCGTGCAGCTTCCTCCTGCGCATCGACGGTGGTGGCGTTCTCGGGCGTGTTGGCGCCCGTCATGGCGGCACCGAGCTGCTCGGCGGTGACGGTCTTCGGGTCGAACTCACCCGAGAGCTTGCCGCGCAGGATGACGCGGATCGTGTCGGACAGACCGATGAGCTCGTCGAGGTCCGCGGAGATGAGGAGCACGGCGAGACCCTCGCGGCGGGCGTCCTTGATGTGGTCCCAGATCGCCGACTGGGCGCCGACGTCGACACCACGGGTGGGGTGGGCGGCGACGAGCACGCGCGGGGCGTGCGACATCTCGCGGCCGAAGATGAGCTTCTGCTGGTTACCACCCGAGAGCGAACCGGCGGTGACGTTGATGCTCGGCGTACGCACGTCGTAGGCCTCGACGATGCGCTGCGTGTCGTCCTTCGCGGCCTTGGGCGTGAGACGCCAGCCCTTGCTCGCCGGCTCCTGACGCTGGTGGCCGAGCATGCGGTTCTCCCACAGCGGCGCGCCGAGAAGCAGGGCGTGGCGGTGACGGTCCTCGGGGATGTAGCCGATGCCGTTCTCACGGATGCGACGCGTGGGCCACGCAGTGATGTCGTCGTTCTCGACGACGACGGTGCCGGCGTCCGCGCGGCGCATGCCGAGGATCGTCTCGACGAGCTCGGCCTGGCCGTTGCCCTCGACACCTGCAATACCGAGCACCTCACCGGCGTGGATCGTGAGGTCGAGGTCGGACAGCAGCGCGGGGCCACCGGCCGGATCGGCGAGCGTGACGTCGGTGATCTGCATGACGACGCGGTCGGTGACCGTCGACTCCTGCGTCTCGGGCGTCGGCAGCTGCGAACCGACCATGAGCTCGGCGAGCTGTTTGCTCGTCACCGACGAGCTCTTGACGCGGTCGATCGTCGTACCGCGGCGGATGACGGTGATGTCGTCGGCGACGCCGCGCACCTCGTCGAGCTTGTGCGAGATGAACAGGACGGTGAGGCCCTCGGACTTCATCTCCTTGAGGTTGCCGAAGAGTTCGTCGACCTCCTGCGGCACGAGCACGGCCGTGGGCTCGTCGAGGATGAGGATCTTGGCGCCGCGGTAGAGAACCTTGAGGATCTCCACGCGCTGGCGGGCGCCGACGCCGAGGTCGGCGACCATCATCTCGGGGCGCACGCCGAGGCCGTAGGCGTCGGAGATGCGCTTGATCTCGTCACGGGCCTTGGAGCCGATGCCGTGCAGCTTCTCGGCGCCGAGGACGACGTTCTCGAGCACCGTGAGGTTGTCGGCCAGCATGAAGTGCTGGAACACCATGCCGACGCCGGCCTTGATGGCGTCCTTCGGCGAGGAGAAGGAGACCTCGTCGCCGTTGATGCGGATCGTGCCTTCGTCCGGCTTCTGCACGCCGTAAAGGATCTTCATGAGCGTCGACTTACCGGCACCGTTCTCGCCGACGATGGCGTGGATCGTGCCGCGCTCGACCTGCAGGTGCAGGTCCTTGTTGGCGACGACGCCGGGGAATCGCTTCGTGATGCCGTCGAGGTCGACGGCGAGGGCCCCGCTCGGGGGCGCCGTCACATCGGCGACGGCGATGCCGCTCACGCCGGTGGGCGCTTCGGGGGTGTCGGTGGTGTCGATGACGCACACTCCTGGTCAAACCGTCAAGGTCCGGCACGCAGGATACCCGCATGCCGGACCTTGAGCCGGTGTGGAACTACTTGGACGGGGTCGGGGAAACCTTGACCTTGCCGTCGACGATCTCCTTCTTGGCGTCGTCGACAGCCTTCTTCGCCTCGGCCGACAGGTGGTTGCCCGTCGTGGCCAGCGAGACGCCGTCCTCCTTGAGGCCGAACTCCTTGTTGCCGCCGGAGAACTTGTCGTCCTTGACGGAGTTGACGAAGTCCTCGACCGTGCCGGAGCAGTTCTTCATGGCGGAGGTGAGCACCGAGCCGGCGACGGACTTGTCGGCCGTCAGGGCCTGGTCGGAGTCGACACCGATGGCCCACTTGCCCGCGGAGTGCGCGGCCTGGATGACGCCGTCACCCGACTTGCCGGCAGCGGCGTAGACGACGTCGGCGCCCTTCTGGAACATCGAGTTGGCCGAGGCCTTGCCCTTGTCCGGAGCAGCGAAGCCGCTGAAGTCACCGGCCGGCGTGAGGTACGTCTTGTCGATCTTGATCTTCGGGTTGGCGTGCTTGGCGCCCGCGAAGTAACCGGCTTCGAACTTCTGGATCAGCGGAACGTTGACGCCACCGACGAAGCCGATGTGGCCCGTCTTGCTCATCTTCGCGGCGGCGACGCCGGCGAGGTAGGACGCCTCGTGCTCCTTGAAGGTGATCTGCTCGACGTTCGTGCCCTTGGAGTCGGGCGACGCGTCGTCGATGATGGCGAACTTCACGTTCGGGTACTTCTTGGCGACGGTGCCGATGGACTTGGCGTAGACGAAGCCGACCGCGACGATCGCCTTGTTGCCCGACGCAGCGAGCTGGCTGAGACGGTTCTCGCGAGCCTGGTCGTTCTCACCCTCGCCGGCCTCGGCGGTCGTGATCTTGAGGTTCGGGATCTTCTTCTTCGCCGCTTCCATACCCGCGTACGAGGCGTCGTTGAAGGAGTGGTCACCACGACCGCCCACGTCGAAGGCGATGGCGGCCTTGAACTCGGAACCCGAGGAACCGTTGCCGGAACCGCCGGCGGACTTGTCGTTCGAACCACAGGCGGCGAGGCCGGCCGTCATAGCGACGGCGGCAGCGATGGAAACAACCCGCTTCACGGGGCACTCCTTGGGTTAAGCGGCGCGAGGGCCGTCGAGCAGATCGGGCGTCGCAGTCACGACTGCCAACCCACCAAGCGTACCCGCGAGTCACAGGGACAATAAGGGCGGATGACGAGTGGTGACCTAACCGTTATCCACCGCCCGGATTCCTTCGTGTGATAAGTGCTCAGCGACGCACCGGAAGAGGTGGGTCGGCCACGATGAGCAGCGGCGCGGAAGCGTGCGGAACTCCGTCGTCCGACCCCTCCCCCGCAATCGGCCGCCCGGCCTCGAGGTCGTCGCGATGGATGGCAGCGCCCACGCGCTCGTCGAGAACCTCGACGAGCGGCTCGACGAGCGGCTCGGGAATGCGCCACAACCCGCGCAGGCGCAGGACGACGCCGGGCGCTTCGGGGGCCAGATCCGCGAGGCAGTCCGCGAGCGCGTCCCAGTTGTGCCCGAAGTGATCGGGAAGGCCGAGCTGTTGGGCGAGGGTGCGCATCAGCCCCTTCTTGTCGACGACGCCGTTCAACGTCACCTCGGCGAACGCCCACCCGGAGTCGGCGCAGATCGTTCGCAGTTCGTCGGCCGTCGGGCCCACGAGACCGCGCGGCACCCAGCCGCCACGCCCCGCCGTCACGAGGTCTCGCACCGCTGCGGTCGTCATCGCACGACCCTCCTGAACGTCTCGTAATGATCGTCCGTGTAATACATCGTGCCGTCCTTGCCCGTGACGATCCTGCGCGCCCCGCGGTCGGACGAGCCCGGGGTGCTCACCGTGTACTCGTGATACCAGCCGGACGCCTGGCGCGGAAGGATCCGTTCGCGATTGCCGAAGACGACGCCGTCACGGCGGTAGGGGTAGGGCCCACCGTCGTCGATGAGCGCCACCGTTTCTCGAGCCTGACGCGGCAGTTGCGACAGACGCACGGTGGCGAGGCCGTCCTCCCCACCCCTCGCCTGCGACGACGAGGGTGAAGAACTCGAGCCGTCCGACCCGCCCGAGGCGGAAGTGTCGCTGCCGTAGCTCTGCGCTGTGAACGGCGAGGGCGCGGGCCCGGACGATCGGCCGTCATCCGAGCCACGCGAGAGCAACGCGATGGCGGCAATGAGGGCAAGCAGCAACAACGCGATGGTCGCGATGCGCTGACCGAGCCCTGCCTGTGGCAGTTTCGGGCGACTCAGCGCCACCATCTCCTCGTGTCGTCGAACGAGCGGATCAGCACCGGCTCAGAACACATCCTGCGGGACGTACTTGCCCCAGACCTCGCGCAGAGCATCGCTGACCTCACCACCCGTGGCGCCGGCAACGTGGGCGTCACGCATGGGCCACAGGACGTTGTCGTTGCCCTGCGCGGCCTTCTGCATCTGCTCGAGGGCTGCGTCGACGACGCTCTGGTCACGGTTCTTGCGCAGCTGCGCAAGCCGCTCGCACTGCTCGGCCTCGATGGCCGGGTCGACGCGAAGGGGCTCGTAGGGCTCCTCCTCGTCGAGCTGGTAGCGGTTGACGCCGACGACGACGCGCTCGCCGTGGTCGATCTGCAGCGCCACGTCGTAGGCGCTCTTCTCGATCTCGGTCTTCTGGAAGCCCTCTTCGATGGCCTTGACGGCGCCGCCCTTGTCCTCGACGGCCTGGATGAGCGCGAGCGCCTCCTCCTCGAGGTCGTTCGTCATCGACTCGACGACGTAACTGCCTGCGAACGGGTCGACGGTCTTCGTCACGTCGGTCTCGAACGCAAGGATCTGCTGGGTGCGCAGGGCGAGGCGGGCCGCCTTGGCCGTGGGCAGAGCGATGGCCTCGTCGTAGGAGTTGGTGTGCAGGCTCTGCGTACCGCCGAGCACGGCGCCGAGGCCCTGCAGCGCGACGCGCACGAGGTTGACCTCGGGCTGCTGCGCGGTGAGCTGCACGCCTGCCGTTTGGGTGTGGAAGCGCAGCATCTGCGACTTCGGGTTCTTCGAACCGAACTCCTCGCGCATGATGCGCGCCCACAGGCGCCTGGCCGCGCGGAACTTGGCGACCTCCTCGAGCAGCGTCGTGCGGGCGACGAAGAAGAACGACAGGCGCGGGGCGAAGTCGTCGACGTCGAGGCCGGCCGCGAGCGCGGCGCGCACGTACTCCTTGGCGTTGGCCAGGGTGAAGGCGATCTCCTGCGCGGGCGTCGCTCCCGCCTCGGCCATGTGGTAGCCCGAGATGGAGATCGTGTTCCAGCGCGGAATCTCCTTGTGGCAGTACTCGAAGATGTTCGAGATGAGGCGCAGGGATTCGGCCGGCGGGTAGATGTACGTGCCGCGCGCGATGTACTCCTTGAGCACGTCGTTCTGGATCGTTCCGGTGAGCTTGGCTCCCGGGATGCCCTGACGTTCTGCGGCGAGCTGGTACATGAGCAGCAGGCTCGAGGCGGGCGCGTTGATCGTCATCGAGGTGGAGACCTCGTCGAGCGGCAGGCCGTCGAAGAGAACGAGCATATCGTCAAGCGAGTCGATGGCGACGCCGACCTTGCCGACCTCACCGTGCGCGAGGGCGGCGTCCGAGTCGTAGCCCATCTGGGTCGGCAGGTCGAAGGCGACGGAGAGGCCGCCGGTGCCGTTGGCGACGAGCTCGTGGTAGCGCTGGTTGCTCTCCCGGGCGGTGCCGAAGCCGGCGTACTGGCGCATCGTCCAGGGGCGACCGGTGTACATCGAGGGGTACACGCCGCGGGTGAACGGGTACTCCCCCGGATTGCCGAGTCGTTCGTCGGCGTTGAACCCCGAAAGATCGTTCGCCGTGTACACGGGCTTGAGCCCGAGCCCCGACTCCGTCATCCGACTGCGATCCGTTGCGCCACTCATAGCCGCACCTTATCCGGCGGACCGGGCGCGAGGGTGCCGAAGCGATTGGCCCTGTGGAAGGTTCAGCCGCGGCGGGCTCGCGTGCGCAGGGCTTCGTTGAGATCACGCACGAGGCCCGGCCCCTTGTAGATGAAGCCGCTGTAGACCTGGAGCAGGTCGGCACCGGAGTCCATGAGCGCGAGACCGTCGTCGGCGGACATGATGCCGCCGACCCCGATGATGGGCAGCTGAGTGCGGCTCGCGAGGAACCCGACGACCTCGCGGGCGCGACGCGTCAGCGGGGCGCCCGAGAGACCGCCGGCCTCGGACGCAAGGGTGAGGTCGGCGCGGGCGAGGCCGTCACGCGCGAGCGTCGTGTTCGTGGCGATGAGGCCGGAGACACCCGAGCCGTGGGCCACCTCGAGCACGTCCTCGAGGGCGTCCTCGGTGAGGTCGGGGGCGATCTTGACGAAGACGGGCGTGGGACGCGCGCCGCGTTCGGCCGCGAGGTTGCGCTCGCGTGCGGTGATCGACTGGAGCAGTTCGAGAAGCGGCGCCTTGTCCTGCAGGGTCCGCAGGCCGGGCGTGTTGGGGCTGGAGACATTGACGGCGAAGTAGTCGGCCAGGCCGCTGAGACGCCCGAGCGACGTGAGGTAGTCGCGTGTGGCTTCCTCGACGGGCGTCGTCTTCGTCTTGCCGAGGCTGACGCCGACGGGAATGGAGAGGTTGCCGCTCGACCGTGCGCGACGCAGTGTGGCCGCGAGCGCCTGGGAGCCGTCGTTGTTGAACCCCATGCGGTTGATGAGGCCGTGACTGGCCTTGAGGCGGAACAGGCGCGGCTGCGGGTTGCCTGGTTGCGCCTCGGCGGTGACGGTGCCGACCTCGACGTGGCCGAAGCCCAGCGCGCCCCAGGAGGTGACGGCGACGCCGTCCTTGTCGACGCCGGCGGCGAGGCCGACGCGGCCCGGGAAGCGGATCCCCGCGATCGTCACGGCGTCGTCGGGTGCGCCGAGGGCTGCTCCGACGACGTCGGCGATGAGCCCGGCGGCGGGCAGCGAACCGAACTGCGCCATCGCCTGGAGGGTCGCGTGGTGTGCGGCCTCGGCGTCTCCCCCGCCGATGCGGAACAGGGCCGGGCGCATGGCGCGCTCGTACCCGTGGGTGAGGGTCGCTCGGCGGACGGCGTCGAGATCGAAGTTCATACGTTCATTGTCCCCGAACGGCCGCGTGTGGCTCCACTCGGTGGATCAGGTGAGGTCTTCGCGGCCCGTCAGTTTGAGCTGTTCGACGACCTGCTTGACGTCCTGCGCCCGCTCGCGGGTGGTGACGAGCACGGCGTCGACGGTGTCGACGACGACGACGTCCTCGAGGCCCATGGCGACGACGGTTCGACCGGAGCGTGGAGCCACGACGCCCGTCGCGTCCTGCATGACGACGAGTTCGCTCTCACCGAGCACCTTGACGCCGGGCGCATCCGCCGATTCGACGAGCAGCGACGCGAGGGACGCGAAGTCGCCGACATCGTCCCAGGAGAAATCTCCCGGAACGGTGGCAACGCGACCGTCGACGGCGGCGGGCTCGGCGATGGCGTTGTCGATGGCGATCTTCGTCAGGCGCGGCCACAGCTCGGCGAGACGGAAGGGGTTGGCGGCGATGATCCGCAGGTACTCGGCCAGGCGGGGCTGGTAATCCTCGATCATCTGCATGAGCGTTGCGGCCTTGACGACGAACATGCCGGCGTTCCAGGAGTACTCGCCGACGGCGACGTACGCCTGCGCCGTGGGGCCGTCGGGCTTCTCGACGAAGGCCTTGACGATCGTCGCGTCGGGGGCGCCTTCGATGCGCAGGTTCGCGCCCGCCCGGATGTAGCCAAATCCGGTGGACGGGTAGGTGGGCTTGATGGCGACGGTGACGAGGTAGTCGTGGCGCGCCACCTCGACGGCTTGGCGCACGGTGGCCTCGAAGATGTCGGTGCCGCCGACGACCTGGTCGGCGGCGAACGAGCCGAGAACCGCGTCGGGGTCGCGCTGGGCGAGGATGGCCGCGGCGAGCCCGATGGCGGGCATCGATTCGCGCGGGCTGGGCTCGACGAGCAGGTCGTCGTCACCGAGTTCGCTGAGTTGCTCGCGCACGGCCTCGGCGTGCGCCGCACCGGTCACGATGAGCAGGTTGTTGCCGCACAGCGGCTTGAGGCGGTCGACCGTGCCCTGAAGGAGCGAGCGACCCGAGCCCGTGAGGTCGTGCAGGAACTTGGGCGAGTTGGCCCGCGAGAGGGGCCACAGGCGCGTGCCGGATCCCCCGGCAGGAATGACGCCCCAGAAACCTGGAATCGGACCGTGCTGCGCTTCGTGCATGGGCCTAACGGTAATGGACTCGGCATAGAACCCCGCTTCAGGCCTACCGATGAGCTCAGGCGGGTTCACGTGCCGATCACCTTCCGGTGCGCTCATCGTTCATCCCTTCGCCAAGCACGCGCCACGTCACAGGGCTGTCATGAGCATGTGCGCATCGCCATCGTGACCGAGTCGTTCCTTCCCACCCTCAACGGCGTCACCACGAGTGTCTGCCGGGTGCTCGACTGCCTCGCTGCTCAGGGTGGCCACGAGGTGCTCGTCGTGTGCCCCGGCCCTGCGCCGTCGAACTATCTCGGGTTCGCCGTGAAGACGGTGCCGAGCGTCACCGTCCGCGCGTTCCGCGTGGGCTTGCCGACGAAGCAACTCGAGCAGATCCTGCTGCAGTTCGCACCTGATGTCGTTCACGCCGCCTCGCCGTTCGGGCTCGGCGCCCGCGCGCTCGCCGCTGCACGCAACCTCGCGATCCCGAGTGTGGCGATCTACCAGACGGACATGCCGAGCTACGTCGCCCAGCACGGTGGCGTGCTGGGCGACTTCGCGCACCGCACGTCGTGGCGCTGGGTGCGTCACCTCCACTCGTTGGCGGATCTGACGCTCGCGCCGAGCAGCGCAGCCACTGCCGAGTTGGCAGAACACGGCGTACCGCGCGTTGCCCTGTGGGGTCGCGGGGTCGACACGACGCAGTTCGACGCCACGCTCAAGACCGACCCCCAGGTGCTCGCCCTGCGTGAACGACTCGCGCCCAACGGCGAGGTGATCGTGGGTTACGTGGGTCGACTCGCACCGGAGAAGGAACTGCACCGTCTCGAGGAGATCGCCGGCCTGCCGGGTATCAGCATCGCGATCGTCGGTGAGGGCCCGGATCGCGACGACCTCGAACGGCTCCTGCCGAACGCACACTTCCTCGGCCGCCAGGAGGGTGCGACGTTGGCGCGCAGCTACGCGAGCTTCGACGTCTTCGTCCACACCGGCACGAAGGAAACCTTCGGTCAGACGCTGCAGGAGGCGATGGCGAGCGGGCTGCCCGTCGTGGCGCCAGCGGCCGGCGGGCCGCTCGACATCGTCAAGCCCGGCGTGACCGGCCTGCTCTTCGACCCGAGCACGCCCGGCGCGCTGCGCCGCAGCGTCGGCTCGCTCGTCGCCGACGAGGCGATGCGCGAGCGCATGGGCGCCTCCGCAGTCCGCAAGATGGCCGACCGCTCCTGGGCTGGCATGACGAACAAGCTGCTCGACTACTACGGCCACGTCACCCGCCCCGCGTGGGCCCGCGCGGCCTGACCTCGCGCCGAGTTTCCGCTGCCCCACCACCGACGCCGAAGGGCGCGACGAGACGTGTCGCCTCGCGCGCCCTTCGGCAGTCATGGAGTCGGGCGTCAGGCGTCCGGCTCGCCGTCCTCGAACAGGATGCCTGCGAAGATGACGGCCGAGTTCTCGGGCGTCATCAGGTCGTCGGCGTGCGGGTCACGAATCTGCTTGTCGCTGGCCATGGGTTCCTCCTTGGCTGTCGGCTTTCGCGGTCGCGAAGGCGCTGAATCGGGCGGATCGAGCCGGCCCACGGGGCGGGCCCGACGCTGAAAGCAACGTATCGAGGTCCGCGGCGAGAATGCATCGGCACACCAACTGTCACCACCCCGAACGACCTACCGGGCAGAGAGAGCGCCAACCCGCTCGCCGATCACCGGCCGCTCGGGCGCGAATCACACGCCGGTAGGCGCGGCAGCTGTTGCGGGCACACCCCACCCGCCGGGGATGTCCTCCACGAGGTGCCAGTGGGGCCGGTGATGGTAGGAACGGCCGCCGTTCGTGGCACGGCTGAACAGCCAGGGCGTCACGACTTCTCGACCAGGATGCAGAGCGTCACCGATGTAGCCGCCCCAGTAAGAGAACGTCGAGTTCGTGATGAGCAGACGGGGAGCGTGAACGATCGCGCGCAGGTCCTGCTGGACGTCACCACCGCCGGCCGTGGTGGGGGCGATGTCCGCCAAGGCACTCAGGTGCGTGGAGCACCAGTCGACATCGTCCGACACGAAGACGAAGCGATCAGGGGCACCGAAGCGCTCGATGGATTCCGTCACCGCCTTCAGGACGTAGCTCCTCGTGTCCATACCGAACTCTCGGCGATGAGCTTCGACCGAGAAGTAGTCACCGCGCCGCACGTTGACGACGAAGTCCCCCGCAGACAGACCCCGCGGCCGGGCGTCGAGACCCGATCCGGGCATCAGGTGGTCGCGGATGTAGGGGGCCAGTGCATCGTCGTCGAAGTGCGGAGGTTGGGTCTTCGGTGCGGGCCACCAGGGCGTCACGCGCTGGTCCGTGAACCGCACGTCCTTCTCACCGATGAAGTACGCGTCGCGCAATGCAGGGAAGAGATCGAGCGCGGGACGACGCGATTCGTGCAGGAGTACGTGCCGGTCCTCCCCCGCAGCCGGCCCCTTGGACGCCCACAGCCCGACGAACAGCAGGTTTCCCAGATTCATCCAGTCCGGCACCCAGGCCACGGGGCGCCCCCTCCGAACGGTCTTGAGCGCTTTGGCCCGGATGCGGTCTCGCATGTGGCAACCCCCACAATCATGTCGGCGACGTCCTGACCGCGCTGCTATCTTGGACGTAGTACCCAAATACGTTGCGGCGCAAGAAGATACGTTAGACGAAACACTCGATCACCTAAAGTTGACCGGCGCGCACTAGCCCGCTTCGTCCTTCACGCCGCCGCTCGCCAGACGAACTAGACTGGTCGGCCTGCACCCCAGCCGCTCACACCCAGTGGAGCACCGACCGTTTGGAGCCCCGATGCACTTCGACTCCCGATGGAAAGGGGCCTTCGGAATCGGCCGGTACGCCCATGAAACGAGATCTCGGTTCGCCCAGCCGGTCGAGGACATGAGCGCACCGGGGGACCCCGTCAGCGCTACCGGAATCGCGGCCTGGGAAGCGCGGACCGCGTGCTCCGGCCTGCGACGCAGAAACGAGTTCCTGCTGTCACCGAGCTTCACCCCGTCCGTTTCCTGGCGGGGGCCTCAGGCTGTGACCGTTCACGACCTCATTCACCTGGACATCGCCGAAGAATCCAGCAGCGCCAAGAGGGCGTACTACGAGTCCATCGTGAAGCCGACTGTGCGCCGCAACGCTGTCACCTTCACCGTTTCGCACTTCTCCAAGGAGCGGCTCGTGGAGTGGAGCGGTGTTGACCCTGAACGCGTAGTGGTGACCGGGAACGCCGTCGCGGACGCCTTCAGCAGGAAGGGTCCTACACACTCAGCCGGGCACCCCTACGTCCTCTACGTGCGCAACTCGAAGCCCCACAAGAATTCGCCCCGGCTTGTCGAGGCCCTCGCACGCATGCAAGAGCGGGACGTTCACCTGTACCTCAGCGGGGAGGCCGACGAAGCCACGGTGCGCGCAGCCGTCGCGTTCGGCGTCACTGATCGTGTGCTGTTCACCGGACGTATCCAGGACGAGGAACTGGCGTCCTACTACCGTGGCGCTCTAGTGGCGGTCTTGCCGTCCCTCTACGAGGGGTTCGGGATTCCTGCCATCGAAGCGATGGCCTGTGGCACCGCGGTGGTGGCGTCGGAGACTACCTCGCTCCCCGAGGTAGTGGGCGACGCGGGGCTCCTCGTTGACCCGTTGGACCCCGAAGCAATTGCTGCCGCCCTCGACAAGGTGGTCCGCGACAAGAGCCTTCACCACCGCTTGGTGAGCGCTGGCCTCGAACGGTCGAAGAAGTTCTCCTGGGACGACATCACCCGGCGAATCGAGACTGCGCTCGCGCAGGCTCGGTAGTTACCCGACGTCCTACTAGGACGGCCGATCGTCTGATGGGTCGAGCAAACGTGGTTGCGGCACCTCGCCGTCGCGCACCCATGCCACATGGGCCGCAACGCGCCCCACGCGATTGACCAGTTCTCGAACCAGTGCGCGTGGCGCCGGAAGCTCGCCTCGTCGTGCCAGAGCGATGTGCTCAGGGACGAACAGTGCGAGCTCACG
This sequence comes from Dermacoccus sp. PAMC28757, assembly GCF_014302635.1. Classification (NCBI taxonomy): domain Bacteria; kingdom Bacillati; phylum Actinomycetota; class Actinomycetes; order Micrococcales; family Dermacoccaceae; genus Dermacoccus; species Dermacoccus sp. PAMC28757. The sequence continues at coordinate 1,565,643 of NZ_CP060292.1, read as the reverse complement.
CATCAGATTCCGCAACGGCAGACGCTCAGCGAAGTCTTCTGGGAATCGGTACCAGACGAGGAGTTCAGCCATGGCCGACCGATACATCTTCCGCAGCTGATCCCGCGCGTTTTCCGTCTCGCGGAAGTACAGGAGCATCCCCGGCGCCGAACCTACGCACGCGCCGCTTCTCGCGGCACGGTAGCTGAATTCGATGTCGTCCATTCCGTACGCGGGTAGCGCTTCGTCGAAACCTCCGCATCCGAAGTACGTACGGCGTGTGACACCGAAGTTGCACCCTCGGATGGCCAGGCCCAGCTGACTCGGATAGGTGCCCGTAGCACTGACGAATGCTGAATCTTCCCTGAAGGGGTCATCCAAGCGACGGGTCGGACCTCCCACCAGATCGAACGACTGAAGACCGTCGAAGGCGCCTTGGAGCCAGTTCGGGCCGACAACATCGTCGCAGTCGCAGAAGGCGATCAGCCGACCGCGGCTGGCGATGACTCCGAGGTTACGCGCGCCGGGAAGCCCGCGCCGCGCTCCGGAGTCAACCACCCTTAGCGGAGCGGGGAAACCCTCGGTGCGCGCTTCGACCAGCGAACGAGTGCGGTCCGTGGAGCCGTTGTCCGACACCACGACTTCCCACGCGAAATCGACTACCTGCTGCGCCAGAGCGTCCAACTGCGCCTCGATCGTTGCGGCACCGTTGTAGACGCACATGACGACAGTGAGTTCCACGGGAACCTCGTGCGAACTGTGGGACACAGTTTCCTCCAAGATCAGTCCTCAGCCCTACATCGAGGCACGTGAGCGCTATTTGCCTTCGTCGGCGCCACAGGGAAAGAAGTCGGCCCTGCGCCCACCGATGCGGGCGCAGGGCCGAGGATTCCTACGACTAGGTCAGTGGCGAACCTTGGCCGAACGGAAGTCCTTGTTCAGCTGGCTGATGACGTCGAGCGGAATCTCCTTCGGGCACGCCGCGGCGCACTCTCCGATGTTCGTGCAACCGCCGAAGCCCTCGTGGTCGTGCTGGTTGACCATCGACACGACGCGGGCGTCGCGCTCGGGCTGGCCCTGCGGCAGCTCGCCCAGGTGCGTGATCTTGGCACCCATGAAGAGCATTCCCGATGCGTTCGGGCAGGCCGCGACGCACGCGCCACAGCCGATGCACTTCGCGGTGTCGAACGCGCGGTCCGCCTGCGGCTTCGGCACGGGCACCGAGTGCGCCTCGGGGGCAGCACCGGTGTTGACCGAGATGTAGCCACCGGCCTGGATGATGCGGTCGAACGCGCTGCGGTCGACGACGAGGTCACGCACGACCGGGAACGCGTCGGCGCGCCACGGCTCGATGGTGATTTCCTCGCCGTCGCTGAACGAGCGCATGTGCAACTGGCACGTCGTGGTGACCTCGGGGCCGTGGGCCATACCCGAGATCATCATTCCGCACATGCCACAGATGCCTTCGCGGCAGTCGGAGTCGAACGCGATCGGCTCCGTGCCCTCGGCCTGCAGCTGCTCGTTGAGCACGTCGAGCATCTCGAGGAACGACATGTCCTCGCTGATGTCCGAAACCTTGTAGGTCTCGAAACGCCCGGCGGTAGCTGCGTTGTCCTGACGCCAGATCTTGAGAGTGAGGTTCACTTGTAGCTCCGCTGCTTCAGTTCGATGAACTTGTAGACGAGGTCTTCCTTGTGCAGCACGGGGTGCTGGGGGGCTCCGTCGGAGTCGTCCCCGTCCATACCCGCGTACTCCCAGGCCGCGACGTAGGCGAACTCGTCGTCGTGACGCAGTGCCTCTCCGTCCTCGGTCTGGCTCTCGGCGCGGAAGTGACCACCACAGGATTCGCGGCGGTGCAGCGCGTCGATGCACATGAGTTCGCCCAGCTCGAGGAAGTCGGCCACGCGGCCGGCCTTCTCGAGCGACTGGTTGAGGGTGTCGGCCGTGCCGAGCACCTTGACGTTGCTCCAGAACTCCTTCTTGAGGTCGCGGATGAGGCCGATGGCCTTCGTCAGGCCCTCCTCCGTGCGCTCCATGCCGCAGTACTCCCACATGATGCGACCGAGCTCCTTGTGGAAGCTGTCGACCGTGCGCTCACCGTTGATGGAGAGGAACTTCTGGATGCGGTCCTCGACGGCGCGACGGGCCTCGAGCACGGCCGGGTCGTCGTCCGTAATCGGCTCGAACGGGCCGTCGGCGAGGTAGTTGCGGATCGTGTTCGGCAGGACGAAGTATCCGTCCGCGAGGCACTGCATGAGCGAGCTCGCACCGAGACGGTTGGCACCGTGGTCGGAGAAGTTCGCCTCACCCGTGCAGTACAGGCCGGTGATCGACGTCTGCAGGTCGTAGTCGACCCACAGGCCACCCATCGTGTAGTGCACGGCCGGGTAGATACGCATCGGCGTCTTGTACGGGTCCTCACCCGTGATCCGCGCGTACATGTCGAACAGGTTGCCGTACTTCTCCTTGACGGCGGCCTCGCCCATGCGCTCCATGGCAGCCGTGAAGTCGAGGTACACACCGCGTCGCATCTGACGCTTGTTGCCGTGCTCGTCGACCTCGTCGACGAGCGGGCCGACGCCGCGGCCCTCGTCGCACATGTTCTTGGCCTGGCGCGAGGCGATGTCACGCGGCACGAGGTTTCCGAAGGCCGGGTAGATGCGCTCGAGGTAGTAGTCGCGCGCGTCCTCGGGGATGTCGCGCGGGTCCTTGTCGCAGTCGGCTTCGTTCTTCGGCACCCAGATGCGACCGTCGTTACGCAGCGACTCCGACATCAGCGTCAGCTTCGACTGGTGGTCGCCGGAGACGGGGATGCAGGTGGGGTGGATCTGCGTGTAGCAGGGGTTGCCGAAGTAGGCGCCCTTGCGGTGCGCGCGCCACGGAGCCGTGATGTTGCAGCCCATCGCGTTGGTCGACAGGAAGAAGACGTTGCCGTAGCCGCCCGTGGCGAGCACGACGACGTCAGCCAGGTGCGTCTCGATCTCACCGGTGACCATGTCGCGCGCCACGATGCCGCGCGCACGACCGTCCTTGATGATGACCTCGAGCATCTCGTGGCGCTTGTACTCCTTGACCGTGCCCTTGGCCACCTGGCGCTCCATGGCCTGGTAGGCACCGATGAGCAGCTGCTGGCCGGTCTGGCCCGCGGCGTAGAACGTACGCGCCACCTGCACACCACCGAACGAACGGTTGTCGAGCAGACCGCCGTACTCGCGGGCGAACGGAACACCCTGGGCGACGCACTGGTCGATGATGTTCGTGCTCACCTCGGCGAGGCGGTAGACGTTGGTCTCGCGGCTACGGTAGTCGCCACCCTTGACCGTGTCGTAGAAGAGGCGGTACGTGGAGTCACCGTCGTCGTTGTAGTTCTTCGCGGCGTTGATGCCCCCCTGCGCGGCGATGGAGTGCGCGCGACGGGCCGAGTCCTGGTAGAAGAACGTCTTGATGTTGTAGCCGGCCTCACCCATCGTGGCGGCCGCCGACGCACCGGCGAGGCCGGTGCCGACGATGATGACGTTCAGCTTGCGGCGGTTGGCCGGGTTGACGAGCTTGTTCGAGAACTTGTGCTGCGTCCACATCTGCGCGATGTCGACGTCCGGCGCCTTGGTGTCGCGGATCGGCGCGCCCTCGGTGAAGAAGGCGGCAGCGTCGTTGCGCTTGGCCGAAGTGGTGGTCTGCTCATCCATGGGAGTACTCATGTTTCTCGTGTCTCTCCTAGCTCAGATGATGCCGAAGAGGATGGCAAGCGGCGGAATCAGGAAGCCGATGACGACGATCGCCGCAACGGCGTGCGACACGAGCTTCGCGTTCTTGCGAGCCGACGGGGTGCCCGTGAGGCCCAACGTCTGCGAGGCGCTCCAGATGCCGTGCATGAGGTGCATGCCGAGGGCCACCATCGCGAGGACGTAGATGAGGGCGACCCACCACAGCTGGAAGCTGTCGTGCACGAGTCGGTAGGGGTTCTCGGTCGTACCACCGTCGAAGTTCACCTTGGGGAGGGTGAACTGGATGAGGTGGAAGACCACGAACAGCAGGAGGAAGAGCCCGCCCCAGCGCATCGTCGGCGCGGAGATGCCCTCGATGCCGCCCACGCCGGACTTCTTCACGGCGTACCGCTGCGAACGGGCCTTGCCCGAGCGCTGCCAGAGCTTGACAGCCGAGTACACGTGCGCGACGAGCGCGAGCACGAGGAGCACCTCGGCGAGGATGAGTGCGCCACGGTGCGGGAGCATCGGCTCACCGATCGTGCGCAGGTGATGGGCGTATTCGTTGAACGCGCTCTCGCCCACGAGGAGCTTGAGGTTGCCGTACATATGCCCGAGGACGAAGAGCACAAAGAAGATTCCCGAACCCGCCATGAGGGTCTTCAGGAAGATGGTGCTCCCAGCCTTGCCGGTCCGCTTCGCGGGGAGAGTATTCGTTGCCACGCAGGGCACTTTACGCCCCTGAAACACGCCGGGGACGGCCGGGGTTCCCACCGCAAGCAAATTGTGACCCATTCCACTGATCGGTGAGTGAGCCACGAAGAGGCTGAAAGAGCCCTGGGAGTGGATCAGCCCTCGAGGGCGAATCGCTCCACCGGGGCCCACACGCCGTCATCGTCCTGCAGGTAGAGGTGGAAAGCGTCGACGACGAAGCTCGCTTCGAAGTGCTTGTTCTCCTCGAACGCCCGGTCCAGGGCGTCCTCGTCGAGGTGGTGGGCGATCGTGACGTGCGGGTGATAGCGGAACTCGAGTGGACGCTCGACAGGGCCGCCGCGCACTGCGGCTTCGAGCAGCTCGCAACTGCTGACGCCCTGCGCGAGTTGGACGAAGACCACCGGGGAGACGGGCCGGAACGTGCCCGTGCCACGAAGGATCATCTCGAACGGCTCGGTGCGCGCAGCCACGTCACGCAGGTGGGCCGAGAGCGCCTCGAGGGTCGTTTCGCCCTGCTCCCCCAGGTCCGTCGGGGGCATGAGCGTGACGTGCGGCGGGACTGCGTCGGCCTGCGGGTCGCCAACGTTCCGGCGCATCTGCTGCAGCGCCGAGAAGTAGGGCTCCGGGACGGCGATCGAGACGCCGACGGTCTTCACGACCTCGCTCCTCAGCGGGCTGCCGGGGCGAGCCCGACTGCGTCGTACGCCCTGGCGAGCGTGGCCGAGGCAACCTCACGTGCGCGCTCGGCGCCCTGCGCGAGCACACGGTCGAGCTCCGCGCGGTCATCCATGTACGTGAGGTAACGCTCGCGGAACGGGCCCTGCACCGACGTGACCACGTCGGCGACCTCACCCTTGAGTGCGCCGTACTTGTTCTCACCGGCGAAGCGCTCGACGAGGACGTCGATGCTCTCGCCCGAGAGCGCCGAGTGGATGCGCAGGAGGTTGGCGATGCCCGGCTTGTTCTCCGGGTCGAACGCGACGTTGTTGTCGAGGTCCGTGACGGCGGACTTGATCTTCTTGAGGTTGACCTTCGGCTCGTCGAGCATGCTGATCGAGGCCTTGGGGTCCTCGTCCGACTTGCTCATCTTCTTCGTCGGATCCTGCAGCGACATCACCTTGGCCGTGCCCTCGGGGATGTACGGCTCCGGCACGACGAAGGTCTCACCGAAGCGCGAGTTGAAGCGCTGCGCCAGGTTGCGCGTGAGCTCGAGGTGCTGACGCTGGTCCTCCCCCACCGGCACGGCCTGCGCGTCGTAGAGCAGGATGTCGGCGGCCATGAGCACGGGGTAGGTGAACAGGCCGACGCTCGTGTTCTCCTGGCCGCGCTTGCCGGCCTTGTCCTTGAACTGCGTCATGCGCCCGGCTTCGCCGAAGCCGGTGATGCAGTTGAGCACCCAGGCGAGCTCTGCGTGCTCACGGACGTGGCTCTGGACGAAGACGGCGGAACGTTCGGGGTCGATTCCACCGGCGAGGTACTGCGCCGCCGTCGCGTAGGTGCGCTCACGCAGCTGCGCCGGATCGGGGTTGACCGTGAGGGCGTGCAGATCGACGACACAGAAGTACGGCGTGTAGTTCTGCTGCAACGTCACCCAGTTGACCTGCGCCCCGAGGTAGTTGCCGAGGTGCAGAGAGTCGGACGTCGGCTGCATTCCGGACAGGATGTGCGGGCGCTCCTGGCCCGCCACGAGGGGCGAGGTGTTCTCGGACATGGCGCCATTCTGACACTCGCCGTGAGCGCTGTCGCATCCGAGCAGTGTCGGCAACGGTGTGCGGGCGGATCGCCGGGCGTTCGACTATGTTGGGATCTGTTGGGTCACCCCCGGTTCCAGGGGCACGAGGAGGTCGCATGCTGGCACGCCAACGCCAAGAAGCCATCCTGCGCGGCATTGAGGACGACGGTGGCGTCCGCGTTAGTGAACTCGTCGAGAAGCTCGGCGTCTCCGACATGACGGTGCGCCGCGACATCGAGTTCCTCGCCGGCAAGGGCCTCGTCCTCAAGGTGCACGGCGGCGCCACCGCGATCGGTGACCACACGATCGACGAACCGGGCTTCTCCGTGAAGTCGGCGATGAATCCCGTCCAGAAGTCCGAGATCGCCCGCACTGCGGCGAGCCTCATCGGCCACGGGCAGACCGTCGCGGTGAGCGCCGGAACGACCGCCTATGCCGTCGCCGTCGAGCTGCGCCCGGTCAAACGACTCACCGTCGTGACGAACTCGCCTCGGGTCGCCGAGCTCCTCTACGACCCCTCGCGTGAGGACCAGACCGTCGTTCTCACCGGCGGTGTGCGTACTCCCTCGGATGCTCTCGCCGGCCCCGTGGCCAACCGAGTGCTGGCGGACATGCACGTCGACACCCTCATCCTCGGCATCCACGGCATCGATCTCGACGCCGGCCTCACCACCCCGAACCTCCTCGAAGCCGAGACGAACCGCCTGCTCATCGCGGCGGCCAAGCGCATCATCGTCGTGGCCGACCACTCGAAGTGGGGCGTGATCGGCCTGTGCACCGTCGGTTCGCTCGACCAGGTGGACGTCCTCGTCACGGACGCCGAGTTGGACGTCGAGGCTCGTCGTCTCGTGAGCGACAAGGTCGGGCAACTCATCGTCGCCCAGTGATCCGCTACGTGGCGCCGCACTTCGTGCGGCTGGACGGCGGCCTCAGCGGCGGTCCAACCCGTTTATCCTGAGCGGGTATGTATGACTCTTCACCTCGCCGGCGGCAGCGCCCGCGGCACCAGGAGCTCGTGTGACTGCCCTTGATCTCGTGCGCATCATGCGCGCCAACCTCAAACTGCTCGTTCTCGCTGCCTTGATCGGCACGCTGCTCGCTGCGGGTTACACCCTGACGCGCCCGACGCTCTATTCCGCCAGCTCAACGGCACAGGTCATCGCGGGAAACTCGATCGACGCCAATTCCGCCGTGCTGTCGCAGCAGCTGTCGACGGGCCGCGCCGGCTACTACGCACAGCTCGCGAGCAGTTCGGGTGTGGCGAACCGTATCGCCGAGGAGTCGAAGGGCAGCCTGCGCGCCGGCGAGTTCTCGGTGGTCGGAGCCTCCAGCGAGGGGTCTGCGACCCTCACCTTGACCGCGTCCGCGGCGACGCCCGCCAAGGCTCAACGCGCCGCTGACCTGGCCCGCACAGCGCTCGCCGACGAGGCCAAGTACCTCGAGACGGTCGGCACGGAGGCCAAGACTTCGGTCTACCGCGTCTTCCCCCTGACGGCGGCTGCTCGCCCGTCTGCACCGTCGTCACCGAACTGGATGCGCAACCTCATGGCAGGCGCTGCCATCGGTCTGCTTGCCGGGATCGTCCTCGTCGTTCTGCGTAAGCAACTCGACTCGCGCATCCGCCACACGAGCGAGGTCGAAAAGCTCACGGGCTCCGGTGTGCTCGGCGTCATCCCGAAGGCGCCGACGCTCCAGTCGAGGCGTCGTGGTGGGCTCGGTGAACTCGGTACGACGGCCGAGGCATTCCGCATGCTGCGCACGAACCTGCGGTACATCTCCACCGAACGGCCACCGCGCTCACTCGTCATCACATCGGCGATGCAGAGCGAAGGTAAATCGACGGTCGCGGCCAACCTGGCACGTGTGCTCTCCGCAGCCGGCCAGAGCGTGGTGCTCGTCGACACCGACCTTCGTCGTCCCACCGTCCACGAGACGTTCGACCTCGAGAACCTGGTCGGTCTCACCGAAGTGCTCACCGGCCAGGCGCCGCTCGCATCGGCGATCCAGCAGGGCGACCACAAGAACCTCGCCGTGATCACCTCCGGCCGCGTGCCCCCGAACCCCTCGGAACTGCTCGGTTCGCGCCGTATGAGCGCGGTCATCGAAGCCCTGGGCGAGGAGTACTTCGTCGTGCTCGATGCTCCCCCGCTACTACCCGTCACCGACGCCGGCCTCCTCGCCGTCGCCGCCGACGGTGCCGCCGTCGTGTACCAGCACGGCCGCACGCACCGCGAGCAGGTCGGACTGTGCGCCAAGATTCTCGAGCAGGTCGGCGCGCACTACTACGGCTCCATCCTCAACATGACCCCGCCCAAGCAGATGGGCAGCACGATCTACGGCTACGGCGCCGGCAACTATGGCGGCGCCACTTATGGTTACGGCTACGGCAGCAGCGAGGATCCTTCGGCGGCCACGGCGCCCACCCCGTCCCCCGAGGTTCGCGACCTGACTCTGACGGAGGGACGATCGTCCGCGGATCTGCCGGGCAAGGAGGACGCTGCACGTCTGAGGCAGCCCGCCCCTCAGGCCCCGACGCCACCTGAACCCGCGACTGCGGTTCGCGCTCCGAGCGCCCCTTCCCGAGCGGGAGCCTCCGAGGCGTCCGGGCCGAATGTCGCTCCGCATGGTCGGCAGTCCGGGGAGGCACCCAGCCCCCAGGGGCCCCGCACCCGCCGCGCCCGACGTCGAGCGGATCTCGGCGAGTGACCAGTTCTGCGCCGAGCGTCATCATGAATTGAGGGAGCGGACACCGAACCGGTGTCCGCTCCTTCAGTTTCAGGGCCCCTGTTGTCGGCCCCACCGTGCCGGCTCGGGATGTTGGTCTCAGCTCGTGCCTTACCCGCGTTCGTTCATCATCTCGTCGATGACGGCGTCGAGCTTCGCGTGGAAGTGCGCCTCACCGAAGCTGGCCGCATGGTCGATGATCTCGTCGGCGTCCCAATCGTGGGCCTCGATCTCGTCGAGCGCTCTGGCGATGTCGGCCGCACGCGCTTCGTCGAAGAACACCCCGGATCGTCCTTCGACGACGCTGTCGAGGTAGCCGCCGGCGCGGAGCGCCGCGACGGGCTTACCGAAGACCCCGGCTTCGAGGGGCGTGAGCCCGAAGTCCTCGAAGGACGGCGCGATAACCGCGCGCGCGTGCCGGTAGGCCCAGCGCAGCTGACGGTCTCCCACGTTGGAGACGATGCGGACGTTGTCGGGGGCCTGCGCCTGCAACTGCGCGTCGAGCGGCCCGGCGCCGACGATGAGGAGTTTGTGGTCACGTTCGCGTACGGCCTCGATGGCCTGGTCGACGTTCTTGTAGTGCATGAGGCGCGAGACAACCAGGTAATACCCATCGGCCACCCACTCCTCGATGTCAGGAAGCGGCTCCAGCAGCCCGTCCGGGCTCACGCCGAAGGGCGGGAAGACCACCTCGGCGTCGAAGCCGTAGGCATTCTTGATTCGCTCCGCGATGACCGTCGAGTTCGCCAAGTACCGATCAGCGCCGGCAGCGGCGCGCTTGTCCCACCGCAACAGCGCCGGGGTGAGAGCCGCAAGGATCCACCCGATGAGGGAGCGATGGGCGTCGGCACCGAGGTACTCGTCGCTGCGGTAGAGCCAACGGGCCGGCGAGTGGCAGTAGACCAGCTTCTGCCCCGTGTTCCGGAAGCCGTGCGCCCAACCGCTCGAGGAGGCCACCAGGACGTCCGCGTCGACGCGGACGCGACTCGATGCCCACGCGAGCAACGGCAGCGCCGCGCGGTGGTGAGTGCGCAGGAACCGGATGCGGTTCAGGGGCGACGTGACGATCGTGACGTCACGAAACTCCGGATACGTCGTCTCGGCGTTGTAGAGCGTCGTGTAGAGGACCGCGTCGGGAAACATCCGTGTGAGAGCGAGCACGACCCGTTCGGCTCCCCCGCGCTGAGTGATGTAGTCGTGTGCGATCGCGATGCGCGGCGTGCTCATGCAGTCTCCAGTGCAGCGGCAACAGCGGCCGCAGGCTCGGTTCCGGGCTGCGGCCAGCCCTTCGTCGGTGGTTCCCCCCACGGCGCAAGATCGTATCGGGCCCAGAAGTCACGAACCCACGGCGGGGGATTGGGATGCGTGACCCAGGCCGGGAGTCCGCGCGTCGCTGCCTCGAGGGTTCCTGTCGAGAAGATCGAGACCACCGGGCGGCGCATGTCGAGCAGCGGACGGCCGCTCGTCTCGAACGTCACGCCACGCTGGCGCATGAGCCGGTGCAGCCCCCTCGAGACGAGATCCGCCTCGTTGGGGTGTGGGCGGTAGTCACTGGGAACGTCACGGGCAAAGCGCAGATAGCTCGTGAGCGCTTCACGCCGCCCGAGCTCGGTGCCGTGAAGCTGCCCGAGCACGACAGGACGCTCGTCGATGGCTTCGAGCTTGGTCTCGGCGGCAGCCGACCAGAGCAGCTGGGATCCGACGACCTGAACGTCGACATCGGGACGCCCCTGGGCCCAGACGTCGGCGTCTGCGTCCGACCACGCGAGGACGCGAGCGCCTTCGGAGGCCGGCGGAGACCACGGGGTGAGCAGCCCGTGCTGGACGAGGAAAAACGGGATGTCCCGCTCTGCCGCCCACGGCGCGATTGTTTCACTCAGCGGGAGATAGGCGCCCAGCGACAGGACGAAGCGCAGGGTTTCGGGAAGCACAGAGACGGACTCGAACGGCACACTTTCACCGGCGAACGTCTCAGGCAGCGTGAACTCGGGAGGTGCCAGGACAGCAGTGGTGGCTGGATCGAGGAATCGCAGCGGCTCCAGAATGGCCGCGTCACAACTGGGACTCGACTTGTCGAGCACGACGAGCACGCGCGCGCCTCCGGGGACACGCAGACGAGCAGGAGCAGAGTTGGACGGTCGAACAGTAGCCCTGAGGTGACGGAGTCCCGCTTCGGCCCGGCGCTGGGAATCGGACCACCTGCGCCAAGCGTGCAAATCGTTGTGCAGCAAGGTCACCGACTCATGTTAAGCCCGCGGCGGCGAGCCCCCACCATGCCGCGGAAAGTTGCGACACGGACCGCATCGTCATACTGATGACGTGACTTCCCTGCGCTCCAGACCCGCTTCCCTCCACGGAGCACGCACGCTCGTCCTCTCCCCCCATCTCGACGACGCACTGCTCAGCGCCACGGCATTCGTCCTCACCGATCCCAGTGACGTCTGGACGGTCTTCGCCGGACGCCCGCACCCGCCGCGCACCACGAGCTGGGACGAGATCTGCGGCTTCGCCGACTCCGACGAGACCCTGACGGCGCGCGTTGCCGAGGACACCGCTGCGTTCGCCGACACCCCGGCACGGGTCCGACGACTCGACGCTTTGGAGGGGCCGTACGTCGAGCGCGACGTGCGCGTCGAGCAACTCCGCGACGTGCGGGCCGAAATCGAGCGGTGGCTCGACGAGAACGGCGCGAACACCCTCGTCCTGGCTCCGGCAGGCGCCGGGATCAAAGTCCCGGACGCCCCGTGGGCTCCCTTGCAGCGTCGACTGGCCGGTCTTCGCGCGACATCGTCGGCAGGAAGCACGCCGCCCCCGGAGAAGGCCACAGCGGACGAACCGGTCGTTGACACCGGCACTTCGGAGGGGCCGAAGATCCACTCTCATGGTTCTGCCATCGCGGGTCGGATCAAGCGGGCCATTCGGGGCGGAGTTCGCGTTCCCCTTGCACTGGCGCGCCGGGCACTCCACGCCGAGCATGTGGGCCGCCGCCGACGCGCCGCCAAGGGCGGGCGCCTCGCGGCGAATCCGGATCATCTGGCGTTGCGCGACCTCGTCCTCGACCTCGCCGACGAGCGCCCCGACATGACCGTCGTGCTCTACGAAGAGCTGCCCTACCTGTGGCACGGTTCGGCGGATGCCGCCGTCGCCCGGATCTGCGCGGCTCGCGGCATGAAGGCAACCGGGTGGAGTGAACAGATCGACACGGACCTGAAGTTCACCCACCTTCGCCACTACACGTCGCAGATGCCTGTCATGGACACGGCCGGGCGCCTGCTCGCGGCCCGGCATCTGCCGACCCGCGAGCGCTACTGGCTGCTCACACCTTCGTCGAGCCCGACGCCGAGCTGAGGGACCACCGGGCGACGTAGGAGCCGGTAGGTGACCATGCCGGCTCCCTGCCCGAGGCGCAGGCCGACACGCGACGCAACAGCACGACGCGTGTCGGAATCGGCCCGCGTCACGAGCGCTTTGACAGCAACCAGCGGCACCTTGGCCAGATCCACGAACCATTTCGGATCGTGGAGGTGTGGCGAGACAGCCCACAGGTCGTGGCGGGCGCACAGTGCGATGTGCATGCGCCCCGCTTCGAAGGAACGTCTGAATGCCGCACCGTCGGACGAACGAAGGCGCTCGGCCAGAGCCATCCCCGGGTGACGCGCAATCGTCCGACCGCCTCGCACAAGACGCAGTGCGAGGTCGTTGTCCTCCGCACCGGGGAAGAACGTCTGATCGAAGCCGCCGAGTTCGAGGAACACCTCGCGACGCACGGCACTCGCGCCACCCATGAGAATCGGATAGTCGTGATCGGCCGCATCGCGGACGACCGAGCCTCCCGCGATGCCGTCGAGGAGGCGCCACAGGTGCTCGCGTCCGTCGTCGAACTCGGTGGCCGCGACCGGGCGCACTTCACCATCCACGACATCGACGTGCCGTAGTGCGTCGACGGCCGAGCTGATGAAGCGCGGACCGACGCAGTCATCCGCGTCGACGAACACGATCATGCTCGAGGTGGTCGACGCGACGCCGACGTTGCGCGCGTACGACGTTCCCTGCGCGCGGGGAGCGTCGACGAGGCGCACGTCGAGACCCCGGGCTCGCCACTCCTCCACGATCGGGACCGGCGTGCGGCTCGAGCGGTTGTCGACGACGACGACCTCGAAGCGCGGCGCCTCCTCCTGCGCGAGCAGTGCCTCGAGCTGCAGCGGAAGGGTCGCGTGCGCCTCGTGGAAAGCGATGACGACCGAAACGTCGGCGCGTGCTGCGTTCTCGCTCGGGTCGGCCATGCGCCTAACTTATCCTTGGCAAATGCCTCAGTTCACCCCCGCCGTCATCCCCGCTCGCGGAGGGTCGAAGGGCGTCCTGCGCAAGAACGTCGCGCCGCTTCAAGGCAAGCCGCTCATCGCCTGGACGATCGAGCAGGCCCTCGCGACGCCCGGTGTCGTGCCCTACGTCTCCACCGAGGATGACGAGATCGCTGCGGTCTCCCGGGCGGCTGGGGCGCGCATCATCGAGCGTCCCGATGAGCTGGCACAGGACGACACCGCCTCCGAGCCCGTCATCGAGCACGCCATCGACGTCGTGACGCGCGAGGAGGGGCGCAAGCCGGAACAGGTGATGTTCCTCCAGGCCACCTCTCCCCTGCGTCTGGCCGGAACGTTGGAGCGCTGCCTGACGGAGTTCGCGGCCTCAGGCGCCGACTCGATGGTGGGCGTCGTTCCGGCGGAGATCTTCCTGTGGAGCGGCGCGCCGGCAGTGCGGGCGCATTATCCGTACGAGGCTCGCCCCCGGCGTCAGGACATCACGCCGGAGCAGATGCGGTACCGCGAAACGGGCTCGCTCTATCTCACACGGACAGAGATCTACGAGCGCCACCACAACCGTCTCGGCGGCCGCATCGAGTTGTTCGTCATGGATCCGCTCGAAGGTATCGACATCGATGCCGAGGAGGACTTCGTCGTCGCCGAGCAGCTCCTCCGCCGCGCAGCGGAAGAACGAAGCGTTCCCGAACTCTGAACGGCGCGAGGCTGATTCGGCTCCCCGCCGTCGTGGTCATGCAGCGCTAGGACGCTCGGTAGAATGGACCTCGGGATGCTCGCGGATCAATGTCGCGCATCGCGCGCAGGAAACCCGACGCTTGGAGAAGTATGACGACGATCGACCGCCTCACCGGGCCCTTCGTGGTGGCGGGCCAGGAAACCATCCTGGCGTCGCTCAACAAGATCGGCGAGAACAAGGCGGGCATCGTCTTCTGTGTCGACAGCCGAGGCATCCTCATCGGCTCCTTCTCCGACGGTGACTTCCGCCGGTGGGTGGCACAGGCCTCCCCCATCGACCTTCAGCGTCCTGTGTCGGACGCCATGAACCCCGACTGCGTCAAGGTCGCCCACGGTTCCGAAGCCGATCACATCGCTGCGGCCTTCCGGCCGGGCGTCGAGATCGTTCCCCTGGTCGACGAGCGCGGTCATGTCATTGCGGTGGCGCGTGAGGACGCCGGCCCGATGCGTATCGGGCGGCACGTCGTGGGCGAGGGTCACCCTTCGCTCGTCATCGCCGAGATCGGCAACAACCACCAGGGCGAAGTGGACCTGGCGAAGCGACTCGTCGACCTCGCCAAGGAATCCGGTGCCGACGCGGTGAAGTTCCAACTGCGTGACCTCGCCACGCTCTATCGCCAGGGAGACGTCGCCTCCAGCGCCGGCGAGGATCTCGGCCCGCAGTACACGATGAACCTGCTGGCCAAGTACTCCCTCACGCCCGAGCAGATGATCGAGGTGCTCAATCACTGCAAGAGCGTCGACATCGATGCGTTCTGCACGCCTTGGGACGAGCCGTCGCTCGAGGTGCTCGCCGACTACGGTCTGCCGGCACTCAAGATCGCGAGCGCCGACCTCACGAACCACACCTTGCTCCGCGCCTGCGCGGCGAAGCATCTGCCTTTGCTGGTGTCCACAGGCATGTCGAGCGAGGACGAGATCGCCGCGAGCGTCTCAGTGCTGCAGCGCGCGGGCGCGCAGTTCGTGCTCCTGCAGTGCCAGTCGACCTACCCGGCGCCGTACAAGGACGTCCACCTGCGCTACATGGATCGCCTCGCCGAACTCGGTGAGTGCCCGGTCGGGTACTCGGGTCACGAGCGCGGCATCCACGTGCCGATCGCGGCGGTGGCGCGCGGCGCACACGTCATCGAGAAGCACTTCACGATCGACAAGACGCTCGAGGGCAACGACCACCAGGTCTCGCTGCTGCCTGATGAGTTCGCCGACATGGTGGCGCGCATCCGCGAGGTGGAGCTCGCGCTCGGTAACGGCGAGACGCGCGCCGTCTCGACGGGCGAGCTGATGAACCGCGCGAACCTCGCGAAGTCGCTCGTCGCCACGCGCCCGCTGTCGGCCGGCGAACAGATCACGCGTGACGCGGTGAGCATCAAGGCGCCGGGGCGCGGATTGCAGCCCAACCGCCTCGAGGAGCTCGTCGGGCGCACCCTGCGTCGTCCGATCGAAGAAGGCGACTTCTTCTACGCCACGGATCTGACGGACTCCGTCGCCGAAGGCCGGGCGTACTCGTTCAGCCGCCCGTGGGGCCTGCCTGTGCGCTACCACGACGCGCGCAAGCTGCTCGGCACTGGCGAGCGCGCGACGAACCCGGACTTCCTCGAGTTCCACCTGTCCTACCGCGACGTCGAGATGGACGAGCGGGCCATCGGCGAACTGTTCGGCTCGAAGTTCACGGGCATGTTCCACACCGTCCACTGCCCCGACCTCTATGCCGGCGACTTCATCATCGACCTCGCGAGCAGCGACGATCAGGTATGGGAGCGCTCGATCCACGAGGTGCAGAAGGTCGTCGGGATCACCCGCGACCTCGGCCGCTGGTTCGACGGCACGGACGAGCCGGTCGTCATCTGCACGATGGGCGGCTTCACGCGGGACGCCTTCGACGCTCCCGAAGCACGCACGGCGAAGTACGAGCGCATCGCGCAGGCGCTCGAGCGCATCGACGACGACGGCGTCCGCCTCACCGCGCAGACCCTGCCGCCATACCCGTGGCTCATGGGCGGCCAGCAGCATCACAACCTGTTCATGGACGTCGACGACACCGTGTGGTTCTGCGAGCAGTTCGGCCGACGCCTCACGTTCGACCTGTCGCACTCGAAGCTCGCCGCGAACTTCACGCGCAAGCCGTTCAGCGAGTACGTCGAGAAGCTGGCGCCGCTCACCGAGCACCTGCACATCGTCGACGCCGAAGGTGTTGACGGGGAGGGCCCGCAGATCGGCGACGGTGAGATCGACTGGCCGACAACGGCGAAGCAGCTCGACCGCCTCTCCCCCGGCGTTCCGTTCATCCCCGAGATCTGGCAGGGTCACGTCAACAACGGTGAGGGCTTTTGGACGGCGCTCGATCGATTGGAAGCGTGGTTCTGATCGAGCCCTCGTGGGCCAGTTTCATCACGACCGTGGGCATGCTGTCGCTGGTCGCGACCACGGTCTGCGCCTTCGAGTTGTGGAGGCGCACGTTCCGGGTTGAGGCTGCGTTGGCTCTTACCTTTGTTTCGGCCGTGGCGCTGACCATCCTGGCGGGCGAGGCCCTGTCGGCTTTGGGACAGTTCAATGTCCCAGTGGTCCGCGGGCTGGTCTGGAGCTCGGGCGCCCTCTCAGCATTGGTGCTCACGCGAACCGGCTTCCCCGGAACGCGGGCCTTCAAGAAGAAGGTGTGGAGCCTGGCCCTGAGCTCGCGATTCGCCATGACGGGGGTCGGGGCATTGGCGGTGGGTGGCGCCCTGACAGGCCTCACGGGACTTCTCACCGCCCCCAACAACCTCGATTCCTTGGCCTACCATCTCCCGCGGATGCGCCAGTGGCTTCAACAGGGTTCGCTGGAACACTTCGACACACCCTACGAGGCTCAGAACTACCTGGCACCAGGCGCGGAGTTGATGACGGCCACCATCTGGAGCGCGACTCTCGCGGATCGATTCCTGTTCCTCACCCAGTGGGGGGCCTGGGCGACGATCGTCATCACGGTCTTTGCCGCGGCGCGCAATCTCGGAGCGGCGCGCGAAACGGCGCTTCTCGGTGCCATCAGTGCCGGCTTCGCGCCCGCCTTGATCGGGCAGGCTTCGACCACCCAGAACGACCTGATCGCCACAGCCTTGGTGACCGGCGCGCTCTACTTTTGCACGACTCCGGTGCGACTGGCCGCGCTTTCCCGGGCCGACATGACGCAAGTCGTGGCTCCAATGGTCTTCGTCGGTGCTGCACTGGCCGTCAAGCCGCCTGTGGCACTATTCGGTGCCCCCGTTGCTGTCTGGGCCCTTGGGCGTGCGGCGCGAAGGTCGTCGCGTGGCGCCGTCCCGGCTCTGGCCCTGGCCCTCACGTTCGTTCTTGCCTTGAACATCGGCTGGATGGCGCGGAATCAGCAACACCACGCGAAGTTGACCGGACCCGACCTGGGTCTCACCGTCACGGATCACCACGGCGCTGCTCTGATCATGAACAGCATCAAGAACTTCGGACACGTCTTTGCTGTTCCAGCGCCCGCGCAGGTCAACGAGCAGATATCCAAGACCATTGGCGTGGCCGCCGCCGCTGCAACCTCAAGGGACGTCGACGATCCCTCTTTCTCCTTCAGCGCTCCCTACACCGTCGACGCTGAACGAAACGAAGATCGGCCTGCAAATCCGCTGCAGGGAGTTCTTGTTCTCATCACGATCGGTGTGGCTCTCGTCGGTTTCCGTAAGAACCCCAGGGTCGCGTGCGCAGCCATGACCCTCATTGCAGGTTGGAGTCTCTTCGCCGCGGCCATCAAGTATCAAACTTGGGGTGGGCGTCTCATGCTGCCGTGGATCACGCTGGGCTCCGTGGTGGCTGGGGCGATGTGGAAGAGGTCTTGGCTCCGGCCGACATCCTGGGTGGTGACTGCCTTGGTCCTCATACAGAGCATTCCTTGGCTCGTGGCTCAGAAGTGGCGACCGCTGGTCGGCTCGACAAGCGTTGTGTCGACACCACGTATGCACGAACTGACCGCGTCACTGTCCGAGCCCGAACGGGCTCAGTGGATGCAGGCTCTCCGAACCGTTCGGGAGCGCAACCCCGAGTCGGTGGCATTGGTAGGTCCGCACTCATACTCTCTTGAGTACGTATGGTGGTCTGCACTCTCCCCCCACACCGGCGGGACCACGATCTCTCACCAGGACCACAACGCCGCTGCCGATGTAATCGTGGCGCCGTTCGACGCCGATGTTCGGCCATCCTCGGGGTATCGGTTGGTTCATTCCGCGTTCCCCCGTGTTTGGGTTAAGGAGTGACTTGATGACACAGCCGATCTATGGCCGTCCAATACGACGGGAGCCGGATGTCTACGGAAGGAGCTTGGTGAGTCCTCTGACGCTCTGGGTTTGCCCCGTCTCGAACCTGGCCGGTGTCGCCCGCCACATCATCGATGCGGCGCGTGTCGGTCTACCTGGCTGGCGTCTCGTCGTGGCGGCGCCGGAGGGCCCGCTCCTGGACGAACTGCGTGGACAGGGCTGCCCCGTCGTCCCGCTGAACGTCGATCAGTCCGTTCCTGGCGCGGTCACCGAGCTGCGCGACATCGTCACGAAGCTCTCCCCGGCCATCGTCCATTCGCACCTGGCCAAGGCCGACTTCCTCGCCACGATGGCCACCGTCGGCCTGCCGACCACCCTCGTCTCGACCGAGCACCACATCCCCGAGGAACCCCTCGCGCTGCACAGCTCACGAGCGAAGGCGCTCAGCCGTCAGGCCGCACACCACATGCGGATCCGACGGTTCGATCACCTTCTCGCCGTGAGTGAATCGACCAAGCGGGACATGCTGCGCTTCTGGAAGCCGACAGCGCCCATCACCGTCGTCAAGAACGGCGTCGACCGGCCCCAGGGCACCCCGGAGCGTGGGCCCGGCCTGCGCCTGCTGTCGCTCACCCGCCTCGACCGGGAGAAGAACCTCGAGATGACTCTGCGAGTCTTCGCCGGCGTCCTCGCGAAGCACCCCGAAGCGACGCTGACGATCGGCGGTACCGGGCCCCTCGAGAACGAGCTTCGCGCTTGCGCCCGCAAGCTGGGCGTCGACCACGCCACGACCTTCGCCGGATTCATCGACGCGAACCGTGCGATGGCGGAGCACGACGTTCTGCTCCAGCCTTCGCGAGCCGACAATCTCTCCTACACGCTGCTCGACGCCGTGGCCGCAGGCATGGGCGTCGTGGCGAGCAACATCGGTGGCAATCCCGAGATCCTCCCCGGGCACGCGCTCGCTTCCCTCGATGACGACACGGCGATGGTCGATGCCGTCGTCGAGCAGGGTCTCGATCTGTCGCGGCGTCCCTGTCTTCCGGAATCCATCCCGACGGTCCGAGAGATGGCGGATCAGGTTCTGCAGGTCTACGCGGGCCTTCAGAGCAAGAAACTTCCGAGCGATCCCCCTCCCGGCGGGCGCCGCATCGCGCTGCTGTCCAACCAGGGCGAGATCGGCGGTGGCGAAGTCATGCTCCTCGCCATCGCGGAAGCCGCCCGAGAGTTGGGTCACGACGTCACCGTCGCCGCACCCGCGACTCCGTCCAAGGTCGCCGACACGGCCCGCGCGGCCGGCTTCGTGGTCGAGCCCATCAGGGGCGAGGGCGCCCGCTCATACGCCCAAAATCTTCGTTCGTGGGCGCGTCAGCATGACGCGAACCTCCTCTGGTGCAACGGCCTTCGACCGGCGTTCGCCACGGCCGGCCTCCCCCGCCGTGTGGTCCACCTTCACCAACTGCCCGCAGGGAAGACAGCGTTGGCTGCCCGTGCCGCGCGGCACGGAGCACTCGCGACAATCGTGCCGTCTCGCTTCGTCGCCGAACTGCTGCCTGGCTCGAGGGTCCTCGAGAACTGGGTCGCGCCCCTTGAGGTGGCGCGTACGCCACAGCGGAATCCCTACGTCATCGGCTTCCTCGGACGCGTGTCCGAGGACAAGGGAGTCGGCGTTCTCACCGAAGCAGTGAACAGGATGATCGCCAACGGCCACGACATCCGCTTGCTCATCGCCGGCGAGGCCCGTTTCGTCGACGCCACGACCGCCGCCCGAATCGAAGCTGACCTCGAAAGCCTGGGTGACAGGGTCGAACGACGAGGCTGGGTGGACCGTCGTGACTTCTTCGACCAGGTCGATCTTGCCGTATTCCCCTCGGTCGCCGCCGAGTCGTTTGGCCTGGTCGCGGCCGAGGCCATGTCCGCTCGGTGCCCGTTCGTCGTCTCCGACGCAGGTGCCCTCCCGGAAGTTGTCGGTGCCGAGTATCCGTTCATTGCGCCCGCAGGGGACCCCGACGCCTTGGCGGAAACACTCGTCCGCGCCCTGGACGCGGACTGGTCCACGGTGACCGAGCGTTCCCACTCGGTGTGGTCCGAGACCTTCTCCCCCGAGGCGGGACGAGCACGCCTCGCTGCGCTTTTGGACTCCGTTCTCGCGGACGTGAGCCACTCATGACCAGCGCCTCTCTCATCGTGCCCACACGCGGTGGAGCCGAGCGGCTCCCCGTCCTCTTCGACGCCCTTCGCCACCAGACCCACACCGATTGGGAGGCCCTCGTCGTCATCGACGGCGACATCGACGACTCGGCGGCCGTCGTCGAGCGTTACGGCGACCTGCCGCTGCGTGCCGTCGTGCTTCCGGAGAACCGGGGACGCGTTTCCGCGCTCAACGCCGGCTTCGAGGCAGCCGAAGGTGATGTGCTCATCCGGTGTGACGACGATTTCGAGCCGGCCCCCGGCCATGTCGCCGCCCACGTGGCTGCCCACGACGAACGGCTGTGCGGCGCCGTGGGCCTGCCCATCAACATCGCGCCAGAGAATGCGTACATGCGTGTCTACGGACGTGACGCCGACGAGCGCAGCCGACGCGACGCCTACGCCACCGAGCCGGACGAGCGCTGGAAACTGTGGGGCGGTAACACATCGGTGCGGCGCGAGACCTTTGTCGAACTCGGCGGCTTCGACACGCGCTACCGCGGATATGGCTGGGAGGATGTCGACTTCGGTTACCGGCTCCACCGTCTCGGGCTTCCGATCGCACTGGTGCCCGACGCAGAAGTGCGTCACCACATGGCGTCGGTGAACACCGTCGCTCGCGCGAACCGTGCTCTGATGTCGGGCAAGGCCCGCCACACCTTCGACCGCCTTCACGGGCAAGGGTCGTCCGGCTCGTCCCTGCGGGCACTCTCCTCGCCGTGGAACGCGGCCGTCGTCGCTGCGTCGCGAACGATGACACCCACCACCACGCCCGTCATCGCCGAGGCTGTCGACCGCCTCATCGGCCCGCTGCCGAACAGCATCGGCCGCAAGCTGGTCGCCCTGACGGTCGAGGCTGCCGGGGCGTCCGGCTACCGCTCGGGTCAGGACCGAACATGACCTCGGCAACAGGCCCGGCAACCCCGGCAAAGCGCTCGATGATCCAGGACGTTCGCTACCTCCTCGGCACGTTCACCCCTGCCGATCGACGACGCTTCGTCCTCACCGGCCTCGTACAGTTCGTGCTCGCAGCGATGGACCTCCTCGGCGTCGCGGCGATCCTCCCACTCATGCAGATCATGATGGGAGCGCCCCTCGACGAAGGAACCCTCGGCGCCCTGCATTCGCTGCTCGGCAAGCCTTCCCAGCACACCTTCGTGCTCCTCCTGGCCGGCGGGATGATCGCGACCTTCGTCCTGAAGGCCGTGCTGGCCCTCTGGCTCACGTGGTGGAGCGCGCGGTACGTGGCCCGGCTGCAGACACAGACTGCTCGTCGGCTTCTCGGTGCCTACATGTCGGAAAGCTTCCTCACGCACCGTCGCCGCAACACGGGTGAGCTCATCCGGAACGTCGGGACCGCCGTCACCGACGCTCACGCGCGTGTTCTCGGCGGGTTCCTGTCCGCCCTGAGCTCGTTGCTGTCCGTCGTCCTCATCGTGGTGCTATTGCTCGTGGTCTCCCCTGTGCCGACGCTGGTCGCCGTGCTCTACTTCGGTACCGCGGTTCTCCTCCTTCAGCGTCTTCTCGGACCCGCGAACCGCAGAGCGGGCAAGGAAGCCCAGCACACCTCCTGGGTGAGCAGCCACGCTCTCGTCGATGCGATGCACGGCTTCCGCGAGGCTGTTCTCCACAACGCCCGCGGGTACTTCGTCGACAAGTTCGACGTCGCGAACCGCCGAACCGCAGAGGCATCGATGCGGGCCAACTACTACTCGACGCTGCCGAAGTACGTCCTCGAACTCGTGACGATGGTGGGACTCACAACCTTCATCGTGGTTGCGATCCTCACCGGTTCTGCGGATCAGGCGATGCCGACGATGAGTCTCTTCGTCGCGGCGACGGTCAAGATGTTGCCGCTCATGGTCGCTCTGACCGCGACTGTCGGCTTCATCCGTGTGGGCAGAGAGGGTCTCGCCATCACCGTCGACTCTCTGCGGAGCCTCGACGCCGGCGTCGCGCGGGCTCCTCGACGTCAAGGCTCTGCCCCGGCCATGCCCCGGGGAGGTGGAGCCATCGCGGTGCATGACGTGAGCTTCCGCTACCCCGACGGTGACGCCGATGTCCTTTCCCACATCTCGTTGCGAGTGCCTTCCGGCTCGTCCCTCGCCCTGTGCGGTATCAGTGGTTCGGGCAAGACGACTCTCGTCGACATCATCCTCGGCCTCATCACCCCCACCTCCGGGACGGTGACGTTCAACGACGTGCCGACCGACACGGCAGGTGACGCGTGGCACGACATCGTCGCTTATGTCCCTCAGGACGTCTACATCACCGATTCGACGTTGGCGGGCAACGTGGCCTTCGGCCTAACGGCGGAGGAACGTGACGAGGCGAAGGTGCGCGAGTGTCTCGAGCGTGCGGCCCTCGGTGGCCTGCTCGACAGCTTGCCCGAGGGCTTGGAGACGCTCGTCGGCGAACGCGGTACGCGCCTCTCGGGCGGTCAGCGCCAGCGCATCGGCATCGCCCGTGCCTTGTACCGTGACCCGCAGGTCCTCGTGCTAGACGAAGCCACCTCCGCACTCGACAACGAAACGGAACACCAGATCACGGCCACGCTTTCCGCTCTGCACGGACACATCACGACGATCCTCGTGGCGCACCGCCTGTCGACGGTGCGCGATGTCGATGCCCTGGCCTTCCTCAGCGAAGGTCGCGTTGCGGCCCTGGGGACGTTCTCGGAGGTCGTCGAGGCCTCGCCCGAGTTCGCTCGGCTCGTGGCCCTGGGCACGTTGGACGGAGCCACGGATCGATCAGTCGGCGAGCGCCCAACCACCGGGAATGTGACGCACGACTGACCATGTCGGGTCGAGCTGCCAGGCGACGCCGTCATTGATGTCGCGGCGATGGAACCGCGGAGCCCAGACGAGTTCGTGGTTGTCGCCGTGCAGGACATTGCTGACGTAGGCGCCCCAGTAGGAGAACGACGAGTTGCCGAGAATGAGCCGACGCGCCGATGCGAGGCGTACAAAGTGGTCCATCGGATCGCCGTTCGGCCCGTGCCAGGCCACGTCTCGACCTTTGTCCGCCAGCCAGCTCAGGTTTCGACGACACCACTCGGCATCATCACTGACGACGTTGATGCGTTCGATCGGCCCTTGTCGCCGGGCACCGTCGAACGCCACGCGCACATAGGCATCGATGTCGAAGCCGTACAGGGCGTGCCATCTGGGGTCGGAGTAATAGTCGCCTCGGCGTACGTTGATCGTGAGGCTGCGGTTATCCGAATCTGCTGCGCGTGCCCCTTCGAGTCGCGGCGCGGTGAGAATCCGCTGCCTTACGAAGTCCTCGAGGACGTCCCGCGGGTGGAGATCCCACTCCTGCCCCCAGACCAGAGTGCGCGCGCTGAGCAGTCCGATCTCCGATCGATCGATGAGAAGGTCGCGAACGGTAGGGAACTGCGCGAGCCAAGGGTCCATCGCGGTCGTCCGCATCGTCCACGCATCGCGCCCCGCTCTCCGCTCAGCGTGGGCCCACAGCCAGAAGCTCAACATGTTCCCCACGCCGATGCCGCTCTCGGGCGGCATGTTGACGAGCCGCGAACTGCGCCGACGCGCAATGCCCAGCCCAGCGCGAACCATCGCCCCCGGCCACTGCCTCACGTTCGGAAGATCCCTCACCACAGCCCTTCCAGCTGCTGCGCACGGTGCCGAAGGGTGTGCTCGGCGAGGGTGCGACGACGTGCCGCTTCCCTCAATGCAACGAAGCCTTCCGGTCTTGCCTCCACTCGGCGGGCGATCTCAACGAGTTCCTCGGCGTTCTCGAACACCAACACTTCCTCACCAGTAACGTAAACCTCGCTGACGTCGGCTCGGTCCACGAGCTGCACGCCGCCGCTGCCGGCAGCCTCGAACGTGCGCATCGTGAATCCGTCCTGGTCGCCGTGAATGTTGAGCGTGGCAATCGAGTTCCGCATGATCGCGTGTGCGACGGGTCCCGGCGTGTCACGACCGTTCGGCAAACCACTGGAGGAAAGGCGCCACGTACGAGCACGATCGAAGGGATGGTCCGACCACCCGCGTCCCCAGGCACGCACCGGGATTCCTGCCTCGTGCAGGGCAAGAAGCGCGCCGTGACGCTTGGGAGATGGCGCGCCGAGAAAGCTCACGACACCGATTCCCTCGGTGCTCGCATTGGGCTCGGCCGTGTCGTCATAGCCGAGCGGAACGTGGAGTGCCTCGATCCCCTCGGCCACCAAAGCCTGCACGTCGAGTGGGCTGTAGCTCGCGATGCGCGCGTACTTCGAAACGAGCGAAGCGTCGAACGCCGTCCTCCGCATCTCGTCGTACATCCACACGACCACGGGTCGCCCACCTGCGGACGCGACCTGCCAGAACTCCTCCGTGAGCGTGTCGCCGCGAACGACGAGGACGACGTCCGGCGCCACGTCGCGGACGCGCTCAGCCGCCCGCCGTGAAGAGGTGTCCGCGGATTGGTGCGCGTCGCCCCCGACGAGCTTCGTCGGCAGCTCGTAGCGCAGCTTGTTCCAGACCTTCTCGGCCGTCGAGTCAACCGCGTCGTAGCAGTACGTCACGGCGTCGTAACCGAGCTTCTCGAACGCTCGCGCGATCGCTGCGTGGTAGCCGTGGAAGCTCGGCGACACGATGAGCATTCGCCGCGTCATGCGGTCACTCCCAATTCACGCGCGGGCACTCCCCCGACAACAGCGCCCGCAGCAACGTCACTATTCACCACGGCACCAGCGGCGACCGTGGCCCCGTCCCCGATCGAGACACCGCCCAGCACGACGACGTTCTGGCCCAGGAACACGTCGTCACCAATGGTGATCGGTCCCGTCCCGTGAACCTGGTGTCGGTCGCGGCGGTCGTGGTCGGTCGTCGAGACCATGACGTTGTCGGCGAAGACGCAGCCGCGTCCGATGACCACGGGGTCGATCGAATGCAGGTGTGCGCGGTGTCCGATGTAAGTGTCGTCTCCGATCCGCAAGGACGAGACCTCGTTCTCCGTGGCAAGCCACGCACCGTCACGCACCAGCACGCCGTCGCCGAGGTGGATGCGATCAACGCCCCGGAGATACAGGGGTGCCATGATCACGCTCCCCGCACCGAGCCCGCCGAATGCTCGACGCAGAATCGGTGCCCGGAGTTGAGCCCGGCGATAGCGCAGGCCGGCGCCCTTCTCCACGAGAAGTTGTGCCACGTTCATCGACGGTTCCTCCAGGCATGACGTACAAGAGAGATCTGACGCTCATAGCCGCCGCGGGCGTCCACGTCGCGCCCAGCGAGCGCACGCGCCGAGTTCCACGCAAGGTTGACCACGGCCGCGGAGCCGAGCCCGAGGGCGAGGCCGGGCCCGCCGTGCCACTTCTCGTGGTAGCGCAGACGCGCGTCCATGAGCCACTGCGAGCGCCGAGCAGAATCGGACGATCCGCCACCGATGTGGCGAATGAGTGGGGCGGGCAGAATGACGGTTGGGAGGCCGCGACGATGCAGGCGGCGCTGAAGGTCGACTTCTTCACAGTTCATGAAGAAGTCCTCGTCGAAGCCACCGACTGCGCGGAAGGCATCCGCCGGCATGAACAGGCAAATGCCCGTTGCCCAGTCCGTCGGCATGGCCACTGGCGCGTCCCACGAACTGAGGTCGTTACCGAGTTGCTTCTCGAACCACGGCCGACCGTGGAAGCGCGCAAGCGGCTCGAGGTTCTCGAGGACGACGTGGCGTGCGCGCGGCCAGAGCCGTCCAACGCAGCGCGAACCGAACGGCTCCTCCACGCGGGTGGCGACGACGGCCGGCATCCATAGCTCCGCGCCGTCGACCAGCTCGGCGAGGAAGCTCTCCTCGATCGTGATGTCGCTGTTGAGTACGAGCAGGAGATCGTGCTCGGCAACCGCGACGCCGGAGTTGACCGCCGAGCCGAAACCCCCGTTGCGGTCGCGACGAACGACGTCGCACCCGTCGGCTGTGAAGGGCTCAGGGGACGCGTCATCACTGACGATCACCTGAACGGCTCCTTCGTAACGCTGTGCAGCGAGCTGCGCGAGGAGATCACGCGTCGGTTGCGGGTCGCCGTAGTGCGGCACGACGATGCTGAGCGCCGGTCTCACAGTGTGGCTCCTCGGCTCGGTGACGGCTGGTGCTTCTTGGGTGAGGTCTGCTCCGGATCGACGAACTCGAGATGCTGCCAGGCCCACACGTCGTCACGCTCGATCGGTGTGCCGAGGCGGTACGCGACGGCGATGCCGAGGATGAGGAAGGCAGCAGGAGTCATGAGGGTCTCACCGAGCTTCCACGCGCAGACCATCATGGCGATCGTCGCGCCCTCGGCGACGAGCAACTCGCGACTGATGTGCAGGCGACGATCGAGGAGCCCGACGCCGAGCAGGAGGAACGCCCCTGTGACGATCCACAGGTTCGGATAGCCACCCTCGACGAAGGCCTGGACGTAGGAGTCGTGGAACCACTGCGGTCGCGTTCCGATGACGACCTGGCCCTCGTTGAGCCCGAGTCCGTACCAGGGAGTGATGTCAGCCTTTGACTGCATCGCCAGTTCGACCTGTTCGCGATACCAGTCACTTCCCGTGCGATCACCGAACACCTTCGACTCGGCCAGGTTGTTCACCGCCCACGTCAGGGTGACGAGGCCGAGGGCCGCGTAGATGAGCCGATAACTGACGCCCACCCGATTGCGGAACGCCAACCAGGCAAGTGCTCCCAGGTAGGCAGCGATGGACGTGCGCGATCCCGTGGCGAACAGAAGCCCGAAGGAGACGACGATCCATGCGAGGCTCGTGAAGCGACCTCTCAAGGCCAGGAGCCCGAGAATGCCCCAGACGACGTAGTACAGGCCCGCGACGTTCTTGTCGCCGTAGAAGCCGGTGAGATACGGGGGATAGTTGTTCGGTGTGAGGCCGGCGTAGAAGAGCGGAACGTTGACCACGGCACCCAGGCACCCGCCGATGACGAGCGAGCGCACGTTGATGCGCCCCGTGGCCAACACGGAGCACAGGAGCAGAAGCAGGGCGAACTTGCCGATGCGCTGCGTCCAGGGCTGGCCGTTGAGCATCGACACGACCACGAGGAACACGAGCAGCGCCATGCCGAGGAGAAAGAGCAGGCTGCCCCATTTCACCTTCAGCGTCGAGGGCCGAAAGACACCCACGGCGATGACCGCCACCGCCGCGGCCACACCGCCCGGCAGCGTCGCGGTGATCGGGTAGCCCGCCCACATGAAGAGGAACCCGAGAAGGCAGTCGAGCAGCACGATGGGGCCGGCGAAGGTGCGCACGCTGTGCCCGACGGCCAGGAGACGCCGCTCGAGGGCACCGGATGGGGCGTCGTGGACGGACCTGTGCTCCTCCATCGCGCCCGGCTCTGCTGGGTCGCGCACGCCTGGGCTATCACCCCTGACGCCGCCGCGGACGTTCGCACCGCCTCCGTCTGAGAGAAGGCGGCCCCACGCAGACTCCTGCTCGAAACGGGTCATGCCGTCACCTCGTCGAGAAGGCGGACATCGAGCAGATGCGGCACGAAGGCCTCGACATCGCACCGGACAGCGGTGACATCGACTTCGTGTTCTCCTGCGATGCGGTCCGCGACCTGCTCCGTCGAGGCCGCCCCATCGGCTGCCTGCCAGATGACGTAGCCGTGGACGGACAGGCCGTGCGGCTCGCGGCTTCCGACGCGAAGGGCCCAGAAGCGCTCGTGGGTTTCGTCGTAGGTGACGGCGACGTCACCAGGGATTCGCCAGGTCATCGTTGCCCCTGCTTGCGTCGTCGTCGCGCGGAGCTGACGAGGTCGCCGACGGCTGTGCGCAGACGGAGGCGGTAAGCGTGGGCGTACTCACGGGTCGTCGGTTCGTGCCCCAGATCGAAGCGCAGCAGGTCTGCGTTGACGGAGACGAGACCCCGAAGAACGAGCATCTTGGCACGCACTCCTGTGGCTGCTTCGTAGCGGCCCCACCACTCCTCCCAGCGGCTCTGCTCGCCACGGACGAAGTAGCGCCACAGTGCGTACCCTGGTCGGCTGCGGAAGTTCTCGAGCTGGCCCAGGGCAGCCGCGAGCGCGAGCTCGGCGTCGAATTGCTTCGCGAGGTCACGGATACGACGACGGGTGGCCTCGTCGGAGTCGGCCCAACCCGCCTCGAGGTCACGTGTCGAACCAGACCCGCTGCGTGCGTGGTGAAGAAGGAGAATGAGTCGCTGATCGTCCAAGGAGGGCACCGGACACGGAACCTCGGCGATCGACATCTCCTCGTGCCGACTCCAGAGGGTTTCGAAGGCTTCGACAGGCGACACCTCGAAACCAGGCCAATGCCGGTGCAGGTCGATGAGCCCCAGTTCGTGGCGCATGTTGGTGGCGTGCCCGAACGCCGAGCCTTCCTCGAAACCGGTCAGCCTCTCCCACCCCAGGGTGGAAAGGGCGTCGAGGAACGGAGCTACGTCGTCCGGATGAACGAGGACGTCGACGTCGAAGCTCGTTCCGTGCCCACGCCGAAGACCCTCGTGCACCGCTGCGCCCTTGAGGTGCAGCACGCGGACACCGCACTCCTGCGCCACGAGTTGGACGTAGCCGTGCAGCAGCTCGAGGCGCACCCGATCAGGCACGTCGACTGCTGCGCCCCAGGCCTCTGCGACCTTGCCGTGACCTATCTGAACCATGCCGGTCCAGCTCAAGAGGTGAGGCCGCGGCGGCCGAGCTCGTCGAGAGCAGAATCCCAGGCGCTCGAGTCTGCCCCCGGCACCTCCCACGAACGAGTGATGAAGTCGGTGACAGCGTCCTCACTCGAGAGGGAGGGTAAGGGCGCACCCGAGGAACGCAGCGCCGTGAGGTCAGCGACAGCGTGGTCGATGTCTCCTGCGCGGTGGACGTCCACATGTTCCGGAGGCGGACTCTCCAGAGGCGCTGCACGCCGTGCCGTCTTTGCCAGGTGGGTGAGGGTCATCCGTTCTCCCGTGCCGGAGTTCAGCACGCGCGGCGTGCCAGGCGCGGTCGGATGTTCGACCAGCCAGGCGATGAGCGCTGCGACGTCGCTCACGTGCACGAAGTCACGTGTCGCCGTTCCGTCGCCGTACACCGAGAGGGGCCGCCCCTCTCGCAGCCGGGCGAGAAAGGCCGCAAGCACCCCCGTGTAGGGGTTGTGCAGCGCCTGGCCGAAGCCCACGACGTTCTGCGGGCGAACGACGTCCACAGGAATCTCGCGGGCGTACTCGCCGAGAAGCTGCTCGCCGAGCGACTTCGTCTCGCCGTAGACGGAGACGGGGCGGTGCGGGTCGCTTTCACGCGACGCGGCCGGCACCGCCTTCGCACAACACGGCTCGGCATAGGAGTCGCCGTGTTCCGGGCAGGAGAAGCGTCCGTTGCCGTAGACAGCTCGCGAGGACATCGCAACGAGGGGCACGCCCCAGGCGCGCGCGGCCTCCGCTGCGCGTCGGGTGCCTTCGACGTTGACGAGCCGGTAACGATCCTGCTCGTACATCGACTGGCCGGTACCGGTCTCAGCGGCGAGATGCACGACCGCCTCGGGGCGATCGAGCCGGCCCCAGGCATCCGGGTCACTCACGTCAGCGCGGATCACTTCGCCGGGAAAGCGCGACGCGGCCGCGTCAGGGTCCGCGTGAACCTGTGCACTGAGCAGATCGAGCGCAACCACGTCGTGCTCAGGGGTGAGCGCCCGAGCGAGGTACTGCCCGATGAAACCGGTGCCTCCGGTGATGAGAATCGCCATGGTGCCTTCCGGTCTGACGTACGGGAGAGTCCAGTTTAGGCGTCGTCGAACCACTCCGAAACCAACGGTCTCAAGCGCGGCGCAGGCTTTCCGCGAGCGCGAGGCAATCGTCATAGTTCGGGAGCAGGCCCTGAGCAGCAGCTTCCTCGAGATTCGGCGCCGCGGCGTCCTTGGCCGAGACAACCGGCTCCAGGTCGGCAGGGAGGTCGAGGCCCACGCGGGGATCGAGCGGGTTGATGCCGTGTTCCCCCGTCGGGTTGTACGGCTGCGAGCACAGGTACACGGCCGTCGAGTTGTCTTCAAGGGCGACGAGGCAGTGCCCGAGGCCCTCGCTCAGGTACACCGCCACACGGGAGTCCGTGTCGAGTCTCACGCTCTCCCATTCACCGAACGTCGGTGAGCCGACGCGGATGTCCACGACGAAGTCCAGGAAAGAGCCACTCACCGCAGTGACGTACTTGGCCTGTGACGGGGGAACGTCGGCGAAGTGGATTCCACGCACCGCCCCGCGGGAGGAGACGGAGATGTTCGTCTGCACGACGCGCATCTCGTGGCCGATGTGTTCGGCTAGCTTGTCGCCGCGGAAGCCTTCCATGAAGACACCGCGGTCATCGGGGAACTGGCGTGGAGCGACGCGGTAGGCGCCTTCGATTCGCAGCGGCGTGATTTGCACGGGTCAGTACACCTTCGGCATGGGTCGGGGGTCGGACGCGATACGGGTGAGGTACGTGCCGTACCCGCTCTTCTCCAAGGGCGCGGCGAGATCGAGCAGCTGCTCGGTGGTGATCCACCCGTTGCGCCAGGCGACCTCCTCGATGCAACCGATCTTGAGGCCCTGTTGCTGCTCGACGACGGAGACGAACTGTGAGGCGGTCATGAGGCCCTCGAACGTACCCGTGTCGAACCACGCCGTACCGCGCGGCAGCACCTCGACGGTGAGTGTTCCCTCGTCGAGGTAGGCCTCGTTGAGCGACGTGATCTCGAGCTCTCCTCGCGGGCTGGGCTCCAGCGCCTTCGCGCGCTCGACGACTGTGTTGTCGTAAAAGTAGAGGCCCGGGACGGCGAAGTCCGACTTGGGCTCCTTCGGCTTTTCCTCGAGAGAGATCGCTGTACCGCTCTCGTCAAATTCGACAACGCCATAGGCGGTCGGGTTGGTCACGTGGTAGGCGAAGATGAGGCCCCCCTCGGAGGGGATACGGCGCTGGAGCGCCGTCCCCATTCCCGCACCGTGGAAAATGTTGTCGCCGAGCACGAGGCCGGCACTGTCACCGTCGAGAAATTCCTCGCCGAGGATGAATGCCTGCGCCAGCCCGTCCGGCGAAGGCTGCACCGTGTACTGGATGTTCATTCCCCAGGTGGTTCCGTCACCCAGGAGCCGCTGGAACTGCTCCGCGTCATGCGGCGTCGTGATGACGAGGATGTCGCGGATGCCCGCCATCATGAGCGTCGAGAGCGGGTAGTAGATCATCGGCTTGTCGTAGACCGGCATGAGCTGCTTGCTGATGCCGCGGGTGATGGGGTGCAGCCGTGTGCCCGAGCCCCCGGCCAGAATGATGCCCTTCATGCGGTTGAGCATACTGGCCGGGCTATGCCGAAGTCCTCGAAGATCGGGATGGCGCCCGCCCCCGTATACTTGCCGCCATGCGAGTTCTCGTCACCGGTGGAGCCGGATTCATCGGCAGCAACTTCGTCCACCTCACCCGCCGGGAGCGACCCGACGCGCAGATCACGGTGCTCGACAAGCTCACGTACGCGGGTACGACGCGCTCACTCGACGGTGTGGAGGACGACATCACCTTCGTCGAGGGCGATGTGGCCGACCGCGAACTCGTCGACCGCCTCGTAGCTGACTCCGACGTCGTCGTGCACTTCGCGGCGGAGAGCCACAACGACAACTCGCTCGCCGACCCGTGGCCGTTCGTCGACACGAACGTGCTCGGCACGGTCTCGCTTCTCGAGGCGGTGCGCAAGCACGAGGTGCGCTACCACCACATCTCTACCGACGAGGTCTACGGCGACCTCGAACTCGACGACCCGGCGCGCTTCACCGAGGCCACGCCGTACAACCCGTCGAGCCCCTACTCCTCGACGAAGGGCGCGAGCGACCTTCTCGTGCGCGCCTGGGTGCGGTCTTTCGGGGTCAAGGCCACCATCTCGAACTGCTCGAACAACTACGGCCCTCGCCAGCACGTCGAGAAGTTTATTCCCCGCCAGATCACGAACGTCATCGACGACGTGCGCCCGAAGCTCTACGGCGACGGTCTCAACGTGCGCGACTGGATTCACGTGGACGACCACAACTCGGCCGTGTGGGCCATCATCGAGCGCGGTCGTATCGGCGAGACGTACCTCATCGGCGCCGACGGCGAGGAGAACAACAAGACCGTCGTCGAGTCGATCCTGACGACGATGGGCAAGGACGCCGGAGACTACGACCACGTCACCGACCGTCCTGGTCACGACCGGCGCTACGCGATCGACCCGACGAAGCTGCGTGACGAATTGGGTTGGGTGCCGAAGTACACGACGTTCAGCGATGGACTGTCCGCAACCATCGACTGGTACCGCGAGAACGAATCCTGGTGGCGTCCGATGAAGGACGAGACCGAGGCGAAGTACGCGAAGACGCAGAAGATCGAGAAGCGTTGAGCCGCTGGGTCATCACCGGCGGAACGGGGATGTTCGGCACCGACCTCGCCGCGGTGGTTCGCGAGAGCGGGCACGAGGTTACGGCTTTGGGCTCGGCTGACTGCGACATCCGTGACCTCGAGGCCGCGCGAGCAGCCGCGGCCGGCGCTGATGTCGTCGTCAATGCGGCCGCCTACACTGCCGTCGACGCCGCTGAGTCCGACGAAGCCGCGGCCTTCGCCCTGAACGCCGTCGGTGCGCGCAACGTCGCCCGTGCCGCCCGCGGGGCGGGGGCACGTCTCGTGCACATCTCGACCGACTACGTCTTCGACGGCGGGGACAGCGAGCCCTACCCCGAGGATGCCCCGCAGGCACCTCGCTCGGTGTACGGACGCAGCAAAGCCGCCGGTGAGTGGGCCGTCCGAGCGGAGCACCCGGACGCCCTCGTTGTGCGCACAGCGTGGCTCTACGGCGAACACGGCCCCAACTTCGTGGCGACGATGCTCCGCCTTGCGCAGGCGCACGAGACGCTGAACGTTGTCGATGATCAGCACGGTCAACCGACGTGGACCCGCGACCTCGCGCACTACGTCGTCGACCTGATCGAGGCGAAGGCCCCGGGCGGGTACTACCACGGCACGAGCAAGGGCTCGACGACGTGGTACGAGTTCACGCGCGAGATCTTCCGCCTGAGCGGCCTCGACCCCGAGCGCGTCAACCCCACGACGAGCGAGGCATTCCCCCGGCCCGCGCATCGACCTGCGAACAGCGTGCTGGCGCATTCAGGCGGTCCGCCCCGTCCGGAGTGGCACGTTTCCCTCGCGGCCTACCTCCGGTCGACCTGCCGAGTCGGCGCAAGTTAGGCAGGGTCGCCATCGACTCCCCTACCGGCCGGATGTGACAAGAAACACATCCTTCCCGGAAACGTTCCAGGAGAGACCACTTGAGCCGGGAGCTCCCCCCGCGTCGCCCATTTGGTCGGACGTCATGCTTAACGCGCCCTACAATAGGGACGCAGCTACGACTACCGCAGGGAGAGAAATGAACGCGTCACACCACGGCATCACACGCAGGAGGGTGGTACGAGGCAGCGCCTGGGCTGCGCCGGCCATCGTGGTGGGCGCGGCCGCGCCACGGGCGGCTGCATCCCCGTGCCCGCCGGTCAGCTACACGATCGACTGGTCGAACTCGAGCTTCGTGCGAACGTCAAGCACAAAGGCGAGCATCCGGGCCACGAGCCAGAATGCGTCCGCGCCACCAATCACGTTGACGGTCACGGCCTCGTACACAGGCGCGATGAAATCCGGTACCGAGACTACCGGTGACACCAACCTCACCACAGTTGGTCAGGTCGGCGGCTCATTCACCAGCGGCCTGAAGATCCAGCAGACCGTCAC
Organism: Dermacoccus sp. PAMC28757; assembly: GCF_014302635.1. NCBI lineage: Bacteria > Bacillati > Actinomycetota > Actinomycetes > Micrococcales > Dermacoccaceae > Dermacoccus > Dermacoccus sp. PAMC28757. Next base: position 1,531,592 of record NZ_CP060292.1, on the reverse strand, counting down.
CACACCGGATTATTCCACGCCTAAGCGCGCGGCCCGCGGTACGTACACCTTCGCGTTCACTGGAGCCGACGGCAAACCGGTCAGCGTGTCCAACCTGGCGTTCACCGTGACGGACATCGATAGCACGGAGGGGGATTTCTGGGACGTCGTCGAGCTGTCAGGCGCCTTCTCCTCCACTGCCGCCTCTGGCGTGACTGGCACGGGCACTACCGACTCCCCAGCCACGGCCGCCTCGAGCAACACCGCCTTCGCGGACACGACGTCGAGCGCCGGTAACCTCAACGTCACATACCAGGCACCCACGAGCAGCGTGACCCTCACCTACTGGAGCAACGCGCAAAGGTACTCGCGCGTCGACCGCAGCCAGGGCATCTACATCGCGGGCATGAGGTTCTCCGTCATCGCGAACAACTGCTGACGCCCCTCGGGGATCGAGTGCCTCACTCGGTGCTCGGCTGCATAGCCGCCCCGCAATGCGAACGAGAAGGCGGCCCACCACCCTGCACGGGTAGTGGGCCGCCTTCTCGTATGGCGCATCCTGCGTCAGGCCTGCTGCATGGCCTTCGTCAGGTTCTCGTCGATGGCGGCGAGGAAGTCCTGCGTGTTGAGGTAGGGCTGGTCCTTGCCGATGAGCAGGGCCAGGTCCTTCGTCATCTTGCCGCTCTCGACGGTCTCGATGCACACACGCTCGAGCGTCTCGGCGAACTTCGTCACCTCGGGCGTCTCGTCGAGCTCACCGCGCTTGGCGAGGCCACGCGTCCAGGCGAAGATCGACGCGATCGGGTTCGTCGACGTCTCCTTGCCCTGCTGGTGCTGACGGTAGTGACGCGTCACCGTGCCGTGCGCAGCCTCGGCCTCGACGGTTTTGCCGTCCGGCGTCATGAGGACCGACGTCATGAGGCCGAGCGAGCCGAAGCCCTGGGCCACGATGTCGGACTGGACGTCGCCGTCGTAGTTCTTGCAGGCCCAGACGTAGCCGCCCTCCCACTTGAGCGCCGCAGCGACCATGTCGTCGATGAGGCGGTGCTCGTAGGTGAGGCCGCGCTTGTCGAACTCGTCCTTGAACTCGCGCTCGAACACGTCCTGGAAGATGTCCTTGAACGCACCGTCGTACGCCTTGAGGATGGTGTTCTTCGTGGACAGGTAGACCGGAACGTTCCGCTCGAGGCCGTAGTTGAACGACGCGCGGGCAAAGTCCTCGATCGACTTGTTGTAGTTGTACATGCCCATCGCGACGCCGCCCTCTGCGGGGAACTCGGCGACCTCGTAGACGACCTTCTCGCCGCCGTCGGCAGGCGTGTAGGAGATCTCGACGGTGCCGGCGCCGGGAACCTTGAAGTTCTGCGACTTGTACTGATCGGCGTGAGCGTGGCGACCGATGATGATCGGCTTCGTCCAGCCCGGCACGAGGCGCGGCACGTTGCTCATGATGATCGGCTCACGGAAGATGACACCGCCGAGGATGTTGCGGATCGTGCCGTTCGGACTCTTCCACATCTCCTTGAGGCCGAACTCCTCGACGCGCGCCTCGTCGGGCGTGATCGTGGCGCACTTGACACCCACGCCGTACTCCTTGATGGCGTTGGCCGCGTCAACGGTGACCTGGTCGTCCGTGGCGTCGCGGTTCTCGATGCCGAGGTCGTAGTACTTGAGGTCGACGTCGAGGTACGGGTGGATCAGGCGGTCCTTGATGAACTGCCAGATGATGCGCGTCATCTCGTCACCGTCGAGTTCGACGACGGGGTTCTTGACCTTGATCTTCTCCATGCCTGTTTGGCTCCTGACTCTGCGACGTGGATGGTGATACCGCGTCCAGGCTATCCCTTCCCCGCGGGAGCCAGAAAGACGAGGCGGCGTCGGCGGGCGAGGAGCACGCAGAGGCATGGTCACAAACGGGCCGACGCTACCCCCGAGCACGAAAGTCGCACGTCTGACCTAAAGAGCCCGCGCCGATTTGTTCGTCGACACTTTGGTGACCGATCGACTCTTTCCGTATCCTCTGATGCGACTGTCAGCCCGCTTGGACGTCTCGACGCGGGAGGGAACGACTGCGAAGGAATCCTCGGTGGAGCTTCAGAGTTACCTGCGCGCGCTGCGCAAGCGGTGGCGCATCATTGTGGGCTGCACGCTCATCGCCTTGTCATTGGCCGCTCTTTTGACGCTCCTGACGCCGAAGACCTACAGCTCGAGCATCCGGTTCTTCGTCTCCACAGCCGATGCGTCGGACAACTCCCAGCTCGCGCAGGGCGGCACGTTCACCCAGGCGCGCGTCAAGAGCTACACCCAGCTCATGACGACGCCGCAGGTGCTCGGCCCGGTGGCCAAGGAGGTGGGCATCAAGGACGGCGCATCCAGCATCGAGCCGAAGGTCGCCGCGAAGGCCGCGCCCGACACCGTCATCATCGACACGACGGTGACGGACACGAACGCCAAGCGCGCCACCGCCATCGCGACGTCTCTCGGCAAGCAGTTCCCGAAGTCGGTCGACGAACTCGAGCGCGTCTCCGCGTCCAAGCCCAGCCCGGTCAAGGTCTCCCTCGTCCAGACACCCACCAAGGGGGTGAAGGTGGGCCCGAGCTGGCCCATGAACCTTCTCCTCGGTGCGCTGCTCGGCCTCCTGGGCGGCACGGCGCTGGCTCTCCTGCGTGACCGTCTCGACACGAAGATCCGCAACAAGGCCGACGTCGAGGCCGCAGCCGAGGACGTCACCGTGCTCGGCGCGATTCCCTACGACAGCGACGCCCCCAAGCACCCCCTCATCCTCCAGGCGAACCCGCACTCCTCGCGCGCGGAGGCCTTCCGTTCGTTGCGCACCAACCTGCAGTTCGTCGACGCGACCGACCACCCTCAGGTGATCACCGTCACCTCCTCACTGGCCGGTGAGGGCAAGACGACAACGACGGCCAACCTGGCGTTCGCGCTGGCCAACTCCGGCTCGAGCGTCTGCCTCATCGAGGGCGACCTGCGCCGCCCCCGCCTGCTGAGCTACCTCGGCCTCGAAGGCGGTGTCGGCCTCACCGACGTCCTCATCGGTCGAGTGGCCCTCAAGGACGTCGCCCAGCGCTTCGGCGAACACCGCCTCATGGTGATCGGTTCCGGCGCCACTCCCCCGAACCCCAGCGAACTGCTGGGCTCCGAACCGATGAAGGCCGTTCTCGACGACCTGCGGGGCCGCTTCGACTACGTCGTCATCGACGCTCCGCCGTTGCTTCCGGTGACGGACGCCGCCGTCCTCTCGCGCCGCACGGACGGCACGGTGCTCGTTGCCGGCGCCGGCATCGTCAATCGCGACCAGATGCTGGAGGCTCTCGACACTCTTGACGCAGTCAACGCGAACGTTCTCGGCATCGTCCTCAACCGCGTGCAACGCGGCAGCCGCGGCAACTACTACGACTACCGCTACGAGTCGTTCGAGAACGAGGAAGGTCCCCAAGCCGACCCGGAGGCCAAGGCCGTTGTCGAGGCGACCAGGAGCGGCGCAGGACGCACCGGCGGTGAGCCCGCGCCGCTACGCCGTCGGGAGCGCCTGGGCCGATGAGCCAGAGCACCGACGCGAAAGCATCAGCGCGCGCTCACGGCCGCACCCACCGCGAGCGCGATCGTGCTGTGCGGTACGGCTGGTTCGCGGTCGACCTTGTCGTCGTGCTCATTTCCGCCTTCATGGCCGCGTGGGTGCGCTACGACCTCGACGCCACCGCGTCGACGACCCAAGAGATCGCTCTCTTCGGTCTCCTGGCGGTCGTGGTGTATGCGGCCGTCGGCATGGTGATAGGTCCGTACGGTATCGGCCACATGCGAGGTTCGTTCGAGGAGACGTCCGATCTCATCCGCGCGATCCTCGTCACCGCCCTCGTTCTGGCCGTGGTGCGCCTCGTGTTCGGCGCACCCGATGTGCCACGCAGCCTTCCTTTCACCACACCGGTGTTCGCACTGCTGGGCATGTTCACGCTGCGCTTCCTCGTGCGTTCGTGGCGTTGGGGGCGTCAGACCGTGCGAGAGCAGGACGTGCGGGCCATCGTCTTCGGTGCGGGCCACATGGGGCGTCAACTCGTGCGCAATCTCCATCGCGACACGAGCGAGGGAGACAGGTACGTTCCTGTCGCTCTGCTCGACGACGACCCCGGCAAGCGTCGCCTCAGCATCGACGGTCTTCGCGTCAGCGGCACGCGGGACGACATCACCGATGTAGCCGAGCGCACCCAGGCGAAGGCCCTCATCATCGCGGCGACGACGATGCCCGGTGAAGACCTGCGTGAGATCAGTGACCTCGGGCGCCTGGCCGGCCTCGACGTTCTCATCCTCCCCCCGGTCAATGAACTCTTCCACGCGCCGCGAGGCGCCGACCTGCGTCACCTCAACCTCGAGGATCTCCTGGGCCGCCAACGCATCGAGCTCGACCAGACGGCCATCCGCAACTCCATCGCCGGAAAGCGCGTCCTCGTGACGGGCGCAGGTGGCTCCATCGGTTCCGAGCTGTGCCGTCAGATCGACCGCTACGGACCCGCGAAGCTCGTCCTTCTCGATCGCGACGAGTCGGCCATGCACGCGGCCCAGATGTCGATGACGGGCCGGGCACTGCTCGACGACGGCACCCTGGCGCTGTGCGACATCCGCGACCCCGACGCCCTACGCGTCATCTTCGAGCGGGAGAAGCCGCAGGTCGTCTTCCACGCGGCCGCACTCAAACACCTCACGCTCCTCGAGCAGTTCCCCGCCGAGGCCTGGAAGACGAACGTGCTGGGCACGCTCAACGTGCTCGAGGCGGCCCGCGCCGTCGGTGTCGAGACCTTCGTCAACGTCTCCACCGACAAGGCGGCTTGGCCCTCGTCCGTGCTCGGTTACTCCAAGCGCCTGGCGGAGCGCCTGACCGCATCGTTCGCCTCTGCCGGGAACGAGGAGACGTACGTGAGCGTGCGCTTCGGCAACGTGCTCGGCTCGCGCGGTTCAGTCATCACCGCCTTCACAGCCCAGATCGAGCGTGGCGGCCCGGTGACCGTGACGCACCCCGACGTCGAGCGGTTCTTCATGCTCATCCCCGAGGCGTGCCAGCTCGTGCTGCAGGCCTCGGCGATCGGCACCGACGGCGAGGTCATGGTGCTCGCCATGGGCAAGCCGGTAAAGATCGTCGAGGTGGCCCGCACTCTCATCGAGATGTCGGGCAAGCACGACGTGGAGATCCAGTACACGGGGCTGCGCCCGGGCGAGAAGCTCTCGGAGCAGTTGTTCACGCCGGGCGAGCAGATTCAGACCTCCGAGCACCCGCTCGTCTCGCACGTCGAGGTGCCTGCGATCGACGCAGGTGACGTGCGCGGCCAGCGCTTCGACACACCGGCCCAGGCGCTCACCTGGATGGTCGAGCAGTCGGGCGGCCACCGCGACCACGACCCGAGTGCGGACATCGACATCACCGCTGAGGGGCCCAATCTGGGCCCCGACACCGCGACGAACGAGCACGAAGAGAGCATCCGATGAACGAGCGCATCCACCTGTCGAAGGCCACCGTCACGGCGCGTGAAGAAGAACTGGTGGTCGAGGCCCTGCGCTCGGGGTGGGTTGCCCCACTCGGGCCGATGGTCGACCGTTTCGAGGCCGAGATCGCCGAGTACACCGGCGTCGCAGGCGCACTGGCGCTCTCGTCGGGCACCGCCGCACTCCATCTGGCGCTGCTCCACCACGGCGTCGCCCCCGGAACGGTTGTTGTCGTCCCGACCATGACGTTCGCCGCTACCACGAACGCCATCAAGTACACCGGCGCAGAGCCCGTCTTCGTCGACGCCCAGGCGAGCGACGCCAACGTCGACGTGGCTCGCCTGATCGAAGCTGTCGATACCCTCCGGGCCGAGGGTGAGAACGTTTCGGCCGTCGTCACGGTGGATCTGTATGGCCGTTCGGTCGACTACACGACGCTCTCCCCCGCCCTCGCCGAACGAGGCATTCCGCTCGTGGAGGACGCCGCCGAGGCGCTCGGCGCTTCGCTCGACGACACCTCGTGCGGCGCCTTCGGCTCGTGCGCGGCCGTCTCGTTCAACGGCAACAAGATCATGACGACCTCTGGCGGCGGAATGTTGCTGAGCAACGACACCGACCTTCTCGCCCGGGCCCGCTATCTCTCGACCCAGGCACGTCAGCCTGCGCCCTGGTACGAGCACACCGAGGTGGGCTACAACTACCGGATGTCGAACCTGCTCGCTGCGTTGGGCATCGGCCAGCTCGAGCGGCTCGACGCGATGATCGCGCGCCGCCGCGAGATCCGTGACCTCTACTCGGAGGGCTTCTCCGACCTCGACAACGTGCGTCTCCTCGGCCGCGGCGAGGGTCTCGACGACAGCCACGACAACTGCTGGCTGACCGGCGCCGTCGTTGAGGGCCGTGAGCCCGGCTTCATCGACGGTGTCGTCGAAGGGTTCAATGCACGCAACATCGAGGCTCGCCACCTGTGGAAGCCGATGCACCTGCAGCCCATGTACGCGGACGCTCGCGCCTTCGGTGGCCAGGTGAGCGAAGGCCTGTTCCACTCGGGGCTGAACCTGCCGTCCGGTGTCGACCTCTCCGACGACGACGTCGCCCGCGTCATCGCCACCTTCCGGGAACTGGTGGCCGGCTGATGCGCCGTCAGCCCCTCCTCAAGCGCGCCACGGACCTGGCCTTGACCGTGCCGGTATTCGCTGCGTCGTTGCCGGTCCAGGCGGGTATCGCGCTCGCAGTGCGCGCGAAGCTCGGCTCCCCGGTGCTCTTTCGTCAGGAACGCCCGGGGCGTGACGGCAAGCCGTTCACGATGATCAAGTTCCGCACGATGCTGCCCGTCGACGAGTCGCGCGGGTGGGTGACGGATGAGCAGCGAATGACATCGTTCGGCGCCTTCCTCCGTTCGACCAGCCTCGACGAACTCCCGACGTTGTGGAACATCGTCAAGGGCGACATGTCGCTCGTCGGCCCCCGCCCGCTGCTCATGGCCTATTTGGAGCGCTATTCCCCCGAGCAGGCGCGCCGCCACGAGGTGCGGCCCGGCCTGACGGGCCTGGCCCAGGTGAACGGACGGAACGCGATCTCGTGGGAAGAGAAGTTCGCCTACGACGTGCGATACGTCGACGACCACGACTGGCGCATGGATCTCGACATCCTGCTCAAGACCCTCAAGGGCGTCATTCGTCGCGAGGGCATCTCCGCCGATGGCGTCGTGACGATGCACGAGTTCATGGGCGGCTCGGGTGGAGTGGACGATCCGGATGTGAGCGAGACCGTGGCGGAGCAACATAGACTGGAGACGCGCAATGCGTGACATCGTCATCATCGGCTGCGGCGGTTTCGGCCGCGAGGTGCACGACATCATCGACGCGCTGAACGCGCAGGCCCCGAGGTACAACCTTCTCGGATACGCGGACGATGCCGCATCCGAGCGGAACACGGCCCTTGTGGAGCGTCGTGGTAGCCGTGTGCTGGGTAGCCTCGACGCTGTACTGGCCCAGTACGACGCAGCCGAGTTCGCCATTGGAATCGGCAGTCCGCAGGTTCGCAAGACGCTCGATACGAAGCTCGTCGAGGCCGGGTGGCGACCAGCGACCCTCGTCCATCCGAGCGCGACCTTCGGCGGTGACGTTCGGATCGGTGAGGGATCAATCATCTGTGCCGGCGTCCGCGTGACGACCAACGTGACTCTCGGACGCTCGGTGCATCTCAACCTCAATTCCACCGTCGGCCACGACGTCACGCTGCACGACTACGTGTCGGTCAACCCGCTCGTGGCCATCTCCGGGTGGGTCGAAGCGCACGAGGGCGTCATGTTCGGAACCCATTCGGCGATCTTGCAGAACCTCAGCGTGGGTGCCGGCTCCGTGATCGGCGCGAGCGCGTGTGCCGTCAGGGACGTGCCGGAGGGGGTTGTCGTCAAGGGGGTGCCGGCCAGATAGTGATTCGAAACCGCTAGGTGGTCGGTACCCCGCATCCGCCGATCAAGCAAGATGCCTCATCCGCTGCCCGAGCCCCCAGAAGAAGACACCAGTCAGAGTGTTCTGATCCGTACTCCGTAGAACCGCGACCGTGGAAGGTACATCGTCGCCATGGAATCACCCCGCAAGGCCGCCATCGTCAGCGCGACGATCCCCACGACGATCGACACGTTCCACCGCGAACTGATTCGGCAACTGGCGCTGACGCACGAGGTTCACGTCGTGTGCTCACCCGGCGCCGCTCTCGAGCGGTTGGTCCAGGAGACTGGCGTCATCCCCCACCCCATCCCCATGGCGCGCGAGATCGCGCCTGCGTCCGATGTCAGGGCCTTGATCACCTGGTTGAAGGTGCTGCGACAGGTCAAGCCGGACGTCCTCGTCACCACGACGCCCAAGGCGAGCCTGTTAGGCCACATGTGCGGTGCGGCAACGCGCGTCCCGCGACGCCTGTACTCGTGCGGTGGCCTGCGTCTCGAAGGCGACGTCGGCGTCCGCCGAGCCATCCTCGCCACGATGGAACGGATCACCGGCCGCTGCGCGACGGCCGTGGTCGTCAATTCACCCTCGCTTGCCCAGCGTTCACGCGAACTGCGCCTCTTCCCGCGCACCCGCCTGACGGCCACCGTCCCGGGCTCGTCGCACGGAGTGGACTCCGACCATTTCGTGCCGCGAGCTCGCAACACCGAACTTCTCGTCGAACTGGGGCTCGACCCCGAACAGCCTGTCTTGGGCTTCGTGGGCCGCCTCACGCACGACAAGGGCATCGACACCCTTATCGCTGGCATGGCCGAATTGGAACGATGCGGCGTTCATGTTCAGTTGCTCGTGGTCGGCCCCCAGGACGAGCCGGACTCGCAGACCTATCTCGAGCGGCTGCGTGCGCTGGCGTGTCCTGTCGCTGTGGTGGGTGCGACTCAGGACGTGCGCCCGTACTTCGCGGCGATGGACGTCCACGTGCTCCCCTCGCACCGCGAAGGATTCCCCAACGTCGTCCTCGAAGCTTCGGCCATGCGCCTGCCGACTGTCACGACGGACGCCACCGGATGCGTCGACAGCGTGGTGGACGGCACGACCGGGCGCGTCCACGCGGTCGGCGATGTCACAGGTTTCGCTGACGCGGTGAGCGACGCTCTTGAGGCCAAGGTCCGGATGGGCGACGCAGCGCGCGAATGGGTGGCGCGAGACTTCGCTCCCACACCCGTCGTCGCATCCCTGCTGCGCCCTCTGCGCATCGAAACCCGCGGTTCGGTGCTGCACGTAATCAACTCTCTCGCCACCGGAGGCGCCGAACGCCTAGTGGCCGAACTCGTATCCGGTCTGCGTGCCGACGGCTGGCACGCCGAATTGGCGTGCCTCGCCCCCGCTAGGGGCCCGGCGTTCGACACCGCGACGCGGGCCGGCGTGAGCCCGTACGTCCTCGGTACACACCGCTTCGACCCGAGGGCCTGGTGGCGCCTGGTTCGAATGGCGAAGTCCTACTCCGTCGTACACTCGCATCTGTTCCCCGCGTTCTGGGCGGCGGCCCTCACCAGCCCGATGAAGGTCCTCACCGAGCACAGCACCGAGAACTCCCGGCGCGGGGTCCCCGGTTGGGCCACCGCGGAGCGCGTGGTCTACCGGCGCTACCGCAAGCTCGTGGCCATCTCCGAGGGCGTCGCCGATTCACTTCGCTCCTACGTGCCGGACAAGGCGGATGATGTCGTGGTCATCCACAACGGCATCGACGTCGCCTCGTTCGCCTCCGAGCCCGGTGGGCGTTCGCAGGCCTTCTCCATCGTCACCATCGCGGGGCTGGACGCTCGCAAGCGTGTCGACGACGCCATTCGCGTGGTGAGCAACCTGCCGCTGGTCACCCTGACGATCGTCGGCGACGGCCCCGACCGCGGCGCGCTGGAGAAGATGGCGGCTGAGATCGCCCCCGGTCGAGTCACGTTCGCCGGCTTGCAAAGCGACGTCCGTCCGTTCGTGCGAGACGCTGACGTCTTCCTCAGCACCTCCGCGTACGAGGGTTTCGGTATCGCCGCCCTCGAGGCGATGTCCGCCGGAACACCTGTCGTCGGCCCGGATCTTCCCGGGTTGCGTGAGGTCGTCGCGGATACCGGCATCCTCTACCCGCCCGGAGACCTCGAGAGCGCGCGCTCCGCGTTGGAGGACCTCATGGGGGACGAGCCCAAGCGGGCCGCGCTCGCCTCCGCCGCCTGGGACAGGGCACCGATGTTCTCCCGTGAGAACACCGTGCGCCTACTGTCACAGCTCTACACCCAAGCCGAGGAGAGCGCATGAGCACCATGGTCGCCGTCAGCCCGACACTCCGCGGGGACATCGACGCACTACACGGGTTGTTCAATCGCCTGCGCGAGAGCGGTTTCCAACCGTGGGCCGTTCCTACCTCGGCTGGTGCCCAGCAGCGCGTCGACGCGAGTGGTCTGCCCAATGTGTCGATCGGGGCCAACCCCGGTTTCGGTGCGGCCGTCACATACGGTCTCACCCATGTCGGCGCGTGGGACTGGGCGCTCATCATCAATGATGACATCGAGTTGGACGCCGGCGCCCTGTCGAGCGTCACGTCGTCCCTGCCCAGCGGCGATGACGAGGTGATGATCTATCTCGACCCGGTGGCGCCCAAGTCCGTTCCGGGCCTCGCCTCTACCCTTGGGCAGGTCTCCTTGCTGTCGGCGGTAGCGCAACGCCTCCCCGCGGGCGCGGGCAGCGCGGAGCGGCGCGGGCAGTTCAGGCCGTTCAGCATCGTGCTCATCTCACGCGGCTTGTGGGAGCGACTCGGCGGGCTCGACGAGAGCTTGCCGTACACATTCGAGGACGCGGACTTCGCCCGGCGAGCCGGCGCGGTCAGCGCCGACGTACGTTACCCGACGCTCACCGGTGTGCGCCACCCCGCGTCGGCGACGAGCAGGCGCCACGTCGACACCGTACTCCCGGTGGCGGCCTGGTCGGCCATGTCCTACCTCGCCAAGTGGCACCTGCCCCGCCCGATTGCGCGCGGAGCCTGCGTGCTCGCGCTGGTCGCTCGGCTTCCGATAACACTGGTGGCCCCACTCGACCGGCGCTCACACGTACGCGGCGTCCTCTCCGCCGTCAAGGCTTTGGCGACGGACACCGCGCCAGCCCTACCGTTGTACGACAGCCTCTGATGTCCGGCCTGCCCGTCCGGCGGCTCGTCAGCTTCGTCGGCCTCCAAGGCCTGGCGGCCGTCGTCCCGTTGCTGGTGCTGCCTGCCATCAACGCGATCGTCGGAGCGCAAGGATGGGTTGCACTGAGCATCGGCTACGGCGTTGGCACGGCGGCAGCCGTCGTCTCGGCCTACTCATGGCCGGTCCTCGGACCGCACCGGGTGGCGGGTGCCGACCCGGGCGCAGCGGCCTGGGTGTACTGGGAGAGTCTCATCACCCGGTGCGCAGCGTGGCTCGTGGCAGCTGTGGCAGGTGCACTGGCGGCCGCACTGCTCGTCGAGGGCTCGCATCGGGTCCTGGCCGTGAGCATGGCCGTGGCCGTCACCAGTTGGGGCATGACACCGAGCTGGTTCTTCGTGGGCCGGGGTGACGCGCGTTCGGTCGCGCGCTACGAAACCATCCCCCGGCTCATCTCCTCGGCTGCCGCGATTCCGCTGATCTCGATGACCGGGCAGCCGCTGATCTACCCGGTATTAGTGCTCGCCGCCAGCGTCGGCTCACTCATGGCCGCCACCAGACGCATCATGAAGGCGGCCCGCGCGAGCGAGCGGCCTGCCGTGCCGTGGCGAGCCGGCCTGGCCGACCACGCCTCGTTGACCGCGGCGGGGCTCATCGGCACCGGTTACACCTCGCTCGTACTGCCCGTGGCGCGCTCGGTGCACCCTGGCACCCTCGAACTGTCCAACCTGGCCGCGGCAACGCGCATCCGAAGCATGGCCCAGATGGGCACGGCGGCGGTGGCGACGGGTCTGCAGGGCTGGGCGTCCGAGGGCGAGTCCGACGCAGTGAAGCGCGCTCACCGCCGTCGTGCTCTCGCCGCAACATCGGCCATTGGAGTGATCACGGCCCTCGTTCTGGCGCTCATCCTGCCCTTCGTCGGGCACTGGCTGTTCGGCGACGTCAGCGACATCTCCTGGGGTCTGAGCGTCGCCACGGCCACGGCGTGCATCCCATACGCGATGGCGTCGTCGCTGAGCTTCCACGTCCTGGCGCCGCTCGGGCGCTCACGCGTCATCAGCACATCACGCATCGCCGCAACATTCGTGGGGGTACCGGCGATCGCCATGGGTGCGGGCCTCCATGGGGCGGTTGGCGCGCTCATCGGCACAGCACTGGCCGAGTGCGTGGTCGTTTTCTGGCAACTTTGGTCGGTCTGGAGCTACCTGTTCCCGCCTCACTTGCGAGGACGCCATCGCTCCCTGTGACGTGAGCTGCAGATGACCGAGGACGGGTAGGTTTCGTGCGTCTCCCCTCTCTCCAGTGACGAGCGATGGCGTGATGGCTTCTGCCTAGCGCGCCAGCCGCCGCGGGCCGCGGCGCGTGACACTTTCGGCGCGGCGGGCGCGCGATCGCCTCGTTCCAAAGGCGTTTACCTCGGCCGCCGAGACCTCCGTCGTCGTTCCTGTGCCGTACGCCAGAATCGTCCACATGACGAAGCCGGCCACCGCGCTCTCCACGAACGGGTCAGACATCGAGATGGCGAATCCCGCGATGAGCGCCGGGCGCAATGTCACGCAAGTGCGCCAGCACCTAAGAGCGAAATGGCAGAACACGGCGATGAAGGCTAGGCCCAGCAGCCCGCCGATCTGCAGGAACGACAAGAAGAAGTTATGAGCGTAAGAGATGTCCGCGCCTAGGATCTCCTTCGACGGTTCGCGCAGAGATAACCATCCTGTGCCGGTGAAGGGGCTCGACACGAAAGCTTCCCACGCCATATGGAACAGGGACAACCGCGCATCGACGTTGCTGCCAGGGTCATAGCCGCCAACTGAGCGCTGCTGTGTCACCTCCGAGAAACCGAGAACGCCCACGCCCACGAGCACCATTGCGGAGACACGCACGAGAAAGCGCGTCAACATGGTGCGTCCCGCATCCCACAGCAACACGAGCAGCCCCGCGCCGAGTGCGATGAAGGCGCCCCGTGAGAGCGTCAGAACGGAGACCGCGCCAGCCGCCAGCGCCGCCCACCGAGCACCTGGAACAAGCGAGCGGCGACTCCACAGGACGAACGCCATGACCACCATGACACCGGCGACGTAGTTCGAACCGCCCCAGGGAAGAACCGCCAACACATGGAACCGCGAGAGCGAACCGACACCGAGACCCAGGACGACAAGATGCAGCACCGAGATGCCCAAGAAAATGAGCACACCAACGTCGAACCACGAGAGCGTCGCGGCGACGTTCCACCAACGCCGTCCGGTGACCCATCCTGCGAGCGTTGCCAGGGCGAACGAGACCGCTGCGAGGACACCGGGGGGCGTCGGCGCGTTTAGCAGCAGCGCGACAATCATCGCAGCCACCGCCGCGAACACCACGAGGGTGCCCGAGAAGAGGGATCTCAACTGACGGCTCGCTCCCAAGGAGCCGAGGGCCGCGTCGAACAGAACAGGTAGCGACATTACGACGATCCATGGCACCCGCGATCCCAACCCGTCGACGAGGCCGGCCGGCAGCACGATGCTGGCGAAGGCCAAGGCGCCGAGAAAGGCTGGCCACTGCCACGGCCCAAGAGCATCCTGAGACTGGCGAGGGCTCCCCGCGGCTTGTCGCCCGACACGTTGATCGGTCAGGACGGGCGAGGAGACCTCAAGTCTAGGCGTTCGTACCCTGCGCCGCGCCCCGACACTCATGGAGCCCACCCGCTTGCTCGTATGTCCAGCCCCGGACGCCGCTCTGAGGCGCGCGCGCCTGTCTCTCTGTTCCGCCGCGGCCATCGAGGGGGCAGCACCGTGCACACTCACAGGCGGACGACGGTCGCCTGCACCGCCGCGTCGTTGCGGCCATGGCTCACGCTGCCGCCGCGTGCCGATACGTTCATGACCCCTCGGGTGGCGAGGACCGGGATGCTGGCCGCCGCAATCCTGTCCACGGCGTAGGCATCGTGCTGTTGAAGCAGCACGACGACGTCAGCCTCCGCAGTCGACGCGTACGCGTCGCCCTGCGTTTCGGACGCGGCATCGACACCGTGGAGAGGCCGCGTCGCGACGAACGACGTCGCGACGAACGACCTCGTGCGTGGCCGACGCGTTCCATTGATCAGCGAGCGCATGCGAGTCCTTGGATCGTTGAAAGTAGGGGCTTCCCGGCCGTGAATAGTACCAACCCCAGGGCTCTTCATCGTGCCCGCGGAACCGAAACGGCGAGCCCCACATCACGAAACTCACGGCCCAGAATAGTCGCGCGGTGGAGGTAGGGCATTGTTCATAGAAGCCGCCGGTCGCCGTAGGCGGGCCTGGCCGGGAGGCGGCCGAGAGGGCCCGGCGGTTGATGGCCGTGACCCTCGCTGTCCACGGTTCAATGCCGCGGCTACTTCGACGTCCGTCCTGCGGACGTCATTTCTGACCTGGATTCTGCCCTCCTCCGCCCTGTGCCCCCCCCGAAGCGATGCCGTGTCTCAACGGGATCGGAGATAGCGATACCCGCGAACGTATCGACGCGTTCGTCACCTCGGCCCCGCCAGCGCTGGACCCGCTCGCCATGGTCGGCGAACGGGTCTCTCTTGACGAGGGCGTGGTCGTGTTCGCGGCAGCCGTCGTCACGACGAATGCACGTCTGGGCCGGCACGCTCACATCGGTCGCGGCAGCTCCGTCGCGCATGACTGCGTGCTCGCCGACTACGTCTCGGTCATGCCGCTCGTGTCCATCTCCGGCTCGGTCCGGGTGGGCAAGCGGTCGTTCAACGGAACGGGCGCGAGCATTCGACAAGGGGTGACCATCGGATCCGACGCAACGATTGGTATGGGCGCCGTGGTTCTTGACGACGTACCTGATGGGGCCGTCGTCGTGGGCAACCCGGCCCGCCCCCTCCCGCGCGTCAGACCTGAGCCGAGTGACGCAGAGCCGCGATGACGGTCTCCAACGCCGGTAGCGTCTGACGTTCCATCTGGGCGAACACGTCCGGGCTTCGACGGAACGGGTCGACGATGTCAGCGTCGTCGTCGGTGCGGGCGTGCACGAGGTGGTGGCGGTCTGCCGCGGCCGCGGCGACGCGCGCCACGAGCGAACGGCCTCGCACGTGCTCGATATCGTCGGGCTGCAGCCCTTCGACGAGGTCGGCGAAGTCGGTGAGCGCGAACGTCTTGCGCAACCCCAACGGCGCCTCCTGCACCACCGCGCGGCGGTGCGCGCGTGTCGCGGTCAGCACGAGGTCGGCGTCCTCGACCATGTCCACGGTGAGCTGCCGCGCCCGGAATGCCGTCGAGTCGATGCCTGCTGCGTCGAGGAGCGCCACGGAACCTGGGTCAACCGGCCACCCTGCCAGGGCTCCGGTTCCGGCACTCGTCACCTCGATACCCAAGCCGTCCAGCTCGGCGGCGAGGCGCAGGTGAATGTACGGCGAGCGACACACGTTGCCGGTGCAGACGACGAGGATGCGACCGCCCGGCGCCGGGTAGGGCTCGCTCCCCTGCCCCGCTCCGCGATCCAAGGTCAACGACGCGTCGTCGCCCTGCCACATCCCACCGAGACCGGGTGCGTCGGTCGGGAGCTCCAGACCGTGACGGCGCCGCGAAGCCCGGGTCGGCAGATCCGCCCACGGGTCGAACGAATGCGGTGTCTGCTCCTGCTCGTTCTCCCGCCGGGACGGACGCGAACGCGGCTCGTCGGCGAACGGGTCGAAGTCGTCGCTCACGCGTCGGCCTCCCGAGGCTCGACGCCCTCACTCTGAGCCGCCATGCGCTCTGGGGAGAACTCGTGCACGAGCGGCACGACATCGGCGATCGAGTCGCACACGCGCGTCGGCACGAACGGGTAGCGATCCACCTGGTTGGGCTTCGTCGAGCCGGTGAGCACGAGGATGCTGCGCAATCCGGCCTCCAGGCCACTGCGCACGTCGGTGTCGAGGCGGTCGCCGATCATGACGGTTGATTCGGAGTGCGCGTCGATGCGGTTGAGCGCGCTCCGCATCATGAGCGGGTTGGGCTTGCCCACGTAGTACGGCTTGACGCCCGTGGCTGCCGTGATCATGGCGGCGATCGAACCCGTCGCCGGCAGCGGCCCCTCGGCGCTCGGGCCCGTGACGTCCGGGTTCGTCGCGATGAAGCGCGCGCCGCCCTCGATGAGCCGGATGGCCCGCGTGATCGCGGTGAACGAGTACGTCCGCGTCTCCCCCAGCACGACGTAGTCGGGGTTGCGCTCACTCATCGTGTACCCGACGTTGTAGAGCGCCGTCGTCAGGCCGGCTTCGCCGACGACGTAAGCCGAACCGCCCTCACGCTGATCGTGGAGAAACTGCGCCGTCGCGAGCGCCGACGTCCAGATGGCCTCTTCGGGGATGTCGATACCGCTGCCCTGCAGGCGGGCACGCAGATCGCGCGGGGTGTAGATCGAGTTGTTCGTCAGGACGAGGAAGCGTCGGCCGGTCTCCTGCAACGCCTGGAGGAACTCCGCCGCCCCGGGAATGGCGTGCTCCTCATGAACGAGCACGCCGTCCATGTCGGTCAGCCAGCACTCCACAGGACTCTTGTTCGTCATGGTGTCATCCTGTCACGCGCAGGCGACGTGAAACCGTCGCCGCGACGACCAGGAGGCGTGGTGCCCAGCACGTCACAGCGTCG
The DNA here is from genome assembly GCF_014302635.1 of Dermacoccus sp. PAMC28757. NCBI lineage: Bacteria > Bacillati > Actinomycetota > Actinomycetes > Micrococcales > Dermacoccaceae > Dermacoccus > Dermacoccus sp. PAMC28757. The sequence goes on along the minus strand of NZ_CP060292.1, from coordinate 1,514,900 downwards.
TCAGGTCGTAGTCGACGATGACGGCCGCGTGGTCGCTCCACCGCTGGTCGTAGGCATCGGCCCGCCCCACCCGCGGATCGCTCGCGACGGCCGCGAGCGCCGGGCTGGCGAACTGGTAGTCGATGCGCCATCCCGCGTCGTTGTCGAACGCCTTGCCGCGCCACGACCACCACGTGTACGGCCCCGGCACGTCACCGTGATGGCGGCGGACGACGTCCACCCAGCCGCTCTCGCCGAACCGCGTGAGGTAGGACTGCTCGTCGGGCAGGAAACCCGCCTTGCCGCGGTTGCCCTTCCAGTTCTTGAGGTCGTTCTGCCCGTGCGCCACGTTGAAGTCGCCCATGACGAGGGCCGGGCGTTCGACGAGCCGGGCCATGCGCGCCTCGACGGCGTCGAGGAAGCGGTACTTCGCCACCTGCTTGTCGGTGTCGACCTCGCCGGTGTGGACGTAGACACTGGCGATCGTCACGGTGTGACCGTCGATCGTGACGTCGGCCTCGACCCAGCGGCCGACCTCGTCGAACCCGTCGATGACGGTGACCGGCGTCGCCATCGCGTGGCGGGTGAGGATGGCCACGCCCTCACGGCCGGCCGTCGCCGACTCGGCGTGGGCCAAGGCGTACTCCTCGAGCGCCGAGCCGCCGAGCGCGGTGGCGAACTGCTTCGGCGTCGCGCGTACCTCCTGCATGGCGACGACATCCGCGTCCTGCTCCGCGAGCCACTCGAGCCCGCCTCGACGCTGTGCTGCTCGGATTCCGTTGACGTTGGCGGTGACGACTCGCATAGCGTCATCGTTTCAGGTGTGCGCGAGGGGTGTCGAACGCGCGAAGGCCCCACCGAAACCGGTGGGGCCTTCCTCGGGGGTCTGTTCAACGCCCCTCGACGACGGGGCGCCCGAGCGAATGGACGGTGAAGCCCGCGTCGGCCCACTTCGCACCGTCGAGCACGTTGCGACCGTCGATGACGACCTTGTTCGCCACCTTGGCGGCGACGTCGGCCGGGTCGAGCTCGCGGTAGTGCTTCCACTCCGTGAGGTGCAGGACGATCTGCGCACCCTCGAGCGCCTCGTCGATGCTGTCGACGTAGTTCGGGCCCGGCCGGTTGGCGCGGGCCACCGGCACCGCTTCGGGGTCGTGGACGCGCACGTCGGCCCCGAGTTCGACGAGTCGTTCGGCGACGTCGAGCGCAGGGCTGTCGCGGATGTCGTCGGAGTTCGGCTTGAACGCGGCACCGAGCACCGCGATCGGCTTGCCTGTTACGTCGCCGAGGGCACCCTCGACGAGCGAGACGACGCGTTCGCGGCGCCGCAGGTTGGTGGCGTCGACGCCGCGCAGGAAGGCGACCGAGTCGGGCAGGCCCAACTCCTCGCCGCGGGCAAGGAAAGCGCGAATGTCCTTGGGCAGGCAACCCCCGCCGAAGCCGACCCCCGCACCGAGGAACTTGCGGCCGATGCGCTCGTCGTGACCGATCGCGTCGGCGAGGGCGAGCACGTCGCCGCCCGTGGCCTCGCAGATCTCCGCCATGGCATTGATGAAGCTGATCTTCGTCGCGAGGAACGCGTTGGCGCTGACCTTGACGAGCTCCGCCGTCGCGTAGTTGGTCACGAGGCGGGGCGTGCCAGCCGCGAGCGCCTTGGCGTACACCTCGTCGAGCTTCTCGACATCCGCATCGGCGAACTCGCCCTCGACGCCGTAGACGAAACGGTCGGGCGTGAGCGTGTCCTTGACCGCGAAACCCTCACGGAGAAACTCCGGGTTCCACACGAGACGTGCGTCGACGCCGTCCGTGACGTTCTCGCGGATCGCTTCGAGGACGCGCGGAACCGTGCCGACCGGCACCGTCGACTTGCCGACCGCGATCGAGCCTGCCTTCATGTGGGGCGCAAGTGCGGTGAACGCGGCGAAGACGTAATCCGTGTTGGCCGCGTACTCCCCCGCCCGCTGCGGGGTGCCCACGCAGACGAAGTGGACGTCGGCGTCAGCGGCGGCGCTGATGTCGGTGCTCCAGCTGAGACGGCCCGTCTCCGTCATGCGCGTCAGCAGATCGGTGAGGCCCGGTTCGTAGATCGGGCTGCGCCCCTGCGACAGCGCCTCGATCTTCTTCGCGTCGACGTCGATGCCGACGACGGTGTGGCCCAGTTCGGCCATACAGGCCGCGTGCACGGCGCCCAGGTAACCGGTGCCGATGACGGAGATCCGCAAACTCATGCGGGCAGTCTAGGTCGCCGGGTCAGTGCTCACGCGGCGACTTGCCCGCAGTCACCGGAAATTCACTCGGGTGTCTCAGCCCAACTTCACGACGCCGAATGCGACGAGTGTGATGACGGCCAGGAGCGCGTACCCCGTGATGTCGACGCTGCGCGAACGAACCTTGATGTCGAGTACGTAGCGCTCCGGGAGGACGGCACGCATCACGGCGCCGGCGAAGAGACCGAGCGACATCACGACCCCGCCCGGACGAACCTGGCCGGCCATGACGGTGATCAGCCCCGCCACGACGAGACCGACGACGACGAGCCAGGGGATGCCGAGGCGGAAGCGCGTCACAGGCCTCGCGCGTCGGCGTCGCGCTCCGCTGCCTCGACGACGTTCATGAGCAGCAGCGCTCGCGTCATCGGACCGACGCCACCCGGGTTCGGGGAGACGTACCCGGCGACCTCCGTGACGTCCTTGGCGACGTCACCGGCGACCTTGCCCTCGACACGCGAGACACCCACATCGAGCACCGCAGCGCCGGGCTTGACCATGTCCTTCGTGATGAGGTCGGGCACTCCAGCGGCGGCGATGACGACGTCCGCGTTCTTCGTGTGCTCCGCGAGGTCACGGGTGCCGGTGTGGCACAGCGTGGCCGTTGCGTTCTCGCTGCGGCGCGTGAGGATGAGCCCGAGCGGGCGACCGACCGTGAGGCCACGGCCGACGACGACGACCTCCGCGCCCTTGAGCGGGACGTCGTAGCGGCGCAGCAACTCGATGACGCCCATCGGCGTACACGGCAGCGGTCCCTCTTCGCCGAGCACGAGCTTGCCGAGGTTGACCGGGTGCAGCCCGTCGACGTCCTTCTCGGGCTTGACGCGCGACAAGAGCGCCACCTCGTCGAGGCCCGTCGGTTGCTGGATGAGGAAGCCCGTGCACTCGGGGCTGTCGTTCAGCTCGTCGATCACGGTTTCGACCTCTTTCTGCGTCGCGCTGGCGGGCAGGTCCTTGCGGATCGAGACGATGCCGATCTCCGCGCAGTCCTTGTGCTTCGCGCCGACGTACCAGTGCGAACCCGGGTCGTCACCCACGAGCACCGTGCCGAGGCCCGGCGTCACGCCGCGCTCCTTGAGACGGGCCACGCGCTCACGCAGCTCGTCCTTGATCGTCGCGAGGGTGGCCTTGCCGTCCAGCGTCGTCGCAGTCATGGCCCCAATCCTGCCAGACGCCCCGGGCGCGCGGTCGGCGCTCACACCGGGGTGTGACGGGACGCTCGTGATCGACGTGGGCTCGCGCGTACGGTCGTCGTATGACACGAGCGAACGAGCGTGCCGAGCGGCGAGTGGCGTGGCGCGTTCCCGCGCTCGTGGCACTCGTCGTCGGGGTGCTCGTCGTGGCGTTGTTCCTCGTCGTCGACCGCCGTTCGTCAGCCCCGGTCGCCGACGCGCCCTCACCCAGTCTGAGCGGACGCCCCGTGGTGGCCTTCGTCGGCGACAGTTACTCCGCCGGCTCGGAGGCGAGCTCACCGGACAAGCGATGGACCACCGTCCTGAGCGCTGAGCGCGGGTGGAACGAGATCAACGTCGCCGTGCCTGGCATGGGCTACGACGTGGGGCGTCCGACACAGCACTACGCTTCCCAGGTCGCACGAGCCGCAGCGTCGAAGCCGGGCACGGTCATTATCTCCGGCGGATGGAACGACGTCGCCCGCGGCGTGCCGACGGCGACCATCGTCGAGGGTCTGCGCGAGACGCTCGCGGCGGTGAAGAAGCACGTCCCCGAGGCGCGCGTCGTCGTCATCGCACCGATCGGACCGGCGAGTTCTCCCCCACCCGACCTCGTACGGCTGCGCGATGCCGCCGCACCCGTGGTGCGCAGCTCAGGTGCGACGTGGCTGGATCTCGACTTCCCGCTCACCGGTCACCGGGAGTGGATCAGCCCTGACGGCCTGCACCCCAACGACGCGGGCTACAAGCGTCTCGCCGAGCTCACGAACGCGCGTCTGAAGTAGCCCGTCGGCCACCGGAGCGTGCCGCCATGGCTGCCGCCGCAGCGGTGACGACCATGCCGACGACGGTGCGCACACCGACACCTTCGCGCGCCACCGGGTCGAGCAGGTCGATGACGAGCGCCGCGACGAGCTGCCCCATGATGCCCATGAGCCCGAGCACGAGCACGCTGATGTGCTCCGTCGCCCACGCCGACAACCCGATGAACGCGATGCCCAGCGGCGCACCGAGCCACGCCCACCAGGGAGCGTCGTGCGGCCACTGCCACTGCGTGAAGCCGAGGAGCACGCGCGCACCGGCGAACACCACGAGAGCGATCACGCCGACGAGGAAGTTCTGCAGTGTCGTCGCGTACGAACTGCCTGCCCGCGCACTGACGCGCCCGTTGAGACCCTGCTGGAACTGCGTCATGACGCCCGCGATGATGACGGCGAGGGCCGGCAGGATCGCGATGCCACCCGGGACGTGCTGCCCGCTCACCGTGATGGCGACCCCCACGACGGCGACCGCTCCGGCGAGTGCGCGAGCGGGGGTGATCGGCGTGCGTCCCTTGGGCCCGGCACCGACGTGATCGGCGAGCAGCCCGCCGAGCGCGCGGCCACCGACGCTCGCGACGATGAAGACGGCAACACCGAGAAGCCCGACCGCGCTCGTCTGCACGGCGACGAACGCGCCACCCAGGACGCCGCCGAGGCACTCCCACCAGCGCAGACGTCCGGCCCGGATCGACAGGACGAGTCGCGTGGCGCCTTGGCGCAAACTCGGCACCGCGAGCGCCAGCACGAGCAGTGCGAGACCCGAGCCGAAACTCCAGATGGCAGCGACGAGCGGCTCCGACAGAGGTTCGCCGAGCGTCCCGTTGAAGCGAGCCTGGAGCGACAGGCAGGCACCACCGACGAACGCCGCGGCGAGCGCGAGCGCCTCCGAGGACGCGCGTCGTTCACGCGTCATCGCGTCACCCCTATGGACATGGCGTGTTTGGCTGGAGATGGCGCCGACGTCGCGACCATCCCCCACCAAACACGCCATCCGGCACTCGCCTGGCCGCGATCAGTGGGAGAAATGACGCGTACCGGTGAAGTACAGGGTGACGCCGGCCTTCTGCGCAGCCTCGATGACCTCGGCGTCACGGATCGAACCACCGGGCGCGACGACGGCCTTGACGCCCGCGTCGAGCAGGATCTGCAGGCCGTCGGCGAAGGGGAAGAACGCGTCCGACGAGGCGACGGAGCCACGAGCGCGTTCGGCGCCCGCACGCGTCACGGCGAGGTTGCACGAGTCGACGCGGTTGACCTGGCCCATGCCGATACCGACCGACGCACCGTCCTTGGCGAGCAGAATCGCGTTCGACTTCACGGCGCGCACCGCACGCCACGCGAACGCGAGGTCACGCATCGTGGCCTCGTCCGCGGCCTCGCCGGCGACGAGCTGCCAGCGCTCGGGATCGTCACCCGTGGTGCGACCGTCCTTGTCCTCGCCCTCGGCGTCGATCATGTCGCGCTCCTGCACGAGCAGACCGCCGCTGATCGGACGCATGTCGAAACCACCCGCAGTGGGCGCGGGCACGGTGACGAGGCGCAGGTTCTTCTTCGCGGTGAGTACCTCGAGGGCGTCGTCGTCGAACGCCGGCGCGACGACGACCTCGGTGAAGATGTCCTTCACCGTGTCCGCCATGGCCTTCGTCACCGGTCGGTTGGTCGCGATGATGCCGCCGAACGCGCTCGTCGAGTCGCACTCGTGGGCGCGCTGGTGCACGGCCGCGATGTCCTCGTCCGGTGCGCCGACGGCGATGCCGCACGGGTTGGCGTGCTTGATGATGGCGACCGTCGGCACGTCACCATGGTCGTACGCGGCGCGGTAGGCGGCGTCGGCGTCGACGTAGTTGTTGTACGACATCTCCTTGCCGTGCAGCTGCTCGCCCTGGGCGAGGCCGCTCGCGTCGGCCGTCGTGTAGAGCGCCGCTGCCTGGTGCGGGTTCTCGCCGTAGCGCAGACTCGCGGCCTTGGTGTACGTCGAACCCGTCCAGTCGGGGAAGGTGTCGCCGGTGGTGGCGTCGTTCGAACCGACGAGGTTCGCCCCCATCCAGGTGGCAACCGCGACGTCGTAGGACGCGGTGTGGACGAAGGCGTCACGCGCCAGCGCGGTGCGCTGCTGCAGTGTGAAGCCGCCGCCGCGCACGGCGTCGAGCACGTCGGCGTACGACGTCGGGTCGGTGACGATGGCCACCGTCGGGTGATTCTTCGCGGCCGCGCGCACCATCGTCGGGCCGCCGATGTCGATCTGCTCGACGCACTCGTCGATGCTCGCGCCCGAGGCGACCGTCTCACTGAACGGGTAGAGGTTCACGACGACGAGGTCGAACTGCTCGACACCGAGGTCCTCGAGCTGCTTCATGTGATCGCTCTTGCGCGAGTCGGCAAGGATGCCGGCGTGCACCTTCGGGTGCAGCGTCTTGACGCGACCCTCGAGGCACTCGGGGAAGCCCGTGAGCTCCTCGACCGCCGTGACGGGGATGCCGAGACCCGCGATGAGCTTGCTCGAACCGCCCGTCGAGACGATCTCCACCCCGGCCTCGTGCAGGCCGCGGGCGAGCTCCTCGAGCCCCTGCTTGTCGTACACCGAGACGAGAGCCCGCCGAATAGGGCGCATGCCGTCACTCATTGATCGAAACCGTCCTGCCGTTGATGGACCAACCTCGTGCGAACCCGCGGACCACGTCCACGAGCATGGTGCGCTCCTCGACCTTGATGCGTTCGTGGAGCGATTCCTCGTCATCGTCGGCGCGTACGTCGACGACGCGCTGATCGATGATGGGGCCTGTGTCGACACCGGCGTCGACGACGTGGCACGTCGTACCGGTGACCTTGACGCCGTGCGCGAGCGCGTCCCGGACGCCGTGCGCCCCGGGGAAACTCGGCAGCAGCGCCGGGTGGGTGTTGATGACGGTGTGGCGCGAGAGAGTCTGCGCGCCGAGGATCTTCATGAACCCGGCCGAGACGACGAGCTGACGCGCTTCGTCGTCACCGCCGGTGAGCGCCGCGAGGTCGAGGTCGTCGGCGGCATCGCTGAACGCGCGCTCGATGGCGTCGGCGAGCGCCGCGTCCCACTGGCTGCGCTCGGGGAAGTGCCGCGTCTCGACGGTGAAGGTGGGGATGCCGGCGAGGGTGGCGCGCTCGAGGCCGGTGCACTCCCGATCGGCACCGACCGCGACGATCTCGTACACCTTGCCGTGGGCGTCGTCGTCGATGAGAGCCTGCAGCAACGAGCCGCTTCCGGAGACGAGAACGACGACCTGCAGGGGCTTCGACTGCTCGCTCACGCCCCCACCCTATCCCCCGATGTTGAGCGGTCGCAGCGGCATCTGTACCCGGATACCCAGGCAACATCGGCGAGGTTTTCCACAGGCCCACATTCATCGGGAGCATCCTCACCGCCGGCACGCAGGCTGGAAGCATGACTCCCCGTTGGAAGCAGACCCATGAGCGAGCCGTGGCGCTGGCAGAGTCGAGCTACGGCGTTGTGAACCGCGCGCGTCTTAGGCAAATCGGCGTGACACGGGAGGACGTACGCACACATGTCCGCGCCGGACGTTGGATGCAGTTGGGTGACAACACCTTTCGCCCGCCGACAAACGCTTGGTGCCCTGAACGCTCTCCCATCGCTGTCGCCGTCTTCGAAACTCAGGGGCCGGCCTGGGCCGAGGCCTCGAGTGCCCTGATTCTCCACGGTTTGCGAGGCTGGAGCGCGCAGCAGATCGTCGTGGCGCTGCCTCACTACGGTCAGCGCACGTCCTTCCCGCCCGGCACGCGAGGGATGTTCCTGTTCCGGCCACCCCGGCTGTCGCAGACACCGATTCCCCACTCTCATCCCGCATGGGCGTCGTTGCGCGCCGCCGCCATCGCGCGAACGGATCGGGAGGCTGCGACGGTGCTCGCCATGACGGTGCAGCAGCGACTCGCGCGAGCAGACGACTACTGGCAGGCCCTCGAATGCCTCCCCAAACTGCACCGCCGCAAACTCATTCGCGAACTTCTCGGGGACATAACCACCGGGTCCGAGTCGATTGGTGAGATCGATTTCGTTCAGCTGTGCCGCAGACGCGGTCTACCGGTGCCGGATCGTCAGGTTCGACGACGTCACCCGAACGGCTCGTACTACCTCGACGTGCGCTGGGAGGCTGCGAAGCTCACCGTCGAGATTGACGGCATGCACCACTTCCTGGGCGACAACCCGACTCAGGACGCCCTGCGTCAGAACTACCTCACCCTGGGCGGTGACGCCGTGCTGCGCATTCCCGTGGTGGCGCTGCGCACCGATCCGGATCCGTTCTTCGCGCAGATCGAACATCGGCTGCGCCTCGCGGGGCTCCTGTGACGCCGATGTTTCCTGGGTATCGCGGGACCGGTGCCGCGGCGCCCGCTCAACATCGGGGGTGGGGGTGGTCAGTCGAGGAAGAAGCGCTGGACGGTGCCCGGGTGCTGGTCGTGCTGGTTCTCGCAAGCCTCGCGCGCCTGGTTGGTGTTCGCACCCCAGAGGCACTTCTGATAATCCATCGTGCGCTCGTACTGAACGAGCGGGGCAACGACCATGGCGATGAGCAGGGCCGTGAGACCGAGCCCGATCATGTTGGGCGCAACGGCCTTGTTCTGGCCGGACTTCTTGAGGTCCTGGATGAAGCGCACGCCGTAGTAGAACGACGCGACGAGCGGGATCACCGCAAGCGCCGTGCCGGGCATGGGCAGCCACGACAGGGCGAAGCCGAGGATGAGGTAGCGCAGCGACAGCATGCTGTTGCGCGCACCGACGGGCGCCTTCGGAGTGTCGTTCACGTCTCTCCCAACGAGCGAGTGCCTGGGATTACTCCCGACCTCAGCGGGTTTTTCAGTGGGTGTGGTTCAGCACCCAGTGCCGCACGCCGGCCACCGCGACGGCCGGCGGCACGAAAAGGACGGGCAGCAGCACCCATGCGTTCCACCCGGGGCCGACATAGTCGAGGAGCCCGGTCGAGACACGGGCCGTTGCGAACCACCACACGAGCCACATGACGAGCGTGGCGAGCGCAGCGGCGCACAGAGCCACCGTGCATTTCGCGCGAAGGCTCGACAGTCGCGTCAGCGCGCCGACAGCGTCCCAGCCGATCCAGCCGCCCACTGCGATCGGAACGAGGAGGAAGATCCACGTCCAGGGCCCGACCCCGTCCGGCAGCGCGCCGAGCACCGGAATCATCGGCAGAGTGCCGGGCGTCATCGCGCCGTGCCCGATCGAGACAGCACCGACGTGCACCGACGAGCCGGTGAACCATCCGGCGCCGAGGGCCATGAGGTTGGGCAGAGCCAGAAGCTGCGCCGCGACGAGGAGGATACCTCCGACGAGACCGGGGTTCAGCTGTTGGTGGACGGTCCAGACGCGTCCGCCGTGCCAGGCGACGAGCGCGACGACGAGAACGAGCGAGGCGAGGGCAAGCCAGCGCAGGCCGCGTAGCCCGGACCGGATCGAACGCTGCAGCAACAGCGGTGTGGCGTCGAGGACGAGATCGTCGAGAGCCTTCAGCTCAGGTGAGTGCTCCCGCTCGTGCCAGGCCGTCCATGCCACGCCGGCAGCCGCGACGACGAACGGTCCGAGCAGGAGGGACCACCAGCTGATGTGGCTCGCACCCAACGAGGCAACGACGGCGAGCACCTGAGCCGCAGCGACGTAACCGCCGATGAACGCGAGCAGGATGAGGCGCAGGTCGCGCGCGTGCAGGCGCTCGTCGGGGAACGCCGCGCGAGCGCCGAAGCGAGCTGCCAGAACGCAGAGAAAGGTGAGGACAAGGGGGCTGAAGACGACGCTCGTGCCGTCGACGTTGACGTGTCCGCGGTGCGCGAGCGCCCACAGGTCGATCGTCACGCCGAGCGTGTCGTTCCACGACGAGCTCGACTGCGAATCGATCGTCCACGCTGCGAAGACCGGCACCATGAGCGCGATGACGACACCGATGGCCGACAGCGCTCCGTAGCCGAACGCGAGGGGCACGTGCGGGCGTCCCTCGGGCCGGGCGTCCTTGCCGCTCGTCGGCCGTCCGGGGCCGGGCCGCTGGGAAACGCGAGGGTTCTGCGCGTCACGAGGGGGTTTCGCACCGCGGTTCGACGCGTTGCGTCCTCGGTCGAGCTCCGGACGCGACGCTCCCCTGCCGGCCTGGCTGCTCTGCGCTGCACGCTGCGGACGCGCACCGGACCCACCTCGGCCGTCACTCGGACGCGGGGGTCGCGGACGGTTCGAGGAGGGACGTTCGGCGGGATCGGGGCGTCGTGAAGTCATCTCGCCCGTCATCCTCTCAGGCCCGCCTGGGAGCCTCACGCTGCCACGCCGTGGACACACGCGAGCGGGCCGGTGAGACGCTCTCACCGGCCCGCTCGGGGCAAGACACCGCTCGGGCGTCAGTTGGCCTGGATACGCACCGGACGGTCGTCGCCGTAGCTGCAGTCGACGTCGATCGTCTTGATCTTCTGGCCGGGCGAGACTTCGTACACGAGGTCACCGGTCGTGGTGTCACCCTTGTAGAGCGAGCCGTAGCCGAGACGCGAACCGTAGTCGACGTACTTGTCGCTCGGGCTCGTGTTGTCGCTCAGGCGCACCTTGACGCAGCTGCTGCTGAAGCGCAGCTCGTCGTCGTCGAGGTTGGTTGCCGAGATGTTGATGGCCACCCAGCGCTTGCCCGCCGCGGGCTTCTGGTAGTCGCTGGAGGACTTCACGTCGTCCGTGACCTTGCTGACCTTGATCGACATCTTGTCGGTCTTGACCTCCTGGCCGACCTTGCCGACCTTGGGGCCCGACGAGTCGTCGCCGCCGGAGTCGTCGTTCGACTCCGAGGAGCTCGGGCTCGACGACGAGCTGCTGGGCTCCTCACTCGGGGACGAGGACTCCGACGACTCGGGCGATTCCGAGCTGCTCGGGCTGTCCTCGCTCGGGGCCGCCTCGCTCGAGGAGCTGGACGAGGAACTCGAGCTGGTACCACTGGAACCTTCGACCTGCGTGCAGGCGCTCATGCCGAGAGCCATCGTGCCTGCGATTGCGGCGACGCTCAGCTTGCGCGTCATCAACTTGGTCATGTGCTCTTCTCCCTGTTCTGAGTGAATTTCGGACTCGCGCCCGAACGGTGCTGTCGAAAAATTGAGGATGGTGTGCGCTTACTTGCTCACATCGATGCGGATGGCGCGCTGGTCGCCTTGCAGCGAACTGAGCGAGCACTTGACGTCGACCTGCTTGAGCTTCTGACCGGTCGGCACCTCGAACGTGATGTCACCGACGGCGGTGTCGCCCTTCTGCAGAGCACTCGAGTTGAACTTGGTGCCGTAGTCGGAGAAGAGCGAGTCGTCAGCCGTCTGGTTCTGATCGGTCTTCGCGTCGACGCAGAACAAGGTCGAGAAGTTGAGCGGCTTCGACGACGTGTTCGTCACGCTCATGTTGACGGCCACCCAGCGCTTGCCCGCGTCGGGCTTCATGAAGCTGTCGGAGGAGACGGGAACCGGGTCGACGACCTTGCTGATCTTGACCGTCATGTCGCCCGTCTTGGCTTCCTCGCCGACCTTCGCCCGCACGAGGCCCGACTGCCCCTCGGAGCCCGAACCGGGGTCTTCGGAGCTCGACTCGCTCGACGAGCTGGATTCACTCGGCTCGCTCTGCGAACTCGATTCGGGAGCGGACGAGCTCGCCTGTGCCTGCTCGCTCGAGGATTCACTCGACTGCGGCGCTGCCTCGCTCGAGGACGATGACGAGTTGGACGATGCGCCCGACCCGCCTTCGACGCTGGTGCAAGCCGAAGCGGACAGCACCACCGCGGCAGCGGCCGCGAGCATTGCGGAACGTGAGACCTTCATGACTTCTCCTCCCCCGCCCGGGCGCCATCGCTCGGGATCCCAGGACAAAACTAACTGCACCTGAGACGCGAAGAAGGCTCGTTCGGTTCCGCCGGTGATCAATGTTCTCAATTCGTGTCCGAGCAGCCGGAATGTGGACGTTTTTCGCGCTCGGACACGACAACGCCCGGCCGCCGTCCCCTGCGGGACGACGGCCGGGCGTCGGTGATTCAGTGCGTCACTTGGAGAGGTTGTTCATGATCTCCGTCATGAGAGCAGCCGTCTCGGACGGCGTCTTGCCGACCTTGACGCCGGCGGCCTCGAGGGCCTCCTTCTTGGCGGACGCGGTACCCGACGAGCCGGAGACGATGGCACCGGCGTGGCCCATCGTCTTGCCCTCGGGGGCCGTGAAGCCCGCGACGTAACCGACGACCGGCTTCGTCACGTTCTCCTTGATGTAGGCCGCGGCACGCTCCTCGGCGTCGCCACCGATCTCACCGATCATGACGATGGCGTCGGTGTCGGGGTCGTTCTGGAAGGCCTCCAGCGCGTCGATGTGCGTGGTGCCGATGACCGGGTCGCCGCCGATGCCGATGGCCGTCGAGAAGCCGAAGTCACGCAGTTCGTACATCATCTGGTACGTCAGCGTGCCCGACTTCGAGACGAGGCCGATGCGGCCCGGGCCGGCGATGTTCGCCGGGATGATGCCGGCGTTCGACTGTCCGGGGCTGATGATGCCGGGGCAGTTCGGGCCGAGCAGGCGCGTCTTCGTGCCCTTGCTCAGGTTGTAGAACTCGGCCGAGTCCTTCACCGGGATGCCCTCGGTGATGACGACGGCGAGCGGCATCTCGGCCTCGATGGCCTCGACCGCGGCGCTCTTGGCGAACGCCGGCGGAACGAAGATCACGGAGACGTTGGCGCCGGTCTCGGCCATGGCGTCCTTGACGGAGCCGAACACCGGAACGGACTTCGACTCACCGTTCACGTCGAAGTCGACCGTTTGGCCGGCCTTCTTCGGGTTGACACCGCCGACGATGTTGGTGCCGGAGGCGAGCATGCGCGTGGTGTGCTTCATGCCCTCCGAGCCGGTCATGCCCTGGACGATGACCTTGGAGTCAGCGTTGAGAAAAATCGACATGGAAGTCTGATCCCTTTCAGTTGGCCGCGGCCAGCTCGGCAGCCTTGCGGGCTGCGCCGTCCATGGTGTCCACGACCGTCACGAGCGGGTGGTTGAAGTCGGCGAGGATCTTGCGGCCCTCTTCGACGTTGTTGCCGTCGAGACGCACGACGAGCGGCTTCGTGGCCGAGTCTCCGAGCTTCTTGAGGGCGCCCACGATGCCGTCGGCGACAGCGTCACACGCGGTGATGCCGCCGAAGACGTTGACGAAGACGCTCTTGACCTGGTCGTCACCGAGGATGACGTCGAGACCGTTGGCCATGACCTCGGCCGAGGCACCGCCACCGATGTCGAGGAAGTTGGCCGGCTTCGCCTTGCCACTGGTGAAGTCCTCACCGGCGTAGGCGACGACGTCGAGCGTGCTCATGACGAGGCCCGCGCCGTTACCGATGATGCCGACGTTGCCGTCGAGCTTGACGTAGTTGAGGTCGAGTGCCTTGGCCTTGGCCTCCAGCGGGTCGGCCGCGGCCTTGTCCTCGAGCTCCTCGTGACCGGGCTGACGGAAGTCGGCGTTCGCGTCGAGCGACACCTTGCCGTCGAGGGCGACGATGTCGCCGTCCTCGGTCTTCACGAGCGGGTTGACCTCGACGAGGGTTGCGTCCTCGTCGCGGTAGACCTCCCACAGCTTCTGCAGCACGGGGACGATCTTGGCGCCGGTCTCGGCGTCGAACTTCGCGGCCTCGACGATCTCCTTGGCCTTGGCCTCGTCGATGCCGACGTTGGGGTCGACCTCGATGCGTGCCAGAGCCTCGGGACGCTCCACGGCGAGCTGCTCGATCTCCATGCCGCCCTCCTTGGAGCACATGGCGAGGTAGCTGCGGTTGGCTCGGTCGAGCAGGATCGAGAAGTAGTACTCTTCGGCGATCTTGGCGCCCTGGGCGATCATCACGGTGCCGACCGTGTGGCCCTTGATGTCCATGCCGAGAATCGCACTGGCGTGCTGCTCGGCCTCGTCAGCGCTCTTGGCGACCTTGACGCCGCCGGCCTTGCCTCGGCCACCGGTCTTGACCTGGGCCTTGACGACGGTGACGCCGCCCGACTTCGCACCGATCTGCTCGGCGGCAGCCTTGGCTTCTTCCGGGGTGGTGGCCGTCTGGCCTGCCAGCACCGGAACGCCGTGCGCCTCGAACATGTCGCGCGCCTGGTACTCGAAGAGATCCACGCGAATCCATCCTCATCGTTGAACTGGAGTGTTCCGTCTGTGACTTTAACGCGCTTTCGACGCGGGTAGTAACCGGGGGCTTCCCAGCGTCGCGACGGAGGTCAGGCTGTGGCTGCGGGCTGACCGACGTTGGCCCGCACCCAGTCGACGACCGTGGTCGTCGGGGCACCCGGAGTGAAGATCTGCGCGACACCCATCTCCTTGAGCGGCGGGATGTCCTCCTCCGGGATGATGCCGCCACCGAAGACGACGATGTCGTCGACGCCCTGCTCCTTGAGCAACTCGGTGACCTTGCGGAACTGCGTCATGTGAGCGCCGGAGAGAACGGACATGCCGATGGCGTCGGCGTCCTCCTGCACGGCGGCGGTGACGATCTGCTCGGGCGTCTGGTGCAGGCCCGTGTAGACGACCTCCATGCCCGCGTCACGCAGGGCACGGGCAATGACCTTGGCGCCACGGTCGTGGCCGTCGAGGCCCGGCTTGGCGACGACGATGCGCAACCGCTCGGTGGCACCTTGCGTGTTCTCGGACATGGTGGGCTCCCTTCGCTCGTTACCCGAACTGTAACGCGCACCACACGGCAAAATTCAGTTAAGCGTCGTTAACCGAGATTTCGATCGTGTTGCGCTCGCCATCTGTTCGGGCCCGCACGGGGGCTCCGGCCGGCTCAGAGCTTCGTCACCGGCGCGTAGCGCAGCAGGAGGCGCTTGGGTGGGCCGTCGCCGAAGTCGATGTGGGCCATCGCGCGATCACCCTGACCCTCGACGCGGATGACCGTGCCGAGGCCGAAGCTGTCGTGCGTCACCTTGTCGCCGGCATCGAGGTTCGGGATGGCGCGGTTGCCACGGCCCACGGCCGAGTTCTTGTTCGCCGAGAAGGAGCCTGCGCGTCCGCCACTCGACAGGCGCGCGACGGGAGCGGCGCCGCGGCCGATGACGGGGCCGTCATCGTCGTCACGCCGCGAGAACCCGCCCGAGCGCGAGCCCCCGCCGTAGCCGGAACCGTAGCCGCGCGGACCCGTGGCGAACGTCGTGCCCTCGCGCTCCCAGTGCAGCAGGTCGTCGGGGATCTCGCCGAGGAAGCGCGACGGGGGGTTGTACTGCGGCGCACCCCAGGCCGAACGCACCGCAGCACGCGAAAGGTAGAGCCGCTGCCGAGCGCGCGTCAGACCGACGTAGGCGAGGCGCCGCTCCTCCTCGAGCTCCTTGGTGTCGCCCAGCGCGCGCATGTGCGGGAACGTGCCGTCCTCCATGCCGGTGAGGAAGACGACGGGGAACTCGAGGCCCTTGGCGGTGTGCAACGTCATGAGCGTGACGACGCCCTGATCCTCACCGTCCTCGGGAATCTCGTCGGTGTCGGCGACGAGCGAGACCTGCTCGAGGAAGTCCTCGAGCGTGGCCCCCGGGTAGTTGTCGTCGAACTCGTTCGCGACGGCCACGAGCTCGGCGAGGTTCTCGATGCGCGTCTCGTCCTGCGGGTCACGGCTCTCGCGCAGCTCCTTGAGGTAGCCGGTGCGCTCGAGGATCGCCTCGATGAGCGGGCCGACCCCGCTGCCGCTCTCGCGCACGACCCGCAGGCCCTCGAGCAACTCGGTGAACCCGCGGATCGCGCTCACGCTTCGCGTGGCGATGCCCGGTGCGTCGTCCGGGCGGGCGAGCGCCTGGATGTAGGTGATGCGCTCCCTTTCGGCCAACGCCCCGATGCTCGCCTGCGCCCGATCGCCGATGCCGCGCTTGGGGGTGTTGACGATGCGACGCAGGTTGACCGTGTCGGCCGGGTTGGAGATGACGCGCAGGTAGGCGAGCGCGTCCTTGATCTCCTTGCGCTCGTAGAAGCGCGTGCCGCCGACGACCTTGTACGGCAGGCCCACGCGCACGAACACCTCTTCGAGCGCGCGCGACTGAGCGTTCGTGCGGTAGAAGACGGCCACGTCCTTGGGCTTAACGCCGCGGCTGTCCCCCAACGAGTCGATGGTGCGCGCGACGAAGGCCGCCTCGTCGTGCTCGCTGTCGGCGACGTAGCCGACAACCTTCTCCCCCGCGCCCTGATCGGACCACAGGTTCTTCTTGCGCCGCTCCGGGTTGCGCTCGATGACGGCGTTCGCCGCACCGAGGATGTTCTGCGTCGAGCGGTAGTTCTGCTCGAGCAGGATCGTCGTGGCGTTCGGGTAGTCCTCCTCGAACTCGACGATGTTGCGGATCGTCGCGCCGCGGAACGCATAGATCGACTGGTCGGCGTCACCGACGACGCACAGGTCGGCCATCGGCACGCCCTCAGCCGCGCGTGAGTCGCCCTCGGCATCGACGGATTCGATGCCGCCCGACGCCTTCTCACCACCGGCGAGTTCACGCACGAGCACGTACTGCGCGTGGTTCGTGTCCTGGTACTCGTCGACGAGGATGTGGCGAAAGCGGCGCCGGTAGTACTCGGCCACCTGCGGGAACGCCTGCAGGATCGTCACCGTCGTCATGATGATGTCGTCGAAGTCGAGCGCGTTCGCGGCCGTGAGGCGCTGCTGGTAAAGCCGGTAGGCGTCGGCGACCTTGCGTTCCTGATCGGTCTCGGCGCGACGCGCGGCCTCCTCGGCGTCGATGAGCTCGTTCTTGAGGTTGCTCACCTGGAAGCTGAAGGACTTGGGCGGGTAACGCTTCGGGTCGAGGTCGAGATCTCGGGTGACCATCGCCATGAGGCGCTGGCTGTCGGCGGCGTCGTAGATGGAGAACGTCGACTTGAGGCCCACGTGCTTGGCCTCGCGGCGGAGGATGCGCACGCACGCCGAGTGGAACGTGCTCACCCACATCGCGTTCGCGGCGCGCCCGACGAGCTGCTCGACGCGTTCACGCATCTCGGCCGCGGCCTTGTTCGTGAAGGTGATGGCGAGGATCTGCCCGGGCTGGGCTCCTCGTTCGGCCATGAGGTAGGCGATGCGGTGGGTGAGCACCCGCGTCTTGCCCGAACCGGCACCGGCCACGATGAGCAGCGGCGAACCGAAGTGCTTGACGGCCTGCGCCTGCTGCGGGTTCATGCCCTCGAGCAGGCGCGCGGGGTTCCAGCGGAAATCGGGCCCGGCTGAGGTGTCGGGGCGCCCCCAGTGCGAACCGCGCCCGAGCATCGGCGCGTCGGACTCCTCCGGCGGGACGTCGCCGTCGGCCGAGGGCTCTTCGAGGGCCCACAGCGGCACTCCTGAATCGTCGACCGCAGAGGTCTGCGCGCCCTTCGGCGTGCGTTCCGCGCGGTTCGCCCGGCGCGCGTCGCCGTTGCTTCCGGCGTCGAAACCGGGCAGGGGAAGGTCGTCGAAAAGCCCACTCATGATGGTGCCCAGTCTAGGAGTGAGCACCGACAACGTCGGCCCTCCCCGCGAGAGGCCGTGCGGGGGCTGCACGCAAGGTGGGCGACGACACGTCTCATCGGCGTCATGACGGTCAAAACTGCCGAAAAGGGCGCCTACCCTGGAGGGGTGGATTTCAATGCCCTCCTCGATGCGGTACCGGCTCAGGCCGTCTATGCCCTGACCGGCCTCATCATTCTCGTGGAGAGCATCGGCATCCCCCTGCCCGGCGAGATCATGCTCGTCACTGCGTCCCTTCTCGCGTCGGGGCCGGAGCCGCGCATCAGCATTCACGGCGTGGCCGCCGCCGCCATCGTCGGCGCTGCGGTGGGTGACTCGATCGGCTACTTCGTGGGCCGCCACTTCGGCGATCGCCTGTTCGGCTGGCTCGGCGAACGCTTCCCGCACCACGTCAACGACGAGACGATCGGCTACGCCAAGCACGCGTTCCACCGCCACGGCGTGTGGGCCGTGTTCTTCGGCCGCTTCGTGGCACTGCTCCGCATCTTCGCGGGCCCGCTCGCGGGGTCCCTGCGCATGAGCTACCCGCGCTTTCTCCTAGCCAACGTCACGGGCGCTTTCGCGTGGGCCGGCGGTCTGGCCTACGGGGTTCACTTCCTCGGCAAGGTCGCGGAGAAATGGATGCACAACTTCTCGTTCGTCGGCCTCATCGTGGCCCTCGCGTTCGGCGTCTTCGTCTCCACCGTGATGCGCAAGCGGATCAGCGCCAACGTCGCGGCCTACGCCGAGGCCAAGCGGGCCGCCGGCGAAGAGATCAACCCGACGACCGTCGCCTGACGCTCGGATAGCGAACGCACGGCGAACACCCCCGCCGCACAAGCGATTTGCAGCGAGCACCTACCCTGGAGTCATGACGACTCTGCAGAACGTGCTCCTGTTCGCCCACCTGCTCGGCATGGCCGCGATCATCGGTGGGTACGCCGCCGTCGCCAAGGCACCGCGTGCCGTGCCCGCGATGGTGTGGGGCGCCCGCGCGCAGCTGCTCATCGGCCTCGCGATGGTGGGTGTGGCTTCATCGCAGAGCTGGGAGCTCAACCACGTCTGGGTGGCGGTCAAGCTCCTCATCGCCTTCGTCGTCGTGGGCCTGCTCGAGGTGGCCCAGTCGAAGGAGAAGAAGAACGAAGTGGCTGCTCCGCTCGTCACCGGTGCCGCGGTGCTGGCCGTCGTCAACGTCGCCGTGGCCGTCTTCTGGCACTGATCGACTCGCTCACGCGATAGGTGCTCCCCGGTTCGCCGGGGAGCACCTTTCGTCGTCCGAGCCTGGCCGCGATGGGCTGCTCGTGAAGTGCGCACTCGTCGTCACGCCACTTTGGATCCTGAACTCGCCCGGTTGAGGTGCCGACCTGCCGTCACGGCGCATGCGGCTCTCAAGGCCGGGACGTCAGAGAAGGCGCCGCGCCATCGCCCACGACGTGAGCTCGTGCCGGTTTGACAACTGGAGCTTGCGCAGGACGTTGCTCACATGGGTCTCGACGGTCTTGACGGTCTTGACGGAGATGAACAGCTCCTTCGCGACCTCCTTGTACTGATACCCCCGCGCGATGAGGCGCATCACTTCGCGCTCACGGGCCGAGAGCTTGTCGAGCTCCTCGTCGACCTCGGCCACCTCCCCTGCTGCGGCGCCGAACGCGTCGAGGACGAATCCGGCCAGCCGCGGCGAGAAGACGGCGTCACCCGCGGCGACGCGCTCGAGGGCGCGCAGCAGGTCGTCGGGTGAGATCGTCTTCGTCACGTAACCGCGAGCGCCCGCGCGGATGACGGCGACGACGTCCTCCGCCGCGTCCGAGACCGAGAGCGCGAGCATCCGTACCGGCTCCCCCGCGTTCGAGTCGACGCCCGCACAGGCGCGGGCCACGTCGGCTCCGCCACGTCCGTCACCGCCGGGCAGGTGCACGTCGAGCAGGACGACGTCGGGGCGCTCGCGGGTGATGACCTCGACCGCCTCCTCGACGCTGCCCGCTTCACCGACGAACTCCACGGGCGTGCCCGCCGACGCGGCCTCGAGCAGTTCGGCGCGCACGCCGGCGCGAAACATCCGGTGGTCGTCGACGAGGACGACGCGCAACGGTGCAGTCATGACCTTTCCTCCAGGGGCATCGTGAGTGAGACTTCGAGACCGTCGTCGAGACGACGGATGCGGGCGCTGCCGCCGTGACGTTCCATGCGCCCGACGATCGACTCCCGCACCCCGGCGCGGTCCTCCGCGACGGCGTCGGGATCGAAGCCCTCGCCGTGGTCGCGGACGAACACCTCGGCCACGTCGGCGTTGAACTCGGCGTAGACGGAGACGGGCGGCGCACCGTGCTTGGCCGCGTTCGTCGTCGCCTCCCGTACCGCGCTCACGAGTGCTTCGATCCGCGGGGTCACGGGTGCTTGCCCGGTGACGATGACGTCGACCGGCACGGCGAAGCCGTCCTCGACCGCGTGGACGACGCCGCGCAGCAGTTCCGGCGCGTCGGCCACCTCGGGGGCGTTCTCGTCGTCGGCGAAGAGCCACGAGCGCAAGTCGCGCTCCTGCGTGCGGGCGAGCTGGGCGATCTCCGGTACGTTCGTGCGGCGCTGGATGAGCGCGAGCGTCTGCAGGACGGAGTCGTGCAGGTGCGAGGCGACGTCGGCTCGGGCGTCGGCCATGGCCTTCTCCGCCTGGTCGCGACGCATGTCGTCCCACAGGCGCAGCCCGAACGGCGCGAGCACGGCCGCCAGCCCGCCGAGCAGGACGACGAGGGCGATACCCACGTCACGCAGACCGGCGAAGCCACGACCCGTCGCGGCCGCCGTGACGAGACCGACGAGCACGAGGAACGCACCGAAACTCAGGCGCAGCAATGACTCTCGTCGACCGAAGTCACTGCTCACCCAGGCTCGTCGGTCGCGGTCGGCCAGGCGTGACCACGCAATGACGAGGCCCGCCGACGACACGAGCAACGGAATGCCGAGCTGAACGCTGACGCCCGAGGTGTCGGCCAACAGTGCGCCGACGAGCGTGACGATGAGGAATCCGGACGCGAGCAGCAGGCGCGGACGCGGCGTCCGACCGGCCTGTTCGGCGCGCGGCATCGAGAACCACAGGAAGAGGTAGACCGGCAGCCCCACCCACACGAGCGACGTGACGATGACGACGCCCCGCACGGCCCACGCCGAGACGCCGAGGTGGCGTGCGATACCGGCGCAGACCCCGCCGAGCCAGCCTGCTCGAGGCAGGCGCTCGAGCGGAGGCCGTTCGTTGACGTCCGGCCAGTGCGCGGGCAGCACGCGTTCGGCCCCCGAGGGGGCCGAGGTGCTCTGCTGCGTCGTCATGACTCCATGGTGTCGCACGCGCGAGCGCGAGCGCCCCTTTCCCGGGGTCGCCTCGGGGAAGTTCAGGGTCGCGTCAGGGTTGCTCCCCCTGCCGGTGGACCGCGAGCACGCGCCAGGCTGGGGGCATGAACGAGACGGCCACCCCGAACCCGCGGGAAGACGAGCGCACCGGAAGCAGTGCGAGCAGCGCGACGAGCGCCTCGACAGGCGACAGCTTCGACCGTTTCGTCGAGAAGCTGCGCGACATCGACCTGCGCCGTGACACCGGCGGCGGGTGGCTCGGCGGTGTCTGCGCCGGCGTCGGGCTGCGACTCGGCGTCGCGCCGTTGCTCGTGCGCGCGGTGGCCATCCTGCTCGTGCTGTCAGGTGTCGGCCTGGTGGTCTACCTCTTGGCGTGGAGTCTCGTGCCCGACCTCGCCGACCGCGTCGTGCTCGACGAGGCCCGCCGCGGCGACAGCGGTATGCCGATGGTCGTCCTCGTGCTCACCGCGCTGGCGCTCATCGTCACGATGCCGTGGGGCTTCGGTTTCGAGTTCCTCGGCAACACCGGCCCCGTGATCTCCCTCGTTGCACTCGGGGCGTTGGCGTTCGTCGTCATTCGTCGCGGCCGCAAGAACGAACCTCTCCCCCATGCCGCGACCTACGCACCGACGCCCGCACCCGGCGGGAGCGAAACCGTGGGAGAACCACCCGTGACGGGCTACGGATTCGACGGCAACGCCACCTCGAGCTCGGTGCCGTTCATCGACGAGCGCCGAAGCGCCCGGGAGCAGTTCCGGGCAGCTCGGGCTCACCACCAGCAGAACAACCTCGCCGCCCAGGAGGCCCGCCGCGCGCGCAACGCCGAACGCCGCGCCCGCCGGCGCCGCACCCGGTTGCCGTTCGCCGCTTTACTCCTGCTCGCCGGCCTTGCCATCGTCCCGCCGGCACTCGGCCTCGTCGGCGGCGTGACGACCGGCGGCGAAACGGCATTGCCGTGGTTGGTGTCCGGGAGCCTTGCCGTCGTGAGCCTCGGAGCCCTCTTCTTCGCGCTGCGCGGCTACCGCGTCGGTGTGTTGAGCCTGCTCGTCGTGCCGCTCATCGCCGTCAGCATCACCTTCGCGTCGTTGCACTCGGCCGGCTACTCGAGCCGCACGAGTTCCCTGTCCGCCCAGCCGACGACGTTGGCCGCCACGCAGTCGTACGACGCCGGAATGGGCACGAGCACGATCGATCTCACCCGCGTCGACGTCGCGACAATGCCCGAGGTCGTCGACGTCAACGCCCGCCTCACCGCCGGGCGCCTGCGCGTCGAGGTGCCGCGCGGCGTCAAGGTCGAACTCACCTCTGTGACGCACCTCGGGTACATCGGCGATACCGACGGCGCCGGCCAGGTGTTCTACGGGGCAGGCGGTTCGAGCGGCACGGAGCCGACCCGTACGACTCTCGGCTCGGGCAACAAGACGATCCGTCTGAAGACCGACGTCGGAATCGGCGACGTGTTCGTCCATGTGCGCAGCCAGGCACCGTCGAAGACCCCCGGGTCGAGCTCGTGAACGGCGAACCGACCCCCGACGCGGCACTAATGACCAACCCCACCTCACGAGAGCAGGCGAACGAGCGATGACGAGTTACGACGACTTCAGCTACGGCGCGAGCGCCCCCACGCAGGCCTGGTCCTACGAGCAGGGGGCCACACCCGCACCGGCGAGCGCACAGGAGCGACGCGACGACGAACGTCGTGAAGCCAACATCGTCGGGGCCGTCCTCGCCACGATCGGACTCGTCACAGCCGTGCTCTGCGCGCTCGCGTACGGCGACGTCATCAGCCTGGACTCGCGCTACACGGTGCCCGGCATCCTGCTCGGCATCGGCGCCACGGCCGTCGTGGCCGGTGCGCTGGGGCTCGTCTACGGGCGCCGACGCTGATTCGTGTCCTGGATACGACGCTGGTTCCATCGACGCACACGATGCCGGACGAACAGCACCATGAGCACCGCCACGGCTGCGGCCACAGCGTCCGCCAGCCAGAACCATCGCGTGTCCACGAGGTTCGCCACCCGCTGCTCATGGTCCGCCACCGTGGCAGCGTTCGGCGCCCCAGGGACGTAACGCACTTCGAGCGGCGGATAGGCGCGGGTACCCGGCATCGGAGGTTGCAGGCCACCCCGCGTGTACCAATGACGGGTGGAATCAGGCTGGTCTTCGTCAAACCCCGACAGCCACACCCATGTGCCGTCGATGCGCACCCCCACATTGGAGACGTAGCGCTGCGACCTGGAGCTCTGGACGCTGACGCGCACGTCCTCGACGTTCTCCACCGTGACGACACGGCCCGACTCGGCGAGCGCGCGTGTCTTGGCTTGCTCACGCACGACGAGGGCGTGCATCGCCGGAACCCAGAGCAGGCAGATCGCCAGGAGCCCGAAGGCGAACCACCCGTAGACGGTGCGAGCCCTCAGGCCGCCGTCCTCTGCGCTCACGGCCCGTCCGCGAAGGCCCGCACCGCGTCGAGGGCCCACGACGCCATGCCGCCCTCGGGGTAACCGGGCGCTTCGGGATCGACGGCGTCGGCGATCGAGAACCAAGCCGCGCTCTCGGTCGAACCACCGATGTCGTGGACAACGGGTTCGGACGGCTGTGGACAGGAGGCGGTGAACAGCAGGCGCACCGCGTGGAAGTCCTCCACGGCGTCACCGCGCCCGATGCCCACCCGGTGCGAGGACGAGACGTCGACGAGCTCACCGAGCTCCACGTCCTGCCCGGCTTCCTCCCAGACCTCTCGGACGACGGCATCCGCCGGGTGCTCCCCCGCGTCGACACCGCCGCCCGGCAGGATCCACAACCCCGGTCGTCCGGTGGTCTGGGACAGGCGGGTGAGCAGCACGCCACGTTCGCTCGTGACGACGGCGTAGGCAGCGAGGCGCTGCCGCACGAGGTCCGCCTTCTCCGTGGCATGCACACAGGGTGTGCGGGAAGAGGCCGGCAGCGGCGTCACCTCGTACGCGAGGACGGCGTCGTCGGCGTCGCTCGTCACGTGGGGCAGCCTGGAGGCCCGGAATCCAGCCTCGCGCAACTGGCGCCGGGGCGCGACGCCCTGGCGCAGCCTTTCCCGGAACACCTCCCGAGTGCCACCCGCGTCATCCGCGGTGAGTCCGACGACGGTGATGCCCGCCCCGACGTTCATCGTTGCCTCTGCAGGTCGGCGGCCCGCGCGTACTCGTCCTCGGCGAGGCGTACGACCTCAGGCCACGCCTGCTTCGGGCGCACGGTGCGGTTCGTGTGGGCCATCGACTCGCGCAGGTCCCGGTCGAGTGCGAGCCGGGTGAGGCCCGCGACCAGCCCCTCGTCACCGTCGACGAGCAGGCCGTTCACCTCGTTCTCGACGAACTCGCACACGCCGCTGCTCGTGGGCGCGAGCACCGGCAGACCCGACGAGCGCGCTTCGAGAGCCGCGATGCCGAACGCCTCGAGGCGCGCAGGCGCAACGTAGAGGTCGGAATCGAGGTAGCGCTCGTGCAGTTGCGCACGCGTCATGCGCCCCGGCAGCGACACCCACTCGTGCGCGTCGGCGAGGTCGACAGCGCGTACGAGCTTCGCGCGCAACTCCCCCTCGCCGGCGATCTCGAGACGCACGTTCGGCGCTTCGCGGTGCACGGCCTTCATCACCTTGAAGAACTCGAGAGGCCGCTTGCGCCGCGCCAGACGCATCGCCGAGATGACACGCACCTCGTCACCGACCCGGGGGCCGCCGGGGGTCCAGACGTCCGTGTCGATGCCGTTCGGCAGGACGACGACCTCGTGTCCGGCCCCGGCCATCGACGCCACCGGCCGCGCGGCCACCCGCGACACCGCCGAGAGCGCCGCGCCGTCGGCGGCCCACCGCTTGACGAAGCCCAGCGGACGCAGCAACGGTCCCGCCCAGCTCATGACCGAGTGCCACGTGACCGCGGTCGGGATGCCCATGCCGAGCGTCATCCGGACCGCGTCCATCGAGAAGGGGCTGATGACGCCGATGTGGGCGTGGACGACGTCGAATCCGCCGTTCGTGATGGCGACGCGCAACTGCGAGATGGCCATCGGGTTGAGCGCGACGTCGTACGGCAGACCGAGCGCGAAACGGTGGACGTGGATGCCGTCGATGATCTCCAGGCCGCTGTACTGCTCCGCGTGCGCCGGCGTCACCGTGTAGGCGACGACCTCGTGGCCCTGGGCGACGAGGCGCTGCGCGAGATCGTGCACCTGCACCTCGATACCGCCCAAGCGAGGCAGGTAACAGTCCGACACCAGCGCGATCTTCACGGATGGAAGTCTGTCATGCGCGAGGATGGCACACGATGACCACGCCAGATGCCATGTCCCCCGATGCCATGCCGCGCACGCTTGTCGCCTTCCACGCTCACCCCGACGACGAGGCGCTGCTCACCTCGGGCACGATGGCGAAGGCTGCCGCAGAGGGACACCGCGTCGTCCTCGTCGTCGCCACCGACGGCGCCCTCGGCCTCGCCGACTCCGGCTACGGCGGCCCCGACGAACTCGCCGCCCAACGCTGGAACGAACTCCTCGAGAGCGCCCGCGCCCTGGGCGTCGCGCGCGTCGAGACGCTCGGCCACGCCGACTCCGGCATGGGTCCCGAAACCTTCCCCGACCCGCCCGGTAAGCGCCGCTTCATCACGGTCGACGTCGACGAAGCGGCCGAGGCGCTCGCCGAGATTCTGCGCGAGGAGGACGCCGACGTCCTGCTCTCCTACGACGAGAACGGCGGCTACGGCCACCGGGATCACGTGCGTGTGCACGAGGTGGGTGCCCGCGCCGCCGAGCTCGCCGGAACGCCACGCGTCCTCGAAGCCACCGTTCCGCGCGACCTGCTCGTCCGGGCTCTGCACCTCGTCGCGCGCTTCTATCGTTTCCCCGACGACTTCGACATGGCCTCCTTCGAGCGCGCCTACAGCGCCCGGCGTGACATCACCCACCGCATCTCGGTGGGACGCTTCGCCGCGCAGAAGCGTGCCTCGATGCGCGCCCACGCTTCGCAGGCCAGCGCCGACGGCGACGCCGACCGAACTCTGGCGGCATTCCTGAAAATTCCCCGTCCGCTCTACGACGTAGTCTTCTGTCGGGAATGGTTCCGCGACCCGCTCCACAAGGGCCCGGTCGCGCGTGACATCTTCGGGGGCTTGCCACCGCGCGCCGCCCGAACGGACACGAAGGAGTGAGTGTGGGGCGTCAACCTGCCGCGACCGACGCCGAAGGGCGCGCGACGCAGGAAGCCGACCCCACGGCGTTTCCGAAGGCCACCGGCAAGCAGCTGCTGCAGGCCGTGTTCGGCCTCGCCCTCGCCGCGGCGATCCTCGTCTTCGGTCTGCCGTGGTTCGGTCAGACGACGTGGACCGAGATCGGCACTCACCTCGATCGACTCGGGTGGGTCAACGGCCTCGAACTCTTCGGTCTCGTCGTCCTGGGCCTGTGGCTCTACACCTTCACCCTGACGGGTTCGCTGCCCGGCTTGGGCCACGTCAAGGCGCTCATCGTCAACGTCTCCGGCTCTGCAGCGGGCAACCTGCTGCCGGGCGGCGGTGCCGCCGGGGTGGCCGCGACCTACCTCATGCTGCGTTCGTGGGGCTTCGCACGCGCTGCGATCTCGACATCGGTCATCGTCTCGGGCGTCTGGAACGTCGTCGCCCGCATGGCGATGCCGCTGCTCGGCGTGGCCCTGCTCTCCTCCACGGACGCACTGCCCAAGGGCGTGCGCCGCGGGGCGTTCACGGGAGGCATCGTCGGGCTCGTCATCATCGCCGTGTTCGTGGCCATTCTCATCTCGCCGCACAAGACCGAGCGCTTCGGCGCGTGGGTACACCGCCGCTTCGGCGGACGCGTCAGCGCCTGGCGAGAACAGCGCGGCAAGTCGCGCGTCGACCTGCGTCACGTGCTCGTCGACCAGCGGCGCCGCCTCGCCACGGTGACGGCCACCGGGTGGTTGCCCATGACGGTCGGCGTCGTCGGGTTCCTCGGCGTCTACTTCCTCCTCTTCTGGCGAACGATGGAGGTCGTCGGCGTCGACCTTTCGCTCGGCAAGCTCTTCGCCGCCTACGCCGTCGGACGCCTCCTCACCGCGGTGGGCGTGACGCCGGGTGGGCTCGGCATCACCGAAGCCGGCACGCTCGCCGTCATGGTGGCCTGGGGCGCCGACAAGCCCGCCGCCGCTGCCGGCGTGCTCGTCTTCGCGATCTTCACGCACCTGCTTGAGGTACCGCTCGGCGCCATGGGCTGGCTCGCCTGGTTCGTCATGCCCAAGGTGCCCCTGACGCCCGACGGCGCGCCCGGCGCCCGCGCGTAGTCACCACACGCCGTCAGAACGCGACGAAGCCCCGTCACCGCACGTGTGCGGCGACGGGGCTTCGTCCCTGAGATCAGCGAGTGCCGGTCAGCTCTTCGTGAGGCGGCGAACCTGACGCTCGCGGGCCTGGTCGGCGAACCGGTCGTCGATCTCACCCGGTTCGAACGGCTGGGCGAGCGCCTTCTCGACGGCGCGGGCGATGAGCCAGTCGGCGAGGTGCGGGTTGGCCGGCAGGATCGGGCCGTGCAGGTAGGAGCCGACGACGTTGTTCGTACGGGCTCCCTCGTGGCCGTCCTCGCCGTTGTTGCCGAAGCCGGAGCGTACGGAGCCGAACGCCTCCTGCCCCTCCCCCAGCACCGTCGAACCGGAGTGGTTCTCGTAGCCGACGACGTCACCGAACTCGGTGGAGAGCACGACGGGACCGATCATGCGCTTCTCGTTGCCGCGCGTCGTGACGTCGAGGATGCCGAGGCCCGGCAGCGTCTTGCCGTCAACCGTGATGAAGGCCTTGCCGAAGAGCTGGTACATGCCGCAGATCATGAGCATCGGCACGCCGTCCTCGGCGAGCTCCTTGAGCTTGGGGCCGATCTTCTCGAGGTCGGCCTCGACACGCACCTGCCCGGAGTCCTGGCCGCCGCCGCCGACGACGAGGTGCACGTCGTCGGGGAAATCGTCGCCCGGGTTGTGGCTGATGACGTTCGGCTCGTACCCGTGCCAACGCAGGCGCGCCTCGAGGCAGCGCGTGTTGCCGAGGTCGCCGTAGATCGACATCTCACGCGGGTACAGGTGTACGACGGTGACGCGTCCCTTGCTCGGCCCGGTCGGGTCGCCGAGCGTCGTCGGGACGATGTCCATGGCGGCGAGGTCGTCGTTGACGACGGGCTCGACGTTCTCGGGAGTGGGTTGGCTCATTCGGGGGCGTCCTCTCCGATGTCGGGCAGGTCGTAGCGCTCGGCGAGCGTGCGGCGTAGCGCCATCATCGCCGTGTAGGTGCAGAAGATGCGCTTCGGCTCGTTCGGGTGCTCGGCGAGGAACGTGTCGAGCGCGGACGTGAGTTCGGGCTCGACGTGACGCACCTCGACGCCGTCGTAGGCGAGGCGCAACGCCATGTCGTAGGCGCGCACGCCGGAGGTGAGCTCGACGCCGCGCTCACGCAAGGAGGCGAAGTTGACGTCGTACAGCCACGACACGTCACGCCCGTCGGCGTAGTTGTCGTTGATGGCCACCATGCTCGCCACCGGGCGCCCGCCGTACGTCGAGAGGGCCACGGTGAATCCGGCCGGGTTCTTCACGAGCACGAGCTCGAGTTCCTGACCGTCGACGTCGATGACCTCGCCGCGCCCGAACGGCGGCTGCACCGCTTCGAGGGCGCTGACGGCGGTGGCCGGCAGGAAGTCGTCGCCGAGCAGCCGACGCGCCATCGACGTGGCCGCCGTGGCGTTGATCATGGCCGCGAGACCGTGCTGACGCATCTGCATCGGCCCGACGTTGGCGCTGCCGTCGGCGCGGTCGGCGAACGTGACGAGGAACTTGCGATCGTCGATCGGCAGAAGGAGTCCGTCACCGGAGCTCACGAGCGGCTGGACGAAGTCGTCGTCGCTGCGCACGTCCTGTTCCATGAGCTCACCGAGACGCTCCGCGATCGTCTCGTCGACCCCGAAGTAGGAGACTTCGACGTTCGGCTTCAGCGTGCTCTCGATGCGCGCGACGAACGAGTCGTCACGGTTGAGCACGACGCCCTCGGTGGTCTGCTCGGCGAGCTGACGTAGGAGCTTCGCGGTGTAGTCGATCTCGGCGAAACGGTCGAGCTGGTCTCGTGCCACGTTGAGCAGCAGCGCGTGCGTCGGCTTGACCACCTTGGCGAAGTGCAGGGCGTGCGCCTCGTCGAGTTCGAGCACGGCAATGTCGGCGTCGATGGTGCCGCGCAGCGACACCTCACCGAGCACCGAGGAGATGACGCCGCGCGTGAAGTTCGAGCCCGTGGGGTTGGTGAAGACCTTGAGACCGTGCGCGCGAAGGAGCGCGACGAGCATCTTGGTCGTCGTGGTCTTGCCGTTCGTGCCGGTGACGACGACGACCCCCTTCGGGAGGTCCGCGAGAGCCGTGGCGAGGAACTTCGGGTCGACCTTCTCGACGACGAGACCGGGCAGGGCGCTACCGCCACCGCGCAGTCTCGTTGCGACGCGAGCCGACTTCCCGGCGAGCACAGCTGCTGTAGTTCGAAGCACCCGCCCAGCCTAGTGGAGGCGACTGACAGGGCTTTCGTCGACGCGCGCGGCGAACCACACGAGCAGCCCCGCCGCGAGGGCGAGGCCCCATCGCACGGCCAAGCCGCCGACAAGGGCAGCGACGTTCTCGCCGACGAGCGCCGAACCCCACCCCTGGTAGAGCACGACGCAGCCGGCTGCGCCGCACAGCACGGCCACGAGAGCATCGGTCGACGGGCTGTAGCCGAAGCCACCCCGAAACGTGTGCGCCCGGTTGCCCTCGGCCTCGCTGACGGCCGGGGTGGTCGCGCCCGTCCTGGCGAAAGGACGAGCAACCGCCGTCACGGCCGTGACGAGGGCGAGGGACGCGAGCACGTCGCCCGGGCGGTGCCACTGCGCGACGACGATGCCGAGCGACCCGGCCGTCGCAACGACACCGGCTGCGCACAGGACCGCGAGCCGATGCCGGGCGGGTGCGATCCAGATCCAGGCCACACAGGCGCCGAGCACGAGGGCCGCATGCCCGCTGGGGAGCGTCGCGGACTCCTGTCCGAGCACGGGCACGAGGAGACGCCCCAGCACCTGCGCCCCCACGCCGCTGACAACGAGGACGAACGCCCCTGCGAGTGCTCGGCGCCGCAGCGAGTGGCGCGTCAGTGCGACCGCGAGCGCCACGAGCGTCAGCGCAACGAACGGCAGATAGGCACGCGTCACGAGGCCGGAGGCCGGCCAGATCAGACCGCCGTCAGGGCGATCGGCTTCACCGAGCCAGTGCGTGGTGGCCGCAGCCAGGCGCTTGCCGGACGCCGTGGCGCGCAGCGCGACGAGGGCCACGAGAACGAGCAGGCTCCCCGCCAGGACGAGTGGCTCGATTCGCTTCACCGGGTCCCTCATCCGAGGTTGTCGTCCGCCGCAGCGCTCACCCATGCGACGACGAACGCCGCGAGCAACCCGGTGACTCCGAGGGCGACGATCGCCTCGGCCAGCTTGAGGTCGGCGTCGAGCGGCCGCACTCCGAGCCCGACGAAGATGAGCCCCGCCGTCATGCTCCCGACGACGCCTGCGGCAGGGCGCAGCGCGTACTTCGCGTCGCGGGTGTGGCGCCGCAACTGGAGTTTGAGCACGAGACCGATCGCTCCGGCCGACCACAGGAGGCAGACGAGGAAGGCCGCCCACACGTCGGCCGGGCGGTGCCAGTGCCCGACGATCGTTCCGGCGCCGACGAACGTGGCTCCGAAGGCGGCGAAGGGCACGAGCCACCGTCTGGCACCGGACGGCGCGACGAGGATCGCCGCGAGGCTGAGGCTCATCGCAACGGTCGAGTGTCCGCTCGGTAGGGAGTTGTCCCACAGGTGAGGGCTCGTGGGCCAGTACCCCTTGAACAGTTGCGTCGTGACGTTCGCTCCCCCGACCACGAGGATCGCGGCCAGCGCGAGACCCGCTCGTTGCCGCGCGAGCGCGATGACGACGAAGGCGGCGAGCAGCGTCGCGACCGAGCCGATCGTGATGTAGGTGAGCGGATCGACGATGTGAACCCACGCCCGCGCGCTCGCACCTGTGCTCATCCGCCCACGCTCGTCCCACACCTGGGCGCGCGCGGTACGGGTGAAGACCCACAGGACGAGGACGAACGACGCCAGTGAGGCGAACGTCATCGTCCGCACGGAGCAGACGAAGCGGCGGACGGGTTCGGTGAGGTCGCTGGGTTCACCGACCGGGGTCGCCCCGTGGCACGCCGACGGCGCGACCACGTGGGCCGCGCCGTCGGCGTCGGGAGCGGGCTGCTGCTCGCTCATCGGTGGGCGCTCACTCCCACTCGATGGTGCCCGGGGGCTTGCTCGTCACGTCGAGCACGACGCGGTTGACGTCGGAGACCTCGTTCGTGATGCGGTTCGAGATCGTGGCCAGGACGTCGTAGGGCAGGCGCGTCCAGTCGGCCGTCATGGCGTCCTCGCTGGAGACGGGGCGCAGCACGATGGGGTGACCGTAGGTGCGGCCGTCACCCTGCACACCGACCGAGCGCACGTCGGCCAGAAGGACGACGGGGCACTGCCAGATGTCGCGGTCGAGGCCCGCGGCCGTGAGCTCCTCGCGGGCAATCTTGTCGGCCGCGCGCAGGATCTCGAGACGCTCGGCCGTCACCTCGCCGATGATGCGGATGCCGAGGCCGGGGCCGGGGAACGGCTGGCGCCAGACGATGGAATCGGGCACGCCGAGTTCGAGGCCGACCTGGCGCACCTCGTCCTTGAAGAGGGCGCGCAGCGGTTCGACGAGCTTGAACTGCAGGTCGTCGGGCAGACCGCCGACGTTGTGGTGGCTCTTGATGTTGGCCGCGCCGGTGCCGCCGCCGGATTCGACGACGTCGGGGTAGAGCGTGCCCTGAACGAGGAACTCGACGGGGTGTTCGCTGTCCGATTCGGCACCGACGATGTCGCGCGCCGCCTGCTCGAAGACGCGGATGAACTCGCGGCCGATGATCTTGCGCTTCGTCTCGGGATCGGACTGGCCGGCCAGCGCCTCGAGGAACCGCTCGGAGGCGTCGACGACGACGAGGTCGACACCGGTAGCGGCGACGAAGTCCTCCTTGACCTGCTCGGCCTCACCGGCGCGCAGCAGGCCGTGGTCAACGAAGACACACGTGAGCCGGTCGCCGATGGCCTTCTGCACCATGGCCGCGGCGACGGACGAGTCGACACCACCGGAGAGACCACAGATGGCGCGGCCCTCACCGATCTGCTCGCGCACCTGGGCGACGAGTTCCTCGGCCATGTTGGCGGGCGTCCACTCGGCCTTGAGGCCGGCGCCGTAGAGCAGGAAGTTGCGCAGCACTTCCTGGCCGTGCGTGGAGTGGAGCACCTCCGGGTGCCACTGCACGCCGAAGAGCTTGCGCTCGGCGTCCTCGAACGCGGCGACGGGGGCGCCGGGCGTGCGAGCGCACACCGTCATGCCCGTGGGGGCCTCGCTCACGCCGTCACCGTGCGACATCCACACGGCCTGCTCGGCGGGCTGACCGTCGAAGAGGATCGAGTCGGTGTGGGTGATCGTGGCCATCGTGTGACCGTACTCGCGGCCACCGGTGTGGGCGACGCTTCCGCCGAGGGCGTGCGCCATGGCCTGGAAGCCATAGCAGATACCGAAGACCGGCACGCCCGCTTCGAGCAGTGCCACGTCGAGCGACGGAGCACCGTCGGCGTAGACGGACGAGGGCCCGCCCGACAGCACGATGGCGGCGGGGTTCTTGGCCAGCATCTCCTTCGCGCTCATCGTGTGCGGCACGACCTCGGAATAGAGGGCGCACTCGCGCACGCGGCGCGCGATGAGTTGGGCGTACTGGGCGCCGAAATCGACGACGAGTACGGGGTGATCCTGCAGGTTGTCACTCACGCGTTCATCCTATCCGTCGCCACCGACAGGCCTTCCGGCCGTCGGCTCGTCAGCGGCCCGCGAGGTCGGCCTCGACCTCGCGGCTCATCTTGCGCTCGACCCAGAACGACAGGAACGGCACGCACCCGGCGAGGATGACGAGGACCATCTTGCCGAGACCCCAGCGCATCTTGAACCCGAGGTTCGCCGTCGCCGCGACGTAGACGAGGAAGAGCAGACCGTGCGGCTGCGGCCACCACGCGAGCGCGTCGTTGTGGAACCCGTAGTGCAGCACCATCTCGAGCACGAGCACGAGCAGGCCGATGCCGACGATGAACGCGGCGATCTTGAAGAACTTCAGGGCCGAGCGGGCCTGGTTCACGTCGATCGTGGGCTTACCTGCAGCAGCGGGCTTCTGGTCGGTCATCGGTCGTCCTTTCGCTCGCCCGTAGGGGGCGTCGTCACGTCGGAAGGGGAGTCGTCTTCGCTGGGAGTTGTGTGATGCTGCTCGTTGTTCTCGTCAACACGGCTCTCGTCGGCGGCGATCTCGAGGTGGTGCTCGTCGCGCACGAGCTTGACCCACATGAAGACCGCGAAGACGGCGAACACCCACCACTGGATGGCATAGGCTGCGTTGCGCC
The DNA here is from genome assembly GCF_014302635.1 of Dermacoccus sp. PAMC28757. NCBI lineage: Bacteria > Bacillati > Actinomycetota > Actinomycetes > Micrococcales > Dermacoccaceae > Dermacoccus > Dermacoccus sp. PAMC28757. Next base: position 1,481,349 of record NZ_CP060292.1, on the reverse strand, counting down.
ACTCGATGTGCGTCGTGCGCGGCACGGGCGGCGGGATGTGCTCTGGGGTGGTTTCCCCCGCCTTCACCCGCGTCGCGGGCTGTTGGTCCGTGGAGAAGATGAAGGCGTTGTAGACGCGACCGTCCCACTTGTTGAGCAGCAGACCCATGTCGATCGTGCCGATCTGGCCGGGCGGAAGAGCGTCCATCGTCGACACCGACTCACCGGGCGCCAGCGCGCCCTCGACGGTCACGGTGCCCGACGGCGGTTTCGGGATGTTCGTCGTCTTGTCGACGAAGCCGCGCACGATGGGCAGCCGTGCTCCGGTGCTGTCGACGACGAGGGGTGTCATGACCCACCAGCCGTGCTTGCCCTCGAGCACACGGCCCGCGACGAGCTCGGTCTTGCTCGCGTCGTAACGGCCCGTGACGGTGATGGGCTGCAACGACGTCGAGTTGTCGAACGGCGTCTGCGGCTTGATCACCGCGTCGAGCGGCTCACGCGTGCGCTGCGAAGCCTCTTCGAGCACCTTCTGGTTGGCCTCGTTGTTGGCCGTCCCCCACTGCCACTTGCCGAGCCAGATGAACGCGGCAACGAGCACGAGCATGAGCGAGAACAGCCGCACGAAACGGGGTTTCATCGCGGTCTGGAGCACCCCACCAGGGTACGCGCCGACGCGCGGTGCCTACGTCGCGGGTGTCCGTGCCACCGTCGGCATGCCGAGGACTACGGGCTGGCCGGGCACCCGGTTCGGCTCGCGTTCGAGCCGGACGTACGCCTCGCCCTGAGCCGGACGCTCGTCGCGCTCGCCCTTGGCCGGCCACAGCGAAAAGGCACGCTCGGCCTGAGCCGTGATGGTGAGCGACGGGTTGACGCCGAGGTTCGCGGAGACGGCCGTACCGTCGACGATCGACATCGTGGGGTAGCCGTGCACGCGCTGGTAGGCGTCGATGACGCCGGTCTCCGGGCCGTCGCTGATCGGGGCGCCGCCGAGGAAGTGCGCCGTCATGGGCACGTCGAACAGTTCGTTCCACGTGCCACCCGCGATGGCCTCCTTGCCGCTGACCCGCTCGAGACGGTCCGCCATGCCGCGGATGGCCTTGTGGCCGCCCGGAATCCACGTCGGGTTCGGCTCACCGTGGCCCTGACGGGAGGTGAGCTTCCACCCGCGGCGCGTCTTCTTCGGGGAGACGATGAGCGAGTTGTCGACCGTCTGCATAACGAGCGCGATGATGGTGCGCTCGCTCCAGCCCTTGGGGACGACGGCCTTGGTGAGCATGACCGGGCGGCGCGCGAACTGCTTGACGAACTCGACGACGCGGTTGCCCACGTCACCGGGAATGAGCAGCGTGGAGAACAGGCCCATGGCGTTCGAGCCGCGCCCGTAGCGCACGTTCTCGACGTGGGTGGTTTCGTCGACGTGGAAGCTCGACGTGATGGCCACGCCGTGTGTGAGGTCGACGCCCTCGGGCAGCTGCGTGGCGGCGGCACCGCCGAGCTCCTCGGAGTTGGTGCGGGTGAGGTGACCGAGCGTGCGCGACAGGCGCGGAAGCTTGCCGTCGGCCTGCAGCGAGTGCAGGAGGCTCTGCGTGCCCCACGTGCCGGCTGCCATGACGACGTGCTGCGCCGTCACCGTGCGACGGTTCTTGCGCACCCAGGCGCCGGTGGCCTCCGTCGTGATGCGCCAGCCCTCATCACCGTTCGGGCCGAGCGGCTCGAGGTCGACGACTGTACGCATCGGCTCGATGCGCGCACCGGAGCGTTCGGCGAGGGGCAGGTAGTTCTTCGCGAGGGTGTTCTTCGCACCGACGCGGCAGCCGACCATGCAGTTGCCGCACTCGGTGCAACCGGTACGCTCCGGGCCCTCTCCCCCGAAGTAGGGGTCGGCGACGCGCTTTCCGGATTCCCCGAAGAACACGCCGACGGGCGTCTTGCGGAATGTCTCACTCACGCCGAGGTCTGCCGCGACGCCGCGCATGAGCTGCTCGACGGGACCCTCGCACGGGTTGGACTCGACGACGCCGAGCATCTTCTTCGCCGTCTCGTAGTGCGGCATGAGTTCCGCGGACCAGTCGGTGATGTGCGACCACTGCTTGTCGGCGAAGAACGGCTGCGGTGGCACGTAGAGCGTGTTGGCGTAGTTGAGGCTTCCGCCACCGACGCCGGCTCCTGCGAGGATGACGGCGTCAGGGATCTTGTGGATGCGCTGCACGCCGTAGCACTTGAGCGCTGGCGCCCACAGGTAGTTGCGCACGTCCCAGCTCGAGGTGGCGAAGTCCTCGTCCTCACGGCGCGGGCCGGCCTCGTAGACGAGGACGTCGTAGTTCTTCTCGGCCAACCGCAGGGCGGCGACGGAGCCGCCGAACCCCGAGCCGATGACGACGACGTCGTGATCGAAGCCGCTCATGCGACACCTCCTCGCTTCATGAGGCGCATGCCCACCGTCATCACCTTGGCAAACTGCTTCTGCGACATGCCCTTCGGCACCCCGAAGCCCTGGACGTGCTGCACCGTGACGTTCTGGATGTCGGTGTACTTGCGGATGCCCTCGGCCCCGTGACGGCGGCCGACGCCGGAGGACTTCATGCCGCCCATCGGCGCACCGTTGCTCGCGTACGCAGACGCGTAACCCTCGTTGACGTTGACGGTGCCGGACTGGATACGGGCGGCGATGGCGCGGCCACGCTTGACGTCCTTGGTCCAGACGGACGCGTTGAGGCCGTACTCGCTGTCGTTGGCGAAGGCGACGGCCTCGTCGTCGTTCGCGACCCGGTAGACCGACACGAGCGGGCCGAAGGTCTCGTCGCGTCGGCAGCTCATGCCTTCGGCAACGCCGTCGAGCACGGTGGGTTCGTAGACGAAGGGCCCGACGTCGGGGCGCGCCTTGCCGCCCGCGAGCACCGTGGCGCCCTTGGAGACAGCATCCGCGACGTGCTCCTCGACGCGCTCCAACTGCTGCGCGGAGATGAGGCTGCCCATGTCGGCTCCCCAGCCCACCTCGGTGCTGAGCTTCATCGCCTTGACACGGGCGAGGAACAGGCGGAGGAACTCGTCGGCGATGGCCTCGTGGAGCACGAGGCGCTCGATCGAGATGCACAGCTGGCCCGCGCTGGAGAACACCGCGCGCTGGGCGCCCTCGGCGGCGCGCTTGAGGTCGGCGTCCTCGGCGACGTACATCGCGTTCTTCCCGCCGAGCTCGAGCGACGCCCCGATGAGGCGCTCACCGGCGTCGCGTGCGACCTGACGCCCGACGTTCGTCGAGCCCGTGTACATGACGTAGTCCGCACGCTCGAGGACCGCGCCGCCGACGGTGGGGCCGTCGCCCAGAACGATCTGGAGGAGCCCCTCGGGCAGACCGGCCTCGTCGATGAGCTCGACGATCTTGAGGCAGGTGAGAGACGCCTTCTCGTCAGGACGAAGGACGACGGCGTTGCCGGCAGCGAGGGCGGGCAGGGCGTCGGTGATCGTCATCGACAGCGGGTAGTTCCACGGCGCGACGACGCCGACGACGCCCTTGGGGCGGTAGCCCGTGCGGGCCTGCGTCAGCACCGGCATGGCGCCCGCACCCTTGCGCTCGGCGAGATAGCTCGGTGCCTTCTTCGCGTAGTGGCGGCACACACCGGCGGTGTCGAGAATCTCCTCGAAGGCCTGGATGCGGGCCTTGCCCGAGTCGAGCTGGATGAGGTCGAGCATCTCGCTCTGGTGCTCGAGCACGAGGTCGTGCAGGCGTTCCAGGAACTCCACGCGCTCCTTGACGGGCGTCGCGGCCCACGCGGGCTGAGCCGCACGCGCCGCCTCGTAGGCGCGCTCGACGTCGGCGACGCTCGACTCGGGCAGCGACGCGACAACCTCACCGGTGAGAGGCGTCGTGCGCTCACGCTGGGGCGCGTCGGCGGCAGCAGTGACGCGGTGGCTCATGCGCTTCGCCACGTCCTGCGCAACGCGGACGGCGGGCGAAGATGCGGTCTGAGAAGTCATGGATCCACCCTAGGACGGGCCACCGACAACGTCCTTACTTTGAAGTAAGTCAGTGGCTGTCGTCCCAGGATGCGAGGCACCGCGGGCATGACGGAGGGGCTCGACCTGCCGGTCGAGCCCCTCCGTCGTGAGTGTGCCTCAGGAACGCTGGTACGGCGCGACGACGACCTCGACGCGCTGGAACTCCTTGAGGTCGGAGTAGCCGGTGGTGGCCATGGCGCGCTTGAGGGCACCGACGATGTTGGTGGTGCCGTCGGCGCCGCGGCCGGGGCCGTTGAGGATCTCCTCGAGGCTCGCCACTGTGCCCACCTCGACGCGCTCACCGCGCGGCAGCTGGCTGTGGTGCGCCTCGGGGCCCCAGTGGAATCCGCGACCGGGCGCCTCGGTGGCGCGAGCCAGCGCGGCGCCGAGCATCACGGCGTCCGCACCGCAGGCGACGGCCTTGACGATGTCACCGGAGGTGCCGACACCGCCGTCGGCGATGACGTGGACGTAGCGGCCACCGGACTCGTCGAGGTAGTCGCGACGGGCTGCGGCGACGTCGGAGAGGGCCGTGGCCATGGGCGCGTGGATGCCGAGCGTGCGACGCGTCGTGTGGGCAGCGCCGCCACCGAAGCCGACGAGCACGCCGGCCGCACCGGTGCGCATGAGGTGCAGCGCTGCGGTGTACGTGCCCGCGCCACCGACGATGACGGGAACGTCGAGTTCGTAGATGAAGCGCTTGAGGTTGAGCGGCTCGGCGTCGCCGGAGACGTGCTCGGCGGAGACCGTGGTGCCGCGGATGACGAAGACGTCGACGCCGGCCTCGACGACGGTGCGCCAGTGCTCCTGGGTGCGCTGCGGCGTGAGGGCGCCGGCGACGGTGACGCCGGCGTCACGGATCTCCTTGAGGCGGTCGCGGATGAGCTCGGGCTTGATCGGCTCGTCGTAGATCTCGCGCATGCGGGCGACGGCTTCGGCCGGGTCGACCGTGGCGATGGAGGCGAGTTGCGTCTCCGGGTCCTCGTAGCGCGTCCACAGGCCCTCGAGGTCGAGCACGGGCAGACCGCCGAGGCGGCCGAACTCGATGGCGGTGGCGGGCGACATCACGGAGTCCATCGGCGCTGCCATGACGGGCAGGTCGAAGTGGTAGGCGTCGATCTGCCACGACGTCGACACCTCGCGGGGGTCACGCGTGCGGCGCGACGGCACGACGGCGATGTCGTCGAGTGAATACGCGCGACGGCCGCGCTTGCCCTTGCCGATCTCGATCTCAGTCACCCACCCAGCCTACCTGCGGGCGCCCGCTTCCCCACAAGCGCGGAATGTCGCGCAAGTGGGGACCAACCGCGCACGTCTCTTCCCATCGTGCGAGATCTCGCGCATGTGGGTATGCCCGCCTCAACACACGAGCGCCGCACCTTCGTCGTGAAGGTGAGGCGCTCGAAAGTGGGCCGAGGCGTCGTCAGCGGATCGAGTAGTTCGGCGCTTCGACGATGCCCTGGACGTCGTGGGGGTGCGACTCCTTGAGGCCGGCCGCGGTGATGCGGACGAACTGGCCGCGCTCCTGCAGCTCGGGGATCGTGGAGCCACCGACGTAGAACATCGACTGGTGGAGGCCACCGACGAGCTGACGCACCGCGTTGCTCACCGGACCCTTGTACGACACGCGACCCTCGATGCCCTCGGGCACGAGCTGGTCGTCGCTGATGACGTCGGCCTGGAAGTAGCGGTCCTTGGAGTACGACTTCTTGCCGCGCGAGCTCATCGCACCGAGCGAACCCATGCCGCGGTAGGCCTTGAACTGCTTGCCGTTGATGAGCACAACCTCGCCCGGCGACTCCTCCGTCCCGGCGAGCAGCGAGCCGACCATGACGCAGGACGCACCGGCGACGAGGGCCTTGGCGATGTCACCGGAGTACTGCAGGCCGCCGTCACCGATGACCGGCACACCGGCGGGGCCGCAGGCCTGGGCGGCCTCGTGGATCGCGGTGACCTGCGGAACACCGACACCCGCGACGATGCGCGTTGTGCAGATCGAGCCCGGCCCGACGCCCACTTTGACGGCGTCGACACCGGCGTCGACGAGCGCCTGGGCGCCCGCGCGGGTGGCAACGTTGCCGCCGATGATCTGGACGTTCTTCGTGGCCGGGTCGGCCTTGAGCTTGCGGATCATGTCGAGCAGGAGGCCCGCGTGGCCGTGCGCCGTGTCGACGATGAGCACGTCGACGCCGGCGTCGATGAGCGTCGTCGCGCGCTCCCACGCCTCACCGAAGTACCCGACGGCGGCACCGACCATGAGGCGACCGTCGGCGTCCTTCGAGGCGTTCGGGAACTGCTCGGACTTCACGAAGTCCTTGACCGTGATGAGCGCGGCGAGGCGACCGTCGCGATCGACGAGCGGCAGACGCTCACGCTTGTGCTGACGCAGCAGCGCCGTGGCGTCCTCGTTCGAGATGTCGACGGGCGCGGTGATGAGCTGCGTCGTCATGACGTCGCGCACCTTCGTGCCGGCCCACTCGGCGACGGGCGTGAAGCGCAGGTCGCGGTTGGTGATGATGCCGATGAGCTTGTTGTCGCCCTCGACGACCGGCAGACCGGAGACGCGGTACTCGCCGCAGATGGCGTCGAGCTCTTCGAGCGTGGCGTCGGGGCCGATCGTCACGGGGTTGGTGATACGGCCCGTCTGAGTGCGCTTGACGAGGTCGACCTGGTAGGCCTGATCCTCGATCGACAGGTTGCGGTGCAGCACGCCCATGCCGCCCTCGCGGGCCATGGCGATGGCCATGCGCGCTTCGGTGACGGTGTCCATCGCTGCAGACACGAGAGGGATGTTGAGCTTGATCTCGCGCGTCAGCTGCGCGGTGGTGTCGACCTCCGAGGGGATGACATCGGTCTCCCCGGGAAGGAGAAGGACGTCGTCGTAGGTGAGGCCGAGCGTCGCGAATTTCGGGGGAATCTCAGTGCCGTTGTCAGAGCCGAAAGCCATTCACCGATTCTAGGTCACGCGCACGCGTGCCCAGCGCCGCGCGCTCAGCGTTGTGCGCATTCTCACCTAGCGCGTCGGCGTGGCGGTTTCGTTCGGCACCGGCTCCGCCGTAGCGCTCGGCTCGAGAGGCGTTGAGGACGCCTCGATCGACGGCCTCGGCATGAGGTACCTGAACCGGTTGCGCGTCTCCTTCTCCGCCTTCGTCAGCGCACCGCTTCCGGAGGAGGCCTTGTGTGAGCCGCGTGTCGACCTCGGGGAAACGCTCGAGGTGGGGCGAGGGGTCGGCTTCGTCGTGGAGGGCGAGCCCGAGGAACTCGAGGAGCCCGACGTGCCTGTCGAACCCGAGGGACCGGTGCTCGGCGACGTCGTCGACGAACCTGGGGTGGACGGCGTGCTCGGCTTCGTGGTCGTCGGCGGCTGCGTGGACGACGGCGAGGGCGGCGTCGTCGGACGCGGCGGACGCGTCGTGCTCGGCGCCTGCGTCGGTCGGGTGCCCGTGTTGGGCCGGTACGTCGGTACCGCCGGGCGCTGACGGTCGATTCGGGGCGCGGCGACGACCGAGCGGTCGAGACCGGTACGGCGCTCCTCGACCCGAGGCCAGGAGTCGCTCGGTGCCGTTTCCTTCGGAGCGGCGGACGTGCGGGGCCGCGCAGCGCCCTCGGCGTGGCCGTCCGTGCGATCCGGCAGCGCCTCGACACGCTTCTTCGCCGGCTTCTGCGGCGCTGCTGGTGCGTCGGTCGCCGTGGCGCGAGGCACCTCATCGGCCAGCACGGAGGGGTTGTGAGCCTTCGTCGAACTGAGCGTTAAGGAGTCGAGGGACGGTAGGCGTCCCCCACCGACAGCGGCGGCGACGCCGGACAGGGAGAGCACGAGACCCGCTGCAGCGGCCGTAGCGCCGGTTCGCACGCGGGCAGCCGGGGCCAGGCCCCACCATCCGCGGCCGAGAGCAGCGGCCACTCGGCCGTCGCCCGAGGCGCTGTACGTGCCGCCGCGAGGGCGCGGCGCGGCCGTGACAGGTCCGGGTTCGACGGACTCGGCCTCATTGGACACCGCGTAGGCGGCGCGAGCTGCCCGCGTGACGCGTCGGGGCTCGACCGTGAACGTGGCCTCGGCCTCATCGTCGATGTCCTGCGCCCAGGCGGCGAGCATGTGAGCGACATCGTCCGACTCGTAGGTGCTGGCGTCGATGTTCGTGTCGGCGTTGGACTCGTCCGCGTCGAAAAGGCGTGCGCCGAGGACGTCGAGGAGTTCGTCGTCGCGGGCGATCTCGAAGAGGTTCGTGTCGCGGGATGCGTCGTTCACGTGGCTCACCTCAACTCCTGGCCGGAGGCGTCGTGCAGCTTGCGCAGCTTCGCGAGCGCGCGGTGCTGGGCGACGCGCACGGCGCCGGCCGTCATGCCGAGGCTGCGGGCGGTCTCCTCGGCGGAGAGGCCGACGGCGACGCGGAGCGTCAGGATTTCGCGGTGCTGTTCGGACAGGCCGCCCATGAGCATCGAGAGGCGCTTGGCGGTGTCGCCGCTGACGGCCATCTCCTCGGGGCCGGTCGACAGGTCGACGTCCTCGGGGATCTCGTCGGTGGGCACAGCCGCGCGGAAGGCGCCTCGCTGCACGTCGGCCACCTTGCGCGAGCAGATGGAGTAGACGAAGGCCTCGAAGGGGACGCCGCGCTCGACGTAGCGCGGAAGCGCCTGCAGGACAGCCACGCACACCTCCTGAGCGGCGTCGGCGGCGAGTTCACGCGAGGCGCTGAAAGCGCCGAGACGGGCTGACGCGTAGCGCAACGCCATCCGGTGAACGTCGTCGAGGAGTTGGTGTCGTGCTGCCGGATCGTTGTCCTGAGCGGCAGCCACGAGGTCGCGCATCGGCGCTTCCTCGGATGACATCGGGGTGGACGGTAGGTTCGTTACACGCGCTCGGGCATGGGACACCTGGGGCCAGGAGGCCCCTCCCATGTATCCACCTTCGAGCGCCATGGCCTACTCCCGTCACGGATGTGCGCGGTTCACGGTCAGCGGTTGCGGCCCCCACGGTAACCACACCACGGGGTGCACGGCGAGTTCGGTGCGAGAATGTGGCCATGAACTCACCCGTAGACGTTCCGATTCGCGACGAAGCCATCAAGCTCGGTCAGCTGCTCAAGTTGGCCAACCTCGTGGAGGACGGCGCCGAGGCGCGCATCGTCATCATTGAGGGCCTCGTGACGGTCGACGGCGAGGTCGACACGCGCCGTAGCGCCCAGATTCCGGTCGGCGCCGTGGTGTGCCTTGAGGACGAGTGCGTGCGCGTCACCCGGCGCTGACAGCCGAACACAGGCGCCTCCGCATCGCCATGTAACCAGGGCCACTCGCAAAGCCGCGACCCTCTCCCCCAACGAAACCGGGCCACGCGCAAAGCCGCAACCCTTTCGCTCAACGCACCCACGCTGGAAGCAGACCGCGCAGAAAGACGCCCCTCCCGCGAGCTTGCTCGTGGGAGGGGCGTCTTTCAAGCCCCGAAGCGCTGTCGCACCGAGCGCGCGGGGTTCCGGGCGAGCCTGCGAGCCCGGAACCCCGCGCGCCGGAAGACGACGCGATGGAGATCAGTGCGTGTGGCCGTGACCTGCCGCGGGTGCCTCTTCGTCTTCCTTCTTCTCGACGACGAGGGTGTCGGTCGTGAGAACCATGGAGGCGATGGAGGCGGCGTTGGTCAGTGCGGAGCGCGTGACCTTGACCGGGTCGATGATGCCGGCTTCGACGAGGTCGATGTAGTCGCCGGTGGCGGCGTCGAGGCCCTGGCCGACGGGCAGTTCGCGCACCTTGGAGACGGCGACGTAGCCCTCGAGGCCGGCGTTCTCGGCGATCCAGCGCAGCGGCTCGGCGATGGCCTTGCCGACGAGCGTGGCGCCGGTGGCCTCGTCACCTTCGAGCTGGAGGGAGTCGAGCGCGGAGGCGGCGTGGATGACGGCGGAGCCACCACCGGCGACGATACCTTCCTCGATGGCCGCGCGCGTGGCCGCGATGGCGTCCTCGATGCGGTGCTTCTTCTCCTTCATCTCGACCTCGGTGTGGGCACCGACGCCGATGACGCAGACGCCGCCGGCGAGCTTCGCAAGACGCTCCTGGAGCTTCTCGCGGTCCCAGTCGGAGTCCGTGCGCTCGATCTCGGCCTTGAGCTCCTTGACGCGGCCCTCGACTGCGTCGCCCTGGCCGGCGCCGTCGATGATCGTCGTGGAATCCTTCGTCACCTGGATGCGGCGGGCCTGGCCGAGGACGTCGAGGTCGGCGGCCTCGAGCTTGAGGCCGACCTCCTCGGCGATGACCTGGCCGCCGGTGAGGATGGCGATGTCCTGCAGCATGGCCTTGCGGCGGTCACCGAAGCCGGGGGCCTTGACGGCGACGACGTTGAACGTGCCGCGGATCTTGTTCACGACGAGCGTCGAGAGGGCTTCGCCCTCGATGTCCTCGGCGATGATGAGCAGCGGCTTGCCGGACTGGACGACCTTCTCGAGGACGGGCAGGAGGTCCTGCACGTTCGAGATCTTGCCCTGGTTGATGAGGATGTAGGCGTCCTCGAGGACGGCTTCCATGCGCTCGGGGTCGGTGACGAAGTACGGCGAGAGGTAGCCCTTGTCGAACTGCATGCCCTCGGTGTACTCGAGCTTCGTCTCGGCGGTGGAGGACTCCTCGACCGTGATGACGCCGTCCTTGCCGACCTTGTCGAACGCCTCACCGATGAGGCCACCGATGGTGGCGTCCTGGGCGGAGAGCGAAGCGACCTTGGCGTAGTCGTCCTTGCCGTCGACCGGGCGCGCGTTGGCGAGCAGCTGGTCGTTGATGGCGGTGACGGCCTTGTCGATACCGCGCTTCAGACCGGCCGGGGCCGCGCCGGCGGCAACGTTGCGCAGGCCTTCCTTGACGAGGGCCTGGGCGAGAACCGTGGCGGTCGTCGTGCCGTCACCGGCGACGTCGTTCGTCTTGGTGGCGACCTCCTTGGCGAGCTGCGCGCCGAGGTTCTCGTACGGGTCTTCGAGCTCGACCTCACGGGCGATGGTGACACCGTCGTTCGTGATGGTGGGGGCGCCCCAGGACTTGTCGATGACGACGTTGCGGCCCTTCGGGCCGAGGGTCACCTTGACGGCGTTGGCGAGCGCGTCGACACCGCGCTCGAGCGACTTACGCGCGTCGTCGTTGAATTCGAGGGTCTTGGCCATGATTCAACCTCTCTGGTTGATGCCGCGCGAGGCGGCGTGGAACGGGAGCCTGCTGCGTGAGTTCACGCGCGACTGGAGGGAACGCAATGCCCCGGCGGGCCGACGTGGGCCACGGCCGGGGCATGCGCGCACGGAGTGGGATCGTCAGGCGACGACGGCGAGCACGTCGCGGGCGGAGAGGATGAGGAACTCCTCACCACCGAACTTGACCTCGGTGCCGCCGTACTTCGAGTAGATGACCTTGTCGCCCACAGCGACGTCGACCGGAACGCGGTTGCCGTTGTCGTCCACGCGACCCGGGCCCACGGCGATGACCTCGCCCTCCTGGGGCTTCTCCTTGGCGGTGTCCGGGATGACGAGGCCGGACGCGGTGGTCTGCTCGGCCTCGACGGACTTGACGACGATGCGGTCTTCCAGCGGCTTGATGTTCACCGACACGGTGGCACCTTCCTTGTTGCGACGGTCCGCTCGAGCGGACGTGACGGATGCTTGTCCACCCCTGCCCACGCCACGTGGCGTGGCATGACAGCGCGCAGTGCCGCCTCGCCGTCGCGGGGGTCGAGGTGACGTGCTCGCTGGCACTTACCCAGGGGTGAGTGCTAACTCCGAATTTATTGCTCGCTTAGCACTCGGTCAAGCCGAGTGCCAGGTGGAGGGTCGGCGTTCGCTCAGGGCGCACAGGCGGGGCGGCTCTTGGTTGGAAGTTCGCCTGAAAGAATGAGCCCATGGATGCCGCCGCCGCGCACGCTCTCATGTCCGACGAGGGTCGTGAACTGCTCGCATCGCTGCCGCCCTACGACGAGAAGAACGCCGTCGCGCTCACCTCCCGATTGCGGGATCGGGGCTACTCCCCCGAACTCGTCGCCGCCGCGCTGACGCAGAGCCGATTGCGGGCGAAGGCCGTCACGAAGTTCGGCGCGAATGCCGAGCTGATGTTCTTCACCCCGGACGCCCTCGAGCAGGCCACTCGCTCGGCCGTGGCGGCTCTGCACGCCGAGCGTCTGCGGTCGTCCGGCGCCTCACGCGTGGTCGACGGCGGGTGTGGCATCGGCGCGGACGCCGTCGGTTTTGCTCGTGCCGGCCTCGACGTCATTGCCGTGGAAGCCGACCCGACGACGGCCGAACTCGCTCGCCACAACCTGGCGCCCTACCCCGCCTCACGCGTGGAGACGGGGTTGCTCGAAGACCTCGCACCCGAACTCCGCCGGGAAGCCCCGGACGCCGCGTGGTGGTTCGACCCTGCCCGGCGCATCCCGGGCGTTGCCGACATCCACGGCCGAACCAAGCGAACCTTCTCCCTGGCCGCGCTCTCGCCCGACTGGGAACTCGTCCAGCAACTCGCCGCTGATGCCCCGGCTGCCGGCGCCAAACTCTCCCCCGGCCTCGCGCACGGCGACATCCCGCCCGACTGCGAGGCGGAGTTCGTCTCGTACGCCGGCGACCTCGTCGAAGCGACGCTTTGGTGGGGCCAGGCCGTTCGCGACGAAGGCACGACGGCGACGATCGTGCGGCCGACCGACAAGCGCGCCGACGGTTCCGCCAACGCAGACAGCAGCGGCGACAGCGTCGAGCTTCGCCACGTCACGAGGCCCGACGCTGCCGACGCCTCGGGGGCCCTCGCGCGTCGCGCCGACCTCGGCGCCTTCTTCTACGAGGCCGACAAAGCGTTAACGCGTAGCGGTCTCGTCGGCGCGTTGCTCAACGCCGTCGACGGGCGCGAGTTCACGGCCGGGTACGGGTACGTCACCGCCGACGCGCTCACCGACATCGGTCTTCTCGGGCGCGCATACCGGGTGCTCGACGCCGTTCCGCTGCACGTCAAAACACTCCGCTCCTACCTGCGCACGCACGACGTCGGACGCCTCACGATCAAGAAGCGCGACGTCGACCTCGACGCCGACGCCCTGCGTCGACAGCTGAAGCTCAAGGGCTCCCAGCCCATGACCGTCGTACTCGTCAACCTCGACGGCGAGCGCACCGCCCTCGTCGTCGAACCCGCCTGACCTGACCTGCCACAGGTCGCACCTGGACGACCGCCGCTGCCCCCGAACTGAACCCGCCCCCCTGACTCAAGGGGCTGGAGCTTCAAACAGCGAGCGAAGTCACGAACAGGCCGAGTCGCCCACCTTGTTGTCGCCGACGGCAACCGGCAGCGTGCCGCCCGCCTTGGCCTTGCCCGCAAGGATGTCCGCGAGCGCCGCAAACGTCGACGGCGTGTTGCCGTACGTCGCGAGACCGACGGCTCCGGCCGGTCGCGAGGCGAGGACGTACGGGGTGTCGAGCGCGACCTGAACGCCGGCCTTCGTCGAGGAACCGGCACCCGAACCACCAGCGGAATCGGCTTCCGAGCCGCCGTCGGCCGACGCCTTACCTGCGTTGTACGACCCACCGGCGATGAGCGAGACGCGTGTGCCGGACGAGCCGACCGTGATGCCGCGGGCCGCGAGGGCCTTCGTCAGTTCCGCGCGGTCGGAGGTCGATCCGCCGTCGAGGCGGACGCTCTTGCCGACGAGCGGCTTGTCGCATGAGCCACCGAGCTGGGTGATCGACTCTCGCGCGAACTGCTCGGCGTCCTTGCCGTGCGCGCCGACGACGTTGGTCGCCGGAGCCTTGACCTGCTGGTGCCGCGTCGTCGCGACGATACGGGCAGCCGATTCCACGAGCCGTTCGCGCGTCAGCTCACCCGAGGCCACGGCCTTCTCGATGGCGGCGACCGACGCGGTGGCGTTGGCCGGCATGAGCACGACGTCGGCGCCCGCCTTGAGCGCGGAAACGGCTGCGGCACCGCCTTTGTCGAACTTCTTCACGATGGCGCCCATGTTCATGCCGTCGGTGACGACGAGGCCCTTGAAACCGAGCTTGTCGCGCAGTTCGCCCGTGAGCACCTTGTGCGACAGGGTCGAGGGCACGTTCGGGTCGATGTCCTTGAGCACGATGTGCGCCGTCATGACGGCGGGCGCCCCCGCCTTCACGGCGTTGGCAAACGGCACCCAGTCGCGCTTGGTGAGCGCCGAGACCGGCTGCGACTGCACCGCGTAGTCGACGTGGGTGTCCGTCGTCACCGAGCCGTGGCCCGGGAAGTGCTTGATGACCGGCACGAGACCGGCCTCCTGGAAGCCCTTGACCTGCCCGTTCACCGCGCGCGAGACGCGCTGCGGGTCGCTGCCCGGCGAGCGGACGGCGATCGTCGGATCCTGCGGGCCGACCGTGACGTCCGCGTCGGGGGCGAACACCATCGTCACGCCGAGGGCTCGTAACTCCTGGCCCTGGCCCTTGGCGATCTTCGCGGCGAGTTCGGCGTCATCCGCGGCGCCGTACGCCATACCGCCGGGCAGCTGCGTGACGGGCGCCTTGATGCGCGCGACGGGGCCGCCCTCCTGGTCGATGCCGATGACGGCGGGCCACGAGCGTCCCGTGTCCTTCATCGCCTGCTGCGCGGCGGAGGTGATGGCAGGCAGGCCGGCCGTGACGTCCTGCGGCACGTTGTCGCCCATGATGATGACGCCGCCGAGGCCGTCCTTGCGGATCGCCGCGGCAGCCGCCTCGCTCCGCGAACCCGGGTAGTACCCGACGATGACCTGCCCCGCGAGTTGCTTCGTCGTGAGCTTCTCGACGTCCTTCTTCGCCTGGGCGAGTTCGGCCTGCGTCGGCAGTCCGGCGTCGGCGCTCGTCCGATTTTGGCCCTGCGAGGAGCTGCCGGACCCGCTCTTCGAGGAGCTCGATGCGCCGGTCGAGGGCTTGTCTCCGTCGGGCGAGCCACCGCTGCATCCGGCGAGAGCGAGCGCGCCGGTGGCGGCGAGCGCCGTCAAGCGCACCCGAAGCGTGGTCGTGGCAGACATCGTGGTCGTCATCCCATCACCTGTCCGATCGGCATCGAGGAGTCAGCGGGCACATCGAGCGCGGACGGCTCGATGCCCTTCGCGACGAGGTGTGCCCCGAGCGTGGCCACCATGGCGCCGTTGTCGGTGCACAGGCTGAGTTTCGGCACGCGGATGGCGATGCCGGCCTTGCCGCAGCGTTCTTCGAGCAGCGCACGCAGACGGGAGTTGGCCGAGACGCCGCCGCCGACCATGAGGTTGTTGCACTCGTAGTCGCGGCAGGCCATGACCGCCTTCTTCGTGATGATGTCGACGACGGCTTCCTGGAAGGACGCGGCGACGTCGGCGACGGGCACCGGTTCACCGGCGGCTTCGCGGGTGGCGACCCAGCGCGTCACGGACGTCTTGAGGCCGGAGAAGCTGAAGTCGTAACGGTGCTTCTCGAGGTCCTTCTTCGTCGAGAGCCCGCGTGGGAACGCGATGGCCTGCCGGTCTCCGCCCTGGGCTGCCTTGTCGATGTTCGGGCCGCCCGGGTAGGGCAGGCCGAGCACGCGGGCGACCTTGTCGAACGCTTCGCCGCACGCGTCGTCGATCGTGTTGCCGAGGCTGCGCACGTCGGTGGCGATGTCCGGCACGTAGAGCAGGTTCGTGTGCCCGCCGGAGACGAGCAGACCCATGGTCGGCTCGGGCAGCGGGCCGTGGTCGAGGATGTCCACGGCCACGTGCGCGGCGAGGTGGTTGACGCCGTACAGCGGCTTGTCGAGGGCAACGGAGAGGGCCTTCGCGGCGGCGACACCGACCATGAGCGCGCCGGCGAGGCCGGGCCCGACGGTGACGGCGATGGCGTCGACGTCGGTGAGCTTCACTCCGGCGGTGTCGCACGCGCGACGCAGTGAGGGCAGCATCGCCTCAAGGTGGGCGCGGCTCGCGATCTCGGGCACGACGCCGCCGAAGCGGACGTGCAGATCCATGCTGCTCGCCACCTCGTTGGCGAGCAGGGTGGTGCCGCGCACGATGCCGATGCCCGTCTCGTCGCACGAGCTCTCGATGCCGAGAACCAGCGGCTCCCGAGTCGTGGTGATGCTCATGAGGTCTCCAGGAGTTTGCGCATGATGACGGCGTCGACGTCACCGGGTTGGTAGTAGCGGCGGCGCAGAGTGAGGCGCTCGAAGCCGGATCGTTCGTAGAGGCCGAGGGCGGGCTCGTTGTCGGCGCGCACCTCGAGCAGGAGCGCCTCGGCGCCGGTCGCCGCCGCGGCGTCGACAAGGTGGGTGAGCAAGCGTTTTCCGACGCCTGTGCCGCGGGCCGCATGGGTGACGGCGATCGTCATGACGTCGACCGCGCTGCCGCCCGCGTCGAGGCCGGCGTAGCCCAGCACGGTCTCGTTCGCGTCCTCGTTACCTGCGACGGCGACGACGTACTGGCGACGCGGGCGCTCGGCGAACTCGGCCCACCACGTCGGTTCGCTCCACGCGTCGTGATCGAAGAGTTCGGCGTCGAGACGCGCGATAGTCTCGATGTCCCGCCAGGTCGCGTCGCGCAGGCGGACGCTCGCCGGGGCGTCGGTGGTCGTGGCGCTCACTTGCTGAGCACCCGAGCGTTGGGCGCGGCCGCGGCGGGGACGGCGTCCGGGCGGCGCAGGTAGAGCGGCTCGGTGGTCAGTAGGCGCTCCCCCGCCATGACGCGTTCGATGGCGAGCGCGGCGATGTCGGCGGCGTCGACGTCGAGGAGGTCCTCGTGGCCGCCGGTGGCGTCCTGCAGGTGGTCGCTGTACAGCTGGGCTCCGCGACCGATCGCGGGGATGTCTCCGACGTGCTCGGCGACGACGGCTGCCTTGTCGACGGCCGGTTCACCCGGCGCGATGCGGTCGGCGTCGAGGTCGTAGCGGGCCCAGTAGACCTCCTTGCGGCGCGCGTCCGTGGCGACGAGCAGCGGGCCCGTCATGCCGGAACGTCGGGCGCGGTACGCGAGGGCGTCGTGGGAGCACAGACCGCCGACCGGAAGGTCGAGGGCGTACGCGAACGTCATGGCCGTCATGAGGCCGACGCGCAGACCGGTGAACGGGCCGGGGCCGACACCGACGGCGACGCGGGAGAGGTCGGCGGGTGCGACACCGGCGTCACGCATCATGGCGTCGATCGCCGGAGCGAGGATCTCGGTGTGCCGACGCGCGTCGATCGTCGAGGTGCGCGCCACAACCTTTTCGGCGTCGTGGAGCGCGGCCGTGACGGCCGAGGTGGAGGTGTCGATCGCGAGAAGCATCGACCCAGCTTATCGAGGCCCGGCAACTGCGCCGATCACGCGCGGCTCAACGGCGGTGCCGTGCGGCGTTGCGTGCGTCAGTCGAGTCCCAGTTCGGAGGCGAGGTCGATGTCTGCCCAACGTTCCCCGGCCGTCTCGATCGTCGCGGTGCGGTCGTCGAGGCCCGTCAACGTGAGGTGAAGGCGATCGTCGGAGAGCGCCTCGGCCATGCCGGCGCCCCATTCGATGACGGTGACGGCGTCGTCGAGCGAGGTGTCAAGGTCGAGGTCGTCGAGTTCGCCGAAGCCGCCGAGGCGGTAGGCGTCGACGTGGACGAGGGCCGGGCCGTCACCGAGCGAGGGGTGTTCGCGGGCGATGACGAACGTCGGGCTCGTGACGTCACCGCGCACACCGAGCGCTTCGCCGAGAGCGCGCGTGGTCGTCGTCTTCCCGGCCCCGAGGTCGCCCGTCATGACGATGACGTCTCCGCGGCGCACGATACGGGCGAGCGCCCGTCCGAGGTCGGCGGTGGCTTCGGCGTCGGGCAGGTAGCGGGTGCCGCGCAGGCGTAGGTCGTCGCTCATCGGGTGAGTTCCTCGCTCAGGTCACCGCAGTAGATGCGTGGCAGGCGGGTGCTCATGCGCGTGACGATTTCGTAGCTGATGGTGTCGGCGGCGTCGGCCCATTCCTGCGCGGTGGGCCCGGGTGTCCCGTCGGCCGCACGTCCGAAGAGAACGGCTTCGTCGCCGGCTTGGACTGCGGCGTCACCCATGTCGACGACGAACTGGTCCATGCACACGCGGCCGGCGATGTGGCCGATCGTGCCGTTCACCATGACCGGAGCCTTGTTCGACGCGTGGCGCGGCACGCCGTCGGCGTACCCCGCGGGAATGTCGGCAAGGGTCGTTTCCGCATCTGTGACGTAGGTGTGGCCGTAACTGACGCCCTGGCCTGCGGGGACGCGTTTCGTCACGGCGACGTGGGCCGTCACCGACATTGCGGGGTCAAGACCGAGATCCTGGGGCGCGGCGAGGTCCGGCGCGGGCGAGAGGCCGTAGAGCGCGAGGCCGACGCGCACGAGGTCGAAGCGCGACTCGGGCACGAAGATCGCGCCGGCGGAGTTCGCCATGTGCCGCACCTCAAGGTGAAATCCGGCGTCGTCACAGTCCTTTTCGGCGGCGCGGAAGCGGTCGATCTGGGCGGCGACCTCGGGGTGGCGCGGTTCGTCGGAGCGGACGAAGTGGGTGAACAGACCGACCACCTCGACGAGGCCCCTCCCCCGCGCCTCGCGGGCGGCGGCCACGAGCTCGGGCCACTGGTCGCCGTACGCGCCGTTGCGGGCCATGCCGGTGTCGACCTTGAGGTGGACACGGGCCACACGCCCGGCGGCCTCGGCGGCTATCGCGACGTCGCGCACCATGGCTGCCGACGAGACCCCGAGGTCGATGTCGCGGCGGATCGCC
This sequence comes from Dermacoccus sp. PAMC28757, assembly GCF_014302635.1. Taxonomy (NCBI): domain Bacteria; kingdom Bacillati; phylum Actinomycetota; class Actinomycetes; order Micrococcales; family Dermacoccaceae; genus Dermacoccus; species Dermacoccus sp. PAMC28757. Next base: position 1,462,713 of record NZ_CP060292.1, on the reverse strand, counting down.
GTTTCGAAGTCGGAGCCGGGCGCGAGCAGCCAGCACAGCACGCGGGCGTCGATGCCGGCGTCGCGTAGCGCGGTGGCTTCGTGGAGTTGCGCCACTCCCAGCCAGGTCGCTCCCCCACGCAGCGCGGCGCGGGCCGTCGGCACGAGCCCGTGGCCGTAGGCGTCACCCTTGACGACAGCCATGAGCTGGGCGTCGCCCACTCGCGCCTTGAGCGTGGTGGCGTTGCGCACGATGGCGTCGAGGTCGACGACGACGCGGGCCTGCGCACCTTCGAAGGCGAGCCAAGCGGGGTGGTCGGACGGCGTCGGGGCGTCGGCGGCGGGGACGTTCATAGCGACTCAGTCTCTCACTAGCGCGGGAAGCGTCCCGCACGGCGTTCCTCGTGCACCCGCCGCTGTTCGGCGACCAGTTCTGAGGCGACGCGTCCCAGCGACGTGGCGACATCGAGGGCGCGGACGGGGCCGTCCGGGTTGGCGAGGTGCGCCGCCCGTCCGTGGGTGTACGCGGCGAGTGCGGCGGCGCTCCTGGGCTCGAGACCGGCCGCGAGCAGGACGCCGAGGAGCGCGGCGAGCACGTCGCCCGTTCCGGCGGTGGCGAGCCAGTGCGGGGCGCGGTTCTCGATGGTGACCGGGCCTTCGCCGGGCGAGGCGATGACGGTGACGCCGCCCTTGAGCAGGACGGTCGCGCCCGTCTCGTTGGCGGCACGGCGAGCCCACGTGACGGGGTCGGCTTCGACTGTCGAGCGTTCGACGTCGATGTCGCGCGACTGCAGGAGCGTCGCGAGCTCGCCGGCGTGGGGGGTGATGACGGTCTGGACACCTTCCGGGCGGACACCGGGCTCGAACCAGGTGAGCGCTCCCGCGTCGATGACGACGGGTTCCTCGGAGCGCAGAGCGGCCATGGCGGACTCGTAGCGGTCGCTCTCGTGCTCGCGTTCACTCGGCCCGTCGATTCCGGAGCCCACGACCCACGCCTGCACGCGACCACTGCCATGCACGACCTCCGGCGCCGCTGCCGTGACGGCGTCCTCTGCGCGACGCGGGCCGACGTAGCGCACCATGCCTGCTCCGGCCGTTACCGCCGCGACGGCACCGAGCACCGCGGCTCCCGGGAACGCGTCACTACCCGTCGCGAGACCTACCACTCCGCGCGTGTATTTGTGATCGCGCGGGCCGGGTACGGGCCACAAGTGCGCCAGGTGCGTACCGGACAGTCGCATGGCTTCCTGTTCGCCAAGAGGGAGGTGGATGCCGATGTCGACCACCTCAACGCGTCCGTTCGCGGCGGGTGCCAGCATGAGCGAGGTCTTGGGCTCGCCGAAGGTGACGGTGATGTCGGCACGGAATCCTGGGGTGGGGCAGTCGACGGCCACCACGAATGCCTGGATCGGAATGAGGTCGGCGAGTTCCTGCCAGGTCGAAGCGCGCCCGGGATCGGCGCCGATTCCGAGGATGCCGTCGACGACGAGGTCGGCGTGCGCGAGCGCATGGGCGTTCTCACGGCCGCCGCCCTCGGGCTCCGCGCCGCTATGGGAGGCGGACTCGTATCGGGCCACGTCGACGCCCGCTGCACGCGCTGCGGCGACGCCCTCGACGTGTGCTTTGTCGGCGACAAGGAGAGCCAGACACTCGATACCGTCAACTGCGAGATCGCGGGCGGCGTACAACGCGTCGCCACCGTTGTTTCCGGGGCCAACCAGGACCACGACCCGCGGCGACGTCACGCCCCGCCGCTCGAGTTCAGCGACCTCGCGTCTCACGATGTCGGCGAGTCCCCTTGCGGCGCGCTGCATCAGAGCACCGTCGGTGAAGTCGTCACCCGTGGCTTCTTCAGCAGCGCGTACGGCGTCAACCGACCATGCTGCTCGAATGCCGCCGTCGGAGTTGTCCCGCCAGGCAGCAGCACCACCATCCGCGTGCTGAACCTCCCCCGCGCTGGCGTCACGCCGACCGCCACCGTTCGGGCTCAGCCGTCCCGATCCGTCTGGCGTAGACGCGAGGGTGTTCTCGTGGCGAAGCTCGTCATCCGCCATGTCAGCCCTCCGCGATGCAGACGGCGGAGGCGATGCCACCGTCGTGGGTGAGCGAGAGGTGAAGCGCGTCGACGTCGAGCGCGCTCATGCGAGCTTGAACGGTGCCGCCGGTGCGGAAGTAGGGCTGACCGTCGCTGTTCTTGTCGACCTCGGCGTCCTGCCAGCTCATTCCGGGCGGCGCGCCGAGCGCCTTGCTGAGCGCTTCCTTCGCTGCGAAGCGGGCGGCCAATGAGCGGATCGGCAGGTCGCGCTCGCTCGGCGTGAACAGCCGGTCACGCATCTCCGGGGTGTCTGCGAGTTTCTGCGCGAACCGGTCAATTTCGACGACGTCGATTCCCACTCCAACGATCATGTGGCCAGTCAACCACGCGTCGTTTCTTCCCGGTTCAGCTGCGGGTCACCGGCCTGCGGCCAAGGAGCCGAATCCCAGCCACGGGCGCGCTTGTCTGAGTCAGGCGGCTGGAGCGGTGAAGACTGCCGGCTGCGGCAGCGTCGGGCCGCTGGGGAGAGTCAGCCAACGGTGGCCGGTGGGCGACTCCCACAGGCACTCGCCGTCCGCCTGCATGACGACCGCGAAGCCGCCGAACGTCTTGGCGCGGTGGTGGTGACGGCACAGGCACTGGAGGTTGGCCGGGCTCGTCGCGCCACCTTCGGCGAAGGGAATCACGTGGTCGACGTCCGTGACGTCGGCCGGGCGGGTGCAGTACGGGAAGCGGCAGTGCCCGTCACGCGTCTTCACCGTGCGCTCGACCAGCGTCGTCGGTCGGTACGAATCGGTCACCGTCGCCAGCGTTGTGACGCGCTCGCCGTCGACGGCCACGAATTCAGAGACGAACTTCGTGCCGACTGCCCCGGCCAGCGCACGAACCGTGGCCGCATCGACGATTCCGACTCCGGGCACCTCCACGTCGCCGAAGGGCATGCGAACGTCGTCGCCGAACCACGCTGCCGCGTTCTTGCGGGCAGAGTTCTCCCCGGAGCATCCGGTAGAGCCGTGCGCGCGAGCGAGAACAGACCGCGACGACAGAGGTTCAGCGGGCGATGACGTCGGTGGGCGCACGGGGACGCGCAGGTGCAATGTCGTGGTGACGGTGGCCTGACCGAGGAGGAGGTCGACGAGGGCATCGGCGCGGGATGGACCGGCGAAGAGCCCGTGGCCGGCTCCGTCACCACTTCTCGGCGCGTTGTCGCGCAGGAACTGCGCCCTCGCGTCGATGGCGGCTCGCACCGTTGCGGCATCGACCGAGTCGAGCACGACACGCATTTCGGTGAGTTGGTCGAACTCGAGGTGCGGGGAGAACCACACGCCCATCTCGCGGCGCTGTTCAACGGGATCAACGGGCCGCGCCAGACCGAGTGACCGCAGGAGGCGCTTCGTCTGCCGGCGGGCGCCTTCGACCGTCATCGTCGGGATACTGCCGGCCGCAAAAAGGCGGTTCACTTCGTCGAGATCGGGAGCCTCGACATGTTCGAGCTCGGACGCGATCGCGGCAACCGAGGCGAAGCGAACCTCACCGCGAAGGGCCGATCGAAGCAGTTCGGGGTGCCTGCAACGCAGCTGCGCGGCGTCATCGGCCATGGCGCCTGCTGCACCGGAACTCATGCCGAGGGCCGGTCCGAAGCTGTCGCCGGCGAATTCCCCCGGAGCGAGCGGGTACGACACGTCGCGCAGGTGCTCGAACTCCAGCGCCTCGACCTGCCGCACTGCTTCGGCGTGCTCGGCGGCCATGACGCGCACGAGTGCATCAGCGGAACGAGAGATCGTGAGGACCGCGGCGGCCGCACCTTCGAGCTGGCGAGCCGTCTCCACCGACTCGGTGATGCGCTCGTCCAGCGACGCGCCGATCTCGGGCAGATCGAGCAGCGGCGAAACGCTCACGAGGGCTTGCTCGACGACAGCTTCGGTGAGCACCGTCCATGCAGCGAGCAACTGCTCGCGAGGCATGCGAGACACCGCGTCGGCGGTTATCTCGAGGTGCTGTTCCATGAACTCATTTTAGTACACTTGTTCGAATAAATGTAGAGGCACTACGCTCGATTTCGCGGGTGCGACCCGACTTCCGCGACACGAATGGTCACCTTCGACGCGGTCGCCCTCCCCGCGCCACGCGGCGGCCTCGACACCCAGCCAGTTCGCCGAGTTGCCGTCAACCGCGGGGCGCGGACTCAGCGAGAGCAGCGGGGAGCAAATGACGTCCCCAAATGCGCGAAACATCGCGCGAGCGGGGACAGTTAAGCCAAAAGCCGCCCCACTTTCGCGACCAACCGCCCATGTCGGAAAAGCACGCCGCCGTCGCACCCCGCCCCCACAAAGACGCCCACGAACGGTAACCAAAAGACAGGCGACCCAAGCACCAGCGACGTGCCCCAAGAAGGCGAGCGGACACGTCTCCAGGCACCCCAGCCGACCACATCCACGCCCGAAGAAGTCCGCTGACGGTAGCCCGGCCGCGCCGCCCCCGACAGTAGCTGTTCCCCACAAGCGCGAAACGTCGCGCAAGTGGGTACCCCCGAGCCGAATACGTCCCCACTTGCGCGACCAATCGCCCGAGTAGGAACCAGGCCAACGAAGACGACGCGCGCACCAAGCACCCACGGCCGGCGACCAAAAGACAGGCAACCCAAGCACCAGCGACGTGCCCCAAGAAGGCGAGCGGACACGTCTCCAGGCACCCAAGCCAGCACCATCCATCTCGCCAACTTCGCCGCCCCGCCCATGGGCATCGCAGGCGATCACGCCGCCCATCCCCCACACCCAAACCCCACAAAACGAAAACCGCGCCGCCCCACAGGGACGACGCGGTTTCCAGCGAAACAGAGGGTCACTCCACGGTGACGGACTTCGCGAGGTTACGCGGCTGGTCGACATCGAGGCCCTTGGCCGTCGAGAGCTCCAGCGAGAACACCTGCAGCGGCACGATGGCGAGCAGCGGTGCGAGCAGCGGAGCCGACTTCGGGATGCGGATGACCTCGTCGGCGAACGGCACGACAGCCTCGTCGCCCTCTTCGGCGATGACGAGGGTGCGAGCGCCGCGAGCGCGGATCTCCTGGATGTTGGAGACAACCTTGCCGTGCAGACCGTGCGGGGTGTCAGGGCCGGGCACGACGATGAACACGGGCTGGCCGGCGTCGATCAGCGCGATCGGGCCGTGCTTGAGCTCACCGGCGGCGAAGCCTTCGGCGTGGATGTAGGCAAGCTCCTTGAGCTTGAGCGCGCCCTCCATGGCGATCGGGTAGCCGACGTTGCGGCCGAGGAAGAGCACCGAGCGGGTGTCGGCCATGAAGCGGGCGATCTCGCGCACGCGGTCGAGGTGGCCGAGAAGCTCGTCGATCTTGGCCGGCATCTCTTGCAGTTCGGCCATGACCTTCTTCGCGTCGTCGGCGTACGTGCCGCCGCGCAGCTGCGCGAGGTACAGGCCGAGCACGTAGCAGGCGGTGATCTGCGCGAGGAAGGCCTTCGTCGACGCGACGGCGATCTCCGGGCCGGCGTGCGTGTAGAGCACGGCGTCGGACTCACGCGGAATGGTCGCACCGTGCGTGTTGCAGATGCTCAGCGTGTTCGCGCCTAGGTCACGGGCGTGCTTGACGGCCATGAGCGTGTCCATCGTCTCGCCCGACTGCGAGATCGAGACGACGAGCGTGCGCTCGGAAACGATCGGGTCGCAGTAGCGGAACTCGTGCGCGAGCGCGACCTCGACGGGGATGCGCGTCCAGTGCTCGAGGGCGTACTTGGCGACCATGCCGGCGTACGCGGCGGTGCCGCAGGCGACGATGGTGATGCGGTCGATGTTCTTGAGCTCGTCCTCGGAGATGCGGATCTCGTCGAGGGCGAGGCGACCTTCGGAGTCGGTGCGTCCGAGCAGCGTGTCGCGCACGGCGTCGGGCTGGTCGAAGATCTCCTTCTCCATGAAGGTGTCGAAGCCGCCCTTCTCGGCGGACGCGGCGTCCCAGTCGACGTGGAAGGTGTTGCCCTGAGCTGCGGAACCGTCGAAGTTCACGACCTCGACGTTCTGCGGCGTGATGACGACGACCTGGTCCTGGTCGACCTCCATGGCCTCCTTCGTGTAGCCGATGAAGGCGGCGACGTCGGAGCCGAGGAAGTTCTCGCCCTCACCGAGGCCGATGACGAGCGGCGAGTTGCGGCGCGCGGCGACGACCTGGTCGGCGTTGTCGGCGTGCACGGCAAGGAGCGTGAAGGCGCCCTCGAGGCGGTTGACGACCTCGAGCATCGCGGCCTTCAGGTCACCCTTGTACGCCTTCGCGAGCAGGTGCGCGACGACCTCGGTGTCCGTCTCGGACGTGAACTCGACGCCGTCGGCGAGCAGCTCGTTACGCAGGGGGTGGAAGTTCTCGATGATGCCGTTGTGGATGAGGGCGAGCTTGCCGTCCGCGCCACCGCGGTGGGGGTGGGCGTTCGCGTCCGTGGGGCCACCGTGCGTGGCCCAGCGCGTGTGCCCGATGCCGGTCGACGACTCGGGCAGCGGGTTCGCCTCGAGTGCGGCCTGCAGGTTGGCCAGCTTGCCGGCCTTCTTCGCCGTCGAGACGTGGTCACCGGTCACGAGCGCGATGCCGGCCGAGTCGTATCCGCGGTACTCCAGGCGCGCGAGACCCTCCATGACGACGGTCTGGGCGCGCTCGTCGACGCGCGGGCCGACGTATCCAACGATTCCACACATGGGCGACAGCCTACTCGGGGCGTCGGCCCCGGCACGAATACGCGGGAACGCGCGGCGCGGCCCGCCGGGCTGCGTTGTGCCGCACCGGCTCCCCGACACGCCCCGGCTACGGCACAATGACGGGGTGAGTCGCCCGCACCTGCCTCCTCTTCCGAGCCCGTACGTCGAACTGACCCGTGAGGACTGGGCCCGACTGCACGACTCGCGCCCCATCGACCTCACGTCCGACGACGTGCGTCGCCTCTCGGGTCTCGGCGAGCGGATCGACCTCGCGGAGGTCGAGGACGTCTACCTGCCCCTTTCCCGCCTCGTGAACTTTTACGCCGGCGCGACGAAGAGCCTGCACCGCATCACGAGCGACTTCCTCGACGAGCGCCCCGCCAAGACGCCGTTCATCATCGGCGTGGCCGGTTCGGTGGCCGTGGGCAAGTCGACGACGGCGCGCGTTCTGCGCGAACTCCTCGCCCGCTGGCCCGACACCCCGCGCGTCGAACTCCTCACGACAGACGGTTTCCTCTTCCCCAACGCCGAGCTGGAACGCCGCGGCATCATGGATCGCAAGGGCTTTCCCGAGAGCTACGACCGCCGCGCGCTCGTGCGCTTCGTCGCCGAGGTGAAGGGCGGCAAGGCCGAGGTCGAGGCTCCGGTCTACAGCCACCTCGTCTACGACATCGTGCCGGACGAGAAGGTCGTCGTCCGTCAGCCCGACATCCTCATCGTCGAGGGCCTCAACGTTCTCCAGCCGCCGATCCCGACGCCCGGACAACCGTCGCGTTCGACGCTCACGGTCTCCGACTTCTTCGACTTCAGCGTCTTCGTCGATGCCCGCGAGAGCGACATCCGTCAGTGGTACGTCGACCGCTTCCTGCGTCTGCGCAGCACGGCCTTCGCCGACCCGGACTCCTACTTCCACCGCTACGCCGAGCTGAGCGACGAAGAGGCCGTCGACCGTGCCACCGCGATCTGGGAGAGCATCAACCTGCCCAACCTCCTCGCCAACGTCCAGCCGTCAAAGCACCGCGCCACCGCCATTCTGCGCAAGGGCGCCGACCATCACGTCGAGAGCGTCAAACTGCGCAAGCTCTGACACAACCTGGCTCCGGAGCGCCGGCGCCAGGCAACGACGAAGGCCCCGACTCGCGCGAGTCGGGGCCTTCGTCGGGGGATGTCAGCGGCGAACGGCGGAGCGTCCGTCACCGTCGAGGTCGTGTTCGTCGACGAAGTTGCGGTCTCCCTCGGCGAACTCGTCGTCAGATTCGTCTTGCGCGTCGCGCTCGGCCTCGTCGAAGTCGTCATCGAGGTCGTCGAGCGTATCGTAGTCGTCGCGGTCGTCGAACTCGGGGTTCGCGCGCCGGTCGAGGGCCCACAGGCCGATCCAGACCCCGGCGAAGATCGCGGCGACCAAGAGGCCACCGAGCACCGCGCCCCCGAGGCCGAAGAGAATCTGCGAGCCGACGCTCGTACCCGATCCGTCGCTGAACTCGGGCGCAGCACCGGCGCCCGAGCGAGCACCGGCGATGATGGCGAGCACGGTGGCCAGGAACGCGACCACCCAATAGACGACCGCGAATCCCTTGCGGTGGATCAAACGCACAGTGAGCCTTCCTCAACCTCGAGTCGGCGGCGCGTCGTCCCCGTCACGCACCGTCCGGCCACACACCCCCAGGGCGCGCGACGCAGTTCACGGTACAGATTCCATCCCGTCGGATGCTATTTGCCACACCGCCGACTTCGAGCGGCTCACAGGACGTGCATCATCCGGCCGTCAGGAGGCGAGGACGTCCGTGACCAGCGCGGCGATCGGGCTGCGCTCCGAACGTGTCAGCGTCACGTGCGCGAACAGCGAGTGCCCCTTGAGCTTCTCGACGACGGCCGCAACCCCGTCGTGACGGCCGACGCGCAGGTTGTCGCGCTGCGCGACGTCGTGCGTCAGGACGACGCGCGAGTTCTGCCCCATGCGCGACAGGACCGTGAGCAAGACGTTCCGCTCGAGCGATTGAGCCTCGTCGACGATGACGAACGCGTCGTGCAACGAGCGCCCACGAATGTGGGTGAGCGGCAGCACCTCGAGGAGGTCGCGGGCGATGACCTCGTCGAGAACCTCCTTGCTCACGACGGCGCCGAGAGTGTCGAACACGGCCTGCGCCCACGGGCCCATCTTCTCGTTCTCGCTGCCGGGCAGGTAGCCGAGCTCCTGGCCGCCGACGGCGAACAGCGGGCGGAACACGATGATCTTGCGGTGCGCGCGACGCTCCATGACGGCCTCCAGCGCGGCGCACAGCGCGAGCGCGCTCTTACCCGTGCCGGCCTTGCCGCCGAGGCTGACGATGCCGACGTCGAGGTCGCCCAGAACGTCGATGGCGATGCGCTGCTCGGCCGAGCGGCCGTGCAGGCCGAACAGGTCTCGGTCACCGCGCACGAGCTTGAGCACACCGCCGGGCATGACGCGGCCGAGCGCGGACGATGACCCGCCGGCGCTCGTCAGCACGACGCCCGTGTTGAGCGGCAGGTCCTCGATGTCCTCGAGCGCGAGGCGACCGGATTCGAAGAGGCGATCCACGTCGTCGGCACTCACGGTGCGCTCGACGATGCCCGTCCAGCCGGAGTCGGGCACGCCGTCGGCGCGGTACTCGTCGGCGTCGAGCCCCACGGCAGAGGCCTTGATGCGCATCGGCAGGTCCTTGCTCACGACCGTCACATCGTGGCCTTCGGCCGCGAAGTTCGCCGCCACCGCGAGGATGCGCGAGTCGTTGTCGCCGAGGCGGAAGCCGGCAGGCAGCGCCGACGGGTCGGTGTGGTTGAGCTCGACGCGCAGCGTGCCACCGTTGCCGACGGGCACCGGGTGGTCGAGGCGCCCGTGCGTCACGCGCATGTCGTCGAGCAACCGCAGGCACTCGCGGGCGTAGTAGCCGAGTTCGGGGTGGTGGCGCTTGGCCTCCAGTTCGGTGATGACGACGACCGGCAGCACGACGTGATGTTCCTCGAAGCGCAGCACGGCCCGCGGGTCGGAGAGCAACACCGAGGTGTCGAGCACGTACGTCTTCGTCGCCGTATCGGCCCGTCCGTCGCCGTCACGCGGGGCCGTTTCGGCGTCCTTCGTCGTGATGTCGCGCTCGAGAAGGTGGCCATCGAGAAGTTGGCCATCGAGGACGCCCGTGGCGCCCCCGTTCGTGCTGGAGTACGCCAGAGTCATCGTCGATCCTCGGGTCCCTCGTCGGTGCGCCCCGCCGTCGGTAGGGCTGCAAGAGGCGTTCTCGCCCCTCCCTTGCGACGCTAACGACACCGGTGTCGTTCCGGGTGTTCGTCACCCGTCGCAGGGGTGAACCTTGGATGAACCGGGCCGCCGGTCAGCCGCCGAAGCGACGCTCGCGCTCGGCGTAGGCGCGCACCGCGCGCAGGAAGTCGACGCGGCGGAAATCGGGCCAGAAGGCCTCGCAGAAGTAGAACTCCGAATGGGCGCTCTGCCACAGGAGGAACCCGCCGAGGCGCTGCTCGCCGGACGTGCGGATGACGAGGTCGGGGTCGGGCTGGCCCTTCGTGTAGAGGTAGTCGCCGACGTTCTCGATCGTGAGGCGATCGGCGAGCGACTCGAGCGACTCCCCGCGCTCGGCGGCGTCGAGGAGCATCGCGCGGAACGCGTCGACGATCTCCTGTCGTCCGCCGTAGCCGACGGCGATGTTGACGACGAGACCTTCGGCGTCGGACGTCTTCTCGACGGCGGCCTGAAGCCGGGCACGCGTTGCGTCGGGCAGCAGCCCGAGCGCACCGACGAGGTTGAGGCGCCGCCCGGACGCGGCGAGACCGTCGACGACGTCCTCGATGATCTCGAGCAGCGGCTTGAGTTCGACCTCGCTGCGCTTGAGGTTGTCGGTCGACAGGAGCCAGAGCGTCACGACCTCGATGCCGAGTTCGTCGCACCACGTGAGCAACGGCTCGATGTTGTCCGCACCGGCGCGATGGCCGTGCTCGGTGTTCTCGCCACGCAGTTTCGCCCACCGACGGTTGCCGTCGAGCATGAGTCCGACGTGACGCGGGAGGCGCTCACCGGGAAGCCCCTTGACGAGCTGACGTTCGTAGGCGGTGTAGAGCACGTCACCGGGACCGCGCACCGGGCTCACCTCCGTTGACTCGTCATGGCTGCAATCGGGTCGAACATACCAACGTTTGACGGGTGTTCCCCGCGCGTCGGTTCCATGCGGGCGGGGAAACCCACGCGACGAACGCAGGCGTCAGTGGCGCGCGCTACCGATGGGGTCGTCGTCCTCCGGCGGCACGGGGCTCTCCTCGGAACGCGCCCCCGCCGTCCGCGTGTTCTCGGGCACCTGCTCGCGCTGTTGGAACGTCATCTTCCGCAGGTGCGCATTCATGCTGCGGAAGAGGAACCAGCAGGCCAGGGCCAGGCCGAACAGGACGAGGAAGCCCCAGATCCCTGCGGTGACCTCGACGCTCTCGTTGCCGCCCATCAGCTTTCCTTCCGCTCTACGACATCGTCCACGACCATCTTCGCAGGTGGGGTTGCGGTGGCCATCGCGTCGGCCTCCTCAGGGGTGCCGAGCCCGGCGAACAGGTCGTTCTCGTCCTCGGCCACGGGCACGGCCGACAGGGCGATGTCCCAGTCCTCCATCGGCCATGCCGTTGCCTGCTCGTCTGCGCTGAGCGCGAAGAACTGACCGTCGGGGTCGATCTGCGTGGCGTGCGCGAGCAGTGCCTTGGTGCGCACGTCGAACCACTTCGAGGCGTCGACGCGCGTCGTGATGCGGCCCTCGGGGCGGTCGGCGCGGCGCTCCAACCACGCGGGGTACGGCGACTCGCGCCCCGCCGTGACGAGCACGTCGTGGTAGGCCTCGAGTTTGGCGCGGGAGAACGTTCGGTCGTAGTAGACCTTGAGCGGCTGCCACGGCTCTCCCGCGTGCGGGTACGCCTCCGGGTCACCAGCGGCACGCACGGCCGAGATCGTGACGAGGTGGGTCATGATGTGGTCGGGGTGCGGGTAGCCGCCGTTCTCGTCGTACGTCGTGACGACGTGCGGGCGGAACTCACGGATGACGCGCACGAGCGCCTCGGTCGTCACGTCGAGCGGCTCGAGAGCGAAGCATCCGGGCGGAAGCGGCGGCAGCGGGTCGCCCTCGGGCAGACCGGAGTCGACGAAGCCGAGCCACGTGTGCTCGTACCCGACGACGTCGCGTGAGGCCGCCATCTCCTGGCGACGCAGGTCGACGAGGTCGCTCTTGACCCGCGGGTCGTCGGCCAGGCGCGGGTTGAGCACGTCGCCGCGCTCCCCCCCGGTGCAGGTGACGACGTGGACGCGGTTTCCCTCGGCCAGGTAGCGCGCCATCGTCGCCGAGCCCTTGCTCGCCTCGTCGTCCGGGTGAGCGTGCACCGCCATGAGGCGGAATCCGCTGGTCACGTCGTACCTCGTATCGTGTGGGTGACATCTGAGCTCGCCTGCCCCGGCCAACCTGCCGGGACGGAGCGTGCGTCGCCCATTGTTGCAAAGGAGCAGCGGTGTCCCCTACACGCCCACGGGCCGAACAACGCAAGTGGTGGATCATCGGGATCGTCGGTGTGATCCTCATGTCCGCTCTCGCGGCCTGGTTCGGCATCAGTTCCTCGTCGAACACGGTGAGGGCCAATCAGGCCGGGTTCAAGGTCATCTCCGACGACCGCATCGAGGTGCGTTGGGACGTCATCCCGAGCGAACGCAACCGTGCCATCACGTGCACGATCATTGCGCTCAACGACAAGCGCGACGTGCTGGGTACCAAGCAGGTGGAGCTCAAGCCCAGCCCCTACCGCTCGACGCGATACTCCGACGTCCTGCGCACCACGTCGCGCGCCGTCTCGGGAACGGTCAAGGAGTGCCACTACACGGGGGAACGCCCGCCGGCGCAGTGACGTTCGCGCCGCCGCCACGCGGATGCGCCATCTCGTGCCACGCGGCGGGCGGTGTTAAAATGGTGGTTTGATCCCGGGCCGAGACGCGCGCCGCAGTACGCGGTAGCCGCCGTCTCGGCCTTCATTTCACGCCGCGCCGAGCGCGCGTGGAACCTGATGCACACAGCAAGGAGTACACCGTGAGCGAGACCACCACGTCGTCGAGCTTCCTCACGCAGGACGCGTTCGATCGTCTGTCGGCCGAGCTCGAGCACCTTTCGGGCCCGGGCCGCTCCGAGATCGCCAAGCGCATCGAGGCTGCCCGCGAAGAGGGCGACCTCAAGGAGAACGGCGGCTACCACGCGGCGAAGGAGGAGCAGGGCAAGATGGAGGCCCGCATCCGCCAGCTCGAGTCGCTGCTGCGCAACGCCACCGTGGGTGAGGCTCCCGCCGACGACGGCATCGTCGAGCCGGGCATGGTCGTCACGGTCGAGATGTTCGGTGACAAGGAGACGTTCCTCCTCGGCAGCCGCGAGATCGCCGGCGACGCCGCCGACATCGACGTCTACAGCGAGCAGTCGCCCATGGGCGCTGCGATCAACGGCAAGAAGAAGGGTGACGAGGTCACCTACGACGCGCCGAACGGCAAGTCGATCGCCGTCAAGATCATCGACGCGAAGCCGTACGCCGGCTGACACTGCGTCACCGCAACGAAGGAGGCGAGCACCCGTTCGGGGTGCTCGCCTCCTTCGTCGTCTTGGCGGTACTGCTGCCTACTTCGCCACGGCCCGCGCGTAGATGCGGGTAGCGAGTGGCACGAAGATTGCGAGAACCACGAGTACCCAGGCCAGCGTGTAGATCTCTGCGTGCTGCAGCGCCCACGTGTACTCGATCTTCTCGCGCATGGCCGGCGAGTCACCGCCCATGGCGCCGAGGTTGCCGAAGCGTTCACGGGCGGCGTGCGTGATGGTGGAGACCGGGTTCCAGCCAGCGAACCACTTGAGTGCGCTCGGCATGTTTTCAGCCGGCACGAACGTGTTGGCGATGAAGGTGAGCGGGAAGATCACCATGAACGCGGCGTTGTTGACGATCTCCGGCGCCTTCACCTTGAGGCCGATGCACGCCATGATCCACGAGATCGCGTAGCTGAACAGGAGCATGAGCGCGTAGGCGATGAGCGCGTCGAGCACGCTTCCGCGGATGCGCCACCCGATGACGAGGCCCGTCAGGGACATGACGACGAGCACGATGACGTTGTTGACCACGTCGCTCAGGGTGCGCCCCACGAGCACCGACGACGGGTGCATCGGCAGCGTCCGGAAGCGGTCGATGACGCCCTTCTGCATGTCGTCGGCGAGGCCGGCACCGGTGATCGTGGCGCCGAAGACGATGGTCTGGGCGAAGATACCGGCCATCATGAACTCGCGGTAGCCGCCGGCGTTCGGTCCGGCGAGCGAACCGAAGACGTAACCGAAGAGCAACACGAACATGATCGGCTGCATCGTCGAGAACACGAGCAGGTCGGGAACCCGCTTGATCTTGATGAGGTTGCGACGCATGACGGTGAGCGCGTCGGACACGAGGTGACCCATCAGTGCGCACCCCCTTCGCTCGCGTCGTCGGCTTCGTCCTCGGACTCCGCGACCGAGTGGCCGGTGAGCGAGAGGAAGGCGTCGTCGAGGGTGGGGCGACGCACGGCGATGTCGGCCACCTCGATGCCGGCCTCGTCGAGGTCGCGCACGAGTGCGACGAGGGCGCGAGTGCCGGATTCGACCGGTACGACGAGCTCGCGGCCGCCTTCCGGAGCGGCCACCTCACCGGAGCCGTGACGCGCCATGAACTCGCGGGTGCGGGCGACGTCGCCCTTCTCGCGAAGGTGCACTTCGAGGCGCTCTCCCCCGACCTCGTTCTTGAGGTCGTCGGCCGTTCCGCGCGCGATGACGTGCCCGCCGTCGACGACGACGATCGAGTCCGCGAGACGGTCGGCTTCCTCGAGGTACTGGGTCGTCAGGAGCAGGCTCGTGCCGCCGGAGACGAGTTCCTCGATGACCTCCCACATCTCGCCGCGACTGCGCGGGTCGAGGCCGGTCGTCGGCTCGTCGAGGAAGATGACCGGCGGGCGGGCGACGAGCGCTCCGGCGAGGTCGAGGCGGCGGCGCATGCCGCCCGAGTACGTCTTGGCCGGGCGGTTGGCCGCGTCCTCCAGGCGGAATTGGGCGAGCAACTCCTTGGCCCGGGTCTTCGACGCCTTCCCACCGAGGTGGTAGAGGCGGCCGATCATGTCGAGGTTCTCGAAGCCGGTGAGGTATTCGTCGACGGCCGCGTACTGGCCGGAGACGCCGATGCGGCGACGCACTTCGTCGGCCTGCTTCACGACGTCGGCTCCGGCAACACGCGCATGGCCGCCGTCGGGGCGGATGAGCGTCGTGAGCATGCGCACGGTTGTCGTCTTACCGGCACCGTTCGGGCCAAGGACACCGAGCACGGTGCCCTCGGGAACCGTGAGGCTGACATCGGCCACCGCTACGGACTGGCCGAACTTCTTGACGAGGCCCTCGGCCTCCACCGCGTGAGGCACGGGTGTCTCCGTTCGTCGAGGCGCCCGGGATACGAGCGCCTGCCCCATGGTCTCAGGGCATCGAGCCTTCTGGCCAACCCTTTTGGGTGAACGGGCATCCAGTTCGACGTCAGACGCTGCCCGAACTCAACTGTGCGACAACACTGACGGCGAGGAACGCCGCGATGACCACACAGATCCAGCCCCAGACCCATGCGGCCTGGTCGGGCTTGGGGCCACGAAGCTCCGAGCGAGGCCCGTTCAGGCCGAGGTACGGCGCGATGTCGCCTGGCACCTCGGGTCGTTCCTGGTCGAACGGGCCGCCGTGCGTGCGCGCCCACCACTCCTCCGCGCGGGTGAGCGCAGCGTCGCGCACGGCCCACTCGCGCCGTGCGACCGCTGAACGGTGCAGCAGTCGCACGGCGAGAAAGAGGGCCATCGCCAGGAGGACGAGGCGGATGACGACGCCGGTCATCGCGTGCTGTCGAGCGCCTGACGCAGGTCGGCGACGAGGTCGTCCGCGTCTTCGATGCCGACGGACAGGCGGATGAGGGCCGGAGGCACCTCGAGCGCGGTGCCCGCAACGCTCGCGTGCGTCATCTTGCCCGGGTGCTCGATGAGCGACTCGACACCGCCGAGGCTTTCGCCGAGGGTGAAGATCTTCGTCGCGTCGCACACCTCGAGCGCACGCTCCATGCCGCCGGCGACCTCGAAGCTCACCATGCCGCCGAAACGCTTCATCTGCTTCGCGGCGACCTCGTGGCCGGGGTGCTCGGCCAGGCCCGGGTAATAGATCTTCGTGACGTCGTCGCGTGCCGAGAGGAACTCGACGACCTTCTCCGCGTTGTCGCAGTGGCGCTCCATGCGCACCGAGAGCGTCTTGAGGCCACGCAGTGTGAGCCAGGCGTCGAACGGGCCGGCGATGGCGCCGAGCGCGTTCTGGTTGAAGCGGATCATGGCCGCCACCTCGGCGTACTCCTCGACCGCGACGTTGTCACCGACGACGACGGCGCCGCCGACAACGTCGGAGTGGCCACCGGCGTACTTCGTCGTCGAGTGGACGACGATGTCGGCGCCGAGGGCGAGCGGCTGCTGGAGGTAGCTCGAGGCGAAGGTGTTGTCGACGACGAGCAGCGCACCACGCTCGTGCGCGACGGCGGCGATGGCTGTGATGTCGGCGATGCCGAGGAGCGGGTTGGTGGGCGTCTCGACCCAGACGAGCTTCGTCTTGTCCGTCATCGCGGCGGCGACGGCCTGAGGGTCGGCGATGGGAGCGGTGGAGTAGTCGACGCCCCAGTGCTGCGTCACCTTGTCGACGAGGCGGAACGTGCCGCCGTAGGCGTCGGTGGGGATGACCATGTGGTCGCCGGGGCGCAGAACAGCGCGCAGCACGGCGTCGGAGCCGGCGAGGCCCGAGGCGAACGCGTAGCCGTGCGTACCGCCCTCGAGAGCCGCGATGCATTCCTCGAGCGCGGTGCGGGTGGGGTTGGCCGACCGGCTGTACTCGTAGCCCTCACGCAGACCTCCGACACCGTCCTGCTTGTACGTAGAGGTCTGGTAGATCGCGGGGACGACGGCCCCGGTGCGCGGGTCGGGCTCCTGCCCTGCGTGGATGGCGCGGGTGGTGAACCCCAGGGACTCAAGCTCGTTCTCGTGCGTCATGATCGCAAGCCTAGTGGCGTCCTCTGACAACCCGCGAAAGGCACTCCGCGCATAGGCTGACAGCCCCCGATTCGCTTCCCTGAGAGGCCCGACCCATGGCCCGCGTCCTCGTCATCGGTTCGACGAACGTCGACCTCGCCGTGCGCGTTGAACGTCACCCGTCACCGGGTGAAACGCTCAGCGCTCGGACGCTGCACACCTCCCCCGGCGGCAAGGGGGCGAACCAGGCCCTGGCTGCCGCCCTGAGCGGTGCCGACGTCGTCTTCGCTGCGAAGGTGGGGCGCGGCGCCTACGCCGACGAGGCACCGCGCCTCCTGCGCACATCAGGGGTGGACCTCTCCCGCGTTTTGGTTGTCGCCGACCCGACCGGAATGGCGTTCATCACGATCGACGACAGCGGTGAGAACAGCATCGTCATCGTCCCCGGAGCCAACGGTGCCTGGCGGCCGGAGGACGTGGGCACGCTCGCGTCAGCGATTGCCGACGCCGACGCCGTTGTCTGCCAGAGCGAGATCCCCGCGGAGGTGGTCGACGCCGTGGCCGCGGCTTGCCGGGCTGCGTCGACACGGTTCGTCCTCAACCTCGCGCCGGTCATCGACGTGTCCGGCGAGACGCTGACCTCCGCGGACCCGCTCGTCGTCAACCAGCACGAGGCGCGACTCGCTGCCGGCGCACTGGGCATCGCACCTGCCGACGACGACAGCGAACTGGTCCGCGCCGTGGTGGCCGCCGACGTTCCGTCCATCGTCCTGACCCGCGGAGCCGACTCGACGCTCCTGGCCACCCCCGACCGCGTCGACGAGATTGCCTCCTGCCCTGTCGGCGTCGTCGACACCACCGGGGCCGGCGACGCGTTCGTCGGATCACTCGTCGCGAAGCTCGCAGACGGTGCCGACACGCGTGACGCTGCCGCTACGCAGCCGCCTTCGCGGCCGACACCGTCACACGCGCCGGAGCGCAGGAGTCCTACCGACGAGGCTGAGCGCCCTCACCGGGGACAACGACGGTGGCCGCCCCGAGGAGGGACGGCCACCGTCGAACGCTCCGGCGTTCAGGAGGAAACGCTCAGGCGTCGAGCGCCCGGTCGAGCTCCTTGTAGTCGATTCCGGCAGGTGCTTTGGCGACGACCGTCTGCAGCATGCCGAGTCGTGCAGCCTTGAGCTTCTCGTCGTCAGCCATGACGAGCACCTCGTCGAAGAACGTGTTCAGCTTGTCGGTGAGACCGCTTGCCGCAGCGAACCATTCGGTGAGCGAACCGCGGGAGTTGTCGGCCAGGTCGGCCACGAGCGGAGCGACAACCCTCTCGGCGTCGTCGGTGAGAACCGACGCGTCGAAGGAGGCCTCGGTGCCCTCGGGAACGATGCGCGTGATGCGCTGCGTCACCTGCACGAGAGCCGCGAACGCCTCGTCTCCCGAGAGCGTCTGGATGTCGGCGAGGTAGGCCTCCGCCGCACCCGGCGTGCCGGCCGACGGAGCCACCGCTGCAACGAGCGGCGCGGAGACTCCCTCGTCACGCAGCTGCTGGCCGAAGCGGCCCTCGACGAACTCGGCTGCCGATGCGAGCGCTTCGTCGGAGACCTCGACGCCCTGCTCGCGCAGGCGCGCCGCTGCGGCCTCGAGCCCGGAAGCCACGCTCACGGTGGCCACCGTCGGCACGCCGCGCAGGATCGAGACGACACCGAGCGCGGCGCGACGTAGCGCGAAGGGGTCGGACGAACCGGTCGGCTTCGCGCCGATGGCGAACATCGCAGTGAGCAGGTCGAAGCGGTCGGCGAGGGCGAGCAGTGCACCCGGCGTCGAGACCGGCAGCGAGTCACCGGCCGAACGGGGCTTCTCCATCTCGAAGAGTGCCTCCGCGACGGCCGGGGTCTCCCCTGCCTTGAGCGCGTACTCGCGCGCCATCGTGCCCGCGAGCGACGAGAGTTCGACGACCATCTGCGTCGACAGGTCGAACTTGGCGAGCTCGCCAGCGCGCGTCAGCGTCGTCTTGTCGTCGCCCGACAGCTCCACATGGCCGGCGAGCGCCTGAGCCACGTCGCGGATGCGATCCGCGCGCTGGGCGAAGGAGCCGAGACGGTTCTCGAACGTCAGGGAGTCGATGTTCCGACGGAAGTCGTCGGGGCCCACCTTGAGGTCGGCGTCCCAGAAGAAGGCCGCGTCCTCGTAGCGGGCGCGCAGCACCGACTCGTTGCCGGCGCGCACGACGTCGTCGTCGATCGCCCCGTTGGCCATCGTGACGAAGTACGGCATGAGCTTGCCCGACTCGTCGCGCACCGGCAGGTACCGCTGGTGCTTGCGCATGACGGTGGTGAGGATCTGCTCGGGCAGGTCGAGGTAACGCTCCTCGAAGGTGCCGAGCACGCCGCGCGGCTCCTCGACGAGGTTCGTGATCTCCTCGACGAGACCGGCCTCGCCCTCGATGTCGATCGTGCCGCCCACGGAGCGAGCGAGTTCCAGCGCGCCGTCGACGACGGCCTGGCGCCGCGCGTCGATGGCGAGGAGGAAGCCGGCGCCCTCGAGCGTGCTGACGAGATCGTCGGCCGAGGCGATGCCGACGTGCGGCTGCGCAGCGGTGCGCTGCAGGTACGTGGTGCGACCCGCCGTGAGAAGACCGGCCGTCGCGGGGACGACAGCAGTGCCCCACAGCGCCACGAGCCAACGGATCGGGCGGCTGAACGTGAGTTCGGGGTCGTTCCACTTCATGTTCTTGTCGCTGCGCAGGCCCGCGACGACGTCAGTGACGATCGCGCCGAGCACCTCGAGCACACCGCGACCGGTCTGCGTCTGCTTGACGGCGACGTGCTCCGCACCGTCGAACTCAGCGGTGACGACGTCATCGACGGAGACGCCCTTGCCGCGCGCGAAGCCCTCGAGCGCCTTCGTGGGCTTGCCGTCGGCGTCGTAGGCGGCCGCGACCTTGGGGCCCTTGGCGAGAGTCTCGGCGTCTGGCTCGTGCGCGCTGACGCCGGGCACCGTGACGACGATGCGGCGCGGCGTGCCGACGACGCTCACCTCACCGTGCTCGAGCCGCGTGGTGGCGAGCGCCGTCGTGACGGCGTCCTTGACCGCGGGGAGGGTGGCGTCGACGACGTGCGGCGGCATCTCCTCGACGCCGATCTCGAACGCGAACGTCTGAGCGTCGTCGCCGAGGTCCGCCGCCGACTCGGCCTTCTGGACCGGCTGCGTCACGTTCGGGGCAGTCTCCGCTGCAGCAGCGATCTCGTTGACGCGCGACGTTGCGACGCCCTCCTTGAGCAGCGGGAAGCCGAGCTCCTCGCGGCGTTCGGTCCACAGCGCGCCGGCCTCGCGGGCGAGGCGGCGCATGAGCGAGAACGAACGGGCGCGCTCGGTGGTCGACACAGCGCCACGCGAGTCGAGGATGTTGAACGCGTGCGAGCTCTTGAGCACGTACGTCCACGCCGGCACGGGCAGGCGGGCGTCGATCATGCGCTGCGCTTCGTCCGTGTAGTTCTTGAAGAAGGTGTGCGCGGTCTCGACGTCGGCGTCGTCGAGGTAGTAGCGCGACATCTCGTACTCGTTCTGGGCGAAGACCTCGCCGTAGGAAATGCCCGCGGCGTACGCCATGTCCTTGAAGTGCGTGACGCCCTGGAGCGCCATGAGGATGCGCTCCATGCCGTAGGTGAGTTCGACGGAGATCGGCTCGAGGTTCTGGCCCACGACCTGCTGGAAGTAGGTGAACTGCGTGACCTCCATGCCGTCGAGCCAGACCTCCCAGCCGAGGCCCCACGCGCCGATGGCGGGCTGCTGCCAGTTGTCCTCGACGAAGCGCACGTCGTGCGCGTCGAGGTCGATGCCGAGCGCCTGCAGGGAGCCGAGGTAGAGCTCCTGCGGGTTGCCCGGGTCGGGCTTGAGGATGACCTGGAACTGCGTGTGCGTCTGCAGACGGTTGGGGTTCTCGCCGTAGCGGCTGTCGTCGGGGCGCACGGAGGGTTCGACGTACGCGACGTGCCACGGCTCGGGTCCGAGGACGCGCATGACCGTGGCGGGGTTCATCGTTCCCGCCCCGACCTCGGTGTTGTAGGGCTGGACCACCATGCAACCGCGGTCGGTCCAGTACTTCTGCAACGTCAACAGGGCATCTTGCATCGTCAGTACATCGGTCACACGCCCAAGGTTACCGAGTGCCGCGTGTCACCCGCGCCACCGTTCGTCCACGGGGGCCGGTGCCTTGTCGCTCAGGCGTCGTGTGCAGCGTCACCCGGAGCCAAATCGAGCACCTTCTGCCACTCGACCAACGTCCCCTCTCGCTCGTAGCCGAGTTCACGGTTGATGCGCAGCATGTGCTCGTTGGTCTCGTCGTTCCAGGTGCGTTGCACGGTGACGCCGGGCGCGGCCTGGGGCAGAGCCAAGGACACGGCAGCCTTCACGCGGTAGCCGAGCCGATGGCCCCGGTGGGCTTTCGCGACGAGGGTGTCGTCCTGGTAGGCGATCCACGGTGTTTCCGCGGGCACCGAAACGTGCGTGAACGCGGCCATCTCACCGGTTTCCTCGTGCCAGGCCACGGCCTCGACGACGACGCGCCCGCGACGTTCGTCCTCGTCGAACATCGCGGTGACGCGCTCGGGGATCCAGTTCTCCGGCTCGATGGCGAGGTCGCCGAGAGGTGTGTCGGTCGACATCATTCCGGCGAGGCGCGCCCGTTCCGGCAGCCAGTCTTCGGGAAGCCGACCGACGACGGTCTCGATGCGGTAGCCGTCGTTCATCTCGATGACGCGGCGCATCTCGGCCCCGATGTCGGCGCTCACGGGGAGCCGCTGCCCGTTACGCATGCACGTCTGCGCTTCCGCATAGCCCGCTGCTTCGAAGAAGGCGGCCTCGTCGTTGGCGGCACCGACCGGCGTCTGCGTTTCGATCATGAGCGTGGTGCGCCCGGCCTCTCGGCAGACACGTTCGACCTCGTCGACGAGACGTTGCTTGAGCGCCGTAGCCCGCTCGTCGAGGCAGGCGACGTCGAACCCGGCGAGATGTGGGTTGTCCTGCGTCGGCATCCCGATGGCTGCGGACCCGACGACGTCGCCGTCGTCGTCGATCGCGGCGAGCCAGACCTTCGCGTGGGCGAGGGACTCCCACATCTGTGCGAGTTCGTTCGGCGGGTAGGCAGTCGTGTCGCGCCCCCACTGGCGGCGCCCGGCCGTGACGAAGACGGTCGCCCACTCCTCGAACTGCGGGTGTTCAGGGGTGATCCGTTCGATGCGCACCGTGTTCATGCCAGTCATGGAACGCCAGCAACCGCGCGCCCGACAAGTGAATTTCCGGCGGTACCGGCCCTACGATCGACGGCAGGCCCGGAACCGACGCCACATCACCCTGCGTTTCATGGCCGCACCGATGGATGCCGACGTGCGCGGGCGCGTCGGTGCCGGCCGGATGCTCGAGTGGATCGACAAGTCCGCGTACGCCTGTGCCGCGGCGTGGAGCGGGCACTACTGCGTCACGGCCTACGTCGGCAATGTGCGCTTCACCCGCCCCGTCGAGGTGGGCCACATCGTCGAGGTGCAGTCGCGTGTCGTCCACACCGGACGCACGTCGATGCACATCGTCGCGACCGTTTCGTCCGGCGACCCGCGTCAGGGCGAGCTGCGCGTCAACACACAGTGCCTGCTCATCTTCGTCGCGGTCGACGACGACCGGAAGCCCGCACCTGTCCCGGCGTTCACGCCGCAGGACGAGTGGGAACGCGACCAGCAGGAGCGCGCCGTCACCCTCACCGACGTGCGCACCCGCATCGAAGCCGACATGGTGAAGCAGAGTTACACGGGACGCGACGGAGTCGTGTCGCGAGACGCTGCGCTTCCTCGCGGCACCGACCACCGTCAACTGGGGCGGCAACGTGCACGGCGGCGTCGTCATGGAGTGGATCGACGAGGCGGCAACCCTCGTCGCGGAGCGCTGGAACCAGGGTTCGGCGGTGGCCGTGTACGCGGGCGGTGTGCGCTTCCACCAGCCGTTGCACGTCCGCGACCTCGTCGAGGTGCAGGCGTGGCTCATCCACACCGGCGCGAGTGCGCTCGGGCAACCCGCGCACGGGCGAACTGAACCTCACAACCGAGTGCACGATGGTGCTTGTCGGCCTTGACAACAACGGCCACAAGCGGGCCGTGCCGCCTTGGGTGCCAACGCTTTCCGAGGACGTCGCGCTCGACACGCACGCGCAGACGATGGTCGAGATCCGCGCGAGGCTACTGCGCCCCATCCCACTCGAAGTGCCGCCGCTCGTCGACTGACGCGCGCCGTTCACGCGGTTGCTCCGCGAGTTCGGAATCCTCTCGGACACGCCTGCGTTGAACACAGCGACCCCAGTGAAAGGAACGCCCCATGTGGTTCACCCGTCAGGATTCCGCCCCGGTCGACGTCGCTGCCGTGCACGACGTTCTCGGCACGCCACTGCTCGGCGGGTGGCCGGACAAGACCGAGACGCTGTACGTCGCGATGGGATGTTTCTGGGGTGCGGAGCGCATCTTCTGGCAGATCCCGGGGGTCGTCTCGACGGCCGTCGGCTACATGGGTGGCGACCGTGAGAACCCCTCGTACGAGGACGTCTGCACGGGCACGACGGGCCACACCGAGGCCGTCCAGATCGCGTACGACCCGGAGAAGGTCTCCCCGGCCCAGCTGCTCAAGGCGTTCTGGGAGAACCATGACCCGACGACGGCCAACCGTCAGGGCAATGACATCGGCACGCAGTACCGCTCTGCGGTCTACTGGACGACGCCCGAGCAGGAGACCGCTACGCGTCGCACCGCAGAAGCGTTCCGGGGTGCGCTGACCGACGCGGGCCGCGGCGCCATCACGACGGAGATGAAGCCCGCCGACGAAGCCGGAAAGTTCTGGCCGGCCGAGGGCTACCACCAGCAGTACCTCGCGAAAAATCCAGGCGGGTACTGCAATCACGGCTACAAGGGCGTGACGTGCCCGGTCGGCGTGGCCGACCTCCCCGCGCAGACCGACGTGCTTCCGCCGAGCAAATAAGCGCGAGCTCGGGGGGTACCTCGACCCCGTGGAGTCCACGCTCCGCCCCTAGTGACTCCAGCCCACGGGGAGAGCACGGCATCAGCGCATCTCTCCACTGGGCAGACTTTCCTGCCGTTGGGTCGAGGCGGCGACTACCCAACCGCAGGAAACTCGGCCCAGCGGTGACGCAGAGTGGCCCAGATCACTTGATTTGACGGGCTTCTCGCGGCGCCTCTAATGTAATGCCGGTCAAGAGATCCGATGCAAAGCCCTGGCTGGTCGGACGGCAACCCTCACGAACGTGGCGGGGTGCTCCAGGTGATGACCCGGCCGCGTCAACCGCGCGGCAAGCACGTTCCGCACCAGGAACACATCCCTTTCGAGGGCTTCGTACCGGTGCGCCCGATCCCGGGAGATCACATGCAGCACACGCATCGCCCCACCCAGGCCCCCACCGCGCGACCGCACACGCACGACGCCGCGTTCGCGCGCCCCAAGCACTGACCGCACCCATCGTCGGGCGGTCGTCGCCGCCCACCCCACCGGCGCCTCGCACGCCCCTTCGAGGAAGGCATCACCATGTCCGAGAACACCAACTCCACCACCCCCGGAGCCAGCCCGGCCGTCCAGGCCCTGCCCGAGAAGCCGAAGAGCAACGGCCCCAAGTACGCGGCCATCGGCGCAGGCGTCCTCGTCGTCGCGCTCGCCGCAGGCTTCGGCATCAAGGCCTTCACGGGTAGCGACGACGAGAAGCTGACGAAGATCACCGTCGGTACCACCGAAGCGTCCGACCCGTACTGGACCGAACTGGTCAAGGTCGGCAAGGAGAAGTACGGCCTCGACATCCAGCCGGTCAACTTCACCGACTACACGCAGGCCAACCCGGCGCTCTCCCAGGGCCAGGTCGACGTCAACCAGTTCCAGCACCTGCAGTTCCTCGCCGACTACAACGCCGCGAAGAACGACACCCTGACGCCGGTCGGCTCCACCTACATCGTGCCGCTGTCGCTGTACTCGAAGAAGCACACCACGGTGAACGAGTTCGCCGACGGCGGCAAGGTCGCCATCCCGAATGACGCGACGAACCAGGCACGCGCCCTCCTGCTCCTGCAGAGCGCCGGTCTGCTCACGCTCAAGGGCGGGGGCAACTCCCTGTCGACGCCCGCCGAGATCGACGCCGCGAAGTCGAAGGTCGGCGTCACGCCCGTCGACGCTGCCCAGACCGCAGCCGCCCTGCCCTCCGTCGAGGGCGCCGTGGTCAACAACAACTTCGCCGCCGACGCGAACCTCGACCCGAGCAAGGCGCTGTTCAAGGACGACCCCAAGGCGAAGTCCTCGGAGCCGTACATCAACGTCATCGTGGCCCGCAAGAAGGACGCCGACAACCCGACGTACGCGAAGTTCGTCCAGGCGTACCACGAGAAGTCGGTGCAGGACCTCATCTCCAAGCGCACCAAGGGAACCCAGTACGAGGTGAAGCGTTCCGTCGCGGACGTGCGCGGCATCCTCACCCGCATCGAGTCGCAGATCAAGGCCAAGAAGTGACCCCCACTCCCCCGGCCCGACCCGAGAACGCGCCGGCGGTCCGGCTGCGCGGCGTGAGCAAGACCTTCGTGCGCGGCAAGAAGAACGTCACCGCGCTGCAGGAGATCGACCTCGACGTCGCTACCGGCCGCGTCCTCGCCGTCATCGGGTTCTCCGGTGCAGGCAAGAGCACCCTCGTGCGGCTCATCAACGCGCTCGAGACCCCGACGACCGGCTCCGTCGAGATCGACGGCGTCGATCTGGCGGGTCTGGGAGCAAAGCAGATCCGAGCTCTGCGGGCCCGCATCGGCATGGTGTTCCAGCAGTTCAATCTCATCCGCTCGCGCACGGTGTACGCCAACGTCGCCTATCCGCTCGAGGTCGCCGGTTGGGACAAGGACAAGCAGGAGGCGCGAGTCACCGAACTGCTCCACTTCGTCGGTCTGACGGAGAAGGCCTGGGCCTATCCTGACGAGCTGTCCGGCGGCCAGAAGCAGCGCGTCGGCATCGCCCGCGCCCTCGCCACGAACCCGGAGATCCTGCTCGCCGACGAGTCGACCTCCGCCCTCGACCCCGACACGACGAAGGACGTCCTGGCCCTCCTGCGCCGCGTCAACGATGAGCTCGGCGTGACGATCGTCGTCATCACGCACGAGATGGACGTCGTGCGTGAACTGGCCGACGACGTCGTGGTCCTCGAACACGGCCGCCTCGTCGAGTCCGGGCCGACCGAGCAGGTGCTCGGCGCACCGACATCGTCAGCCACGCGGCGGCTCGTCGACGCGACGCTGCGCAACGTGCCCGACGCCCGCGAGATCGCGCGGCTGCGCGAGAGGGTGAGCGGACGCCTCGTCACGGCAACCGTCCACGACTCCGCTGGATTCGGAAGGGTTCTCGCCTCCACCGGCGCCCGCGGTGTCGAACCGGAGATCGTCCACGGTGGCCTCACGCCCCTCAAGGAAGCGAACCTCACGACGTTGACCCTGGCCCTGCGCGGTGACGACGTCACCGTCACGCAGGTGCTGACCGACCTCGCCCAGGTCGCCACCGTCCACGAACTCGAGGAGGCCACGGCATGAAGGTCATCACTGCGGACACGGACTGGAGCGCACTGCGCCCCGTGCTGTGGGAGTCGGTCGGGCAGACCCTCCTCATGGTCAGCGCCACCATCATCCTCGGCGGTCTGTTCGGGCTCGTGCTCGGCGTGCTGCTCAACACGACGCGCCGCGGCGGCATCATGGCCAACCCGACGGTTCACACGATCCTCAACGTGCTCGTCAATATCATCCGGCCGATCCCGTTCATCATCTTCGCGGCCGCGCTCGGTCCGCTGACGCTGAAGGTCACCGGCTCGACGATCGGTACCGCGTCGATGATCTTCCCGCTGACGCTCGCCGCAACGTTCGGCATCAGTCGCATCGTCGAACAGAACCTCGTGAGTGTCGACCCGGGCGTCATCGAGGCGGCTCAGGCGATGGGCGCGAGCCCGTGGCGGATCATCCGCACCGTTCTCATCCCCGAGGCGCTCGCGCCGCTCATCCTCGGGTACACCTTCGCGCTCGTCGCCGTCATCGACATGACCGCGGTCGTCGGCGCGATGGGCGGCGGCGGTCTCGGCAACTTCGCGCTGGCGTACGGCTACCAGCGCTACCAGTGGGCCGTGACGTGGGCAGCCGTCGTCATCATCATCGTGTTCGTGCAGATCGCGCAGTTCATCGGTAACGCACTGGCCCGCAAGGCTCTGCGTCACTGATCGACGCGCACGGCGAAACGCCCGAGCGGCCGGCAACCCTGGGGGTGCCGGCCGCTCGGGCGTTCAAAGGGTCAGTCCGTCAGCGGGTCGACGAAGCGGCCTGCTGCAACTGGGCGCGCAGATCCTGCGGCATGCCGTGACGCTTCTTGCCGTGGCCCTTGCCGTGACCGTGGCCGCGCCCCGAGTCGGACGCCGACTCCGTCAGCGCGTTCGCCGGGCCCGGCGCCGGCTGCGGCACCGGCTCGCACTTCACGTCCGAGTGCCCCTGCCCGCGAGTGCGCTGCGGCGTCTTGCCGGACAGCAGGTAGGTGGCGATCTTGTCGTCCGTGCACGCGATACCGCTCAGCGAACCCGAGTGCGTCGTGCCGCCGACGCCCTCGATGAGCGAGCTCTTCGGGAAGCGCTTACGCACCTCGAGCGCACCGCCGTACGGCGTCGCGCCGTCCTTCGTCTCCGAGATGAGCAGGATGGGCCCGACCTTCGAACCGTCGACGCGGGGCGCCTGGCGGTTGCTCGCCTTCACCGGCCAGCTCATGCACGGAAGGTTGAACATCGCATTGGCCCACGTCTCGAACGGCGCCTTCTTGGCGACGCGCGTGTTGTCGGCCTTCCACTTGTTCCACGACGTGGGCCAGGCAACATCCGAGCACTGCGTGCCGAGGTAGACCGCATACCCGTTGTCCGAACCCGGGCCGGAGCCGTTCGCCTCGTCGTAGAGGTCGGTGACCGGGCCGAAGTCGCCCTTGAACGCCGCGACGAGTGCCTCGGCGTCACCTTCCCAGCCGAACACGTAGTAACCGGCGTTGAGGAAGGCATCCGTCCACTCGTTCGGTCCGATCTTGCCGTCGGCCGGCGTTTTCGCGAGCTTGTCGAGCATCGCGTACCAGCGATTCTTGATCGCCTTGCCGCTCTTACCCAGGTGGTAGGTGGCGTCGTTCTTGGCGACCCAGTCGAAGAAGGTGTCCATGTTCGCGTCGAACGCGACGTCCTGGTTGAGGTTCGCGTCGTACCAGACGTCCTTGGGGTTGACGACGCCGTCGAGCACCATGCGGCGCGTTTGCTTGGGATACATCGTCGCGTAGACCTGGCCGAGGTAGGAGCCGTAGCTGAAACCGTAGAAGTTGATCTGCTTCTCACCGAGGGCCTTGCGGATCGCGTCCATGTCACGCACGTTGTCGACGGTCTTCATGTGCGGCAACAGACGTGCGCCGTCCGCCTTCGAGCAGGCCTTCGAGTAGCCCGCGGTCTTGTGTAGCCACTGACGTTCCGTGCCGGCCTTCGTCACGCGGTAGTCGGGGCGGTTGTAGCCGAAGTAGTTACCGTCGCACGCGAGGCTCGGGAGGCTGTCGCCGACGCCTCGCGGGTCGAATCCGATCCAGTCGTAAGGGTCGCCGCCTCCGTTCGGCACCCACTGACCCAGGCGTGCCAACGTCAGGCCGGAACCGCCGGGGCCACCCGGGTTGACGAGCATGATGCCCTGCTTCTTCGCGTCGGGCGTCTTGTGCTTGATACGGGACACGGCGAGCTTGATCTTCGCGCCCTTCGGCTTCGCGTAGTCGAGGGGAACCGTGACGTAGCCGCACTGGGCACCCGCCTTGACGAGACTCGGCGCCTTGCATGCTCCCCATGACACCGGCGGTGGCGTGTAGCTCGACGACGCGCCGGACGTCGGCGCCTTGGACGAGGCCTGCCGGGCGCTCGCACCTGCAGGTGCAAGGCCGATGCTGACGAGACCGAAGGGGCTCTTCACAGATGAGGGTGTAGTCGGCGCTGGCGCGTCGGTCCGGAGGTAGGTGTCGAGGTCTTCCGAAGATGGAGGTTCCTACACGCAGCCATCCGAAAGACCTCGACGTTGCCTGACGCTACCTTCACGTGCCCTGACCTGACCACCTTCACGCGCGTTGACGACCTTGGCCTGGAGATCACCGGGCAACTTCTCGAGCCGGATCGTGCGGTGCTGGCCTGCCGGGTCGTCGAACCGGACGACTGGTGCCGCCGGTGTGGCTGCCGAGGGGTATCCCGGGACACCGTGACCCGGGAGCTGGCGCACGAGCCGTTCGGGTGGCGCCCCACGACCTTGCTGGTCACCGTGCGCCGGTACCGGTGTGCCGAGTGCGCTCACGTGTGGCGTCAGGACACCACCGCCGCGGCCGAGCCGCGGGCGAAGATCTCCCGCGCCGGGCTGCGTTGGGGCCTGGTCGCGATCGTGGTCCAGCACCTGTCCATGGCCCGCGTCGCCGAAGGACTCGCGGTGTCGTGGAATACCGCCAACGACGCTGTTCTGGCCGAAGGTCAACGCCTGCTGATCGATAACCCGTCCCGCTTGGACGGCGTCCGCGTGGTCGGGGTCGACGAGCATGTCTGGCGGCACACGAGGAAGGGCGACAAGTACGTCACTGTGATCATCGACCTCACCCCGGTGCGCGACGGCACCGGCCCCTCCCGCCTGCTGGCGATGCTCGATGGCCGTTCGAAGAAGGCGTTCCAGGACTGGCTCGCCGAGCGGGACCAAGCCTGGCGGAGGGGTATCGAGGTCGTCGCGATGGATGGCTTCTTCGGGTTCAAGACCGCCACCACCGAAGAGCTGCCGGACGCCGTCTGCGTGATGGACCCCTTCCACGTGGTCCGCCTGGCCGGCGACGCCCTCGACGATTGCCGCCGCCGGGTCCAGCAAGAGCTCCACGGACACCGCGGACGCAAGGGCGACCCGCTCTACACCGCGCGGCGGACTCTGCACACCGGTGCCGACCTGGTCACCGGCCGCCAACACGAGCGCCTCGAGTCGCTCTTCGCCGACGAACGCCACATCCAGGTCGAGTGCACCTGGGGGATCTATCAGCGCATGATCTCCGCCTACCGTCACCACGACCGGAGCGTCGGCCGCGTCGAGATGAGCTCCGTGATCGACGCCCTCGCCGATGGTGTGCCCACGGCGTTGGTCGAGCTGCGCAAGCTGGGCCGCACCCTGGCCAGACGCGTCTGTGACGTCCTGGCCTACTTCGACCGGCCGCGCACCAGCAACGGACCCACCGAAGCCGTGAACGGACGCCTTGAGCACCTACGCGGGCTCGCCCTCGGCTTCCGCAACCTCACCCACTACATCGCCCGAGCACTCCTGGAAGCCGGGGGATTCAGACCCCAACTACACCCTCATCTGTGAAGAGCCACCGAAGGCTGCGGCTGCTGCGCTGAGAGACTTCTTCATGGTTCCCCTTGAATCCCTTTGCGCGACGCGTTCGTTCGCGCACTCACCCACTGATCTTGCCGCTCATAGGTCATCAATGGGTGAAAAGAGCTCAAGGAATTCTCATCCACCTCATAGCTCAGTCGAGAGGAGAGCAGGTTCCCTTCGCCGAGGAGGAGGGTCCACTCAGCCCTGCGGACGGACGAACGGGAACGCGAGCGTGGCGCGGATCGGAGCCCCGAGCAGCATCATGATCGTGCGGTCGACGCCGATGCCGAGGCCACCCGTGGGCGGCATCGCGTACTCGAGCGCGCCGAGGAACGACTCGTCGAGCGACATCGCCTCGACGTCACCGGCCGCCGCCTTGAGCGACTGCTCGGTGAGGCGACGACGCTGCTCGACCGGATCGACCAGCTCGGTGTACGCCGTACCGATCTCGGCGCCGAAGGCCACGAGGTCCCAGCGTTCCGAGAGGCGCGGATCGTCACGGTGCTCCCGCGTGAGCGGCGACGTCTCGACGGGAAAGTCGGTGTAGAACGTCGGGAAGGTCGTTCGTGCCTCGACGAGTTCGTCGTACAGCTCGACGACGAGTTCGCCGGCGCTCTTCTCCCGCGGAGCATCGATGCCGTGGGCTTCGCACACCGCAGCGACTTCCTCACCTGTCGACGCGGACGTGAGCGTCACGCCGCAGGCCTTCGACACCGCCTCGTGGACGGGCACGGCAGGCCACGGTCCAGAAAGATCGACACGCTCCACGCTGCCGTCCGACATCGGTCGCAGCGCGATCTCCTCACCGTGCACCGCGCGTGCCACTGCGAGCAGGACCTCGCGCGTCAGGTGACGCATCGTTGTGTAATCGCCGTACGCGTCGTAGGCCTCGAGCGAGGTGAACTCGGGGTTGTGCGTCGCGTCGGCGCCCTCGTTGCGGAAGTTTCGGTTCAGTTCGAAGACCTTCTGCATGCCACCGACCGCGAGGCGCTTGAGATAGAGCTCCGGCGCGATGCGCAGGAACAGATCCATGCCGTAGGCGTTGATGTGTGTCTTGAACGGCC
This sequence comes from Dermacoccus sp. PAMC28757, assembly GCF_014302635.1. Taxonomy (NCBI): domain Bacteria; kingdom Bacillati; phylum Actinomycetota; class Actinomycetes; order Micrococcales; family Dermacoccaceae; genus Dermacoccus; species Dermacoccus sp. PAMC28757. The sequence goes on along the minus strand of NZ_CP060292.1, from coordinate 1,431,427 downwards.
GCGCGGACGCTCCGCCGTGCACGGCCTGGAGCATCGGGGTCTCCACCTCGGTGTAGCCCAGGTCGTCGAACGCGTCACGGAACGCGCGCACCCCACGTGAGCGTGCTTGCAGCATCTCCATGGAGTCGGCGTTGACGATGAGGTCGAGCGAGCGCTGACGCACGCGAGCGTCAGGGTCGCGGAAGCCGGAGTGCAGATCGGGTACCGGGCTGAGGCATTTGGCCGCCATCTGCCACGAGTCCACGAGAACCGACAACTCGCCGCGCTTCGAGGTCACCACCTCGCCGCTGACGCTAATGATGTCGCCGAGATCGATCCAGTGGCCCCAACGGCCGAAGGCAGGCTCCGGGGTGCCGTCCCGTGTGGCCATCGCCTGAAGGCGAACGCCGTTCTCCTCGAGCACGACGAAGCTCACCCCACCGAGGTCGCGCAGAGCGCGCACTCGGCCCGTGACGGAGACTCGCTCCCCCGTTGCGGCGTCGGGCGCCAGATCGGGGTGGCGCGCCACGACGTCGGCAACGGTCGTCGTCCGCGGAACGCGGGGCGGGTAGGCCTCCACGCCGGCTTCGGCCATCTGCGTCAGCTTCGCGCGCCGGACGCGCTGCTGCTCACTGCGCCGCGGCTCGGGAACGCGCGGGGTGAGGCTCTCGGCCTCGAGCGCCTGAACCCGCTCGACGAAGTCGGCCTCCGGGCGCGGCGGCTGGTGGTCGGCCGGCTTCGGCCCCACGAGCAGGCGCGGACCGAGAAGGGGCACGAAGCCCTCCGCCACGCCCATGGCCAGGGCGGCGCGCGGCACCGTCAGCTCGGGGTCGTAACAGAGATAACGCGGCACCCACTCGGGGCGGTACTTGTCGTTCGAGCGGTAGAGCGTCTCGAGCTGCCAGAAGCGAGACGCGAACGACAGCGCCTTGTCGCTCAGTCGTGTCACGGGACCGGCACCGACCTCATCGGCATCGGCGAAGACGTTGCGGAAAACCGCGAAGTTGAGCGAGATACGCCGGACGCCCAGCGCCGGCGCGGCTTCGACGAGGTGGGCGACCATGTACTCGTTGAGCCCGTTCTCTGCGGCCCGGTCACGGCGCATGACGTCGAGGGACAGTCCACGCGCACCCCACGGCACGAAGGACAGGAACCCGCGAACGGCCCCGCTCTCGTCGTGAGCCGTGATGACGACGCAGCGTCCGTCAGCGCGATCGCCGAGACGGTTGAGCGCCATGGAGAACCCACGCTCGGTCTCGTTGCCGCGCCAGGCGTCCGCCAGCCGCGAGATCTCATCGAGCTCCTGGCCGGACAGCTCTTCGTGCCGGCGCACGTGTGTCGAGTAACCGGCGCGTTCGACGCGGGTGACCGCCTGGCGCACGGGACGCATCGTGCGCCCCTGAAGGGTAAATGCGTCGACGTCGATGATTGCCTCATCGCCCAAGGACCACGCCTTGAGACCCGCGTCGACGTACGCCTGCGCGCCGTAAGCGCTCGCCGACAGGACGGCCGGGTAGAGCCCGTGCTCAGCACACTGCTCCAGCCAGCCTTCGATCGCGCCGTTCCAGGATTCGCGTCGCCCCACGGGGTCGGCCGATGCAACGCTGACGCTTCCCTCGTTGCGGAACGTCAGCGCGGCTCGCCCGTCTGGTGCGAAGAGCGCGGACTTGTCACGACGCGTGGCGAAGTAACCGAGCGAGTCGTCCTCGCCGTGTTCGAGAAGCAGAGCACGCAGACGCAATTCGTCGTCCGCGTCCGTCAGGCCACGCACACGCCCGGAGCGCCACAGCACGAGCACGGCGAACAACAACGCGAGCGTGGACAAGACGCTGCCGATACCGAAGACCCACTGATGACCGTGGTGGCCGGCGAATCCCGGAGTATCAGGAGGAGTCCGAACACCGAAAGCACTCCGGATTCCCCACACGACTCGTTGCCCCACGGTGTCGAGGCTGCGAGGGAAGAACAGCGTGAGTGCCACCGTCACGAGAACGGAGAAGGCCCACCCACTGAGCAGGGCGACGAGAGAGGCCCGCTTCGCGCCTTCGCTGAGACGAGTCTTGAACGCACGTCGAGAAGCCAAGACGAGGGCGAAGCTCGCAACCGAGATGGCCAGCGTGACGCTGGAGACGATCGGCGATGCCTGGAAGCGTGCCCAATCTCGATAGGCCCCGTGAACGTGGAGCCGATCGAGCATGAGAAGCGACTCTGTGCGGAAGAAGATCCGCATGACGGAGTCGAAGACGGCGAGGCCCATGATGAACACGAGCGCCGTGTGAGCGGCTCGGAAGCGACGTCGTACTCCACCGGAGAGCACGAGTGTCATGCAGACCACGAAGAGTGACGGCTCACTGGGGATGTCGAACCAGCCGAGAACGTCCATGACGACGTTGAGGAATGTGTTGCGGCGAACCAGGATCGCCACGAGGGACACGAGCGCGGCAACGAGAAGCAGCCGGCCGGCCCAGGTCGCAACCTCGTCCCGCCAACCCTCGTCGCGCCAACCGCGTCGGGATCTGACGCTGCTCTTGTCCCCCTGCTTCACAGCCACACGTGTGAGGGTAGCCGCCGCACAATGCAAGAAGCCTGAGACGGTCCCAGACGCGTCGCAGGAATTGTTTTGGGTATGCGAAAAAGGGGGTTCTCGAACCTGAACCGTTGTCGGTGTGGGCCGAGCCGTTGGGCTACAAGGCCGCCACACGCGTGACACGTTCAGATCGTTCGAGAACCCCCCTTCTCTTTTTGAAGGAGTCCGGCGGTGTCCTACTCTCCCACACCCTGGCGAGTGCAGTACCATCGGCGCTGAAGGGCTTAGCTTCCGGGTTCGGAATGTGACCGGGCGTTTCCCACTTCGCTATAACCACCGTAACACTATGAAACTAACCAACTCATCTGACTAGATGTGGTTGTTGTTTCAGAATTACACAGGGACGCGAGCACCAGAACAATTGGTGATGTTTTAAGTTGTCGGTTTATTAGTACCGGTCAGCTTCACTCATTACTGAGCTTCCACATCCGGCCTATCAACCCCATCGTCTCTAGGGAACCTCTCAACACCGTAGTGTCATGGAAACCTTATCTTGAAGCGTGCTTCCCGCTTAGATGCTTTCAGCGGTTATCACTTCCGAACGTAGCCAATCAGCCGTGCCCTTGGCAGAACAACTGACACACCAGAGGTTCGTCCATCCCGGTCCTCTCGTACTAGGGACAGGTCTTCTCAAGTTTCCTACGCGCACAGCGGATAGGGACCGAACTGTCTCACGACGTTCTAAACCCAGCTCGCGTACCGCTTTAATGGGCGAACAGCCCAACCCTTGGGACCTACTCCAGCCCCAGGATGCGACGAGCCGACATCGAGGTGCCAAACCATGCCGTCGATATGAGCTCTTGGGCAAGATCAGCCTGTTATCCCCGGGGTACCTTTTATCCGTTGAGCGACGGCGCTTCCACAAGCCACCGTCGGGTCACTAGTCCCCACTTTCGTGCCTGCTCGACATGTCTGTCTCACAGTCAAGCTCCCTTGTGCACTTACACTCAAAACCTGATTGCCAACCAGGCTGAGGGAACCTTTGGGCGCCTCCGTTACCCTTTGGGAGGCAACCGCCCCAGTTAAACTACCCATCAGGCACTGTCCCTGATCCGGATCACGGACCGAAGTTAGGAGCTCAATACGACCAGAGTGGTATTTCAACAATGACTCCACACCAGCTGGCGCCAATGCTTCACAGTCTCCCACCTATCCTACACAAGCCGTACCGAACACCAATACCAAACTGTAGTAAAGGTCCCGGGGTCTTTCCGTCCTGCTGCGCGTAACGAGCATCTTTACTCGTACTGCAATTTCGCCGAGTTCGTGGTTGAGACAGTGGAGAAGTCGTTACGCCATTCGTGCAGGTCGGAACTTACCCGACAAGGAATTTCGCTACCTTAGGATGGTTATAGTTACCACCGCCGTTTACTGGGGCTTAAATTCTCAGCTTCGCCACACAAAGTGACTAACCAGTCCTCTTAACCTTCCAGCACCGGGCAGGCGTCAGTCCGTATACATCGAATTACTTCTTCGCACGGACCTGTGTTTTTAGTAAACAGTCGCTTCTCCCTGGTCTCTGCGACCCTCACCCCTAGCACGCAAGTGCTTCAAGGCTTGGGCCCCCCTTCTCCCGAAGTTACGGGGGCATTTTGCCGAATTCCTTAACCACGATTCACTCGATCGCCTTAGTATTCTCTACCTAACCACCTGAGTCGGTTTGGGGTACGGGCGGCTCGAACCTCGCTAGAAGTTTTTCTCGACAGCATAGGATCACCCTACTTCCCACATACGTGGTCACCATCACATCTCAGCCAATACGACGTCCGGATTTGCCTAGACGTTCGGCCTACATGCTTGAACGGGGACAACCATCGCCCCGCGGAGGCTACCTTCCTGCGTCACTCCATCGCTTACCTACTACACGATCGGGTCCCACGCTCCCCATGAACAATGAGCCCGAAGGCTCGGCGTTCATGGTTCGGGTGGTTAGCATCCCGTGGTTCAGTATGGGCGGTTCTTCGCCGGTTCCGGAATATCAACCGGATGTCCATCGACTACGCCTGTCGGCCTCGCCTTAGGTCCCGACTTACCCAGGGCAGATTAGCTTGACCCTGGAACCCTTGGTTATTCGGCGGACGGGTTTCTCACCCGTCATTCGCTACTCATGCCTGCATTCTCACTCGTGTAGCATCCACGACTCGATCACTCGGCCGCTTCACTCGCCACACGACGCTCCCCTACCCAACAACACCCCCGTTAAGGGTATGTGTGTCATTGCCACAGCTTCGGTGATGTGCTTGAGCCCCGCTACATTGTCGGCGCAGAATCACTTGACCAGTGAGCTATTACGCACTCTTTAAAGGGTGGCTGCTTCTAAGCCAACCTCCTGGTTGTCACAGCAACTCCACATCCTTTCCCACTTAGCACACGCTTAGGGACCTTAGCTGATGATCTGGGCTGTTTCCCTCTCGACTACGAAGCTTATCCCCCGCAGTCTCACTGCCACGCTCTCACTTACCGGCATTCGGAGTTTGGTTGACGTCAGTAACCCGGTGGGGCCCATCAGCCATCCAGTAGCTCTACCTCCGGCAAGAAACACGCGACGCTGCACCTAAATGCATTTCGGGGAGAACCAGCTATCACGGAGTTTGATTGGCCTTTCACCCCTACCCACAGCTCATCCCCTCAGTTTTCAACCTAAGTGGGTTCGGTCCTCCACGCCGTCTTACCGGCGCTTCAACCTGGCCATGGGTAGATCACTCCGCTTCGGGTCTAGACCCAGCGACTCAAACGCCCTGTTCGGACTCGCTTTCGCTACGGCTACCCCACACGGGTTAACCTCGCCACTGAGCACTAACTCGCAGGCTCATTCTTCAAAAGGCACGCCGTCACCCCACACAGAGGCTCCGACGGATTGTAAGCACACGGTTTCAGGATCTATTTCACTCCCCTCCCGGGGTTCTTTTCACCTTTCCCTCACGGTACTAGTCCGCTATCGGTCACCAGGGAATATTTAGGCTTAGCAGGTGGTCCTGCCAGATTCACACGAGATTTCACGGGCCCCGTGCTACTTGGGAAACAGCACAACACAGCCAGCTATGTTTCGTCTACGGGAGTCGCACCCTCTACGCCCAGCCATTCAAAACTGTTCGACTACACAACTGGTTTCTTACTGCGCACCCTGCTGTCAGACAAGGTCAGCACTGTCCCACAACCCCACAACCGCAACCCCTGACAGGTCTCACACGATCATGGTTTAGCCTCATCCGCTTTCGCTCGCCACTACTCACGGAATCACTCTTGTTTTCTCTTCCTGTGGGTACTGAGATGTTTCAATTCCCCACGTTCCCTCCCAACACCCTATGTGTTCAGGTGCAGGTGACCAGACATGATTCTGGTCGGGTTTCCCCATTCGGAAATCCCCGGATCACAGCCTGTTTATCGACTCCCCGAGGCATATCGCAGATTACAACGTCCTTCATCGGTTCCTGGTGCCAAGGCATCCACCGTGTGCCCTTAAAAACTTAAAGATCACAGATACTAGATGCTCGCGTCCACTGTGTAATTCTCAAACAACACGCCACACACCAACCAACCCACCACAACCACACCCGCAGCAACCAATCCTGGTCCCTACAGATCCGATCGTTCGTGGCCGGGCTGTCAGTGCCAGCCAAACCCCAGAACACGCATGATGCATGTCCTGAGAACCCAACAACGCGCCAATCACACCCACCACCCCACCTCGGCCAGCCCGTTCCCCACACTCACAGCGATCACTCCCGCGAAGGAGTCCTCGTTGCATGTGTCGTACTTGAGCTTGCTCGAGCGAGCAGTACGTGCACCATGATCATCGTTCCACCCAGCACACTCCCATCACACACGCGGTGATGCAAGAGCTCATGTGCTCCTTAGAAAGGAGGTGATCCAGCCGCACCTTCCGGTACGGCTACCTTGTTACGACTTAGTCCCAATCGCCAGTCCCACCTTCGACGGCTCCCCCCACAAGGGTTAGGCCACCGGCTTCGGGTGTTACCAACTTTCGTGACTTGACGGGCGGTGTGTACAAGGCCCGGGAACGTATTCACCGCAGCGTTGCTGATCTGCGATTACTAGCGACTCCGACTTCATGGGGTCGAGTTGCAGACCCCAATCCGAACTGAGACCGGTTTTTTGGGATTAGCTCCACCTCACAGTTTCGCAACCCTCTGTACCGGCCATTGTAGCATGCGTGAAGCCCAAGACATAAGGGGCATGATGATTTGACGTCATCCCCACCTTCCTCCGAGTTGACCCCGGCAGTCTCCCATGAGTCCCCACCATCACGTGCTGGCAACATGGAACGAGGGTTGCGCTCGTTGCGGGACTTAACCCAACATCTCACGACACGAGCTGACGACAACCATGCACCACCTGTACACCAGTCCGAAGACGCACACATCTCTGCATGATTCCGGTGTATGTCAAGCCTTGGTAAGGTTCTTCGCGTTGCATCGAATTAATCCGCATGCTCCGCCGCTTGTGCGGGCCCCCGTCAATTCCTTTGAGTTTTAGCCTTGCGGCCGTACTCCCCAGGCGGGGCGCTTAATGCGTTAGCTGCGGCACGGAACTCGTGGAATGAGCCCCACACCTAGCGCCCAACGTTTACGGCATGGACTACCAGGGTATCTAATCCTGTTCGCTCCCCATGCTTTCGCTTCTCAGCGTCAGTAATGGCCCAGAGACCTGCCTTCGCCATCGGTGTTCCTCCTGATATCTGCGCATTTCACCGCTACACCAGGAATTCCAGTCTCCCCTACCATACTCTAGTCTGCCCGTACCCACTGCAGAACCGGAGTTAAGCCCCGGTCTTTCACAGCAGACGCGACAAACCGCCTACAAGCTCTTTACGCCCAATAATTCCGGACAACGCTCGCACCCTACGTATTACCGCGGCTGCTGGCACGTAGTTAGCCGGTGCTTCTTCTCCAGGTACCGTCACGTTAGCTTCGTCCCTGGTGAAAGAGGTTTACAACCCGAAGGCCGTCATCCCTCACGCGGCGTCGCTGCATCAGGCTTTCGCCCATTGTGCAATATTCCCCACTGCTGCCTCCCGTAGGAGTCTGGGCCGTGTCTCAGTCCCAGTGTGGCCGGTCGCCCTCTCAGGCCGGCTACCCGTCGTCGCCTTGGTAGGCCATTACCCCACCAACAAGCTGATAGGCCGCGAGTCCATCCCCCACCAAAAAATCTTTCCACCAACACACCATGCAGTGATTGGTCATATCCAGTATTAGACCCAGTTTCCCAGGCTTATCCCAGAGTAGGGGGCAGGTTACTCACGTGTTACTCACCCGTTCGCCACTAATCCACACCAGCAAGCTGGCGCTTCATCGTTCGACTTGCATGTGTTAAGCACGCCGCCAGCGTTCGTCCTGAGCCAGGATCAAACTCTCCGTCAAAAAAAATCTGTATCCCAGCCGAAATCAAACGGTGACACCACACCACCACCCACAAAAAGGTGATCGTGTGTCTTGTATCCATCCATCAAACATCAGCCAGAACAACACCAGCCATAAGGCCAGCAAATATTGTTGTTTGGCGATGATCACATCGGCACGCTGTTGAGTTCTCAAAACACCATCACACACCATCAACAAGCCCCACACACTGTGTGGCGGCCCGTTTCCGGGGCAACTTCTCTAACTTAATCCATCCGGCTCTTGGGCGTCAAATCCAACCCGCCACCGCCACAACCGTGACCAGTGAGGATCTTCATCTCGCGCACTTGGCTCCAGACAAATCCATCAAACCCAAGCACCCGACCCACCAGCTCAACCACCAACCAGAACAGTCAGTGTGAGCGGCTCCTGCCGCGATGCCCTTCCGGGCTGACTCCGTAAACATTAGGCGACCGAGCCGCGTCTCTGCAAATCGGGTCGGCACAACCCCTCGCGGCACCGTCCGTCCACCTCGTTCGGGCGCCTACGGCGGTGCCAATGCCTACAATCGCGGAGACAGCGCATGCCCGTCAGCGCGCCCTGTGGGGCGCCATGCAAAGGAGCAGTTTTCATGCCCGAAGCAGTGATCGTCTCTGCCGCACGCACCCCGATCGGACGAGCCTTCAAGGGCTCCCTCAAGGACGTCCGCCCGGACGACCTGGCCACGCAGGTCGTCGAGGCTGCTCTGGCCAAGGTTCCCGAACTGGACCGAGCACTCATCGAGGACCTCTACCTCGGCTGCGCCGAGCCGTCGGGCCGCCAGGGCAACAACATGGCGCGCGTCGTCTCCGTTCTCGCCGGAATGGACCACGTTCCCGGCGCCACGGTGAACCGCTTCTGCGCCTCCTCGGTTCAGACGACCCGCATGGCCGCACACGCCATCCGTGCCGGTGAGGGCGATGTCTTCATCTCAGCCGGTGTCGAGTGCGTCTCGCAGTACACGAACTTCTCCGGCGCTGGTGAGTCGGACTCAAGCGACCTCAACCCCAAGTTCGCCGACGCCATGGCCCGCACGGCGGAGACCGCGAAGACGAACGCAACCTGGAGCGACCCGCGCGAGCAGGGTCTCCTGCCCGATGTCTACATCGCCATGGGCCAGACGGCCGAGAACGTCGCCACCTACCGCGGTGTCTCCCGCGCGGAGCAGGACGAGTGGGGCGTCCGCTCGCAGAACCGTGCGGAGAAGGCCATCGCCGACGGTTTCTTCGCTCGGGAGATCGCGCCCGTCACGCTGGCGGACGGCACGGTCGTCTCCACGGACGACGGCCCCCGCGCCGGCGTCACGCTCGAGGCGCTCCAGGGCCTCAACCCCGTCTTCCGCGAGAACGGCACCGTCACCGCGGGCAACTGCTGCCCCCTCAACGACGGTGCTGCCGCCCTCGTCGTCATGAGCGACGTCAAGGCACAGCAGCTCGGCCTCAAGCCGCTCGCCCGCGTCGTCTCCACGGGCGTCTCCGGCCTCTCCCCCGAGATCATGGGCCTCGGCCCGGTCGAGGCGAGCAAGCAGGCACTCGACCGCGCCGGTATGAGCATCGGTGACATCGACCTCTACGAGATCAACGAGGCCTTCGCCGCCCAGGTTCTGCCGAGCGCCCAGGACCTCGGCATGGACCTCGACAAGCTCAACGTCAACGGTGGCGCCATCGCGCTCGGTCACCCCTTCGGTTCGACGGGTGCACGCATCACGACGACGCTGCTCAACGGCCTGCAGGCCCGCGACGGCCAGTTCGGTCTCGAGACGATGTGCGTCGGTGGCGGCCAGGGCATGGCCATCATCTACGAGCGCCTCAACTGATCGCTCTGATACCGACAGAAGCGGCCGGCGTCCCCGATGGGGCGCCGGCCGCTTCTCTCGTGACGTGAGGCTCAGGCCTGGTCGCGGTGCTCGGACGTGGCGATGTTGACCATCCAGCGGGTGCCGAACTTGTCGGTGAACATGCCGAACTCGTCGCCCCACATCTGGACGGCGAGCGGCATCGTCACGTCGCCACCTTCGGAGAGGCCGGCGAAGTAGCGTCGCAACGACTCGGCGTCGTCGCCGGTGAGGCTGATCGAGATGTTGCCGCCCGGCGTGTACTCCATCTGCTCAGGGGTGTCGGAGCCCATGAGGACGAACTCGTCCGTCGTCGTCAGCATGCCGTGCATGATCTTGTGCGCCTCCTGGCCCTCGACGCCCATGTCGCCGAAGGTGGAGAGCGTGAGGTCTCCACCGAGGACGCCGTGGTAGAACTCCAGCGCCTGACGGGCGGTGTCACGGAACTGCAGGTACGGGCTGAGGCGCGAAGCCATGGTTACTCCTCGAGAGTGCCAAAAGGGAACGGCGAGCGCCGTATGGGCCACAGCATAAGCGTGTCGACCCTCGGTCCCCTTGCCCTCGCGAGCCCACGAGAGCCCGCCGATCGGGGACTCGCGTCAGAGCGAGCGTCGGACGGCGGCCAGCTCCGCTGCGAAGCCGTGGATGTCCGTGACCTGCGCAGCGTCGAACGAGACGGCGCGCAGCATCTCGGCGAGGAGGGCAGGGGCCACGTCGGCTCCCCCAGCGCCTGGGACCTCACGACGCTCGATGCCCGCCGCATCTGCGTGGGCATCGCCCAGGCGTTGGACAAGCGAGCCCAGCGAGCTCCGCCAAGAGCTGCGCTGCCCAGCCTCGTCACCGGGTCTGAGGGCGCGCAAACGCCGAACGACCCGCTCGAGTTCCACCTCGAACGGGTCGTTCACAGCCTGGGTGTCAGTCACGCAGACGCGCCAGGAGGCGCAGCATCTCGATGTAGAGCCAGACGACACTGACGAGCAGGCCGTAGGCCAGCAGCCAGGAGGTCTTCTCCGGGACGCCGGCGCGCACACCGTCCGAGATGGAGTCGAAGTCGATGGCCAGCGAGTACGACGCGAGAGCCACGGCGAAGATCGAGATCGCGATGCCGAGCGGTCCCGAGCCGCCGATGCCGAAGCCTTCCTGCAGGCCCGTCAGGACGAGCACGAAGTTGACGAGCGCAAAGAGCATGTAACCGATGAGCATGTACATGAAGATGCGGCGGCTTCGAGCCGTGACGCGGATGAGGCCCGTCTTGTAGCCGAGAAGCACACCGGCGAACACACACAGCGTGGCGAGAACGGCCTGGACGACGACGCCCGGGTAAGCCGTGTTGAAGAACGCACTGACGGCACCGACGAACACACCCTCAGCGAGGGTGAAGGCGATGATCAGAGGCACCGAGATCGTCTTGCGGAAGGCGATGATGAGCGACAGGACGAGGCTGACGATGGCGCCGCCGGCCCAGAGGCCGAGCACGGTGGTGTTCTGCTGCGAGTCGATGGCGCGCTGGGCGAACACCCACGAGCCACCTGCCACGACGATGAGCAGACCGAAGAGGGCGATCGACTTCATGACGACGTCGTCCATCGTCATGCTGCGGCCGCTGCTCTGCTGCATCGGCGCCTGCGGCGCGTACTGCTGATCGAAGCCCTGCTGACCGAACGGCTGCTGACCGTGGGGCCGCTGCTGGAAGCCCGGCTGGCCGTAACCCGGCTGCTGGCCGAACTGCTGCTGGCCGTAACCCGGCTGGGCACCCTGCTGCTGGGAGCCGAAGCCGGCGTACTGACCAGAACGCAGGTTCTTGTCGAAGTTGCTGAAAACCGGATTACCGGCCATGTGCCCTCCAGGGACGAAATGGTTGGTGCCCTCGACGGGAGTCGAACCCGCAACACAGCGATTTTAAGTCGCCTGCCTCTGCCGTTGGGCTACGAGGGCACCCCATCGTAGCGAGAGGGTGCTCACCGGCCGTCGGGCAGAGCTGTCGGGCAGTTAGCCGTCGAGATGTTTGACTGCGTCAACGAACGCTGCGAATCGGTTGTTCCCGTTCCGTGCGAGGAATGAGCGCTCAGGCCGTGATGCTGAGGGCGATGCCGTCGAGGATGTCGGTCTCGCTCATGCGCACCTCGGTGAGCCCCGCGCGTGCAGCGACGCGTTGCACCACGGCTCGCCAGATGAGAGCTCCCGCTCCGATGACGTCGACGCGCCCAGGGTGCATGAATCCGTACGCCGCCCGCTCGTCGCGGCCGGCGCCGAGCAGGGCGTCACACGAGGCGAGCGCCTGCTCAAGCGTGAGTTCCGCTCCGTGGATTCGCGACGAGTCGTACGACGACAGGCCCAGCGCGTGGGCTGTGACGGTCGTGATCGACCCGGCAAGGCCGACCAACGTCTTCGCCGCAGACAGGTCGACGATCTTCTCGGCCTCGTCGAGCGCGGCGTCGATGTCGACCATCGCCGATTCGATCTCTGCGGCAGTCGGTGGGTCGGAACGCAGATGGCGCTCCGTCATGCGCACCGAGCCGATGTCGAGCGAGATCGACTGCGCGACGTCGTCGGTACCGAGCACCAGCTCCGTCGAGCCGCCCCCGAGGTCGACGACGAGGAAGGGCGCATCCGCGTTTTGCGCGCGCAGCGGCCCCGTGGCACCGGTGAAGCTGAGCGACGCCTCCTCGTGCCCCGAGACGACCTCGGGCACGACGTCGTAGGAACCGAACGCCGATCGAACGCCGTCGACGAACTCACCGGCGTTCTCGGCGTCACGCGACGCCGACGTCGCGACGAAGCGCACGGCGTCCACGTTGTGCTCGCGGCAGATCTGGGCGTACTCACGCGCGACGAGCAGGGTGCGCGCCATCGCTTCGTCGGCGATACGCCCGGTCACGTCCACACCCTGGCCGAGGCGAACGATCTCAGTGCGGCGAGCGAGGTACGTGAGGTTCTCACCGTCACGATCGGCGACGAGAAGCCTGATCGAGTTGGTCCCGCAGTCGATCGCACCGACGCGCATCGTCACTTCCCCTCTTCGGCGGGCACTGCGCCGCAGCAGCCGTTCTTCCACCAGTCGTCGCCGAGCAAGGCGATGGCTTCGTCACCCAGCGGATTGATGCCGGGGCCGACGGAGAGCGAGTGCGCCACGAGCACGTGGAGGCACTTGACGCGCGTCGGCATACCGCCAGCGCTGATGCCGTCGATCTCGGGAACCTCGCCGAGCTCGGCGCGGCGCGCCAGGTAGTCCTCGTGCGCGCGGCGGTAGGAGGCCGCAAGTTCCTCGTCCTCGGCAAGACGGTCGGTCATCTCCTTCATGACGCCCCGCGATTCGAGCGTGGAGATGGCACCGGTCAGGCGCGGGCACGTGGCGTAGAAGGAGGTGGGGAACGGGGTTCCGTCCGGCAGCCGCGGCAAGGTGCGCACCACCGTCGGGCAACCGCACGCACAACGCGCCGAGACCTCGACGGTTCCGCGAGGCACACGCCCCAACTGGCGCTCGATGGCCGCGGTGTCGCTGGCGCTCACCGACGAGCTGATCTCACTCATTTCTTCCCCTGCTGACTCTCGTCGGACGACATCTTCACCGAACCCCACAGCTGGCCGTACCAGGGGTGACTCGACAACGTCGTCGCGTTCGCGACGCCCGTGGACTTCGTCACCGCATGCGGCTTGTTGCGGTCGTCGACGTAGACCGTCACCTTCTGCCCCGGCATGGCGTAGCCGAGGCGCTGCGTCGCCTGCTTCTTGATGTACGCCGGATCCTCCCAGCGCTTCTTCTGCGCCTCGAGCGCCTCGACCCGCTTCTGGCCATCGATCTTCTGCTGGCGCAGGTCGGCGATCTCGCTGCGCTGCTGCAGGTAGCTGCGCAGCGTGGGCGTCAGGACGACGAGCATGAGCGCGAAGAGCGCTCCCAGGGCAAGAGCACGGCGGACCGTGCGCGGGTTCGCCCGACGCCGACGCTCGATGGGTGCATCGAACTGCTGACGCAGGCTGGGGCGCGTCGAGCCGCTCGGGCGCGAACGGTCACGCCCTGAGCGTGCCGGGCGGCTGTTCGGGGCAGGACGCGCCCCTCCCGTTCCACCGCGTGGGGCGGAACGGGAGGGGCGGGACTTCTTCGGCTTCAAACCGCTCAGTTACCTGCGAAACGCGGGAAGGCGCTGCGACCGGCGTACACCGCGGCGTCGTCGAGTTCCCACTCGATGCGCAGCAGACGGTTGTACTTCGCGACGCGCTCGGAGCGAGCCGGCGCACCCGTCTTGATCTGGCCGCAGTTCGTGGCGACGGCGAGGTCTGCGATCGTCGTGTCCTCCGTCTCACCGGAACGGTGCGACATCATGCAGCGGTAGCCGTTCGTCTGCGCGAGCGTGACGGCGTCGAGCGTCTCGGTGAGCGAACCGATCTGGTTGACCTTGACGAGCAGCGCGTTACCGGTCTTCGTGTCGATACCGCGCTGGAGACGCTCAGGGTTCGTGACAAAGAGGTCGTCACCGACGAGCTGAACCTTGTCACCGAGGGTCTCGGTGATGTGGGCCCAGCCCTCCCAGTCCTCCTCGTCCAGCGGGTCCTCGATGGAGACGAGCGGGTAGGACTTCACGAGGTCGGCGTAGTAGTCCGTCATCCACTTGGCGTCGCGCTTCTTCTTCTCGAAGGTGTACTTGCCCTTCTCGCAGAACTCGGACGCGGCGACGTCGAGCGCGAGCGCAACGTCCTTGCCCGGGACGTAGCCGGCCTTCTTGATGGCGTCGACGATGAGGTCGAGCGCTGCGCGGTTGGAGTCGAGGTCCGGAGCGAAGCCGCCCTCGTCGCCCAGGCCGGTGCTGAGCTTCTTGTCGTGGAGCACGGCCTTGAGCGCGTGGTAGACCTCGGTGCCCATGCGCAGCGCCTCGCTGAACGACTCGGCGCCGATCGGGGCGATCATGAACTCCTGGATGTCGACGTTCGTGTCGGCGTGCGAACCACCGTTGAGGATGTTCATCATCGGAACCGGCAGGACGTGGGCGTTCGGGCCACCGACGTAGCGGTAGAGCGACAGGCCTGCCGACTGGGAGGCCGCGCGGGCCACGGCGAGCGAGACGCCGAGGATGGCGTTCGCGCCGAGCTTGCCCTTGTTGTCCGTGCCGTCGAGAGCGATCATCTCGGCGTCAATGAGGCGCTGGTCGTCGGCCTCGGTGCCGAGGAGCTCGGGCTGGATCTCCTCCATGACCGAGTTGACCGCGTCCTGGACACCCTTGCCGAGGTAGCGGCCCTTGTCGCCGTCACGACGCTCGACGGCCTCGAACTGACCGGTGGAAGCGCCCGAGGGAACGGCCGCCTCACCGACGGAGCCGTCGTCGAGCACGACGACCGTGCTCACTGTCGGGTTGCCGCGCGAGTCGAGAATCTCGAATGCGCCGATGCTTTCAATGGTTGCCACAGAATCTCTCCGATGCAGTGAGGGGAACGGTCACGTCGTTCGACCGCAGGCTGTGTGCGACGCGATGGCCGCTCACCTCCGAGCCTAACGAACCGAGCAGGAACTGGCCGGTAGCAATGCCGTGGTGAAGCTCATGTGGACGGATCGCTGCGTCGAGCGCACACACGGGCGTCGAGATCGCTCAACGCCGTGGCCAGGGCCACGCTCGGATCGACGCCGAGTTCGCGAGCCTGAACGACGAGGTCGAGCAGTGCCGGACCGAGGGAGTCGCCGCTCGTCACGTCCGCGACGAGATCGCCGTGGCCGGCCTTCGTCAGGCGGGACACGTACTTCGTGGCGCGCTCGAGCGGCGGCAACCCGGTCGGGACACCAGCCAAGGGGTCGTCGGAGTCGCGCTCGGGCTTCTCGTCGGCCTTGATGCGGGCCCACTCCGCTTCGACTTCCTCGGGCGAGGACGCGGCGCCGTCGGCGAACACGTGCGGGTGGCGGCGGACGAGCTTGTCCACCAGGCGCCCCGCGACGGCGTCGATGTCGAAGCCGTCATCGGCGCGCTCGGACGCAACGCGCGCGTGGAAGAGCACTTGGAGGAGCACGTCACCGAGCTCCTCCTCGAGGTGTGAACTGTCCTGCTCGCCGATCGCCTCGACGACCTCGAAGGCCTCCTCGACGAGGTACGGCGCGAGGCTCGCGTGCGTCTGCTTCGCGTCCCACGGGCACCCGCCCGGCGAGCGGAGCGTGTCCATGACGGCAACGGCGTCGAGCAGCCGCGCGCCGGGAGCGTCCCACGACCCGACGACGACCTCGACGGGCGGCGGCGAGTCGAGGCGCGTCAGCTCACCGGCGAGCGCGTCGGTGAGCCCTGGGTCGGCGTCCGACGATCCGAGCCATACGACGTCCTGCTCGTCGGCCACGTCGACGAGGCGCCGTGCCAGATCGGGCGCCGTGACGTCTGCGACGAGTTCGACCTCGAGGCCCGCCTCGGTGACGGCCTCGACAAGCGGCTCCTCCGCGTCACGCCCGAGGACGAGGCCCGCGGACTCGATGCGGCTCCAAGCGTCACGTGTCATGAGCCCGGCCGGCACGCGTGGGCTGACGACGACGAGGCCGATCGATCCGGCGTTCATGTCGGCACTCATCGGCGTCCTCCTCGGGACAGTTCCTGCGCCGCAGCGGCGGCCGCGATGTCGTCGAGCAGCACCGCCTGAACGAGCTGCGTGGCCCACTGCAGGATCGCCTCGTCACGCAGCGGCTTGCCGCCGACGGGCTTCGTCATGGGCGTGGGCACGAGCAGGCGCTCCTGTGCACTCTTGACGAGGGTGCCCGGGAAGAGCCGCTCGAGGCGCAGCTCCTGCGATTCGCGCAGCTCGGTGACCGGCCCGAAGCGCACGTACTTGCCCTGCACACCGATATCGCTGATGCCCGCCTTGCGCGCGACGGTGCGCAGACGTGCCACGTCGAAGAGGTTGAGCACCGGCTGCGGCGGCTCGCCGTACCTGTCCTTGAGCTCGGCGATGATCTCGTCGAGAGCTGCCTCGTCCTCGACGCTCGCGAGCTTCTTGTACGCCTCGAGCCGCAGACGCTCCCCCGGCACGTACTCGTGCGGCAGGTGCGCGTCGACGGGCAGTTCGATCTTGATCTCGACCGGCATCGCGTTGCCCTCGTCGCCGCGGTAGTCGGCCACGGCCTCGCCCACCATGCGCACGTAGAGGTCGAACCCGACGCCGGCGATGTGACCGGACTGTTCGCCGCCGAGGAGGTTTCCGGCGCCGCGGATCTCGAGGTCCTTCATCGCGATCTGCATGCCCGCCCCGAGGTCCGTGTGGCTCGCGATCGTCTGGAGTCGGTCGTGCGCCGTCTCCGTGAGCGGCTTCTCCGCGGGGAACATGAAGTACGCGTAGGCACGTTCGCGGCCACGGCCGACACGTCCACGCAGCTGGTGCAGCTGGCTCAGGCCGAGCTGGTCGGCCCGCTCGACGATGAGCGTGTTGGCGTTGCTGATGTCGAGGCCGGTCTCGACGATCGTCGTACAGATGAGCACGTCGAACTTGCGCTCCCAGAAGTCGACGACGACCTCCTCGAGACGGGCCTCGCCCATCTTTCCGTGGGCCGTGGCGACACGCGCCTCAGGCACGAGTTCGCGAATGCGAGCAGCCTGCTTCTCGATGCTGCCGACCTTGTTGTGGACGTAGAAGACCTGACCCTCACGCATCAGCTCGCGCCGGATGGCGGCCGTGATCTGCTTCTCGTCGTACGCACCGACGAAGGTGAGGACAGGGTGGCGCTCCTCCGGCGGCGTGGCCAGGGTCGACATCTCGCGGATGCCGGTGACCGCCATCTCGAGCGTGCGCGGAATCGGCGTGGCCGACATCGCGAGCACGTCGACGGCCGTACGCAGCTGCTTGAGCTGCTCCTTGTGCTCCACACCGAATCGCTGTTCTTCGTCGACGATGACGAGGCCGAGATTTTTGAACTGGACCTCCTTGCTCAGCAGGCGGTGAGTACCGATGACGAGATCGATCGAGCCGTCCTTCAGGCCCGCGAGCACCTCGCGGGCCTCCTTGTCGCTCTGGAAGCGCGAGAGCGCACGCACCGTGACGGGGAAGCCCGCGTACCGCTCGGAGAAGGTGGAGAAGTGCTGCTTGACGAGCAGCGTGGTCGGCACGAGAACGGCGACCTGCTTGGAATCCTGAATCGCCTTGAACGCGGCGCGCACGGCGATCTCGGTCTTGCCGTAGCCGACGTCACCGCAGACGAGGCGGTCCATCGGAACCGTCTTCTCCATGTCGGCCTTGACCTCGTCGATACTGCTCAGCTGATCCGGCGTCTCGACGTAGGCGAATGCGTCCTCCAACTCACGCTGCCATGGGGTGTCCGGTGCGAACGCGTGACCGGGCGTGGCCTGGCGCGCGGAGTAGAGGCGGATCAGTTCACCCGCGATCTGCTTGACGTGACGGCGCGCCTTCGACTTCGTGGCGGCCCAGTCGGAACCACCCATCTTCGACAGGGTGGGCATCTCGCCGCCGACGTACCGGGTGACCTGGTCGAGCTGATCGGTGGGGACGAAGAGTCGGTCGCCCGGCTGCCCCCGCTTGCTCGAGGCGTACTCAAGCACGAGGTACTCACGGGTGGCTCCGCCGACGGTGCGCTGCATCATCTCGACGAAGCGGCCGACACCGTGCTGTTCGTGGACGACGTGGTCGCCCGGCTTGAGCTGCAGCGGGTCGACGACGTTGCGGCGGCGCGACGGCATGCGTCGCATGTCTTTCGTGCTCGCCCCGGCCGAACCGGTGAGGTCGGCCTCGGTGAGGACGACGAGACCGAGGTCGGGCATCTCGAAGCCGTGCCCGAGCGCGCCGGTGGCCACCTCGACGCCGGCCTGCACCTGCGTCATCGGGCGCGAGGCCACATCGTGCTCGCCGAGCACCTGCGTTACGCGCTTGGCGAAGCCGGGCCCGTCCGTGACGACGGCGACGGATCGCCCGGCGTCGACGTGGGCTTTGATGTCGGCCGAGGCCTTCTCCGTGTCACCGCGGTAGTTGGGCACGTCCTCCGACGCGATGGTGACGCGGGTGCCGGGCAACTCGTCCTCAAGGAACTCCTGCAGGTCGTTGTCGGCAGCGAAGGAGCTGAACGACCACCACGCGCGCTCGCCGGCGAGCGCCTTGTCGCGCAGATCCGACAGCGCCCAGTAGGAACCGCCGTCGAGGATCGAGCGCAGGTCGACCGGAATGGCGTTGCCAGCAGCCGCGTTGGCCCAACTTGCGTCGAGGAACTCCTGGGAGGTGTTGACGAGGTCGTGGGCGCGGGTGCGCACACGCTCCGGGTCGAGCAGGACGACGTGGGTTCCCGGGCGCACGACGTCGACGAGCGTCTCCATCCCCGCGGGAAGAAGTGCCGGCATGAGGGATTCCATGCCCTCGACGGCGATGCCTTCGGCCACCTTGGAGAGCATGTCGGTGACGCCGGGCAGTGTCGGGGCGAGCTCGGCGGCGCGCTCACGGACCTCGGGCGTCAGCAGCAGCTCACGGCACGGCGGCGCCCACAGCCCGTGCGGGTTGACCTCGAGCGAACGCTGGTCGGCCACCTTGAACCAGCGGATCTCCTCGACGACGTCGCCCCAGAACTCGAGGCGCACCGGGTGGTCCTCGGTGGGCGGGAAGACGTCGAGGATGCCACCGCGCACGGCGAACTCACCGCGCTTCTCCACCATGTCGACGCGCGTGTACGCAGCACCGACGAGGGCTTGGACGATGTCTTCGAGCGGGCGCTCGTCGCCGGCCGCGAGGCTGACCGGTTCGAGATCACCGAGCCCCTTGGCGAGCGGCTGCATGAGCGCCCGCACGGAGGCGACGACGACCTCGATCGGCCCGTAGGTGCCGCCGGATTCGGGGTGCGCGAGGCGCCGCAGCACCGCCAGGCGCTTGCCGACCGTGTCGGAGCGCGGCGACATCCGCTCGTGCGGGAGCGTCTCCCAGCTCGGGAAGTCGGCAACGGCGTCGTAGTCGAGGAAGCTGCGCAGGACGGCCGTGACGTCGTCGGCCTCACGACCGGTGGCCGTGACGACGAGCAACGGAACGCCACCCTCACCGGGCGCGCAGGCGCCGGCGAGCGCCGCCGCGATCGGTCCGCGCAGGCCGGAGGCGGCCGCGACATCGACGAGGCCCTCCTCGCCGCGCAACGCGAGCAGCCTGCCGACCGAGGCGTCCGCGCACACCCGCTCGAGCAGCGGCATGAGCGGCAGATTGGTGGCCTCGGGCATTCGCGGAACTCCTTCGCGGGCGGTTGGATCAGGGCGCGCAGCCGTGACACCTTCGCGCGCCGCCGGGGCGGACGAAGGCGTGACCTCAGTCTAGGTGTGCTCTGCGACAACCCCGGAACGGCGCGGAATCATCCCGCTCAGGGGCGGCCGAACAGTTCGACGTCACGAGCGACCGAGGAGCCTTCGAGGCGCAGCATCGTCCATCCGTCACCCGACGGTTCGAGGATGACGCGCGGCGTCTCGTCGGGGTGACCCGACGCGTCACCCGGGCCCTTCTCCTCGACGATGCGGCTGTGCAAGTAGGACGACCAGCGCACGCGTACCACGACGTCGCGCCCAGGCTGAACGTTGAGGACGAGGTGCGAGGCGCTCTTGCCGCGCAGCGTGGCGCCGTCACCGATGAGCGGTTTCGTGCCCGAGACCTCGAACAGGCGCCAGTCACGGTTCGACCAGACCTCGCGCCATCCCTCAGGCTGCGCGTTGGCGGTGCGCCACTCCCCCGTGCGCTTGACCGGGTGCCGGTTGAGCGCGACGTACCGGACGCTCGAGTCGCGCAACCAGCCGTTCAGGTGCTCCGGCGAGATGCTCGCCTCCCGGTCGACGAAGGCATCGGAGAGGCTGCGGTCGGCCTGCGTCTCGTAGCCGCGGGCAAGCCAGAAGTCCTTGGCGAGGACGAAGGCCGAGGTGTGCGTGCCGTCGGCGACCACCTCGACGCGGCTCGTCTCGATACCGGGCTGGCGCTTCAGGGCGTCCGCGAGCGGTTGGTACACCGTGACCGACGACGCCGAAGCGCGCGAATCGGCCAGATCGTGCGCGGTGAAGTAGGCGGACCAGACGAGTGCCGGGACGACGGCGAGCGCGGTGAAGCGGTTGCTGCGCCGGGCCGTCGCGGCCACGGCTACGGGCAGGACGGCGAACACGAGCCGCGCGAGGTTCGACCCCATCGCGTTGGGCACGGCCGAGAACACGACGATGGCGAACGTCGCGATGACGATGGCGACCTTGACCGGACGCGCCGGGTTCGCGAAGAGGAAGACCGCGAGCAGGGCGAGGGAGATGAGCGCGCGAGCCCAGCCGTAGCCCTCGGGGCCGCTGCTGCCCCACAGCCACGACGAAACACCGAGGAAGGCCAGCCCCGCGAGGATCGGCACGATCGACAGGCGTTTGCCGAGGAATCCCGCGCCCAGACCGACGAGCACGAACGCCACGGCCACTGGCGACGCCAGGCCGCTGAGGACGACGAGGAACGACGCGAGCCAGCGCCGATCGCGGATGGCGGCGTCGAGGGCTCCGATGGCGATGACCGCACCGACGAGGAACGTCGTCCGGCCGGCACCGAGGGTGAGGAGGGCGCTGATCGTGGCCACCCAGACGGCGACGATCGGTCGGCGAACCTGGGTCACAGTGAGGGCCACGGCCCACGGAATCGCGAGGGCCGCGAGCGCGACGACGAGGTGCGCACCGAGCAGCGCCGACAGCCACGGCACGATGACCGAGTAGCCGCCGGGCGGATGCGCTCCGGAGTACCAGCTGAACCAGTACCCGAGCGTCACACCGTCACGAGCGGCCTGGGCGCGTGCGAGGGCGGCCCACATGTCGCCCACTCCGGGCGCAATGAGGACGAAGAGCAGGCCCCCGACGGCAACGACGGCCGTCGCGGACCAGGCGTGCAGCGCGAGACGTCGGCTGACGTGCTCGGTGACGCGTTCAGTGGGCATGCACGATGTTCTGCGCGTCGGTGAGCCCACGGTGGACGAGAGCTTCGACGGCGTCGCCGCCTGCGGGAACGAGAAAGTCGAGTTCCTTGCGTTCGCTCGCGTTGAAATCCTTGAGCACGAAGTCGGCCACGTCCATGCGCCCGGGCGGACGACCGATGCCGAGACGCACGCGCAGGTAGTCCTTCGTGCCGATGCTCTTGCTGATGGAACGCAGGCCGTTGTGGCCGCCCTCTCCGCCGCCGAGTTTGAGGCGCACCGCGCCGAAGTCGACGTCGAGTTCGTCGTGTAGGACGACGAGACGCTCCGGCGGGATCTTGAAGAACTTCATGAGCGCGCTGACGGGTCCACCCGACTCGTTCATGTAGCTGCTCGGCACCGCAATGACGGCCTTGGGCCCGGGCATGCCGCCCGGCATGGTGCCGAGGCGGATTTCGGCTGCGGCGGCCCGTGCTTTGTGGGCGCGCAGCGTGACGCCTGCGTCAGCTGCCATGCGTTCGACCACCATGGCGCCGACGTTGTGGCGGTTGCCCGCATACTTCGGGCCGGGGTTGCCGAGGCCGACGACGAGCCAGGGGTCCATGGGCGTCCTTTCCACGAGCGACCAGTATGCCGCAGGGCGGTGACGACGAAGGCCCCCCGCCGCCTGCGACGGCGACGAGGGGCCTCGTCAGAAAGTCCTGTTCGGACCGGGGATCACTCCTGCTCGGAGTCGTCACCCTCGGCTGCGTCGCCCTCGGCGGACTCGCCCTCAGCGCCCTCGGCACCTTCGGCGGCCTCCTCGTCGGACTCGTCGTGCTCGATGCCGGCCTCGGCCTCGGCGTCGGCGAGCTCGGCCTCGAGAGCCTCAGCGGAGATCTGCTCGGTGATGTTGACGACGAGCAGCTCCTCGTCGGAGTCGAGCGTGACGCCCTCGGGCAGCGTGATGTCCTTCGCGAGGATCTGCGTGCCGGCCTCGAGGCCCTCGACGGAAACCGTGAAGAACTCGGGGATGTCGGTGGCCGGGGCCTCGACGGACAGCGTCGCGTTCTCCGTCGTGACGACGGTCTCGGGAGCGGCCTCGCCCTCGACGTGGACGGCGACGTCGACGACGACCTTCTCGCCGCGCTTCACGATGACGAGGTCGACGTGCTCGATGTTGCGGCGCAGGATCTCGCGCTGGACGTCGCGGGCGAGCGCCAGCTCTTCCTTGCCGTCGTAGCGGATCGTGAGCAGGTTGTTCGGGTTCTTCACTGCGAGCATCGTGGCGTGACCCTCGAGCTCGAGGTGAACCGGCTTCTCACCGTGGCCGTAGAGAACGGCGGGGATCTTGTCCTCACGGCGGATGCGGCGGGCAGCGCCCTTGCCGAACTCCGTGCGGATGGTGGCGTCGAGGTAGGTCTTCTCCTGTGCCATGGCTGGCCTCCAAGCGGAAGGGGCTCGCGCTTGCGCGCGAACCGACGTATCGGGTGCGGTGGCCTCGACGCGGGGCGATGTACGGGCACGAGTTCGCGCGGGTACGCCACTTCGTCACACGCTCACACAGAGCGGACGTCGAACGGAGAACCACCGCGTCGATCACGGACCCTGGATCCGAACGGCGACTTTCGTCGCGCGCCCGTGCAGCGTCCCTCGCCGAGGCAACGTCGACCAGTCTAAACGAGCGACGCCACGGACGCGAAACGGCCCCGAACCGCCGCACGTGCGGGGTTCGAGGCCGTCGTCGGGCGAAGTGCTTACTGCGCCTCGTCGAACATGCTCGTGACCGAGCCGTCCTCGAAGACCTCACGGATGGCCTGCGACAGCAGCGGCGCGATGGACAGCACCGTCAGCTTGTCGAACTTCTTCTCCGGCGTGATCGGCAGCGTGTCCGTGACGATGACCTCGCGGGCCACCGAGTCGTTCAGGCGCTGAACGGCCGGGTCGGAGAAGATCGCGTGCGTCGAGGCGATGACGACGGACGCGGCGCCGTCGTTCATCAGCGCGTCGGCCGCGTGGCAGATGGTGCCACCCGAGTCGATCATATCGTCGACGAGCAGGCAGGTGCGGCCCTCGACCGAGCCGACGACGCGGTTGGCGACCGACTGGTTGGGGCGCGTCACGTCGCGCGTCTTGTGGATGAAGGCCAGCGGTGCGCCGTTGAGGCGCTTGCTCCAGGCCTCGGCGACCTTGATGCGGCCGGCGTCCGGCGAGACGACGGCGAGGTTCTCGTTGCCGTACTTGCTCGCGACGTAGTCGGTGATGACCGGCAGGGCCTGCAGGTGGTCGACGGGACCGTCGAAGAAGCCCTGGATCTGGTCGGTGTGCAGGTCGACCGCCATGAGGCGGTTGGCGCCGGCCGTCTTGAACATGTCGGCGACGAGGCGGGCCGAGATCGGCTCACGGCCGCGCGACTTCTTGTCCTGACGTGCGTAGCCGTAGAACGGCGCGACGACGGTGATGCGCTTGGCCGAGGCGCGCTTGAGCGCGTCGACCATGATGAGCTGCTCCATGATCCACTGGTTCACCGGAGCGGTGTGGCTCTGGATGACGAAGGCGTCACAACCGCGCACCGACTCGTCGAAACGCACGTACGTCTCCGAGTTGGCGAAGTCGTAGGCCTGCGTCGGCACGAGCTGGGTGCCGAGCCCCTCAGCCACCGCCTGCGCGAGTTCGGGGTTGGCCCGTCCGGAGAAGACCATGAGGTTCTTCTCGGTCGTGCGCTTCATGGACAGGCTCACTTCGAGGTCCCTTCGTCAGCGGATTCCGGAGCAACAGTAGTTGACGGGTCGGCGTTCGTGGCGTCCCGGGCGTTGTTCTGGGCGGCCTCGTGCGTCTTCGTGCCGGAGCGGCGGCGCTCGACCCACCCGTCGATGTTGCGCTGCCGGCCGCGGGCGACCGCGATCTGGCCGGAGTTGACGTCGCCGTCGACGGCGGAACCGGCGGCCACGTATGCGCCCGGCGCAATGGTGACGGGTGCGATGAGCACCGAGTCGGAGCCGACGAAGCTGTGGGCGC
Source organism: Dermacoccus sp. PAMC28757 (assembly GCF_014302635.1). NCBI lineage: Bacteria > Bacillati > Actinomycetota > Actinomycetes > Micrococcales > Dermacoccaceae > Dermacoccus > Dermacoccus sp. PAMC28757. The sequence continues at coordinate 1,406,780 of NZ_CP060292.1, read as the reverse complement.
CGACGTGCGTCACGTGCTTGTTGACGCCGTCGTAGTTGGCGAAGATCGTGCCCGCGCCGATGTTCGCGCCCTCACCGATGACGGCGTCGCCGCAGTAGGTGAGGTGCGGCACCTTGGCGCCGTCGCCGATCTGGGCGTTCTTCGTCTCGACGAAGCCACCGATCTTGCCCTTGGCGCCGAGCTCAGTGCCGGGACGCAGAAAGCTGAACGGACCGACCGTCGCCTCGTCGCCGACCTTGGCGAGCTGGGCCTGGGTGCGCACGACGCTCGCGCCGTCACCGACCTCGGTGTCGACCAGCGTCGTGTCGGGGCCGATCTCGCAGTTCGCGCCGATCGTCGTGGCGCCGCGCAGCTGCGTGTTCGGGTGGACGACGGTGTCGCGCCCGATCGTCACCTCGACGTCGAGGAACGTCGTCGCCGGGTCGATGACGATGGCGCCGTCACGCATGGCCTGCTCGACGATGCGCTTGTTGAGCTCGCGGCCCATGGCGGCGAGTTGCACCTTGTCGTTGACGCCCTCGGTCTGCATGAGGTCGTCGATCGTGTGCGCCTCGACACGGCCGCCCGCCTCGCGAGCGAGGCCGAGGACGTCGGTGAGGTACTTCTCGCCCTGGGCGTTGTCGGTGGTCACCTTCGCGAGGCTCTCGCGCAGCACCGCCGCGTCGAACGCGTAGATGCCGGAGTTGATCTCGCGGATCTCGACGGCGTCCTTGTGCTCGGTGCCCTCCTCGCGGGCCTTCAGCGCGTCCTTGTGCTCGATGATGCCCGCGACGGAACCCGCGGCGTCACGCAGGATGCGCCCGTAGCCGGTGGGGTTCGGCACGACGGCGGTGAGCACGGTGACGGCGTTGCCGCCCTGCTCGTGCGCCGTCGTCAGCTCGGTGAGGGTCTGCGTCGCGAGCAGCGGCACGTCGCCGTAGGTGACGAGCACGGTGCCGGAGAGATCGCCCGGCAGCATCTCGAGTGCACACTCCGCGGCGCGGCCGGTGCCCTTGACCTCGTCCTGGTCGGCGATCGTCGCGTCGGGAGCGATCTCGGCGATGTGCGCCGCGACCCGCTCACGCTGGTGACGCACGACGACGGCGAGGTGCGACGGCTCGGTGCCCCGGGCGGCCGCGACGGCGTGCCCGACGAGGGAACGTCCGCCGATCGTGTGCAGCACCTTGGGGATGTCTGACTTCATGCGGGTGCCCTCGCCTGCGGCGAGGACGATGACGGCTGCGGGACGCGGTGCGCTCACGTGTGAAGCTCCCCTGCGATTCGGTGATGTCTGGAAGCTGCGGCCCGCCTCGGATCACGAACGGGCAGCAGTAGCACAGCGACTCTACCGCCCCACTTCCCGCCTCGCCCCGGGGAACGCTTGTCCCGGCCTGGACGCAAGGCGCCATGGGCGTCTTCGCCAGCGTGTCGTGCGGCGCCGTTCCGGCATCCGGGCGGCGCTCGTTGGAGCGCGAGAGGGGGACTCGGCGTCCTTCATACTTGCGGAATGAACGACACCGGCGCGAAGCCCGCCGTCCTGCACCAGCGTGTCGGCTGGCTCGAGCTGCCAAGCCCTCGATCGGTCAGGCCATTGCCGGTGTCTCCCAGGCCCTCGTGTTCTACGTGCCCGTGGCCGTCGTCTGGGTCTTCGGTGACCACTGGGTGCCGTGGATCGTCCTCGTGACGCTGTTCGCCGACGTTGTCGCCAACATCGTTCTGCAGGCCATGGGCACGAAGCGCATCACGGCGTTCGTCGAATCGGGCGGCTTTGAGGAACGGATGGGCGCGGCGGCCAAGCGCACGACAGAGCCGAGCGTCGGCAACGGCGAGCTCGGCTGAGCATGAGCAGCGCGTCAGCCCCTTCGTCGACCGAGTCGGCCGGGCAACCCGAGCGTCGTACGCGAGCGCGCGCCGTCGGCCGCCGGGTGCTGCGCGGCGTGGTCACGACGTTTCTCGTCGTCACGGTGTTGTCGCTGACGTTCAACGCACTCACCACTCCCCCGAAACGCCTCGGCGCCCCGACGGGTGCCGACGTCGACGTTCGGCTGCGCGACGGGCGCACCGTCAGCGTCCATTACGAACGCTGGGGCGACGCAGCTTCGACGCAGACTCCGCTCGTTCTCGTTCACGGTTTCGCCGAGTCGACCGTGTCGTGGTCTCTCGTCGCACCGCAGCTGGCGAAGGACCGGCCCGTCGTCGCCGTCGACCTCGCGGGCTCGGGGTACTCGTAGTACTCGGGGCGCTACTCGCTCGATGACCAGAGCGACCTCGTCCTCGGCGTCGTCGAGGCGCTGCAGCTCGACAAGCCGACGCTCGTCGGGCACTCACTCGGGGCCGCCGTCGTCGGGGCGGTCGCCCTCGAGCACCCCGATCGGATCTCCGGCATCGTCTTCGCCGACGGTGACGCCCTCCCGTTCGACGGACGAGAGGGCGAACCGCCGGCCGTCGCGTCGTTCATCGCACGCACTCCGTACGCCCTGTCGCTGTACCGCCTCGGCACGCACTGGAACTGGTTCCCTCGGCGCATCTTCGACGCACAGTGCGGAAGTGTCTGCCACGGCCTGCAGGGCGCGAAGCGCGATGCCCTCGTCGACGCGTGGATCCGCCCGCTGCGGCAACGCGTCGCGGAGGAGGCGATGCTCGACACGGCGGATCGACCGATGCTCCACCTCACGCCCGAGCAGGTCCGCGCGATTCGGGTGCCGCGCGCCGTCCTGTGGGGCGAGGAGGACGCCACCGGTGGCGGCTCACGCGAGGGCGCCGAGCGCAACCTCGGCCGCCCGCCGTCGGCGACCGTCGCGAACGCCGGGCACCTGTCGATGGTGGCCGACCCGGACGGCTTCGTCCGCGCGCTCAACGGCCTTCTGGGCCGGATGACACCTGCCGGCTGACATCGTTCCGCCGGCCGGGATCACCCTCGTGCGGCAAGCGTGAAATCGACGTTCTACCCGGTCCTGCGCCCGAGCGGTCGGCGCGTGGATAGACTCCCGCGAGAACCATCGTCGGGCCCTCGGGCGAATCGGGTTGGAGGACAACAGGTGTCAACCCAGCACAAGAAACTGCGCGTTGCACTCATCAACGACTTCGAGATTGTCGTCCAGGGTCTCGACGCTCTCCTCAAGCCGTACGCGGACGAGGTCGAGCTCGTGCCGCAGACCGAGATCAGCCAGGGCGTCGACATTGCGTTGTACGACTGTTTCGCTATGGCCGACCGCGGCTGGTCGACCCTCAACGTCCTGAGCGCCGACGAGAACGTCAAGCGCATCGCCGTGTTCACCAAGGGCATTCCGCAGTCATTCGTCGACCGGATGCTCGACATGGGGGTGACGGGCGTCCTGTCCAAGGCGCTGGGCGGCGAGGAACTCGTGCGGTCCCTGCGCGCCATCGACTCCGGCGAGCACGTCGTGTCGGAGTCGCTCCCCATCGAGCTCGAGCGCGGCACGTGGCCGGGGCGCCGCCAGGGCCTCACCGAGCGTGAGAGTGAAGTCGTCGCGCTCATCTGCCAGGGCATGCCGAACGACATCATCGCCGTGCACCTGCACCTCACACTCAACACCCTCAAGAGCTACATCCGCACCGCCTACCGCAAGATGGGCGTCACGACGCGCTCGGAGGCCGTGCTGTGGGGCGTCGGTTACGGCTTCCACATGACGCCGCCGAGCACCCCGGACACGTCCGCGCAGACCGCCTGACGCCGCGACCCACCGAGCAGCGAGAACGTCACCCACAGGGCGAACGCCCGCGTCACCGGCCGAAACGGCCAGGTGACGCGGGCGTTCGCGTTTCGGGCGTCAGCTCTTCGGCATCCAGATGCGGTCGAGGTAGTCGCGCATCGAGCGATCGGATGAGAAGAAGCCGGAGCGCGCGACGTTGAGCACCGCCGAGCGGGTCCAGCCGTCGACGTCCCGGTAGGCAGCGTCCACGCGGGCCTGCGCGTCGAGGTAGGACTGGAAGTCGGCGAGCGCCATGAACCTGTCCTTGTAGAGCAGGTCGTCGACCACCGGCGCCGCGAGCGAGCGGTCGCCCCCGGTGAAGTGGCCGCTCGCGAGCAGGTCGATGGCGCGCTTGAGTGCCGGGTTCGACTCGTAGAAGGACGACGGCGTGTAGCCGCGGTCCGCGAGCGCCGCCACCTCGGGCTCGAGCATGCCGAAGAGGAAGAAGTTCTCGTCGCCGACGAGTTCGCGGATCTCGACGTTCGCGCCGTCGTCGGTGCCGATCGTCAGCGCGCCGTTGAGGGCGAACTTCATGTTGCCCGTGCCGGAGGCCTCCTTGCCGGCGAGGGAGATCTGCTCGGAGAGGTCGGCGGCGGGGATGAGCTTGTTCGCGAGCGTCACGTTGTAGTTCGCGGGGAACGCGACGGCCATGAGGTCGGTGACGCGCGGGTCCTGCGCGATCGTCTTCGCCACCGAATTGATGAGGAAGATGATCTCCTTCGCCATGAAGTAGCCCGGCGCCGCCTTGGCGCCGAAGACGAAGGTGCGCGGCACGACGTCCTCGCGGCGCACACGCCCGCTCGTGATGTCGTCGTACATCGAGACGATGTGCAGCAGCTTGAGCGTCTGACGCTTGTACTCGTGCAGGCGCTTGACCATGACGTCGAGCATCGCGTGCTCGGGCAGTTCGATGCCGTCACGCTGGCTCAGGATGGAGCGCAGGCGATCCTTGTTGGCCTGCTTCACCTGGCGGAAGCTCTCGGTGAACGCGGCGTCGTCGGCGTAGGGCTCGAGTTCGCGCAGACGCTCGAGGTCGGTCTCCCAGCCGGGGCCGATCGTGTCGGTGATGAGAGTGGATAGCTGCTGGTTCGCAAGGCGGATGAAGCGGCGCGGCGTCACGCCGTTCGTCACGTTGGTGAACTTGTTCGGCCACAGGGCCGCGAAGTCGGGAAGCAGCTTGTCGCGCAGCAGTTCCGAGTGGAGCGCGGCGACGCCGTTGACCTTGACGCCGGCGACCGTCGCGAGATTGGCCATGCGGACGGCCCGCTCGGGGTGCTCCTGGATGACCGACATGCGGCGAACGCGCAGTTCGTCACCGGGGAAGGCTTCGCGAACGGTGTCGAGGAACTCCTCGTTGATGCGGTAGATGATCTCCATGTGGCGCGGCAGCAGGCGCGTCATGAGCTCGACGGGCCACACCTCGAGGGCCTCGGGCAGCAGCGTGTGGCAGGTGTAGGCGAAGCACTTGCTCGTGACCTTCCACGCGGCAGCCCACTCCATGTCGTGCTCGTCCATGAGCAGACGCATCATCTCCGGAATGGCGATGACGGGGTGAGTGTCGTTGAGCTGGAAGATGATGCGCTCGTCGAGCTTCGTGAGGTCGAAGTCCTCCTCGAGCGTGCGGTCGATGAAGTCCTTGAGCGAGCACGCAACGAAGAAGTACTGCTGCTGCAGGCGCAGTTCACGCCCCTGCGGCGTCGAGTCCTCCGGGTAGAGCACCTTCGAGATGTTCTCGGCGAAGGTCTGGGCGCGCACGGCCTCGGCGTAGTCGCCGGAGTTGAAGATCTTGAGGTCGAACTCCTGCGTGGCGCGGGCGCTCCACAGGCGCAGCGTGTTGACGACGCCGTTCTGGTAGCCGGGAACCATGTAGTGGTACGGGATTCCCTGCACGTTCCAGGCCGGCAGCCAGCGGCGGCGGGTGCGGCCATCGCCGTCGATGTACTGCTCGGTCGTGCCGCCGAAGTTGACCTGGACGGCGCGGTCGGGGTGCGGGAACTCCCAGGGGGCGCCGAGGGAGAGCCACGCGTCGGGCACCTCGACCTGGCGCCCCTCTTCGAAGGTCTGACGGAAGATGCCGTACTCGTAGCGGATGCCGTAGCCGATGCTCGGCACGTCCATCGACGCGAGCGAGTCGATAAAGCAGGCGGCGAGGCGGCCGAGACCACCGTTGCCGAGGCCGGGCTCGATCTCCTGGGCACGCAGGAGGTTGAAGTCGAGGCCGAGCGACGTCATGGCCTGCTCGGCGATGTCTCCGAGGTCGGTGGCGAGCAGCGAGTTACCCATCTGGCGGCCCAGCAGGTACTCGGCCGAGAGGTAGCCGACCATCTTCGTCGGGTTCTGACGACGACGCTCCGCGGTGCGCAGCCAGTCGGCCATGAGATAGCCGCGGATGGTGCGGGCCAGCGCGAGGTACTGGTCGGTGGTCGTCGAGCGCTTGAGCGCGACGCCGGCCTCGAAGTTGAGTTCGTCGAGGAACGCCTTGGCGAAGCCGTCGACCGTGCGCTCGGGGCCCGCGACGGGCTCGGTGGCCCGGGGGCTCGTGGGCTCGAACGCGGAGCCCTTGACGGAGCTGTCGAGGCGCGGGGTCTCGTCGGCGAGCCAGCCTGCGCTGGGACGATCGGACGGGTCGTGGGACATGAACTCTCCGGGGGAAATCGAGGTCGGTCGGGCCCGCTCGTGCGGCGTCCCCGATCCTAGGTCGTGGCGGCTGTGTGCCGGATCCACGCGTGACGGCGGCGGCGCCGATTCGTCGAAATCGATTCTCCGGCAGCCCTTCCCACGGACAACTACTCGTCCGTATCGCGGGCGGACGGGTCGAGCCGCGGGATCGCTGCGTCCGGCGCGCCGGGCCAGGCGATCAGCTCCTGCTCAGAGCCCTTTCGAGGGAGGCGCGCACATCGTCGGGGTCGGCGCCCAGCGTCCTCGCGCGAGCGACGAAGCCTTCGGCGAGGGAGTCGAGTTCGCTCGTGTCACTCGGACGTTGTCGAGCCTTCACTCGAGTTCCTGCGGCGCGGCGTGTTTCGACGTAGCCCGCGGCCTCGAGCTCTTTGAACGCCCGCGAGACCGTGCCGGGGGCCACCTGCAAGTCGCCGGCGAGTTGTCGCACCGTCGGCAGACGCTCGCCCTGCCCGAGTTCGCCCGTGTCGATGAGGAGGGCCAGCTGCCGCCGGATCTGTTCGTAGGGCGGGGTGGGATCGGCAGCGTCGACGCGCAGTGCACTCATCGCGTGGCCGCCCGAGCGAGCTGGGTGCGCACGCCCACGAGGCAGGCGACGAGCGCGATTAAGAGCCCTGCGACGCCGCACCAGTGCGCCACGGAGACCCAGGTCGGCGCACCAGGCTGGGTCGTTCGGGTGCCGCCCGTCACGAGGAGCGCGACGCCGGCAAGGCTGAGGCCGAGCGCCAGGAGGGCAACGCACTGGAGCGAGCGAGCACTGCGGTGACGCAGGGCGTCGTCGCTGACGGCCTCGGCGTGATCGGCGTTGAGTTGCGGACGCGCAGCGGAGGCGCGGAGTCCCACGAGCAGGCCGACGCACAGGACGAGCAGGCTGACTCCGAGCGGCACCCCGTAGTAAGCCCCCGGCCATGGGCTGCGGCCTTCGCCCCCGAGGGCTGTCGCCCATTCGACGGCGCGGCCATCGCGGCCCATGTCGTCCGCCGACGCAGTGAGGCCGGCGAGCACGAGCAGCCCGACCAGCGCCCCGAGCGTGACGAGCATTGTTGTGGCTGCCGTACGCGAGACGAAGTCGGACGGGTTTCGGCGTGCCAGGGACGCCGAACGCTCGACCGCTCCTTCGCGCGGCGCGCTCATTTCGCCGACCGCCATGACGACGATGGCCACCGCGCCCGCGAGGGCGGGAGCGACGACAAGGCCACGCCCCAGCGAACCGCCGAAGGCCACGCTCCCGGCGAAGGCCGCGACCCCACAGCCGAGGGCGACAAAGCGGGCCACACGAAGGTGCTGCTGCGCGCGCCGCTCGACCGGGGTGCCCACGTCGTCACGACGCCGTGTGGACAGGAGGACGACGAGCGCCCCGACAACGAGCATGACCGCACCGATGAACAGAATGGGCATCACGAACTCCTTGTTTCAAGTGATTGATACAAGGAGTGTGCGACCGACCCGCTCTTGTGTCAAGACTTTGGAACAAAAGCGTCAGGCTGCTACCACGAAGCCGCTCACCTCGACGCCACATTGGCCCTAGCCCAGCGCCCGCGACTGCGCGGGAGTGACCATGATGCGCCACCAGGTACTCATGGGCATTAGGGGCGCCGCACGTGCGTCACCAGAACGAGGGAAAGGAGGGCGGACGTAAGGATGGCCCCGATGGTGGTGGCGGTGCGCGACACCTCCGTCACGGCGAGCGCCACCGTGACGACGCCGACGGCGAGGGGCTGCGAACGCGGCGCGGACGGCGATGACATTCGTCGCCAGATGTTCGGGCGATCGGCGGACGGCACGTCGGCGGACTCTCGCTCCATCAGTCCTTGACTGGATTGCTGGGCCCGCACCAGCGAACCGCTCGCGGCGTGTACACGTTCTCGTTCTCGTCGAACCGCGCCCCCCACGTCCGTCACAGGCCTGACGTTCACGATTACCGACCTGGACACCGACAGCGGCTGCTTCATCGACGTCGTCGAGCTCTCCGGGGCATTCACCGTCACATATCGAGCAGCCCGGGTGTCGGCGGCTCCGCCACGCAGGCCAGCCCGGCCCGGCAGCAGCAGGCGGGCGCCCCGCTTCCGAACTCCTCGGCGGACGGCAACCTCACCGTCAGCTACGCCGGCCCGATTACGAGCTTCACTCTCACCTACTGGAACGCTGTCGAGACCTTCGACCTCCTCGTGGATCGCGCACAGGCCATCTACATCACAGACATGACCTTCAAGAGTCGCTCGGCCTGCTGAAGGGCCGCATACCACTCCAGCAGGGTGCGAGTGTTGATTCTTAGCCGCACCCACACCTCTCGCGCCGCGAGCGAGGTCTCACCCCTTGAGATGAACTGCGGGTGAGATCTGTGAACCTCCTCACGCACCTTCGGCGTCGCGAACTACTGGGCGTGCAGTGCCCGCCGAGACCTGCGAGAAGCGCCTTGCGCCAATCTCGGCCTACCCCAGGGTAGTTGAATCTTCCTATATCGTCCGACATAGAGAAATGGCGGCGTGACGGCCCTCACGACCCCTCGAGCAGCCACCCGAATCAACCGGAAATCTGTAACACGTCATGACTAATCTCCTGGCCGACAAGGACGGAAGGTTTCTGCGGCCCGCCTGAATGCGCGGCTCACGCGTCAACGGCTCCCCGGTACCCACCCGTCAACATCAGACGGAAAGGCATTGCCATGACTCAGACGACCCCCGAGTCCGCGACCACCGACGGCCTCTCCCGGCGCCGCGTTGCTGCGGCCGCCGCGTGGGCCGCTCCGACGCTAGTCGTCGGCGCTGCCGCCCCAGCGTTGGCTGCCTCCCCTTGCCCGAGCGTCGCCTACACGCTCGACTGGGGCGTCAATTCCTACACCCGCAACTCGGCGGGAACCCAGGGAAAGCTCACGTCGAGCGTCCCGGCCGGCTCGGCTCCGCCCATCAGCGTGACGGTGGACGCCGCCTACACGGGGAACATGAAGTCCGGCGCCGAGACTGGCGAGAACCGCAACCTCACGGTCGAGGCCGGGGTGGTCGGCGGCTCCTACACGGGCGGCCTCACCATCCTGCAGTCGCAGACGGGCGACTACTCCAGCTACCAGCGCAATGCGCGTGGCACCTACACCTTCTCGTTCACCGCGAACGGCCGACCGGTCGCTGTGAAGGGCCTAAAGTTCACGATCACGGACATCGACAGTCAGGGCGGCGACTTCTGGGACGCCGTCGAACTCTCGGGGGCCTTCACGGTGACCTCGCGCGGCTCGACGGTCATCGGTTCTGCAACTCAAGCCGACCCTGCCAAGCAGTCGGGCACGAGCAACCCCCTGCCGAACTCGTCATCGTCCGGCAACATCACGGTCACCTACGCGGGACCGATCACGGGGTTCACGCTGACGTACTGGAACGCCCAGACGAGCTTCACCCGCGTCGATCGGTCCCAGGCCATCTACGTGAGCGATATGACGTTCACGAGCAGCGATTACTGCTGACGCACCCTTCAGGTGCGCAGGAACGCACAGCCCCTCAGCTGGCTACGTTTCCTGCGGTTGGTGACGGTGGAACGCAGCCAACCGCAGGGAACGTAGCCAGTTCGCCGTCACCCACACTGCAGGGTAAGTTCGCGCGACGTTCGCTCCGGGTTCCCGGCGGATTGTGGCTTCCCATCCGATGCTCCAAGAACAGTGCGAGCCAGTATCCGCTTTGATCGCGAGAGGCCTACTCCCCCACAGCCAGTCCGATCACCGACGAAACGGCTCCTCGCTCGGCCTCTTCGCCCACGCAGCCGGCCACCAGGGGGGCAGTCCGGGACACGCCAGGTGTCAGCTGGGATCGTTGCGCCAGGCTTCCACGTCGCGCTTCTGCTGGAGGTATTCCTCCGCGTTACCGGTCTCCTGGAGAAGGCGGTCGAGGCCGCGCAGCACAACAGCCTTGCCCTCATCGTCAATCTGGCCAGTGAGCCTCAGCAACGTAAAGGCTCGCGCCACCACCCATGTCGCCTCGTCGTCCGCATCAAGCGGCGAGGTGCCGATTTCGGCGACTGACTCCTGCCATTCCTCTTCCGAGTCGTACATGTCTCGCAGCCTGCTGGTGGGCGTCAGCTCATCACGCCGTTCTTCCCACTCCGCGAGGGTGTCGGCTGCTTCGTCGCTGCCGAACGGCGCCCAGTCGTCGGCCGGGTCGTTGTACATCGGATGAGTGAAGTGTGCTGCGAATCGCGGGTGCGCCGGCTCCATACCCCAGGCTTCCCCTTCGCCCTCGGCATCGTCACTGTCGCTGTCACGCTTGCCGAAGCCGAAGATTCCCATGTGCGCATGGTGGCACAACAGGAGCGCGAATTGCGCCACTGAGGCCCCATCGGGAAACCCGGGCATTGCGAAACCCAAGCCGGACCTCTGAAGGCCCGAAGGCCCGCGCACTCCACCTGCTGACGGCGGAGGTCGACGCACCTCGCATCGGGCGTTGGGGCTTTGACCTGCCTTCACTTCATCTCGACCCGCTCGGGGAGAAATCAGCCGCCGAAATCGCTGCGAACCGCAGATTCGCAAACGTAGAGGCCAGTTATTCGCAAACTAGCCTGGGCGGCTATTTTGCGAAACTTCAAGGCGGTGTCAAGGCGTGGAAGCAACGTGGGGTTGTCCGACGAGGAGTCGTTGGAAGGATTCTCGGGGTGTGAGGTAGCCGAGCGTGGCTCGGGGGCGTTCGTTGAGTTCGCTGCTGATGGCGCGTAGGTAGGGCTGGTGCGCGGGGATGGCCTCGCCCTTGGGTAGGTACTCGCGGATCAGCCGGTTCGTGTTCTCGTTGCTCGGGCGCTGCCACGGCGATCTGGGGTCGGCGAAGTAGACCGGCAGAGCAGTGGCCAGGCTGAGCGCGGCGTGGCGGGCCATCTCACTGCCTTGATCCCATGCCAGCGACGCGCGCATCATCTCGGGCAGTTCGCGGGTGTGTTCGATGAGGATGTCCGCGATGCTGGCGCTGTCTTTGCCGGCTCTTCACAGATGAGGGTGTAGTTGGGGTCTGAATCCCCCGGCTTCCAGGAGTGCTCGGGCGATGTAGTGGGTGAGGTTGCGGAAGCCGAGGGCGAGCCCGCGTAGGTGCTCAAGGCGTCCGTTCACGGCTTCGGTGGGTCCGTTGCTGGTGCGCGGCCGGTCGAAGTAGGCCAGGACGTCACAGACGCGTCTGGCCAGGGTGCGGCCCAGCTTGCGCAGCTCGACCAACGCCGTGGGCACACCATCGGCGAGGGCGTCGATCACGGAGCTCATCTCGACGCGGCCGACGCTCCGGTCGTGGTGACGGTAGGCGGAGATCATGCGCTGATAGATCCCCCAGGTGCACTCGACCTGGATGTGGCGTTCGTCGGCGAAGAGGGACTCGAGGCGCTCGTGTTGGCGGCCGGTGACCAGGTCGGCACCGGTGTGCAGAGTCCGCCGCGCGGTGTAGAGCGGGTCGCCCTTGCGTCCGCGGTGTCCGTGGAGCTCTTGCTGGACCCGGCGGCGGCAATCGTCGAGGGCGTCGCCGGCCAGGCGGACCACGTGGAAGGGGTCCATCACGCAGACGGCGTCCGGCAGCTCTTCGGTGGTGGCGGTCTTGAACCCGAAGAAGCCATCCATCGCGACGACCTCGATACCCCTCCGCCAGGCTTGGTCCCGCTCGGCGAGCCAGTCCTGGAACGCCTTCTTCGAACGGCCATCGAGCATCGCCAGCAGGCGGGAGGGGCCGGTGCCGTCGCGCACCGGGGTGAGGTCGATGATCACAGTGACGTACTTGTCGCCCTTCCTCGTGTGCCGCCAGACATGCTCGTCGACCCCGACCACGCGGACGCCGTCCAAGCGGGACGGGTTATCGATCAGCAGGCGTTGACCTTCGGCCAGAACAGCGTCGTTGGCGGTATTCCACGACACCGCGAGTCCTTCGGCGACGCGGGCCATGGACAGGTGCTGGACCACGATCGCGACCAGGCCCCAACGCAGCCCGGCGCGGGAGATCTTCGCCCGCGGCTCGGCCGCGGCGGTGGTGTCCTGACGCCACACGTGAGCGCACTCGGCACACCGGTACCGGCGCACGGTGACCAGCAAGGTCGTGGGGCGCCACCCGAACGGCTCGTGCGCCAGCTCCCGGGTCACGGTGTCCCGGGATACCCCTCGGCAGCCACACCGGCGGCACCAGTCGTCCGGTTCGACGACCCGGCAGGCCAGCACCGCACGATCCGGCTCGAGAAGTTGCCCGGTGATCTCCAGGCCAAGGTCGTCAACGCGCGTGAAGGTGGTCAGGTCAGGGCACGTGAAGGTAGCGTCAGGCAACGTCGAGGTCTTTCGGATGGCTGCGTGTAGGAACCTCCATCTTCGGAAGACCTCGACACCTACCTCCGGACCGACGCGCCAGCGCCGACTACACCCTCATCTGTGAAGAGCCTCTTTGCCCATCGGGCAGGCCAGGATCGTGACGTAGCGGCTCATGCGCTCGACGAGGGTGATCGCGCACGTGGCACCGTTCTTGCCGATGATGAGGTCGCCTTCCCAGTGGCCCGGGACGCGCCGTTCGAGCGCGCTCAGGTCGCGTTCACTCAAGGGCGTCATTCCGACAATCGGGGCCTTCTTCGTCCGCGAGCCCGGCTGTGGGCGTGTGTGGCGACGCGTGCGTTTGGACTGCAAGAACACGCCATGCTTGACCAGCTCCGCGCGGGGCATGGCGTAGATGAACTGGTAGATCGCCTCATGGCTGGCGACGTGCCCGTCGGCTGGTAGCGAGTTCGGCATGCGTTCAACGCTCGCGTCTGCTGCTTCGAGGCGCAAGCGGCCCGCGATCTGGCGTGGGGTGCGTGACTGGCGTAGATCTGCCAACACGCGCGCACGCAGCACCGGACACGAGGCGACCTTCGCATCTTGCGGGCGCGTCCTGCGACGCTCGGCCTTCACGTCGGCGCCGACGGCACGATAGGTGCCATCAGCGTTGCGGTTGCGGCGTATCTCGCGGCTGATGACGCCTGGATCACGCCCCAGATGCCGAGCGATCTTGCGCACTTCCCAGCCGGGCTTCACCCCTGTCGAGATCTCGATCCGATCCGCGATCGTCAACACCCGACGCGCCACCCGCACTCCTCGACCACCACCAGCACGCCACCCGCACTGTTGCTACGACGCTATGACACCACCCAATCGCCTAGCGACGTAACGGCGTTCAGATGGCGCGAATCAGGCTTGGTACAGCCTGCAGGGTGCATTTGGTACAGGGTGTCACCGGCAGCCTCAGCGAACACGCCGTCATCCGAAGTGAAATCTGCATCTCCACGCGGCCTCCGCGCTTTCATCCCATCCAAGTTACCTCGACACGGGCCTCCCAGCTCCTCAGGTTCGCAGTGCCAACGGGTGCGATGCGCCACCGGCCTCTGGGTCCAGGTCGCCGCCGCTCCCGAACGCCCCCGCCCAGGCACGCCTGGCCCGCCAGCTCGAACAACGAGACCTGGCGCGGCACCACCGGCGCTGTTCGTCTCGACCAGACCGGGGTTGCTGTTCTGTGAAGCGCAGCCGCCTTGACGGCGAGAACAACTCGCACGGCCGCTTGCGCCACGATCGCGCTCCGCAATCTCATCGGCCCGTTGATCGCCATCGTTTCGAGCCACCGACGCGTAGGCCTTGGCCGACTTGCGGATGAAGGAGACAGTGTAGACCGAGACCGCGAAGGCCAGGACCAACACCAACACCACACAGGCGACATTTTCTATGTGAGCCCCACTTGGCACGGGACGACACTCCGCGCCTCAAGTCAAGGATCGAGCGTGTCCGTCAAGTTTGGCTACCCCGCTTCCGCCCGATAAGCGCCGACCACGACACAAATATCCCGACCTAGGATTCGGCGTCCACTCCAGGAATATTCAATAGGTATATCCCCCCTGCGCGAGGAGGGCTTATGTTACCCCAAGGGGAAACAACGCGTGGGGCGTCCTTACCCATGTTATACAGAGCTGCCATGAGCCTATGCTTCTGGTGAACTCGACCTGGGTTGATCACCATCCATCGATCAGCGCTTCGCTCGTCAACTAGAGCCGCCGGCGCGCGAAGAGCGTGATCTGATACCTCCATGTTCAGATCGCCAACTTTGCGGAGGTCACACCCCGAGATCGTCAACCACCACGATCCAACCCCAACAACACCACCATTCTCCACGTCCACGCGGTAGCGCCAACTTGCGGGCCAGAGCCCAATCAGCGCCCCAAGGCACATGGAACCAAGAAATGCAGCAAAGAAGAGCAAGGCTGGCGCGGCAAACGAACCGTCCAATGGGATGCAAAGAGTGACGTAGAGAGTCAACAATAGGAATGCCAGCCAAACAAGGAGCGTGGCAGCGCAGCGCATTCTTGACCGAATAGACATTCTAGATTCACCACCGGCTACTCGGACGCGGCTTGTTGACCCACATTTTTCTGCGGTTAGATTGAGATCTCTTCGGGGGCGAATAATAACTCGTTATCCAATTATTTGCAGCATTTCCGTCCAGCGCGACCAAGTAGGATGGCCGGCGCTGGCCGAACAGGTGAACCGGACGCGCGGCGGCCAGAGCGTCGGCGTCGTCACCGACTCGTATGCGCTCGCCGGCGCGCTTACCCAGTTCGGCCCGAGCTCTGGGCTCGAACGACACCTTGTGGCGTCGGGGCACAACGCGCTGTGGGATCAGGGGCCACCCACCGCGCGGACGGTGCCGATCGTCGGGTACGACGATGCTGTAGTGCGCGCTGCGTTCACCCGCTGCGAGCACATGGGACGGGTGCACGCGCCCGCTGGGACTGACCGTTGCCGAGAGCGCGCCCACGACGGTCACGCTCCATGAGGCCACGGGCGGCACCTTCCGGTGGTCGCCTGGGCAGCGGTGCACCATGAGGAGCACGGAGGTGACCGGCAGTGCGAGGACGCCGCCCACCATGTGAACCGGGGAGCCGTCGACGGGAAAGACGGCCAGCCACAGCAGACCGAGCGCGAGGCATCCGAGCGCGGCTCCCCACAGTTTGGGCAGGCGCCGGTGCGCGATTACGACGGCGAGCAGTAGCAGCAGCCCGGCCGCGCCGACGGCGGCGTTGAAGAGGAAGGCGCGGGGCGAGCACACCCAGTGCCCGTGCCAGTCACGACACACGGCGCGCCCGAGGTCGCTGATCATGGCATGACGCCGCGAGAACGAAGCGCCCGGTGCGCGCCGAGCCGACACATAACCAGCGAGACAAAGGACTGCCGCCAGCACCACGAAGAGAGCCGCCAGGCGTGCGGATCGTGGAGGGCGTCCAGGGCGCGCGGGCATCACCCTGCAAAGTTTAAGTGCTCGACGTGCGGGCTCCTGGGCTCACCCTGAGAGGACGACACCGTGGACCACGCCAATGAGACCCACACCGCCGGTGCGCTGCGACCCACGAGATGAGGCGCGAACGATCGCACCACCAGGAGCGCAGGAGGGGGCGTGCCGTCCGGCACGCCCCCTCCTGATCACTTGCTACCCGTCAGGTTCGCTCTACCGGACGGGCGTCGCGCACCGTCGGCGTGCCGCCGTCCTCGTCGCTCTTGAGGGCCTCGATCTCGCCGACGATTCGGCTGACCTCGGATTCGTCCATCGTCACGCCGGCCTCAGCGAGACCCTCGCGGAGCTTGGCCTCGATCTTCGGTTCACCGGCGCTGTAATCCCACGACGTGGCGGTGTCGACCGCGGCTTGGGCGGCTTCACGGGCGGCGTCGAGTTCTTCGGAGGTGTGGTTCATGGTGGCCTGCTTTCGTCTGAGGAAAAGGACGATTCAGTCGTCCTGGAGGGCCTGGGAGTCCAACGACGAATGCGGCACGTTGCGCTCGTCGACCGTGTCGGCGTTGCCGACGTCGTGGGGGTCAGCGATGTTCGAGGGGTCTTCAGTAGACTTTCGGAGACCCTCGTTGTCCTTGTCGTCCGGCATCTCGAACACCGCGTCCGTCGCGACTGTCATGATCATCCCTACCTCAAGATTGGGGCGTGCGGTCTTCCCCACCCTACCGATGTGTACCGCCACCGGACAGCCGTTCCACCGCCGAAGGTGGGGTGAAACGCCCGCACGACCGTGCGCGACTTCGACCCGCGCCTGGCCCAACACCACCTGTGGGGCACGAGCGACTGGGAAGCCGACTACAGCCGACGCACCTTCATCGAAAGCGTCAACTCCTACGTCAAGAGCCAGTTCGCCAAGATCGACCGCAAGTCGATCCGCCTCATGGGCCGCGCCAAGATCACCCTCGCCGTCGGCATCATCCTCGCGATCATCAACATGCGCGTCATCCGCGAGCGCTACAGCATCGGGCTCGCCGACGAAAACATCCCCGACCTGCCCGCGCCGACGCCCCCGCGCCTCAAGTACAAGGCCCGCTACAAGACCAAACCGAAACCGCGCACCACCAACGCGGCACCCAAGAAGCGCGACGACCGCAGCGCCCTCCCGGCCGCGATGCAACCGCCCACCCTCAACAGGACAACCACACAGCAGTAACAGCCAGCGCGAGCACCCCTCGCGCTGGCTGCCGTGCCCCGCTCATCACCGAGCGGGGCATTTTTCACGCCCCAACACCACACCGACGGCTGGGCGGCATCCACACGGGACCCGAACTGCAGGATTGGGCTCCTTCTCGACCTGCCCGGGGAGAAATCAGCCGCCGAAAATCGGTCTGAACCGAGATTCGCAAACGTGGAGGCCAGTTATTCGCAAACTAGCCTGGGCTCCCCGGGTTGGAATCGAACCAACGTCGCTAATCCTGATTCAAAGTCAGGCGGCCCCTGCCAGCAGAGCAACCGGGGAACGTCCGCGAACGGACCGCCCTAGCGTAGTTCACCGCCCGCACCCGCGGCACATCGGCGCACGGCCCGGCCCGCGAGCGCCGAACTCGCCTGCGAGCAGGGCACAATGAGGGAATGACGACGTCACGTCCGAAGATCCGCATGACCGGCACCGAGCGTCGGGAGCAACTCATCGGCGTCGGGCGGCGCGTCTTCGCCGAGCGCGGCGTCGCCGACGCCACCGTCGAGGAGATCGCGGCCGCGGCCGGCGTCACGAAGCCCGTCGTCTACGAGCACTTCGGCGGCAAGGAAGGCCTCTACGCCGTCGTCGTCGACCGCGAGACCCGCGCCCTGCTCGACACCATCGCCGACGCCATCACCGAGGACATGAGTCCGCGCGAGTTCTTCGAACGCGCCACCGTCGCCGAACTGCACTACATCAGCACGCGCCCCGACGGCTTCCGCGTCCTCATCCGCGACGCCCCGTCCTGGCACTCCACCGGCCCGCTGTCGAGCCTCATGTCCGACCTCGCCACGCAGATCGAGACCTACCTCGCCCGCGTCATGCGCCGCCGCGAGATCGACGAGCGCTTCGCCCCCATCTACGCGCAGATGTTCGTCGGCATGGTCGCCCTCACCGGCGACTGGTGGCTCGAACACGGCCACGAGTTCACCGCCGAAGAAATCGCCGCGCACATGGTCAACCTCGGCTGGAACGGCCTCACCGGCCTCGAAGCCTCCCCGCGCCTCGAGACCACGGCCATCGACGCCACTGCACCGCCGCGCGGCAACTCGTCGCTCGTCACGCGTCTCGACGACGCCGCGGACGGCGTCCCGCCGGCCGACGCCTGAACCGGCGCGAGCTCGGCCGGCACCGGGCCGAAGTCTCTCGACGTCAAGTTTCTTGATGCGTCGGTAGACTGCACGCATGACAGGCCACCGCGAACCCCAGCCCGAGACGCGCGGCGACGAGGTCGACGCGATCGTCACAGCCTGGAACACGGTGCGCCCCGATCTCGACGTCACCCCGCTCGACGTCCTCTCGCGCATCAGCCGCATCGCACGTCGCCTCGATCAGGCCCGCTCCTCGGTCTTCACCGAGCACAAGCTCGAAGGCTGGGAGTTCGACGTCATGTCCGCGCTGCGCCGCGCCGGTGAGCCCTTCCAGCTCTCCCCCGGCGCCCTCGTCCAGCAGACCCTCGTCACCTCGGGCACGATGACGAACCGCGTCGACCGCCTCGAGAAGCGCGGCTACGTCGCCCGCGAGCCCTCCCCCAGCGACCGCCGCGGCGTGCTCGTGCGCCTCACACCCGACGGCCTCACCGTCGTCGACGCCGCCTTCGACGCCCTGCTCGCCCACGAGCGGCGCCTCCTGTCCGGCATGGACGAACGGGGCCGCGCCGACCTCGCCGACTCCCTGCGCGCCCTTCTCGCCGCCGTCGAGACCTGACGATGACCGCCGACTCCGCGCACCTCCTCGCCCGCGTCCGCGACATCTGCCTCTCGTTTCCCGGCGCCCAGGAGAAGACCTCCCACGGATCGCCCGTTTTCTACACGACGAAGACGTTCTGCTGGTGGGCCGGCCACGTCCACCGCGACGACCGCGCCCGCGGCGTCCCTGACGACGCCCTCGCGCAGGCCATCACGTTCCTGCCCAGCCCCGACGAGCGCGACCCCCTCCTCGCCGACGGCCGCTTCCTCGTCCCCGCCTACCTCGGCACCCGCGGCTGGCTGGCCTACGACCTCAGCGGTCGCCTCGGCGGCCCGGTCGACTGGAGCGAGGTGCACGAGCTGATCGATTCCTCCCACCGCGCGACGGCCGGCAAGCGGCTCATCGCCCAGCTCGACGTCCGCTGACCCGGCGGCTTCAGCCGACCTGCACCCGTAACAGCCCCCTTGGCGTTTCCTTCGCGATGTCGGCGAGCGCCTCATCAAGGCCCGGGAACGCGAACTCGTACCCCGTCGCGGTGAGAACGCCGGGCTCCACCCACCGGCTCTTGAGCACGAGTTCGGGCTCCGTGCGGATGACGCGCCCGCCGAACTCGAGCGACCACCGCGGCAGCGGCACCCCACGATCGGGAAGTCGACCCGCGAAGTGACGACGCACGGCCGCCGTCAGTGTCCGGTTCCTCACCGGATGCGGCGAGGCCAGGTTCACCGGGCCGGCGATTCGCTCGTCGGCCATGATGTGCCGCACCGCGCAGTACACGTCGTCGAGATGGATCCAGCTGAACACCTGGTCGCCGTCACCCTGCGGCCCGCTGAACCCGAGCCGCGCGAGGTTGATGAGCGGGCTGAGGGCACCGCCGTCCGCGCCGAGCACGATCGACGTTCGCAGCGCCACCTTGCGCACCGACGTCGGGGCGTCAAAGAGTTCACGCTCCCAGGCGCGGGCCACCGACACCGAGAATCCCGTGCCGAGCTCGCCGTCGACCTCGTCCTGCGGCCGGTCACGGGCGTCGCGGTAGATCGTGCCCGTGCTGGCGTTCAGCCAGACGCTCGGCGGGTTCGGGCAACGCGCCAGCGCCTCACCGAGGCTGCGCGTCGTCTCCGTGCGCGAGGAGAAGATCTCGTCGGCCGTCTTCTTCGTATACCGACAGCTGACGGAGCGACCGGCCAGGTTGAGCAGCGCGTCGGCGCCGTCGAGCACGGGCGCGAGGTCGTCGTCCCACTGCGCGTCGTTCTGCGCGCCGCGGCCGATCGTGCGGACCTCGAACCCGTCATGCCGGAATGCCTCCTGGAGCCGTCGGCCCATGAAGCCCGAGGCCCCCGCCATGACAATCACACCTGAGTTCATTTCTGCTCCTTCGACAACCGGGCGATGAGATCGGTGAGGTCGCCCGTCACGCCACGGGCGAAGGGCAAGCGCGCGAGTGACAGCAGCTTGCCCACGATGGGCGGCGCGCCCTCGACGAGGGTCTGCGTCCGCTGCAGACCAGGCGAGTCGTCGACGGCCCAATGGAGCACCACGCCGAGGTACGCCGTCCACAGCAGCACCGGCAACTGCTCGCCGAGCCGCCCCCTCGGCACCTCCGAGGAGATGGCGAGCACGTGGCGCACGAGGGCGATGGCCTCGTCACGCGGCGACGCGGATTCGGCCGAGAACGGACTGACGCCGGCGCCCGGGCGCAGCGCGACGTGCAGCATCGTCGAACCGAAGTCGTGGTACGGCGCGTTGACCTCGATGCCCGCCTCCCACAGCACCCGCAGGTTCTGCGCCAGCGGCGCCCCTTCGCGCAGGCGCGGCTCCGCGAGGCGGCGGTGCTCGACCTGGATGCGCCGGTACAACTCCTGGACGAAGGCGTCCTTGCCGTCGAAGTAGTAGTACGCGTTGCCCTGCGAGACACCCGCCTCGGTGGCGATGAGGCGCATTGTCGTCTTCTCGTAACCCCGTTCACGGAACAGGCGCAGCGCTGTTTCGACGAGCACCTCCCGTGTGGCTTCCGACTTCGTCGTCATGGGAGGAACACTACGCCTTTTTGAACGTGTTCAAAACTAGTGTGGCCAGATACGCGAACGCCCGGTCGGACCGTGGGGTCCGACCGGGCGTCGTCTTCACGCGCCGTCGTCAGCTGAGGAGTTCGGCCGCCTCGAGCCACTCGAGCTCGAGGCCCTCCTTCTCCTCGAGCACGGCCTGCAGCTTCACGTTGATCTCGGCGGCCTTGCCGTAGTCGCTCGCCGCGGCGGCGAGTTCGTCGTGCAGCTTCGCCTCGCGATCGGCCACCTTCGCGAGCTGACGCTCGATGCGCGCCACCGTCTTGCGCGCCTCGCGCTCTTCGGCGGCCGAGACCTGGCGCGTCGGGGCGGCGTCGCCCTCGGCCAGCGATGTTGCGTCGACGCCCTTGGCCGCGGCGCCCTGACGCTCGAACGCCGCCTGCGCCTCGAGGTGGTGCTTGCGCAGTTCGAGGTACTGCTCGACGCCACCGACGAGGTCAAGAATCTTGCCGTCGCCGAGCAGCGCGACCTGACGGTCACACATGCGCTCGAGGAGGTACCGGTCGTGCGAGACGACGAGCAGGGTGCCCGCCCAGCCGTCGAGCACGTCCTCCATCGACGTCAGCGTCTCGATGTCGAGATCGTTCGTCGGCTCGTCGAGCAGCAGGACGTTCGGCTCGGCCATGAGCAGGCGCAGAAACTGCAGACGCCGACGCTCACCACCCGACAGCTCGGAGACGCGCGACTGCTGACGCCCGCCCGAAAACCCGAGCCGCTTCGCCAGCTGCGAGGCGGAGGTCTCCTTGCCGTCGAGCACGATGTAGCTCGCGACGTCGGTGATGGCCTCGATGACGCGCCAGCCCTCGACCGCGTCGAGTTCGCGCACCTCCTGCGTGAGGTACGCGATCTTGACGGTCTTGCCCTCCTTGCGCTTGCCCGCCGACAGCTCCTGCTGCCCGGCGATCGCGCGCAGCAGCGTCGACTTGCCCGCACCGTTCACCCCGACGATGCCCGTGCGCTCACCCGGAGCGAGGCGCCACGTCTGCTTGGCGAGCAGCTCCCGCCCGCCGACGGTGATCGACGCGTCGATGAGGTCGACGACATCCTTGCCCAGGCGCGTCGTCGCGAAGCGCACGAGTTCGACGTCGTTGCGCGGGTCCGGCTCGTTCTTGATGAGCTCGTTCGCGGCGTCGATGCGGAACTTCGGCTTGCTCGTGCGCGCCGGCGCCCCGCGCTGCAGCCAGGCGAGCTCCTTGCGCAGGAGGTTCTGCCGACGCTCCTCCGTGACGGCGGCGATGCGCGCCCGCTCGGCCTTCGCGAGGACGAAGGCGGCGTACCCGCCCTCGTACTGCTCGACGCGGCCGTCGATGACTTCCCACGTGTTCGTGCTCGTGGCGTCGAGGAACCACCGGTCGTGGGTGATCGTGACGAGCGCCGTACCGGGCCGGTTGCGGCGCGTCGCGAGGAACGTGGCGAGCCACTGGACGCCCTCGACGTCGAGGTGGTTGGTGGGCTCGTCGAGCAGAAGGAGGTCGGGGTCGTCGACGAGGAGGCGCGCGAGCGCGATGCGGCGGCGCTCACCACCCGACTTCGGGCCGACGACGTCGGAGAGCTCCATGCCCGGGATGAGCCCGTTGATGACGTCGCGGATGCGCGCGTCACCGGCCCACTCGTGCTCCGCGCGGTCGCCGACGACGGCGTCGAGGACGGTCGATTCCGGTGGAATCGTGTCGGTCTGCGTCAGCATGCCGAGCGTCAGGCCGTTCGTGCGGGTGAGGCGTCCGCCGTCGACGGCGTGCACGCCCGCGAGCACCTTGAGCAGCGTCGACTTGCCCCCACCGTTGCGGCCCACGATGCCGATGCGGTCGCCGCCGGAGATGCCCAGCGACACGTCGTCGAGCAACTGCTGGGTGCCGAGGGCGAGTGAGATCTTCTCAGCGGAGACGAGGTTGACCATGGCCGCGATTCTCCCCCACCGCGGCGGGCCGCCCAAACCTGAGGGCCTGCGTCAGTCGACGACGAGCACCTGGGCGCCGTGGGGCGTCGAACTGGCGTGGACGAAGTCGTCCGCCAGGCCACCGGCTTCCAGCACGCGCCGCAGGGCGACGGCGTCCTGCCGATCCTTGAGCAGGAACGCGACCGTGGGGCCCGAACCGGAAACGAGCGCGCACAGCGCCCCCATCTCGAGGCCCATCTCCATGAGCGGGCGCAGTGACGGCATGAGCGACAGGGCGGCCGACTCGAGGTCGTTGTGCATGGCGAGCGCGACGCCGTGCACGTCACCCGAACGCAGGCTCGCGAGCAAACCGTCGGACGGCTGCGGCTCGGGCACGTCCTCACCCTCGCGCAGCCGGTCGCACTCGGCGTACACGGACGGGGTCGAGAGCCCCTCGTGTGTGAGCGCGAACAGCCACTCGAAGGTGCCCGTGGCGAGCACCGGGACGATCTGCTCGCCGCGTCCCGTACCGAGCGCAGTACCCCCGGTGAGAGCGAACGGCACGTCGGATCCGAGCTCGGCGGCGATCTCCTCGAGCTCGTGTCGGCGCAGGCCGAGCCCCCACAGGGTGTCGCACGCGACGAGGGTGGCGGCCGCGTCGGCCGAACCGCCAGCCATGCCGCCGGCCACCGGGATGGCCTTGACGATACTGATCGCGCACCGCTCCTCGACGTCGAAGCGCTCGGCGAGCAGCGCCGCCGCGCGGTAGGCGAGGTTGGTCTCGTCCGTGGGCACCTTGTCCTCGCCGACGCCCGTGACGCTGACGGAGAACTCGGCGTCCGGCGTCACCGTCACCTCGTCGAAGATGTCGACGGCGTGGAACGTGGTGGCGAGGTCGTGGAAACCGTCGTCGCGCGACGGACCGACCCGCAGCTCGAGATTCACCTTGGCGGGAACCCGAACGACGACCCGGGTGGCACGTGCGATCTCAGCGGTCATGCCCCCACCCTATGCACGCGGCGTGTCGCCCATGGCCTCTCGCGCTGCGGCGATGGCCGCGAACTCCTCGATGCCGAGGCGTTCACCGCGGGTGCGCGGGTCGATGCCGGCCGCGACGAGCGCTGCCTCGGCCTTGTCGGCACCGCCGGCCCACCCCGCCAGCGCGGCCCGCAGCGTCTTGCGACGCTGCGCGAACGCCGCGTCGATGCAGGCGAAGACGCTCTCGCGCGACGCGCTCGTCGTCGGCGGCTCGCGGCGCGCCATCGCGACGAGACCGGAGTCGACGTTGGGAGCGGGCCAGAAGACATTGCGCCCGACACGGTCGGCGAGGCGGACATCGGCGTACCAAGCCGCCTTGACGCTCGGGACACCGTAGACCTTGCTGCCTGGCTCGGCCGCGAGGCGCTGCGCCACCTCGAGCTGCACCATGACGAGCACGCGCTCGAGGGAGGCGAAGAACTCGAGGAAGTTGAGCACCACCGGCACCGACACGTTGTACGGCAGGTTCGCGACGAGCGCCGTCGGCTCGTGCGGCAACGACGTGACGGTGAGCGCGTCGGCCTGGACGAGGGTGAGCTTGTCGGCATCGGCCGGCGCGAACGTCTCGACGGTGGCGGGTAGCTGCGCCGCGAGGTTCGGATCCACCTCGATGGCCGTGACGCCGGCGACCTGCGGCAGCAACGCGAGCGTCAAGGACCCGAGCCCCGGGCCGACCTCGACGACGTGGTCGCCCGGGCCCACCCCGGCGAGGCGCACGATCTTGCGCACCGTGTTCGGGTCGATGACGAAGTTCTGCCCCCACGTCTTCGTCGGGCGAACCCCGAGACGCTCGGCGAGCGCCCGAATGTCAGCGGCCGACAGCAACCCCCGCGTCTCGCCGGGCTCGGTACGTGCAGCCTGCGCGGCGTCGTCAACCATGCGCCCACCCTATCGGGCATGCGAGAAGCGGCCGCCTCCCGAAGGAGACGACCGCTTCGTCACGAACGACCTGTTGGTCAGCGCTTGTGGCAGACCGGCCAAGCGCCCGGGCCCTGCACGGCGAGGACCTTGTCGGCGATCGCCATCTGCTGCGCCGGGGTGGCGAGGTCGGCGCGCGGCGCGTACGCCGTACCGCCGAAGCCGGCCCACGTCTGCTGCGTGAACTGCAGACCACCGTAGAAGCCGTTACCGGTGTTGATGCTCCAGTTGTTGCCCGACTCGCACGAGGCGATGCGGTTCCAGTAGCCGGAGCGCGAGCTGCCGCCGGGAGCCGCGGACTGCTGCTTCTTGGGTGCGGACTGCTGCTTCTTCGGTGCGGACTGCTGCGTCACAGCCTGACGGGCCTGCGAGCGCGAGACCTGCTTCTGAGCCTGCGGCTGGGCGGCCTGGGCCTGACCCGTGCCGATCGTGATGACGCGGCGCACGGCGCTCTTGGTCACCTTGGAGTCGATCGCCTTCGAGGAGACGACACGCTCGCCCTTCTTGGCGGAGCGGTACGTGACGGTGGCGGCGCCGTCGCGGCCGGCCTGCGTCACCTTGGACGTGCCCTTGGGCATGTCCTTGCTGTAGACGTAAACCGTCTTGTTCGGGACGGCCTCGACCTGGGTCCAGTTCACGTACGTGAGAGCCGGGGCGGCCTGGCGGGCCTGCGAGCGCGAAGCGCGCTTGGAGTCGTTCTTGGTGGCCTGCGTCTGCTTGGACGTGGCGCTCTCCGACGGCTTCGCCGAGGACGTGCTCGGGGACGGCGTGGAGGAGGAGGTGCTCGACGAGCTCGAGCTGATCGTGGGAACGTCGGACGCCGTGTTCGAGTCGGACGTGCCGCAGGCAGCGAGCGTCGAGGCTGCCGCAACAGCAGCGACGGCGGCGAGCGAGCGGGACGTGGTGCGGCTGGTGAGGTTGGTCATCATGCTCCGATGTCGTAGGTCCCGGCACTGGGCGCACGCGCACGCTGCGGTAACAGCGGGAAGGCTGACGTTCCTGATGAGAACGTGGCCGAAGCCCCCTTCGAGGGGCGGCGCGTCCGGTGATCCAGACTCGGGCGAACCCGATACACCTTGCCGAAAGCACGGGCACGGATCAAACCAAGGTAACGAAAATGTAACGCGAGGCGGGCAGGGCCACTCTGAAACACGCGCTATCGCAGGCGAAAAGCCGTGCGTGTGGCGTTCGTCATATCATCGGCTCCTATCGATGCCTCGAGCGACTCGGACCTGCCGGGGTACGAGGCGTTCACCACGGTCCGTAGACGCGCTCCGAGTTCTCGCTCAGGGCCGCGCAGAGCGTTGAGACGTCGACGTTCTTGACCTCGGCCAGGGCCCGGACGGTGAGGGGCACGAGCGCGGGGGCGTTCGTCGCGCCACGGTGCGGCGACGGCGTCAGATACGGAGCGTCCGTCTCGACGAGCAGGTTCTCGAGCGGAACCTGGGCCAGGACGTCGCGCAGATCACGCGCGTTCTTGAACGTGACGACGCCCGCCACCGAAACGAAGTAGCCGCGCTCGACGCACTCGCGCGCCATCTCGACGTCACCGCTGAAGCAGTGCAGCACCGTCACGTCCGGCGCGCCGTCCTCGGCGAGGATGCGCATGACGTCGTCGTGCGCGTCACGGTCGTGGATCTGCAGTGCCTTGCCGAGCTTCTTCGCGAGGGCGATGTGCCAGCGGAAACCGCTCTGCTGCACGGCGATGCCGTCGGGGCCGGTGCGGAAGTAGTCGAGGCCCGTCTCCCCCACCGCGCGCACACGGGAGTGCTGGGCGATGCGCTCGATCTCGACGTACGCCGCGTCCAACTCGCCCGCCTCGGCGAGCTTCGGCACCTCGTTGGGGTGCAGCGCGACCGCGCCGAGAAGCTCGGGGTGCTCGTCGATGACGCGTTCGGTGAAGCGCGCTCCGTCGAGATCGCACCCGACCTGCACCATGCGGTCGACGCCGACCGCCACCGCTTCGTCGATCGTGCGGCGAACGTCGGGCGTCGGCGCCCCGTCACGGCTGATGTCGAGGTGCGTGTGGTTGTCGACGACGGCCAGCGGCAACGGTTGAGGCGCCTCCGGCTTGTCGCGGTACGTGCGGTTCTCGTCGTTCATCGCCCCTCCTCGCGGGGTGTTCGCCCTCGGCTCAGGCCGAGGCGTTCATCCGCTCGAGTTCCTCGTCGACGACCGACGGGTCGAACTTCTTGAACGCAGGCTTCGGCTTGGCGACCGGCGTGCCCGGCGTGATGTCGCGCGGCTGCCAGCACGGCGTGTTCGAGTACTCGCCCGTGATGATGCGGTACGGGCGGCCGTCGTCGAGGTCGGTGACCTCCTTCGCCACCGGCATCGGCATGAACTCGCCCTCGCCGCCCATGACCTCGTGCACGAGGTTGGCCGAGAACGGCACGAACGGCGCCATCATCGTGTTGAGGTCGACGACACACTGAGCCAGCGTGTGCAGCACCGTCGCGAGACGTTCGCGCTGATCGTCGCCCTTGAGCTTGAACGGCTCCGTCACGGTGACGTAGCGGTTGGCCTCACCGACGAGGCGCATCGTCTCCGTGAGCGCCGCCTTGAGTCGGTTGCGCTCGATGAGCGATCCGACGGTGGCGAAGCCGCCGCGCACCTGCTCGAGCACGGCGCGATCGACGCCCTCGAGCTCGCCCGGGGACGGGATCTCACCGAAGTTCTTGTGGATCATGTTCGCCGTGCGGTTGACGAGGTTGCCCCAGCCCGCGACGAGCTCGGAGTTGTTGCGCTGCACGAACTCCGCCCACGTGAAGTCGGCGTCCTGCGCCTCCGGCCCGGCCGCACAGATGAAGTAGCGCAGCGGATCCGGGCCGTAACGCTCCACGACGTCCTTGACGTAGATGACGTGCCCGCGGCTCGTGGAGAACTGCTTGCCCTCCATCGTCATGAACTCGGAACTCACGACCTCGCTGGGCAACTCCAGGCGACCGAACTCGCTCACCGAACCGCCCTTCGAGCCCTCACCGTTCGCACCGAGAAGCTCCGCAGGCCAGATCTGACTGTGGAAGGTGATGTTGTCCTTCCCCATGAAGTACTTCGAGATGATCGCTCCTTCGTCGCGATCATCGCGAAGTACTTCTGATGTCTTCTGGGCGCCGCTCCTCGCTGCGCTCGCCGCGTCACCGGTGCTCGCTTCGCTCGCGGCCGCGGTCTGGTCGACGAGCTGGCGCGCCACGTCGGCGTTCCACCACTCGCGCCACTTGTCGGGCTCGCCGAGGCGGCGCGCCCACTCGATGGACACCGACAGGTAGCCGACGACGGCGTCGAACCACACGTAGAGGCGCTTCGTCGGCAGGTCGCGCCAGCCGTCGAGCGGCACCGGGATGCCCCAGTCGATGTCGCGCGTCATGGCGCGCGGACGGATCTCCTTGAGGATGTTCTGGCTGAACTTGATGACGTTCGGGCGCCACGAGCCCGCCGCCTCACGGCCGTCGAGCCATGCCGCGAGGGCGTCGGCGAGGGCCGGAAGGTCGAGGAAGAAGTGTTGCGTCTCGATGAACTCCGGCGTCTCGCCGTTGATCTTCGACTTCGGGTCGATGAGATCGGTGGGGTCGAGCTGGTTACCGCAGTTGTCGCACTGATCGCCGCGCGCCTCGGGGTACTTGCAGATCGGGCAGGTGCCCTCGATGTAGCGGTCGGGCAGCGTGCGGCCGGTCGACGGGCTGATGGCGCCGCTCGTCGTCTGCTCGACCATGTAGCCGTTCTCGTGCAGGGCGAGGAACAGTTTCTGCACGACGTCGTAGTGGTTGGCCGTCGTCGTGCGGGTGAACAGGTCGTACGACAGGCCGAGGCCGACGAGGTCGTCGACGATGATGCTCGCGTTCTCGTCCGCGAACTCCTGCGGGGTCTTGCCCGCCTTCTCCGCCATGATGACGATCGGGGTGCCGTGCTCGTCCGTACCCGACACCATGAGGACGTCGTGGCCGGCCATCCGCATGTAGCGGCTGTAGACATCGGAGGGCACACCGAAACCGGCGACGTGCCCGATGTGACGGGGGCCGTTGGCATACGGCCAGGCAACAGCGGAAAGCACCTTGGTCATGCGGGCCAGTCTAGGAGGCGCCGACAAATCAGCCCCGTGGCGTTCACGACAGGCCGATTCTGTAGTCGTTGCGCGTCATAGGTGACGCGCAACGACTACAGAATCGGGTTGTCCACAGGGGCTCTGCGGGCGGGCCGCTGCTCGGGTCACTCTGGGGTGCATGGAGTCCTCGTCCCGGCTGGTCGCCGAACTCGCGCGTGAGTTGGCGATGCCCCGTTCGGCGTCGTGTCGCGGCGGCAACTGAACGCCGCCGGCATCGATCGTCACGCGATACGGACGCAGGTTCGTGCCGGGCGGTGGGCACCCCACGGCGCCCACGCCCTTCGAATCCACGACGCACCGTGGTGCCCGGTGCGGAGCGTGATCATTAGCAGCGTTCTCAATGCCGGCGCCTCGGCGTGGGCCGACGGTGAGGCGGCCCTCGTCCTCGCGGGCTTCGAGGGATGGCGCTCGTCGCGTATTGATGTCGGGCTTCCGCGAGGCTCACGAGGGCGCGCCGAGGGCGCTGTTCCGCCGGATGTCGAGTCCGGGTTCTCGCGCGGCGGGCCGCGCAGCGCGACGATCCACCACCACTGCCTGGCAGCCGTTCCGCGACTCCTGCCGCACCCCGTCGCCCGGGCGCACCCGTCCGTTGCCGCACTCCGTGCTGCAGCGTGGGCTGCGAGCGATCGGCAAGCCGCAACGCTCCTCGCGATGACGGTGCAGCAGCGCATCGTCCGCGCCGATCAGCTCGTCAACGCCCTCACGCTCCTACCGAAGCTGCCGCGTCGTGCGCTCATCACGGGGGTCCTTGCCGACATCACGGGCGGGAGTGAATCGATGGGTGAGCTCGACTTCGTCCGCGCATGCCGCCGCCGACGGTTGCCCGTGCCGAGCCGTCAGGTCACGCGTCACGGCGCCGGCGGCCGGATCTACCTCGATGTGCTCTGGGAGGAGGCCGGTCTCGTCGTCGAGGTGGACGGCGCGCACCACTTCGTCGGCGACGCCCCGATTGCGGACGCGCTGCGTCAGAACGACGTGACGCTCCAGAACCTCACGGTGCTACGCATCCCGCGCCTGGCGCTCCGGGTCAATCCCGAACCGTTCTTCGCCCAGATCGAACGGATCCTCACGGACCGAGGGATTCTGTAGACGTTGCGCGTCATATATGACGCCGAACGTCTACAGAATCGGGGAATAGGGGTGCATGTGCCACAGTTGTCGCAATGTTTTGACGCTTTGACGACAAGGGACGCCCATGTTCGCTGCACTGACCGGTGCGGGACTCTCCGCTGCGGCAGGCCTCAACGCCTACATCCCGTTCCTCCTCGTGGCGCTCCTCGCGCGCTTCACGGACGTCGTCAACCTGCCGGCCGGGTTCGAGTGGGTCGAGAGCACGTGGGCCATCGTCATCGGGGCGGTCCTTCTCATCGGCGAGGTGGTCGTCGACAAGATCCCGGCCCTCGACTCCGTCAATGATGCCCTCGGCACCGTCGTGCGTCCCGCGTCCGGCGCGGTCGTGTTCGCCGCCACCGCCGCGGCCGCCGACCTCGACAGCTCCGCCTGGATGACCGATCACCCGTGGGCCGGCCTCATCGGCGGCGCCATCGTCGCGGGCATCTTCCACACCGGCAAGGCTGCGGCCCGACCCGTCGCGAACGCCGGAACGGCGGGCTTCGCCGCCCCTGTCCTGTCCACCGCCGAGGACGCCGCCGCCGTCACCCTGAGCCTCGCCGCCGTCTTCGCGCCGGTGCTGGCTCTCGTCCTGCTGCTCCTCGTCGCGTGGATGCTCTGGCGCGCGTGGCGCAGCGTCGTGCGCATGCGTGAGCGACGAGCCGATCGGCGCCGCGCCGCCGGGGTGGTCTGACGATGGCCTTCCCCCGACTCGACCTCGACCCGGACATCGAAGGTCGCATCCGACGCCGTCGGCGTATCCGCAACGTCCTCATCGGAGCCGTCCTGGCGGTCACCGTCATTGCCGGCGTGCAGACGTGGCGCAACGTCACCCACGAGAAGTCGACGGCGCACGTGGCGACGAAGACGGTCACCGTCATCTCCGCCGAGCGCAAGGGCGACGACGTTCACGTCCGCGCCCGCCTCGACGCGCCGTCACCTGCGGGCACCTCGCACGAACTCGAGGGCGTCGTGCCGGCGTCGACGTGGAACCTGACGAAGGTGCTGTGGGCGTGCTACCCGCCGAGCGACCCCGACCGCGGTGAACTGCGCACTCCGCTCGACCCCGACTGCACGAACTTCGTCAAGAACCTCGACTGATCAGCGCGCCGCGATGCTCGCGTCGTAGAGCGCCTTCTTCGACAGGCCCGTGGCCTCCGCGACCTGGGCACACGCGTCCTTGAGGCGCACGCCGCCACTCGCGAGATCGAGCACGGTGGCGACGCCGTCCTCGAGCGAGACCTCCTTCGCAGCACCGCCTTCGACGACGACGGTGATCTCACCCCGCGCCCCCTCGACGGCCCATTCGGCGAGTTCCGCGAGAGCGCCGCGGCGCACCTCCTCGTACGTCTTCGTCAGCTCACGGCAGACGGCGGCGCGACGCTCGCCGCCGAACGCCTCCGCCATCGCCTCGAGCGTCGCGGCCAACCGGTGCGGCGCCTCGAAGAAGACCATCGTGCGCTGCTCGTCCGCGAGGCCCGCCAGCATGCGCGAACGCTCCCCCGCCTTGCGCGGCGGGAACCCCTCGAAGCAGAACCGGTCGACGGGCAGGCCCGACACCGCGAGCGCCATGAGCACGGCCGACGGCCCGGGCACACACGTCACCGCAAGGTCGCGCTCGACGCACGCCGCGACGAGGCGATACCCCGGGTCGGAGACGCTCGGCATACCGGCGTCCGTGACGAGCAGGACGCGCTCGCCGGCGGCGATGCGCTCGACGATCTCCGGCGTGCGTCGGGCTTCGTTGTGCTCGTGGTAGCTCAGCATCGTGCCGCTCGGCGTGACGCCGAGGGCGTCGCACAGTCGCTTCGTGCGGCGCGTGTCCTCGGCCAGGACGACCGGCGCATCGGTGAGTTCCTGCGCGAGGCGCGGCGCGGCGTCTGCGGGGTCACCGATCGGGGTGGCGGCCAAGACGAGGGCGCCCTCGGACAACGAGATCTGCTTCACCGGCCCATCGTGTCACGGCTCGTGCACGCGCTCCGGTCGCACCGATTAGGCTCGGGGCGCAAGGTTCCAGGCCCGGCGCACGCCGCCGGACGACCTCTGAGGACGGCCCACGGTGAATGCGAGCACGAGCGTCGAGCCCGACGACGAATCGGCGACTGCCGAGCCCGCCACCGACGTTTCGCGCGAAGAACTCGATCTGCGCCGCCGTCTGCTCGGCGAACCGCTCACCGCGAAGGCGAAGCTGTGGGGCTGGATCGGCCCCCTGATCGTCACCGTTCTGGCCGGGTTCCTACGCCTGTGGGATCTCGGGCGACCGCACCAGCTCGTGTTCGACGAGACGTACTACGTCAAGCAGGGCTGGTCGATGATGCTCTACGGGCACGAGCGCAAGGTGCCCGAGAACATGCCCGAGCCCGACGCGTTCTTCACGCACAACCAGGTCGCCACCGTCTACGGGCCGGAGCCGGACTTCATCGTCCACCCGCCGTTCGGCAAGTGGGTCATCGGCGCCGGTGAGCACCTGTTCGGCATCACATCCTCGTTCGGGTGGCGCATCTCCGTCGCGCTCGCCGGCACGCTTGCGGTGCTCCTCGTCGGGCGTGCCGCCTGGCACCTGTTCCGTTCCGCCACCCTCGCGACGATCGCCGCGATCCTCACCGCGTTCGAGGGCATGGAGTTCGTCATGTCGCGCACGTCGGTGCTCGACGGGCTCGTCAGCTTCTGGGCGCTCGCCGCGTTCGTCGCGATCCTCGCCGACCGTGACCGCACCCGTCGCCTGCTCGCCCACAAGGTCGCCACGCTCAAGAACGACGGCACGTGGGACGGCGACGACAAGATCGGCCAGCGGCTGCGCCTCGGCGGGCCGTCGCTCGGTCTGCGTCCGTGGCGTTGGGTCGCCGCCGTCTGCCTGGGCCTCGGCATGGCGACGAAGTGGTCGGACGGCTTCTACCTCGTCGCCCTCGGGCTCGTGAGCGTCTTCTGGGATCTGGGCGCCCGCCGCGCCATCGGGGCGCGCCGCTGGTTCTCGAGCACGATCGTCAAGGACGGCTTCACCGGCGCGCTCATCATGGTGCCCGTGGCCTGCCTGACGTACCTGGTCACCTGGGCCGGCTGGCTGCGCTCCACCGACGGTTGGGGTCGTCACTGGGCCGAACAGAACCCTGCGACGAAGGACACCGGCTTCTCGCCCGACTCGAGCCTCTTCGGGTGGATGCCGGACGCCCTGCGGAGCCTGTGGCAGTACCACATCCAGATGTACGACTCGGCGAAGAGCATCACCTCGCCGCACACCTACCAGTCGAACCCGTGGACCTGGATGGCGCAGACGCGCCCCACGTCGTTCTTCTACGAGAGCCCGGCCAGGGGCGTCGAGGGGTGCGGTGTCAACGAGTGCTCGAAGGCCATCACGTCGCTCGGCAACGTGAGCATCTGGTGGGCCGGTATCGGCGCCATCCTCGTGTGCCTGTTCATGTGGGCGTTGCGCCGCGACTGGCGCCCCGGCGTCCTGCTCGCCCTCATCGCGGCCGGCTGGCTGCCCTGGTTCGGCTACCAGGAGCGCACGATCTTCACGTTCTACGCCGTCGTTTTCGCGCCCTACGTCATCCTCGCGGTGACGTACTGTCTCGGCCTCATCCTCGGCCCGGCGCACGCCTCGCTCAAGCGTCGACGTATCGGCGCGGGGGTGGTCGGCGCGTACGTCGTGCTGGCCGTCGGCGTCTTCATCTTCTTCTGGCCGATCTACACGGCCCAGGTCATCCCGCACAGTCACTGGAGCTGGCGGATGTGGCTACCGTCCTGGATCTGACGGGCCCTCGGCTTCGGGGCCCGAGCACGTCAGGTCACGATCCCGGCACGATCGCCGAGACTTCGATTGTGCATATTGCCGTGGGGCAGGTGCCGGGTGCAGAGTGCGACGCATGAACGCACCCCAGCCTGACTCCGACGGTCCGTCGGCCCTGAGCAGCGGCCTCAAGCCGCGGCACGTCACGATGATCTCGATCGCGGGCGTCATCGGCGCCGGCCTCTTCGTCGGTTCGGCCGCAGCGATCAAGCTGGCAGGCCCGTCGGTTCTCATCTCCTACGCGCTCGCCGGGACGCTCGTCGTCCTCGTCATGCGCATGCTCGGCGAGATGGCGACGGCGAACCCCGACTCGGGTTCCTTCTCCGTCTACGCCGACCGCGCGCTGGGGCGCTGGGCCGGGTTCTCGATCGGCTGGCTGTACTGGTGGTTCTGGGTGCTCGTCATCCCGGTCGAGGCCACGGCCGGCGCGAAGATCCTCTCCGGCTGGATCGACTGGCCCCAGTGGGTGTTCGCGTTCATCATCACGGCGTTGCTCACGGTGACGAACCTGTTCTCCGTCGCGAACTACGGCGAGTTCGAGTTCTGGTTCGCGCTCGTCAAGGTGCTCGCCATCGTCGGGTTCATCGGCCTCGGTGTGTTTGCGATCCTCGGCCTGCTCCCCGGTTCACACACATCCGGCTTGAGCGGCTTCACCGACTACGGCTTCTTCGCCGACGGCTGGAGCGGCGTGCTCGCGGCCATGCTCACAACGATGTTCACCTTCATGGGCACGGAGATCGTGACGATCGCCGCGGCGGAGTCGAACAACCCCGTCGAGGGCATCCGCAAGGCCGTGAACTCCGTCATCTGGCGTATTTCGCTGTTCTACCTGGGCTCGATCTTCGTCGTCATCGCGCTGACGAAGTGGAACAGCGCTTCGCTGCAGGAGAACGGTTCCTACCAGGAGGCGCTCAACAACATGGGGTTGAGCAAGTTGGCGACGGTGCTCGCGTTCGTCATCCTGACGGCGGTTGCGTCGTGTCTGAACTCGGCGCTCTACACGGCCAGCCGCATGGCCTACAGCCTCGGTCAGCGCGGCGACGCACCGAAGGCCTTCGCCTCGACGAACAAGCGCGGCGTGCCGCAGGTGGCCATCCTGGCGTCCGTGGCGGTGGGCTTCCTCGCGGTGTTCGGCAACTATCTGCTGCCCGAGAAGATCTTCACGTACCTGCTGTCGACGTCTGGCGCGATCGCACTGTTCGTCTACATCGTCATCGCCGTGACGCAGCTGCGCGCACGCGCGGCGATGGACAAGGCGGGCGCGCGCCCGGCCGTCCGCATGTGGGCGTTCCCTGTGCTGACGTACGTGACGATCGCGTTCATCGTGTTCACGCTGGGCGCGATGGCGCTGCGCGAGGACCAGCAGCTCAACCTGTTCCTGACGATCGGCCTCGCGGCTGTCGTCATCGGGGTCGGTGTGGCGAAGCACGGCTTCCGTGGGGGCAGCGAGGACGAGATCATCAGGGCCGTCGAGTCGGCCGATACTGCCCATGTGGCCGACGACGTCGCGCCGTCCGGGCCGCCGAGGGTCTGACGCTCGGGGTTGCTCGTGCGGGCGTGCCCGCTCTTCGTTCGCGGAGGGCGGGCCCCGTTGTGTGCGCGAGGTTTCGGCTCGCCGACACCGGTTGGCCGAGTGTTCACCTCGGTGGTAACGTGTCACTCGCTTCAAGGGGCTATGGCGCAGTTGGTAGCGCGTCTCGTTCGCAATGAGAAGGTCTGGGGTTCGAATCCCCATAGCTCCACAGGTACGCCGAAGGGGCCGGACACGCTTTTCGTCCGGCCCCTTCGGCGTACCCATCGACATGGCGATTCGAGGAGCCGCCGCAGCGGAGCGAGGTCGGCGGAGTCCCCATAGCTCCACCAACGTCAGAACGGCCAGGACACGCTTCTCGTCCTGGCCGTCCTGGCCGTCCTGGCCGTTCTGACGTTTATCGAACTCTGTGATTCGAGGAGGAGGGCGAGCGCCAGCGAGCCCGACGGAGTCCCCATAGCTCGCGGAGGGGAACCCACCCCAGTGGCCGCCTCCCGCAAGAAGGGCCGAAACTTCCCTTCTTGCGCGCAACCCGGCCCCTTGGACACCACAAGGGAAGGATCCTTCCCGCCCTGTGCAGGAGCTGCGAGGGCGAGCGTCAGGCACCCGGTCGACATCTCCGAGACACCCGCGTCACATTCGCGTGGACGCCGCCCCGCGCTGGCCGCGCACGATGCTCCTCACGGCGAACGTCACGAGGATCAGCCAGGCGAGTAGCGCCAGCGGGATGAAGCAGGTGGCCGTACGCACTCGGCCGGTCCCAGCTGTATTGGCCGGAGCCGAGGCGGTACACCTCGACTTCCTCCCCCATCCGCCTGTCACCCTCGATGAACCCCAGCCGGCGATCATCGAAATAGATCGCCAGCCGCGGAGACTTTCCTGCCCCGCCGCCCGAGAACCGGTCCGTGACCACGCCGTGCACCTTCACCGGCTCGGTGGCGCGGTCTTGCACGGCCTGACGCCAGGCCATCGCTCCGATGCCGCAGAACGCCACGGTGGCGACGGCGAGCAACCCGATGAGGAACACTGCGGCCGATCGCTTCATCGGTCGGTCGGTCGTCGTGCGCGATGACATGGCCGAAATCGTGCGAATCCTGGACGCGGACACCCGACTCAGGCACCCCTCGTCTGCAGAACTCACAACCTTGGGCCTTGTTCGCCGAGCATGGCCGTCGGCAGGCCTACAAGGCCCAACCTTGGGAGTTTTCCGCCGCCACAGGGCGACCCACGCAGCAGCCAGCCCGCGACAGACGAAGGCGCCCACCGCTTCACAGCGACGGGCGCCTTCGTCAGGACGTTGCGCCGGGGTCAGCCGGCGCGGTAGACCTCGGGCAGCTCGTCGTAGTCCTCGTCGAGGGCCATGCCATCGAAGGGAATCTCGTCGACGGGTGCGTTCTCGTAGCGGGCGGCGAGCGGGCGGGTGTCGGTCTCGTCGACCGTGGCCGCAGGCGCAACCTCCTCGCGCTCTGCCTTGGCCTTCATCGTGTACGTCGGACGCGGGACGTCGACCGGCGCCCACTGGCGTGCGTCGAACACCTCGGCCTCGGCCTTCGCGACGGCGTCCGTGTGCGTCTCGGTCTCGACGACCTCGACAGCTTCCTCACGCTCGACCGGCGTCTGCGCAACGAGCGGCGAACGCTTCGTCGAGGTGGCAGCCGGAGCGGCAGCCTTCGCGGTCGGCGCCGCGGTGGCGGACTTCGTCGGACCCTCGGCGGACGCCTTGGGCGCGCGCACCGGACGAGCGGCCGGCTTGGCCGCGCGAGCCTGACGTGCCGCGATGGCGCTGCGGCGCAGCCACACGACGACGCCACCGACAGCAGCGAGACCGAGCAGCGGCGTCCACGCCGGCACGACACCGAACGGCGCGAGCACGACGGTGAGCACGAGGAGTGCCAGAGCGGCGAGGAGCGCGCCGGCCTTCACCTCCGGGGAAGAGAGGGAAAGACCACCGACGCGCTTCGTCGCCTTCGACGTGGAAGCGGCAGCAGGAGCGACCGATTCGGTGCCAGCAGCGTCAGCAGCGGGCTTGGCACCCTTGACCGAGACCTGGGGGCGAAGCAGCGTCGGCTTCGCCTCCTCGTCGCGACGAGTCGCTTGCGCCTTCACCGGCGTTCGACGTTCGAGCATCCTCATCGCCTCCGAGAATCGGTCGACGGTGCGGGCGGTTGCGAGGTCTTCGCGGCGCCGCACCCAGTGCTGGAGCATGTAGGCAGCCCACACGGCAAAGATGACGAAGAAAATCAGGCTGCTGGATCTCACGTCACAAAGGCTATGGGTCGAACACATCACAACGAGTGAGACACGCCGGGCGTGTCGCGCCTCGTTCCTGACGGGTTTCGGGTATCAGCCCGAAAGTCGCCCCACGAGACCGCCCGCACCGACCTCGTCGGCCGTCACCGCGAAGGTGCGGTGATCACGCCACTCCCCCGCGATGTGAAGGAAAGAACGGCGCACGCCCTCGTCGCGGAGTCCGAGTTTCTCCACCACCCGAAGCGAATTCACGTTCTCGGGGCGCACGTTGATCTCGATGCGGTGCAACCGTTCGACGCCGAAGCAGTGGTCGATCGCCATGGCCACCGCGGCCGGCGTGATGCCTCTGCCCGCGTATCGCTCGGCGATCCAGTACCCGATGGTGCCGCCTTGCTGGGCGCCGCGCACGATACTGAACACGTGCACCTGACCCGCCAGGCGCCCGTCGACGGTGAGGACCCACGGCAGCAGACGTCCCGCGCGCCCTTCGGCATCCTGGAAGGCGATGGCCTTGCGGTAGCTCAACGCCTGCTGCGGGTAGGGGTTCGTCGAATCCCACGGCCCCGTCCACGCGCTGCTCTCGCGGCGCAACGCGCTCCACTCCTCGCGGTCACGACGAGGATGTAGGGGCCGCAACTCGATGCGCGAACCGCTCCAGGCGCCACCGATCGTCACAGGCCACGGACGTCGGCTCAATGCGCACCGCCGTGCAACTGGTCGAGAACGTGGTCGAGGACGCCGTCGAGCACGGCGAGACCGTCCTTCACGCCGCCCTTCGACCCGGGCAGATTGACGACGAGCGC
The DNA here is from genome assembly GCF_014302635.1 of Dermacoccus sp. PAMC28757. Classification (NCBI taxonomy): domain Bacteria; kingdom Bacillati; phylum Actinomycetota; class Actinomycetes; order Micrococcales; family Dermacoccaceae; genus Dermacoccus; species Dermacoccus sp. PAMC28757. The sequence goes on along the minus strand of NZ_CP060292.1, from coordinate 1,368,769 downwards.
CCGGCCCGTCGCGTTGGCCGACGCGGCAACGCCAGCGAGACCGCGCGACAGAACCGCCGTCGGGATGCCCGCCGCAACACCGCGAGCGCGCACCGCCTCGGCGAGACCGGGAAGGTCGGCCAACAGGTGGGGGCGCGTCTGCTCCGGGGTGGCGTCGCTCGGCGCGACGCCGGTGCCACCCGTGGTGATGACGACGTCGGCGCCCACGCCGAGGGCCGCGCCGATCGCGGTGCCCACCGCGTCGCCGTCGGGAACGACCTGGGAGGCGACCTCGAATCCCCGGCCCTCGAGCCAGCTCACGATGGCCGGCCCCGTCTCGTCCTCGTACTGCCCAGCCGCGGCGCGCGTGGAGCACGTCACGACGACAGCGCGGGCGTCACTCATGCCAGTCACCGCTTCGGCCACCCGACTTCGCGACGACCCGCACGTCCGTGATGCGCGCGTGCTTGTCGACCGCCTTGACCATGTCGATGAGCGCGAGCGCCGCGACGCTGACGCACGTGAGCGCCTCCATCTCGATGCCGGTGCGGTCCGCGGTGACCACGGTGGCGCGGATGTCGACGCCGTCGTCGGCCACGTCCAGATCGACCTCGACGCCGTGCACAGCGATGGGGTGCGCGAGCGGGATGAGCTCCGGCGTGCGCTTGGCCGCCTGAAGGCCCGCGATGCGCGCGACGGCGATGGCGTCACCCTTGGGCACTGCGCCGTCCCGCAGAGCGGCAATGGCGTCGGGGTGCAGGAGCACCCGCCCGGCGGCCGAGGCAGAGCGCTGCGTCACGGCCTTGCCCGCCACGTTGACCATGTGCGCGCTGCCGTCGGCCCGCACGTGCGTGAGATCGCTCATGTCACTCCTTCGTCAGCAGCATCTGGATGTCGAGCTCGTCGTCCGCCTGAACCACGTCGACGTCGGCAGGTACGAGGGCGAGCGCGTTCGCCTCGGCCAGTTCGCCGAGGTGATGCGAGCCTTGGCGTGAGTTCGGGTGGATGACGAGGCGCCCCGAATCGTCACGACGCACCGCGACCCGCGCGAACTGCGCACGCCCGGGCGGCGACGTCCACCCGCGCTCGACCACGGCGCGCTCGCACTCGCGGGGAGGGCGCCCACCCATGGCGTCGAGCGTCGGAAGGACGAAGACGTGGAAGGAGACCAGCGTGCTCATCGGGTTGCCGGGCAGGGTGAAGACGGGCACGCGGCGCTCGCCGAGCAGCCCGAACCCCTGCGGCTTGCCCGGCTGCATCGCAACCTTGTCGAACGTCACGTCGCCGGCCTCGATGAGCGCCTCCTTGACGACGTCGAACGCGCCGGCGCTCACGCCGCCTGTCGTGATGACGACGTCGGCGCTCTCCACGACCCGCTCAAGCAGGTCCGAGACGGCCCGGGCATCGTCGGGCAGGTGTGCCTGTTCGACGAGTTGCGCCCCCGCGGCCTCGACGAGCGCGGCGAGCATCGGGCCGTTGGAGTCGTGGATCTGGCCGTGGGCGAGTTCGCTTCCGGCCGCCCGCAGTTCGTCACCGGTGGAGACGACGACAACGCGCGGCCGCGCGACGACATCTACCTGCGTGACGCCGCTCGATGCGAGCACCGCCACGTGGTGCGGCGCCACGTGCGTACCCCGCGGCAGGAGCAGGTCGCCCACCCGTACGTCCTCGCAGGCATGACGGATGTGGTTGCCCGGCGTGGCCGCCGCCTCGAACCGCACACGCTCCACGCCACCGTCGGTCAGCTCCACCGGCACGACGGCGTCCGCTCCCTCGGGCATGGGTGCGCCCGTCATGATGCGCCAGGTCGAACCGGGCTCACAGCTCAGGGAGCGAGTGTCTCCGGCAGCGATGTCACCGACGACGGGTAGCTCACAGGGCTCGTTCACGTCGGCGGAGTGCACGGCGTAGCCGTCCATCGCCGAGTTGGTGAACGCCGGGAGCTCGACGGCACTCCTCACGTCCGCAGCGAGCACACGTCCGAGCAGCGATCCGCCGGACACAGCGAGACGCTCCACCCGCGGCGCAGGCGCCGCCGCGAGGATGCGCGCGCGATGGTCGTCGTGGGAGATCACCCCGACATTGTGCCGCTCATCACCGACAACCGGCCACACGAAGAGATCCGCCCCGGCGGCGTCCCTCGCGGGGGGCGCTGCCGGGGCGGCTCGAAGCAGGGGGTCAGGCGCGCTTCTCGTTGCCCTTGCCCTCGTCCGTGGTGACCCACTCCTGCAGCCACGACCGGAAGTCGTCACCGAAGTCGTGGTGACGAACGCCGAGTCGCACGACGGCCTTGAGGTAGTCGAGACGGTCACCCGTGTCGTAGCGGTTGCCCTTGAACACGACGCCGACCACGCCCGCGCCGTCACCCGTGGCGTTCGCACGCTCCTGCAGAGCGTCGGTGAGCTGGATCTCGCCGCCGCGGCCCGGCTCGGTGCGCTCGAGCACCTCGAAGATCGACGGGTCGAGCACGTACCGGCCGATGATGGCCAGGTTGCTCGGTGCCTCCTCGGGCGAGGGCTTCTCCACGAGGCCCTTGACGCGCACGACGCCCGAGGTCTCACCGTCGATCTGCTCCACCTCGGCACAGCCGTAGAGGTTGATCTGTTCGGCCGGAACCTCCATGAGGGCCACGACGGAACCGCCGTGCTTGAGCTGCGCCTCGATCATCTCCTCGAGGAGGTGATCACCCTCGTCGATGAGGTCGTCACCGAGCAACACGGCGAACGGCTCGTCACCCACGTGGTTCTTGCCGATGAGCACGGCATGGCCCAACCCCTTCGGCTCGCCCTGACGAACGAAGTGCACGTCGCCCAGATCGTTGGACTTGCGCACGCGCTTGAGGCGCTTCTCGTCGCCCTTGCGCTCGAGGGCCTGCTCGAGCTCCCAGTGGCGGTCGAAGTGATCTTCCAGGGAGGCCTTGGAACGGCCGGTGATCGTCACGATGTCGGGCACGCCCGCACGGACGGCTTCTTCCACCACGTACTGGATGGCCGGCTTGTCGACCACCGGCAGCATCTCCTTCGGGATGGCCTTCGTGGCGGGCAGGAAGCGGGTACCGAGGCCGGCGGCCGGGATGACGGCCTTGCGCGCACGGCGTCGGATGGCGGGCGTCGTCGATTCAGTCATGTCTCCTAGGCTACTCGTCATGGGTGACAACGACGCTTCCACGAAACCGGAGGTGAACGCGGCGTCACGGGAGGCTAAGCGTGCCGTCCGGCGCACGTTGCGCGCCGCGCGACGGGCCCGCCGTGACATGGGTGAGACATCCGAGCGTGAGGCCGACGGGCGGCGATTGCTCCGTCTCGCGGAACCGGCGTTGCGCGCCGCGTCGTGCGTCGCCACCTTCGAGCCGCTCGACACCGAGTCGAATCTCGAACCGCTCAACGCGCGCCTGTTGGAGAACGGCCGAGTCATCGTCCCCATCACCCTCGAGGACCTCGATCTGTCGTGGCGCGACCTCGCAACCGGTGAGGATCTCGGCAAGGACGCCATTGCGCTCGCCGACGTCGTCGTGGCACCCGCCCTTGCCATCGGAGCGTGCGGGGAGCGGCTCGGGCAAGGAGGCGGCTGCTACGACCGAGCGCTCCCCCGGCGCCGTGAGGGAACGCCCGTCATCGCCGTCGTCTTTCCGGACGAGTTCGGCGTCGACTTCCCCACGCAGGCCCACGACGAGCGCGTCGACGCCGTGCTCACCGTGAACGGGCTCACGTGGTTGCGCGAGCCCCTGAGATAATGCCGAGCGACGACGAACGGTGAGCGGGTAGGAGGGGGCGGCGCATGATTGCATCAGCGGCCGGCACGGGCTTCGGTACCGACGACCTTCCCTTCGTTCTTCTCGTCGGTTCTCTGGTTCTCCTCGTCGCGGTCGCCGCGGTGCGCCTGGCCAACCGCTCCGGGCTGCCGACCCTGCTGATCTACCTCGCGATCGGCGTCGTGCTCGGCGAGGGCGGCTTCGGCATCGACTTCTCCAACGACAACCTCACTCAGGTTCTCGGCTACGCCGCACTCGTGCTCATTCTCATCGAGGGCGGCCTGACGACGGAATGGCGCAGCATCCGCTCGTCCGTGGCCCCGGCACTGCTCCTGTCGACGCTCGGCGTCCTCGTGTCCGTCGGCGTGGTCGGCGCACTCACCCACTGGTTGCTCGACCTGGGGTGGTCGACCTCGCTCCTGCTCGGCACCATCGTCAGCTCCACAGACGCCGCGGCCGTCTTCTCCGTGCTGCGCAAGGTCCCTCTCCCGCACCGCCTCACCGGCGTGCTCGAAGCCGAGTCGGGCTTCAACGACGCCCCCGTCGTCCTCCTCGTGGTGGCGCTGGCCAGCGAGGTCGTACCCGGCGGCGAGCACCACACCATTCTCGAACTCGCCGGAACGGCTGTCTTCGAACTTGCTGGCGGCGCGCTCGTCGGCCTGCTCGTCGGCTGGGTGCTGGGCTCACTCTCGCAACGCATCGCGCCGGGCTCGTCCGGCCTGTTCGCCATCGGCGTCGTCGCGGGTGGCGTCTTCGCGTACGCCGCAGCCGCGACGGTCCACACGAGCGGCTTCATCGCCACTTATCTCGCCGCGCTCGTTCTGGGGAACATGAACATCCCACACCGTCAGGCGGTACGCGGGTTCGGTCAGGCCCTCGGGTGGCTCGCACAGATCGGTCTGTTCGTTCTCCTCGGGCTGCTCGCATCGCCGTCACGCCTCGCCGACCAGCTCGTGCCGGCAATCGTCGTCGGATTCGTCCTCCTCCTCATCGCGCGCCCGGCGTCTGTTCTCGTGTCGATGACGCCGTTCGGTTTCTCGTGGCGCGAGCAGGTCTTCCTGTCCTGGGCCGGACTGCGCGGCGCGGTACCCGTCGTTCTCGCGACCGTGCCGCTGACGCTCGGCGCGTCCGACACGCGATGGATCTTCGACCTCGTCTTCGTGCTCGTCATCGTCTTCACCCTGTTGCAGGCCCCGACCCTGCCGTTCGTCGCCAAACGCCTCGGCATCGACGAGCAGGCCCACACCGTCGAGCTGGAGGTCGAGAACACGCCCCTGACGGACCTCGGTGCCGACATGCTCCAGGTCAAGGTGGGCCCGACCTCACGCCTCATCGGCGTGCGCGTCTACGAACTGCGCCTGCCGGTCGGAGCCAACGTCACCCTCGTCGTCAACGGTGACGAGGGATACGTCCCGAACGAGCGCAGCGTCCTGCGCGCCGGCGACCAACTCCTCGTCGTGACGAAGGAGTCGGTGCGTGGTCTCGCCGCCCAGCGCATTCGTGAAGTGAGCGCGGGTGGCCGCCTGGCCGGTTGGCGTACCGACACCGGCCCGGACACCGAGCATGCCGGGACCGGTCACTCCTGAGCTTCGCGGGGCGAGAGCGGCCACCCCCGCCCCCTGCCCTACGATGACGCTCGAAAGAACGAGCGCCCGCCGTTCGCCCTGTTGGAGGAGACCATGCCCACCTATGTCTACGCCTGCAAGAACTGTGGCCACCGCTTCGAGGAGCGGCAGTCCTTCTCCGACCCGGCGTTGACGACGTGCCCGGTGTGCTCGGGCGACCTGCGCAAGGTGTTCGACGGCGTCGGCGTGACGTTCAAGGGCAGCGGTTTCTACCGCACGGACAGCCGTTCCGGCTCGGGCGAGGGCAGTTCGTCGAGTTCGTCCAGCGACTGACTTTTCCCCAACCCTGACGGCCGGTAAGCCTCTTCCACAGGGCACGGGGCGTCCCGCGTGACCCGCAACTGCCACGCGCCTAGCGTCGACATATGCCCAGCCTGCGCGATCTCGACGTCGTCCACCGCCTCAATGCGCCCACCCGAGCCGCCGCCACGAGGCGACGTCGACTCCGCAAACTCGGCGCCTGCGTCTGCCTCGCCGCTGCCGCCCTCGTGGCCACCGGCGGTGGAACCCACGACGTCCCTGCCTCCTCGTCCCCCTCGTCCGGCGCGTCGACAACCGACAACTCCGAACGCCCTGAGCTGCGCGGCCGACAGTTCGTGACGATCGACGCGGACGCCGCACTAGCGGACCGACTGACTCGCACCTCACGCGTCGACGTCTGGGCACCGGACGGCACGCGCCTCACCTCGGCGGCGCCAGTCGTACCACCATTCGAGACAAAGTCCCGCAGCGCGGACGTGTCGAATCGAGTCGATCGAGCACCTGTTCTCGTGGCCCTCACGCCGCCCGACGTGATGAAAATTGCGCGTCATACCAATGATGGACACTCGTCCTGGTCAGATCTGTTCGTCACGGTCAGTCCTTGACCCGCCCGGTTATCACGAATTCCGACACGCTGGGGGATTCCCGCGTTTCTTTGTGTCTCACCTGGATGGGTACGCTCACCTCGCACCTTTTCACTGGTACTGAGTAGTAAGGAGAAGCCATGAAGGGCTTCAAGGACTTCATCATGCGCGGCAACCTCATCGAGCTTGCCGTCGCGTTCATTATGGCGGGCGCCTTCGCAAAGGTCGTCGAGGCCTTCGTCAACGTCGTCATGAGCCTCATCGGCAAGCTCGGCGGCACGCCGGACTTCAACAACTGGAAGCCGGGCGACGTTCCGGTGGGCGCGTTCCTCACGGTTCTCGTCGCTTTCCTCATCCTCGCTTTCGTCGTGTACTTCTTCATGGTCAAGCCGTACGAGGCTGCCAAGGCCCGCTTCGAGAAGCCGGCCGACGTCGAGGACACGGAGATCTCCGTCCTCGCCGAGATCCGCGACGAGCTGCGCGCGCAGCGTCGCGTCTGAGCTTCACGCTCATCCCGAGGTCACTGACCCTCTGACGCGAAAGGGCGTCGACACCATCACGGTGTCGACGCCCTTTCTCGTGACCGCGCGCTCGGATCGTTTCGCGACTCGTTCGCGACGCCCGGGCCACTCAGTCCCAGTGCGGTGGACGCTGCTCGAGGAACCACCGATCCCGCTCGTTCAGGCGCGGCTTCTCGGCTGCCCCCTTCGCCTCGGATTCGTCCGTGCTCACGGGCGAAGGCGGCGTCTGGGTCTCGGGTTCCCGGCGAGCGAGCCACTCGGCCCAATCCGCCTCCGGCGTGGCGGAGGCGGCGGGCATGACCGATCCGGTCTGGGCAGCCGTGGCGCGACGAGGACCGCGACGCGGTGGCCGCCCACTCCTCTGCCGCTCGCCTCCCGCAGCCTTCGGGCGGTCAGCGCCGTCGGGCCCTGACACGTCGGTCACTGCGGCACGCTTTCACCTGCGACGTCGACCTGCGCCGCGAGACGGTGAACCAACTCGACGATGCGGGCGGTGTCGCGCGCCGGGTCACGGAAGAGGTCGACGGTCCACACCCTGTCGTGCGCCCAGCCGAGACGCTGCAGCGCGTCGGGACGGAGCCGGTCGCGTTCGCGCACGCTGTTCATCGCCGCGTAGTGCTCGCCGTCGCTCTCGACGGCGAGCAGCATCTGCCCCGGCTCGCGCGGATGCTCGATCGCGAGGTCGACGCGCATGCGCGAATGGCCGTAGCCGGTGTGCACCGTGAGCCCCTCGGCGCGAAGGCGCCGCGCCAAATCCTCGACGACGAACGGCACGGGCACGATCTCCGCGTCGGCCCCGACCCGGCGCAACGCGACGGATCCGGACGTTGCAGCACGGCGACGCTTGCCGCCGACCACGGTGACCCCGTCGACGTCCTCGGCACGAGGTTCGAGGCGTTCGTCGCACTCGGCGACGTAGAGCAGGAAATCGCGGAGCAGCGTCGCCCCGCGCGAGCGCAGAGTCGTGGGTTCCAGGTCCTCGCCGGCGAACGTGCTCACGACATCCATGCGGCGACGGGCGCGCGAGATGGCAACGTTGAGGCGTCGTTCGCCACCCACGTGGTTGAGCGCCCCGAAGCGGCGCACGAGGCTGCCACTCGTCGGGGTAATACCCAGGGTGAGGACCACCGCGTCGCGCTCGTCGCCCTGGACGCGTTCGAGGTTCTTGACGAAGAACGGCTCGTCGACGTGCGCCTCGAGGTAGGCCGCGAGCGCCTCGTCGGTGCGGGCTGCCGTCGCCACGGCGCGCTCGACGCGGCGTGCGTGCGTGAGACCGAGCGCGATGACGCCGAGGCTTTCCTCGGGCCGCTGACGGGCGTGCTGTGAGACGAGATCGACGACGGCCGCGACCTCCGGTGCGTTCTCGTCGACCGAGGCTGCCTGAGCTGCGGCGACCGGGAGGTCGTCGGAGGCCACGGCGTTCGCGCCGACGACGTGCAAGCGTAGAACGTTCTCGGTACGTGCCCGCGGGAACGTCACGAGTTCACCGTCGTAGACCGCGTCGTTGGAGAACGCGATGAGGCGCTCGTCGAGCGAGCGGTAGTGCCAACGCAGGTGGCGCACCGGCAGGAGTGCGGAGAGCACGTCGAGCACAGACTCCCCCGTGTGTGCCGTGTCCTCACCCGCGGCCGTGCGCTGGAAGAAGCTCGTCGGCGCAAGCTGCTGGGTGTCTCCGGCGACGACCACCTGTGCACCACGGCTGATGGCGGAGATCGCCTCGGCCGGCGGGATCTGGCTCGCCTCGTCGAAGATGACGACGTCGAACCACTGCCCCGGCGGGAGTGTCTGCGCAACGACGAGGGGGCTCATGGCCCAGCAGGGAGCGAGCGCCGTCATGAGGTCGGGGGCGCCGGCGAACGCGTGGCGCAGCGCGTCGGCGCTGCCTGCGTGATGACCGAAGACGAGGGCCGATTCCATCGCCTCGACCTGCTCGGGGAAGTGTTCCGCGACGGCGTCGATGCGTCGGTAGGCGCGGGCGCGCACACGCTCGGGGGCTGCAGCAAGGTGCTGGCGATCGGCGTCGGCGAACTTCACCGCAGACGCACGCAGTTCGTTGCCGCGGTGCTGCTCGTAGGCCGGATCGTGACGGCGCACACGACCGAGAACGCTCGTCCACCACACGAACTCCCACTCGGGGCCGACCGCGTCAGGGCCGAGACCGCGAGCGGCGAAGTCGTCGATGACGGCGCCGAGACCCTGGGCGCGCAGGCGCTCGAGATCGCCTCCGACGGTCGGCACGATCTCGAGTCGATCGACATTGGCGGCAAGATCGGCAACTCGCTCCGCGAGCTCGTCGAAGTGTGTGGTGAGCAGTTCGGTGGCGCCCGCCGTGCCCTCGAGCCGCACACCGAGCCAGTCGAGCTCCTCGGTGAGGCGGGCGTGGGCGCTGCGGGCCTCCTCCGTACCGATGGGAACGTTGGGGCGCCCGGTACCACCGAGCTCCTTCCAGCGGGTCTGCTGCACACACGCCCGCTCGAGCGCGGCGTGCAGATCGGCCGGGGGCCGTCCCGGCCGCAGCGTGGCACGGGCCTGCTTGAGTACACGGCGTCGTTCGAGGACACCTGGAGCCTCGCCCGTTTCCTTGCGCTGGGCGCGGGTGGCGCTCGCCTTGATGGCGATGTCGAGCGGAACACCGAAGATTTCGGGGGTGAAGACGTCGAGCGTCTTGTTCACCTGTTCCATGAGATCCAGGACCTCGGCCGCACGCGTGGCCGATTCCGGCAGCGGGAGGCCCGCCTTCGTGAAGAGTTCGTCGAGTTGGGATCGGTGAGCGGCGAGATCGCCGTCGTTCCCGTTCTCGCCGGCGAGGCGGGTGACGAGTGCCTTCGCGCGCTCCATGTGGTCACGCCCGCGCACGCGCGAGCCGAACCAGGGGTCGGGCTGCCCGTCGTCACGCCAGGCGTTGCGGCGCGCGAGGTCGCTCAGCAGGCGGCCCACCTCGTCACGGCCCTGTTCGTCGAGGCGCCGCAACGGCTCGCCCTCGAGGCGCACGCGCGAACGCGGCGCCACCGGCAGGGCGTTGAGTTCGGCGATGCGATCCTGCGCGTCGTTGGCGCTGACGCCGAACGGGTCACGCACGCGGTGCAGCGCGCGCACGTGCTCGAGCAGGGTGAAGCGGTGCTCCTCGAGCGTCTCGATGACGGCCTCGTCAGGAGCGTCCTGGCCCGGGCCGGTGTCGTGACTCGAACGAAGGGCATCACCGACGTGCGGTGCCCCCGAGGCAGGCGCTGTGACGAGGCGGCGCGCGAGAGCGTCGACGAGGTCGGCTGCGGTGCCGGAGCCCGCGTGGGCGTCGAGCATGAGGTCACGCAGCCCGGGACCCTCGAGCCGGCCGATGACCGCATCGATCGCGGCGCGCTTCTCCGCAACGAAGAGAGCGCTGCGGCCGTGTGCGGTGAGCGTGGCGACGAGGTTGGCGATCGTCTGGCTCTTGCCCGTACCGGGCGGGCCCATGAGCACGAGGTGCTGGCCGCCCATGACGGCGTCGATCGCCGCCTGTTGCTGCGCGTCGGCATCGAGGACGAGGAACTCCTCGCGCGGGTCGGCGTCGAGGCCGGGTTCGGGCATCTGCGCGCCGACGTCGAAGGTGGCCTGCTCGTCACCCGCCATGGCAGCGATGACGGGGTGTTGGTGCAACCACGCCGACTGGTCGGAGACGTCGCGGACCATGGAGAGCTTGGCGTAGCTGAACGTCGAGACGACGAGACGTTCGTCGACACGGAAGCCGGGGATGCTCGCGCCGGCCCGGCGCATCATGTCGTAGGTCGGAGCAGGGTCGAAGCCGTGGGGGCCGGACGCGAGCGACGTCAGGTAGTCCTGGTCGATGTTGATGCCGCGCGAGGCGAAATAGGTCGACAGCGCCGAGTTGAGTTCGACGGTGCGCGACACCTCGAGCACGAGGTCGTCACCGTCGCGACCACCGAAGTGGATGTCGCACTGGCGCAGGAGGATCGGGGCGGCGGGGACGGCGTCACCGCTGAGCTGCCAGGTCGCACGCCCAAGGGCGAGGAAGCAACTGATGATGCCCCGCTCCTCGAGCAGCTCACGCGAGAGATCGCGCACGGCGATGGCCCGCTCGTACGCGGCACGGTAGGCGCTGGGTTCGCGCACGATCTCGGACAAGAGCACGTTGCGACCGGAGAGCAACTTCGCGACGCCGGCCGGGTGCGCCGTCGTGAGGTCGAGCTCGACCGTGTCGTCGGTGCGCTGCCACAGAAGCGAGTTGCGTCCGCCGAGGTCGACGAGGTGACGCTGCCAAAGGGCGGCAGCGTCACGCACGGCCTGGGCGCGCTCGGTGTCGAGCACGCTCGCGTGGGCCTCGGGAGCGCTGCGGTCGTCGTTCGTCACCCCGGAAGGCTATCGAGACGAAGGGGCTGTTTCGCCTCGCCTCGCCGTGACGGGGTGCGACTTCACCCGTAGAGCTGGGCCAGGGCCGCCTGTTGGGCGTCCGGCGACATGGTGGTCAGCAGCTGTGCTCCCGCACGACGGTTGGCCTCCCGCTGTTCACGCGAGGTGAGCAGGGCCAGGGCACGACCGGCGGCTGCCGTCGGTGAGTCGACGGCCCACAGCGGTGTTCCCTCGAACGCGGGGATGTCACGCACGAGCGTCGGCGTACCGAGCGCGAGCGCGTCGAGAACGCTGAGCGGGAACCCCTCGTACCGCGCCGTGTGGAGATAGACGCCCGCCGCACCCACCAAGCGCCGCACCTCGTCGGCGTCGACCCAACCGGTCACCGTCACGTCGGCGGCCATGAGGCGCTCGGTCAAGCCCTTGTCGTCGTCGCTGCCGAGCCACACCGCCCGCACGTCCGGACGCTCTCGACGCACGAGCTCGACGGCGGCGACGAACCACTCCGGATCCTTCTGCCGGCTGACCCGGCCACTCATGACAATCGTCGGATGGGCCATCTCGCCACCGCCCCGCGGGGCCTCCGAGCTCTCCGGTGATTCTTCACGAACCGGCAGCGTCGGCACGTTCGGCACGACGACGACCTGCGCCCTCGGCGTCAGCCGTCGGGCGAGCCGTGCCTCCTGCGGTGAGAGAACGACGACGGCATCGCTCCTCAGCCCCAGCAGGCTCTCGGCGGCTGCCACAGCGAAACGCGCCGGCCGTGACGCACTCGTGTCGGAGAGCTTGTACCCGTGCGGCTGGTAGACGACGCGGGCAGACAACGGCAGCGCCCGCGCGTAGACGCCGGCCCAACTCGAATGTGCGTGAACAACATCGGCACCGAGCGCGCCGGCAACCTCACGCACCGCCCGAATGCGCGCCGAGGTTCCGTCCGGCAGCTCGCGGCAGGAGGCGAACGTGGACTCGCCCGGCTCGTCGAGGCCGGTGTACAGCAGGTGGTGTTCGTGCTCCGGCGCGAGTTGCGCGATCGTGCGGATGGCGCGCGAAACTCCGGTGCTGAAGCATTCGGTGACGTGAAGGATCCGGGTCACGGCTGCCTCGGGGCGTAGCCGACGACGTGGTGCGTCGCTCGTCGCACCACGGGAACGCGCCCCAGCGAACGACGGACGAACGGGTACAGCCGCCGCAGCTTGAGGTCGAAGGTGAACGGGGTGTCGGTGGCGTTGATGTCGACCCGTGGCAGGGCGAAACGTCCGTATCCCTCGTAGGTCGCGAAGGCGCACTCGAAGCCGGCTTCGCGCACAGCAGCTCGCGCCGCCGCGTCGTGATCGCCGTAGGGGTAGGCGAACGTGCGCGGGGTGTGGCCGAACAGCGCCTCCATCTCCTCACGCGCGACGCTCGTCGCAGCACGGAGCCGCTCGGCGCTCATCCCCCGCATGGACGCGTGCAGGTCGCTGTGGCAACCGATCTCGATCCCGTACTCGCGCAGTGCTTGCACGCCGTCGCGATCGAGGCGGGCCGAGGCGGCCGGTTCACTGCGGTCGGGCTGCGCGCCGAGCAACCCGGGTGAGACGTAACAGATGGCCGGGACACGCGCGGCGGCAAGCAACGGCGCCGCCTCGTCGAGCACGGAGGCGTAGCCGTCGTCGAAGGTGACGAGGCAGCTGTTCGAGGGCACGCTGCGCTCACCGGCCAGCGCAGCGAGGTACTGCGCCTCGGTCAGCGGACGGAACCCGTGACGCTCGGTGAGGCGTGCGATCTGGTGGGAGATCGCTTCCTTCGTCACGAAGATGTTCGCAGGATCCAGCGAGCGCGGCACCTGGGCCACGCCGTGGTACATGAGCACGAGCGGCGTGGGGCCCGTCATGGCCGCCCCCTCGCTGCACCGGCGAGCGCGGCCGCTGCAAGGACGGCCGCCTCCCCCGCCCCGGCCACGAGCAGGCGGTTCGGCTTCTTCTCGGCATAGGTCGGATCAGCCCGTTCGAGGACCACCGCGCGCGCCGTGCCGTCACGTCCGATGCGCTTGACGGCGTCATCGGCGAGCGCGTTGGCCAGAGCCGAGGACTCACGCGCGCTCACGCCCTGCGCGACGATGCGGATCGTCGTCGAGTCGGGGTCGAGGTTGGCCGTGGCCTTCGCGTCACGCGACACGGGGATGGAGCGACCGATGCTCTCGACGTGTCCGGGCGCACCGCTCGCCACCGCTTCTTGCTGGGCCACCTGCTTGAGGCTGTCGGCGCTGGCCGCGATGTCGGCCTGGTTCCCGCCCTCGGATGCGGCGCGCAGCCCGACGACGGATGTCGCGTCGTAGCGACCCGGTAGGAGCAGCGCCGTCAGAGCGACGACCAGAGTGCCGAGGACGACGATGGCGAGCGGCAGGCGCCACCGTCCGATGCCCGTGCGGGACGCGCCATCAGTGTCCGTGGAGGTCGGTGACGAACCTGAGCCGCGGGTTTCCGCAGCGGGCAGGTCCGTCGGGTCGCGATGGTCGGTCATGGGTTTCCTTTCGTCGAGGAACGGCGCGAGCGCGTCACGCCGACCGGGAGAAGCCCGACAAGAAGCCAGGTGGTGGCGGTGAGTGCCGGTGCGCGCCAAGGGAAGTCGATGACGCCGTGCACGAAGGCGCCGGCGAGCGCGGCTGCGGCGGCCACCTCGACCACCGGCGCACCACGCGCGTTCATGCGCGCGAGTACGCGCACGCCGACGACGAGCAGCACGCTGAGGGTCGCGAGTGCGAGAAGTCCGCCTTCGGCCAGCGCAGTGAGCACGATGCTGTGCGCGTGCAGCGGCGCGACGTTCGTCATGCCGAAGGTTGCGTCGCCGGCGGTTTCCGGTAGGCCACCGACGCCGACCCCGGTGAACGGACGACCGTCGACGAGCTCGCCGGCATACGCCCAGATCGCCGGGCGCTCGTCCGACGCACTGCGCGTCGGCGAGGTGAGGGAGTCGAACCGCGCGCTGACGGCGCTGACGAACGATCCCCCCGCTGCGGCTGCGAGCGCCCCCACGAGGACGAGCGCGAGCCCGAACGTCAGGAGTCCGCGGCGGGCGGCGGGACGCACGAGCGCCACCAGGGTGAGCGTGACGAGCGTTCCGATCCAAGCACCGCGCGAGAGGCTGAAGACGAGTGCCGCGACGACGCCGGCGAGGCCGACGACGCTCGTGACTCGCCACGTCCGGGCACGAATGCGGCCGTCACGCGGGGCCCAGGCGGCGAACGTCGTGAGGAGGACGAACGGCAAGGCCATCTGCATGAGCGAACCGAATTCGTTGGGCTGCGCGAGCGGCCCCTGGAGGCGGCCGTTGATGACGCCGCCGCCCTCGTGGCTCGAGAGCGCGCCGAGATCTGCGAGCGACCCGAGTGCCACGACGGCGGCGGACGCGCTCACAGCGACGAGCATCCAGGCACGGCGACGCGCGTCGAGTTGGGCGACACCGAGGGCGCAGATCCACCCCATCCAGCTCATGGCCACAAGACGCCAGGACCACGGCAGGTCGGGGGCGAGCGGCAGCGTGAGCGTTTGGCCGATCGGCACGAGTGCGCACGCGCGCAGGGTCATGGGCACGTGCACGTGACGCTCGAAGAGCACCACGACTCCGGCGAAAACGCAGACGAGAGCCATGAGGGGCGCCACGGCCCGCTCCGACCAGGGAGCGACGGCGACGGTCGTCGCGACGGCCGCGGCAAGCAGGCTACGCAGGCGGGTTGCGGTGCGGTGTTCGCGTGCCTCGCGCCGGGTTCGTGGCTGGGCGCTCATGCCGGCCTCGCCAGAGAGCGGAGGAAACCGAGCGTGGGGCGATCCCACACCGACGTCAGGACGCCCCACACGAGGACGTAGACGCCCACGCCGAACGCCATCGCGACGAGCGGCGCCATGGGGACGAGCATGACCGCGGCCGCCACGAACGCGGCGAGCGCGACGACTGCGAGGGGCCGACTCGCGCTATGCACCGGCATGACACGGCGCAGCGCCGTCACCGTCACGCCTGCCTGGACGACGTAGGACAGGCTCGTCGTCACGGCGGCGGCCACGGCGCCGAACGCGGGAATGAGCGCGAGGTTGAGCCCGACGTTGGTCGCGAGGGCTGCGGTGCTGGCCCACAGCACAGCGGGATCGGGACGCAGGGCGAGTAGCGCGGTGGCACCGACCTGTGCCAGTCCGAATGCGAGGGGCGCGAGGCACAGACCCCACAGCACGTGGGCCGAGGCGAACTCGGCGCCGAACAGCAGGTGCATGAGGTCTTCGCCGCGCACCACGAGGAGCGCGGTGTAAGGCACGTAGACCGCTGCGACCAGCACGATGCAGGCGCGCACGATGCCCGCGCGCGACGCAATCGGGGCCGAGGTGTCGGCGAGGCTCGGCTGCACGACGCGGCACAGCGACCAGCTGACGAAGAGCACTGTCTCGAGCAGCCGGTAGGCCGCGGTGTAGTGGCCGACGGCGACCTCACCGGCCAGAACGGCCAGCAACACGACGTCGAGGCGGAAGAGCGTCATGGAGACGAGGTCATTGATCCCGGTGACCCGCACGGCGCGGAGGAAGTCGCCGAGGTGGTGACGCGTGACGAGAGCCGCCCGCGGCCGGACGTCGGCCACGACACGGCTCACCCCCGCCATGACGACGAGACTCCCGAGGGACGCGGCGCAGTAGGCCCACGCGACCGCGACCACCCCGTGTCCCTCGGCCAGGACCCAGGCGACGAGGCCCAGCGCCAGCAGCCGTTGCACGACAAGCACCGCGGCGGGCACGACCTGGACGGCACGCACGTTCGCAGCCGTACGGAAGGCCTCGACGAGCGTGTCGCTACATCCCGCGACCACAAGCACGGCGATGACCTCGCGGGAGGCGGCCGGTTCGTCGAGCGTCATGAGGACGATCGCAGACACGGTGACGACGGTGATCGCGAGCGCCATCCGCAGTGTCAGCAGGGCCGACAGGCGGGCGTCGAGCGACTCCGGTTCCGCGCCGACGAGTTGCACGAGGCGCTGGTCGAAGCCGAGCGTCACGACCGACGCGAGCAACAGTCCGAGGCCCAGGCCGAGGCTGAAGAGGCCGAAGTCGGCCGCGCCCAGCTGCCGGGCCATCAGCCCGAGCATGCCGAGGGTGCCGAGCTTGCCGACGACTTCGCCGACGCTCAGGGTGAGCGCTCCGACGGTGAGGCGCCGCGCCGAGCTGCGCGTCGCGGGTGCACGATTCACGAGTGAGCGCCCCGCTTTGCCTGGCGCGTCATGCCTTCGAGTGCTCCGGCCACCTTCGCGACATCGCGAGCCGCCGTCGCGAAGGGCACGAGCGCTGCGGCGCGAACGCCGCCCGGACGCCGCAGCGCGCGCCGCACCGGCACGCCGAGATAGCCCACCGCACCGACGGCGAGTGCCGTTCGGGCAAGGGGCCCTCTGGTCACGAGAACGGCGCCACCCCCGTAGGCGAGCAGACGCAGGCCGTCACGCACGACGAGCCGGGTGTTGCCCGAGTCGGCCGAGCCCTGCCCGTACCGGTAGTACATGCGCAGGGTGGAGCGCACGCTCGGTCGTTGCTCCCATTCGACGGCGGCATCGGCGACGAGCAGCGCCGGGTGGCGGGCCGCGATCCGCATGCCGAACGTGACGTCCTCACCCGTCGGGAGGTTCTCGGGGAAACCGCCGACCTCGGCCCAGGCGGCTCGCCTGAAGGCGACGGAACGCCCCGTGGGCATCTCGGGGCGGAACGCGCGGCCGAACGCTCGCGCGTAGAGGCGCTGACCGGCGCTCGGGTGGTGCAGTTCAGCGACGTCCGGGTAGCCGCAGGCGGCGAACGCGTCATCGACGGCATTCCTCGCCGTCGCGGTGTAGACACCCGTGAAGAGGTAGGCCTCGGGGTGCTCGCTCGCTGCGCTGCGGAAGGCCTCGAGCCACGTCGGGGCCGGTGTGCACCCTACATCGGTACACGCGATGAGCTCGTGGGCGGCGGCGGCGATCCCGGCATTCCTGCCCTCGGAGATTCCGGCGCCCTCGGCCCGCAACACGTGTACCCGTGAATCACGGCGGCCGGCCGCCTGCGCCACCTCGAACGTGCCGTCGCGTGAGCCGCCGTCCACGACGACGAGTTCGTCGTCAGGACCGAGCAGCGGCACCACGTCGTCGAGGAGGCGCGCGAGAGCCTCGGCCTCGTCGAGCACCGTCGTGACGACCGACATCGGCTCGGCGCCTCGCACGCCCGCCCCCGGTCGGCGGGCGGTCCCCGCGAGGAGGCGGGTGAAGCGGTCGGCGGCTTCGTCGGGTTCGAGAACGGTGGTCGCGAGCACACCGGGGCCTGCGGCGAGCAGTTCACGGCGGCGCTCGGGTCGCACGCAGTCACGCAGGGCGGCAACGACGGCGTCGACGTCCTCGGAGCCGACGAGAATGCCTGCAGCGCCGAGCTGTTCGGCGACAGGTGACGCCGCGACGACCGGCACTCCCGCGCGCACCGCCTCGTACGCCGTCAACCCGAACGCCTCGCGGCTGAGGTGGGCTCCCGCGTCGGTGCGCGTGAGCATCAGCGCAGCATCGAAGGCACCGAGGAGGGACCAGGCGTCGTCACGGGCAGGGTGAAGCACGAACCGTTCCCCCACGCCGAGTTGTTCCGCGAGTGCGGTGAGTCGCTCGGCCTCCTGCGGGTAGGCGTGATCGACGACGCCGAAGACGTGCAGCTTCCACGTCGGCAGGCACGCGAGGGCACGGATGGCGACATCGACCCCCTTGTAGGGCGCGAGTCGCGTGGCCATGACGGCACGCCTGATGCCGCTGGAGCCCTCGTCGAACCCGAGGGTCCGCCGCGCGGCCGCCCGCGTCAGTGGCGCACCGGGAAGCGGCCCCTGGATGGCAACTGCACGGGTGTCACCTGCGAGCCGGGCCCCCTCGGAGCCCAGGAGCCGAGCGTCCGCCAGCGTGTTCACGATGCGCGAGAGGCGCGGGAAACTGTCGTCGTGGCGCACCCAGGCGACGCGCGCTCCGGCGCCGGCGGCCGCGGTCAGGGTGAGCAGCGCGGCCTTCACGCCGTGCGCGACGACGACGTCGGGACGGGAGGTGCGCAGGTATTCACGCAGGTCGACGACGCTCGCCGCAGCACCGCGGAAGCGTCGCCCCGAGCGAAGGTCGAGCGTGCGCGCCGAACGT
Source organism: Dermacoccus sp. PAMC28757 (assembly GCF_014302635.1). Taxonomy (NCBI): domain Bacteria; kingdom Bacillati; phylum Actinomycetota; class Actinomycetes; order Micrococcales; family Dermacoccaceae; genus Dermacoccus; species Dermacoccus sp. PAMC28757. The sequence continues at coordinate 1,350,566 of NZ_CP060292.1, read as the reverse complement.
TCCTGCCAGCGGCGCAGGGCGTCGCTGCCATGCGGTGCGAGAACCGTGACATCCGCCGTCGCCTCTTCCCGGACGAGCCGCTCCTGCCACACCTCGGCGCCGCCGCGGGTGCGCGTCGGCAACACGATGCCGACCCGCAGGGGGCGTGGGAAACGCGCGTCGTCGTCAACTGCCGTGGCGTCCGAAAACACTGCCCACCGTCCTCACGATGATCTTGAGGTCCTGCCACATCGACCAGTTGTCGATGTAGAGGTTGTCGAAGTGCGCCCGCTCGGCGATGTCGGTGTCGCCGCGCAAGCCCTGCACCGCCGCGTAGCCGGTGAGCCCGGCCGGCGCGCGGTGCCTGTCCTCGTAGTCGGGGTAGATCTGCGAGTAGCGCTCCACGAAGTAGGGGCGCTCGGGACGCGGGCCGACGAAGCTCATGTCGCCGCGCAGAATGTTGAACAGTTGCGGCAGTTCGTCGAGCGACGTGGCGCGGATGAAACGGCCGACGGCACCGATGCGTTGATCGCCTGCGATGCTCCAGCGGGTCTGCGAGTCCCCCTCGCGCGCCGGGTGCATGGACCGGAACTTGAGCATGGTGAACGTTGCTCCGCCCTTGCCGATGCGCTCCTGGCGGAAGATGACTCCGCGTCCGAGCTCGATACGCACCGCGAGCGCCACGGCCAGCAGTACCGGCGAGAGAAGAACGAGCGCGACGAGCGCCAGAACGATGTCGAGAACCCGCTTGCTGACGACGTCCACCCACCGCATCTGGGCCGGGGCGACAGGGATGATCGGGATACCGCGGATGTGGTCGGCCCACGGCCCGCCCCAGCGACGCATGCTGTACCCGTTCGGCACGGTGTACACCTCGACGTCGGGCGGCGCATCGCGGCGCAGCAGGTGTGCGAGCTGCCACTCCTGCAGTTCGGGAAAGGCGCAGACGACGATGTTGACGCCGAACGTCTCGACGACCTCGCCGAAGTCGGCGTAGTCGCCGATGACGGGAGCGGTGATCGTCTGCTCGACGAGCGCACCGCCGTCCGGCTCGGCGCCGAGGAATCCCACGAGCGCCGCGCCTTGACCGCTTGTGGTGATGCGGCGGGCCAACTCGCGGGCTCCGGCGCCCGTACCGACGATGAGGACCCGGGTGCCGCCACGTTGGGCGTGACGGGGCGCGCGGCGGCGACGTAGGCGGTACACGAGCGTGCGTCCGGCGATGACGACGGTCACGGTCAGCACGAGCCCCGCGAACAACTCGCCGCACGTCGGGGCGTCGTCGACGAGAAGCGCGAGGGCACCGAGGCCGAAACCGACGAGGATTCCGAGCACGAGATACGGCAGTTCGTCGAGCACCGATTGACTGAATCGGCGTCGGTACAACCCGGCCCAGCGGTAGGTGGTGACCATCCCGAATGCGAGACCCAGTACGGCCAACGGGTTGACCGGGGTCGCGAACCCCATGCCTGCGGGGACGGCGAGGTCGATGGCCAGCAATCCACTGACGTCCCGGGCCCGGCGCGTGCGCGCCCGGCGGTCACGGGCCGCACGGGCGTCCTCGGCTGCAGCGCCGGCGCCGCGCGACATCGAGGGTCGACGCCTCGGTTCGACGCGGTCGTGTCGGCCTGCGGCACGACGCGCGGCCCGCCGCGACGCAGGTGGGCGACCGGCCGGAAGCGCACTCCGCCCGTGGCACGCCCGTCGCGAGGCGCACTCCTCCGCGGCCGCGACGGAGTCGCACACGTGGGCGACGCACCGTGTGGTCGTCTCCTCGGGTGCTCGGGTGGACATGCTTTCCTGCTTTCCTACGGCGCTTCGGCCGGTCGTCCTCGGGGTCAGGGATGCGTGAAGGGGTGAGCGCGCCAGCGGCGCACGACCCCCGCGACAAGCGGTGATCGATCACGCACTGATCGGGCGCACGCTCGAAGACGTGCGTCGGCGACGTGCCGGCCGCGGTCCGCGTACTCAAGGGCAGGGTTCGACCACGCACGCACGCACAGGCGTTCCTCCACCTCGTTGCGCAGGCCGCGCTTGAAGTCGTTGATGCCACGTCCGAAGTCGACGACCCGGACGGCGTCGTCGACGTACCACGTGGCGAGCATGTGGCCGAAGAGCACGAGCCCCGGTGAGCGGCGCTCGTAGCCCGGTCGCATCCTGCTGTCGACGAGGACGCGCTTGCCGTCGTCACACCCGACGACGACATAGGTGACGAGCGTGCCGTCGAGAGTGAGGAGCCACACCTCGGCATTGCCCTCGGTGGCAAGATCGAGAACGCGCTGCACGTGACGCTGCCCTGCCGCATCGGCAAACGCGTCGCGCCGGGCGAGCTGACGCTCGCGAGCTGCGCGCACCTCGAGCGTCCTGGGCAGAGCTGCGCGGATCTCGCCGGCGTTCCGCAACCGGTGTACCCTCCAGGCAGAGCCGGACTCGTCGAGCCTCCGGCATGCGGTGCGGTGCTTGGCACGGGTTTTCTTCGACGCCCACCGGCCGGGCCGACGCTCGTCGGGCCAGCGGAGCAGTGGGATCGGGTCACCGGCCTGCGCCCGCAGCCGCGGTAGGCATCGCACGAGGTAGGCGAGGGTCGGATCGTTCGGCGAGACCTGGTCGAGGTGCAGGCGCCACACGCGGTGCCGGCGCACAAAGGTGGCGACACCGAGTGCCAGCGTGGCAGCGACCTCGGGTTCCACGAGGTGGAAACTCTGACGGTCGAGCTTTCCCTCACCCGCCAGGCGGATGTCGACCGGTCGCCACGGGCTGGCTGGTCGGCGCTCGAGGAGCGCAAAACCGAGTGGCCGGGGGAACGATTCTTCCCCTTGGCGACCGACGACGATGACCACGAGGTCCGCGTGCCGAGCACGCGCCTGCTTCGCGAGTTCGTCGATCGGCAGGTGGGTGACGGGAGCTTCGCTCCTGAGAACGGCGTCGACGTCGTCGCTCAGGGATGTGTAGCCGAGTTCGTCATGGTCGAGACGGTGGGCCGTGTAATGGCCTCGGACGGCGAGAAGTGTGCTCATGCGAGGCTCTTCACCCCGCCTTCCGCCTCAGGATCGACGACGAAGGAGACGGCACGCTCGTTGCGAGCCCGCTGCTTGGGTGCCACCTTCGCGAGGGCGGAGCCGGCCACGAGAGTCACCGGATCCAGCCACTTGCCGGGGGGCGGGGTGAGCCCGAAGGTTCGCCGAAGGTGGAAGTCGGCCCGTTGGCGACGCTCGGTGCGCGTGGAGGCAGTGGTCCGGTGCTCGACGGAGAGCGAGACACTCGGCTCGCCGGGCGCGTTCACGACACGGTGCGGGCTGTTCTGCGGCCACCACGCAACCTCGCCCGGCTGCAGGTCGATCACCTCGGCGGACGCATCCCACGCAGGGTCGTACGGCAGTTGCTCGTCCGCATACCCGGCCGCGATTGAATCCAGTTGGCGCACAGAAACATACGGCTCGCGACAGGGATAGACGAATACCTTTTTTTCACCGCGGATATGCCACAGAGCGTTCGGCTGATTGTCGGCGTGATAGAAAACCTGCGCGGACGGAGAAGACACGAGGAGGGTCGCCTTGAGCGTGCTCCAGGCGTCACCGACAGTGGACGAAACTTCTCCGTAGAGTTCGTCTACAGTTGCTCCGAGCTCTGGCACATGCTGGCCCGCCCCGACGATATTCAGCCAGAGGCGACCTTGGTCGACTATGTCGAGCAGTTGGAGACCCGTGAGATCTGCCACGTCACCACGACGCCACGTCGCGCCGTCACAGGGGTCGTCACCCATGGTGTAGGCATGGACCGCTGAACGCGGCATCGCATCGATGATGCGGGCGATACCCTTTCGTGCGAAGAGGTCGAGGCCGTCGAGGTCATGGCGGGCAACGTGGGTGCGCTCCCCCCAGGCACGTGCCTCGCCCTCGCCCCAGTTGATCAGTGAAGGTGCCATCGTCGGCCCACCCTTTCGGCAAGAATCATGTCTGTCTCGCTCCACGCGATTCGTCAGCACGAGGTGAATTCCAAGGCACCCGAGAAACCGGACGACCGTCCAATACTCTGCGGCGACGAATGGGGCAGACATTTACGCCCGTGCCCAGATATGTGGAGCTTTTTGACCATAGGAGCCGCCTTTTCCAGTATTTAAATCAAATCCGTAAACAACCACTGCCTAGCCTGCCTGGCGGTGTTTCCGCATGAAGGGGTGGAAGGAGGGGGACATTGTGGCGCCCAGCCATGGAGAGACCGCAACTCCGTTCTCGACTACGTTGCGATCGGCCATTTCGGCCCGACGAATCACGCTCTCGGCCTTGTCACATCAGTTGAGCGCCAACGGCACTCCTGTCAGTGTGTCGGCGCTCAGCCATTGGTCTTCGGGCAGGCGACAGCCTGAGCAGGCCAGAAGTATCGAGGCCCTCACGATTCTCGAAGACCTGCTGGGCCTGGGGTCGGGTGAGCTCACCGATCTCGTTGGGCCCCCGCGCCCGCGTGGGCGCAATCCCCGGGTGGTTCCGGTGTCGCAGGCAATGCCGGAGACCGGCCTCGTGGCCAAGGCCTTGGGCGAGCTGGGGTTCATGCAGCACGACGAACTGCCGTACGAGCAGACGGTCCACGAAAAGCTCCTCGTCGACGCCGTCGGCGTGGAGCGGACGCTTGAGTTTCGTCACATCGTGCGCGCTCTCTCCCCCGGCCCGATCCGACTGCCGTCGATCCATGTCGTCGACGAAGTTGACCCGGCCGCGTTCTCGACGTCGATCGAGGATCACTTCGAGGCGGTCGCGGGGTGCAAACTCGGACGGACGGTGCTGTGGCCGGAGCACGGGCTCATGGGCGCAGAACTGATCTTGGCCGAGGACGCACGTCGGGGTGACATCGCCGTCGTCGATCACCGCATCCAGTTGCCCCCGAGCGCGCTACGCGCGGTCGAGGCCACCTACAGCGTCCCGCGGCGTACGCGCGAGGTGCTCATCCAGGTTGAGTTCGCAGGCGAGCTGCCCGCCACTGCCGAGGAGTACGTCGACCTCGGCGAGGGCGCGATCGGCTATCGCCTCGACGTCCGCCCGAACCGACTGCTCCAACTCATGGTGCAGGACGTCGGGCCGGGCCTCGTCGGCATCCGCTGGACCTGGCCCGACGACGGCGTCAGCTGACGTCGCCCGCCTGTCTTACAAGCGCTCGAGGATGCTCGGCTTGCGGGCGACGCGGACGAGCGCTGCAGCGAGATGGGCTGCGCGGACGCTCGGGCAGAGCGCGAAGAGTTCGTCCGGCGTCGTCGGGAGGCCTGCAGCCTTCGCTCCGCGCACGACCAGTTTGTCCGCGTACGGCGCGACGCTCGGCCACACATCCTGAACTTCGCGAAGGAAGATGTCCGCTCCCGTGGGACCGATGCCGTCGAACGTCTGAAGGAGCTCTTCGATGCCTGCGGCGTCACCGTCCGCCTCGTCGCGCAACTCGCGTAGGTCTCCGTTCCACCGTTCGTCGAGCAGGACGACGTTGGCCTCGAGTCGTGTCGCCGTCGACTCGTCGTAACGGCGGTACCCGCCACGTCCGAGGGCGTTGACGCGCTGCTGCCAGGTACTCCTGCGCAGATTCGCGGGCGTGCGCCATTCGGCCTTCCATAGTTCGCGCGCGGTGGCCACGGCGATGTCGGAGCTGATCCGGGTCGAGAGCAGTTGAGCGAGGACGAGGAGCTGCCACAGGGAGGCAGGTTCGTCACGCAGTGTGATGTCGGCGTCGGCCGCGAAGGTCGTGCCGTGCTCCGCGAGGAGCTTCCGTACCGTCTCCTGCTGTGTAGAGCTCATGGCTCGACGTTATGCCCCTTCCCGGTGCGCGCAGCCGCCGGGCGACCCCTGCGCATGGACAGGGGCAACGTGCGATCGATGAGGCGCCCTAGCCTGGACGCCATGACGGAATCGACGAAGACCATGCGCGAGCGGATGCTCGCCGGCGAGCTGTACATCGCGGACGATCCGGTGCTCGGCGAGGAGTCGGCGAGCGCCCAGTCGCTGTCACACCGCTACAACACGATGGACCCGACGGACTCTGCCGGGCGCCGCGCCGTCATGGAGGAACTGCTCGGCGCGTTCGGCGAGGATTCCGAGGTGCGCCCGCCGTTCCATTGCGACTACGGCTACAACACGACGATCGGGGCGCGCACGTTCGCGAACTGGAACCTCACGTCGCTCGACGTCGCCCGCGTCACGATCGGTGACGACGTGCAGATCGGCCCGAACGTCCAGTTGCTCACGGCGACGCACCCGCTCGACCCCGATCAGCGGCGTGACAAGTGGGAGGCCGCCGAGCCGATCACGCTGGAGAACAACGTGTGGCTCGGCGGCGGGGTCGTCGTCTGCCCGGGCGTGACGATCGGTGAGAACACCGTCGTCGGTGCGGGGGCTGTCGTGACGAAGGACCTGCCCGCGAACGTCGTCGCCGTCGGTTCGCCGGCACGCGTCATCAAGGAACTCTGAGCCGCTTCCCCTGACCGCCGCGTCAGTCGCCGTCGGCGACTCGCACGACGATCTTGCCGCGCACGTCGCCGCCGAGCATCGTCTCGAAGCCGTCGCGGATGTTCTCGAGCGAAACGGTGGAGTCGATGAGCGGGCGGACGCCGGTGTTCTCCATGACCCGCACGAGCTGCTGGAGTTCGGTGAGCGTGCACATCGTGGAGCCGAGCACGCGCTTCTGCTGGTAGAAGATGCGGCCGAGATCGGCCGAGGGGTTCATGCCGGTGGTGGCGCCGCACGTGACGATGGCGCCGCCGGGTCGCAGTGACTTGACGGAGTGCGACCAGGTGGCTTCGCCGACGTTGTCGATGACGTAGTCGACCTGCTCGGGCAGGCGCGCGCCGTCGGCGATGCCGCGAGCGCCCCAGCTCTCGGCGAGGGCGAGTTTCTCGTCTGTGCGCGAGGTGGCGTACACGGTGGCGCCCATGGCGACGGCGAGTTTGATGGCGGCCGAGTTCACTCCCCCGGCGGAGCCCTGCACGAGCACGGTGTCGCCGGCGCGCAGCTTCGCCTGGGTGGCAAGCATCCGGTAGGCGGTGCCCCACGCGACGGGCAGGCAGGCGGCGTCCTCGAAGGAGATGCCGTCGGGCAGGGGGACGAGGTTTCGGGCGGGCACCGCGACGTACTCCGCGAAGGTGCCCTCGTACTGTTCGGAGAGCAGGGAGCGCTTGGGGTCGAGGGTCTCGTCGCCGCGTCCGCGGTCGAGGTCGCCGATGATCCCGTGGACGACGACGCGGTTGCCGTCCTCGTCGTAGCCCGCGGCGTCACAACCGAGGATGCGCGGCAGCAGCTCAGGCGGGTGGCCGACGCCGCGCAGGGTCCACACGTCGTGCATGTTGATGGAGTTCGTGACGACCTTGACGAGCGACCATCCCTGCGGGACGTCGGGCTTGGGCATCTCACGCACTTCGAGGCCCGCGAGCGGGTCGTCGGCGTTCTGGGACACGGCAACAGCAGCGATCATGCCTTCGATCCTGGCATCACCAACGCCCGACGTGGGCCGAACCGGATGCCGAGGTTGGCCGGCGCCACACATTCTTGCCCGAGGGCCGATCGGTGCTCCCGGCAGGATTCGAACCTGCGACACCCGCTTTAGGAGAGCGGTGCTCTATCCCCTGAGCTACGGGAGCGTCGTCCTCGCATCGCGCCGACCAGGCGGTGACGCACTCGCGTGAACGTCGCGACGTGCTCCGCCCGAGGGGTTGCACGCGCAGCGGTCAGCCTAACTGTTGTCGGGCGGGCTGCTGTAGTCGCGGGGCGCCGCGCCTGCGCGGCGCCCCCTTGTGCGGCCACTGCCCCGTCACGTTCTGGCCCGAGCGGGCGCGACTGCTGCTCCCCGACTGAATTCGTTTGCGGCCCGCAGAAGCGCTCCGAGAGGATGGAACCCATGCGAGCCGTCACCGAAGCAGAGATCCGTGCGTCCTTCGTCAACGCCTCCAAGGGCGAGGCGAAGCGCGCCAACCTGCCCGACCTCGACGGCATCGAGTGGGACGGTCGCGACTACTTCGGCTGGATCGACCCCAAGCGCGAGCAGCAGTCGTACGCCACCTTCGTCGTCGAGACCGAGGACGGCGACGCAGTGCGCACCCTCCTCCTGCGCCGCGCCACCCCACCCAAGGAGCGCCGCAAGCTGCTGTGCTCCTGGTGTCAGGACATCACCGCCACCGACAACGTCACCCTCTACGTCGCGCCGCGCGCCGGAGCGAGCGGCCGCGTCGGCAACACCGTCGGCACGTCCATCTGCACCGACTTCTCCTGCTCGAGGAACGCCCGCCGCGTCCCCAACGCCATGGAGGTTCAGGACGAAGCCGAACGCGTCGCCTGGCAAGAACTGCGCGTCGCCCAACTGCGCGAGCGCTCCCGACACTTTCTCGACCTCATCAGCGAGACGGCATAGTCGTCCGGTTCACCGGGTCGAGCAGGCTCGCGCTCACCCGGCACTCAGCGCGTCGTCACGCCGCCTTCGCACCTGAACCGGGCCCCGTCGGAACACAACGGGGCACCGCGTCAGTTCGGCACCACACACGCCCGACCGCGCGAGGCCCGCACCCCTCACCACACGCCGCTCACGATGACGTCGCTCACTCCCCGAAACACACCGCACCACCGCGCCAGCCGCGTGATTGCATGGGTACCTGCCAGTAGCCGAGCACCTGGAGGAAGCCCCATGACGAAGCCGTGGACCCGCCCCGCCCACGCCATGCTCGCCGTGGCCTGGGGTGGCAACGAGTTCACTCCCCTGCTCGTCATGTATAAGTCGCAGCACCACCTGCCGGCGGTCACCGTCGACATCCTGCTCTTCGCCTACGTGCTCGGCATCATCCCGTCGCTGCTCATCGGCGGCCCGCTCTCCGACCGGTACGGGCGAGCCAAGCTCCTCGCTCCGGCCCCCTGGATCGCGATGGCCGGCAGCGCCACCCTCGCGCTCGCGCACGGTCAGGTCGCGGCGCTTTTCGCCGGACGCGTCCTGTCCGGCATCGCGCTCGGCCTCGTCATGGCCGTCGGCACGTCATGGGTCAAAGAACTCTCCTCCCGCCCCCACGACGACGTACCCGACGGCACCGGCGCCAAGCGCGCCGCCATGTCGCTCACCGCCGGATTCGGCATCGGTGCGGGCGTCGCCGGCTGCCTCGCTCAGTGGGCGCCCTACCCCGACGAACTCGCGTACGTCGTCAACATCCTCGTCACGCTGAGCGCAGCGATCCGCCTGCGCGGCACCCCGGAAACCATTGACCTGACGAACCGCAACACCGGGCGCCTGCGCGACGACCTGCGCATCCCCGCGCTCGGTCACCGACGCTTCCTCACCGTCGTCCTGCCGGTCGCGCCCTGGGTCTTCGGCGCAGCCGCCTGCGCGTACGCCGTCCTGCCCGCCCTCATGAGCTCCCGCGTGACGAACGCACCCATCGCCTTCTCCGCGCTCCTGTGCGTCGTCGGCCTCACGTGCGGCTTCTTCGTGCAATCCCTCGGGCGCAAAATCGACCGCCCCGGCTCCGCGCGGGCCGTGACGGCGGCGCTCGTCGTTCTCGTCGCCGGAATGCTGCTCGGCGCTCTCGCCGCGTCAGAGCTGGCGATCGCCACCGCGATTCTCGGTAGCTTCGTCCTCGGCGCCGGCTACGGCCTCGCCATGGTGAGCGGCCTGCTCGAGGTGCAGCGCATCGCGGGCCCGCGCGACCTCGCCGGCCTCACCGCCGTTTTCTACTCCGTGACCTACCTCGGCTTCGCGGTGCCGGCCATCATGGCGTTGGTCGCGGAACAGGCGGGCATCCACTACTCCGTGATGTTCCTCTTCGGCGCCGCGATGGCCGCCGCGTGCCTCGCCGTCGTCGTCCTCTCCGATCGACGCGAACAGCGCCTCAGCGCACGAAGCTGAACAGCGCCACCGCCACGAGCGCGGCGAGTACCATGCCGCCGATCGACGACGCGAGGAACCGCTCCGACGTGCGCTCCGGCACGAGATCGGGCCGACGGTGTCCGCCCGCTCGACCCGTGAGCGCCGACAGAACAACAGGCTCACGCACCTCGACGCGCTGCCCGGCGTAGGCCTTCACCCGCCGCAGGTCCGCATCACCGAACATCGCGACACCAGCCACGAGAAGCGGCTTGTCCGCGTGATCGAGGACGACGAGAGCATCCTCGGCGGGCCATCCGCGGAACCGACGCGGCACGATCGCTCCGATCTCGCTCCAGGCGATGAACGAGCGATCCCGCCCGCCCGCGAGGTACTGCACACCGTCGTCGTCCACGCGCAGACGAACCGCGCGCTCACTCTGGTACGAGAAACCGAAGTACATGACGAAAAAGAGGACGACGACGACAACGTTGCCGAGGAACGGACGCATGACGAGCACCGGCGTGGCCAGTACGACGAAGAGGAGAAATTCGCACAGGTGGTGGCGCAGGTAGGCCACAGCAGCTGCGTTGATCGTCACGGCGCCAAGTCAATCAGACCTAACGCCCGCTCGCCGGTGCGGGGGCGATCGAGCCCCCAAGACCCCACCGACCCCGCTACCGCGAGCGTTCTGCCCCATGTGCGCTGCGGCGCAAATGTGACGGACCGCTCCGTTTTCGAGCGTTCACGAGGAAAGACGCACGAGGCGAGTATTTGGTTGCACTCGAGTTTCATCTGATTCGTCGACCCCAGCCGGGCAATCGAAGACCGATCGTCCTGCTGTTCGGCTCGGTTCGTGGAAGAATCGACGGGCACCACGCCGCTCGACGTCTTCCGAAGGTCGCTCCCGATGCTTGCACGCCCCTTCTCCTCCGCCCGCGCTCTCGCCGGCGCCGCCGGTCTCGGCGTCATCGCTGTCACCGGCGCGTCCGCCGCGTCCGCGCTCCCCATGGCGCCGGGAGGCAGCAGCGCCATCTTCCAGTCGCCGACCTGCGGCGCGAACGGAACGCTCGTCACGGTCACGTTGACCAACGGCAGCGAACTCGTCCAGACGTTCACCGCCTCAGCGGGAGGCTCCCCCGTCTCCCCGGCGGCTACCACCGTGGCTCCGTACACGTCGACGACGGTGACGTTGTCCATCCCGTCGGGCGCCGGCGCCGTCTACATCAATGCCGGCGGAGTCGGCGTCGGCTCGCTCCCGCTCGACCAGTGCGCTCCGGCGCCGGAGCCGTCGACGTCCACCCCGACCTCCACGCCGACGCGAACGCACAGTGCTCCCGCACCGACCACGGACAACGTGCCCGCACCCGGCCTGCCGAGCGCGACGAGCGACGTTCCGGCACCGACGAAGCCCTCCACCACCCGCTCCAACGAGATGAGCCCGACGGCCACCTCCACGCCGAGCAGCAGCGCGTCCTCCTCGTCGTCGTCCTCCACGTCCTCCTCGAGCTCGAAGACGTCGTCACGGACGCCGAGCAGCAGCGCGTCGAGCCTCGCCGCGCCCGCGTTCGACGACTCCGACGGCCCGAGCAACCTCACGCTCGCCATCGGACTCGGCGTCGTCCTCCTCGGCGTCGGTGGCGCAGCGGCCATGTTCTTCCGAGAGTTCAAGTAAGCCCGGGTCCACCAACGCGCGAAGGCGCCGCAAGCCCGAGGGCTTGCGGCGCCTTTGTCGTGCGACCGGTTCTGTCAGAGGCGGCCGTAGGAGGATCCGCGAACCACCGGGTAGAGACCCGACGGCATGCCCGCCTGGCGGGCTTCGTACGACATGCCGTTACCGGCGTAGATGCCGATGTGGCCCGGCGAGTAGACGAGGTCACCCGGACGCGGGTTCGAGACCGGCGTCGTCATGGCCCGGATGGCACCGGACTGGTGCGGAAGGTTGACGCCGATCTGCTTGAACACGTAGGCGACGAAACCGGAGCAGTCGAGACCCGTGGCCGGCGTGCTGCCGCCCCACGTGTAACGGATGCCCGTGTAGCGCGACGCGATGGCGACGACACCGGAGCGCGACGGCGTGGCAGCCGAGGCCTTCTGGTTCGTCATGCGCGTCGCGGCCGTGTTGACCGTGTACTGACGCGTGCGCTGCGTGGTCGCCGTAGCGGCCGGACGCGTGCGCTGCGTGGTCGCCGTAGCGGCCGGACGCGTGCGCTGCGTGGTCGCCGTAGCGGCCGGACGCGTGCGCTGCGTGGTCGCCGTAGCGGCCGGACGCTGACGCTGCGTGGTCGCCGTAGCGGCCGGACGCTGACGCTGCTGGCCGTAGGCGTTCTGCTGGTTCGGCGTGCGGTGCTGCGTGACGGTGCGGCGCACCTGCGTGCGGCTGAGCTGCTGACGCTCCTCGCGCTCCTTCGCGGCGGCGCGAGCCTCACGACGCTCCTGCGCAGCCTTGCGCTGAGCGGCGAGGGCCTGCGTGGCGCGCTCGTTGCGCTGCGTCAGGGCCTGACGGACCTGCGTGCGCGAGGCCTTCTTGACAGTGGACTTCTTGGTAGCCGCAGCCTTTTTGGCCTGCTTCACGACGAGCGACTTGGCGGGGGTGACCGTCTTGAGCTCGAGCGGCGTCGTGGCGGCCCGCACGGCCTCCTGACGCGGCGTCGTCGGAGCAGCGCCTGCGGACGAGCCCGTCGCGGCGAGGCCTGCGACGAGACCACCGGTGACAGTGACGGCCGCGGAGACGCGGGTCAGGCTACGGGGGTTCTTCGACTGGGCGTGACGACCGATGGTCTTCTGAGTGGACAATGTGCAACCTCTCGAGCGCCTACGAGGTGAGCTGTCGGGTTCGGGCCAGTTGCTCAGCCCGGTCACGCCGACCTGTGCGGTCTCGTGCGTGACTTCACCCCAAGTCCGTGGCTCATGGCCTCGGACGAAAAGTGGGTCCCCCGCCCCTGTCACTGCGATCTCGCGGATAAGACTCGTACGCCCCGACAGGGCTGGGCGCGAAGGGCGAACGAGTGTTCTCGAACCGAACCGCAACCGACCGTAACGGAAAGATCACGGGCACGTGGAGTTGGTGTTCGCCGCGTCACGGCGCGGCAAACGCGAACTCCACCCGTGGGGGCATGACGCTCCCCGCCACCGCCGAAATCCGCAAAACCGTTACAGGCCGATTATGTGACAAACATCACACGCGTCAGCCCTGACGAACCTCCACGAAAACGTGGGACGCGAGGTCGTGCGGAAGCGACACCGCGTCGTCCAGCCGGTCGAGCACCGCAGCGTGCACACGCTCACCCTCGGCGCGCACGATCAGGGCCACCTGCGGCGCGAGGCCGACGCTCGTCAGAACAGCGAGCGACTCGGCGTCCGCCTGGGCCGGCTCACCGATGCGCCGCACGATGACCTCGACGGGCTCCTGGCCGGCGACCTCGACCAGCGACTGCACGCCGTCACGGAAGCCGATCGCCTCCCCTTCCCATCCCAGCTCTGCGAGACCTGGAATGGGGTTGCCGTAGGGCGACAGGCCCTTGTCGGCGATGAGTTCGAGAATCTTGCGCTCCACGCGCTCACTCATGACGTGTTCCCAGCGGCATGCCTCGTCGTGCACGAACTCGAGTTCGAGCCCGATGACGTCGACGAGCAGGCGCTCGGCGAGGCGATGCTTGCGCATGACGCGGGTCGCCAGCGTGCGCCCCTTATCCGTCAGCTCGATCCGCCGACCGTCACCGACGTGCAGCAGGTCGTCACGCTCCATGCGCGCGACCGTCTGCGAGACGGTCGGGCCGGAGTGGCCGAGGCGCTCGGCGATACGTGCGCGCAGCGGAGGGATGCCCTCTTCCTCGAGGTCATAGATCGTGCGCAGATACATCTCGGTGGTATCGATGAGGTCACTCACGAGGACAAGAGTGCCACCTCCACGGCCTCCTGCGTAGCCGTGCGCAAAGGTTGTACGGCCATAATGAGCGCCGACCGCACAGCACGACCCCCACGAGGAGTACCCCCATGGCACGCAGCGATCGCGATACGGCGAGTGGACGCGAGCGCCTCGCCCAGATGCAGGCCGAGCAGCGCCGCTCGGAGAAGAAGAAGCGCATGGCCCTGATCGCGGGCGGAGTCGCCGCGGTCGTCGCGCTCGGTGCAGGTGTGGGTTTCCTCGCGACGCGCGACTCTGGCGACGGAGGCGACGGCGGCACCGCCAGCTCCGACATCAAGGGCATGAAGACGTGGAGCAACCTGGGCCGCGACCACGTGGAGGGCGACCCCACGTTCCCCATGACGCCGCCCGCAGGCGGTAACCACAACCAGGCCTGGGCCAACTGCGGCGTCTACGACAAGAAGATCCCGGACAAGTACGCCGTCCACAGCCTCGAACACGGCGCCGTGTGGATCACCACCGACAAGGCGAGCAGCGGTGACATCTCCAAGCTGAAGAAGCTGGCCGGCCAGGACTACATGCTCATGAGTCAGTACCCGGGTCAGGGCTCGAAGATCGTCCTGACGGCCTGGGGCCACCAGCTCAAGGTCGACAACGCTTCGGATCCGCGCATCAAGAAGTTCATCGACGCCTACCTGCAGGGCCCCCAGACGCCTGAGCCGGGCGCAGCCTGCAGCGGCGCGTACGACCCGAACACGGGCAAGCTCGCCGGCCAGATGTGACGCTCGGACCTTCCATGACGGACGAAAAGAAACCGCACGACGGTGGGGGCCCCGAGCGTCATCGAAGCCCGGAGCCCGCGTCGGACGACGAGCGTCGCGACGACCTCACCTGGGCACAGGTACGCCGCCCGGCGGCCATCACGCTGGTCGCACTCGTGGCCCTCGCGCTCGCCGCACTCGTCGGCATGTGGTCGGCGCAGCCACGTCACCCGGGAGCCGACAGCGTCGACGCCGGGTTCGCGCGCGACATGTCGGCGCACCACGCGCAGGCTGTCGACATGTCGATGACGGTGCGCTCGCGCAGCACCGCAGCCGACATCCAGACGCTGTCCTACGACATCGCGACGACGCAGGAGAACCAGCGCGGCCAGATGATGGCGTGGCTGCAGGAATGGGAGCTGCCCCTCGCGGTGTCCGGTGAGCGCATGGCGTGGATGGCGCGGACCGGCCACCAGCACGCTGGTCTTCCGAAGGGACAAATGCTCCTCGCGGACGGCCGGATGCCGGGCATGGCGTCCGGCGAGCAGTTGTCGAAGCTACGCGAGAGCCGCGGCAAGCAAGCAGAGATCCTCTACCTGCGGCTGATGATCGTCCACCACCGCGCCGGCGTGGAGATGGCAGAGGCCGCTCAGGCTGCGGCGAGCGACTCACAGACCGTCCGCCTGGCCAGAACCATGGTGGAGGGCCAGAAGAGCGAGATCAACCTCATGACGAGCATGCTCGCCAAGCGCGGCGCCAAACCGTGGAGCGATGCCGAAGCAGGTCAGAAATAGCCATCAGCACGCAAAAACGAAGGGCCGGACGCCACGTGGGAGTCCGGCCCTTCGCCGTTCGGCGCGCACCCGAAGGCGCTGCGGCCGAACAGAACGAAGCACGCCACCAGGGGGAGGGAACGCGGCGCGCTTCGTCATGGTCAACGCTACAACGGGTCGACTTCGTTCCCGAAGGAACACCCACCGCGCGTGAGGTAGGTCGCATCGTCCCGGCAGGGGATTTCGCGTCAGCGAATCTCGTTCACGGCCAACGACGTTCGAGACGCCACGCCGAAGGGTCGTCGAGGTTCCCCTCGGCGGTTCGCACGAAAACAAGACGGTCGTGAAGGCGCGAGTGGCGACCCGCCCAGAACTCGATCTCATCGCAGTCGATGCGGTAGCCGCCCCAGAAGTCGGGCAACGGAACGTCGTCGGGGCTGCCGGTGTCGGGGTAGCGCGCAGCCATCTCGGCGTTCGCCGCTTCGAGCTCGGCGCGTGAGTCGAGCGGGCGCGACTGCTTCGAGACCCACGCACCGACGCGCGAACCCCACGGGCGTGAGTCGAAGTATGTGCGCACGACGTCACGCGGCAGCTCCCGAGCCGTGCCGGTGAAGCGGATCGCGCGGAACATCATGGGCCACGTCAGCGCGCCCGCCACCTGAGGGTTGGCCGCAAGATCGGATGCCTTCGCCGACTCGAGATTCGTGTAGAAACCGGGTCCGTCGGTCTCGAGGTAGCGCATGAGCACCGTCCGCACGTGGGGTGCGCCCTGAGCGTTCGCCGTCGCGATGCTGATGGCCTCCGGCTCCGGCACGTCACCCGAAGCGTCCTGGCGGCGGCGCGCGTCGCCCACCCATTGCCGCACGAGGTCGTAGGGCGCCGGGGGCACCTGCGACTCGTCGAGACCTTCACCGTCGTAGTCGATTCGCACCTCAGTCATGCCCCCATCTTGCACCCGCACACCTAGACTGCTCCGAGTGAGTGCCGAGACCTCTGCCGCGGAAACCGTCGTCATCCCCGATTCGCTCAAGCCGAGCGACGGACGTTTCGGTTCCGGCCCGAGCAAGATCCGCCCGGAAGCCCTCCAGGCCCTCGCTTCGCGCTGGGCGCCCGTCATGGGAACCAGCCATCGTCAGGCACCGGTGAAGAACCTCGTAGCCGACGTGCAGGCGGGCCTCACCGAGCTCTACTCCCTGCCCGAGGGCTACGAGGTCGTCATGGGCGTCGGAGGCTCGAACGCGTTCTGGGACGTCGCGACGTTCTCCCTCATCGAGAAGCGTCAGCAGAACCTCGTCTTCGGCGAGTTCACCGCCAAGTTCGCCACTGCTGCGGCGGCACCCTTCCTCGAGGCTCCGCATGTCATCGAGGCACCTGCGGGCAGTGTCGCTTCCCCCGTCGCAACGGCCGGAATCGACACCTACGCCTGGGCGCACAACGAGACCTCGACCGGCGCGATGGCACTCGTGCAGCGCCCCGACGGCATCGCCGAGGACGCACTCGTCGTCATCGATGCGACGTCGGCGGCCGGAGGCCTGCCCGTCGATCTCACCGAGACCGACGTCTACTACTTCGCGCCCCAGAAGTCGTTCGCGAGCGACGGCGGCCTGTGGTTCGCCTTCATGTCCCCCGCTGCGCTCGAACGCGTCGCGCGCATCAAAGCGAGCGGACGTTGGATTCCTCCGTTCCTCGACCTCGACACCGCGGTGACGAACAGTCGCGCCCACCAGACGTACAACACGCCGGCCCTCGCGACGTACGCGCTCATGAAGGAGCAGCTCGACTGGCTCCTCGCAGGCGGCGGCATGGACTTCGCAGTGGGCCGTACGACCGCGTCGTCGCAGGCGCTCTACACCTGGGCCGACGCGCACGAACTGGCCTCCCCGTTCGTCAGCGAAGCCCAGCACCGCTCACTCGTCATCGGCACGATCGATTTCGCCGACACCGTGGACGCCGCCAAGCTGGCCGCGACGCTGCGCGCGAACGGCATCGTCGACGTCGAGCCCTACCGCAAGTTGGGCCGCAACCAGCTGCGCATCGGCATGTACCCGGCCGTCGACCCCTCGGACGTCGAGGCCCTGACGCGTTGCATCGACCACGTCATCGAACGTCTCTGACGTCACTGCTCAAGCGGGCGGGCCGAGCCCGCGCCGCTAGCATTTCCCAGGCTGCATTCCCAGGAAGGACGCTCATGCCCTCGGCCGCGAACCTCACTCGCGCCGTCGCCGAACACCGTTCCGCGACCGTCGAACTCGCCGACCACGCCATTCACCTCGATCTGACGGGGGCGCCGGATTCGACGCAGTCGACCTTCACGTCGACCTCGACGATCACGCTCGTCTCGAGCGAGTCGAGTGTCGAGATCGACCTCGTCGCGGTAGGGGAACCGCAGGTCGAACTCGACGGTGAGCGCGCCCGAGCGACGTACGCGGACTCGCGCGTGCGCGTCGAAGGGCTCACGCCGGGGCGCGAACACACCGTTACGATCACCGCGCAGTGCGTGTACGGCCACACGGGTGAGGGCCTGCACCGCTACCACGACCCCGAGGACGGCGAGACCTACCTCTACACGCACTTCGAGCCGACTGACGCCCGCCGGGTCTTCGCGTGCTTCGACCAGCCCGACCTCAAGGCTCCGTTCCGCATCTGCGTGAGCGCACCGACAGGGTGGCTCGTGCGTTCCAACGCCGAAGCCGAGCACAGCGCGAGCGAGGGCGCCGTCACGACGACCGACTTCGCCCCGACTTTGCCGATCTCGACGTACATCGTGTGCGTCATCGCCGGCCCGTACCACCTCGTCGAGGACGAGTGGGTGAGTGACGACGGCCGCCGCGTGCCGCTGTCGCTCATGTGCCGCCCCGCGATGGCGTCACGTCTGCCGAGCGCCGACCTGCTGCGCTGGACGAAGGCCGGGTTGCCCTGGTGCGAGGAGCGGTTCGGCCGTGAGTACCCCTGGGGCAAGTACGAGCAGATCTTCGTGCCCGAGTACAACATCGGCGCCATGGAGAACCCCGGCCTCGTGACGTTCAACGAGCGCTACCTCAAGCGCGGCGACGCCACCCGCAGCGAGCGCGAGGCACTCGCCAACACGCTTCTGCACGAGATGGCGCACATGTGGTTCGGCGACCTCGTCACGATGCCGTGGTGGGACGACCTGTGGCTCAAGGAGTCCTTCGCCGACTTCATCGGCACCCAGGCGAGCGAAGAGGTCACCGAGTTCGCCGACGCCTGGGTGACCTTCGGGCTCGGCCGCAAGATGTGGGCCTACTCCGCCGACCAACTGCCGACGACGCACCCGATCGTCGCGGACATCCCCGACGTCGAGGCCGCGCGGGCCAACTTCGACGGCATCACCTACGCCAAGGGCGCCTCCGTGCTGCGTCAGCTCGTTGCCTACGTCGGCGAGGACGCCTTCTACGCAGGAGTCTCGGCGTACTTCGCGGACCACGCGTTCGACAACGCCTCGCTCACCGACTTCCTCACCGCCCTGTCGACCGCGAGCGGACGTGACATGAGCGCGTGGGCCGAGGCGTGGTTGCGCACGGCCGGCCCGGACACCCTCTCGGTGGACGGTGGCGAGCTCGTGCGCGAAAGCCTCGACTGGAGCGCCGACGAACCGCCCGCCGCCCCGGCGGCACGCCCGCACCGCCTCCAGGTGACGTCGTTCTCCGTCACGGACGAGGGCTGGACGCCCCTCGATTCGGAGTGGATCGACGTCACCGACGCACGCACTCCCCTGCCCAACACGGGCGCCGTCACGCTCGTCGACGACCACGACTGGACGTACGCGCGCATCGTGCCCGACGCCGCCACGTTCGACGCGTTGACGGGTCATCTCGCGGCGCTCGAGCCGACGAACTCGCGTGCCGTCGCGTGGGGTCAGCTGTGGCACGCGTGCCGCGACGCGCACCTTCCGACGCAGACGTTCTGCCGGACGGTGCTCGCGCACATCCCGGCAGAGCGCTCCCCCGCCGTCGTCGACGGCGTGTGCCTCAAGTACGTCACGGCCGTCACGGCGTACCTCCCGACGACGATGCGCACCGAGTGGGGCGACGCGCTGTGGCATGTCGCGCGAGATGCCTACACCACGGCCCTCGACGGTGACCTGTACGACGCCTTCGCACAACCGACCGCACGCCTCGATCTCGCGCTGGCGTGGCGACGCGTCCTCACGTGGGCTGCCGGCATCGCGCCCACGGCGCAGCACGAAGTGCGCGCGATGCTCGACGGCCCCGACGGTCTCTTCCACCCCGACGCCGACGAACGCTGGGCCCTGCTCGTCTCGCGCGCGGCACACGCCGGCGAGCACGAGGTCGACGATGTGCGGGCCGAATTGGCTCGCGAACTCGAGCGCGATACGACGAAACGCGGCATCGCACAGGCCATTGCCGTGCGCGCCGCGCTGGCGACACCCCAGGCGAAGCTCACCGCGTGGGAGCGCACCGATGACGAGTCACTGACGAACGAGGAGGTGGCTTCCCTCGTCGCCGGCCTCACGCACCCTGCGTCAGTGCACTGCGCTCAGGGCGTCGCCCTGCAGGCGCGTTACCTCGATTCGCTGGAGCGGTGGTGGAACGGACGCAGCCAGGTCATCGCCTCGAAACTCGCCCGTGGGCTGTTCGGTGTCGTCACCGATGCCGAGGCCGCTCAGGCCTGGCTCGACGGGCACATCGAGGCGCCGGGAGCGTTGCGCCGCATCGTCGTCGAGGAGGTCGACCAGCTACGCCGCGCCGAGCGTGCCCGCGAGAACGCGAGCGCCGCAGCCTCCGTCTGAGTCAGAGGCTCGCGAGCTGGGCGAGGATCGGCACGAGCACGAAAGCCGCGAGCGCGACGAGAACGATGAGGCGACGGGTCTTCGGGGTCATGCCGCCGATTCTCTCACTGCGGGTTCGCGCACCGCGGCGTCGCCGCTCTGGCCGGCCAAGACGCTCGCCACAGCGCTGACGCGCTCGTCGTCGGTGTTGTCGAGGTCGCGCTCGCTGCGGTGCAGCCGTGGACGCATTGCCATGACGTCACGCGAGTCGTAGTGGCGGGCGTGCATGAGCGCCACCCCCGCGACCAGGGTTGCAAGGCCGACGGCGATGCTGCCGACGAGGATGGTCCAGCGGGCGCCGAACGTGTTGCCGATCCAGCCGATGAGCGGAGCGCCAACTGGCGTGCCGCCCATGAGGATCGCCATGTAGAGCGCCATGACGCGACCTCGCAGCGCCGGTGCGACGCTCAGCTGAACGGTGGCGTTCGCCGTCGTCAGCGCCGTGAGCGACGCGAGGCCGACGGGCACGAGGAAGATGCCGAAGAGCCAGACGTTCGGAGCGATCGCGGCGAGCGCCGAGAACACCGTGAACGACACGAGCGCGAGCATGAGAAGGCGCAGCGACGGCGCCTTGCGGCGTGCGGCGAGCAGAGCGGCTGCGAGCGAGCCGACGGCCATGACCGACGAGATGACGCCGTAGGCGCGGGCGTCGGCGTGGAAGACCGTCGTCGCCATGAGGGCCGTCGTGATCTGGAAGTTCATACCGAACGTGCCGAGCACGAAGACGAGCCCCATGATGAGCTGCAGGTCGCGCCGTCCCTGGACATAGGCGAGCCCCTCGCGCACTCCACCGCGGCCCTTGCGCCGGGGCGCCGGACGTAGTTCGCGGGGGTTCATCGCGGCGAGTGCCACGAGAACGGCGACGAACGACAGCGTGTTGACGACCATCGACCACCCCGCGCCGATGCTGGCGATGAGCAGGCCGGCGACGCCGGGGCCGATGAGGCGCGCCGCGTTGAACGAGGCCGAGTTGAGACCGACGGCGTTCGTCAGGCGGCTCTCGGGAACCATCTCGGAGACGAAGGCCTGACGCGTCGGGTTGTCGAGCGCGGTCGCGATGCCCTGGGCGAAGGCGATGGCCATGACGGCGCCGAGGCTCGCGGTGTCGGTGAGCAGCAGAACGGCGAGCAGCGCCGAGGTGAGCGCGAGCGCGCTCTGGCTGAGCATGAGGAGGCGACGCTTCGGGTAGGCGTCGGCGAACGCTCCGGCGAGCGGGGCGAGGAGGACGACGGGCGCGAACTGCAGCGCAGTGACGAGGCCGAGGGCAGCGGCGTCGTGGTCGGTCAGCTCGGTGAGAACGACCCAGTCCTGGGCGACGCGTCCGACCCATGTGCCGACGTTCGACACGAGTGCGCCGGCGGCGTACAGACGGTAGTTACGGATGGACAACGAGGCGAATGTGGGGCTCGTGGTACCTCCTCGGCTCGCGGGACGGGCGGGCGATCACGTGCGTCAACGCCGGAATGCCGCGGAATATTCCGTACCTATGCTTTGGTGACGCGCGTCTCGCCCTCGGGGTCGAAACCGTCGTCGTCGCCGTGGTCGTCCCTGTCGTCCTGAGGCCCGTCGACGAGGGTGATGTCGTCGTCGAGATCGTCGTCGCCCAACTGGTCGTAGGGCGGGTCGGTGTCGACCGGCTCATCGGCCGCCCGAGCATCGAGCGACTCAGTGGTCGGCGACCCTGCGTCGGACGGTTCATCGCGACCCGGCGTCGTCGGCAGCGCAGCCCCGCGCCTTCTCTCTGGGCTCACGTCTCCCCCGCGCAGCCCGAACGCGACCAGAACGAGCGCCGCGAGCTCCCGGGTGACGGTGCGATCGCCCTCCTGCCACGCGGCAGCGGGGTCCGGATCGAGCGATGCGAGGACGCTGGGACGCAGCGTCGTCAGGCCTTCGAGCGCGAGGAGACGTTCACCGCCCGGCATCGCGCGCAGGCGCGCGACGCGCCCGGCCCGCAGGGCGTAGCGAAGGCGGGTGAAGCACCACGGAATGAGTGCGAACAGGATGGGCACGAGCGCCGTCAGGATTCCGAGCGTCAACGAGAGCCTGCCGAGACCGTCGGCGAGGTCGTGGCCCGACGCGGAGAGGTTGCGCCCCGTCGTCGCCGCGTTGTCGAAGGGGGTGCGCACCTCCTGGCCGACGAACGGGATCTTCGCGACGGCGCTCGCAGCGTCGGTCATGTTCTGAGCGAGCGAACCGCTGCCGGTTTCCAGCTTCGTCGCGCCGTCCTCGGCCACGAGCACACGGCCGTGCACGATGACGCCCGCCCACACGGCGAGCAGACACCACAGCGCGAGCAGCGCGTCCGCAACGAGCTGACGCGTCCGCCGAGCCGAATCGTCGGCGTAGAACCGCAGGCTCATGACACCTCCCCCTTCGTTCGTCCTGTCCCCCATCCTAGGAACGCCTTGCACCGCAGGACGCCGCGTCCAGCACGCAAACCCATCCAGCAGACATCCAGAAAACTTCCAGACTCGACGATCAGAATGGTCGGTATGAGCACACCCGAGGCACGCATCCTCATCGTCGAGGACGACACCAACATCCGCGACCTTCTCGCCACGAGCATGAAGTTCGCCGGTTTCGACGTCGCGGTTGCCGGCAGCGGCAGCGAAGGCCTCGGGCTCGCCGCCACGCAGGATTTCGACCTCGCCGTGCTCGACGTCATGTTGCCCGACATGGACGGCTTCACCGTGACGAAACAGCTGCGTGACGGCGGCCGTGAGCTGCCGATCGTGTTCCTCACCGCCCGTGACTCGGTCGACGACACGGTCAAGGGCCTCACCGTCGGCGGTGACGACTACATCACCAAGCCGTTCAGCCTCGAGGAGGTCGTCGCCCGCATCCGCGCCGTGCTGCGTCGCACGAAGGCCGACGACACCGACGGCCCCACGGTGCGCGTCGCCGACCTCGAACTCGACGACGACAGCCACGAGGTGCGCCGCGCCGGACGCGTCATCGATGTCTCCCCCACCGAGTTCAAGCTGTTGCGCTACCTCATGCTCAACGCGGGCCGCGTCGTGAGCAAGAGCCAGATCCTCGACCACGTGTGGGACTACGACTTCCGCGGCGAGGCGGGCATCGTCGAGTCGTACATCTCCTACCTGCGCCGCAAGATCGACGCGGACTTCTCCGAGCCGCTCATCCACACCAAGCGCGGCGTCGGGTACGTGCTGCGCGAACCGCGCTGAACGAGGCCACGCTCTGACCTCCCAGTCGCCGCGTCCGACGCCGTCGACGCTCTCAACTCCCGGCCGCACGGCCCGCGAGCAGTACGCCAGGTTGCGGGGCGGCATTCACCGCTGGCCTCTTCGTGCACGCATCATCGCGGTACTCGCAAGCCTGCTCGGTGCGGCGATGTTCGTCGTCGGCACCGCCGGCTCCTGGCAGCTCGAGACCTACCTCGTGCAGCGAGAGGACGCCGACCTCCAGGCCGCCGCGCCGACCCTCGTCTCCTCAACGATCCAGCAGGAATCCGAAGAGCCGTACATGACGCGCGCGGTGCCGCTCAACGTCTACGCGGCCCGCATCGTCGATTCCCGGCGCACCCACGACTACGTTCCGGCCACCGGCCCGCGCCCCGATTTCCCCGTCGTCTCGGCCCGAACGGCCCGCACGTCGGAAGGCACGCCGCAAACGATCGGCTCCCAGGGCTCGTCGACGACGAAGTGGCGCATGGTGCAAGGCATCGACGAGGCCTCGGGCCGCCCCTATGCGGTCGCCGTCAGCCTGGCGAACGTGCGCACTGTCGTACGCCGCATGCAGATCATGACGATCGCCGTCAGCTCCCTCGCACTGCTCATCGCGACGGGCGCGGGCCTGTGGGCCGTGCGCCGCGCGTTGCGCCCGTTGCGCGACATCGAGGACACAGCCGCGGCCATCGCAGCCGGTGACCTCACGCGCCGCGTGCCCGACCCGGAAACGACCGACGAGGTAGAGAGCCTCGCGCACTCCCTCAACGTCATGCTGAGCCAGATCGAGCGCTCGATGGCCGTCAAGGATCGCAGTGAGGAGAGCATGCGACGCTTCGTCGCAGATGCCTCCCACGAGCTGCGCACTCCCCTCGCGACCGTCCGCGGTTATGCGGAGTTGTACCGCGTCGGCGCCGTCACCGACCCGGCCGACGTGTCCGCCGGATTCGGGCGCATCGAGAACGAAGCCAAGCGGATGAGCGCCATGGTCGACGACCTGCTCCTGCTCTCGCGCCTCGAGACCGAACAGCGCGCCGCGACGGTCGGTTCCGACTCGGCCGCGACCGCACGCCCCGTCTCCGACGTGGATCTCACCGTCATCGCTGCGGACGCCGTCGCCGACGCAGAGGCCCGCGTCACCTCACAGCGCTTCCGAGTGCGCGGCATCGACGGACCGCTCGGGCCCGTCACGGTGCGCGGAGACGAGCAGCGCCTGCGGCAGGTCGTGACGAACCTCGTGACGAACGCCGAGCGCTACACGCCCGAGGGCACCGAGGTCGACGTCCGCGTCGGGTACCTGCCCGGCCCGGACGGACGGCGCGATGCGGTGCTCCAAGTGGTCGACCACGGCCCCGGCATCCCCGAGTCGATGCGCGAGCGCGTGTTCGACCGCTTCTACCGCGCCGACCCGGCCCGCAGCCGCACCCAGGGCAGCACCGGCCTCGGCCTGTCCATCGTGGCCGCCATCGCAGCGGCCCACCACGGCACCGCGTCGGTCGACGAAACTCCTGGCGGCGGAGCCACGTTCACTCTCCGTCTGCCCTCCGGCCGCACAGCGGATCCACAGACAGGCCAGGCCCGCTCAACCGATGCGCACCCAGCGCACACGACCCACTAACCTCGGTTCGAAGAAGGACCACGCGACAGCAGGAGTCTCGACATGACCGACCACCCGAACGCCACGCCAGACCGCCCGGACGGCGGGATGCGGCGCCCGCTGCCCGGTCAGCATCAGGCTCCTGCCACCGGCGCTTCCGACTCGGGCCGTCCCGGCCAGGGTGACACCTCCACTCCCTCGGGAGGCTCGCGCCCCGTCGACGCCACGCAGGAGATCCGTCCCGAACCGGCACGTCCGTACGGCCCCGGTGACCACCCGAACAGCCAGGAAGCGGGCCACCAGGGCACGGCCGGGCAGCCACGCCAGCAACCGGCGCAGGCTCCGAACCCCCAACAGCAAGCGCCCTGGGGCGCTCCGGCGGGCGGGTACGCCGCGATGAACGCCCACCCCGGCGGTCCGGCGGCACAGGGCCCCGCGGCCTCGGCGTTCTCGACGACCGACCAGGAGAAGGCGAAGAGTCGCAAGGGCCTGTTCGCTGCGGTCGGCGCCACCGCCGTCCTCGCAGCGGCGCTCGCCTCCGCAGGCACCTACGGCGTCGTGAAGGCAGGCGACGACGGCACCGGCTACACGAGCGGTAACTCCACCGTCATCAAGGCCGACCCGAAGGACTTCGCCGACGCGGGCACCGTCAACTGGTCGGCGACGGCGGCGAAGGTGAACCCGAGCGTCGTCTCGATCTCGGTCCGTTCCGGCGACAACGGCGGGCAGGGCTCGGGCGTCATCCTCGACAAGCAGGGCAACATCGTCACGAACAACCACGTCGTCGCGGGCGGCGATCGCGGGGACGACGCCGAGGTGCAGGTGACGCTGCACAACAACCGCACTTACAAGGCCGACATCGTGGGCACCGACCCGTCCACCGACCTCGCCGTCATCCGTATCAAGGACGTGCCGTCGCTCACCCCGGTGGAGATCGGCGACGACAAGAAGCTCGTCGTCGGCCAGCCCGTCATGGCCGTCGGTAACCCCCTCGGCCTCGCGGGCACCGTGACGACGGGCATCGTCTCCGCGATGAACCGTCCTGTGACGACGAGCGGCGGAAACTCCGGGGGGTCGTCGACGTCGAACGACACCGTCGTGACGAACGCGATTCAGACCTCGGCCGCCATCAACCCGGGCAACTCCGGTGGTGCGCTCGTCGACGGCAGCGGCCGTCTCATCGGCATCAACTCCTCGATCGCGTCGTTGAGTTCCGGCGGCGGCTCCGGCCAGAGCGGCAACATCGGTATCGGCTTCGCCATCCCGATGAGCGTCGTGAAGAACATCTCCGACCAGCTCATCGACAAGGGCGAGGCCGAGCACGCACTGCTCGGCATCTCCACTCAGCCCACAGAGGTGAGCAACGGAAAGGCCACGCTCACCGCGGCGAAGGTCTCGTCCGTGAGCAAGGGCAGCGGCGCCGAAAAGGCCGGCCTGCGTGAGAACGACGCCATCATCGAGCTCGACGGTCAGCCCATCACGTCGGCGAACGCGCTCGTCGCGCAGGTGCGCTCACGCACGGTGGGCAGCACGGTGAAACTGACGATCATCCGCGACGGCAAGCAGCAGAACGTCCAGGTCACGCTCGGAGCCCAGCCCGCCAAGAAGTGACCTGAGGACGCGTCAGTTCGCAGGGCCCATCCCGGCAACATCGGGGTGGGCCGTGCGCGTCGACAGCGGCACCGAGCAGTGCGGCCGAGCCCGCTATTGTTGGCTCTCCCCCGCCGCTCGCGACCCGAGGTGAGTCACCCATGCCCGCACCCACGTCGGACGCCGTCCTCACCCACGAACGCGAACACCTCGCCCGGGCGCGCGCCAACCTCGCCCGGATGCGGGAGGCGACACTGGCCCTGGATGCGTCGAAGGCGAGCGACGCCGTCAGCGGTGAGGCCCTCGGAGCGACGCTTGCCCGGCGCGTGGCGGCCCTGACCGACGACCCGTCGACAACCCTCTTCTTCGGTCGCATCGACTACACCGACCCGACGCAGGCCACGGCCCACGAGGAACAGCTCTACGTCGGGCGCCGACACGTCTCCGACGAGGACGGCGACCCGCTCGTCATCGACTGGCGCGCACCGGTTTCGACGGCGTTCTACCGGGCCTCGCCCGCCGAGCCCATGGGCGTCAGCCTGCGGCGACGATTCGGCGTCGAGCGCGGCGAACTGACCGCCTACGAGGACGAGCACCTCAGCCGCCCCAACGAAGGCGACGGCGTCGACGGCGACCTGCGCAGCGCGATCCTCGCCGAAGAGATCGAGCGACCGCGCTCCGGCCCGATGCGCGACATCGTCTCGACCATCCAGCCCGAGCAGGACGCTCTCGTGCGCGCGGACGTGACGACCACCGTCTGCATCCAGGGAGCGCCCGGCACCGGTAAGACCGCCGTCGGTCTGCACCGCGCCGCGTGGTTGCTCTACACCTTCCGGGCACGGCTCGATCGCGCCGGCGTCCTCGTCGTCGGCCCGAACGCGGCGTTCCTCGACCACATCTCCGCCGTGCTCCCGTCGCTCGGCGAGGCGCGGGTACGCCACGCGACGATCGCGACCCTCCTCTCGGGCGACGCCGACCCCGAAACCCCGAAGGAACGCCGCTGGGTCGTGCGTGGCACCGATGACGTGGCTGTCGCCGTGCTCAAGGGGGACGCGCGCTGGGCGCCCGTGATCCACCGTGCCGTCTGGGCACACGTCGGCGAACCGACCGAAGCGCTCGTCGTACCGCGCGGCTCCCGTCGGTGGCGCGTGGCCGCCTACGAGGTGGCGGAGATCGTCGACGAACTGCGTACGCGGGGTGTGCGTTACGAAGCGGCCCGCGCCATGCTGGCGCAGCGGCTGGCGCACGCCGTCATGGTGAAGCTCGAAGCGTCGGGCGATTCGCCGGACGACCGGGTGCAGGACGCCATCGCGCGCAGCGCCCCGGTGAAGGCGTACATCAAGGCGCTGTGGCCCAAGATCGACGCGGCCGGCGTCGTCCACCGGCTCCTGTCCGACGCCGACTTCCTCACCGAATGCGCGCGCGAGGACCTCGACGCCGACGAGCAGGCTCTCGCCCTGTGGGCGAAGCCGCCGCGGGCCAAGGGCTCGGCGCGGTGGAGCGTCGCGGACCTCGGGCTGCTCGACGAAGCCGCGGACGCGATCGAGCGCACGACGAGCCTCGGGCACGTCATCGTCGACGAGGCCCAGGACCTCTCGGCCATGCAGTTGCGCGCCGTCGGCCGTCGCTGTTC
Source organism: Dermacoccus sp. PAMC28757 (assembly GCF_014302635.1). Lineage (NCBI taxonomy): Bacteria > Bacillati > Actinomycetota > Actinomycetes > Micrococcales > Dermacoccaceae > Dermacoccus > Dermacoccus sp. PAMC28757. Next base: position 1,322,557 of record NZ_CP060292.1, on the reverse strand, counting down.
GACGGGCTCGGCCACCGTGCTCGGCGACATCGCGCAGGCGACGACGCCGTGGGCGCCCGGCTCGTGGGACGCCTCGATGGGTCACCTCGGCAAGCCCGAGTTCCACCTCGAGGAACTGCGTCAGGGATTCCGTGTGCCGGCGGCCGTCATCGAGTTCGCAGCGCTCCTCCTGCCGACGATCGCGACGGGGCTCGCAGCGCCGGAGTCGGTGCGTTCCAACCGTGGGCGCCTCGAGCACCTCAAGGTCGACGGCGCGCAGGCCCTCCCCGCAGGAACGCTGGACGCGATCCGCAGCGCGGCCAATGAGCCGGGATCGGTTGGCGTCATCGCCGTCGGATCGACGCTCGACGCACTCGAATCAGCGCTGCGTGAGGCAGGGCTGGCCTACGGACGACTGGGCAGCGATCACGGCGATGCTGAGGATCACCAGATCGAACTCGTGCCCTCCGACGTGGCGAAGGGCCTCGAGTTCGACCGCGTTGTCGTGGTGGAGCCGGCCGACATCGTGGCTGCCGAAGCCGACGAGCTGACGGGGCTACGGCGCCTCTACGTCGTCCTGACGCGTGCCGTCAGCGCCCTGACGATCGTGCACGCCCAAGGGCTGCCGCCGCAGCTCAGTTCGAGCGCGGCGCCCGCAGGTGAGCCCGCTCGGCCAGTTCTTCGTCGCTGACGGGAACGAGCAGGTCGGCGCCCGGCGGCAGCACTGCCGTGACGGTGAAGACGGTCTCGGCGTCGTCGAGGTTATTCGCGTCCTGGTAGTGGATGAGGTCGCCGCCCGGCTCCCAGAACGCCTCCCCCGCGCGGATGATGCGCTCGGGTTCACCCTCGACCTCGAAGCGCATCTCACCGGAGATGAGGTAGCCGAAGACGGGGTCGGGGTGGCGGTGCGGCGGGCTGCCCGCGCTGCCGGGCGGGAGCGTGACGAGCACCGTCGTCACGTCTGGGGGGCCGGGCACGTGTTCGACGTTCGCTTGGGACAGAACATCGATCCTGGGGTCGGTGTCGCTCACGGCCTTCTCCTTCGATTGATCACTCTGTGGCGATGGCGGACAGGATGTTGAGCTTCGACGCGCGTCGGGCCGGCCACCACGCGGCGAGCACACCCACGAGGGCCGCGAGCACGAGGAAGAGCGCGAGGCGCCCGTACGGAATGACGAGGACGTCAACACCCGAATCGGCCTGCGTGCGCTGGAACAGCACCCCGAAGATCGTGCCGAGGACAACGCCGATGAGAGCACCGATGAGCGAGATCGTCACGGCCTCAAGGCGCACCATCGAGCGCAGCTGACGGCGGCTCAGACCGACCGCCCGTAGCAGCCCGATCTCGCGGGTGCGCTCGATGACGGACAGCGCGAGCGTGTTGATGATGCCGAGCACGGCGATGACGATGGCGAGACCGAGCAGGCCGTAGATGAGGGTGAGCATCGAGTCGATCGGCGCGCGCTGCTCGGCCGCGTAGCCCTCCTGGTCCTTCACCGTGATCGTCGGGATGTCCTTGACGACACCTTCGAGCCCGGCCTGCACCTTCTTCCGGTCGGCGCTGTCGGCTGCGAGGACGTGGAGCATGTTGTCCTTCTCCGCACCGCCGATTGCTTCGAACGTCGGGATGGTGACGACGTAGTCGTCCTGACGGTCGTTGTCCTCCTTGTCGAAGACACCCGCGACGTTGACCGCGCGGGTGTGCGAGCCGTCGACCGTGATGCGCACCTGAGTGCCCGGCTTCCAGTTGAAGGCCTTCGCGACGTCCGTCGAGACGAGGAGCTTCGAGTCGTCCAGCGCGTTCGAACCCTGCGTCACCGTGATCGGTGCAACGTCGTCGAGCGTGGCCGCGTCGACGGCCAGGAAGGTGGCGGGAGCGTCGTTGGCCGTGCCGTCGCCGTAGCGCTGGCGTGAGACCTCACGGACGCCGTCGACCTTCTTCATCGACGGCGCGATGCTCTGCGACATCGGCTCCGAGCGCTGGCCGCTCACGACGAAGTCGCCGCGGAAACTCTTGGCGATGAGGGCATCGATGCTGCCCGAGGCCGAGGCGCCGAACACCGTCATCATCGACACGAGCGCGAGCCCGATCATGAGCGCCGATGTCGTGGCCGCGGTGCGGCGCGGGTTACGCAGCGAGTTCTCCTCGGCGAGGCGTGCCACGACGCCCTGACGCCGGGCGAGGGCACCGATGCCGCGTACCACCGGGCGGGCGAGCACGGGTGTGGCCGCGATGGTGCCGAAGAGCATGAGCACCATGCCGGTGACGAACACCCAAATGCTCGAGTCGGTGACGAGCTGTGCGACGACGAGCGCGACGCCGATGACGAACAGGAGCGCACCGAACCACGCGCGACGGGAGACCGTCTGCTCGGGCTCGACCTGGTCGTCGCGCATGGCAGCGATCGGTGAGATGCGGGAGGCACGGCGGGCCGGAAGCCAGGCCGCGAGCGTCGTGACGCCGAGGCCGATGACGAGCGACACGATAATGGTGCGGGGCTCGAGTGTGAGGCCACCGATGTCGATCTCGGCGCCGAGACGAGCGAGCAGGGCCGAGATGCCCTTGGCGAGCAGGACGCCGACGCCGATGCCGAGCACCGAACCGATGAAACCGACGACGAGCGCTTCGATGACGACGCCGCCGAAGACCTGACGCCGCGACGCGCCGAGCGCGCGCATGAGCGCCAATTCCTTGCTGCGCTGCGCGACGAGGATGCCGAACGTGTTGACGATGAGGAACGAGCCGACGAGCAGCGCGACGCCCGCGAAGACGAGGAGGAAGGTCGTGATGAACGACAGCGCGTCCTGGATTCCGGAGGCCGCCTCGTCTGAGGCCTGCTTGCCGGTGACGACCTCGAAGCCCTCCGGAACGGTGGGTTTGAGGGCCTTGACGACGTCGTCCTGGGACGTGCCGGGCTCGGCCTCGACCCACAGCGAGGTGTAGCCGTCGCGCCCGTCGAGGAAGAGCTTCTGGGAGGTCTTCGTGTCGACGACGGCGAGCGTCGTGCCGACCATCGAGCCGTTGGCGTAGGAGGCGAAGCCGACGAGTTTGCCGGAGTAGCGCGGCGTCTCACCGGTGGTGAGGATGCTCACGGTGTCGCCGATTCGGTAGCCGCCGCGCTCTGCCGTTTTCGGATCGAGCGCGATCTCACCGTTCTTCGTCGGTGCCCGGCCCTCGGTGATGTGGAGGCCCTCGGCGCCCTCGGCGGCCTTGGCTGTGTGGAAGTTGACGCCGAACGCAGGCGCCCCCTGCCCGCCGATGACCTTGCCGTCCTTGGCCAGGACGGTGGCCGAAATGGAGGTGACGACTCCGTCGACCTGCTTGACGCCGTCGGTGGCTCGGGCCTTCTCGAGCGCGCTCCGCGGGATGATGCGAGCGCCGAGGCGCGAGCCGTGGCCGCCGCTCTCCTGGGCGAGGCGGACGTTGGCGTCACCGACGGTGCCGTTCATGATGCCGGTGAAGGCCTTGCCGAGGGAGTCGGTGAACATGAGCGAGCCGGCGACGAAGGCGACGCCGAGCACGATGGCGAACGTGCTCATGAGCAGGCGCAGTTTGCGCGCCCACACCGTCTTGAGCGAGGTGGCGAGCATCCTTATCGCCGCCCGGCGCGGGACTCGAATTGCTTCATGCGGTCGAGCACGCGCTCCGACGTGGGGTCGCGCATCTCGTCGACGACGCGGCCGTCGGCGAGGAAGACGACACGATCGGTGAAACCGGCAGCTAAGGCGTCGTGGGTGACCATGACGATGGTCTGCCCGAGCCGGTCGACGCTGCGACGAAGGAAGCTCAGGACCTCTTCGCCGGAGCGGGAGTCGAGGTTGCCGGTGGGTTCGTCGGCGAAGATGATGTCGGGCTGCGTGACGAGGGCACGCGCACATGCGACGCGTTGCTGCTGGCCACCGGAGAGCTGGCTGGGGCGGTGCCCGAGGCGCGATTCGAGCCCGACGGCGTGGATGACGTCGTCGAACAGCTCCTGGTCGACCTTGCGCCTGGCGATCGAGGCGGGCAGCAGGATGTTCTCGCGCGCTGTGAGCGTCGGCACGAGGTTGAACGACTGGAAGATGAAGCCGATGCGGTCGCGGCGCAGCGCGGTGAGGCGCTTGTCGTCGAGGCCGCTGACCTCGGCGTCACCGATGTAGACCTTGCCGTCGGTGGGCGTCTCGAGCGCAGCGAGGCAGTGCATGAGGGTGGATTTGCCCGATCCGCTCGGGCCCATGACGGCGGTGAACTCGCCCTCGTAAAGATCGAGGCTCACCCCGTCGAGCGCGAGGACACGCGCGTCGCCCTCGCCGTACGCCATCGTCAGGCCGTCGGCCTCCGCCGCGATCGTGCGTTCGCTCATGCCGCCAACCTAGCGCGCCGCACTGACAAGGGGTGGAAACGGCCGCGCCGTCGAGACCACGAGCCGGCGGTGGTCACAGACAAGGCAATGGGCTACGGCATCAACGGGATACCCGGGGCAAGAGAAGGTAGGGGCAGTCACGTGTCGGGGGTGCGCAACCGTCCACAGGTGTGACGGCTGGGCGCGCCTGTGGATGACCGAACGCACCGCTCGAAGCGTCCTGCCTACCGTCGAACTCGAGGAGACGAACCCCCTCGCCTCCCCCGTTCGAAAGGCAGCACCATGGCATCGCAGTACACCGTCGATTCCGACGCGATCTCCACCCACGGCACCGACACGGCTACCCTCGTCACCGAGCTCGAGACGTCCCTGACGAACCTCAACACGAAGCTGACGACCCTGCAGACGCAGTGGAAGGGCTCGGCGTCGACCAACTTCTCGTCCCTCATGACGACGTGGCACACCGACATGACGAAGCTCAAGGGCACCCTCAGCTCGATCAGCTCGACGCTTCACCTCACGAGCAACGAGTACTCGACGGCCGAGGACACCAACATGCGTCGCTGGATCAGCGCCTGACAGCCCACTCACGCACGAAGCGCGCCCGCGCGAACCTCCACGACCTAGCGTGGAAGAACGTGCGGGCGCGCTTCGGACCTGCAGGCTCACAAGGCGGCGGCAACCTCCGTCGCCTGCTTGATGGCACGCTTCGCGTCGAGCTCGGCGGCCACATCGGCGCCGCCGATGACGGTCACCTTGCTCTCGTCGAGGCCGGGGATGAGGTCGCGCACCGACTCCTGGCCGGCGCAGATGACGACGGTGTCGACGTCGAGCACCCGCGTGACCGGCTCGCTGGCGTCGAACTTCTCCTGCGCCTCGCTCGACACCTTGCCCAGACGCTTGTCGAGCGCCTTGAGCTGCGGCACCATGCCGAGCGGCAGGCCGGTTTTCTTCGACAGCTTCGTCACCGGGCCCACGGGGCGCGGCGGCGCGGCGGTGAGCGTCAGGTGGAGGCCGTCATCGTCGATGCGGTCGTACGTGGCGCCGCCGATGAACTCGACCTTCGAGTCCTTGAGCGTCTGCCGGTGCACCCAACCGGTCGTCTTGCCGAGGCCCTTGCCGAGCGCCGTGTGCTTGCGCTGCACGAGGTAGACCTGGCGGCGCGGATCCTCCATCACCTTCTCGGTGATGTTGCCCGGCACCGTTTCGGAGTCGGTGACGCCCCAGCGCTCCATCCAGTGCTTGAGCGTCTCGTGCGGCTCGTGCAGGAGGAACTCGCTCACGTCGAAACCGATGCCTCCGGCGCCGACCACGGCGACGCTCGCGCCGGCCGTCTTCTCGCCGCGCAACAGTTCGTCGTACATGATGACCTTCGGGTGGTCGAGGCCCTCGATCTGCGGGCGACGCGGCACGACGCCCGTGGCGAGCACGACGTGGTCGAACTCGGCCAGCACGTCGGCGTCGGCCTTCGTGCCGAGGCGCACCTCGACCTTGAGCTCCTCGAGGCGACGCGTGAAGTAGCGCAGGGTCTCGGCGAACTCCTCCTTGCCGGGGATGTTCATCGCAAGACGGAACTGGCCACCGAGGTGATCGCGCGACTCGAACAGCGTGACGGCGTGGCCGCGCTCGGCGAGGTTCGTCGCTGCGGCGAGGCCGGCGGGGCCGGCGCCGACGACGGCAACGCTCTTGGTGCGCTGCTTCGGCACCGGCAGAAGCACGAGCTCACCCTCGCGCCCGGCCTGCGGGTTGACGAGGCAGCTCACCTTCTTGCCGCCGAAGGTGTGGTCGAGGCAGGCCTGGTTGCAAGCGATGCAGGTGTTGATGAGGTCGGTACGCCCGGCCTCGGTCTTCTTGACGAAGTCCGGGTCGGCGAGCAGCGGGCGCGCCATCGAGACCATGTCGGCCAGGCCGTCGGCGAGCAGCTGCTCGGCCACCTCGGGCGTGTTGATGCGGTTGCTCGCGATGACGGGGATGTCGACCTCGGCGCGCAGCTTGCCGGTGGCCCACGCGAACGCGGCGCGCGGCACCGACGTCACGATCGTCGGGATGCGAGCCTCGTGCCAGCCGATGCCCGAGTTGAACATCGACGCGCCGTCGGCCTGCAGGTGCTGCGCGAGCGTCGCGATCTCCTCGAACGTCTGCGAGTTGTCGACGAGGTCCGCCACCGAGATGCGGTACAGCACGATGAAGTCCTCACCCGCGGCGTCACGCACGGCACGGACGATCTCGCGCGGCAGGGTCATACGCGCCTCGGCGCTGCCACCGAAGCGGTCCGTGCGGTCGTTCGTGCGCGCGGCGAGGAACTGGTTGATGAGGTAGCCCTCGGAACCCATGATCTCGACGCCGTCGTAGCCGGCTTCCTTCGCCAGGCGCGCCGACGTCGCGTAGTCGCGGATCGTACGCTCGACGTCCTTGGTCGTCATCGCCTTGGGGCGGAACGGCGTGATCGGCGACTTCTTGTTCGACGCGCTCTTGCTCCAGGGCGTGTAGCCGTAACGACCCGCGTGGAGGATCTGCATGAGGATGCGGCTGTCGTGCTCGTGCACCGCGTCGGTGACGATCTTGTGGCGATCGACCTGACGCTTCGCGGTGAGCATCGACCCGAACGGGCTGAGCTGACCGGTTGTGTTCGGCGCGAAACCACCCGTCACCATGAGCGCGGTGCCACCTTCGGCGCGGGCGGCGAAGTAGCGCGCCAGCTGCGGGAAGTCACGCTTCTTGTCCTCGAAGCCGGTGTGCATCGAGCCCATCATGACGCGGTTCTTCAGCGTCACGCCGCTCACCTCGAGCGGGCTGAGCAGGTGCTCGTAACTCATGCGGTTCTCCTCGATGTACGTGACGCCTCGGGCGCCTCGGTGGTCTCGTGTCGGATGTCAGTCGGTGGGGTGTCTGCGACGGGAACGTCGGAGGCTCCGAACAGGTCGAGCATCTCGTCGCACCACGCGAGCAGGGACTGCTCGGTGAGGATGCCGCCGCGCAGCACCGCGTAGAGCGGGCGCTCCTCGTCGGTGAGCGCTTCGACGTCCGGGTAGTGCTTGGCACGGTTCGCCTCGAAGTAGGCGAGCTGTTCGGCGTGCTCGGCGCGCCGGCGTCGAATGTCGGCGACGACGGCGTCCTCGTCACCGAAGCCCATGCCGCGGATCTTGACGGCGAACTCCGAGCGCAGCTGTTCGCTCGGGGTGGGCTCCCGCGTCCAGCGCAGCAACTCTTCGCGACCGAGATCGGTGACGGCGTAAACCCGTCGATCCGGGCGCCCCTCCCCCGGTTCGATGCGGACGGCGAGCAGGCCGTCCTCGGCCATGCGCCCCAGGACGCGGTAGATCTGTTGGTGCGTGGCTCGCCAGAAGAAGCCGAGCGAGCGGTCGAAGCGACGCGTCAGGTCGTACCCGGTGGCCTCCTGCTCCGCGAGGGAGACGAGGAGCGCGTGCTGCAACGACATGCACTTAGTTTCATATGCGCGCAGGTGCATGTCAACGCGGGCAGCGTGAAGCCACCCAAGGGCTGGGTTGAAGGGTTCAGCGACTCACGCCGAGAGCGTGCGGCCCCCTGCGTCGAGGGCGTAGCGGTACTCGGCGAGCGACGCGGCGAGCGCGTGATCGTGCGTGACGAGCAGGATGCCCAACCCGTCAGCCGCGCGGCGCCGGAGAGCGTCAGCGATGGCCGTCGACGTGATCGGGTCGAGGTGGGCCGTGGCCTCGTCGGCGAGGAGGTAGCGCGGCCCCTGAGCGAGGGCTCGGGCGAGAAGCAGCCGCTGGAGCTGCCCTCCGGAAACCTCACGAGGCAACCGGTCGAGCACCGAGCCGTCGAGGCCCACCTCCTCCGCGAGCGCCACGGCATCGACCTGCCGACCGCGCAGACGGGCCGCCAGCTGGATCGCGTCGCCAAGGCGCATGCGCGGATCGGCCGCCGCGAGCGGGTGTTGGGTGAGCAGCGCGGTGTGGCCACTCAACCGCCCCCCGGCACGCACGGGTTCGTCGTCGCAGCGCACCTCACCGACACTCGGGGCGAGGAGCCCGGCGAGCAGTCGCGTCAGTGTCGACTTGCCGCTACCCGAGGGGCCCACGAGGGCCGTGACGGCGCTCGGGAGCACCTCGAGGTCGAGCGGACCGACCTGCGCGCCGTTCGCGCCCGGGTAGGTGTACGCCACCTGGCGTGCCACGAGACTCATCGCTCCCCCTGCCCGACGCGCGCCGCCGTCGCCGTGAGTGCCCGCAGGTAGTCGTCGGACGTCTCGGCGGCCAACGCTGCAGGCTCGGTGTGCGCCACGAGGACGCCGTCACGCAGCACCGCCACGCCGTCGACGAGGTCGCCGCTCAGCACGGCGTCGATCTCGTGCGTCACGACGAGGACGGCGACGCCGGCGTCGTCCGCAATGCCGCGCAGCACGGCGAGCAACTGCGAGGCGAGTTCGGGGTCGAGGCCGGCCGTCGGTTCGTCGGCCACGAGCACCCGCGGTTCGGAGGCGAGCGCTGCGACGAGCGCCGCGCGGGCCAGCTGACCGCCGGAGAGCTGGTGCGGAAAGCGTTCGAGCAGGTTCTCGTCGAGGTGCACGAGCTCGCAGAGCTCGGCCAGGGCGCGTGCACCGTCATGACGGCGGTGCACCTCCTCGATCTGCCCGCGAAGGCGCCGGGTCGGGGTGAACGCATCCGAGACGTCCTGCGGAACGTGGCCCACCTGCGCGGAGGCCGAACCCGGACGGTGCGGGTCGACGACATCACCCGCGACGATGCGCCCCTCGACGCGCGCGTCACGCGGCACCAAACCGCAGCAGGCCGCCACGAGCGTCGACTTGCCAGCACCGGACTCACCGACGAGGGCCGCCACCTCCCCCGCCGCGACCGCGAAGCTGATGTCGTCGCACGCGAGCGTCGTCTGCTCGCCGCGGCTACGACGCACGCTGACGTGCTCGAGGCGCAGCGCAGCGCGGTGGCCTGAATCGCGAGCGCCGGACGCCTCGTCAGAAGGCTCTTCCGACCCGGCCTGCTCGGCCTCGACCAGAGCGGGCGGCGCAGAAGCCCCACGTGTGCGCTTCGCGTACAACGACGACAGCGCCAACGTCAGCACGACGAGGAAGATCGACGGGAAGACGAGCGGCCACCACTGCCCGGTGAGCAGCCCCGCGCGCGAGGTCGCGATGAGCGTGCCGAGGCTGGCCTGTTCGGGGCGCAGACCGATGCCGAGGAACGACAGGGTCGACTCGTGCCAGATCGCGTGCGGCACGAGCATCGTCACGGCGAGCGCCGTCTGCGGGGCCACCGCGGAGAGCACGTGGTGGCGCACGATCTGCGTCGACGATGCTCCGGCGACGCGGGAGCACGCGACGTATTCGGACGCGAGCACGGCCTGGGTCTCGGCCCGCACCACGCGGGCGACGGTGGGCCAGTGCGTCAGCGCGAGCGCGATGAGGATGGCCGTGACGGAGCCACGGAACATGGCGACGACGACGATCGCCGCAAGAAGGTGCGGCACGGAGGCCACGGCGTCGGTGACGCGCATGAGCAGACGATCCGCCCGCCCGCCGAGGCTGGCCGCCGCCGTCCCGACGGCAAGACCGAGCACTGTCGCGACGAGCGCCGCACCCAGCGCGACGACGAGCGAGACCCGCAGCGCCTCGGCCACCTGGACCGACACGTCGAAACCGAGCGTGTCGGTGCCCATGACGTGCGGCCAGCCGGGGGCCGTGCGGGCGGTGTCGTAGTTCGACTCGCGCATCCCCGACGACGCGAGCAGCGGCCACAACACGGCGTAGGCCGCGATGAGGGCGAGAACGATCGCCGGGCCGCGCCGTGGCCGCAAACCAGCAGAGACGCTTCGGGGGCTCATCGCTCCACCTGCGCTCGCGGGTCGACGACGAGCAGGGCACAGTCCGAGAGCCACGAGCCGAGCATCATGACGAGCGTCGTGGCAGCGGTGACCGCGGCGAGCAACGCGAAGTCGGCCGTCAGGGCCGCCTCCACGGTGGCGTCGGCGAGGCCGGGCCAGCTGAAGACCTCCTCGACGACGAGGGCGCCGACGACGAGCTCGGGCAGCCGCGCCCCCATGAGGGCGATGAGAGCGGCCGCAGAGACCGGGGCGATGTGGCCGCGCAGCACCTCACCGCGCGAGAGGCCGCGCACCTGGGCCTCACGTACGGCGCCGCTCCCGAGCGCCTCACGCACGGACTCGCGCAGGGCCAGGGCGAACCAGGGCACCTGGCTCAGGGCGAGCACGACCGCGGGCATGACGATGTGGTGCACCACGCCGCCGAACGTCACCGGCTGCCCGGGCTCGGTGAGCCCGCCGACCGGGAACCAGCGCAGGGTCACCGCGAACAGCGCGACGGCGAGCAGACCGATGACGAACGGAGGCATTCCGGTGAGGGCGAGCGTCACCCGTTCGAGCGCGCGATCGAGCAGACCGTCGGGGCGCAACGCGGCGACAGCGGCGACGCCGAACGCGACGAGCAGCGCGATGACGAGCGCGACGACCGACAGGCCCAGCGTCCACGGCAAGCGCTCGGCGAACACCGTCGTCACGGGCTGTTTGAGGCTGTGGCTCGCACCGAAGTCGCCGGTGAAGGCGTTCGCCATCCAGTTCCACCACGTCTGCCAGAACGGCACGTCAAGCCCGAGCGAGTCGCTGATCGCGTCGCGCTCGGCGCGACCCGTGTGCTCAAAGCCGTCCCCGAGGTAGGTGACGAGCGGGTCGAGCGGCGAGAGCGCCGCGAGCGCGAAAGTTGCCAGCGTCACCGCGGGCACGACGAACAGCGTCGCGAGGGCACGGCGTGCCGTGAGCACGCCGATCTCGTGACGCCGTTCCCCGAACCGACGACGAAGTTCCTTCACGCGATCAGTTCTTCTTCCATGCGCCCAGCGACCACCACGGGCCCCACGTCGTGCCGTGAGAGTGCGGCTCGACGATCGGCGCCGGGCCGGAGAAACCCTTGTCGCGCGAGGCGTACGTGTGGTGCAGCGTGGCGAGCACGACGTACGCCGGGTCCTTGACGTACTCGTCCTGCGCGGCGCGGTACTGCTTCGTCGCTTCGGTCTCGTCGGAGGTCGACTGTGCCGCCTCCAGAGCTGCGTCGACCTTCGCGTTCTTGTAGTTGCCGGGGTTGTCGAACGGCCCGGACGCGGAACCGCGCGAGTGCAGCGCGCGGTGGGCCTGGGTGTCGACGGTGTACGGGTTGTCGCCACCACCGAGCATGACGGCCGTCGTGCGCATCTTGGGTTCGATGTCGTCCCAGCTGCCGCCCCACAGCTTCACGTTGACGCCGAGGCCGCGCAACTGGTCGGCGAAGGCGGAGGCCAGTTCGCGGCGCAGGGTGTCGGACGCGGGGTAGGCGAGCGTCAGCTCGGCGCGCTTGCCGTCCTTCGTGCGGACACCGTCGGCGCCCTTCTTCCACCCCGCCTCGTCGAGGAGTTTCTCGGCCTCGGCCTTGCGGGCTGCACCCTTGGCCTTCGTGAAGTCGACGTCGGCGTGCTGGGGGAAGACCTTCGTGATGGGGCAGACCTCCGGGGTGCCGCGCCCGGCGAGCACCTTCTCGACGAGCGCCTCGCGGTCCACCCCGATGTTGAGCGCACGGCGCGTCTCGGGCTGGGAGGTGATCGGCACGGACACCGGCAGCGAAACCCCACGCCAGTCGGCGGAGCGCACACCGGTGACCTTGAGGCCGTCACGCCCCTCGACGCTCTTGGCCAGGCGCGGCGGCAGAGCGGAGCCGTCGACCTGCCCGGAGACGACCTGCTGCATGCGGGCGTTGTCGTCCTCGACGTGACGGATGACGACCTTGTCCACCTCGGGCTTGCCGCTGCGGTACTTGTCGTTGGCGACGAACGTGGCCTCGTTCGGCGCGAGCCTCTGGAGCTTGAACGCGCCCGTGCCGACGGGCTTGGTGTTGAGCTCGGAGTTCGCCGCGTCACCCGAGGTGACCTTCTCGCTCGGCGCGATGCCGAGGAGCAGGCGCGAGGCGAAGCCGCCGTTCGGCGCCTTGAGGCGGAACACGACCGAGGAGGCGTCCGGCGTCTCCACCTTGTCGATGAGGCGGTAGTCGTCGGCGATCGGCGACGCCGACTTCGGGTCGAGCACCGCGCGGTAGGTGGCCGCAACGTCCTTGGAGTCGAAGGCGCTGCCGTCGTGGAACGTCACGCCCTTCTTGAGGCGCACCGTCCACGTCTTGCCGCCGTCGCTCACCTTCGGCTTCGACTCGGCCAGCGCGGGCGCGAGGTCGGGAAGCTCCTTGTCGTTCGGCGCCGACGGACGCAGGAGACCCTCGAACACAGGTGAAACGCCCGTCGCGCCGTAACCGGCTACCGGGTAGTACTGACCGACCGGCTCGGCATCTGCCAGCGTGATCTGGTTCGTCGACGACGACGCCTTGTCACCGTCGGAGCCCCCGGGCGCCGAGCACCCCGCCAGAGCCACTCCGAGCGCAGCCGCTGCCGCAGCGATGGTCGTCCTGTTCGCCGTGCGAACCATGTGCGTACTCCTTGTGATCCAGAATCCCCAGCGCCGAGGCGCAGGCCTACCCTAACGCCCTGGTGCGACGACGTCGCACATAGGCCGTGAGGCACGCGTCACTGTGCCGCCACCACGCCGGTCGACGCGCACAGCGAAGCGGGCGACCACCCGAAGGTGATCGCCCGCTTCGTCAGAGATGAGCCCTGCAGGTGTCAGAAGCCATTCCTTCTCGGGCTTCTGACACCCGCTCGGCTACGGCCGGAGGCTGAGCTCGCTTCGCTCGCCGAGCCCCCAACCTTCGCCTCCCAGGGTCAGAAGCCCATGTCTATCTGGGCTTCTTCCTCGCACTCCGCTACGGCCGAGGGCCGCCCTCGCATTCGCTCGGACGACCCTCAACCTACGCATGCGCGCTTCGTCAGAAGCCCATGCCACCCATGCCGTCCATACCCGCACCCGCAGCGTCGCCGCCTGCGTTCTTCTCGGGCTTGTCGGCGATGACGGCCTCGGTCGTCAGGAACAGCGCCGCGATGGACGCAGCGTTCTCCAGAGCCGAACGCGTCACCTTGGCGGGGTCGATGATGCCCGAGGAGATCATGTCGACGTACTCGCCCGTGGCGGCGTTGAGACCGTGGCCCGGCGTCAGACCGCGCACCTTCTCGACGATGACGCCCGGCTCGAGACCCGCGTTGAGCGAGATCTGCTTGAGCGGAGCCTCAGCGGCGACGCGCACGATGTTCGCACCCGTGGCCTCGTCACCCTCGAGACCGGCGAAGGCCGACTCGGCGTCCTTCGTGGCCTGGATGAGCGCGACGCCACCACCGGCGACGATGCCCTCCTCGACGGCGGCCTTCGCGTTGCGAACGGCGTCCTCGATGCGGTGCTTGCGCTCCTTGAGCTCAACCTCCGTCGCGGCACCGGCCTTGATGACGGCGACGCCACCGGCCAGCTTCGCGAGGCGCTCCTGGAGCTTCTCGCGGTCGTAGTCGGAGTCGGAGTTCTCGATCTCGGCGCGGATCTGAGCAACACGGCCCTTGATCTGCTCGTCGTCGCCGGCGCCCTCGACGATCGTCGTCTCGTCCTTCGTGACGACGACCTTGCGGGCGCGGCCGAGCATGTCGAGCTCGGTGGTCTCGAGCTTGAGGCCGACCTCCTCGGAGATGACCTGGCCGCCCGTGAGGATGGCGATGTCGCCGAGCATGGCCTTGCGGCGGTCACCGAAGCCCGGAGCCTTGACGGCAACGGCCTTGAACGTGCCGCGGATCTTGTTGACCACGAGCGTCGACAGGGCCTCGCCCTCGACGTCCTCGGCGATGATCATGAGGGGCTTGCCCGACTGCATGACCTTCTCGAGAACCGGCAGCAGGTCCTTGATGTTCGAGATCTTCGAGTTGACGACGAGGATGTACGGGTCGTCGAGTACGGCCTCCATACGCTCGGTGTCGGTGACGAAGTAACCCGAGATGTAGCCCTTGTCGAAGCGCATACCCTCGGTGAGCTCGAGGTCGAGGCCGAACGTGTTCGATTCCTCGACGGTGATGACGCCTTCCTTGCCGACCTTGTCCATGGCCTCGGCGATGAGCTCACCGATCTGCGGGTCAGCGGCGGAGATGGACGCGGTAGCAGCGATCTGCTCCTTCGTCTCGATCTCCTTGGCGTGGTCGAGCAGCTGCTTGCTCACGGCGTCGACGGCCTGCTGGATGCCGCGCTTGAGCGCCATCGGGTTGGCGCCGGCCGCAACGTTGCGCAGGCCCTCCTTCACCATGGCCTGCGCGAGGACGGTGGCCGTCGTCGTGCCGTCACCGGCGACGTCGTCGGTCTTCTTGGCGACCTCCTTGACCAGCTCCGCGCCGATCTTCTCGTACGGGTCGTCGAGCTCGATCTCCTTGGCGATGGAGACACCGTCGTTGGTGATCGTGGGTGCGCCCCACTTCTTCTCGAGGACGACGTTGCGGCCCTTGGGGCCGAGCGTCACCTTCACCGCGTCGGCAAGGGTGTTCATGCCGCGCTCGAGGCCGCGACGGGCCTCCTCGTCGAAAGCAATGGTCTTGGCCATGTGCGTGGCTCCTCCACGTGACGTACGTAGTGACCGCACCAGCGCCCGCGACGGACGAGCCCGATCGTTCGCGCGGTCATGTCGCGCGAGCCCCGAACCCTCACTCATGCAGTCAGGTCTTTGTCACTCTCATGTTCAGAGTGCTAAGGCCATGATTAGCACTCGCCCCCTGCGAGTGCAAACGGCGACGGGGCTGCGACCGCCGTGTTCGCTCACAGCGGCAGACGCACGTCGGGGTGGGCGCTCAGCTCGTGCGACGGCGTGAGGCGCGACGGCGCTGGATGCGCTTGACGAGCAGAGGGTCGGCCGCGAGCGCCTCGGCCGTGTCGGCGAGGGCGTTGAGTTGCTGGTAGTACTGCGTCGCGCTCATGCCGAAGCGCTCCTTGATGGCGGCTTCCTTGGCGCCGGGCAGCTTCCACCACTCGCGCTCGAAGGCGAGCATGGCGCGGTCTCGTTCACTCAGCCCGGGCGCCTCGTCGTCACCGGGGACGCGGGCACCTGCAGGGGTCTCGATGACGGGCATGCGACCAGGGTAGATCGTCGCCTCCTGCCCGCCCGAACACCAGGGCCAGGACAAAGGCGCGTGGATGGCGGGTTTGGCTGAAGATGACGCCGACGTCGCGCGCATCTTCACCCAAACCGACCATCCACGTGCAAGACGCTCGAGCCTCCGGCCCGTTCGGAGCACGCCGCGCGGTGAATCGACTCGCGATAGATTTGGCGGCATGCCGCAGCCGTATGACGAACTCGTACATCCCAGCTGGGTGGAACCCCTCGCGCCGGTCGCCGACCACATCGCCACTGCCGGGCAGTTCCTGCGCGACGAAGTGGCCGCCGGGCGCGGGTACCTGCCGGCGGGCGAGAACGTCCTGCGAGCGTTCACCCAGCCGTTCGAGGACGTGCGCGTCCTCATCGTCGGCCAGGACCCGTACCCGACGCCTGGGCACCCGATCGGGCTCAGCTTCGCCGTCGATGCGCACGTCCGCCCGATCCCGCGCAGCCTGCAGAACATCTACGCGGAACTCAAGGACGACCTCGGCATCGAGCCGCCGGAACACGGTGACCTGAGCGCGTGGACCGACCAGGGCGTGCTCCTGCTCAACCGCTGCCTCACCGTTCAGCCCGGCAAGCCCGCAAGCCACCGCGGTCACGGCTGGGAGAACGTCACGGGGCAGGCCATCACGGCGCTCGTCGAGCGCAAGCAGCCCCTCGTCGCCATTCTCTGGGGTCGCGACGCCCGCTCGCTCGCCCCGCACCTCGGCGACACCCCGACCGTCGAATCCGCGCATCCCTCACCGCTTTCCGCGCGCAGCGGCTTCTTCGGCAGCAAGCCCTTCAGCCGCACGAACGAGCTGTTGGAGCAGCTCGGAACCCACACGATCGATTGGCGTATTGCATGACGAACGACCTCCCCGCGCCCGGGGCTCAGGCATCCGAACAGACGCACCACGGTCTGCTCTGGCACCGGTACGTCGCCATCGGTGACTCCTTCACCGAGGGCATGAGCGACCACGACCCCCGCGAGGACGACGCCTACCTCGGGTGGGCTGATCGCCTCGCCGTCGACATCGCGATGCAGCAGGAGGAGCGGGGCGCGAAGCTCGAGTACGCCAACCTCGCGGTGCGCGGCAGACTACTCGCGGACGTCATCGGCCCCCAGCTCGACGCAGCCCTCGCGATGAAGCCCGACCTCGTGAGCATGGTGGGTGGCGGCAACGACATCATGCGCCCGTCGGTCAACCTCGACGATCTCGCGGCCGGCATCGAGGACGCCGTCGTCCGCCTCAAGGAGGCCGGCTCCGACGTCCTGCTGGCGACGCTCGTCAACCCCGCCGCGTCGAAGATCATGACGCGCCTGCGCCCGCGCATCACGTGGCACCTTGCGAACCTGTGGGGTATCGCGCAGCGGCACGACTGCTACGTGCTCGATCTGTGGTCGATGACCCCTCTGCGCGATCCGCGCATGTGGTCCGTCGACCGTCTGCACCTTTCCGCCGAAGGCCACAAGCGCGTCGCGCAGCAGGCGGCATGGACGCTCGGGCTTCCGACGACCGGCGAGTGGCTCGCCCACCTGCCGGCGCAGGCTCCGAAGCCGGTGCGCCAGCGCGTCGCCGAGGACGCCGAGTGGGCGCGTCAGTACCTCGCGCCGTGGGTGGAACGTCGTATCAAGGGCACGAGTTCCGGTGACGGTCGCCTCCCGAAGCGTCCCGAACTCACGCCCGTGGATCTTCTGACGGCCCGCTCGTTGATGGTCGACGACGAGGCGTGACGGCACGGGCATGGCGCCTCATGAGTGTGCCGGTTGCAGCAGCGCTCGCCATGGGTGCCGGCGGCTGCCGTGCGTCGGAGGGCGACGACAAGACCGTCACGGTGCTTGCCGCCGCGTCGCTCACGGAGTCGTTCACGACGTTGGCGCGCGCCTACGAGAAGGCTCACCCCGGCACCCACGTCGAGGTGAGCTTCGCGGCCAGTTCGACGATCGTCACCCAGCTCTCCCACGACGCCCCGGCCGACGTGGTGGCTCTCGCCGACACAGAGGCACCGAAGAAGCTGCCGAAGGATCTGGCCGAGGGCAAGGCGTGGACGCCGTTCGCCACGAACCGCCTCGAGATCGTCACGCCCCGCGCAAACCCAGCGCACGTCACGGGTCTCGCCGACCTCGCGAAGGTCGACACCGTTCTGTGCGCCAAGGAGGTGCCGTGCGGGCGCGCTGCCCACAAGGCCCTCACCAAGGCGAAGGTCGCGCCACACATCGTCAGCTACGAGAAGGACGTCAAGGCAACGCTCGCCAAGGTCGTCGCCGGTGACGCGGAGGCGGCGCTCGTGTACGCCACCGACGCCTCGAGCGCACGCTCGAAGGTGAGCGGCGTCGAGGTACCGACGGCCTCGAACGTCACGACGACACTGCCGATCACGGCGTGGAGCGACACTGCCGACGCGAAGGGTTTCGCGCAGTTCGTGCGCGGCGACGAAGGGCGACGAGTCCTGCAGGGCAACGGCTTCGGCCTGCCCGGCTGACGACGATGAGCGACGAGACGGCAAGCGCTCCCCCGCCTGCACGCAGGAGCGCAGGCACGGGTGACCGCGGCGGGATCGTGCTCGTGATACTCGCCGTCGTCGCTCTGCTCTTGATCGTCCTCCCCCTCGTCGCGCTGCTCACGCAGGTGCGTTGGGGCAGCCTCCTCGACGACCTCACGACTGCCGGTGCCCGCGAGGCTTTGTGGCTTTCGCTACGCACCACCGTGACGTCGGCGCTGCTCGCTTCCTTCTTCGGCACTCCGCTCGCCTGGTGGCTCTCCCGCCTGCGTGGTCGCGCCGCCGCCTGGACGCGGGCCGTCGTCACCGTGCCCCTCGTGTTGCCGCCGGTCGTCGCGGGCGTTGCTTTGCTCGATGCGTGGGGGCGCTCGGGGCTGCTCGGGCGCGCCGTGACGGCTGTGACGGGCGAGCCGGTGCCCTATTCGTGGGTCCGCGTCGTCATGGCGGAGACGTTCGTCGCGATGCCGTTCTTCGTCCTCGCCGCCGAGGGCGCGTTCCGCGGCCTCGACGCGCGCTGGAGCCGCTCCGCCGAGGTGCTCGGCGCCTCCCGCTGGTTCACGCTGCGCCACGTCCTCGTGCCGATGACGCTGCCCGGCCTCCTCGCCGGGCTGACGCTCGCGTGGGCGCGCGCGTTCGGCGAGTTCGGGGCCACGATCACGTTTGCGGGCAGTTACCCCGGGCGCACTCAGACGGGGCCGCTCGCCGTCTACCAAGCCCTCGACATCAGCCAGGACGCCGCGACGGCGCTCGCTGCGCTCATGCTCGCCCTCTGCGTTGTCCTGCTCGCCCTGCTGCGGGGTCACTGGGTGGGCGCGGGAGGTGAGCGCCGATGACCGGCCTCTCGCTTGCCGGCACCACCCGTCGCGGCAACTTCGTCCTCCACGCTGCGCTCGACGCCGCACCCGGTGAGGTCATCGGTGTTCTCGGGCCGAACGGCAGCGGCAAGACGACGCTGCTCGAGGTGCTCGCCGGACTCACGCCCCTCGCCGAGGGCGCCCTCCACGTCGGCGGCGAGCGTTGGGACGACGGCGCACGGCACCTTCCGCCACGCGCCCGCCGCGTCGGGATGATGACGGCTCGCGGTGACCTGTTCCCCCACCTCAGCGCCCTCGACAACGTCGCGTTCGGGCTGCGGGCCCGCGGGGCCTCGAAAGAGGCTGCGCGAGCGAGAGCGCGTGAAGAACTCAGCCGCGTAGGCCTTGCCGCTGACCTCGCCGGGCGACGTCCGGACGCACTCTCCTCCGGCCAAGCCCAGCGAGTCGCGCTCGCGCGTGCTCTGGCGCTCGACCCGAGCGTCCTCCTGCTCGACGAACCGCTGTCCGCCATCGACCCATGGGGCCGCGACGACCTACGGGCGCTCCTCGGCGAGCGCCTGCGCGACCAACAGGATGTCGTGACCCTTCTCGTCACGCACGACGCCGTCGAAGCGCTCACCCTCGCCGATCGCCTCGTCTTCCTCGACGGCGGTCACCTCAGCGACGGCGGCACGCCGAGCGAGGTCGTGCGCCGTCCGCGCAGCCCGTTCGCTGCGCGCTTCGTGGGGCTCAACCTGTGGCGTGGGCGCGTCGTCGACGGCGCGACGCTCGTCACCGCTGACGGTGCACGCATCACGGCCGCCGGGGGCGAGCACCCCCCGGCAGGCGATCTTGAGCACCTCGCCGCATTCGCGCCGAGCTCCGTGTCTCTGTGGCCGAGCCGTCCCGAGGGTTCCCCGCGCAACACGTGGGCGGTGCGCGTCGCGCAGATCGAGCACACCGGCACCTCGGCGCGCGTGCACCTCACGGGGGACGCGGACCTCGTCGCGGACGTGACGCTCGACGCCGTCGCCGACCTCTCACTCGCACCCGGAGTACCCGTCCACGCCACGGTGAAGGCCACCGAGGTGACCCTCTACCACTGAGGTTCGGGCGGGCGTGACGCAGCCCACAAAGCCGCTTCGCCAGTCGATAGGGTTCGAGGCATGAACATCACGCAGAACACCGTCGCCCTCGTCACCGGTGGCGGCTCGGGCCTCGGGGAGGCCACCGCCCGCCGCCTGCACGACGCCGGAGCGGGCGTCGTCATCGTCGACCTGCCCTCGTCGAAGGGCGAAGCACTCGCCGCAGAGTTGGGCGAGCGCGCCCGCTTCGTCGCCACCGACGTCCGCGACGAGGCCCAGGTTCAGGCCGCCGTCACCGCCGCCACCGAGCTCGGTGAACTGCGCATCACCGTGGCCTGCGCCGGCGTGGCCACGCCGGGCCGCATCCTGGGCCGCAAGGGCGTGCACGCACTCGAGCAGTACAAGACGGTCATCGACATCAACCTCGTCGGCACGTTCAACGTGCTTCGCCTCTCCGCCGAGGCGATGGCGAAGAACGAGCCGGTCGACGGCGACCGCGGCGTCGTCGTCATGACGGCCAGCGCCGCCGCCTACGACGGCCAGATCGGCCAGGCGGCCTACGCCTCGAGCAAGGGCGGCGTCGTCGGCCTCACGCTGCCGGCCGCGCGCGACCTCGCCGATCTCGGCGTGCGCGTCATGACGATCGCTCCCGGCACGATGGAGACGCCGATGCTCGCCGGACTCCCAGAGGCTGCACGTGAGGTGCTCGGTCAGGCCGTGCCGCACCCGTCGCGTCTGGGCCGCCCGGACGAGTACGCCTCGCTCGTGGCCCACATCGTCGATAACGGACTGCTCAACGGCGAGGTCATCCGCCTCGACGGGGCTCTGCGGATGCCGCCGAAGTAGCGACGCCGCCGGCGTCAGCTGTGACTGCTGGCGCAACGACACCAACCCGACTGTCGGCGTCGTCGCGCCAGATCCGCTCCTCGGCGCCCTTGACCACACGGACGATGACGAGGGCGATGAGGAACAGCGCGACGCCGCCGACGATGTCGAGCACGAAGTGGTTGCCCGTGGCCATGACGTTCCAGTAGGTCATGGCGGGGAACAGCCACGCGAGGCGCGCCCACGTCGGACGGGTGTGACGCCACGTCTCCCACAGCGCGTAGGCCACCCAGGTCGACCACGCGCAGTGCAGGCTGGGCATGGCCGCGTAGAGGTTGGCCGAGCGTGACGGGTCGCGCGCGAGCGCGCCCCCGAGGATGTTGTAGACGGCGTTGATGTCGACGACGCCGGGCACCGCGAAGCGCGGCGGCGCCACGGGCAGGAGCCAGAAGACGAGCAGGCTGGGCAGCGTCGTCGCGATGAGAAGTCTGCGTAGCCGTCGGAAGCCCTGGGGGTTGAACCACCAGACGAGCGCCAGGGTGATGGGCACGGTGGCGAGCACCATGCCGTAGTAGTAGCCCGCGGCGATGGCGAGCGGCGGCACTGCGGCGAGGCCGGCGTTGAGCCAGAGTTCGACGTCGATGTGGAGCGTCTTCTCCAGATCGAACAGTTCGTGCGCGTGGCGCACGGACTCGATCGGGCCTCCGCGGATGTGCTCCTGCGCGTAGCTGAAGTACTGGAAGAACATCCAGAAGATGAACAGCTCGAGCAGCAGCGCAGGACGCCCGCCGACGGGCTTCGCGAGGTTGCGCACCCAGCGTGGCGGTGCGGCGGTGTCCTCGCCGAGCAGTTCGTCGTCCGAGGCCCCGATGCGCTCGCGGGGGCAGGCGGATGCCTCCGACGAGGGGCGCTCGGCACTCACGTGGGCACCTCCTCGTGCCGGAGAACGGATCGCCCGAGTCTATCGGGCAGGGTCACGACGAGCCGCCCGCATCGCGTCAACAGACGGTGCGGGCGGCGCGTGCGCACGGGTATCAGCTGCGGTCGACGAGGGCGTACGACGCAGCGGCGGAGGCCGCCGCAACACCGAGGACGGAAGGCCAGGCGCCAACCTTCTTGGCGAGGGGGTGCGACGCACCGAAACCGCCGAGGTACACGGCGCCGAGGGCGGCGGCCTTGGCGGCACCGGCCTTGGCGACCCAGGTGCGTCCGGCGTAAGCACCGGCGAGGGCGAGGACCACGCCGCCGAGCGGGCGGATCTGCGTCTCGCGGGCGGTGACGTAGCCCCCGAGGAGGCCGAGCGCTGCGAGGGGTGCGGTCTGGACGTCTGCTGCGGGCTTGAGGTTCATGACGACATCGTAGGAAACGAGTCTGAACCGTGCCTTGACGCCCCCAGCTCACCAGAAGGCACGCGTCACCCAGAGGATCTCGCGGACATGGGCACACCGATGGGCACACTGCGAGCGGAATTCACAGAGCTGGAGATGGGACTCGAACCCACAACCACCTGTTTACAAGACAGGTGCGCTACCAATTGCGCCACTCCAGCACGCCGCCCGTGCCGGGCGACCACGCGATCCTACCGAACCTGCACGGGGCCTGCCCGCCAGGCCACGACCAGGCCCGCTCTCCAGTGCAATTCGGTGGTCCCGGTGACGAAACATCGCGGCCAGATCGACAGATCTGCATCAGGAAACGCCGACAGGCCCCGCCGCTCGAAAGCGGCGGGGCCCGTCAGCCCTGAATCAACCGATCAGTGGTTGTTCAGGTAAGCCTGCAGAGCGCGAACCGTGCGGGCGTTGAGGTAGCTGGCGCCGTCGCGCGAGATGCCGACCTTCGTCTGGAGCGCAGCAACGGTGCGCGGGCCGACGATGCCGTCGGCGTACACGCCGACCTTGCGCTGCAGGGCCTTCTTCGTCTGGACGCCGACGACACCGTCGCGGAACGTGCCGACCCAGGCCTGGAGCTCACGGGCCGTGCGCGGGCCGAGAACACCGTCGACGGCGAGCTTGCCACCCTGCGAGTACACGACCGCGGAGCGGGCGGTGGAGCGCGACGTCTGCGTCACGGCCGGAGCGGCCGATGCGCCACCGGTCGCGCGGGTCAGACCGGCGCGAACCGAGCAGACCGGCCATGCGCCCGGGCCCTGCACGCGCAGAACCTTCTGAGCGATCGCGATCTGCTGCTCGCGGGTGGCGAGGTGAGCGGACGAGGCGTACTGACCGCCGCCGAAGCCACGCCACGTCTGCTGCGTGAACTGGAGGCCGCCGTAGAAGCCGTTACCTGTGTTGATGTGCCAGTTGCCCGTCGACTCACAGTGAGCGACGCGGTCCCAGACCGAGGCGGCGGAGGCCGAGGAGGCCTGGGTGAGACCGGCACCGACGGTGGCGGCACCGGCGAGAGCCACGCCGGCGACCTTGCGGCCGGTGGTGCTTTCGGAAGCAGCGACGTGCTTGGGGGTGTAACCCATGGAGAGTGTCCTTTCCTGACGTACGCCTGTGAGGTGAGCTGTCGGGTTCGGGCAGTCAGGTGCCCGGCCGGCGAGGACCGGCTTCACCCCGAGACGCTCACCGTGCGGCGAGCGTCGGAAGTGGGTCCCCCACCCTCGTCTTCAGCCCGCGATCTGCGGGTGAAACGGCGGTGCCAGACGAGGTTTGGCGTGTGCACCGCCCACTGAATAAATGGTGTTGAGTTCTCATGTCGCCGTGACGACACGAGAAATACATCGTGCACAGCGAAGGGAACGTTACGGGACGAGAGACCTACGTAACAATCAGGTCGCGGTAACTTCTTGACAGATCAGGCCTTTCGGGCCTGATCTGTGATGCATATCACACAAAATCGGCGTGATGTCAGCGCCGGCGGGCTCGTCGACGGCGTACCAGCGGCTTGTCGAGCGGGGCCGAGAGCACGTCGCCGAGCACCAGTCCGGTGCTGATCGCGAGGGCCACTCCGACGGCGCCGAGCATCGTCGTCACACCCACGCCGGACTGGGCCACCTTGGTGGCGCCGATGACCGACCCGGAGACCGACTCGTACATGCCCCGGAAGATCCGCAGGCCCGGCAGCAGCGGCGAGACCGCCGGCATGACGATGACGAGGGCGGGCGCACCGAGGCGCAGCGCCACGAGCCGCGCGGAGAACCCGACGCTGACGGCAGCGACCGCCGTGGCCGTCGTCGCCCCGATCCCGACATAACGCGTCAGCAGCGCAACCCCGACGACGCCGAGGGCTCCCGCCGCAGCTGTCGGCAGGAGCATCCGCACGCGGGAGCGCATCGTGACGGCGGCACACGCCGCACCGATGGCACCGCACGCCACCTGCAGGAGCAGGACCGTGGGCGGCATGTCGAAGCGCAGGGAGCCGGGCGATTGGAGGCTGAGGTCGAGCGCCCGGTCGAGGTTCAGCGTCAGCGCCAGACCGGCACCGACGCCGACGGTGATTCCCGCGCAGTCGAGGATGACAGTGAGAACACGACCCGACGCCGTGACGGGGTAGCCGGTGACGGCGTCCTCGACCGCGGAGGCCATCTGACGACCGGGCAGGAGCGCGACGATGCCGCCCGAGATGGCATAGGCGAAGTCGGCCGTCGACATCGTGCCGGGCAGGTTGTGGGCGACGAACTCCCCCACGACGCGGCTTTGGTGCGACATGTACGCGAACCACGCGAGCGCCGTCGAGATGAGACCGCCGGCGGCGGCGCCGTAGAACGCGGGAACGCCGGCGTTGCTCAGGCGGCGGCCCACGCGGTCGACGAGCACGGCCGAGACCAAGGCGACGACGACGGCCATCCACCCGCCGCCGAGGATCGTCGCGACGGATGCCGCGAGACCACCGAAGGCTACCGAGACGAGCCACCGCGGGTAGAGGCGCGGCATCCTCTGGATGCGCTTCAGTTCCTTCGTCGCCTCGTCGAGATCCAGGCCACCGGACACGAGCGACTCGACGAACTGGTGCACGGCCATGAGCCGAGAGAAATCGCGCGTCGAGGAGCGCACGACACGCAACATCGTGAGGGGCTGACGGCCGTTCGTCGACGGGCTCTGCAACAACAAGGACTGGTTCGTGATGTCGACCTCGAGGCGGCGCAGACCCGCGGATGCCGCGACGGCGAGGACACTCGCCTCGACGTCACGCGTACTCGCGCCACAGCGGAGGAGCAACTCGCCCACACGGGCGGCGATGTCGAGCGCCTTCTGCTGCTCGGTGTCGTCGTCCGGCCCGCCCATGACGTTCGGGTCGCGATAGGGCGTGCGCTTGAGCGCGTCGGCGATGGGCAGCGGCTCGGTGACCGGCTCGCTGCGCAGGAAGCGCATCCGTGGCGGCAACCCCGGGGTCGGCGTGCTGGACGAGTCCCTCGAGGGGTTGGGCCCCGTGCTCGACTGATCCCGTCCGTACTGCGCCATGCCTCGAAGAATAGTTCGTGGGCCTCGACCGACCGTGGGCCCGCGCTGTGGGTGGGCTGTGGAACGGGGCCCGAAGCGTCAACGGATCAGTTGCCGAGGCCGGACGCCGGCAGGTACTCCGCGAGCGGATCGGTGATGCCGCCGGTGAGCGGAACCCAGGAGATGTCGCCGCCTTGCATGAACGAGCCGACGAGCATGAACAGGCCGAGACCGGCGAGCGCGGGCGCCACGATCCTGCCGGCCGACTCCGGGACGAGCGCCCGCACGACCGAACGTGAACCCCGGCGATAGCCGACGGACCCGGCGCCGCGCCACATCGTCCACTGACCCGCCACGGCCCCCGCGACGATGGGCAGTGCCCACCACGCCCGTGCGACGCCGTCACCGCGCACCATGGCCCAGCCGATGGCCACGAGCGAACCGACGCACGCGAAGACGAGTGCGGGGAGCACGAGGGCCGCGAGCGTCGAGACGAGAGCGCGCAGCAGATGCCAGGGCGAACTGGCCACGGCGACGGCGCCGTCGCTCTTTCGTCGCCCGGCCTCGTAGCGGCGAAGGACGGTCTGCGTGATCGTCGAGTCGCTGAAACGCGCCGCGACGTTCCACACGATGAGCAGTACGAGTCCGACGACGGGCACGAGCGCCGTGAGGCCGACCCAGAGCAAGAACATCGCCTGCAGCGTGCCCGAGCGGTGTGGCAGGTTGATCCGCGGATCGTGCTCGCCGGGGCGGCTCTGCGCCTTGACCGCCGAACCCGGGCGGTAGGGGCGCGCACCGTTCTGCGGCGCGCCGCCGTACGGGCCCTGCTGCGGCGGCACGGCCGGCGCCGGTTGCGGCTGCCCGTTCGCGCCACGCGACTGACCGAACTGGCCGTAGGCAGGCGCCGCCTGGGGCGCCCCGCCCGAACGCTGCGTCGGGCCGTCGTACGCCAACTGCTGCGGTCGCGATGCGACGGGGCGCTCGCTCACGGGAGCGACACGGGTAGCGTCGACGACCGGCATGACGGAGGTGGCGGCCGGGCCTGGGGCGGCGGGCGCCGGGGCTGCGGGCTCGCGCACAGGAACCACGGTCGTCGGTTCGCCGCGGGCGTAGCGCTCCATCTGGTCGACGACCTGGCCGGCCGAGGGTCGCTCCCCCGGCACGGGGCTGAGTGCGGCCGCGAGCAGCGGCCTAAGACGCGCGTCGACGCCGGTGAGGTTGGCCTGCCCCCGCGTCACGCGGTCGAGGACGGCCGGCATCGGCCCGCGCCCGAAGGGCGGCTCCCCCTGGGCGGCGAAGGCGAGCGTTGCCGCCCACCCCCACCAGTCCGTGGACGTGGAGACCGGGGCGCCCTCGACGAGCTCCGGCGAGAGGTAGCCGGGGGTACCCATGACGAGGCCGGTCGAGGTGAGGCGCGCATCGTCGGCGATGTGCGCGATGCCGAAGTCGATGAGCACGGGGCGTCGACCCACCATGAGCACGTTGCTCGGCTTGAGGTCGCGGTGGACGACACCTGCGGCGTGGATGGCGCGAATGGCGTCGGCGAGGCTGCGCCCGAGGTCGGCCATCTCCTCCGCGCCCAGGGGACCGCGCTCGTCGACCACCTTGTCGAGGGGGTCACCGGGTACGTACTCGGTGGCGATGTAGGGACGCTCGCCGTGCGGATCGGCGGTGATGACGGCAGCGACGTTGGGGTGGTGGACGCGCTCGAGCGTGTCGACCTCGCGCGCGAGACGCGTGCGCGCATCGGGGTCGTAGGCGATGTGCGGGCGAAGAACCTTGACGGCGACCTCACGACGACGCGGGTCGGCGGTGTCGATCGCTCGGTACACGACGCCCATGCCGCCCTCACCGATCTTCTCCGCGAGCTCGAAGCGCCCCACCATCCGGTCGTTCCCCTCCGGGCGGCGTGAACTGACGCGGGTGGCCTCGTCGTCACGATCGCGCGGCGGCGCCGCCCGCGTGGCGTCGCCATCCGCTGCTGCTCCCCACGTGGTGCGCTGGGTCGACTCGTCGGCTTCGGCGCGGCGCGGACGAGGCAGACGGTGCCCGCCGCGTCGGGGGTCACCAGCGTTGTCGAGAGGCGTCATGACCCCACCGTAGGGCGCCTCCTTGAACTTCCGCTGTATCGGCGTGCCCGTGTCACGCGGTGGCAACCCGTTCGTCACCGAGGCGCGATAACCTCGAATCACCGGTGATCGAGCGGGAGTTCGTCGCCGGGCGAGCACCAGCGAACACGGGGAGCCAGCAATCCGATGAGCCACACGTACGACTTCGTCGTCGCCGCCAACCGCCTACCCGTCGACCGCGTCACCGGCGAGGACGGAAACGAGGAGTGGCGCCGTTCGCCGGGCGGTCTCGTCACCGCCATGGACGCCGTGATGCGCGGGCGTGAAGGCGCCTGGGTCGGCTGGGCGGGTGACCCAGGCGAGGCTCCGGAGCCCTTCGACGACGCCGGCATGCACCTGCACCCCGTGCCGCTGTCGGAGCAGGAGGTCGCCGAGTACTACGAAGGGCACAGCAACGACACGCTGTGGCCCGTCTACCACGACGTCATCGTCACGCCGACGTTCAAGCGGAGCTGGCGTTCGGCCTACCGCACGGTGAACAAGCGCTTCGCCCAGGCGTGCGCCGACGTGGCCGCCGAAGGCGCCACCGTGTGGGTGCACGACTACCAGCTCCAGCTCGTGCCGCAGATGCTGCGTGAGCTGCGCCCCGACCTGCGCATCGGGTGGTTCAACCACATCCCCTTCCCCGCCGTCGAACTGTTCGCGCAGCTGCCGGGGCGCGAGGAGATCCTCGAGGGCCTGCTCGGTGCCGACTTCCTCGGGTTCCAGCGCACCGAGGACGCGGGCAACTTCCTGCGCGCCGTGCGTCAGTACCTCGAGCTCGAGGTCACCGGTGGCGTCGTCGACCTCGGTGACCGTGCGGTGCGCGCCACGGCGGTGCCGATCTCGATCGACACCGCGGGCCTGCGCGAGGTGCTCGAGAGCGACGAGGTGCAGGCACGCGCCCGCGAGATCCGCGAACAGCTCGGCAACCCGGACAAGATCCTGCTCGGCGTCGACCGCCTCGACTACACGAAGGGCATCCGTCATCGCCTCAAGGCCTTCGGCGAGCTGCTCGCCGACGGTCAGCTCGACCCGAAGCGTCACAAGCTCATCCAGG
Organism: Dermacoccus sp. PAMC28757; assembly: GCF_014302635.1. Classification (NCBI taxonomy): domain Bacteria; kingdom Bacillati; phylum Actinomycetota; class Actinomycetes; order Micrococcales; family Dermacoccaceae; genus Dermacoccus; species Dermacoccus sp. PAMC28757. The sequence goes on along the minus strand of NZ_CP060292.1, from coordinate 1,294,450 downwards.
TCGCGACGCCGAGCCGTGAGCGGGTCAAGGCCTACATGGATCTGCGCGATCAGGTCGAACTCACCGTCGGGCGCATCAACGGTGACTTCTCGAGCATCGGCGCCACGGCGCTCACCTACATGCACCAGTCGTTCGACCGCGCCGAGATGGCCGCGATGTTCGCCGCTGCCGACGTCATGCTCGTCACGCCGCTGCGCGACGGCATGAACCTCGTCGCGAAGGAGTACGTCACGTGCTGCCCCGCCGACGGCGCACTCGTGCTCTCGGAGTTCACCGGCGCGGCAACCGAACTGAGCGAGGCCTACACGTGCAACCCGCACGATCTGGCCGGCCTCAAGCAGGTCATCATGCGGGCCATCACGGCGACGGAGGAGGACCGCGAGCGCCGCATGGACGCGTTGCGTTCGACCGTGTCCACCGCCACGGTGCAGGAGTGGGCCAAGCACTACCTCGCGGCTCTCGAGGCCGCACCAGCGCGGCCCGAGGACGAGAGCGACAACTCGTGAGCGAGTCGACGCCCCCGATCAAGGATCAGCGGTCCGACGCCGGGCTGCCCGCCGACCTGCGCGCGGCGATCGAGCACTTCGCGCGAGAGCCTCGAGTGCTCGTGGCCTCGGACTTCGACGGCGTGCTCGCCCCCCTCGTCCTCGACCCGATGAGTTCGCGCCCGCAGCCGGGCACCGTCGAAGCATTACGCGCGCTGGCGGAGCTGCCCGAGGTTGACGTGGCCGTCGTCTCGGGGCGCGACCTCGCAACGCTGGGCGAGCTGACGGGGCTCGCGGCGTCTGACGGGATCGTGCTCGTCGGAAGCCACGGTGGCGAGTCGAGCGAGCCGCTCACCGACGGCTCGTCGACGCCGTCCTCCGGCCTGGGCGAGGCCGAGCAAGCGGCCCTCGAGGGTGCCACCCACGCGTTGGAGGCCGTCGTCGAGCGGTTCGGCGACGCGCGCGTCGAGCACAAGCCCGCCGGCGTCGTGCTGCACACGCGCGGCATGGACGACGCCGAAGCTGCTCGCGCCACCGCCGCTGCGCTGGCCGTGCCCGAGGACGTGCCCGGCGTGCGGGCCATGCGCGGCAAGTCGGTCGTAGAACTGTCGGTGCTCGACGTGACGAAGGGCAGCGCACTGGCCGCACTGGCCCAGAAGGTCGGCGCGGACGCCGTCGCATACTTCGGTGACGACGTCACGGACGAAACGGTCTTCGAGGCACTCGACGCAGCCGAGGGCCACGTCACGGTCAAGGTGGGTGAGGGCGATACGGCCGCCGCCCACCGCGTCGAGACGTGCGAGGTCATGCCGACGCTGTTGGACACACTGCTTGCAGCCCTCAGCGCCCGCTGAGGCGCCTTGCGTCCGCGTGGCGACTGGTTCTGGACTGCCACCGGCTGGACCGGCGACCCCCACATCTCCGAACCCAACAAATGCGTCGGCTTGCAGTGGTATGACCTCAGCAACCTCCCACCGGACATCCCCGGCTACGAGAGCTTCGTCCTTCAGCGCTGGCACAACAACACACTCCCACCGAGCACCACGCACGGATTCGCTGGAGCGCGGGTCTGACGGTCACGCGTGTAGCCAACTCACCCTTGACGTAGCCGCCCGCGCACGCCCACCGGAGCGGCCAGTTCACTTACGGACAGCCAGGAGACAACAGCGGCGACCCGGATACTCCGCCTTCGGTATCGGGTCGCGCTCAACGCGCTTACGCACTGTGAAACCGGCCGACTACACCTCCTCGGCCAGATCGTCACCGTCGATGACGCATCACTGTGGCGGTCGCCTGGTCGCGAGGAAGTGCAGTTGGGAGCCAAAGGCGCGGTAGGGATCCCGGCGACCAGCTTCGACCTCGGCCGCCAGGCATGCATCCAGGTCGACCTCGCCGGCTGTGGTGTCGGCGGGAACCCCATCGGTCAGGACTCGCACGCCGTACCACGCCGTGATCGCCAGGCCAGCGCGAACGCACCACTGTTCGATCTGGGTGCGCGAGTGCGCCGCCGCGTCGACGCCAAGTTCGTTGCGGTAGCGGTCTCCGCCTTCGAAAGCTGCAAGGGCAGCGCGATACTCACCGCGAATCCCCGGACGATACGCCAGCGCATCGCCATTCCGAATGGTGAACGACAGCACGCCACCGTCGACCAGCCGTTCGGCCAACGTCTTGATCGCTGCAGCAGCGTCAGGCAGGTACATCAACAGCCCGTGCGCGCAGACGAGGTCGAACTGCTCGTCGTCGATTACATCATCGAGGTCGTCGATCGTGCCCTGGACAGCTCGAACTGGCTGTCCTGCGGCCTCAGCGGCTGTCGTCATCTGGGCCAGCAGGTCGGACGAAGGATCCACCCCGGTCACAGCCATCCCACGCCGAGCGAGCTGGATCGTTTGGGTGCCTTGGCCGCAACCGACATCGAGCGCGGTCCGCGCGGTGCCGAGGTGTTCGGCCAGCTGATGGGCAATCACATGTTGGCGGACGACGTTGCGCAAGTTGCCCAGCCGCTCAGCCCAAACTGCCTCGAAACCCGTGAAGGTGCTCATGCCCGTCACCATAGATGGCACGACATAAGAAGAGAGCGCACTGTCTGTCGAGAGTTGACCTTCTTCGACAACGCGACGATTCGCCGGGTTCCGTGCCTTCCCAAGTTGGTTCACCCACAACCGTCGCGAACCCACCCGTGTTCTCCTTAACGATCCTTCAGTGTCCGTGAACTCTCGGGGTTCCGTGTCGTGGAAGAAAGTTGGGTGGCAGTGGCTCGCTATGGTCGTCATCGTCGTTGAAACCGACGCCGGCGACCCGGTGATCGTGCAGCGGTGGGTACCCGCCGAGAGCGTGCGTCCCGTTCCAGCTGACCCCAATCGCGCCTTCGGGAACCGGTGACCGTGCGCTCAAAAGGGCTACTTTGCCGTCAGGATTGACTCGTTATCCTCTTGCCGTTCGGTCCGCGACGTCGCACGCCCAGGCGACAGCGACTGCTGAACACCCCACCGAGCCCTGTAAGCCGCCCACGACGCCACGTACGCAGCCTGCAAAGGTTCAGGCAGGTGCCGAAACTCCGCGGCACGCCGGGCCGATCGTTCCTCGAGTACCCGCGAAGGCGTGTCACGAAGCCATTGTCGACGCCGTTGCTCGGGGTGCCTGCCCGCAGCCAGAGATCGCGCCGCAAGCTCATTCCGGATCCGGTCCTGCTCGACCAGGGGCAGGGACGCGAAACGCGTCGACCATGCCTGCTGCCGTGCTTCCCGCTCAGCCCCAGACAGACTGTCCCACCACGCCTGCTGCCTGACCTTGTCGCGCTTTGTCGCCGCCGCCCGTGCGGCGTCCCAGCTGGTGCACCGCCGCGAACGCCATGCTGCGCGCTCAGCTTCGATCCTGGACCGCAGGATGTCTTGTGCCTGTTGGTCAGCCGTCAGCACCTCTCGAGGGACCGAGGCAGCAGTCCGGCGCCACCGGCCGTCGGCTTGGCACTCTGCTAGTCCCAGGGACTGGAGGTGGGTGAGGGCCGCTTGCAGGGTGCGCAGCTGGCGGCGGGTCGGGCTGGCCGTGGGGGAGGAGGTTAGGAGGGCTAGGTGGCAGAGCCGGTGCAACTTGGTGGCTGTGTGGGGGAGGTGGCGCAGGAGGGTGCCGGTCACGCGGGGGGCAGAGGTCAGCCGGGTGGTCACGCCGTGCCAGGGGGTGTGCGCAGTCCGGTTCGCGTGATGCGGTCTGAGCTGACTCGAAGTGCGTCAGGCGCCCCCCTGCGTCAGGTGCTCGAGTGAACCCTCACGGCGCCCGTGTGCGGACCTGTCGAGGCGCGCACGACGAGTTCGGGGGCGAACACCACCTCGTCGTGTTCGCTCGCCTGCCCCTTGATCTGCTGCACGAGGATGTCGACGGCGCCCGCTGCCAGTGCGGCGACGTTCTGGCGCACCGTCGTCAGCGGCGGTGCGGTGTGTTCGCACATCATCGAACCGTCGTAGCCGACGACCGACAGGTCACCGGGGACGTCGAGACCCTCGAGGCGTGCCGCTCGGATGGCACCCAGCGCCATGAGGTCCGAACCGCAGATGATCGCGCTGACCCCGCGCGCGACGAGCCGACGAGTCGCCAGTTCACCGCCTTCCAGCGTGAACCACGTGTGCTCGACGAGCGCCTCGAAAGTCTGGGCGGCCGCGATCTCACGGAAGGCCTGCGTCTTGCGGATCGAGGGAATGTAGCGAGCCGGCCCGACGGCCAACCCGATGCGGTCGTGGCCGAGGCGACGCAGGTGTTCGACGGCGAGATGGATCGCCGCGCCGTCGTCGGTCGAGAGCGACGGCGCCGGCAGATCCTCGCGGTGTCCGTTGATGAGCACGAGCGGCAGACCGGCCTCGAGCATCTCGCGCTGGCGCGCCACGGACGCCGTGGTGTCGGCGTGGCGCCCGCTCACCTGGACGATGCCCGCGACGCCTCGCTCGAGCAACATCGAGAGGTACTCGTCCTCCTGCACGCCGCCCGCGCTCGTCGGGCACAGAACCGCCGTGTACCCCTCCGCGGCGAGTCGGGTCGTCACGGCCTGAGCGAGGGCCGGAAAGATCGGGTTGTCGAGCTCGGGCACGACGAGGCCGATCGCCCCAGTGCCCGCACGCTGCAGGTTCGAGGGGCGCGAGTACCCGAGCACGTCGACCGCGGTGAGGACGCTCTGTCGGGTGGCCTCGGCGACGCCCGACTTGTTGTTGAGCACTCGGCTCACGGTCGCCTGCGACACCCCAGCCGCCTCCGCGATCTCCAACAGTCGCAGCGGCGAGCCCCCCTCGCCATGCACGTTCGCCATGTCTCCCCCAGAACTCGACGCGTACGTCGACCGTACAGTTCGCGCCTCCCTCCGAAATGATGTGTCTCGACCTTCGACGGGAGACGCCACTGCCGCCGAGGCCGTGAGGCGCCCGGCGGCAGTGGCGGGTGGCGGGACACTCACTTGACGGAGCCCGAGGTTAGTCCTCCGATGAGCTGCTTCTGGAACGCGAGGTAGAGGCCCATGATGGGCAGCGAGCACAGGAGCGCGCCCGCAGCGAACTGCCCGAACAGGGCGTTGCGCTGCTGACCGAAGGTCATGCCGTACAGACCCACGCCGAGCGTCTGCTTCGACACGTCGGTGAGGAAGATGCTCGCGAGCAGGAACTCACCGAACAGGCCCACGAACGTCACCATGAAGACCGTCACGAGGATCGGTCGCACGAGCGGCAGTGTCAGGGAGAAGAAGACGCGGGCGTGTGAGGCACCGTCCACGTGCGCGGCCTCGTCGAGTTCCTTCGGCACGGTGTCGAAGTAGCCCTTGAGCAGCCACACGTTGGAACCCATCGCACCGCCCATGTAGACGAGGATGAGGCCCCACAGCGTGTTGAGGCCGAACGGCGGCAGCACCTCGCCGATCTTCGTGAAGGTGATGTAGAGGCCGACGAAGGCGAGCAGTGCCGGGAACATCTGCAGCAGCAGGAGGGCCAGCAGCATCGCACGCCGGCCCTTGAACCGCAGGCGCGAGAACGCGAAGGCCGCACAGGCGCCGATGAAGACGCACAGGGTCGACCCGACGAACGCGATGATGAGCGCGTTCTTGTACCACGTGACGAACGGGTGCGACTCGTCGGTGAACAGCGCCGTGAAGTTGTCGAGCGAGAAGCCGCTCGGCAGCAGGCCCGTCGAGCTCAGCGTGCCGGCCGGGTTGAATGCGGCCGACATGAGGAACACGATCGGGAACAGCGCGAAGGCGAGCGCCAGCAGCGCGAGGGCGTGGCGCCACCACACGTCCCGGAAGCTTCCGCGAACCACCGGCTTCTTCGCGCGGGCGCCCTTGGCCTCGTTGGCGGTGCGGGCGGCGTCACCGATCGGCTCGAAGGGAGCGACCGGCCCGTTGACGGGGCTGACGGACATCAGTTGACCTCCTCGAGGGCCTTGCTGCGCAGGAAGCCGGGGAAGCTCAGCAGCGCGACGATGATGAAGATGACGACGGCGATCGCGGAGGCGAAGCCGAAGTTCGGGCTCGTGCCGTCCATCGCGAGACGGAAGGCGTACGTGATGAGCAGGTCCGTGGAACCGATCTGGGTGTCGCCGCCGACGAAGGGAGCACCCTTCGTCACGAGGTAGATGAGGCCGAAGTTGTTGAAGTTGAAGGCGAACGATGCGATGAGCAGCGGGCCGACGGCGACGAGCAGCAGCGGCATCGTGATCGAGCGCAGGGTGCGGATCGGGCCGGCGCCGTCGATGCGGGCGGCCTCCATGATGTCACCGGGCAACGACTGCAGCGCACCCGTGCACACGACGAACATGTAGGGGAAGCCGAGCCACAGGTTGACGAGCAGGATGGCGGCGCGCGCGGCCCACGGGTCACCCATCCAGTCGATGTCGAGGCCCGTCATCGTGTTGATGAGGCCGAACTCCTGGTTGAACATCGAGGCCCACACGAGCGCCGAGACGAACACGGGCACGGCGTACGGCAGGATGAGCAGGCTGCGGTAGATGGCCTTGCCCTTCATGCGCGGGTCGTTGAGCAGCAGTGCGAGAAGCATGCCGAGCACGAACGTCGTGAGCACCGAGAGCACGGCGAAGGCGATGTTCCAAGCGAAGATGCCGAGGAAGCCCGAGCGCAGCGTCGGGTTGGTGAACAGGCTCGTGTAGTTCTTGAGACCGACGTTCTCCTTCCACCCGACGGCCAGCGGAGAACCGTTGCCGTTCTTCGGCTCCCACCGCGCGTTCTTCGCGACGTAGACGGTGCCGGTGGAGCTGTCGACGAGCTCGTCTTTGGCCTCGTCGAGACGCAGCGCCGGCTTGCCCTCGAAGGCCTGGGTTGCGCCGCTGGCCTTGATCCCGCCGCCGTCGTCCGTGGGCACCGCGAAGGCGCTCAGATCCTTGCGTCGGTTGGCTTCGCCGAGGTTGAGGATGTGAAACCCCTCGGCGGAGGTGATGCGCCCGAGGCTCATCTCGGTCGCACCCGCGAGCGGCGCGGTGCCCTTGGCGTCACCGACGAGCTTGTTCCCCTTCTCGTCGGCGAGCAGGAAGTACAGGTCGCCCTTCGTGACGTCCTGGCCCTCCTTGACCGCAACCGAGAGGTTGTACGTCGGCGAACCCGGAACCTGCTGCACGGAGTAGGCGACGTTCTGCTTCGTCGCCTCCTCCTTGGAGACGAGGTGGCCCTGGCCGTAGTTCGTGAACGACGTGGCAGCCGTGTAGGCGATCGGCCACACCTGGAGGCCGACGAGCAGGAGCAGCCCTGGCAGCAAGTACTTGGCGGGGACGTTCTTGCGGGTGCCGTACACGACGAGGACGGCCATCGCGACGAAGGCGACCCCGACGACGGCGAGCGAGTACCCGGCGGACGCGAGCTTCGTCACGAGGTAGAGGCACAGCGCGAGGGCCGCGGCGATGGCCACCCACTTGGTGACGATCGCCCAACGGGCGCTCTTCGCGGGAGGCAGAGCCGCGCTCTGCGTGGGGGCGGCAGGCGTCGCCATGAACGAACTCCAGGGTGTGAGGCGAAGGGGTGAGCGTGCCGTGAGCCGGTGACCGAGGGACGGTCACCGGCTCACGGGAGGAGGGTCAGTTACCGGCCTTGATAGCGGCCTGAATCTCCGACTGCGCCTTGTTGAAACGGGCGTCCGGTGCGGACTTGCCCGAGATGACGTCGGCCAGGGCCTGGCCGAGCGGCTGCCAGACGGCGTTCATCGCGGGGATGTTCGGCATCGGCTTGGCACCCTCGCCGGCAGCTGCCCACTGGGCGACCTGCGGGTCCGTCTTCGCGACCGCGTCGTAGGCGGCCTTGAGTGCCGGCGGACGCTTGCCGATCTCGAAGAGCCGCTTCTGCGCGGCCTCGGTGGTGAGGAAGGACGTCGCGAACGTCTGGGCGACGGTGGCGTTCTTGGCCTTGGAGGAGACGTAGAACATCTGCACGCCGAGGAACGGCGTCATCTTGCCGCCACCGGTGACGGTCGGCATGGCGCTGACGGCGTACTTCACGCCGGCCTTGTCGTAGGTCGGGAGAGACCAGGGGCCCGTGATGGCATACGCGGCCTTGCCGTTGGCGAACAGGTTGTCGGCGTTCGTCTTGTCGATGTTGGTCGACAGCACCTTCTTCTTGCCGAGGTCGGCGAGGAGGTTCGCGCCCTTGAGCGTCTCCGGCGAGTTCACCATGAGCTTGCTCGCGTCGTAGTCACCGTTGGCCTTGGTGCCGAAGATGCCACCCTTGAACGCGGAGAGGAACGGGTAACCGTGGTAGGCGTCGCCGACCTTGCCCATCTCGAGTGCGAGGACGTTCGTGGCCTTCTTCGCGTCGACGGCCTTCTGGCCCGTGGCGATGAGCTCGTCGAGCGTCTTGGGGGCGTCCTTGGCGTAGGCCGTGTTGCGCACGAGGGCCATGTTCTCGACGGCGTAGGGCACGCCGTAGGTCTGGCCGTTGTACTTCGACGCCGTGATGGCGACAGGGTTGAAGCCGGCGGCGGTCTGGGCCGAGAGCTGGACGGGGGCGACGGAGCCGTTGGCGACGAGCTCACCCATCCAGTCATGCGCGCCGACGATGATGTCGGGGGCCTGGCCGGCCTTGAACGCGGTGTTGTAGTTGCCGCGCACGTCCGTCGCGGTCTGGACGGAGACCTTGACGCCGTTCTGCTTGGCGAACTCCGAGGCCAGCTTCGCGACGGTGGGGGCAGCGGTGCTGTCGGCCCAGATGACGAGGTCGGCGCTGGCGTCGCGCTTGGGGTCCTTCGCATTGACAGCGCCGGTCGCGGCGGCCGAACCGGACGCGGACGAGTCGGACGACTTCGAGCTGCTCTTGCTCGAGGACGAGTCTGTGCCACCGCAGGCGGACAGCGAGAAGGCGACGACGCCCGCGAGGGCGACGGCAACACTGCGCTTGGTCATGGGTACTCCGATACATGAGGAACGCCCTCGGGCGAGAGCGTGTGGTCCACTTCACATTGTGAGGACGCTTTCACCGTTTGCAAAGTTTTTCAGATAACGGTTTCATCACCGCGCAGAGCGACGCGGGCGGACATGTCGAACCGATTCCCGCGCGCCCGTTGGAGATCGGATTCGGAGTCCGGCTGCACGGCGAGGATGCATCAGCTGCGCTCGTTTGAGCAGCACAGAAGCAAATGTGCGCGAGGGGTAGGCAGGGGCCACCCTCCTCGGGCATGATGTGTGCGTCATCACATTTCGTGAGACACCCGTTCACAACGGATCGTCCGGCACGTTCCTGCCGGTGAGCGCCAAAGGAAAACCATGGCAACTGTTACGTACGACCGCGTCTCCCTCACGTACCCGGGCGCCGAGCGCCCCAGCGTCTCCGACCTCAACATCGAGATCGCCGACGGTGAATTCCTCGTCCTCGTCGGCCCCTCGGGCTGCGGTAAGTCGACCTCCCTGCGCATGCTGGCCGGCCTCGAGGAGGTCACGAGCGGCCGCATCCTCATCGACGGCAAGGACGTCACCGCGCTGTCCCCCAAGGACCGCGACGTCGCCATGGTCTTCCAGAACTACGCGCTCTACCCGCACATGAGCGTCGCCGACAACATGGGCTTCGCGCTCAAGATCGCCGGCGTCGACAAGGGCGAGATCCGCAAGCGCGTCGAGGAGGCCGCGCAGATCCTCGACCTCACGCAGTACCTCGAGCGCAAGCCGAAGGACCTGTCGGGTGGCCAGCGTCAGCGCGTCGCGATGGGTCGCGCCATCGTGCGTCAGCCGCAGGTGTTCCTCATGGACGAGCCACTGTCGAACCTCGACGCCAAGCTGCGCGTGCAGACGCGCACGCAGATCGCCGACCTGCAGCGTCGCCTCGGCGTGACGACCGTCTACGTCACCCACGATCAGGTCGAGGCCATGACGATGGGTGACCGCGTCGCCGTCCTCAAGGACGGCCTGCTGCAGCAGTGCGACACCCCGCGCAACATGTACGACCGCCCGGCCAACGTCTTCGTCGCCGGCTTCATCGGCTCGCCGGCCATGAACCTCTTCGAGGTGCCGATCAAGGACGGCAAGGTGCTTTTCGGCACGAGCAGCATCCCGATGCCGACGAGCGCCAACCCAAAGGCCAACCGCGTCACGCTCGGCATTCGACCCGAGGATCTCGCGCCGGCCGACGAAGGGCTCAAGGTCGACGTCGTCATGGTCGAGGAGCTCGGCGCCGACGCATACGTCTACGGCAAGACGCAGGCAGACCGCGAGGAGTACCAGGTCATGGCTCGCGTCGACGGCCGCCGTCCCCCGAAGAAGGGCGACACGATCTTCTTCGCGCCGAAGACCGACCACATCCACCTCTTCGACGTCGAGACGGGCGAGCGCGTCAACGACTGACCCGCACTGCACGAGGTGAGGGGCGCCGCAGCCTGCGGCGCCCCTCACGCGCGTTCGGAGCTCGGCTGGTGGACACGCGGAGCGCGCGGAACCGGCACACCTATGCCAGATGGGAGAATGACGCGGTGGCACTCGACATCAAGGCCTCACGGCCCTACCCGGCGCTGTTCAGTCTGCCGTGGAGCACCCCGCTCGAGGCGTGGCCCGCCGACCGTCTGGCTGCCCTCCCCCGCGGCATCTCGCGTCACATCGTGCGTTTCGCCCGCGTCGACGGCCGCGTGTTGGCCGTCAAGGAGATCAAGAGCGACATCGCGTTGCGCGAGTACAACATGCTCAAGCAGCTGCGCCGCCTGCACCTGCCGTGTGTGGAAGCCATCGCCGTCGTCACCGGCCGAACCGCCCCCGACGGCTCTCCCCTCGACGCCTGCCTGCTCACCCGTCACCTGCAGTTCTCCATGCCCTACCGGGCGATGATCAGCCAGACGCTGCGCCCCGACGCCGCCACACGGCTCATCGACGCCCTCGCCGTGCTGCTCGTCAAGGTGCACCTCGTCGGTTTCTGGTGGGGCGACGTCTCCTTGTCGAACGCCCTCTTCCGCCGCGACGCCGGTGAGTTCGCCGCGTACCTCGTCGACGCCGAGACCGGCGAACTGCGCGATCAGCTCTCCGACGGTCAGCGTGAGCACGACCTCGACATCGCCCGCGTCAACATCGCCGGCGAACTCATGGATCTCCAAGCCGGCGGCATGCTTCCGGAGGACATGGACCCCATCGAGGTGAGCAACACCATCGTCGAGCGCTATCACGAGCTCTGGCGGGCGATCACCGACACCGAACGCTTCGACGCCAGCGAGGCTTGGCGTGTCGAGGAACGCATCCGGGCTCTCAACGAGCTCGGCTTCGACGTCGGTGAACTCGACATCACCACCGACATCGACGGCACGACGATGCAGATCAAACCGCAGATCGTGGAAGCCGGCTACCACTCACGCCGTCTGCGCCACCTCACGGGCCTCGAGGTCGGCGAGAACCAGGCGCGTCGCCTGCTCAACGACCTCGTGAGCTTCACCGCGAGCAAGAACCGTCAGAACGACGACGAGGAGGCCGTCGCCCGCGACTGGCTGGCCACGATCTACGAGCCCGTCACGCGCTCCGTACCGCCCGAGATGCGCGGCAAACTCGAACCCGCCGAGATCTTCCACGAGGTGCTCGAGCACCGCTGGTACATGTCGGAGCGACAGCGCCACGACGTGACGATCGAACAGGCCGTCGTCGACTACGTGAAGCACATCCTTCCCACGAAGCCGGACGAGAAGAACGTCATCGCGCCCGACACGACACCGATGCAGATGGATCTCAACCCCTGATCCGTGCGTCCTAGTGCGGTACGCCTTCGGCCAACGCCAGCCCGAACGGGCTAGCGTGTGCGCCAGGACATGACGAACCACAAGGGTGGAGGAACAGTGAGCACCAACGATCCGCACGGTCCGGGCGGCCTCGGAGACCAGTTCAACGCCAATGCGCACGGCCAGAACAACGGCGGTCAGTACGGGCAGCAGCCTTACGGCCAGCAGCCGGGACACGACGCGTACGGTCAGCAGGGCAACCAGCACTACGGGCAGCAGCCATACGGCCAGCAGCAGTACGGCCAGCAAGGGCACGACGCGTACGGCCAGGGCGGCCAGCAGTACGGCCAGCCCGCGTACGGCGCGCAGCCTGGCTACGGCCAGCAGCAGTTCGGTGCCATGGCCCAGGCCCCGATGCCCTACGCGCACTGGGGCAAGCGCGTCCTGGCGTACCTCCTCGACACCCTGATCATGATGCCGTTCATCATCATCGCCGCCATTGCGATGGGCACGTCGATGAGCGACCTCGAGACCTCCACCGACGCGTACGGCAACACGACCACCACGGGCAGCCCGAGCACGGGCGCCTTGGCCCTCGGGATGCTGTGCTATCTCGTGGTTTTCGCGTTCTCCATCTGGAACCTTGTGTTCCGTCAGGGCAAGACGGGCCAGAGCCTCGGCAAGAAGTGGACCGGTATCACGCTCCTCTCGGAGCAGACCGGTCAGCCCCTCGGCGCCGGCATGACGTTCGTGCGTGGGCTCGCACACTTCCTCGACTCGCTTCCGTGCAACATCGGCTACCTGTGGCCGCTGTGGGACACCAAGCGTCAGACCTTCGCCGACAAGATCATGAACTCGGTCGTCGTGGAGAAGCCGAACAGCTGATCGCCTCACGCACGAACGAGGAGCGCCCCGACCGGATCGGTCGGGGCGCTCCTCGTGTTTCGCGTGATGCAGCCGCGCTGTTCGGCGCAGTGTCAGCGCGTCGAGCCCAGCCCGCGGTTCACGGCCACCTGGTACAGCGTGACGCTCGTGGCGATGCCTGCGTTGAGCGACTCGACGGAGGAACTCATCGGCACCGACACGATCTGGTCGCAGGTCTCCGCGACGAGACGCGAGAGGCCCTTGCCTTCGGAACCGACGACGACGACGAGCGGGCGGTCCGCCAGCTCGAGGCCGGGCAGGTCGACGTCACCGTCCATGTCGAGGCCGATGACGAAGAAGCCCGCCTTCTTGAAGTCCTTGAGCGCCGCCGTGAGGTTGCTCGCCTGAGCCACCGGGATGCGCGCAGCTGCGCCGGCCGAGGTCTTCCAGGCCGACGCGGTCATGCCGGCGCTGCGTCGCTGCGGGACGACGACGCCGTGGCCACCGAAGGCCGCCGTCGAGCGGACGATGGCGCCGAGGTTGCGGGGGTCGGTGATGCCGTCGAGCGCGACGACGAGCGGCGTGCCGGGCAGCTCCGGGTCGATGAGGTCGCCCGGGTGGGCGTAGTCGTACGGCGGTACCTGCAGCGCCAGGCCCTGGTGCACGGCGCCGTCGGTGAGGCGGTCGAGTTCGCCGCGCGGCGTCTCGAGCATCGGCACGCCCTGCTCCGTGGCGATCTTGAGCGTCTCGCGCACTCGGTCGTCGGAGTCGATGCGGCTCGCGACGTAGAGCGTCGTCGCGGGCACGCCCACGCGTAGCGCCTCGAGCACCGAGTTGCGCCCGGCGATGACCTCGCTCGAGGTGCGCTCACGGCGGCTCCCGCTCGAACGTCGTCCGTTCGGGGCGCCCTGGGCCGCGCCCGATCGGGCCGCGGACTTGTACGCCTTGTGGTTCGGACGTTCCTCCGCCTTCGGCGTCGGGCCCTTGCCCTCGAGGCCACGACGACGCTGGCCACCGCTGCCGACGGTCATGCCCTTCTTCGAACTGCCCTTGCGAATCGCGCCTCGGCGCGAGGAGTTGCCTGCCATCAGTTGTCCTTTCCGCCCTGCCGCGCGAGACTCCAGCGCGCGCCGTCAGGGGTGTCCTCGACCACGACGCCGGCGTCGGCCAGCTGGTCGCGGATGGTGTCGGCCGCCTCGAAGTTCTTCGCTGCGCGGGCGGCCTTGCGCTGTTCGACGAGCGCTTCGACGAGGGCGCCCAGGGCGTCCATCGCCTCGTCCTGGCCGCCGGCCGAACGACCCGACCACTGCGGGTCGAGCGGGTTGACGCCGAGCACGTCCGTCATGGCGGCGACCTGCATGGCAAGTTTCTCGACGCGCTCCACGTCGGCCTCGTCGATGGCGGTGTTGCCCTCGCGGATGGCGTCGAAGCAGGCCGCGAGCGCACCGGAGACGTTGATGTCGTCATCCATGGCCTCGACGAAGGCGCGCGGCAGTTCCACACCGGCGACGTCGTCGCTCGTGAGCACGGCGTCGGCGCCGAGCGCACGACGCAGGAAACCCTCGATGCGCTCGACCGCAGCCGCAGCCTCGGCGAGCGAGTCCGGCGTGTACTCGATCGTCGAGCGGTAGTGGACGGCGCTGAGGTAGTAGCGCACGACGATGGGCCGCACCGTCTTCGTGAGTTCGTTGACGGCGAGGGTGTTGCCGAGCGACTTGCTCATCTTCTCGCCGGAGAGGGTGACCCAGCCGTTGTGCATCCAGTAGCGCGCGAAGCCGAGGCCCGCGGCGTGCGACTGGGCCTGCTCGTTCTCGTGGTGCGGGAAGCGCAGGTCGATACCGCCGCCGTGGATGTCGAACGTGTCGCCGAGCCAGCGTCGCGCCATGGCGGAGCACTCGAGATGCCAGCCCGGGCGGCCTTCACCCCAGGGCGTGGGCCAGTTCGCGGAGGCGGGTTCGTCGTCCTTTCGCCCCTTCCACAGGGCGAAGTCGCGCGGATCATTCTTGCCACGCGGATCTGCGTCGCCCGCAGCCTCCATGTCGTCGAGGTTCTGACGCGTGAGGGAGCCGTACTCGGGGAAGCTCTTGACGTCGAAGTAGACGTCACCGGAGCCGTCGGACGCCGGGTAGGCGTGGCCTCGCTCGATGAGCATCTCCATGAGCTCGACCATGTCGGTGACGTGCCCGGTGGCACGCGGCTCGTACGTGGGTCGCTTGACGCCGAGGGTGTCGAGCGCGTCGCTCGTCTCGCGTTCGTGCAGGTAGCTCCATGCGAACCACGGCTCGCCCGCCTCGGCGGACTTGCGCAGGATCTTGTCGTCGATGTCGGTGACGTTGCGCACCAGCGTTACGTCGTAGCCGTGCCCGCGCGTCAGCCAGTTGCGCAGCACGTCGAACGCGACGGCGAAGCGCAGGTGGCCGATGTGCGGTGAACCCTGCGTGGTGAGGCCGCAGATGTAGATGCCGACCTTGCCGGGGTTCACGGGTTCGAAGTCGCGAAGCTCGCGAGTGGCGGTGTCGAAGATCTGCAGAGTCACAGGCCCGATTCTATCGGCCTCCGCAGGCGTGCTCGCCCGGCCACGTTCTCGCCCCGGATCGACTGCAGGTGGATCCGGGGCGAGAACCCGCACTAGTGGGTCACTCGTCCTCGAGGCCGACCTCTTCGGCGGCGAGCGTCGTCGAGTCGCCGTGGCCCGTGAGCACGACGGTGTCGCCGGGCAGGGTGAACAGCTTCTCGCGGATCGACGCCACGAGCGTCGGCTTGTCGGAGTAGGAGCGACCGGTCGCCCCCGGCCCGCCCTGGAACAGGGTGTCTCCGGTGAGCACCGCGCCGAGCGCGGGGACGAAGAAGCACACCGCACCCGGAGCGTGTCCCGGCGTGTGAATGACGCGGACGCTCGTGCCGGCCACCGTGAGCTCATCGCCGTCGGCGAGCGCCTCGTCGGGCTGCCAGTCGTGCGTCATGTCCCACAGGACGCGATCCTCGGGGTGGAGGAACACGGGTGCCCCCGTGGCTTCGCGGACGTCACCGGCCGCAGTGATGTGGTCGTTGTGGGCGTGCGTGCACCAGATGCCGACGACCGTGCGGCCCGCAACGGCGTCGAGGATCGGGGCTGCGTCGTGGGCCGGGTCGACGACGGCGACCTCCCGGTCATCGCCGATGAGCCAGACGTTGTTGTCGACGTCCCAGCTGCCACCGTCGAGTTCGAAGGTGCCGGACGTGACGACACGCTGGATGCGCAGGCCGTCCTCGTGTGCGAGAACAGCGGCGCCCTGGTCGGTGAATTCGGCCATCAGAGGGTCACCACCGAACGCAGCACCTTGCCGCCCTTCATCGTGTCGAAGGCCTTCTCGACCTCGTCGAGACCGATCTTCTCGGTGATGAACTCCTCGAGCGGGAAGCGGCCCTGCTTGTAAAGGTCGACGAGCATCGGGAAGTCGCGCTCCGGCAGGCAGTCGCCGTACCAGCTCGACTTGAGCGCACCACCGCGGCCGAAGATCTCGAGCAGCGGCAGCGTGAGCTCCATGTCGGGCGTCGGCACGCCGACGAGGACGACGCGGCCGGCCAGGTCACGGGCGTAGAACGCCTGCTCGTACGTCTCGGGACGACCGACGGCCTCCACGACGACGTCGGCCCCGAAGCCGCCCGTGAGTTCACGGATCTTCTCGACGGCGTCGTCCTTCTTCGAGTTGATCGTGTGCGTGGCGCCGAACGCCTTGGCGTTGCCGAGCTTCTCGTCGTCGATGTCGACGGCGATGATGGTCGTGGCGCCGGCGGTCTTCGCACCCGCGATGGCCGCGCACCCCACGCCACCGCAGCCGATGACGGCGACGGACTCACCGCGCGTCACCTGGCCGGTGTTGACGGCCGCACCGAAACCGGCCATGACGCCGCAGCCGAGCAGGCCGACCGCCGCGGCGTCGCTCTCCTCGACCTTCGTGCACTGACCGGCCGCGACGAGCGTCTTCTCGATGAACGCACCGATACCGAGCGCCGGCGTCAGTGCGGTGCCGTCCTCGGCGAGCGTCATCTGCTGCGTCGCGTTGGCCGTGTCGAAGCAGTACCAGGGCTGGCCCTTCTTGCAGGCGCGGCACTGGCCGCACACCGCACGCCAGTTGAGGACGACGAAGTCGCCCACCTCGACGTTCGTCACACCCTCGCCGACGGCCTCGACGCGACCGGCCGCCTCGTGCCCGAGGAGGAAGGGGAATTCGTCGTTGATGCCGCCCTCGCGGTAGTGCAGGTCGGTGTGGCAGACACCGCACGCCTCGATCGCGACGACGGCCTCACCCGGGCCGGGGTCGGGAACGACGATGTCGACGACTTCCACGTCGGCGTTCTTGCTACGGGCGATGACGCCCTTGACGGTCTGGGACATACTGGCTCCTCAAGTGTTGTCGGGTCTGATCCCAACCTAGCGAGAAGCGGTGACAACCTCGACCCGCGTCATGTCAGGGACGGTCAGTCGCGCGGGTAGACGAGCGCCGTGGCGACGGCGGCGATGCCCTCACCGCGGCCGGTGAGGCCGAGGCCGTCACTCGTCGTGCCGCTCACCGACACCGGGGCGCCGCCGATCGCGGCCGACAGAGCGACCTGCGCCTCGTCACGGCGCTTGCCGATCTTCGGACGGTTGCCGATGACCTGAACGGCCGCGTTGCCGATCTCGAAACCGGCCTCCCGCACGAGCCGAGCAGCCTCCTCGAGCAGCGTGACGCCCTTGGCGCCCGCCAGCTCGGGGCGATCGACGCCGAAGTGCTGCCCGAGATCGCCGATGCCGGCTGCGCTGAAGAGCGCGTCGCACAGGGCGTGAGCGGCTACGTCACCGTCCGAATGACCCTCGATGCCACGCTCACCCGGCCAGCTGAGGCCCGCGAGCGAGAGCTCCCGCTCGTCGTCGGCCAACGGGTGGACGTCGACACCGATTCCGGTGCGCGGCAGGACGACGTGGGGCTGGCTGGTCATACGGGTTCGGCCTCCGAGGAGTCGGCGAGCAGGTGTTCGGCGACGACGATGTCGAGCGGTGTCGTCACTTTGAGGGCGAAGAGATCACCGTCGACGACGAGCACCTCTCCCCCGGCGCGTTCGATGAGGGCGGCGTCGTCGGTGGCGTCGAGCCCCGATTCGTGCGCGGCCACGAGCACCGAACGACGAAACCCCTGCGGGGTCTGGACGGCACGCAGATCGGCGCGCACCGGCGTCGAGACGACGCGTTCGAGCGCAGGAGCGTCCGCTGCTCCGCCTTCTGAGCTCCTGCCGTCGTCTTCACCGTCGTCCCCGGCGGTCTGCGTGGCCTCGACGACCTTGATCGTGTCGACGACCGGCACCACCGGAATGACGGCGTCAGCCCCGGCCGCCAGGGCCGCGAGCACGCGCTCGGTGAGCTCCACAGGGGCAAGGCAGCGCGCGGCGTCGTGGACGAGGACGATGTCGCACTCGCGATCGAGCGCCCGCAGGCCACAACGGACGGAGTCACTGCGTTCCGCGCCGCCGGCCACGATCTCAACGGGAACGTCGCCGTCGGCGAAATCGCTGAGGACGTCGGCGAATTCGTCTTCGTGCGAGGCCGGAACGACGACCACGACATGCGACACGCCGCCCGTCGCCACGAGGCGACGAACGGCGTGCGTCACGAGGGGCGTACCCCCCAAGGTGACGAGCGCTTTGGGCTTTCCGGCTCCCAGACGGGTGCCGAGGCCCGCAGCGACGAGAACTGCTCCGGCGTTCAGGACGCGAGCACCTCGTCGAGGGTGGCTTCCGCCTTGTCCTCGTTCGTGTGCTCGGCGAGGGCCAGCTCGGAGACGAGGATCTGACGGGCCTTGGCGAGCATGCGCTTCTCGCCGGCCGAAAGACCACGATCCTGGTCGCGGCGCCACAGGTCACGCACGACCTCGGCCACCTTGATGACATCGCCGGAAGCGAGCTTCTCGAGGTTGGCCTTGTACCGACGCGACCAGTTGGTGGGCTCTTCGGTGTGCTCTGCACGCAGCACCTCGAACACCTTCTCGAGCCCCTCCTTGTCGACGACGTCCCGGACGCCGACGAGGTCGCAGTTCTCGGCGGGGACCTCGATGGTCAGGTCTCCCTGGGCTACGTTCAGCACGAGGTACTGCTTGTCCTCGCCCTTGATCTTGCGCACCTTGATCTCTTCGATCGTTGCTGCGCCATGGTGCGGGTAAACGACGGTCGCGCCGACTTTGAATTCCATGTGGTATTAGCCCCTTTCGCGGCCTCCAGGATACCACGCAGCCGCGCCATTCCGGGGCGTGCGAGGCGGCCGAACCGCACATAGCACACCGAAGCAAGCCCCCCGATCGATCGCCCGAACGGGCGAGGCGCGCGACACGCCGAACATTCGGAAAAGTTTCGTTTTGATCACCGGCACGAGGCCCGGCTCACCACGTCGCTCACGAGGCGATAGTCTTGCCTGCGTGACGCGACGAATTGTGACCCCCAAGCGCCGTAGCGCCGGCGTGATGCTCGCGGCCGTGACGGCCGGTGCTACGCTCACCGGCTGCGGTCAGCTCATCAACCCGTACACCACCGAGCTGCAGTACGACGCCGCCGACGGCGTCTCGGCACGCGTCGGCGACCTTCAGGCAGCTGACCTGCTCATCGTCAACGACGGCGAGGGTTCCGAGGGCAAGCTCTCCGGTCTCGTGTACAACGCGGGTTCGTCCGACAGCCAGCTCACCATCACGGTGAACGGCACCGACACCCAGGTCACCATCCCGGCGAACTCCAGCGTCCGTCTCGACGGCAAGGCCGACGGCAACGACGACAAGAAGGTCTCGCCCGTCACCATCTCCTCCCTCGGCGACGCGAAGGTGGGTGACCAGATCTCGGCCACCCTCAAGACGTCCCCGGGCGGCTCGACGCAGGTCTCCATCCCGGTGCTGCTCGACCAGCACCCGTACGGCGACGCCGACGTGGACCACGCCGAGTCCGAGACCTCCGGCGACGAGTCGCACGGCTCCGGCCACTGACCCCCGCGTCACACCACGTTCAACGGCTTCGGCCCCATCCCTCCTGTCGAGGGGTGGGGCCGAAGCCGTTCGTCGTGAGGGAGCGGCCGCTCACGCCTCCAGCTTGTAGCCGAGACCTCGGACGGTGAGGATGTGGCGCGGCGCACCGGGATCGGGCTCGATCTTCGCGCGCAGACGCTTGATGTGGACGTCGAGCGTCTTCGTGTCGCCGACGTAGTCGCTACCCCACACGCGGTCGATCAGCTGCATGCGCGTGAGCACGCGGCCCTCGTTGCGCAGGAGCAGTTCGAGCAGTTCGAACTCCTTGAGCGGCATCGAGATCTGCTCACCACCCACCGTCACGACATGGCGCTCGACGTCCATGACGACGGGACCGGCCTCCAGGCGGTCGGGCTCGAACTCCTCGGGCTCGCTCTGACGGCGCAGCACAGCCTTGATGCGGGCGAGCAGTTCACGCCCCGAGTACGGCTTCGTCACGTAGTCGTCCGCGCCCAGTTCGAGGCCGAGGACCTTGTCGATTTCACTGTCCTTGGCCGTCAACATGATGATCGGCACGCTCGAGCGAGTACGCAGCTGCCGACACACGTCGACGCCGGACATGCCGGGCAGCATGACGTCGAGCAGCACGAGGTCGGCGCCGGAGCGTTCGAACTCCTCGAGCCCGTCCGTTCCCGTCGCCGCGACGACGGCGTCGTAGCCTTCCTTCTTCAGCATGTAGGCGAGGGGCTCGGAGTAGGACTCCTCGTCCTCGACGACCAGGATTCGGGTCACAGCTTGTCCTTCGTCTCGGCAGTGCGGCCGGCGGCCGCGCTCACGGGTTCACGGGGCGTGTCGGCGAGTTCGGACGTCTCACGCCCGGCCCTCTCGCCGTTGCACGCGGGGATCTGCATCTCGAACGTCGAGCCGACGCCGGGTTCGCTCCACACGCGGATCTGCCCGCCGTGGTTCGCGCACACGTGCTTGACGATGGCCAGGCCGAGGCCGGTTCCGCCGGTCTGGCGCGACCGGGCCGGGTCGACGCGGTAGAAGCGCTCGAAGATGCGCTCGATCTCGGCGGCCGACAGCCCGACGCCCTGGTCGGTGACCTCAACGGCCACCGCGTCGTCCTCGCTCGACACGGCGACGACGATGCGGGTCTCGTCGCCGGAGTAGTTGACGGCGTTGTTGACGAGGTTGCGGCAGGCCGTCGTCAGGAGGCTTTCGTCGCCGAGCACCAGGTGCGGGCCTTCGTCGGTGCGTACCGACAGGCTGATGCCCCGCCCCTCGGCGAGCAGACGCGTCTCCTCGACAGCGCGATGCGCGCACTCGGCGAGGTCGACGGGCTTGGCCGTGGCGATGGTGTCGGCGCCCTGCAGGCGCGACAGGTCGACGATCTCCTGCACGAGATTCGACAGCCGTACGGTCTCGGTCTTCATGCGGGCCGCGAACCGGGCCACTGCCTCGGAATCGTCGGCGGCGTCCTCGACGGCTTCCGCCAGCAGACGCAGGCCGCCTACCGGAGTCTTGAGCTCGTGGGAGACGTTGACGACGAAGTCGCGGCGGGTCTCCTCGATGCGACGCGCCTGCGTGCGGTCCTCGACGAGCACGACGACGATGTCGGCGTTGAGTGGCGCCACCCGAACCCGCAGGTCGAGTTCGGCACCCTCGATGGGGCCCCGCGCCAGATTGAGGTCGGTCTCGATGACGCGATTCTCGCGCCGGGAGCGTCGCACGACGTCACGCACCGCGTCGTGGCGCAGATCGACGTCACGCACGAGACCGAGCGCGTCGACGTCGTCGCTGTGCGCGGCAACGCGATCCGAGCGGTCCACGAGCATCCAGCCCGAACGCAGGGTGCGCAACAACGCCTCGGCTTCTCCCGACACGGCAGCCGACTGCGCGGTGGACGTCGGCGTGGCCGCCGGCGTCGCAGACGGCATGCGTTCGCGCACGGAGGAACTCGACGAGCGTCGACCGAACGCGTATCCACCGACGGCCAGGGGGACGCCGACGGCCGCACCGGTGATGAGGTCGAGAATGGCTGGCACACCGTTAGATTACGCACAGGGGCCCCGGGGAGCAGAACCCTCGGCGCCTCCCTCCGGGCACGTCGCCCAGAGTTCACCTCGGGGCTTGTCTTCGTTCACCGAATCGTGCGACTCTCGCCCGGAAACACCCCCATGCTGGGCATTGCCATGCCCTGAATCCGCCCCGCCCGGGCCCAGTCCAAGGAGGACGAGTGCGCGACGCATTCCACGAGGACCTCGACAAGATCTCCGATCAGCTCGTCGACATGACGAAGCTGGTCGGCACCGCCCTCGAGCGCGCCACCGCCGCTCTTCTCGAAGGTGACCGCACGATCGCCGAGAGCGTCATCGCGGCCGACGACGACATCGACGCCCTGCGTCGTGAGGTCGACGACCTCGCCGTCGACCTGCTGGCACGCCAGCAGCCGGTGGCCACCGACCTGCGCATGGTCGTCACGGCCATGCACATGAGCTCCGACATCGAGCGCATGGGCGACCTCGCCCGTCACATCGCGAAGGTCGCGCGTATGTCGGCGCCCAACGTCGCCGTGCCCGAGAACCTGCGCCCGATCATCGCCGACATGGCTCGCGTGGGCGAGAGGCTCGTCCAGGCGACGGGTGACGCGATCGGTTCGAAGGACGTCTACGCCGCGGTCGAGATCGGCCGCATCGACGACGAGATGGACGAGCTGCACAAGAAGGTCTTCACGACGCTGCTCGGCGACTGGGAGCACGGCATGGAGGCCGGCGTGAACGCCACCCTCCTGTCGCGCTACTACGAGCGTTACGGCGACCACGCCGTGGCCGTGGCCGACCGCATCGTCTACCTCGTGACCGGCCGCTACGGCAACCCGGACGAGGGCCTCACCCGCTGACGCCTCGCCGCAAACCGCTGACGGCCCGCTTCCCCGGAGGGAGGCGGGCCGTCAGCGCGTCAGGCGGCTGTTCGCATCTGGGGCACTTAAGGCCATCTGGCGGCGATATGTCGCGGCCGGATCGACAGAAGCGCACCAGCTACGGCCAGCGCGGTGTGACGACGGCGCCCGCCCCTTCACGCGAAGGGGCGGGCGCCGTCAGGTGATGAAGCGCTCGGGCGATCAGGCCTTGCCCTGATTCGCCACGGCGGCTGCGGCGGCCTCGGCGGCTGCCGGGTCGAGGTAACGACCACCTTTGGTGACGGGCGCGAGGTTCTCGTCGAGCTCGTAGTACAGCGGCATGCCTGTAGGGATGTTGACGCCCACGATGTCGTCGTCGCTGATGCCGTCGAGGTGCTTGACCATGGCGCGCAGCGAGTTGCCGTGTGCGGCCACGAGCACCGTCTTGCCGTCCTTGAGGTCGGGCACGATGGCGCTCTCCCAGTAGGGCAGGAAGCGCTCGATGACGTCCTTGAGGCACTCGGTCAGCGGCGCAGCCTCACCGAGGTCGGCGTAGCGCGGGTCGGCGTCCTGGCTCCACTCGCTGCCCTTCTCGATGGGCGGCGGCGGGGTGTCGAACGAACGACGCCACGTCATGAACTGCTCTTCGCCGTAGGCCTCGAGGGTTTCCTTCTTGTTCTTGCCCTGGAGGGCGCCGTAGTGACGCTCGTTGAGGCGCCAGTCGCGCTTGACCGGGATCCAGTGGCGGTCGGCGGCGTCGAGCGAGAGGTTCGCCGTCATGATGGCGCGGCGCAGCAGCGAGGTGTGCACGACGTCGGGCAGGAGGTCGGCTTCCTTGAGCAGTTCGCCGCCGCGCACGGCCTCGGCGCGGCCCTTGTCGGTGAGCGGCACGTCGACCCAGCCGGTGAAGAGGTTCTTCGCGTTCCAGTCGGACTCGCCGTGGCGGAGCAGAATCAGCTTGTACGTCATGGCGTCAGCCTAACGTCCGAGCCGCCGGCGTCCGGGGTTCAGTCGTTCTCCAGAAGGTGGCGGAAGGCCTCGAGGTTGCGCGTCGACTCGCCGTGCGTCGTGCGCCAGTGCCATTCCTTCTTCATCGACGTGAGGAAGCCGCGCGAGAGCACATCGTTGAAGATGCCGTCGCTCGCTTCGAGCATGACGCCGAGCAGCCGGTCGAGCGCCTCACCGTCGAGGCCCGCGAGCGGCAGGCGGCCGGTGAGGTAGACGTCGCCCGCACCGTCGATGCCGTAGGCGACCCCCGGGATTCGCAGGTTGCGCTGCAGCAGGAGGCGGTAGACCTCCTCGTGGTTCTCGTCGGGGTTGCGCACGACGAACGCCATCGCCTTGAGCGTGCGATCCCCCACGACGAGCGACGTCACCGTCTTGAGCTTCTTCTCCCCCGGCAGCGTGACGACGAACTCGCCGTTCGACGCTCCGAGTTCCCATTCCAGCTCGGAGGCCTCCAGCCACTCCCGAACCGCCACTTCCGCTGCCTGAACGAGGTCGTCGGTGCTCATGACTCCAACCTACGCGGGCGGGCGGAGGTCAGGGAACGATGGCGCTGGGGACGCCCACGAGCGCGCGCGAGGCGTCAATGTCCGTGCTCGCGTCGTCGTGGCAGGCGTTCGCGTAGATGTCGAGCAGACGGTCGACGCTGACGTCCCAGCCGTACTGACGAGCGTGGGCGACGGCGCGCTCGCCGAGTTCGGCGCGGCGGGCGTCGTCGTCGAGCAACGACCCGAGGGCCTTCGCCCAGTCGAGCGGATCGTGGCCCTCGACGAGCACTCCCCCGTCACCGAGGGCTGTGGGCAACCCGCCCACAGCGGCGGCGACGACGGGCGTGCCCGAAGCCGACGCCTCGATCGCGACGAGCCCGAAGGACTCGCTGTGCGACG
Source organism: Dermacoccus sp. PAMC28757 (assembly GCF_014302635.1). Classification (NCBI taxonomy): domain Bacteria; kingdom Bacillati; phylum Actinomycetota; class Actinomycetes; order Micrococcales; family Dermacoccaceae; genus Dermacoccus; species Dermacoccus sp. PAMC28757. The sequence continues at coordinate 1,270,198 of NZ_CP060292.1, read as the reverse complement.
GCACCGCAACGACGTCGGCCGCGTGGAACCACCGAACGAGCGCGCTGCGGTCGACGGGCGGCACCAAGTCGACGACGTCCTTGACGCCGAGGTCGCGGGCCAAGGTCTGCAGCGCGAGCGGCTTGTCGAGGCCGGAACCTGACGGGCCACCGACGACGACGAGTCGGAGCCGCGAGCGCCGCTCCGGCTGCTCGGCCACGAGTTCGGCCACCGCACGCACGAGCACGTCAGGGGCCTTGAGCGGCTGGATGCGCCCGACGAACAGCACGACCTGCGCGTCCGGCTCGACGCCGAGATGTACGCGTGCCTCGCGGCGACCGGCGCCGTCGGTCGGTTTGAAGGCGTCGAGGTCGACGCCGGGCGTGACGACCTCGACCTTCGACGAGTCGGCGCCGTAGAGCTCGATGAGTTCGCGCGCTTCACCCGGCGTGTTGGCGACGAGCTTCGTCGCCGCGGTGACGACCTGCTCCTCGCCGATCTCGCGCCCGGCGGGCTCGGGGGTGTCGCCGTCGGCGAGCTGGGCGTTCTTGACGCGCGCCATCGTGTGCATCGTGTGGATGAGCGGCACCCGCCAGCGGTCGGCGGCGAGCCAACCCACCTGGCCCGAGAGCCAGTAGTGCGAGTGCACGAGGTCGTAGTGCCCCTCCGGCTTCGACGCCCCGACGCGCATCATGCCTGCGGCGAACGCACAGAGCTGGCCCGGCAGGTCCTCCTTGCCGAGGCCCTCGTACGGCCCGGCCGCGATGTGGTGGACGGTGACGCCCGGCACGAGTTGCACCTGCTCGCCGAGGGCTGCGCTCGTGCGGCGCGTGAAGATGTCGACCTCGACGCCGCGCTCGGCCAACCGCTTCGCCGTCTCGACGACGTAGACGTTGAGACCGCCGGCGTCGCCCGTTCCGGGCTGCGACAACGGGGAGGTGTGGACGCTCACCATGGCCACGTGCCGTACGGGGCCGCTGCAGTCGCGGGCCGCGGGAGCGCTACCGAAGGGCTTGGTGCGAGATTGGTCCACGAACGGTCGAACGATACGTTGGGGCCGTGCATTCCCGACCTGTTGGCGCCGTGACGCGGGGGACGACGAATCCCAACCGTCTGCGCCGCCAGGACCGCTGGTTGACCGGCCCGCAGGCCTGGCGCCTGCGCCGGATGGACGATCCGCCGATCGTCGTCGACCTCGGATACGGCGCCTCCCCCGTGACGGCCGTCGAACTGCACGACCGACTGCGGCGGGTACGTCCCGACGTGCAGACGGTCGGCATCGAGATCGAGGCCTCACGCGTCGCGCAGGGGCGTGAGCTGCTCGCGCACAACTCCGGTCTCGCAGGCCTGTCGTTCCGTCGCGGCGGTTTCGAGATACCCCTCGACGCCGGCCGCAGCGCGACGATCGTGCGCGCCGCGAACGTCCTGCGTCAGTACGACGAGTCCGAGGTGGCCGGCGCGTGGGAGCGGATCTGCTCGCGCCTGGCCCCGCACGGCCTCCTCCTCGACGGCACCTGCGACGAGCTCGGGCGGCTCTCCACGTGGGTGGCCGTCACCCCCGACGGCCCGGTGAGTTTCACGATTTCGCTGCGTTTGGCAGGCCTCGGCGACCCCATGGACGTCGCACCGCGGCTCGTGAAGTCGCTCATCCACCGCAACGTGCCGGACGAACCGGTGCATGCCTACCTCGCAGCGCTCTCTCGCGCGTGGACGATCAATGCACCGCTCGCTCCTCACGGCGCGCGCCAGCGCTTCGTGGCGAGCGCCCGGGCTCTCAAGGACGACGGCTGGCCACTGCTCGACGGCCCGACGCGATGGCGTCTGGGTGAGATCACGGTCGACTGGTCGGCTGTCGCGCCCCGCGCCTGACGGGGACGTGCGTCAGATGTCGACGCTCGCGACGAACAGCCGCGAGCCGGGTACGCCGGTGACGACGGCGTCGGGGTCCGAGGCCGACGACCACACACATTCGAGACGCTCCAGACGGATGGCTTCGTCACCGCAGCGCACCGTGACCGGTGCGTCGAGCGCGAGCATGACGGCGGGAGCGCCGCCGATCGGCAGCGCCGTCGGTGTTTCGTTCGGCCGTACCTCGAACAGCTCGAAATGGGGCGCTGCTGTGGGGTGATGCAGCGTCGACCCATCTCCGTCTCCCAGGCGCCGCGGCTCCTGGGCTTCGACCGGCGTCCTGACATCGACGATCGTGAGCAGTTCCTCGACGTTCGTCTCCTTGGGCGTGAGCCCACCGCGCACGACGTTGTCGGAGTTGGCCAGCACCTCGATCGTCGTACCGTGCACGAACGAGTGGAGAACCCCCGCTCCGATGAAGTAACTGCGCCCGGGCGTCATGACGAGGTGGCGCATCGTGAGCAGAACAACGACGCCCACGTCACCTGGGAACTGCTCGTGCACGTCGAGCACGGTGCTCAGTGCCCGCGCGGTCGCTTCGTCGGCCGAACCTGCGTCGACGAGCGCCCGGACGGCGGCCACGACAGCAGCCACGAACTCGGCCCGGTCATCGGCAGGAACGTGGAGCAGGGCCGCCAACAACGCGTGCGCCGGATCAGCCGCCCCCCTCGCCTGATCCACGAGAGCGGTGAGCGCGGGCACGTCGAGGCCGACAAGGAGCGCGCTCGCTTCGTCGAACGGCAACGAGCCGGCGAAGGCTTCGCACTCGGTGAGCGGTACCCACGCCTCCGGTTTGGCCCAGGAGTCACCGTAGACACCCTCGGGGGCCGACGCCGCCCGCGCTGCGTCGGGATGTGCCTGGATGGAAAGCGCTCTGTCGGCGGCGAGGATCTTGAGCAGGAACGGCAGACGTCGACCGAAGGCGTCGAGCGACCCTGTGCCGAGGTGGCGTTCGTCGTCTCCGGCGATGTGTTCGTCGAGACCGCAGAAGTGCCCGCCGCCGAGGTCGACACGGGCCGGGCCGGCTTCGTGGGCGCCGACCCAGAGCTCAGCCTCGGGCGTGGCACTCGGCTGTTCGCGCCCGGCAAGCTGCGCCAGGGCGACGTGCGAGCCCCAGGCGTAGTCCTTGATCACGGGTTGGATGCGGTGCAACGCTCTTCCTCGACCTTCTTCCCGGCCACCCGGTCGGGCAACTCGGAACCGAGTCTAGTTCTGATGGTCGTCAGAAAGGAATGCGCCGACGACCTGGCGCACGCGACTGCGGTGGCCCCACAGCAGCCCGTTCTCGTCGAACACCTCGAGCCGGGCGTTCGGCAGATACTCCACGAGGCGCTCCGCCGACGAGACGGGATGCACGGTGTCGCCCTCCTGCGCGAGCACGAGTACGGGGAGCGTGAAATCGCGCAAGCGCTCGACATCGGGTACCGGCACGGCGTGGGGCAGGTCGCGCAGCGCCTCAGCCATCCCGGGGCCGAGGAAGACCTCGGTCTGCTGCTCGACCCATGCCCGCGCCGCGTCGTCGCCGCGCACGGCCTCGGGTATCTCGGCTTCGAGTTGAGCGCGAATCGGGCCGGCGTCACCGCGCGCCGACGCCTCGGCCATGGCGCTGTACCGTTCGAGCCCCTCGCTGTTGCGAGGTGAGTCGATGACGGCCGGAATGGCGAGGACGACGCGCTCGAACCGGCTCGGGTCACGTTGCAGGATGCGCAGGATCGACCCGGCACCCATCGAGACGCCCAGCGCGCGCGTGGCTCCGTAGGCGTCGGCGACGGCGAGCAGCTCGTCAGCCGTGTGGTCGTAGTCCCAGCCGTCGAACGCGGGCGCCGAGCGACCGTGCGAGCGAAAGTGGAAGAAGACGCGCGTGCCGTCGACGCCCGACGCGTAGGGCCGCGTCGAGGGAATCGAGGCTCCCATACCGTGCGCGAACACGGTGACGGGTTCGCCTCGCCCTGCCCTGACGACCTCGAGAGCCCCCGACGGGCCGTCGATGAACTTAGCTGCCACAGCTGGTCACCACGGCCCGTAGGGGCCGCTCGAGTTGCCCTTGCCGGGCCGCACGAGCGGGCGGACGTCGGCCAGGAAAACGCCCGCGGCGACGACGCCGATGATGCCGAGCAGACTGACCGGACGCCCGAGTGAGATGAAGCCGAGCAGCGCGGCGACACCGGTGATGGCGACCCACGCGGGCTTCGTCAGCTTGCCGTGCGCCTGGAAGAGGTCGGCTCGCCCGCGCAACGCCTCGACGAAGGCCCAGACCTCGACGCCCAACAGGATGACGCTGAGGATGAGCATCGCGCCCATCTGGAGCTCGAACAGGAAATCCATGCCCTCACTGTAGAGGCGCTGCCCGACAACCCGCTGAGGGCGCCCACCGCGAGGTCAGCGGCGCTCTGCCTGATGCGGGTTGACGAAGAACAGGACGGCCACGACACCGACCGCGACGACGGCCGCGGGAAGGTAGAGCGACTCGCCCATCGCACGGGAGAAGGACTCCGCAGCCACGGCGGGGACGCGAGCGCCGCCCCCCGCCTCACCCGCGGGCATCGAGTAGCCCCCGAGGTGGGACGCCAATCGCGATTCCATGAGGGCTGCAATGGCGGCCGAACCGAGCACCGCACCGAGCTGGCGCGTCGCGTTGAAGACTCCGGAGCCTGCACCCGCTCGCGCGGGCGGGAGGGTCCGCGTGGCCGTCACGGAGATCGGCGCCCACATGAAGGCGTTGGCCAGACCGAGCACGAGGGCCGGGGCGACGAGCTGCCACCACGGGGTGTCGGAGTGGAGAGCGAGGCCGTACCAGACGATGCCCACCGCGAAGCACGTGAGCCCGAAGCCCGCGATGAGGCGCGGGTGCATCCGGTTGACGAGGCGACCAGCAACAGGCGCCAGCCCGAGCGTCAGCACCGCCGTCGGAGCCATGAGGAGGGCCGCCTGAGTCGGCGTCCATCCGCGTACGCTCTGGGCCCACACCATGATCGGGAAGTTCATCGCCGTGATGGCGAGGCCCACGCCGAAGATCGCGACGTTGGCGAGCGAGAAGTTGCGGAACGTGAAGAGCACGAGCGGAATGAGCGGCTCCGCACGTGTGAGGCGCTGCCACACGACGAAGGCGACGAGGACGGCGATACCCGCCACGATGAGCAGCGGCACCGAGATGACACCCGTGATCGTGCCCCAGTCGTAGCGGTTGCCCTCCTGCAGGCCGAAAACGAGCAGGAACATGCCGATGCCGGAAAGCAACACGCCGATCCAGTCGAACGTGTGCGTGTGGACCGGCAGGCTCGGCACGAGCTTGAGTGCCATCACGAAGGCGATGATGCCGACCGGAATGTTGATGAAGAAGATCCACTCCCAGCCGACGTGGTCGATGAGCACACCGCCGAGGATGGGGCCGACGAGCGTCGCGACACCGGCCACCGAGCCCCACAGACCCATCGCCGTACCGCGGGTCTCACCGGGGAAGATGCGCGTGATGACGGCCATCGTCTGAGGGGACATGGCCGCAGCGCCGAGGCCCTGCAGAACGCGGGCCGCGATGAGCCCCTCGATGGACCCGGTGAGGCCACACCACAACGAGGCGAGCGTGAACACCGCGAGGCCCACGAGATAGACGTTCTTCGGCCCGTACCGGTCACCGAGACGCCCCGAGACGAGCAGTGGCACCGCGTAGGCGAGCAGGTACGCGCTCGTCACCCAGACCACCGCACCGAGATCGGCGTGCAGACCGTTCATGATGGCCGGCGTACCCACGGCGACGATCGTCGTGTCGAGCAGGATCATGAAGAACCCCAGGCACAGGGCCCACAGGGCCGGCCAGGGGTTGTCGAGGGTCGTGCTCTCGCGTCGCGGGGACGCGGGCGTCGTCTCAGACGTCGATGATGACCGTGAAAGGTCCGTCATTGGTCAGTGCCACCTTCATATCGGCGCCGAAACGCCCGGTTTCCACCGCGATTCCCGAAGCGACGAGAGCGTCGGCGAGAGCATCAACGAGTGGTTCGGCGACGTCACCCGGGGCCGCCTGGCCCCACGACGGTCGTCGCCCTTTGCGCACGTCACCGTACAGCGTGAACTGGCTGACGACGAGCACGCCGGTGCTCGCGCCGCGCTCTGTGAGGTCGCTCACGGAGGCCTCGCCCGGCATGATGCGCAGCCCGGCGATCTTGCGCGCCATGGCCTCGACCTGAGCGTCACCGTCGTCGTGGGTGACTCCGACGAGGGCCACGAGACCGGGCCCGGGCAGTGCTCCGACGACCTCACCGCCGACCGTCACCGACGCCTCGAGGGCGCGCTGAACCACGGCCCTCATTCGGCGCCCGCTCTGGGCACCAAGAGGCGACCGGTCGTCGGCTCGCCCAAGGCTTCGGTGACGCCGCCGACGCGCTTGCCGTGACCGAGGATGTCGGCCTTGGCCAACTCGTCGAGCGCAGGCGAATCGATGCCCATGCGACGAAGAACCGCCGCCGCCACGACGGGCCGGGCGCGCTGAGCGCCGTCGGCGATCTTCACTGCGACCCCACGACCGTCGGGCAGGCCGATGGCATAGCAGGCCTCCGCGCCGTCCTTGGCGATGAGCCCGGGCACGCCGGCGACGAGGGTGGACACGTCACGTCGCGAGCCGCCGAGGAAGGCCGGAGCGTTGCGGATGGCTCGAGCAACCCGCCACTCGTGCGTGCCCTCGGGAGCTGCTGCGAGACGACCGAAGGCCCGCGCCAGGCCCGCCATCGACAGCGACATCACCGGGGCGCCGCACCCGTCGACACCCATGGCTGCCACCTCGTCATCGGCGATCTCGGCGAGGGTCTCGGCCATGAGCTGCTGAACCGGGTGGTTGGGATCGCGGTACGTCGTCGTGTCCCAGCCGTTGATCGTGCACGTCGCGAGCATGCCCGCGTGCTTGCCCGAACAGTTCTGGGCGATCGGGACGGGCTCATGCCCCTCTCGGGTCCACCGCTTGCGGTCGACGTCGTCGTAGGGCAGGTCGGAGGTGTTCTGCAGGTCGGCCTCGCTCAGGCCGTGACGCTCCAGGATCGCGCGCACACCGTCGATGTGGAACTGCTCACCGGAGTGGCTGGAACACACGAGGGCGAGAAATTCGTCGGGTAGGTCGAGCCCGGCGCGCACCATCGCGAGCGCCTGCAACGGCTTGTTCGAGGAGCGCGGAAAAATCACCGCGTCGCTCGGTCCCCACGCCGCTTCGACGCCCCCGTCAGAACCCGTGACGGTGACGAGGCCGTGGTGCACGGATTCGACGAAGCCCGACCGGTCGACCCGTGCGAGCACGGGCGCCGAGGCGAGGGCGGCGGAGACGGTCTGCGCATCAAGAGGGTTCACACCTCCAGCCTAGGGGCGGACACCGACAACCGGCAGCCCGGCGGAGACGACGCAGGCCCCGCACCGCCGAAGCGGTACGGGGCCTGCGGCCTCACGGCATCAATGCTGCGTCACGATGCCGCCCGAGACGTTCGTGAACGTCAGTGCTTGTTCTTGAAGTCACGAGCCTTGTCGTCGATCGTGTGGCCGTCACCATCACGGTCAGCGGTGCGACCGCGCGCGGCGTCGACGTCACGGTCGCCCGTGCGACCACGCGTGCCGTCGGTGTCGACCTCGACCTCCTCGTGGGCAACCTCGGTCTGCACACGCTCGGTGTCACGAACCTCGTCGACATCGAGGCCGACGCGCTCGACTGCGACGGTCTCCTTGTCGACGACCGGGCGCTCCTCGTGGAGCGTGACCGTCTCGGTCTGCTCGCCAAGGGTGACGTTCGACGCACGCTCGTTCATCGGCTCACGCGTGACGTTGACCTCTTCGCGGCTGACCGGCACGTCGACCTGCTGCTGGTCGGTGACGACGTACTTGCGCAGGCGGGCCTTGCCGCTCTCGCGACGCTCGGTGCCGACGTTGACGCGCTCCTCGTGGCGCACGACGCCTTCGCCGTCACGGTTGTCCGCGATGTCGCGCGCCTTGTCGTCGACCGTGTGGCCGTCGCGGTCACGGTCCGCGGTGACGTCACGGCGGTCGCCGTCGAAGTCACGGTCGCGGCCGGCAGCGCCTGCCACGCCTGCGGCACCAGCGGTACCCGCAGCGCCACCGACGGCCGCGTCGCGGTCACGGTCACCGTCGAAGTCACGACGGTCGCGTTCGCCGTCGAAGTCGCGGCGGTCACCGGCGCCGTTGCCGAGGCCGTAGTAGTGGTAAAGCGCCTCTTCCTGCTCGACGTCGAGGTGCTTGTCGGCGTCCTGACGCGGAGCGTCCTTGATCTTGGCCTTCGAGTACGGCAGGTGGAGGTCATCGCCCTCAACCCGGGCGCCCTCGAGCGGAACGAAGGATTCGGAGGTGCCGAACAGGCCGGTGTTGACCGTCACCCAGGCCGGCTGACCGGTCTGGTCGTCGAGGTAGACCTCGCCCACGGAGCCGACCTTGTCGCCGTCGCTGTCGTAGGCCTTGCCGGAACGGGCTGCCAGAACATCGTCAACGGAAAGCATCTGCAATCTCCTATCGATGAAGGTGTGCACGCGCCGGATCGTCCTGGAACGAACCGGAGTTCACCGGCCGTGCGTCTTGCTCACCACGCAACCACTTTTGGTGGCCCCTGTCACCAGGCTCCGTCGCTAGGGGTGCGAGAACGCATGCAACCTCAGCTTGAGCGGGGCGTCGAAGACCACCCGCCGATTCACCCTCGGGAACGGACGCGGCCAGGTTTAGGGGTGGTGCAACTCATCCCCAAAGGTGGTCAGATCATCCGACGGAGTCCAAGCGGGCCGCACCGCGACAGCAAATGTGATTTATGTCACATTATGCGTCTCGGGCGGACAACCCGGGCGTGTCACGGCTGGACGATCGGCGTCTGAGCCGCAGCCACCCCTCCGACGTACAGTTCCGCATCGACCGGCGTCGATCGCTTGAGCACGACGAGACCGATGGGGCCGTCAACGTGGTGACGAGCCACCGACGTCAGGCGCCCGACGGGCCGTTCCGTTCCGGCCACCGTGACGTCGGCCCCCACGTCGGGCAGAGTGTGCCCACTTCCGTCGAGGTGGACGAAGGCCAGTCGACGCGGCGGACGGCCGAGGTTGTGGACGCGCGCGATGGTCTCCTGACCTCGGTAGCACCCCTTGTGCAGATGAACCGCCGTGCGCAGGAGATCGAGTTCGTGCGGGATGGTGCGGTGGTCGACCTCCGCCAAGCCGTCCGGGTGCCACGCATTGACGCGCAGCGCCTCGAGCGCCCACAGGCCCACCGGGGCGCGGTCGCCGAACTCCTCGACAAAGCGTTCCCGCGGGACGACGAGCTCCCGCCAGGCCCAGTCGGCGCCCGGGTGCTCGACACCGCCCGAGTAATCGGCGGAGTCCTCCCCCATCCGCGGCCACGGGTCGACCCAGGCGATGACACCGCGCTCACGCAACTCCTCGGGGGTGGACGGCGCTGCGGTCGGTTCACCGATGACGGCGTAGGAATCCGTGAGGTCCTCAACCTCGACCCGCAACATGAACCGCATCCGCTCGAGGAACTCGGCGAGACCCGCGGCCTTGCCGGGGTCGGTCGTGATCCACGTGCGTTCTCCGTCGTCGACGACGTGCAGGTCGTACTCGACGTGCCCCTTGGGCCCGAGCACGAGAGCCTGCGTCGAGGTGAACGGCGCGAGGTTCGCCAGGTGCTGCGTCGTCATGGAGTGCAACCAGTTGAGGCGGTCTGGTCCGCTCACCCGAACGACACCCCGCGACGAGAGGTCGACGGCACCGACACCGTCCTCGAGCATCTTCTGCTCGCGCAGTGGGTCGCCGTAGTGGGCTGCCACGTTCGACCAGACGCCGTCCGCCGCGACCGCTCCCGGCCAGGTGAGAGCGGGCGACGCCGGCCCTGAGGTCGACTCGTTCGGGGTCTCGTTGCGTACGTCCTCGTTCACACCCGCCACGGTACGCCAGCACACGAAATCCCCCGGGCGCCCCGCCTATGCTTGAACCATGTCCGAGCAGCCGCCACATACGCCCCGTCACGCCATGGACGACGAGCCCGCCGAGGAGCGAAGCACTCGCTCCTCGGATGCTGCCTCCTCCGACCACACCGAAAGGCGCGCGGGCGCGCAGGCTGCCGGTCGCAAGAAGCGCGGCAAGCTACGCACGCTGCTCTACATCCTGCTCGCCATGCTGCTCGTCGTCATCCTTGCCGTGGGCGGCTTCCTGCTGTACCTCAAGTACATCCTCGACAAGGACATCTCACGCGAGGACCTACTCCCCTCGAGCACCGTGAAGCGCGACGACGCGGCAGGCGACTCACAGAACATCCTCCTGCTCGGCTCGGACAGCCGCGACACGAACCTTCGCGACGGCAGCCGAAGCGACGTCATCCAGCTCGTGCACATCAGCAACGACCGCAAGAAGGTCGAGGTCGTGCACTTCCCGCGTGACATGTACGTCGACATCCCGGGGCACGGCAAGAACAAGATCAACGCCGCCTACGCCTACGGTGGCCCGACGCTGCTCGTGCAGACGATCGAGAAGGCCACGAACGTGCGCATCGACCACGTCGCACAGATCGGGTTCTCCGGCTTCGAGAAGCTCACGGACCACATGGGCGGCGTCGACATGTACGTCCAGCAGCCGGTCGACCTCGGCAAGGACGGCAAGTGGGAGCAGGGCATGAACCACTTCACGGGCCTCCAGGCGCGCCGCTACGTCCAGGAGCGCAAGCAGCTCGCGCAGGGCGACATCGACCGCGGCAAGAACCAGCAGGCGTGGATCTTCGCGATTTTCCAGAAGGCGAAGTCACGCGGCGTCCTGTCCAACCCGATGACGATCACGAACATCACCAAGGACATCTCGAACAACCTCGCGGTCGACAAGGACTTCACGACGAACTACATGACGTCGTTGGCCTACAGCCTGCGGGGCCTCAAGCAGGAGAACATCACCTTCTACACCGCGCCCATCACCGGCTTCGGCAACGAGCCGGGCGCCGGCTCCGTCGACTACGTCGACGAACCCGCTCTGAAGAAGCTGAGCGACGGTCTGCGCAAGGACGACATGACGGGCGTCCCGAACGGCCGCAAGGGCGGCTGACGCTCCCCGAGCACCTTCGAGAAAGGGCACGCGACCGGCTAGCCTGGTCGCGTGCCCTTCGAACTTGATGTGAACATGCCCAAGGAACTCGCACCCCTCGCCTGGCTCATCGGCCGCTGGGAAGGTGCCGGAGTCATCGGTTACCCCGGGCTGGAGTCGGCCAACTTCGGCCAGGAGGTCGTCGTCAGCCACGACGACCGCCCCTTCCTCGAGTGGCACTCGAAGATGTGGAAGCTCGACGACGAGGGCAACAAGGTCGAACCGATCGACACCGAGTTCGGCTACTGGCGGCCGCTGGCGAACAACGAGGTGGAGTTCATGGTGACCCATCCCTCCGGCATCGTCGAGATGTACTACGGCACCACGTCGCCCGCGAAGATCGAACTGCGCACCGACGGCGTCATCCGCTCGCCGCAGGCGCCGGAGTACAGCGCCGGCGCTCGTCTGCTCGGCTACGTCAACAGCAACCTCATGTGGGCCTACGACATCGCCCAGGGGGGCAACCCGCTACAGAGCTACGCCTCGGCGGAGCTCAAGCGCGTCGAGTGAGCGTCTGATCCCAAGCTGTGCGCGGCAGATTTCGCCGCGCTGCGGTTCTGGCGCGAGCCGTCAGACGAGTTGGGCGAGAGCCACCGGCAGGAATCCGCACACGAGCACGCAGGCACTGCCTGCGGCCAGCTGTGCGCGCCGATGCGCCGACGTCGCGATCGTGACGGTCGTGCGAAGGCAGGCCCACGACAGAAGACCCGTGAGGGCACCCGCCGCGATCGCGACCACCGGGTCGAGGCCCGCAACGGCACCCACGGCACCCACGAGGCCACCGAGAATCGTCTGGCCCATCCCCATCTCCAGGCGTCGGGACGTCGCCCCGGCAATGCCGTCGATGAGGCAACCGAGCGCCGCCGCGACGCCGACGCTCACGAGCAGGCGGTGCGAGGTCACGTCGTCAGCGGCCGGCACGAGGTAGGAACCGGCGCCGAGTACACCGAGCCCGAGGGCGGTGCCGGCGAGTGACATCACGAGGCGCGGACGCCCGTCCTGGCGCATGAGCTGGTGCAGGAAACTCGCGATGAGTCCGAGCGAGACGACCGCGCCGGCCCAGCGGGTTCGATTACCTGCGTCGCCGGCCACCATCGTCGCCGTGAGGGCCACGGCCGTGAGGGCGAGGACGGTACTCGTACCGCGAGGGCTCGGCAGATTGACCAACCGGGGCCAGCCCCAAGCGAGCACGAGACCGAGCGCGAGGCTGACGAAGGCGACCCCTCCGACGGGCAGGGCGCTCGAGACCGCAACCGCGCCGCCGGCGAGGACACCGGCCAGGGCGCCCGAGGCGCGCAGCGACGGCGTGGGGGCTGTCAGTACGCTCACGCGCCCATCCTTCCACCCTCGCTCATCCCCCGGCGAACGGCGGGAGAAGTTCCACCGTGACGCCCTCGGCCACCACGGCGTCGTCGTCGAGACGCCGACCGTCGGCCAGGGCGCTGCAGCGCGCCAGGACGTCACCCATCGTCGGGTGCGCTGCGAGCGCCGCGCGGCGCACGTGTCCCACGGTGACAGGGTTCGCACCCGAGACGTCGAGGTCTTCGGTCTGCACACCGGCGGCCGCTTCGGCGCCGGCCCAGTAGCGAACTCGGACGCTCGTCGTGTCCACTCTTCGGCCCTTCCTTTCGGTGGCTTACCTGCACCAACCGTAGTCTTGACGCGTGGCGCACCTCCTCCTGCTGACGAACGCACGCGGTGCGAGCGTCGAGGTTCTGCCCGCGTTGGGGGCGCTCGCCCACCGGGTTCGCGTCATCGCCCCGGAGGCTTCGGCGGTTGCCACCCGCACCGACACCGACCTCGTCCTGCTCGACGCGCGCTCCGATCTGGTCGCCATGCGGGGCGTCTCCACGTCGCTCGAGAAGCTGCTGCCCGATCTGCCCGTCATCGGCGTGTTCACCGAGGGCGGCCTCGTGGCGCTGACCACGCAGTGGGCCGTCAGCGACGTTCTCGTCGACACCGCCGGGCCGGCCGAGGTGGACGCTCGCATCCGGCTCGCCCTCGCGCGCTCGGGCGCCGACGAGGAGCGCACGGCGCGCATCACCGCGGGTGAACTCGTCATCGACGAGGACGCCTACTGGGCACGCATCCGCGGCACTGCGCTCGATCTCACGTACAAGGAGTTCGAGTTGCTCAAACACCTCGCCGGCCACCCCGGCCGTGTCTTCACGCGCGATCAGCTCCTGCAGGAGGTGTGGGGCTACGACTACTTCGGTGGCACCCGCACCGTCGATGTCCACGTGCGGCGCCTGCGCGCGAAGCTCGGCCCCGAACACGACGCCCTCATCGGCACCGTGCGTAACGTCGGCTACCGCTTCGTCGAGCAACCGAGGCGCCCCGATGCCGCTCGTTAGGGTGGTTGCATGACCTATCGCGTACGCCCCGCCGATCTTCCAGACGACTCCGCCGCGATCCTCGCCCTCGCCGCGAGCGCCGAGGCGGTCGACGGTGTCGGCGCGCTCAACGAGGAGTCGCGCCTGGCGATCCAGCGTGGCGCCGGCGACAGCGTGGTGCGCGTTGCCGAGGGCGACAGCGACGAAACGATCGTGGGCGTCCTCGTCGACGCCGAGGGCGACGGCGCCGCGTGCGATCTCGTGACGCACCCCGAGCATCGCCGCCGGGGCGTCGCCACGGCGCTGCTCGCTGCCGAAGGGGAGAACGTCGAGCGTTACGGCGTGTGGGCCCACGGCGACTTCGAGAGTGCGCGCGCCCTAGCCGAGGCGCTCGGTCTGGAACGCGTGCGCGACCTGTGGCAGATGAGCCGCGAGGTCAGCCCCGAGGAGACGTTCGACGTCGAGCTCCCCGGGGGGTTCGTCGCCCGTCCCTTCGACGGCAGTGACGACCAGGCCCGGGCCTGGCTCGACGTGAACGCGGCGGCCTTCGTCCACCACCCCGAGCAGGGCCGGATGACGATGGACGACCTGCGCGCGCGTATGGCAGAGGAGTGGTTCGAGCGCGAAGGGCTCATTCTCGTGTGGCACGAGCCGAGCGGCGAACTGGCCGCGTCGCATTGGACGAAGCGTGAGCCCGGCAGCGACACGGGCGAGGTGTACGTCGTCGCCGTCGCACCGGCCTACCAGGGCCGCGGGCTCGCCGGACCGCTGACGAACCTCGGGCTGGCCCACCTCGCCGGGCTCGGCGTCCACGAGGTCGAGCTCTACGTCGAGGGCGACAACGAGCCCGCCAAGGCCACCTACACACGTCGCGGATTCCACAAATCGGCTCAGGACGTCCTCTACGTTCACACCGGCGCCGAGAGCCTGTAACGATAGGGGCATGACTGCCTCGACCTCCGGTTCGAAGAACACCCCGAAGGCCTCCGCGAGCAAGCGCACGCCGGCCAAGAGCGGCTCCGGCAAGCAGACGCCGGCAAGTCCACGTACCGCCACTCCGGCCGGCGCCGACGCCACGCTGGATGCAGCAACGGGCACCGGCGAGGTGGCGCCACCCGCGCCGAACACCACGTCGTCGGCTGCCGTCGCCCGGTTCAAGCCCCGCGCCGCCGCACGCCCGCGGGCCGCCGAGAACGCTCCCCGCCCTGACGCCGAACGCGACAAGGCTCCGAACGACCTGCCGGGCGATCGCTTCCTCGACCGTGAGATGTCGTGGCTGCAGTTCAACGAGCGCGTCCTGCAGCTCTCCACCGACCCGAACGTGCCGCTGCTCGAGCGCGCCCGCTTCCTGTCGATCTTCTCGAGCAACCTCGACGAGTTCTTCATGGTGCGAGTCGCCGGCCTCAAGCGCCGCATCGCTGCTGGTCTCGCCGTGCGTTCGGCCTCCGGCCTCGAACCGCGCGAGCTCCTCGACGACCTCACCCGCGCCTCGCACGACCTCATGGATCTCCACGCGGGCGTCTTTCAGCGTCAGGTGCGCCCGGCGCTCGAGGACGAGGGCATCCAGCTGCTCAAGCCGACACAGCTGACGGAGGCCGACCGCGAGTACCTGCGCCGCTACTTCGAGTCGCAGGTCTTCCCCGTCCTCACGCCGCTCGCCGTCGACCCGGCGCACCCGTTCCCCTACATCTCGGGCCTGTCGGTCAACCTGGCCGTCCTGCTCATCGATCCGAAGACGGAGCGCGAGCACTTCGCCCGCGTCAAGGTGCCGCCGCTGCTGCCCCGCATGGTGAAGTTGCCTGCAGGGCCGGACGAGGACGCGCTCTACCACGCCCGCTTCGTCACGCTCGAGGACGTCATCGCCGAGCACCTCGACGTGCTCTTCCCCGGCATGGAGGTGCGAGAGCACTTCACCTTCCGCGTCACCCGCAACGAGGACCTCGAGGTGGAGGAGGACGACGCGGAGAACCTCCTCACGGCTCTCGAGAAGGAACTGACGCGTCGTCGTTTCGGTGCGGCTGTGCGCCTCGAGGTGGCCGACGACATGGACGCCCACGTCCTCGAACTGCTCACCCGCGAACTCGGCGTGAGCGACGACGAGGTCTTCCGCCTGCCCGAACCGCTCGACCTGCGTGGCCTCGGCGACATCGCCGATCTCGACCGCAGCGAGCTGCAGTGGCCGCGCTTCCTGCCGAAGACGCACCCGCTGCTCGCACCCGTCGAGCGCTCCGAAGCCCCCGACATCCTCGGCGCGATGCGCAGCAGCGACATCCTGCTGCACCACCCGTACGACTCGTTCTCGACGTCGGTGCAGGCGTTCGTCGAGCAGGCCGCCGCCGACCCGGACGTCCTCGCGATCAAGCAGACGCTCTACCGCACGAGCGGAAACTCCCCCATCATCACGGCGCTCATCGACGCCGCACAGGCCGGCAAGCAGGTGCTCGCCGTCGTCGAGATCAAGGCCCGCTTCGACGAGGAGAACAACATCTCCTGGGCCCGCAAGCTCGAGCGCGCGGGCGTCCACGTCGTCTACGGCATGGTGGGGCTCAAGACGCACGCCAAGCTGTGCCTCGTCGTGCGTCACGAGGGCGACGGCATCCGCCGCTACTGCCACGTCGGCACCGGCAACTACAACCCGAAGACGGCGCGCCTGTACGAAGACCTGGGCCTGCTCACCACCGACCCGGACGTGGGCGAGGACATCGGACGCCTGTTCAACCAGCTCTCGGGCATGGCCCCGCGTGCCAAGTTCAAGCGCCTGCTCGTCGCCCCGCGCTCGGTTCGCAGCGGGCTGCTCGAACGCCTCGACGCTTGCATCGAGGCCGCCAAGTCCGGCAAGAAGGCCACCGTCTCGATCAAGGTGAACTCGATCGTGGACGAGCAGATCATCGACGCCTGTTACCGCGCCTCGCAGGCCGGCGTGAAGGTGAACGTGCTCGTACGCGGCATCTGCGCCCTGCGCCCCGGTGTGCCGGGTCTCAGCGAGAACATCGAGGTCCGCTCGATTCTCGGTCGCTTCCTCGAGCACAGCCGCGTCTTCATCTTCGAGATCGAGGGCAAGGAGCCGGCCGTCTACATCGGCAGCGCCGACATGATGCACCGCAACCTCGACCGCCGCGTCGAGGCCCTCGTCGGGCTCACCGACGAGCGTCAGGTCTCGACCCTCATCGATCTCGTGGCCGCAGGTATGAGCGACGCCACGTCGTCGTGGCGTCTCGATGCAGAGGGCCGGTGGCACCGTGAAAATCTCCTCACCGACGGTGAACCGAAGCACGACTACCAGGCCGACCTCATCGAGGCCTACTCCAAGCGCCGTCGCAAGGCCCGTCGCCGGTGAGCAACGGTCGCCGCAGCAGCAACACGTCGGTCGTGGCCGCCGCCGGCGCGCTCGTGTGGCGCCGCCGTCAGGGGCGCCTCGAGGTGGCGCTCGTCCACCGCGCCCGCTACGACGACTGGTCCTGGCCCAAGGGCAAACTCGACCCCGGCGAGACGTTCGCCGAGGCGGCTGTGCGCGAGGTGCTCGAGGAGACAGGTCTGGCCGTCCGTCTCGGCATTCCGCTGCCCGAACTCGTCTACGGCCTCGCCAACGGCAGCACCAAGGTGGTGCGCTACTGGGCGGCCGAGGTCGTCGGCGGCAGTGGCGCGCTCGACCACGAGGTCGACGAGGTCCGCTGGCTCACCGTTGAGAATGCCCGGCGCAAGCTGAGCTACTCGCGGGATCACCTGCCACTCGACGCGCTCGTCGAAGCGGAGCTCACCGGGCGCCTCGAGACGTGGCCGTTGCTGCTCGTACGTCACTCTCACGCTCAAGCCCGCTCTGCCTACCGCGGTTCCGACGACGCTCGACGCCCCCTGAGTGATCGCGGCAAGCAGCGCGCGAAGGCCCTCGTGCCGGTCCTCGGTGCGTGGACGCCCGAGCGCGTCGTCTCGTCGTCGTCGGCCCGCTGCGTCCAGACGGTCAAGCCGTTCACGAACGCCACGGGCACGCCGCTTCGCACGAAGGCCGCGTTGTCCGAGGAGACCTTCGAGGTCTCCCCCGCCAAGGCCGGGCGACAGCTCGTCAAGGCGTTCGAACGCGGTCTACCGGTCGCGTTGTGCACCCACCGCCCACTCCTGCCGGCGCTCGTCGCAACGCTGTCCGAGCACGCTCCGAAGGGATCTCCGGCCCGTCGCCTGCTCGGTCGCATCAAGGCCAACGGCATGGACAAGGGCGAGGTTCTCGTGTGTCAGATGCTGGGCTCGGGAGCGAACGCTCAGGTGATCTCGGTCGAGCGGTTGCGCACGCCTGTGCTCGAACGCTGACGCGCCCTCACCGACGCGGCCAACCGCCGGTCGGAAACGGATGTGATGCACATATCATTCGGGCGGCGTCACGTTCACGCTCCGTTCACCGAAGCAGGGCCATCCGGTCACTCTCGACGCCTATGTTCCATCACGTCCAGGCGCATGCCCGGAATCCAGTTTTCGAGAGGTACACCCACCGTGAAGATCACGAGCATTGCCCGCATCTCCAGTGTCGCGCTCGCGAGCGCCCTTGCCCTGAGCGCCTGTGGCAGCGAGACGTCCGGTTCCGACAACTCGTCCTCCAAGTCCGGCGGCGGCTCCTCGAGCGAGTGCGGAACGAAGGCCCTCAAGGCCGAGGGTTCCACCGCCCAGGACAACGCCATTCAGGAAGCCATCAACTCCTACGGTGAGAACTGCTCCGACGCCACCGTCACTTACAACGGCACCGGTTCCGGTAACGGCATCAAGCAGTTCATCGCCAAGCAGGTCGACTTCGCCGGCTCCGACTCCGCGCTCAAGACGAAGCCGAAGGACGGCAAGATCGAGGTCGACGAGGCCAAGAAGGCTTGCGCTTCCGATGCCTGGAACATCCCGATGGTGACGGGCCCGATCGCGGTGTCCTACAACCTCAAGGACGTCAAGGACCCGATCACCCTGACGCCCGCCGTCCTCGCCGACATCTTCAACGGCAAGATCACGAAGTGGAACGACCCGGCGATCGCCAAGATCAACTCCGGCGTCAAGCTCCCGGCCAAGGACATCAAGGTCTTCTTCCGCTCCGACGAGTCGGGCACGACGGAGAACTTCACGAAGTACCTGAACGGCGCCGCGAAGGACAAGTGGACGGCCGAGCCGGCCAAGAAGTGGACCGGCAAGGGTGAGGGCAAGGCCAAGACGGCCGGCGTCGCCTCCGCCGTGAAGTCCACCGACGGTGGCATCACCTACGCCGAGTGGTCGGCTGCGCAGGACAACGGCCTCCAGGTCGCCAAGATCGACAACGGCGCCGGCGCCGTCGAGCTCACGGGTGAGTCGGCCGGCAAGGCCGTCGAGGCAGCCAAGATCGACGGCAAGGGCAACGACCTGCGCCTCAAGCTCGACTACACGACGAAGGAGAAGGGCACCTACCCGATCGTCCTCGTCACGTACGAAATCGTCTGCTCGAAGTACTCGGACGCCGAGAAGGGCAAGTCGGTCAAGGCGTTCCTCAACCACTTCGCGAGCGAGGACGTGCAGAAGGGCCTCGAGGAGCAGGGTTACGCCCCGCTGCCGACCTCCGTCCAGGAGAAGGTCAAGACGGCCGTCAACGCCATCAAGTGATGCTCGACGCCTGACGGGGTGCTCGGGGCGAACTCGCCCGAGCACCCTGCGGCACGTCCGGGGAAACGGATCGACTGCCGATGTGGGTGTCTTCTTCGATCCATCGACCAGAACGAGCAAAGGGGCAGGAAAGCTCATGAGTTCAATCACCGGCGTCTCGGCGGCCGACACGCCCGTCCCTGACGACGACCCGCACGAGGGCGGGCCCGAAGACCGCACGCCCGCCGGCGACGGCGCCTCGACGGGGCGCCTCGGCGACAAGATCTTCTCCGCCCTCGCCTCCGGCGCGGGAATCCTCGTCGTCGCACTCGTCACCCTCGTCGGCGCCTTCCTCGTCATCCAGGCGATTCCGGCGCTGGCGGACAACGACTCGAACTTCCTGCTCTCGCAGGACTGGGACGTCGACTCCTCGCCGCTGCACTTCGGTATCGCACGTCTGCTGTGGGTCACCGTCGCGACCTCGCTGGTGGCCATGGCCATCGCCGTGCCGTTCGCGGTGTGCATCGCGCTGTTCCTCACGCAGTACGCCCCCTCCTGGCTCGCCAAGCCCGGCGCGGCCTTGATCGACCTGCTCGCCGCCGTCCCCTCGATCGTGTACGGCCTCTGGGGTCTGTTCACGGTCGGCCCGCTCTTCCAGCCGGTCCAGGACGTGATCACCTCCGTTCTCGGCTGGTTCCCGCTCTTCAGCGAGACGCAGACCAGCGCGGGCAGCACGATCTTCTTCGTCAGCGTGATCCTCGCCATCATGATCCTGCCGATCATCACGGCCCTCTCGCGCGAGGTCTTCGCGCAGACGCCGCAGGCGCACAAGGACGCCGCGACGGCTCTGGGCGCCACGAAGTGGGAGGTGATCCGCACCGCGGTGCTCCCCTTCGGCAAGCCCGGCATCATCTCCGCGTCGATGCTCGGTCTCGGCCGCGCGCTCGGCGAGACCGTGGCCGTCATGATGATCGTGTCGGCTCTGGCTCCGAATGCGGACTGGAACTGGTCGCTGTTCACCGGCGGTGAGACCTTCGCCTCGAAGATCGCCAACAACGCCGGCGAGTTCGACAACCCGACGAAGACCGGCGCCTACATCGCCGCCGGTCTCGTGCTGTTCATCCTGACGTTCGTCGTCAACTCGCTCGCCCGCATCGTCATCGAACGCAGGAAGGCCTTCTCCGAATGAGCACGGCAGTTGTGGACCAGGCCTCCGGGAGCCTGGGCAAGAAGGGTCAGTCCGGTGGCCGCGCAACGAAGAACGCCATCGCCAGGGTCGTGATGTGGGCGGCGTTCCTCATCGCGCTCGTCCCGCTCGTGTGGATCATGTGGACCGTCATCTCCAAGGGCGGCCGCCTGCTGCTCGACGCGGGCTGGTGGACCGAGAGCCAGCGCGGCGTCGGCCGACGCGAACAGGCCGGCGGAGCGGCTCACGCCATCCAGGGCACGCTCATCCAGGCCTTCGTCACGGCCCTCATCGCCGTTCCGATCGGTGTTCTCACGGCCGTCTACCTCGTCGAGTACGGCCGCGGCCGCCTCGCGAAGGCCGTCAGTTTCATGGTGGACATCCTCACCGGTATCCCCTCGATCGTGGCCGCGCTGTTCATCTACGCGCTGTGGGTGACGACGTTCGGGTTCACCCGCATTCCGTTCGCGGTGTGTCTCGCGCTCGTCCTGCTCATGATCCCCGTGGTCGTGCGCTCGACGGAGGAGATGCTCAAGCTCGTGCCGAACGAGCTGCGCGAGGCGTCGTACGCGCTCGGTGTGCCGAAGTGGAAGACGATCATGAAGGTCGTTCTTCCGACGGCTTTCTCCGGCATCGTCACCGGTGTCCTGCTGGGCCTTGCCCGCGTCATGGGTGAGACCGCGCCACTCCTCGTCCTCGGCCCCTACTTCCGCGGTCTGTCGCCGAATCTCTTCGACGGTCTCATGGCAACGCTGCCGACGATGATCAACGAGGGTCGCGACAACATGTCCGTTCCGGCAACCAACGAGCGCGTCTGGGCTGCCGCGTGCACCCTCATCCTCCTCGTTCTCATCCTCAACCTGCTGGGCCGCCTCGTGGGCCGCCTGAGCAAGGTCAAGAACTGACATCCGCATCGACGGATACGACTTCGAAGGAAACTGAGTCACATGAGCAAGCGGATCGACGTTCAGAATCTCAACGTCTTCTATGGCGACTTCCTCGCCGTCAAGGACGCGTCCATGACCATCGAGCCCCGTTCGGTCACGGCTTTCATCGGCCCGTCCGGCTGCGGCAAGTCGACCTTCCTGCGCACCCTCAACCGCATGCACGAGGTCATCCCGGGCGGGCGCGTGGAGGGCAAGGTGCTCCTCGACAACGAGGACCTCTACGGCCCCGGTGTCGACCCGGTGGCCGTGCGCCGTACCGTCGGCATGGTCTTCCAGCGCCCCAACCCGTTCCCGACGATGTCCATCGGTGACAACGTCGTCGCGGGGCTGCGCCTCAACGGCGTGAAGGACAAGAAGGTGCTCGCCGAGAAGATGGAGGAGTCGCTGCGCGGAGCCAACCTCTGGAACGAGGTCAAGGACCGTCTCGACAAGCCGGGTGCCGGCCTCTCCGGTGGTCAGCAGCAGCGTCTGTGCATTGCCCGCGCGATCGCCGTCTCCCCCGACGTTCTCCTCATGGACGAGCCGTGCTCGGCGCTCGACCCCATCTCGACCCTCGCCATCGAGGATCTGATGAACGAGCTCAAGAGCGAGTACACGATCGTCATCGTCACGCACAACATGCAGCAGGCCGCTCGTGTGGCCGACCGCACCGCGTTCTTCAACCTCGAGGCGACCGGCAAGCCGGGCATGCTCGTCGAGATGAACGACACGCAGAAGATGTTCTCGAACCCGGACCAGCGGGCGACGGAGGACTACATCTCGGGCCGCTTCGGCTGAGCGAATGCGGCGTGAGGATCGGAGCGCAGCGTAGCGAGCACCGGACCGGAGCGCCGCACCGAGCTCAGCCAAGAAGGAATCGGCTGAGCGAAGGTCGTGTCGACGAAGAACGGAGCCCGGGGTACCACCGCAGCGAAGCGAGGATGGTGCCCCGGGCTCCGGGCGTACGGAGACGCGCATCGAAGCGGCGTGAGGATCGGAGCGCAGCGTAGCGAGCACCGGACCGGAGCGCCGCACCGAGCTCAGCCAAGAAGGAATCGGCTGAGCGAAGGTCGTGTCGACGAAGAACGGAGCCCGGGGTACCACCGCAGCGAAGCGAGGATGGTGCCCCGGGCTCCGGGCGTACGGAGACGCGCATCGAAGCGGCGTGAGGATCGGAGCGCAGCGTAGCGAGCACCGGACCGGAGCGCCGCACCGAGCTCAGCCAAGAAAGAATCGCTGAGCGAGGTTCACTACCTCTGGCTTCGGCAAGGCACTCCGACACTGCGCGTGTCGGAGGCCTTCGTCCTTCTCGAACAGCGTCCGCCTGCAGCCGTACCCGCGTCTCACCCCAACCGGTGAAGCAACCTAGCTGGACAAACGTCCACAAGCGTGATGATCATTACACGGATATCCGGGGCCTCTTCGCCTGTCGTTCACCACGACGTCATGCACACTTGGGGGCGTGGCGAATGAAGCAATCGCGCTCGGGGGAACGTCGCGCAAGAAGATCCTCAAGCGACGCAAGAAGCAGGTCATCGAGCGAGGGGCCGAGCCGACCCCCGACGAGATCGTGTTCTCCGACACCCCCGGCATCATCGACGACGGCAACTTCAGCTTCGGCGTGTGTCACGTCTGCGAGTGGCGCGGCAAGGGACGACGGGCCCGCGAGAAAGCGCGTCGGGACGCCGCCGAGCACTACCTGCTCGAGCACTGAGGCCCATGGTTCCGTCCCCATGAAAACGCTCACCCCGCAGCAGCGAGGTGAGCGTTCCGACGTGAAGCGCGCTGGGCCGGGAGCGCCTCTCGGCACGTGGCCGCTCGTGGCGGCTGAATTTGGGACCCGGGGCTACCGCGGCCCAGCGCACGTTCAAGCCTAACGACTGAGTGCGGCGATTTCATTCCCCGAACGGGTGGCATGTGCCACGACCTTGGGACCGCCCCTACCGCCGGCGTCATCGCTGGGCAGGGTTTCCTGCATTCGGGCCGAGGAAGACACTGCCCGAGCGCAGGAAAGTCTGCCCAACGTCGTCGAGCAGGCGCTCCACATCAGTCGAGCGATCCGATGCGCCAAGCGGCGGCGCACTTCGTCAGGTCACGAGCCGTGTCACCGAGGAGCGCAGCGCTACGCGCCTCACCGTCGGCTCGAGCGTCGTCGTGTCCGTCGTGACGCTCCGCGCGCTCGGCCCGTCCGCTCGCGACGACGCGGCAGAACGCGGCAGCCCGCTCGAGCGCGACGGCGAAGTCACCCGTGAACGCGCCCTCGAGAATGCGGTCGACGAGGTGCTCGATCTCCTTCGGGCCGTACGGGTCGGCCGAACCGGCGACCGCGTGCGAAACCTGCGCGTGCCGGATTCCGGCCGTGTAGTCCGCCGACGCCTCGACCGACGCCCGCCGCACCCACTCGCGCAGCGTGTAGAGGCGCCACATCGCGCCCGGGAGGGACACTGCGGGACGCCCCGACCACAGCTGCGCGAGCGTCGATAGGCCGATCTCGTCGGTGAGCGCGATGAGTCGACGCGTCACCTCGGGGTCGGAGTTGGTGCGCCCCGCGCCCACGAGCACGGCCGCGCTCTCGTGCGCCACCGCCGTCACGTCCGCCGGGTCGGGTGCGCCGGCGAACGACTGGAAGTCACGATCGGTGAAGAACAGCGGCTTGTGGTGGGCGCGAGCCAAGAGCGGGTTTCCCTTCGTCAGGTCGGCGTCTCAGCGCAGGAGCACGACCGAGTCCGTCGGGATGACGACGCTCGAGCCGCTGCCGTCGCGGCCTTCACGCACGTCGACCGTGTGCCAGGCCGCGACGACCTCGCCCGCTTCGGTGACGGGCTCGTCGCTGAGGTTGACGACCACACGAAGGTCGCCTCGGTGGACAACGACGACGCTGCTCGAACCCTTCCCGCGGCGCTCCACCCGCGTCGTGCCGAGATCGTCGGCGGCGAGCGCCTGCTCGTCACGGCGCAGGCGGATGAGGGTGCGGTACCAGTCGAGCAGGAGCGCAGACTCCCCCTCGGTGTCGTCGAGTTCGCTCCAGTCGAGGGTCGAGTTGGTGAACGTCGACTCCTCCTGCGGGTCGGGCACCTCGTCGCCCCATCCGTGCGCGGCGAACTCCTCGGCGCGACCGCGCGACGTCGCCGCGGCGATCTCGGGGTCGTCGTGGTCGGTGAAGAACTGCCACGGCGTGCGAGCGCCGTACTCCTCCCCCATGAACAGCATGGGGGTGTAGGGCGAAGACAGCAGAAGCGCTGCACCACAAGCCAACCGACCGACGGAGAGCAGGTGCGACAAACGATCGCCGGAGGCGCGGTTACCGACCTGATCGTGCGTCTGCAGCGATGCGACGTAGCGCCAGCCGGGCGTCTGCGCGGGGTCCACGGGGCGCCCGTGACGGCGCCCGCGGAAGCTGGAGTACGTGCCGTCGTGGAAGAACGGCGTCGTGAAGACCTTTGCGAGCGCCTCCTGATCGGCGAAGTCCTCGTAGTAGCCCTGGGTCTCGCCCGTGAGCAGCACGTGCAGGGCGTGGTGGATGTCGTCGGCCCACTGGCCCGTGAGGCCCAGGCCGGAGGAGCCACCGTCGGCCACGGCGATTTCGCCGGTCACCGGCTCGCGCCGGCGCGGCGTCACAGTGGCGGGGTCGTTGCGGTCGGACTCGGCCACGACGACGACGCGGCGTCCGAGGCGCTCGGCTGCGGCTTCGAGGTTGGCGACGATCTCCTCGAGGATGTGCACGGCCGAGTCGTCGACGAGCGCGTGCACGGCGTCGAGGCGGAAGGCGTCGACGTGGAAGCGCTCGAACCACATGAGCGCGTTCTCGATGATGAAGCGACGCACCTCGTCGCTGTTCGGGCCGTCGAGGTTGATGGCCGTGCCCCACGGGGACTGGCGGGCCTCGTTGTAGATCGGCATGAAGACCGGCAGGTAGTTGCCGTTCGGCCCGAGGTGGTTGTAGACGACGTCGAGGCACACGGCGAGGCCCTTGGCGTGGCACGCGTCGACGAACGCCTGGAACGCCTGCGGGCCGCCGTAGGCGCTGCTCGTGGCGTACCAGTTGACGCCGTCGTAACCCCAGTTCCAGCGGCCCGGAACGGCATTCACCGGCAGGATCTCGACGTGCGTCACGCCGAGGTCGACGAGGTGGTCGAGGCGAGCAGCCGCCGCCTCGAACGTGCCCTCCTCGGTGAACGTGCCGATGTGCAGTTCGTAGAAGACAGCGCCCTCGAGACCGTTGCCGCCGGCGCGCGTGTGGTGGCCCTGCCACTCGGCGTCGCTCCACTCGTACTCACCGAGGTCGACGACCTGGCTCGGGCCGTGCACGCCCTCGGGCTGCAGCAGGCTGCGCGGATCGGGACGCAGGTCGCCGCCGTCCACGCTGAACGCGTACTCGCTGCCGACGGCGAGCGGCTCGCGCGAGTGCCACCAGCCGTCGTCACCGGAGCGCATGAGGGAACGTACGCCGTCGGCCACGAGGTGGACGCTGCGCTCGGCGTTGGGCGCCCAGACCGAGATGGTCTGCGCCGACCCGGTGAAGTCGGGCGATGCGTAGGTGGTCATCGTCATCACTTCTCCTGCACGAGCACGTGCACGTGCCCGAACTCGTGGGGTTCGAGGTCGCCCAGACGCAGCGCTTGGCCGTCCGTGACGACGACGCGCTGACCGCTGAAGGCGTGACGCCACGTGCCCGCCGAGAGGGGCACGTCCGCGTCGGCGAGCGTGTTGTCGCGCAAGGCGCGCGAGGCCGCGCGCACCCCGACCACCGCAACGGCGAACGGGGCGCCGTGCTCGGCATGTTCGAAGGCGTGGTCCGTCGCGTCCGCCTTGGCTCCTTTGTCGCGGTTCACCAGACGCTGGACGCTGCGTCCGGCGTCGGACACGCGTCGACCCGCGTCCGCGAGGTGACGGCGCGCGACCGAGCCGGCCGGCAGCGCACGCTCGAAGGCAACGACGTACTCGTTGTCGGATTCGAGCGGCCTGTAGGTCGAGCCGGGGTTCGCAGGGTCGTGCACATCGGCCGCGAGGCACTGCGCCACGAGGCGCGGACGCGAACCCGGCACGTCGAGGCGGCGCTCGAGCTCGGCGTAGTCGACGCTGCGACGGTTGTCGGGGTCGACGAGGCTGAGCGTCGGGCGTTCGCTGCCCTGATAGGTGTCGGGCACGCCCGGCAGGAACAGTTCGAGCACCTTCTGCGAGTCACCGGTGAGGCGGATGGCCTCGGCGTTGTCGCGACGCGCGGCGAGGATGCGCTCGCGCAGATCGGCGGCGAGGGTCGACTTCGCATCCGCTGACGCCGCAGCTTCGCCCTGCTTGTCGTTCGCCGGCGCGTCGAGCACGAGGCGGGCGAGGCCGAGCACCTGCTCCTCGTACGTCTCGTCACCGTCGATCCAGGCGGTGAACACCTTGGCCTCGCGCAGCGCCTTCGTCAGGTAGTCGTCGAGGCGCTGGGCGTCGATGCCGAGGTCGTGCGAGCCGTCGTCGTCGACACCGAAGGCCGTGGAGAACCCGGCGATCGTCTGCCACACGAGGTGAACCGCCCCCCTGTCGACGCCCGCGGCGTCGGCGAGCGCGAAGGCGGCCTCGGAGCACTCGCGCCACGCGTCGGTGTCGCCGGCGAGGGCGAGCAGTGCGGCTCGGACGTCCTCGCTGCGCTTCGTGTCGTGCGTCGAGAGCGTCGTCATCGTGCGCGGCCACTGCTTGGCGTTGTGCTGCGCCCACGCGTGGAGGCGGTGCGGGCCCGCGTCGGTGAGCACCGCAGGGTCGCCACCCACCTCGTTGAGCGCGGTGAGCGTGTGCCAGCGGTAGAAGAGCGTGTCCTCGATCGACTTCGCCATGACCGGGCCCCACGTCTGCTGGAGACGGACGGCGAAGTCGGCCGACGAGCTCTCGGTGTCGACGAACTCGTCGGCTCCGGCCGTCGGGCGCACGAGCGCGATGGGTTTGAGGGCGTCGATCTCCGTCACGAGATCGGGACGGCTCTCGCGCGCTGCCGCGAGGGCGTCGTCGAGGTGGGCCTTCGCCCGTGCGTCCATACGCTCACCCGGCACGAGGTAGGCGCGGTACACCGGCGCGGCGACGAGCAGTTCGACGATTGCGGCGCGCAGACGAGCGCGCTCGAGGTCGGGGCGCACCTCGCTCGCGCGGCGGGTGAGCCGCTCGACCTCCGCCACCAGGCCGTTCTCGACGACGAAACGCTTCGCGTCGGCCGCTGCCTCGTGGACGTCGTGGGCGTCGCCCTCGGCGAGGGCTCGCTGCCACACCTCGTCGAGAACGGGTGCCGCCGCGTCGTCCACGAGCGCTGCCGTGATCGCCGCCATCGCGTCATAACCGGTCGTGCCCGCGCATGCCCAGTCCTTCGGCAGGTCCTCCCCCGGCTCGAGAATCTTCTCGACCCAGATCGGGGTGTCCTTGCGGCACTCCTTCGCGAGGCGCGCGAGGTAACCGCGCGGGTCGGCGAGGCCGTCGGGGTGGTCGATGCGGAAACCGTCGATGTGGCCGGCGTGGTGGAGCTCGAGCAGCAACGCGTGGGTGGCGTCGAAGACCTCGGCCACCTCGACACGCACGGCGATGAGCTCGTTCACCTCGAAGAAGCGGCGGTAGTTGAGCACCGTGTCGCGCTGGCGCCAGAAGGCCAGGCGGTAGTGCTGGGCGTCGAGGAGGGAGCGCAGTTCGTCGCCCGTGGGTTCCTCCGAGACGCCGTCGAGGGTGCCGGCCGCGACGGGGAAGTCGTGCTCGTAGTACCGGATGACCGGCTCGTCGCCGCTGCGGTCGAGCGTGATGGCGCCTTCGGCGATCTCCTGCTCGAGCGAGTTGCCGAGGATCGGCACGCCGAGCTTGCCGTCACCGGCCGCCCAGTCGACATCGAACCAGTGTGCCGTCGGGGCGTCCTGGCCGCCCTTGAGCAGCGCCCACAGCGGGCGGTTGCCCGACTCGGGCGCGACGAAGGCCATGTGGTTGGGCACGACGTCGACGATGACGCCCAGGCCCATCTCGTGTGCGGCGTCGGCGAAGGCGACGAAGGCCTCCCGCCCACCGATCTCGGGGTTGACGCGCGTGTGGTCGAGGACGTCGTAGCCGTGCACCGAGCCGGGCACCGCCGCGAGGATCGGCGAGCAGTAGGCGTGCGAGATGCCCAGCTTCTTGAGGTAGGGCAGCTGGGCCCGAGCGTCGTCGAGGGTGAAGTCGGCGTGCAGTTGGAACCGGTAGGTGGACGTCACAGGCACACTCATGCCCTTAGCCCACCACCAAACGGGGCGAAAATCGAGTTCGCCCACCCTCCGGCGTCAGCTGATCGTGACCTTGGTGCGCCGCACCCCACGCGTCAGGGCGTAGCCCACGAGCAACACGACGAGCCAGAGGCCTCCGACGAGGGCGGCGTCACGCATGTCGGGCACCTTGAACGCAGTGGCCATGACGGCCAGGATCCCGGCGATGCCGACCCCCGCGACAGCCGCGCCGCCAGGCAGGTGGACGCTGCCGTGCACGTCGCCCGTCCGACGGAACACGATGTAGCTCGCGAGGGCGAGCAGCCACGTGAGGAGCACGGAGAACGTGGCGATGGAGACGAGCTTCGTGAACGCGTCGGCCACACCCGTCTCGGCGAGCCACACGGCGAGGAGCAGCCCCAACGCCGAGACGAGCGTCGCCACGATGGGTGCGCCCTTGATGTTTGTGCGAGCGAGGAAGGCCGGCGCGAGGCGGTCGACGGCGAGCGAGTGGACGAGGCGGCCCGCGCCGTAGAGCTGCGCGTTGCCGGTCGACAGAGCTGCGACGAGGATGACGAAGTTCATCACGCCCGCGGCCGCCGGGATGCCGACGGCGTCGAAAGCGCGCACGAACGGGCTGGCCTCGAGACCCTTGGCCGAGGCGGTCGCCGTCCAGGCGTTGAGCGTGACGATGAGCAGCACGGCGACGACGTAGAACAGGCCGAGGCGCGCGACGAGGGCACGCATCGCGGTGCGGACGCTGCGGCGCGGGTTCTCGGCCTCGGCGGCGGCGATCGGGATGACCTCGACGCCGACGAAGGCGAACATCACGATGGCCATCGACAGCCAGATCGACTCGAGCCCGTTGGGCAGGAAGCCGCCGTGCTCGGTGAGGTTGCCCCAGCCCGTGGCCGCGCGCCCCGGGGCGCCGAAGAGGACGAGCACGAGACCGATGAGGATGAAGGCGATGAGCGCCGTCACCTTGAGCGTGGAGAACGCCGCTTCGGCGCGGCCGAAGGAGCCGACCGACAGGAGGTTGATGACGACGATCGTCAGCCCGACGAGCGCGACGAAGACGACGAGCGGCACGCCGGGCCACCAGTACGTGAGGTAGGCGCCCGCGGCGACCACCTCACCGCCGAGGGCGATGACGCTGGCCGCCCAGTAGCACCAGCGCGAGACGAAGCCGGCCCATTCGCCGAGGTAGCGACCGGCAGCCGCGCCGAAGCTGCCCGGTTCGGGCCGCGCCGTCGCCATTTCGGCCATGGCGAGGCCGACGACGGCGATGAGCAGAGCGCCGAGGGCGTAACTGACGACGGCCGCAGGACCCGCGACACCGATGGCCGCGCCGGATCCGAAGAACAACCCCGTGCCCAGCGCCGACCCGAGGCCGATCATGAGCATCGTGCGGTGGCTCAACGTGCGGGCCAAGCCGCCGGGCTGCGTCATCGGATCTCCTCGTCGCGTCTGGGCGCGAGCGGGCCTATGGCAGCCGCTCGTCGCCAAAGTTCGAGGATACGCCCGGGTTTCGAGGCAGCTGGTCACGTGACCGGGTGTGCCGCGTCACCCCCGGTGAGAGCCGGCGCGGGTCGAAACCTCAGCCGTCGAGGCGGTTGAGGCCCAGCACGACGACGAGGGGCACGCCGGCCTCGTTCGAGGCCTCCAGATCGACCTCCGCGTCGATGCCCCAGTCGTGGTCGCCGTCGGGGTCGACGATGACCTGGCGCACCTCCCACTTGTCGGGGTGCTCGGTGATGCGCAGCATCTTGGGCCCGCGGGCGTCGGCGTCGAGAACGATCTCGTCGTGCTCGTCGTAGTAGGCGCCGAGGTCGGCGTCCCACGCGTCGGCGTCCATGACGATGTCCGTGGCGGGATCGGTGCTCGCCGCGACCGCCTTGTCGAGGGCGGCAAGTCCGTCGACGTCGTCCTTGGCGGCGAGCTCGACGCGCCGGAACATCGCCTTGCGGATGGCCACCTTCATGGCGCGCGGGTTCGCCGTGAGCGGGCGTGGCTTGAGCGCCTTCTCCGCCGTGACGGGCCCGTCGCTCGGGTGCGTGAGCGCCTCCCACTCGTCGAGCAGGCTCGAGTCGGTCTGGCGGATGACTTCGCCGAGCCACTCGATGAGGTCGGCCAGTTCCTCGGTTTTCTTTGACTCCGGCACGGTCTGACGCAGCGTGCGGTAGGCGTCGGTGAGGTAGCGCAGCACGACGCCCTCGCTGCGCGCGAGGTCGTAGTAGCGGATGAGATCGCCGAAGCTCCAAGCGTTCTCGTACATCTCACGCACGACGGACTTGGGCGACAGCTCGTACATCGAGACCATCGGCTGCGTCTGCGCGTACGTCTCGAACGCGGCTTCGAGGAAGTCGGCCAGCGGCTTCGGCCACGTGACGTCCTCGAGGCGCTCCATGCGTTCCTCGTACTCGATGCCTTCGGCCTTCATCTCGGCCACGGCAGCGCCGCGCGCCTTGAACTGCTGCTGCATGAGCACCGGGCGCGGGTCGTCGAGGATCGACTCGATGACACTCACGACGTCGACGGCGTAGTCCTGCGCGAGCGTCGTGCGCGCCGGAGCGTCGGACGGCTCGGCGTCACCGCGAGCAGGCGCTGCCTCGTCGGGGTCGAGCATGTCGAGCACCGCGAGCGCGAACGGCGCGAGGGGCTGGTTGAGCGCGAAGTTGTCCTGCAGGTCCACCGTGAGATCGACCTGGCGTCCGTCGGCCTGCGGCTCGTCGAGGCGACGCACGACGCCCGCAGCGAGCATCTCCCGGTAGAGGCCGATGGCCTGCTTGGCCAGGCGGGTCTGCTTCTTCGCGTCCTCGTGGTTGTCGCGCACGAGGTCGCGCACAGCAACGAACGGGTCGCCTTCGCGCGCAATGAGATTGAGCAGGATCGAGTGCGTGACGCGCATGCGCGACACGAGCGGCTCGGGCTCGCTGGCGACGATCTTGTCGAACGTCTCCTCGCTCCAGTTGACGAAGCCCTCGGGCGGCTTCTTGCGCTGCACCTTCTTGAGCTTCTTCGGGTCGTCGCCGGCCTTCGCGAGGTTGCGCGTGTTCTCGATGACGTGCTCGGGTGCCTGGACGACGACCGAGCCGCTCGTGTCGAAGCCCGCGCGCCCGGCGCGTCCTGCGATCTGGTGGAACTCGCGCGACTTGAGCACACGCTGACGGGTGCCGTCGAACTTCGTCAGGCCCGAAAGGACGACGGTGCGGATGGGCACGTTGATGCCGACACCGAGCGTGTCGGTGCCGCAGATCACCTTGAGGAGGCCCGCCTGCGCGAGCGTCTCGACGAGACGGCGGTACTTGGGCAGCATGCCGGCGTGATGCACGCCGATGCCGTGGCGCACGAGACGGCTGAGGGTCTTGCCGAACCCCGAGGAGAAACGGAAGTCGCCGATCATCTCGGCGATCTTGTCGCGATCCTCGCGGCTCGCGACCTTGAGCGACATGAGCGCCTGCGCGTTCTCCAGAGCCTGGGCCTGCGTGAAGAACACAACGTAGACGGGCGCCTGACGCGTTTCGAGCAGTTCCTCGATGGTCTCGTTGAGCGGCGTCGTCGACCAGGAGTAGCTGAGCGGAACGGGACGTTCGGCGCCCGCGACGGTGACCGACTCGCGGCTCGTGCGACGCGTCATGTCCGTCTCGAACCGCGTGACGTCGCCGAGGGTTGCCGACATGAGAAGGAACTGCGCCTGCGGCAACTCGAGCAGCGGCACCTGCCACGCCCAGCCGCGGTCGCCCTCGGAGTAGAAGTGGAACTCGTCCATGATGACGAGCCCGACGTCGGCGGTCTTGCCCTCGCGCAGCGCGATGTTGGCGAGGATCTCGGCGGTGCAGCAGATGATCGGAGCGTCCGGGTTCACGGACGCATCACCGGTGAGCATGCCGACGTGCTCGGCGCCGAAGATCTCACACAACGCGAAGAACTTCTCACTCACGAGCGCCTTGATGGGCGCGGTGTAGAAGCTGACGCGGTCGTCGGCGAGCGCCGCGAAGTGCGCAGCCGTGGCCACCATCGACTTACCCGAGCCTGTGGGGGTGGCGAGGATGACGTTCTTGCCGTCGAGCACCTCGATGATGGCCTCTTCCTGGTGGGGGTAGAGGCTCAGGCCGCGATCGCCCACCCAGGCGCCGAACGCCTCGTAGACGCGGTCGGCGTCCGGTGTCTTGGGTAGACGCTGGGTGAGGGTCTTGACCTTCGGGTTCGCTTCGCGGGCGGCCGCGTCGGCCTGGGCCGCGAAGTCTCCGGCGAAATCCTCGTGGCCGGGTGTGACCGCCTCGCCGGCGGTGCCGGAGGCGTCGGAAGAATCGTTCACCGGATCACCAGATGTGACGCTGGCCGGGCAACAGGCGCAGCTCGCCGAAGTCGAAGGTGCGCTTGCGGGCCTTGCCCTTCGAGAGCACGGGCGCGAGCACCATGAGCTGGATCTGCTCGGCGTGCTCGAGGTCGACGCGCACCGCGTCACCGAACTGCGGCACGACGACCTGCAGGACGATGGCCGTGGCGCGCTGCGCCACCGTGCGGTTCTCGTTCTCCGCGCGCACCTTGAGCAGGCGGCGCAGTTCGGCGAGCACCGCCTCTGGCTCTGGCTGCTCGCCGAGCGCAGCCGGGTCGGCGAAGACGATGTCGACGTCGGGCGCCTTCACACCGCTGCTCGCGGCGGTGGGCTCGCCGTCGGCGTCGACCGTGGGTTCGCCGTCGACCGACATGGCAAAGGGGTAGAACTCGCCGTTCTTCTCGAGGTGTTCCATAGCCGCGCCAAGGGCTGCGGAGAGCAGCTCGTCGAGGTCGGCCTGAGCCTGCGGGGAGGCCTCGTCACGCCATGTCGTCGTCATGTTTCCAGCCAATCACAAGGCACCGACAAGGCCGAATCCGCGCGGATCTCGCGTTCGGCGCGACGTCAGCGGGTCGTGGTGGAATAGCGCCCATGCTCTTCCTCGACGCAGACCGCATCTTCTCCGTCATGTCGCCGGCCGACGCCGTGAACGCGCTCAGCTCGGCGCTCGTCGCGGGCTTCGACCCGGCCGACGACCTCTCGCGCGTCGTCAACCCGATCGACAAGGGGCAGCTGCTCCTCATGCCGTCGGAGGTGGGCACCGGCATCGGCATCAAGGTGATGACGCTCGGGCGCGACAACCCCGAACGCGGCCTGCCCGTCATCCAGGGCAGCTACCTCATGTTCGACGGCGACACCCTCGCGCCGACCGCCGTCCTCGACGGCGCCGCCCTCACGACGCTGCGCACCCCGGCCGTCTCCGTCGCCGGCATCCGCAAGCCGCTCGAGCGCTTCGACGGCCCGCTGCGTCTCGTCGTGTTCGGCACCGGCCCGCAGGGCACGTCGCACGTCGACACCCTCGCCGATGTCGTCTCCGAGCCGTTCGCCGACGTCACCTTCGTCAGCCGCGCCCCCGAGAACGTGGGCGACGACGTCATCTCACGTGGCTCGGTCGTCGCCGCCGGCAGCCCCGAGTTGGACGCCGTTCTCACCCGAGCCGACGTCGTCGTGTGCGCCACTCCTGCCGAGGAACCGCTCTTCTCCGCAGACGCCGTGTGCCGCGACGTCGTCGTGATCGCCATGGGCTCGCACTCCCCCGACGCCCGCGAGGTGCCGGGCGCTCTCATGGACCGCGCGCAGGTCGTCGTCGAGGACGTGGAGACCGCCCTGCGCGAAGCGGGCGACGTCGTGCTCGCCATCGCCGACGGCGATCTCTCGCGCGACGACCTGCTCCTCATGAAGGACGTCGTGCGCGGCGACGCGGAACTCGACCCGAGCCGGCCGCTCGTCTTCAAGACGGTCGGGATGCCGTGGCAGGATCTCGCGGTCGCCCAGGTCGTTCTGGAGCGCGCCACGCGCTGAGCCCGCTTTCTGACGTGCAGCGAAACGTCAGGTCGATCCGCCACCATGGGGAGCGAGCGGGCCCGTCCCGCGCACCGAGCCGAGGAGGAAACGTGCCGGCGACTCGCGCATCACGGACCCGCTGGGTGACGGTCGTCGCCGTCACGCTTCTCGTGCTCTCGCTGCCGTTCATCGCAGCGAAGGCGTACGTCGCGCTCAAGCCGGAGCCGCGTCCTCCGTCGTCCTTCGACAACCCGATCGGCCCGCTCGACGCCCGCATGGTGCCGAACGGCTGGGCGCCCTACATCGAGGCGGCGTCTCGTGAATCCGGCGTTCCCGCACCGGTTCTCGCGGCTCAGTTGGAAGCGGAGTCCAAGTGGGACCCGCAGGCTCGCTCGTCCGTCGGCGCGCAGGGTCTGGCGCAGTTCATGCCCGACACGTGGGAGACCTACGGCCGTGGCGGTGACGTCTACGACCCGAAGGACGCCATCGCCGCGCAGGGGCGGTTCATGAAACATCTGCTAGAGCAGTCGCGACACTCCGGTTACGACCGCCACCCGTACGAGCTCGCGCTCGCCGGCTACAACGCCGGCTTCGGAGCCGTGCAGAAATTCAAGGACATCCCTCCGTACCCGGAGACGGAGGACTACGTCGTCAGAATCCGGGATCGCACCGCGCACTACGCGCAACGGCTGGCAACGCCGTCGGGTGGGTCGTCCGCCGGAACGTCCTCCGGGAGCGCTCAGGCGTTGCCCGTTCGGCGCGAGGGTTCCTGAGGACCGACGGATGTCGCTGCGCTCACCTCGCCAGGGCGAGCCAGAGCAGGGCGCGCACGTCAGGATCTGCGAGGTCGAGCCCCATCGCCTCCTGAGCCCGCCGCACCCGCGAGGACACCGTGTGCCGGTGGACCTTCAGCTCCCGCGCCGTCGCATCGAACGACCCACCGTGACGCAGGAAGGCCGTCACCGTGACGCGTAGAGACTCCGATCCGTCGTCGCTGAGCCGCTGGAGCACCGGCCCGCCCACGCGTCGACGGCGCGCTCTATCGCGGGTTGGGCCAGAACGACGTCAAGGGCTGCCTCGCCGTCGACAACAGGCACTCCGCGGCGCCGCGCGGCTCGCGCGGCAAAACGCGCGCGCTCGAGCGCCCCCGCGGCGTCACCGCCCAACCCCGCATGCCCGAGGTGACTCCCGGGCACTGTGATCGGCTTCGGAGCGACGGCAACGAGTTCGTCGCCGTCAATGCGGAAGATGGCGTTGGCCTCGGCCGACGCCCGTTCGGCCTGTGCTCGCCACACGTCGGACCGCGCCGTCGCGGTGGGGTACGCGACGAGGGCGACAGCCGTGTCCGGAGACAGGCCGAAGTGGGTCAACTCCCCGGGGGAGTCGCGGCCCTCCTCGAGCTGGTGGAGCAACGCCCTGCCCAGGTCGTCACGGAGCTGCGTCAGCCGTTGCGGCGTTTCCATGAGCAGCGACAGGCACGAGACGACGTGTTGGAGCGCGAACCGCTCCGAGGGCCCGAGCGGCGGCGTCGACGCCGTGGCCAACCATCCGTGCTCGTGGGCCTGACCGATGAGGGGGTGCACCTCCACGTCGTCGGCGCTGAGCACACGACGACCACGCGCGAGGCGCCCGCAGCCTGCAGGTGGAAAAGTTCGTCGACAACTGGCCCCTCGCCGACGGCCGCGCCGTCCGCGGTGAGCACCACGACGGGGCGCTCGAGGAACGTTCGGGCCGCACTGACCACCGCCTCGGCGCCGTCACGCAGTGCGACGCGTGTCAGACGACGCTGGAACTCCACCGTGTGACGCAGCGCGCGCCGTTCCGCTTCGGCCACGTGATCCGCGCCGACGCGCACGATGCTGACGAAGGGGGTGGGCTCGGGCACCACGAGCAGCGGAAGTCCGAACTCGACACAGGCTAGGGCCACCGCGTCCGGCACGGTGTCGTGCCCGACACCCACGCCGAAGCCGAGCGCACCGACGTCGTGAGCTGCAAGTCGCTGGACGTACGCGCGGCACTCGTCGTGCTCCGCAGGAAGCCGTTGCCCCGTGGTGAGGACGAGTTCACCGCCGCTGAGGTACGGCGTGGGGTCCAGGAGCTCGATGCCGTGCACCCACGTCAACGGTGTCGGCATCGCCGTTCATCAGCCGCAGACGCAGCCCGTCCCGCCCGAGCAGGGCGCGCAGCGTGAGTTTCATCGGGCTCCTCCCCTCGGGCGCCATCGCGAGTATCCATTGTGTCGAACAAGAACGTCCGGACACGCCAACTCGTCCAGTACATGCGCAGCCGGCCCTGCATACCGTGGCACGTAAGGCCGTTGCGGCTCACTCAGGCAACGAAGGACGTCAGCATGACTCAGTTCGACCTTCCCGGATCGCCGGGCGGGGCGCGTCACACCGCCCGTCTCGAAGCAGGAGCATCCGCCGCGAGCGACGCGAGCTTCGACCCGCGCACCGGGGGTACCAACGGCGCGATCGCCCACACCTCGGCCGCGCAGGTGGAGCAGGTCGTCACCGCTGCCGGGGCTGTCGCGGAGCGCTTCGCGCAAACCTCCCCCGCCGAGCGGCGTGAGATGTTGCGAGCCGTGGCCGACGCCCTCGACGCCTCCGCAGCCGAGCTCGTGTGGCTCGCCGACCGCGAGACCGGGCTCGGCGAGACCCGCCTCAAGAGCGAGGTCGCGCGCCTCGCGTCCCAGCTGCGCTTCTACGCCGACGTGTGCGCCGAAGGTTCGTGGCTGCGCGCCACCCTCGACGAGGCCGGCGACGCCTCGTCCAGCCTCGCCCGCGTTCAAGTGCCCCTCGGGCCCGTCGCGGTCTTCGGCGCGAGCAACTTCCCGTTCGCCTTCGGCGTCCTGGGCAACGACACCGCATCGGCCCTCGCAGCAGGTTGCCCTGTCGTCGCGAAGGCGCACCCCGCCCACCCCATGCTCTGTGTCCGACTCGGTGAGATCGCCACGTCCGCCCTTGCGTCAGCCGGCGCGGCCGCAGGCGTGTTCGACGTCGTCGTCGGCTTCGAGGCCGGCAAGCAGCTCGTGCTCGATCCCCACGTTCGTGCCGTCGGGTTCACCGGTTCGCAGAACGGCGGCCTCGCCCTGTGG
The DNA here is from genome assembly GCF_014302635.1 of Dermacoccus sp. PAMC28757. Classification (NCBI taxonomy): domain Bacteria; kingdom Bacillati; phylum Actinomycetota; class Actinomycetes; order Micrococcales; family Dermacoccaceae; genus Dermacoccus; species Dermacoccus sp. PAMC28757. The sequence continues at coordinate 1,233,065 of NZ_CP060292.1, read as the reverse complement.
CGACTGGCCAACGAGCGTCGCGAGGTCATTCCCGTCTTCGCCGAGATGGGCACCGTCAACCCCGTCGTCGTGACGACGGATGCCGCAGCGGAACCCGGGCGTGTGGCCACCGGCTTCGTCTCGTCGATGACGCTCGGGGCCGGCCAGTTCTGCACCAAGCCTGGCCTCCTCCTCGCGCCGGAGGGCGCCGGCCTGGCGGACGCGCTCGGCGCCGCGGTGTCCGCCACGCAGGTTCACCCCATGCTCACGGCAGCGATGGCCGCTGGGGTCTCGCGTGGTGTCGAGGCCTACGAGGCCGCCGGCGGCCAGGTCATCGGGACGGGCTCCGGCGCGAGCGCCGGGTGGTCCGCCGCCCCCACCGTGGTGCACGTTCCCGCAGAGCTGTTCACCCGCGAGAGCGTCTTCGCCGAAGAGTGCTTCGGCCCCGTTGGCCTCGTCGTCGAGTACACCGACCGCGCCCACCTCGAAAGCCTGCTCGCGCAGCTGCAGGGCAGCCTCGTCGCCACCGTGGCGAGCAGCGGCCCGCACGACCCGGAGACGGCGGACCTCGTAGCGCTCCTCGCCCGATCCGTGGGCCGCGTGACGGTCGACGACTGGCCCACCGGCGTCGCGTGGACGTGGGCACAGCAGCACGGCGGACCTTGGCCCGCGACGAGCGCCCCGGCATCGACGTCCGTGGGCGCCGCTGCCCTCGACCGCTTCACACGGCCGGTCACCTTCCAGAACCTGCCCGACAGCGCGCTTCCTCCGGCCCTGCGCCACGACAACCCCTGGGGCCTGCCGCGACGGATCAACGGACGGATGAACTGATGAACGAACACTTCCCCGCCACCCCGAGCTCGAGCGGCACGCCGCTCGACGGCATCAAGGTCGCCGACTTCAGCCGCGTTCTCGCCGGCCCCTTGACGACGATGACGCTGGCCGACCTCGGCGCCCAGGTGCTCAAGATCGAACGCCCCGGTGTCGGCGACGACACCCGCCACTGGGGTCCGCCGTGGACGACGCACAGCTCCTCCTACTTCGAGAGCGTCAATCGCACCAAGCGCTCCATCGGCCTGGATCTCAAGGACCCCGAGGACCTCGCCGTCGCTCGCGAGATCGCCGCGGAGGCGGACGTCGTCGTCGAGAACCTCAAGTCCGGCACGATGGCGCGCCTCGGCCTCGGCTACGAGGATCTTGCCGAAGCCAACCCGGGGCTCGTCTACTGCTCCATCACCGGCTTCGGCTCGGGCGAAGGCGCCTCGATGGCCGGGTACGACTTCCTCGTCCAGGCCGTCGGCGGCCTCATGAGCATCACGGGCGACGCCGAGGGCGAGCCCATGAAGGTCGGCGTGGCCCTCGTCGACGTGCTCACCGGCAAGGACGCCGTCATCGGCATCCTCGCGGCGCTCAACGAGCGCAGCCGCAGCGGTCGCGGCCAGCACCTGGAGGTGACGCTGCTCACGAGCCTGCTCGGCTCGCTCGTCAACCAGTCGTCGTCCTACCTCGCGACGGGCCGCAGCCCGGCGCGCATGGGCAACGCGCACCCCTCCATCGCGCCGTACGAACTCCTGCAAACCGGCGACGGCCCGCTCGCTGTCGCCTGCGGCAACGACGGGCAGTTCGCCCGGCTCACCGAGGTGCTCGGCGTGCCGCAGTTGGCAACCGACGAGCGGTTCGCCACGAACCCCGAGCGCGTTGCCCACCGTGACGACCTCGTCCGCGAGTTGGAGGCCGCGCTGGCCGCCGCGTCGGCCGACGAGTGGTCTGCCCGCCTCGGCGAGGTCGGGGTTCCGGCCGGCGTCGTCGGCGACATCGCGTCGGCGATCGACCTGGCCGAGCGCCTCGGCCTCGAGCCGACGCTCGACCTCGGCCCGGAACACCCGCGCCAGATTCGACACCCGATCACCTACTCGCGCAGCAGGACCCAACCTGCGACGCCACCACCCGACCTGCCCCAGCGCACGAACGACGACCACGACGAAAAGGAAGCCTGATGTCCACTGCCACGAAGATGCCCCCGCTCAACCCGCGCGATCTGGCAGGCATCGACGACCTGCTGAGCGACGAGTAGAAGGCGATCCGCGCGACGGTTCGCACCGTCTGCGAAACGACGGTCGACCCGTATGTCGCGGAGTGGTTCGAAGCGGGTGAGCTCACGGACGTGCGCGAACTGGCACGCGAGTTCGGCCGCAACGGCTTCCTCGGCATGCACCTCGAGGGCTACGACTGCCCCGGCATGAGCGCCACCGCCTACGGCCTGGGCTGCCTCGAGCTCGAGGCGTCGGACTCCGGCATCCGTTCGCTCGTCTCCGTCCAGGACTCCCTCGCGATGTTCGCGATCCACCGCTGGGGCAGCGAGGAGCAGAAGCAGCAGTGGCTGCCGAACACGGCCGCCAACGAGGCCATCGGCTGCTTCGGCCTGACCGAGCCCGACCACGGCTCCGACCCCGCGTCGATGCGCACGCGCGCCCGTCGTGACGGCGACGACTGGGTGCCGACGGCCGCAAGATGTGGATCACGAACGGCTCTGTCGCCGATGTCGCCGTCGTGTGGGCGCAGACCGACGAGGGCATCCGCGGCTTCGTGGTGCCGACCGACACCCCCGGCTTCTCCGCGAACACGATCAAGCACAAGATGTCGCTGCGCGCGTCCGTGACGAGCGACCTCGTCCTCGACGGTGTGCGTCTGCCCGCGGACGCGTTCTTCCCCGAGGTCATCGGCCTCACGGGCCCCCTCTCCTGCCTCAACGAGGCCCGCTACGGCATCGTCTGGGGCGCCATGGGCGCGGCTCGTTCGTCGCTCGAAGCGGCGATCGACTACTCGAAGGAACGCGAGCAGTTCGGCAAGCCGATCGGCGGCTTCCAGCTGACGCAGGCCAAGCTGGCCGACATGGAGCTCGAGTACGTCAAGGGTGTGCTGCTCGCCCTGCACCTGGGGCGCCGCAAGGACGCGGGCACCGTGCGTCCGGAGCAGATCAGCCTCGGCAAGCTCAACAACGTGCGCGAGGCCATGGAGATCTGCCGCACCGCGCGCACCATCCTCGGCGCGAACGGCATCTCCCTGGAGTACCCGGTCATCCGGCACGCGAACAACCTCGAGTCGGTCCTCACCTACGAGGGCACCGTCGAGATGCACACGCTCGTCGTCGGCCAGGCACTCACCGGTCTGCCCGCGTTCCGCTGACGCACGCCGCCCCGGCCGATCTGCACCTGCCCCGCCGTCGTTTCATCCACCGGCGGCGGGGCAACCCGGTAGAAATGGGTGAGCGCGAGAGCCGATCGAGGCCGCCTCACCCACCAGACTGAGACTGATCACATCCCCCACCGAGGAGAATCATGAGCGCCTCGCAGTACGCCGTCACCGACCCGCATGACGGCAACGTCGTCGAGACCTACCCCACCGCCGACGCGTCCGACGTCTCGCGCGCCCTGGACGCCGTGTCGTCCGCGTACAAGAGCTGGTCGCGCACCACGAGCGTCGCCGACCGCGCTGCGCTCATGAAGCGCGCCTCCGAGCTGTTCTCCGAGCGCACCGACGAGCTCGCCGCCATCATCGAGCGCGAGATGGGCAAGCCGACGGCCGAGTGCGTCGAGGAGGTCGAGTTCTCGGCCGCCATCCTCGGCTACTACGCGGACAACGGCACCGAGTTCCTCAAGGACGAGCCGATCGACCTTCTCGACGGCGAGGGCAGCGCCCTCATCCGCCGCTTCCCCATCGGCCCGCTGCTGGGCATCATGCCGTGGAACTTCCCCTATTACCAGGTGGCCCGTTTCGCGGGCCCGAACCTCGTGGCGGGCAACACGATCATCCTCAAGCACGCTCCGCAGTGCCCCGAGTCGGCAGCCGCGATCGCGCAGATCTTCTCCGAGGCCGGGTTCCCCGAGGGCGCCTACGTCAACCTCAACGCCACGAACGAGCAGTGCGCCGACATCATCGCCGACCCGCGCATCCAGGGCGTCTCGCTCACCGGTTCCGAGCGCGCCGGCTCCGCCGTCGCCGAGATCGCCGGACGCAACCTCAAGAAGGTCGTGCTCGAGCTCGGCGGCTCCGACCCGTTCATCCTCCTCAGCACCGACGACATGGACGCCACGGTCCAGGCCGCCGTCGAGGCACGCGCCTACAACACCGGCCAGGCGTGCAACGCCGGTAAGCGCTTCATCGTCGCCGACGGCCTCTACGACGAGTTCGTCACCGCCTTCACCGAGAAGATGAAGGAGACCTCGGGCGCCTCCCCGCTGTCGTCCGTCGCGGCGCGCGACAACCTCGCCTCCCAGGTCGACGAGGCCGTGAGCGGCGGCGCCACCTTCGTCGGTTCCGAGAACGACGACGTCGACGCGAACGGCGCCTACTACCCCGCAGGTGTCCTCACGGGCGTCACGAAGGACAACCCGGCCTACTACCAGGAGCTGTTCGGCCCGGTCGCCATGGTCTTCAAGGTCGGCTCCGAGGAGGAGGCCGTCGAACTCGCGAACGACACCCCGTTCGGCCTCGGCTCGTACGTCTTCACCACGGACTCCGAGCAGGCCGAGCGCATCGCCAATCAGCTCGAGGTCGGCATGGTCTTCGTCAACGGCGTCGGTGCCGACGGCGTAGAACTGCCCTTCGGCGGCGTGAAGCGCTCCGGCTTCGGCCGTGAACTCGGCCGCTACGCCATCGAGGAGTTCCTCAACAAGAAGCTCATCCGCGTCATCGAGTGATGTGCATTGCGTGAGATCCCCCGGCTCCGATTCGGCCGGGGGATCTTTCGTTGGTGCGTCGTGGCTTCACCTTCTCGGAATATACCCCCATGGGGTATAAGTTGACGCGAGTGAGGAATGCAGCTCCGCCCGGCGCAGGGGTGCGGGGCGGTGTAGCTCGTGAGGAGGAGTGAATGGAACCCGAGACATCTGGCCACAACGATCACGCAGGACACGGCGACCACTCAGGGCACGGAGGCCACGCGGGCCACGGCGACCACGTCACGATGTTCCGGCGCCTGTTCGCGATCATGAGCGTCGTCGCGATCCCCGTCATCGCGTTCGACCCGATGTTCGCCCACCTCGTGGGTTACTCGCTGCCCGATTCGGGCTGGACGCGCGCGATCGCGCCGGCACTCGGCACCGTGATGTACGTCTGGGGCGGCAAGCCGTTCCTGTCCGGCGCCGTGAGCGAGGTGCGTTCGCGCAAGCCCGGCATGATGCTGCTCATCGCGCTCGCGATCACTGTCGCGTTCGTCTCGTCCTGGGGTGCCAGCCTCGGCGTTCTCGACGACGAGCTGTCGTTCTGGTGGGAACTCGCGCTCCTCGTCGTCATCATGCTGCTCGGCCACTGGGTGGAGATGCGTTCGCTGGCGCAGACGTCCTCGGCACTCGACTCCCTCGCCGCACTGCTGCCCGACGAGGCCGAGAAGGTCGACGGCGACCGCGTCGTCACGGTCTCCCCCGACGACCTCGTCGTCGGCGACGTCGTCATCGTCCGCCCCGGCGCCTCGGTGCCTGCGGACGGGCGCATCGTCGACGGCAGCGCGTCGATGGACGAGTCGATGGTCACCGGCGAGTCGCGCGCGGTGCGTCGGGAGAAGGGCGACGCCGTCGTCGCGGGCACCGTGGCCACCGATTCCGGTCTGCGCGTGGAGATCACGGCAACGGGCGACGACACCACACTTGCGGGCATCAGCAAGCTCGTGAGCGAGGCGCAGAACTCCTCGTCGCGTGCGCAGTTGCTCGCGGACAGGGCCGCCGCATGGCTGTTCTGGTACGCCCTCGGCGCGGCCGTTCTCACGGCGATCGTGTGGTTCGTCGCCGACCGCCCCAACGAGGCCGTCATCCGCACCATCACGGTGCTCGTCATCGCCTGCCCGCACGCCCTGGGCCTCGCCATCCCGCTCGTCATCTCGATCGCGACGGAGCGCGCGGCGCGAGCCGGCGTGCTCGTCACCGATCGCCGGGCGCTCGAGTCGATGCGCACCGTCGACACCGTGCTGCTCGACAAGACCGGCACGCTGACGAAGGGTGAACCGACCGTCACGGGCGTGGAAGCGGTCGAGGGCCGCAGCGAGGACGACGTCCTGCGGCTGGCCGCTGCGGCCGAGGCGGACAGCGAGCACCCCCTCGCGCGGGCCATCGTCGCAGCGGCCGACGACCGCGGGCTCGACGTTCCGCGCGGCGGCGACTTCACCTCGTCACCGGCCGTCGGAGTACGCGCGGACATCGACGGCACCGTTGTCGAGGTGGGCGGACCGCACCTCCTCGAACAGCAGGACGCCCGCGAATTACCCGTCGCCGACGAGTGGCGTACCGAGGGCGCGATCATCCTCCACGTCCTCGCAGGCGGCGAAGTCATCGGCGCCCTGAAGTTGGCCGACGCCGTGCGTCCGGAATCCCGGGATGCGATTGACGCCCTTCACGCTCGAGGCGCGCAGGTCGTCATGATCACCGGTGACGCCGAGGCCGTCGCGCACCACGTGGCGGACGAGCTCGGTATTGACCGTGTCTTTGCCGGCGTACGCCCCGAGGACAAGGCTGCGAAGGTCAGCGAACTCCAGGGCGAGGGGCGGAAGGTGGCCATGGTCGGCGACGGCGTCAACGACGCACCGGCTCTCGCGCAGGCCGACGTGGGCATCGCGATCGGCGCGGGAACGGACGTGGCGATCGGGTCGGCGGGCGTCGTGCTCGCGAGTTCCGACCCGCGTTCGGTGCTCTCGGTCATCGAGCTGTCGCGCGCGACGTACCGCAAGATGAAGCAGAACCTGTGGTGGGCCGCCGGCTACAACCTCGTGTCGGTGCCACTGGCCGCGGGCGTGCTCGCACCCGTCGGGTTCGTGCTGCCGATGAGCGTCGGTGCCGTCCTCATGTCTGCCTCGACGGTCGTCGTGGCGCTCAACGCACAGCTGCTTCGCCGACTCGACCTGCGACCGCAAACGTGGGCAGAGCGCTCCCCCGCGGACGACTGATCGTGCCTGCGGGTTGAACGAGCGCGCCCCCCCAACCCGAGCTAACCGCTGATTCCGTAGTCCGCCCACACCGACGCGAGGCTGACGGGCGAGTGCTTCTGCGCCAACGCCTTGTACTGCCCACGCGTGATGTTCGCGTGGCGATACGTCGTGGCGAGCTCCTTGAGGAACGCCGTGTGACGCGGCGCGTTCTCGCGCAGGTACGAGCGGTCCATGGCGTAGCGGATGGCGCGTTGCGCACCGTAGACGTAGTTGTAGCGGCTCGTCGCGAGGTACTCCGGCCCGCTGCTTCCCGCGAGCGTCGACTTCACGGGCGTGTAGGCCCCCGCGATGCCCGCGTGACGTGCGTAGTCGTTCTGCAGCAGGACGGCGAGACCTTCGTGGATGAACATGACGTCACGCCAGTCCTTGGCCGTCACGGAGTTGCCGAACCACATGTGCGCGTTCTCGTGCGCGATGAAGCTCGGAGAACCGTCGACGAGCGAACGCTTGTACTGGACGAGACCGACCTGCTCCTGGCCACCGACGGGGAAATTCGTCAGCGTCAGCCCACCGGACTGCGAGAACGGGTACGGGCCGTACAACCGGGCGAAGTAGTCGAGCGACTTCGCGGTGTGGGTGACGAGGTTGGCCGGGACGCTCGCCATGCCCGCGTACAGGTACGGGACGCTCACGCCTGCCGCGGTGAGCTTGCCGCGCTTCACGGCGAGACCCGGCCCGACGGTGAGCCCGGGGTTGTAGGACGAGACCCGCTCCGGAATGACGATGCGCGTGTTGACCATGCTGCCGTCGCCGAAGGTGTGCGGGGCAGGCGCGCCGTAGGCGATGATCTGGTTGGCCTTCTGCGTCGAGATGCTGTTCGCGTACGTGGCCTTGTTGTCGATGCGGTCGTTGCTCGGGTACCAGAACACGGCCACCTCGGGCTCACCGGAGAACGTCGTCACGGTGCCGTTCTCGATGACGCCACGGGTGCCTCGGTTGAGGAGAACCCGGTTCCAGGGGATGTCGTCGTACCTGACCTGGAGCGTGAACGACTGCCCCTTCGCCAGAGAAACGCCCGTGATCGACCACTGATACCGCGTTTCGGCCGCCTTGAACGGCTTGCTCACACCGTTCACGGTGACGCTCTTCGGTACGAGCGCGAAGTCGATGAGGAGTGATGTCGTCGCGACCTCGGCACGACACGTCATCGTCGTCGCTCCGTAGACCCGGGCATGTGTGCCGTTGGCGCCGGTGCGAACGGTGTCACCGATGGAGTAGTGACTCACCGAGTACCGGGAGTCGCCCTTGTTCGGCAACTTGGAGTCACCGGTTGCCGCCGAGACAGGTGACGATCCTGCCACCCCCAGCAGCCCCGCCCCCGCGCCTGCCGCGAGCAGGGTACGGCGTGAAATGTGCCCACAGCACTCGAGATGAGTCATCGTGCCCCCAATGTGTTCGGCACCCACGACCCCACCGCTGCCGAGGCTCGCGGTCTCGTCGGTGTCGATGAATCTGATCCATCGACTCTGTCAGGTCGGTGGGCCCTGTGGGGCTCGAACCCACAACCTACGGATTAAAAGTCCGCAGCTCTGCCAATTGAGCTAAAGGCCCTGGCGCCGGCGAGTTCGCGCAGCGCGTGGGCCAGCCTAGCCCGACGGGCCACACCCGCGCACAACGCCCCACCGCGTCGTCGTTGCGTGCGGCTCGCGCAACGACCGACCGGAACGCGCGACTGCGGAGCACCCGGCGTGGGTGCTCCGCAGTCAGGCGTTGACCGACGTCAGCTGTACGTCGGGCGCGAGTCGTTCTCCGGATCGATGTGAGGACGGTCCTCCTCGTCGAGGGCTTCGCGGTCACTCGGCAGCGAGTGCTCGGCGATGACGTTGTCGAACTCGTCGCTGATGACGACGCGGTCGTGCTCCGCCAGCGTCAGGTTCTCGGCGATCTTGTCGCGCATCATCTCCGGCATGTCGAAACCGTGCTCGTCGAACGCCGCGTTGACGATCTCCAGAGCACCCTCACGATCACCCGGTGTCATCCGCGCGGCAATGTCTCCGATGACCTCGGCGTACCGCACCGCGGCACCCTCTCCGTACTGGTCGGTGAACTGCTGCTGGTTCACCACGTAATTCCACGTTCCCATGAACGAACACCTCCTGGTTTCACGCTACATCGTTGGCACGCAGGAAAACCCGGGCGGGGCCGCGAAACGTCAGGCGATGCCCGCCCCGGCGCTGAGCGGCGCGCCCGTCTTCTCGACGACCTCGTCGAAGGTGACGTCGGGGGCCAGCTCGATACACACGAGCCCATCGTCCGTCACGTCGATGACGGCCAGGTCCGTGATGATGCGCTCGACGACGGCGAGGCCCGTGATCGGCAGCGTGCACTCGGGCAGGATCTTCGGCGAACCGTCCTTCGCGCAGTGCTCCATGAGGACGACGACCTTCTTGGCACCGTGCACGAGATCCATCGCGCCGCCCATGCCCTTGACCATCTTGCCGGGGATCATCCAGTTCGCGATGTCACCGTTCGTCGACACCTGCATCGCGCCCAGGATGGCCGCATCCACCTTGCCGCCGCGGATCATGCCGAACGACGTCGCAGAGTCGAAGATCGACGCGCCACGACGCAGGGTCACCGTCTCCTTGCCCGCGTTGATGAGGTCGGGGTCGACCGTGTCGTCGCTCGGGTACGCACCCACGCCGAGCAGGCCGTTCTCCGACTGCAGCACCAGCTCGACGTCGTCGTCGACATAGTTCGGCACGAGCGTCGGCAGGCCGATGCCGAGGTTGACGTAGTCGCCGTCCTCCAGCTCCGCCGCAGCGCGCGCCGCCATCTGCTCACGTGTCCACGCCATGTCAGTTACCGCCTTCCGCGTCACGGGTCGGACGCTTCTCGCACCCCTGGTCGAACGCCCGCCCCGCGAGCTCTCGCCACATCATTTCGCCGCACCTTCCGCTTCGCGGGTCGTGCGCTTCTCGATCCGCTTGTCTCCGGACTGCTCCTTCGTCAGCTCCACCACCCGCTGCACGTAGATGCCCGGCAGGTGCACCTCGTCGGGGTGGATGTCGCCGGGTTCGACGAGCTCCTCCACTTCGGCGATGACCGTCTTGCCGGCCATCGCGCACAAGGGGTTGAAGTTGCGCGCGGAGAGGTTGAAGACGAGGTTGCCGTGCCGGTCACCCTTGGCCGCGTGCACGAGCGCGAAGTCCGTGACGATGCTCTCCTCGAGCACGTAGTCCTTGGCGTCGTCACCCTCGCCGAAGGTGCGCGTCTCCTTGGGCTCCGACTCCTTCTCCACCTGGCCGTCAGCGCCGTACTTCCACGGCATGCCGCCGTCAGCCACCTGCGTGCCGACGCCCGTGGCCGTGAAGAACGCCGGGATACCGGCGCCGCCGGCGCGCAGCTTCTCCGCCAGCGTTCCCTGTGGCGTCAGATGAACCTCGAGTTCGCCCTCGAGGTACTGGCGCGCGAACTCCTTGTTCTCGCCGACGTAGGAGGCGGTGACGAGACGCAGGCGCTTATCGCGCAGTAGAACCCCGAGGCCCCAGTCGTCGACGCCGCAGTTGTTCGAGACGACCGCGAGATCCTTGGAACCGAGCTTGTGCAGCTCGCCGATCAGCACGCTCGGGATGCCGCACAGGCCGAATCCTCCGACGGCGAGCGACGCACCGTCCCCGATGTCCGCGACCGCTTCCGCGGCAGACGCCACGACTTTGTCCACTTCTCCTCCTGCACTCGAAGACTTCGGGCGGCACGGGACCATGTGGCCGTGAGATCCACCTCACATCCGAATCCAGTTAATCACCATTAACCGAACCTGTGGGGCGTGATGCCCTGCCAGTGCGTGGTGCCAGACTGCATCCATGACCTCCAAGCCCCTCTACGCGCTCCTGCTCGACGTCGACGGCCCCGTCGCGAGCCCGGTGACGCGCACCCTCGCGATCGATTCCATCGCCGCCGATCTCGTCGCGATGGCCCGGGCGGGCGTCCCGCTCGTGTTCAACACGGGCCGTTCCGACGTCTTCGTCGCGCGCACCGTCATGCCGTCGCTCGTCGCAGCCGGACTGCCTGACGACGCCGTCGTCCTCGCCGTGTGCGAGAAGGGCTCGACGTGGTTCGTGCCGAAGCCCGAGCACCTCGACGGCGCGGGCGACGATCTCGAGGTCGACGAGCGTCTGCGCGTGCCAACGGGGCTCGTCGAGTTCTGCCGCAGCATTGCCCCCGACTTCGAGGACGCGATGTTCTTCGACGCGACGAAGAAGGCGATGGTCAGCTTCGAGGCGCTGCACGGGATCGACCTCGAGACCTACGGGCGCCGGCAGCACGAGATCGAGCAGCGCATCTGGGATTTCCTCGCCGAGCAGGAGATCGGCGTCGCATGGGAGGACCGCACGGCGCTCAACGACAGTGACGACGTCGCGTTGCGCATCGACCCGACGATCATCTCCACCGACGTCGAACACATCGGCACGGGCAAGCAGGTCGGCGCTGACAAGGCCGTCGCCTACCTCGCCGGACTCGGCATCACACCGCGGGAGTGGCGCACGCTCGGGGATTCACGCAGCGACTACGCCATGGCCGACCGGCTCCACGAGCGCGGTTTCGTCGTGCGCCACGGTGACGTGCGCCCGGCCGACGGCCGCCTCGAGCGCGACTACCCCGTCGAGGTCGCGCCCGACGACCTGACGAACGACGCCGCCGGCGCAGCGTTCCTCGCCCGCTGGCGCCGGGACGTGGAATGCGAGCGCCCCTCGGCGACGTTGGCCGGATGACACCCCACACGAAAGGCGAGACCTTGCCGCACATCTTCGAGCCCCTGACCCTGCGCGACGTCACCTTCCCCAACCGCATCTGGCTCGCACCCATGTGCCAGTACAGCTGCGACGCCGGCGACGGCATCCCCACCGCCTGGCATTTCGTCCACCACGCGACGCGCGCGGTCGGCGGGTTCGGACTGCTCATCGCGGAAGCGAGCGCTGTCGCGCCTGAAGGCCGCATCAGCCCCCGAGACGCGGGCATCTGGAACCACGATCAGGTCGCCGGCTGGCGACGCGTCGTCGACGTCGTCCACAGTCACGGCGCGAAGATGGGCATCCAACTCGCACACGCCGGACGCAAGGCCTCCACTTACCCCCCGTTCGCCGGGATGGCGAACGGAAGCGTTCCCGAATCGGACGCCGGCTGGCCGACGCTCGCTCCGTCGGCCATCGCCTTCGACACCCTTGCCGAACCGCGCGCCATGACACTCGAGGAGATCGACGATGTCGTCGATGCCTTCGTCGACGCTGCGGCGCGGGCGGACGAGGCGGGCTTCGACGTCGTCGAGATCCACGCGGCGCACGGGTACCTGCTGCACGAGTTCCTCTCCCCCGCGTCCAACCGCCGCGACGACGAGTACGGCGGGTCGTTCGAGAACCGCGCCCGGTTGCTGCTGCGCGTCACCCGTGAGGTGCGCGAGATCTGGCCGGCGAGCAAGCCGCTCTTCGTGCGCATCTCGGCCACGGACTGGGCCGACACGGGCTGGAACGTCGACGAATCCGTGCGGCTCGCAACGCTTCTCAAGGAGATCGGCGTCGACCTCGTCGACGTCAGCTCCGGTGGCAACGTCATCGCCGACATCCCGGCGGAGAAGAACTACCAGGTGCCTTTCGCGCAGGCCATCCGCGAACGCTCCGGGGTGGCGACGGGCGCAGTCGGCCTCATCACCGAGCCGGCGCAAGCTGAGGCAATTCTCACCGAGGGCCACGCCGACGCGGTCCTGCTCGGCCGCGCCGCCCTGCGCGAGCCGTACTGGCCGCTGCGCGCAGCGTCGGAGCTCGGCGTCACCTGGCGCGACGCGCCCTACCCCGAGCAGTACACGCGCGGGGCGTGGGATTTCGCGCCGAACTGACGAGAGCTCAAGCCTCCTCGATGGGCGCTGCGAACTGCGCCTCGTACAGGCGCCAGAAGGCACCTTTGGCCGCGATGAGCGCGTCGTGATCGCCCATCTCGACGATGTCGCCGTCCTCCATGACGAGGATGACGTCGGCGTCGCGGATCGTGGAGAGGCGGTGGGCGATGACGAAGCTCGTGCGGTCGCTGCGCAGCGCCGCCATGGCCTGCTGCAGCATCACCTCGGTGCGCGTGTCGACCGACGACGTGGCCTCGTCGAGGATGAGCACGTCCGGCTCGGCGAGGAACGCCCGCGCGATCGTGATGAGCTGACGCTCGCCGCTGGAGAGGCTGGCGCCGTCGTCGCTGATGATCGTGTCGTAGCCGTCGGGCAGCGACCGCACGAATCGGTCGACGAAGGTGCCCTCGGCCGCCGCCCGGAGCTGGTCGTCAGTGGCGTCGAGGTTGCCGTAGCGCAGGTTGTCGCGGATCGTGCCGTGGAAGACCCAGCTGTCCTGCAGCACCATGCCGAGGCGCTCACGCAGTTCGCGGCGCGGCACGTCGCGGATGTCGACGCCGTCGAGCGTGATGCGGCCGGCGTCGATCTCGTAGAAGCGCATGAGCAGGTTGACGAGCGTCGTCTTGCCCGCGCCGGTGGGACCGACGATCGCGACGGTCTGGCCCGGCTCCACGGTCAGGTCGAGACCGTCGATGAGGCGCCGCTCGGGCGTGTAGCCGAACGCGACGCCGTCGAAGGCGACGCGCCCCTGCGTCGGGCGCGACAGGTTGCCCGGCTCATCGCGTGATTCCTCGGGCGCGTCGAGCACCTCGAAGACACGCTCGGCGCTGGCCACGCCGGACTGCAGGAGGTTGACCATCGACGCGATCTGCGTCACCGGCTGCGTGAACTGGCGCGAGTACTGGACGAACGCGGTGACGTCACCGAGCGTCATCTGCCCCGACGCCACGCGCAGGCCACCGACGACACAGATGACGACGTACTGCAGGTTCCCGACGAACATCATGATCGGCATCATGAGACCGGAGAGGAACTGCGCCCGTCGGCTGACGTCGGTGAGCTTCTCGTTGCGATCGTCAAAGGCCGCCTCGACCTGCGGGCCGCGGCCGAACACCTTGACGAGGGCGTGCGCGCTGAAGGCCTCCTCGATCTGACCGTTGAGTTCACCCGTGTGCTGCCACTGCGCGATGAAGTGACCTTGCGACTTCTTCATGATGCGGCTCGCCACGAGCATGACGAGCGGGATGGTGAGCAGCGCGATGAGCGTCAGCATCCATGAGACGGTGAACATCATGACGACGACACCGAAGACGGTGCAGATCGAGACGAGCAGCTGGCTCATCGTCTGCTGCATCGACTGACCGACGTTGTCGATGTCGTTCGTCACGCGCGAGAGGAGTTCACCGCGCGGGCGGCCGTCGACGTAGGCGAGCGGTACGCGCGTCAGCTTGGCGTCGACGTCGGCGCGCAGCTTCTTCATCGTCTGCTGCACGAGCGAGTTGAGCAGCCGCGCCTGGACGACCTGGAACAGCGATGCCGCGATGTACAGGCCGAGGACGGCGAGCAGGATCCGACCCACGTGACCGAAGTCGATGCCCTGACCCGGCACGAGATCCATGGCGCTGACCATCTCGGCGAACTTCGTGTTGCCGGAGGCCCGCAGCCCGGCGACGACCTGTTCCTTGGTCTGCCCGGTGGGCAGGCGCATCGCAACCGAGCCGGAGAAGATCGCGTCGACGGCCTTGCCGAGGATGCGGGGGCCGAGCACATTCATCGCAACGGAGGCGACACTGAGCACGAGCACCGCGATCACCTTGAGGCGGTGCGGACGCAGCAAACCGAGCAGGCGCAGGGACGAGCCCTTGAAGTCCATCGTCTTGGCCGCGGGTGCCATTCCGGCGCCGGGGCCGTGGCCCGGGCCGCGCTGCGCGTTCGCGGGGGCGCCGCGTCCTGCCGGGGCGCTCATGCCGCGTCCCGCGAACCGAGCTGGGATTCGACGATCTCCCGGTACTCCGGGCAGCTCTCGAGCAACTCGTGATGAGTACCCAACCCGACGGCGGCGCCGTCCTCGAGGACGAGGATCTGGTCGGCGTCACGGATGCTCGAGATGCGCTGCGCGACGACGAAGACCGTCGCGTGCCGCACGTGGGGTGCGAGGGCCTCGCGCAGGCGCCGGTCCGTGGCGACGTCGAGTGCGGAGAAGGAGTCGTCGAAGAGGTAGATGTTCGCCGACGCGACGAGCGCGCGGGCGATGCACAGGCGCTGACGCTGGCCGCCCGAGACGTTCGTGCCGCCCTGGTCGATCGCGGCGTCGAGGCCGCCGTCCATGCGTTCGACGAAGTCACGCGCCTGGGCTATCTCGAGGGCCTGCCACAGCTCGTCGTCGGTCGCGTCCGGGTTGCCGTAGCGCAGGTTCGTCGCGACGGTGCCGCTGAAGAGGTAGGCCTGCTGCGGCACGATGCCGATGCGGCCCCACAGGGCCTGGGGGTCGAGGTCGCGCACGTCGACGCCGTCGATGCGCACCGCCCCGTCCGTCACGTCGATGAGGCGGGCCACGAGGGAGAGCAGGGTCGACTTGCCGGAACCGGTCGAGCCGACGATCGCGACCGTCGTTCCGGGCTCGGCGCGCAAGGTGATGCCGCGCAGCACCGGCGCGTCGGCGCCGGGGTAGCGCATCGTCGCGCCGTCGAGTTCGACAACGCCATGGCTCTCGGTCGGGCGCTGCGGGTCGGCGGGTGGCACCACCGACGGCGACGTCCCGAGCACCTCGCCGATGCGCTCCGCGGCCACGGAGGCGCGGGGGATCATGACGAACATGAACGTCGCCATCATGACGGCCATGAGGATCTGGATGAGATAGGTCATGTACGCGGTGAGCGCGCCGATCTGCATGTCGCCGGCGGCGACGCGGTGCCCGCCGAACCACCAGATGGCGACGGTCGAGACGTTCATGACGAGGAAGACCGACGGGAACATGAGCGCCATGAGGTTGCCGACGCGCAGGCTCGTGCGGGCCAGGTTGTCGTTCGCTTCCCCGAAGCGCTCGAGCTCGTGCGGCTCCCGCACGAAGGCACGGATGACCCGGATGCCCGAGAGGTGCTCTCGCATGACGCGGTTGACGACGTCGAGGCGCTCCTGCACGAGTCGGAAGCCCGGCACCATGCGCACGACGATGAGCCCGATGAGCACGGCGAGGGTGGGCACGGCCACGACGACGAGCCACGACAGCCCGACGTCCTGACGTAGCGCCATCGAGATGCCGCCGATCATCATGATCGGCGCCATGACCATGAGGTTGCAGGCCATGAGTACGAGCATCTGCACCTGCTGCACGTCGTTCGTCGAGCGCGTGATGAGCGACGGAGCGCCGAACTGGCCGACCTCGCGTGAGGAGAACCCGAGCACGGTGTGGAACACGCGGCTGCGCAGGTCGCGCCCGACGCTCATGGCCGTGCGCGAGGCGAACCAGGCCGCGCTGATCGAGGCGATGACGGAGACGAAGCTGACGAGCAGCATCCATCCGCCGGTGCGCCAGATGTAGTCGGTGTCGCCGGTGACGACGCCGCGGTCGATGATGTCGGCGTTGAGGTTCGGCAGGTACAGCGACGTCAGGACGCTGACGAGCTGAACGACGACGATGCCCGCGAGCAGGCCACGGTAGGGCGCGAGGCGCTCGCGCAGAAGGCGAAGAAGCACGGCCTCGAGCGTAGCCCCGCCACCGCGCACGCCGCGCGAGCATTTCAGCCGGCCCGGGGCCGACGCGGTCGGGGACGCCCACCACATCGTGGAGCCGACGAGCGTTCGGCTGCGTCGGACCTAGGCTGAACCAGATCGCGAGGGCCACACCAGGTTGCTCGTGCTCGATGACAGGGAGGGACGACGTGGCTCAGAGGCACAAGGCACGCCGGCTGTGGCTGCCGTGGCGCAGCCGAACGCGCGCTGTCAACGCGAGGCTGTGGGACCGTGTGCCGACGGACAATCACGGTGGCGGCGACGACCCGATCTCGGCCGCCATTGGCTGCTTCATGTTCATACTCGTGCTGCCCTGGCTCGTGCCAGCGCTGCTCATCCTGCCGTTCTTCCTCGCGGAGTGCCTGCTGCAGTGGATCTTCGCGCTGCCGGTATTGCTCGTGCGCAGCCTCGGCGGAGCGCGCGTGCCGGTCCGGGTGACGGTGGACGACCGTCGTCACGACGAGTCCATCGCCGGATGGGGCGCGGCGAAGCGCTACGTCGAGCAGATCAACGCGAGCCCCGTGCCGCCGAACATCGGTCACCTCCGGATGTCGCAGGGCACGCCGGAGGAGCGCGGGTGGGAAACACCCGAGCAGCGTCAGGCCTGGGACGGCGCGCAGGGCGGGCCAAACTACCCACCCCAGCGAAACGACGTTCCGCCGCACCAGGGTGCCTACGCCCCGCCTCCGAACGAGCAGCGCGGCCTCGGCGATCAGTGGGGTTCGCCGCGCTGAGCGAGAACGTCCGCACGCGAAGGGACGATTTCTTCCCTTCCTGTGCCCAAGGCCGCCGTTTCGACGCAAGAAGGGAAGAAACCACCCCTCCTGGCGCGACGTAACGGGGAGCGCGGTTCGGATTCGCCATCGTGCGAGTTGCGAAGCTCAGCAGCTAATCCCCAACTCGAGCGCTCCTTCGACGGCGGCACGCGTCGAGGGGTGGACCATCGTCAGCCCGACGAGTTCCTCCGCGGTGAACCACCCCAGGTCAGCGTGCTCGTCAGGCTCGAGATTCGCGGGAGAACCCGACCAACAGCTGGTGACGAATGCCCGTGCGTCCACCCCAGGAATGGCGAGTCCGACAGGAACCTGCAGCAGGTTCTTCACCCCTACCCCGAGTTCTTCGAGGCACTCGCGCGCAGCAGCGTCCGACCAGTCCTCGCCGTCCTCGACGTGACCACCCGGCAGATCCCAAAGGTCGGGGAAGTTTTGACGACTCGGATGGCGATGCACAAGAAGCACGCGGTCGTGGGCTACCAGCGCCACGACAGCGATTCTCACTCCGGCACTCACCCTGCGACCGTATCTCGCACCCCGGCCCACCCTGTGAGCGTTGGCCCACTACGTGAGCTGCGCCGGTCACAGAACGGGCCGACGCTCACACGTCACGCAACCCGACGGTGACGGCCCCCGTCGTCCGCGCCCGTACACTTGCGCGGTGAGTACGGCAGTGGGTTATTCAGGGCTATTCGGGCTGACCGGGTACCGCTACATCGTCGTCGCCTTCATCGCACGCCTGCCCCTGGCCATGTCCCAGCTCGGCACGCTGCTGCTCGTCGCGACGACGACGAAGTCCTACACCCAGGCCGGAATCTGCGCGGGCGCGCTCGCCGTCTGCAACGCGGTCGGCGCCCCTTGGTTCGGGTCGCTCACCGACCGTCACGGCCAGTCGCGCGTCCTCATGTTCCAGTGCGTGGCGGGCACGATCGGCCTGTTCGCCACCGTGGCCACGCGCTACTTCGACCTTCACTGGGTCGCCACTGCCGTCGTCGCTGCCCTCACCGGGTTCGTCCTGCCGCAGGTCGGCCAGTTGGCCCGTGTGCGGTGGCGCCCCATCATCGTCGGTCGCAAGGCCGACGACCGGCTCGTCGGCACCGCCTTCTCCTACGAGGGTGCAGCCGACGAGGCGTCCTTCGTCGTCGGACCGGTGCTCGTCGGCGCCGCCGCGGCAGCTCTCGGCACGTGGGCGCCGCTCCTCGCAGCCGCCGTGCTGCTCGGCCTCTTCGGCATCCAGTTCGCCCGCCACCCGAGCAGCCGCTTCGCGCCGACGCCCGTCGGCACGTCGAAGGCACCGCTGTGGACCGCGGCGTTCACCGTCCTCGTCGCCGCGCAGTTCTTCATCGGCAACCTGTTCGGCTCGATCCAGACGGGCACGACGCTGCTCACGCAACTCGCCGGGCACCCCGAGAGCTCGGGTCTGTTCCACGCGCTGCTCGGCATCGGTTCGGTGAGCGCCGGAATCGCCCTCGGCCGCCTGACGAAGGCGCCGAACCACCCCAAGCGTCTGCTCCTGTTCGCCACGGCGATGTGGATTCTTTCCCTGCCGCTGCTCGCCGTCGACAACCTCACGCTGCTCGCCGCAGAGCTCGTCATCCTCGGTTTCGCCATCGCGCCGTACATGATCACGACCTTCACGCTCGGCGAACTCATCACGCACCGTTCGCGCACAGCTACGGCGATGACGCTGCTCGCCGGCGCCACCGGTCTCGGTTACGCGACAGGCGCCGCCCTCGCCGGTCGCCTCGTCGACGAAGGCGGCGTCGCCCCCGCGTTCAAGGTGACGCTCGCCGCCACCACGCTCGCGTTCGTCCTCGCCGTCGGGGCGAAGCGCCTCCTCTCACGCACCACGCACGCCAACTGACGCTTGCGCGGGCACTCGCGCGAACTAGGCTGACACCATGCCTCGATTCTCCGTGCCCGCACTCGAATCCCAGTTCGGCCAAGCCGCCGTCACGGCTCTCACTGCTGCGGCGACGACCTACATCCGGCCCGCCCGCTTCCCCCGCTGGGTGCGTCGCGGCCTCGCGATGTCGAACACCCTGACGGCCGTAGGTGCCGCCGTCGCGGGTGACCGTCGCCCGGCGCGATCCCAGATCGCCGGCAAGACCGACGACACGATCAACCTCGTCGACGGCCGCCCCGCCTCGCGCGCAGGCGCCAACCTCGTCTCGGCCTCGTCGGCCGGCATGGCGCTCGTGACGTCCGGCCTCGCGCTGCGCGTCGACAAGACCGTCGAGAAGATGCTCGTCAAGCGCGGCGTGCGTAACCCGCGCCTGTGGATGGCGGCCGGCGCGGCCGTCGTCAGCCTCGCCGGGCCGTGGGTGACGAAGGCGATCCAGAACTCGACGGCGAAGCTTCAGGACAAGGCCATGCCGAAGCCCGCCCTCGAGTCGACGCTCGCGAACCCGCTCGGCTCGAACGAGCAGCGCTCCACGTCGCAGTCCACCCAGATCGAGGCGGGCGACCCGTCACGGCGTGTGGTGAGCGACCAGGAGAACGGCGCCGACGCCGCACAGAACACCGACCACTGAGAAGACTCGCGCCACGCGCGCGAACGCCTCTGCGGCATCTCGGGCGGCGCCTGCCTCGTGCAGGCGTCGCCCGAAGTTCTTCTGCCACTTGGTGAGCTTCGGCGCGCCGAGCGTCGCCACCGGAACGAAGAGCACGAAGACGAGGAACGCGGCGACGAACCGCAGGTACGCCACGGAGCCTCCGGCGCGCGCCGCCAGGTATCCGCCGACGAGGAGAGCGAGCGCGGCCGCGGTGGCCGATCCGTACCACAGCAGTGCCTTCGCGCGAGCGCGTGCTGCTCCCCCGCCGAGGCGCTCGGCAGCCCAGCGGGTCACGCCCTCGCGCATCTTGCTGCGCAGGTACACGACGAGCGCGCAGAGCACGACGATGACGATGACGAGCGACCACGATCTCACGCACCCATTGTGCCTGCCCGAGCGTGAGTGGCCCGCCACGCCGAGGCAGACGACCCGGCGGGGGCTTGCACCCCACGTAGGCTCACTCGCATGGACACCGTGCCCACCCCCCGTGAGGCGCTCGATCGCATCGCCTTCCTCCTCGAGCGCCGACGCGCCGGAACGTACCGCGTCAAGGCCTTCCGAGGGGCTTCACGCGCCCTCGCGAAGCTGTCGGACGACGAGGTGCGCGCCCGACACGCAGGGGGCACGCTCGGCGACGTTTCCGGTATCGGCAAGACGACGCTCGCCGTCATCACGCAGGCACTCGACGGCGAGACGCCCGAGTACCTCGCCACCTTGGAGGAGTCGAGCCCGGAGTTCCTCGTCGAGGGCGGGCAGGACGTCATGAAGGCCGTGCGGGGCGATTGCCACAGCCACTCCGACTGGAGTGACGGTGGCTCCCCCATCGACGAGATGGTCATGGCCGCCATCGGCCTCGGACGCGAGTACCTCGTGCTCACCGACCACTCGCCCTCGCTGCGCGTCGCGAACGGCCTGTCGGCCGAACGCCTCACGAAGCAGCTCGGCGTCATCGAAGCCCTCAACGACGCTGTGGCCTCCACCGGAACCGACTTCGAACTGCTCAAGGGCATCGAGGTGGACATCAAGGACGACGGCAGCCTCGACCAGAGCGACGAGATGCTCGCCAAGCTCGACGTTCGTGTCGCGTCCGTGCACTCCAAGCTGCGCTCCGGCCCGGCAGCCATGACGAAGCGGATGCTCGGGGCGATCGAGAACCCCGCGACGACGATCCTCGGGCACTGCACGGGCCGCCTCGTGGAGGGCGAGCGCGGCACGAGGCCGCCGTCGACGTTCGATTCGAAGGCGGTCTTTGCGGCGTGCGCCGAGCACCGTGTCGCCGTCGAGATCAACGCGCGCCCCGAACGCTGCGACCCGCCGGACGACCTCATCCGTGAGGCTCTCGACGCCGGGTGCTACTTCTCGCTCGACTCCGACGCCCACGCCCCCGGCCAGCTCGACTTCCTCGCCTATGGCGCCGAACGCATCGAGCGGCTCGACGTGCCCCTGGAACGGGTCATCACGACGTGGCCGGCCGACCGCGTCCGGGCGTTCGCTCGCAAGGAGATTCCCTGAGATTCCGGGCAGATCGGGCCGTTTTGCAATGCCCCCGAGACGTGTACTAGAGTTACGCAAGTTCGAGCGGCGCCGAGAGGTGAAGATCGCAAAGCAAAGCTCGATGATTTGCGCATGTCCCCATCGTCTAGCGGCCTAGGACACTGCCCTTTCACGGCAGCGGCACGGGTTCGAATCCCGTTGGGGATACCAGCACAAATCGGCCTTATTTCAAGGCCCCGTAGCGCAGTTGGTTAGCGCGCCGCCCTGTCACGGCGGAGGTCGCGGGTTCGAGTCCCGTCGGGGTCGCCATCCCTTTCCCAAGGGCCAGATAGCTCAGTTGGTAGAGCGAGCGACTGAAAATCGCTAGGTCGGCGGTTCGACCCCGTCTCTGGCCACGCTCCACCGAGGAAGCCCCCGAGTTCACACTCGGGGGCTTCTCCGTGTCTCCAAGGTCTTGCCCGACGGCCTCTCCACGCTCGACGCTCCCCCGGGACGACGAACTGCGCCGCCCCGCACCCCGAAGGGCACGAGACGGCGCAGAACCATCGAGCGAGCGTCAGCTCAGCGAGCCGAGCGCCTCGTCGAGAATCGAAAGCGCCGTCGAGATCTCCTCGTCGCTCACGGTGCACGGCGGCACGATGTGCAGGCGGTTGCCCGCAGCGATCACGAGCAGGCCGTTCTTCTTCGCGGCGGCAGCCACCGTGGCCGCAGCCTCCGTGGCGGGTTTCTTCGTCTCGGCGTCCTCGACGAGCTCCAGGGCCCAGAAGACCCCCACGCCACGAGCGTCACCCACGATGTCGTGAGTCTCGGCGAGCTTCGCAAGCCCCGGGCCGAGCACGTCCTCGCCGATGCGGCGGGCGCTGTCGACGATGCCCTCGTCCTTCATCGTGGTGATCGTCTCGACGCCGGCAGCGCAGGCGAGCGGGTGACCGGAGTACGTCAGGCCGCCCGGGTAGGCGCGCTCGTCGAAGTGCCCGGCAATGGCGTCGCTGATGACGACGCCGCCGAGCGGCACGTAACCGGAGTTGACGCCCTTGGCGAACGTGATGAGGTCGGGCACGACGTCGGCGTGCTGGTGGCCGAACCACTTTCCGGTACGACCGAAGCCGGCCATGACCTCGTCGGCGATGAAGACGATGCCGTAGCGATCACAGATCTCGCGCACGCCCTCGAGGTAGCCGGCGGGCGGCGGAATGATACCCGCCGAACCGATGACGGGCTCGAGCACGAGGGCCGCGAACGCGTCGGGCGATTCCATCTGGATGGTGCGCTCGAGGTGGGCGAGGGCACGCTCGCACTCCTGCTCGGGGCTCTCGGCGAAGAACTCGCTGCGGTAGAGGAACGGCCCGAAGAAGTGCACCACCTCGCTCGCGCCCTTGTCGTTGGCGAAGCGGCGCTGCTCACCGGTGAGGTGGATCGACTGCGCCGTCGCCCCGTGGTAGCTGCGGTAGGCCGAAAGCAGCTTGCGCCGACCGGTGAACTCGCGGGCCATGCGCACGGCGTGCTCGTTGGCCTCGGTGCCACCGTTGGTGAAGAAGACCTTGTTGAGGTTGTCGGGCAGCAGGTCGGAGATCATCGACGCGAGCTGCGAACGACGGTCGTTGGCGTTGCTCGGGCCAATGGTGCACAGCGTGGCCGCCTGCTCCTGGATCGCCTCGACCACGCGCGGATGCTGGTGGCCGATGTTCGTGAAGACGAGTTGGCCGGTGAAGTCGAGGTACTCGTTGTCGTCGCCGTCCCACAGACGCGTCCCCTGCGCGCGCGTGACGACCATCGGGTCGAGGGATCCCTGCGCGGACCACGAGTGGAACACGTGCGCGCGGTCGAGATCGTACGTTTCTTGGGTGCTCAGCTTGGGCGTGCTCATGCCTTCACCTTCTCCCACGCCGACGCCAGGCGCCACCCTCGTCTCACCTGCACTTCCCTCGGGTGTCCGCGCGGGCGGGCGGACCGCTGGTCAGCCCTTCGCCGCCCAGGTCTGCCCGACCCGCTCGAACGCCGCCTCGCCGGACGTGAGTTCCGCCAAAGCCGCGTCGGCGCGCCCCAGCGCATCCGACGGTGCAGCGACCTCCAGGCCGGCGCACCCGGCCGCCGCGTGCGTGGCGTAGTCGACGTCGGCGACGACGAAACCCGCCGCGCGCAGCGCGTTCTCCACGCGCCCGACGTCCGCGAGAGTCACCTGGCAGGTCAGTCGCACCTGCCGCTCGTAGTGGACGAGATGCGCCTCGTCGAGCGCCGCCCGCACGGCGTCGGAGTAGGCCTTGACGAGGCCGCCCGTGCCGAGCAACGTGCCGCCGAACCACCGGGTGACGACGGCGACGACGTCCGTCAGGTCGGCGCCGGTGAGCACGTCGAGCATCGGGGTACCTGCCGTGCCGGAGGGCTCACCGTCGTCGTTGGAGCGCCGAATGTCGGCGGCCGGCCCGAGCACGAACGCGCTGCAGTGGTGGCGGGCGTCCCAGTGCTCCTTGCGAGCCCTCTCGACGACGGCACGAGCCTCGTCCTCGCTCGCCACCGGCACGAGGTCGCACAGGAAACGTGACCTCTTGGCCTCGATCTCGGCCTGCACGGCGCGGGCGATCGTCGTGTAGCGCTCCACCATGACACGCAACACTAGGCCCGGAAGCCCACACTCTGCGCCGCCGCGCCACAATGGGGGCATGACCGCACGTACCTCTCGCGCCCTCATCCCCGGCGCCGCAGCGCTCATCGCTCTCGCGTGCGCCCCCGCCGCATCCGCGCACGACTCCCTCACGGGTGCTCAGCCGGCCGCCGGCACCACCGTCACGTCGGCTCCGCAGCGGCTTACACTGACGTTCAGTGCGCCGGTGCTCGACGTGGGCAGCCAGGTCGCCGTCAAGGGGCCGGACGGCAAGACCAAGCAGGGGACGCCGAAGGCGGACGGCCAGCGCGTGACGGTGCCGTTCGAGCCGACCGGCAACGGCACGTACGCCGTGACGTGGCGGGTCACCTCCTCCGACGGTCACCCCATCAGCGGTTCGTACTCGTTCACGCTCAAGGGCGCGGCGAACTCCTCGACGTCGACGGGCACCTCCAACGGCTCCGAGGCGCCGGGCACCCTCAAGCCCGTCGACCCCAGCTCCCCCGCGTCCTCATCGACGGTGAAGGGCCCGTCGACCCCGACCACGGACGAGCCCGGCGACAACATACCCCTGTTCGTCATCGGAGGCACCGTGGCGGCTGCTGCGGCGGTCGCGGGAACGTTCCTCGTCATGCGCAAGCGCACCAAGGACGACCCCCGCTGACCCACCGGCGCGTTCGCGCAGGGCGAACCACCGCGTCAGCGCCGGGCTGACGCGGTGAGAGCGCGTCCTAGACGGGCGACCCGATGGGCGTTCCGGCCCTGTTCTGAGGTAGCGTTACCCCCACGACAGAAACTTAGGATCCCCAGGGCCCTCCTCCTGAGGTCGATGCCGCGTGCATGGACTGATGGGGGCCGCCCTGGCAAACACAGAGGGGGTCTCGCCATGGGGCGCGGCCGGGCCAAAGCCAAGCAGACCAAGGTTGCTCGCGAGCTCAAGTACTCGACTCCGGACACCGACCTGAGGGCGCTGGAGCGTGAACTGCGCGCTTCGCGCAGCACGTCGGACGCTCGAGACTCGTCGGCTGACCGAGTGAACGACGGCGACGAGTACGACGAGTACGACACGTGGGCGTCGGGCGACCGTTGAGCGTCCACCTCTCGTAGCTCAACCCGCATCTGAGTTGATGTGAACGAATGCCTCCCACCCTTCGGGGTCGGAGGCATTCGTCATGCCCTCGTCACGTCCGACGCCGTCCGCTTTCGCCCCTCGGTGGAAGCGGCAGGTCGGCGTCGGCCGCGACGGGCTCAGGCGTAGTCGCCGACGATCTGGCAGGCGCCCGCGTCGACGCCCTTGGCGCCCGAGACGATCTCGGCCTCTGCGGCGTCGAGGCGATCGGTGGCGACGATCTCGCCCATGCGCCACGCCGGCAGGTTCATCTCTTCACAGACCTCGACGGCCGTGGCGGCCTGCTCCGCGGGCAGCACGGCCACGAAGCCGACACCCATGTTGAGCGTGCGCTCGAGGTCGCTCTGCGGCACGTTGCCGACGCGCTGGACGACGTCGAAGACCGCGGGCGGCGTCCACGTCGCACGCTCGATGCGCGCACCCATGCCCTTGGGCAGGACGCGCGCCACGTTGGCCGCGAGCCCCCCGCCCGTGACGTGGGAGAGGGCGTGGATGTCAACTCCGTCCGTGCGGATGAGGCGCAGGAGGTCGGCGGCGTACACGCGCGTCGGTTCGAGCAGTTCCTCCCCCAGCGTGCGCCCGAACTCCTCGACGTTCTTGTCGTAGCCCCAACCGGCGCTGGAGAAGACCTTGCGCACGAGCGAGTACCCGTTCGAGTGGATGCCGCTCGAGGCGAGGCCCAGAACGACGTCACCCTCACGCACGGACTCGGGCAGGATGAGGTCCTTCTTGTCGACGACGCCGGTGGCGGCGCCCGCGACGTCGTACTCGTCCTCGGCGAGCAGGCCCGGGTGTTCGGCCGTCTCGCCGCCGATGAGAGCGACATTGGCCTGGCGGCACGCGGCAGCGATGCCGGAGACGATCGCGGCGATGCGTTCGGGAACGACCTTGCCGGTGGCGATGTAGTCGGTCATGTAGAGCGGTTCCGCGCCGCACACGACGATGTCGTCGACGACCATGCCGACGAGGTCGAACCCGATCGTGTCGTGCTTGTCGAGTGCCTGCGCGATGGCCACCTTCGTGCCCACACCGTCGGTCGACGTCGCGAGGATCGGGTGCGTCATTCCGCCGAGCACCGAGGCGTCGAACAGCCCGGCGAACCCGCCCAGGCCGCCGAGGACCTCGGGGCGCTGTGCACGCTTGACCGACTCCTTCATGAGCTCGACGGCCTTGTCACCGGCTTCGACGTCCACACCGGCTCCGGCGTAGGTGATGGCCTCGTTCTGCGTCATGTGTCGTTCGTCCTTCATGGGGGCGTGTCGGCGGTCAGTGCGAGATGCGGGACGGGTCGACCGCGCCGCCACCGGCCAGCGGCGAGACGCCGTCGGGGTTGGTGCGGGCGAGGTCGGCCGTGCCGACGTCGGTGGGGTCGGCCCCGGCGAACTCGACGGGAAGCTGCAGTTCCAGCAGGTTCTTGCCGAGGCGGTCGGACGACGGCAGCTCGACCGGGTATTCGCCGGTGAAGCACGCGGAGCACAGGTTCTCCGGCTCCTGCTGGGTGGCCGCCATCATGCCCTCGGGGCTGATGTAGCCGAGGGAGTCGGCACCGATCGACGTGCAGATCTCCTCGACGTTGGCACCGTTCGCGATGAGCTCGGCACGCGTGGCGAAGTCGATGCCGTAGAAGCAGGGCCAGCGCACGGGCGGGCTGGAGATGCGCACGTGCACCTCCAGGGCACCGGCTTCGCGCAGCATCCGCACGAGCGCACGCTGGGTGTTGCCGCGCACGATCGAGTCGTCGACGACGACGAGGCGCTTGCCCTTGATGATCGGCTTGAGCGGGTTGAGCTTGAGGCGGATGCCGAGCTGACGGATCGTCTGGCTCGGCGCGATGAAGGTGCGCCCGACGTAGGCGTTCTTCACGAGGCCCATGCCGTAGGGGATGCCGGATTCCTCGGCGTAGCCGATGGCCGCCGGCGTGCCGGATTCGGGCGTCGGCATGACCATGTCGGCGTCCACGGGGAACTCGCGGGCCAGCTGACGGCCCATCTCGACGCGGCTCTCGTAGACCTCACGACCGCTGATCGTCGTGTCGGGGCGGGCGAGGTAGACGTACTCGAAGACGCAGCCCTTCGGCTCGGGCTTGGCGAACATCGTCGAACGCAGGCCGTCGGAGTCGATGGCGATCATCTCGCCGGGGTTGACCTCGCGCACGAAGCTGGCGCCCACGATGTCGAGCGCGGCCGTCTCGCTCGCGACGACCCAGCCGCGGTCGAGGCGACCGATGACGAGCGGGCGGATGCCCTGGGGGTCGCGCGCGGCGTACAGCGTGTTCTCGTCGATGAAGGTGAAGCAGAATGCCCCGCGCAGCTGCGGGAGAACCCTGAGCGCGGTCTCCTCGAGGGAGAGTTCGGGGTGCGAGCCGAGCAGCGTCGTCACGAGGGCCGTGTCGGTGGTGTTGCCGCGACGCAGTTCGCCCTGGGTGTTGCCCAGCTCGCCGTGGATGTCCTCGAGCGTCTCGCGCAGTTCCGCGGAGTTGATGAGGTTGCCGTTGTGCGCGAGCGCGACGGTGCCCTTGGCGGTGTCACCGAGCGTCGGCTGGGCGTTCTCCCACGTCGAACCGCCGGTCGTCGAGTAGCGGCAGTGACCGATGGCGAGGTGGCCCTTGAGGGAGGCGAGGTTCGTCTCGTCGAAGACCTGGGAGACGAGGCCCATGTCCTTGTAGACGAGGATGCTTCGCCCGTCACTCGTGGCGATGCCCGCGGACTCCTGCCCGCGGTGCTGCAGGGCGTACAGCCCGTAGTAGGTCAGCTTCGCGACGTCCTCGCCGGGGGCCCAGACGCCGAAGACGCCACAGGCGTCCTGCGGCCCCTTCTCGCCGGGGAGGAGATCGTGCGTGAGTTTTCCGTCACCGCGTGTCACCGCGTCATTGTTTCACGCGCCGGCTACCCGGTGCGGACGAGCGTCTGAGACGGCGGTCTCAGGACTTCGAAGGTTCGGGGCGCTGATGCCGTCAGCGGTGCGCGCGCTTGTCGGCGAGGGCGAAGCCGACCCCGCCGAGGAGGGCGCCGATGCCGCCGAAGAGGAGGGCGAAGTAACCGAGGGTGGAACCCTCCGTGTAGTTGCCGCCCTCACCGCCGGTGATGGCGATGACGAGACCGACGACGACACCCAGCACGAGGCCCGTGAGGACGAACGGCAGGATGCGCGGCGAACGGCTCACCCGTGCGAGGGGGATACCGTCCTCGCCCTGCACCGGACGCTGGTCGGCGACGGCGGCGGGCTTCTTCGCGTTGCGTGATCTCACGATGCCAACGGTAGCAACGCGGCGCACGGGCGCTGCAGCCGCGTCACGCCCAGGAAACGGCTGCGCCGAGGAGCCAGCCACGCGAAGTGACCCGGCGGTAAGGTGCCGGTAGGTATGTCATTGCTCAATCATCGATGGGACGAACCATGAAGTGGCTGATCCTCCTCGTCGTGCTCCTCGCCTTGGCGGGTATCGCATGGCTGCTGATGCGCGACCCGAAGAAGGGTGGCTCTGTCGGCATCCACGGCGTGAGCGGCAAGAACAAGATCGGCTCCGAGGAGGAGCCGGAGACCCTCGAGGCAACGGACGGGGAGTCCGACGAGATCGAGACGGCCGGTTCGAAGGCCGAGCAGGACGCCGACAGGGCCGAGCCTGCGAAGGCCGAGGTCGACGAGACCTCCGGCAAGGACGCGAAGAAGCAGGATGGCAAGGGGAAGACCGCCGCCGCGGCCGGCGCTGCCGGTGCCGCGGGTGCGGCTGCTGCCGCCTCCTCGAAGGACGACAACGCTTCCGGCTCCGACGACTGGGACGCCGCTCCGGCCCCGGTGGCCAACACCGAGAAGAACGACGACGCGCAGGCTGCTGCCGGCGACGACTGGGACGCTGCTCCCCCGGCTCTCGACGACTCGTCGGCTGCCGAGCCGAAGTCCGAGAGCAAGGCCGAGGCTGCTCCTGCCGCCGCTTCGTCGGGCGACGACTGGGATGCCGAGCCCCCGGCCCTCGACGACTCGGCCGCTGCTGACACGAAGGCCGCTCCCGCGCCCGCCGCGTCCGGCGACGACTGGGATGCGGAGCCCCCGGCTCTCGACGACTCGGCCCCTGCCGAAGCCAAGAGCGAGGACAAGCCCGCGGAGACGCAGGCTTCCTCGGAGGCGGCTACCGACACGGATCCCACTGTCGCGCCTGCCGCCGCCGCGAGCTCGGGTGGCGACGACTGGGCCGCCGAGCCGCCGGCTCTCGAGGACCTCGACAGCGCTCCGGCCGCGTCGGCGAACGACGAGAAGGCTGCGACGAAGCCCTCCGAGCCGAGTGACGCCGAGGCTCCGAAGGCCGAGACCAGCGAGGCCCCGGAGTCGTCAGTGGCGAACGAGAAGCCGGCTGCCGCTGCGCCGGCCACCTCGAGCGGCGACGACTGGGCCACCGAGCCCCCTGCTCTGGAGGACCTCGACAGCGCTCCCGCTGCGTCGTCCGCCGAGACCTCGACGCAGTCGACGAGCGAAGCACCGTCCGAGTCGGCTGAGTCCGACTCGAAGGCTCCCGCTGAGGAGGCCACAGCGGAGGAGACGAAGCCCGCTTCGAGCGACGAGTCCGACGCTGAGGAAACGACCGAGAAGTCCGAGGGCGAGAAGAGCAGCGTCGCGCCGGCTGCGGCTGCTGCGACGGCCACGGCGGCCACTGCCGCCGCTGCGAGCTCCGGCGGTTCGGGTGGGGACGACTGGAACACCGAGCCCCCGGCCCTGGCCGACCTCGACAACGCTCCCGCGGCGCAGTCCGAGCCGGCCGAGTCGCCCGCTGAGGCGTCGGAGCAGCCGTCGAGCGACGCGACGTCGGATGACACGGAAGCTGCCTCCCCGGAGACGTCCTCGCAGGGCGCGGCAGCCGACGACACCGCCGCGGGCGACGCAGCTGCCAACGCCTCCACGGATGCCGTCGAGGACGAGGCTCCCGCATCGGACGCTGCAGGTGCACCGGATGCTGCGGCGTCCGAGAGTGAGTCCGAGGACTCGACCGAGTCTGCGTCTTCGAGCTCCGATTCCGCATCGGCTCCGGCCGCTGCGGCAGCACCCGCGAGCTCGGGTGGCGACGACTGGGGCACCGAGCCCCTGCCGCTCGACCAGCTCGACAGCGCCCCGGTTCCGAAGGCGGAGACGACCGACGCGCCCGTTTCCGAGAGCACCGAGGCCGCGGCTGAGTCGAGCCAGAGCGACGCAGCTTCGGTCGACGCCGACACGTCGTCCGAAACCGAGCCGGAGCAGGTTTCCGCAGCTGACACCGAGGCCGCTTCCGAGACCCCCGCCGATGACGCCGATGCTTCGTCCGAGAAGGACGAGCGAGGCGCCTCGGGCGCGGCTGTCGCTGCGGCCGGTGTGAGTGGCGGCGCTGCGGCAGCGGCCGCCGTCGCAGCCGGACGCACGCACGACTCCGTGGACACGTCGGCTGCCGAGTCGGCCGAGGCCCGCGACGCGGCTGACGCCGGTGCCACTGGGGAGCCGTCGGCCGGCGACGTCGAGCTCGAGCGTGAGGACGACGAGTTCGCCGCCTCCGACAGTGCCGTCGTCGAGGACAGCGGTGTCGCCCCGACGACGCCGGAGAACGCGGCCCCCGCCAAGATCGGCGAGGTCCAGGAGACGAACAGCGACGAGTCCTCCGTCTCCGCCGACGTCTCGGACGACTCGCAGAGCCGCTCCGCGAGCGCCACCGACGAGGCTTCGTCGTCGCAGTCACAGACGCGGTCGGAGTCCGACGAGCAGACGTTCGTCGCCGGCACGGACGAGGGTGACTCGAACGACGGCGAGCCCGACCACGCGAGCTCGGCGGGCCAGCAGGACGGCCCGTTCGGCCCGGGTTCGGCCGAGCCGAACGAGGACGGCTCCGCGCCGTCGCCCGAGTTCACGATCAAGGGCAACGCCGACTCGATGCTGTTCCACACGCCCGACAGCCCGGGTTACGAGCAGACAGAAGCCGAGGTGTGGTTCACGAGCGAGGACGCCGCGAAGGCTGCGATGTTCCGCCACTGGGACGCCTCGAAGCGCTGACCCGACGCACGAACGACGCCGCCCGTCCCCTGCTGGGGGCGGGCGGCGTCGTCATGTGACGCAGTAGCCGCGCGGAAGCGGTGAACGGGGCGTCGGACGGTCAGATGACCGGCACGATCGGCAGATATGCAGAAACATCCGCGCGCTGACCGGAGACGCGCAGCTTCCCGCCTGCGGCAGCCTCGGCCCACGTGAGGCGACCGGTCGCGAGGCGTAGCCACGTCGCCGCGTCGGTCTCGGTGACGTTCGGCGGGGTGCCTCGCGTGTGCACCGGGCCCGCGACGCACTGCACTGCCCCGAACGGCGGAACACGCACTTCGACCGTGCGCCCGGGTGCCTGGATGCCCAGCTCCTCGAGCGTGTAGCGCACGGCGGTTGCGGTGACGGGTCGCGTCGCGGCCTCGGGGTCGAGCGCCCAGGTGAGGACGGCCTCGCGGCCCGCGGCGGGGTCGATACGTCGACGAGGTGGCATGGCGTCGATCCTAGAACGGTGTCGCCCCCTTCCCTCCGACAGGCCCGCCCCGTGTAGCGCGCGGGCAGGCTTGCGCTGCACCACAGCCGACGCAGGACGAAGCAGCGAGCCCACCGACCTAGAGTTGGGGCATGGCCCGCCGTCGCTCCTCCCCCGACCCCCCGCCGTCCGCACCGACGAACGAACGCTTCGAGTTCGTGCGCGACGATCGCGGCGGCGTGACGGTGATGCGCGACGGTCACCCGCAATCGCACGTCGACCCGGACGACCCGACCTCCATCGAGTTCGAGTACGTCCAACACTTCGCGATGCTCGTCGACGCTCTCGCGCCGCCGGCTCCCGCACCGCTCGGGGTCACCCACGTCGGCGGCGCCGGACTCACCCTGGCGCGCTACGTCGAAGCCACGCGCCCCGGCTCACCGCAGATCGTCCTCGAGCCCGACACCCAACTCACCGAGGCCGTGCGCCGTGAGCTGCCTCTTCCACGCAGCCACCGCATCCGTGTGCGCGGCGTCGACGGCGCAGCCGGCGTGCGCGATCTCAAGGACGAGTCGGCGGACGTCATCGTCCTCGACGCGTTTGCGGACGGGCGTGTGCCCGCGGAGCTCGTCTCCCCAGCGTTCGCCGACGACGTGGCGCGAGTGCTCAAGCCGAGCGGTGTGCTGCTCGCGAACCTGTCCGACGAGCCGGGCTTCGCCTGGACCGGCCGAGCCGCGGCAACCTTCGTCGTGCGGCTCCCCCACGCCGTCGTCGTCGGGGCCCAGGAAGTGCTCAAGGGCCGTCGGTTCGGCAATGTCGTTCTCGCTGCAACACGGACGGAATCGTCCCTCGACGTCGCGACGATTCGACGAAGCGCGGCTCGCGCCATGTTCCCCACGGGAGTCCGGGCGGGCGCCGAACTCACCTCGCTCTTCCGCGGTGCGCCCGCTTTCACGACAGATGCCGAACGATCCCCCGTCCCACCCGAACTCGGCGCGTGGCGAGTGCGATGACGCGCCCCGCTCGCCCACGGAAGGTCACCTGATGCCCGAAGGTCACGTCACCCACCGAATCGCCGGCATGCTCAACGACCAGTTCTCCGGACGTGTCGTCGAATCCTCGTCGCCGCAGGGCCGATTCAGCGACAGCGCCGCTCGCATCGACGGGCGAGTCTTCGACGCGGCCGAGGCGTGGGGCAAGCACATGTTCGTCGGGTTCGAGGGCATGGACGAGCGCGTCAACATCCACCTCGGGCTGCTCGGCAAGTTCTTCTTCACCGAGGGAATCGAACCGGCCGACGTGCCGGCGACGGGCGCCATCCGGTGGCGGCTCGGGGTCTCCGCAACGGACGGCGACCCGCGCGGGAGCGTCGTCATGAATCTGCGGGGGCCCAACGTCTGCGAGCTGCGCACGCCCGACGAGGTCGACACGATCACGTCGAAGCTCGGCGCGGATCCCCTCCGCGGTGACGCCGACCCCGAACGTGCCTGGGCTCGAGTGCGACGCACGAGCACGCCCGTCGCGGCGCTCCTCATGGATCAGAAGGTGTTTCCCGGCGTCGGCAACATCTACCGAGCCGAGGTTCTGTTCCGTCACGGCATCGACCCGAAGATGCCCGGCAAGTTCCTACGGTGCGAGGAGTTCGACGCGATCTGGGCCGACCTCGTCGCCCTCATGCCACTCGGTGTGCGTGACGGTCGAATCGACACCGTGCGACCCGAGCACACGCCGGAGGCGATGGGGCGCGAGCCGCGCGTCGACAAGCACGGAGGCGAGGTCTACGTCTACCGCCGGGCCGGTCAACCGTGTTTGGTGTGCGGCACACCCGTTGCGCTCGAGGAGTTCGCGGGTCGCAACCTGTTCTGGTGCCCGTCGTGCCAGCCGCGCCATCGTCGGCGCCGCGCCAATGCGTGAACTCGCATCACGAATCCCGCTGCCTCGTCACCGCGCCGCGGATCTCGAGCGCTACCGCGGCCGGCTCGCGTCGTTCGCCACGACGAGTGGTGAGCGCTTCGTCGCCTCGTGTTGGGACGAATCACCGTTCGGCTCGTGGTGCGGCCTGCTCGTCGCGGAGGCCGACGGCTGCCGAACCCTCTACGTGGAGAGCGAGATCCTCGCCGACGACGTGCGGCTGCTCCACGACATCGACAACGTCGTCCTTGCTGACGTCCGCATCGCGCAGGCGGGGCAGGAATGGGCCGTCGAGGTCGATCCCGTCGAGGGGCCACCGCTGTCACGTCTCACCCTCACGCTGGGTAGCCCGACGCGCCGCGGGGCCGTCATCTCACGCCTCCCGTCATCCGTGACCGAGACGCGCGGGTTCGCCTGGTTCACCGAGATCATGCTGCGCGTCCTGTCGCTCGGTGTGCCGAGCTTTCGCGCGGTGTACGCCGTCGGACGCCTACGCGACGGCCGCCGCGAGCACCACTGTGCGCGCGGCGAGCGCGTCATCACGGCCGTCTCCGGCACCTACACAGGACGGCCACTCGGCAACCTGACGGACCTCACCGCGTGCGGCTTCGGCTTCAGTGACCCGCCGAGACGTCCTGCCGTCGGAGAGATGACCGCGCTGCGCCAGCGGTGACCCCCGGCACGCGGCTTGCCGTCAGGCCGAGAAGACCTTGCCCGGGTTGAAGATGCCCTTCGGGTCGAGTGCGCGCTTGATCGCGCGCTGCATGTCGATGACGACACCCGTCTGCTCCTGCTCGAGCCCCGGCATCTTGAGCAGGCCGACGCCGTGCTCGCCGGTGACGGTGCCACCGACGGCAAGGGCGGCGTCGATGATCTCGGCGAACGCCGCTTGGGCGCGTTCGCGGGCGGCGTCATCGCCGGGCTCGGTGATGAGCAGCGGGTGGAGGTTGCCATCGCCGGCGTGCGCGATGTTGGCGATGACGGTGTCGTGCTTCGCGGCGATCTCCTCGATGCGCGAGAGCATGCCGGGCACCTCGGCCTTGGGCACGCAGACGTCTTCGGTGAGGGTGTCGCCGAGGCGTTCGAGCGCCGGGTAGGCCAGGCGGCGCGCCGCGAAGAACGTCTCCGCTTCCTCCTCGCTCGTCGAGCGGGCGGCGAAACTCGCTCCGGCGGAGGTGAACACGTCGACCATGCGGGTGGCCTCCTGCTCGCCGACGGCGCCCGGGTCGTCGATGCGGCCGAGCAGAACGGCAGCGCCGCCCCTACCCTCGCTCTTGCCGTCGAGGTGCTCGGAGCACATGTCGAGCAGGCCCATGTTCTTCCAGTCGTCCACAGCCTTGAGGCACACCTGGTCGACGAGTTCGAGTGCGGAGGGAGCGATTCCGGCGTCCGCGACGCCCTGGACGGCGACACCGGCAGAGACGACGTCCGGGAAGAACCCGACGACCGTCGTCTCGGGTGCGCGGGCCGCGCGCAGCTTGACGGTGATCTCGGTGATGATGCCGAGTGTTCCCTCGCTGCCGACCATGAGGCCGACGAGGTCGTAGCCGACGACGCCCTTCGCCGTTCGCCGTCCCACGCGCACGAGTTCGCCTGTACCGGTGACGACTTCGAGGGCGAGGACGTAGTCGCGTGTGACGCCGTACTTGACGCAGCACAGGCCGCCGGCGTTGGTGGCGCAGTTGCCGCCGATCGTCGACCACGGCGCGGAGGCCGGGTCCGGCGGGTACCACAGGCCCTGCTCGCCCGCAGCGGCGCGCAGGTGGTCGTTGACGACGCCGGGCTGGACGACCGCGAGGCGCTCCGTCGCGTTGATCTCGACGATGCGGTTCATCTTCTCGAGGCTGATGACGACGCAGCCGTCGAGTGCGTTCGCGCCACCCGACAGGCCCGTTCCGGCGCCCCGCGGCACGACGGCGACATCGTGTTCGAGGCAGGCCAGAACAACCTGCTGAACCTGCTCCGACGTCGTCGGTCGTACGACGGCAGCGGGGGTTCCGAACGGCGCCCACTCGGCCTCGTCGTGGGCGTAGGACGCGATGACGTCAGTGTCGGTCACGAGGACGTCGGCGGGCAGAACTTCACGCAGGGCTTCGACGATCGCAGGCATGGTCCGACCATACTCACTGGCAGCAGCCCACCGACAGAGTGCCCGCCGCGGCTCACGACGAGACCCAACATTCGCAAAGTCCAGTGGAGCCATCCAACTGTTCGGTGCGTCTCACCCTCAGCGTGGCCACAGAACCTGCCCCGCAACGCTTTCAGATCGCCGATGAAGGAACGAGACCGATGACGACGTCACCGAACGCGCCCTTCCGGACCACGCCGAACCTCAATGCCGTCCCCAACGCGTTCTGGGTCGGTCTGGCCATCGGTCTGCTCGGTTTCGGCGTCAAACTCAGTCAGACCTCAACGCAAACTCACAACGGCGAGGTCACCTCGTGCTCGCCCATCGATCTGACCGGTTTCTTCGTTGCGATCGTTCTCGGTGTCTGCGCCTGGGTGACGTGGTCTCCGACCGTCCAGCGCCTTGCGGACAAGCCGCCGGTGGCGCTGCGCGCGGGCTTGGTTGCCATCCTGCTCGCCCTGGCCGCCGTCCGCCTGCTGCGCGGCTTCGGGCTGATCCTCTCCCCCTGCTGATCGTGTGACGCTCCCACCGCGCACAACGAAGCGGCGGGCCGGTTCCGAAGAACCGGCCCGCCGCTTTCGTTCGGTCGATCAGCTGAAGACCTTGCGCAGCGGCGCCTGGTGCGTCTCGGCGAGCTCGGCCACCGGCACGGAGAACAGGTCGCCGACGGCGAGCGCTCCCCCACCCGTTTCGCCGATCTTCGTCGCGGGCACGCCGTGCCCACCGGCCATGGCCTCGAAGGCCTCGACGTGCTCGGGCGCAACAGCGACGAGTGCACGTCCGGCCGACTCGGAGAACAGCGAGACGAACGCGTTGCCCTGCTCGAACTCGACGGACGCACCCACACCGTGACGCACCGCACCCTCAGCCAGTGCGACCGCGAGGCCACCGGACGAGAGGTCGTGCGCCGAGGCGAACAGGCCGTCACGCGCACCGTCGATGAGGACGGTGGCGAGTGCCTTCTCGTTGTCGAGGTGAATCTGCGGCGGCGTGCCACCGAGGTGGCCGTGCACGACGCCCGCCCATTCGGAGCCGTTCAGCTCGTCGCGCGTCTCGCCTAGGACGTAGAGCGCGAGGCCAGCGTCCTTCCATGCCGACGGCGTGCGCTTGCTGACGTCGTCCATGACGCCGAGCACAGCGACGACTGGGGTCGGGTGGATGGCCACGTCACCGGTCTGGTTGTAGAACGACACGTTGCCGCCGGTCACCGGCGTACCGAACGAGCGGCACGCCTCGATGATGCCGTCGACCGCCTGGCTGAACTGCCACATGACACCCGCGTCCTCCGGCGAACCGAAGTTGAGGCAGTCGGAGACGGCGAGCGGCGTCGCACCCGTGGCCGCGACGTTGCGGTACGCCTCGGCGACGGCGTGCTGGGAGCCGATGAACGGGTCGAGCTTCGTGAAGCGTCCGTTGCAGTCGGTGGAAACGGCGACGCCCAGGCCGGTGCCTTCGTCGACGCGCACGACGCCCGCGTCGTCCGGCATCGCGAGCGCGGTGTTGCCCATGACGTAGCGGTCGTACTGGTCGGTGATCCACGACTTGTCGGCGATGTTCGGCGAACCGAGCACAGCGAGCAGCTGCTCGCGCAGCTCGTGACCCGACGACGGGCGCGTCAGCAGCGACGCGGAGTCGGACTGCAGTGCGTCGAGGTAGTCGGGGCGCGCGAGCGGACGCTCGTAGACGGGGCCGTCGTGAGCAACAGAACGCGGCGGAACGTCGACGACGACCTCGCCGTGCCACGTGATGACGAGGTGCTCGCCGTCCGTGACCTCGCCGAGAACGGTGGCCTCGACGTCCCACTTGTTCGCGATCGCCATGAACTCGTCGAGCTTCTCCGGCTCGACGACGGCCATCATGCGCTCCTGCGACTCGGACATGAGGATCTCCTCGGCCCGAAGGGAGCTGTCGCGCAGCGGAACACGGTCGAGCTCGATGCGCATGCCGCCGTCACCGGCCGAGGCCAGCTCGGAGGTCGCACACGAGAGGCCCGCGCCACCGAGATCCTGGATGCCCTCGACGACGCCCGCGGCGTACAGGTCGAGGCAGCACTCGATGAGCACCTTCTCGGCGAACGGGTCGCCGACCTGAACGGCCGGACGCTTGGCCGGGCCCTCGGCGTCGAACGTCTCCGAGGCGAGAACAGAGACGCCTCCGATACCGTCGCCGCCCGTCTTGGCGCCGAACAGGATGACCTTGTTGCCCTTGCCCGCAGCCTTCGCGAGGTGCAGGTCCTCGTGACGCAGCTTGCCGACGCACAGGGCGTTGACGAGCGGGTTGCCCTGGTAGCAGTCGTCGAAGACGACCTCGCCGCCGATGTTCGGCAGGCCGAGGCAGTTGCCGTACCCGCCGATGCCGGCGACGACGCCGGGCAGCACGCGGGCGGTGTCGGGGTGGTCGAGGGCGCCGAAGCGCAGCGGGTCCATGACGGCGATCGGGCGCGCGCCCATGGCCATGATGTCGCGCACGATGCCGCCGACGCCGGTGGCCGCGCCCTGGTAGGGCTCGATGTAGCTCGGGTGGTTGTGCGACTCCACCTTGAAGGTGACGGCCCAGCCCTGGCCGATGTCGATGACGCCGGCGTTCTCACCGATGCCGGCGAGCTGCTTGCCGCGCGGGGTCTCGCTCGGCAGGTCGCCGAAGCGGCGCAGGTGCACCTTCGAGCTCTTGTAGGAGCAGTGCTCGCTCCACATCACGGAGTACATGGCCAGTTCGGCGCTTGTCGGGCGGCGGCCGAGGATCTCGCGGATGCGGGCGTACTCGTCCTCCTTGAGGCCGAGTTCCGCCCACGGCTGCTCGACGTCGGGCGAGGCCTCGGCCTTCGTCACCGTGTCGAGGCCGTCGGTCTTGGGAGCAGCGATGATCTGGTTGCTGTCGGTGTGGTGTTCGCGGGCGCCGGCTTCGTGGCCGGGCTCGGGCGTCATGCTCAGGTCACTCATGTGTTCTCGTATCCCCTCAGACGTTCGCGAGCGCCTTGATCGCGCTCGTGAAGAACGCCAGGCCGTCGGTCGAGGGGCCGAAGCCCTCCTCGACGCAGTGTTCCGGGTGCGGCATGAGGCCGACGACGTTGCCGCGCTCGTTCGTCACGCCGGCGATGTCGCGGTAGGAGCCGTTCGGGTTGCCGTGCAGGTAGCGGAAGACGACGCGCCCCTCGCCCTCGAGTTCGTCGAGGGTCTTGGCGTCGGCGACGAAGCAGCCCTCACCGTTCTTGAGCGCGATGGTGATCTCCGCGCCCTGCTCGAAGTCGTTCGTCCACGCGGTGGAGGCGTTCTCGACGCGAAGCACCTGGTCGGTGCAGAAGAACTTCTGTTGCTCGTTGCGGATGAGCGCGCCGGGCAGGAGGTGGGACTCGCACAGGATCTGGAAGCCGTTGCAGATGCCGAGCACCGGCATGCCGCCCTGCGCGGCGGGCACGAGCTTGTCCATGACCGGCGCGAAGCGCGCGATGGCGCCGCAGCGCAGGTAGTCGCCGTAGCTGAACCCGCCGGGTACGACGACTGCGTCGACGCCCTTGAGGTCAGCGTCGCCGTGCCACAGGTCGACCGGGTCTCCGCCTGCGAGACGGACGGCGCGCTTGGCGTCGTGGTCGTCGAGCGAACCGGGGAAGGTGATGACGCCGATCTTCATCGGGCGTCCTCGTCGGCCAGGTCGTGGACGCTGATGACGTCCTCGATGACCGGGTTCGACAGGAGCTTGTCGGCGGCGTCGCGCGCCGCGGCGAGGTGGGCTTCGGTGACGTCACCCTCGACCTCGAGGACGAAGCGCTTGCCCTGGCGCACGTCGGTGAACTGCTCGAAACCGAGGCGCGGGAGCGCCCCGGCGACGGCCTGACCCTGGGGGTCGAGGATCTCGGACTTCAGCATGACGTCGACGACGACGTGGCCCATGGGTTAACTCCTGCAGGTTTTCTTTGACACCGGCGTGGGCGTCGTTGGCTGGCTGAGGCGAACCTTTGCCCTTCCGAGTGTACGGGGGCGGCAGCCTCCGCCCGACGGCGAGATCGGGCTCGCTGTCCCACCGACGAGCCAGTTCTGCGACGTCGAGCGAGCCTGCCAGAGGCCGGTTGCCCGTACTCCGCCGGGCTGGCGTTGCCTCCACGCTCACGAGCGGTGTTTCTCTTCCGCCCGAAGGCCCACCGCGCCCGATATCGTCCTGCGCAAAGCGACGGAACCGGATGGGCGTCGCCACCGTCGGGGTGTCAATCGACCGCACACACAAAGGAATTGATCATGAGGAACGCGTCACGTGCAACGCTGGTGGCCCTCGGGCTGGCCTCCACTCTCGCGCTCGGGGCATGTGGCCCCGAGCAAACCTCCGCCGGTGGGGGCGCATCCGAGTCGAAGACCTCGAGCTCTACGGCGAGCGAGTCCTCCACGTCGAGCGACAACAGTTCGTCCGACAGCCCATCCTCGTCGGCAAGCCCGTCGTCGGAAGGCACCTCCTCAAGCGGTTCCGCGGCAAGTGAGAACTCCGGGCCCACGGGCGCCCGTCCGGACGCCCCCGAGACGATCAAGGTGCCGAGCAGCGAGGTCCTCAAGAGCGCGAAGGTCGTCATGGCCGGCGGGTACAAGGCATCGAAGGACTCCGGCTACGCCAAGCTCTACAGCGTCTGGAAGGTGGACGGCACGGGGCCGGGCGAGGCGACGATCCAGTACGAGCTCCTCGACTCCGCGGGCAAGGTTCTCGAAACCACCGAGGACAAGATCAACGTCGGCTCGGGCACCGGAATGACGAAGGTCTCGAACAAGATCAGCAAAGCCCCCGCCGGCGCGAAGAAGGTCCGCATGAAGATCACCAAGGTGACCGAGGACGAGAACTCCCACGACATCTCGGTGCGCAACGTCAAGGTGACGAAGGACGGCCACGAGGGCCGCTGGCCGCTCATCACGGGCACGTTCAAGGCGCCCGAGGACATCGGCCCGGTCGGTTTCAGCGCCGTGTGCCACGACTCCACCGGTCGCGTCGTGGTCGGCAACGGCCTACCCACCGTCACCGGCGCCAAGAGCGGCGACTTCCGAGTCAAGCTCGGCGCGGCACCGGAGCACTGGGAACCCAGCAGCTGCTTCGTCGGACAGACGGGCTGACCGCAGCAGACACTCGAAGCGCGGGCGACCCGGTGGAGGGCGCCCGCGCTTCGTGCGTCCCGGGGCTCAGGCGAAGATGCGACCCGTGAGGTTCTCGTACGCCTCGACGTACTTGGCGCGGGTGGCCTCGACGACGTCGGCCGGCAGCGCAGGCGGCTCCTCGCCACTCGCCTTGTCCCAGCCCGATGCGTCGGAGGTGAGCCAGTCGCGTACGAACTGCTTGTCGAAGCTGTTCTGTGCGCGGCCAGGCTGCCAGTCGTCGGCCGGCCAGAAGCGGGACGAGTCGGGCGTGAGCAGTTCGTCCGCGAGCACGAGCGTGCCGTCGGCGCGAACCCCGAACTCCACCTTCGTGTCGGCGATGAGGATGCCGCGCTCGGACGCGATCTCGTTGCCGCGCTGCAGGATCCGGACGGTGAGGTCCCGAATCTCCCCGGCTCGCTCGGCACCGATGAGATCGACGGCCTCGTCGTACGTCATGGGCTCGTCGTGCTCCCCCAGCTCGGCCTTCGACGTCGGCGTGAAGATCGGCTCGTCCAGCTTCGACGCGTCCTCGAGCCCCGCGGGCAGCGCGACGCCGCACACCGAACCCGTCTCGCGGTACTCGGACAGCCCGCCACCGGTGAGGTAGGCGCGGGCGATCGCCTCGAGCGGCACCATGTCGAGACGCTCGACGAGCACCGCGCGCCCGGCGACTGCCTCCGGCACGTCCGTGGAGATGACGTGGTTGGGCACGAGGTCCGCCATCTGCTCGAACCACCACAGCGACAGCTGCGTCAGCACCGCGCCCTTGTCCGGAATCGGCGTCGACAGGACGTAGTCGAACGCCGAGATGCGGTCGCTCGCGACGAGCAGCACCTGGTCGTCGCGCGGGTTGCCCGCGTCGTCGAGCGGCGCGTAGAGGTCACGCACCTTGCCCGAGTAGACGTGCGCGTAACCCGGCAGGTTCGGGGCGTCGGTCATGGACTCTCCTTGGAGCGGTGCGGGTTCGTCGAGGGTGTGGGCGTGAGGCTCAGACGGTGATCTCGCCGCGCAGGGCCTTGAGTGCGATGTCGCTGCGGTGGTGCGAGCCGGGCAGGTCGATCTTCTCGACGCCCGCGTAGGCCACCTCGCGGGCCTCGCCGAGGTCGGCGCCGAGGGCGACGACGGAGAGCACGCGGCCACCCGAGGAGACGAGCGTGCCGTCGTCGCCGGCCTTCGTGCCCGCGTGCAGGACGTAGGCGCCACCACCGGCGCGCGAGCCGTCACCATCGACGTCCTCGAGCCCGCTGATGGGGTCGCCGGTCTTGGGCTGAGCCGGGTAGCCGTCGCTCGCGACGACGACGGTCACCGCGGATTCGTCGCGCCACTCCAGCGCCGGGAAATCGGCGAGTTCGCCGCGTGCAGCCGCGCGCAGCAACTGGCCGAGCGGGGTGACGAGGCGCGCGAGGACGACCTGCGTCTCCGGGTCACCGAAACGCGCGTTGAACTCGACGACCTTCGGGCCCTTCGACGTCAGCGCGAGGCCGACGTAGAGCACACCCGCGAACGGGGTGCCGCGCTGCGCCATCTCGTCGATCGTCGGCTGCGCGACGGAGCGCACGATCTCGTCGACGAGATCGTGCGGCGCCCACTCGAGGGGCGAGTAGGCGCCCATGCCACCGGTGTTCGGGCCGGCGTCGTCGTCGCCGACGCGCTTGAAATCCTGCGCTGGCTGCAGGGGAACAACACTCGTGCCGTCGGTGATGCAGAAGAGGGAGACCTCCGGGCCGTCGAGGTACTCCTCGATGACGACGGTCGAGCCCGCGTGGAGGCAGGCCTTCGCGTGGGCGAGCGCCTCGTCACGCTCGTCAGTGACGACGACGCCCTTGCCGGCAGCGAGCCCGTCGTCCTTGACGACGTGCGGGGCGCCGAACGCGTCGAGCGCTGCAGCGACGGCATCCAGATCGGTGCAGGTGTGAGCCCCCGCAGTGGGGACTTTCGCGGCGTTCATGACGTCCTTGGCGAACGACTTCGAACCTTCGAGGCGAGCGGCCTCGGCAGAGGGGCCGAACGTGTCGATTCCTGCAGCCCGCACCGCGTCAGCGACGCCCGCGACGAGCGGCGCCTCGGGCCCGATGACGACGAGGTCGGCCCCGACCTCCTGCGCGAGCGCCGCGACGGCGTCGCCGTCGTTCGCATCGACCGGTCGGCAGTCAGCGATCTGCGCGATTCCGGGGTTTCCCGGCGCTGCGAGGACGGCTTCGACCTGCGGGTCTGCGGCCAGACCCCTGACGATCGCGTGCTCGCGCGCGCCCGTACCGACGACGAGTGTCTTCATGCGCCCAACCCTACCGGGGCTGCCCGCGGCGGCGCGGCGCAGAACACCTCGCGAACAGGGTGCAACGGGACGCGTGAGACAAGAGCCGGGCGGGGCGTGATCGCCCACCGAGCGACGACTAAGCTGGGGTGCCACCCTGCGAGGGTGAACGAACCACACGGCGATGGGAAAAACTGCGTGAGCACAGCTCAGGGCACGCGTTCGCACGAAGAACTGCCCGACGAGGTGAAGCACGAGATCGCGCACGAACAGGCGCACGTCGATCGCGTGTACTCCGAACTGGCGAAGGCCGGCGAGCGCGTCCAGCTCGTCGAGAGCGAAGGCCTCGCGCGCGGGCGCGCGAGCCGCTCCGGCGACATGCGCGACGAGGAGAAGGCCGGCCTGTTCGAACGCGACGCCCTCATGTTCTCCGCGGGCAAGCGCCGCGCCACTCTCGAGCAGCAGTTCGAGGGACTCGTCTTCGGACGCCTCGACATGGACCACGCGATGAGCTCCGACGGTTCCGGCTCGATCTCCACCGGCTCCGGCGACGACCTCGAGGTGCGCTACATCGGCCGCCTCGGCGTGCGTGACGACGAGTACGAGCCCCTCGTCATCGACTGGCGCGCCCCCGCGGCGTCGCCCTTCTACCGCGCGACGCCGGTGGCGCCCGAGAACGTCGTGCGCCGGCGTGTGCTGCGCTGCCGCGACGCGAACGTGCTCGGCGTCGAGGACGACCTCATGGTCGTCGAGGCGCCCGAGGGCATGACGGTCGTCGGCGACGGCGCGCTCATGGCGGCGCTCACCCGTTCGCGCAGCGCGCAGATGCGCGACATCGTCGCCACGATCCAGCGTCACCAGGACGAGGCCATCCGGGCCGACGCGCGCGGCGTCACCCTCATCACGGGAGGCCCGGGTACGGGCAAGACCGTCGTCGCGCTGCACCGCGCGGCGTACCTGCTCTACTCCGATCGCCGCCGCTTC
Source organism: Dermacoccus sp. PAMC28757 (assembly GCF_014302635.1). Lineage (NCBI taxonomy): Bacteria > Bacillati > Actinomycetota > Actinomycetes > Micrococcales > Dermacoccaceae > Dermacoccus > Dermacoccus sp. PAMC28757. Next base: position 1,189,156 of record NZ_CP060292.1, on the reverse strand, counting down.
GAGTCGGGCGGCATCCTCGTCGTCGGCCCGTCGTCCGCGTACACCGCCTACATCGAGCGCGTGCTGCCCTCACTCGGTGAGGACTCCGTCGCTCTCCGAGCCCTCGGCGACGTCGTGGGCGGCATGACGGCAACGCGCCTCGACACCCCGGAGGCCGCCCGCATCAAGGGCACGCTCAGCATCCGCACGGTGCTCTCGCGCGCGGCGAAGGACGTGGCACCCGACGCGCCGGGGAGCCTGCGCGCGATGGTCGCGGGCCTCGCCGTCAACCTCGACGAGCCGACGTTGCGTCGCATCCGCGGCCGCCTGCTCTCTCACCACCAACACAACAAGCTCGCGGGCGACCCTAGCGATGTTGTCAGCGAACTTGCTTCTGCCGCATGGAATCAGGTGCGCACGCACACGAACATGGAGCGAACCGAATTCATCGATCGGTTCGAGGACAGCCGTGACGTCGAGGCGTTCGTCGCCGACTGGTGGCGCCCGATCGACCCGCGTCAGGTGCTCCTGTGGCTCACCGACGCGGGCCGCCTGGCGCGCTTCGCCCGCGGCGTCCTCACCGACGCCGAACAGGCCGAGCTCGTCCGCTCGTTCGAGGCCGCCCTCGCCACCGGTGAGTGGTCCGTGGCCGACGTCGCCCTCGTCGACGACCTGCTCGCGCGCCTCGCCGAGGTGCCGGAGGCCCAGCGTGAGGAACGCGGCTTCTACGAGATCGAGGAGTTCGAGAGCCTCTCGGACTACGGCGTCACCGAGGTCGAGGTGACCGGTTCGCGCCGCCAGAGCCACGACGTCGGCTACGAGGTGACGCCGAAGGATGCCCGTGAGCGCCTGCTCGCCGGACGCCTGACGCGCGCGGACGAGTACAGCCACGTGCTCGTCGACGAGGCGCAGGACCTCTCCCCCATGCAGTGGCGGGCCGTCGGCCGCCGCGGGCGCTACGCGTCGTGGACCGTTGTGGGCGACCTCGCGCAGGCGTCGTGGCCGGACCTCGAAGAGGCCACTGCGGCGCGCGACGAAGCGTTCGGCTCGAAGAGGCGTCAGAGCTTCCACATGACAACGAACTACCGCAACGCGCGCGAGATCTTCGACTTCGCCGCCGAGCTCATCCGCCGCTACGTGCCGGACGCCGACATCCCGCAGGCCGTTCGCGAGACCGGCAATCACCCGACGTCGGTCACGGTGTCCCCGAACGACGTTCTCGCCCAGGCCCGCTCGGAGGTCGCCACGCTGCTCGAGCAGGTCGACGGCAGTGTCGCCGTCATCGCTCCTGCGAAGTGGCGTGAGGTTCTCGAGGAACTCGACGGACGTTCGGGGCGCGTCGTCGTCATCGACCCGATGTCGACGAAGGGCCTGGAATACGACGCGACGCTCGTTGTCGACCCCGATGAGATCACAGCGGAATCGCCTGGCGGCGCCCGGGTTCTCTATGTTGTGCTGACTCGTGCCGCGCATCGCATGACGGTGCTCGACGTCCGCTGACCCCGATGCGAAGGCCCCTGCCATGACGACCACCCCCGAGCCTGCCATGCCGCCGAGCGACGGTGGGCGTTCGCCACACAGTTCCGTGGCCGGTACGTCGGACGAGGTGCTGGGCGCTTACCGGCGCAGCATCGACAACATCGACGCGGCGATCATCCACATGCTCGCCGAGCGCTTCCGCATCACGCAGGCCGTGGGTGAGTACAAGGCGACGCACGAGCTGCCGCCGGCAGACCCGTCGCGCGAGGAGCGTCAGGTTGCGCGGCTGCGCGCGCTGGCGACCGAGTCGGGCCTCGACCCGGAGTTCTCGGAGAAGTTCCTGCGCTTCGTGATCGACGAGGTCATCCACCACCACGTGCGCGCCGCCGAGCGTGGCTGACTCGTAGGACCGCAGCGAAGCGAGGATCCTGCGAGTCAGCCACGCGACAAAGGCGCGCCAAAAACACCATGCCGCCGAGCGCACATGGATCGTAGGACCGCAGCGAAGCGAGGATCCTGCGAGTCAGCCACGCGACAAGGCCGCGCAAAGAGACTGGACTCAGCCGAAGACGGCCACCGTCTGGCGGCTGACGACGACGGGCTCACCGCTCGCCGTGTACACCCGGGCGGCCGTGTGGCCGTAACCGTCGTGCGCAGCATCGGTGGTGACTTCGTACCACCAGCGGTCGGCGCCGGTTCCGGTGACGGGCGCGACGAAGTCCATCGTCCACGTCATCGTCGACATCGGGACGACCTTGGTCAGCATCTGTCCTGCTGCGGGCGGCCAGCAGTCGACGAGTGCCACGAGGTGGGCGAGCCCGAAGTCGTCGGTGGGTTCGCGGAAGCTCATGTAGCCGTGCATGTCGCCGTCGGCGCCGCCGCTGAACGGTCCGTGGCCCTTCGCGAGGCGCATGTCGAGGCGCGCGATGAACTCGGGCGTCATGCCTTCGACGTAAGGAATCGGCGTGAGCGAGTCGTGCTCGGGAAGGCCCTTGCCGAGCGGTGACGCCGCGAGGGAGAGCGACGACGGGCGCGCCGCACCGATCGTCACGAGCGCGACGGCCCGCACCGACTCGACGCCCGAGGCGTCGGCCTGCGTCACGCGGGCCTCCACCTGCGTCGCGGACTTGCCCTGACGCAGCACCTCGGCCGTGACGCGTGCGTCACCGGCTTCGACGGGGCCGACGAAGTTGATCGTCATGGCCCGCACGTCCTGCTCCGGCAGGTCCACCGCGGCGAGAACGCGGCTGAGCATCACGCCCGCGACGACGCCACCGAACGTGGCACGACCCTGTCCCCAACCGGGCGGAACGACGACGCTCTCACCGTCGCGGGCCGCTGTGAAGAGGACGTCGAGGGGGTGTTCGCTCATGAACGCGATGCTAGTGGCCGCCGTTGACGCCGAACACCCGCCGTTCATCGCTCGACCCGCCCCCGCAATACGCGAGGACGGGCCGATGCGAACGAACAGGAGGAACGTCAGCCGCCGACAGCCTTCAAGGCGTCGACGAGCCCAGCGCCGTAGTAACCACTGCCCTGCTTCTTGCCCTCGCACGTCGCGTCGTTCACGCCGTCACGGTCCTGGTCGTAGAACTCGGGGCACGCAAGAGGGTTCGCCTGGCGCTTCAGGGTGGAGATCGTCTGCTTGGCGTTGAGGCCTGTTTGCGTGCCGCGCAGCAGCGCCACGACGCCCGCCGCATGCGGCGAAGCCATGGAGGTGCCCTGCTTGTAGCCCCAGCCACCGCCGACAACGGTGGACAGGATGCGCCCGTTCTTGCTCGGAGTGTCAGCGGGAACGCGGCTGTCACCACCCGGTGCGGCCACGTCGACGACACCGCGACCGTAGTTGGAGAAGTAGGACTTCACAGCCGTGGGGCCGACCGAGGACACCGCAACGGTGTTGCCGGCCTCGGCGGGGATGTCGTAGCAGCGGTGGTCCGTTTCACGCGGCTGCGGGTCATCGGAGTTGTTCGGGCTGCCGGTGTCGGTGATGGGTTTCGACAGATCCCAGCCCGAATTGCCTGCTGCGGCGACGTTGACGACGTCCTCCTTCTCGCTGTACTTGAGTGCGCGATTCACGGCCTCGATGACGGGTCGCTGCTCGGGGTCTGCCTTGCACCACAGGAAGTACGGGTCGATGAAGTACGAGTTGTTCGTCACCTCCATGCCCTTGTCAGCCGCCCAGACGAAGCCGCAGATCGCGTACTCGGGGTAGATGTACCCGTCGTCGTCGACGACCTTGACCGCTGCCAGCTTGACGTTCGGCGCGACGCCGACGATACCCGTGCCGTTGCGGGCACCCGCGATGGTGCCGGCGACGTGTGTTCCGTGGTCGGATGTCGTGGGCTGCCAGGCCTTCGGGTTGGTGTTCGGCACCCCTCGGTCGTTGCAACTCACGGATTGAGAGGGGTCGACGTTGGCCGCGAGATCGCTGTGATCGGCTTCGATTCCGCTGTCGAGGACGCCCACGGTGATCGCCCGGTTGCCGTCGGTCTTGCGGTGGGCCTTGTCGGCGCCGATCTGACGCATGTCCCACTGGTCCGCGTTGAGGGCTTCCTTCGTGTCGTCGCCACCGGAGGTTCCGGGGCCCAGTCCCGTCACTTCGCCGTCAGGGACAACGTTGCCCGCTCCCGCGAGCGCGCTCATGGCGCGCGTTGGACCAGCTGCGACGACGCCCGGACGTTTGCGCGCCTTGTCGTCGAAGGCGCCGTCGGAGGCCTGAGCGATGACGACACCGATCTGCGGCCATTCCTGAACGACAGTGCCGCCCGCCGCCTTCACTGCAGCGGTTGCCTTGTCGGTGCCCTTTCCCGCCTGAAGCACGACGAAGGACGTCGGCGAAGGGAGGGGTTCGGAGGGCACGGGCGGCGCAGCCTGAGCCGGTGCCGACAACACCGCGAAGCTTGCCGCGGCTCCGGTAGCCGCGCACGTGGCGACGGCCTTACGCATGAAGGTGTGGTTCACGAAGATCCTCCTGATTCGGGCCGCCCGGTTGCGACCGCAGTGAACTGTGCCACACCACAAGGGAATTGGTTCAGTTACTCGCCAGGAACTTTTCAGGAAGCGCTCAGGCGCGGGCCATGCGCCACCCCGCCGCGAGAGCTTCGCTTTCGGAACAAAACCAGCGCTCGCCCTTGCCCATCGAGATCTTGGTGCGCTCGTACGCCGAGTCGCCCGGGCGATGAGCGATCTTCTCGCCGTCGGAGTTGATGTTGCCCTTGATCGCGCAGGCGCCCGGCTCACTCGTCGAGGCTGACGGGGCGGCCGATGGTTTCACCGCAGGCGCGGAGGCGGTAGGTGCCGGCTGCGCAGGCGCCGTGGTGGCGAGCCCCTCGTGGAACCCGTTGCACGGCGGCCCCCACGTGCCACGCTTCGCCGTCTTCGCCCGGTTCATCGCCGCCAGGTATTCGAGCCGGTGCGCGTACGGCCCGTCGTAGGTGTACTCCTTGCCGAACCCGCCTTCGATCTGCGCGAGCGCGACGTTGGTCGAACCGCCGACGAAGACGTGGCGCAACAGGCGCCCGTACCGATCGCGCTCCCCCTGGCTCGGGTCGGCCTCGAGCTGAACCTGCTTGCTCTGCACGAGCGACTGCATGTTGCTGCTCGCCTCCTTGCCGAAGCACTGCACCGGCGTGTTCGGCTTACGCGTCTCCGGGGTGTCGAGCCCGATGATGCGGATGCTCTCCTTCACCCCGTTGATGCGCACCTTGATGGTGTCCCCGTCCGAGATGCCGACGACGTCGTACAGCGGCCCCGCGCCTGTGCCCGCACCGATGCCGCGACGGTCGCCGTCCGCCCCTTCGGCCGATGACGTGCTGCTCGGGTCGCTCGACGCGTCGCTGGAGTTGCCGGACTCGTGGGCGTCATCCGACGCGGTCGGTGTGGACGACGGAGCATCGGTCGGCGGCGACGTCTCGTCGGTGGGTGCCTCAGTGTTGCTCATGGTCGAGGCATCCGACGGTGATGGCGAAGAGTCGAGCGATCCACACCCCGTCACGCCCAGCACGGCCGCCGAGAGAAACAACGAGCAGGTGGCAATGCGGGAGCGAGAACGAAGCACGCCCCGAACTCTAGGAGACGCCACCGACAACGTCGGGCCGTTTGCAGGAGAAACGAACCCCTCGATCCGCAGGGTGCCCGATCGGGCGTGGCCGGTCTCGGGCGACACTCCCTTCCCGTCCAGCCGCCACCGAGGTGACGGTGGAATGATTGCGCCGTGAGAACGTCTCGTCGCTTCGCTGCCCTCGCCCTCGTCGTTGCCACTGCTGTTGCGGGGTGCACGACGGACGACCCGTCCGGCTCGTCGTCGGGCTCGAAGGGCGCCTCGGCGAAGCCGAGCGTCAGCGTCTCCTCGTCGGCGCCCAAGGTGTCGCCGGTGAAGCTCGAACTCGACGCCTCCGACGTTCGTGCCGAGAGCTCGTGGAACGCCCCCCGCTACTCGGCACAGTGGCCCGCGCTCCCGGGATCGGAGAAGCTCTCCCGAGCGCTCGAGCGCCAGATCCAGAGCTGGCGTAGCGATTACGTCGGCACGTACTCGGGGCCGCGTTCCGGCATGACGGTCGTGTGGGAGCCCGTCGTCAACGCCTCGGGGCTGTACGGCATCCGGCTCCGACACACCGTCACGGCAGCCGATTCTGCGGCCACCTCGACGACGCTGTACGGCGACGGTGACTCCTCCTTCACCTCGCTCCAGCTCATCGACGACTCGCAACGCGCCGCCCTCGTCAAGGAACTCGAACGTCAGGCCGTGCAGGTCAACGGCGGCGGCGAGCCATTCGAAGGCGCCACACCCGAGGAAGTCTTCACCGACGTCAGCTTCACCCCCGACGGCACCCTCGTCGCCGCCGTCGCCGAGGGAACGATCGGGCCCATGTCGGCCGGGCAGCACTACGCCACGGTGAAGAACCCGGAGCGCTACCTCTCCGACGACGGGCGCCGCGTGCGCGAGGCCGCGATGAAGAGCCCGGCGTCGAGTACGTCACCGGCGCCGTCGACGTCCACCACCAAGCCGGAGAACGCCGGCAAGAAGACCGACTGCACCAAGGCCAAGTGCCTCGCGCTGACCTTCGACGACGGCCCGGGCCCGTACACGAACTCGATCCTCGACACCCTCGAGAAGAAGAAAGCGCGCGCCACCTTCTTCACCCTCGGCCCGGCCGTCCAGGCCGCGCCCGCCACCGTGCGGCGCATGGTGAAGCTCGGCATGGGAGTCGGCAACCACAGTTGGTCGCACCCGCAGTTCACCACCCTCACCGACGCCCAGGTGACGAGCGAGATCACCCGCACCGCCGACGTTCTCAAGAAGATCACGGGCAGTGACCCGGTCGCCGTTCGCCCGCCCTACGGCGCCTACACCGAGGCGACGCCGCACGCCGGCGCCCCCTTCGTACTGTGGGACATCGACACCGAGGACTGGAAGAACCGCAACGCCGACACGACGACGAAGCGCGTCGTCGACGGCGCGCACCCGGGCGCCATCGTCCTCATGCACGACATTCACCCGTCGACGGCGAAGGCCGTGCCCGGCATCGTCGACGAGCTGCAGAAGCAGGGTTACACCCTCGTCACGATCGACGAGCTGATCCCGTCGATGACGAAGGACGGCGTTTACTCGAGCGCGCCGACGAAGTAGGCACGACATGACGAAGCCCGCTCACCTCGTGAGGTGAGCGGGCTTCGTCACGGCTCGATCAGGGCGTGACGAGTTCGCGCAGACGCTGCGGGCCGACGGCCAGCAGGAGCGTGGGAAGGCGCGGGCCCGTGTCCTTGCCGATGAGCAGGTTGTAGAGCAGCTTGAAGAACTCCCTCTGGCTCGCACCGAGCTCGGCGGCCGTCTCGGGGTCGGCCTTGCGGTCGGGGCGGAAGTTCGCGTCCTTGCCCGCCTGCACCTTCGGCACGCCGTAGACCTGCGTGGTGAGTCCGTCGAGCGTCCACGCGTCCTCGATGCGGCCGAGGCCCTCGGCGCCGTCGACGTCCTTGCCGTCGAGCAGGATCCGAAGCTGTTCGCGCTGCGAGTCGGTGGCCGCGGCAATGCCTGCCTCGTCCTTCGTCTCGCGCACGACAGTGCGCTCGTCGTCGGGCATGTACCGCTCGACCCAGCGCTCCACGCAGCTCAGGCGCGGACGCAGGACGTCGAGGCTCGAGGGCGCGTTCGCCGGGTCGAGGTTGCCGACGATGCGAAGCGTCTGCTCCTCATCGCCCGTCGTGATGTCGTTGATGCTCGCGAGGGTGCGGTAGGCCACCGGGTGCGGCGTGGAGGGCAGCTCGCCCTCGGCCGTCGTCGAGGCGCGCACGAGCGCAGCCACGTCACCGGGCTGGCCCTTCTCGGAGCCCACCTTGGCCACGAGCGCGTCCCACTCGTCGTACATGCGCTGCACGTCGGAGTCGAACGCGACGGTGAAGCTCTGGTTGGGCTTCTTGCGCGCGTACAGCCAGCGCAGCAGCGCGGGCTCCATGATTGTCAGGGCGTCGGTGGGAATCGGCACGCCACCCTTGGACGAGCTCATCTTCGCCATGCCCTTGATGCCCACGAAGGCGTACATCGGGCCGAGGGGACGCTCCCACCCGAAGATGGGTGCCACGTCCTTGCCGACGACGAATGAACTGCCGGGGCTCTGGTGGTCGACGCCGGAGGGCTCGAAGACGACGCCCTCGTACTTCCAGCGCATCGGCCAGTCGATCTTCCACACGAGCTTGCCGTTGTGGTGCTCGCGCAGAACGACCGTCTCCTCGTGGCCGCAGCGGCACGTGTAGGTGAGGTCGGTGGTCTCGTCGTCGTAGGCGGTGACGGTCGTGAAGTCGGTGCCGCACTTCGAGCAGTAGGGCTTGTACGGGTAGTAGCCGCTCGAGCTGCCGCCGTCGTCCTCACCGGCCGCGCCGGAGCCCTCTTCTGCCTCGGCCGCCGCGGCCTGCTCCTCCTCCGACAGGACGGGCGCCTTCTTGCCACCCTTGACGGGCTTCGCAGCGGCGTCGTCCTTGGGAAGCGTGCGGTAGCGGGCGAGGATGGCGTCGAGCTCGTCGCGCTTGCTCATCGCGAAGAGGATCTCGTCGGTGTAGGCCCCGGACGTGTACTGCTCGGTCTGGCTGATGCCGCGGTAGACGACACCGAGGGCGTCGAGGCCAGCCTCGAACTCGGTGCGGAAGTGCTCGGCCCAGCTCGACGCGCTGGAACCCTTCGGCGCAGGCACGCGCGTGAGCGGCATGCCGATGTACTGCTGCCAGGAGTCGTCGACGTTCGGGACGTTGGGCACCTTGCGGTAGCGGTCGAAGTCGTCCCAGCTGATGATGTGCTCGCACTCGACGCCGCGGCGGCGGATCTCGTCGACGACGAGGTGCGGGGTCATGACCTCGCGCAGGTTGCCGAGGTGCACCGGGCCAGAGGGGCTGATGCCGGAGGCGACGACGACCTTCGTGCCGCGGCGTTCGGCCTCGGCGATCGTCTCGTCGGCAAGTCGGGAAACCCAGTCGGCGTCGGGCGGCAGCACAGTAGTCACCCGGCCAGTTTAGAGGGCGGCGGCGCGGCGGCTCGACCGGGTTTCGGCGCGTTTGGCGACGGAGGGGTGACCTCATGCCGTTGGGCGGAGTTTGCTGCGGTTGGGCCGAGGCAGCGACTACCCAACCGCAGGGAAGTCTGCCCAGCGCCGAGGGCGTCGAGCGGGCGTACTCGGCTCAGATCTTGGCGAGCCAGGCTCGGTGGGAGCCGTCGAAGGGCGCTTCACCGTTCTCGATCATCGAGCGGACGACGTCGGCCGCTTCGCGAGCAGCCGTGACGAGCCGTGCCGGGTAGGCGAAGTCGCGCGTGTGCGCCTCGAACTCGTCCTCGTCGTCGATCTCGACGACGCCCGTCGTCCGCTTGATGACGTCGAGGTCGAGGTCGAGCGTGAAGGCTTCGCCCTGGTTGACGGTGGTCGGCGTCGTGATGTCGACGTAGACCTCGATCGTGCGGCTGCGCCCGGCGGGTTCGGCGTTGAACGTGGCGACCCACCACTGCTCGTCAGGAATGAGCACGACGTGGTTGCACGGCACCTTCTGGCTCGTGCCGGGCTTGCTCACCTCGGTGCCCTTGCGCCCGCCGAGCCACAGGCCGTTGGCGTCCTGGCCGAGGATCTCCAGTTCGCTGCCCCAGTGCTCGTCGCCGTTGTACTTGCCGAATTGAAGTCGTGTTTTCTCGCGCGCCACGTCGTCAGCCTACCGAGAGGGGGCGTTCGGGGCGTCCGATGCGAACTTCGGCGCGATGACGGACCGGACGGCACGACGAACGGGTGAGGGCAGCCGGGAGAACCGCGCGAGGGTTCGGTCGAGTTCGCGCAGTGTGGCGAAGGAGCCCGACAGCGCGCCCGGTTCGGCGCCGTCGACGAGCACTGTGCCGAGCATGCCCGACAGGGCTGCCTCGACGACGCTCGCGGGCGAGACGAGCCCCTCGACGGGACTGTCGACCATCGCTCGCTCGAGCGCCTCGCCGACGACCGTGCGCCACTCGCCGAGCAACTCCCGCGCCAGCTTCGCCAGCGCCTTGTCCTGCCCCGCAGCGGCGAGGAGCTGAGCCACGAGCGCCGCACCGCCGTCAGCGCGGTCGGTGCCGAGTTCGGCCTTCACGGCGTCGAGGACCTCGCCGAGCCCGTGGGCCGAGGCGAGGGCCTCGCGGTACCGCTCAAACGCCTCGTCGACGGACTCGCGGTAGGCGGCCGCGACGAGGTCGCCCAGGGTGCCGAAGTGGTAGAAGATCAGCGCCTGGTTGACGCCTGCCTCGGCCGCCACGGATCGCGCCGTGACGGAGGCGAGTCCGCGCCGTCCGACGATCGTGACGACGGCTGCACGGAGACGACGCTGGGTGAGTGCGGCTGCTTCCCTCGCCATGGAACTCCTCCCCCGAAACCCTTGAGCAGTCGCTCAATGAGCCCTACATCAGCAATTGAGCAACCGCTCGAATTTGCGGAGAAGGGCGGAACGCCATGTCACAGCACGTCACCTCGGGTACGACGCGTCCGACGCACCCCTCGCACGGCTTCTCGCGGAACGACGCTCGACTCGTGGCGATCCTGAGCGGAGGACTCGGCGCTCTCGGCGCAGTGGTCGGACTCGCCGTCGGTCTCAGGACATATACGCCGACGGCGTGGTTTGCGGCGCTCGAGGTCGGTGCGCCCGCTGCCTGGCTCGGGGTTGATGCTCGGACTCACCATCGTCGGAGTGCGCCGCCTGGCCGCCCGGCGCCGTCGCGCTCACTGATCACGGACCCGAAATCGTCCCTTCTTTTGCGCGACCGGATGCCCCGCCCACCACAAGCACAGAAATCTTCCCCACGTGTGCGCAAGCAAGCGCCTTGCACACCACGAGGGAAGAGACCTTCCCTTCTTGCGCGCAAGCAGACGTCTTGGACACAAGAAGGGAAGAAAACATCCCAATTCGGACCGACCCGACCCGACGCGACGCAGGCCATGTCCCGTAGACGCGGACGAGGTCACGTCCGAGCAGCAACGAAAGCCGAAACCCTCCCCCAGAACGGCACCACGCTGGAAGCGGACGCCGTGAGGTCGAGCGCGGCGCAAAGCAGCGGCTGAGCTTGCGAAGCCGGTGCGAGCCCCGCGCCCGACCTCACGGCCCGAAGCCCTGTCGCACCGAGCGAAGGCCCCCGAATTGCGAGCTCGCTCGCAGTTCGGGGGCCTTCGCCGGAAGACGGGGCGAGGGATTACACCAGCTCGTGGCGCTGAATGATCTCGTCGCGGCCGGGGCCGACGCCGATGGCGGAGATGCGTGCGCCGATCTGCTCCTCGACGAAGAGGATGTACTTCTGCGCGTTTTCCGGCAGGTCCTCGAAGGTGCGGCAGCCGGTGATGTCCTGCTTCCAACCGGGCAGCATTTCGTAGACGGGCTTCGCGTGGTGGAAGTCGGTCTGGTTCTCGGGCATCTCGTCGAAGCGCTTGCCGTCGACCTCGTAGGCGACGCAGACGGGGATCTCGTCGAAGGTGTCGAGGTTGTCGAGCTTCGTCACGACGAAGTCGGTGACGCCGTTGACGCGTGCGGCGTAGCGGCCGATGACGACGTCGAGCCAGCCGACGCGGCGCGGGCGGCCGGTCGTCGTGCCGAACTCGTGGCCGATCTCGCGGAGGGTGTCGCCGACCTCGTCGTGCAATTCGGTGGGGAACGGGCCCTCGCCGACGCGCGTTGTGAACGCCTTGAGGATGGCGATGACGCGGTCGATGCGCGTGGGCGGGATGCCGGCGCCGGTGCAGGCGCCCGCGGAGATGGCGTTGGACGACGTCACGTACGGGTAGGTGCCGTGGTCGACGTCGAGCAGCGTGGCCTGGCCGGCCTCGCAGAGGACGACCTCGTCGGCGTCGAGTGCCTTGCTGAGGAGCAGGGACGTGTCGGCCACCATGGGGCGCAGGCGCTCGGCGTACAGCAGCAGGTCCTCGACGACCTCGTCGACCTCGATGGCGCGGCGGTTGTACGTCTTGACGAGCAGCTGGTTCTTCAGTTCGAGCGCCGCCTCGACTTTCTGGCGCAGGATCGACTCGTCGAAGATGTCCTGCACGCGGATGCCGATGCGGTTCATCTTGTCGGCGTACGTGGGGCCGATGCCGCGGCCGGTGGTGCCGATCTTGCGCTGGCCGAGGAAGCGCTCGGAGACCTGGTCGATGACCTTGTTGTAGCGCGGGATGAGGTGCGCGTTGGAGGACACGACGAGCTTGGACGTGTCGACGCCGCGGGCCTCGAGAGCGTCGAGCTCCTCGAAGAGGACGCCGAGGTCGACGACGACGCCGTTGGCGATGACGGGCGTGACGCCCGGCGTCAGAATGCCCGAGGGCAACAGGTGCAGGGCGTACTTCTCGCCGCCCACGACGACGGTGTGGCCGGCGTTGTTACCGCCGTTGAACTTCACGACGTAGTCGATGTGACTTCCGAGGAGGTCGGTGGCCTTGCCCTTGCCTTCGTCGCCCCACTGGGCACCGACGAGCACGATTGCCGGCATGCGGATCAACTGCCTTTGGTTGCTGCTGGGCCGACGCCCTCGGGCGCGGCGCGTGCCGTGCGGCACACCCGCGCGGGGCGTCGACTCTTACCGCCCAAGGGTACCCGCTCGCCCCGTCGGGGCCGTGATGACGCTCACGGCGGCATGGGGACGTTCAGGCTCCGGAGCTTCTTCGCTGACCTGAGCCGACGATTCCGCGCTCGGTCAGTTCGACCGCCAGCTGGAAGCGTGTCTCGACGTCGCACTCGTCCATGAGGGCAGCGATCCGACGGCGGACGGTGCGCAGGCTGACGCCGAGCACGCGGGCGATGGCCTCGTCCTTGAGGCCGGCCTGCATGAGCTCGACGAGACGCTCCGATGTCGTGTCGACGCCGTCGTCGACGGTGGTCGAGGCTGCCCAGAGGCGGTCGAACAGTTCGACGAAGGCCCGCACGACGACCGGGTCCCGCAGCACGGCGTATCGGCCCTCGTCACCACCCCACTCGGTGTTGGCGAGGACGAGATCGGTGCCGTAACAGACGAATTCGTTCGGAATGTGGTTGGCGAGGCGCTGACTCTCCCCCATGGCCGCCCACTGGGCCACCTCGAGGGTGCGGCTGCTCGCGGCGTCGAACTCGTGCAGTCCGTAGAGCCCGCGCCCCTCCTCGACGAGGCGGCACAGGACGGGCTGTTCGTCGGGCGTGAAGGCGACGGCGTCGGTGTGCGTCATGCGGATGGGGCCGGACGTCGACGCCGCGAGGTGCTCCATGACGTCGGCAAGGCCGGAGGCGTCGATGTACTCGCGGGCCGGCTCGTCGGACGACGAGTGCTCCTGCCCCGCACGGTGGTCGCCGGCGAATCCGTCGATGGCGTCACGCAGCCGGGCGAGGTCTCGGCGTCGCTCCGCGAGGCGCGCCTCCTCGGCCGAGAGGATGCGTTCGAGGCCGGCGCGCGGGTGGTCGGCCTGGACGAGCCCTTCCTCGTTGATCCGGACGAGCCGCATGGCGCGCAGCGCCTCTGTGGCGTCATCGATCTCGGCGGTGGACCGGTTGAGGCGCGCGGCATACACGGACGCGGGACGCGCCTGATCGCGCAGCACCTGGCGGTAGAGCTGTTCGGCAAGGTCGTCGAGGCCGAGGACGGCGAGGCTGTTCACGCGTCCACATTAGGACAGACGAAGGGGACATGACCCCTCCCGGCCATGCCCCCCTCGTCCCCGCCACCGCGGACGGCGGCGAACGATGCACGCGTCGTTCCCTCTTCGTTCGCTCGTCCCCCGGAGACGAACGCTCCCTGAACGCGCCATCGCACAGCTGTGACGCGCGTCGGTGCTGGTTGGTTCCCTCGATTCGCCGCGACGTCGCGAAAGCAGGCGCCGCGTGTGGCGGACCGCTCCCACCTGCTCGGGTCAGAGACCGAGTTCGCGAGCGCCCGTCGTGGAGGAGTCACGCAGGAAATCGGCGCAGCGACGCTGTTCATCCGTCTCGCCGATGTCGCCGGCCGCCTTGCTCAGCGCTGCGAGGGCGCGCAGGAAGCCGCGGTTGGGCTCGTGCTCCCACGGCACAGGGCCCTGACCGCGCCACCCGGCCTTGCGCAGCGAGTCGAGCCCGCGGTGGTAGCCGGTGCGTGCGTAGGCGTACGCCTCGACGGTCTCACCGTCGTCGAACGCGTCTTCGGCGAGCTGCGCCCACACCAGCGAGCTCGCCGGGTACATACGGGCCACGTCACGCGGGTGGACCCCGGCGTCGAGCTTGGCGGCAGCCGGGTCGACGTCGAGCTTGGTCTCGGGGATGCCCAGAAGATTGTCCATGAGGCCATTCAAGCATCGGGTTCCGACAACGCTGCTGCACCGTCGGGTGCGGTTGCGGGGACTTCCCGCCCGGGCATTGTCATGAATGCCGTGTGGCCCCGAGCGGAACGTCCCCCACAGGGTGGTGCCGTTGTCAGTGATCGCCGCCATACTCGAGGTATGAGCAGCGACAGCACACACGAATGGCGCAGTGGGCCGGGCGAGATCGCCGAGCGAACACTGGAATCCATCGACCGGTGGTGGCGCGCCGCGAACTACCTTTCGGTCGGTCAGATCTACCTCCTGGACAACCCCCTGCTGCGTGAGCCGCTGCAGGCGGAGCACGTCAAGCCACGCCTGCTCGGCCACTGGGGCACGACGCCCGGCCTGAACTTCCTCTACGCCCACCTCAACCGCGTCATCGCCGAGCGCTCGCAGCCGACGCTGTACGTCACCGGCCCCGGCCACGGTGGCCCCGGCATGGTGGCGAACACCTACCTCGAGGGCACCTACTCGCAGATCTACCCGCGTGTGGGGCTCGACGAGGCGGGCCTGCAGAGGCTGTTCAAGCAGTTCAGTTTCCCCGGGGGCATCCCCTCCCACGCCGCCCCGGAGACCCCCGGTTCGATCCACGAGGGCGGTGAACTCGGTTACGCACTCAGCCACGCCTACGGCGCGGTGTTCGACAACCCCGACCTTCTCGCGTTCACCGTCATCGGCGACGGTGAGGCCGAAACCGGCCCGCTCGCCACCTCGTGGCACTCGAACAAGTTCCTCAACCCGGTCACGGACGGCGTCGTCCTGCCGGTGCTGCACCTCAACGGCTACAAGATCGCGAACCCCACGGTGCTCGCGCGCATCGACGACGCCGAACTCGACGCGCTCATGCGCGGATACGGCCACACCCCGTTCGTCTTCACCGCAGGCTTCGACGACGAGGACCACACCTCGGTGCACCGGCGCTTCGCGCAGCTTCTCGACGAGGTGCTCGACGAGATCGCCCGCATCAAGCGCGAGGCGCACGAGGTCGGCGCGGAGAAGGCCGAACGTCCGCGCTGGCCCATGATCGTCTTCCGCACGCCGAAGGGATGGACCGGCCCGAAGACGATCGACGGCAAGATCACCGAGGGGCACTGGCGCAGCCATCAGGTGCCGCTGTCGAGCGCCCGCGACACCGACGAGCACCTGCACGATCTCGAGAAGTGGCTCTCGAGTTACGGGCCCGACGACCTGTTCGACGAATCCGGCTGCGTGGCCGAGGACATTCGTGGTCTCGCACCCGCGGACGAACTGCGCATGGGCGCAACCCCGTACGCCAACGGCGGTGAGCTGCGCGTCGACCTCGACCTGCCCGATTTCCGCGATCACGCCGTGGAGCGCAGCGGCGACGACGAGCGTGGCTCGGTGACATCGGAGGGCACACGCGTCCTGGGCGAGTGGTTGGCCGAGGTCATGGCTGCGAACCCGAACAACTTCCGACTCTTCGGCCCGGACGAGACGGCTTCCAATCGTCTGCAGGGCGTCTACGAGACGTCCCCCAAGCAGTGGCTCGGTGACTACGAGCCGAACGATTCGGGCGACCCCATGGCGCGTGTCGGCAAGGTCATGGAGATGCTCTCGGAGCACCAGTGCCAAGGCTGGCTCGAGGGTTATCTGCTGACCGGTCGTCACGGTGTGATGTCCTCCTACGAGGCCTTCATCCACATCGTCGACTCGATGGTCAATCAGCACGCCAAGTGGCTCAAGGTGACGAACGAGATCCCGTGGCGGCGCCCCATCAGCTCGCTCAACTACCTCTTGAGCTCCCACGTGTGGCGTCAGGATCACAACGGTTTCAGCCATCAGGATCCGGGGTTCATCGACCACGTCGTGAACAAGAAGGCCGAGGTCGTGCGCGTCTACCTGCCGCCGGACGCGAACACGCTGTTGTCGACGTTCGACCACGTCCTGCGCACGTCGCAGTACGTCAACGTCGTTGTCGCGGGCAAGCAACCGAACCCGGTGTGGTTGTCGATGGACGAGGCGGTGCGCCACTGCGCGCGTGGCCTCGGCATCTGGGAATGGGCCGGAACCGAGGATGAGGGCGGGGAACCCGACGTCGTCCTCGCCTGCGCGGGTGACATCCCGACGGTCGAGGTGCTGGCGGCCGCCGGCATCCTAAAGGACCGGCTGCCGCAGTTGAAGGTTCGGGTGGTCAACGTCGTCGACCTCATGCGTCTGCAGTCGTCCGAGGAGCACCCGCACGGCCTCTCGCAGCGCGAGTTCGATGCGATCTTCACCACCGACAAGCCGGTGGTCTTCGCCTACCACGGTTACCCCTGGCTCATCCATCGTCTGACCTACCGACGCACCGGCCACGCGAACCTGCACGTGCGCGGCTTCATCGAGGAGGGCACCACCACGACGCCGTTCGACATGGTGATGCGCAACAACCTCGACCGGTACCACCTCGTCATGGACGTGCTGGATCGCGTCGAGGGGCTCGGAGCCCGTACGGCCGGTCTGCGCCAGGAGATGCAGGACGCCCGCCTGGAGGCACGCGCGTATGCGTACGAGAACGGCGAGGACATCCCGGTCGTGGCGAAGTGGGTGTGGTCGGACGCCGGCGACACCGCCACCGAGCGCGGCGGTCCCCAGCAGGATACCGGTGGCGACAACGGCTGATCGTCGGGTGCTTGCGCCCCACGGCGACGGCGGGCGCTGCTAGGCTCCCGTCGTCGCCTCAAGATCGAGGAACCCGGTGAGAGTCCGGGACGGTCGCGCCACTGTGAGCGGGTTTTCCGCGAGTCAGGAACTCGAGGGCGAAGCATTGTCGGGACGCGTCATCCCGGGAAGGTGCATTGCCATGCATATTGCCGAGGGCTTCTTGCCACCCCTCCACGCGGCCGCTTGGACGGCCGTCTCCGCGCCGTTCGTCGTTCACGGCGTCCGCCGCATCACGCAGATCACGCGTGAACACCCTGATTCCAAACTCCTGCTCGCCGGCGTCGGTGCCTACTCGTTCGTGCTGTCGGCCATCAAGCTGCCGTCGGTCACGGGCAGTTCGTCGCACCCGACGGGCACGGGTGAGGGCGCCGTCATCTTCAAGCCACCCGTCATGGCCGCGTTAGGCACGATCGTGCTTATCTTCCAGGCGTTGCTGCTCGCGCACGGCGGCCTGACGACGTTGGGCGCCAACGTGTTCTCGATGGCGATCGTCGGGCCGTGGGTCGCCTACGGCACCTACCGCCTCCTGGGCCGGGCGCCGTTCTCGGTGGCCGTCTTCTTCGCCGTCGCCCTGGCCGACCTGGCCACGTACGTCGTCACCGCCACGCAGCTGGCCATCGCGTTCCCCGACGCCCAGAGCGGCTTCTTCGGCGCATGGTCGCGCTTCCTCGGCCTGTTCGCGCTCACTCAGATTCCGCTCGCCATCGTTGAGGGCCTCGTCGGCGTGCTCCTCATGAACGCCCTGCGTTCGTGGGCGGGCCCGCAGCTGCAGGGCCTCGGCTTCGGCAAGGGCCGCCGCGATGTCTTCGACGACGAGCCTGGCGAATCCGACACTCCCGCCAAGACCGACGACACCCTCAACACGCCCGCCGGAGGTGCCCGATGAAGCGCTCGACCGTGTGGAAGAACGTCGCACTTCTCGCCCTGGCGGCCGTCGTGTTCGCTATCGCACTGCTCATGGGCACCCACTCCGGCGGTGAGTTCGGCGGGACGGATGCCGCCGCCTCCGAGCAGATCGAGGCCTCGAACAAGGACTACGAGCCGTGGTTCTCGCCGATCTGGGAGCAGCCCGGCGGCGAGGTCGAATCCGGCCTCTTCGCGCTGCAGGCAGCCATCGGCGCCGGCATTCTCGGCTTCGTGCTCGGCACGTTCCGCGAGCGCCGTAAGCGTTCGACGGAAACGGCGCCGAACGCCGACGACTCCCCGCAGAACGCCGCACGCACCCCCGAGTCGACAACCCGCAGCAGCTGACCGTGGGAGCCAGGACGGGCTCCGGCCCGGCCGTCGATCGCGCCGCCTGGAGCAACAGGTGGCGCGATCGCTCCGTTCTCGAGAAGGCGGTACTCAGTCTCGGCCTGCTCGTCGTGGCCATGGCGACGCGGCCGCTGTGGTTGCACGCCGCACTCGTCGCCGTCTGTCTCGCCGCGATCCTCGTTGGCGCTCGCGTCGAGCCGCGCCTCGCAGCGCGTGTCCTCACGCTTCCGGTGACGTTCATCGTCCTCGGGGCACTCGCTGCCGCGGTGTCGATCGGCCACCCCGCTCCTGACGCCGTGTGGTCGTTCGGCCCGTTCTGGTCGGCGCCGGCGTCGATCGAGCGTTCCGTCGAGACAGTCGGCCGCTCACTCGCGGCGGCCTCGGCCCTCATGATGCTTGCCCTCACCACCCCGATGACCGACCTCCTGACGGCGGCCCGTCGCGCCAAGGTGCCCGCGACGATGGTGGAAATCGCGGGCCTCGTCTACCGAATGCTCTTCGTCCTCCTCGACGTGGCAGGCAACGTCCGCACGACGCAGGAGGCCCGCCTTGGGTACGCATCGGCGCGCATCGCCCGGGCCAGCGTCGCGTCGTTGCTGTCCGCCACGCTCCGAACGGCCTGGGTGCGGGCTCAGCGTCTCGGCGAAGGGCTCGAAGGGCGCGGCTTCGACGGCGCGCTCGTCGTCACGCCCCGGGCGCAGAACGTCTCGGTGCCGTTCGTCGGCCTCAGCGCTTGCGTGGTCCTCGCGCTCGGCGTCGTCGCGGTGATGACCCGATGAGTGCGCTCGCCCTGCACGGGGTCAGCGTCCGGTACGGCCGCGACGCGTGGGTGCTGCGCGACGCCGACGTGGAGGTCGAGGCGGGCCGTCGCCTCGCGCTCATCGGCGCCAACGGTGCGGGCAAGACGACGCTCCTGCGGACCTTGAGCGGCAGCCTGCGGCCCACCGCCGGCGAGGTCCTCGTCGACGAGACGCCCCTGAACTTCAAGCGCACAGCACTCACCGCCCACCGCCGCGCCGTGCAGCTCGTCCTACAGGATCCGGACGATCAGCTCTTCTCCGCCGATGTCCACGCCGAGATCTCCTACGGCCCCACCAACCTCGGACTCGACCCCGACGCCGTCCGTGCGCGGGTGGCAGAGACTGCTGAACTGTTGGGCATCACCGAGCTGCTCACCCACCCCGTGCATCACCTCTCGTACGGCCAGCGCAAACGCGTCGCCCTCGCCGGCGCCGTGGCGATGCAACCGCGCTTCCTCCTGCTCGACGAGCCGACGGCCGGCCTCGACCCCGCCGGATGCGCTGCTCTCCTCGCGTGTCTCGAGCGGCTCGAAGGCGCGGGCACGACCGTCGTCCTGTCGACCCACGACATGGCGCTCGTGTGGGAGTGGGCCGACACCGTCACGCTGCTCGACGCCGGGCGTGCTGTCAGTGACGACGCCGGCGCCCTCCTGGGCGACGCCGACCTCCTGCGTCACGCGCAGCTCGATCGACCGTGGCAGGCGGACCTGCTCGACGCCGCAGGCCTCCCCGTCTCGGCAGCCGACCGCCCGCGTTCCCGCGCTGACGTTCTGGCGGCAGCCCTCCACCGCTGAACGCCGCACAACGAAACGAGCGGCCGGCCCACGATTGTTCGTGGACGGGCCGCTCGCGTCGAACGACTCGGGTGAGGCGTCAGGCCTTCTTGGCGCCCTGGCTCTTGCCGGCGGAGCCGAGGTGCTCACACGCCTCGACGACGCGCTTGGCCATGCCCTCCTCGGCAGCCTTGCCCCAGGCGCGCGGGTCGTACTGCTTCTTGTTGCCGACCTCGCCGTCGATCTTGAGGACGCCCTCGTAGTTGCCGAGCATCCAGCCGGCGATCGGGCGGGTGAAGGCGTACTGCGTGTCGGTGTCGACGTTCATCTTGACGACGCCGTACGACACGGCCTCCTTGATCTCCTCCTCCGACGAGCCCGAGCCACCGTGGAAGACGAGGTGGAACGGCTTGTCCTCGGCCTCGGAGAACTTGGCCTTGACGGCGTCCTGCGCGTCCTTGAGCACGGACGGGCGCAGCTGGACGTTGCCCGGCTTGTAGACGCCGTGCACGTTTCCGAAGGTGAGGGCCGTCATGTAGTACACGTCGGTACCGGCGCCGAGAGCCTCGGCCGTGGCGATGGCGTCCTCGGGCGTGGAGTACAGCTGGTCGTTGATCTCGTTGTCGACGCCGTCCTCTTCACCGCCGACGACACCGACCTCGATCTCGAGGATGATGTTCGCCTGCTGGCACTTGTCGAGCAGCTCCTTGGCGATCTCGAGGTTCTCCTCGAGCGGAACGGCCGAACCGTCCCACATGTGCGACTGGAAGTACGGCTGACCGCCGTCCTTGACGCGCTCGATCGAGGCGTCGACGAGCGGGCGGACGAAGCTGTCGAGCTTGTCCTTCGGGCAGTGGTCGGTGTGCAGGGCGATGTTGACGTCGTAGTTCTTCGCCACCTCGTGGGCGAAGGCCGACATCGCGAGGGCGCCGGTGACCATGTTCTTCACCGTGGGGCCCGAGAAGTACTCGGCGCCACCGGTGGAAACCTGGATGATGCCGTCCGAACCGGCCTCGGCGAAACCACGGATGGCGGCGTTCAGCGTCTGCGACGACGAAACGTTGATGGCCGGGTACGCGAAGCCCTCACGCTTCGCACGGTCGAGCATCTCGCGGTAAACCTCGGGGGTTGCGATGGGCATGTCCACTCCCTTGTCGATCTGCGGTTCGCGGGCCGTACCGGGTGCTGGCACGGCCGTCCGATTCATCCTTTCACGCACCACACGGACGTGGGCGTTACGGCGCCGGACGGGCCGAGGAGTGAGCAGCGATGCTCAGCTTTCGGACACTGACACTGCGGGGTCATTCGCCGATGCGCTGGCCGAACACGTGCCGACGGATCCAGGCGTGCATCGTGACGGCGGCCGCGGCGCCGGCGTTGATCGAGCGCGTCGAGCCGAACTGCGCGATGTCGAGAACGGCGTCGGCCTTCTCGAGCGCTTCCGCGCTGACGCCAGGGCCCTCCTGACCGAACAGCAGGACGCAGTGTCGCGGCAGGTCGAACGTCTCGAGGGGCACGCTGCCCGCGACGTTGTCGATGGCGTAGACGGGGATGCGCGTCGCGTTACCCGCGGCGTCAGCCGGGCCCGCGGTCGCCACCCACGTGAGCAGGTCGTCGACCGACGTGTGGTGCATCTCGTGCTGGTACCGGTCGGTCACCATCGCGCCCCGGCGGTTCCACCGGCGCCGGCCGACGATGTGGAACGCCTTGGCGTTGAACGCGTTGGCCGTGCGGATGACGGAGCCGATGTTGAAGTCGTGCTCCCAGTTCTCCACCGCCACGTGGAAGTCGTGCCGCGACTCGTCGAGGTGCCTGACAATGGCGTCGTGGCGCCAGTATCGGAACCGGTCCTCGACGTTGCGGCGGTCGCCGTCACGCAGGAGTTCCGGGTCGAAGCGAGCGTCGAGTTCACCGTCGTCATCGAGCGGCCACGGCCCCTGCCACGGTCCGACCCCGACGACGTGATCCGGACGTTCCTCGATCGCTTCACCCACGAGCGTCAAGGGTAGTGGCCGCCCCGGCGGCCCGCGCGAACCTCTCATTTGCCCCTCACCGCCGCGGCGTTGCTCACAGGCCCCACACCGGCCACCCCGGTACGCTCGACAACGTGATGCATGCCCTCGGCCCCGACTTCATGGACCCGAACTACCTCCTCAGCCACTTCGGCGGAGCGTTCTTCTGGGTCTCCCTCGCCATCGTCTTCGTCGAGTGCGGACTGTTCTTCCCGCTCCTTCCCGGCGACTCCCTGCTCTTCGCCATCGGCATGTTCACCGCGACGTCGGCGACGAGCGGCTTCGACATCCCGCTCTACGTCTCGCTGCCCGCGCTGTGCATCGCAGCGTTCCTCGGCAACGTCGTCGGCTACGAACTCGGACGCCTGCTCGGCACACCGCTGTACGAACGCGACGGCAAGATCCTCAAGAAGAAATACTTCGAACAGACCAACGCATTCTTCGACAAGCACGGCAACAAGGCCCTCGTCATCGGCCGATTCGTGCCCATCGTGCGCACGTTCATCACCGTCGTTGCCGGCGCCAGCCACATGGAGCGCAAGCGCTTCTTCACGTGGTCGGCCGTGGGCGCCGTGCTGTGGGTCTTCTCCATCACGTTCGCCGGGTATTTCCTCGGCAAGGCCTTCCCCGGCCTCGGCAAGAACATCGACATCGCCATCATGGCCATCGTCCTCGTCAGCGTGCTGCCGATGGCCTACGAGTGGTTCGCCCACCGCCGTCGCACCAAGGCTCTCGTCAAGGAAGCCGGCGACATCATCGACCACGACCCGACGAACTGACTTCCTCGCCGCATTGTGCGGCTCGACCTCAGGCCCCCGAGAAGGTTCTCGGGGGCCTGAGGTTTTCTCGCGCGATACGACACGGTTCGGGAGAGGCCGTCGTTCCGTGTTGCACGCTCACGACGGCGACATCGCGGGCCCACCGGGGCCACTAGGATCGGACGCGTGGATACCCAGGCCGTCCTGACCATGCTGCAAGAAGCCGCCGACGAGTTCATCAACCCCCGATTCGAATCCCTCGCCCGACACGAGGTGATGGAGAAGAACCCCGGCGACCTCGTGACGGTCGCCGACCGCGAGGCCGAGGTCGCCATCACCGCCCGCCTGCTGGACGCCTACCCGGACGCACTCATCGTCGGCGAGGAAGCGGTCGCCGCCGACCCGAGCATCCTCGACCGAACCGAGCACGCCGATCACTGGTTCACCGTCGACCCGGTCGACGGCACGAAGAACTTCGTCCACGGCTCCCCCGACCACGGCGTCATGGTGGCCGAGATGCGCGGCGGCGACGTCGTCCGCAGCTGGATGTGGCAGCCGCAGCACGGAGTCGCCTACGTCGCGGAGAAGGGCGCAGGGGCGTTCCGCAACGGCGAGCGCATCGCCCCGCGCACCGTCGGCGAGGTTGCCCAGGGCGTCACGTCGCGCCCCACCCGCGTCGGTGAGTCGCTCGACGGCCTGCCGCCGCTCAAGCTCTCCTGGGTGTGCTGTGCCGTCGACTACCCCCAGATCGCCTCCGGCGGCGCCGACTACATCCTCTACGTCACGACGAAGCCCTGGGACCACGCACCCGGCGCGCTGTTCATCCGCGAATCGGGTGGTGTTTCCGCCTACGCCGACGGCACCGACTACGACCCGCGCTTCGAGCGCACTCCGACGCCGCTGCTCGTCGCCGCCGACCCGCAGTTGCACGAGCGCCTGCGCTCACACCTCTGACTCGGCGCCAGCGAAGACAGAAGAAGGGGCGAGGACCACCACGGTCCTCGCCCCTTCGTCGTCATCGCGGGTTTTCCTGGGTGGACGCTCAGGCGAGCCGCTCAGACGCCGGCGCCTGGGCGACGGCCTCGGCGATCGGCACGTCACCGTCGGTGAACGGCAGCGCCTTGCCGATCGTGGAGTCGTCGGCGAGCACCGCGGCGATGACGCGGGCCACGTTGGCGCGCGACGCCTTCACGTCGCCGGGCGTCGTCGTGATCTCGATCGAACCGCTCGGCTCGTCCAGCGACAGCGACGTCGGCCCGACGAGCGTCCACTTCAGCGACGTGCCGCGCAGGTGCTCGTCCGCCTCCGCCTTCGCCTGGGCGTAGGTGTGGAAGTCGTTGTCCTCGGGCACCCCGTGATCGAGCGATGCGCCGAGGTAGGACACCATGACGTAGCGCTCGGGCCCGACGGCGGACGCAGCGTCCATCGTGCGGATCGCGGCGTCGCGGTCGACGGCGATGGTGCGCTCCGGGTCACCTCCTCCGGCACCGGCCGACCACACGAGAGCGTCGAAGCCCTGCTCGGTGAAGAGCTCCTTGATCTCCTCGGTGCTGAGGGCGGAGATGTCGGCGACGAGCGCAGTGGCTCCGGTCGCCTCGACGTCGCCCACGTGGTCAGGGTTGCGCACGATGGACGTCACCTCGTGCCCTGCCTCGACGAGCAGCGGTGCGGTGAGCAGTGCGATCTTGCCGTGTCCTCCGACGATTCCGACGTGTGCCACGGGACCTCCTCGGTCGATTGCTTTGGTCCTTCCTGACAACGGCGACGGTGCCGTGTCTATGCCCACGCCGTCAATTCGCTCGCTCAGTAAGCGGCCAGCACCTCGTAGCTCGCGGCGACGCGCTCGCGCCACCACGCCTCGCGCTCGGCGCTCGCCCGGTAACGCTCGAGGCGTTCTGGATCGAGACGGCGGGCGTCGTCGAACTGCCCGACCGTGAGGTTGCCGCCCACCGGCACGAGCGATCGCTCGACGACGTCGCCGTCGAGCAGGTTGATCGTGCCGAGGCCACACGCGTGCTCGAGCCCCGGCAGTGCGGCCGCGAGCGCCAGGCCCGCCGCCATGCCGGGGCTCGAATCGAGCGCGGAACTGACGACCATGGGCAGGCCCGTCTCCTCCGCGATGCGCAGCGCGCCCGTCACCCCGCCGAGCGGTGCAACCTTGACGATGGCGAGGTCAGCGGCATGGAGTTCGACGACGCGCAGGGGGTCGTCGGCCTTGCGGATGGATTCGTCGGCGGCGATGCGCACGTCGACGCCCGATGCGGCGAGGCTTCGGCGCACGCGCGCCAGGTCGTCGACCGGCATGACGGGCTGCTCGACGTATTCGAGGTCGAAAGCCGCGAGCCGCGTGATGGCTGCGACGGCGTCGTCGACGCCCCAGCCGCCGTTCGCGTCGAGGCGCACTCTGCCTTCGGGCCCCAGCCCGTCACGCACCGCGGCGACGCGGGCAACGTCGTCGTCGAGCGCCTGCCCCTTCTCCGCCACCTTGACCTTGGCCGTCGAGCAGCCGTCGAAGCGCGCGAGCACCCGCGGCACGTCGGCCGCCGGGACGGCCGGCACGGTGGCGTTGACGGCGACGACGTCACGCACCGGCTCGGGCCACCCCACGTATGCAGCCTCGACGGCGGCCGCGAGCCATCGTGATGCCTCGTCCGGCTCGTACTCGAGGAACGGGGCGAACTCCCCCACGCCGCACGGCCCCTCGATGTAGGCGATCTCGCGGTGCTGCACGCCGCGAAAGCGCGTGTTGAGCGGCAGTGAGACGACCTTGAGGCCGTCGAGCAGGTCGGAGAGCGGGGGCAACGCCATGATCAAAGCCTAGGACCAGGTCAGATGCGCGGCCCGTGGGACCCGACGCCCGCTCCAGTGCGAACGTGGCTGCCCGGCGTCATCGGCGCGGGCTCGCGTTCTCCTGCTGCGCGCAGCCGATGCACAGCGTCGCTGTCGGCCGCGCTTCGAGGCGCGCATCGCCGATCGGCCCACCACAGCGGGCACAGGTGCCGTACGCGCCGTCGTCCAGACGCCGCAGGGCCGCCTCGATTTCACGCAGCTGTTCGCGCCCCTCCTGCGCGAGCGACGCGACCTGGGCGCGTGAAACGGCCACGGTCGAGCCCTCCGGATCGTGCTCGTCGTCGAGGTTGCTGTCGCGCACCGACTCGACGATGTCGGCGAAGCTCTCGTCGAGCCCCTTGAGCCGCTGCGTCGTCTCGGCACGTTTGGCGAGCAGCGCGGCGCGTGCATCGAACGTCATACCGTCAGCGTAGACAGGCGCCGCAGTCGAACCACGTGGGAGGTCGGCCGCCGTCCGGGTGACGTTCTGGTGAACAACGCCTTCGACCGCGTCACGGCGCGTCATACGCATTTAGGTTCTTGTCATCGGGGAACGACCATCTCAGGGAGCAATCGTCATGGAGTTTTCGACAACGCAGGAAATTCACGCGGACCTCGCGACGGTCTGGGCCGCACTCGGCGACCCGCAGAACTGGGTGGCTTGGATGGATGACCTCACCGACGTGAAACCTGAGGACGGTACGACGGCCCCCGGGCCCGGCGCTCGGTACAGCGCCTCCCAGGCCTGGTGGCGCTTCGACAATCAGCGCCTCACGATCCACGACTACCGGCCGAACGAACGCCTCACCTACTCCGCGGAGACCACCGGCGGCGCCGTCACGTTCGAGTACACGCTGCGCCAGGTGGACGAGCGTCGCGTCGCTGTCCACTTCCTGCTGCGCATGGACAGCACATTCGCCAAGGTGAACGCGTCCATGAGCGGCCCGCTGCTCGAGAAGAAGCTGAACGCCGAAGCCGCACAGCTTCGCGACTACTGCGAAGCGCAGGCGTCGACCCGCACCGCGTGAAGCGCGTCAGCGCACCCACGCGCGTTCGACGGCGTCGAGCATGACGTCGAACGCGCGAGCCGACTCCGCCTTCGGCTGATCGGGCCACAGTTCGAGTTCGAGCGACACGGCGCCGTGCACCGAGCCCCAGATGGCGAGCGCCGCCGCCTGCGGGTCGTCGCCGTGCAGTCGCCCCACCTCCGACAATCGCGTCACGGTGTCGAGCAGGGGCTCGAATGCCGCCGCTTCGTGCGTCTCGCCGGCGCTGCCTGCGCGGCCGGTGAAGATGACGGCGTACAGGCTCGGATGCTCGATCGCCCATGCCCGGTAGGCGACGCCGAGACGCCTGAAGTCGGTGTGGGCATCCTCGCCCGTGACGGCATTCGCCTGCGCTGTGGCGAACGACAGAGTGGCCTCGTGAACGACGGCTGCGATGACGGCGTCCTTGCCCCCGATGAGTGAGTAGACCGCCGTGGTCGAGACGCCGGAGTCGGCGGCAAGGGAGCGCAACGAGAGTCCCGAGGCGCCCTCCGTCGCGATGACACGGGCAGCGCGTTCGACGATGCGCGCACGGTCGGCGTCGTCGTAGGTCTTGGGTCGAGGCACTTGACGACGGTAACAAAACATCGTTTTATAACATTGTTACGGAACTCGGCGACCGGAGGCTGCCATGACCATCAACACTGCTCGCACGACGGCGACGACGGACGGCGACGTCACCGTCTTCCTCATCGGCATGCGCTTCAACTCGCTGTGGCGCCCTGACCGTTGGGAGCCTGTCGCCGTCGCGATGCCCCGGATGCTGAACCACCACGTGCGGGACCCGGACGCCGGTTTGCTCCACCACGAACAGTGGTTCGGGCGCACCACGATCTCGGTGCAGTATTGGCGTTCCCCTGAACACCTTCACGCCTTCGCCGCGGACGCCGACGCTCCCCACCTCAAGCCGTGGCGCGACTTCCGCAAGCTCGGGCGCGAGGGACACGTGGGCATCTGGCACGAGACCTACGTGTGCCCGCCCGAGGGGTACGAGTCGGTGTACGTCTACATGCCCGAGTTCGGCCTCGGGAAGGCGCTGGGCACCGTCCCGGTCGGACCGGGCCTGGCAACGGCCCGTCAGCGCCTGGCGCAGACCGGGGCACCTGTGGACGCCGCTGACGGCGAGATCCGATAGGGCTCACACTGGGGGCATGAATCGCGTCGCCGTCGTCACCGGAACCTCCAGCGGTATGGGCCTGCACGCCGCCGTGGCCCTCGCGAAGGCGGGGTGCACCGTCGTCGCAACGGTCCGCTCGAAGGAGCGCGCCGTTGCGCTCGAAGAGGCGGCGGCCGGCGCCGACGTCACACTCGACATCCGTGAACTCGACGTCACCGACCATGCCGCGAACGCCCGTTTCGTCGAGGGGGTCGTGCGCGATCACGGACGCCTCGACATCCTCGTCAACAACGCGAGGCACGACGCGGAACGATCGTCACGGTCACCTCCGTCGGCGGCGTGGTCGGACAGCCGTTCGCCGACGCGTACTGCGCCGCGAAGTTCGCCGTCGACGGCTTCATGCAGTCGCTCTCGACCGTCGCCGCTCACGTCGGCGTTCGCGAACGCGCAGTCGGCGGAGAGCGCCGGCGAGGCGATCGCGGGCGCGGCCCTCGCCGACGAGTACCGCTTCCGCTGGCAGACGAGCGACGCTGCCGCGACGTTCGCCGGGGTGTCGCTCGGCGACCTCGACGGCTCGCGGGTTCTCGGTATGACGATGCCCTGGACGCAGGCCTGATCGGCTCGACCGACCCCGCACCGCAGCGAGCGACGATGCCTTCGGGCTCGCCACACTGGCGTTGGTCCCCGCGAGAGGAAAGCCGGCTCAGTGCGCGCCGCTGGCGCCGAGCTCGATGAGCAGCACACCCACGACGATGCAGCCGATGCCGACCCACATCGTCCGGGTGAGAGGCTCGTCGAAGAGCACGCGGCTCGCGAGCGCCGTGAGCGCGACGCCGCAGGCGGCCCACGTTCCGTAGGCGACGCCGAGCGGGACGCCTGCGGCCAGCGTCAGGGCGAGCAGGGTGAACGCGGCGAGGTATCCCGCCACCACGGAGGCGTACCAGCGCCGACGCCCGGTGACGGTGGCCTGCCGCAGCGAAAGGGTTGCCGTCACCTCGCAGATGATGGCGACCGCCAGGTAAGCCCACCTCACGACGCTGCCTCCACCGTGTCGCTCGCCTTGGGGCGCGAGCCGAACTCGACGAGCAGAACACCTGCGATGACGAGGAGCACGCCGAGGCCCATGAGGGGCGTCAGAGGTTCACCGAAGATGGCGGCACTGAGAACGGCGGTGAGTGCGACGCCCGTGGCGCCCCAGATGCCGTAGGCCTTGCCGACGGTCATTCCCGTACGCAGCACGAGCGCGAGCAGAGCGAGTGACGCCGTGTACCCGACGGCGGTGAGGACGTACCAGGCGGGCACATCGACAGCCGCCTTCATGGCAAGCGAACCGGAGACCTCACACGCGACCGCAACGGCCAGCAACCACCATGCTCTCACCGCTCCAGTGTCTCCCTCGGCGTCGATTTCTCGCTGGTTCGCTTGTCCGACAGGGCAGTACGAAATGCCGATCAGAAGTACCAGGGGAAGCCCGACCAGTCGGGGTCGCGCTTCTCGAGGAACTGGTCGCGCCCCTCGACAGCCTCGTCGGTCATGTACGCGAGGCGCGTGGCTTCGCCGGCGAAGACCTGCTGGCCCATGAGGCCGTCGTCGGAGAGGTTGAACGCGAACTTCAGCATGCGCTGCGCCTGCGGCGACTTGCTCATGATCTCGCGGGCCGCCTGGAGGGCATCCGACTCGAGTTCGTCGTGCGCGCTGACGATGTTGACCGCGCCCATGCGGTGCATGTCGTCGGCCGTGTACGTGCGGCCGAGGAAGAAGATCTCGCGCGCGAACTTCTGGCCCACCATCTTCGCGAGGTACGCGGAGCCGTAGCCGCCGTCGAAGGAACCCACGTCGGCGTCGGTCTGCTTGAAGCGCGCGTGTTCGCGGGAGGCCATCGTCAGGTCGCAGACGACGTGGAGGCTGTGGCCGCCACCGGCTGCCCACCCGTTGACGAGGCAGATGACGACCTTCGGCATCGTGCGGATGAGGCGCTGCACCTCGAGGATGTGAAGACGCCCACCCTCGGCCTTGGCGCGTAGTTCGTCGACGCCGGACGCCGTCTGGTCGCCGTCGTGGTCGGCGGCGTACTGGTAGCCCGAGCGGCCGCGGATGCGCTGGTCGCCGCCCGAACAGAACGCCCACTTGCCGGCGCTGCCGGTGCCCTCCGGGCCGGGGCCGTTGCCGGTGAGGAGGACGACGCCGACGTCCGGCGTGCGACGCGCGTGGTCGAGCACGCGGTACAGCTCGTCCACGGTGTGCGGGCGGAACGCGTTGAGCACCTCAGGGCGGTCGAACGCCACGCGCACGCAGCCGAGTTCGACGCTGCGGTGGTAGGTGATGTCCGTCAGATCCTCGAACCCCTCGACGACCTTCCAGGCCGTGGGGTCGAACGGGTTGCCCGGCTGCTTCTGCGTCTCGTCACTCACGCCGGTCAGCCTATCGGTGCCTACTGGGCGTGGTGCGTCACGCGTGAACGGACGCCGTCACCTCGTCGGGGGTGTCCTCCGGCGGCGTGATGGTGCTGGCCGAGCGTGACGCAGTGATGGCGGAGCCGGCGCCGGCGATGACGACGAGCGCCACCGCGAGAGCACTGACCATGCCGAAACCCTGATCGAGCAACAGCCACCCGGCGAGCGCCGCGATGACGGGCTCGAGCGCCAGCAGCACCCCGAACACCGCCTTCGGCAACAGACGCAGCGCAGAAAGTTCCAAGCCGTACGGAATGACCGACGACAGCATGCCGACGCCGAGCCCCAGCATGAAGAAGTGGGTGTCCGTGAGGCCCTCGACGGCCCCGGGAGCACCGAACGGCATGATCGCGAGCGTGCCGATGACGAGTGCCATCGCGAGACCACCCGCACCGTCGAGGAGCGAGCCGACGCGCTCGCTCGCCAGAATGTAGAGGGCCCAGAAGAAGCCCGCGCCGAGCACGAACGCGACGCCCACCGGGTCCAGCGAGCCGCCCCCGTCGTCGAGACCGAGCATCGCGACGCCGGCGAGTGCGAGGCCGATCCACGCGAAGTCGCGCAGCTTGCGTGAGAGCACCGCCGCGAGACCGAGTGGACCGAGGAACTCGATGGCCACGGCCGGACCGAGCGGAATACGCGCGATCGCCTCGTAGAACAGGCCGTTCATGCCGGCCAACGACAGACCGAACGCGACGACGGCGAACCACTGCTGCTTCGTCCAGGTACGCAGCTTCGGACGGGTGACGAGCAGCAGGAGCACGGCAGCGAAGCCGAGACGCAACGTCGTCACACCCGCGGCGCCGATCTCCGGGAAGAGCTGGACGGCGAGGCCGGCACCGAACTGCAGCGACGCGCAGGATCCGACGACCATGAGCACCGCGGGGGCTGTGCCGCCCCGGGTGCGCAGACGTGGGGTCGACAACGAGCCACCTCCTGAGAGCGCTTCGGGCCGACGCGTGGACCCGATCAGTCATGAATGCGGCCATCCGATCGGGCCGCATTCACCCACCGTAGAGCCGCGGCATGCCGCGTTGGACGAGGGTCCGCCCGCCGAGCAGTTCGGCGGGTGGAACGCGCGTCGGGCGCGCCGGTCAAGACGTGCGGAACACCTTGTGCTGGGCCGCCTGAGCGCGCGGGCGCACGACCATCTGGTCGATGTTGACATGCTCCGGCAGCTCCGCGATGTATGTGACGGCGTCGGCGATGTCCTCCTGCGTCAGGGGCGCCTCGACACCTGCGTAGACGGCTGCGGCCTTCTCCTCGTCACCGTCGAAGCGCACGAGCGCGAACTCGTCGCTCTTGACCATGCCCGGGTCGATCTCGCACACGCGCACGGGCTTGTCGAACAGTTCGAGGCGCAGCGAACCCATCATGGCGCGCACCGCATGCTTGACGCCGCAGTACCCGCCGCCACCCTCGTACGAGACGAGCCCGGCCGTCGAGCCGATCGTGATGATGACGCCGTGCGCCGCTTCGAGGGCGGGCAGCGTCGTCTGGATCGTCGAGAGCGTGCCGAGCACGTTGATCTCGTACATGCGACGCCAGTCGTCGAGGTCGGCGCTCGCCACGGGGTCGGTGCCGAACGCTCCCCCGGCGTTCGCGACGAGGACGTCGACGCGGGGCCCGGCCTCGGCGGCGAGACGCTCGACGTCCTCGCGGTTCGTCACGTCGCACTGGACGGCGCGGCCGTCGATCTCGCGAGCGAGCTCCTCGATGCGATCGAGGCGACGGGCCGCGCACACGACCTCGTAGCCCTTCGCCGCGAGCGCGCGGGCGCTGGCCCGCCCGATGCCGCTGCTCGCACCCGTCACCACTGCCACCTTGCGATTCGTCATGGGCTCATTGTGTCGCGTGGTCTCCACAATGAGCGCTCAGGTCCGCGGTGGAGGGCTGCAGATGAGTACGGTCAGAACTGTGCGCCACGCGATCCTCCGCAGGCGATGAACTCAACGCCTGAAGGGGAGCCATGGTCCGTATCGGAGTCGCCGTCATCGTCGTCGGCCTGGGCCTGTGGGGCCTCCTTCAGGCCCGACGAGACTGACCCCTCCCACAGTTGGTGACGGTTGGGGTAGTTGGTGACGGTCAAGCGTCACCAACTACCCCAACCGTCACCATGTGCCCTGCGCGGGCTCGCCGACCGGCCTGGCTAGGGTGAAGGACATGCCCGAGCTCGTTCCGTTCCCCGTCGACCGCGCCGACATCACCGGCTACTACGAGGCCCTCGCCGCCGCCCTCGACGGCTCAGGACCTGCCCTCGCGCCGTACGAAGCAGGCACCCCGGAACCCGAGTTCGACGCCGCCGCACTCGCCGCCGCACCGGACGACCTCGCCCTCGTCGTCGCGACGAGCGGCTCCACCGGCACTCCCAAACGCGCGATGCTGACACGCGGCGCCCTCGTCGCGAGTGCTACCGCCACCCACGACCGCATCGGCGCCGGAACGTGGCTCCTGCCGTTGCCGCCGCACCACATCGCGGGCACCCAGGTGATCGTCCGCTCCATCGTCTCCGGCACGACGCCCACCGTCCTCGACGACTGGAGCCTCGAGGGCTTCACGAAGGCGACCGGCCTCGTCGCCCGAAACGCTCCCCCGTTCTCGCCGATCCACACGAGCCTCGTGCCCACTCAGTTGCGCGACCTGCTCGACGGTGACGACGAAACACACACGCGCGCCCTCGCCGCGGCCCGGCGGTACCGCAGCATCCTCGTCGGCGGTTCCGCCACACCCCGCGCCTTGCTGGAGCGGGCCCGTGAGGCGGGCCTCTCCGTCGTCACGACGTACGGCTCGAGCGAGACCTCCGGCGGTTGCGTCTACGACGGCACCCCGCTGGACGGCGTCGGCGTACGCGTCATCGAGCCCGACGACGACGGTGTCGGTCGCATCGCCCTCACGGGCCCGACGCTTGCCGCCGGATACCTCGGAGACCCCGAGCGCTCCGGAGCCACGTTCGTCGACGAGGCCGGCACACGTCACTTCCTCACCGACGACCTCGGCAGCTTCGACGGCACCCTCGCCATCACCGGACGCATCGACGACGTCATCACGACGGGTGGCTACAAGGTGAGCCCGCGCGTCGTCGAGGAAGCCGTCCAACGCGTGCCCGGAGTACGCGACGCTGTGGTTGTCGCCCGCCCGCACGAGCGTTGGGGCCAGACCGTCGCTGTGGCAATCGTCACGGACGCGGCCGTCGATGCAACCGAGGAACTCTCCGAACGTCTGCTCATCGAGTGCCGAAGGTTGTTGCCGCCGTACGCGGTTCCACGATTGGTCCGCTACGAGGAGGCCCTGCCGCTGACGGGCGTGGGCAAGCCGGATCGCGCGTTCGTCGCTCGCCATGACCAGTGGCAGAATTTGCGCTAGCACTTCTGCTTCCTTGCCGATCCGACGGAGAAAAAGACACCGATGGCCACGCTCAACCAATGGGTCGAAGGCGCACGCCCCCGCACCCTGCCCGCCGCCGTTGCACCGGTCGCCGTGGGCACCGGCGCCGCGTACGCGCTGGACCGGGGCAACGCCGGCTTCGCGCTGCTCGCGCTATTCGTGGCGCTCTTCCTCCAGATCGGCGTCAACTACGCCAACGACTACTCCGACGGCATCCGCGGCACCGACGAGGACCGTGTGGGGCCCGTTCGACTCGTCGGTCAGGGCCTCGCGAACCCGTCCAACGTGAAGCTCGCCGCGTTCGCCAGTTTCTTCGTGGCCGCCTTCGTCGGGCTCGCGCTCATCACGCTGGCCAACACCCCATGGCTGCTGCTCGTCGGGGTTGCCGCGATCATCGCCGCGTGGAAGTACACCGGCGGTAAGAACCCGTACGGCTACCAGGGCCTCGGCGAGGTCTTCGTGTTCATCTTCTTCGGCCTCGTCGCAGTGCTCGGCACCACGTACACCCAGGCCAAGGAGATCTCCGTTCCGGCGATCGCCGGCGCTGTCGGCGTCGGTGCCATCGCCTGCGCGATCCTCGTGACGAACAACCTGCGCGACATCCCCTCGGACTCCGAGGTCGGTAAGAACACCCTCGCCGTCCGGCTCGGCGACCGCCCGACGCGCATCTTCTACGCCGTCCTTGTGGCTGTCGCGGCCCTCGCCGTCGGCGTCTGCGCCGTCTACCACCTGCCCGCAGCCGCCGGTTTCGTGTCCCTCGTCCTCGCGGTGCCGCCACTGCGTCGTGTTCTCGGCGGGGCCACGGGCCGCGACCTCGTACCCGCCCTCGCCGGCACCGGACGTTTCCAGCTCGCCTACGGCATCCTGCTCGGCGGGGGTCTCCTCGCCGCGCACTTCATGAACTGACCACGGTCACCGATGACGATCGGGCCGGGCACCTCAATGGAGAGTGCCCGGCCCGATCGTCATCCGCGGACTTCACGCGTCAGAGCTGCGCCCCAACTGCACGAGCTGCGGCGTGGACGACTTCGAGTGCTCACCCGAGCAGCAGCCGTCTGCGCAGGCATCGACACGCTCGGGTCCGGTGGCAACGTTGCCGGAGCAGCAGTCGTCGACCGTGGGGGTTGCCGAGCAAGGGGTACCTGAGTTCCCAACGGCACAGCAGCCTTCCCCGTGCCATGCCTGCCAACCCTCCCGGGCGGCGACCGCAGCCAGGGCGAGGGCCGCGATCGGATCGGCCCACCACCATCCGAACAGTGCATTGAGCCCGAGTCCCACGAGGAGCACGACCGACAGATACGTGCACAGCAGCGTCTGTGTCGAATCGGCGACAACCGATCCCGAACCGAGCTCTCGACCCGTGGATCGCTGGGCGTAAGACAGGAACGGCATGATCACGACGCTCAACGCCGCGAGTAGCATGCCGACCCACGAGACATCCGGCGCCTCCCGCCGCACGAGCGCCGAGATGGCTTCGTAGCCGACGAACAGCGCCAACGCAGCAAACCCGAAGGCCATCGCCTTCTGCGCGGTCTGCTCCCTGGACTCTGGCATGGCATGACGGAACTGCCACAGGATGATGAGGCCGCTTGACACTTCGATGATCGAGTCGAGACCGAAACCGACAAGACCCACCGAGCCCGCAATCTTGCCGGCGGAAATGGCAATGAACGCTTCGACGGTGTTGTAGAGCACCGTCGCGAGCGCAAGCCACTGCGCCCGGCGCCCGAGGGCGGCCCGACGTTCAGCAGTCAATGTCGTCACCAATCCGCCCCTTCACAGTTCTCGACGCCGGTCTCCACCTGGAGCGTCGCGTGGGCAATGCTGAACTTCGTTCGCAGCAGGTCGCTCGCTTCTCGCAGGGCTACGCCGTCGCGGGCACCCGTTGGGGAGGCGACGACGTGAGCTGTAGCGACATTCATTCCGCTCGTGAGCTGCCACACGTGCAGGTCGTGCACGTCCTCGACCGACCCGAGGGCTTCGAGCGCCTCGAGGATCTCGCGCGGCTCGACGTCGGCAGGAGCGTGCTGGCCCAGCACAGCGAGCACCTCACGCCCGAGCATCACCGCGCGTACGGCAACGAAGGCCGCTATGGCGAGGGCGATTCCTGTGTCCCACCACGTTGCGCCGGTGAATCGAACGAGAAGTGCGGCGGCGATGACCCCGACGGAGCCCAGGCTGTCCGCGAGAACCTCGAGGTAGGCGCCGCGCACGTTCAGGCTCTCGCTCGCCCCGGCGCGCAACAGCGCGATGCTGATGAGGTTGATGACCAGCCCGATCGCACCGACGACGAGCATGACGCCCGAAGCCGGCTCGCCCGGGGACCCGAAACGTCCGATCGCCTCCACCGCGATGTAGATCGACACGCCAAGCATGACGAGCACTGCGAACCCGGAGGCGAAGACCTCAGCGCGGTAGGAGCCGAACGTGCGGCGGCCTGTCGTGTCCTTCCGTGTCGCGATGCGTGTGGCGACGAGCGCCGCACCCAACGTCACGACGTCGGCGGCCATGTGGCCGGCGTCGCTGATCAGAGCCAGTGAGTCCGAGAGCAGACCTGCGACGAGTTCGACGACGAAAAACGCGAGAACGAGGCCGAACGAGACCGCCAGGCGCCACCGATGACGCCCTGCGGCCGAAGTGCCTTCAGCGGCCGTGGGGCCGTGCGAGTGACCGTGCCCCATCTCAGGACTTACTCGTGTCGTGATCGATGTGCGCCCGCGTCACGTCGAGCAACATGCGCACGTGGCCGTCCGAAAGGCGGTAGAAGACGTTTCGGCCCGCTCGACGACCGATGACAACCCCGGACGACCTCATCAGACGTAAAGCCTGTGAGACAGTCGTTTCCGTCACCCCGGTCGCCTCCGCGAGATCACAGACGCAGAGCTCCCCCGCGTCGAGCAGTGTGTAGAGCAGACGGGTTCGAGTGGGATCGCCAAGCAGCTTGAAGACGCTGCTGATCTCCTCGCTCACCTCGAGCGGCGGCAATGCCTCCATCGCCAAAGCGACCTTGTCGGGGCAGTCGGCCCCCGGCGCACAAGCATCGAGCGCTTCGACATTCGACGACACGAGCAACTCCTTAACATCTGATCAATTGAACAGATGTTAGCGTAATCCCACTGTCGCCCGCCGTACAAGGATGAGCATGAAGAAGCCCGCCCTCGCCGCCGCACTTGTCGTCGCGATCGTTGCCGCCGTCATCGTCGCAGTGATATTCCTCAACAGGACCCCAGAACCGAAGCCGACGCCGTCCGCATCCGGGGACACGGCCGTGTCCAACCTCGCCGCCCCTGACAGCCACCGGCTGCAAAAGGCACCCGACGGCTCACCGGTCCTCGTCGAATTCCTCGACTTCGAATGCGAGGCGTGCCGCGCCGCATACCCGTTCGTCGAGGAACTCCGCAAGGACTACAAGGGCAAGGTCACCTTCGTCATCCGCTACTTCCCGCTGCCGGGCCACAAGAACTCCATGACCGCCGCGCTCGCTGTGGAGGCCGCGGCACAGCAGGGCAAACTCCAGCAGATGTACTCCACGATGT
The DNA here is from genome assembly GCF_014302635.1 of Dermacoccus sp. PAMC28757. Taxonomy (NCBI): domain Bacteria; kingdom Bacillati; phylum Actinomycetota; class Actinomycetes; order Micrococcales; family Dermacoccaceae; genus Dermacoccus; species Dermacoccus sp. PAMC28757. The sequence goes on along the minus strand of NZ_CP060292.1, from coordinate 1,152,296 downwards.
ACGAACGTCAGACACAGTGGGGCGAGAAGCAGACATCCCAAGCCTCCGTGTTCCGAGGCTACGCGCAAGAACTTGGCCTCGACATGGCCGCCTACGACAGGGCCGTGGCGTCCCCCGCCACCAAGGCCCGCGTCGAGAAGGACTACAAAGCCGGCCTGGAAGCGGGCGTCGAAGGCACCCCGACGTTCTTCCTCGACGGCGAAAAGGTCACCGTCGACTCCATGGAGGCTTTCCGTTCCCTCATCGATGAAGCGGTGAAGTGAGCAGCTCCGCGGGCGAGCGGCGGCAGAGCATCGCCCTCGTCGGCCTGTCTGCCGTCGGCCTCGTCTGCTCCGTCATTCTCCTGATGGAAAAGCTCGCACTGCTGGCCGATCCGGAGCACGTCCCGAGTTGCAGCATCAATCCCGTCGTCGCCTGCGGCTCGGTCATCACCTCGTGGCAGGCAAGTGTCGTGGCAGACCTGCCGAACCCTGTACTGGGGATCGTGGGTTTCAGCATCGTGATGACCGCCGGCGCCCTGGGCGCGGGCGGCCTCCACTTCAGCCGCTGGGTTTGGGTCGGCTTGCTCGCCGGCGTCCTCGTGGGGTTTGCCTTCGTCCACTGGCTCATCTGGCAGAGCCTCACCGTGATCGGGGCGCTCTGCCCCTACTGCATGGTGGTGTGGGTCGTCATGCTCGCGTTGGTCACCGTCGCAGTTCGGGCCGGCGCCTCGGAAGGCGCGGTACCCGCGGCGGTCAGCCGCTGGGCACCCAGCGCAGCTGTCATGTGGCTCGCACTCCTCGTGCTCGCCATCTTCCTACGATTCCAGGACTACTGGCTGACCCTGGTGTGACGGGTGGATGAGTCCGACGAACTACTCGTCGTTGTCCTCGGCCTCGCGCAGTTCCTTGGAGCGCTCGCGGCGACGCTCGACGCGGCTCTCCACGACGTCGACCGTCTCCTGACGGAAATGGTTGAGCGCGAAGAAGCTGATGACCGTCGAGGCGATGGCCGCCACGATGAGCAGCAGGAAACCACGGAGCCCTACGAGCCAGCCGACGCTGAGGCAGCCGAAGAAGACGAGGAGGCGCAGGACGGTGTAGCGCGCGACAGGTGCCATGGATCAGAGCCCCGAGTAGGAGTGCTGGCCGACGAAGTACACGTTGACGACGCCGTAGTTGATGAGGATGCAGGCGAAGCCGATGATGACGACGACGGCGGCCTTGCGACCGCTCCACCCGACCGTCACGCGGCTGTGCAGGTAGGCCGCGTACACGATGAAGATGACGAGGGACCACACTTCCTTCGGGTCCCAGTTCCAGTAGGCGCCCCAGGCCTCCTGGGCCCAGATGGCGCCGGCGAGGATCGTGAACATCCACAGCGGGAACGCGATGATGTGCACGCCGTACGCGAGACGGTCGAGGGTCTTGGAATCCGGCAGGGCCTTGAGGAAGCCGCCCGTCTTGCCCTTCTCCTCACGGTTGAGCTGCGCGAGGTAGAGGCAGGTGATGACGAAGCCGATGGTGAACAGACCGATCGACAGCGTTGCCACCGTCACGTGGATCGACAGCCAGTACGACTGCAGCGACGGCATGAGCTTGCTCGCCTCGGTGTAGTACACGAGGGCCGCGAGCATGATGAAGAGGACGGCGGGGAGCGTGACGAACGCACCGAGCCAGCGCACGTCCTTGCGCAGGCTCCAGCCGAGGAAGCACACGAGCAGGAACGCGGTGCCGACGAGGTCGAACTCGTACATGTTGCCCAGCGGCGGGCGACCGACGGCGAATCCGCGCAGCGCGATGCCGAGGACGAGCGCCGCCGTTCCGAGCCACGTCAGGGCCATGCCCGTGCCGGCCCACTTGCGCGGTGCCGGGTCGGCAGGAAGATCGCTCCCGCCGTCGCCGTCGAGGTCACGCTTGGAGGAGTGGGTCTCGGTACGCTCGAGGACGGCCGTGGCGCCGCCCGCCGACTTCTCCCTGCTCGAGGTCGTGGATGCACCCTCAGCGGCGTCCTCGTCCCCGGTATGGGCAGCGGCTTCGCCGGTACGCTCCTTGCGGCCCGGGGTCTGTGCCAGGTCGACACAGAACGCCAGCATGGCCAACGTCAGGACGAGCCCGGAGGCGTAGACGGCGTACGTCGAGTTCTGGGCGAGGGCGCTGTTGGCCTCGTCGATGAGTGCGAAAGCGGACATCATGCCTTACCTGTCGTTCCGGTCGTGACGGCGCGAGCCTGGATGCGTTCGAAGATTTCGTCGACCGCGAGAGCGAGCCTGGGGTCCTCGCCCTTGGCGAGGCCACCGATCTCCACCACTGTACGCGGGGCGCCCGAACCGTCTGCGTCCGAGGCCGGGCGCACCCGGACGAAGACGCGGCGGCGGCGAATCATGAGCGACAGCACGAGGCCTGCGAGGGCCGTGACGGAGAAGATGAGAGCGGGCAGCTTGCCCGGGTCGTGCCGGATCGAGAGACCCGCCCAACGCGGCACCGACTCGAAGGTGACCGAACCCATGTTGTTCGGCAGCTTCACCGTCTGACCGAGTGCGATCTGCAGACGAAGGGGCTGGCCCTTCTCGTCCTTGACCTGCGTCATCTTCTCGGTGTCGAGGCTGAAGACCGACTGCGGGCGGCCGTTCGGGTAGAGGTCACCCTTGTAGACGCCGAGGTAGAGCGCGGGAGCCTTCGCGTCCGGGAAGGCCGAGCTCGGGCCCTTGTTCGGGTCGACGTAGGCCGTGGGCAGGAAGAAGCCGAACAGACCCACCTGGTCCGGCGAGGCGCCGGGGATCTTGAACGCGCCCGTCGACTTGTACTGGTTGTCGACGGCGAGGAACGGCGTCGACTGGTCGTACAGGACGTTGCCCTTTGCGTCCTTGTACGTGATCTTCGGCGCGTAGCCGTTACCCAGGAGGTAGACCTCGCCGCCGCCGACCTTGAGCGGGTGGTTGACGCGGATCTGGTCCTGCTGCCACTTCGCCTCCGGCGACTCCTTGAAGTGGACGTCCGCGGTGAAGTCACGCGGCTGCCCCCACTGCGGGCTCGTGGGGTCGACCTTGTCCTCGAAGGTGACCTTGAGGCTGTCCATCTTCAGCGACCAGTCGGGCAGATCCTCCTCGAGGTCGACCCAGGGGCCGAGCTTGAGGGTGTCGTAGCGGGTCATCGTCGAGGTGAACCCACTCTTGTCGGGCACGATGACGTCGCCGCGCCAACCCCACACGTGTCCACCGGCAACGGCGACGATGATGCCGACGAGGCTGAGGTGGAACAGCAGGTTGCCGGTCTCACGCAGCATGCCGCCCTCGGAGGCAACCTCGAGGTCGCCCGTGTCCTTGCGGATCTTGAAGCGCTTGCGTCGGAGAACCTCGCGCGCGGCCTGCGCGACGGCCTCGGGGCTGGCGTCGAGCGTCTCGTTGCGGTGAGCCGGCAGGCGCTTGATGTTGCGCGGCATCTTCGGCGGCCCGGAACGCATCGCCTTCCAGTGCACCTTGGTGCGCGGGATGATGCAGCCGATGAGCGAGACGGCGAGCAACAGGTAGATCGCGGCGAACCACGGCGTGCTGTAGACGTTGAACATCCCGAGGCGATCGAGCCACGGAAACAGGTCGGGGTGGTCCTGCTCGTACTGGGTGACGCGGGTGGCGTCGATCGAGCGCTGCGGGAAGATCGAGCCCGGAACCGCCGCGATGGCCACGAGCAGCAGGAGGAACAGCGCCGTGCGCATCGTCGTCAGCTGGCGCCAGAACCAGCGCAGCATGCCGACGACACCGATGCTCGCGCCCGCCTTGCCCGACGTGCCGGACTTGCCACCGGCCTTCGCGCCGCCTCGCGGCGACTTCTTGGCGGCTGCGCCCTTCGCTGCGTCGTCGCTGGTCTCGGGCCCGTTGTTGCCCGGGGCCTTCTTGGCTGCCACTAGATCACCGTTTCGAACTGGTTGACGAGGTTGGACTGGACGAGGGCCATGAGTTCCTCCCACAGCCCGCTCACCATGAGCAAGCCCATGGCGATCATGAGAGTGCCGCCGACGATCTGGATCGGACGGTGGTGGTCACGAAGCCACTTCGACGCCTTCTCGGCACGGCTCCACCCAGCGGCGATGAGGATGAACGGCAGGCCCATGCCGAGCGCGTAACAGACGGTGAGGAACAGAGCCCTCCCCTGGCTGTCCGCGTTGAGGGACGTATTGGCCGCCACCAGCGTGCCGAGAACCGGCGAGATGCAGGGAGCCATCCCGAGACCGAACGCGGCACCGAGCAACGGTGCCCCGACGAGGCCCGCGGCCGGGCGCCAGCGCACCGTGAAGCCTCGCTGGCCCACGACGCCGAGGAACATGAGCCCCATGAGGATGACGATGACGCCGCCGATGCGCGTGAGCAGGCTGCGGTGAGCGCCCACCGTGTCGTAGACGAGGCTGACGGCGGCCTGGATGCCGACGAAGACGACGGAGAATCCGAGCACGAACAGGCACGCGCCGAGCACGAGTCGGGTGCGTCGCTTCTCGTCCGTCAAGCCCGTGACGTAGGCGAGGAAGCCCGGCACGAGCGGCAGCACGCACGGCGACGCGAACGAGACGACCCCCGCGAGCGCAGCGAAGAAGATCGCGAGCGGCAACGCGCCGTTCGCGACGATCTGTTCGGGGGAACTCGTCAGGTGAGCGAGCGCCGCAACGCTGGAGCTCAAGCCTTCTCCGCGAGCACCTTGTCGACCATGTTCCGCACCGTGGTCTCGGTGGTGGAACCGGAGACGCGTGCCGCGATGCGCCCCTGCTTGTCGAGCACGAGCGTCGTTGGCGTTGCGACGACCTTGCGCTGCAGACCCTGCAGGTTCTGCCCGTCGTCGTTCTTCAGCGACGGGTAGGTGGCGCCCCACTTCTTGAGCGTGGACTTGGCGACGGCGTCGGAGTCACGCTGGTCGAGGCCCATGAACACGACGGGCTTGTTCGCGTTGTCGTAGTTCTTCCACGCCTTCTCGAGGTGCGGCGTCTCGGCCTGACACGGGCCGCACCACGCACCCCACACGTTGAGGACGACGACCTTGCCGCGCTCGGACTCCACGTTCCACTTCTTGCCGTCCAGCGTCTCGCCGGTGAGCTGCACGGGCTCGGCACGCTTGGCGGCCGCAAGTTCTTCGACGGAACCGTCACCGGCCACGTAGCCCTTGTTGTCGCCGGCTTGGGCCTGCTTGCTGATGCTGTCGTTCTGCTCGCTACCGCACGCACTCAGACCGAGGGTGACGGCAAGGGCGAGCGACGTCGCTGCGGTTGCCTTGAGCGATCGGGCACGGCGCGCCATCAGGCACCCACCGACTGTGTCGAGTTGGGCAGCAGGCGACCCGCGGGCTCGGCGTACTGGACGCCGGTGATCTCGTCACCGGTGAACTCGATCGTCGTGACCGACGCGAGCGTGCACTCACGCGATCGCGGGTCGTGCCACAGGCGCTTGCCCTCGGCGAAGCGACGGGCCGTCCACACGGGCAGCTGGTGGCTGACGACGGCGGCCTCGTGCCCGGCCGCGGCGTCACGGGCGTCGAGGATGGCGGTGTACATGCGCTCGGCGATCTCCTGGTACGGCTCTCCCCAGCTCGGCCGCAGCGGGTTGACGAGCTTCGGCCAGAAGCGGGGCTGGAGCAGTTGCTTGGGGTTCGATCCAACGGTCAGGCCCTCGAAATCGTTCCCGGCTTCGATGACGCGCGGGTCGAGGACGACGGGCAGATCGAGCTTCTCGGCGAGCGGCGCGGCCGTCTCCTGCGCACGCTCGAGCGGCGAGCTGACGAGGTAGGTGATGTCGCGCGGAGCGAGCCACTGGCTCGTCAGTTCGGCCATCTCACGGCCGAGCTCGGAGAGGTGGTAGCCGTCGAGGCGCCCGTAGAGCACCTTCTTCGGGTTGAACACCTCGCCGTGACGCACGAGGTGCACCAGCGTCTTCGTCGTGGGGGTGGGGGCCTCGGTCGACGGGTAAAGCGGGACGTCGTTCGTCATGGTCAGAGTGTCGCAGACGAGTCTGTGGAAGCGGCCGCGGCTCGCGCGGCGGCGGGCAGGGCGTCGATCACATGCGCGACGGCCTCGTCGTCGTGCGACGCGGAGACGAACCACGACTCGTAGGCCGACGGCGGCAGGTGGACGCCCTGGTCGAGCATCGCGTTGAAGAAGCGCGAGAAGGCCTCGGTGTCCTGGTCCTTCGCGTCGTCGTAGTTCGTGACCGCTCCGTCACGGAAGAAGATCGAGAACATCGAGCTCGCCCACTGCACGGTGTGTGGCACCCCGGCCTTCGTCAGTTCGGCGGAGGCGGCGTCGGCGATGGCGTGCGCCGTGGAGTCGAGGTGGGCGTAGACCTCGTCGGTGCAGCCTTGCAGCGTGGCGAGGCCGGCGGCCGTGGCCACCGGGTTACCCGCCAGCGTGCCCGCCTGGTAGACGGGACCGTCGGGCGCCAGCATGCCCATGAGGTCGGCGCGGCCACCGAAGGCGGCCGCGGGGAAGCCACCGCCCATGACCTTGCCGAAGGTGAACAGGTCGGGGGCGCTCTCACCCTGCTGGCCCTCGTGGCCGAACCAGCCGGCGGCGGAGCAGCGGAAGCCCGTCATCACCTCGTCGGAGACGAGCAGGGCGCCGTGCTTGGTCGTGATGTCGCGCAGCGCCTTCGTGAAACCGGCTGCGGGCGGCACGACGCCCATGTTGCCGGGCGATGCCTCGGTGATCACGGCGGCGATCTCGTCACCGTGCTCGGCGAAGGCGGCCTCGAGCGCGGAGACGTCGTTGTACGGCAGGACGATGGTCTCGCCGGCGCTCGACTTCGGCACACCGGCCGTGTCGGGCAGGGCGAAGGTGGCGACGCCGGAGCCGGCCGCGGCGAGCAGCGCGTCGACGTGACCGTGGTAGCAGCCCGCGAACTTCACGATCTTGCTCCGGCCCGTGGCGCCACGCGCGAGACGGATGGCGGACATCGTCGCCTCCGTGCCGGAGGAAACGAGGCGTACCTGCTCGACGGGTTCGACGCGACGCACGATCTCGGTGGCGAGGGCGACCTCGTTCTCACTCGGCGTACCGAAGCTGAAGCCACGCGAGGCCGCGTCCTGAACGGCGGCCATGACGTCGGGGTGGGCGTGGCCGAGAATCATCGGCCCCCACGAGCAGATGAGGTCGACGTAGCGGTTGCCGTCGACGTCCGTGAGCCACGGACCCTTCGCCTGCCGGATGAAGCGCGGCGTGCCGCCGACGGCGCGGAAGGCGCGCACCGGCGAGTTCACCCCGCCGGGCGTCACCGTGCGCGCGTGGGCCAGGAGTTCTGCGGACTTCGAGGTGCTTCCACTCATGTTGTCCATTCTCCCACCGCCCCCTGACAACGCCCTTGGCGGGCCTCAGCCCCGCTCGCCACCGACTTCCTCGTGCACGCGGCGCATGCCGTCACCGACGATGCTCAGTTGGTCGCCATCCATGGTGTCGACGAAGTATCGACGCACGCTCGCGACGTGAACGGGGGCTGCGAGCAGGAGGGCGTCGTAGCCGCCGTCGGTGAGGACGAGTTCGACCCCACGCGAATCGCTGGAACACAACTCCCGCGTCACCCACCCGCGTCGCTGCAGGCGCGTGGCGGTGTGCGTGATGCGGCTGCGGGACTGGACGACGAGGTCGGCGAGCGCCCCCATCCGCAGACGACGTCCCTCGGCCTCGGACAGCATCGAGAGGATCTCGTACTCGGCCAGCGACATGCCGTGGTCGAGGAGTTCGCGATCGAGCGCGAGGCTCAGCGCGCGCGATGCCCGCAGGTAGTGACGCCATGCCGTCTGCTCGTCCTCATCGAGCCAGCGCGTCTCTTTCGTCATCCTCCACCGTCCGTTTCGTGCTTCGCCACCGTCGCGCGCCCCTACCGTCCGGTGTCCGACCGGAGGGTTGATTCACGTTTCGTTCAGTGTCAACGCTTTCATGTGGACATCTTGTTTCCGTCCACGTTCCTTCAGTGTAGTTGAATGTTCAACTATCTGCGTGTATCGTCATTTCAGTACCGACCACACATCGCAACGGAAGGACCACAACCATGGTTTCCCTCAACGACATCGCTCCCGGCACCTGGAACATCGACGCCGACCACACGGAGATCGGCTTCGTCGCGCGCCACCTCGCCGTCACCAAGGTGAAGGGTCGCTTCACGGACGTCAGCGTCAACGCGGAGGCCGCCGAGGACCGCAAGAACTCGACGCTCGAGTTCACCGTGCAGACGGCATCGGTCCAGACCCGCAACGCCGACCGCGACGGTCACCTCAAGAGCGCTGACTTCTTCGACGTCGAGCAGTACCCGACGATGACGTTCAAGGCCACGAACATCGGCGACGACACCATCACGGGCGACCTGACGATCAAGGACGTGACGAAGCCCGTCACGTTCGACTACGAGTTCAACGGCATCTCCGACGACCCGTGGGGCGGCACCCGCGCCGGCTTCGAGGCCCAGGGCGAGATCAACCGCAAGGACTTCGGCCTCAGCTTCGACGCCGCAGCCCCCGGCGGCAACGCGCTCGTCTCCGACAAGATCAAGATCAACCTCGACCTCGAGTTCGCCAAGGCCTGATCACACCGGCCTTCACGAAGAGGCCGCGGCACCCGTTCGGGTACCGCGGCCTCTTCGTGAATCGCCCTTCGTCGCTCGCCCTTCATCGCGTGCCGTCGCGCCTCAGCCGAGAGGGCGGGAACCGCGAATGCGTTCGTAGATGAGGCTCGTCTCGGCGTGCACGACGCCGGGCAGCACCGCGAGGTGGTCGAGCACGATGTTGCGCAGGGCGTCGGGAGACTGCGTACAGACGTGGACAAGGAACTCGTTCTCCCCCGTCACGTGGAAGACCGCGAGGACGCCGGGCACATCGGCGACTGCGGCGCGGAAGCCGTCGATGTCGTCACGCGTGTGGCCCGTGAAGCGCAGCGCGATCATCGCCTCCAGCGGTAACTCGAGGGAGCCGAGATCGACGTCGGCGTGCACCCCGGCGATGACGCCTCGCTCACGCAGCACCCGAAGGCGACCGCTGCACGTCGACTCCGGAACGCCGACGCGCCGCGCCAATTCCGCGTTCGGCATCCGCCCGTCGTCGAGGAGCAGCTCGACGAGCCGACGATCGACGGCGTCAGGGCTCCACGCGGGGCCGAGCAACGGTCGTCGAACCTGCGAGTCACCCGCCGAACTCAACCGGGAATTCGTGCTTTCCACCTCAGACACACCTCTTTTCGGGGGATCGGCGGCCTCATTGCCATGATTCCGCGGACTCCACACACTATGTGATGTGAACCACATATCTTCGCTCATGACGAACGCCGTGCACGCCGGCCGGGAAGACCTCACGGCTCTCGGGGTGCACGTCGCAGGAATCGATCAGTCGACCACCTACCCCGTCACCGGCGTGACGCAGGGCGGTGACTCGTACGAGCAGATGGCAACCGGTGGTCGCCCGCGCCCCGGTGATTCGTACGTGTACCAGCGTCTGTGGAACCCGAACGTCGACCGCTTCGAGCGCGGGCTCGCCACGATGGAGGGCGCCGAGGAAGCCGTCGCGTTCTCGACCGGGATGGCAGCGATCAGCGCCGTCCTGCTCGCCTGCGTTGCGGCGGGCAAGCCTCACATCGTCGGTGCCCGCCCCCTCTACGGCGGCACGGACCACCTACTTGCCACCGGCCTGCTCGGCACCCGCGTGACGTTCACGACGCCCGATGCCGTGGCGGACGCGATCGAGGCAGACACGGGCCTCGTGCTCATCGAGTCGCCCGGCAACCCGACGATCGACCTCATCGACATGGCCGACGTGGCGCGCCAGGCGGGCGACGTGCCCGTCGCCGTCGACAACACGTTCGCCACTCCGGTGCTGCAGCAGCCGCTGGCGCTCGGCGCTGCGATCAGTCTGCACTCGGCGACGAAGTACATCGGCGGGCACGGCGACCTGCTCGGCGGTGTCGTCGCGATGAGCACGGAGTGGGCCACGCGGCTGCGTCAGGTGCGCGCCATCACGGGTGGCCTGCTCGCGCCGACGTCCGCCTACCAACTGCACCGCGGGCTGCAGACCCTGCCGGTCCGGGTGCTGCAGCAGCAGGCCAACGCGCGACCGGTCGCGGCTTTCCTTGCCGAGCACGACCTCGTGGAGTGGGCGCGCTACCCCGGGCTTCCCGGGGGCGACCCCGACGGCATCGCCGCACGGCAGATGGCAGGCCCGGGCGCGATGATGGCGTTCGCGGTCAAGGGCGGCTTCGACGCCGCTGCCGCCGTGGCGGAGCACGTGCGCCTCGTCGTCAATGCGGTGTCTCTGGGCGGCGTGGACACGCTCATCCAGCACCCGGCGGCACTGATGACCCACCGACCGGTCGCGTCCGAGGCGAAGCCCGGCGATGACGTCCTGCGCCTGTCGATCGGTCTCGAGAACCCGGACGACGTCATCGCCGACCTGCGTCAGGCCCTCGAAGGGGCCCGGGAGCTCTCCCCCGAGCCTGCGCGGGAGGAACCGAACCTGCGCGTCGCCGTCCGCGCCTAGCAACCACAAGGGGCGTTTTCTTCCCTTCTTGTGCGCAAGGGGTCTCTTGAGGCGCAAGAAGGGAAGAAAACACCCCCACTCGTGTCACGCCACCGGCGCGAGCTGGACGAAGTGCTGCCGCCATGCGGTGTTGGGTGCGACTTTCACACCCCGCTGAGTCAGCGCGTCCGCCACTCGAGCCAATGTCGATGCCGGATCCCGGAAGATCCCGACCGAAACCACCCGGATGACGATCCATCCTGCGGAGCGAAGCTCATCCTCGCGCACGATGTCAGCTTGCTTCTGTGCCTCACTCGCGTAGTGGTAGGAGCCGTCGTACTCCACGGCGATCTTGAGCTCGGGGTAGGCGAGATCGAATCGTCGTCGCCGCCCGGCCACGAAAGCCTCGTGTTGCACAACGGGCTCGGGCAAACCCGCGAGAACGAGAAGGAGGCGCGTCCGGCTCTCCGGTGGCGACTCAGCGCCTTCCCGCGCGCGGCGGGCGACCTCACGCAGCACTGCCGAATGCGGGCCTGCACCGTGCTTCCACACATCAATGGTTCGCCCGGCATCGACATCGTGACGGTTGAGCACCGCATCTGCGAGGACGACGAGATCAACGAGCCCCAGCGAGTCGGCGCATTCGGTGACGACGCCCGTCGGGTCGGAAACCGGCAAACGACCTACACCGGCGACAAACACCGATCTCGCCAGGCTTCCTGCTGGATGCCGATGAGCGATCGTGCCGACGAGCGTCTTGTTCGGCCTTCGCTCGTAGCTGAGATGGAGTCGGTCCGTCTCCGGGACGGGAAGGCCCCACAGCCGCGCGGCGGTGACGTGGGCGACGCGGGCGTCGGACTTGGTGACGCGCAGCGCCGCTCCACACCGCAGCCCGAGGGTGATCGGTGTCGTGGCGGTGACGTAGACATTGCGTCGGAGCGCGACGACAGCGTCACTGCGCAGATCGTTGATCGTCAGCCCGGCGGCACGAGCCTCGGCGGCGGTGAACAAGCATCCGTCCAGCGTGGCGACGGCAGCAGCTCGCCTGGAAAGCACACTCTCGTGGCGCCGGTTCGAGGTGACCATGCCCTCAGCCTGACGCGCGGAGCGGATCCGGCTCGAAAGTTATCCACAGGAACGAGGGGAGCATCCCGCACGAAAGACAGCGCCCACCACTATTCGGGAAGGTTTCTTCCCTTCTTGTGCGCAATCGAACCCCTTGCGCACAAGAAGGGAAGAAATCAGCCCGTCCTACGTCTAACGCCGCGCGTCAGAGGCCGCGGGCAAACTCCAGCGCGTAGTACGTCAGGACGATCGACGCGCCGGCGCGCTTGATGCTGGTGAGGGTCTCGCGGATCATGCGTTCGCGGTCGATCCAGCCGTTCGCGGCGGCCGCCTCGATCATCGCCATCTCGCCGGAGACCTGGTACGCCGCGACAGGCACCGTGGCGGCCTGGGCGACGTCGGAGAGCACGTCGAGGTACGGCAGAGCAGGCTTCACCATGAGCATGTCGGCGCCCTGCTCCTCGTCGAGCATCGCCTCGCGCAGCGACTCCGTGCGGTTGCGCGGGTCCTGCTGGTACGTCGCGCGGTCGCCCTGGAGCGAGCTCTGCACGGCCTCGCGGAACGGACCGTAAGCCGCCGACGCGTACTTCGCCGAGTACGCCATGACGGCGACGTCGTCGTGGCCGGAAAGGTCGAGCGCCGCACGGATGACGCCGATCTGGCCGTCCATCATGCCGCTCGGGCCGAGCACGTGAGCGCCCGCCTGAGCCTGAGCGACGGCCATCTGCGCGTAGATATCGAGCGTCGCGTCGTTGTCGACACGACCCTGCGCGTCGAGCACGCCGCAGTGACCGTGGTCGGTGAACTCGTCGAGGCACAGGTCGCCCATGACGAGCAGATCGTCGCCCACGGCGTCACGCACGGCGCGCAAGCCGACGTTGAGGATGCCGTCGGGGTCGATCGAACCCGAACCCTGGGCGTCCTTCGTCTCCGGAACACCGAAGAGCATGACGCCCGCAACGCCCGCGTCGCGCGCCTGCTTCGAGACCTCGACGAGCGAGTCGAGCGTGTGCTGCACGACGCCCGGCATCGAACTGATGGGCGTGTTCTCGGTCGCGTTCTCGCGCACGAACACCGGCAGGATGAGGTCGGACGGCGCCACGGACGTCTCGGCCACCATGTTGCGCATGACCGGTGACGTGCGCAGGCGGCGCGGACGGTGCGGCAGGTCGTACGTGCTCATCAGGCCTTCACCTTTCGACGGGCCGCCCCGCGACGCTCGCTGGGACGACGCACCTTCTCCCCCGCTTCCGCCGCAGCGGCGGCGAGGCACTGACCGTGAGCGGCGAGCGCATCGACGAGCGCAGCCGCAGAGGCCTCGGTCGCGAGGACGTCGACACGCAGACCGTGCTCCTCCGCCGTCTTCGCGGTGGCCGGGCCGATGCACGCGACGACGGTGGATGCGTGCGGCTTGCCGGCGATGCCGACGAGGTTGCGCACCGTCGAACTCGACGTGAAGCAGACGGCGTCGAACTTGCCGGACTTGATCGCCTCACGCACCTCGGGCGCCGGCGGCGCAGCGCGCACCGTGCGGTAGGCGGTGACGTCGTCGACCTCCCAGCCCATCTCCTCGAGGCCGGCGACGAGGGTCTCCGTCGCGATGTCGGCGCGCGGCAGGAAGACGCGGTTGATCGGGTCGAGTTGCTCGTCGTAGTCGGGCCACACCTCGAGCAGGCCCTTGGCCGACTGCTCGCCGCTCGGCATGAGGTCGGGCTCGATGCCCCACTCGCGCAGAGCGTCCGCCGTCACGCCACCGACGGCAGCGATCTTGAGGCCCGCGAAGGCACGCACGTCGAGACCGAACTCGGCGAACTTCTCACGCACGGCGCGCACGGCGTTGACCGACGTGAAGCCGACCCACTCGTAGCGGCCGGTGACGAGACCCTTGACGGCCTTCTCCATCTGCGCCGGCGTACGCGGCGGCTCGACGCTGATCGTCGGCACGATGGCGCTGCTCGCGCCGTACTCGGTGAGGCGGCGCGTCATGGAACCCGACTGCTCCTTGGTGCGCGGCACGAGAACCTTCCAGCCGAACAGCGGCTTGTTCTCCCACCACGACAGGGCGGTGCGGTGACCCACGGTCGAGCCGACGATGGCCATGACGGGCCCGTCGAACTCGGCGCGACGCAGTGCCGCGGGCACCTCGTCGAGCGTCAGCGTCGTCGTCTCCTGGGTGATCGTCGTGCCGTTCTGCGTCAGCGCGACCGGCGTGTTGCCACGGCGGCCGGCAGCGCGCAGTTCGACGAGCGAGTCGCGCAGCAGGTCGGCCTGGCCGAGGACGACGACGGTGGTGCAGGCGTCGATTGAACGCGCCCAGTCGACCTTCGGGTCGCCGGCGGTGACGACGTGGATGTTGCGGGCCTTGCTGTCGGTGAGCGGCACACCCGCGTAGGCGGGAACCGCGGAGACGGCCGAGACGCCCGGAACGATCTCGAACTCGATGCCGGCCTTCGCGCAGGCGCCGGCCTCCTCGGCCAGGCCGTGGAAGGTGGCCGGGTCGCCGTCCATGAGGCGCACGACGAGGGCGCGCCCGTCGTCGTGGCCCTCCGTCGCAGCCTTGGCGGCCTTGACGAGAAGCTTCGCGCGGCTGGCGTTGGTCAACTCGGTGCCGGCCTCGCCGTACCCGCCGTCGACGAACTCCACACCGTCGCTCACGAGGGATGCGACGAACTGCTCACGGCACAGCTGATCGAGGACGACGACGTCCGCCTCGGCGAGAAGCTGCGCCGCGCGCATCGTGAGCAGGCCGGGATCGCCGGGCCCGGCGCCGACGAACGCGACTCGGGTGGCCGACTTGGCCTGCTTGGCTGCGGTGCTCACTTGGATCGCTCCGATTCGGTGGTGGTTTCGACGCGCGGCGTCTGCTGCCGCGGTTCGCGTGGGGGGATGACGGCGGCCGCGCCGTCGTCGAGCAGGGTGCGGGCGAGACGCTCGCCGATGCCCTGCGGATCGTCGTAGGGGCCGACTTCGCTGCGGCGCAGCTCGAGGGAGCCGTCCGTGGCGCCGACGAAGGCGCGCAGCGAGATCTCGAGGGTGCCGTCGGGCTCCTCGACGATCTCGGCGAGGGCACCGACAGGTGCGGCACAGCCGGCCTCCAGGGCTTCGAGCACGGCTCGCTCGGCCGTGACGGCTGCGCGGGTGTCGGCGTCGTCGAGCTCGGCGAGCACGGCACGCGTGACCTCGTCGTCCTCGCGGCACTCGAGCGCGAGGGCGCCCTGGCCGGGGGCCGGCAACATCTGCAGCGGGTCGATGGTCTCGCTCGCCTCGTCGGTGCGGCCCACGCGGGCCAGGCCGGCGCGAGCGAGGACGACGGCGTCCATCTCACCCTTGGTCACGAAGCCCATGCGGGTGTCGATGTTGCCGCGGATGTCACGGATTTCCAGTCCGAGGCCGAGGGCCTGCAGCTGGGCCGCACGTCGCGGCGATCCGGTTCCGACGACGGCACCCGCCGGCAGTTCACCGAGCGTCAGGCCGTCGCGGGCGACGAGGATGTCACGCGGGTCTTCACGCGTCGGGATACCGGCGACGACGAGGCCGGGCTCGGGTGCGACGGGCAGATCCTTGAGGGAGTGCACGGCCATGTCGACCTCGCCCGAGAGCAGTGCCTGACGCAGTGCGGCGGCGAAGACGCCCGTGCCACCCATCTGGGCCAGCGGGGCCAGGTTGATGTCGCCCTCGGTCGTGACCTCGACGAGCTCGACCTCGTGGCCGTGAGCGCGCAGGGCGTCCGCGACGTGGGTCGACTGGGTCACCGCGAGGTGGCTACGCCGCGTTCCGAGTCGGATCGGGCGCTCGTGGCGGGGGGCACTCATGGCAGCTCCGGGGGAACGGACACGACGCGCGTCTGCGCCGGGTCGAGGTCGAAAAGCGTGGAAAGAACTGCCGCGTAGTCGCTTTCGCCGACGTTTCCGCCCTGGCCGGCAAGCTCTTTGATGCGCACTGTGGGCGTGTGGAGCAGCTTCTCCACGACGCGGTGCACCGTGAGCTGCACCTGGGCGCGGGTGGTCTCGTCGAGGTCGGGTACGCGGGTCTCGAGGCGGCTCAGCTCGGCGCTTACGATCTCCGCGGCGTTCGCGCGCAGCGCCGCCACCGTGGGGGCGACGCGCTCGGCGCGACGGGCGACGACGAAGTCGGCCACCTCGCTCGTCACGAGGTCCTGGACCGCCTTGATCTCGGCCTCCGCGCCGGGCTGGCCCTCGACCTGCGGGCCGAGATCCTCGAATCCGAGCACGGCCACCCCGCGAACGGCCGCGACCTCGTCGGCGATGTCACGCGGCAGGGCGAGGTCGATGTAAACCTGAGGGCGGCCGTCAGGGTTGGCGCGGGCGGCCATCGTCGCGTCGATGACGTGACCGACGGCGCCCGTACACGACACGACGAGGTCGGCGGAGGCGAGGGCCGCGTCGAGCTCCTCGATGGGGCGCGCGTCGCACCCAGCGGCGTCCGCAAGACGACGAGCCGCGTCGTACGTGCGGTTGACGACGGTGACGGAGCCGAGGCCGTGGCGCACGAGCGTGTGCGTGGCGAGCGAACTCATCGCGCCGGCACCGACGACGACGGCGTGCACCCGCGTGAGGTCACCGAGCATGTTGCCCGACAGTTCGAGTGCCCGCTCGACGAGCGAGCGGCTGACGGAGTCGATGCCGGTCTCGGAGTGCACGCGCTTGCCGACGCGCAGCGCCTGCTGCACCAGGCGGCTCATGACGGGGCCGATACGGCCTGATTCCTGACCTTCGCGCAGGCTGTCGCGCATCTGGCCGAGGATCTGGCTCTCTCCGACGGCGAGCGAGTCGAGGCCGGCCGCGACGTTGAACAGGTGCGCGACGGCACGCTCGTCGAAGTGGACGTAGAGGTAGTCGCGCAGGTCGGCCATCGGCATGCCGGTGACGTCGGCGAGGGCGTCGCCGAGTTCGGTGACGGCACCGTGGAACGTCGTGGCGTCGGCGTAGACCTCGACGCGGTTGCACGTCGACAGCACGACGGGCTCGGTGAGGTTCTCGCCCTTGCCGAGGCGCTCGAGCAGATCGGCCTGGCCCTCGGCGTTGAGGGAGGCCTTCTCGAGCACGGCGAGCGGGGCCGAGCGGTGGGAAAGCCCCAGAACAATGACGCTCAAACCATGAGCTCCTTCATCTCGCGATCCCCCTGTGGCCCTCGCGCGTTCTGTTCACGAAACGCGAGGATCTGAAGTTCGGTTGCCATGTCGACGCCGCGCACCTGCACGTCGGAGGGCACGGTGAGCACCGCCGGCGCGAAGTTGAGGATGCTGCGTACCCCCGCGGCGATGAGGCGGTCGGCGACCTGCTGAGCGGACGGCGCCGGCGTCGCGATGACGCCGATGACGCCTTCGTCCACCTGCGGTACGAGCGCGTCGAAGTGGACGACCTTCTGGCCGCCAACGACGGAACCGACGACGCGCGGGTCGTCGTCGATGAGCCACTTGATCTCGAAACCCTTGACGCCGATGCCGCCGTACGTGGCGAGCGCGCGGCCGAGGTTTCCCATACCGACGATGGCGACGGCCCACTGCCGCTCGAGGCCGAGGGCTCCGGTGATGTGACCGGCGAGGGTGGCGACGTCGTACCCGACGCCGCGCACGCCGTAGGAGCCGAGCGCGGAAAGGTCCTTGCGCAGTTTCGCGGAGGAGACTCCGGACTGCTCGGCGAGCGTCTCGGAGGAGATGGTGGTGTGGCCGTCGGTGGCCACCTCGCGCAGCACCCGGAGGTACACCGGTAGGCGGTTCACAGTCGCGTCCGGGATATCCCGGCGCGCTGCGGCCTGCTCGGTGCTCACGGCGGCGCTACCTTTCGTCGGCGTCTGCGCCTCTCGGCGCGTATACCAAACGTCTGCAGAAGGCTCTGCAGGACCCCCCGAGCTTAGGACTTAGTGCAACCGTTCACAAAGTCGACCGGACCCCCTTTAGGGCGGAATGGCGCCCCAAACGTGGCACCGAACTGGACAAGGGACCTTCGTCCCTATGCGCCCCTCGGCGGCGCGGACAGTGCCTTGCGGAGCCGGTTCTCATCGACGCGCCAGTAGTCGTGCTGGCGTCCGTCGACCAGCGTGACGGGGATTTGCTCGGCATAGCGGGCGACCAGCTCGGGATCGTCGAGCATGTTGAGCTCCTCCCACTCGACGCCCTCCTCACGAGCCACGCGCTCGATGACGGCGCGGGCGTCGTCGCAGAGGTGGCATCCGGGCTTGCCGATCAATGTAATTCTTCTCACAGCTACCTCCTGGTCACCGCTCGTCCATGTGCCGCCGACGTCCACGGCACACGCTGTTCGGGCGAGGCGCGGGGCATTCCTATCGCCTCGACGATACGCAAGGGCCCCTGCACGCCACGAGTGCGTGAGGGGCCCGAGTGCTCGAAGTGATCAGGTCACTTCTTGTTGCGACGCTGGTGACGCGTCTTGCGAAGCAGCTTGCGGTGCTTCTTCTTGGCCATGCGCTTGCGGCGCTTCTTGATGACGGAGCCCATGAGTGAACCGTTCCTTACCTTGTGTCCTTGGCGATGCCCGGGCCGACATTCGCCGATGAATACCAGCGGCGCCACGAGGACGCCCGGCCACGGGAATATCTGCACCATCCTATCGTCAGGCGATTTGTCGCGCGAAATCGCCATGCTCCCTTGCCCCGTCTTCCGACTCGGCGACCTCGCAGGCTCGGTCGCCGAGTTCGGTGCGACAGGGCTGCGGGGCGTCCGCTTCCAGCGTGGTTACGTCACCGAAAAGGGCTGCGGCTTTCGCAGCGGATCACCGCTCACTACCCGCGATGTTGCCTCAGATTCGCGGGACCGTTGCCCACTCCCCCGCTCAACATCGGATCAGGGGAGCCGCTACGCGGCTAGTCGAACCAGACGTCCAGTCCGTGGAGCGGGAACACGGCTTCGCGGGTGGCCATGACGGCTTGGTCGACGGTGGATTCGGGGTGCATTCCGGAAGCCCAGGACTGGAACCAGACGTCGTCCTTCTCGGCGACGCCGTCACCCATGCGGATGGGCGCGGTGCGGCCGGTGATCTCCTCGACATGGGCGCGCCACTCCGCGGGCGTCTCGGTTTCGAGAGAGATGGGCCGGTCGGCGGCGATGGCCGTGAGGTGCGTCCAGGAGCGCGGCACGACGTCGACGAGTTCGTAGCCGCCGCCACCGAGGGCGACCCAGCGTCCGTCACACACGTCGTGCGCGAGTTCGTGCAGCGAGCGGTGCGCCATCTTCTGCGCATCGACGGTGAGCACCATGTGCGCGAGGGGATCGGAGTAGTGCGAGTCGCAGCCGTGCTGCGTGACCATGAACTGCGGTTTGAACGCGGTGACGACGGGGTGGACGACGGCGTGCAGGGCGCGCAGCCAGTCGGAGTCGCCGGTACCGGGCGGCAGGGAGATGTTGACGGCGCTGCCTTCGGCGTCGGGGCCGCCGATGTCGCGGGCGAAGCCGGTGCCCGGGAAGAGAACGGTGCCCGACTCGTGGATCGAGATCGTGAGCACCCGCGGGTCGTTCCAGAAGACCTTCTCGACGCCGTCACCGTGGTGAACGTCGATGTCGACGTAGGCGACCCGCTCGACGCCCTGGTCGAGCAGCCACTGGATGCCGACCGCAGCGTCGTTGTAGATGCAGAAACCGCTCGCCTTGTCGGGCATGGCGTGGTGCAGGCCCCCGGTGAAGTTGACCGCGTGGCGCGCCTCGCCTGAATGGACGGCCTGCACGGCTTGCAGCGTGCCGGCGGCGATCAGCGCGGACACGTCGTGCATGCCCGCGAACGCCGGGTCGTCCTCGGTACCGATACCGAAGTTTTGATCGGCCGACACCGGGTTCTGCGACGCCGCACGCACCGCGTCGAGGTACTCACGCGAGTGAACGGTCTCGAGGAAGGCGTCAGACCCGTCGGGCAGCGACGGCGCTTCGATGCGAACGTGCTCGAAAACGCCGAGACCCTCTGCGAGCTTCGCCGTGAGGGCGAGACGCAGAGGGTTCATGGGGTGGCCCTCGCCGAAGTCGTACCCCACGAGCGCGGGGTCCCAGATGACGAGGGCCGTGTCGTCCATGTCGGTCAGTGACGGGAGTCGAGGACGGCGCTCGGAACGTGCTCCGGGTCCGTGGTGATCGGGTAGACGAAGGCGATCTCTTCGGTGGACTCGGTGTCGGGGGACGCCGGGTTCATCGGACGGCGGTAGTCGGTCGGCCGGAAACCGTGACCGGACGCGAAGGCCACACCGCGGGCGTTGTCGGTGCCGACCCAGTACAGAACGGCTCCGAGGTTGTCCTTGCGAGCCTGCTCGAGGAGCGCCTCGAGGAGGTTGACGGCCACGCCGGTGCCGCGCTGCGAGGGAGCGACCCACAGGCCGAAGAGCTCGCCGTAGGGCTGGTCGACCTCGTCGTTGCTGTGGGTGCGCAGCGAGACGATGCCCACGCGCTCGCCGGCCTCGTTCTCGGCGAGAAGGCGACGCGAACGGCGCATACGCGAGCGCCACTCGTCCTCGTCGATCTGCTTCTCACCCGACGCCGTGGCCGCAAACGCCTCAGGGGATTCGTTCAGCGCGCTGAGGCGAACGTCGCGATAGGTCTCCCACTCGTCTTCACCGAGGGTACGTACAGTCAACGCAGTCATGGCCATATCGAATCACGTTTGAACGTCGCTTGGCCTCTTGAAGCGCCTTCCGCATCACATCGCGGGCACACAGTTCGCCGGGCGACAACTGGGAATCGGCTGAAGGCGACGCGGCGTCAGTTCATCGATGCCGAGCGGTCGTGCGAGGCTTGCATCGCGGCCACCATGGCCGCCCGTACGGCGCGTCGATCCAGCTCTGCGAGCGCCATGATCGTCGTGCCGCCGGGGCTCGAGACCTTCTCGCGAAGCTGCACCGGGGAGTCGCCCGATTCGGCCAGCATCGCACCCGCTCCGACGATCGTCTGGACGGCAAGACGGTGAGCGACGTCACGCTGGAGGCCGAGGAGCACACCCGCCTCGATCATGGCGTCGGCGATGTAGAACAGGTACGCCGGGCCGCTTCCGGAGACGGCGGTGACGGCGTCGTGGTCCTTCTCGGCCACCGTCACGACGTCGCCCGAGGCCGCGAGGAGCGACTTCGTACGGGCCAACTGCTCGTCGGTGCACGCCTCGTTCGGCGTGACGGCGTGCATGCCCTTGCCGACCATCGAGGGGGTGTTCGGCATGACGCGCACGACGGCGACGCCCTCGGGCAGCTTGGCCTCCATCGACTCGAGCGTGCGGCCGACGGCCAAGGAGACGACGACAGCGTCCTTCCTGAGGTGCTCGCCGATCTCGGTGAGGATGTCGTCGAGCTGGTACGGCTTCACGCCGAGCACGACGGTGTCGGCGTCAGCGACGGCCTCGGTGTTGGAGTTCGTCGCCTCGACGCCGAACTTCTCCTTGAGCGCGCTGATGCGCTCGTCACGGCGCGCGGTAGCGACGACGTCGGCGGCGTCGTAACCGCCCGCGAGGGCCCCGGCCATGACGGCCTCGTTCATGTTGCCCGTACCGATGAATGCGATGGTCATGGGGATCAGCCCTTTCCTCGAATGGGGTTCGGCAGGCTCAGCGCCAGCGAGGGGCGCGCGGCCACGAGGTTCGCGACGTACTCGGCCCACCGAGGGCCGTAGGGCACGAGCACGCGGGTGGCGAGCGTGTCGATCTCGCGCTGACGCGCACTCTGGGTACCCAAGGGCGCGATGACCTCGGCGCCTTCCGCTCCGTACCGTTGCACCAACGAGCCCACGATGTCGAGCAGCAGCGCGTCGTCGGTGTCGAAGCTGACCTGCGCGCCGCCGGCCAGCAGTTGCTTCGTGATGTCGACGAAGGCCGCGCCGCTCTCGCGCGCCGACGTGAGGCCGATCGCGGCGTCGAGGCGACCGGTGGCGAGGCGCACCCGCTGCCCCTCACGCGCCAAGTCGGAGACCTCCGTGGGTAGGCGGCGAAGACGCGTCGGCAGGACGATACCGACCTCCGGGAAGTCCTGACGCAGCTCGTGACCGAGAACGTGGACGGCCTCGATGAGCGCGGCATCGGGGATGGTGAGCGTCAGGCTGACGCCGGCGTTGCGCGCCGCCTGACCGACCTCGCGCAGCGCGTTGAGCAGAATGCCGGGCGTGACATCGGGCGCGAGCACACCGAAGGTCGCGACGTCGAGTGTCAGGTCGGGCGCCTCGGTGCCCGCGGCGGCGAGCCAGTTGAGGGCGCCGATCGTCTCCTGGCGTGCGGTGATGATGTCGTCCGGGCTCGCGGCGTGGGGGAGCAACGGCATCCACGAGACGCGCTGCCCACCGACGACGACCTCACCGGTGACGCGGATGGCATCGTCGACGCTCTCCCCCGCAACGAGCACCTTCGAGGCCGCACGCGCGATCGGCCCACGCGACGTCAGCGCCAGCACACGCGAGGTCGCGGCGGGAAGGCGAGGTGTCAGTGAACGAGGGTCCATGGCAAAGGTGTCGTCTCCATAGCGCGATTTCGCTCAAGCCTACTCGGCGGCGTGTACGGGGCACGGCGCCCTCAGGGTGCGGACGCCTCCCCCGCTCCGATGGCGAGGTGGAGGCGGGCGAAGGCGAGGGCCTCGGCGAGATCGATGAGCCTGTCCTCGTCCGAAAGGCGCCGGGTGCCGACCTCGACGACGACGTCCCCGCTGAAGCCCGTTCGAGACAGGTGCTGGAGCAGTTCGGCGCACGGCTGGTTACCTCGGCCGGGCACGAGGTGTTCGTCCTTGTACGAGCCCAAGCCGTCGGCGAGGTGGATGTGCGTGAGGCGGTCACCGAGCTCGTCGGCGAGCGCCAGGGCATCGCTACCGGACGTGGCCGTGTGCGAGAGGTCGAGAGTGGTGTGGGAGTAGTGGTTGCGCCGCAGATCCCAGTGCGGCAGGTAGGCCTGAACCTCGCGGCCCCGGGCCCGCCACGGGAACATGTTCTCGACGGCGAGGCGGATCTGCGGGTGCTCGCGTTCGCGTTGCGCCACACCTTCGACGAAGCCCGTCGCGTACTCCTTCTGCCACCGGAACGGTGGGTGCAGGACGACGGTGGACGCACCGACGTCACGCGCGAGCGCCACGGAGCGGTCGACCTTGCCCCACGGCTCGTTGCCCATGACGCGCTGGGTGAGCAGGAGCGTCGGCGCGTGGACCGACAATACGGGCACACCCCAGCGCTCGACGAGATCCCGCAGGAACTCGGGGTCCTGACTCGCCGCCTCGTTCCACACCATGACCTCGACGCCGTCGTAACCGAGCTCGGCGGCGATACGGAAGGCCGCCGAGGTGCCGAGCGGGTAGCACGACGCCGTCGACAGGCCGACGCGGATGGGTGCGGGCACCGTCATCACTCCAGGGCGTCGAGGCGGCGCAGGATGAGGCCCTCGCGCAGGGCCCACGGGCAAACGTCGAGGCGCTCGACGCCGAAGATGTCCATCGTGGCCTCGATGACGACGGCGCCGGCAAGAACCTGGGCCGAGCGCTCGGGCGAGACGCCCGGCAGCGAGGTGCGCTCCTCGGCGGTCATGCTCGCGAGGCGCGGAACGAGGTCGGCGAGCGCCGCGCGTTCGAGGCTGCGGTGCACGAACGGGCCGTCGCTCGACGGCGCCGCCCCACACATGCGGGCGAGCGATCGGATCGTCTTGCTCGTACCGACGTACCGATCGGGCGTGCCCCAGCGCGTCAGGGTGCGAGCCGACGACGCGATCTGAGTGCGCACCTGGGCACGCACGGCACGCAGGTCCTGGGCCGACGGCGGGTCGCCGTCGAGAGTGCGCGTGAGGCGGCCGGCACCCAGCGGAAGGCTGATGGCGGTGTCGGGCGTCTCGTCGATGCCGGTGGCGAGTTCGAGCGAACCGCCGCCGATGTCGATGCCGAACAGGCGTCCGCTCGACCACCCGAACCAGCGGCGGGTGGCGAGGAAGGTGACGCGGGCTTCGTCCTCGCCGGTGAGGACGCGCAGGCTCTGCCCGGTGACGTCGCGCACGTGGTCGAGAACGGCCTGGCCGTTCGGTGCCTCGCGGATGGCGGAGGTGACGAACGACATGAGCTCGGAGATGCCGAGGTCCTCTGCGATCTGGACGCATTCACCGACGAACTGCGTGAGGTCACGAATGCCCTCGTCGTCGATGAGCCCGTCGGCCGTCACGTGCTCGGACAGGCGCAACAGACGCTTGTGGGACGTGGCAGGAAGTGGCTGAGCCCCGGGATGGGCGTCGACCACGAGGAGGTGGACCGTGTTCGATCCCACGTCGATCACTCCGAGGCGCATGGTTGGCAGGCTATCGGTCTCAGCGGAACGTCGGATACCAGGCCACGTATCCGGACTCCAGCGCCGTGAGGCCCTTACCGAAGTGCTTGTTCAGCAGGGCCTCCAGCGGTTCCTTCGTGCGCACGGCCTCGGAGTAGAAGGCCATCACCTTGTCGTGTCCGTGGGTGTCGCGCAGGTACCGGGCGAATGTGAAGGCCGTGTAGTAGGCGTCCGCGGCGTTCGCTCCGCGCAGTTCCTCGTCGCTCGGCACGTGGGGCGAGATGTCGTCGCGCTTGTGCGGCGCCTGGGGCACGGTGCGCTGCCCGACGTACTCGGCCCACCCTTCGAGCAGCCAGAGCGGACGCTCGGTGGCCAGCTTCTCGAGCGTGAGCGCGTGGAACGCCTCGTGCGCGAGAGTCTCGCGCGTGGTGAGGGTGTCAGGATTCTTCGTCGTCCAGTCGCTCATGACGACGAACGGCAGGCGCCCGCCACCGGTGACCGTGTTGGCCAGCTGAGAGGCTGCCTCCTGGCCGGTGTACTCCTTGAACTCGGCGTTGTCGCGCGGCACGAGGACGAGGAGGGCATTCTTCGAGGCCTGCGGGTCGAGGGCGCGTACCGACGCCGCGGCCTTGGCGCTGGCCTCGACGATTCCGTTCGGTATCCGGGTGCCGTTGGAGGCGACGATCATCGCGCCGCCCGGCGTGCGTGCGTTCATGCCCGCGCCGACCTTGGTCTCGAGATCGCTCTGACGCACGCGTTGCGCCGGGTCGGTGACGGGCTGGGTGGTGGAGGGCGACGACGACCGCTCCGCCTGTTGATCCAGGACGTGACGGACGGCGTCACAACCCGACACGAAGAGGCTCGCCGCGAGGACGCCTGCGGTGACACCCGCACGCACTCGTCGTCGCATCGGCATGCCTTCCTCGCTTCAGGGTTCGAACGCGCTGCTCGCCGGGCGTCCGGGGCCGGGCGGGCCGGCTCGTCACCACAGTAGAGCCCGCCCCTGACAGCCCGCTCCGGCTCTGCTCGGAAGAGGCGACGAACACGCCACCTAAGATCGTGCAGTGACTGAATGTGACCTCGAGATCCCGCGCACGTGGGTGGAGTTCGACGATCCGGCGAGCGAGCCCGACGCGGTCGAACGCTTCCGGTGCGACCTCACGTGGCTGACGTCGAGTTGGACGTGCACGTTCGGTTCCGGCTGCGCGGGCATCGACGCGTCGAAGCCCGACTTCGGGTGCTGCGTGTTGGGCGCCCACTTCACGGGTGACGAGGACGAGAAGCACGTGGCTGAGGTCGTCGCGACGCTGACGCCGGACGACGTCCAGTTCTACGACGAGATCGTCTCGGACGCCGGGTGGGTGGAGACCGACGACGAAGGTGACCGCAAGACACGCGTCGTCGAGGGCGCCTGCGTGTTCCTCAACCGGCCCGGCTTCGGCCAGGCCGTGGACGGCGGGGACGACGACGTCGACAACGGCGCCCCCGGGCTCGGGTGCGCGCTGCACCAGAAGGCGTGGGCGACCGGCGTCGAGCCGTGGACGCTGAAGCCCGAGGTGTGCTGGCAACTGCCGATCCGCCGTTCGTACCGGCGCGTGACGCTGCCCGACGGCGAGGAGTACCTCGAGACGACGATCGCCGAGTACGACCGGCGCGGTTGGGGCTCGGGCGGTCACGATCTCGACTGGTACTGCTCGGGCAACTCCGAGGCGCACATCGGCGCCGACCCCGTCTACGTCTCGCAGAAGCCCGAACTCGTCGAACTCATGGGCAAGCAGGCCTACGACGTCCTCGCCGAGTACTGCGATGCACACCTCGCCGCCGCCCGGGCCTTGGCCGTGACACCGGCGGGTCGCGACCTGCTGCCGCTCTACGTCCACCCCGCGACGCTGGAGGCCGAGGGGCGCTGAGGCTCCGCGCAGGCGTCGCCGCTGGGCTGTGGAACGCCCGACGTTGGGAGTTCTTCGGCCGAAGCAGCGACCGTTGGCCGCGAAACTCCCAAGGTTGGGTGTTTCTCTGCGAGCACGCCTGTGGCGGCCACCCCGACCGACGTCGGGAGTTGGTGCACGAGATCAAGACATCGTGCTCGTCGCTCGCCCGGTCGGTCGACCACCGGCACCACCTCGTCACGACGGGGTTGTCGGTGGCGGGCTCTAGGGTTTGAGCCATGGCAAGCAAGGCTTCGAAGCGACCGACGTACCGGTGCACCGAGTGCGGCTGGCAGACCGTGAAGTGGGTCGGCCGCTGCGGCGAGTGCCAGGCGTGGGGAACCGTCGAGGAGACGGGCGCCGTCGCCGTGCGCACGCAGCCGGCCGCGAAGGTGATAAACCCGGCCAAGCCGATCGGTGACGTCGACGCCACGCGTGCCGCCGTCACGACAACAGGCGTCGGCGAGTTCGACCGCGTCCTCGGCGGCGGCCTCGTACCGGGGGCCGTCATGCTCGTCGCAGGTGAGCCCGGCATCGGCAAGTCCACGCTGCTGCTCGACGTCGCCGCCCGCACCGCGCGTACGGGCGCGAAGGTGCTCTACGTCAGCGGCGAGGAATCCGCTGCTCAGGTGCGTCTGCGCGCCGACCGCACCGACGCCGTGGCCGACACGCTCTATCTCGCGAGCGAAACCGACCTCGCCACCGTGCTCGCCCACATCGACTCCGTCTCCCCCACCCTCCTCGTCATCGACTCGGTGCAAACCATCGCAAGCGCAGAGATCGAGGGCAGCGCGGGCAACGTCTCGCAGGTCCGCGAGGTGGCCGCCGCCGTCATCCAGGTGGCCAAGGCGCGCGGCATCTCCACGGTGCTCGTCGGGCACGTGACGAAGGACGGCTCCATCGCCGGCCCGCGTCTGCTCGAACACCTCGTCGACGTCGTCATCACCTTCGAGGGCGAACGCCACTCGCGGCTGCGCCTCGTGCGAGCGGTGAAGAACCGCTACGGCCCCACCGACGAGGTGGGCTGCTTCGACCTGTCCGACGGCGGCATCGAAGGTCTTGCCGACCCGAGTTCGCTGTTCCTCACGGCCCGCGACAAACCCGTCGCGGGCACGTGCGTCACCGTGACGCTCGAGGGCCGTCGGCCGCTCGTCACCGAAGTGCAGGCCCTTGTCGCACCGTCGGCCGGCGGGTCGCCGCGACGCACGACGTCGGGCGTCGACTCCTCGCGCACCGCGATGATCCTCGCCGTCCTCGAGCGCCGCGCAGGCGCGCCGGTCAGCCGGGCTGACTGCTACGTCTCCACCGTCGGCGGCGCACGGCTGACGGAGCCCGCGGCCGACCTCGCCGTCGCGCTCTCGCTGCTCAGCTCGGCGCAGGAGAAGCCGCTACCCGGCGGCCTCATCGCCGTTGGAGAAGTGGGGCTCTCCGGCGACATCCGGGCTGTCAGCGGTGTCGCGCGTCGACTCGCCGAGGCCGCACGCATCGGCTTCGACAAGGCGATCATCCCTGCCGGCTCGCTCGGCACCGAGAAGCCGCCGGCCGGCATGCGCATCGCAGAATGCGCCGACCTCGGCTCGGCCATGCGCGCTGTCGGCACGGCCTCCTCCGCATCCCATCCGTCGGCCGATGCCGACGCGGCGCCCTCCCCCGGCTGACTCTTCCGACACGCGAACGTGTCCACCGCGGCCCATTCGTACTGCGGAGTACACCCCGCCGACCCTTAGGGTGATGTACGTCGAGCGCGCCTTTCCGGCCGCGCCGACGAAACCGACGACGACTGAGGAACGAAACAAGACGTGTTTTCCGGACGCAATGCCCGCGCGGCCGCCCTCCCGGCCACCCTTTCCCGTAGCTGGCTGCTCGCCAGTGCTATGAAGCCCGAGCTGTTCGACACCGCTCTGGCATCCGAGGCCGACTCGGTCATCTTCGACATCGAGGACGCGGTGCCGGCCGAGCACAAGTCCTCCGCCCGTGACGCGGTGGTCAACGCCCTGCGCGACGGCATGACCGGTTGGGTGCGCATCAACGACATAAACACCGAGTACTGGGCCGACGACCTCGAGGCGCTCCACGGCGTACCCGGACTGCGCGGCGTCATGCTCGCCAAGACGGAGAAGCCGGAGCACGTCACGCTCACGGCCATGCGCCTGGCCGCCGGCACCCCGGTGCTCGCGCTCATCGAATCGGCCCTCGGCGTCGAGAGCGCCACGGCAATCGCCTCGGCCCCGGGCACGTTCCGCCTCGCCTTCGGCGTCGGCGACTTTCGTCGTGACACCGGCGCGAGCGACGACCCGATGGCCCTGGCCTACGCGCGCGCCAAACTCGTCGTGGCCTCCCGCGTCGGCCAGCTGCCCGGCCCGATCGACGGTCCCACGCTGACCGACTCCGACGACGCACTCCTCGAGGCTTGCAAGGTCACGCAGAGCATGGGTATGACCGGCAAGCTGACGCTGCGCGCCGAGCAGACCGACACGATCAACCACGGCCTCGCCCCGAGCGACACCGAGATCAAGTGGGCCGCCGAACTGCTCGACGAGCACGAGCACGGCGGCGGTTCGCGTGACGGCAGCTACGCCCCGCGTCTGGCCCGCGCCCAGAAGATCCGCAACCTCGGCGAGTCCTACGGTCTGTGGACGTCCTGACCGTCCGGTGAACGCGGCCTCGGACGCACGTCACGAAGGTGTCACGACGTGCGTCCGAACCGCCTCGGCACGTTATGTTCAACATGGTGATTCACCGCCCGGTGTGAAGGAGAAGAGCGTGGCTGAGCGTTCCGACGAGACGCTCCTGTGGGAGACCCTCGCGGCCATCGCCCCCGGCACGGAGTTGCGTGACGCCCTGGAGCGCATCCTGCGTGGCCGCACGGGCGCACTCATCGTCGTCGGGCACGACGACGTGGTCGACTCGATCTCCACGGGGGGGTTCCCCATCGACATCGAGTTCTCGGCCACGCGACTTCGCGAGCTGGCCAAGATGGACGGCGGCATCGTCGTCTCGTCGGGTCTCGAACGCATCATTGGCGCCGCCATCCAGTTCGTGCCGGACAGCTCGATCGAGACCCGCGAATCCGGCACGCGTCACCGCACCGCCGAGCGCGTCGCGAAGCAGACCGGCTACCCCGTCATCTCCGTGAGCCAGTCGATGCAGATCATCGCCGTCTACGTCGGCAACCTGCGTCACGTTGTCGAGGGTTCCCCCGCCATCCTGTCGCGCGCCGGTCAGGCCCTGCAGACGCTCGAGCGGTACAAGAAGCGTCTCGACGAGGTCACCGGCTCGCTCTCCGCTCTCGAGATCGAAGACCTCGTGACCGTGCGCGACGTCGCCCAGGTGCTCCAGCGCCTCGAGATGGTGCGCCGGATCAACGACGAGATCTCCGAGTACGTCGTCGAACTCGGTACCGACGGCCGCCTCATCGACCTGCAGCTGCAGGAACTCGTCGGCTCCCTCGGTGACGACCGTGAGCTCGTCATCCGCGACTACGTCGCCTCGGCCCGTGACGGGTTCACGTTCGAGCAGGCCGACGCCAACCTCGCCGCCCTCAGCTCCGCGGACCTCATCGACATCTCCGCCAACGCCCGCGCCGTCGGTTTCGCCGTGGTCGGTGACTCCCTCGACGCGCTCGTCACGCCTCGCGGATACCGCCTGCTGTCGAAGGTGCCGCGCCTGCCGGGCGCCATCATCGAGCGCCTCGTCGACAACTTCGGCAGCCTGCAGGCTCTGCTCGGC
Source organism: Dermacoccus sp. PAMC28757 (assembly GCF_014302635.1). Taxonomy (NCBI): domain Bacteria; kingdom Bacillati; phylum Actinomycetota; class Actinomycetes; order Micrococcales; family Dermacoccaceae; genus Dermacoccus; species Dermacoccus sp. PAMC28757. Next base: position 1,122,903 of record NZ_CP060292.1, on the reverse strand, counting down.
GCCGAGTTCGACGACCTGCTTCAGGTCGACGGCGTCGGCGAATCCCGCGCACGCGCTGTGCGCGAGGGGCTCTCCCGCCTCGCCGAGAGCAGCATCCTCGAACGCTACGTCTGAGCGCGTGAGCACCGACCTCGTCGTCCGGCTGAACGACTGGTTCCTCGCCCACTCGCGCCCGCTGCCGTGGCGTGAGCCCGGCACGACGCCCTGGGGCATCTTCCTCTCCGAAGTGATGAGCCAGCAGACCCCCGTCGCCCGCGTCGCGCCGCTGTGGCAGGAGTGGATGGATCGCTGGCCCACGCCCGCGGACCTCGCGGCCGCACCGGCCGGCGACGCCGTCCGTCACTGGGGTCGCCTCGGCTACCCGCGCCGGGCGCTGCGTCTGCACGCGGCGGCCGTTGCGATGGTCGAGCGACATGACGGCGACGTGCCGTCCACGTCCGACGAGCTTCTCGCACTTCCGGGGGTCGGCGAGTACACGGCAGCCGCGGTGGCGGCGTTCGCGTTCGGGGAGCGCATTCCTGTCATCGACACGAACATCCGACGCGTCGAAGCGCGCGCCGTCACGGGTGTTCAGTTCCCGCGCCCCAGCCTCAGCGCTGCCGAGCGGGCGTTGGCCGCTCAACTGCTCCCGCATGAGGACCACGTGTTGTGGAACGCCTCGTCGATGGAGTTCGGTGCGGTCGTGTGCACCGCGAAGGCGCCTGCCTGCGGCGAGTGCCCGGTCCTCGACCTGTGCGCGTGGCAGCAGGCCGGCGCTCCGGCGTACGACGGCCCCGCACGACGCGGACAGGCCTGGGCCGGAACGGATCGCATGGTTCGCGGCAAACTGCTCGCCGTCCTGCGCGAGCGTGACGGCGCGGTGCCGCACGACGACCTGCGTCAGGTCTGGGACGACGAGGTGCAGCGTGAGCGCTGCCTCGACTCGCTCGTAGCCGACGGGCTCGTCGACCTCGTGGGCGACGACTCGTTCGCCCTGCCGGGGCACGCCTAGCCGGTGACGTTCGTTGCGGTTGGTGACGGTGCACCGTCACCAACCGCAACGAACTCAGCCAACCAGAGCGTTGGTCAGGTGGCGGAGCCCTCGCCGTGGAGGTTCAGCGCCTTGAGCACCTCGCGGAGCACGGCCTCCTGGCCGCCCGTGGACTCGACGATGACGCCGGGCTCGTCCTCGCTCAGCTCCTCGAGCGTGTCGAGCTGTGACTGCAGGAGCGACGCCGGCATGTAGTGACCCTTGCGCTCGGCGAGGCGGCGCTCGAGTTCCTCACGCGACACGTCGACGTGGCAGAACGTCACGCCCGGGCGCCCCTCGCGCAGCAGGTCGCGGTATGTGCGCTTGAGCGCACTGCACGTGATGACGGCGCTCTTGCCCTCGCCCTCGTGCTCGTCGATCCACTCACCGATCTTGCGCAGCCACGGCCAGCGGTCCTCGTCCGTGAGCGGGATGCCGTTGCGCATCTTCTCGACGTTCGCCACGGGGTGCAGGTCGTCGCCTTCGACGTACGTCCACCCCAGGTGCTCCGCGAGACCCTCGGCCACGGTGGTCTTGCCGGAGCCGGAGACGCCCATGACGATGACGAACTGCGGTGCACTGGGAGAAGTCATACGGATCACCCTAGACCCGGCGCTCACACGAGCATCCAGGCCATGGCGCAGAACGCGAAGCCCGCGACGGAGATGACGGTCTCCATGAGCGACCACGACTTGAGCGTCTGGACGACCGTGAGCCCGAAGTACTCCTTGACGAGCCAGAAGCCCGCATCGTTGACATGGCTGAAGAACACCGAGCCACACCCGATGGCCAGCACGACGAGGGCGAGCTGGTTGGCGTCGAGGCCGGTGAGCATCGGCGCGACGATGCCGGCCGCAGTGATGGTCGCGACCGTCGCCGAACCCGTCGCGAGACGGATACCGACGGCGACGAGCCACGCCATGAGCAGGGGCGAAAGGTTCTTGCCCTCGGCCCATTCCTTGATGACGTTGCCGACACCGGCGTCGACGAGCAGCGTCTTGAAACCACCACCGGCAGCGACGATGAGGATGATGCCGGCGACGGCGGGCAGGCCGTTGCTCATGACGCCGTTGGCGGTCGCGAGCGACATCCCGCTGCCCTTACCGAGCGCGAACAGGGCGACGAGCACGGCCAGCATGAGTGCCACCGACGGCGTGCCGAAGAACTTCACGACGGTGAGGAACGTGCCCGAGTCGGGCAGGAAGATCTCCGTGATCGATGCGAGCAGCATGAGCACGACAGGCAGCAGGATGCAGCCGATGGCCGCGCCGAACGAAGGGCGCTTCGTGGCGGGCGAGGCGGCCTTGCCGTCCGCCGACTCCTCGGCCAGGTCGGAGTCCCCGACGGCCGCACCGGGCGAACCTGCGTCAGCAGCGAGTTCGGCGGGAGCGTCCACCGGCACGAGTCGGGCAATGAGACGCGCGAGCAGCGGGCCCGCGATGATGAGCGTCGGGATGGCGAGGAGCACGCCGAACATCAGGGTGCGGCCGGTGTCGGCCTTGACCGCTTCGATGGCAGCCACCGGGCCGGGGTGCGGCGGCACGAGTGCGTGGAGCACCGAGAGGCCTGCGAGCGCCGGGATGCCGACGAGCAGCACGGGCTGCTTGGCGCGGCGCGCGACTGAGAGAACCACCGGGATGAGGAGGACGACGCCGATCTCGAAGAACATCGGCAGACCGATGATGGCCGCGACGAGCGCCATCATCCACGGCAGCGCGGCTGCTTTCACGCCGAAGACGAGCTTGTCGACGATGGCGTTGCCGCCGCCGGAGTCCGCGAGCAGCTGGCCGACCATGGCGCCGAGCGCGACGAGCAGACCGACCGAGCCGACCGTCGTGCCGAACCCGGTGGTGAAACTCTTCACTGCGGCCTCGCCGGGCACCCACGCCACGAGCGCAAGCGCCGCGCTTCCGAGGATGAGCGCGAGGAACGGGTGCAGCTTGGCGGCGGTGATGCCGAGGACGACGACGGCGATGCCCGCGAGCGCCGCGAGCGCGAGTTGCCCGGACGACGCGCTCGAGAGCGGCTCGGCAGCGTCGGCTGCCAGGAAGTGGACCATGAGGTGTCCTTCGAACGGAGGTGGGTGAAACGACGTACCGGTCGCACGCGGGCCGACGTCACCTCACCGTAGGACTCCCCCACGGCGGCCAAGCCCCCGGATCGGTTCCGGTTGAGTCACGATCTTTCACCGGCCCGCTCGCCCCCTCGGCTCCCCGTGAGTGACGCGGCTGCGGCGCAAACGCCTGCCACGTACCGCTCGCGATGCCTGCAGCGATCTCGTTCCGGCGCTTGCGGGCCGCCGTGAACGTCGACGCCCGCTCGACGTGAATCACTCCGCCGTTGCGCGCGACGTAGACCGGCCACGGCCGGCGCAGAAGGACGCGCCAAAGGGCCAGAAGCGGAAGAGTCAGGAGCAGCAGTGCCAGCTCGCCCATGACGAGACTTGCCGCCACGACTAGAGGCACGAGGAGAACAACCAGGACGACCGCCCCTGCATCGCCGGAGAGCCCACCGAGACTCCTGGTGTCGCTCTTGCGACGAAACCCAGAAGCAGTTCGGCGACGCGTGGTGTGCCCGGCTCCCACGGCAACCAACGGCATCGCACGCGGTACACCTGCCGACGCGTGGCGTCGTCACCCGCGATCGTCACGTTCACTGCTCCAGTGTCCTCCACGCCTGATCGGTTCGCCCGCACAGTGGGCTGTACTGACCTGCTTCCCCACCCGTTCTCGTACCGTTGTCGACATGAACGAGCCTGCTGCGCTTCGCATCACGGCCCTCGGGAACCGAGTCGCGTCGATGGGCCAGAAGGTCGTCGTCGAGGTCGACGCCGACCGCACGCACGTCACGCTGCGCGCTCCGTTCTACCGTCGCTCGATTCCGCTGCGGGACATCGCATCCGCCGAGGCCCACCCCGACGACGGTCGCAACCACGGCGCCCTCAACTGGTTCGTCGTCGGCCGGGAGAACTCATCCGGCGGCGTGCGCCTCAACACCGGCGGGCAGGCTCGCGTCGACATCGTGACGAGCGACGCTCGCCGTTACGGCGTCGTCGTGGACACCATGGAGCGGGCTCGGCAGATCGTCGACGCCCTCCGCGTCACCGGCCACTGACCCGGCCCGGCCCGGCGCACAGCGCTGGGCCGGCGTCGACGCCAGAGGACAAGGACACACCCCTCAGAGCTGCAGCAGCATCCTCGTGTTGCCGAGCGTGTTCGGCTTCACCCGATCGAGGTCGAGGAACTCGGCGACACCTTCGTCGTATGACTGCAGCAACTCCGCGTACACCTCGCGCGTGACGGGCGCACCCTCGATCTCGACGAAACCGTGGCGACCGAAGAAGGCCGTCTCGAACGTCAGGCAGAACACGCGGCTCACGCCGACGGCGCGGGCGCGGCGCACGAGCTCGTCGAGAATCATCGAGCCGATGCCACGGCCCTTGACCGTCGGCGACACCGCGAGCGTGCGAACCTCCGCCACGTTCTCCCAGATGACGTGCAGGGCGCCGCAGCCGACGATCTCGCCGTCCAGCTCGACGACGACGAACTCCGACAGCGACTCGAAGTACGACACGACGGGCTTGTCGACGATGGCCTTCGACTCGACGTACGGCCCCACGAGCGTCCGAATGCCCCGCACATCGGGCGTGCGGGCGTTGCGCAACTGCGGGGAGGTCATTCCTTCAGCCTACGACGCCGCCGAACGCGGGGTTCGCCGTGATTGGATCGAGAGACTCACGCCCCCGAGTCGGAAAGCGCCAGGCACCCCGTGGAGAACTCACCCCAGCACATCGTCGTCCTCGGCCCCGGCGGTGTCGGTGGCCTCATCGCGGCCCTCGCCTCGCGCGCCGGGCACCGCGTCACGTGCCTCGCGTCCGAGTCGACGGCGGACGTTCTGCGCCGCGACGGCATCGCCGTCAGCAGTGCGCAGTTCGGCCACTTCACCGCGCCGGTCGAAGCCGACACGACGCTGCGTGAGCCCGCCGACCTCGTCTTCGTCACCGTCAAGGCCACGAGCCTCGAGGCGGCGCTCGATCGCCTCGACCCCGACGCCATCGGTGGCGCGCTCATCGTCCCGCTGCTCAACGGCGTCGACCACATGACGCTCCTGCGCGAGCGCTACTCCCCCGAGCAGGTGACGGGCGGGGTCATCCGCGTGGAGGCCACGCGCCCGCGGCCGGGCATCGTCGAGCACGCCAGTTCGTTCGCCGACATCGACCTCGCGAGCGCGACCACCGACCGGGCCCGCCTCGACGAAGCCGCCGCCACGCTGAACGCGATCGGACTCGGCGTTCGCGTCCTCGACGACGAGGCGCAGATGCTCTGGGCCAAGCTCTCCTTCCTCGGCCCGTTCGCCCTGTCGACGACGGTGAACCGCGCGCCCATCGGCGTCGTGCGCACCGAGCACGCCGACGAGCTCGACGCCATGATCGACGAAGCCGCCCTCGTGAGCTCCGCCGAGTGCGGCGCCCGCTTCGACGAACGAGCCCGACAGCTGGCGGAAGCGCTCGGAAACGCCGCGAAGTCCTCGATGCTGCGTGACGCCGAAGCCGGCCGTCCCACGGAGATCGACGCCATCGGCGGCGCCCTCCTGCGCGCCGGGGAGCGTCACGGCATCGACACCCCCGTCATCCGTGACGTCATGACGCGCCTGCAGCCGCAACAGTCCAGCTGAGAGCGCCCCCAGCACACGACGAAGCGGCGGCCCGCCTCCCCGAAGGGAAGCGGGCCGCCGCTTCGTTGTCAGCTCAGCGAGAGCGTCAGGCCGTGGCCGTGCCCTCGCCGCCGCCGGTGTTGCCACCGACCGGGCCGCCGAAGTCCATCGGACCGGACAGGTCGTCCGACAACGGAACAGCGCCCTTCATGTCGGTGTCGACCTGGTCAGATGCTCGCGTGTGCTCCGAGAGCGCCTTCGGCGTGCCGGAGAACGTGAACTTCGCGTCCTTGCCCTCACCGTCGGCGTCCACGAGCACGAGGTCGCCCTTGGACAGCTCGCCGAAGAGGATCTTCTCCGACAGCTGGTCCTCGATCTCGCGCTGGATCGTGCGACGCAGCGGACGAGCACCGAGAGCCGGGTCGTAGCCGCGCTTGGCGAGCAGGTTCTTGGCGGTCTGCGTGAGCTCGATCGCCATGTCCTGGTCCTTGAGGCGCTCGTCCAGCTTCGCGACCATGAGGTCGACGATCTGCACGATCTCCTCCTGCGACAGCTGCGGGAACACGATCGTGTCGTCCACGCGGTTGAGGAACTCGGGGCGGAAGTGCTGCTTGAGCTCCTCCGAGACCTTCGCCTTCATCCGGTCGTAGTTGCTGCGCTGGTCGTTGCCGGCTGCGAAGCCGAGCGTGACGCCCTTCGCGATGTCGCGGGTACCCAGGTTCGTCGTCATGATGATGACGGTGTTCTTGAAGTCCACGACACGGCCCTGGCTGTCGGTCAGGCGACCGTCCTCCAGGATCTGCAGCAGCGAGTTGAAGATGTCGGCGTGAGCCTTCTCCACCTCGTCGAACAGGACGACCGAGAACGGCTTGCGACGCACCTTCTCCGTCAGCTGGCCGCCCTCTTCGTACCCGACGTAGCCGGGGGGCGAACCGAACAGACGCGAGACGGTGTGCTTCTCCGCGTACTCGGACATGTCGAGCGTGATGAGCGCGTCCTCGTCACCGAAGAGGAACTCGGCGAGCGACTTGGCGAGCTCGGTCTTACCCACACCGGTCGGGCCGGCGAAGATGAACGAACCACCGGGACGACGCGGGTCCTTGAGGCCCGCACGCGTACGACGGATGGCCTGCGACAGCGCCTTGATGGCGTCGTCGTTGCCGATGACGCGCTTGTGCAGCTCGTCCTCCATGCGCAGCAGTCGCGAGGACTCCTCCTCGGTCAGCTTGAACACCGGGATGCCGGTGGACGCGGCGAGAACCTCGGCGACGAGCTCCTCGTCGAGCACGGCCGCGACGTCCTGGTCGCCGGCCTTCCAGGCCTTCTCCTTGGCTTCCTTCTCCTCGACGAGCTTGCGCTCGTCGTCGCGCAGGGAGGCGGCCTTCTCGAAGTCCTGGCCGTCGATGGCCGATTCCTTCTCGCGACGCACGTGCGCGATCTTCTCGTCGAACTCGCGCAGCTCCGGCGGAGCCGTCATGCGACGGATGCGCAGGCGAGCGCCGGCCTCGTCGATGAGGTCGATCGCCTTGTCCGGCAGGTACCGGTCGGTGATGTAGCGGTCGGCCATGTTGACGGCGCCGACGAGCGCGGAGTCGGTGATCGTCACGCGGTGGTGCGCCTCGTAGCGGTCACGCAGACCCTTGAGGATCTCGATCGCGTGCGGGATCGACGGCTCGTTGACCTGGATCGGCTGGAAACGACGCTCGAGCGCCGCGTCCTTCTCGATGTGCTTGCGGTACTCGTCGAGCGTCGTCGCACCGACCGTCTGCAGCTCACCGCGGGCGAGCATCGGCTTGAGGATCGACGCGGCGTCGATCGCCCCCTCGGCGGCACCTGCACCGACGAGCGAGTGGATCTCGTCGATGAACAGGATGATGTCGCCGCGCGTGCGGATCTCCTTGAGCACCTTCTTGAGGCGCTCCTCGAAGTCACCGCGGTAGCGGGAACCGGCGACGAGCGAGCCGAGGTCGAGCGAGTAGACGTGCTTGTCCTTGAGCGTCTCGGGCACGTCGCCCGCGACGATCGCGGCGGACAGGCCCTCGACGACAGCCGTCTTACCGACACCGGGCTCACCGATGAGAACCGGGTTGTTCTTCGTACGACGCGACAGCACCTGCATGACGCGCTCGATTTCCTTCTCGCGCCCGATGACCGGGTCGAGCTTGCCCTCGCGGGCGGCCTGCGTCAGGTTGCGACCGAACTGGTCGAGCACCGTCGAACCCGCGGGCGTGCCCTCGGCGGGGCCGGACGACGACGCGCCGACGCCGGCACCGGCCGGCTCACCCTTGCCCTGGTAGCCCGAAAGGAGCTGGATGACGGTGGTGCGCACCGTCGACAGGTCTGCGCCGAGCTTGACGAGGACCTGCGCGGCAACGCCCTCACCCTCGCGGATGAGGCCGAGCAGGATGTGCTCGGTGCCGATGTAGCTGTGGCCGAGCTGCAGCCCCTCACGCAGGGAGAGCTCGAGAACCTTCTTCGCGCGGGGCGTGAAGGGAATGTGGCCGGACTGCGTCTGCTGCCCCTGGCCGATGATCTCCTGAACCTGTTCACGCACGGCGTCCAAGGAGATGCCGAGCGACTCGAGCGCCTTGGCGGCAACGCCTTCGCCTTCGTGGATGAGGCCCAGGAGGATGTGCTCCGTGCCGATGTAGTTGTGGTTGAGCATGCGCGCTTCCTCCTGCGCGAGCACCACCACACGGCGGGCACGGTCGGTAAACCGTTCGAACATGTCATCTCCTCGATGCCGAGATCTCACTCGATGCTAGCCGGGAGCGCCGAGATCGCACGTTTCGCGCGTTCGAGGCTCGCCGGGCTTTGACGTTGCCAACGCCTCGATCCGTCATCCTGTTCCGCATCGACGCCGGAAGTGGCACGCGTTCGCCGTGGGCGGAACCGAGCCCGATGTCCTGCGTGGGTTTGATGCGTGAAACCAACCGGGTCGCGGCTCGCCTCGTCGCTACGCTGGCCGACGTGCAAACCGTCACGCTCCGCCTCCGTGTCTTCGGCCTCGACGTCGATGTCGACGTGCCCGCGGAGCGAGCGGAGTCGATCCGTTCGCAGTGGGCGTGGTGTCTGCCCGATTCGCCTGCCCAGCGCGACATCGCGCCGCTGCCGGGCGCGCCCGAGCTCAACGACGAGCCCCTCACCGTCACGCGCGGCGCCGACGGCGAATCGGACGACCACATCGCCGACTACAACCTCACGACGAGCATCACCCGCGAGGCAATCGGACGCCGCGCAGCCCAGTTCGTCATGCTGCACGCCGGCGGCGTCGCGGAGCCGGAGACCGGCCGAGTCGCCGGGTTCGTCGCCGCATCAGGTACGGGTAAGACGACGGCCACCCGCCACTTCTGCTCCCGCGGCTACGGCTACGTCAGCGACGAGTCGCTCATTATCGGCGAGGCCCGCACGGTCATGCCCTACCCGAAGCCGCTGTCGGTCGTCATCGACCCCAGCGAGCCGTACGAGAAGACACAGCACGACCCTGGCGAGGTGGGGCTCGCGTTCCCTCCGGCCGGGCCGCTGACGCTCGGACCGCTCGTCGTTCTCGTCCGCGAGCGTGGCGAGGAGGCGTCGGGCGACGTCGCCCGCCTGGAGCACATTCATCTCTTCGACGGCCTCGCTCAGGTTCTCCCTCAGTCGTCGGCCATGCCGGAGATTCCCGGTTCGCTCGACGTCCTCGCGCGGCTCGCCCAGGGGGGTGGGGGCATCCACGAGATGCACTACCGGGAAATCGCCGAGACCGAGCACCTCCTGCGGAGGGCCCTCGCGCTCGAACCGCTGGAGCCGTTCTGGCGCCACGTGCCCGGCGCGTGGGGTGACACCTCGCCCTACCTTCCGCCGGAGCAGTTTCCCGTCGACCCCGATCGAGTGGCGGAGGGCCTCGAGGTCGAGCGCGCACGTTTCGTCGACGCCCTCGTCGACGACGAGGTCATGGAGGCCATCGTTCTGCTCGGCGCGGCGCCGGTGCGGATGTCGGGGCTCGCGACACTCGTGTGGGACGCGAGCGCCGAGCCGCGCGACCTCGAGCAGCTCACGGCGCAGTGCGTCGCGGAGCTCGGCGACCACCCGGACGCCACGGCCCTCGTGCAGGAGACCCTCGTCCAGATGCTCGCCGACGGGGTGTTGCGCCCGGTCGAGTAGCGGAGTCGCGACCGGCGAGCCGCAGCGTCAGACCGCTTCGCCGCGCGCCTTCTTCGCCCGGTCGACGCTGGCCTGCAGAGCCGCGAGAAGATCGACGACCTGGGCGCTCTCCTCCTTCTCGGCCTCGGGCTCGTGGACCTCTCCCCCGGCGAGCTTGGCCTCGACGAGCTGCTTGACGGCCTGCTCGTACTCGTCCTCATAGGCGCTCGGGTCGAAGTCACCCGAGAGCGATTCGACCAGCATCGCGGCCATCGCCTGCTCGGCGTCGGTGACCTCGCTCTTCTCGGCGAGCACCGCGAAGTCGGGCTCGCGCACCTCGTCGGGCCACAACAGCGTCTGCAGCACGAGGGTGTCCTCGTGAACGCGCAACACCGCCACGGTCACGCGCGTGCGGATGGCCACCGTCACGACGGCGACGCGACCGCTCTCCTCGAGCGCGCTGCGCAGAAGGGCGTACGGCTTGATCGCGGCCTTGTCGGGTTCGAGGTAGTAGACCTTGTCGAGCACGAGCGGGCTGATCTGCTCGGCCGGCACGAAGCGGTCGACTGCGATCTCCTTGCTCGTCGACAGGGGCAGCTCGGCGAGGTCGGCGTCGGTGAGCACGACCATCTGACCCTCGTCGGTCTCGTAGCCCTTCGCGATGTCGCTGTAGGCCACCTTCTCGCCATCGAGACTGCACACCCGCTGGTACTTGATGCGCCCGCCGTCCTCGGCGTGGACCTGACGGAACTGAACGTCGTGGTTCTCGGTGGCGGAGTACAACCGCACCGGCACGTTGACGAGGCCGAAGCTGACCGCGCCCTTCCAGATGGCTCGCATGGCGTCCTTTCCTCGCGGGCTGCGTGTGGCCCGCACACCGCGTCTAGGGTGAGCCTATGCGCCCCATGCTCGCCTCACCCGCAGCAGCGCCGCCGACGGGGCCGTCGTGGCGCCACGAGGTGAAGTGGGACGGCATCCGCGCCATCGTCACGGTGAGCGGCGGCGAGATGAGCATCGCCACCCGGTCCGGCGCCGACGCCACGGCTCGCTTCCCCGAGATCACCGGCTCGCACCTAGCCGACTTCGACGACATCGTGCTCGACGGCGAGATCGTCGCCCTCGTCGACGGAGCACCCGACTTCCGCACGGTGATGCACCGGCTCGCTCCCGGGGGTGGCCGCTCGCGAATGTCGGCAACCTCGCCCGAGGACGCCCGGCGCATGGCCCGAACCCCCGTGCGATTCATGGCCTTCGACGTCCTGCGCGCCGCCGGCCACGACGTCGTCACGATGCCGTGGAGCGCCCGGCGCGCCCTGCTCGAGGGGGCGGGCGTGGCTGACGGCGTCGCCGTCGAGGTGCCGGAGGCGTACGAGGACGGCGCGGCCCTTTTCGCCGCGACGCTCGAACAGGGCGTGGAAGGCATCGTGAGCAAGCGCGTCGACGCTCCGTACCGACCCGGCGTGCGCAGCGAGGAGTGGCTCAAGAGCGTCCATCGCCAGGCCGACTCCTTCGTCGTCGGAGGCTGGCGGCCGGTCGCGGGTTCGCTCGCGCAGGTGGGTGCGATCCTCGTCGGCGAGGTGACCGACGACGGCCTGCGCTACCGCGGCCGCGTGGGGACCGGCTTCTCCGCCTCCAGCGGTCGGGCGTTGCTCGAGTGGCTCACGCCGATGCCACAGTGCCCCTTCACCGCCGACGACCTGCCGCCCGAGGATCTCGAGGGCACGCACTGGGTGCGCCCGGAGATCACGGTCGACGTCACCCACCTCGGCCGCAGCGCCGGCGGGCGCCTGCGTCAGCCGTCCTACAAGGGTCTGCGCCTCGACATCGGAGGTGCGCGTGGCTGACGAACCGACGGTCACCGTCGCCGAGGTCGACGGGCGGCGCCTGAAGCTGACGAATCTCGACAAGCTCCTCTACCCCGCCACCGAGACGACGAAGGGCGAGGTGCTCCACTACTACGCGGCTGTCGCACCGCGCCTGTTGCCGCAGATGGCCGGGCGCCCCGTGACGCGCGTCCGCTTCCCCCACGGCGTGGGCGACCTCAACTTCTTCGAGAAGAACGTGCCCGGCGGCGCACCCACGTGGCTGACGGCGCACGACATCGACGGCGTGCGCTACCCCTTCGTCGACTCGACGGCGGCGCTCACCTACTTCGCCAATCTCGCGTCGCTCGAGTTCCACACGCCGCAGTGGCGCTGGGAGAACGGCGAGCGCCGGGCTCCCGATCGCCTCGTGCTCGACCTCGACCCCGGCGCACCCGCGGGCCTCGACGAGTGCGCGCGCGTGGCCCTCGTCATGAAGGACCTGCTCGATTCCCTCGGGTGGGCCTGCGTACCCGTCACCTCGGGCAGCAAGGGGATGCAGGTCTACGCGGCCCTCGACGGGAAACGCTCGAGCGACGAGGCCCGCGAGTTCGCCCGCGTCGTCGCGGAGAAACTCACCGAGCTCGAACCTGATCTCGTGACGGCCAAGATGACCAAATCCCTACGCCCGGGAAAGGTATTCATCGATTGGTCGCAGAACGTGGCGGCGAAGACGACCATCACGCCGTGGTCACTGCGCGGAAGGAACCGGCCCTTCGTTGCGCTGCCGCGCACGTGGGACGAGATCAGCAACGCGGCGGACAGCCCCGGAACTCTGGAACAGATCGATCTCGACGAGGTGCTCGATCACAGAATGCACTCGGAAGATCCTATGAACATCCTGAAAAGAGGATAAAACAAACCAAATGGTCCGCCATTGGATGAAATGACGAGCCCTTTGGTTTGTTCACCGAGTTCAGTTCAGCCCTTGGCGGCGTCGAACGCCTTGAGAACGTCGGCCGAAACGCGACCACGGTCGCTGACCTTGTAACCGTTCGCACGACCCCACTCGCGAATCTCGTTCAGATCGTTACGAGCTGACGTCGTGCGAGCCTGCTGCTTGCGGCCACCGACACGACGCGCGTGCCCGACCCACTTCGAGAGCGAGTCGCGCAACTGCGCGGCGTTCGCGTCAGAGAGGTCGATCTCGTAGCTGACGCCGTCGAGACCGAATTGAATGGTCTCCGCGGCCTCTGAACCGTCGATGTCGTCCTCAAGCGTCACGTGTACACGCTGCGCCATGTTGTGCACCCCTTCAGGCCATTTCATTGCGCCGAGCACTGCGCTCGGTCACTTCAACAAGGCAAGCCTAACGAAAGGGTTAAGAAAAACGAAAATCTAGTTATCACGATCGACCGAGCGATCAATTCGGCTATCCATCGTTCCAGGTGCCGACTTGGGAAGGTGCGCATTCTGCAGAACTGCGTCTGCTTCCTTCGGCGCGACGGTGCCCTTGGCAAGGTCGTGATCACGTTCCCACTGCTGCTGGGCGATGCGCTCGCGGCGGTCGCCCTCCATGATGTGGCGCATGATGACGTAGAAGAGACCGAGGATGCCGATGGACGGCACGAGCGTCTGAATGGCCGGCCACAGGGTGTCCACGACTTCACGTCCTTTCGTCGAATCCGAGCGCGGCGCTCGGAGCCTTCATTCTACGGTTGCCCGCTCCGAGGCGGGCGCCCACGTCAGCGATCGCCGCCGATGACCAGCGGGATGTTGTCGATCAGGCGCGTCGTCCCCACCTTCGCGGCCACGGCGAGCAGTGCCTCTCCGCGGAAGTACTCGGGCACCTGTTCGAGCGTCACCGGGTCGACGAGCACGAGATAGTCGACGAGCGCGAGCGGCTCACGCACGAGCACCTCACGGGCCGCACGCCGAACGGCGGCCGGGCCGGAGTTGCGTGCAGCTTCCCCGGCCTTGAGTGCCTTCGACAGGCACAGGGCCACCTCGCGGTCGTGCTCACTGAGGTAGACGTTGCGGCTGGAGAGGGCGAGGCCGTCGTGCTCGCGCACCGTCGGGACGCCGACGATCTCGACGGGCATGTCGAGGTCGCGCGCCATGCGCTTGATGAGCAGGAGCTGCTGCGCGTCCTTCTGCCCGTAGTAGGCGCGGGTCGGGCCGACGATGTTGAGCAACTTGTTGACGACGGTGAGCATCCCGTCGAAGTGACCGGGGCGCGATGCGCCCTCAAGAACGGTGCCGAGCGGGCCGGCGGAGATGCGGACGCCGGGCTCGCCGTCGGGGTAGACGACGTCGGGGCTGGGGGCGAACACGAGGTCAGCGCCCTCTCGCTCGCAGATCTCGAGGTCGCTCGTGAGCGTGCGCGGGTAACGAGACAGGTCCTCACCAGCGGCGAACTGCAGCGGGTTGAGGAAGATCGTCACGATGACGTTGTCGTTGGCGGCGCGTGCTTCACGGATGAGGGTGGCGTGGCCCTCGTGGAGGGCGCCCATCGTCATGACGACGGCGACGCTGCCGTCGAGCTTCGCTCGGGCGTCGGCGAACTCGGCTCGGGTGTGGGCGACGACGGGTGCGCTCATCGGGGTTCTCCTGGTGCTGGCGGTTCGGTGGTGTCGGAGGGGCCCGCGACACCGGGCGGGTCGAGGACGCCGAGGACGGCGTCGATCTGGATCGGGGTCAGCGCCCCGCGCGATCCCGCACGGCGGGCCGTGGCGAGCGCGAGGGCGCGGTAGGTGGGCGGGATGTCGCCGGCGACACCGTCGGCTGCGAGGGCGTCGAGCATCGCGAGGTGACGCGTCAGCGTGCCCGCATCGCCACGGCCGACGGGGCCGGTGAGGGCCTTGTCGCCACGCTCGAGGGCGTTGTCGAGGGCGGCTTCGAGTAGCGGCCGCAGGAGGCGTCCGGGGTCGTCGACGTCGATGCGGCGCAACAGTTCGGCGGCCTGCGCGACGAGGGTGACGAGGTGGTTCGAGCCGTGTGCGAGCGCTGCGTGGTACTGCGTGCGGTCGGCCTCGTCGAGGGTGAACGGCTCCCCGCCGATGTCGAGGACGAGGGCGTCCGCGACGATGCGGTGGTCGGGCATCGCCGTGACGGCGAAGGGGCATCCGGAGAGGCGCGGCAGGTCGGCGTCGGTGCCGCTGAACGTCATCGCCGGGTGGATGGCGAGGGGCACGCCGCCCGCCTCGACGACCGGGGAGAGCACGGCCAGGCCCTGCGCACCGCTCGTGTGAGCGACGATGCGGGCGCCGAGAGCGCCCGGGAAGTCGAGTCCCGCGACGAGCGGTGCCAGTTCGTCGTCGGGGACGGTGAGCAGGAGCAGGTCGGCACGCTGGGCGACCTCCTGTGGCTGGAGGAGCGGCACGGCGGGCAGCAGCGCCTCGGCGCGCTCACGGCTCGCGTCGCTGACGCCGGACGCCGCGACGACCTCGTGCCCGGCCTTGCGCAACGCGGCAGCGAGGACGGCACCGACGCGTCCGGCACCGATGACGCCGACGCGAAGGCTCGGCGGCCCCATTTCACTCACTCGCCCCACGCTACCTGCGATCCGCATCCCCGATGTTGACCGGGCGCCGCGGCACCGGCGCCTCGTTACGCAGGCAACATCACAACGCGTCGACGAGGCGGGCGGCGTCCGTGCGGTTCTGCACCCTGACGATCGGGAGGCCGGGGCGCGCTCTCGCCATCTCCTGGACGAGGCTGCGGTTGCGGTCGTACGTCGCCCAGGCCCACCGGACGATGTGCTCGGGGTCGGTGAAAACCTCATGCAGGGGGCCTTCGACGTTGCCGTTCCACAGCTCCTCGCGGTGCCGACGCCGTCGCACCGTGCGCGCGACGACCTGTCGCATGACGACGTGGCGCGGCAGGTCGAGCCAGACGATGAGGTCGGCGCGCTGCGCGAGGAGCGGGCGCACCTGGCTGTACTGCCATTCGGTGACCCAGGCCGCGCCTGCGCTGAAGCGCTCGACGTCGTCGAGGAAGGTGGCGCGCGGGGTCCAGTTCCGGCCGTGGAAGAGAGCGTCGATCTCGACGTGTTCGATGCCGAGCGCGTCGCCGATGCGGGCGGCGAGGGTTGTCTTCCCGGAGCCGGAAGTGCCCGCGACGAGAACGCGGCGGGCCGGTTCGCGCGATGTGCGGCTCACGAACTCGTCGACATCGATGATCGGCATCCGCCCATTCTCCCGATGATGAGCGGGCGCCGCGGCACGGGTGCCGCGTTCTTGAGGAAACATCGCGACAATGGGAGCGTGAGCACCCACCCCCGGCCCTGGTTCGACGCCTGGCACGATGCGCTCTACGGCGAAGCCGGTTTCTATCGACGCGACGAGGGGCCGGCGGGCCACTTCGCCACCTCGGCGCAGGGCATTCCCGGCGTCGCCGATGTGCTGGCTCAGGCGGTGCTCGCCTACGCCGAGCGCTGCGACGCCGAGGTCGTCGTGGACTTCGCATGCGGGCGCGGTGAACTCCTCGAGGCTCTCGCACGGTTCGCTGACCCGTCGCTCGAGCTCATCGGCGTCGATGTCGTCGCTCGGCCGGACGCCGTGAGCGACCGCATCGCGTGGGTGCAGTCACCGGGTGCGGCCGCCGTTCCCGACTTCGATTTCCTCGACGGACGCCGCGCGCTCGTCGTCGCTCACGAGTGGCTCGACGTCGTGCCGTGCACGGTCGCCGAAGCGGACGACGACGGCCTCCTGCGCAGCGTTCTCGTCGCACACGACGGCACTGAGTCAGTCGGCGAGCCGCTCACCGAGCCCGAGCTCGACTGGGTCCGACGCTGGTGGCGGCCGCAGCACGATACTTCGGACGACACGTCGTCTCCCGGCCCCGACGCTGCCGAGACCCACCTCCCCGGCGAGCGCGTCGAGGTCGGCCTCACCCGTGACCGCGCGTGGTCGTACCTGATCGAGAACGTGTCACGCCACGCCACGCCGGGCAGCGTTCTCGTCGGTGTGGACTACGGCCACACGAGAGCGACGCGGCCACCGCTCGGCACACTCACCGGGTTCCGCGAAGGCGCCGAGTGCACTCCGATCCCGGACGGTTCGTGCGACGTCACGGCCCACGTGGCCGTCGATTCCCTCGACGCCGATCACGTGACGACGCAGCGCGCCGTCATGCTCGATCTGTTCGGCGAGGAGCCCCTCGAGCCGGTGCCGCTCGATCTGGCGCACACCGCCCCCCCGGCCTACCTGCAACGGCTGGCGGTACGTTCGGCGCTGGCGGCCGCCGTCAGCCCCGACGGTTTGGGCGCGTTCTTCTGGTGGGTGCGCGAGATCCGCTGACCTTCGGCAGGCTTCAGTCGGTTTCGGCCGCCGCAGCCTTGCGCGCACGGTAGGCCGCGACGTTGGCCCTGTTGCCGCAGCCGCGATCGCAGTATCGGCGTGAGCGGTTCTTCGACAGATCCACGAGCACTCCCCCGCAGTCGCCGGCGCACATCTTGAGTCGTTCGAGTTCGTCGGCGCGGATGACGTCGATGAACGCCATGACCGATTCCACCGCGATGCGGCTCGCGAGCGGCGCGTCGGACGGCGTCGCGTGGAGGTGATAATCCCACCCGTCGTGGCGCACGAGCTGCGGCAGGGCCTCGTTCTGGAGGAGCACGTCGTTGACGAACGTGACGAGGTCGTCACGTGACATCGACCACGCTTCGAGGAAGCGGGGACGCAGCGCACGCACCTCGTCGAGCTCCGCTCGGGTGTGCGTGTGAGCACCCGTGTAGGCCCAGCTGCGCACGAATTCGTCGAGATCCCCGACGTTTTCGAGCGAGTCCTCCGGAGTCAACGTGTTGACGAGGGCCGCCGCGGAGAGCAGCGAATCCTCCGTGTCATGACCAAACGCCATTTTGACTCCTGACCTTGTGACGACTTAATGTAACCACTCAACTTACTTTTTACCACTTACACGAGAGTTGGAGGTGTTCCCATGGCTCCCACCCAGGTCGCGCACGACATCCACCCCGTTCCCGTTCCGACCCGCAAGCGGTTCGGCCGACGCGAAGGTGCGATGTCACATACGAGCATGGGACTCATCGTCGCCATTGTCTCGTGTGCGGCGTTCGGAACGTCGGGTTCCTTCGCCAAGGCGCTGCTCGGTTCCGGCTGGACGCCGGTGACGGCAGTCGCCGCCCGCATCACCATCGCAGCGTTCGTGCTCGCCGTTCCGACGGCGCTCGCCCTGCGCGGTCGTTGGCACACGGTGGCGGAGAACTGGAAGCCGATCGTCCTCTACGGCATCTTCGGCGTCGCGGGCTGCCAGCTCTTCTACTTCAACGCCGTGACCCACGTCAGCGTCGGCGTGGCGCTGCTCATCGAGTACCTCGCGCCGGTGCTGCTCGTCGGCTGGGCGTGGGCCCGCTACGGTCGCGCCCCACGTCGCCTCACGGTGGCGGGCACGCTCGCGGCGGTCGTCGGATTGCTCTTCGTCCTCGACGTGTTCAACGGGTTCACCGTCGACCTCGTCGGCGTCGCGTGGGCGCTCGGCGCAGCACTGTGCCTCGTCGTGTACTTCATCATCGCCAGTGACGACGAGACGAACCTGCCGTCGATCGCACTCGCCGGCGGCGGCATGATCGTCGGCGCGCTCATCCTGCTCGCGATGTGCGCCGTGCAGGCGCTGCCCACCGCCGTCAGCACGCAGGACGTCGCCTTCGCCGGTAGTCACGTGCCCTTCTGGGTTCCGGTGCTCGGCCTCGCCGTCATCGCGGCGGCGATCGCCTACGCGACCGGCATCTACGCCGCACGCGTGCTCGGTTCCACGGTCGCGTCGTTCATCTCGCTGCTCGAGGTGCTCTTCGCCGTCGCGTTCGCGTGGATGATCGTCGGCGAGGTGCCGACGCTCGTGCAGGCCGTCGGCGGACTGTTCATCGTCGGCGGCGTGGTGCTCGTGCGCGTCGACGAGTCGCGTCACGCCGAGGCCTTCGGACCGGTCGTCGCCGCCGAGCACGACGAAGAGGTGACGCGCTGGCTCGACGAAGCCCAGGCGCCCCTCGTCGATGACGAGCACGCCGGCGGCGCCACCGCTCTGCGCGAGGCCGCCCGCTCCTGATCGGCTCGAAGGTGCGCACCGTGCGACGAGCACGGTGCGCACCTTCGTCGCTACGGGGCGAGACATGAGGACACAAGGGACAGGACGCCCCGCGCGCACCTCAACGCCCGGGGTGTAGAACTCTTCGTGCGAGGGCGGCGTCAGCGCACCTGGTTCCCCTGCGCCGCCGACGCACCGCCCGCCTCGGCGACCGCTCGCCGTCCGGCGCGTGGCGCGCCCGACGACTGCCGTCCCGCTTTGGCAGACTTGACCGCATGTCTACGAGCGCGCGCGAACTGACGGTCGGCATGGGAGCCGGGGGTCTCGCTACGTCGGACATGGTGCTCAACATCGGCCCGCAGCACCCGGCCACGCACGGCGTCCTGCGCCTGCGCATCACCCTCGACGGCGAGCGCATCACGAAGTGCGAACCGATCGTCGGGTACATGCACCGCGGTGCGGAGAAGCTGTTCGAGGTGCGCGACTACCGGCAGATCCTCGTGCTGGCGAACCGTCACGACTGGCTTTCGGCGTTCAGCAGCGAGATCGGCGTGTGCCTCGCGGTCGAGCGGGCACTCGGCATGGAGGTGCCCGAGCGCGCGACGTGGACGCGCACGTTGCTCTCCGAACTGAACCGGGTGCTCAACCACCTCATGTTCCTCGGCTCGTACCCGTTGGAGCTCGGCGCTATCACACCGATGTTCTACGTGTTCCGCGAGCGCGAGGAACTGCAGGCCGTCATGGAGGAGATCGCCGGCGGCCGCCTGCACTACATGTTCAACCGCATCGGCGGGCTGCGCGACGACATCCCCGCAGGTTGGCTCGACCGTGCCGCCGAGGCCGTCGCGACGGTGCGCCGTCGCATGCCGGAGATCGAGAGCTTCATCGTCGGCAACCCGATCCTCAACGCCCGGACGAAGGGCGTCGGCGTCATCACGCCGGCGATGGTGGAGCAGTACGGCATCTCGGGGCCGATCGCGCGCGCCGCGGGTGTCGACGTCGACCTGCGCCGCGACGACCCCTACCTCGCCTACGGCGAGTTGTTCTCCCCGGGCGGCCCGGGCCGCGTCATCACGCGCCCGGAGGGCGATTCCTTGGCGCGACTCGAGGTGCTGCTCGACCAGACGCACGTCTCGCTCGACCTCGCGGATGCCTGCATCGAGAAGCTGCGGTCGCTGCCACAGGGCCCGGTGAACGTGAAGCTGCCGAAGGTGCTCAAGGTGCCCGAGGGTTCGGGCTACGCGGCGACGGAGAACCCGCTCGGTTTCAACGGGTACTACCTCGTGTCGCGCGGCGAGAAGACGCCATGGCGTCTGAAGCTGCGGTCGGCCTCGTTCAACAACATGAGTTGCTTGGGCGAGGTGATGGAGGGCGAGCTCCTCGCGGACATGGTGGCGATTTTGGGGTCGATGTTCTTTGTGGTTGGGGATATCGACAAGTGAGTGCAGCCCTTGGGCGTGCTGGGAATCGCCGCAGCGCAGCGAGGACGGCTTCCGGCACGCCCGGGGTGCTCTCACTTGGAGCAATGGACATCGACAAGTAGGAACAGCCCTTGCGGTTGGTAGGGCCCGGAGCTTGCGGAGGGTTCTGCCAGCCGCGGGGTGTTTCTCCTTGGAGCAAGGGACATCGACAAGTAGGAACAGCCCCTGCGACTGGTAGGACCCAGAGCCTGCGGAGGATTCTGCCCACGGCAGGGTGCATCCCCTGGATCGAGTCGCATCGGCCGAACCCTCGTCGCTTACGTCGGCGTAACCTCATTGCCCGTTTTGACTGTGAAGCAGGTCACAACGCTCTACTCTCAAAGGTAGGGCACGTGTTGCCCGCAACCCTTCACCGGGCAATACGTCCCTGATAAACGCCTGAGGAGTCCTCCCATGAGCAAGCCCTCCCCCCGTCACGCAGCGCCTGTTGCCGCCCGTCGTGGCCTCGCCGGTGCCGGTGCACTGAGCCTCGCCCTCGCCGGCGGCGCCTTCGCGCTCGCCAGTTCGCCAGGTGCGTCCGCGGCAACGAAGACCGTCAACTACTCCTGCTCCGTCACCGACCTCGGCATCACGTTCCAGCAGCCGTGGACCGTGTCGATGACGACCGACCTGCCCGCGAGCGTCGAGCCCGGCGCCACGGTTCCGGCACCTTCGATCACGGCCAACGTGACGACGGGTGACGACGCAACAGCCCAGATGCGTTCGCTCAACATCAAGACGGTCGAGGGCACCTCGGAGGCCAACTACTCGGTCGGCGACACCGACGGCACCGCGAAGCTCACGGTCGCGAACACGCCGGTTCCGGCGTCGGGCAACCTCACCACGGTGGCGAAGGGCTCCGGCCAGTCGTTCACGGCGCCTACGACGGCCGGTGCGCTCGCCGTCAAGGCGGGCAGCTTCACCGCCACGCTGACGACGGACTCCGGCTTCGTTCTCCACATCGGCTGCAAGGCCGCCGCCGGCGCGGACACGACGATCGGCACGATCCAGGTCGGCAGCGTTCCGACCACCGACCCCACCACGCCGACGACGGACCCGACGACACCGACGAGTGAGCCCACGACGCCCACCTCGGAGCCCACAGACTCCTCGACGACGTCGCCGATGCCGTCCAGTTCGCCGAGCACGACGATGGGCCCGAAGGTCGAGACCGACTACGCCGACATGTCGCAGCCGACGAACCTCGCCGGCTTCGCGTTCGCTGCCGCCGGCATCGCTGCACTCGGTGGCGCTGTCGTCGTCGGTCGCCGCCGCGGCTGATCACAACTGACGCACGGCGAGGGCCGCCCCGGGAGCTTCCGGGGCGACCCTCATGCTTGTGCCCGCCATCGAAGATGGTGGGTTTGGTCGAAGATGCGGACGACATCGGCGCCATCTTCAGCCAAACCTGCCATCAAGGCGTGCGGCTCCGTCCGTGAGCCGCACGCTCGGTGACGGGCGGGGCCGTGAACGAAGTGGTTGCCGGGTCAGCGCTCGTCGTCGGGAATCGTGCACCACTTCTGTACGACGAAACCGAGCACGGACAGCACCACCGACGCGACGACGAGCGCGCCGAGCAGAATCACCGCGGAGCGTACCGACGCGATATGCAGGCGTCCGAACTGCACGACGGCCTGCCCCGCGTACCAGCCCGTGAGCACTGCACCACCGATTGCCGCCGCCTGCGAGAACACGACGACGCGACGCGCCGTGTCGGCGCTCGGCCCCTCGTGGCCTTGCATGACGCCGGCCGCAGCGCTGCGGGCCAGTGCTTCATCCTGGCCCGCGCGAAGTCGGGCGTCGGCCTCGCGCTTTGCCTTCGTCCGTGTGCGCACCTGGTCGCGCACGCGCCACCCGCCCGCCACGAGCGCCCCCGAGAGCGCGGCGACGAGCAGCATCTCCCACCAGCTGTGCTGCGGCAGCGCGTTCCCGCCGTTGCGCACGAGCTGCATGGCGAGCGCCGTCACCGCCGTGACGACGACGCCCGCGATCAGCGCGGAGCGCGGTGCAAGCGGCTTCATCGAAGGCCTCCTTCGAGGTCGAGGTACTCCTCGGCGTCCCATGCCGGGCCGCGACGTACCCCCGCGACGTCGAGCGCGCGCACGTGGTCGTCGAGCGCGACAACGCCCTCGGGAGTCCGCAGCGTCATCCACGGCGCCGCCTGCCACCACGGCACGACGACGAACGCCCGCTCGTGGGCTCGCGGATGCGGCAACGCCAGCGGCGACTGCGACGCCTCCGCGGCGCCGGCCGTCACACCGTCACGCTCGCCACCGGCACGCACCTCGTCCGACTCCCCCGGCGTGCCCAAGGAAATGATGTCGAGGTCGAGGGTGCGCGCACCCCAACGCACGTCGCGTCGACGGCCGTGTTCGGCCTCGATGCGATGCAGTTCGGCGAGCAGGTGCTCCCCCGTGAGGCGCGTGAACCCGACGACGACGGCGTTGAGATAGTCAGGCTGCTCGACGCCACCGACCGGGTCGGTCTCGACGAGCGGCGACACGTGCACGACGTCGAGACCGTCGAGAGCGCGCAGCGACTCCAGCGCAGAACGCATGGTCGCCACCCGACGCCCGAGGTTCGTTCCCATCGCAATGACGACCGCACGACGTCGCTCGCGGCGCACCGACACAGCGGGCCCGGCCATGACGCCCGTCGTCGGCGTGAAGGGCACCCCAGCGGGCGCGTGCGGCTTGCGCACCATCACGTCCACGGCCTCGACGAACGCCCACTCGAGGCCGGCGTCGGCGATGCGCTCGGCGAGAGTTTCGATGAGGTCGACGGGCTCTCCGCTGGCTACCTCGACGACGCGCGCCGCGACGTCGGCGTACGACAGCGAGGCGGTGAGGTCGTCGCTACGCCCCGCGGGCGCCAAGTCGGCTTCGAGCGAAAGGTCGACGACGAACGGCTGCGGGACCTGCTTCTCGAAGTCGAGCACGCCGTGGCGTGCGCTGATCGCGAGCCCCGTGAGTGTGATCGTGTCGCTCATCGCCCTACCTTCCGTGCGTCTTCGTCATGCCAGTGATCGCGCTGAGCCGCGGCTCGACGAGCGGCCCAGAACGCCAATCTGCCCTGCCGCGACCGCGACGTCGAGGGCGGCGAGCGTCGAGGGAACGTCATGGACGCGCACACCCCACGCGCCGTGCTGGGCTGCCAGCAGGCTGGTCGCGGCCGTCGCGGCGTCACGCTCCGCAGGCTGGACGGCGCCGTCCTCAGTCACCAGCGCCGGCGAGCGCCCGACACGTCCGAGGAACGTCTTGCGCGACGTGCCCCACAGCACCGGCAGGCCGAGTACGTCGAACTCCCCCATGCGCGAGAGCAGCTCCCAGTTCTGCTCGCCCGTCTTCGCGAACCCGAAACCGGGATCGACGACGAGCTTCTCGCGGGCCACCCCTGCGTCGAGCAGCGTCTCGACGCTCGTTGTCAGCTCCGCGACGACGTCGGCGACGATGTCGGCGTAGACGGTGCGCTGCTGCATGTCGACCGAGTGCCCCCGCCAGTGCATCGCGACGAACGCCGCCCCGGCCTGCACGGCCACACTCGGCATCGCGGCGTCGGCCAAGGCCCCGCTCACGTCGTTGATGACGGCGGCACCCGCCTCCACGGCGGCCTCCGCCACACTCGCGCGCATCGTGTCGACGCTGACGCACGCGCCCGCGGCGGCCAGTTCACGCACGACGGGAACGACCCGGCGCAGTTCCTCGTCCTCGTCGGGGCGCTTCGCGCCGGGGCGCGTCGACTCACCGCCGACATCAAGGATGTCCGCGCCCTGCTCGAGCAGTTCCTGCCCGTGCACCACGGCGGCCGCGGTGTCGAACCAGCGCCCGCCGTCGCTGAACGAATCGGGCGTCACGTTGACGACACCCATGACGAGCGGGCGCCCGGACGCCCCCGGTCGTGGCAACGAGGACATCGTCGTCACTTGCCCATGAGGAGGCTCATTGCCTCAGCGCGCGTGGCCGTGTTGCGCAGCTGCCCGCGCACCGCGGACGTGATGGTGCGCGCACCCGGCTTACGGATACCGCGCATCGACATGCACAGGTGCTCGGCCTCGATGACGACGATGACGCCCTGCGCGTCGAGGTGCTCGACGAGGGCGTCCGCGATCTGCGTCGTGAGGCGCTCCTGCACCTGCGGACGCTTGGCGTACACGTCGACGAGGCGTGCGAGCTTCGACAGGCCCGTCACGCGCCCCGAGGGCGACGGGATGTAGCCGACGTGCGCGACGCCGTGGAACGGCACGAGGTGGTGCTCGCACGTGGAGTAGACCTCGATGTCCCGCACGAGGATGAGCTCCTCGTGCTCGACGTCGAACGTCTTGTCGAGGACGTCGGCCGGCGTCTGGCGCAGGCCGACGAAGGTCTCCGCGTAGGCGCGGGCGACGCGGGCCGGAGTGTCGAGCAGACCCTCACGATCCGGGTCCTCACCGACAGCGGCGAGGATCTCCCGAACCGCAGCCTCGATCCGCGGAAGGTCGACCTCGCCGCTCGGCACGGCGTTCCTGTCAGCCAAGACCCGGATCCGTGTCCGTGGGCCCCTGCGTTCCGGGGCCGGCCGGCGGTTGCGGCGGGTAGAGGGTGACCTCGTCCTTGGGCTCGTTGTCGTCGATGTTCTTGCCCGCCGCGAGCGCACGCTCCTCGGCAGGCGTCATGACCGGGCCACGGGTGCTCACGTGACGGTCGGCGCTCGAGAGCCACACGTCGCGCTTCGGCTCCTTGCGGACGTTCGCGAAGATCTCGGCGAGACGCTCGGCCTCGAGGGTCTCCTTCTCGAGCAGTTCGAGTACGAGCGCGTCGAGGATGTCGCGGTTGTTGCCCAGAGCGCGCCACGCCTCGTCGTGCGCCGCCTCGATGAGCTTGCGGACCTCACGGTCGATGACCGAAGCGATGTCCTCGGAGTACTCGCGGTTGTTGCCGCCCATGTCGCGACCGAGGAAGACCTCACCGCCGGAGTTGCCGAGGTGCACCGCGCCGACGTTCTCGCTCATGCCGAACTGCGTGACCATCTTGCGGGCAATGCTCGTGGCCTTCTCGATGTCGTTGCTCGCACCGGTGGACGGGTCGTGGAAGACCATCTCCTCGGCGACGCGACCGCCGAGTGCGTAGGCGAGCTGGTCGAGCAGCTCGTTGCGCGTCGTCGAGTACTTGTCGTCGGTGGGCAGCACCATCGTGTAACCGAGGGCGCGGCCACGCGGCATGATCGTGATCTTGCTGACCGGGTCGGTGTTGTTCATCGCCGCGGCGACGAGCGCATGTCCACCCTCGTGGTACGCGGTGACCTTGCGCTCCTTGGCGCTCATCGGGCGCGACTTCTTCTGCGGGCCGGCCATGACGCGGTCGATGGCCTCGTCGAGTGCCTCGTTCGTGATGATCGTGCCGTTCGTGCGCGCCGTGAGCAGCGCGGCCTCGTTGAGCACGTTCTCGAGCTCCGCACCGGAGAAGCCCGGCGTACGGCGTGCGACCGACATGAGGTCGACGTCCTTGGCCATCGGCTTGCCCTGTGCGTGCACCTGCAGGATGTGGTGGCGCCCGCCCATGTCGGGGGCCTCGACGGCGATCTGACGGTCGAAGCGGCCCGGGCGCAGCAGCGCCGGGTCGAGAATGTCGGGGCGGTTCGTCGCGGCGATGAGGATGACGCGCGTGCGGTCGTCGAAGCCGTCCATCTCGACGAGCAGCTGGTTGAGCGTCTGCTCGCGCTCGTCGTGGCCACCGCCGAGGCCGGCGCCACGGTGACGACCGACGGCGTCGATCTCGTCGACGAAGATGATCGCGGGCGAGTTCTCCTTGGCCTGCGTGAACAGGTCACGCACACGGCTCGCACCGACACCGACGAACATCTCGACGAAGTCGGAGCCGGAGATCGTGTAGAACGGCACGTTGGCCTCACCGGCAACGGCGCGCGCGAGGAGCGTCTTACCCGTTCCGGGAGGACCGTAGAGCAGCACACCGCGCGGAATCTTGGCGCCGATGCGCTCGTACTTCTCCGGGTCGGCGAGGAAGTCCTTGATCTCCTTGAGTTCCTCGACGGCCTCGTCGGCACCGGCGACGTCGGCGAACTTCGTCGTCGGCATGTCCTTGCTGTGCAGCTTGGCCTTCGACTTGCCGAACTGCATCACCTTGGAGCCGCCGCCCTGCGCCTGGCTCATGAAGAACCAGAACAGACCGACGAGCAGCAGGATGGGCAGCAGGTTCATCAGCAGGCTGACGAAGATGCCCTGGCGCTGCGGGTCGTCGGTGAAGCCCTTGGGCGGCTGGTGGGCGTTGAGCGCGTTGACGATCTGCTCGCCACGAGCGTCGACGTAGTCGGCCTCGACCCGCTCGACGCCCTTGAGGCTGCCGATGTCCTGCTTCTGCTTCAGCGTGAGGCTGACGCTGTCGGGCGTCACCTTGGCGCTTTCGACCTTGTCGCTGTTGATGAGCGACACAGCCTGGGACGTGTCGATGCGCGAGTACCCGCCGATGTTGCTCGCCATGTAGAAGAGCAGGGCAGCACCGAGCGCCACGATCATCCACAGGCCGGGGGCCCGGAGGAGCTTCTTACCGTTCATGTGATGCGGGGCGGGCCCCGATCCTCTCGTCGAGAATGCGTGTCAACACGTCGTCAACGTGTGGTGTGCGCCGGTTGTTCCGAACATGCCCACACCGATGCCGGCGGACGGGTCGATCGGATGCGCAGGTCAGGAGTAGACGTGCGGGGCGAGCGTGCCGATGTCGCGCAGGTTGCGGTACTTCTCGTCGAAGTCGAGGCCGTAGCCGACGACGAAGGCGTTCGGGATCTCGAAACCGACGTACTTGCAGTCGATCTCGACCTTCGCGGCCTCCGGCTTGCGCAACAGCGTGCAGATCTCGACGGACGCGGGGCTGCGCGACTCGAGGTTGCTGCGGATCCAGCTCAGCGTCAGGCCCGAGTCGATGATGTCCTCGACGATGAGCACGTGCTTGTTTGTGATGTCGGTGTCGAGGTCTTTGAGGATGCGCACGACCCCGGAACTCTTCGTGCCGGAGCCGTAGGAGCTGACGGCCATCCAGTCCATGGGAACGCTGCCCGGAAGGGCGCGCATGAGGTCGGCCATGACGAGGATGGCGCCCTTGAGCACGCCGACGAGCAGAACGTCCTTGCCCTCGTAGTCACGCCAGATGTCCTGGGCGAGTTCGTCCAGACGCTGGTGAATCTGCTCCTCGGTGAACAGCACGTTCTCGAGGTCGTTTCCCATGTGGGAAGAGTCCATCGAAGGCTCCTTGTGCTCGTGGCGACTCATGCTCGATGCGGGCACGCCCACGTGGCGTGCTCCAGTCATTGTCCGACATTGCGCGGGCCGATGACGACCTCGCCCCCGATTCGGCTGACGACGACGTTGCCGGGCACGTCGATCGGGCCCTGACCGTGCCAGGCGACGAGCAGCCGCTCGACGTCGGCGAGGTGATGCTGAGCGAGCTCACTCGAGCGTGCACCGTGCAACACGAGCAACCGACGCAGGGCACGGATGCGCAGCGCGGGGTCGAGTGCGCCGAGCGCTTCGACCGGCCAGTGCGCGGGCCACTGCGTCTCGTCCGGGGTTCCCGTGAGACGGGTGAGGGCCTCGTCGGTGAGGCGGGTGAGCAGGTCGGCGTCACGACCGGCCGCGGCCGCGCTCCGGAAGAGACTGCGGCGCAGCGTCGGGGCGTCGAGGTCGCGTTCGAGCAGGCCGAGCGCTCGCCGGGCCCGGACGCGGGCGTAGCGCAGGTCGTCGTTGTGGGGGTCGTGCCACGGCTCGAGATCGAGTGCCACGCAGGCCGCTTCCGTGTGTTCCCGGGTGACAGGGCCGCCGGGCACGACGTCGGAGCCGAGAAGGAAGGGGCGCAGCAGACCGTCACGGTCGGGGCGCATGCCGGCGAGGGCGGTGGTTCCGCTGCCCCGCAACAGCGCAAGAAGCACCTGTTCGGCTTGGTCGTCGGCCGTGTGAGCGAGGACGACGCGCGCGGCACCGACCTCGTCGGCCACGCTCAGGAGCGCCTCGTGACGAGCGATGCGGGCGGCGGCCTCGGGCCCGTCAGCGGACAATGCGTCGACCTCGACCCGCACGACACGCACCCGCTCCGGCGCGTACCCGAGCTTCTCGGTGCACGCGTTCGCCGCTCGAGCTGCCACCTCGGCCGAAGCCTTCTGCAGCCCGTGATCGACGATGACGACGTCGACCTCGACGTCCTGCTTGGGCGCCTCGAACGCGAGCGCCGCTGCCAGCGCAAGGGAGTCGGCTCCCCCGCTCACGCCCACGACGACGCGCGGCACTCCGTGGCGCGGGTTGTGACGCGCGAAAGCACGCCGCAGCCCGTGACGAACGGCGAGGCGCGTCAGCGCGACAGCGGGATGGGGGCCGGGCATGGAAGCTGACCTACTTGAACAGGGAGCCGTGGACGCGCTCGACCCACAGCTGCGGGCGCTGGATCTCCGCGGGCGTCGGCAGGTTGACCGGTTCCGCCCAGACAGCGTTGAAACCCTCGACCCCAACCTTGCTCTGCACCGATCGCACGAACGCCGCACCGTCCTTGTACTGACGCATCTTCGCTTCGAGTCCCATGAGGCGGCGCAGCAGGCGATCGACATTGCCGAGGCCGTCACGACGCTCACCGAACCGGGCGCGGATGGTCTCGACGCTCGGCACGACCTGCGGACCCACGTCGTCCATGACGACGTCGGCGTGCCCCTCGAGCAACGACATGACGGCCGTCAGCTGGGCCATACGTTCACGCTGCTCCGGCGTGGCGAACAGATCCGTGAGGCCCATCGAGCCCTCGCGGAAAACCTCGGGCAGCCGATTGGCCATCTCGCCGACACGCTCGGCCATCTCCTCGGGCGTGGGCGCCATCTCGACGAGGAGATCGCGGGCTCCGCTCACGACGTGCTCGCGCAGCCACGGCACGGCCGTGAACTGAACCCGGTGGGTCTCTTCGTGCAGACACACCCAGAGACGGAAGTCGTGGGGGTCGACATCGAGTTCGCGTTCCACCGCGACGACGTTCGGGGCCACGAGCATGAGTGACGGCGTGCCACCCGGTGCAATGTCGTACTGGCCGAGCACCTTGCTCGACATGAACGCCATGAGGCCGCCGAGTTCGCCGCCACTGACCTTCGCCGTCACCGCGCGGGAAACCGGTCCGGCGAGGCGCTTGGCCGTGATCTTGTCGACGACCGGCGTCAGCATGCCCTCGAGCGAGACGACATTGACGTCGATCCACGTGGCCCTGTCGACGATGCGCACCGGCCCCAGGTCACCATCTGTGCCGAGCTGCGCCGTTTCGGCGACCGGATCGTGCGCACGCACGGCAGCGTCACGCAGCTCGGCAACGACCTCGGCCATCTCGTTCGCCTCGAGCCGGGGCCCTGCCGTGCTCAGTCGGCGGCCCGACGATCGTGCGAATCGCCAGTCGATGTACGTGGGGTCTGCCATGAATCTCAGGCTAGCGCGAAGCCCTGACGACCCCGGAATCACGCTGTTTTCGAGGGCCGCCCCGGATCGCCTGCCGAAAATCTCCGCCTTTCGACGGAACCCGACCACGAGTGTGTCGCGTCTCACTCCTGTAGCCGACGCACAAGGCGCCGCTCCCAACCCAAGGAGTCATCATGTTCCGCACATCGCGCATGGCCCCCACCGTCGCTGCCGCGTCCGCCATGGGAATCATGGCCCTCGCCGCTCCGGCTCACGCAGGTACGAACGTTCCCGGCATCAACGTGGAAGTCACCACGAAGGTCAGCGGAAACACCGTCACCCTCACCTACCTCGGCGAGGGCTCCCAGTTCATGAAGATGGCCGACGGCAAGGCCTACTCGGACGGTGAGTCCGCGGGCTTCGACATCGATTACGGCGACGGTACGCCGGTCACCGGAGGCGACGGCATGGGCGGCTCGACCTGCGCTTCGTCCGGTGAGACGACCACGTTCAAGGACAAGGTCACGGGCCTCAAGCACACCTACGCGAAGCCGGGAACGTACACGATCACGGTCACCGGCTACTACTGCGGCACCACGGGCAACGACGGGTTGACGAAGAAGTACAAGGTCACCGTCGGAGCCGACGGTACGACGACGACCACGCCGGCCAAGGTCGGCGTGACCCCGCACATCCGCTACACCGTCAAGGGCAACACCGCGACGCTCACGCCCTACCTCACCGGCACCCAGCACGAGATGCTCATCGGGGGGAAGCGCGAACGAGTGGCCCTGCCAATCAGCTTCAGCCTGGTGGCGCCCAAGGGTGCGACCCAGATCACCGGCAATGCGGCGGGTGACAGCGGCGTTGCCGCCTGCACGACGTCGGGTTCGGTGCCGATGAACACGTCGGCGCTGACCGGTGACCCCGCCACCTTCCGCTTCGCCGGCCCGGGCACCTACAGGGTGACGCTGAACGCCACCGTCTGCACCGGCGGCGCCGGTCAGCAGATCA
Organism: Dermacoccus sp. PAMC28757; assembly: GCF_014302635.1. NCBI lineage: Bacteria > Bacillati > Actinomycetota > Actinomycetes > Micrococcales > Dermacoccaceae > Dermacoccus > Dermacoccus sp. PAMC28757. The sequence continues at coordinate 1,092,396 of NZ_CP060292.1, read as the reverse complement.
GCAGATCAGTCAACGTGACGATCCCCGGTGCCACGAACGGCGGCTCGACCACGACGCCGCAGGCCCCCACGGGTTCGACGCCGACGAAGTCGGGCGCTGCCCCCGCGCAGGGTTCCGCGCCGAAGGCCTCGGAGGGCCCGAAGGTGAACACCGACTACAACGACGGTGACAACTCGACGGTCTGGGGCGTCGGCGCCCTCGCCGGAGCCGGTCTCATCGGAGCCGGAGCCTTCGCCACTCGCCGCCGCCGCGGCTGACCCTCGCCTCGAGGGCCACGCACGAACGGCCGTCGATCACTTCAATGTCGTCAACTGGGCGACGAGGTGGTCGACGGCCGTTTTCGCGCCCACCGGCCCCTCGGGGAAGTCACCGTTCGTCGTCACGGCGAAGACGAGACGGTGACCACCGACCGTACGCAGTTCACCGGCCAGCGACGAGACGCCCGTCAACGAGCCCGTCTTCGCATGCACGAGGCCTGCGCCGGCCTCGGACTCGGTACGCGTGTAGCGGTCGTGCAGCGTTCCGTTCCACGCCGACACGGGCAGCCGCGAGACGACCTCCGCGTACTTCGCATCCTTGCCGCTCGTGGCTCGCGACAGGATGTCGCCGATGATGCGCACCGGCAGCGTCGTCCCCTTGGAGAGACCGCTCGCGTCGGCGAGCTTCATGCCGGAGACGTCGACACCCGCGTCCTTCAACTTCGTCGTCACCCAGGTTCCGACAACCGTGCTGTCGCCGTGGACTCCTTCGGCTGCCGCGGCCTGGCGCGCGAGGGATTCGGTCATCGCGTTGTCCGAGTCCTGCAGTGCGAGCCCGAGCAGGTCGAGCACAGGAGCCGATTCCACGGACGCGAGCTCCGTGCCGCTCGTCGCGGTCTTCACGTTCCTGCCGTAGGTGGCCTTGATGCCGCGCTTCGCGAGTTCACGCGTGAACGCGTCGGCGGCGTTCTTCGTCGGGTCGGCCACGGCCGGCGTGCGGTTGTCGGCGCGGTCGTCCGCGAGCGCGAGCGTGGAGATGCGGGCGGTGAACCCGTAGGAGAGGAAGCCTTCCTCCCACCCCTTCGCCGTGTCGGGGCCGTCGGCGTAGGAGGTGTTCGTGTCGAGGGTGACCGACGTCAGGCCGCGCTTCTTCAGCTGCGCCGCCGTCGACGCAGCGAGATCGCCGAGCCCCGCGTGCCCTGCGATCTTGGAGCCGTCGCCCGCACCCGGCGCGAGAACCATGTCGCCGCCGCCGACGAGCGTCAGGGTCGTCCCGCTCAGTGTGGTGCGGGTCTTCAGCCCCTTCTCGAGGGGAAGGTCGCTGTGAGCGACGGCGAACGCCGACGCCAGCTTCGTCACGGACGCGGGCGTCGTCGCCTTGTTCGAATCGTGCTCGTAGAGAACCTCACCCGTGTCGGCGTCCCGCACCGTGACGGCCGTCGTCGGCCCCAACCACGTGCTCTTGAGGGACGTCTCGACGCTCCTCTTGACTGCATCGGCCGACGGCGCCGGGCCGTTCGCGGCGGTGGGCAGCGCAGGCGCCGACGAGACGCCGCGCACAGGCTCGTACGTCGTGCCCTCGTGGGTGACGGTGCGCGGTTCGTTGCCACGCTCGAGAGTGAGGACGCCAGGCGCCACATCGAAGGCGTCCAGAGTGGCGTACCCGCCGAGAAGTGCGACGACGAGCCCAGCGCTCGCCCACTTCTTCGCCGACATCGACACCCTCGTTTCCCATTCGCCGTCCCAGTACGGAACACTGAGCAGGGACTATTACACCAGCTATCGGAGGGCCACGAACCATGGAGTTCGACGTCACCATCGAGATTCCGCGCGGCACGCGCAACAAGTACGAGATCGACCACGAGACCGGTCGCATCCGTCTGGACCGCATCCTCTTCACGGCGATGCACTACCCGGCCGACTACGGCTACATCGAGGACACCCTCGGCGAGGACGGCGACCCGCTGGATGCGCTGCTGCTCATCGACGAGCCCACGTTCCCCGGTTGTGTCGTGCGTGCCCGCTCGATCGGCGTCTTCAAGATGGTCGACGAGGCCGGTGGCGACGACAAGATCCTGTGCGTGCCCGCGGGTGACCCGCGTCAGGACCACGTCACGGACATCAAGGACATCTCGGACTTCACGCTCAGCGAGATGCAGCACTTCTTCGAGACCTACAAGGCGCTCGAGCCGGGCAAGTCCGTCGAGGAGGGCTCGCACTGGGTCGGTTCCGACGAGGCTGCCAAGACGGTCGAGGACGCTCTCAAGCGCGCCAAGGCCGAGGGCATGACGACGGCCCGCTGGGCGATGCCGGGTCACGGCGCCCACGAGACCGAGCGCTCGATCGACAAGGCACCCGGCGACAGCCAGGCGGACAAGCCGGAGGCCTGACCCGCCGTCTTCGCTGCACCGACGACGCGGGGTGCCCCTCATCGATGAGGGGCACCCCGCGTCGCTCGTTGGGGCGCGCATGGCCCGACGGGGCCGATCCGGATTGGCCGCCCGACATCTCTTGCGCCTCAACCCTTCCCCCGTCACCGAAGATCCGTAGCCTTCAGGTATGGGGAGAACGACACGCAGCATCATCATGTCCACGGCCGTCCTCGCACTGACGGTCGCCTGCACTTCGGGCGACGGCGCGGATACCGCTCGCTCCGGTGACGGCACGAACACATCATCGGAGACGAACACCTCGGCGTCATCGTCGAGCGCGGGCCTGCCGCACGGCGAGGTCGTCCACGTCGGCGGCTCGGGCGACATTCTCGTCCACACACCGGTGCGTGATCGTGCGAAGGCCAACGCGGGTGGGTCGGGCTATGACTTCGACCCGATGTTCGCCGCGGTGAAGAAGCCGATCAGCGACCTCGACCTCGCGATCTGCCACATGGAAACGCCGCTGTCGGTCGACAACACGAACCTCTCGATTCCGGCGACGATGTCGTTCAACGTGCCGCACGAGGTGGCCGGCACGCTCAAGCGCACCGGCTTCGACGGCTGCGACCGCGTCGGAAACCACGTCGTCGACCGCGGCCTCGCGGGTGTCGCATCGACGAAGAAGGTGCTCGACGACGCCGGGCTGAAGAACCAGGGCCCGTCACCGGAGAACACCGACGCCCAGAAGCCCGTCACCTACGACGTCAAGGGCCTCAAGGTCGCCCATCTCGCCTACTCGTACACGACGGGCAACGAGGCCGCGTCCAACACGCGCGTGCCCGCGGATCTGCCGTGGTTCAAGTACTGGCAGTTCCCCGTCGTCAAGGCCGAGGGCATCCTCGCCGACGCGCGCAAGGCGAAGGCCGACGGCGCCGACGTCGTCGTCCTCAGCATGCACTGGGGCCCGGAGTACAGCTCGGACGCGAGCCCGGAGCAGCGGGAGTTGGCCAAGAAGCTCCTCGAGTCACCGGAGGTGGACCTCATCCTCGGCACGCACGTCCACGTCGCTCAGCCTTGCGAGAAGATCAACGGCAAGTACGTCGTCTACGGCATGGGCAACTTCATCAGCAATCAGAGCCCGAGCGTCAACCCCTCGCTCAAGCCGGCGACGCAGGACGGCATGATCGTCGACGTCGCTCTCAGCCGCGGCAAGGACGGCAAGCTCGCGCAGAAGCTCACCTACTCACCGACGCACGTGCGCATCGGCGATTACGAGGTGCAGCTCGCGACGCCGACGCAGAACCCCGAGGCCTACCAGCGCGTCACGTCGACGATGTCGGCCCTGCCGAGCTGTGACGCGAAGCCCGCGAGCTGAGCCGGCAGGTCACCGGGGCCAGATCCTTACCCACGCTATGGAATGCGCCGACGGCGAGCACCCGCTCGCCTAACATTGAGCGGGTGAGCAGCGCCGACCACCGCTAACCCGAGATCATCGCGAGACGCTCCCGGCTGGCGATCACCGGTGTCGGCGTGCTCGGGACGCTCGGCGTCGCTCTCGTCTCGATCAACCTCCCCCCCGGGGCCGCCTCCGTCGGACCGGTCCTCGAGGAGGTGCGTGACGACGTCGGGCTCAGCGCCACCGTCGCGGGGCTCATGACGGCTCTGCCCTGCCTGTGCTTCGGCCTCGTCGGCGCGCTCGCCGTCACGCTGGCCAAGCGCATCGGCGTGACGGCGGGTGTCGCTGCGGGCCTCGTCGCCATCACGACCGGCCTCCTTCTGCGTTCCCTCACGGGCAACGGCGTCGGTTTCCTCCTGTTGTCGACGCTCGCGCTCGCCGGCATGGCCCTCGGCAACATCCTCGCGCCGGCCTGGATCAAGCGGCATTCGAGCGACGGCGGCACCCGCGGCATGACGATCTACAGCACCGGCCTGGCGATCGGCGGCTCGCTCGGCTCGCTTTTCGCCGCGCCCGTCGCCCAGAGCGCGCCCGGCGGGTGGCGAGGATCCCTGGCGCTGTGGGGCCTCGTCGCGGGCATCGCCGTCATCCCCTGGCTGGCCCTGACCGGGCGCGAGCGACGAACGTTCGCCCATCACACCGTGCCGCCGGCGGCGCCCCCGGTCCGCCTGCGAGCCTCGCGCACCGCCGTCTTGATGTGCGTGTACTTCGGGATGCAGTCGATGAATGCCTACGTCCAGTTCGGGTGGCTTCCGCAGGTGTGGCGTGACGCCGGCCTGTCGAACGTCGAAGCGGGATCCTGGCTCGCGCTCATCGCCTCGCTCGGCATTTTCGGCGGGCTCATCATGCCCAGCGTCGTCAACCGACGTGGACTCATGACGGTGATGGTGCTCGTTCTCGGCGCGCTCCTGTTGGGCGGCTACTTCGGGCTGCTCCTCGCACCGGCCAGCACCCCGTGGCTGTGGGCGCTCATGCTCGGCATCTCCGGGTGGAGCTTCCCCGGTGCCATCGCCATGATCACCGCACGCACCCGCAATCCGCGCATCACCGCCCAGGTGAGCGGCTTCGTCCAGCCCATCGGGTACGTCATCGCCGGCGTCGGGCCCGTGGCTGTGGGAATCGTGCACGAACTCGTCGGCGGATGGACCCTCGTCCTGCTGCTCCTCATGGGGACCGGCGTCATCATGACCGCCGCCGGACTGGTGCTCGCCCGTTCGGGATACGTCGACGACGAGCTCGCCTGAGTCTGTGCGGCCGACGTGGGCCCGCGCCGATGGCGGGTCAGGCGCCCGTGCGTCGCCGCCTGCTCGGGACGCCCGCACGCAGGTGGGCGTAGGCGTCATCGGCGAGGACGACGGCATGCGTGCGACGCCGCGAGCGCCACATCATCGCGAGGCCGAAGGCCCAGACGAGATACTGCACGCTCATCGCTGCGCGGAAGGAGCCCGCGTCGTACGTCGCCGGGCCGCCGGGGGCGACGTGGTCGAGCACGAGGCCGATGAGGACGATGCACGTCACGGACGCGACGTAGCCGCCGACGTTGACGATGCCGTTGGCACTGCCGAGGCGGGTGGGCGCGTTGAAGGAGCGGGCCATGTCGAAGCCGACCATGGAGCCCGGCCCGCCGAGCGACACGGCGATGCACAGCAGGACGAGCAGCCACAGCGGCGCCCTCCCGGGCCACGCGAGCACGACGCTCCACAGCGCGATGATGACGCCGATGAGCGTCATGACGACGACGGAGCGACGGTGTGGCATCCGCGCCGTGTACATGCCCAGCACCGGACTCGCCACGATGATCGTCACGACCATGAGGGACAGCAATGTGCTCGCCGTCGCCTCGGACAGGCCCTGACCCTTCGTGAGGAACGGGAAACCCCACAGGAGGACGAACACGTTCATCGCGAACTGTGCGGTGAAGTGGGTCCACAGGCCCAGGCGTGTGCCCGGCTCGCGCCAGACCTCGCCGAGCACCCGGGCAACCGCCCGCAGCCTGACGGTGTCGCGCCGTTTGTCGAGGTTCGGGCTGTCGACGACGACGAACCACATGACGAGGCCGAGCACGAGACCCAGGGCAGCGGCGATGAGGTAGGTCGTCTCCCACCCCAGCGCGTGGAGCGCCGCGGCGAGCGGACCCGCCGCGAGCAACGCACCGATCTGGCCGGCGAAACCGGTGATCTGGGTGACGAGCGGCGCTCGCATCGGCGGGAACCACAGCGCGGCGATGCGCAGGACGCAGACGAAGATCATCGCGTCGCCCATGCCGACGAGGACGCGGGCGCCCAACCCTGCCGCGAAGGTGTGAGCGAAGGCGAACCAGGCCTGCCCGGCCGTCATCGTCAGGGCACCGGCGGCCAGGAGGATGCGTGAGCCGTACTGGTCGAGCGCGGCCCCGACGGGCACCTGCATCGCCGCGTAGACGAGCAGTTGGACCATGGCGAAGGTCGCGAGCTGCGAGGAGCTGATGCCGAACCGCTCGGCCGCCATGATGCCCGCCACCCCGAGCGATGTGCGGTGGAAGACAGCGAGCACATAGACGGCGACCGCCGCTCCCCAGATCGCCCACGCGCGTCGGCCGCCGAGCGGTGCGAGGAGGCGGGGTTCGGGGGCGGGTGCGGGCGTGCTCGTCATGACGCCTCCACCTTAGTTCGCCTTCCGATATTCTCGCGTCAGTGTCTCAGCGCACCCGATGCGCCCGCACGCGGTGGATCGGGTGGAACGAGGCCACCCCGCGTGTGCCCGGTTCGGCATATGCCCGACGACCGATGGGATGACGATGGCCTCCGAGCGCAGCAACGCGCCCTCCTCGACCTCCGGGGCGGCCGCCGTCGAGACGCCGAAGCAGCGTCGCGCCGCACTCGTGGCGGTGACGGCCCTGCCGATTGTCGTCGTCATCGCAGGCGCGTGGGGCTACACCCAGCCCGGCCTTTTCACGCCGCACGCCACATGGGTGCCGTACCTGCTCGGCGTCGTGATGTTCACGATGGGTCTCACGCTCACACCACACGACTTCGCCGCCGTCATGCGCCGCCCCTGGGCCGTGCTCATCGGGCTGGTGGCCCACTACGTCATCATGCCGGGAGCCGGGTGGGTCATCGCGCACGCGCTCGCGCTCTCACCGGAGCTGGCCGTGGGTCTCATCCTCGTCGGATGTGCGCCGAGCGGCACGGCGTCGAACGTCATGACGTTCCTGTCGAAGGGCGACGTCGCGCTCGGTGTGTCGGTGGCCACCGTCTCGACACTTGTGGCACCCGTCGTCACGCCTGCACTGACGGCGCTGCTCGCCGGGTCGTACCTCCACGTCGACGCAGGCTCGATGATGGTGGACATCGTCAAGACGGTGCTCGTGCCGATCGTGCTCGGCGTCGTCGTCCGTCTCGTCATCAAGGACGCCGGCGTGCGCGCCATCGCTCCGGCCCTGCCGTGGGTGAGCGCCGTCGTCATCGCCTGGATCGTCGCGATCGTCGTTGCAGGAAGCGCCGGCAAGCTCGCCTCCGTCGGCGGCATCGTGTTCCTCGCGGTCGTGTTGCACAACGGCTTCGGGCTCGGCCTGGGCTACCTCGCAGCGCGCTTCGCGGGCCTCGACGCGAAGGCCCGCCGCGCGCTCGCCTTCGAGGTGGGCATGCAGAACTCCGGCCTTGCCGCGACGCTGGCGAAGGTGCACTTCTCCCCGCTCGCCGCGCTGCCGTCGGCCGTGTTCTCCGTGTGGCACAACGTCTCGGGCGCCGTGCTCGCCGCGTGGTTCGCGCGCCGGCCGGTGCGCGACTGAGCACCCGACCGTGATGTGAGTCGTGACTCGTTCTGTGAGCTGCGCTGGTCACCGGACGGACCGGAGCTCACACACCGGGCCATGGCCGACGTGATTCACCTCACGTGTACTCGCCCGTAACCCATTCCGGCTTTGGCAAGGTGCCGAGCATGAGCGAGAACGTTGCCACCACCCGCTATCGCCAGGCCCGGGACGAGCTGCTGGCCCTTCGCGGCAAGCACGACGAAGCCGCCGCCTCGTTCACGTGGCCCGACCTGGGCGAGCGCTTCAACTGGGCGCACGACTGGTTCGACGTCGTCGCGCGCGGCAACGACGCGAAGGCACTCGTCATCCTCGAGGAAGACGGCTCGTCGCAGGAGGCGACGTTCGACGAGATGGCGCGCCGCTCCGATGCCATCGGGGCGTGGCTCGCCGAACGAGGCGTACGCCGGGGCGACCCCGTCATCGTCATGCTCGCCAACCAGGTCGAGCTGTGGGACGTCATGCTCGCCGCGATGAAGCTGGGCGCCATCATCATGCCGACGACGACGGCCGTCGGGCCGAGCGATCTCGTCGACCGCATCGAGCGCGGCGGCGTCAAGCACGTCATCGCGAACGCTGCGGACACCGACAAGTTCTCCTCCGTGCCCGGCACGTACACGCGCATCTCCGTCGGCGAGAGCGACGGCTGGCAGGACATGCGCGCCGCCTACGCGAACGTCGAGGGCGCCACCCCGCTCGAGCACCCGGGCACCGCGCCGAGCGACCCGCTGCTCTACTACTTCACGTCCGGCACGACGAGCCGGCCGAAGCTCGTCGAGCACACGCAGTCGTCGTACCCGCTGGGTCACCTGTCGACGATGTACTGGCTCGGTCTCGAACCGGGCGACGTGCACCTCAACATCTCCAGTCCGGGGTGGGCCAAGCACGCGTGGTCGTGTTTCTTCGCGCCGTGGATCGCGGAGGCGACGATCTTCGTCTACAACTACACGCGCTTCTCCCCCGGCGCCCTGCTGGAGCAGCTGCGCAGCCGCGAGGTGACGACGTTCTGCGCGCCTCCCACGGTGTGGCGCATGCTCATCAACGCCGACCTCTCGGGCGGCAAGGGATCGCTGCGCGAACTCATCGGCGCGGGCGAGCCGCTCAACCCGGAGGTCATCTCCCGCGTCGAGAAGGCGTGGGGTCTCACGATCCGCGACGGCTACGGCCAGACCGAGATGACGGCGTCCGTCGGCAACACCCCCGGCTCCACGGTGAAGCCGGGGTCCATGGGCCGGGCGCTGCCGGGCATCCCGGTCGTCATCGTCGACCCGATGACGGGTGAGCGCGTCGAGGGCGCCGGCGAGGGCGAGATCTGCCTCGACCTGTCCGACCGGCCGCTCTCGCTCATGACCGGCTACCTCGGCGACGAGAAGCGCAACGCCGAGGCGATGGAGGGCGGTTACTACCACACCGGGGATGTCGCGACGATCGACGACGAGGGCTACATCAGCTACGTCGGGCGCACCGACGACGTGTTCAAGGCGAGCGACTACAAGATCAGCCCGTTCGAGTTGGAGTCGGTGCTCATCGAGCACCCGGCGGTCGCCGAGGCAGCCATCGTGCCGGCACCGGATGCGGTGCGGCTTGCCGTCCCGAAGGCCTACCTCGTTCTCGTCGACGGTCACGACGGTGACGCGGCGACGGCGGAGAGCATCTTCGCGTTCGCCCGCGAGCGCCTGGCGCCGTGGCAACGCGTGCGTCGCCTCGAGTTCGCCGAACTGCCGAAGACGATCTCGGGCAAGATCCGACGCGTCGAACTACGCGGCCGCGAGAACGAGCTGGCCGACGCCCACGAGCGGCCCGAGGGCGAGTTCCGCGACGAGGACTTCCCCAGCCTGCGCGGCTGACGGCGCTGCGGCGACCCTTCCCCCGGGCCACGGATGACGGCTCGGGGGAGGGTCGCTTTACGCCCGGCGCCGACTGAGGTGCCAACGCGCCACATGACGAGACCCATCACACACAGATCGCACTATCCGCCGAACGAAACGTTCGCTAAAGTGAACACATGGCCTACCTGAGTGAACGCGTCGGAGCGCAGATCAAGCTGCGCCGCGAGCAGCGAGGGTTCTCCCTCACCGAGCTCGCGCGACGCGCTGATCTCGGCAAGGGCACCCTGTCGAATCTCGAGGCGGGGCGCGGCAACCCGACGCTCGACACGCTCGACGCCCTGGCGCGAGCCCTCGGCATCCCGCTCACCGACCTGCTCACGGTTCAGCCCACCGGCCAGGTCACCGTCGTGCGCGCCGAACCCGCACCACACGACGAGTTCACCCGTCAGTTCCTCGCGCGCGTCGGCGGAGGCCGCAGCCTCGAGATCTGGCGTCTGCACATGCCGCCCGGCGACGTCTTCGACGGCGTTCCGCACACTCCCGGCACGGTCGAACACATCATCCTCGTGAGCGGCTCGCTGCGGGCCGGCCCCACGGACGCCCCCGTCGATCTGGAGCCCGGCGACCTCGTCGCGTTCCCCGGGGACGCACCCCACCGCTACATCGCCGGCCCCGAGGGGGCCGAGATGCACTTCGTCTTCGCCACGCCCACGCTCGGCTGATCACCCAGAAGGAGCACCCTTGTCCCTCGCCACCTGGCTCACCCTGCTGTCGGCCTGGATCGTCGCCGTCGCCTCCCCCGGGCCCGACTTCCTCGCCGTCATGCGCACCTCGGCAACCTCGGGTCGCCGTAAAGGGCTGTTCGTCGCCGCCGGCGTGACGACCGGCATCGCCCTGTGGGTCGTGCTCGCCCTCACCGGCCTCGCCGTGGTCTTCGCCCAGTACGAGGCCGCCTACAAGGTCGTGCGTTACCTGGGCGCGGCGTTCCTCATCGGGTACGGCCTGCGCATCCTGTGGAGCCTGCGCCGCAGCAGCAACAACAACGATGACGACGACGAGACTCCCGCAGCCAATGCGGCCGCTGCGTCAGCACCCCTCGCGACCCGCAGCGTGTGGAAGGCGTACCGCATCGGCCTCGTGACGAACGTGGCCAACCCGAAGGCCCTCGTCTTCTTCGGCGCCCTGCTCGCCTCGATCGTGCCGCACGGTTCGCCGTTGCTCGCCCAGCTCGAGGTCTTCGCCACCATCGTCGGCGTCACGTTCGCGTGGTTCGCGAGCCTCGCGTGGATTGCGTCCGGCGAACGCGTCGCGAACGGCTATCGCCGCGCAGCCCGCCGTATCGACGGCGCGGTGGGTGGCGTGTTCACCGTCATCGGCGTCTCGCTCGCCGCGAAGGCGTGAGCTTCGCCGCAGCGGACGGAGGCGGTTGCCCCGACATGACGAAAGCCCCCAGGTGAGACCTGGGGGCTTTCGTGCGCTGAGCCGCTTGTCGGAATCGAACCGACGACCTTCTCATTACGAGTGAGACGCTCTGGCCGACTGAGCTAAAGCGGCACCGCTGGGCTCGGAGAATCTCCGGCAGCGAGGCTAGACATTACACGAGGACGCAGGCGAACGCGAATTGCGGGGGCCCTCCACGCGCTCGCCCACCCGTCGAACGGGTGTCGCGAAAAGAGCCGGAGGACGACCCTCAGCAGGTGGTCTTCTCCGGAAGGTTCTTGCCTTCGAGCAGGTAGGAGTCGATGGCTGAGTCGACGCACTCGGAGCCGCGGCCGTAGGCCGTGTGACCGTCACCGTCGTAGCTCACGAGACGCCCGTTCTCGAGCTGCTTCTCGAGGCGCTCGCTCCACTCGTACGGCGTGGCCGGGTCGCGGGTCGTGCCGACGACGACGATCGGTCCGGAGCCCGCCGCCTTGACCGACTTGGCCTCACCCGTGGCCTTGACCGGCCAGTCCGCGCAGATGGCGCCGGCCCAGGCGAGCTGCGAGCCCCAGGTCGGGGCGTCCTTGGCGAGCGCCTTCGTTTCCTTTTCGTACGTCGCGACGCCGCCCGTCGGGGCCGGGCGGTCGAGGCAGGTGACGGCGTTGATGACCTGCATGATGTTGCCGTTGTAGGTGCCGTCGTCGTTGCGCTCGGCGTACTGCTTGCCCGAGGCGAGTAAGAGCGTCCCGTCACCGTTCATCGCCCCGCGCAACGCATCCGTCAGGCCCGGCCAGCTGGCCTCGTCGTAGAGGCCCGCGGCGATGCCGTTGACGGCCCACCCCTCGGTGAGTCGATCGATGCGCGAGTCACCCTCGGCGCGAACGGTCTTGTCGTCGAGGCCCGCGAGGAACTCCTGGAGCTTCTTCTTGCCGGCCGCCGGTTCCGAACCGAGGGGGCAGTCGGATTCCTTCGTGCAGGAGGCGAGGTAGGCGTCCAGTGCCGTTTCGAATCCCTTGGCCTGTCCGGCGTTGAGCTCGGCCATCGTGAGGTCGGGCGGCAGCACCCCGTCGAGCACCATGCGCCCGACCTTCTTCGGGAACTGCTCGGCGTAGGAGGCTCCGAGGAACGTTCCGTACGACTTTCCGAGGTAGTCGAGCTTGTCCTCGCCGAGGGCCGCGCGCAGAACGTCCATGTCCTTGGCCGCCTCCTCGGTGGAGACGTGGCCGAGCAGCGGGCCGGCGTTCTTCTTGCAGGCGTCGGCGAAGGACTTGTCGGCGGCGAGCAGTTCCTTCTGCTCTGCCGCGTTGTCGGGTGACGGATCGGCACCGAGAAGATCGTCGAGCTCGGCGTCGCCGACGCACGTGATGGCCGCCGAACGCTGAACGCCCCGCGGGTCGAAGCCGACGACGTCGAAGCTCTCGCGCACGCCCGAACTGACGATGCTGTCGGCGGCCGCGGCATAGTCGACACCCGAGGCGCCGGGTCCACCCGGGTTGACGACGAGCGACCCCTTCTTCGTGCCGGTGGCTTTCTGGCGGTTGACCGCGATCTCGATCGTGGCACCGCTCGGCTTGGCGTAGTCGATGGGCACGCGCAGCTTCGCGCACTCGCCCTCGTCGCACTTCTCCCACTCGAGCTTCTGGGAGTAGAACGACTGCAGACCCGACGGAGCAGGCCCGGCCTTCGATGCCGACGTGGTGGCACTGCCCGCCCCGGTTGCCTCGGAGTGCGACGACGACGAGCTACAACCGGCCACCAGCGTCAGCGCGCCGGCCGCCGCGAGGGCCACGCGCAGCGAGCGGGAGGTGGAACGTCGGGTCATGGGGTCTCCTCGGGGCGTTACAGGGGAAGTTCGAGCGCGATGCACATGGCTTCGAGCGCGAGCAGAGGCGGCACGTTGGCGGCGATGCGTTCGCGTGCGGTGGCGATGGCGTCGAGGGCGAGCAGAAGTTGCTCGGGTGTCAGCGCCCGCGCGAGCTGTTCGACCTCACCGACGATGTCGGCGTTGACGAGGTCGACCGGCTTACCCCAGCGCACGACCATGGCGTCGCGGTACATCGAGGCGAGGTCGATGAGGGCGCGGTCGACGACGTCACGCGCGAATCGCGTTGCCCGCGTCTTCTGCTCCTTCTCGAGCTGATTGATCGCCGAACGCACGTGCGGGGGTTGGGTTCTCGCCGACGTGTCGGCGCCCAACTGCTCGAGCAGCTTCGCTTTCTCCTGGGCGTTGCGCTCCCCCGACGACGCGCCGGATTCGTCCTCGGCGATCGACGCGAGGTCGGCGGCGGCCTTGAGTGCGTCACCGAGCCCGCGGATGGACAGGGCGAGCAGGAGGGTCTCCCGTCGGCGGATCCGAGCGCCTTCGTCACGCGCGAGTCGGCGGGCGATGCCGATGTGCGACTGCGCGGCGCGGGCCGCGTACGTGGCCATGGCCACGTCGACTCCGTCGCGGCGCACGAGAAGTTCGGCCACCGCCTCGACCGGAGGGATGCGCAGGCGCACGTGACGAGACCGGCTGCGGATCGTGACGATGACGTCCTCGACGCTCGGCGCACACAGCAGCCAGACGGTGCGCGGCACAGGCTCCTCGAGGGCCTTGAGCAGGGCGTCGGCGGCGCGTTCGGTGAGGCGGTCGGCGTCCTCGATGACGATGACGCGCCAGCGCCCCACCGACGGCGACGACTGTGCCGCGAGCGCCAGGTCGCGGGCCTCGCGGACCTGGATCGTCAGACCCTTCGTCGAGACGATCTGGACGTCGGCGTGAGAACCGTCGAACGTGGTGCGGCATTCGCGGCATTCACCACACCCGCCCTGTGGGCACTCGAGCGCGGCCGCGAACGCGCGGGCCGCGTTGGAGCGCCCCGAGCCGGGCGGGCCGGTGAGGAGCCACGCGTGCGTCATGCGGCGCGGGTCGGCGATCGCTTCCGAGAGTGTGCGGACGGCGTCGTCTTGACCGACGAGGTCACGCCACACGCCTTCGCCAATGCCGGGAACGGAGCGCACCTCGGGCGCCTGCACGCTCATCGACGCGCCGCCAAGGTCTGTTCGAGTCGGGTGCGAACCGCAGCTGCGATGTCCTCACGCGGCAGCGAAGCGTCGAGGACGAGGTAACGCTCCCCGTCGCGAGCGGCGAGTGCGAGGAAGTGTTCGCGCACGCGCGCGTGAAAGTCGTCAGCCTCGCGTTCGAGCCGGTCTTCGCCGCCGCGGCCACCACGGCGGGCGCGGCCGTCAGCCGGGTCGACGTCGAGCAGCACCGTGAGGTCGGGTGTGAGGCCGGTGGTGGCCCAGCGTGAGATGGACTCGATGTCGGCGGCGTCGAGCGCGCGGCCCGCGCCCTGGTAGGCGATGGACGAGTCGATGTACCGGTCCTGCAGGATGACGTCGCCGCGTTCCAGGGCCGGGCGCACGAGTGTCTCGACGTGGTGGGCCCGGTCGGCCGCGTAGAGCAGCGCCTCGGCGCGGGGCGCGACGTGGTCGCCGTGGAGGATGAGCTGCCGGATCGCGACTCCGAGTTCGGTGCCGCCCGGCTCGCGCGTCGTGACGACGGCGTGGCCCTGCTCCTCGAGCCAGGCCTGGGCGAGCGCGATCTGCGTCGTCTTGCCGGCGCCGTCGCCGCCTTCGAACGTGACGAAAAGACCTGCGCGTGCGCTGCCACTGACACCATCGCGGGCCGCGCCGGGCACGGGGGCGAGCAGTTCCTCGTCACGCACGTCGTCAGCCATGCGCACACCCTACCGAGGCGCACCGACAACGCCGGATCGCCGCTCGGTCGCGGCGGCCCGACGCGTCAGGACACAACGCGCCTGAGCGCCTCGTCGGCACCTCAGCCACCCCGCTACGGGGACGCAAGGTGCCACGGCGCCCCGCCCGCACCCGACGCCTGCGGAGGTCCGCCCTCACCCCGCGCCCGAGAAATTCACGAACCGCAGTTCTCGTCCACACCCCGCTTGGCGCAGTAGGCCGTGATCACCGAGGTGACGTACGGCGCGAGGTCGGGCTCGACGTCGTCGTAGGTCTTCGCGAACCGCGGGTCAGCGCTGAACATCTCACCCATGCCGCGCAGCATCGGCAGCGGGACGTCGTTGAACCACGTCTCGATGTGGTCGCGGTGCGCCTGGACCGCGGCGTCCGCCTGCTCGGAGCCCGGTTCCGCGCCGTCACGCTTGGCCTGCGCGAACCGCTCCATGACGGCGTCGCCCTCGGCCTTGATGCGAACCCATTGCTCCTTCGTGTACGACTTCGCGCGGCGCTGCGACTCCTTGTACGCGTCGGTCTCGCCCCAGCGGGCCTCGGCTTCCGCGTCGTAGCTCTCGTCGTAGCCGGTGCCGAAGATCTCCTTCATCTCGCCTTCGGTGATGGCGTAGTCACTCATCGGTTCCTCCTTCGTCAATGCGGTGTCGATGGCCCGCACGAGCCCGTTCAGCTCGTCGAGCCTGGCGATGACCGCCTCCCTGCGTCGGCGAAGCTGCTCGGTGAGCGCATCGTCGTCCGCCAACACGGCGCCGATGTCCGCCAGTGGCATCTCGAGACGCCGCAGCAAAACGACGCGGGCGAGACGTTGCACGTCGCCCGGCGAGTACAGCCGGTAGTCGGCCCAACTGCGCTCGCTCGGCGTGACGAGGCCGATCGCGTCGTAGTGGTGCAGGGTGCGCACCGTGATGCCGAAGCGTTCGGCCACTTGGCCCACCGTCAACAGGTCGTCGGTCATGTCACCACCCCACCGCCTCACGCAGCGTGAGGGTCAAACACGGGCGCGGAAAGTCACTGCGCGTAGCCGATCTCGGCGTCCTCGGCCTGCTCGTCGAGGCCGTAGACCGACCCCCGGTAGCTGGGAGGCGTCACGCCGGTCGCGGCATCGCGCCGCAGGAGTGGCTTGGCGATGGCGTGAAGAAAGATCGGTGCGAGCACGAAGAACCACAGCATGATGCTGCCGATCGTTCCGATGACACCGAACATGAGGGCCGCGGACCACGCGCCGTCCCGGAGGCCGAGGCGAACCACCGACACGAGCGTCCAGACGACGGGACTCAGCGCGCACCACAGCTGGCACGCCGTGACACGGTCGCCGAGCGACAACCCGGCCGAACGCCGAAGCGCCACCAGCGCCAGGCCCGTTGCGGCGAGGGCATGCACGCCGACGATCCAGGCCGCAGCGATGAAGACCGCGCCGGCGCTCCAGCCGTCACCCGACGGGCCGTCGCCGAACGCCCCCGCTTGCCCCGCCAGGAGGACGACGAGGAGCCACAGCACCCCGACGACGCTGCTCGCCGCCACGGTGCCGACACCGATGGCGGCCGCCTTCGTCAGGTCGGCACTCAGCGGCGCCGTGCGATCAGTCTGCTGCTCGGTCTTAGTTCCCGTTCCCACGGCGACATTGTTCACCGTCGACGAAGGCCGAACGAGTGTGTTTCCACAACGGTTCGGTGACGAACAGCCGCCGCGGCTCGTTCAGACACGCACGTCGGAGGGGACGCCACCGTCCGCCCCGGGCGCAGCCGAGCCATCCGAACGCCTCGCCGGAAGACGATGCCAACCAGAGCCATTCGACCGGACGCTCAGGGGCCTGTTGTCGCCCCGGTTGTCTGGGGAGATGACGGGTCGGCACCGGGTTCCTCTTGCGTCACGGGGTGACGACACAGCGATCCCCGGACCACCAACGCGACGACGAGCGGTGCTGGGGTGACGCACCACATCGCCACCCCAGCAGCACTCATTCCGATCCCGAGACCGATCGCCGTGAGACCTCCTCCGTCTGACGATCCGGTCGCGAGCCACCCGGTGAACACGAGCGCGCAGATGACCGGGCTCGCCGCCGTCCAGAGCACCATCGACAGCACGCGTCCGCCCGCGCTCGCACCGCGGGTGGAGCGGAGCGACACGAATCCGAGAACCCACGCCACCAGTGCGCAAGGCACGGCGACCCACAGCGCCGAGCGGGCGAGTTCACCCCCGGAAAAGCGCCCGTCAGCCTGAGTGCCGAGGCCCAAGTTCGTGCCGAGGGTGAAGCCCACGACCGTCACGGCCACGACGCCCCACCCGACCGCAGCGACGGCAGCCGCTCCGGCGAGCAGAAGATCGGCCCTGCGCGTGGCGCCCGCCGTCTCGGTTCGTTCCCCGGTGTCCATGCGCCTCGTTCTGTCACATCCGCCTGTGCGGTGCCCGAATGTGCCACGGTGAACGCATGGCACACGTCCTGCTCCTGCACTCCGCACTCGGCTTGCGCTCGGCCGTCCACGAGTTCGCTGCCGACCTGCGCGACCTCGGGCACACCGTCGAGACCCCCGATTACTACGACGGCCACGTCTTCGACTCCGAACGCGACGGCATTGCCTACCGCGACGAGGTCGGTGTTCCCACGCTGATGAAGCGGGCAAAGGGCTACCTCGACGGGCTGCCTGAGGACGCCGTTCTCGGCGGCTTCTCCCTCGGAGCGTTCTTCGCACAGGCTTTCGCTGCCAAACGGCCCGACGCCCGCGCCGCTCTCCTCCTGCACAGCGTGGCTCCGCCCCAGGGTGAGTGGAACGGTGTGCCCGTGCAGGTGCACCGCTACGCCGAGGACCACTGGATCGACGAACCCGACGTTGCGGCGCTGCGTGAAGCGGTGGAGGCCTCGGGGGCGTCCTTCGAAGACATCGTTGTGCCCGGCCGCGGTCACTTGTTCACCGACGCCGGCACCCCGGACGGCGACGCTGACGCCACCCGTACCTCGCTCGAACGCATCGCCGCGCTGCTCAACGGCTGAACCTTCCGTCAGAGCGAACGAAGAGGTCGCCTCCCCGAGCGGGGAGGCGACCTCTTCGTCGTGACGTTCGGTTCAGGCCTTCTTGGCCGTCTTCGCCGCGCTCTTGGCGGCCGTCTTCTTCGTGGCCGTCTTCGCCGTCGTCTTCTTGGCGGTCTTCTTGGTCGACTTCTTCGCTGCCTTCTTGCGCGTCGTCGGCCCCTTCGCCCGCTTCTCGGCGAGCAGTTCGAAGGCCCGCTCGGCCGTCAGGGTCTCGACGTCGTCGTCCTTGCGCAGCGTCGCGTTGGTCTCGCCGTCGGTGACGTACTCACCGAAGCGACCGTCCTTGACGACGACCGGCTTGCCCGACGCAGGGTCGGCGCCGAACTCCTTGAGCGGCGGCTTCGCAGCCGCGCGGCCACGCTGCTTCGGCTGGGCGTAGATCGCCTCGGCCTCCTCGAGCGTGATGGAGAACAGTTGCGACTCCGTCTCGAGCGAGCGGCTGTCGGTGCCCTTCTTGAGGTAGGGGCCGTACCGGCCGTTCTGCGCGGTGATCTCGACCTTCTCGGTCTTCTCCGTGCCGTCGTCAGCCGTCTTCTTCTCCTCGACGACGCCGACGACGCGCGGCAGCGAGAGCAGCTTGAGCGCGGTCTCGAGGTCGATCGTCGCGAGGTCCATGTCCTTGAACAGCGACGCCGTGCGCGGCTTCGGCTTGGCAGCCTTCTTCTTCGGCTTCTCGTCGGCGGCGGGGGCCTCGTCGGCGAGCACCTCCGTGACGTACGGGCCGTAACGACCGGCCTTCGCGACGATGTCGCGGCCCGACTCCGGGTCCTGTCCGAGCACGCGACCGTCATCGTCGGCCGCTTCGAGCAGTTCGCGGATCTTCGCCGGCGTCATCTCGTCCGGCGCGATCTCGTCGGTGATCGACGCGCGGCGCGGCGTCGCCGACGCAGCGGCCTGCGCGTCCGCACCGTCCTTGACCTCGCCCGTGGCCGGGTCGACGCCCTCGGGCACGTCCTGCTCGACGTACGGCCCGTAACGGCCGACGCGCACGACGTAGCCCTCACCGATCGGAATGGTCGAGATGCCGCGGGCGTCGATCTCGCCGAGGTCATCGACGAGCTGACGCAGGCCCTCGGCCGATGCGCCTTCGTCACCGAAGTAGAAGCGCGACAGCCAGCGGGCGCGCTCCTCGTCACCGGCGGCGATGCGGTCGAGGCCCTCCTCCATCGAGGCGGTGAAGTCGTAGTCGACGAGGCTCGGGAAGTGCGTCTCGAGCAGGTTCGTGACGGCGAACGCGAGCCACGTCGGGATGAGCGCACTGCCGCGCGTTCGCACGTAACCGCGGTCCTGGATCGTGCCGACGGTGGCGGCGTACGTCGAGGGGCGGCCGATGCCGCGTTCCTCGAGCGCCTTGACGAGCGTGGCCTCGGTGAAACGAGCCGGCGGCGACGTCTCGTGGCCGAGCGCTTCGGCGCGCAGCACGTCGAGGGAAACGCCCTCGGAGAGCTTCGGCAGGCGACGCTCCGAGTCGTCGTTGGAGTAACGGTCGGCGTCGCGCCCCTCCTCGTACGCGGCGAGGAATCCGCGGAAGGTGATGACGGTGCCGCTGGCCGAGTACTCGGCCTGCTTGGCCACGCCGGAGCTCTCGACCGGCACGGTGAGCTTCACCGAAGCCGTCGAGCCCTTGGCGTCAGCCATCTGCGAGGCGACGGTGCGCTTCCAGATGAGTTCGTAGAGCGCGAACTCGGTGCCGCGCAGCTGGCCGGCCACCTGCGCCGGCGTGCGGAAGCGGTCACCCGCGGGACGGATCGCCTCGTGGGCTTCCTGCGCGTTCTTTGCCTTGCCCGCGTAGCGACGCGGCGCGTCCGGCACGTACTCGGCGCCGTACAGGTCGCGTGCCTGCTGGCGCGCAGCGCTGATGGCCGACTCCGACAGCGTCACCGAGTCGGTACGCATATAGGTGATGTAGCCGTTCTCGTAGAGACGCTGCGCGACACGCATCGTGTCCTTCGAGCCGAGGCGCAGCTTGCGGCTCGCCTCCTGCTGCAGCGTCGAGGTGATGAACGGCGCGCTCGGCTTGCGCGAGTACGGCTTCTCGCTGACGGCGGAGACGCTCGCGTGCGACGAACGCGTCGACTCCGCGATCTTCTCGGCGGCAGCGCCGTCGAGGTGGCGCACGCCCTTGCTCTTGAGCACACCGTCGTCACCGAAGTCGCGGCCGGAGGCCACGCGCTCGCCGTCGACGGAGCTGAGCTTGGCGACGAACGACTGGCCGGCCTTCGCCTCGAACTCGCCCTCGACGTCCCAGTAGGACGCTGCGCGGAAGGCCATGCGCTCGCGCTCACGCTCGACGACCATGCGCGTCGCGACCGATTGCACACGACCTGCCGACAGCCCGCGGCGCACCTTGCGCCACAGCACCGGCGAGACCTCGTAGCCGTAGAGGCGGTCGAGGATGCGGCGCGTCTCCTGCGCGTTGACCATCTGCATGTCGAGGTCGCGCGTGTTGTTCGCGGCACGCTGGATGGCTTCCTTGGTGATCTCGTGGAACACCATGCGCTTGACGGGCACCTTCGGCTTCAGCGTCTCGTACAGGTGCCACGCGATGGCCTCGCCCTCGCGGTCCTCATCGGTGGCGAGGTAGAGCTCGTCGGCGTCCTTGAGGGCCCGTTTGAGCTCGGCCACCTTCTTCTTCTTGTCCGCGTCGACGACGTAGTACGCGTCGAAGCCGTTGTCGACGTCGACGGCGAACTTGCCGTACGGCCCCTTCTTCATGTCGGCCGGGAGTTCGCTCGGCGTGGGCAGATCACGAATGTGACCGACGCTGGCGTCGACGACGTACTCGTCCCCCAGGTACGCGGCGATGTTCTTGACCTTGTTCGGCGACTCGACGATGACGAGTTTGCGGCCTGACGACACGTGTTGCTCCTTTGCTGTCGATCGCGCGGGCGCCGGATTCGTCGGCGCCGCCCCAGTGCGATCGCTATGACCGTACCCGACGCCTCCGAGTGCCCGAACAGGCCGATCGCCCGGACGACACGCCGTTCCCTGCCTGAGGGTGGAACAGTTGAACGCTCAACGGTGTTGCACCGTCATGACATCGCCCGTGGCCACGCCGCCCTCGTCCGACTCACGACCGCCCGTTCTCTACCTGAGCCACGGTGCTCCCCCGCTCGCCGACGACGCGACGTGGACTCGCGAACTGGCTTCGTGGTCAGGCGCGTTCACCAAGCCGAAGCAGATCCTCATGGTGTCGGCGCACTGGGAGAACGCCCCCGTCACCGTCTCCTCGACGACCGGTGCACCCCTCGTCTACGACTTCTGGGGCTTTCCGCAGAAGTACTACGAGGTCACCTACGACGCGCCTGCGGCGCCGGAGCTCGCCGAATCCGTGGCGCGCCTCCTCGGCACGCCCGACACCCCGATCTACCAGGACACCTCGCGCGGCCTCGACCACGGCGCCTACGTGCCGCTCGTCGAGATGTTCCCAGACGCCGACGTTCCCGTCCTGCAGATGTCGATGCCGACGCTCGACCCGCGTGAGCTCTTCGAGCTCGGGCGCAAGCTCGCGCCGCTGCGTGACGAGGGCACCCTGGTCGTCGGTTCGGGGTTCACGACGCACAACCTGTCGTGGTTCAACCCCGTGGCGGATTCGCCCGCCCCCTCGCCGTCCGTCGAGTTCGACCACTGGGCTGCGGAGACGATGGCGAGCGGCGACCTCGACGCGTTGTTCGACTTCATCCACAAGGCCCCGGCTGCTCACGAGGCGCACCCGCGCACCGAGCACTGGGCACCGCTCTACGTCGCCATCGGCGCGGCGAACCCCGACGGAGCCGCGAGCGCCGCATCACGCACGAGCATCGACGGCTTCTGGCACGGGCTGAGCAAGCGGAGCTGGCAGCTCGACTGAGGTGCGGCGGGTGGGCGACGAACCTCGAACTTCCGCAAGAACATTGGGTGGCAAACCACACCAGGGGCACCCGAGAGGACGTACTGTTCTTCTCAGATGTCCAGGGGATTCAGAACTTTTTCCAAGGTGCAGGGTGAACGCCTCGAAGAAACATGGAACCGAACGCCTCTGGGCTCCGTCACAAGAGCAGTTGACACCGCCCACAAGGAGGAATCCCATGTCCCTCATTCGCAAGGCACTGCCGCTCACCTTCGCTGCTGCAGTCGGCCTTTCCGGCTGCACGATGAACGTCGGTTCCGAGGGCAAGTCGAGCTCCGGCTCGTCCACTCAGTCCCAGTCGTCGAGCGAGTCGCCCAGCTCGTCGGAGCAGTCGTCGGAAGAGTCGTCGGAGAGCCCCAGCTCCACCGAGAGCCCGAGCTCCGAGGAGTCGTCGGAAGAGTCGTCCGAGAGCCCCAGCTCCTCTGACAGCCCGAGCTCTGACGGCTCCTCGTCGTCGAAGCGTCTCTCGTCGAGCGAGCTCGGCAACTACGCCTCGACGAACGCCGTCCGCGCCTGCGCCATCAAGGACATCGCCTACAACGGCACGGCCCGCTTCTGCGGCTCCGACCACGAGGACATCACGGCCGATTACAAGGGTCAGCAGCTGTGGGTCACGTTGGCCACGAAGTACGAGAAGGGCGCCACGTACAGCTACACCGTCTCGAACGGCCAGCAGTCGCAGACGAAGTCGCTCCCGTCGACCAACCTCAACAACGGGGACAGCGCCACGGTCGCCGTCTACGTCCCGATGCGCGTCTCGGGTGACTACAAGGTCACCTACAAGAAGAACGGCACCCAGATCGCCGAGAAGTCGGTCAAGGTCTCGGTCGACTGATCACCTCAAGCACGGCCGACGGCCCCGCTCCTCACATCGAGGGGCGGGGCCGTCGCTCGTCCTGCGGGCTCTCGGCGCGGCCGGTCAGCCTTCCACGCGTTCGAGCATCCCGTTGGCGATGAGCCGGCGCAGCAACGGCAGCGTCCCGGCGATGACCTCGTCGTCCGGCACGCCGACGAGCGAGGCGATGGCGACGAGTGCGGTGCGGGCGCTCATCGAGCCGTCACAGACCGACAGGAACGCCGCGAGCACGGTGTCGGCCTGGATCGAGAGGCCCAGCCCACCGCCCTGACGGATCATGATGACGCTCGGGTCGTCCGCGCCCGGCTTCGTGTGGCGCTCCTCGGTGACGTCGGGTGCGGCCTGCCACGTGCCGTCGAGGAGGTCGTCGTCGCTCGTCTGGGCCAGCCAGGAGCGGGCTCGCAGCCCGGCGTCGATCGTCGGGCCCATGGCCGATGCCACCGGGCCGCGCTCGTCCATGAGGTCGACGAAGGGATCGCGCTCGGACTCGGGCCGCTGCAGCGTCACGATGCCGAATCCGATGCTCTCGACTCCGCGTGCCGCGAAGTCGTCGAGCCATGCCGCGTACATGGCACCGTACTCGGGTGAGTTGACGCCGGCACCGCCGTCACGGGCCCACAGTTCGGCGTACTCGAACGGATCCTGAACCTCGCGCTGGACGACCCACGCGTCGAGTCCGGTGCCCTCGAGCCATTCGGTCCAAACCTGCTCGAACCCGTGGCCTTCGCGCATCTCCCAGTTACCGAGGAATTGTGCGATACCGCCGGGCTCGAGGTGATCACCCACGGAACGCACGAGGTCGCGGATGACGCCGTCACCCACAGCGCCGCCGTCGCGGTACTCGTAGCCGGGCATGCCCTCGGCGCGTGGCGTGATGACGAAGGGCGGGTTGCTCACGACGAGGTCGAAGCGGCGGCCCGCGACGGGCTCGAGCATCGAGCCGGCGAGCACTTCGAGCGGCAGGCGGTTGAGTGCGGCGTTGAAACGAACGAAGTCGAGGGCGCGCGTCGCGAGGTCGGTGGCGACGATGTGCTGCACGTGCCCCGCGAGGTGAACGGCCTGGACGCCGCAGCCAGTGCCGAGGTCGAGAGCAGCGGCCACCTCTCGGCGCGGGGTCCAACGCGCGAGCGTCGTGGACGCACCGCCGATGCCGAGCACGTGATCGGTGGCGAGGACGCTGCCCGTCGCGAGCTCCGACAGGTCGGAGGCGAGCCACCACGAGGAGTTCTCGTCGCCGTAGGGGCGCAGGTCGACGGCCGAGCGCAGCCCGGAGTCGGCCGGAACCGCGAGACCGAGACGTTCGAGTCCCTTGGCCCGTAGCGACGGGAAGGCCGCGTCGAGAGCGTCGAGGGTGTGAGTCTCGCCGAGGGTGAAGAAGCGGACCATCGTGGCCACCGGGTCGTCGCTGCCTGCGAGGGCACGACGCGCGGGAAGAGGCTGCTCCCGGTGCAACGCGGCGGACGCGCCCGGGCCGAGAAGCTCTGCGACGTGCTCGACGGTGTAATCGGCGACGACGAGGTCGTCTCTCAGCGCTTCGACGAGGTCGGTGGCTTCTGCGTCGGGGACGGGCATCCGGGAAGACATGCCCCCAGTATGGCGTTGCCGTCTCCGGTCGAACGCGGCGCGGCTCAGGCCGAGATGGCGGCGACCGACGAATCGACGTCCGTGTCGATGGCGAAGATGTTGTCGAGGCCCGTGATCTTGAAGTTGCGCAGCACGTGGGGGTTGGTGATGACGACGCGCATCTGTCCCTCGAGCAGGCGGACGGCCTTGAGGCGTCCCACGAGGACGCCGAGGCCGGTGGAGTCGAGGAAGCCCACGTCACGCAGGTCGGCCACGATGTTGTGGTGCCCGGCCGCGAGTACCTTCGAGATCGCGTCACGCACCGTGGGTGCCGTGTACACGTCGACCTCACCGTCGAAGGCAACGACGACCACGTCACCTTCGCGGTGCATGTTCACCTTGAGGTCCACGTGCGCGACCCTCCTGTTCGGTCGTGGTCTGGCAGGGGTGCGTCGAGCGTTAGTTTGTCATCTGGCCACCGAAAGTCAACGCCCGGCACCGCTTCTGGGCCCTGGGGAGGGACGCTCGCGATGACGTACGACGCCCGGTGCTCCCCGGATCAGATGCTCGACATCCTCGCCGGGCAGGGCACCGGGGAGTTGCGTCACGTACGTCGACGGCCCGCTCGCGAGGCCGTGACGGCGCCGTGGCCGGACTCTGTTCCGGCTCTCGTGCGGTCGACTTTCGAGGGCACCGGAATCCACGAACTCTGGTCGCACCAGAGTGAGGCCATCGCTCGGGTGATGGCCGGTGAGCACGTCGTCGTCGCGACGGGCACTGCGTCGGGAAAGTCCCTCGCCTACCAGGTGCCGATGCTGTCCGCCGCCACCGGTGCGCTCGACCCGGTGTCCGCCTCGATGTTCGCCTCGCTGCGCGGCGCGACGAGTCTCTACCTGTCGCCGACGAAGGCGCTGGCAGCCGATCAGCGCACCCGCCTCGAAGCCTTGGCCGTGCCGGGCGCGCGCCTGGCCACCCTCGACGGTGACACGCCTCCCGACGAACGACGTTGGATCCGCGACCACGCCAACGTCATCCTCACCAACCCCGACCTGCTCCATCACTCGATGCTGCCCGCGCACGAACGGTGGTCGATGTTCTGGCGCTCGTTGCGACTCGTCGTCATCGACGAATGCCACATCTACCGAGGTGTCTTCGGGGCGCACACGGCCGGCGTGCTGCGACGGCTGCGGCGTATCGCGGCCCGCTACGGGGCCGAGCCGACGTTCGTGCTCGCCTCGGCGACAGCAGCCGACCCTGCCAGACACGCTCGCGCGCTCACGGGGCTCGACGTCACCGCCGTCACGGACGACGGCTCGCCGCGCCCGGCGCTGACATTCGGCCTGTGGGAGCCCGGGCCGCCGCCGGGCGCGAAGGCCGAGCACGAGGTCTCGGCAGCGCTCGACGGAGCTCGCGGCTCGGATGACCCCGCCGATTCCTCAGCCGACGTCACGGACGATCTCGGCCGCCGCAGCGCCGTGGCAGAGACCGGTGACCTCTTCGGCGCGCTCGTCGGTTCCGGGGTACAGACGCTCGCCTTCGCGCGCTCGCGGGTCGGCGTCGAGGTGGTGGCCGACATGGCCCGTCAGCGGCTGTGGAACGAGGGGCTCGACGAATCCCTCGTGGCCGCGTACCGCGGCGGATACCTGCCCGAGGAGCGCCGCGCCCTCGAGCGCGGACTGCGCACGGGAACGTTGCGGGGCATCGCCGCGACGAGCGCGCTCGAACTCGGCATCGACGTCAGCGGGCTCGACGCCGTGCTCCTCGCGGGTTGGCCGGGCACCGTGGCGTCGTTGCACCAGCAGGCGGGCCGGGCCGGACGCTCGGGGCGAGACGCCCTGGCCCTGTTCGTGGCCGCCGACGACCCGCTCGACACCTACCTCGTCCACCACCCCGATGTGTTCTTCGGCCGTCCGGTGGAGGCCACCGTCATGGATCCGACGAACCCCTACG
The DNA here is from genome assembly GCF_014302635.1 of Dermacoccus sp. PAMC28757. Lineage (NCBI taxonomy): Bacteria > Bacillati > Actinomycetota > Actinomycetes > Micrococcales > Dermacoccaceae > Dermacoccus > Dermacoccus sp. PAMC28757. The sequence continues at coordinate 1,066,510 of NZ_CP060292.1, read as the reverse complement.
TCCTTGCTCCGCAGCTCGCGTGCGCGGCCGCCGAGCTGCCGCTCAACGAAGACGACGAGGTCCTCTTCGGGGAGGGCATGTGGCCGCTCGTCGACTCGCTCGTGGAGCGCACCGTACTGCGGCGACGCCCGACCGGTTGGTACTGGGCCCGCGACGACCGCCCCGGCGACCACGTGTCGCTGCGCGGCGAGGGTGGCGACGACGTGCGCATCGTCGAATCGCGCACCGGCCGAGTGCTCGGAACGGTCGACGGCGAACGGGCGCACTCGAGCGTCTTCAAGGGCGCGGTCTACGTGCACCAGGGCGTCTCGTACGTCTCCACGGAGTTGGACCTCGAGGACGGCAGCGCGCACGTCGTGCGCGGCAACCCCGGGTGGTCGACGGCCGCTCGCTCCGTCAGCGCGTTCGACATCATCGGCTCGAGCGCCAGCCGTGCGTGGGGCGCTGCGACACTGCACTACGGCGACATCCGGGTGACGACGCGCGTCACGTCCTTCCTGCGGCGTCTGCCGTCGGGTGAGGTGATAGGCGAGCACCCGCTCGATCTGCCGGAGCGCACCCTCGTGACGAAGGGCGTGTGGTGGACCCTGCCCGAGGACGAGCTCGCCGACGCAGGCATCACCCCCGACGTGGCCCCGGGCGCCCTTCACGCCGCCGAGCACTGCTCGATCGGTCTCATCTCGCTCGTGGCGCAGGGTGATCGGTGGGATATCGGCGGCGTCTCGACGGCGCTGCATCCGGACACGGACATGCCGACGGTCGTCGTCTACGACGCCCTGCCCGGAGGGTCGGGCTTCGCCGAGCGCGCCTACGCGCGGGCCACGGAGTGGCTGACGGCGACGAAGGAAGCGATCGAGACGTGCGCGTGCGAGTCGGGCTGCCCGGCGTGCATCCAATCGCCGAAGTGCGGCAACGGCAACAGCCCCCTCGACAAGCACGGTGCGATCGCTCTGCTCGACCTGCTGTTGCGCGACGCCTACGACGACCCGGCCAACTGACGCGTGGCTGCCCCGTGCTCGACGCAGGATGTGAGCTCTGGTCCGATCTGTGAGCGGCGCCGGTCACACACCGGGCCGAAACTCACACCTTGGCGTCGATTCGCTGCCCCCGTCATGGTCCACGCCCCTCGGGGGCGCCGGCGCGGGCGAGACCGCGTGCTTCGCGTCCGAGCGGCGCGGCGCGCGTGACCGCGACCTGCACCGACGTCGAGCGCACGACACACGACGTGACGCGCGCACCGTTGCGCTCGGCCGTCGTGGCGGCCAGGGCGCAGGGCGACGACCCCGGTTGCGCCGACGAGCCGAGCAGTACACTGGCCGCGGCGAGTGCTGCCTGATCGGCCGCGAGGCGGGTGCGCTCGGTGTCGATCGCGGTGCGCGCGTACGTGACCATCACACCGGCGAGCAGGACGACCACGACGATGACGCCAAGCATCGTCACCGTCACCGAGCCGCTGTCGTTCCGGGCCTTCGGAGATCCCTGACCTCCCCCGACGTGACCGTCTCGCACCCGGCCGAGTCGGCTCAACCAGCGTTCACGAGCCCGCAGTGGACGCGTGCGACCCCGCGCGGACCACCCGGTCACGGCGAGCCTCCCGAGCTGTTCGCAGCGTCACCCTCGTCCCCGCGTTCCGCGGCAGCCACCGCGCCGGCGGTGATGTCGCCGAGCGCCCACCCGAACCCGCGTGGAGCGGGAACGGAGACGGCCACGCGCACCCATTGCGAGCTCCGCGTGATCGACGTGGCTCCGGAGACACCGCTCTGGCGGACGGCCGCGCGCACGGCATCGTCGCTCTCGGCCCGGGCGGCAACCCTCGCGCCCACGGACGCGGCATGCCACGCCCGATGGTGCAGCAGCAGCAACTGGGCAAGACCGACGACGAAGGCGAGCACGAGCGCAACCGCAGGCAAGGCCACGGCGAATTCGGCTGTTGCCATGCCCGATTCGCCGTCACGTTCGTGCGTTCCGTGCCTGCGGCGCGCTCGTGTCATCGTCACGTCAGCGGGTCGAGAGAGCCGACGAGATGATGCCCTCGAGGGCCGAGCGCACGGTCGCGGACTTCACGACGGCGATGAGCACGGCCGCGAAAGCAACCGCGGCGATGGTGCCCACCGCGTACTCGGCCGTGGACATGCCGGCCTCGGCGCGTTCGGCGGCCGCTTGCCAGCGGCGCAGCAGGGCATTACGGGTACGACGGGTCACAGCGATCATGGCGATCTCCTCAGGGGTTGAGTTCTTTCGAGTGGTGCGCCGGAGGGCGCGCCGCCGGGGTTCCGGCGGGGTTCGGGGGTGCCCGATGCCAGGTGTCAGCCGAGGGGTTCGACGAGACCCATGACGAGGGGGACGACGGTGAGCAGGACGAAGGCGGGCAGGAAACACAAACCGAGCGGCAGGACGATGCGGACTCCGGCCTTCGCTCCGGCGACAGCGATGCGCTCGCTCTCGCCGACGCGCAGGTCATCAGCGGCCCGCCGCAGAAGGGTGGACGGCGGAGCTCCCGCCCGAGCAGCGAGCGCGAAGGCTCCTGCGGCCGGACGCCAGGCCGAGGAGGCGCCGGCCCAGGCACCGTCTCCGTCGACGCCCCAGCGCATCGCGGCAGCCACACGGGCCAGCGGCTCGCGGACGCCCGGCCCGGTTGCCGCGGACACGGCTTCGAGGGCTGCGACGGTGGGGGCTCCACCCGCGAGCGCCAGGGCGAGCAGGTCCATCGCGTGGGCGACGACCATCGGCGACTCCTCGACCGTGTCGCGTTGCTTCGCCTCCCGTCGGGATGCACCGAAGGCACGTTCGGTCAGGGGCCGAGCGGGCCAGACGCCAACGGCGAGAAGAACCAGTGCGAGGGCGATCACGGCGTCACCGCCGGAGGCTTGAGAGCCGAGGCAACCATGCGCTGCGACCAGGTGGAGCCGCCCCACAAGAGGGCCAACCCGGGCCACAGGGTGAGCAGGCCCGATGTGCCGCTGTAGATCTCGAAGACATCCACGCCGAGCATCCACGCGAGCGCCATGCCCAGAACTGGCAGGAGGACGAGGACACCCATCGTGGCCTTGGCGCCCGCGGTCGCTGCCTCCAGGGCTCGATCGTGGCGACGGCGTGCCCGTAGGTCCGCTGCCGCACTCGTCACGGCGTCGGCCAGCGGACACCCGTGTCGATCGGACATCTCCCACGCCGCCGCAATGTCAGCGCACGCCGGCAGCCTCCACATGACGCCCAGTTCGCGCCAGGTGTCCGCGAGATCTCCACCGGAGCGGGCCGCGTGACGCAACCGCTGCCACCCCTGGCTCGAGTGGGTGCCCCCGTCTGCGTAGGGGGCGACAACGAGCTCGACAGCATTCGACGTGGGAGCACCGGCTCGCAGAACGGCACCGAGCGCATCGAGAACGGCGAGACATTCGGCCTGGGGATTACTACGAGCGAGCAGACCGAAGCGCGACCCGGTTCGCGGGGTGGGCGTCAGCGCGAGCCATCTCGGGGCGGGCCACAGCCCAACGGCGACTGCGAGCGCGAGCGCGCACCACCACAGGGCGGTGTCGGACGGCCACGTCATGACGCCGCTCCGTCCATGAGCGCGCCGAGTTCGTCCCACGCCTCACCACGGCGCCCACCTCTCCAGGCGCTGCGCACCGTGAGGCCGCGGTGATCGCCGTCGAGGACCCCGATGCTCCCCACCCGACGTAGCCCGCCGGATCGCTCGAGGTGCACCACGACCCGGAGCGCGGAGCGCAACTGCGTACGCACGGCCTCGGGGCTCAACCCGGCCAGCGCGCCGAGCGCTTCGAACCGGGCGGGGACGTCACGTGGCGCGTTGGCGTGCACGGTGCCGCATCCACCCTGGTGGCCGGTGTTGAGCGCAGACATGAGTTCGCGCACCTCCGCGCCACGTACCTCGCCGACGACGATGCGATCCGGGCGCATCCGCAACGATTGGCGCACGAGCGTGGTGAGGCTGACCTCGCCGACGCCCTCGACGTTCGGACGTCGTGCTTCGAGCCGCACCACGTGAGGATGGGCAACAGACAGTTCACGGACGTCCTCGACGAGCAGAATGCGCTCCGAGATCGGCACACGGGCCAACATTGCGCCGAGCAGTGTCGTCTTGCCGGTTCCCGTGCCTCCGCTCACGACGAAGGCCGTTCGGCTCGTCACAAGTCGCGTGAGCAGGCTCTCGACCTCGGGGGAAACGCTCCCGAGCCGCACGAGGTCCTCGAGCAGCGGTCGTTCACTCGCCGGCACACGCAGGCTGAGGTGGGCAGCGCCTTCGACGAGGGGTGGCAGCAGCGCGTGCAACCGAGCACCGCCGGGCAGTACGGCGTCGACGAACGGGCTCGCGTCGTCGAGCCGCCGCCCGGCCACCGCGGCGAGCCGTACCGCGAGACGCCTCACCGCCTCCGCGTCCCCGAGGTCGACCCCGACTTCCTCGAGACCTTCTCCGCGGTCGATCCACACCCCGTCACAACCGTTGACGAGGACGTCGGTGACTCCCTCGATCTCGATGACCCCCTGGAGCGGGCCGGCCCCGAGCACGTCAGCTCCGAGGCGCTCACCCAGCACGGAGGTCTGCGCTCGTGAGTACACGGGAGCGTCCGCATCGACGATCGCCTCGAGCGCCGCAGCACTCGGTGCCCGTCCGGCGTAGATCTCCTTCCACATGCCTTCTGCTACGCCCATGCCATGCTCCGTCCACGCGAGCGGACATAGATGACGACATCCTGAACGAGACGAGTCATCGTCCGCTCGCCCTCGCCCGGCCAACGGCCGGCGAGCACGTCGTCGGCTGCTCGGTGCCCCAGACGCCATCGGGTGGGCCCGGACGTCACGACCTCCAGGTCGAGCGACTCGCCGAGTGCCACACGAGCCCGGGCGTCGGCCTCGAGCGTGACGAGCACCGGCATGAGCTCTCCGTCCAGCTTGTCGACGTACTGCTGGGCGGCTGCCATGGAGCACACGGTTCCGCGCACGAGGAGGACGATGACGTCGCACTCCGTCGGTTCTGCCGGCTCGTGGGGGGCCAACGTGACGACCGACCAGGCCGCTTCGCCCGCGAGCGCCCCGAGTACTGCGCTCCGCACGAGGCGATCGTGAAGACGGGGTGCACCTCGTCCGTGCGAGAGCACCCGGACCCCGTCACGTTCCGGCAGTGCGGCGAGGAGCTTCTGCGCGTCGATGTCGGGGCCGGCGCCTCGCAGCGCGTCCCAGCGTGCGCCCGCCTCACGGTCGAGGTCGAGGACGACGTCGAGACCACCTGTGCCCGGTTGTCCGTCGACGAGGACGACCGGGCCGCGGTCCTGCGCCGTTCGATCCGTACCTCGAGACCGTGCGAGATGCCGTGCCACGGCACAGGCGAAGTACGCGGCGTCGGCGGCTGAATCGGGGCAGACCACCCCGATACGGCGCAGTTCGCCGCGCTCGCTGCCCACCTCGTCGGGGGCTGGTGGGCCGAAGAAGTCGGCGTCGAACTCGTCCATGCACGCCAGCGTCGGCCCACAACCTCGACACCGTCCACGACGCGTCGGACGACCTTGTGGACGGGGCCGCCTGAACTACCGAAACGGCGCTCACCGCGTCGCAGATGTGGACGACGGCCCCCGTGCCGGGGGCCACCGCGGCCGCACGGGAGTAGGTGCAGGACATACGACAGCCCCCACCGGGGGGACGGTGGGGGCTGTCTTTACGTGCATACCCTTGGGGGTGCGGTATGCACGTCAGCGCTCGACCCGAAGGGAGCGCACGCCCCTAATGTGCCATGAGTGGCCACACGTTGCAACCGGCCCGCACATACCCGGCCAATACAGTAGCAACGGTTCGATAAATGAGAAACCGACTCGCCGGACGTTTTTTATTTGTTCTTATCGCAGGCGGCCCGCCAAAACGGCGTCCGAAATGGCGCCTCCTTCGGCGGCGCCCCGCTCCAGCGCCCCAGCGCTGAACTGCAGCCACAGGGCCACGCCGTCGCGCGTTCCCGAGGCATAGGCGGCCAGGGCGCCCGCATATCCCGCGCTCGCTTCACGCAGGTAGCCCACCTCGGGCACGGCCACACCCGTCGGGTCGAGCCCACACGACTGGACGAGCGCACGCTCGAAAGCTCTTGCCACCACACCGTTTCCGCGCGCGAACGGACGCATGACGGCGATCTCCGCATGTGCAATGGCCCCGACGACGAGGGCCGGCACCTTCTCGTGGCACGCCACCACCTCGTACAGCCCGGCCAGACGCCCCGGCAGGTCGAGCGGGTCGCACGCCGGGCCGGCCTCGACGAGTTCCTCGCACGTCTCCCCCGGCGACCGCGGGCGCCCCACCTCGTCGGCGGAGAGCAGTTGCGAACCGGCGGCCACGTGCAGACGCGCCAACGCCTGCGCGGGCGACGACAGGATGATCGAACGAACGTGCTCACTCTCGAGCGTCCCCTGAACACTCGCACGAAGCACTCGCTCGAGCGGGTCGGGCTCGGGCGGCCACTCGGTCATCCCCATGACGAGTTCACGCACGACATCGACGGAGACCTCGGCGCCCTCCAGCGCCGCGCCGGCCCGGGCGCCACGCACGCGCGACTCGGCGGCGGCCTGCGCCGTCCGTCGGCGCAACGCGTTGTGCCAGCGCAGCTGGGTACACGCCTCGCGGGCTCGCGTGAGGCCCGCCTCGACCTCGGGGATCGTCGCGAGCGATTGCAGAGCTTCGAGGGTGCCGGGCATGGGCATCAGCGTACTTGGACGCCGACGGAAACTACCGGCGAGTATCCACCCCTGACTTCCCAACCCCACGCGACGATGGGGTAGAAAAGCAGCCAAGTGTTGTGACCTACGCCTCGTTTCGGCGTGGTCGAAGCCGACGGAAGGAAGACAAGACATGTCCGAGACCGCCGAAGAGTACGGCCCCTTCCCGCCGAGCCCGGAGTTCAGCCAGCAGGCCGTCGGGCAGAAGTCGCTCTACGAAGAGGCCGACGCCGACCGCGAGGCGTTCTGGGCCAAGCAGGCGCGCGAGCGCCTCACCTGGGCCAAGGACTTCGACGAGGTGCTCGACTGGAGCGAGGCCCCCGTCGCCAAGTGGTTCGTGGGCGGCGAGCTCAACGTGGCCTACAACTGCGCCGACCGTCACGTCGAGGCCGGCAACGGTGACCGCGTCGCATTGCACTTCGTCGGTGAGCCCGGCGACGAGCGCGACATCACGTACGCCGAACTCACCGAACTCGTGCAGAAGGCTGCCGGCGCGCTCAAGGCCGCGGGTGTCGAGAAGGGCGACCGCGTCGCCCTCTACCTGCCGATGATCCCCGAGGCCGTCATCTCGATGCTGGCCTGCGCGCGTCTCGGCGCCGTCCACTCGGTCGTCTTCGGCGGGTTCTCCTCCGACGCCCTGCGCACCCGCATCGCCGACGGCGAGGCCAAGGTCGTCATCACGGCCGACGGCGGCTTCCGCCGCGGCAAGCCGAGCGCACTCAAGCCGGCCGTCGACGAGGCGGTCAGCGGTGAGACGACGGTGCAGAAGGTCATCGTCGTCAAGCGGACCGGTGACGAGACGGAGATGACCGACAAGGACGTCTGGTGGGACGAGGCACTCGAGGCCGCCGCACCCGCGGTCGACTTCGACACCTTCGATTCAGAACACCCGCTCTTCATCCTCTACACCTCCGGCACCACGGGTAAGCCGAAGGGCATCTTCCACACGACCGGTGGCTACCTCACGCAGGCGGCGTACACGAACGCCGTCGTCCACGACGTGCACCCGGGCGAGGACGTCTACTGGTGCACCGCCGATGTGGGCTGGGTCACCGGCCACAGCTACATCGTCTACGGCCCGCTGGCCAACGGCGTCACGCAGGTGCTCTACGAAGGCACGCCGGACAGCCCGCACCAGGGCCGCTGGTGGGAGATCGTGCAGAACAAGAAGGTCTCGATCTTCTACACGGCGCCCACGGCCATCCGCACCTGCATGAAGTGGGGCAAGGAGATCCCCGCCGAGTACGACCTGTCGTCGGTCCGTGTGCTCGGCAGCGTCGGTGAGCCGATCAACCCCGAAGCGTGGATGTGGTTCCGCGACAATATCGGCGCCGGTTCTGCCCCGATCGTCGACACGTGGTGGCAGACGGAGACGGGCGCCATCATGATGTCGGCCCTGCCCGGCGTCACGTCGCTCGTGCCCGGTTCGGCCCAGGCGCCGGTGCCCGGCATCACGGCCGACGTCGTCGACGAGGAGGGCAAGTCCGTCGGCAACGGCGAGACCGGTTACCTCGTCATCCGCGACCCGTGGCCGTCGATGCTGCGCGGCATCTGGGGCGACCTGCAGCGCTACAAGGACACCTACTGGTCGCGCTTCGAGGACATGTACTTCGCCGGTGACGGCGCGAAGCGTGACGAGGACGGCAACATCTGGGTGCTCGGTCGTGTCGACGACGTCATGAACGTCTCGGGCCACCGCTTGTCGACGTCGGAGATCGAGTCGGCGCTCGTCTCGCACGACGCCGTCGCGGAGGCCGCAGTCGTCGGCGCCGCCGACGAGACGACCGGTCAGGCCGTGTGCGCCTTCGTCATCCTGCGCGAGGAGGCTCGCGACCAGGCCGCCGACGACGACAGGCGCGAGGAGCTCGTCCAGGCGATGCGCACGCACGTCGGCAAGCAGATCGGCGCCATCGCGAAGCCGAAGACGATCCTCGTCGTCGACGAGCTGCCGAAGACACGTTCGGGCAAGATCATGCGCCGCCTGCTCAAGGACGTCGCCGAGGGCCGCGAGGCCGGTGACGCGACGACGCTCGCCGACCCGAGCGTCATGGAGAAGATCCAGGCAGGTCTGAAGAAGTAAGCAGCAGAGCGATCCGACGATGCGCGGGTGGGGCAGGCGCCCCGCCCGCGCATCTTTTCGCGAGAACGACGACAGCCGGTAAAATCGCGGGCGGTGTGCCGGGAAGTCTGGTCGGCCGTTCGCGTGAGGCGCGGATGACGACGACCACCCCTGCCCGAGGAGATTCACCATGGCCAAGCGCCACAAGAACAGCCTTCCGCCGATGAAGGACGAACAGCCGAGCTTCGAAGAGTTCAAGGAAGCCGCGCACGTCGCCCCCGTCGCCGTCGCAGGACGGCTGACCCGCCGCCTCTTCACCCGCGGCACGTGGCCCGAGGCCCAGCGCGTCAAGGAACTGCTGCGCACCGAGACCATCGGCGGCCTCATCCTGCTCGCCGCTGCGGTCGCCGCGATCGTCTGGGCGAACTCGCCCTGGCGTGACGGTTATGAGGCCCTGCGGGACGCACATGTCGGCCCCGGCTTCCTCGGCCTCAACATGTCGGTGGCGCACTGGGCCGCCGACGGCCTGCTCGCCGTGTTCTTCCTCGTCGTCGGGCTCGAACTCAAGCACGAGTTCGTCGCCGGCGACCTGCGCAACCCGGCAGCCGCCGCAGTGCCCGTCATCGCTGCCGTCTGCGGTGTCGCAATGCCTGCGCTCGTCTACGTCGCGATCAACGCCGCAGCCGGCGGCGAAGGGCTCAAGGGGTGGGCCATCCCGGCCGCCACGGACATCGCGTTCGCCCTCGCGGTGCTCGCCGTCATCGGTTCGCACCTGCCCACGGCGCTGCGTTCGTTCCTCCTGACGCTCGCCGTCGTCGACGACCTCATCGCCATCACGATCATCGCGATCTTCTACAGCAAGGGCTTCTCGCTCGGCTGGCTGCTCGCCTCGATCGCGGTCGTCGCAGTCTTCGGCTTCCTCACCCAGCGCGGCATCAAGCACTGGGCGATCCTCGCGCCGCTCGCGATCGTGGCGTGGGTCTTCATGTACAAGTCCGGCGTTCACGCCACGATCGCCGGCGTGCTGCTCGGCCTCGTCGTTCCGGTCAAGGGCAAGCACGCCCTCGCCCACCGCATCGAACACCGTCTGCGCCCCTATTCGGCAGGGTTCGCCGTGCCGGTCTTCGCGTTCTTCTCCGCCGGCGTCACCGTCGTCGGCACGAGCATCACCGAGACGCTTGCGGACGCCGTCACGCTCGGCGTCATCGCCGGCCTCGTGCTCGGCAAGGTCGTCGGCATCTTCGGCAGCACGTTCCTCGTCAGCAAGTTCACGAAGGCCAAGCTCGACGAGAACCTCTCGTGGGCCGACGTGTTCGGCCTCAGCCTCCTCGGTGGCATCGGCTTCACCGTCAGCCTCCTCATCGGCGAGCTCGCGTTCGGCACCGGAAGCGTCAAGGACGACCACGTCAAGGTCGGCGTGCTGCTCGGCAGCCTCCTGTCCGCGCTCCTCGCGAGCATCGTGCTCGGACGCCGCAACCGCATCTACCGCCGCATCGAGGAAGAGGAGACGCGCGACGCCGACCAAGACGGTGTGCCGGACGTCTACCAGCGCCCCGAACCGGCCTGAACCGCACCGAACCGAGGAGCCGGTAGGCGCGAATCGGCCGATATCGGTAGTGTGTCCATCGAATAGAAAACGTGTGATGCGACGGACGGCCGTCACCTCGACGAGGTGACGCCGCCTGCTGAACAGGAGATAACCATGGCCCTCAACACCCCCCGGGGCTCCGAGCGCACGCTCGGTCAGCTCGTTTCGGACGCTTCCGCTGACCTCTCGAACATCGTCAAGGGCGAGATCGACCTGGCGAAGATCGAGATCAAGGCTGACGTGCAGAAGGCCGGCAAGGGTGGCGGCATGCTCGCTGCCGCCGGTGTCGTCGCCCTGTTCTTCGTCGGCTTCCTCCTGACGGCCCTCGCCTGGGCCATCTCGGAGGTTCTCGACTGGCCGAACTGGGCCGGCTTCCTCATCGTCGCGGGCATCCTCGCGCTCGTCGCCGGAATCCTCGCCCTCGTCGGTATCAAGTCGATCAAGAAGGTCAAGGGCAAGCCGGTCAAGACGATCGACAACGCGCAGAAGACCGTCGCGGCCATCAAGCCCGCCAAGTGACGTTCTGACCTGCCGCACGAAGGCGGCTCACCCTCGAGGGTGGGCCGCCTTCGTCATGTTCGCCTTCCTCATGTCCCCGGCCGGGCGTTCAGCTGAGGAAGCGATCGGGCACCTGACGCTCGTCGTCGCGGTTCCACGAGCGCGCGACGCCCCCGGTGGTCAGGACCGCGTCGAGCACGAACGCCGTGAAGCCCCAGATGTAGAAACCGTCGACCTCGAACCCCGGCCCCTTGAAGCCGCGCGGGTGTGTGACCGTGTGGCGGTTCGCCGGGTCCACGAGATCGCGGACGGAGATGCGCGCGACGCGAGCGACCTCGACGGGGTCGAGCACCGAGATGTCGGACGGTACGTTCCACCAGGCGAGCACGGGGCAGACCTCGTAGTTCGTCACGGGCAACGCGACCGGCTGCAGTTCACCCATGACGTGGACGCCCTCGGGCACGAGCCCGATCTCCTCGTTGGCCTCACGCAGCGCGGTGTCGGTGAACGTGACGTCCTGCGGTTCGACCCCACCACCGGGAAAGGACACCTGCCCCGCGTGCTTGCGCAGGTTGGTGGCTCGCTCGGTGAGCACCACGTCTTCCCCGCCGTCGTCGTTCGGGCCGAAGAGCATGAGGATGGCAGAGGCCTTGGAGCCCTGCTCGGGACGCGGCCACCCCGCGCACAGGTCGCCGCGGCGACCGGCGTCGAGCACCGTGTTCAGCCAGGGCGGAGGCGTGGCGTCGCCCACCGGCACGCTCATCGGGCCTCGTCCTGCGCCCCTGCACCGGAGTGACGTGGCACGACCGGCGTTCCTCGATGCCCGGTCGAGAAGGAGGCGTCGGGCACTCCCCCGTCGACGAGCAGCGGCACCGGCGCCTCACCACCCTTCGGGGCCGCGAGTTCGTACTTGAGCAGGGCGCGCGCCTTGTCCGGGTCGGTCTCGCCGTCACCGAAGGACGGGCACCACTGCGCCACCGGGCAAACGCCGCATGCGGGCTTGCGGGCGTGGCAGATACGTCGGCCGTGGAAGACGACGACGTGGCTGAGCATCGTCCAGTCCTTGCGCGGGAACATCTCGCCCACCTCGGCCTCGACAGCGACCGGGTCGGTCGACGTCGTCCAGCCGAAGCGGCGCGCGAGGCGCCCGAAGTGGGTGTCGACCGTGATGCCCGGAAAACCGAACGCGTTGCCGAGCACGACGTTGGCCGTCTTGCGTCCGACGCCCGGCAGCGTCACGAGGTCGGCGAGCTTGCCCGGCACCTCGCCGTCGAAACGTTCGACGAGTTCCTGACCGAGCTTGATGACCGAGCGCGTCTTCGCCCGGTAGAACCCGGTGGGACGCAGGATCTCCTCCATCTCGCTCGGCTCCGCCGACGCCAGTGCCGCAGCGTCCGGGTAGCGACCGAAGAGCACCGGCGTGACCTTGTTGACCCCGACGTCTGTGGTCTGCGCCGAGAGGATGGTGGCCACGAGGAGTTCGAGCGGCGACTCGAAGTCGAGTTCGGCTCGCGCGTACGGGTACTGCTCCACGAGTCTGCGGTAGATGCGGCGTGCCTGACGCACCCGCCCCGTGGCGGTCTCGGGCACGCGCGCGGCCCGCTTCGGCGGCGTCACGGTTTCGGAGGTCATGCCCACACCCTAGAACGCCCCACCGACACCACCGAGCACCTCATCTGCTGGACGAACGAGCGCCTTTTTCCGCGCTTTCCTGGGAGTGAACTGTGTGGAGCGTCACCCGAAACGTGGCAGGATGGAGGCGTGGACATTGAAGTAGTGCGTCAAGCTCCCCTTTTCGCCGCGCTGACGGACGAAGACGCCCAGGCTCTTCTGCAGCGCATGTCGCGCGCCCGTATCGAGCGCGGCGACATCCTCTTCGAAGAAGGGGAGGAGGGCGATCGCCTGTACATCATCACCTCCGGCAAGGTGAAGCTCGGCCGCCGCTCCCCCGACGGTCGCGAGAACCTGCTCGCGATCCTCGGCCCCGGTGAGATGTTCGGCGAGCTCAGCCTCTTCGACCCGGGCGCCCGCACGACCACGGCTACGGCCGTCGCCGGCACCGACCTCGTCGCGCTGGGTCACACCGAACTCACCGAGTTCGTCTCGTCGCGCCCCGACGTGGCCGTCAAGATGCTCGGCTCCATCGCTCGCCGCCTGCGTCGCACGAACGAAGCGCTCGGCGATCTCGTCTTCACCGACGTTCCCGGCCGTGTCGCCAAGGCTCTGCTCGACCTCGCGAGCCGCTTCGGGCGTCAGGTCGACGACGGGGTCCTCGTCGCGCACGACCTCACGCAGGAGGAGCTGGCTCAGCTCGTCGGCGCCTCCCGCGAGACCGTGAACAAGGCTCTCGCCGACTTCGCCAGCCGCGGCTGGCTCAAGCTCGAGGCCCGCGCCGTGACGCTGCTCGACGTCGAGCGCCTTCAGCGCCGCGCCCGCTGAGGCCGCACTCACCTCGGTTGACAGCGAAGCGCCCGTCCCTTGCGAAGGGACGGGCGCTTCGCTGTGTCGTGGGGCTGTTCTCAGAGGCGGCCGAGATGGGCCAGCTGCGCCTTGACGACGGCCTCCACCGCCGGGCGCAGCTGCGGGCCGATGTCGCTGTAGGCGCCGTCCACGACGGGGCCGACGAGCTCGTCACCCTGCGCCGGCGAGTCGCCATTCTCGGAGTCGACGTTGGCCAGCACGGTCCGCACCTCGTCGAGGCGCTCCTGACGGTGGGCGCGGTATCGCTCGACGACGGGAGCGGCGTCGGCTCCGACAGGTCCGTGCCCCGGCGCCAGGACGACGACTCGCTCCCCCGCCTGCGCGACGAGCGCCATGAGGACGTCGAGCGTCGAGAGGTAGGCCGTGAGATCGCCGTCGGGGTAGGCGACGAAGCTGCTGCCCTCGCCGAGAATCGTGTCGCCGCTGAAGAGGACGTCGACGCCGTCGCGCTGGAGGACGAAGGCGGCTGAATCGCGCGTGTGGCCCGGCGCGAGCAGCACCTGGAGGTCGCCGATCATCTCGCCGTCGGTGAAGGCGTCGCCACCCGAGCCGCCACGCAACGCGACCGCGAGGCCGCGCCCACGAAGCGCCTCGACGAGCGCGCTCGCACCGCCCTCGTGGTCGTCGTGGTGATGGGTGAGCAGCACGACGACACGCGTGGCCTCGGCGCCCCGCACGGCGTCCATGATCGCGTCACGGTGGCCGGCATCCTCGGGCCCCGGGTCGACGACGGCGACGAGCGAGCCGTCCCCGCCCGAAGCTTCCTCCAGGGCGATGACGTACGTGTTCGTGCCGTTGAGCGTCATCGGGCCGGGGTTGTCGCAGCGCAGGTGTCGCACGCCGCTGGGGAGTCGGTCGAGTTGATCGGTCACAGGTTCACCTCCGCGTGAACGTAGGGCCCGTCGGGGCCCTTCAGCAGTTCGGGGCGCGTGGGGAGGAAGTGGAAGCCGCGTGCCTGCTCGAGCGCCTCGGTGGCACTCGACGCCCGGGAGAGGCGCTCGAGCGCCGTGCGCGTCGGGGGCAGGAGGCGGGCTCGCCCAGCCTCGGCTTCTGCCAGCATGGCTCCGGGCCGAACCCACTGACCTCGCTGCGACTCACGCGACACGGCATCGGCAGTGGCACCGCCCGGCAGCAGCGCCGTGAGGAACCAGGTGTCGAAGCGGCGGCTCTCGAACGCGGGCGTGATCCACCGGTCGACGGCCTCGACGAGGTCTCCACGCAGCGTCAGGCCCGCAGCAGCCTCGGTGAACGAGACCTCGTGAGCCTCGACCTGAGTGCGGCGCGCCCTCCACTCGTCGGTGGCGACATCGACGATCGCGTCGCCGTCCCCCTCGGACGCGAGAAGCACTCCGGCCTCCTCGAACAGCTCGCGCAACGCGCACACGAGCACACTGAGCGCCTCGTCGTGCCCGACGCCGAGCCGATCGGCCCACGCCTGCTCGCCACCCGCGGGGCTGCGCAGGCGGTGCGCCGGAGCGTCGTCGACGCCGAGGTCGGCGGGGTCGACGCGTCCACCCGGGAAGACCCAGGTGGACGGCGCGAAATCCATCGTCGCGGCGCGTTCGATCATGAAGACCTCGACGGGCTCACCGCGCACCAACAGGACGGTGGCGGCCTGCGCCGGAACTGTCGGCTCCGGGCGCGGTTGCGTGTCGTCGAACCAGCGCTCGGCTGCCTCGGCGAAGGGACCGATCGGGAAGTCGCGAGGCTGCCTCGGGATGTCGCTCATCAGTCGGCGACGGCGACCGTGATCTCGACCTCGACCGGCGCGTCGAGCGGGAGTACCGCGACGCCCACAGCCGAACGGGCGTGGACACCGGCGTCACCGAAGGCCGCACCGAGCAGCTCGGAGGCGCCGTTGATGACACCGGGCTGACCGGTGAAGGAGGGGTCGCTGGCCACGAAGCCGACGACCTTGACGACGCGCGTCACCGTGTCGAGGTCACCGACGACACTCTTGACGGCGGCGATGGCGTTGAGGGCACACGTGCGCGCGAGTTCGGCGGCCTGCTCGGGCGTGACGTCGGCACCGACCTTGCCCGTGGCGGCGAGGTTGCCCGCCACCATCGGCAGCTGACCCGAGGTGTAGACGAGGTTGCCCTCGCGCAGCGCGGGCACGTAGGCGGCCACCGGCTTGGCGACCTCCGGCACCTCGAGTCCGAGCTGCGAAAGATTCTGCTCGACCTGCGACATCGGATCAGGCCTTCGGGCGCTTGAAGTAGCCGACGAGGCCGTTGCCGTCAGGGCCGGGAACGATCTGGACGAGTTCCCAGCCGTCCTCACCGAAGTTGTTGAGGATCTGCTGCGTCGCGTGGATCATGATCGGCGCGGTGAAGTATTCCCATTTCTGCATGCCCCCACCGTAGCCCGCGCCCGCCTCACGGCGACTACGAAGCCCGCCCCACATCTCGTGTGGAACGGGCTTCACGCGCGATCAGGGTTTGATGTAGAGGGTGACCTTCTTGCCCTCACCGATCTTCTGACCGGACTGCGGCTCCGTGCGGACGACCTGGCCCGAGGCGACCTCACCCGATTCCTGCTTCGCCACGCCGGCCTGCAGCTTGAGTCGCGACAGCTCCGACTTGGCGTCGGCCTCACTACGTCCCTTGAGTTCCGGGACGGTAATCTGGTCACCCTTGATCGTGGCCGAGCCCGGCTCGGGGAACTTCTCCTTCGGAAGGCCCTTGCTGATGGCGTCCATCGTCTCCTTCCACACCGGCGCGGCGATGTCGCCACCGTAGAGGAAGTCACCGACGCGCTTGGGACCGATCGTGACGTTCTTGATCGGGTTGGTGTTCTCGCCACCGCGTCCGACCCAGATCGCGGTCGAGTACTGCGGCGTCGCACCGACGAACCACGTGTGCAGCGAACCGTCGACCGTACCGGTCTTACCGAACGCCTGGCGGCCTCCGGCGAGCGCGGCAGCCTTGGCCGTACCGTCGGGGCCGAGCACCGACTTGAAGATCTTGGCGACGCCGCGGGCCTCCTGCGTCGGGATGACCTGCTTGCACGGGTTGGGGGCCAGCTTGATCGGACGGCCGTTCGCCTGCTTGATCGAGACGACCGGGCGGGGCTCGCAGTACTTGCCGTCGGCCGCGACGGTGGCGAAGGCGTTCGCCATCATGACAGGGCTCGACGAGCCGGAGCCCAGGACGATCGACGAGGGGTCGGGCTTGATCTCCGACCAGCCGCCGGTCTTGAAGTCGGCCGCGTAGACACCGAGACGCTTGAAGGCGCCGCGAACGTTGCACGGTCCGAGCTGAGCGACGAGCACACCGAACGCCGTGTTGACCGACTCAGCGGTCGCCTTGGACAAGGACATCGGGCCGGCGGGCACCTGGTGGTCGTTGCCGACCGACCACACGCCGCCGCCCTGGCCGCACTTGCCCGGGAAGTTCTGGGACGTGAAGTTGTAGACCGGGTGCCCACCCTTGGTGCTGTTCATCCGGGGGACGTTGACCGTCGAGTCGACCGCGCGGCCCTGGTGCATGGCCTCGACGATGGCAAAGATCTTCGCGGTCGAACCGATCGGGAAACCCGAGCGCGGGTAGTTGACGGACGTGTTGAACGAGTCGGTACCGGCAACCGAGTACTTCGTGTTCTGCGCCATCGCCTCGACGTAGCCGGTGCCCGGCTGGATGATGACGCCGGCAGCCTGGACGTCGGCACCGTTCTCGACCGGCACACGCTTCTTGAGGTTCGAATCGAGCGCGGCCATCTTCTTGGGGTCGAGCGACGTCTGGATGATCAGGCCGCCGGTCTTCAGCTTGCCCAGGCGCTCCTTGCGCGTCTTGCCGAGGGTGGGCTGCTGGGCGATCCACTGCGTCACGTAGTCGCAGTAGTAGGGGTACTTGCTCGTCGCGCAGCCGCCGGAGGAGTTCTCCTCGAGCTTGAGCTTGAGCGGCGAGTTGATGGCCGCGCGCCCTTGAGCCTCGGTGATGAAGCCCTGGTCGATCATCTTCTGAATGCCGATGTTGCGACGCTTGACGGCGGCTTCCGGGTTCTTCACCGGGTTGGTCGTGTCCGGCAGGTTGACGACGCCGGCGAGCGTGGCCGCCTCGGCGATCGTGAGGTCCTTGGCCGGTTGACCGAAGTAGTAGCGCGAGGCCGCCTCGATGCCGTACTGCAGCTGACCGAAGTACACGAGGTTGAGGTAGCTCGTGAGGATCTGGTCCTTGGAGTGCGTCTTCTCGAGGTCGACGGCGTACTTGAGCTGCTTGAGCTTGCGGATGTAGGCCTTGGCACCGCTCTGGGCCACCGCTTCCTTGGCGGCTTCCTTGTCGCCGCTGTCGAGCGCCTGACGCTGGGCGGCCACCTTGACGTACTGCTGCGTCAGGGTCGAGGCGCCCTGGGTGCTCGAGGAGAACAGGTTGGAGGCGATGGCTCGCGCGATACCTCTCTTGTCGAGGGCCCCGTGCTGGTAGAAGCGTTCGTCCTCGATGGCCACCTGGGCGTCTTTCATGACCTTCGGGATGGCACTGCTCGCGACGACGATGCGGTTCTCGTCGTACGGGGTCGCGATGACGCTGCCGTCCTTGGCCAGGATCTTGGACTGCTGGCTCAGAGCGTTCTCGGCGAACTCCGAGGGGATGTTGTTGAACATCTTGACGCCGCTCTTGACGCCCGCGCCACCCATGCCGGTGACCGGCAGGAGAACGCCTGCCAGGAGCAGGCCGAGGGCCACGGAGGTCGCGACGAAGGCGCCGAGCAGGCTGAGGACGTTGCTCGTCGTCGAATTGCTCCGGCGCTTCTTCTTCGCAGCAGGACCGGCCGCTGCGGCAGAGGGCTTTCCACGCATGCACGCCAGACTACCGGGGCCTTCTGGGAATCTCGTCGAGGCCGATGCGGCGCGCCCACCCCTATCGGCAGGGTCTTCGCACCGATGTACTACGGCGATTTAGCACACCGAAGCCATGGAAACTCGCCAGTAACTTTGCCTAGTCTGCGTATAGCTCAACAACGACGTGGTCTACGCCACAGCGTCATCCGCACCAACAGGGGAGGCACAGATGACGATCATGACCGAGGAAACCCAGACGCCCGTCTGGGACGAGAACTGGGCGGCTCGCGCCCAGTGCGCGGCCACCGCGCCGGACGATCTCTTCGCCAAGGGGGCTGCTCAGCAGACGGCGAAGGTGATCTGCCAGCGTTGCCCGGTCGTCGCGGAATGCCTCGCGGACGCGCTCGACAACCGCACCGAGTACGGCGTCTGGGGCGGCATGACGGAACGTGAGCGTCGCGCGTTGCTGCGCCGTCGCCCTGACGTGAAGTCGTGGACCACGCTCTTCAGGATGGCTCGCGCCGACGAGGTCGCTGCCGGCATCAACCGCAGCGCCTGACCGGCCGAAACGACGAGGCCCCGCACCGATGGGTGCGGGGCCTCGCGCGTATCCAGGAGCGTGCGTCAGGCAAGAGCCTTCTTGACGGCGGCAGCGACGCGACCACCCTCGGCCTGGTCGCCGATCTTGGGCTTCACGACGCCCATGACCTTCCCCATGTCCTTCATGCCGGACGCTCCGGTGGCGGCGACGGCCTCGGCCACGACGGCGTCGATCTCCTCGTCGGACAGCTGCTTGGGCAGGTAGCCCTCGAGGCAGGCGAGCTCGGCCTGCTCCTTCTCGGCGAGCTCGGTGCGCCCGGCGCCGATGAACGCGTCGGCGGCCTCGCGGCGCTTCTTCGCCTCCTTGACGACGACGGCCATGACCTCGTCGTCGGTGAGGTCGCGGTGCTCCTTGCCGGCCACCTCAGCGTTCGAGACGGCCGTGAGGACCATCCGCAGGGTGGAGCTGCGCACGCCGTCCCGCTCACGGATCGCGTCGGTGAGGTCGCTCTGCAGTCGGGCCTTGAAGGATTCGCTCATGGGGCCATTCTTTCACCCCGGTGAGAGAATCCCGGCATGAGTTTTCACTGCCCCTCGACCTCGAACGCCGCTCTCCGCACCGCCGCAGGCGCGGTGGCCGCAGGCGTCGGGGCACTCGCGTGGGGCACGCTCGTCGAGCGCAACTGGTACGCGTTGCGCCGGTTCGAGATGCCGGTGCTCGCGCCCGGCAGTGCTCCGCTACGGGTGCTGCACGTGAGCGACCTTCACATCGTGCCGCGTCAGGAGCGACGTATTCAGTGGGTGCGCGAACTGGCCCGTCTGGAGCCCGACTTCGTCATCAACACCGGTGACAACCTCAGTGACGAGGACGCCATCCCATCGGCGCTGCGCGCGATGGAACCGCTCATGGCGTTCCCCGGCGCCTTCGTCTTCGGCTCGAACGACTACTTCTACCCGAAGCTGAAGGACCCGCTGCGCTACTTCGACGACTCGCACGCGAAGGGCGAAGAGATGGGCGTGGGCAGGTTCGATGTCGAGCCGCTGCGTTCCGGGTTCACCGGGGGCGGATGGCTCGACCTCACCCATCGACGCGAGCGAGTCGAGGTGGCGGGGGTTCCGCTCGAACTCGTCGGGGTCGACGATCCGCATCTTGAGTACGACGAGTACAACACGGTGTCCGCCGAGGCGGCGTCGCGGCGCGGTGAGGTGGCCGCGACGCTCGGCGTCGTCCACGCCCCCTACACCCGGGTGCTCGATGCGATGACAGCCGACGGCGCCGACGCCATCATCGCGGGGCACACGCACGGCGGGCAGCTCGCGGTGCCGTTCTACGGCGCGCTCGTGACGAACTGCGACCTCGACGTCTCCCGCGTCAAGGGCGTCTCGCGCTGGTGGCCGGGGGCGTCGGGCGTCGACTCGACACAGCGCGTCACTCTCGGGCCGGATGCTCGAAGCCTCGACGGCTCGCCCCTGCGCACCGCCGAGGAGATCGGTGACCGTTTCGACGTCCTCGAAGCACACACGGTGCGAAGCAGCGGCGTCTCGCACGCGGAGGAGTCGGCGCGTCAGCGGCGCCGCACGGCTCTGCCGTCGTCGAAGGCGCCGGACGACGCGGCCTGGATGCACGTCTCGGCCGGGCTCGGCCACAACAAGTACACGCCGATCCGCTTCGCCTGCCGCCCGGAGGCGACCCTCCTCACGCTGACGGCGCGGGACTGACCGGCGCGAGAACGCGCAGGGCGTCGGGCTTCACCGTGAACGTGCGGACGCCCTCGGCGGGTGCCGCGAGGTCGCCGTCGAGGTAGAGATCTGCGCCGGTCGGTTCGAGCACCTCGACGACGGCGCCGCGGTAGGCACGCACGGATCGTCCGTCGACGTGGGTGCCCGAGTACAGCTTCGGAAGCATGGCCGGGTAGCGATGGCGCGGCATGTCGGCGACGACGGTGACGTCGAGCAGCCCGTCGTCCATCGAGGCCTCGGGGTTGACGCGCATCCCCGCGCCGTAGCGTCCCGAGTTGCCGATGGCGACGTTCCACCCGGTGAAGTCGAACGTTTCCCCGTCGATGCGCAGGCTGATGCGGTGCGGATCCATGCGCACGAGCGCCCGCGCGCCGCCGTAGGCGTAGACGAGCGCACCCGGAACGAACGAGGGCGCGTCGTTGGCGTAGGTGTTGGCGAGCGAGTCGTAGCCGAGCGTCGCGACGCCGAGGAACGGCACGTCACCGGACATGCCGACGTCGACGCGGCGTTCGGTCGCCAGCGGGAGTCGGGAGGCGACCTCACGCAGATCGCGCGGCGCCCCGAGGGCACGGACGAAGTCGGCACCACGGCCAGCAGGCAGCGGCGCCATGAGTGCACCGCTGGTCAGTACGCCGGCGGCGACGCGTGCGAAGAGGCCGTCGCCGCCGAGCGCAGCGACGAGGGTGTCGGGGTCGACCGAGGCGGCGACCTGCGTCGCGTGCTCGGCCGACTCCGTGACAACGACCTCGACGTCCCACCCGTGCGAGCGCAGGATGTCGCGCGTCGGGTCGACGAGCGCCCGCGTCCGCCCGCCGCGCGACGCGGGGTTGACGACGAGGAGCGTTCTGCGTGCGGCCATGACGTCAGTCTCGTTCCGCTGGGCCCGGTGATGCGGCTGAATCGGGAGTGTTGCCGGCGTCGGGCAGGAGCTTGCCCGGGTTGAGAATGCCGCTGGGATCGAGCTCGTTCTTCACGGCGCGCAGGATGCGCACGCCGAGGTCGCCGATCTCCTCGCCCGCCCACGGGCGGTGGTCGGTGCCGACGGCGTGGTGATGGCTGATCGTGCCCCCGGCGGCGGCGATGGCGTCACCGACGGTGCACTTGACGCGGCTCCACTGCGCGAGCGGGTCGGTCTCGGCGGCGGAGAAGAACGTGAAGTACAGGGATGCGCCACCGTCGTAGAGGTGCGAGACGTGGGCCTGGACGACGGCCTTCTCCCCCACCGACGCGTGGATCGCCGCGACGACCTTCGCGTAGAGATACGGGATGTTGCTCCACATCGTCGCGGTCTCGAGCGTCTCGACGAAGATGCCGCGATCCATGAGGTGATCGCGCTGGTAGGGGCCGCGGAAGCGGTGCGACATCCAGTGCTCGGCGATGCTCGACGGCGCCTTGCGCCCGCCCTCGGCCTTGAGGATGCGCTCGGCACGTTTGCGGCGCGCGGCGAGGTCTGCGGCGTCGGTGTCCTCCCACTGGAGGACGCCGAGGCAGGGGTGCTTCATGCCGCGCAGGCCGAGGTAACCCATGGCCGGGATGCCGGTGCTCGCCTGGGCGAGCACGATGAGGCTCTCCTCGACGTCCGAGAGTCGGCTGACGTCGGGCATGACGCCGTGGCCGAGTTCCTGCGCGAGACGGCGGAAGGCGGTGAGGCCTTGCTCGAAGGTCGGGAAGGCCCAGGTGGCCTGTTCGGATTCGGTCGGAGCGGGGTGCACCTGCATCGTCACCTCGGTGATGACGCCGAGCGTGCCCTCGCTGCCGATGAGAACGTCGATGAGTTTCGGGCCGACTGCGGTGGCCGACGTCGGCGTCCGCCCACCGAGGCTGAGCTCGCCTTCGGGCGTCGCGAGTTTCACGGCGACGACGTTCTCCTCGAAACGGCCGTAACCGCTCGAGGCCTGGCCGGAACTGCGCGTGACGAGGAAGCCACCGACGGTGGCCTGCTGGAAGCTCTGCGGGAAGTGGCCGAGGGTCAG
The DNA here is from genome assembly GCF_014302635.1 of Dermacoccus sp. PAMC28757. Lineage (NCBI taxonomy): Bacteria > Bacillati > Actinomycetota > Actinomycetes > Micrococcales > Dermacoccaceae > Dermacoccus > Dermacoccus sp. PAMC28757. Next base: position 1,044,141 of record NZ_CP060292.1, on the reverse strand, counting down.
GCCGTGGGGCTCGAGGGCCGCCTCGACCTCGGGGCCGCGCATGCCGGGCTGTAGCACGGCCGTCATCGAGGTCTCGTCGAGGTCGAGCAGGCGGTTGAGGCGCCGCAGGTCGAGACTGATGACGGCGGCGAAGCGGCCACGCACCGGGTCGACGCCGCCGACGACGCTCGTGCCGCCGCCGAAGGGCACCACCGCGACGTCGTGCGCGGCGCCCGTGCGCAGCACCGCGACAACCTCGTCGGAGGTTCCGGGGAAGACGACGGCGTCGGGCGCGTGGCTGCCGTCGCCGGTACGCAGGCGGTAGAGGTCCGGGTAGCTCTTGCCACCGGCGTGCTCGACGCGGTCGAGTCGTTCGGTGCTGACGTGCTCCGCACCAACGGCCGAGCGCAGCGCCTCGAGGGCGCCGGCGTCAATGGCCGGTTCAGGGAGACGAACGTCGTCGAGGGTGACGGGCGGGGTGTTGACGGCGGCAGGCTCGACGCCGCGCACCAGCTTGAGGGCGCGCCAGACGTAGCCGGGCAGCACCGATTTCGCCTCGGGGTCGCCCCAGCCGTGCCAGATCGAGCGCTGCGGGAGCTGCGTCAGGAGATTCGCCATGGCCACATCATGCCCGATGTGAGACACTTCGACAACAGATGTCTCAATGTCTCAGGAGTGGTCGTGGAGGACAGCATCGACGAGCGCGTGCTCGCGGCGACACGCGCCGAGGTCGTCGCGTTCGGCCTGCGCAGGGCGACGATGACGTCGATCGCCAAACGGGCCGGCATCGGTCGGGCCACGCTCTATCGACGCGCTACGTCACTCGACGAACTCGTGCGCGACGCGCTGGTCGACGACTACGCGCGCGTGGCCGGAGAACTCGCTGACGTGGCCCATGCCGCCGGTGAACGCACGACACGGGCCGACATCGTCCGGCTCGCACGCGCGATTCTCGAGAAGTTGAGCCAGGACGCGCTGTTGCGCGCGCTGCTCGACCACGACCCCGAGTTATTGCTGCCGTATCTCGTCGATCGGCTCGGGCGCAGCCAGGAGATCCTCGTCGCCGGGTTCGAGAACGCGCTACGCGAAGCCCAGTTGGAGGGAAGCGTCCGGGCTGCAGACCCGCGGGTACTCGCCGTCGGCGCGCTCCAGGCACTCACGCCGTTCGTCGTGAGCCGTCGGGTGCTCGAAAGCGTTGCGCCGCACGAGATGTGGCTCGACGAGGCCGCCCACTTGCTCGACGCCTACCTCGCCCCGAAGGAGCCCGCATGAGCACGCCGATCGATCGCAGTGCCCTCAACGCTGCGCAGCGTGCCGCGGCCCTGCAGCGCCTGGCGAACGAGCGGTACGACGTCATCGTCGTCGGCGGAGGTGTGACGGGGGCGGGCGTCGCGCTCGACGCGGCGTCGCGCGGTTTGCGGACGGCGCTCGTCGAGCGGGTCGACCTGGCGGCGGGGACGAGCCGATGGAGCAGCAAGCTCGTCCACGGTGGGTTGCGATACCTCGCGAAGGGAGATCTGCCGATCGCGTACGAGTCGGCGCGCGAACGTCATCACCTCATGACGACGATCGCGCCGCACCTCACGCGCCCGCTCGCCAACATCGCGCCGGACACCTCCCCCGCCGAGAGTGCGCTGGCCGACACCGGCATCCTGCTAGCCGATGGCTTGCGGCGCGCGGCCGGGACGCCGTCGTCACTCTTGCCGCGGCCGAGGCGCGTCAGCGCAGATGCCGCGCGCCGCCTCGTGCCGGGTGTTCGCGCCGGGACGCGCGGGATCCGCTTCACGGACGGTCAGCTCGAGGACGACGCGCGCTTCGTCGCGACGCTGGCGCGGACTGCGGCCGCGCACGGCGCCGATGTCGTGACGCGGTGTGGCGCAGTGCCGCTCGACGCGGACCGCGTTGAGCTGACGGACGAACTGACTGGTGAGAGTTTCGTCGCGCACGGGCACGTCGTGCTCGCGACGGGTGTATGGAGTGGCGAGACGGAGCCCGCGATCAGTGTGACGCCGTCGCGCGGCTCGCACCTCGTGCTGCCCGCGGCGGCGTTGGGGCATCCGACGGCGCAGCTCAACGCGCCGGTGCCGGGTCACTTCGGACGGTTCGTGTTCGCCGTCCCGATTGGCGACGAGCTCGTGTTGCTGGGGCTGACGGACGAGCTGGATGCGAACGCGGACCCGCTCGCGCCTTCGGTGCCCCATGCGGACGAGCGGTTCCTGCTCGAGACGATCAATGCGTCGATGGAGCGGCCGCTCACTTCGGCGGACGTCGTGGGCCGCTTCGCGGGGTTGCGTCCCCTCGTTGCGCTGTCGAGCGCGGTTGCCGGCGGGAATGCCCCGACGGCGGACGCGTCGCGCAAGCACCTGCTGCTCGACGAGCCGGGTCGGCCGATCACGATCACGGGCGGCAAGTTCACGACGTACCGGCGCATGGCCGAGGACGCGGTGGACGCGGTCGCGAAGCGCGTCGACACATCGACACAGGTGCGCGACTGCCGCACGACAGAGCTGCCGCTGCTCGGCGCTGCACCGCGTGACGCGCTGGCCCGCTCCTCCGCGACGCCGCGTTACGTGCGCCGGTACGGGACGCTGGCGTCACAACTCGACGAGCTCGTGTGCGTCGACCCGTCCCTGGCGCGGCCGGTGGCTGACGGGTGCGCGACGACCCGCGCGGAGTTCGCGTACGCCATCTCCCACGAGGGCGCGCGGCTGCCGAGGGATCTCGTGGACCGCCGCACCCGCGTCAGCTTCGTGGACGCCCACGTGCCCGAGGCGACCGAGACGGCGCAGGAGTTGCTGGAAGCAGCCGGCGTCACCGACTGACGGCAGGGACGACAGAAAGTCTGAGGGGCTGCACTGATCAGTGCAGCCCCTCAGACTTTTTCACGATGTCGGGGTGACAGGATTTGAACCTGCGACCTCGTCGTCCCGAACGACGCGCGCTACCAAGCTGCGCCACACCCCGCGACTCTCGTCATTGTCGCCACCGAACACGTTCGGCAGCGACACCACACTGTACATGGGCGAATCGGAGCACGCGAATCCGCCATGGGCTACGGTGACGTAACCGGCATCACATCCAGATCGGCTCCCGCACCCGAGGTGATTCACGATGACCGCACAACTGCAGTCGCCGCACACGTCCCGCGTCGACACGGGCCCCACCGAAGTGGGTGAACGCCTCCTGCGCAGCGCCGAGATCAAGAGCTTCGACCCGCTCGTCGACATCGACTGGGACGCGCCCCTGCACGCCGACAAGCACGGCTTCTCGCCCGAGTGGAGCTCGCTGTTCGGCACCGACTACTGGGACGAGCTCACACCCGAACAACAGGTGCGCCTCACGCGTCACGAGGCCGCCTCCGTCATGAGCATGGGCATCTGGTTCGAGATGGTGCTCCAGCAGATGATGCTGCGCGACCAGTTCCTCGGCCGCTACCACGACGCCGAGTTCCAGTGGACCCTCACCGAGATCGCCGACGAGTGCCGTCACTCGATCATGTTCGCGCGCGCCTCCGAGCGCATCACCGGCACCAGCTACTACCCACCCGCCCACGTGCAGCACCTCTCGCGCCTGCTCAGCCACGTCGCGGGCGGCGAGTGGGCGTACGGCTCGATCCTCGTCGCCGAGGAGATCCTCGACGTCCTGCAGCGCGGCGTCATGGCCGACGAGCGCGTGCTGCCGCTCGTGCGCAAGGTCAACGAGATCCACGTGCTCGAGGAATCGCGCCATATGCACTTCGCACGCGAGGAGATGCGCGCGTCCCTGGCCAACGCGAGCGCCGCCCGGCGTCGCGCGTCCGGCAACCTCATCGCCACCGTCGCGTACTTCATCGTCCGCTCCCTCATCAGCCCGCAGGCCTACGCCGACGCCGGCCTCGACCCGGCCCGCGCCGTCCGCGAAGCCAAGGCCAACACGCACTTCCACTCGATGCTGCGCTCGTCGTGCACCCACCTCGTCGACTTCCTCGACGAGTGCGGCCTCCTCACGTCGCGCGCCGTGCGCATCTACCAGCGCATCCACGTCATCTGAGGCGCCGTGCCCTTCGCCATCACGAACAGTTGCTGCACCGACGCCGCCTGCGTGCGCGTCTGCCCGGTCGGTTGCATCCACCCAGCGCCCGGTGAGCCGGGTTTCGGCACGAGCGAGATCCTTCACATCGACCCCGCCTCGTGCATCGACTGCGGGGCCTGCGCCGACGCCTGCCCGGTCGGTGCGATCTTCCCGGTCGACCGCCTCGGCGCGCACGACGCGATCTACGCCGACATCAATGCCGCCTATTACTCGGGTTCAAGCGGCTCAACCGGCTCCGACGAGGCGGGCCCCGACCCGGGCGGTGCCGCTGCTTCGCAGCGACGTCACGTCGCCGACGATCTCGACGTCGCCGTCGTCGGCACCGGCCCCGCCGGCATGTACACGGTCAACGAACTGCTCGCGCGCACCGAAGCGCGCATCACCCTCATCGACGAGCACCTCACGCCCGGCGGTCTCGTACGCAGCGGCGTCGCGCCGGACCACCCCCACACGAAGCAGATCGAGCGCGCCTTCGCCCTCGCGCTGCGCCACCCGCGCGTCGAGTTCCTCGGCGGCGTTCAACTCGGGCGCGACGTGACGCTCGCGGAACTCGGCGAGCAGTTCGCTGCCGTGTTCCTCGCCACCGGGGCGGACGCCGCGCGTCGACTCGGCATCGACGGCGAGGACGCGCCACGCGTCACGAGCGCGCTCGACGTCGTCCGCTGGAGTGGCGGCGTGCCGGGCTTCGACACCTCGCCGCTGCCGGAGGCGAACCTCGGCCGCGCGGTCGTCGTCGGCACCGGCAACGTCGCGCTCGACCTCGCGCGCCTGCTCACGCTCTCTCCCGACGAGCTGGGCCGCACCGACGTCGCCGACCGCACCCTCGACTGGCTGCGCGTCCACCGGCTCGACGACGTCGTCCTGCTCGGACGCGGCGACGCGGCCCACGCGGCGTACACCGAAGCCGAGTTCCGAGCCCTGGACCGCATCCCCGGCCTCACAGTGCGCCTGGTCGACGCCGAGGAACCGACTCCCTCGTTCGAACCACACGCCGGCGCACGGATCACCGTCGTGTTCGGCTCCCGCATCGAACAATTCGTCGACCACGGGGGGCACGTCGGCGTACGCGTGGAGCGCGTTGACGGTCCGGCGCAACTCGACGCGGACGTCGTCATCACGTCGCTCGGCTACGACGTGGACGCCGAGGGAGCGACGACGCTCGGGCTCCCCCACGACCCAGCCACCGGCGCCTACCGCCACGAGGGCGGGCGCGTGGTGACCACCGGTGCCGTGCGTGACGGCGCGGGCATCTACGTCACAGGCTGGGCGAAACGTGGAGCGCGCGGCGGCATCGGCGCGAACCGGCTGTGCGCCGCCGAAACCGTCCAGACGTTCGTCGACGACGTGGCGGGCGGCGTCATCGTCTCGCCGAAGCGCACCCGGGACACCCTGCGCGATGCGTTGCGCCTCAAGGGCATCTCGACGACCGACGCCCGCGGCGCCCGCGCCATCGACCGCGCCGAGCGCTCACGCGGTGAGGCCGCCGACCGTCCGCGCGTGAAGTTCGTGACGACCGACGAGCTCGCTCGCACGGCGGCCCGCGGGCGTCGCCTCAGCGTCCGCGGCCGTAGCGCTCGCGGGTGAACGACGCGAGGTCGCCCGCCAGACGCTCGAGCGTCGCTGCAGCGTGATGCCCGCGTTGCCACGCGGCGTGCAGACGCACCGTCAGGGCCCGCCCGTCGTCGTCATGGATGGCCAGTGGCACGAGCCCGAAGCGCGGGTCGTCGGTGAGCACGCAGACGCCGCGCGCGGATGCCGCGACGGCCTGCGCCACGACGGGTGAACCGAACTGCGCCGTCGGCTCCACGCCGAGCCCGGCTGCGTTCATCGAGGCGTCGAAGATGCGCCGCGCGTGGAAGCTGCGCTCGAGGAGCAACAGGTCGGCCTCGGCCAACTCCGTGAGGTCGACGCCTTCGCGAGAAGCCCACGGATGCGTCGGCGCCACGTACGCCCACAACCCCAGCTCGGCGACGATGCTCGAGGCGAAGTCCCGCGGCGGCGCGACAGGTGCGACGACGAGATCGGCCCCGCGTCGCAGTGTTTGGTAGATGCCGTCGACCTGCGCCTCGTCGATACGTGGCAACGGCGCGTCCGCGCCCCACGTCGCCACCCACGGCGCCAGGACGTCGTCACGCGTCGTTCCCGGCGCGACGAGACGCACGTGCTGCAACCGACCGGCCGCCACTCCCCTGGCGGCAGTGCTGACGTCCTCCGCCTGCCGCAGGAGTCGGCGCGCCACGGGCAGCACGTCGCGCCCCGCGGAGGTGAGACGCAGACGCCCGTCCTCACGGTCGAAGAGCCGGATCTTCAACTGCCGTTCGAGTTGTTGGATCTGCCGCGTCACGGCGGGTTGGCCGACCCCCAGACGCTCCGCGCCGGCCGTCACCGTGCCGGCGTCGGCCACCTCGACGAAGCAACGCACCGCGCGCAGTTCCATGCCCTCACCTCACGCCGACGAACCCCTCGCAGGGTCATTCCAGATTGGAATGCCAATCATCGAAAACTGATATTGGACAGCATAGGTGCGAGCGGCGAGAGTTGGCCTCAGACCCTTGTGTCCACCACCGCGCACGACGGCGGTGGCCCCAACCTTCGAGAGGAAGCCGACGATGACCACGTCCTCGCAGATCCCCCAGGAGCGCAAGCTCGTCACCTCGATCCCCGGCCCGAAGAGCCAGGAGCTGCACCAGCGCACGAAGGCTGCAGTCTCCGCGGGCGTCGGCATCGGCCTGCCGGTGTACGTCGAGCGTGCGGGCGGCGGCATCCTCGTCGACGTCGACGGCAACCAGCTCATCGACTTCGGCTCCGGCATCGCCGTCACGAGCGTCGGCAACTCGGCCCCGAAGGTCGTCGAGAAGGCCAAGAACCAGCTCGACGACTTCACTCACACCTGCTTCATGGTGACGCCGTACGAGGAGTACACGGCCGTCTGCGAGAAGCTCAACGAGCTCACCCCCGGCGATCACGAGAAGCGTTCGGCGCTGTTCAACTCGGGCGCCGAGGCCGTCGAGAACGCCATCAAGATCGCACGCCACCACACCGGCCGCACCGCCGTCGTCGCGTTCGACCACGCCTACCACGGCCGCACCAACCTGACGATGGCGCTCACGGCCAAGAACATGCCGTACAAGCAGGGCTTCGGCCCGTTCGCCTCGGACGTCTACCGCATGCCCATGGCCTACCCCTTCCGTTGGCCCGGCAACCCCGAGACGATCGTCGAGGACGCCTTCGAGGCATTCACCTCGGCCGTTCACGCGCAGGTCGGCGAGCAGAACGTCGCCGCCGTCATCATCGAGCCCATCCAGGGTGAGGGTGGCTTCATCGTGCCGCCGACAGGCTGGCTCGCGAAGATCGCCGAATGGTGCCGCGAGAACGGCATCGTCTTCATCGCCGACGAGGTGCAGAGCGGCTTCTGCCGCACCGGCGACTGGTTCGCGTGCGAGGCCGAGGGCGTTGTCCCCGACCTCATCACGACGGCCAAGGGCATCGCGGGCGGTCTGCCGCTCGCTGCCGTGACGGGCCGCGCCGAGATCATGGACGCCGTCCACGCCAGCGGCCTCGGTGGTACGTACGGCGGTAACCCCGTCGCCTGCGCCGGTGCGCTCGGCGCCATCGAGACCATGCAGAGCGAGAACCTGCCGGCGCGCGCCAAGGAGATCGAGAAGATCTTCCGCGAGCGCCTCGGCGAGATCGCGAAGAAGCACGACGTCATCGGCGACATCCGTGGCCGCGGCGCCATGATGGCCGTCGAGATCGTCAAGCCGGGCACGAAGGAGCCCGACGCCGACCTCACGAAGAAGGTCGCAGGCCTGTCGAACAGCGAGGGCGTCGTCACCCTGACAGCCGGCACGTACGGCAACGTCCTGCGCTTCCTTCCGCCGCTCGTCATCGACGACGCGCTGCTCGGCGAGGGCCTCGACATCATCGCGGCCTCGTTCGACTCCGCTCTCTCCTGACCCTTTTGTCGGACCTGCCCACTAGCGTGAAGGGCAGGTCCGACCTCGTTCTTCGCTCCAGACAAGGAGATTCGTTCCATGGTTGATGTCAAGAAGCTCATCGGCTCGGTTCCCACCGGCCTGTTCATCGGTGGCGAGTGGCGTGACGCCGAGGGTGGCAAGACCCTCGAGGTCACGAACCCCGCCACGGGCGAGGTGCTCGCGAAGGTGGCCGACGCGTCGCCCGCCGACGGTGACGCCGCCCTCACCGCGGCCGCCGAGGCGCAGGCCGAGTGGGCCGCCACCCCGGCCCGCGACCGTTCGGAGTTGCTGCGCAAGGCGTTCGAGCTCATCACCGAGCGCGCCGACGACTTCGCCGCGCTCATGACCCTCGAGATGGGCAAGCCCTTCGCCGAGGCCAAGGGTGAGGTGAGGTACGGCTCCGAGTTCTTCCGCTGGTTCGCCGAGGAGGCCGTGCGCATCTCGGGCACGTACATGCCCGCGCCGAACGGTGCCTCGCGCCTGCTCACGATGAAGCAGCCCGTCGGCCCGTGCATCATGGTGACGCCGTGGAACTTCCCGCTCGCCATGGGTACGCGCAAGATCGGCCCGGCCCTCGCGGCCGGCTGCACCATGGTCATCAAGCCCGCTTCGGAGACGCCCCTGACGATGCTCGCGCTCGCTGCGCTGCTCGAGGAGGTCGGTGTGCCGAAGGGCGTCGTCAACGTCATCACGACCACCGACTCCGGTGGCGTCATGGAGCCGCTCATCCGTGACCCGCGTGCCCGCAAGCTGACGTTCACCGGCTCCACCGGTGTCGGCCGCAAGCTCGTCGAGCAGAGCGCCGAGCAGCTGCTGCGCGTTTCGATGGAGCTGGGTGGCAACGCGCCGTTCATCGTCTTCGACGACGCCGACCTCGACGCCGCCGTCGAAGGCGCCATGGCCGCCAAGATGCGCAACATCGGTGAGGCCTGCACCGCGGCCAACCGCATCTACGTGCACGCCGATGTGGCCGAGGAGTTCGGCGACAAGTTCTCCGCCAAGATGAAGGCGATGACGGTCGGCAACGGCATGGACGAGGGCGTCACCGTCGGCCCGCTCATCACCGAGAAGGCCGTCAAGAACGTCAAGCGCCTCATCGAGTCGGCCGTCGGCGACGGCGCGACGAAGGTGTGCGGCGACGACGAGGTGCCCGCCGGCGGTCACTTCGTCGCCCCGACGGTGCTCACGGACGTCTCGCCGACGTCGGACATCGTGCGTGAGGAGATCTTCGGCCCGGTGGCCGCGATCCAGACGTTCACCGACGAGGACGACGTCATCAAGCGCGCCAACGACACCGAGTACGGCCTCGCGGCGTACTTCTTCACCACCGACTTCTCTCGCGCCATGCGCGTGTCCGAGAAGCTCGAGTACGGCTTGGTCGGCGTCAACGCGGGCGTCATCTCCAACGCGGCCGCACCGTTCGGTGGCGTCAAGGCATCCGGCTTCGGTCGCGAGGGTGGCTTCGACGGCATCGACGAGTACCTCGAGACGAAGTACGTGGGAATGACGATCTGATGTCGGACGCCATCTACAAGGTCACGAACCCGCTGACGGGTGAGGTCGAGGAGACCTTCCCGACGGCGAGTGACGAGCAGGTCAAGGCCGCGCTCGAGGCTGCGTACGAGGCGCGTGCGTCCTGGCGTGCCACCCCGCTCGAGGAGAAGGTCGCGGTGATGAACCGCGTCGCGGACCTCTACGACGCACGCCAGGACGAGCTGGCCCGCATCATCGGCGTCGAGATGGGCAAGCCCTCCTCGCACGCGACGGGTGAGGTGTGGCTGGCCGGTGACATCCACCGGTTCAACGCGAAGCACGCTGCCGAGGCCTTGGCCGACGTCGAGCTCGACCTGGGCGAGCGGGACGGGCGCGCGTTCATGCGCAAGGAGCCGATCGGCGTCATCGTCGGCGTCATGCCGTGGAACTACCCGTACTACCAGGTGGCTCGCTTCGCGGCGCCGAACCTGTTGTTGGGCAACACGATTCTGCTCAAGCACGCGCCGCAGTGCCCGCGTTCCGCGGCCGTCATCGAGGAAATCTATCGCGAGGCCGGCGTGCCGGAGGGTGTCTACACCAACCTGTACGCGACGAACGAGCAAATCGCCTCGCTCATCGAGGACCCGCGTGTGCAGGGTGTTTCGCTCACCGGTTCCGAGCGGGCCGGTTCGGCCGTCGGCGAGAACGCCGGGCGCAACCTCAAGAAGGCCGTGCTCGAACTCGGCGGCTCCGACCCGTGCATCGTGCTGCCGGACGCCGACCTGGAGAAGGCCGTTGCGGACGGCGTTTCCGGGCGCTTCGAGAACTCGGGGCAGGCGTGCAACGCGGCGAAGCGGTTCATCGTCATCGGCGACGAGGCGTACGACTCGTTCGTGTCGCGTTTCTCGGAGGCCGTCGAGGCGCTCGTCATGGGCGACCCGGCGGACGAGAAGACCGACGTGGGCCCGCTCGTCAACGAGGACGCGGCCCAGGGCATCCAGTCGCAGATCGACGACGCCGTGCAGGCGGGCGCTCGTGTCATCACCGGTGGCACGCGGCCCGACCACGCGGGTTCGTTCGTCACGCCGACGGTCCTCACGGACGTCACGCCCGAGATGCGCGCGTGGTCGGAGGAGATCTTCGGCCCGGTCGCCGTCGTCTACAAGGCGAAGGACGAGGCCGACGCGGTACGCATTGCGAACGACACTCTGTTCGGGTTGGGCGCCTCGGTGCACTCGGCGTCGGTCGACGCCGCGATGCGCGTGGCCGACCAGCTCGAGTCGGGCATGGTGTCGATCAACGAGCCGCCCGGCTCGTCATCCGAGTTGCCGTTCGGCGGGGTGAAGCGCTCGGGCTTCGGGCGCGAGCTCGGCACGTACGGGTTCGAGGAGTTCAGCAACCACCGGATGATCCGCATCGCCGGCGACAAGGCGGCCGCCTCGTCCGAGTGACGCCGGTTTCCCCGCTTGCGCGAGATATCGCGCGATCGGGGAAAGTCGACAACGAAACGTCCCCACATGCGCGACATCTCGCGCACGTGGGGACGTTTCGTTTCGGTGCGGTGCGATGGTCGCCCTCGCGGTGCCGGCAACCGTTGGGCAGAGTTTCCTGCGGTTGGGCCGAGGCAACCACTACCCAACCGCAGGGAAGTCTGCCCAGCGACGACGAGCGACTCCCGTCAGCGGGCGCCGACCGTCGCCAGCTCGGCCGGCTCGTCGGCCGTCACACTCGGCTGGGCCGAGGCGGCCCCTACCCAATCGCAGGAAAGCCTGCCCAGCGCCAAACGTCCGCACCAACGACGAACCGCCCGCCGCCCGCTGATCAGCGAGGCGACGGGCGGCACGACCCGAGACGGATCGTCAGCTCATGGCAAACATCTCGAGGTGCGTCTTGACGACGATGACTCGCGGGCCGGTGACCGACGCGTCGAACGTCGCACGCAGAGCGTCGGTGAGCTCCGAGTAACCCGCGTCGTCACCGACCGAGACCTCCTGCGCCTCGACGCCGAACGCCTTGGCAAGCGTGATGAAGTCCGGGCGGGCGAGCCCGGTGTGGGTGGCCTGCCCGAAGGTGGCCACCATGTACTCGCGCAGGATGCCGTAGCCGCCGTCGTCGACGATGAGCCACGTCACCGGGATGCCGTGCTGCACAGCGGTGGCCAGCTCCGAGATCGAGTACATCGCCGAACCGTCACCCGCGACGGCGACGACGCGCTCGCTGCCGCCGACCGAGAACTCCGCGTCGACGTCGGAGAGCTTCAGCCCGCGCTTCTCCGCGAGCGCCACGGCGCCGCCGAGGGCTGCGGGGAACGCGAAGCCGAGGCCGCCGGCGCCCTGGCCGGAGTGGAAGCCGCCGGTGCGGCCGTCCCAGCAGTTCCAGCCCCAGTAGGCGGCGATCGTCATGTCCCAGAACGTCGGCACATTGTCGGGGATGCCTGCACGGATGGCGTCCATGAACGCGCGCTCGTGCGCGAGGTCCTGCCCGTCGAGGCGCTCGACGATGGCCTTGCGCGCCTCCGCGGCCCGCTCGGCGCCCGACTCGCGACCTTCCGTCGGCTGCGAGGGGTAAGCCGAAACGAACGCCTCGAGCGCGGCCTTCGCGTCACACGCGATACCGAGTGCGGGGTGGTTCGACTCGAGCACGCGCGGCTCGGCGTCGACGTGGATGAGCTTGCCGGACGGCTCGAGCGTGAAGTAGTTCGACGTCACCTCACCGAGCGACGTGCCGACGGCGAGCAGGACGTCGGCGTCGGCGAGCAGGTCGGTGACCGCACGGTCCTCGACCCACGACCCCATCGACAGCGGGTGCTCGACGGGGAAGCCCGAGTTGCCGCCCGGCGAGCAGACGACGGGGGCGTCGAGCTTCTCGGCGAGGGTGAGCAGCGCCTTCTCCGCACCGGCGCGGCGCACACCACCACCGGAGACGATGGCGGGACGCTTCGCCGAAGCGAGCAACTGCACTGCGGCCCAGACGAGTTCGGGGCGCGGCCCCTCGGGCGTCGGGGAGGCGTTGGCCGTGCGGATCGGCGGGATCTCCGTCTTGGCGAGCAGGACGTCCTGCGGCACCTCGACCCAGACCGGCCCACGCGGGTAGGTCATCGCTTCCAGCCACGCCGACTCGATGGCCGTCGGGATGGCGGCGTGGTGCGTCACCGTGCGCTGAGACTTCGTGACGTCGATGGCGGCGCGACGCTGCTCGTCGAGCTGGTGAAGCATGCCGCGACGCGCGCCGCCGAGGCCGGAGACCGGCACCTGCGACGCGACGACGACCATCGGAACCGAGGTGGCGTACGCCTCCTGCAGACCCGGAAGCGCCGTCAACGCGCCGGGGCCGGTGGAGAGGAAGAGCGCCGCCGGCTTGCCCGAGACGCGCGAGTACCCGTCGGCCGCGAAAGCAGCGTTGTTCTCGACGCGGCTGCTCATGAAGTGCAGCCCCGAACGGCGCAGCGCGTCGAACAGGCCCAGCGCGTGCTGGCCCGGGATGCCGAACACGGTCGTCGTGCCGAGCGCCTCGAGCGTCTCGACGACGAGGTCGCCACCGTTGCGGATCTTCGGAGCGGCTTCCCCTGCCGCCGTCGAACGGATCTGTTCGCTCACTTGTTCTCCCCGTAGGTCGTGTTGGACTCGCCGTAGGCCGGGCCGCCCGCGGGGGCGTCCTTGCCGAGGGCGAGCAGCGACATGTACTCGTACACGACGTTCGCGGCGGCAAGGCCCGTGAGCTCGGCGTGGTCGTACGGCGGGGCGACCTCGACGACGTCGGCGCCGATGAGGTTCGTGCCGCGCAGGCCGCGCAGAATCTCGAGCAGCTCGCGCGACGTCAGACCGCCCGGCTCGGGCGTTCCGGTGCCGGGCGCGTGGGCCGGGTCGAGAACATCGATGTCGAGCGAGACGTACAGCGGACGGTCGCCCACGCGCTCACGCAGGAAGCCGACGACCTCGTCGACACCCATGCGCACGACGTCGTTGCTCGTCACGACACCGAAGCCGAAGCGTGCGTCGTCCTCGAGGTCCTGCGTGCCGTAGAGCGGGCCGCGGGTGCCGACGTGGCAGACGCCCGAGGAGTCGATGATGCCTTCCTCGAACGCGCGACGGAACGGCGTGCCGTGCGTGTACTCGGCGCCGAAGTAGGTGTCCCACGTGTCGAGGTGGGCGTCGAAGTGCAACAGCGCGACGGGGCCGTGCTTCTTGGCGTGCGCGCGCAGCAGCGGCAGGGCGAGGGTGTGATCGCCGCCGATCGTGATGAGCGACGTGTCGTCGCTGACGAACTGCGCCGCGGCCTCCTCGGCCGTCTTGAGCGCCTCGTCGATGTTGAACGGGTTGAGTGCCACGTCACCGGCGTCGGCGACCTGCAGCTCCGCGAACGGCGAGACCGACTGCGCGGGGTTGAACGGACGCAGGAGGCGCGAGCTCTCACGCACGTGCGTCGCACCGAAGCGCGCACCGGGGCGGTAGGAGACGCCCGAGTCCCAGGGCATGCCGACGACGGCGACGTCCGCCTTGGACACGTCCTCGATGCGCGGCAGGCGCGCGAAGGTGCCCAGGCCCGCGTAGCGCGGGGTGAGGGCGGCGTTGACCGGGCCGATGCGGCCGTTCGTCTCGACGCGGGGGTGGTCCATGTCGTGAGCTCCTTGGGTCGGCCCGGGTTATCGGGCGACGCCCAGGTAACGTGCGTTCGATCACAATCAGGTTAACGGACGTGTTTACCCAGGGGAATCCGTTGTTTGTTAAGAGTCGATCTCTTACATTGGTCGAACCCCCACTCCATGTGACGCAGACGACACACCGTGCCGTGCCACCCATCCAGCGAAGGAGGCCCTTTCCGTGGACCTCAACCTCGCGATCGTCGTCCTGTATCTCGTCGCCATGCTGGCGTTCGGGTTCTGGGGTCGCTCGCGCACCAAGAACAGTTCGGACTACCTCGTCGCCGGGCGTCGCCTCGGTTACTTCCTCTACACCGGAACGATGGCGGCCGTCGTGCTCGGTGGCGCCTCCACCGTCGGCGGTGTCGGCCTGGGTTACAAGATGGGCCTGTCGGGCATGTGGCTCGTCGTCGCCATCGGCGTCGGTGTTCTGCTGCTCTCGCTCCTGTTCGCCGGCACGATCCAGAAGCTGCGCGTCTACTCCGTCAGCGAGATGCTCGACCTGCGCTACGGCCACAAGGCCACCGGCGCGTCCAGCATCGTCATGCTGGCCTACACGATCTTCCTCTCGGTGACGTCGACGGGCGCCTACGCAACCGTCCTCCACGTTCTCCTGGGCTGGGACCGCTGGCTGTGCATCGTCGTCGGCGGTGGCGTCGTGCTCGTCTACTCCGTCATCGGCGGCATGTGGTCGATCACGCTGGCCGACCAGGTGCAGTTCATCATCAAGACGATCGGCATCTTCGCGCTCATGCTGCCGTTCACGCTGAGCAAGGCCGGCGGCTTCGACGGCATCCGTGAGCGCATGGGTGACCAGGCGTTCAACCTCGTCGGCGACAAGAACTTCGGCGCCGACCCGCAGACGATCCTCACCTGGTTCGTCGTCTTCACCCTCGGCCTCCTCATCGGCCAGGACATCTGGCAGCGCGTGTTCACGGCCCGCTCCCCCGAGGTCGCTCGCTGGGGTGGCGCTGCCGCCGGCATCTACTGCATCTTCTACGGTGCGGCCGGCGCCGTCATCGGCATGGCGGCCCACGCCTCGCTGGGCGACAAGATCAAGGTGAAGGACGACGTCTACGCCGAGGTGGCCGACAAGATCCTGCCCGCCGGCATCGGCGGTCTCGTGCTCGCCGCCGCCGTCGCCGCCATGATGTCGACCGCGTCCGGCGCGCTCATCGCCGCCGCGACCGTGGCCCGCAACGACGTCGTGCCGATGATCACCGGCAAGGCCAAGGCCACCGGTGAGTCGGCCGAGGACCCGCACAGCGACAAGAACATCCGCGAGAACCGCACCTGGGTGCTCGGCCTGGGCATCGTCATCATCGCCATTGCGGCGTGGATGAGCTCCCTCAAGGCCGGCGGGGACATCGTCGTCGCATCCCTGACGATCGCGTACGACATCCTCGTAGGTGGTCTGCTCATCGCGATCCTCGGTGGCTTCGTGTGGAAGCGTGGCAACGGCCAGGGCGCTGCGGCGTCGATGATCGTCGGCACCGTGGTCACGCTCGGCACGATGGCCGTTCTCGCTGTTCAGCTGGGCGACCCGCTGCTCGGCATCCTCGACAACAAGCCGATCTACTTCGGCCTGCTCGCCTCCCTCGTCACGTTCGTCGCGGTCTCGCTCGCGACGAAGCCCGTGCGCCCCGAGGTGCGCGAGGCGTGGGACGCTCGCGTCAGCGGTCGCATCGAGACGGAAGGTGTTCGCACCTCCTGATCGAGGCGAACGCGTCGAACGGCGCCCGACGGTGACTTGCATCTCACCGCCGGGCGCCGTTTGCTTGATGCATGACCCAGAATCCGAACCCTTACGGCGACCCGCAGCAGGGTCAGAACCCTCAGCAGTACGGCGGGCAGACCGGCGCCTACGGTGCGCAGAACCTCCAGCAGCCTGGCGGGTACGGCCAGCAGGGCTACGGCGCGCCGCAGCAGCCTCCGTACGGCGGCTACCAGCAGCCGCAGCAGTTCGGCCAGCAGTACGGCCAGCAGCCGTACGGCCAGATGGCGCCGAAGCGCAGTGGCGTCGCGACGACGTTCGGCATCATCCTCGCCATCGTCGCCGGCATCATCGCACTGGGTGCGTTGGGCTCGACGGCCCAGAACCCGCCCTACGGAAGCGGCGCGGCCTACACGATCGGCTGGTTCATCGGCATGGCCATCTTCGTCGGCGTCCCGGCCCTCGGTGCCTACCTGTTGCTGACATCGCACAAGCGCAAGGCCAAGCGCCAGACCTGGTAATCGACGCCAAGAAGGCCCCATGAGTGCGACATGTCGCGCCCATGGGGCGTTCTCGTGCGCAGATTTCCCCACAAGCGCGGCATGTCGCGCATGTGGGGACGATCAGCGGCTGTCGGGCACGAGCGTCATGAGGACGAGCGTCTCCTCGTCGTGGAGGTTGCGCCACGTGTGCGGCTCGCGGCCGGGGAAGGTGAGCGTGTCGCCCTCGCCCACTTCGAAGGTCTCGTCGTGCATACGCACCTCGAGTCGGCCGGTGACGACGTGCCACACCTCGACGTCGCAGTCGATGGCGTAGAGCTCGTTCTCTCCCGCGCCTCCCGGCGCGATGACCGCGCGCAGCACCTGCACGGCACGTTCCTCGCGGCTCGTCACGAGGCGCTCGTCGATGCCGTTTCCGCCCAGGTCGACGGGCGAGGCCTCCTCGAGCCGCACCAGCGACGTGCGCGGCGCCGTGAACAGCGAGCCGACGTCGATCTGCAGCACCTGACACAGCGTGACGAGTGACGCCACGGACGGCGACGTCAGGTCGCGCTCCACCCGGGAGAGGAAACCCTTCGTCATGCCGGCGAGCTGAGCCGTCTGCTCCAGCGTGTAGCGGCGGGCCAGGCGGGCGTTACGCAGGCGCGCGCCGACGGCCACGCTCTCGCGCAGGCCTTGAACCGGTAGCGACTTCATGCGCGCCTCTCGTCCCGAGTTGAGTTGCGCGAAACCCTACCCGTTCGCTGTTCCACCGAGGGAGACCGTCCGAATTCGGTTTCAGTCCAGGCTGATCGGGCCGTACTCGCCGAGCAGTTCGCCCGGTCCGGGGTTTTCCGGGCTGCACTCGCCGCCGAGATGCTTCATGACACCCCAGACGGCGTTGAGGCCCGTCTGCACGGCGCCCTCGGCCCAGCCGGCCGTCCACGAGATGTCGTCGCCCGCGAGGAAGAGGCCGCGCTGGTGCTCGGGCAGGTCGTCCTTCGCGAAGTGCGTGAACAGCCGCTGCTGGTAGCGGTAGTGCCCCGGCAGGTTCGCCTTGAACGCGCCCATGAAGTTCGGGTCCGACTCCCACGACACCGTGATCGGCTGCCCGACGACGTGGCTCGCGATGTCGACGTCCGGGTAGATCTGCGCGAGCGAGTGCAGCATGAGCTCCATGCGCTGCGTCGCGTCGAGCGACAGCCACTTCATCGCGTCGTCGTTCCACGTGTACGACAGCAGGATGACGCCAGGCTTGTCCGGGCCGTCGTCGAGCAGGTACGTGGCGCGGTTGAGGCGGTCGGTGAGCGTCATCGACATGACGTCCTGGCCGGTCTTCGGGTCCTTGTCCTTCCAGAACGGCCGGTCGACCATGACGAACGTCTTCGAGCTCTGCATGTAGTGCGAGCGTTCGAGCGCCATCCACATCTCCGGGGAGAACAGGGCCTCCTCGGTGTCGATGCGCGTCGACAGCAGCCACGACTGGCAGCTCGTGATGGCCGCCTTGTACGTCGCCTTGCGGCCCCAGCGTTCGGAGATCTCGATGTCGCCGTTCTCCGCGCGGCGGATGCGGCGCACCTCCCCCGCGGGAGCTCCGTTGTGCAGCGACCGCAGCGACGTGCCGGCCGGCCAGTGCTTCATCTCGGCCGGCTCGTACGCCCACAGCCCCTCCGGCAGACGCTGGGCGCCACCGAGGATGCGGCGGTGACGGTCGTCGGCGTCGGTGTAGACGACGCGCAGGATCTCGAGGATGGAGTTGGGGAAGTCGGTGTCCCAACCACCCGTGCCGAACCCGACCTGGCCGAACGCCTCGCGCGCCGCGAAACCCGCCTTCTTGAACGCGTCACTCGCCGCGATGAAGCCGTAGAACGTCTGCTCGTCCATGCGCGGCACGAGCTCGTTCCAGATGCGCTTGATCGTGGGCACGTCTCGCTCACGGATGGCGGTCTGCATCTCGAGGAACTGCGCGTCGTCCTCGACCGCGGCGCGCCAGGCGTCGGCCACGTGGGTGAAGAACTCGGGCAGGTCGGCGGGTGTCTCGGCGTAGTGCTTCACGCCGCCCAGCTCGACGACGGTGCTCGGCGTGACCTCCGAGAGCGGGTTGGGGAACGCCTCCGTCTCGAGGCCGACCATGTCGATGTAGTGGTAGAGCGCTTTGCTCGACTCGGGGAAGCGCATGCCGCCGAGGTCGACCGTGACGTCCTTCGCGGCGGCGAAGCTCTCCGAGCGCAGGCGCCCGCCGATGCGGTCGGCTTCGTAGACGACGGGCTTGAGGCCCATCTTCATGAGTTCGAGGGCCGCGACGAGGCCCGAGACACCGCCACCGACGACGGCAACCTCGGTGCCGTACATCTCCTCGGGCACGCTGCCGAGGCCGGCAGGGTGTGCGAGGAAGTGGTCGTAGCTGAAGGGGAAATCAGGGTTCAGCATCGTGATCGGAGGCTGCTTCGCGGCCCCGTCACTCGGAAACTCGGTCACTGCTGTCATGTCACCTTCACCCCTTCGGCGGTCGACTGCCGATCCGCGCGAACCCACGATGCCACAAGGAGGCGACGGACGTTGCTCCGAAAGCAACCATCGTCTTCAACCTGTTCGAATGTGAGGTCCGAGAAGCTCAGCCGTCGCGCTCCCAGGCGGCGTACGTCGTCGGGCGGCGACGGCCGAGGTAGTCCACCTCACGGCGAGCGGCGTCGATGTCGTCGCGCGTCACGTCGCCGAGGATGATGCGGGGTGCGTCGTCGCCCTCCGCGAGCAGACCGCCGTCGGGCCCGACGATGACGCTGCCGCCACCGAGCACGAGCCCGTCCTCCTCCCCCGTGTGGTTGGCGTAGGCCAGCGCGACGCCGTTCTCGAGGGCGCGGGCGCGTAGGAGAACCTGCGGTACGTCATCGAAGCCGGCCGCGAGCGCCGTCGGTGCGAGGACGACGTCGGCCCCGGCCACGGCGGCGGCGCGCACGGCCTCGGGGAACTCGACGTCGAAGCAGATGAGCAGTGACACCCGCAGACCCGCGAGCTCCACCGTCGTCGGCGGGGCCTCGGAGCAGGCGAAGGCCCGCGGTTCGTCGTCGCCGAACAGGTGCACCTTGCGGTACGTCAGCGCGAGTTCACCGTTCGCGTCGAAGAGCACGGCGCCGATGTACTGGCGTCGCTTGTTCTCGGAGAGTTCCTCGACCTGCGGGTAGCTCGCGACGAGTGCCACTTTGCGGTGTTTCGCGATGCGTCCCAGCTCCGTGAGGATGCCGTGCTCGGCGTCGGGATCGACGGTGCGCAGCAGCAGCGGCGCGTACCCACTGACGAACAGCTCCGGCGTGACGAGGACGTCGGCGCCGTCACCGGCCGCCCGCGCAGCGGCCTCGTCGATCGCCCGCAGATTGGCCGCCTGATCCCCGACGTTCGCGTTCGCCTGCATCACCGCAATTCGCATGGTGTGAGCCTAAGCGTCAGACCTTCGGCGTCGCCCGCTCGATGATCGCCGCGGTGTCGATGCCGCGTCCGAGGGTGCCGAACGCGTTGCCTGCGACGCCGGTGAGGCGCGAGCCGGTGAAGCCGTCGGCCACTGCCGGGTGACCGAAACGCACGAGCAGCGAGCCCTGCAGCGCGAGTGCGAGGCGTTCGACGACGGTGCGTGCCCGGTACTCGAGTTCGCCGGTGTCGGCGAACTCGTTCTTGAGCTCGGCGACGTAGGCGTCGAAGTGGGCGTCGCCTCCGGCAGCGGCGTCGAGTTCGTCGAAGAGAACCTCGAGCGACTCGGGCTGACGGGCGATGGCGCGCAACGTGTCGAGCGCGGCGACGTTGCCGCTTCCCTCCCAGATCGACAGCAGCGGCGACTCACGGAACAGGCGCGGCATCCGCGAGTCCTCTGCGTAGCCGTTGCCACCGAAGCACTCGAGCGCCTCGACGGCGTGCGACGGCCCGCGCTTGCACACGTAGTACTTGCTCACGGCGAGACCGATGCGGCGCAGCATGGCCGCGCGCTCGTCGCCGGCGTGGGCCTTGTCAGTGAGGCCTGCGAGCCACAGCGCCACCGTCAGGGAGGCCTCGGCCTCGATCTCGAGATCGGCGATGACGTTGCGCATGAGCGGTTGATCGATGAGCGACTTGCCGAACGCCGCACGGTGCGTGACGTGGTGGGCGGCGCGCTGGATGCCCTGCGTCATGATCGTCGCGCTGCCGATCACGCAGTCGAGGCGCGTCACGTTGACCATCTCGATGATGGTGCGGACGCCGCGGCCCTCGTCGCCGAGGCGGTAGGCGACGGCGTTCTCGTACTCGATCTCGCTGCTCGCGTTGGAGTGGTTGCCGAGCTTGTCCTTGAGGCGCTGGATGCGGATCGGGTTGCGCGATCCGTCCTCGAGCACGCGCGGCACGACGAAGCAGGTCATGCCGCCGGGTGCCTGGGCGAGCGTGAGGAAGATGTCCGACATCGGGGCCGACGTGAACCACTTGTGGCCCACGAGGCGGTAGGTGCCGTCGGGCTGCGGTGTGGCGCTCGTCGTGTTGGCGCGCACGTCGGAGCCGCCCTGCTTCTCCGTCATCGACATTCCGGCGATGATTCCGGGCTTCGTCGGCGCGTAGGCGAGGTTCGGGTCGTAGCCGCGGGCCGTGAGCAGCGGCGTGTAGCGCGCGGCCAGTTCCTCGTCGGCGCGCAGTGCGGGGACGGCGGCGTACGTCATCGTGATCGGGCAGCCGTGCCCGGCGTCGGCGGTGATCCAGGCCGAGTACTTCGCCGCGCGCACGAGGTGCGCGTTCGGGTCGTCGCTGGCCCACGGCGCCCCGTGGAGGCCGAAGCGCGTCGCGTGCTCCATGAGCGAGTGGTAGGCCGGGTCGTACTCGACCTCGTCGATGCGGTTGCCGAACCGGTCGTGCGTGTGCAGCCGCGGCACGTTGCGCTCGGCGAGGTCGCCCCAGCGCAGTGCCTCACTCGAACCGGCGAGCGCACCGACCTCGTCGAGTTCGGCGAGCGACTCGCCCGCATCCGCCCGTTCGAGCGCTTCGCGCAGCACGGGGTAGGCCGCCGGGTTGTAGTCCTCGAGCGGCGTGGACTGGTTGAGCACCTCGTGGGTCTGCATGGTCTCTCCTCGTTCGGATCAGGCGGCGGCGTAGGGGTGGGGGCTGAGGCCGACGGTGCGGCGAAGTTCGGCGCGGTAGGCGTCGTACGTGCGACGCAGACGCTGCGCCGGCCAGTTCTTCGGGGCCAGGCTCTCGGGCAGCATCGGGTCACTGCGCAGATGGCGGACGGTGGCCGCAGCCACGGCGAGACGCGTGGCCTCGTCGACGTCGGGGTTCTCGAAGGCGCGGACGAGTGCCTCGGCGCGAGCGGCCCACTCGTCGAGGTTCCACAAGCGGGCGACGAGGGCCTTCGCGGCCACTTCACCGCCATCGGGAATGGCAGTGAGGTGGACGAGTTCGTCGCGCTCGACGCGGGCCCCGGTCAGGTTGTCCGGGCGCATCCACACGCCCTCACGCAGTTCACCGAAGCGCGCCGCGCTCATGGCCCGACGCAGCTCTCCCCGATCGCTCGCGCTTCGACTGCCGGCCCCGACGACCACGGCCGTCACCCACCCGCCGTCGAATGGTTCTGTCGCCGGGGCGAGTTGCGCGAGCGTCGCCTTCTGGCGCGCGGCGAGCCGGTCGGTGAGGGCGTAGACGCCGTCGGCCGTCGTGAGTTCACCGGCGGCGACGAGCCGCGACAGCGCGACGCGCATCGTCGGGCCACTGATGCCGAAGGTCTCCCCGAGACGCACGAGGTCGGCGCCGCGAAGCTCGGGCGGCTCCGCGCCGAGCAGCAGGCTGAGGGCAGCGGAGCGCGCGCTGAGAGGACGCAGGTCGCGCACCCAGGCCTCGGCACTCGCGGTCTCACTCACGGTCCAAGTATTACGTTTCACCAACGCTCGTGACAAGGGTGTAACACCAATCGGGCGAAGAAGTCCGCCGCGGCGTCGAGGTGAGGTGAGGCACGATGGATTCATGAGTGACTTCTCGCGCAACCCCCAGCTCAACCGCCTCCTCGGCATCGACGGTCTGCTCACCGAGGACGAGCGTGAGGTGCAGGCCCTCGTGCGTCGCTTCTGCGACGACCAGGTGCGCCCGCACCTGCCGACCTGGTACGACGAGGCCACCGTGCCTGCGCGTGAACTGGCGAAGGGCCTCGGCGATCTCGGTCTGCTCGGCATGCACCTCGAGGGCTACGGCTGTGCGGGTTCGACGGCGACGACGTACGGCATCGCCTGCCACGAGCTCGAAGCGGCCGACTCCGGCATCCGCTCGCTCGTGTCGGTGCAGGGCAGCCTCGCGATGTTCGCGATCTGGCGTTGGGGCAGCGAGGAGCAGAAGAACGAGTGGCTGCCCCGCATGGCCGCGGGCGAGGCCATCGGGTGCTTCGGCCTGACCGAGCCGGACTTCGGTTCCGACCCCGGCGGCATGCGCACCTTCGCCAAGCGCGACGGCGACGACTGGGTGCTCAACGGCACGAAGATGTGGATCACGAACGGCAGCGTCGCCGACGTCGCCGTCGTCTGGGCGCAGACGGACGACAAGATCCGCGGCTTCGTCGTGCCCACCGACACTCCCGGCTTCACGGCCACCGAGGTGACGAAGAAGATGTCGCTGCGTGCCTCGGTGACCGCCGAGCTGTCGCTCGTCGACGTCCGCCTGCCCGCCGACGCGGTCTTCCCCGAGGTGCGCGGTCTCAAGGGCCCGCTCTCCTGCCTGTCGGAGGCGCGTTTCGGCATCGTCTTCGGATCGATCGGCGCGGCCCGCGACAGCCTCGAGACCGCCATCGACTACGCCGAGTCGCGCAAGGTCTTCGGCAAGCCGCTCGGCGGCTACCAGCTGACGCAGGGCAAGCTCGCCGACATGACGCTCGAGGTGAGCAAGGGCATGCTTCTCGCGCTGCACCTCGGGCGCCTCAAGGACGGCGACGGCGTCACGCCCGAGCAGATCAGCCTCGGCAAGCTCAACAACTGCCGCGAGGCCATTGCCGTGGCGCGCGAGTGCCGCACGATCCTCGGCGCGAACGGCATCTCCACCGAGTACTCGCCGATCCGTCACGCCGGCAACCTCGAGTCCGTCATGACGTACGAGGGCACGAGCGAGGTGCACCAGCTCGTCATCGGCAACGCACTGACGGGCGAGCCGGCCTTCCGCTGACAGTGGCTCACCTCGACATGTGAGTTGCGGTCCGGTGTGTGAGCTGCGCAGCTCACAGATCGGGCCAAAGCTCACAGGCTTAGAGCGGTCGGCACGTTCAGCCGGCGTTGCTAGTCTCACGAGCATGCAGCGCATCGACTTCTACTTCGACCCTTCGTGCCCCTTCTGCTGGATCACGAGCCGTTGGCTCCTCCAGGTCGAGAAGCAGCGCGACCTCGAGATCACGTGGCGCCCGTTCAGCCTCGCCATCAAGAACGACGAACTGGACGAGAACGGCCCCAACGAGAACCCGCACTCCGAGGGTCACCGTGGCAGCCACCGCGTTCACCGCATCATCGCTGCGGCCGCGGAGCAGGGCGCCTCGACGATCGACCTGTACTCGGCCTTCGGCCGTGAGGTGCACACCGCTGGCCGTGAGTTCGACGACGCCCTCGTCACCGAGGTCCTTTCCAACGCCGGTCTGCCCGCCGACCTGGCGAAGGCCGCGGAGGACACGTCGTGGGACGCCCACCTCGAGAGCGAGATGCAGTCCGCGCTCGACGCCGTCGGCGACGACACCGGCGTTCCGGTCATCGTCTTCACCGACGACGACGGCGAGCGCCGCGGCTACTTCGGCCCCGTCCTCAACGCGATGCCGAACGAGGAGGAGGGCCTCGCCATCTGGGACGGCCTTTCCACGCTCGCCCCGGTGACGTCGTTCTACGAGCTCAAGCGCTCGCGTCCGGGCGGCGGCCCGGACACGGCCAGCACCGAGGGCCTCTGATCCTCTGGCACCGGCGAACGCCCCGACTCCGCTCGTTCGAGCAGGGTCGGGGCGTTCGCGTACCAGCGCAGCGTCAGCTGAGTGGGTCGAGGATGCGCTTGAGGAACGTCTGCGTGCGCTCCATCCGCGGGGCGTCGATGACCTCGGCGGGCGTTCCGCGCTCGACGACGACGCCGCCATCCATGAAGAGCACCTGGTCGGCCACGTCGCGGGCGAAGCGGATCTCGTGCGTGACGACGAACATCGTGCGCCCTTCGTCGGCGAGTTCACGCATGACGGAGAGCACTCCCCCGACGAGTTCGGGGTCGAGGGCCGATGTCGGCTCGTCGAAGAGGAGCAGCTCGGGTCGCAGGGCGAGCGCCCGGGCGATGCCGACGCGCTGCTGCTGACCGCCCGAGAGCTGGTACGGGTACTTGTCCGCCTGGTCGGCCAGGCCGACCTTGGCGAGCAGTTCCCGTCCGCGCTCCTCGGCTTCGCGCACCGGCTCACCCTGCACGACGACCGGGCCCTCGATGAGGTTCTCGAGCGCGCTCTTGTGCGGGAAGAGGTTGTGCTGCTGGAAGACCATTCCGCTCTGACGGCGCAGTGCGGCGACGCTCTTGGCCGACTCGCCGCGGGCGCGGCCGTCACGTCCCCGCGTCACCGCCGAGAAGTCGACGCTTGCGTCGCCGATGCGCACGACGCCGGCGTCCGGCAGGTCGAGCACGTTGAGCGAGCGCAGCACCGTCGTCTTGCCCGAACCGGACGGTCCGAGGAGCACCGTCACCGAGCCTTTGGGCACCGTGAAGTCGATGTCGCGCAGCACCGTGGTGCCACCGAAGGCCTTGCGCAGACCGGTGATCTCGACGAGGGGGCCGGTCGCCTGGGTGGTCGTGTGTTCGGTCATCGGGCCACGTGCCTTCCGAGTCGGTCTTCGAGCCTCGTCTGCACGATGCTGAGGACGAAGCAGAGAACCCAGTAGATGAGTGCAGCCGTGATGTAGAGACCGAGGAACTTGCCCGTCGGAGCGGCCGCAATCTGCGACTGGTGGAACACCTCGGTCACGCCGATCGTCGCGGCGAGCGACGTGTCCTTGACGAGCGAGATGAGCGTGTTCGACAGCGGCGGAACAGCAACGCGTGACGCCTGCGGCAGGACGATGCGCTTGAGTGCCGTGGAGCGGCTCATGCCGATCGTCTCCGCGGCCTCCCACTGCCCCTTGGGCACCGACAGGATCGCCGAGCGGATGATCTCGGCGGCGTAGGCAGCCACGTTGAGAGACAGGGCGATCCCGGCCGAGATCCACGGGTTGAGCTTGAGGCCGAGCTCCGGCAGGCCGAAGAAGATGATGAACAACTGCACGAGCAGCGGCGTCCCGCGGAAGATCGAGATGAACGCGCGGGCCAGCCAGGAGATGGCAGCGTTTGAACTGAGACGTGCGAGGGCGACGCCAAGCGCGAGCACGAGGCCGACGACGAACGCGACGGCGGTGAGCGGGATCGTCACCTTGACCGTTGCCAGGAGCATCGAGCCGAAGTTCTCCTTGATGACGTCCCACGTCGACTGACCGGTGGCCTTCGTCGTGAAGTACTTGTCGTAGAGCTTCTTCGACGTGCCGTCAGCTTCCATCTGGTCGATGACCTTGCTGACGGCCGGAGTGATGTTCGTGTCCTTGCGGGCAGTGAAGACCGACTCGCTCTTGTCCTCGGTCGTCAGGGCGATCTTCAGATCCGAGTTCGGGTGCGTGGCGAGGTAGTACTTCACGGCCAGTTCGTCGTTGACGAAGGCGTCCGCCCGCCCCTGTTCGACGAGAGCGGCGGCCTTGTCCATGCCCTCGACCGACACGATGTTCGCGCCGGCGCCCTTCGCCGTGTTGGCCCAGTCCGAGGTGATGTTCTGGGCCGACTTCTTGCCCTTGAGGTCCGCCAGCTTCTTGACGCTGTTGTCGCTCTTCTTGGTCACGACGACACCCGTGGTCGTGACGTAGGGCGACGACAGGTCGTACTGGGCGATGCGCTCTTCGTTCTTCGTCACCTGGTTGGCGATGATGTCGATGCGGCCCGAGTTGAGGCCGGCGAACATCGAATCCCAGGGCGTCTCGACGAACTGCACCTTCACGCCGAGGCGCTTACCGACCTCGCGGAAGTAATCGACGTCGTAGCCCGTCAGTTCGCCACCCTTGTGAAAGCTGAACGGCGGGTAGACACCCTCGGTGCCGACGCGCAGCGTCTTCGGCAGCTGGTCGTTCTCCGCGGCGTGGGCTGCGGGAGCAGCCGCTCCGGCGAACAGGATCGCTGCGACGAAACTCAGAAGCGCGACGAAGATGCCTCGGGCTCGCAGCGCCCCGAGGCCGTCACGGTCGGCCATTCTCACCCGTCGAGAGTACGCTCGCACGCCCATATCTCCTATTTGAGATGCGAGAACGTGACGTTATGGGAGGCGCACCTCGAACCGCAGTCTCTGGACGGGGGCCTGCTCTGAGCGAGGACGTGGGCCTATGGTCGAGGCATGCGAGACGCCCCACCGAATCTCCCCCAGTTGTCCAAGGGCGAGATCGCCACGCTTCAGTACGAATTCACGTGCGCGGACAGCGCGACGAAAGGCCGCATCAACCGGGCCTTGAATCGCGGTGAGGTGCTCACGGACCCCGACGATCTGCGCACTCAGATCGCTCTTCTCGGAAAGGCCCGCTGGTGGCGCATCTGGGCTCGCTGGGTGTTCCTCGTCCTCGCGGTGCTGCAGGTCGGGCGCGTCGCTCTGGACCCGACCGACGTCCCCGCGTGGATCGCCTTCGTAAGCATGATGGGCGTGGCCGCTTTCACCCACCGAGAAGGTGCTGGCCGGAACGCCCTCGAGCGCAAGCTCGGGCTGACGAAGGAGTACTTCAGATGACCGTCGAGAACGGCACCACCCCACCCCGCGAGATGACGCGGATGGAGGCGTCGCGGTTGCTCGGTGAACGCGACGCGATGCCCACCGCAGAACGCAAGCGCATCATGAGGGCAACGCACGCGGGTCGCAGGCTCGACGATCCGCATGAGCGCGACCTTCAGCGCGCCGTGCTCCTCGAGGAGCGCGGTTCGCGGCGACTGACCGCAATCACACTGGTGCTCGGCCCTCTCGTCATGCTTTTCAGCCTGGTGACCACCGTCGCCGGCGGCGAGAGCTTCGGTCTGCGGGACGCACTGGCCGTGATCGTTCTCGCGCTCGCCCCGTTCGTGTTCTGGCAACTGTGGCGTCAGCGCTCACTCGAACGGCAACTCGGTCGAACGCCGGAGACTGACCTGACCTGACGCGGTTGTACCTGCGAGCGACGCCGCTCAGTGAGCCGTCGGCGCTCCGTCGTCCTCACGCACGGCGTACGGGCCCACGCCGATGAGCATCTCGGCCAGCTGCAGCGCGTTGAGCGCAGCGCCCTTGCGGATGTTGTCGCCGCAGACGATGAAGTCGAGCGTGTGCGGGTTGTTCTCCACCTGCCGCACGCGCCCCACCCACACCGGGTCGGTACCGATCGCGTCGACGGGCGTGGGCCAGTCGACGCCCTCCTCGTCGGGCATGACGATGGCGCCGTTCGCGCCCTCGGTAATGGCACGACGAGCGTCACTCGGCGTCACCTTCTTGTCGAAACTGACGTGCAGCGTCGACATGTGGGTCGTGACGATCGGGATCTGCACGCACGTCACCGCCACCTTGAGGTTCGGCAGCTGCAGCACATGACGCAGCTCGTGCTTGATGTCGGTTTCCTCGCTGGCCCACCCGCGGCCGGAGTGTCGCCCGATCCACGGCACGACGTTGCTCACGATGGGCGCCGGGAACGGCGAGTCGTCCGGTAGATCGGCGACGTATCGGCGCACGTCGCCGGGCATCTGCCCTACGCGCGGTTTGCCGGTGAGGGCGCCCACCTCCGCGAAGAGCCGCTCGGCGCCCGCGCGGCCGGCACCCGTGACGGCCTGCAGCGACGTCGCCGTCACGTGCGTGAGATTCCAGTGCTCGTGCAGCGTGGCGAGCACCGGCAGCATGATGATGGCCGGGCCGCAGGGCATCGCGACGATGCCGCGCGGCCGGTTGTCGATGGCGCGCGCGTTGACCTCGGGCACGACGAGCGGCACTTCGGGGTCGTCACGGAAGGCCTCGGACGTGTCGACGACGAGCGAGCCCGCCGCCGTCGCGAACGGCACCCACTTGGCCGAGACCTCGGGCGGCGTGGCGAAGATGACGACGTCGACGCCGTAAAAGCTCTCACTGTCGAGCGCCTCGACCTCGACCTCCTCGGCACCCACGAGCAGGCGACGCCCGGCGTCCTTGTCGGAGCCGAGCAAACGCACGTCCTCCCAGGCGTCGACGCGGGTCGACAGGATCTCGAGCACGGCCTGACCGACCAGCCCCGTGGGGCCGACGACGGCCAGGGTGGGACGTTGCGGCTGAGTCGAGTTCACGCCTTCGAGCATAGGCGCGCAGCCTGGGAAACTACTCTCCGGCAGCGATGAGTTCTGCGATCTGCACCGTGTTGAGCGCGGCACCCTTGCGCAGGTTGTCGTTGCTGATGAACAGCACGAGGCCCTTGTTGCCGTCGACCGAACCGTCCTGACGGATGCGCCCGACGTAGCTCGCGTCCTTACCCGCGGCGACGAGCGGCATCGGCACCTCGGTCAACTCGACGCCGGGGGCGTCGGCGAGAAGTTCGCGCGCCTGCTCGGGCGTGATGTCGCGCTCGAACTCGGCGTTGACCGACAGCGAGTGGCCGCTGAACACGGGCACACGCACGCAGGTGCCGGCGACCGCGAGGTCGGGCAGGCCGAGGATCTTGCGCGACTCGTTGCGCAGTTTCTGCTCCTCGTCCGTCTCGTTCGTGCCGTCGTCGACGACCGAGCCGGCCATCGCGAGAACGTTGTAGGCGATGTTGGCGACGTACTTGTTCGGCGCGCCGAGGTCGACGGCCTCACCGTCGAGAGCTAGCCTCTCGAGGTCGGCCTCCGCGCCCTTGCGGATCTGCTCGGCGAGCTCGCGCACGCCCGCGACACCGGAGCCGGAGACGGCTTGGTAGGTCGAGACGACGAGGCGCTTGAGGCCGGCGGCGTCGGCCAGCGGCTTGAGCACGGGCATCGCAGCCATCGTCGTGCAGTTCGGGTTGGCGATGATGCCCTTCGCCGCGTTCGCGATCTCCTTGCCGTTGACTTCGGAGACGACGAGCGGAACGTCGGGGTCGAGGCGCCACGCCGAGCTGTTGTCGATGACGGTGACGCCCGCTGCCGCGAACTTCGGCGCGAGTTCCTTCGACGTACCGCCACCTGCGGAGAAGATGGCGATGTCGAGGCCGCTCGGGTCGGCCGTGGCGGCGTCCTCGATCGTCACGGCCTCGCCGCGGAAGGTGACGTGCTTGCCCGCACTGCGCGCCGACGCGAACAGGCGCAGGCTCTTGATCGGGAAGTTTCGTTCCTCGAGCAGTTCGAGCACCACGCCGCCCACCTGGCCGGTGGCACCGACGACGCCGACGTTGAGTTCCTTCGCCATTTCCTTCTCCTCCGGGCGCGACGCGCCCTCACACAAGTCTTGGGGTGGGCGCCTCAGCGGCCGGTGCCGCCGTAGACGACCGCTTCGCCGTCGGCGTCGAGGCCGAAGGCGCTATGGACGACGCGCACGGCCTCGTCCAGTTCGTCGTCACTCGTGACGACGGAGACGCGGATCTCGGACGTGGAGATCATCTCGATGTTGATGCCGGCGTCGGCGAGCGACTGGAACAGCGTGGCCGAGACGCCCGGGTTGCTGCGCATGCCGGAGCCGACGAGCGAGAGCTTGCCGACCTGGTCGTCGTACTGCAGCTGCTCGAAACCGAGCTCGTCCTGCATCGCCTTGAGCACCTCGACGCCGCGCCCGGCGTCCTCCTTGGGCACCGTGAAGGAGATGTCGGTCTTCTTCTCCGTACCGGCCGAGACGTTCTGGACGATCATGTCGACGTTGATGCCGACACCGGCGATCGCCTTGAACACGGCGGCGGCGCGGCCGGGGCTGTCCGGGATGCCGACGATCGTGATCTTGCCTTCGCTGCGATCGTGAGCCACACCGGCGATGATCGGGTCTTCCACGGAGTCTCCTTCTTTCTGGTTCACGACCCACGTGCCCTCGTGATGACTGAACGAGCTGCGCACGTGGATGGGAAGGTCGAAGCGGCGGGCGTACTCGACGCAGCGGAGCATGAGCACCTTCGCGCCGGACGCGGCGAGTTCCTGCATCTCCTCGTTGGTGATGCGGTCGATCTTGTGGGCCGTCGGCACGATGCGCGGGTCAGCGGTGAAGATGCCGTCGACGTCCGTGTAGATCTCGCACACGTCGGCCTTGATGCCGGCGGCGAGCGCGACGGCGGTGGTGTCGGAGCCGCCACGGCCGAGGGTGGTGATCTCGTTCGTGGCCTGGCTGACGCCCTGGAAGCCCGCGACGATGACGATGTGGCCCTCGCCGATGGCCTCGGTGATGCGGCCCGGCGTGACGTCGATGATGCGGGCCTTGCCGTGCTGCGCGTCGGTGATGACGCCGGCCTGGCTACCGGTGTAGCTGCGTGCGCTGTGGCCGAGGTTGGAAATGGCCATCGACACGAGCGCCATCGACATCCGCTCGCCGGCGGTGAGGAGCATGTCCATCTCGCGGCTCGGCGGCGCCGGGCTGACCTCGGCGGCGAGGTCGAGCAGTTCGTCCGTCGTATCACCCATGGCCGAGACGACCACGACGACGTCGTTGCCGGCCTTCTTCGTGTCGACGATGCGGCGGGCGACGCGCTTGATGCTCTCGGCGTCCGCCAATGACGAACCGCCGTACTTCTGGACGACGAGGCTCACAGTGCTGCTCCGGGGGTCGACTGCTTCGGGCGCTTTCGAGTGTAGTGATGGCGCCCCGCGCGGTTTTTCGACGCTCAGATGCTGGTTGGTACGGAACGGGCCAGGTCGACGGCACGGGCGATCGGGCCCCGCCACACGTCGCCGTGGCCCGGGACGATGACGTCCGCGTCGACGGTTGCCAGGGCGTCCAGCGCTCCCAAAGCGCCGGCGTCGGAGGCGTTGAAGACGGACGGCAGGAGGTGCGGGGTGTGCGCCGCGGTGAGCGGGTGTGCCGTGACGAGGGCGTCACCCGTCGCGAGGACGCCGTGTTCGGGGAAGAAGTACGCCGTGTGACCCGGCGTGTGACCCGGTGACGCGACGGGCACCGGCCGTCCGGGAAGGTCGAGCGGACCGGCGTCACTCCACGTCTGTGCTCCCCGCAGGGGCTCCTCGTGGAGCGCGCCGCTTCGCATGACACGCCCCAGCCACATGGCGACGTTGGGGCGCCACGCCATCCGCATGAGCTCCGAGCGCGAGCCGGGTTTCTCCTGCTCGCCGGTGGCCAGCGGTAGCTCCTGCGCGGCCATGAGGACGGGAACGTCGTGCCGGCTCAGCAAGCCCTGGAGCCCACCGATGTGGTCGATGTGCGCGTGCGTGACGAGGACGGCACCGATGTCGCCGAGGCCGTGGCCGATGCTGCGGAGGTCCGCTTCGAGGCGCGCGATGTCTGCGGGGTACCCGGCGTCGACGAGGGTGAGATCGGAGCCGTCGCGTACGAGCATCCAGTTGACGTCGGTGCCGCGCCCCATCCACATACCGTCGGCGATTTGTTCCACGACAACCCCCGGGGTGCGAGATGCGTCACTCCGATCGGACGCGCCTGACCTCAACCTACGAGTTCGCGGTGCCTCGAAGGGGCGTAAGCGATCGGTCGCCCGAGAACGCGGATGCCAACACCGGCGGAAGTCCGCGAACGGAAGGGTTCGGGGAACGTCAAGCGAAGACGCGTCGGCCCTCGAAAGCGCGGCCGAGCGTCACCTCGTCGGCGTACTCGAGGTCACCGCCGACCGGCAGGCCGGACGCGAGCCTGCTCACCTTGATGCCCATGGGCCCGATCTGGCGCGCGAGGTAGCTCGCCGTCGCTTCGCCGGTGTGGTTCGGGTTGGTCGCGATGATGATCTCGGTGAGCGTGCTGTCGCCGAGTCGCGCCATGAGTTCGGTGACGTGGAGGTCGCCCGGCCCGATGCCTTCGATCGGGTTCAGTGCGCCGCCGAGCACGTGGTAGCGCCCACGGAACTCTCGGGTGCGCTCGATGGCGACGACGTCCTTGCTCTCCTCGACGACGCAGATCATCGTCGTGTCGCGCTGCGGATCAGCGCACACGCGGCACAGGTTGCTCTCGGCCACGTTGAAGCAGATCTCGCAGAAGTGCACCGTCTCCTTGACGCGTAACAGCACCTCGGCGAGGCGCCGCACGTCGTCCTCGTCGGCCTCGAGCAGGTGGAACGCGATGCGCTGAGCCGACTTCGGGCCGACGCCGGGCAGACGACCGAGCTCGTCGATGAGGTCTTGAACAACGCCTTCGTACACAAGGAGAAAGGTTACGCGCCGCCACCGACACCCGTGAGCACCCGCGCGACGACGCGCTCGTAACCCCGCCGTGCGAGAGGGGAAGCCAGGGTGGCCGCGAACGTGCCGAGCGGGGTGAGCGGACCTCGCAGCCACGGCACAGCGATCGTCTGCCTCCACTCGACGCGGGTGAGCTCGTTCCCGCCGTCAGCGCTCGGAGCGTCCGGGCGAACACCGCCCGTGGAAACCGGACGGGTCATGCCGCGGGCATCGGTAAGGGCGGGAAGCGGCGTGAAACGGACGTCGACCACTCCCCCGATGACTCGGCCGACCTTCTCGAACACGAGCAGGCGCCCGGGTTCGGCGGCGCGCACGATCATGACGTCGTCGAAGCCGCACGGACCGAGCGCCGTTCGTGCCACGAGCCGCGAACCGACGCGCAGGTTCTCAGGTTTCGGGCCGCTCACGTTCGTGAACGGCACCGCCACACCGTGACGTTCGCTGTCGGCCACACGGCTCCACGCCTCCGGCGCGGGGAGGTCGCACTCGAGCGTGAACGTGAAAGCCGCTTTGGGAAAGCACGCGTGCGGGCCGCCGCCGTCATCCCGGTCGCGCAGCAGAGCATCGGTTCTGCCCCTCACAGGGTCAGTTCGGCGCGAACGATTGCGCCGACTTCCGATCAACCGCGTGCCGAGCCGCCCGGACATCATCATCACGAGCCCTGGTCGGGGCCTTCCTCCTTGATGACCGTGCCGCCGAGCACCGACTTGATGACGGGCAGGCCGACCGCATCGGAGTTCTCGATGTCCTCGTCGTCGATGCTCGCCGACGTGTCGTCGTACGCCGAGCCGCCGTTGACGCGACGCGCATCCTCCTGCTTCTGCGCTGCCTCCCGGGCTGCCTTCTCAGCGCGCTGACGCGGCGTGAGAGTTCGTCCGTCGTCGACCGCGCCCTGCGTGGGCTGGGGCGTGGGAGACGCGAGGTGCCCGGTGGCCTGAGGGTCGGCTGCGGCAGCCGCCTGACCGTCGGGGGTCGCCTCGTCGGACGCCGAGTCACCGGAGGGTTCGCCGCCAGCAGTCTCCTGCGCGGCTCCGGCCCCGAGCTCCGACTTGGGCGGCAGCGGGTCGTAGACCGCCTCGACGTCGGTTTCGGGCTCCTCCTCCATCCAGTCAGGAGTCGGCTCGTCGGCGTCAGCGGGGCCCGCGTCGACCTCGGGCGCCGGTGAGGGCGTGGCAGAGGCAGTCGATGACGGCTGCGCCGGCCCGTCGTTACCGGTTGCCCATTCCGGTGCGGGCGCGGCCTGCGACGACCAGTCGCCGTCGGAGTCGGAGCCCCACGCGCTGCTGCGCGCGGCCGCCGTGGCGAGACCGGCGTCCTGTGACGGCGTGGCCGCCTCACGCGGTGTGCCGTGCGCGGGCAGGTCACCGGCCTGCGCGGGATCGACAGGAACGTGACCTGTCGTGCCCGAACCCTGGTAGCCCGTCCGTTCGCGCCAACCGCCGGGTTTGCCCTGCGACTGCGCCGGGGCGCTCGAGGGCGGCTCGGCCGGAGCAGGCTGCTGCCCACGTGCCTGAGCGCCGTCGCTCGGCGAAATCCATTGCTCGCCCTGCGAAGGGGAGTTCCACTGGCCGCCCTGGTCGGAGCCCGCCGACGGCGAGTTCCACTGGGCGGCCCCCCGCTGTGCCTGCGAGCCCCCGCCCTGTGACGGCGACTGCCACGGCTCGGCGGGCTGCTCACTCTGCGGTTGCGCCTGTGGCGCACCGCCGTTCATCGCGCGCGCTTCGACCGTGACGTCGACACCGATGGCCTCGATGAGGGCCTGACGCACGACCTCGGGGTGCTGCCCGCGCGACATGGTGGCCGCAAGGCCACTGCTCGACGCTCCGAGCACGA
Source organism: Dermacoccus sp. PAMC28757 (assembly GCF_014302635.1). Classification (NCBI taxonomy): domain Bacteria; kingdom Bacillati; phylum Actinomycetota; class Actinomycetes; order Micrococcales; family Dermacoccaceae; genus Dermacoccus; species Dermacoccus sp. PAMC28757. The sequence goes on along the minus strand of NZ_CP060292.1, from coordinate 1,009,647 downwards.
GGCGAGCGCCGTCGAACTCGAGCACCTGCGCGTTCTGGCTCAGCAGTGTCCACGTGACGCGCTTGATGCGGAAGATGCGATCGAGTACGTCCGGCCATGTGCGACGGATGTCGTCGGTGGACATGCCACCGCGCCCGCCGCCGGATGCCGACGTCGGCTGCTGCGGCGCCTGCGACTGCTGGGGCTGCGATGCCTGCTGCGCCTGTTCGCCCTGCCACCCCGGGCCACCGGCCCGCTGGGACTGCTCGAACTGACGCTGCACCTGCTCGCGCTCGGTCTCGTCGACACCGCCGCTCGTGCCCGACGGAGCACCCGCGGCCTCGTCGTCGCGCGCAGCGGCCTGAGCCCGCTGGCCCTGACGCTCGGCCTCACCCCCGCGTTCGTCGCCCGAACCGCGCATGACTTCGTCACGCGAGGCAGCGCCCCGATCGGCCTGGTCGGCTCGGGTGCGTGGCTCTTCGCTCGGCACAGCCAACGGTGCCTCAGCGGCAGCACCTCTCGGCGGACGCACAGGAGCCGGGCCACCGGGCGAAACAGCCGGCGCGTGCTGCACCGGGCCGGCCGGCGAGCGCGGCGGCAGTTCGCCCATGTCGAGGCGTCGTTCCATGCGGTCGAGGCGCGCCGCGTAACCGTCGAGCCCCGCGATGCCCGGCAACAGAACGCGCGCACACATGAGTTCGAGCTGCAGACGCGGCGAGGTGGCACCCGTCATCTCGCTCAGCCCCGCGTTGATGACGTCGGCCGCCCGCGAGAGCGCGCCGTCGCCGAAGGACGCCGCCTGGCTGCGCATCCGCTCGAGTTGGTCCTCCGGGACGGCACGCAGAACGGCGCCCGCCCCCTCGGCCACGGCCCGCACGACGATGAGGTCACGCAGGCGCTCGAGAAGATCCTCGACGAACCGGCGCGGGTCGGCACCCGACTCGATGACGCGGTCGATCTGACGGAACACGGCCGCGGAATCGCCCGCCGCGAAGGCTTCGATGATGCCGTCGAGCAGCTCGTCGTCGGTGAAACCCAGCAGGCCCGCAGCACCCGAGTACGTGAGGCCCTCGGGCCCGGAGCCCGCGATGAGCTGGTCGAGCACCGACAGCGAGTCACGCACCGAACCGCCGCCCGCGCGCGTGACGAACGACAGCACGCCCGGCTCCGTAGCCACGCCCTCGGCGTCGAGAAGCTGCTCCATGTAATCGGTGAGCTTCTTCGGCGGCACGAGCCGGAACGGGTAGTGGTGCGTGCGCGAACGGATGGTGCCGATGACCTTCTCCGGCTCCGTGGTCGCGAAGACGAACTTCACGTGCTCCGGCGGCTCCTCGACGATCTTGAGCAGGGCGTTGAAGCCCTGCGGCGTCACCATGTGCGCCTCGTCGATGATGTAGATCTTGAAACGGCTGCTCGCCGGACCGAACGACGCGCGCTCACGCAGGTCGCGGGCGTCGTCGACACCACCGTGCGACGCGGCGTCGATCTCGATGACGTCGACCGAACCCGCACCTCCGCGCGCCAGCGCCTTACACGAATCGCACACCCCGCACGGCGTGGGCGTGGGGCCCTGCTCGCAGTTGAGGCAGCGCGCGAGGATGCGCGCGGACGTCGTCTTTCCGCACCCGCGCGGGCCGGAGAACAGGTAGGCGTGATTGACCCGCCCGGTGCGCAGTGCCTGCATCAGCGGTTCGGTGACGTGCTCCTGGCCGATGACGTCGGCGAACGTCTCGGGGCGGTAGCGGCGGTAGAGGGCCGTTGTCATGGCGTCAGCCTAGTAGTGGCCACCGACAACCCGATGTTTCCTGGACATGCGGGCACAGGGGCCGCGGCGACCGCTCATCATCGGGGCGGGGAATGCGATTCGCGGACGCCGCCGGGTGCCCGGTAGAGTACGAGCAAGCCCCCCACGTGGTGGTACCTCTCCGAACTCCCCCAGGGCAGGAATGCAGCAAGGGTAGGAGAGCTCTTCCAGGTACGTGGGGGGCGCTTACATGCCCCGGCAGACTCCCCGCGCGAGCGCACACGCCGCCCTGGCCTCGCACTGCGGCAACGCCGAACGTCACTCCGTCGACAGCTTCGCGCGCTGCACCTCGAGCCCCATCTCGCCCTCGACGTCGATCTCCTCCGGCGCGCTCACGCCGACGCCGTTGACCTTCGGCGACAGCTGTCGCTCGACGACGATCGTCACCCACGCAGCCACGGCGCATCCCGCGACGAGCGCGACGGCGTACCACCCGGCGAATGCGTGCCCGATGAGCAGGCCGGCGAACGGCGGACCGACGATCTCCGCGATGTGGAAGGCACCGGCGGAGGCCGAGTTGTAGCGGCCGCGCAGGTGGTCGGGGGCGAGGTCGTTGACCATCGCGGGAAGCGTCGGCTGCAGGAAGGTCTCACCGACGCCGAAGATCGCGGCCGACGCGCACACGAGCACCGAGGCGAGCACGACGTTCGACTCCCCCGCCAGGCCGGCAACGCCGAGCACGCTCCACGAGATCGCCCACAGCACACACATGACGAGCAGCGCGCGGGTGCGTCGGCGTCCGGCGACGAACTTCAGCACGAACAGCTGCGCCACGACGATGACGGCCGTGTTGGCGGCGTACGCCCACCCGAGCACCTGGGTGGAGATGTGCGCGACCGTCCGCGAGAACGCCTGGAACCCGACGCCGAACTGGGCGTAACCGATGAACGCCGTGACGAACCCGAGCACGACGAGCAGCCGCATCGCCGGGTCGCGCAGCACGAGTCGGTACCCGCCGCTGACCGGCATCGCGCCGTCGTCGCCCGACGAAGCGCCGTGCGCCACCGGGCCGCCGTAGCGCCGCAGCGGGCCGAGGTAGAGCATCAGCGGAATGAGGAACGTGACCGCGTCGATGTAGTAGATGCGCTCGAACGTCCCGGGGCGCTCCACGTCGACGACGGCGCCGCCCAGCATCCCGCCGATGCCGAGCCCGAGGTTGAGCAGCGTGAAGCTGAGCCCGAAGTAGTGCTGACGTTGGTGGGTGGGCATGACGGTGGCGACCATCGCCTGCACCGCCGGGAAGATGACGCCTGTAGCCAAACCGGAGCAGACGAGCGACGTCGCGGCCACGGGCACGGTGAGCGCGTTGGCCATGAGCACCTGCGCCACGATCTCGAGCGACACCGCGGCGATGACGACGCGGCGCGCACCGAAGCGGTCGATGAGCACACCGCCCGGTCCGACAGCGAGCAACCCGACGATGGCGGGTAGCGCGAGGAGAACACCGGCCGTCTGGAGTGAGAAGTCGCGCACCTCGTGGAGGTAGACGACGGCGAACGGCATGATGAGGCCGGTGCCGACGAAGTCGAACACGAGACTGGTGAGCATCCACTTCGCGGGGCGTGGCAAGTCGCGGAACATCGAAGCGGAGGGCACCGACCAATGGTGCCAGCCCCGCGACCTCTGGCGACACCCGGCTCCCACGTCGCCCCAAGACACGCGAAGGCCCCGAGACTCTGAAGTCTCGGGGCCAATCGCTGTGTGGCGGAGGATATGGGATTTGAACCCATGAGGGGTTTCATCCCCAACACGATTTCCAATCGTGCGCACTAGGCCACTATGCGAATCCTCCGCCGGAAACCTTACTGCAAACCTGCGTTCAACTCCCAATCGTGCCGCCGTGGCGCACCCGGGGAAGCGCTCCTGGGGCCGGTAGACTGACGACGCATCGCGCGTGCGATGACACCCGCCCCTCCAAGGTCGATCAGGAGCCTGCCGATGCCTCGTTACCGCGCTGCGGGCGCCGCCTGCCTCGCCATGGCGCTCACGGTGACGTTGGGGGCCTGCAGCAGCAAGGAAGAGCCGAAGAAGAAGGCTGCGCCCACCTGCCCGGCCGGCAACCCGAAGCCGTCTCGCGCCGTCGCCTGGCCGACGATGTACGCCAACGTGTACAACGCGAGCGACTCCAAGGGTGAGGCGGCCACAGTCGCCAGGCGCCTCGGATGGCGAGGACTCAATCTGCTCGAGGTGGCGAACGACCCGCTCGCCGACGACCGGCCGACACCGAAGTACGCGGAGATCCGGTACGGCAAGTCCGGGCGCACGATCGCCCTCAACCTGGCCACTCAGATCCCGCACGCCAACCTCTACCAGGACGAACGGGCCGACCCGACGGTCGACGTCGTCATCGGCAACGACTTCACGCTGACGCCGCAGCCGCCGCGCCCCATCAAGGACGTCAAGGTGGCCGTGTTCAACACGACCTTCCAGAGCGGACTCGCTGCGACGGTGAGCAACCAGCTGGCCAAGCAGGGCTTTCACAGCGAGGCGAAGGCCAACGATCGCGCCTACTACCCAGACGACACGGCCGTCATCGTCTACGACGAGGAGGGCCTGCCCGACGCCCAGCGCGTCCAGATGAGCATCCCCGGCTCGCGACTTCTGCAGGACGAGAAGGCGAACGTCAGCATGACGGGTCGCGACGTGCGCCTCTACCTCGGGTCGAAGTGGCTCAAGGGCGGCAAGGTGGCCCCGCTCTCGCAGGCGACGAAGGCTCCGGGCTCCTCACCGACACCGAGCTGCTGAGGTCGCCGTTCACGCCTCACCTCGACGGTTCAACCAACGAAGCGGGCCGCACCCCCGAAGGTGCGGCCCGCTTCGTCCGTGGGGAAGGCGCGTCAGCGACGGCGGCCCGTACCGAACAGACTGCGGGTGATCTCGCGGCCGATCTGTGTGCCCGCGGAGCGCATGAACGACTTGAACGCGCTGGAGCGCACGACCTGGCTCACCATGCCGGGCTCCTCCTTCGGCTTCGCTGCTTCCTTCGGAGCGGCCTTGGGCTTTTCCTCGGCGTTGTCACCCTCGGCGGGAGCCTGGGCGAACTTGTTCTGAAGACGCTCGTACGCGGATTCGCGGTCGACGGCCTCGGAGTACTTCGAGGCGATGGCGGAGGCGCCGATGACGCGGTCCATCGTCTCCTCGCTCGCCGGGGCCATCTTCGACGTCGGTGCGAGCATGCGGGTCCACGCGACGGGCGTCGGCGCGCCCTTCTCGGAGAGCACCGTGACGACGGCCTCGCCGGTGCCGAGCGTCGTGAGGAGCTCCTCGAGGTCGTACCCACTCTTCGGGAAGGTACGTACGGTGGCGTTGAGCGCCTTCTGATCGTCCGGCGTGAAAGCGCGCAGCGCGTGCTGCACCCGGTTACCGAGCTGACCGAGAACGCCGGCGGGGACATCCTTCGGGGTCTGCGTGACGAAGAAGACACCGACGCCCTTGGAGCGGATGAGACGAACGGTCTGCTCGATCTGGTCGACGAACGCCTTGCTCGCCTCGTCGAAGAGCAGGTGCGCCTCGTCGAAGAAGAAGACGAGCTTCGGCTTGTCGAGGTCGCCGGCTTCCGGGAGCTCCTGGAACAGGTCGGCGAGCATCCACATGAGGAACGTGGAGAACAGCGTCGGCTGCTCCTGGACGCTCGGCAGTTCGAGGCAGGTGATGATGCCGCGACCGTCGGCGCCAGTACGCAGCAGGTCCGAGGTCTCGAACTCCGGCTCACCGAAGAACGCCTCGGCGCCGCCGTCGGCGAAAGCGATGAGATTGCGCAGGATGACTCCGGCCGTGGCCGACGAGAGACCGCCCAGTTCCTTGAGGTCGGCCTTCCCCTCGTCGGACGTGAGGTGAGTGATGACGGCGCGCAGATCCTTGAGGTCAAGCAGTGCGAGACCCTGGCTGTCGGCATAGTGGAAGATCAGCCCGAGGCTCGACTCCTGGGTCGAGTTGAGGCCCAGCACCTTCGACAGCAGCGTCGGGCCGAACGATGTGACCGTGGCACGAACCGGCACGCCCTTGCCCTGACCGCCCAGCGCGAGGTACTCGACCTCGAAGCCCTTCGCCTCCCACGTCTGCCCCACGTCGGACGCACGCTGCGCGACCTTGTCGTTCGACTCGCCTGGCTCGGCCAGACCCGAGAGGTCGCCCTTGATGTCGGCCATGAAGACGGGCACGCCGTTCGTGGCGAGCTGCTCGGCCATGAGCTGGAGGGTCTTGGTCTTACCGGTACCGGTGGCTCCCGCGATGAGTCCGTGACGGTTCATCATCGCGAGCGGCAGACGTACCTGGACGTCTGGTGCTGCAGCGCCTGCGTCGACGGCAGCGCCGAGGTCGAGCGAGCCGCCCTCGAAGGCGTAACCCGTGCGGATGGCTTCAAGCTGATTGTTTTCGCTCACGCGGCGACAATATCCGGCGCGTGTGTGCACGCGCAGTAGACGACGCGCATAAAATGAGCCCGTGATCTTCAAGGCCGTCGGCGACTCGCGCCCCTACCCCGACCACGGCCTCGTGACGCCCAAGGACTGGTCGCCGATCACGCCGCGTGTCGTCCGCCTCGCAGATCTGACGACCACCCGCGCCACGCTCGATCTCTCGGCGCTGCTTTCGCAGGATTCGACCTTCTACGGGGACATCTTCGCGCACGTCGTTGCCTACAGCGGCGAGCTGTACCTCGAGGACGGCCTGCACCGCGCCCTGCGCGCCGCGTTGCAGCAGCGTTCCACCTTCCACGCCAGGGTGCTTTCGCTGTGAGCTACGTCCGCGACAACGGTCTCGAGCGTGCCCGCCGTCGGCGCGAGCGGCGCTCGTTGGCGATCCTGACGCTCTGCGCCCTCCTGGTCATCGGCTCCGTCGTCTTCGCCGCCACGTTCATGTCCCAGCCGAGCAAGCCGAAGGCCGGCGAGTGCCCCAGCGGCACGACGACATCGCTGCCGCCTCAGGCCACGTTCCCCGTCAACGTCTACAACGCGGGTGGGCCGAAGGGCGCTGCGGGTGACGCCGCCGACGCCCTGCGAACGTACGAGTTCAATGTCGGCACGGTGAGCAACGACCCGTACAAGAAGAAGATCTCGGACGTGGGCGAGATTCGGTTCGGTCCGGGCGGAGCCCAGAACGCCAAGAAGTACGTCGAGCCACGCGTCCCGGGCGCGAAGCTCGTCCAGGATGGGCGCGACGGCGCTGGTGTCGATGTTGTCGTCGGCCCGCAGTTCCCGACGCTCGAGAAGGCCGCGGAGAAGCCGTCCGCCTCACCCAGTTGCTCCTGATCACCAGCGGGCTTCCGACATTCCTCACGCCCCGGTCATCCCGTTTTTGACTCAGTGACCCACTGTTGTAATCTTTCTGGCGGTGGCGTGTCCGAGCGGCCTAAGGAGCACGCCTCGAAAGCGTGTGTGGGGGTAACTCCACCGTGGGTTCAAATCCCACCGCCACCGCCAGATACGAATGGACCCCCACCCGGGACCAGCGACGAAGTCGCCCTGGGTGGGGGTCCATTCGTATCTGATGAAGCACGGGGGATTTGGGAGGAGTGACGCGCGAGCGAGCGACAGCGAGCCCCGCGCGTCACGACGGCTCCCACCGCCACCGCCAGATACGAATGGACCCCCGCCCAGGACCAGCGACGAAGTCGCCCTGGGTGGGGGTCCATTCGTATCTGATGAAGCACGGGGGAGAAGGCCCACCGCCTGTCGGTCGGACCACTCGACGAACCGATGACGCCCACTCCAGCCACTGAGGACGCACCCTCCACCCACAGGGAGGGGCCACACACCCCAAAGTGCCCCTCATTTCCACCAGATCGAAAAGTGGGGACCAAGGTCCCGTCACGCCGCTTTGCGCGCACTCGGGGCCGACAATCCCCCGACGTGACGGGCAAAACGGGCCACCTCACCACAGTTGGACGATTTTCCAACTTCGCGAAACGGAACCCGTTTCGCAGCGCATCCGGGCGATCTCAGCAAGAAGTCACTGTACTCTCTTCCGCCCGCCAACCCGGGGGCGTCCGGTATATTGACCAACAATCAACCATCTGGTTTCTTCAGAGCCTTGCGATCGGGCTGCCACCCATTGTTCGACCAGGGCCCGGGACCCAACAGGGATTCGGACGACCGTCCAAATATTCGCGTATCGTGTGCCATGCCAACGGCACTCGGCGTGGGACCACCAGTCAGCATGATCGCTCGCAGGCGGCACGACCGCACTGCAAGCCCCACAGGAGGATGTTTCATGGCCAAGAACGTGCGTCAGCGCATGATCGTGGGCGCTTGCGACCTGTTGTCGCGACGCGGCCTCCAATCCACCTCGTTCGCGGAGGTCACCCAGGCAACGGGCACCCCGCGCGGCTCGATCTACCACCACTTCCCCGGGGGAAAGCAGGAACTCGTCCTTGCTGCTCTCGATGCAAGCGCGGAGTCCTTCGTGGAGTGGATCGGCTCCATCTGCCGCGTCAACCCCGAGCAGTTCGTTCGTTCGGTGCTCGACGGCTACCGCGCGTACGTTCTCGACGGCGAATTCGAAGTGGGTTGCTCCGCCACCGCCGTCACCGTCGCAGCGGAGAACACCGAACAGCTCGACCGATGCGCCGTGGTCTTCGCCACGTTCGTCGACGCCCTGAGCGACGGCCTCCGCGAGTGCGGCGTCGAGCCCGAGGCTGCCCGCTCCTTCGCCACCCTCGCCTTCTGCTCCCTCAACGGTGCCACGACCGTGGCACGCGCAGCCCGCACGGCTGCATCGCTCGACACCGTCGAGCACCACCTCATCGATCAGGCACGCACGCTTCCCCGCGTGCACGTGGCTGCCACGGCCTGACGCCTCTCCGGCACGTGAAAAGCGGCCGGTACCCGCTCGGATGAGCAGGTACCGGCCGCTTTCTGCGTCCGGAGGAACCTCGGATCAGCCCTCGGTCGAACGCGTGGGGCGCTGGCCGAGCTCCTCGTCGAGGCGCAGGAGGCCGGGGCCGTCGTCCTTGATGAGTTCGACGCGACCGACGATCTCGCTGACCGTCGCCTCTTCCTCGATCTGCTCGGTGAGGAACCAGTTGAGCAGCGGACGCGAGTCGAGGTCACCCTCGGAATCGGCGGAGCGGTACAGCTCGCGGATCGATTCCGAGACCTTCTTCTCGTGCGCGTAGGCCGCTTCGAAGGCGTCGAGCACGGTCGAAACCTCGACGCTCGGAGCCATCTGGGAGCCGATCTTCGGGTGGTTGTCGCGGTCGAGCAAGTGGTCGATGAACTTGTTGGCGTGGACGATCTCCTCGTCCGCCTGGTGCCGCAGCCACGCAGCCATGCCCGGGAGGTCCATAGCGTCGAGCTCGATGGCGAGCTGGCGGTAGACGATCGAGGCCTCGAACTCGAGGGTGATCTGGTCGTTGAATGCCTTTTCGAGATCTGCGCTGAGCTTCATATCTGCATCGTGCCACTTCATTCGGCGTGGCGCAGGTGAGACGAGGCAAGCCTGACCAACCGCCCCGTCCCGCGCGGAGCTTCGTCACATAGGCTCGAAACATGCTCGCTATCACGCTGCCCGAGTTCGGTGACGAGAGCGTCCTCACTCCCGCCGACGTCGACACGCCCAGCCCCGCAGACCTCGCCGGCGACGAGGTGCTCATCCGCGTCGCGGCTGCAGGCGTCAACCGCGCGGACCTCATGCAGCGTCAGGGTTTCTATCCGCCGCCGCCCGGCGAATCGGAGCTTCCGGGGCTCGAGGTCTCCGGCACGATCGAGGCCGTCGGAACCGACACGCTGGGGTGGAAGGTCGGCGACGAGGTCTGCGCGCTCCTTGCCGGAGGCGGTTACGCCGAGTACGTCGTGGCCCCGGTCGGCCAGATCCTGCCGGTCCCCCACGGCATTGACCTCGTCACCGCAGCAGCGCTCCCGGAGGTTGCCTCCACCGTCTGGTCGAACGTCTTCCTCACGGCCGACCTCCAACCCGGCGAACTCGTCCTCGTCCACGGCGGCGGCAGTGGCATCGGCACGATGGCCATCCAGCTCGCCAAGGCGTCCGGCGCCCGCGTCGCCGTGACGGCCGGCTCGGCGGAGAAGCTCGCCGCCTGCAAGGCGCTCGGAGCAGACATTCTCATCAACTATCGCGAGGACGACTTCGTCGACGCGATGGACGCCGAAGGCGGTGCGAACGTCATCCTCGATGTCGTCGGAGCCAAGTACCTCGAACGCAACATCGCGGCTCTCGCGCCAAGCGGGCGGCTCGTCGTCATCGGCATGCAGGGCGGGACGAAGGCCGAACTCGACCTGTCGAAGCTGCTCGCCAAGCGTGCGCAGATCACCGCGACGGGTCTGCGCTCACGCCCGCGCGAGGAGAAGGCCGCCATCGTCGCGCACGTGCGCGAAAACGTCTGGCCGCTCGTCGAATCCGGCGCGGTGCGTCCGATCGTGCACGCCACCTATCCCCTCACCCAGGCGGCTGACGCCCACCGCGAGCTCGCGGCGTCGCAGCACATCGGCAAGGTGCTCCTCACCGTCTGATCGCACAGCCACTCCGTTGACCGAGCCCACGACGAGCGCATTGCTCGCCGTGGGCTCGTGCGTGTCGCCCTTGCGCCCTCATCGACATACCCGGTATACATCTCCATACCGGGTATACATACTGCGTATGCGCGGACGGAACGGGAGCAGGTCCGGTTCGTCGTCTCGGGGAGAGAACGGCGAACCGGACCGATCCTCACGGAGGGAACGAAGATGAAGCCGACACTCGAGCTGCGACACGTCAGCAAGACCCACACGTCACCGGCCGGTGACGTCTATGCTCTGCGCGAGGTCGACCTCGCGCTCTACCCGGGCGAGCTCGTCGCCGTCATGGGGCCGTCGGGCTCGGGCAAGTCGACGCTGCTCAACATGGCCGGAGGCCTCGACGCCCCGTCGTCCGGTGACGTACTCGTCGGCGGCACCTCGATCGTCGGGCTGCCGCAGCGGGAGATGGCGGCGCTTCGCCGTACGCGCGTCGGATTCGTCTTCCAGGACCTCAACCTCGTCCCGGCACTGACCGCCGCCGAGAACGCCGCCCTGCCTCTCGAACTCGACGGCCTCAGCACCCGCGACGCCCGCAAGGCCGGCATCGCTGCGCTCGCGTCGGTCGGCCTCGAGGATCTCGCCGACCGCTACCCCGAGGAGATGTCGGGCGGCCAGCAGCAGCGCGTCGCGATCGCTCGGTCGCTCGTCGGCGACCGCAGCCTCGTGCTCGCCGACGAGCCGACCGGTGCCCTCGACTCCGTCACCGGCGAAGAGGTGCTCATGGTGCTGCGTGACCGCTGTGACGCGGGCGCTGCCGTTCTGCTCGTCACCCACGACTCTCGTCACGCCTCGTGGGCCGACCGCATCGTCAACCTGCGTGACGGTGCCGTCGTCGACGTCGTGGGCGACCTCCCGGAGGGCGCCGAGACGAGCGAGCAGGTGACGTCATGACGAAGTCCTCCCGCGTCCCGGCCCGCCGCATCGCCGCCGCATCGCTGCTGCTCACCCTGATGGGCGCCGGCGCCCAGGTCGCTACCGCGAGCGCCGAGCCCTCCCACGCCGAGGCTGCCGGGCCCGTCGCCGTGAGCACGTGGGCACCGACCCACGGCACGCCGTCGGCGGCGACGGCCGAGGACACGGCCTGCCTCGACGGTGTGCTTTTCGATTACACGAGGGCTCAGATCGTGCTCGCTGCGTCCGCCGCCGGCGCTCTCGTCATGGCGGCCCGGGCCGCCACCCGCAAGGAGGGCTGACATGTCTGCTCCCCTCAGCGGTTGGCGCCTACCGCTCCGCCTCGCCGCGCGCGACCTCAAGCGCTACAAGGGCCGCTCGGCCCTCGCTGCCCTGCTCATCTTTCTGCCCGTTCTCGTCATGGCCGCGGGACTCGCGGCGATCGCAACGGTGGACATCTCGCCCGGGGAGGACGCCGCGATGCGCTCCCGGGGGGTCAGTGCCGTCGTGACGGTCAACGACGAGCAGGCATCCGGCGCGCGGGCGATCACGGCCTTCCCGGCCTCGGGTCGCAAAGTCACGCAGGCCGAGCCCCCCACTGCAACCGAGATCTCGCGCCAGGCCGACGCGCCTGCCATCGGCCTCAGCGAGGAGTACGGCGTCTTCTCGCCGGTACCGAACGGGTCAGGTTTCACGGCCACGAGAGGCTCGGTGGTGCTCACCGACCTCACCAGCCCCATCCTGCGCCAGCAGTTCAGGATCAAGGAGGGGCGGGCTCCCCAACGGCCGGGTGAGGTCGTCATCACCGACTACGGACGGATCATCGGCCTGCCCACCAGCGGCCCGCTGGGCATGCGCGTGCACGACGGTAGCGCCAGCCCCGTGACAGTGGTCGGGGTGACCAGCGCCGGAGTGCCCGGCGTCGCCGTCGTCGGGCCGGCACCCGAGGGCGTTCGTCCGACGAACGTGAGCTTCCTCGTCTCCGACTCCCGGGCGTGGAGTTCTTCAGAAGCTCGGTCGTGGCAGAAGTACGGCCTCACCGTGAGCGCACCGGGTACCGCCATCGAGGAAGAAGTCGCACCCACGGCCACCGACCCCGGTATGGCTCTCGGCATTGCCGTCGGCACGATGGCGTTCGTCGCCGTGACGGCGCTGCTCGCCGCTCCCGCCTTCGCTGCGAGTGCCACGCGTCAACGCCGCACGCTCGGGCTCGTCGCCGCCAACGGTGGTACGCGCGGCATGTTGCGCCGCATGGTCATGGCCGAGGCGATGCTCCTCGGCGCCCTGACGGCCGTGGTGGCCACGCTGCTCGGCACCGCGCTGGGCGCCGCTGCCGGTCACTTCAGCCGGGTCCGCTTCTACGGCATCACTCCACCGATCGACATCCGCGTCAGCTGGATGGTCGGGATCGTCCTCGTCGCGACGTTCGCCTCGCTCGTCGCGGCATTCGCACCGGCGATGGCAGCCGGCCGCACCAACCTTCTCGCGGCTCTGCGCGGCCAGGTCTCGTCGCGCACGGTCAAGCGACGCCTGCCGGTCGTCGGCGTCATCGGTGTCGTCCTCGGGACGCTGTGCCTCTACCGGGCCGTCACGCTCGACAATGACGACACCTCTCAGCAGACGCTCCTCGCCTACGTCGGCGTGCCACTGTTCTTCGGCGGCGCCGTCCTCGCCGTGCCGTACGTTCTCATGGCCGCCGGCAAACTGGCGGGGCACCTTCCCCTCACGGCACGCATCGCCGTGCGTGACGTCAGCCGTCAGCGCACACGGGCCACGGCGTCCGTGGGTGCCGTGCTGGCCACGGTGGCCGTGTGCACCGGCGTCACCGTCCTCGCGTCCAGCGTTGACGCGCACGAGCGCGCCACGTACACGCCGAGCGTCCCGATGGGGACCGGACAGTTCACGAACTACAGCGGCATCGGCACACAACCCCGCACGCAAGCGGAGGTCGACGCAGGCCTGGCCGCGGCACGCCGCATCGCGTCGCCGATCGTCCCCCTGTGGGTGAACAGGGACAACGGGGAGAAATTCATCGGCTTCGCCGAGAGTTGTCCCACGGCCGGTGATTACCTCGACTCGGCGTCGCTGGAGACCACGTACATCGACGCCAGCGGCATGGACCGCCTCGGTCTGAGCGAGACCCAGCGCTCGGTCCTTGAGAGCGGCGGGGTACTGCTCTCGACAGGGGCCAAGAGCTCGGTCTCGGCGAAGATCCTGACTCCGGCCCGTCAGGGCCCCCACACCATCACGCTTAAGCGCTTCGTGGCCGAGTGGACCGACACCGGCCGAACCAAGACCAGCTCGTGCACGCCGGTTTCGCTCAAGGCGGCCCCGATTCCCGAGAAGCGGATCAACGACACGATGAAGACCGACCGTGACACCACGGCGATCATGTTGCGTTCGACCGCCGAGAAGCACGAGGTGCCGACGGAGATCTATGCCCTGAACGTCGCGCCGGCAGGAGGTATCGACACGCGGATGGAAGCGCAGCTCAAAGCTGCAGCCCCGTTCGGCCTGGATCTCTATGTCGAGCGCGGCTACTCGAGCCCCATGAGTCAGATTCTGCTCGCGCTGACGGTGCTCGCCGGACTGCTCGTCATCATCACAACGGTCATCTCGACCCTGCTCAACGATGCCGAGTCACGCGCCGACGCGGCCACGCTCGCCACGGTCGGAGCACCGCTGGGGATGCGCCGCCGCATCGTCGGCGCCCACGCCGCGGCGATCGGATTCATCGGCAGTGTGGTCGGCATCGCCATCGGTATCGTGCCTGGCCTCATCCTGGCGCGGGACGCCACCGGAACGGCTTACACCGAGACCGGCGCCACGAGCGTCCCCGGAACCTATGTGGTTCCCTGGTGGCTGCTGCTCATCCTGCTCGTCGGCGTGCCCCTGCTCGCCGCGGCGATCTCGATGACGTTCGCCCGGCGCACGCCGCCGCTGACCCGCCGCGAAGCATGAGGAGGCTGTCATGAGTGTTCGTAACAGTCTTCTCGCCCTTCTCGACTCCCAGCCGATGTACGGCGCCCAGCTCAAGGCCGAGTTCGAGGCTCGCACCGGCGGTCAGTGGCCGCTGAACATCGGTCAGGTCTACACGACGTTGGGGCGCCTCGAGCGCGACGGTCTCGTCGAGGGCGCCGGTACGCCGGACGCCGACGGGCGCATCCCCTACCGGCTCACCGACGCCGGCCGCGCCGAGGTGCTCGGCTGGTGGGATCAGGCGGTGCCGCGGGACGTCACGCCCCGCAACGAACTGGCCATCAAGTTGGCCCTCGCCGTGACGATGCCGGGCGTCGACGTTCGGGCTATCGTCTCGGCGCAACGGGCGGCGACGTTGACGCACCTGCGCGAACTCAACCGCTCGAAACCGCGCCGGTCGTTCGGTGAGACCCCGCCTGGTGTGGGCGCCGACGAGCTCGTCCTCGAGTCGTTCATCTTCGCCGACGAGGCCGAACTGCGCTGGCTCGATTACGTCGAGGAGCGACTGGCGCGCAGCTGACCCCTGCTCGAACCACACCGTGCGCGGGTCCGGGTCACACCGGGCCCGCGTTCGTGTGTTCGGTATCCGGCGCACGCTCGGTGGCCGTGCACGGCGCCGGGCCGACAAAATAGGAGTCATGTCCCGGCTGACCATGCTCCTCGTCCCGCCCGAGGTGCGGCGCGTCGCGCGACGCCGTGGCGTGACGAAGAGGCGCGTGGCCGACGAGCTACACACCTTCGTCGAGGTGAAGCCCTCTCCGGGACGCTGGAAGGTGGCTGCGCACATCACGACCTGCGTGACGCTCACCGTGCTCACGCTGTCGCTGATCTTCGGTCCCAAGATGGGATTGCTCGGCCTCACCGGAACGTTCCTGTGCACCGTCAGCGTGCGACGCACGTGGCGCCACCGCGTCACGATCCTCGCCTCGATGACACTCGCCTACGCCCTCGCCCTGACCATCGGCGTGAGCGTCGCGGGCAACGCCCTTCTCACCACCCTCGCCCTGACGGCGATCACGGGCGTCAGTGTGCTGCTCTACCACGCGCTCGTCGGCGACCCGCCCGGGCCGGTGTTCCTCACGATCGGCCCGGCCATCGGCACCTACCTGCCCACCACGGGCGTGTCCGGCTCGACGTTCGTCCTGGCCGCGTCGCTCGGCGCCGTGATGTCGAGCGTGCTCAGCCTCGCCCTGCAGTGGCCGTTCCGGCACACTCCCGAGGACGAAGCCGTCGAGGACGCGCAAGAGGCGTGTGACGAATACTTCGCCACCGACCCCGACGGCGACTTCGTCGAGACGGGCCGCCTGCGCGACGCCGCATACGGCTCGATCTTCAACGCCGCGTGGGCCGTCGCGTTGGCCGCAGGACGCCGCAACCGCAACCCGCACCTGCGTGATCTCACGGCGCAGGTGCGCAAGATGCACATCGCCGTCGTCCAACGCACCGCCGCCACCCGCCTGCCCGACGCCGACATCGCCGTCCCCACGATGCTCCAGGCGCGCTACCTCGGGCGTCCGCCGCGGCGTTACCTGCTCGATTGGGGGCTGTCCCGCTCTTCCCTGCCCTCGCTCATCGCGCGCCGGGCCGCGCTCGCGGTGCTCGCCACCTGCGTCATCGCGTACGCCCTCGGCGTCTCACACCCGTACTGGGCCGTCATGACAACGGCGCTGCTCGTCTCCCTCAACGGTGACCGACTCTCGCTGACGCACCGCGCCGGCCACCGCTTCGTCGGCACCGTCGTCGGCGTCGGTCTGTTCTTCCTCGTCAGCCTGGCCGGGCCGACCGACTGGTGGGTCATCGTCATCGCGCTCGTGTGCGTCTTCCTCCTGCAGTGGTCGGTCGTGAGCAACTACGCGCTCGGTTCGATGTTCATCACACCGATGGCGTTGCTCGTGGCCTCCGTCGGCTCGTCGCACGCACCGACGACCGAGTTGATGCTCGACCGCGTCTTCGAGACGGCGCTCTCGTGCGCCATCTGTGTCGTCATCTTGTGGGCGTTCGCGCGACGTCTGCCGATCCGTTTGGTGCGCAGGCAGTTCCGCCGCTCGCTGCGAGCGCTTCAGCGCGTGCTCGTGCTCATGGCCGACGGCCAGCAGGATTCGGACCGGGGCGTCGCCGCCCGGCGGGATCTCGTCTTCGAACAGCTCGAGGCCGACCACGTGCTCGCGATGGCGGCCACCGATCTGCCGCACACCCTCGGAACGTGGGAGGAGGTGGAGGCCAGCCTCAACTCCACGTCCTACGTGACGCTCGCCGCGTGCTGGACCGCGGACCCACTCAAGCTGCTCGACGCCGAAGCGATGAGCGCCCGCCTCACGCGCCTCATCCACGATCTGCCGCCGATCTCGACGCAGGTCGTCAACTCCACCACGGTGGCCACCGGCCTCGACGAGGTGCTCGCGGTCGGGCTCGCGCGCCGCAGCTGACGCGCTACCCGGAGTTCTCGTCGTCCCTCTCGACGACGAACCGTACGACCTCGACCAACGCGTCGTCCGGCATCTCGGCGTAGTAGTTACGTCGCAGAGCTTCCACGAACTCCCGCATGTCGGTGCCGGGCGGAGCGTCCGCCTGCTCGGCCGTGAGGGTCGCTGCCGCGTGGCTCGTGACCGACTCGACCCGGCCACGAAGACTGCGAGCACCGAAGGCGAACCGGGCAGCGCCGGGTGCGATGTTCTCCTTCCATCGCACGGTGGTGGCCTTCGTGCCGACGCTCACGGCGTCGAAGTATCCCTCGGCGAAGTCGACCTGCTGCATGCCGCCAGGATGGCACTCGGCGCCCACGAGGTGGGCGAGATCCCGACGTGTTCCCGACCGATGCACGAACGCGCGAGAAGCGACCATCGCTTCCGGCGCGTACGGTGCGCCTGTGAACTCGTCGTACGTCAGGCGGCCTCGGCCCGCTCGGAGCGGCTCAGCCGACCGTCGACCATCTCGTACACGGAGTCGACGGCGGTGAGCGTCGGCAGGTCGTGCGTCACCATGAGCGTCGCGACGCCGGAGTCACGCGTCACGTCGCCGATGAGGCGCATGACGGCAGAGCTGCGCTCGGAGTCGAGCGCCGACGTCGGTTCGTCGACGAGGAGCAGCTCGGGTGAGTTCATGAGCGCCCGGGCGATACCCACGCGCTGACGCTGACCGCCCGACAGCTGCGCCGGACGACGGCTCGCGGCGTCCTTGAGGTCGACTGCCTCGAGCAGTTCCATCGCGCGATCCTGGACGGCCTTGCCCTTGCGCCCGTCGAGGCGGGCCACGGCTTCGAGTTGTTCCGCGGCGATGAGCGACGCGATGAGGTTGCTCTGCTGGAAGACGAAGCCGATCGACGACAGGCGCACCGCGGCCGCGTCCTTGCGCGACAGGCCGGAGACGACACGGCCACCGATCGCGACTCTGCCCGAGTCCGGCGTCTGCAGCAGACCCGCCACGGCGAGGAGCGACGACTTACCCGAACCGGACGGGCCGGTGACGGCGGCGAACTCGCCGGGTTCGACGCTGAGGCTGACGTGGTCGACCGCGGTGATGCGGCCGGCGCCGTCGGGGAAGGTGAGAACGGCGTCATCGACGATGAGGCTCATCGTGCAGCTCCTAGCGCTGAGTTGGGGTCGACGGTCGCGATGCGGCGCAGGCTGACGAGCGCGCCGAGCAGACCGAGAACCACGAGAAGGACGAGGGGGACGAGGGTCGTCGTCGGGCTGACGACGAAGGGGACGACGTCTCGGGCGAGCAACCCGCCGACGGTCGCGATGAGCGTGCCGAGGCCACCGCCGATGAGGAGGAGAATCGCGGCCTGACCGAGGGCGTCACGCACGAGGTAGCTCGTGCGGGCACCGATCGCCTTGAGGACAGCGAGGTCCGGCGTGCGCTGGATGGTCCAGATCGTGAAGAACGCTCCCACGACGAGGGCCGAGACGAGCATGAGCATGACGCGCATCAGCGTGAGCGAACCGTTCTCGGCCTGGTAGGCGGAGATGGTGGACAGGGAATCGTTCGGTGTCATCGCCACGAGGTCGCTCTGCTTCTCAAACGCTGCCGCATCGAACGAACCGTCCGTCTTCAGCAGGGCGAGCGAGGTGCCGCCCGCGGTCTGGACGCCCGCGGCCTTGGCGTCGGTCTGCGTCATCCAGACGACGGGAACGTGCTGGTAGGACGCATCGTCGCTCAGTGCCTGCACGCGAACCGATCTGTCGCCGAACGTGATCGAGTCACCGGCCGCGACGTTCGCGTCCTTGCCGAGGCCCGAACCGACGACGACCGAGCCGGGACGAACGCCCGACGGCGCGGCGAACGATCCGTCCTCGACGACGAAGACCGTGACGGCCGAGCGGACACCGTCGACGCTGACGCGGCTCTGCGCGATCGCCAGTGACGTCGCCTCCGTGACGCCGGGCTGGTCGGCCGCGTCCTTCACCGCGGACGACGCGACGCGAGAGGAGTCGAAGCCGACCTTCTGCCCCTGGGCCGGCTGCGAGAAGGCGATTTGGGAGACGCCGCGATCCGGCATCGTCGAGACGGCGGCAACGCTCTCACGCCCGAGGCCCGCCGCGAGCCCCGTCAGCATGACGACGAGCAGCGTGATGAGAGCGACCACGCCGCCGATGAGCGCGAACCTGCCCTTGGCGTGGCGCAGGTCGCGGGATCCGAGAAACATCTCAGCCTTTCCGAACAAGAGGTGCGGGAGTGAATGCCTCCATTCCATCGCCGTTCCCGCGCGCACACATCGACCGCTCGGCGAGGCCCGCCTCAACCGTTCGGTTGATACCGCCGCGCGCCTTGCCAAGGCAGAATGAAGGGACGATGAGTGCCCACCCGCCACCGTCCGCCACAGCCCGACGCCCCGAGACGGCGCGCGCAATCCGCGCCATGCAGGCCGCCATGCACGTGCTCTTCGTCCTGCTCTTCGTCGTCGGGCTCGCGCGTGCGCTTCTCACGCAGACGACGACGGCGCCGCACCTCGCGCTCCTGTTCGTCGCGTCGGCGCTGTTCATGGGCCTCTACTGTTTCGGCCTCACGCTGGAGCGCCGTCCGGTCTCCGACGCGCGCCGCGAACAGCTCGCCCAGGTGTGGATCTCAGCGCTCGTCGTGGCGTGGATCGCGCTGCTCGCCGTGGCTGCCGACTTCGCGTGGCTGGCGTTCGCGTTCTACTTCCTCGTCCTCTACGTCGCGCGACGCGCGCTCGCCGCGGCCCTGGTCGCTGTCGTGCTCGTTGCGAGCGTCGTCGCTCTCGCGAGCTCGAACTCGACGCGGGGACCGGGCAGCCTCATCGGCCCGTTCATGGGCATGCTCGTCGCCCTCGGTATCGCATGGGTGTACGTCCAACTGCGGCGGGAGAACGACGCCCGCAACCTCCTCGTCGACCAACTCGTCGCTGCGCAGGACGACGCCCTCGCCGCCCAGGAGGAATTGGCGCACGCGCAGCACCGCGCCGGGGTCCTCGCCGAGCGCGAGCGACTCGCCCGCGACATCCACGACACCCTCGCCCAGGGCTTCTCCAGCATCCTGCTCCTCTCGCGTGCCGGGCTGGCGCGCGAGGACGGCGAGGGCACGCTGCTGCGTCAGATCGAGGAACAGGCCGCGGAAGGGCTGACGCAGGCCCGCGAGGTCGTCCACGCCCTCGCTCCGACGGAACTCGCCGATGCTCCCCTGTTCGCGGCCATCCGCCGCCTCGCCGAGCGCCTCGGCGAACAGACCGGCATCGCAGTGTCCACGACGTGCGACGGAGAGGCCCGCCCGCTGCCGTCCCCCGTCGAGGTCGCGTTGCTGCGCATCGCACAGAGCGGTCTCGCCAACTCGCGCATCCATGCCCAGGCTTCGCGCGCCGGGGTGACGCTCGCCTACTCGCCCACCGACGTGACGCTCGAGATCATCGACGACGGTGTCGGCTTCGACGAGGCCGCCGTCGAGCGCGCCCCGCTCGGTGGCAGCGGATTCGGCCTGCGTGCCATCCGCGAGCGCCTCGTCGAACTCGGCGGGCAGCTCGAGGTCGAGTCGGCCCCCGGTGAAGGGGCGGCGCTCTTCGTCAGGATCCCGACGGCCACCTCGCCTGCCGCACCATCGCCCGTCACGACGAACGGAGGCGCCCTGTGACCACGGTGCTGCTCACCGACGACCATCCCGTGGTCCGCGCCGGCCTGCGGGCCCTGCTCGTGGCGTCGGGCATCGACGTTCTCGCCGAAGCGAGTGACGGCGCGGAGGCCATCGCCGAACTCGATCGGCTCACGGCCACCGGAACACCGCCCGACGTCGTCCTCATGGACCTGCAGATGGGCGACGGCATGGACGGTGTGAGTGCGACGGCGGCCATCCGTGGCCGCGGATGCGCCCCCGCGGTGCTCATCCTCACGACCTACGACACGGACACCGACATCCTGCGCGCCGTCGAGGCGGGCGCCGGCGGCTATCTGCTCAAGGACGCCCCACCGGAGACCCTCGTCGACGCCGTCCACCGCGCGGCACGCGGCGAGACGGTGCTCGCACCGGCCGTAGCGCAGCGCCTCGTCACCCGCCTCGCGCAGCCGACAGCCTCTCTCACGGCGCGCGAGGTGGACGTTCTGGAACGGGTCGCCGACGGCGCGACGAACCGCGCGATCGCCAAGGCACTCTTCGTCTCCGAGGCCACCGTGAAGACCCACCTCGTGCACATCAACGAGAAGCTCGGGGCCACCTCCCGCACGGACGCCGTCGCCAAGGCCCGCACTGCCGGCATCCTGCGCTGACGGAATTCGGTGTGGTGAGGCAATCACCATGTCAGTTCAGGAGGGGTCGACGAGGTGACCCGGCTGCGGAGCCACGCGCGCGAGTTTCACGGCGTGTTGGATGCGGCGCGTCGAGTCGTCGGGTTCGGGCAGTTCCTCGAGGGCGAACCAGCCCGATTCGAGGGCCTCACTGGCCACCTCGACGTGCGGTTTCGTTTCGCAGTGGACGCGGAAAATGACGTCGATGTGCCGAATCTCCGGCACGAAGTACGTGGCCATCGCGCCGCCCGGTTCGATCGTCAGGCCGGTCTCCTCGCGCACCTCACGGATGACGGCGTCGCGCGGCTGTTCACCGCCGTCGATGAGCCCGCCGGGCAGCGACCAGCCCTTGCGGTGCACCTGACGCAGCGCGAGCACCCGACCGTCGTACTCGATGATCGCAACGGCACCCGCCGTGAACGTCGGCTGGATCGCGTGGACGATGCGGTGGCTGATGCCGACCGGCAGCCACTTGTAGAGGCGCAGCGCCGCCATCCGCAGTGGTGAAGGGTTCGCAGCGTTCACAGTGACTCCTCGACGAGGTTCTCAAGGCGCGCCTCCGGGACGTGGTCGAGGTCCTCGTCCGCCTCTCCCGAGACGTGGTAGCGGCGCATCACCTTGACCATGTTGTTGACGACGGCGATCAGCGGCACCGCGGTGAAGGCGCCGAAAGCCCCTCCGAGCACGGTGCCGGCGGTGACGCCGAGCAGGATGACGAGCGGGTGGAGATCGACGAACTTGCCCAGAATGATCGGGTTGACGAGATTGCCGAACAGCTGGATGACGAGGGCGAGCGCCACCATCATCACGATCGCGGTGACGATGCCCTTGCTGACGAGAGCGATGACGAACAGCAGGACCGCCGCGACGAGCACGCCGACGAGCGGCACCAGGGAGCCGAGGAACAGCGCCACGGTGAGGGGGACGGCCAGTGGGACACCGGCGATCCACATGACCGGCAGCATCGCCCCGGCGTTGAGTACGGCGAGCAGAACGAGCGATCGCATGTAGACGACGAGCGTCCTCCATGCTGCCGCGCCGGCGAGATCCGCATAGTTGTGGGCGGGGCGCGGGAGCACCCGCACGCACCAGCGCCAGATGGAGCCGTCGTCGGCGAGAAGGAAGAGAACACAGAAAAGCGTCAGGACGAAACCCGACAGCGCGCCTGCCGCCTGACCGAGATAGCCGCCGGCCTGTGCGGTGATGTCGCCGGAGTGCTCGCTCACCGTTTTGGCCAGATCGACGGTGTAGGTGTTCGCAGTGGCCGGGTCGAGGCCGAGCGGACCGTCGACCAACCAGTCACGCGCACCGCGCTGGGCGCCGCCGAACTGACTCGCGAACTCGCCGCTGGAACCGGCCACCTGGGCCCAGACGAACCACACGAGCAGCGCGATGAACCCGAATCCGACGAAAAAGGAGATGACGGCCGAGAGCCCGCGCCCGAGGCCTCGGCGCACGAGCCACGCCACGAGCGGCTGCAGGAGCGCCGCCACCATGATGCCGGTGACGAGCGCAACGGTCACGAGGCCGAGCTTTGCCAGGGCCCAGAACACGAGCGCCACTGCGGCTGCGACGAGCAGGAGGTAACCCGACCAGGCACCCGCGAGGCGGATGCCGAAGGGGACGCTCGCGCGCGCCTTGTCAGGGGAAACCGGCTCGTTCATCGGGCCAGTTTCCCACGTCGAGCGCTCAGGCCGGACGGCTCAGTTCGAGGGCCTCGTACTCGGAGGGGGGCAATGAGCACCGGGGCGATGGTTCGCCAGAAGTACTCCACTTCCTCGTGCAGGCCCTGCTCGTGCCCGGTGGCCTGCCACGTGAGGTGCAACCCGAGCAGGGCCCCGGTGAGCATCCGCGCCATGCGTTCGGCGTCGATCCTTTTGGCAAAAGGGCTCTTCACAGATGAGGGTGTAGTCGGCGCTGGCGCGTCGGTCCGGAGGTAGGTGTCGAGGTCTTCCGAAGATGGAGGTTCCTACACGCAGCCATCCGAAAGACCTCGACGTTGCCTGACGCTACCTTCACGTGCCCTGACCTGACCACCTTCACGCGCGTTGACGACCTTGGCCTGGAGATCACCGGGCAACTTCTCGAGCCGGATCGTGCGGTGCTGGCCTGCCGGGTCGTCGAACCGGACGACTGGTGCCGCCGGTGTGGCTGCCGAGGGGTATCCCGGGACACCGTGACCCGGGAGCTGGCGCACGAGCCGTTCGGGTGGCGCCCCACGACCTTGCTGGTCACCGTGCGCCGGTACCGGTGTGCCGAGTGCGCTCACGTGTGGCGTCAGGACACCACCGCCGCGGCCGAGCCGCGGGCGAAGATCTCCCGCGCCGGGCTGCGTTGGGGCCTGGTCGCGATCGTGGTCCAGCACCTGTCCATGGCCCGCGTCGCCGAAGGACTCGCGGTGTCGTGGAATACCGCCAACGACGCTGTTCTGGCCGAAGGTCAACGCCTGCTGATCGATAACCCGTCCCGCTTGGACGGCGTCCGCGTGGTCGGGGTCGACGAGCATGTCTGGCGGCACACGAGGAAGGGCGACAAGTACGTCACTGTGATCATCGACCTCACCCCGGTGCGCGACGGCACCGGCCCCTCCCGCCTGCTGGCGATGCTCGATGGCCGTTCGAAGAAGGCGTTCCAGGACTGGCTCGCCGAGCGGGACCAAGCCTGGCGGAGGGGTATCGAGGTCGTCGCGATGGATGGCTTCTTCGGGTTCAAGACCGCCACCACCGAAGAGCTGCCGGACGCCGTCTGCGTGATGGACCCCTTCCACGTGGTCCGCCTGGCCGGCGACGCCCTCGACGATTGCCGCCGCCGGGTCCAGCAAGAGCTCCACGGACACCGCGGACGCAAGGGCGACCCGCTCTACACCGCGCGGCGGACTCTGCACACCGGTGCCGACCTGGTCACCGGCCGCCAACACGAGCGCCTCGAGTCCCTCTTCGCCGACGAACGCCACATCCAGGTCGAGTGCACCTGGGGGATCTATCAGCGCATGATCTCCGCCTACCGTCACCACGACCGGAGCGTCGGCCGCGTCGAGATGAGCTCCGTGATCGACGCCCTCGCCGATGGTGTGCCCACGGCGTTGGTCGAGCTGCGCAAGCTGGGCCGCACCCTGGCCAGACGCGTCTGTGACGTCCTGGCCTACTTCGACCGGCCGCGCACCAGCAACGGACCCACCGAAGCCGTGAACGGACGCCTTGAGCACCTACGCGGGCTCGCCCTCGGCTTCCGCAACCTCACCCACTACATCGCCCGAGCACTCCTGGAAGCCGGGGGATTCAGACCCCAACTACACCCTCATCTGTGAAGAGCCGGCAAAAGCGCCGTCGCAGTCCAGGCTCTCGATCATGTGGCGCGCCATCGACTCCCACATGTGGAAGGACGCCGGGCGTCCCTCGCCGTAGGTTTCACGCTCGACGGCGAGCCGGGCCGTGGCCTGAAAGCCGCGTCCGGGCACCGACTCGGCGGCCTTCACCATCCAATCTCCGTGGGCCGCAAGTACCGCGTCGGCGACTTCTTCCTTCGTCTCGAAGTGGAAGTACAGGACGCCCTTGGTGACTCCGGACCCCTTCAGAATGTCAGCAACCGTCGCGCCGGCGAACCCGCGCTCTGCGAATGCTTCAGCAGCCCGGGCCTGTGTGTGCCGCTTTCCGACCCGTCGTTGGCACCCTTGAGAATTCGCGCTCGAATCTCATGGGCTCGATCCTGTTTTATTTCGCGACGTGACATGTGATCCACGACCTCCCCATTCCTGAATTACGCAGCGTAGTGCAAATTAAAGGACAAGTCGGACGCCTGTCATACGCGTTTGAAGTCGTAAAAAAGACTTCTAGAGACAGATAGACCGAAGGCCGAATCACCCCGCCGCCGCTTGCCCGGCCGCGCGCCCGGAAAACAGGCAGCCGCCGAGGAACGTCCCCTCGAGTGCGTTGTATCCGTGCACGCCTCCACCTCCGAACCCAGCGGCTTCACCGGCCGCGAAGAGACCCGGGACGGCGTTCCCGTCGGCGTCCAACACGCGAGACTGCAGGTCGGTCTGGATGCCGCCGAGGCTCTTGCGGGTCAGGACGTGCAGCTTGATACCGACAAGTGGGCCGGCCTTCGGGTCGAGAACCCGGTGCGGCGAACTCACCCGGGCGAGCTTGTCACCAAGGTAGTTGCGGGCGTTGTGGATCGTCATGACCTGAACGTCCTTGGAGTACGGGTTGCCCATTTGCCGGTCCCGCTCCTCGATCTGCGTGCGCACAGCGTCGGCGTCGAGCAGCGGTTCGTCCGTGAGTGTGTTCATCTTCGCCACGAGTTCGTCGATCGTGTCGGCGACGACGAAATCGGCGCCGTGTTCGACGAAGTCGGCCACGGCCTTCGGCGCGCCGGAGGCCAGGCGGGCCTTGACGACTTCCTTGCGACTGCCCGAGGTGAGGTCGAGATTCTGCTCCGAACCCGAGAGCGCGAATTCCTTCTCCAGCATCTTGCTCGTCACGATGAACCAGGAGTGGTCGAACGCGCTGATCGCAGGGTCGGTACGCAGGTGGCGCAGCGTGCCGAGCGTGTCGAAACCGGGCAGGCAGGGCTGCGGCATGCGTCGGCCGATCGCGTCGAACCACAACGGCGACGGGCCGGGCAGGATACGGATGGCGTGCTGCGGCCACACGGGGTTCCAGTTGCGGATGCCCTCGGTGTAGTGCCACATGCGGTCACGGTTGACGAGGCGCGCGCCGGCACTCTCGGCCACGTCGAGCATGCGTCCGTCCACGTATTCCGGCACGCCGGTGATCATCGACGACGGCGGGGTGCCGAGGCTCTCGGGCCACCAGCGACGCACGAGGTCGTGATTGCCACCGATTCCGCCGCTCGCCACGATCACAGAGGGTGCTTCGAGCTCGAAGTCACCTTCGGCATCGCGGTTCGAGGCGACGCCGCGCTCGGCGTCGTCCGGCGCGAGCACCGTGCCGCGCACACCGGTGACGGCGCCGCTCGTCGTCGCGAGCTCGTCGACGCGGTGGCGGTGGAAGAAGGTGAGCAGCCCGCGCTTCTCGGCGTCGAGTGCCTTCTCGACGAAGGGCCCGCTGACGCCCGTGCCCGTCCCCCAGGCGATGTGGAAGCGCGGCACCGAGTTGCCGTGGCCGTCGGCACGCCCTTCACCGCGCTCGGCCCAGCCGACCATCGGCGTGAGGTTGATGCCGTTCTCGCGCAGCCACTCGCGCTTGCCGCCGGCCGCCCACTCGACGTAGGCACGAGCCCAGGCGCGCCCCCACGTGTCCTCGGCGTTCTCGCCGTCGAGGCGGTCCCACTGAGCACTGTTGCACCAGTCGGCCCACGCCAGCTCGAGGCTGTCGCGCACACGCAGGCGACGCTGCTCAGGAGAGTCGACGAGGAAGAGACCGCCGAAGGACCAGTGAGCCTGCCCACCGAGGTTCGCCCGGTTCTCCTGCTCGACGACGGCGACGCGGCGCCCTCGCGCCGTCAGCTCCGCGGCCGCCACGAGACCGGCGAGCCCTGCTCCCACGACGATCGTGTCGAACGTTCGTTCAGTCATGCCCCATCACTCCCTCTGCATCGTTGCCGTCACGATAATTGAGGCCTCCTGTCACCCGGGCCGTTTACCGTCGAGCCGAGGGGGCGCCGCTAGACTCGGGCACCATGACGACCCAGGACACCGCGGCTTCGAAACCCGAAGCGGAACAGGAGCCCTCGTCGTCCACCTTGTCGACGTTCTGGCGCGAGGTAAGCACGTTCGGTTTCGTCGGCGCCTTCGCCGCCGTCATCGACCTCGGTCTGTTCAACGTCCTCATCCACGGTGCGCTGAGCGACAAGTACACGACGGCGAAGATCCTCTCGGGTGCCGTCGCCACCGTCTTCGCCTGGCTCGGCAACCGGTACTGGACGTTCCGCGAACGCGAGGGGCGCCCGGTCCATCACGAGGTGGCCCTGTTCTTCGGCGTCAACGGCGTCGCGCTCGCGGTCACCTCGGCGTGGGTCGCGTTCGCCCACTACGTCCTCGACGTGACGAAGCCGTTCTGGGTCAACGTGCACGTGGTTCTGGGCATCGGCCTGGGCACGCTCATGCGGTTCGTGCTCTACCGCACGGTCGTCTTCGGCAAGGCCGCCGAACAGGGTGCACCGCCCACGCACCGCGACGCACACGAGAAGTAGCCGCGACGCAGCCGCTACCTGCACCCGGCGACCGCGATCAGCGTCCCGGCAGGAGCGCCTTCATCTGACGGGCTCGATGCTGCAGACCGCTCATCGTCACGAGCGTGAAGGCCTCGGCGATGATGTCGCGCGACATCTTCGAGACGCCGAACTCTCGCTCCGCGAAGCGGATCGGGTGCTCGACGACGACGCCGCCGGCCTCAAGGACACGCAGGGTGAGGTCGACCTGGAAGCCGTATCCGCTCGTCGTGATCCCGTCGAGGTCGATGGCCCGCAACATCGGGGCGCGGTACACGCGGTACCCGGCCGTAGCGTCGTGGACGTGCGTACCGAGCAACGCGCGCACGTAGAGGTTGGCTCCTCGGCTGAGGACCTCGCGCTGCTTGGGCCAGTTGACCACCGACCCGCCCTTGATCCAGCGCGAGCCGATGACGAGGTCGGCTTGGCGAGCCAGCTCGAGCATCGCCGGTAGTTCCTCTGCGGGGTGCGAGCCGTCGGCATCGATCTCGACAAGAGCGTCGTAACCGCGTTCGAGACCCCAGGCGAATCCTGCGAGGTACGCCTTCCCGAGCCCCTCCTTGCCCCGACGGTGCAGCACGTGGATGTGCGCGCTCGAGGCGGCGAAATCGTCGGCCATCTCACCGGTGCCGTCGGGCGAGTTGTCATCGATGACGAGGATGTCCGCATGCGGAACAGCGGCATGGACGCGCTCGAGGATCCGGGGAAGGTTCTCGCGCTCGTCGTAAGTCGGCAGGAGCACGAGCACGCGATCGATCGCGGGGCGCTCCTGCGCAGAGGGCAACGCGGGCATGGGTAACTTTCGTCAGGCGACGGGGACGAGACAGCAAACGTAACTCATGGGCCGCACAATGGTGAGCATGCCCGCGCCGATCAGCCTCGATGACGCCGTCCGTCGCCTCTACGACGGACCGGCAGCCGATTTCGTGAGGGTCCGCAAGGAACTCGCGGCTCGGGCGAAGAGTGAGGGCGCCGCCGATGTCGCCCGCGCGATCACGGCGCTGCGCAAACCCACGGTGGCCGCGGAGACCGTCAATCACCTGGAGGATCAGCCGCTCGGTGAACTCCTCGCCGTCGGCACCGCCCTACGGGCTGCTCAGACGCGCCTCGACACCGACGAGATGAAACGCCTCACGTCCGAACGTCACCGCCTGCTCGACGCCGTCCTCGCAACCGTCTCCGTCTCACCGGCGGTGCGCGACGAGGTTCGCTGCACGCTGCTCGCCGCGACAGCCGACCCCAGCGCCGAGGCCGCCGTCGCGAGCCGCACCCTGGTGCGGGGCCTGCGCTATTCGGGGTGGGGTGAGGTTGACCTGTCGGACGCGCTCGCACATCGGGACGCAGCCGCGCGCGGCCGTGCCGCTCTTCGCATCGTGAACACCGACTCAGCCGACCGGGAGGCCGAGCGAGAGGCTGCCGCGCGGGACGCCGAACGTCGCACGGCGATGCAGGAGGTCGAGCGGGCCCGCCGCCGGTTGAGCGCTGCGGTAGACGCTTATGACGCCGCGAAGGCGGCCCGTGACAGCGCACAGGCCGCCCTCGCGGCGGCGGAGACTCGCGTCAGAGCCCTCGACGAGAGGTGAGGGGCCCGGGAATCGAGCGGCTCAACTCTGCCCGATGAAGTGCGTCAGGCCGACTTCTTCGTCGCCGACGGGAACATCTGGCCGCAGTAGGACGTGAGGTCGTCGACCGCGTCGTTGTAGGTGTTCGTGTCGACGGTCTTCGAGGGCGTCTTGGCCTTCGTCAGCGTGTCAACCTTCTTGGCGACGGCGTCCGCCTTCTGCTTGAAGCTGGCGTTACCGGACTTCTTGCCCTGCTCGCGCAGTTCGTCCGCGAGCTTGCCCATCGAGGTCGACGCCTTGATGAGGTCGGCCGCCTTGCGCGAGTCGACAGCCTTGTTCCAGGTGGAGTTGGCCGAGACGACCTTCTCGTTCGTGTCGATGCAGGCTGCGCGCAGGGCCGGCGTCGCGCCGGGCTTGCCCGCGTTCGTCGTCGCGCTGGAGGTCGTGACAGTGGGGCTGGCGTCGTCGCTGTTCGCACTGCCGCAGGCGGCCATCGTCACCGCGAGCCCGAGGCTCGCCGCGGTTGCCGGCAGGATGCGGCGAGTTCGGGTGAAAGCGTGGTGGTGCACGGTTTTCCTCTCGTCGGGCCCGTGGTTCTGGCCTCTCGGTCGGTCATGGGTTCATCGCCCACGAGTCACCCACCGTTACATATTCGTGATCTTTCCGCGAATCCGGCCCGCAATGACGGCAGCCGTCCAGGTCGCAGCCTCGAACATCGGCACGTGACCGACGCCCTCGGCCTCGACGTAGTTCCACTCCGGAACCCTCGCGAGCGCCGCGCGCACGCCGCGGGCAGGCACGAGCGCGTCCGCGTCTCCCTGGAGGAACGTGACGGGCACCGTCACCTCGGCCAGCGCGCGGCGGTAGCTTCGCGACGCTCCTGCGATGACGATCGACTGCGCAGCACGCACAAGGGAGGGCACCGCGCTCTGGATCTCGGTGAGTGCCCGCGCCTCCTCGACGGCCCGGCGCCACACCCAGCGCGGCACGCGACGACGGTCGGCCACCACAACAAGTACGCCGTCGAGGCCCATCTGGTCGGTGCCGCGACGCTGGACGTAGCGCGGCACGACGAAGCGCGCGAGGGGCGGGCACATGTAGAGCGCGAAGGTGAGACCGACCCGGGGGTTCGGACGCACCTTGGGGCCGAACGGCACGACCGCGTCAACGAGCACGAGCCGCTCGAGCTGCGGGTGGCCCTTCGCGGCGAGCAGCAGCGAGATCATCCCGCCCATCGAGTTGCCGACGAGCACGACGTTTCGCGCGTCCACGACGTCGAGGTAGGCGCTCAACAGGTCGACGTTGTCGCCGACCGCGGAACGGCCGGCGTCGGCCTCGGTGCGCCCGAAGCCGGCGAGGTCGGGTGTCAGTACCCGCCCGAGGCGCGCGAGGTAGGGCCAGACGGGCTCCCAGTTCGCGAGGCTCCCGCCGAGACCGTGGACGAGGACGTAGGTGGGCCCCGAGACGTTGTGGCCGCTGTCGCGGTGATGCACCGTGACGCCGTCGACCTCGACGGTCGTGATGGGCGGCAGGTCGGGTTCGGGTTCGTCGACGTTCGTGGCGAGAGACTCGGCGAGCAGCGCCTCGGCCGCGGCAGCGTCGAGAACGTCGACGTCGGCGGCCAGAGCTGCGCTCGAGTTGCCCGGTTCGTTTTCTGAGGCGGGACTCACGAGCTCTCTCCGATCTGCTCTCGCAGCGCCTGCGCGAGCACCTGAGCGTGGTTGTCACCGGTCGGGTCACCGGCGATGAGGAGGAGGACGCGCCCGTCGGCGCCGCAAACGGTCTCGGCGAGCTTCTCCAGCCCGTCGGCACCGTCACCGTCGGCCAGCTCGGCTCGGTAGCGGTCGGCGAACTGCTCGAAGCTCAGATCTCCGCCGTGGAACTCCTTGCGCAGGTCCGTGCTCGGGGAGGTGTCCTTCGCCCACTCGTCGAGGTCTGCTCGTTCCTTCGAGACTCCGCGGGGCCACAACCGGTCGACGAGCACGCGCATCGCCTCACCGTCACGCGCGGTGTGGACCTTGCCCACCTCGATGTCGGGGGTGGCCATCAGCGGTGGGCGGCGACGGCGTCCGCGAGGCTGCCGAGCACCGGGTCGTAGGAGCGGACGACGCGTTCGACGATGACCCCTTCACGGCGGAACGGGTCGCCGTCGAGACGCTGCTCGACCTGCTCGGCGCTGTCGGCTGCGACGAGCAGCAGCGCGCCGGCCGGGTCGGTGAGCGGCCCGGAGAGCAGGAGGCCCTCGCACTGCGCGAGGAACTCGCGATGCTCGGGGCGGTGGGTGTCGCGCGCGGCGACGTCGTCGCT
Organism: Dermacoccus sp. PAMC28757; assembly: GCF_014302635.1. NCBI lineage: Bacteria > Bacillati > Actinomycetota > Actinomycetes > Micrococcales > Dermacoccaceae > Dermacoccus > Dermacoccus sp. PAMC28757. The sequence continues at coordinate 978,716 of NZ_CP060292.1, read as the reverse complement.
GTAGCGGTGGGAGACCGCGAAAATCGCCATGCCTTCGAGCCTACTCGCCACCAGTGACACCGGGCAGACCATAAGATCGAGGCGATCGGGGCAGGGAGGGAAACCACGTGTCGGAGAGTTGGCAGCTGGGCAGCCGGTACGTGCTCGAACGTCGAATCGGCGCGGGCGCGATGGGTCAGGTGTGGGCCGGTCGCGATGTCGACGGCCGCCCCCTCGCGTTCAAGCTGTTGCGCCCCGAGATGGCTGACGACCCCACCGTCGTCGCGCGTTTCCTCCAGGAACGCAACCTGCTCGTCAATCTGCGCAGCCCTCACGTCATCCGCGTGCACGACCTCGTCGTCGAGGGCCCGCGCCTCGCCATCGTCATGGATTACATCGGCGGGCCGTCGTTGCGCGGCCTGCTCCAGCAGCGCGGCAATCTTCCGCCTGCGGAGGTGGCGTCCCTCGGTTCGCGGATCGCGGCCGGCCTCGCAGCGGTGCACGGCGCGGGCGTCCTGCACCGCGACCTCAAGCCCGAGAACGTGCTTCTCGACGAAACCCCGAACGGCCTCGAGCCGAAGTTGGCGGACTTCGGCATCGCCTCGCTCGCCGTGACGGCGACGGGGCACGTCGGCACGGCGAACGTCATCGGCACCCCGCAGTACCTCGCGCCCGAGCTCGGCGACGGGTTGCCGAGCGGACGTGCCAGCGACCTCTACGCCCTCGGCATCACGCTGTACGAAATGGCGTGCGGCATCGTGCCGTTCAGCTCCGATTCGCCGGTCGCGCTCCTGCGGATGCACGCCGACCACGCGCCCGGACGCCCGGACGGCATGCCGGACGAGCTGTGGCACCTCGTCGCGGCGCTCATGGCGAAGAACCCGGGAGACAGGCCCGACGACGCCTCCGCCGTCGCGGCGCAGCTGGCCGACATGGTGCCGCGCTTCGCCGGGATGCCGGCCCCCGCTCCCCTGCACGCCTCTCCCCCCACGCGACTCATCGGTTCGGCACTGCCGACCTCCGGAAGCTCTCCCGAGACCGTCTCCGACGATGACGACGAGAGCACGTCGCACCGTCGCAGCATCGCGCTCGGCGTCGGGCTCGTCGTCGGGCTGTGCCTCGTCGCGCTCGTCGCGTGGCTGTTGTTGCGCGACACCGGCTCGGAGCAGACGAAGTCGAAACCATCGGCCACCACCTCCTCGTCGACGACACGGGCGCAACCGACGGTGGTTCCACTGTCCAGTCGTCTCGCCGGCTCGGAGGCGGAGAAGAACAGCGCCGCGATCGACGGGCGTGACTTCGACGACGCCGTCGTCGCCCGCGATCTCACGCCCCCCACCTGCACCCGTCCGGTGCGTTTCACCCTCGACGGTGAGTTCACTCAGATGGAGTTGCTCGCTGGCTTCAGCGCGCGCCCCAACCCCTCGGGGGACACCGGCACCGTCGTCGTGCGCATGGACGGCGACACGAAGCAGACCGTGAACTTCTCGAGCGAAAAGGCGAAAGCACTCTCGCTCGACGTCACGGGGGTGCGCAGCCTCGTGCTCGAGCTGAGAGCGCAGCGCTGCTCGCCGCAGGATCATCAGAGCATTGCACTCGCCGAGGGCAAGCTTCGCCGCCAGTAGGCACAATTCGGCGGTCAGCAGGCCACTGCCGGCGCTGCCGTCGAGCGGGCGCTGCTGCGGGCGTCGGCGAACAGGAGCACCCCGAGGCCCGCGAACGCGAAGGCTGCGCCGACCCAGAGCGGCGAACCGAAGCCGTGGCCGGCCGCGATGGCGAGGCCGCCGATCCACACGCCGAGGAAGTTGCCGACGTTGAACGCGGCGATGTTCGCGCTGCTCGCGAGCGTCGGCGCTTCGTCGGCGTAGCGCATGACACGCATCTGCAGGCCGGGCACCGTGCCGAACCCGAAGAAGCCCATGGCGAGCAGGAGTGCTGCCGCCGCCACCTTGTTGCCCGGCACGAGCGCAAAGACCACGAGAACGATGCCGAGCGCGAGCGTCCACGTCGTCAGGGTGCGGCGCAGGGCTGCGTCGGCGAGGCGCCCACCGAGGAGATTGCCGCCGAAGAGCCCGACGCCGAAGAGGACGAGGAGCCACGGCACTGCGCCGTCGTCGAAACCGGTGACGCGAGTCAGCAGCGGCTCGATGTACATGAACGCACCGAACATGCCGCCGAAGACGAGCACTGTCATGCCGAGGGAGTACCAGACCTGGGCCCGGGAGAAGACGGCCAGTTCGGCCCGGAGGCTACGTTCGGACGACTCGGCGTGGGCGTCCGGAACGAGCGCTGCGATGCCGGCGAAGGAGACGACCCCGACGACGGCAATGGTGGCGAACGTCGCCCGCCAGCCCCACTGTTGACCGACGAAGGTGCCCATCGGCACGCCGAGGACGTTGGCAAGCGTCAGCCCACCGAACATGATGCTGATGGCGCTGGCCTGCTTCTCCTTGGCCACGAGGGCCGAGGCGAGCACGGACCCGATGCCGAAGAAGGCGCCGTGCGCGAGGGCCGCGACGACACGTCCGGCGAGGAGCGCGGCGTAGCCGGGTGCCAGTGCCGAGATCGCGTTGCCCACGACGAACAGCACCATGAGGAGCAGCAGCGCACGCTTCGGCGCCCACTTCGCGAGGAGCGGCGGCAGCGCCAGCGCACCGAAGACGACCGCGAGGGCGTAACCGCTCACGAGGTAGCCGGCCGTGGGCACGGAGACCCCGAGGTCGTTCGCGACCGGGGTGAGCAGGCCGGCGATGACGAATTCGGTGAGCCCGATGCCGAAGCCACCGAGGGCCAGGGCGAGCAGTCCGACAGGCATGAGTGCACCCTTTCGAGGTTCATTCCATGCGGCAACATACCGCGCGTGCAACTAACTTGCGTGACGTTAGTTGCACACGCGCTCTATTGCAAGCGGCGTACACTAAATTCATGGGTATCGCTGACACCGCCGTCGAGGTCCGCGCCTCGGGCTGGCGCACGCTCGCCGCACTCCACGGACACATCGAGACCTGTCTCGAGAAGGAGCTCGTCGCGGGCCACGGCCTGACCGTCGTGGAGTACACGGTGCTCGACGCCCTGTCGCGCCAGGACGGCACGTTCCACCTCCGCATGGCGCAGGTGGCGCGCGCAGCAGCCCTCTCCCCCTCCGCGACGACGAGGCTCGTCAACCGACTCGAAGACCGCGGTTACCTCACGCGCATCATCTGCGCGGACGACCGGCGCGGCATCTACACGGAGCTGACGCCGGAAGGTCGCGCCGCCTACGAGAAGGCCCGCCCCACGCACGACCGTGTCCTCGCCGCCTCGCTCGAATCAGCCCGGGAAAAGCCAGAACTCGCCGACCTCGTCGCCTTCGTCGAGAAGCACTGACTTCTGACGTGGACGATCTGTCGGTGATGCCGGGGCCTGGAGCCCCGCGTGGCCTGCGCGTCCCCGCCGCCGAGCTGCAGGAGCAGTTCTCCCACGCCTCCGGCCCGGGCGGTCAGGGCGTCAACACCACCGACTCGCGCGTGCAGCTCAGCCTCGACCTCACGACAACGAGCGCGCTCGACGACACCCAGCGCGCCCGCGTGCTCGCAGCCCTCGACGCGCGGCTCGCGGCCGGGGTACTGACGGTGACCGCAGCCGAGCACCGCTCGCAACGCCGCAACCGCACAGCCGCCCGCGAGCGCCTGGCTGCCCTCCTGCGTGAGGCGCTCGCCCCACCGGTGCCTCGCCGGCCGACGAAGCCGACGCGCGGTTCGAAGCGGCGGCGCCTCGAGGCGAAGAAGCAGCGCAGCGTGACGAAGCAGCAGCGTCGCAAGCCCGGCCTCGACTGAGACGCCTGACCCGGCGCCCGGGGGACGCTCACCCGGTTCAGCCGAGGAGAAGCCGGATTAACCCTGTTGGCCCTTGGCTCGGATGAGGTCGAGCGCGACGACCGCGCCCAGTGTCGCGGCGCGAGTCGGGCCGGGAACCCCCGGCGTGAGCCCGAGGACGTAACGCTCCTTGCCGAGGAACGCCGCGCCGATGCCCGGCCACCGGCGCGACACGCGAGCCACCGGTCCACCGGGGCCGACCACCTCGAACTCGCGCTCGAAGAAGCTGCCCGACAACTGCAGCGTCGCGTCCGGGAGGTTCACGGTGAGCCGCTTGGAGAACAACGTGAACTCCTTGACCACCTCGCCGAACTGCTGACCGCTTGGGTCTAAGAGCACGTAGCGGTCGCGCCCGAAGTTCATCACGTCGTCGATGCGCATGAACAGGGAGCCGTCGGTATCCAGAATGGTGAGTTCGCGGTTGCCGAGGGCGAAGCGCTTCAGCGCACCACCGTCGGTGCGGATGCGCCCGATCGGCTGCCCACCGGCGTCCATGATGGCGAAGTCGTTACCCATGAAGCTCGTGACCTGGTCGATGACGAGAACGTCCGACTGAAGAAGTGCCACGGATTCATGGTGCCCGATTCCCGACACGAGATGGTGGCCGCGCGGCTGCCACCGTCACTCCCCGACGCCGCGACACCGGGCCGATGACACGAGAACGCGCCCCACAGCGTCGGCTGCGAGGCGCGTCCTCTCGTGGCGTCGATCAGCGCACGAGCTCCGGCGGCACGTGACCGAAGCGGTGCAGGGTGCGGCTGATCGCCTGCTCGCGCAGGAACGTCAGCAGCTCACGACGGCCGGTCGAGAGCACCTCGCCGAACAGCGGCGTGATGCTGGCGCCCTGGTCGTCAGCAGGTGCCTCGGCGAGCGCCGCAGCGGTCTCACCGTCGGCGTCCGCGCCGACCATGCGGATACGCAGCGACTCGCCGTCGAGCGCCTGCGCGCGAGCCCACGACACGAACTGCGCGGAGCTCTCCACCTCGCCGACGCGGTCGAGCCACGCGAGCGCCTGGCGGCCCTCACCCGTCTCCTCGAGTCGCTTGAGCGCCGGCTGCAGGGCGATGTCCCACGACAGGCGAACCGACGAACCGACGAGGTGCGCGGCCAGCACGAGACGCGCCACCTCGACGAGGGTGCGGTCGGCTGCCCGGTCATCGGCGTCGAGACCCTCGCTGAGTTCCGCGCGCACGACGACGCGCGGCTGCGGGCGGTAACGGAAGATGTTGCTCTCCGCGCGCAGCGACGACGGGTCAGACTCGATGCCGAGCTCCTCACGCCACGCGTAGGCGTCCGAACGCAGCGACGCGAGCAGCCACGCAGCATCGTCCTCGGTGCGCGCGAGGGGCGCGAGGATCTCCTGCAGGTCCCGCACGCGGGGCATGACCGGCGCGCCCTGACGGGCAACGCCGTCCGCCACCCACGTACCGAACTGTGCGACGTAGTTGGGGCCACCGGCCTTGGCGCCCGGGCCCATGACCGATTCCTTCCAGCCACCGAAGCTCTGACGCTGCACGATGGCGCCGGTGATGTGCCGGTTGACGTAGCCGTTGCCGGCCTCGACGTGCTCGCGCCAGTACTCGATCTCGTCCTCGTCGAGGCTGTGAATGCCTGCCGTGAGGCCGAACTGCGTCGCGTTCTGCAGTTCGAGCGCCTCCTCGAGGGAGTCGGCGTGCATGAGGCCGAGCACGGGCCCGAAGACCTCGGTCATGTGGAAGAAGGAGCCGGGCTTCACGCCGTCCTTGAGGCCGGGCGACCACAGGCGACCCGTCTCGTCGAGCTGCTTCGGCTCGACGAGCCACGTCTCGCCCTCCTCGAGGGTCGTGAGCGCCTTGAGCAACTTGCCCGACGGCGGCTCGATGACCGGGCCCATCGTCGTGCCAAGGTCGCTCGGCCAGCCGACGCGCAGCGACTCCACGGCGTCGATGAGCTGCTCACGGAAACGACGCGAGGAGCCGACCGAGCCGACGAGGATACCGAGCGAGGCCGCCGAACACTTCTGCCCGGCGTGGCCGAACGCCGACTTCATGAGGTCGGCGGCCGCGAGGTCGAGGTCCGCCGCAGGCGTGACGACGAGGGCGTTCTTACCGCTCGTCTCGCCGAACACGCGCGGGCCACCGGCGTGACGCGAACGCCAGCCGGCGAACAGGCGCCCCGTCTCGATCGAGCCGGTGAGGATGACGGTGTCGACGTCCTCGTGGGACACGAGCGCCTTGCCGTTCTCGTTCTCCTCGACGCGCACGACCTGGGCCACCTCGCGCGGGATGCCGGCGGCCCACAGGGCCTCCATCGCGACCTCGACGCAGCCGACCGTCTGCGGCGCCGGCTTGATGATGACGGCCGATCCGCTCGCGAGCGCCGCGAGCACGGAACCGATAGGAATGGCGACGGGGAAGTTCCACGGCGGCGTGACCAGCGTCAGCTTGTGAGGCTCGAATCGCGCTCCGTCCGAGGCCATTTCGCGGACGAGGTCTTCGCACCTGTCGGCGTAGTAGCGCGCGAAGTCGATGGCTTCGGAGACCTCGGGGTCGACCTGATCGATCGTCTTGCCACCCTCGGCGGCCGCGACGGTGATGAGGTCACCACGACGCTTCTCGAGTTCGCGTGCGGCCTCGCGCAGCAGCGCGGCACGCTCCGCGTTGGGGCGAGCGGACCAGGCCTCGTGCGCGCCGACGCCACGGCTCACGACCTCGTCGACGGCCTCGAGCGACGTGAGTTCGGGCGAGGTCAGCGGCGCAGGTTCACGCGTCACTGCCGCGAGCGCCCACTCACGCACGGCCGGCAGCGCCGGGTCGGAGTCGGCGGTGTTCTCGAAGTAGTCACCGATCGGCTTGCGCTCGGCGCTGCGGCGCGGCCCGACGGGCGTCGAGGCCAGAGCGTCCACGGACTCGCGGAAACGACGCTCCTGATCCTCCATGGGCGTGAGGCGACCTGTGCCGGTGAGGCCGTCGCGCACGTACTTGTACTTGTCGTCGGCCTCGTCGTCGTGGCTGAACATGGCGTGCAGGAAGTTCTGCTCGGCCGCGTTCTCCTCGAGACGGCGGATGAGGTAGGAGACGGCGACGTCGAAGTCCTCCGACTTCACGACCGGCGTGTAGAGCAGCACCGTGCCCACGTCGGCCTTGACGGCGCGCGCCTGCGAGGGCGCCATGCCCTGCAGCATCTCGACGTCGAGGTGGTCGCTCACGCCACGCTTCTCCGACAGCAAGTGCGCGACGGCGACGTCGAAGAGGTTGTGCGAGGCGACACCGAGTCGGCAGACCTCCATCGCGTCGGGGCGCGTGGCGCGCTCGATGAAGGCGAGGTAGTTGGCGTCCACGTCCTCCTTGGAGGTGTACGGTGCCTGCTCCCAGTCGTGCACCTCGGCCTCGACGCGCTCCATCGCGAGGTTGGCCCCCTTGACGAGACGCACCTTGATGCCGGCGCCACCGGCCGCCTTGCGCTTCTTCGCGAAGTCGATGAGTCGCTCGAGCGCGGGCACGGCGTCGGGCAGGTAGGCCTGCAGCACGATGCCGGCCTCGAGGTCATGGAACTCGGGCTCGGAAAGGAGTCGCGTGAACAGCTCGATCGTCAGGTCGAGGTCGCGGTACTCCTCCATGTCGAGGTTGACGAACTTCTTGGGCGAGGCCTCGTTCGCCACCCGGTAGATCGGGCGCAGGCGCTCGAGGGCGCGCTCGACCGTTCCCTCCGTGTCCCAGGTCGAGATCTGCGAGACGAGGCAGCTGATCTTGATCGAGACGTAGTCGACGTCGTCGCGCGCGAGCAGCTTGCGGGTCGACTCGGTGCGACGAGCGGCCTCGGCCTCACCGAGCACGGCTTCGCCGAGCAGGTTGATGTTGAGGCGGAACCCGTCCGCCTGCGCCTTGGCGAGGTGCTTGCCCAGCGTCGGGTCGCTCGCGTCGACGACGAGGTGGCCGACGAGCTGACGCAGGCGCTTACGCGCGGCGGGCACGACGACAGGCGGCGCGAGGGTGGCGACGCGCGAGCCGATGCCCATGAGCGCGGCGTCGATGCGGCCCATGAACCCGGTGGCCTCGTTGGAGGACAGGCGCGCGAGTTCGCGTGCGGCCGCCGTGTTGTCCTCGGGGCGGGCGACGCGGTCGACGAACTTCACCGCGAGGTCGAGGCCCTTCTCGTCACGCAGCAGCGCGCCGAGCTGATCGCTCGTGCGCTTCTCGGCCTTCGTCTGGCCGGCTTCGGTGGCGTCGCCCCACTTCTTGGCGAGGGCGACGGCTTCGTCCGTGAGCTCGCGCAGGACGGCGGTGGGGTCGGTGTCGGGCACCGCGGGGGTGTGCGGCGCGTCAGTGATCTGGCTCATACCGTCAGTGTTCGCCCTACCGGTCCGTATGTCTTGCCCGAATGCCGCAGCGTGGCCGCGGATTGCGCGCAATGACGGGGCAGAAGCGAATGTTCCGGTCACATCCAGGGCGGGCGGGCGCCGGCCATCCACGCGTGGCGCACGAGGAGGAACCCGATGATCGCGAGCGCCCAGGCGAGGTTCTCGTGGCTCGTGCGTTCGATCCAGGCCCCGAAGCGCTGGAGCGGTCGCTCGATGCGCTCGTGCAGGATGAGCCTCGCCGCCAGGCACAGGAGGGCGGGCACCACCATGACGAGGCAGTACGCGACGAGCGCGAGGCCCCGCTCCGGCGTCGACATCGGTGCCGCCGAGAGCAGACCGATCGCCGCGAGATAGGGCACCATCGACGCCGCTTCGACGAGGACGGCCACCACGGCGAGCGCCACGACGGCCTTGACGCCGGCGTCGCCGTCGGCGCCCATCGCCCGGTCGCGCCAGGTGGTGATCCTGCGCATGAGGCGGCCCGGTTCGGCGTCCTTCTTCGTCGGCATGCACACGCCGACGAGAAACATGGCGGCTCCGACGGCGAGCAGAACGTGCGCGCCGCTCGACCCTGCGAACCAGGCCGAGATCCGTTCGAGGAAGACGAGGGCACCGGCGAGCAACGCGAAACCGAGCAGGACGTACGAGCCGACGGCCGCCGCAAGGTAGGTGAGCATCCGACCCACGCGGGGCCGCCCGGGCATGAGGAGGAACCACACCGGGATGACGAGGGTGCCGAGACTCGTCGCGTCGACGAGCGCCAGCACGACGAGGGTGAGAGCGAGTTCGAGGTCCATGCGTTCAGCGTGCTCGCGCGAGCCGTACTCGCGCGTCGGCAGGAAGTGCCGTTCGCGCACACCGGCGTCATCCTTTCGACGGACGCATGAGGGCCGGTGGCGTGCTGCAATGACTGACGTGGCCCCCGCCGAACCTGCATCAGCTCCCGTGACGAGCCGTGACCTGCGCGGCGCATTCGGCATGTTCGCGCTGGGTGTCGCCCTCGTGCCGATCGGTCTTGTCGAGACGTGGACGGACACGCCGTGGACACTCGAACGGTGGTGGCATCTCGCACCCCTCGCGGTGCTCTGTGCGCTCATGGCCGTTCGGCGTGGGCGCCCGCTCACCGCGCTCGGCGTCGGCGTTCTCGTCTTCGTCGCCGAGGGGTTCTTCGGCGGGAGCCTCGCGTCGTTGCTCGTGTTCATCGAACTCGTCCACGCGGCCGGGCGTTACGGACGAGGCCGGATCGCCGACCGCCTCGCCCACGTCATCGTCGCCGTCATCGCAGCCGTCGGTGTGCTGACGCTCGTGGCGACCCGCGACCTACGCGTCGCCATCATGGCGGCGCTCACTGTCTTCGCGGTCCTCGGCACGTCGTACTGGTGGGGCGAGTCGGCGAAGCAGCAGGCCGACCTCGTCGAGGCCGAACGAGCTCGCGCCGAGGATCTGGCGCGCATGGCGGCGCTTCGCGAGGAGCAGGCCCGTCGAGGCGAGCGCGAGGCGATGGCCGGCGAGATTCACGACGCACTGTCGGGCAACCTCGCGGCCATCACGATCCACGCCGAGGCGGGCCTCGCGAATCCGGAGGTCGCACCGCAGGCTCTGCAGGTGGTCCGGACGACGTCGAAGCAGGCCATGGGCGAACTGCGCTCGATGCTCGCCGTTCTGCGGCCTGACGGCGGCCCGTCGACGCCACCGTCGAACCTCGAGGATGCGGTGGACGCAGCCCGCGGTCGCGGCCTCGAGATCGATGCCCGGTACGAGCCGGCACTTCTCGGCGATCTGCCACCCCAGGTCGCGCACGCGGCCTACCGGGTCGTCCAGGAGTCGCTGACCAACGTCGAGCGTCACTGCCCCGGAGGGCAAGCCGAGCTCGTCGTGACGCGTGACGGCGACCTCACCATTACCGTCGACTCGCCGTGTGGAGTCGGTCCGAGGAGCGACGGCGGGTACGGCCTCACGTCGATGTCGGAGCGTGTCACTTCGCTCGGCGGCGTTTTCGAGGCCGGTCCGCACGACGGAGGGTGGCGCGTTCACGCCGTCATTCCGCTCGACTCTGGTGAGGTGGTGGCATGACCGACATTCGCGTCCTGCTCGCCGACGACCACACGGCGATCCGCTCCGGGCTGCGCCTCATCCTCGACGGATGCGACGACATCGAGGTCGTCGGCGAGGCGCGCGACGGCGCCGTCGCCATCGCGCAGGCGCGCAGCCTGCGCCCCGACGTCACGCTCATGGACGTGCGAATGCCGGGCACGGACGGCATCGCGGCGACCCGCGAGATCGTCGCGAACGGTTGGTCACGCGTTCTCGTGCTCACGAGTTTCGAGATCGACGAGTACGTCGTCGGAGCCCTCGGCGCCGGCGCCGACGGCTATCTCGTCAAGACGATCGACGCCGGCCCTCTCGCCGACGCGGTGCGTCGCGTCGCCGCCGGTGAAGCCGTGCTCTCGCCTGAGGTGACGCGCCGCGTCATCACGGGTTTCGTCGCGACCGAGCGCCCGCCTACAGTTGACGAACGATCAACATTGCCAAGCGATCTCACCGACCGCGAGCGCGAGATCCTCGCAGCGCTGGGCGAGGGATTGTCGAACGCCGACATCGCGTCGTCGCTCTTCATCGCCGAGTCGACGGTGAAGACCCACGTCTCGCGCATCCTGACGAAGCTGGGGTGCACCACCCGGGTTCAGGCCGCCATTGCGGCCCGCCGCGCCGGCCTCGTCCCCTGAGCGCGTCGCGTCCGGGTGATTCTGTAGACATTCGGCGTCGTATACAGCGCGGAACGTCTACAAAATCCCGGGCTGAAGCACCCGTATTCTTGATCCATGCCCGACGGCCCCGAACTCAGCGCCCTCGCAGGCGCTCTGGGGCCCGCGGTGCTCGAACTCGTCGACCACCTTCCCGGCACGATGTTCTGCGTCAAGGGCGCCGACGGCCGTTACATCGCGGTCAACCCCACCTTCGTCAAACGCACGAACAAGCGCTCCCGCGCCGAGGTGCTCGGGCGCCGGGCCGGTGAACTGTTCGTCGCCGAACTCGCCGACCGCTACGAGGAGCAGGACGCCCGCGTCCACTCGAGCGGACGCCCCCTGTTCAACGAGTTGGAACTCATCCGCGCACCGGGCGGCCCGTTCCGCTGGCACGTCACCGCCAAGGTGCCGCTGCGTGACGAGGACGGGCGGGTGACGGGCGTCGTCAGCATGTCGCAGGACGTCGGGGAGGGTGCGGCGGACGACCGGACGATGACGTCGCTCGGCGCCGTCGTCGCGCACATCCGCGCCCATCTCGGCGAGAACGTCACGTCCCAGGATCTCGCCCGCGTGGCGGGGTGCTCGGTCGACACCCTCGAACGCCGCTGCCGTCGGGTGTTCGGGCGTTCGCCCGGCCAACTCATCCTCTCGACGCGCATCGACGTGGCCCGCGGGCTGCTCACCGGCTCCGACATGCCGCTCGCCCAGATCGCCGACCTCTGCGGCTACGCCGACCAGGCGGGGTTCAGCCGTACGTTCACCCGCCTCGTCGGCATCCCGCCGGGCCGTTACCGCAAGTCCATGTGACGCCGAACGGGCGTCACGACGCCGAGTTCTCGGCCATGTTGTCCGGGTTGTCGGGGGCGCCGGGGTTGTCGTCGCGACCCGTCGCGAGATAGGCGTGACGCACCCGCAGGGCCTCCTCGACCTCCTCGAAGGCGGGGTCGACGAACGTTCGGCGGTACGTCGCATCGCTCGTGGAGACGGCGGTGAAGAAGCAGAAGACGACGGCAGCGAGCAGGACGTTCTGCACGAGTGTCACGACGAAACCGAGGACGAGCACGTTGATTCGCTCGCCGGGACGCAGGCGCGGGGCGCCGGGCTCGGCTCGCGCGAAACGGTCCTGAAGGTCACCGAGCACGTCGCGTGAGACGAACAGTGCGAACACCACGCCCAATCCGTTGACGACGAGCGCCAACAGCCACGTCCTGCCCATCGAGAGGTGGCGGACGACCTGCCACACCTCGGCGTTGAAGAACATGAAGAGCGTCGTGAGCGTCATCACCGGAAGGACGCGTCCGACCATCGTTCCGAGGGTGCCGAGCTCGCGCCCCACGCATCGCAGGGCCCACAGGCCGACGGCGCCGGCTCCGACGTAGGCGGCGAGCACAACAAGGATCACGAGGACGAGCCGTTCGGGGAAGGAAGCCACCCAGGCGAACACGGCGAGCCACACAGGCGAAAGCACGAGAACGCTCATGGTCACGAGGATGTCGGCCTGCGTGCTCCCCGCGACCTGCTCGACAGGCGTCGACCCGAGACCCTCCGCCACGCCCACGAGGTGTCCAAGAGCAACTAGGACGACGAGCACGGTGAGCAAGGGCGCGGCGCAACGCCCGGACAGCCCCCGAAGCCGGTCCTTCGGCCGCACGAACATCGGGACGCCGGAAGCGAAGAGTTGGGCACGCAGCTGTGCGTCGGACGAGTGGGTCACGTCACCATCCTGACCGACCGCGCGCACTGCGCCCCATCACGAGCGCTCGACTTCTAGGGTGGTACCCACGTCAGGCCGCACCCACACGAGAGGCACCCATGTCCGAGACGAACGCCGGAATCACGACCGCTGACCTCTACGACGAACTCGAGGACGCCCTCGACTCGTGCTCGACGCAGTTCCGCCGCTTCGGACGCAAGGCCCGCTTCCACGGCACGATCGTCACGGTCCGCTGCTTCCGCGACAACCAGATCGTCAAGGAGACCCTCAACTCCCCCGGCGAGGGCAAGGTGCTCGTCGTCGACGGCGACGCCAACGTCGAGAGCGCCCTCATGGGCGACATGATCGCCGAGGCCGCGGTGAAGAACGGCTGGGCGGGCGTCGTCATCAACGGAGCCATCCGCGACAGCGTTGCCGTCGACGAGCTCGACCTCGGCGTCAAGGCGCTCGGCACCAACCCGCGCAAGTCGGCCAAGGCCGGCGAGGGCGAGAAGGACGTACCCGTCAGCTTCGGCGGCGCCACGTTCACCCCGGGCGATCACCTGTGGAGCGACGAGGACGGCGTCGTGGTCACCTCAGCAGAGAACGCGAAGCGCCTCTCCACCATCGCCTGACACCGACCGGCGCGCCCTGCGACTCGACTGATCGCCCCTCGATAGGTGGCACCGGGCACGGCGCTCGCCTACCTTTGGACCATGAGTTCCACAGTCGCGTGCATCGGTTTCACCGACCCTTCGTCGTTGGCGAGCATCGTCCGTGAGAAGGGCGAGCCGGTGCACGAGCTGTCGAGCACCAACCTCTGGGTCGACTCCAGCGGCGCAACGCTGTTCCTCGACCGCAACGCGCAGTACGCGCGCCCCGGCTTCTCAACGCCCGTTCGCACGCCGTACCGCGGCATCACGCCGATGGAGAACGGCCTCGCGCAGGTCGTCTTCACCGATGTCTCGGGCTTCGAGCTCGACCCGTTCACGGTTGTGCCCAACAACCGCTACACCGTCGGCTGGGCGCCCGTCGGACGTGTGGCGCTCGTGGCCATGGGTATCGACACCGAGTTCTTCCCGACGGCCGAGGACTTCTTCGACTCGCCCCGCAGCGCACTACCCGGCTTCGAGGGCGAACCGCCCGCCGAGGTCAAGCAGTTCGGGCTCGCGTGGCCGCCCACGATGGAGATCGAGACCTTCCTCCCGAGCGACAACGCGGATGACGCGCTCGCCACGTTGAGCGGCACCGTCCAGTTCGCCGAGGTGCAGAAGAACTCCCTGACGGGCCACGAGTTCCTCGTCTCGCGCATCGCCACGGTGTGCGGTGAGGTCGACCTGTGCACCCCGCTGCCTCTCGAAGGCGCCCCGACGCCGGGGTCCGTCGTCGTGGGTCAGGTCGAACTGCTCGCGGGGTTCCCGCCGTTCGGCGTCGCAGACACCTCGAGCTACCAGGCACCCGACGAGCGAGTCGGCCCCACCTTCCGCGACGAAGAGCCCGAGATTCCCTCCGACCTGCCGCCTGCCGACGAAGACCTGCCCGAGGGTCTCGTGCTCGGCGAGGACGGCGTCGTGCGCACCGACGAGGAGCACCGCGCCTGGAAGGGCGGTGACACCGAGGCGGGTTCCCGCCCGCCGGCAGGCGTCTCACGTGACACCCGCGACCCCGCCTCCCCCGAGGACGAGTTCGATGCCCGCCGTGAGGTGCCCGAATTCGAGGTCGACCCCGAGGCTCCCGAAACCGTCGAGGGTCAGAGCACGTCGAGCGCTCCCCCGCCGACCGATGCCCCTGCGGGTCCTGAGTCGGGCTTCTCGGAGAGCCACGACGACAGTGCGAGCGAGGGTGAAACCGACGCCTCCTCCGATGACCTGCCTCGGCCCGGTGAGACGCGGCGTGAGTGGCGAGCACGCACCGGACGCTGACCCCGGTTGTCCTCAAGGGAGGAAAAGCCCAGTGCGTTTTACCCCCTCCTCGGAGGAATTTGATCCTGACGTACTGGACAATGGTTCAGTGACTCCTTCGGCTTCGCAGCAGCCTGCCCGCTTCCGGCGGGCCGCTTGGCGTGCCGCCGAGGTCTTCACCTCGCCGGTACCGCCGCAGGAGTTCGCGCGGTTGTTCAACCCGCTCGTCTCGAGCCGCCAGCTGCGCGGCGTCGTCACGGCCGTACGTCACGAGACGCCGAACTCCGCCACCATCGAGTTCAAGCCGGGCGGCGGGTGGGATCCGCACAAGGCCGGTCAATACGCGCGCATCGGCGTCGAGATCGACGGTGCCCGTAACTGGCGCTCCTACTCCCTCGTCACGGCCGAGGGCCACGACCCGGCCATCACCGTCACCGCGGTGGGTCGCGTGTCGACGCACCTCGTCCGCACGACGAAGCGCGGTGATGTGCTCTTCCTCGCACCGCCGCAGGGCGACTTCCTTCTGCCCAGCGGCCCGCGTCCGCTCCTCATGCTGACGGCCGGCAGTGGCCTCACGCCCGTCATGTCGATGCTGCGCACCCTGCTGCCGAAGCGGCACGACGCGGACGTCGTCGTCGTTCACTCCTCGCGCACGCCGGACGAGACGCTGTTCCTCGACGAGTTGAAGCGCATGAACGACGAGCACCACAGCCTGACGCTCGTGCACCGCTTCACCGCACACGAGGGGCGTCTCGATCTCGCGACGACGCACGAGCTCGACAAGCTGTGCCCTGACTGGCGCTCCCGCAAGACGTTCGTCTGCGGCCCGCAAGCCATGCTCGACGACGCCGAGAAGCTCTGGCACACCGAAGAGTTGCCGCACGAGCTCACGGTCGAGCGCTTCATGCCGACGCTGTTCGCCGACCCCAACGCGCGTGGCGGGCTCGTCACGTTCGAGAAGTCCGACAAGGAAGCCACGGCGGAGGGCAACACCTCCCTCCTCGAGGTCGGCGAGGACGCCGGCGTCCTGCTTCCCTCCGGGTGCCGCATGGGCATCTGCCGCACGTGCCTCACGCCGCTCGTCAGCGGCACCGTCCGTAACCTTGCTTCGGGCGAACTGTGTTCCGACGAAGGTGAACTCATCCAGACCTGCATCAGCGCAGCCGTTGGGCCTGTGCACCTCGACGCGTAAGTTCAGGAGTTGTCATGACTGCCACGACCACCCAGCCCAAGGCCGGGGCGTTCGACCGCAAAACGGGTCGCGCCGCGGCGAACCCCGAACGTCGTACCGGCGTTCTGCCCACGAGCGGCCACGTCGCCGTCCGCCCGCCGACGGCGGCGCACCTGTCCGACGAGGACGTCGAGCGCCTGGGCGCCGAACTCGACGCCATCCGTGACGAGGTTCTCGCCCAGCGCGGCGCCAAGGACGCGGCCTACATCAAGAAGATGGTCAAGATCCAGCGCGTCACAGAGCTCGCCGGCCGAGTCGCCATGATCGGTGCGCGCAGCCGTATCGCGTGGAGCGCGGGCGTCGGGCTCATCGCGCTCGGCAAGGTGCTCGACAACATGGAACTCGGGCACAACATCCTGCACGGGCAGTGGGATTGGATGCGCGACCCCGACATCCACTCCACGACGTGGGAGTGGGATTTCGTGGCGCCGGCCAAGGGCTGGCAACACACGCACAACGACCTGCACCACACGTGGACCAACGTCATCGGCAAGGACCGCGACGTGGGCTACAACATCCTGCGTGTCTCCGACGACCAGCCATGGAAGCCGCGCGACGTCTTCAACCCACTCGTCAACGCGCTGCTCGCGCCCACGTTCGAGTGGGGCATCGCGAGCTACGACATCGAATGGGATCAGTACAAGGCCGGGTACAAGACCCGCGAGCAGATGATGTCCGACCTGCGCGACCTGCGCGACAAGGCCGTCGGCATGGTGCTCAAGGACTACATCGCGACGCCGCTCGCGGCAGCAGCGGTCGGCGCCGTCGTCGGCAAGGCGTTCGGACGCCCCGCACGGTTCGCGTCGATCGCCGCACGTGCCCTCGGGGGCACGGTGGCCGCCAACGCGCTGCGCAACGTGTGGGCGCACTCGGTCATCTTCTGCGGGCACTTCCCCGACGGCGTCGACACCTTCGAGGAGGAGATGATCGACGGAGAGACGCGCGGTGACTGGTACGTGCGTCAGATGCTCGGCTCGGCCAACATCGACGGCACCCGCGTCTTCCACACCCTCACCGGCAACCTCAGCCACCAGATCGAGCACCACCTCTTCCCGGACTTGCCGAGCAACCGCTACATCGAGGTGGCCCCGAAGGTGCGCGACATCTGCCGCCGCTACGGGCTTCCCTACAACACCGGACGCTTCGGCCGTCAGCTCGGTTCGACGTGGAAGAACATCTGCGTGCTCGCCGTGCCGACCCGCGAGGAGTGGGCCGCCTACCGGGCTGCCTGATTTCCCCGATCGGCGCGCCACAGGAATCGCACAATTCCTGTGGCGTACCGCATAATGACCTGTATCACGCCCGCATGCTCCGATCGGAACGATATGGGCCCCGACGAAAGTTGACTCCCATGTCGCTCAAGACCCGTGCGCTCGCGGGCCTCGGCACCGCTGCTGTCGCCCTCTCCTTCGCCGCCCCCGCCGTCGCTGCTCCGACGCCGACGCCCACGGTGCCTCCGGCCGTCGCCCAGGCCGCCACGAAGCTTCCCCCGTTCCCGGGTGAGAACGCCACGGACGCCGAGATCGAGGCGTGGTTGACGCAGGCCGTCAAGACCATGGGTCTGCCGGCCTTCCCGGGCGCCGACGCCACCGAGGCCGAGGCTTACGCCTTCGTCAACGCTGTCGTGAAGATGTTCGGCCTGCCGGCCCTGCCCGCCATGAACGCCTCCGACGCCGAGTTCGAGGCGTGGGCGAACAAGGTCGCGAAGATGTTCGGTCTGCCGGCTCTGCCCTCCATGGACGCTTCCGAAGCCGAGTGGGAGGCCTGGTTCACCAAGCTCATCGGCATGGAAGGGGAGATGCCGAGCGTTCCCGGTGCCACCCCGTCGCAGCCCGCCGAGACGGCCCCGCCGGCCGCCGGCCCCATTGTCCAGACCGACCGCGTCGTCACGCAGTCGTCCAACACCACCGCCCTGACCGCCACGGGCTCCGTGGCAGCGCTCATCGCAGGTGCCGGCGTCGTCCTCGTCGCCCGACGTCGTCGCGCGATGCGCTGATCGGTTGCTCCACGCGAGCAAGTGGCGTCCGGCTTCGGCCGGGCGCCACCTTGTGTTTGCCGCGCCAGGGCGGGTTTCTCACGGGGTGTGGTGGCTGTTCGGTAGCAGTTGCCTTTGCATCACGCCCCGCGCCCTTGTTAAGAAGGAAGATCAGCCGGGAGGGCGAACGTGCCCTTCCACCCCCATCGTCGACACGAGAGGTGACGCATGTTCCACTCGAGCCGAAATCTTCGTCAGCGCAGCCGGAGTCGCCGGAGGCCTTGCCCTCCTCGGCACGGCGGGCATGGGTCTCGCGAGCGGCGCGAACGCCGCTACGTGGAGCCAGGCCAAGCCGACGCTTGACGCCATCAAGTTCTGCGAGAGCTCCAACTACTACCAGGCACAGAACCCGACGAGCACCGCCTCGGGCGCCTACCAGTTCCTCGACACCACGTGGCAGAGCCTCGACGCCTCGGCCGGGTACTCCCGGGCCAAGTACGCGCCGGCCTCGGTGCAGGACGCCGCTGCTCTCGAGCTCTACAACGAGATGGGCACCTCGCCCTGGGCTGCCAGCAGCAGCTGCTGGGCCAAGTAAAGCCCTCGCTTCACGATGCGGCGCTCATCCCCGATGCGGGATGGGCGCCGTTCGTCATGCGGTATCCCGCGCCACGCACCGTGACGATGTCGCGACGCCCGAAGGGACGGTCGAGCTTCGCACGCAGGTGACTGACGACCTGGTCGACGACGTTGGAGCCCGCTTCGTGGCCCGCGCCCCATACGTGATCGGCGATCCGAGCGCGCGAGATGACCTGGCCGGGATGACGCATGAGGAGTTCGAGCAAGGCGAACTCACGCGCCGACAGCGCGATCGTCACGGGCTCACCCTTATCCTCGCGGACGGCACAGCGTGCCGCGCGATCGAGGCGAAGGTCGCCCAGGGTGAGGTCGTCCGGCAGAAGCGTCGGCGGGCGGCGCGTCAGAGCTCGCAGGCGTGCCGCCACCTCCGCGAATGGCACGGGTGAGACGACGACATCGTCGGCGCCGGAATCGAGGGCCGCGACCGTCTCGTTGCTGCTGCCGCGGCGAGCCATGACGAGAATCGGCGCACTCTCGCCCTCCTCGCGCAGCGCCGCAATCGTGGGCACGTCGTGAACTCCCGGGCGTGAGGAGCAGACGACGACCACGTCGACGTCGGACTCGCCCGCCAGCCACAACGCCTCGCCCCGCGCCCGCGCCGACTCGACGACGTACCCCTCCTGCTCGAGGGCTGGATGCAGTCGTTCGGCCACACGGCCGCCTTCGTCCACGATGAGTGCTTTCATGCCGCAGAACGTAGGGAGCACGGCTTTGAGTTCGATAAGAACGGTCGCCGTGCTGAGGGGCGCCGTCGGGCGGCGAGGCGGGGCTGCGAAGGCGTCACTCGGACGGCGCCCTTCCCACGTAAATCACTGCGGATCAACGGGTTTCATCTCCACTTCGGCCACACTCCCGCTGCCTCGCGGCTGCTCACAGAAGGCACACAGCGTGTCGGCGGCGACATCCGGACGTCAGGCGGGGGCAACGAAGCCTCGTCACGGTTGATGACGTCAACCGATGAAAGGAACACCAGATGTCCCCCATGAAGAAGCCCATGCGAGTTCGAGCCATGACGGTCTCCGGTGGTATCGCCCTGCTCGGTGCAACCGGAGCCGGCCTCGCCGGCACCGCGAACGCCGCCACCACGTCGTCCGCGAGTTCCACGCTCGCCAAGATCAAGTACTGCGAGAGCGGCGGCAACTACCAGGCCGTGAACGCCTCGAGCGGCGCGTCCGGCGCCTACCAATTCCTCGACTCGACGTGGCGCAGCCTCTCGGCCGCGTCCGGCTACTCGACGGCCGCGTCGGCGCCTGCCTCCGTGCAGGACGCTGCGGCTCAGGAGCTCTACGCCCAGATGGGCACCTCGCCCTGGGCCGCGAGCAGCAGTTGCTGGTCGAGCATGACGAGCGCGCCGACCACGTCGTCGACGAGCACGACCGCGAGCGCGAACACCACTGCGGCCTCCAGCGCATCGACCGCTGCGACCACGGGCACGACCGCGGCCTCCTCCACGTCGTCCACCTCGCCGACGACGCAAACGGGCAAGGCCGCGAAGCCGCACGCCCCGAAGGCCCAGAAGCCGGGGGCCAAGCACGCCCACGCCCCCGCGAAGAAGGCTGCGAAGCCGCACGGCAAGGACGCGAACAAGCACGCGCCGCACGCGCACGGTGGCAAGCACCACGCGAAGCCGAACACGCCAAAGCCGGCGAAGAAGGCGTCGAACACGCTGTCGCCGAAGGCAGCTCACGCCCCGGAACAGGCCGCTGCCTGACGTTCACCGGCCCCCGCCGGCTCGCGCCCCTGCTCGCCCCCGAGGGCAGGACGCGGGTCGGCGGGACCCGCCGCGTCAGGCGGGGACGCGCGTCAGTCTCGACGCGTCGACTCGTACCACTCGGTGTACTCCTCGTGCGTCATGTCCCCGCTGATGACACGCATGTACTCCTCGCTGAATCCGCCCTCGTCCGCGGACTGCGGCCCCGACTCCATCTCCCCGAGCGACTGCGCGTTCGGATGGACCTTTCCACCTGAGGTCGCGCTCCCGCGCTCGTCGACGAACTCGGGGGCGAGGTTCGACTGCGGCGCCGGCGCGGGGCTCTCGCTCGGCTCGGCGTCGGGATCCACACCGTCGACCAGCGTGGAAATCTTCTTCGCGAGTTCCCAGTTCTCCGGCAGTACCTGGCGCTCCGGGCTCACCGAACAGGTAATCGGCCATCTCCTGACGAGGCACCCACACACCGCGCCCGGGCAGGTAGCGCTCGATGTTGCTGTTCGGGAGTTGCCGTATGAGAGCCCACGGCTCGCCGCCCGGATCCGAGATGACGAACCACCGCTCTTCGAGTCTGAATTCCATTTCTGACCACGCATCGAGCACGGGTCGTTCGAATCCTTGACTCCGGCGAGGACAAGACCGCGCGAATGGCGGATCGGGCGACGCGGTTCAGACCTGCGCGTCGACGCCCGTCGTTGCCCGAGCGTTCGGACTCTGCTCGGCTTCCTGGGTGCGCACCCACTCGGCGATGAGTCCGACGATCTCCTCGTGGCGGCGCACCCACTGGATGTGCCCGACGCGGATGGCGGCGTGACGGCGCGTCACCCGGGCTCGCGGCACGAGTTTCAACAATTCCTCGAGCGCCGTGACGGGCGCGAGTGGGTCCTCGGGCAACGAGATGGCCAGCACGTCACCGGTGTAGGCGGCGAGGGCATCGTCGTAGCTGCGCTCGGCGCCCTTGGGCCGCACGTGCCCCGTTCGGGCCAGCCGGGCCCAATCCGCGACGAGAACGCCCGACTGGCGCCCCCAGAACTTGAGTCGGTCGCCGGGCCAGTACCCCACGGTGCGCGCCACGAACGCCATGAAACCCGTGCCCAGGTAGGAGCGCAGGAACCCGTTGCGCTCGAAGCCTCGCCAGTAGGGGCTGCCCGTCGCGACCAGGGCGAGGCCACGCGGCGAGAAGCCGGCCCGGGTGGCGTCGTCGCCGGCGTGCATCGCCGCTGCGAACAGTGCGATGTGGGCTCCCAGGCTGTGACCGAGGATGTAGACGGGTGCCTCGGGGCGCTCCCGGTGCGCGTACGTCATCACTGCTTCGTGAACCTTCGTCGCGAGCGCGTCGTACCCGTAGGAGGAATGACGCCCGACGCCGCGCGGAGTCTCCCGGCCCGGGTACTCGACAACGACGTTCGCGAGGCCCGCGGCGGCAAGCGCCGGCGCCAGATGACGGTAGAAGCGAGCGGGCGTTCCGAACGCCGGCCAGACGACGAGCAGCGGTGCGGCCTCGTCCTCGGCGGGGGTGAACGTAACCTCGACGTGCTCTCCGGGCGCCCATTCCAGCTTCACTCGCCGAACATTACCGACGAGTCACATGGCATGAGACAAGATTGGGTCATGGAAACGCGTTCGTTGTGGCTCGTGCGCCACGGGCAGGCGTCGTTCGGCAAGTCCGACTACGACAACCTCTCCGAGGCCGGGCACGAGCAGGCCTACCTGCTCGGCAAGGACTTCGCCCGCCGCGGCATCACGCCGTCCCTGCTCGTGAGCGGATCCATGAAGAGGCATCGCCAGACGCTCGCGGAGATCGCCGCCGGCGCAGGGTGGACGCTCACCGACGTCACGGACGACACCGAGACGGCCGAAGCATCGGCCAAGGGTGACAAGACCAAGAAGGACAAAGCCGACAGGGCCAAGTCCGCCACGACGGACGTTCCCGACCTCGGTGCCGACATCAGCGTCACGCACGCCCCGCCCGTTCTTCGTCGGCGCCTCGACGAGCGGTGGAACGAGCTCGACCACCGCGCACTGCTCACGGCCTACAAGCCGGCGTACAAGAACATGCTCGTGCTCAAGGCCGACATGGTGCGCACGCTGCGCCCCCGCATCGCCTTCGAGGACACCTTCGCCAAGGCCGTCGACCGCTGGAGCAGCGGCGACTTCGACCACGACTACCCGGAGAGCTTCACCGAGTTCGCGACGCGCATCAACGATGCTCTCGGCTCGATCGTCGACGGCACCGAAGAGCACGTCGTCGTCGTGACGTCGGCGGGTCCGGTGTGCTGGACGATGGCGCACCTCGCCGCGGCCGACAGCCTCGACGCGTGGAAGCAGTTCACCCTCGCGGCGGTCAACACCGGCGTCACCCGCATCACGATCGACCGTCACGGCCCACACGTGCTCACGTTCAACGAGTTCACCCACCTCGACGGCCCGGATCTCGTGACGAACCGCTGAGCGGTGAACGCCCTGTCCGAGCCCAGGTTCGGGTGCGCGACAATGGCGGCATGACCGCACCGTCGACGACCCAGCTCCAGCTCACCCAGATGATGGGGACGCAGCAGACGAATCTTCTCGGAACGGTGCACGGCGGCAACGTCATGAAGTTCGTCGACGAGGCCGCCGGCTCCACGGCGGCCCGGTTCAGCGGCGGTCCCGCCGTGACGGCCGCGATGGACGAGATGGTGTTCCTCGCGCCGGTTCGCGTCGGTGATCTCCTTACCGTGAAGGCGCAGGTCAACTGGGCGGGCCGCACCTCCGTCGAGGTGGGCGTGCGCGTCGAGACGACACGCTGGGACGAGCTCACCGCACCCGTCCACGTCGCCACGGCCTTCCTCGTCATGGTGGCGGTCGACGAGAACGGAGCGCCGCGCACCGTGCCCGAACTCGTGCCGGAGACCGACGAGGACCGCCGCCGCTACCGCGCAGCCGAACTGCGTCGCGAGCACCGCCTGGCACGCCGTTCGGCCATTCAGGAGTTGGGCGCCGGCGAGGCGTCGCTCGAGCGTCCATGACGCTCACCCTGACGCAGCTCGCACAGTTCACGCTCGGGGCGGTTCTCATCGTCCTGCTGCCCGGCCCGAACTCCCTTTTCGTCGCGACGACGGCCGCAAAGGTTTCCCGCGCCGCGGGATGGCGTGCCGCTCTCGGCGTCTTCATCGGTGACGGCGTGCTCATGGTGCTGGCCGTGCTCGGCGCCGGCACGCTGCTGGCCGGCGGGTCGGTCTTCTTCCGCCTCCTGACGCTCGCAGGTGGCGCCTACCTCGCGTGGCTGGGTTTCGGTCTCATCCGCCAGGGCATCGCCCTGCGCCGCGAAGCTCGCCCTTCTGCCGCGGCGACAGGAGCAGAGCCGACGGAGACGACGCTCACGATGCACGACGCGCGCTACTGCCCGTTCCGCCGTTCGCTCGCGACGAGCCTGCTCAACCCCAAGGCGATCCTTTTCTTCGCGGCGTTCTTCGTGCAGTTCGTCCACCCCGACGATCCGCACCTGTGGAGCAACTTCGGCGTGCTGGCCGTCATCATGCAGTGCATCAGCGCCGCCTACCTCGCCACCGTCATCGCGGTGAGTGCGCGGCTGGGTCACCGCGCGAACGGCCGCCCGGGCCTGGCGATCGGCGCTCACCTCGTCGCCGGAACGGCCTTCTGCCTCTTCGCCATCAAGCTGGCCTCCGCCTCGTTCTGAGACGGTTGCGGCGTGGGTGCCCGCACGGCGAGGCCGCTCGGTAATGTGACTCGGGTCACGTCCCCGTGGAGAGGTCCGCCATGTTCAGCGCCGCCGTGTCCGAGTCCGTCGCCACCGCCCGTCGTAACGCCCTCGGAGACGTGCTGCGGCGCAGCGCTGCGCGTGAGCCGAACAAGCTCGCGCTCGTCCACCGCGACACGAGCTACACCTACGCCGAGCTGAACGAGCGTGTCAACGCGTGCGCGAACGCCTTGGCCGAACGCGGTGTGACGAAGGGCCAGCGCGTCGCCCTGCTGTCGCACAACAACGCCGGGTTCGTCGTCGTGACGTTCGCGCTCGCCAAGCTCGGCGCCATCTGCGTTCCGGTCAACTTCATGCTCAACGCCGACGAGGTCGCCTACATCCTCGAGCACTCGGGCGCCCGCGGCCTCATCGTCGAGGACGCTCTCGTGCGGACGGCGGAGCGCGCCATGGGCAAGGCGAGCACCGACATCGGCCTACGCGTCGTCATCGGCGCCGCGGCTCCCGAGGGTTGGGAGGCGAGCGACACGCTGCTCGCCCACGAGGACACGAGCGAACCCGTCGTCGACATCGCCGACGACGACCCGCTGCAGCTCATGTACACGAGCGGCACCGAATCGCGCCCCAAGGGCACGATCATGACGAGCCGCAGCCTGCTTGCGCAGTACGTGAGCTGCATCGTCGAAGGGCGCTTCTCGCGTGACGACGTCGCCCTGCACGCGTTGCCGCTCTTCCACGTGGCCGCACAGCACTGCATGCTGACGCCGTACGCCTCCCTCGGCGCGACGAACGTCGTCCTCGACGGCCCGGAGCCGGGCGCGCTGCTCGAGGCGATCGAGCGGCACGGCGCCACGAGCCTGTTCTGCCCGCCGACCGTCTGGATCTCGCTCCTGCGTCACCCGGATTTCGACACGCGTGACCTGTCGTCGCTCAAGCGTGGGTACTACGGCGCATCGATCATGCCGGTTGAGATCGTCAAGGAGCTGAGCAAGCGGCTGCCGAACATCGACCTGTTCAATTTCTACGGCCAGACGGAGATGAGTGCACTCGCCCTCGTCCTCGGCCCGGAGGACCAACTGCGCAAGCCGGGATCCGCCGGTCGTGCGGCGATCTACGTCGAGACGCGCCTGATCGACGACGCCGGCGACGACGTGGCCCCCGGAGAGGTGGGCGAGATCGTCCACCGCAGCCCGCACGCGACGTGGGGATACTGGAACGACGAGGAGAAGACGGCCGCAGCCTTCGAGGGCGACTGGTTCCACTCGGGCGATCTCGGCACGCGTGACGACGAGGGCTACATCACGATCGTCGACCGCAAGAAGGACATGATCAAGACCGGCGGCGAGAACGTCGCGAGCCGCGAGGTCGAGGAAGCCATCTACACCCACCCGGCCGTCGCGGAGGTCGCGGTGTTCGGTGTGCCGCACCCGACGTGGATCGAGACCGTCGCCGCTGCCGTCACGCCCAAGGAGGGCCACGACGTGACGGTCGAGGAGTTGCGCGCCTACTGCCGCGAACGGCTGGCGGGCTTCAAGACCCCGACCGTCATCGTCATCGTCGATGCGCTACCGAAGAACGCGAGCGGCAAGATCCTCAAGCGTGACCTACGTCAGGAGCACGCCCAGGCGCAGCCGCTGGACGTGCCTCAGGGCTGACGCGCGCCGGCGACGTCCTCGGGGTAGCCCTCGTAGAACGGCACGTAGCCCTCCTTCGTCAGCACCCAGACGCGGTCGTCGCCCGCACCGGCGTAGCCCGCGTCGCGCAGTTCGACCTTGCGCGACTTGAACGTCGACGTCTGCTCGAGCGACTCGACCTCACGCACGAACAATGGCACGGCGTACTTGGGCAGCATCTCGGCGAGGCGGCCGGCCACGTCACTGGAGTCGAAGTCCTCGCGCAGGACGACGGCAGCCATGCCCGCACGGCCGTCGCTCCCCGGAACCTCGACGCCATAGACGGCACAGTCCTGCACCTGCGGGAGGCGCTCGAGCGCAGCCTCGACCTCGGTCGTCGCGACGTTCTCACCCTTCCAGCGGAAGGTGTCGCCGAGGCGGTCGACGAAGGCCACGTGTTGGAAGCCCTGACGGCGCACGAGGTCGCCGGTGACGAACCAGCAGTCACCCTTGCGGAAGCCGTCACGCAGCAGCTTCTTCTCGGTCTCACCCTCGTCGGTGTAGCCGTCGAACGGCTGGCCGGAGGTCACCTTGGCGAGTAGGAGGCCGGCTTCGCCGGTCTTGACCTGCTCGAGGCGGCCCTTCGCGTTGCGCAGCGCGTCGCCGGTGTCCGGGTCGTAGCGGACGACCTTGTGCGGCAGCGGGCACGTGCCGGCGGTCTCGTCGAGGTTGTAGGCGTTGATGAACGCGATGTTGCACTCGCTGGCGCCGTAGAACTCGGCGATGCGCTCGATGCCGAACCGTTCCTGGAACTCGCGCCAGATGTCGGTGCGCAGACCGTTGCCGACGATGACACGCACGCGGTGCTGACGCTCGATCGGACGCTCGGGCTGGCCGAGCAGGTAGCGGCACAGTTCACCGATGTAGACGAACGAGCTCGCGTCGAAGCGGACGATGTCGTCCCAGAAGTTCGAGACCGAGAACTTGCCCGCAATGGCCATGGACGCGCCGCCGTTGAGCACCGCACCGAGCGCGACCGTCACGGCGTTGTTGTGGTACAGCGGGAGGCAGCAGTAGAGCGTGTCGTCCGGTCGCAGGCGCACGCCGAGACCGCCGAGACCGGAGTAGGACTTGAGCCAGCGGTGGTGGCTCATGATCGAGGCCTTGGGCATGCCCGTCGTGCCCGACGTGAAGATGTAATAGGCCTTCTCGTGGCCACGCGTCTCGGCGCACTCGGACGGGTTCTGCGCGGCAGGTGCGGGCGCACCATCGGCGGCGGCGCGCATCTCGTCGAGCGTCATGACGTTCTGCTGCCCCGCGGAGGGCGCGGTCTCGAGGCTCTCGCGCAGCGACTCCTCGAGGACGACGACGCGGGCGTCGAGAATGCCGAGGCTGTGGTCGAGTACGTCCCCGCGCTGGTTGTAGTTGAGCAGGCCGCTCACCGCGCCGAGCTTCACCGTCGCGAGCATGACGAGCAGCATGTCGATGGAGTTGTGGGAGAGCAGCCCCACGACGTCCCCGCGCTTCACCCCGGCGTCGCGCAGCACAGACGCGTACCGGTTGACGCGTTCGTTGGCCTCGCCGTAGGTGAGGCGGCCCTCGTCGGCGATGACAAAGGTGCGCTCGGGCTGCTTGCCCGCAAGATCCTGGAAGACGGCCCCGATGGAGGACTTCGTCGTCGGCCGCCGCACGAGCAGACCAGGGGCGTTGCGAGCCACCTGCCCCAGCTCTGGGGTCATGCGGGCCATCCCGCGGGCCATGTCCAGCACAGTCACTCGGCGACGCGTCGACACGCAAATCACTTCCTTGTTCCTCGAGTCGGGGTCTGGCGTAAACCCTACCTACGCGGAAGTAACAAAGCAGCGGCGTACTCGAACTTCATGGAAATTGCCATAGCCGGGTACTGCAGAGGACGAGGGCCCCACACATGCGCTTGCCGAACGTCCGTCTGGGCGAAGCACCGCTCCCAACCTGAAGAAACGTGAGTATGCCAGCCCCTCTCGAGCCTCGATACACGCTCAACGATGTCGCCGATCGCGCAGGTGTCGCCATCTCGACGGCTTCGCTCGTGTTCAGCGGTAAGGGTCCCGTGGCCGAGCCCACGCGCGAGCGTGTGCTGAAGGCCGCGGCCGACCTCGACTACGGCGGGCCCAACCCCCTCGCGTCGTCACTGCGACAAAGACGCTCGGGCATCCTCGGCGTCTTCGCCGAGGGACGTCTGATGAACTCCTTCAGCGACCCCTTCGTCGTCAGCATCCTCGACGGCCTGGCTCAGCACCTCGGGCAGAACTCCGCCGGCATCCTGCTCATGCCGGCACAGGGCGCCGGCCAGGACGAACTCGTGCGGCGCACAGCGGGCATCCCGCTCGACGCCGTGGTCTTCCCGCTCGGCGGGTATGTCTCCTCCGCGCTCCTCGAGCATCTGCGTCACCGTCGCATCCCGCTCGTGGGCACCGGTTACCCCGAGGCAGACGACGTCCTGCACCTCCGCATGAACGAGCGCGGAGCCGCTCGGGCGATCGCGCAGCACATCTACGACCTCGGGCATCGTGACGTCGCACTCATCCAGCTTCCCGGCGCCAAGCCCAACGCTCAGCGAGACGTCATGAACCCCGAGGCGCTCGATCGCACTGCAGGCTTCCTCGAGGTGTTCCCCGAAGCCGTCGTCATCACAGCGGGCGAGAGTTCCTACGAGGCCAGCGAACGCCTGTTCTCCGACAGTCACCCCTTCACAGCTATCGCGGCGCAGTCCGACCTGATGGCCGTGGGAGCGATCCGAAGCATCGGCGCACACGGCCTCTCCACACCAGCCGACATCAGTGTGGCCGGCTTCGACGGCATCGACCTTCCTTGGCTGGTGGGCACCCTCACCACGATCGACCAGCGTGGCCAGGAAAAGGGCCGCACTATTGCGGACATGGTGACATCCGCTCTGGCAGGTACGCGGGAGAACCGTGAGCATTCGTTCACTCTCGTCCAGGGCACGTCGACGGACGCTCCCCCGCAGCACGCCCACGCGTGACATCTGCTTGACGCTCCCCCTCCGGAACGCAGCAAAGGCCCCCGTCGGCGACGGGGGCCTTTCTGCTACCCACTTCTCGAGCTGAGCAAGTCGACGGGAGATGTTCTCGACGCACACGGATCGAGGATTTGCTTTTGGGCATGCGGAAGGCCCTGAACCCGACTGGTCATGTTGTGTGCTCCGAGCCAACCCGATTGATGGGGGCTTCGAGGAACACTGCACATGACGTGATCGTCTTGGTTCAGGGCCTTCTCTTTTGAAGGAGTCCGGCGGTGTCCTACTCTCCCACACCCTGGCGAGTGCAGTACCATCGGCGCTGAAGGGCTTAGCTTCCGGGTTCGGAATGTGACCGGGCGTTTCCCACTTCGCTATAACCACCGTAACACTATGAAACTAACCAACTCATCTGACGAGATGTGGTTGTTGTTTCAGAATTACACAGGGACGCGAGCACCAGAACAATTGGTGATGTTTTAAGTTGTCGGTTTATTAGTACCGGTCAGCTTCACTCATTACTGAGCTTCCACATCCGGCCTATCAACCCCATCGTCTCTAGGGAACCTCTCAACACCGTAGTGTCATGGAAACCTTATCTTGAAGCGTGCTTCCCGCTTAGATGCTTTCAGCGGTTATCACTTCCGAACGTAGCCAATCAGCCGTGCCCTTGGCAGAACAACTGACACACCAGAGGTTCGTCCATCCCGGTCCTCTCGTACTAGGGACAGGTCTTCTCAAGTTTCCTACGCGCACAGCGGATAGGGACCGAACTGTCTCACGACGTTCTAAACCCAGCTCGCGTACCGCTTTAATGGGCGAACAGCCCAACCCTTGGGACCTACTCCAGCCCCAGGATGCGACGAGCCGACATCGAGGTGCCAAACCATGCCGTCGATATGAGCTCTTGGGCAAGATCAGCCTGTTATCCCCGGGGTACCTTTTATCCGTTGAGCGACGGCGCTTCCACAAGCCACCGTCGGGTCACTAGTCCCCACTTTCGTGCCTGCTCGACATGTCTGTCTCACAGTCAAGCTCCCTTGTGCACTTACACTCAAAACCTGATTGCCAACCAGGCTGAGGGAACCTTTGGGCGCCTCCGTTACCCTTTGGGAGGCAACCGCCCCAGTTAAACTACCCATCAGGCACTGTCCCTGATCCGGATCACGGACCGAAGTTAGGAGCTCAATACGACCAGAGTGGTATTTCAACAATGACTCCACACCAGCTGGCGCCAATGCTTCACAGTCTCCCACCTATCCTACACAAGCCGTACCGAACACCAATACCAAACTGTAGTAAAGGTCCCGGGGTCTTTCCGTCCTGCTGCGCGTAACGAGCATCTTTACTCGTACTGCAATTTCGCCGAGTTCGTGGTTGAGACAGTGGAGAAGTCGTTACGCCATTCGTGCAGGTCGGAACTTACCCGACAAGGAATTTCGCTACCTTAGGATGGTTATAGTTACCACCGCCGTTTACTGGGGCTTAAATTCTCAGCTTCGCCACACAAAGTGACTAACCAGTCCTCTTAACCTTCCAGCACCGGGCAGGCGTCAGTCCGTATACATCGAATTACTTCTTCGCACGGACCTGTGTTTTTAGTAAACAGTCGCTTCTCCCTGGTCTCTGCGACCCTCACCCCTAGCACGCAAGTGCTTCAAGGCTTGGGCCCCCCTTCTCCCGAAGTTACGGGGGCATTTTGCCGAATTCCTTAACCACGATTCACTCGATCGCCTTAGTATTCTCTACCTAACCACCTGAGTCGGTTTGGGGTACGGGCGGCTCGAACCTCGCTAGAAGTTTTTCTCGACAGCATAGGATCACCCTACTTCCCACATACGTGGTCACCATCACATCTCAGCCAATACGACGTCCGGATTTGCCTAGACGTTCGGCCTACATGCTTGAACGGGGACAACCATCGCCCCGCGGAGGCTACCTTCCTGCGTCACTCCATCGCTTACCTACTACACGATCGGGTCCCACGCTCCCCATGAACAATGAGCCCGAAGGCTCGGCGTTCATGGTTCGGGTGGTTAGCATCCCGTGGTTCAGTATGGGCGGTTCTTCGCCGGTTCCGGAATATCAACCGGATGTCCATCGACTACGCCTGTCGGCCTCGCCTTAGGTCCCGACTTACCCAGGGCAGATTAGCTTGACCCTGGAACCCTTGGTTATTCGGCGGACGGGTTTCTCACCCGTCATTCGCTACTCATGCCTGCATTCTCACTCGTGTAGCATCCACGACTCGATCACTCGGCCGCTTCACTCGCCACACGACGCTCCCCTACCCAACAACACCCCCGTTAAGGGTATGTGTGTCATTGCCACAGCTTCGGTGATGTGCTTGAGCCCCGCTACATTGTCGGCGCAGAATCACTTGACCAGTGAGCTATTACGCACTCTTTAAAGGGTGGCTGCTTCTAAGCCAACCTCCTGGTTGTCACAGCAACTCCACATCCTTTCCCACTTAGCACACGCTTAGGGACCTTAGCTGATGATCTGGGCTGTTTCCCTCTCGACTACGAAGCTTATCCCCCGCAGTCTCACTGCCACGCTCTCACTTACCGGCATTCGGAGTTTGGTTGACGTCAGTAACCCGGTGGGGCCCATCAGCCATCCAGTAGCTCTACCTCCGGCAAGAAACACGCGACGCTGCACCTAAATGCATTTCGGGGAGAACCAGCTATCACGGAGTTTGATTGGCCTTTCACCCCTACCCACAGCTCATCCCCTCAGTTTTCAACCTAAGTGGGTTCGGTCCTCCACGCCGTCTTACCGGCGCTTCAACCTGGCCATGGGTAGATCACTCCGCTTCGGGTCTAGACCCAGCGACTCAAACGCCCTGTTCGGACTCGCTTTCGCTACGGCTACCCCACACGGGTTAACCTCGCCACTGAGCACTAACTCGCAGGCTCATTCTTCAAAAGGCACGCCGTCACCCCACACAGAGGCTCCGACGGATTGTAAGCACACGGTTTCAGGATCTATTTCACTCCCCTCCCGGGGTTCTTTTCACCTTTCCCTCACGGTACTAGTCCGCTATCGGTCACCAGGGAATATTTAGGCTTAGCAGGTGGTCCTGCCAGATTCACACGAGATTTCACGGGCCCCGTGCTACTTGGGAAACAGCACAACACAGCCAGCTATGTTTCGTCTACGGGAGTCGCACCCTCTACGCCCAGCCATTCAAAACTGTTCGACTACACAACTGGTTTCTTACTGCGCACCCTGCTGTCAGACAAGGTCAGCACTGTCCCACAACCCCACAACCGCAACCCCTGACAGGTCTCACACGATCATGGTTTAGCCTCATCCGCTTTCGCTCGCCACTACTCACGGAATCACTCTTGTTTTCTCTTCCTGTGGGTACTGAGATGTTTCACTTCCCCACGTTCCCTCCCAACACCCTATGTGTTCAGGTGCAGGTGACCAGACATGATTCTGGTCGGGTTTCCCCATTCGGAAATCCCCGGATCACAGCCTGTTTATCGACTCCCCGAGGCATATCGCAGATTACAACGTCCTTCATCGGTTCCTGGTGCCAAGGCATCCACCGTGTGCCCTTAAAAACTTAAAGATCACAGATACTAGATGCTCGCGTCCACTGTGTAATTCTCAAACAACACGCCACACACCAACCAACCCACCACAACCACACCCGCAGCAACCAATCCTGGTCCCTACAGATCCGATCGTTCGTGGCCGGGCTGTCAGTGCCAGCCAAACCCCAGAACACGCATGATGCATGTCCTGAGAACCCAACAACGCGCCAATCACACCCACCACCCCACCTCGGCCAGCCCGTTCCCCACACTCACAGCGATCACTCCCGCGAAGGAGTCCTCGTTGCATGTGTCGTACTTGAGCTTGCTCGAGCGAGCAGTACGTGCACCATGATCATCGTTCCACCCAGCACACTCCCATCACACACGCGGTGATGCAAGAGCTCATGTGCTCCTTAGAAAGGAGGTGATCCAGCCGCACCTTCCGGTACGGCTACCTTGTTACGACTTAGTCCCAATCGCCAGTCCCACCTTCGACGGCTCCCCCCACAAGGGTTAGGCCACCGGCTTCGGGTGTTACCAACTTTCGTGACTTGACGGGCGGTGTGTACAAGGCCCGGGAACGTATTCACCGCAGCGTTGCTGATCTGCGATTACTAGCGACTCCGACTTCATGGGGTCGAGTTGCAGACCCCAATCCGAACTGAGACCGGTTTTTTGGGATTAGCTCCACCTCACAGTTTCGCAACCCTCTGTACCGGCCATTGTAGCATGCGTGAAGCCCAAGACATAAGGGGCATGATGATTTGACGTCATCCCCACCTTCCTCCGAGTTGACCCCGGCAGTCTCCCATGAGTCCCCACCATCACGTGCTGGCAACATGGAACGAGGGTTGCGCTCGTTGCGGGACTTAACCCAACATCTCACGACACGAGCTGACGACAACCATGCACCACCTGTACACCAGTCCGAAGACGCACACATCTCTGCATGATTCCGGTGTATGTCAAGCCTTGGTAAGGTTCTTCGCGTTGCATCGAATTAATCCGCATGCTCCGCCGCTTGTGCGGGCCCCCGTCAATTCCTTTGAGTTTTAGCCTTGCGGCCGTACTCCCCAGGCGGGGCGCTTAATGCGTTAGCTGCGGCACGGAACTCGTGGAATGAGCCCCACACCTAGCGCCCAACGTTTACGGCATGGACTACCAGGGTATCTAATCCTGTTCGCTCCCCATGCTTTCGCTTCTCAGCGTCAGTAATGGCCCAGAGACCTGCCTTCGCCATCGGTGTTCCTCCTGATATCTGCGCATTTCACCGCTACACCAGGAATTCCAGTCTCCCCTACCATACTCTAGTCTGCCCGTACCCACTGCAGAACCGGAGTTAAGCCCCGGTCTTTCACAGCAGACGCGACAAACCGCCTACAAGCTCTTTACGCCCAATAATTCCGGACAACGCTCGCACCCTACGTATTACCGCGGCTGCTGGCACGTAGTTAGCCGGTGCTTCTTCTCCAGGTACCGTCACGTTAGCTTCGTCCCTGGTGAAAGAGGTTTACAACCCGAAGGCCGTCATCCCTCACGCGGCGTCGCTGCATCAGGCTTTCGCCCATTGTGCAATATTCCCCACTGCTGCCTCCCGTAGGAGTCTGGGCCGTGTCTCAGTCCCAGTGTGGCCGGTCGCCCTCTCAGGCCGGCTACCCGTCGTCGCCTTGGTAGGCCATTACCCCACCAACAAGCTGATAGGCCGCGAGTCCATCCCCCACCAAAAAATCTTTCCACCAACACACCATGCAGTGATTGGTCATATCCAGTATTAGACCCAGTTTCCCAGGCTTATCCCAGAGTAGGGGGCAGGTTACTCACGTGTTACTCACCCGTTCGCCACTAATCCACACCAGCAAGCTGGCGCTTCATCGTTCGACTTGCATGTGTTAAGCACGCCGCCAGCGTTCGTCCTGAGCCAGGATCAAACTCTCCGTCAAAAAAAATCTGTATCCCAGCCGAAATCAAACGGTGACACCACACCACCACCCACAAAAAGGTGATCGTGTGTCTTGTATCCATCCATCAAACATCAGCCAGAACAACACCAGCCATAAGGCCAGCAAATATTGTTGTTTGGCGATGATCACATCGGCACGCTGTTGAGTTCTCAAAACACCATCACACACC
This sequence comes from Dermacoccus sp. PAMC28757, assembly GCF_014302635.1. NCBI lineage: Bacteria > Bacillati > Actinomycetota > Actinomycetes > Micrococcales > Dermacoccaceae > Dermacoccus > Dermacoccus sp. PAMC28757. The sequence continues at coordinate 944,646 of NZ_CP060292.1, read as the reverse complement.
ATCAACAAGCCCCACACACTGTGTGGCGGCCCGTTTCCGGGGCAACTTCTCTAACTTAATCCATCCGGCTCTTGGGCGTCAAATCCAACCCGCCACCGCCACAACCGTGACCAGTGAGGATCTTCATCTCGCGCACTTGGCTCCAGACAAATCCATCAAACCCAAGCACCCGACCCGCACACTCAACCACCAACCAAAGTCAGCGTGAGCGGCTCCTGCCGCGATGCCCTTCCGGGCTGACTCCGTAAACATTAGGCGACCGGAGAGTGTCGGGCAAATCGAGGGCGTGTGAACTGGCGCACGCTCGTCGGGGGCCGGTTTCGGCGTCAGCGCCTGGTGGTCACAGGCCGTTCTGCGAGCCGGCAACGATGCGTCGGTGGTCGGGCTCGAACCCGTGGCGCACTCCCCACAGAACAGCCTGACTCCGGCTCGTCACCCCGATCTTGCGGTAGCCCGTGCGGATGTAGCTCTTCACCGAGTTGATCGACAGGTGAGTCTGGGCTGCGATCTCGTTGTTGGACAGCCCCTGTGTGATGAGCGCGAGCACCTCGGCCTCACGAGGCGTGAGCCCCTCTTCGCGCCCGGGCCACTCACCGGCGATCGGCCCCGTACCCACTTCGGCGGAGACGATCGTCTCCCCGGCGTGGACCCGCTCCAGCGCTGCGACGAGTTCCGAGGCCGGGAGCGTCTTCGACAGGTAGCCCTTCACGCCGGCCTCCAGGCTGCGGCGCACAAGATCCGGCTGAAAGTTCCAGGTGTAGACCACGACGTCGCCAACGTTCGGGGCGCCGATGAGGTGCGACAGCGTGACCTCGTCACCGTGAGCCTGGCCGAACGTGTCGTACAGGACGATGTCGCACTGTTCGGCGACCTCCGGCTCCTGGGGCGTGGTGTCCAGTTCGACCACGACGACACGGTCCTTGTACCGCTCGAGCATCTTGACCAGGCCGTTGACCACCACTTCGTAGTCGTCGACGACGGCCAAACGGATCGGGTTAGCGTTCATCACCCCTTGAGGCTACGACCTTCACCCCCGCGGCGAACCCACCCCTGTGGGTGTGAAGTTGGTGAAGAGTTCCGCTTGCCAACGTGATTCGGCGTTCCCACGAATCGGCTGACAACGGCGGCCACAGGCGTCGGGTGCAGCGGGTGGTCACGAGCGTCAGACAACGCCCGGATTGCCGCGGCCGGCCAGGACTTGGCGGCGCGAGCTCGAGCCAACCTGTCGGCCACCTGCATCGCACCGGGCTGGGGCGACTTCCCCCTTGCCACACGCTTTGCCGCGGACTTCATGCCCAGGTCGTAGAGCGGGCGTGCGTATCGCTTCGCCCCGTAGGCCACGCGCCCGTCGGGCTCGGTGAGGATGACGTGCTTGCCCGCCTTCATGCCTGCGAACGCAGCAGCGGCGACCTGCGCGGACGAGCGCGGCGCCTCGTCGATGAGCTTCGTCGCGCTCTCCTCCATCTCCCGGTCAGCGCCCTCGAGGGAACTCGCAAGGTTCGTGCGGAAGAACGAGGGGCAGATGACGCTCACGTCGACGCCGAAGGGCGAGAGTTCGTGGGAGACCGTCTCGCTCACCGCAACGACGGCGGCCTTCGTCGCGTTGTACGTGGCCATTGCAGGCGCGTGAACGAGGCCGGCCAGGGAGGCGGTGTTGACGATCTGGCCGCTGCGGCGTTCCTTCATCATCGGCGTGAACGTGTGGCATCCCCGCACGACACCCATGAGGTTGATGCCCAGGGCGCGGTCCCACTCGGCCATGCCCGCGGCCTCGATGCGACCGCCGACGGCGATACCGGCGTTGTTGACGAGAAGGTCGAGGTGGCCCCAGTGCGACTGCACCCAGGTACGAGCACCCGCCCAGTCGTCGTCACTGCGGACATCGAGGCGCAGGTAGTCGACGCCGTTCGGCAGGAGGGAGGGGTCAACGTTCTCGTGGATGTCGGTGGCGAGCACTCGCGCGCCGTCAGCGGCGAGGAGCCTCACGAGTTCGAGACCGAGCCCCGAGGCGCCGCCCGTGACGAGGGCGCACGCGCCCGAGTAATTGCGCATCTTCCGTCCGAAACCGATCATGCTCCCGACCGTACGGGCGCATCGTCTCCGTCGGTGCGCTAACCGGCATACTCGTGGCCATGGCAGGCCACCGCATCTTCGACACCCCGTTCGCGAGCATCTACCCGCACTACGTTACGAAGGTGGAGCGCAAGGGGCGCAGCGTCGCCGAGCTGCACGAGGTCATCACGTGGCTCACGGGGTATGACGACGAGGGCATCCGCCGCGTCATCGACGGCGAGGTGACGATGCAGGGCTTCTTCGACGAGGCCCCGGCGTTCAACACGAACGCGGAACTCATCACCGGCGTCATCTGCGGGCACCGGGTCGAGGAGATCGAGGACCCGCTCATGCAGCGGATCCGCTACCTCGACAAGCTCGTCGACGAACTCGCCCGCGAAAAGAAGATGAGCTCGATCCTGCGCCGCTGAACGTCAGCGGCGCAGGGCGTCGATCTCGAGGCGGACGTAGTCGAGCACCGGCTCGCTCATTGCTTCCCGCACGGCCCGGGTGAAATCGCGGGCCGCGTCATCCGTCATGCCGTCGAGGTAGCCGCCGAGACAGATCGTGGCGAGGTAACGCTCCATCGTGGCCGGGTCGTCGATGCGCACCGGGCTGGGGCGCAGTTCGACGCGCTCGACGTCGAAGCCGTGACGCTCCAGGCGCTCCTTCGTCTCCTGCGGCCCCACGAAGCCCTTCGGCTCGTTCGGCACGCCGCGAACGTCGGAAATGGCTGCCTCCACGATGGCGATGTTGCCCTCGCCGCCCGAATCGGATGCGAGGCGGGCGCCGGGACGCATCACCTCGGCGAGATTCGCGAACAGCGCGTCGTGGTCGGCGATCCAGTGGAAGCAGGCCACACTCATCGCGGCGTCGAAGGAGCCGTCGAGGTCGAGCGGCTGCTCGAGGTCGCGCACGTGGAAGCTCGCACGCTCGGCAGGTCGACCGGCGAAGCGCTCGCGGGCCTGCTCCACCATCTGCGCCGACCCGTCGATACCGACGAGCTCGACATCCGGGAATCGGCGCAGGAGCTCCTCGGCGTCGCGGCCCGTACCGCAGCCGGCGTCGAGGACGCGCTCGGTGCCGGCGAGGTGCAGACGCTCGATCGTGCGCTTGCCCCAGGCGACGTGCGGCAGCGGCAGCTCGTCGTAGACCTTGGCGTTCCACTCTCGGGTCATCGCCGGCACCTTCCGTCGAAGTATCTTGACATCAAGATACTTGATTGGTTCTCATTCGAGAAGGGCTGCGATGTCCGCGCCGCTCAGGCGACCACCGCCCGCCCCTGCGTCGACGACGTCCTCGAAGAGCTTGCGCTTCTTCTCCTGCAGCTCGACGACCTTGTCCTCGATCGTTCCGGCACTGACGTAGCGGTAGACCATGACCGGATTCGTCTGCCCGATGCGGTGGGCGCGATCGATGGCCTGGTCCTCGGCGGCCGGGTTCCACCACGGGTCGAGGACGATGACGTAATCGGCCTCGGTGAGCGTGAGCCCGGTGCCGCCCGCCTTGAGCGAGATGAAGAACGCGTCGGCGTCGCCGTCCTTGAACTCGTCGACGACCTGCTGCCGGTTGCGGGTCGAGCCGTCGAGGTAGGCCGTGGAAACACCGGCATCCGCCGCGGCCTCACGCACGATGGTGAGGAAGTCGGTGAACTGGCTGAAGACGAGCGCACGATGCCCCTCGCCCGCGATGTCGGCGAGTTGCTGGACAACGGCCTCGACCTTGCGCGAGACGCTCCGCCCAGAGAACTCGTCGTCGACGAGCGCCGGGTCGAGCGCGAGTCGGCGAAGGCGCGTGAGCGCCGCGAGAATCTCGACGCGGTTGGCGTCCGGATCCTTGAGCAACCCCATGACGCGCTGCTGCTCGCGGCGAAGGTGCCGCTTGTAGACGCGCTCGTGCTGAGGCGACAGCGCGACATCGACCCGCTGGATCTGCTTCTCGGGAAGGTCGGGGGCCACGTCCTGCTTGCGCCGACGCAACATGAGCGGGCCGATGCGGCGGCGCAGCGCCGACAGGGCGTCGGTGACGACGTGCCCCTCGCCCTGCTCGATCGGCTTGCGGTAGCGCCGGATGAAGTCCTCCGGGCGGGGAAAGAGACCCGGCGCGACGAGGTTGAACAGCGACCAGACATCCATGACGGAGTTCTCGAGCGGTGTGCCCGAGATGGCCAGGCCGAACGGCGCCCCGATCTTCTTGATGGCCTGGAACGTCTGCGACGTGTGGTTCTTGACCATCTGGGCTTCGTCGAGCACGAGGGCGCGCCACGAGCAGGCGTGGAAGTTGTCGGCATCGAGGCGGGCCACCGCATAGCTCGTCACGACGACATGGGCACGCTCGTCGCGGATCTCCTGGGCCACCTCCGTGCCGCGCTTCTTCGACGTGGCGTTGAGGACACTGACACGCAGCTTCGGCGTGAACTGCGCCGCCTCGCGAGCCCACACGCCGAACACCGAGGTGGGCGCGATGACGAGGGCCGGAGCGTCGTCGAGTTCCCCTGCCGCGCGGGCCCGTTCGAGCATCGCCAGCGTCTGGATGGTCTTACCGAGGCCCATGTCGTCGGCCAAGACCCCGCCGAGACGCGCGTCCCACAGATTGGCGAGCCAGGCGTAGCCCTCGAGCTGGTAGGGCCGCAACGTGGCATCGAACGCCACCGGCGTCTCGACCGCCCGCGGGTTCCAGCCCTGCTTCGTCAGGCCCTCGACGGCCTCCTGCCATGCCGTGCGCTGCTGCTCGACAACCCCGAGCCCCACGAGCTGGTCCCACAGGCCGATGTCGTAGCGGCTGATCTGCAGCTTCTCCGAGGTCTTGTCGGTGAGCTCCTGGGCTTCCTCGAGAACGCGTGAGATGTCACGAAGCTGGGGCGAGTCGAGCCGGAAGTACGTGCCCGACGGCAGCATCATCGTCTCGTCGCCGCGGTGCAGCGCCTCGATGAGGTTGGGGTAGGGCACCTCCTGGCCGTCGACGCTGATGGTGATCTGCAGGTCGAGCCAGTCCGGCTTGTTGCCGGCCTCGTTGACGCCCACCTCGATGATGGGATCGTCCTCGGCCTCCTCGTAGACGGGCAGCTCACCCGCCATGACGACGTCGACACCGTCGACGGCCTTGAGTTCGGGAACGGCGTCGGCGAGCTTGACCGCCTCCATGCCGAGGAGCTCGGCCTTCGGCTTGACCCACAGATCGAAGCCGGGCACCGAACGTGTGAGGCGCAGACGCCCGAGGAGGACGGCGGCGCGGGCGATGACGGCGCTCTCGCTCGAGAACTGACGCCCACGACCCACCGGCGTCGACGTGACTCGCTTGTCGCCGTAGGTGAAGAACGTCTCGACCTCGACCTTGCCCACCGTCTTCGGCGTGACGACGAGGAGCAGACGCGGTTCGACCGGATCGCTCAGGGTGTTCGTGACGTCACTGATGCTTGTGTGACGACGCAGGCGGGGCAGGAACTCGCTCTCGAACTCGGGGATCTCGTCCTCGGGAATCTCGATGACGTCGCCCAGCAGGAGCGGTTGGAGCACCGAGTGCGGCGTCTCGTGGAACGGTACGAGCCGCAGGCTGCCGCGGTCGAGCACGGCGACGCCGTGAGCCGGCTCGCCGATGAGGATGGCCGTACCGAACTCGGGTTCGAGGTCGACGCCGACGACGTCGGCCGTCAGGACGAGCCCGGCCTCGCTGCGGTGGATGCCGAGCGTGACCTCCGCGGGCTCGGCGAGCGTGACGCCCTCACCGGGCGTGGCCGCGAGCATGAGCGTGATGCCGGCGTCGGCCACCTCGCGAAGCCCCGGCCAGACGCCCGGGCCGAGTTCGTCGAGGTAGACCGTCTGACCGCTGCCGACCTGGGGCTTGTGCGCCGCGACGAAGCGCTTGAGCACTTCCTGCTGATGCTCTTCGGCCTCGGAGATACCCGCGCTGCTGCGCACGTCGACCCACGTCGCCGTACGCGACCAGCGCCCGGTGCGCATGAGCTTCGTCGGCTTGAGCTCGAGGCGCTGCACCGGCGTCGAGTCCGACATCGACGCGGGCCGAGCCTTGGCCTCGAACTGCAGACCGAGCTGGGCGCGCCACGAACTGCTCGTGGGACTCTCGACCCGCTTCTCCACCCGCTCGGGCTCCGAGGGTCCGAGGGATTCCGACAACCGTGCCCGCCAGGACGCGGTGGCCACGCCGCCGCCGCCGAAGAGGGGCACGACGTTGGACTGGGCGCTCGAACGTGCGGGGGTGCGCGAGACCGAACCCTTGCCCACGCCGTCGGTAATCGCACGGCGCGCCGCGATGATGGCGGCGACGGCGTGCTTGCACTCGGTGGCGACAGGGCACGTGCACCGCGAAACCCACAGCGGCTCACCGTTGGCCGCCTCGCCCTTGTGCGTGACGAGGCACTGGTACGGGGCGAGCCCGTTGCCGGTGACGGTACCCATGAGCACCCGCCCACGGTCCGCCGTGGCCAGCGCGACGACCTTGCCGCCGATGGCATAGTCGAGGCCCCGGCTGAACGCACCCTCCCCGACGACGGCCGCCAGACCGACATCGGTGCTCGACAGCACCCACGTGGCCTCGTCCGGCTCGAACTTCATCGTCACGTGCGCGAGGTTAACGCAGCCCACCGACAACGCCGGAGCTCCGCCCGTGCGAGGTGCGGACCGGGACCGAGGCACCCATCTCGCAACCCGCCTACGATGAGCTTGTGAGCCGCGAGCGTCAGCCCATCACGCCCCCGACGATCATCCTGCGCACGCCTGCCCCGACCGACGACCTCGACGCGGAACGTGCGTGTCTCTCCCCCGACGAGCTTCACCACGCGAACACGCTGCGCGACGGCGAGACCCACCGCATGTTCGTCGCCCGCCGGGCCCTGCTGCGCACCGAACTGGCTGCGCGTCTCGGCGGGTCTCCGGCCGAGATCGTCATCGACCACCGTCCGTGTGTGCAGTGCGGCGGCCCGCACGGACGGCCCTATCCGCGTGCAGCCGATCTGCATTTCTCGGTGACCAGCGTGCGTGGCCCGCGTCCCGTCGTCGCGCTCGCCCTCGCCGAACGTCCCGTCGGGTTCGACCTCGAGGAGGTGGCCGAGCTCGACGTGGTCCGCGACGTGGCGACGCAGCTGCACCTGCGCGAGCGGGCTGCCGTCACCGCAGCGCTCGAGACGTCCTCGCGGGCGGCGTGCAGCGTCTTCACCGAGATCTGGACGCGCAAGGAGGCGCTCCTGAAGGGAACGGGCGAGGGCATCACGGTGCCGCTGGACCGCGACGACGTCAGCGACGTGCGTGCCCGCCCGATCCCCGGGTGGACGGTGGCGATGTGGGAGACCGATCGCCCCGACGTCGTCGGGGCATGGGCTCTCAGCGATTGAGCCGGCTCAGCCCCACCCGAGTTCGTGCAAGCGGTGGTCGTCGATGCCGAAGTAGTGGCCGATTTCGTGCAGCAACGTGACGCGGATCTGCTCGACGACTTCCTCCCGCGTCCTCGAGAGTCGCTGAATCGGACCGGAGAACAGGTAGATGCGATCGGGCAAGCTGCCCCATCCATAGCCATCTCCGCGGTCAGGCAACGCGACGCCCACGTACAGACCGAGCAGCTCCCCACCGTCGACGTCGGCGAGCTGCTCGGGCGTGGGCTCGTCCTCGACCTGGAAAACGACGTTGTCGAGGCGGTCGAGGAACTGCGTCGGCACCGCGTCGAGCGCGTCACCGACGGCGTCCTCGAACTCCTGGCGCGACAACCACACAGGGTCAGGACTCACGCAGGCTGCTGACGATGTCCTTGGCCAGCTTCTGTGCCCGCTCGGCCGTGCCGGAGCTGACAGTGATGTTGCGGTACGAGCCCTTGCCGTCCGGCACGTAGAGCGCGACGCCGCGGACGGTGGTCTCGGCTACCGGCAGGCTGTACTCGTACTGCACAGCCTGTCCGAGCGGCGTCTCGATCTCCTTGAAGGAGACGGGCTTTCCGCCGATCTGGTCGAACGACGAGTCGAGTTGGCCCTTCGTGGGCTTCACGGGGATGGCGCCCTTCGTGACGTTCGCGTTGTCGGCGAAGTTCGACGTGCCGGACAGATCGATGACGACGATGTCGGCCTGGGTCTCGAACTGCTTGACCATCTGCTCGGGCGTGAGCCCGGACTTCTTCGCGAGCGGTTCGATGTTCTTCTTCGAGCGCGGGTTGTCGAGAAGCGACGCCTCGACCTTCTGCCAGCCCGACGGCACGGCGAAGCTCATCCCGGCGTCAGGAGCCGTGACGAGCTTTGTGCCGGCCGGCAGAGCGGCGTTGCCCGCATCACTCGACGAGGCACTCGAGGAGGAAGTCGGGGACGAGCTCGACGAGGACGATTCGGACGAGGTGGACGACTCCGTCGCGGACGATTCGCTCGACGACGACTCCGACGGCGAACTGTCGCTCGTCGAACTGGAGCTCTGCGACGAGGAACTGCTCGTCGAGGTGCCCTCCGCACCGAACGTGCCGCACCCGGCGAGCACCGTGGTGAGCGCGAGCCCTGCCGTGCCCACCCTGAGCGACTTCATGACGAACCCCTCCCGAACACTGCCGACTGTGAGGCTCACACTAGCGCGGCAGGACGACCGGACGACCCGTGGAGGGATCCTCGAGAACCACACACTCGATGCCGTACAGACGCTTCGCCAGTTCGGCGGTGAGAACCTCCGCCGCCACGCCCTGCGCGACGATCTTCCCGTCGGACATCGCGACGAGATGATCGGCGTAACGCGCCGCGAGGAACAAGTCGTGCAGCACCATGACGACGGTCGTGCCACGCTCGGCGTTGCGGCGCCGCACGACGTCGAGCAACTCCACTGCGTGACCGATGTCGAGGAAGCTCGTCGGCTCGTCGAGCAGCAAGATGTCCGTGTCCTGGGCGAGTGCGAGTGCGAGCCACACCCGCTGACGCTGACCGCCGGAGAGCTCCTCGACCGGTCGCTCGGCGAGGTCGTCCACGCCGGTGACGCGCATCGCCTCGGCGACCACCTCGTCGTCCTCGGGGCCACCGCGCCCGAGCAAACCGAGGTGCGGGGTGCGCCCTTGACGCACGAGTTCCGCGACACTCATCCCTTCGGGAGCCAGCGGGTTCTGGGGCAGGAGCGCCACCTTCTTCGCGACGTCACGCGTCGGCTCGGACGCGACGTCGGCGTCGTCGAGCAGCACCCGCCCGGACGCCGGCGTCATGAGTCGGGTGAGGCCCGCGAACAGCGTCGACTTGCCACAGCCGTTGGCGCCGATGAGGACGGTGACCTGCCCGTCGGGCACCTCGAGCGAGACGTCACGGACGACGTCGGGCCCGGCGCCTCGGCCCGAGCCGTAGCGCAGCACGAGTTCTTCGGTGCGAAGCCGTGTCATCGCGTTCCTTTCGATCGGCCTCGCTGCGATGCGACGAGGAGCCAGGCGAGCACGGGCGCGCCGGCGAGTCCGGTGATGACGCCGACGGGCAGCTTGCCGCCGCCGGGGATGAGGTAGGCGCCGACGTAGTCGCCGGCAATCGTGATGCTCGCTCCGACGAGAGCCGCAGCGACGATGCTCGTGCGCCCCATGAGACGACGGGCGATCGGGCCGGCGAGCAGGGCGACGAAGGCGACCGGGCCACAGACGCTCGTCGCGACGGCGATGCCGAGCACGACGGTGACGAAGACGAAGGCTCGTGTGGCGCCGTCGGGAACGCCGAGGCCGACGGCGAGCGGGCGACCGAGTTCGAGCACGCGCAGGCGATGAGCCAGGACGGCGAGCACGACGAGCATCGGAAGCCCGATACCCGCGAGCCGTGCGATCTCGGGCCACGTGACGTCCGAGACCGAACCGGCGAGCCACACCATCGCGTCCTGCGCCTGGAAGGCGTTGGACTTGAGCAGGATCCACTGGATCACCGACTGCAGACCCGCAGCCATCGCGATACCGACGAGGATCATGCGCGCCGTCTGCCCCTTGGCGAGAGCCAGGATGACGCCGGAGACGGCGAAGCCACCCAGCACGGCGACGAAGAGGATCGGCCAACCGGACCATCCGAGCAACGTCACACAGAACACGGCCGCTGTACTCGAGCCGAGCGAGATGCCGAGGACGTCAGGGCTCGCGAGTGGGTTACGCACGAGCGACTGCATCGCCGCACCTGCCGCGCCGAAGAGCGCCCCACCGACGAGGGCTGCCACGGCCCGCGGCAGCTTCGACTCCATGAGGACGTAGTTCGCGCCGCTCACGTCGATCTGCTCACCGAGGACGATGCGCACGGCATCGGTGATGGTGAAGGTGAAGTCGCCGAGGAGAACCCGGACGAGGAAGATCGCCAGAGTCGCGACGATCAGTGCGCCGAGGGCGACGAGGCGGCGCCGTTTGCGCGGATCGGTGTCGACGCGCGACCGCTCGAGAGTCGTCGGGGACATCTGCGTCGCGGAGGGAGAAGTCGATGTCGTCTCGTTCACAGCGATCGCATCCTCGCGACGACCCACAGCAGGGCCGGGCAGCCGAGGACGGCCGTCATGATGCCGACCTGCACTTCGCCGGGCGGGGAGACGACGCGGCCGAGCGTGTCGGCGAGCAGAACGAGGCTGGCCCCGACGAAGGCTGATGCGGGGAGAAGCACGCGGTACGACGTCCCGATGAGGGGACGCAGGAGGTGGGGCGCGACGAGCCCGACGAAACCGATCGGCCCCGCGACGGCCACGGCCCCTGCCGCGAGTGCCACTGCAGCACCGCCGATGACGAAGCGCAGCTTCTCGGGCTTCTCGCCGAGGCCGCGCGCCACGGAATCGCCCATGGCGAGGATGTCGAGGCGCCGTCCCGCGACGAGCAGAACGCCGAAGCCGAGCGCGAGCAACGGCAGCACCGGAACGATGTCGCCGATCTCGCGACCGGCGACCGAGCCGACCTGCCAGAAGCGGTAGACGTCGAGGGACTTTCCGTCGGCGATGAGCAGGGCTGAGGCGATCGACGTCGCGCCGGCCGTGAAGACCATGCCGGCGAGCGCCATCGACAGCGGGCCGCTGCTTGACGCCCCGAATCCGCGTGAGGCCGCCGTCGCGAGCGCCGTCACGGCCACCGCGGCGAGCGCGGCGCCGACGAGCGCGAAACCGATGTAGCCGAGAAGCGAGTTGATGCCGAACCACGTGATGCCCGCGACGACGAGCAGTGATGCCCCCGCGTTGATGCCGAGAATGCCCGGGTCGGCGAGAGGGTTGCGAGTGATGCCCTGCATCGCGGCACCCGACATCGCGACAGCCGCCCCGATGAGGATGCCGACGACCGTACGGTCGCCGCGTGCAGACAGGAGCGCGCCGAGGTCACCCGAGGTGAGCGCCGTGGCCCCGACGAGCAGGGACACGACGACGGCGACCGCGAGGAGCGCGGGCAGCACGAGGCCACCGGCGACGAGCCGCGATCGGCTCGGTGCCTGCGCGTCAGGGCGTGACGTGGTGGAATACATCGGCATCGAGGCTAGTGACCACATCGAATGCGGCTGCGCGCGCACCGCGATGCGGAACGCGCGCAGCCGTCATTCGAGGTTCTTACTTGACCTTCTTGGCCGCGGCGGCGAGCTGCGGCAGGAACGTCTCGAGAGCGACCGGGATCGACAGCACGGTCGGGCCGGACATCGCCGCGGACGGCTTCTGCTCCTTGATCGAGACGAACGTGTCGTTCTTGATCGCCGGGATCTTGCCCAGCAGGGCGTTGCTCTTGATCTTGCTCGGCTCGGCGCCCTGCAGTTCGTCGAACACGACGATGTCCGAGTCGATCTGCGCGGCCTTCTCGGCAGAGAGGTCGACGAAGAACGACTTGCTGCTCTTCGTCTGCTTGGCGATTCCGTCACCGTCGGGCAGGCCGAACTCGGCGAGGGTGCGCGGACGGTTGTCGCTCGGGGTGTAGACACCCACCGTGTTGAGGTTCGTCGGCGTGAAGTAGACCCACGAGGCCGTCTTGCCCTTGAGCTCGGGGTACTTGGCGACGGCGTCGCTGATCTTCTTCTTGGTCTCGGCCATGAGCTTCTCGCCCTCGGCCTTCTGGCCCAGAGCGGTCGCGATCATGGTCGTCGACTCCTGCCAGGACGTGCCCCAGGCGACCTTCGGGTACGCGACCGTGGGTGCGATCTTCGAGAGCTTGTCGTACTGCTCCTTCGTCAGACCCGAGTTCGTTCCGAGGATGAGGTCGGGCTGGTACGTCGCGATCTTGTCGACGGGCGTGCCGTCCTTGTCGCTGAAGCGCGCCGGAGCCTTGCCCCCGATCTTCTTGAGCTGAGCGTCGAGCCAGTCGGTGGACTTGTTCGCGTTGGCGCCCCACGTCACCTCGGGTGCCGCGACCGGCGCGACGCCGAGGGCGGCGACGACGTCGGCGTCACCCCACCCGACGACGACGACCTTCGTCGGGGCCTTCTCGATCTTCGTCGTACCGAAGGCGTGCTTGACCTCGACGGGGAAGCCAGACCCGGCGCCCCCACCCGAGCTCTTGCTCTCCGACGATTCGTCGGACGACGAGCCGGTGCCACAGGCGGCCAGGGCGGTGGCGGCAGTGCCTGCGGTGGCGAGGGCGAGGAAACCACGGCGGTTGATCACGGGGGACCTTTCGATGAAGGGACAACAGCAGATAAGCAGTTACGTCACGTCGACGTGACGCAATGCCTAGCAACGTGAGTTAGGCAATGCTAACCTCACATGTGTTGCTCGATGCAACGCCCGCACCCGCAGTCGAGACGGAAGGCGTCGATGATGACCCCGACCACCGCACGCGCTCGCGCGTTGCGCCCAGTCGATCGCGGTGAGGCCGGCCGGATCCTGGCCGACCTTCGCGCGCAGGACTTCGTCTTCACCGTCCTCGAAACCGAGCGCGTCAGCGACACCTACCAGCGCGTGCGCTGCGCAGGCAACGGATTCCTGCGCACTCATGCCCCGTACCCCACGATGTGGGTGCGCCTGTGGTTCACCGATCCCACGGGAAACGGCGCCGGCCACCAGCGCGCCTACACGCTCGTCGACCCCAACGTCGAGACCGACACCTTCTGGCTCGAGTTCGCCATCCACGACGGCGCTGCCGCCCGCTGGGCGCAGCAGACCGTCCCCGGCGACGAGATCGAGGCCAGCCTCTACGGGTCGGAACCGTCCCTGCCCGACTGCGACGACGTCGACCGTCACCTCCTCGTCGGAGACACCGCCTCCCTGCCGGCGATCAACTCGCTCCTCGACGCCGTGAGCGCCGCGCCGACCACTGTTGTCCTCGAGTGGGTGCACCCCGAGGACCGTGCGCTGCCTGTTCGCCTACGTGCACAGGATTCGCTGCGCTGGGTGCGTCGCACCGACAACGGTCAGGGCCTGCTCGACGCCGTCGATGCGGAGATCGCCGCGTTCGTCGCTGCAGACGGGGCGCCCGGCGAACGCACGAACCTGCACGCCCCCGAGGCCACCTGCACGCGGCTGTTCGCGTGGGGCGCCTGCGACACTGTCACGACCCGCGCCCTGACGAAGAAGCTGCGCGCGGCAGGCCTTCGTCGCGACTGCATCAAGACGCTCGGCTACTGGTTGCCGCCGAAGGAAGCCGACCAAGCGCTCGCCGGCTGACGCGCGGCCGGCCCGCCCACGAAGCGAAACGAACTGCCCACGCCCCCTCGGGAGCGTGGGCAGTTCGTCTTCACGTCCGGCCCGTGAGGCCAGCGTTCAGGCCTTCGGGACGTTGCGCTCCAGTTCGTCGAGCCAGGCCTTGCCCGAGGCATCGGACGGCATGCGCCAGTCGCCGCGGGGAGACAATGCACCGCCGGCGCTCACCTTCGGTCCGTTCGGCAGCGCCGAGCGCTTGAACTGCTGGCTGAAGAAGCGCTTGTAGAACACCTCGAGCCAGTGACGGATCTCCTCGAGGGAGTAGACCGGGCGCTTGTCCTCCGGGAAACCGGCGGGCCAGCGGCCGTCGTCGACATCGTCCCAGGCGTGCATGGCGAGGAACGCGATCTTGCTCGGGCGGAAGCCCTGCGAGAGCACGTGGTAGAGCGTGAAGTCCTGCAGGTTGTACGGGCCGATGTTCGCCTCGGTCGACTGCGGCGTCTCGCCCTCCTTCGTCGGCACGAGCTCGGGCGTGATCTCGGTGTCGAGGATCGACAACAGCGTCTCGCCGACGCGCTCGTCGAACTGGTCGCTCGAAGCCACCCAGCGCACGAGGTGCTGCATGAGCGTCTTCGGGACGCCGGCGTTGACGCCGTAGTGCGACATCTGGTCACCGACGCCGTAGGTGCACCAGCCGAGTGCGAGCTCCGACAGGTCACCCGTGCCGAGGACGATGCCGCCCTTGCTGTTGGCGATACGGAAGAGGAAGTCGGTGCGCAGACCGGCCTGGACGTTCTCGAACGTGACGTCGTAGACCTCCTCACCGCGCCCGAACGGGTGGCCGAGATCCTTCAACATTTGCGTGGCCATCGGGCGGATGTCGACCTCCTCGAACGTGACGCCGAGCGTCTCGCCGAGCTTGTACGCGTTCGACTTCGTGTGGTCGCTCGTCGCGAAGCCCGGCATCGTGTACGCCAGGATGTCGGTGCGCGGGCGTCCGAGGCGGTCCATCGCCTTGGCCGCGACGATGAGCGCGTGCGTCGAGTCGAGACCACCCGAGACACCGATGACGATCTTCGGCTGGCCGATCGAGCGCATGCGCTGCTCGAGTGCGCTGACCTGGATCTCGTACGCCTCGTAGCAGTCCTGGGCGAGGCGGGCTTCGTCGGCGGGCACGAACGGGAAGCGCTCGATCTCGCGCTTGAGACCGAGGTCGGCGTCCGGCACACCGAGCTCGAACGGCACCTCGCGCAGCGGTCGCGCCGGGCCGAAGCTCAGGCGGTTGTCGTCATAGCTGCCGTAGCGCTGGCGCGCCTGGCGGATGGCACCGAGGTCGATGTCCGCGACGCTGGAGCGCGGGCCCTCGGGGAAGCGCTGCGTCTCGGCGAGCAGGGTGCCCTGGTCGTAGATCATCGTCTGGCCGTCCCAGGCGAGGTCGGTGGTCGATTCACCCTCACCGCTCGCGGCGTACACGTAGGCCGCGAGGGTGCGGAACGACTGGCTCTGGACGACGAGGCTGCGCTGCGCCGACTTGCCGACCGTGATGGGTGAACCGGAGAGGTTCATGAGGACGCTCGCGCCCGCGAGGGCCGCCTCGGACGAGGGCGGGATGGGCACCCACACGTCCTCGCAGATCTCGACGTGGATCGCGAGGTCCGGCAGGTCGAGCGCCCGGAAGACGAGGTCGGGGCCGAAGGGCACCTCGCCGAGTTCCTCGCCGAGGTCGACGTGCTCGCCGCGCTGATCCTCGCCGAACGCGTACCAGCGCTTCTCGTAGAACTCGCGGTAGTTGGGCAGGTAGCTCTTCGGGACGACGCCGAGCACCTCACCCTCCTTGACGACGACGGCGCAGTTGTAGAGGCGCTGGCCCTTACGAATCGGCGCGCCGATGACGGCGACGGGCGTGAGCCCGCGCGAACCGTCGACGACGGCGGCGATCGCGCGCAGCACGTCGTCGAGCAGCACGTCCTGCATGACGAGGTCCTCGACGCTGTAACCGCAGAGGTTGAGTTCGGGGTAGACCGCGGCCGCCACACCCTCGTCGTGCAGCTCACGCATCGACTCGAGAACGCGCTCGGCGTTCGTCATCGGGTCGGCGAGCGCAATGGGGTGAGTGACCGCCGCGACGCGGGCGAATCCGTGCGCGTACAGGGAACGGAAGTTCATGGTTCCCAGCATGTCAGAACCCACCGAGGACGCCTGTGAGGAAGGTGCCGGCGCCCCGCGGTGACGCCACGGCGGGGGCCGTTGGCTACGGTCTAGTCATGACGCACTCCGGCTGTTGGACCACGCGCTCGAGCACCCCGAAGTACACCAACCCGTGGATCAGCGTCCGGGAGGACGCCGTCGTGCGCCCCGACGGCGGCGAAGGCGTGTACGGCGTCGTCACCATGCGCAATCCGGCCGTGTTCGTCGTGGCGATGACGGACGAGGACGAAGTCCTCATGGTCTCGCTCTACCGTTACCCCACCCAGGCGATGTCACTCGAGGTACCGGCCGGCGGCAGCGACGGTGAGAACCTGCTGCTCGCAGCGCAGCGTGAGCTCGTCGAGGAGACCGGCTACACGGCCCGCGAGTGGCGCGAAATCGGGCGCATGAACGCACTCAACGGAGTGTGCGACGCCCCCGAGCACGTCTTTCTCGCCACGGGCTTGCAGGCCCCGGCCAGTGTCGAGGACGCCGAGAGGGCAGCCCGTGAGCAGAAGGCCGAAGGGATCTCCGCCGTTCGAGCCGTTCCGTGGCGCGACCTCACGCGTCTCGTCGCCGACGGGGAGATCACCGATGGCGAGACACTCGCTGCCCTCATGTTCGCTGCGGCTACCCTCGGGCGGTTGTGACAACAGGGGTTGCGCAACAGGTAACGTCGGTGACGGTGCCCACACTCGCGAGCGCGATCAGCCGAACCCACGAGGAACGACATGCCCAGCGACGTCGAGATTGCAGCCGCCTACCCCATGCAACCCATCGAGGACATCGCGGCGAAGATCGGCATTCCCGAGTCCGAGATCTTCCGCTACGGCCCGCACAAGGCCAAGGTCTCGCTGCCGTACGTTCAGGGGCGCGACCGGCGTGAGGGCAGCAAGCTCGTGCTGGTCACCGCGACGAGCCCGACGCCGGCCGGCGAGGGCAAGACGACGACCACGGTGGGCCTCGTCGACGGGCTCGCGCAGATCGGCGAGTCCGCCGCAGCCGCGCTGCGTGAGCCGAGCATGGGGCCCGTCTTCGGGATGAAGGGCGGGGCCGCCGGCGGAGGGCGCGCCCAGCTCAACCCGATGACGGACATCAACCTTCACTTCACCGGTGACTTCGCGGCCATCGCCGCCGCACACAACCTGCTCGCAGCGGTGCTCGACAACCACCTGCAGCAGGGCAACGCGCTCGGCATCGACCCGCGCCGCATCACCTTCAAACGCGTGCTCGACATGAACGACCGCGCGCTGCGCGACATCGTCATCGGCCTCGGGGGCCCGACGAACGGCGTGCCGCGAGAATCCGGCTTCGACATCGTCGTCGCGAGCGAGGTCATGGCCATCTTCTGCCTTGCCGCGTCGATCGACGACCTCAAGGAGCGCCTCGGTCGCATCGTTGTCGCGCGAACCTACGAGAAGGCACCCGTGACCGCGAGCGACCTCGGCGTCCACGGCGCCATGGCGGCTCTTCTCGCCGACGCGTTGGCGCCCAACCTCGTCCAGACGCTCGAGGGCAACCCCGCCTTCGTCCACGGCGGCCCGTTCGCCAACATCGCGCACGGCTGCAACTCGGTGACGGCGACGCAGACCGCCCTCGCTCACGCCGATTGGACCGTGACGGAGGCCGGCTTCGGCGCCGACCTCGGCGCGGAGAAGTTCATCGACCTCAAGTGCCGCTTCACCGGCCTGCGCCCGGACGCCGTCGTCCTCGTCGCGACGGTGCGCTCGATGAAGTACCACGGCGGCGTGGCCGTCGCCGACCTCACGACGGAGAACGTCGAGGCGATGCTCGCCGGCATGAGCAACATCGAGCGCCACCTCGCGAACATCCGCGACGTGTGGGGCCTGCCCGTCGTCGTGGGCGTCAACCGCTTCCCGAGTGACACCGACGCCGAGATCGAGGCCTTCACGAAACACGTCGAGGGGCTCGGCGTGAAGGTGGAGATCTGCACCCACTTCGCCGACGGCGGCAAGGGCGCGGTGGGGCTCGCGAAGGCCCTCGTCGAGATCACGTCCGGCCAGAAGCCCGAGCTGTCGTTCACCTACGGCGACGACCTCGGGCTCGCGGCGAAGGCAGAGACGGTCGCGCAGCGCATCTACGGCGCGGAGCGACTCGAGATCCCCTCGGCCGTCGCCAAGCAGATCGCCCAGTTCGAGGACGAGGGTTACGGCCACCTTCCCGTGTGCATCGCGAAGACGCAGAAGTCGTTCACGACCGACGACGCCGAACGCGGCGCCCCGTCGGGCCACGTCGTCGAGGTGCGCGAGGTGCGCCTGGCCGCCGGTGCGGGCTTCGTCGTCTTCGTCTGCGGCTCGCTCATGACGATGCCGGGCCTGCCGAAGAAGTCGGCCGCACTCGCCATCGACGTGGATTCCGACGGCGCCGTCACCGGCTTGTTCTGACAGGCGTCCACCCCTCTACGGATGAAATCCGCCCTTCCTGCGCACAAGCCCTCGGCTTGGGCACACGAAGGGCGGACTTCATCCCTGCCCGCGTTTACGGCAGGACGCGCGGGCTGTACTTGACGGCCGCGCGCGCCTCGGCGCGAGCACCCGCCTTGGCGAACGCTGCCTTGCGAGCCTTCGCCGTGTTCTGCGACACGAGGAGCACGAGCTGCTCGGCGCGCTCCCGGCGGAACGTCGTACGCGGCGAGGTGTTCCACGAGCGGTTGAACAGACGCTTCGCGGCGGCGAGCTGATCGGGCGACTTCGTCGTCAGGTCGTGAGCGAGTTCCATGGCCGACGCGAGGGGGTCACCGCTCACCTCGGAGGCGAGGCCGAGTTCGACGGCGCGCTCGCCGGAGAACATCTCGGCCGTCATCGTGAGCTTCTTCGCCACGTCGATGCCGACGAGTTCCTTGAGGGACTGCACGCCCGACATGTCGGGGATGAGACCCCACTTGCCCTCGAGCACCGACCACTCGGAGTCGGAGGTCGTGTAGCGGTAGTCGGCGCCGAGCGCGATCTGTAGACCGCCGCCGTAGCAGTGGCCGTGAACGGCGGCGATGACGGGCACCGGCACGCGGCGCCACGCCCAGCACGCCTCCTGGAAGGTGTTCGTGCCGCGCCAGAGGCGCGGGATGAACGCGGGGATGATCTTCGCCGGCGCCTTGTTGACCGAACCGAAGTCGAGACCGGCGCAGAACGAGCGCCCTTCGCCCGAGATGACGACGGCGCGCACCGCCTTGTTGGTACGCACGTGATGCGCGGCGGCCACGAGTTCGCCGAGCATCGGCAGGGTGAGGCCGTTCAGCTTGTCGGGTCGGTTGAGCTTGACGTGGGCGATGCCCCCGGTGATCGTCGTCTCCACATTCGCCATTGCGCCAGCGTACGAGACCAAGGCCCGCCCCACCTGCGGATCGAGCGGCATTCGCCGCGTCATGGACGAGCCTCGACGAGCGTGCCGTCGACGAGTTCGTATGATCGCGCGCCGGCCAGCGAGGGCGCGTAGGCGTGGACGGTGAGGACGGGGTCGTCACCGGAGGCCGTCGTCGTGTGCACGAGACCGGGTGCGAACGAACGGTGCTCGCCCTCCCCCACGAGATGTGTGGCCCGCTCGCCGGAGGGCAGGAGGACCTCGTCGAGCAGGACACCGCGCACGACGACGTACGCCCCGGAGGCGGCGCCGTGGTCATGCCACCCGCTCGTCGCGAACGGCGGCCATGTGATGGCCCACATCTCCAGGTGGGCGGTGGCGGCGAGGGAGACGCGATGACGCCGTTCGCCCGGGCGCAGTTCGTCGAGATGCGCGGCCAGCGAGTCGTCGCTCGCGAAGAGCTGTGCCATGCGCACGAGTTGCTCGTCGGTGAAGGTGGTGATGCCGGGGGCATCCTGGGTCGCCATCAGGTCTCCGTCGTCTGGAATCGGTCGGCCGGTGCGCGCGCATTCTCGCACCGACTCGTCCAGCGAAGCACTCGTCACCGACGACCGGGCGCCAGCAAAGCTGTGAAATCCCTCTGAAACCCGAGATGGTGCGCGACCGGGCGTCCTCATCGATCACCCGCGGAGCACGAGCCGCTCCCGGCCACAGTGGCGCCCGAGTCCAACCCGGGCCGTCACACGCCCGGTCGAACAGTGACAGAAATCTCATTCGCGACGTACCATCTATGGGCGGGACAATTGAACGTACGTCCGACTAGGCGCCAGGACGGGGCAGACGCCTCACCGAACGTGCGGACACACCCACCAGCGTCTCGGCGGTGGAGCCCCCACCCGTCTCCGCGCAGCCACTTGATCCCTGTGGGTGAGATCTCGGTCTGATATTTCACCTATCATAGGGGCGGGTCTCACCCTCGGTCCGGCCTCAGCCCGACACGATCGCAGCCGCATCTCGGCCAGCCGCAAGGAAACAGAAGTACATGAACGCTCGCCCGGTTCGCGCACACCTGCGCACCACCACGATCGCGACGACGGCCGCCATGGCCCTTTTCGCCACGGGAGGCGCGGCCCTGGCCACGCCCGCTGCCGCAGCCACCCGCCCCGTCGAGATCCAGGCCACCGTCCTGGTCCTCGACGACGGACAGCCCATGGTGGGCGCCATCGTCGACCGCCTCAGCAAGGAGGGAGTCGCCTACCAGAAGGTCGACCTCACCTCCGCGTCCCGCCCGCAGCTGACGCCGTCCTTCTTCGCGAGTCAGGGGTTGCTCACGACCCGGGCGAAGTTCATGGGCGTCGTCACGCCCAGTGCCGAACCGGCAAGCCTCTCCGACGCCGAACGCGCCACCCTGGCCCGGTACGAGACGACGTTCAAGGTGCGTGAGTTCAGCGCCTACAACTGGCCGAGCACAGGCATCGGCCTGGAGAATCAGTACAGCGGTGCCGTCGATGGCATGACCGGCGACCTCTCCGGCGCGGCGAAGACCAACGGCTTCGATTACCTCAAGGGTTCGGTCACGTTCGACGACCTCTCCCCCAGCGTCGCCGAGAGCTACGGCTACATCGCGAAGACGGCGGCCCTCAGTGACGGCGCCACCTACACCCCGTACCTCACGCTTCCCGTGCCCGGCACGGGCAACAGCGGCTCCCTCCTCGGCGTCTATGCCAAGGGCGGTCGCGAGCAGCTCATCAGCACCGTCGCGTCCAACGCGTCGCAGCAGCACTGGAAGGTGCTCTCGCACGGCATCGTCTCGTGGTTGACCCGAGGCATCTCGACGTCCTACTCGCGCAACTTCTTTGCGGTCCAGGTCGACGACGTCCTGCTGCCCGACGCCGAGTGGAACGCCGAGGGCAACTGCACCGTCGGCGACGACTGCAACCCCGCCACCTACCCGGAGACGGCGCCCGGCGCCACCTCGCGCATGACGGCCCAGGACGTCGACCAGCTCGCCGCCTGGCAGCGCACCAACGGCGTCAAGCTCGACGTCGCCTTCAACGGCGCGGGTGCGGCCGACCAGAAGGCCGAGACCGGCTCCGACGCCCTCGAGGCGTCGTTGCTGGCCAACAAGAACGAGTTCCGCTGGATCAACCACACGTGGTCGCACCCCTACCTCGGCTGTGTTCACGACGACTCGACGACGCCGTGGCAGTGCGCGAAGACGTCGACGGGTGGCATCAACTGGGCCTCGCAGGCCACGATCGCCTCCGAGATCAGCAAGAACGTCGCGTACGCCAAGACGAACACGCTGCCCAACTTCGACGCCGCGAGCCTCGTCACCGGCGAGCACTCGGGTTTGAAGTCGCTGCCGCAGATGCCGGCCGACAACCCCTACCTCGCGCCCGCCCTGACGCAGCAGCGCATCAAGTGGATCGCGTCGGACGCCTCGCGCGAGAGCGAACCGCGCGTCCTCGGCTCCGCGACGACCGTGCCGCGCCACCCGATGAACATCTACTACAACACCTCGACGAAGGCTAACGCCGTCGACGAGTACAACTGGCTCTACACGAGCCGCGCCGACGGCGGATCCGGGCTGTGCGAGGACAACCCGGCCACGAGCACGTGCATCACGCCGCTGACGCAGGACGGGTTCGACTCCTACATCGTGCCCAAGGAGAAGCAGATCGCCCTGGGGCACGTGCTCGACAACGACGCCCGCCCGCACTACGCCCACCAGAGCAACCTGACGGGCGACCGCATCCTCTACCCGGTCGTCGAGAGCATTCTCGGCTCCTACCGCGGCGTCTACGCCGACAACGCTCCCATCGTCAACGTCACGACGGCCGAAGCGGGCACGCAGCTCGTGCGTCAGCAGACGTGGCGGGCCAGGAGCTCGCAGGTGCAGGCGACGATCTCCGGCACCAAGCTGCAGCTGTTCAACAACTCCTTCTCTGCGATCGACGTGCCCGTGACGGCACCGTCCGGCACCCGCTCGGGCCTTTCGACGTTCGGGCAGAGCTACGGCGGGCAGTCGTCCGACTGGGTGCGCCTGAGCGGCCTCGGCCTCAAGACGTTCACCCTGCCCACCGCGACCGGTTTCGCCACGAGCGCCTCGTGGGACACCTCCGCCGCCGCGACGCCCGCCACCCCGAGCGCGCCTGCCCTCACACCGGGCACGGCGAAGGACGGCACGTCGACGCGAGAGATCGTCCAGCCGGTCGCCGACAGCGACCTGATCGCGGCCGCCGGCTGAGACCCGCATGCACGTGGCGTTGCTGAACGAGGGGACGTATCCGGTCGTGCACGGCGGGGTCAGCACCTGGTGCGACCAGTTGGTGAAGAACCTACCCGAACACGAGTTCTCCATCGTGACGCTCACCGGCACGCAGCACGAGAGCGTGTGGCCGCTGCCCTCCAACGTCCGCTCGTTCCAGGCCAAACCCATGTGGGGTGAGGTGAGGCGTCGGTGGTCGTTCGAGGCGCTGCGAGCCTGGGGTGAGTCGTCGGCGATCGACTCCGCCTACCGCCAGTTGTGGTCGGCCGTGTTGCCGCCTGCAGGTCGATCGGTCGACCTGCAGGCGGCGACGGCCGGGCTGCGCGTCCTCGCTGCCGAGTACGCCCAACCCCTCATGGCGCACTTCACGGGCGGCCTGGGGACGAAGGCGCTCATGGGCGCCTGGGCGTCGCACGTGAAGGGCACGGGCCTACCACCGTTGTCGGGGTCGCAGGCGGCGGACGTCTCGCGGCACGTCGACCGTTTTCTCGCGGTGCTCAACGTGTCATGGCCGAGCGTCGACCTCATCCACGCCACGACGAACGGTCCGGCAGGGCTCATGGCACTCGGCCGGCACTGGCGGGACGGCACACCCATCGTCCTGACCGAGCACGGCGTGCACCTGCGCGAGCGCTACCTCGCGCTGCGCGCCGCGAACTTCCCCTGGACCGTGCGCTACGCCCTTATGGCGATGACGCGCGCCGTCTGCCAGACCGTCTACAACCACTGCGAACTCATGACGCCCGTGAGCGAGTTCAACGCAGGATGGGAGCGCGAGCTCGGAGCGAAGGCGCAGCGCGTCATCACCGTGCCCAACGCCGTCGACGCCACGGCCTTCCCACCCGTCGAGGGCGAGCCGGACGTGCCGACCGTCAGCTTCGTGGGTCGCATCGACCCGCTCAAGGACCTGGCCACCCTCATCGAGGCGTTCGCGATCGTGCGCGACTCGGTACCGGATGCCCGCCTGCGGCTCTTCGGCCCGACGCCAGCCGGCAACGAGGCCTACCGGGCGGAACTCGACGCGCTCGTCGTCGCATGCGGCCTCGAGGCGAGCGTGACGTTCGAGGGCGCGGTGCCCTCGGCCCGACCCGCCATCGAAGCGGGCCACGTGGTCGCCCTGTCCAGCATCTCCGAGGGGCTGCCCTACACCGTCATCGAGTCGATGATGTGCGGCCGCGCGACCGTGAACACCGACGTCGGAGGAGTCAACGAGTGCGTCGGGCGCGACGAGACGTGCGGGCTGCTCGTACCGCCACGCGACGCCCAGGCCCTGGGTGAGGCGCGCGTGCGCCTGCTCGTCGACGATGCGGAACGGCAAGCCATGGGACGCCGTGCGCGCGAGCGCGCCCTGTCGACGTTCGACCTCGCGAAGTTCACCGCACGCTACCGGTGCATCTACCAGCGCAGCGCCGCCACGGTGCCCGAGGCAGACCTCGACGACGTCCGCCGCGCCCTCGAGGCAGCCGACTCGAGCGCCACACGTGAGTACGCCGCCGCGACCCACGCCGCACCCACCACCACGGAGGCCGAGTCGTGTCGATGACGCTCAAGGAGGCGACCGGGACGAGGGCGACGGGCGACGACGAGACGCACCCCGAGCTCGCCGCCTCGGTCGACAACACCGTCGACCTCTTCGACGCCGCCGCTCACCTCGAATCGATGGGGTTCGGGGGCCGCAGCTCGGTGCGCCACGGCTATGCGAACACCTTCGCGCACGCTGACGCGCTCGTGCGCACGCGCCTGGCCGGCGCCGTCGTCCTCACGGGCCACGAGCGCACGGACGAGGTGCGCACGTGGAGGCGGGCCTGGAGCCAGGCGCTCGCCCGATCCCTCACGATGCTGTGCGGCGTCCTCATCTGCATCGCGACGATCACGTCGCACAACACGAACGCCGTCTTCACGGCGGGCGCCGTCGGCTGGCTCGCGGGGCAGCTCGTCAGCGCGACGATGTGGCAGGGGCTGTCCTCCGCGAGTCGCCTCAAGGCGAAGGTGAACGGCGCCTGCGTCGGCTCCGTCTCCCTCTTGCTCTCCGCGGGCGCCTGCCTCGTCGTGGATTCGTGGGTGCCGCTGCTGTGGGCCCTGTGGAGTTGTGCGATCTCGGCTCTCGTCGTCATCGGTTCGCCCGTGCAGCTTCTCGTCGCCGTCCTGCCCTGCGCCGCGCTGACGGGGGTACTGCTCGTCGTCGAACCGGGCGCGGCCACGGTCGTCAGCCGCGTCATCGTGGTCGGGTTCGCCGCGGTGACGGGGTACATCGTCGCGAGCGCAGCCCGGGAGCAACAGCAGCGCGCGCGAAGTCTGGCGCGCGAGGTGCTCCATCCCGTCCTGGCTTGGAGCACCCTTCAGACGCTCGCGCTCATCACCCAGTTGATGGTGCTCGTCGCCCACGTCGGCAACGCGTTCACGCTGCCGATGGCGATCGCTGGTCTCGCGGCCTCCGCGGCCTGCGAACCGGTGCTCGACAGTGCCCTGCTCGGCGCGAAGCGCCTCGCGTTCCTCACGGACAGCTGGCGTCAGTTGCGGTGGATGACGGCCGGGCTCGGCATTCTCGCCGTCGGCCTCGTCTGCGGCGTCGGGCTCATCGCCGCGTTCTGCATGCTCGCTGCCGCGGGCGGTGACCGCAACGACGCCCACGTCTTCCTACCCGCCGTGCTCATCACCGCCCTCGCCACGACCGGCTCCGGCGTTCAACTGCGCACCGGCAACGCCCCCGGCGCGGCCGCAGTGGCGGCGGGCAGCCTCGCCGTCGTCCTCGTCTGCCTGCCCGGCGGCGACGCCGTCGGCCTCCTCCTGGCCTCGCTCGTCCTCTTCGTCACCGTCAGCGCCGTCACGGCCCGACGCACCTCCCACTCCGCGAATTGGTGACCCCCGTGTTCCACGTTCTTCAACCCACCCCGGCCGTGCCCTGGTACATCCACCCCGCGCAGGCTCCGCTCGCCTGGCAGCGCCTCGCCGAGGGCGCGTTCGGTTTCGGCTTCGTCGTCGTCAACATCGAGAACGGGCCCGGCCGCGGACCGCAGGATCCCTACTACCGCGAACCGCTCGCGCGCGGGCTCGCCACGACGACGGTCGGGTACGTCAACGTCGGCTACGGCCAGCGCCCCTGGGGTGACGTGCTCGAGCAGGTCGAACAGTGGCAGCGGTGGTACGGCATCCACGATGTCATGCTCGACTGCGTCCCGTCGCAGGATCGTCAGGGCGCCTGGTCGGTCGAGTGGATCGACGCGCTGCGGCGTGCCGGGGTCGAGCACGTCATCGCCAACCCCGGCGTCGTGCCAACGCGACGCCTCGTCGAGACGGCCGACGTCACCTGTGTGGCCGAGGCTGCCTGGCAGGACTACGCCCACCTGCAGATGCCCGAGTGGTTGCAGGCGGTCAGCCCGCACAAGCAGTGGCACCTCGTGCACGGCGTGCCACCCGAGCACCTCGCCTCCGTGCCGGCCCTGGCCGCGAGCCGCGGTGCGCACTTCAGCTGGGCCACCGACCGTGGCCTGCCCAACCCGTGGGACGTGCTGCCCGCGCCGTACGCCGACTGTCACCCTGAACTCGTGAAGGCACGATGAAGACCTCGCTCCCCGCAGCGGGCGCGCTCGTGCTCGCGCTCACGACGAGTGCGTGCGCGGCCACGGCTGACCAGGCCCTTCCGTCGTCCGCGAGTGCCGCCGGAACAGCCTCGAGCGCCGCAACGTCGAACGGCAAGCCGGGCGCCACGTGGTGGAAGCCCGCGCGTGGGCAGAGCTGGCAGATCCAGTACAGCGGCGCGCTCGACACCTCCGTCAAGGCATCGGTCTACAACCTCGACTGGGAGGAGACGAGCACGAAGACCGTCACCGCTCTGCACCGGCGCAACATCAAGGTGATCTGCTACATCAACGCCGGCGGTTACGAGCAGTGGCGGCCGGACGCGAAGGCGTTGCCCGCGTCGACGCTCGGCAAGCCGCTCGATGACTGGCCGGGCGAGCGCTGGCTCGACGTGCGCCAGCGCGCCAAGCTGGCGCCGATCATGGCCAAGCGCATGGACGTGTGCAAGGCGAAGGGCTTCGACGCCGTCGACCCCGACAACTTGGATGGGTACGCCGCGACGAGCGGGTTCCCCATCAAGCAGTCCGACGCCGTCGCCTACCAGCGTCAACTCATCGCCGACGCACACAAGCGTGGCCTTGCGATCGGCCTCAAGAACAGCCTCGAGATCCTCCCGCAGCTTCACACAAGCATCGACTTCGCCGTCAACGAGGAGTGCGTCGCCTACGACGAGTGCGACAGCTACGCGCCGATGCTCGCGGCGAAGAAGCCCGTCTTCAACGTCGAGTACTCCGGCACGACGGCGAGCGTGTGCTCGCGCGTGCCCAAGGGCATGAGCACGATCATCAAGCCCCTCGAGCTGACGGCCAAGCGCACCGCCTGCTGACGTACGCTCGGGGCTGCCTCGGACGTGCGGGCCTGAGCGCACGCGTTATGCGTGCGGGCTGGAGAGCTCACGGCCTGCTGCCGTCGTTAGCGTGAGGATGCGGGCGGTCGGTCGACTCGGCGCACGCCCGGCTGATGCGGCCGGGTCCCCACGCCGAATGGGGTGAAACCCGGCCGCGTTCTCGCGTCTCAGGCGCCCACGTAGGCCTTGAGGTGCTCGCCGGTGAGCGTCGTGGCATCGGCGACGAGGCCGGCCGGGGTGCCCTCGAAGACGACGCGACCACCGTCGTGCCCGGCGCCCGGGCCGAGGTCGATGATCCAGTCGGCGTGCGCCATGACGGCCTGATGGTGCTCGATGACGATGACGTTCTTGCCTGCGTCGACGAGTTGATCGAGCAGGGCGAGCAACTGCTGCACGTCGGCGAGGTGCAAGCCGGTCGTCGGTTCGTCGAGGATGTACGTGCCGCCCTTGTCGCCCATGTGCGTCGCGAGCTTGAGGCGCTGACGTTCGCCGCCGGACAGCGTCGTCATCGGCTGCCCGAT
The DNA here is from genome assembly GCF_014302635.1 of Dermacoccus sp. PAMC28757. Taxonomy (NCBI): domain Bacteria; kingdom Bacillati; phylum Actinomycetota; class Actinomycetes; order Micrococcales; family Dermacoccaceae; genus Dermacoccus; species Dermacoccus sp. PAMC28757. The sequence goes on along the minus strand of NZ_CP060292.1, from coordinate 917,358 downwards.
CGTGAGGTACCCGAGGCCCACGTCGTCGAGGCGTTGCAGGATCTTCGCGGCAGCAGGCGTCTTCGCGTCGCCCTCGGCGAAGAAGGCGAGCGCCTCGGCGACCGACATCCCGAGCACGTCACTGATGGTCTTCGCGCCGAACGTGTACTCGAGCACCTCCGGCTTGAAGCGTTTGCCCTCGCATTCGTCGCAGGGGGTTTCGACGGTGTCCATGATGCCGAGGTCGGTGTAGATGACGCCGGCGCCCTTGCACGCCTCGCACGCACCCTCGGAGTTGGCGCTGAACAGGGCGGGCTTGACGCCGTTGGCCTTCGCGAACGCCTTGCGGATCGGGTCGAGCAGACCCGTGTAGGTGGCCGGGTTCGAGCGGCGGGAGCCCTTGATGGCGCCCTGGTCGATGGCGACGACGTCGTCGCGAGCGCCGAGGCCGCCATGGATGAGCGAGCTCTTTCCCGAACCGGCCACACCCGTGACGACGACAAGGACGCCGGTGGGCACGTCGACGTCGACGTCCTGCAGGTTGTGGCTGCTCGCGCCGCGGATCTCGAGCTGCCCCGTGGGCTTTCGTGCCGATTCCTTGAGCTTCACGCGGTCGTGTAGGTGGCGACCGGTGAGGGTGTCCGAGTCGGAGAGCCCCTCCACGGTGCCTTCGAACATGATCTCGCCGCCCTCGCTACCGGCTCGCGGGCCGAGATCGACGACGTGATCGGCGATGGCGATGGTCTCCGGCTTGTGCTCGACGACGAGCACCGTGTTGCCCTTGTCGCGCAGGCGACGCAGCAGGTCGTTCATGTTCTCGATGTCGTGCGGGTGCAGGCCGACCGTCGGCTCGTCGAAGACGTACGTGACGTCGGTGAGCGAGCTGCCGAGGTGCCGGATCATCTTGACGCGCTGCGACTCGCCACCCGAGAGCGTTCCGGAGGGCCGCTCGAGTGAGAGGTAGCCGAGCCCGATCTGGACGAAGGCGTCGAGCGTCTCGGTGAGGCCTGTGAGCAGCGGCGCGACCGAGGGTTCGTCGAGGCCGCGCACCCACTCGGCGACGTCGGTGATCTGCATGGCGCACACGTCGGCGATCGAGTACGTGCCGATCTTCGACGCGCGAGCGCCCTCGGTGAGGCGGGTGCCCTCGCACTCCGGGCACGTGCGGAACACGACGACCCGCTCGACGAACGCGCGGATGTGCGGCTGCATCGCCTCGACGTCCTTGCTGAGCATCGAGCGCTGGATGCGGGGGATGATGCCCTCGTAGGTGAGGTTGATGCCCTCGACCTTGATTTTCGTCGGCTCCTTGTGCAGGAGGTTGTCCATCTCCTTCTTCGAGTACTTCTTGAGCGGCTTGTCCATGTCGAAGTACTTCGAGCCCTCGAAGATGCGCCCGTACCAGCCGTCCATCGTCATGCCCGGCACCCGCAGCGCACCTTCGCGTAGCGACTTCTCCGCGTCGAACAGTTCGTCGAGGTCGAAATCGCTGACGCTGCCGCGCCCTTCGCAACGCGGGCACATGCCGCCCGTGACGCTGAACTGACGCACCTCACGCGTGCCGTCGGCCTTCTTGAGCGAGCCGACGCCGCTCGCCGAGGCGACGTTGAACGAATACGCGCGCGGACCGCCGATGCTCGGGGTGGCGAGGCGGCTGAAGAGAATGCGCAGCATCGCGTTGACGTCGGTGACCGTGCCGACCGTCGAGCGCGGGTTCGCGCCGAGACGCTCCTGGTCGACGATGATCGCCGTCGTGAGCCCTTCGAGGAGATCGACGTCGGGGCGCGCCAGCGTCGGCATGAAGCCTTGGACGAACGAGGAGTAGGTCTCGTTGATCATGCGCTGGCTCTCGGCCGCGATCGTCTTGAACACGAGCGAACTCTTGCCCGAACCGGAGACGCCGGTGAAGACCGTGAGCCGGCGCTTCGGCAGCTCGACGCTGACGTCCTTGAGGTTGTTCTCCCGAGCACCGGCGACGCGGATGATCTCGTGGGCGTCAGCGGGGTGTTCGTCGGTCATGGCGCACTCCTGATCGAGGGGACTGCTGCCGATTGTGCCGCGCGGCACCGACAACCCCCAAGATCAGCGCATGGCGCGCCCGTGAACACCCGGAGGCGTCACGGGTTCTGGGTGATGACGGAGACCATCTCGTCGTCGCCCGGGTCGTGACCCGGGGCAACCGAGCGCACCTGCTCATTCGTCACGTGCCACGTGCGCTCGTAGGGCTCGAGGCTCACGGCCTCACCCGACTCGAGCGACTTCTCGATGGCGGCGAGCACCCTGACGTCGCAGAGGCCCTCGGCACCCGAGGGCTCGGGCTCGGACCCGGCGCGAACGCAGTCGACGAAGTATTCGACCTGTCCGGCGAACTGGTCGACGGGGTCGTATCGGTGCTCGCTGCTGTTGCCGTCGGTATCCGTCGTCGTCCAGGTGATGGCGACGTCGCCGCCCCAGTCGTAGCAACTCGAGGACGTCATGATGCCTTCGCTGCCCGCCAGCGTAAAGCTCTCGGTGTACGCCGTCGAGTACGAAACGGTGAACTGAGCGACCCGCTCGTCCGGGAAGACGAGCGTGACGGCCACCGTGTCGGGGAAGTCGCGATCGCTCGTGCGCACACCGTGAGCGCTGACCTCGATCGGCTCCGCGTCGAAGAGCATGCGGGCCTCGTTGAGCGGGTAGGTGCCCATGTCGGCCACCGGCCCACCCCAGAAGCCGTTGTTGGATCGGTGGTTGCGCTCGTCGATCGTCTGGGCGAAGACGCTCGAGAAGAATCGGGGTTCACCGACCGCGCCCCCGCGCACCGCCTCGACGAGGGCCACCGTGCCCGGCTCCTGGTGGAGGCGGTAGGCGGCCATGAGGGTTGCCCCGCCACGCTCGGCCGCGTCGATGATCGCCTGGGCGGCTTCGACGCTCACCTCGAACGGTTTCTCCACGAGCGCATGGATGCCGGCCTCGAGCGCCGGGACGGCGAACTCGCGGTGGCGGAAGACGGGGGTGGCGACGTAGACGGCGTCGATGGTGCCCGAGGCGAGCAGTTCGGGGTACTGCTCGTAGCTGTAGGCCGCAAGGCCGTACTGCCCGGCGAGCCGGTCGCGCTTCTCCTCGTCACCGGAGACGAGGGCGACCAGCTCGGAGCTCTCCGTACGGCCGATCGCCGGCATGAACGCCTGCTGGGAGATCTGGCCGCCTCCCACGACAGCCCAGCGGAGCGCCCGCTTCTCCTCGGTGTTCTTTGCGTTTTCTTCGGCGTTGATCGTCATGCTTTCCACACTAGGCACACCTGCCCGGCGGGCGGCAGGGGCCTTACGGGTGGGTGTGCACCGGCTCGTCGCGGCCGGCTCCCGCAGGCGGGATTCAAGGATCGTCCCCGGCAGTTCCGGCCGATGACCACCCTCCTGCCTCTACAGTGACGCCGTGAGTTCCCCCGCGCCCGCTTCGAGTTCGACGCTGCCCGTCGGGGATTCGTCGAAGCGGCGACGGGTGTGGGCGAACGTCGGCATCGCCGTCGCGACGTTCCTCTCGGCGGCGCTGGCCGCCGGGTATGCGGACACCCGCCTCTACGGTCACCGCGCCGGCGAGACCATCGGCGACCTGACTGCTGCCGCGTTCTTCGCCTCACTCGCGGTGTGTGCGGGTCTGTGCTGGCGGTTTCGTTCGACGGCTGCCCTCCTCGTCACCGCCGTCATCGCCTGTCTTCCGCCGTTGTTCCTGCCGGCGGACAGCCTTCCGGCGCTCATCGCGATGGCGAGCGTCATCGTGTGGCATCCCGACGTGCGCGCTCGGGTCGGTGTGGCGGCGGGCGCGACGCTGGCGACGTTCGTGGCCGTGTGGCGTGATTCGAGGGGAACGCGCGACGACACGAGCTTCTGGAACAGCCTCGAACATCCCGACGGCAGCCCCGGCACGTGGGAGCCGATGCCGCTGTGGCAGGTCGCACTCATCACCGCGTTGCTCGTCGCGGCCTTCGCGGGTGTGGCTTTGCTGCGGCGCAGCCGTCGGGACGTGACGCGCGAGCACGCCCGCGCCGCACAGGCCCAACGACAAGCGCATCAGGCCCGCACCCACGCCGCCGAGGCACAGTCGCGCGCGCAGGATCTGGGGCGGCGCCTGGCCGAGCAGGACGAGCGCGAAGCCCTGGCGCGGGAGGTGCACGACGTGCTGGGGCATCGCCTCAGCATCCTCGCCATGCAGGCCAACGCTCTGGAGATCGAGGCGCAGGCCTCCGGTGCGCTTGATGTCCAGGAGCGCGCACGCCAGATCCAGCAGGGCGCGGCCGGTTCGATGACCGACCTGCGCTCGCTGCTGGCGATCCTGCGTCACGGGCCCCAGGCCGGCGAGCGTCCCTACGAGCTGGCCGATATCGCGACGCTCGTCACCGAGTGCATCGATGCGGGCACCCCCGTCTCGTCGAACGTCTTCGTCGACCAGTCGAGCCCCCTCGACCCGGTCGTCTCGCGCAGCGCCTACCGCATCACCACCGAGCTGCTGACGAACGCCCGCAAGCACTCCCCTGGCAACCTCGTGCGCCTGCACATCCACGGCAACCCGCATGACGGGCTCGTCATCTCGACCGAGAACCCGCTCGGGTCCGGCGGTTCGGGCACGGGCAGCCAGAGCGGGTTGGCGGGCATCGGTCGGCGTGCCAACGACCTCGGTGGCCGGTTCTGGGCCGGGCCGAGCCTGGACGGACGCACCTACACCGCCACGGCGAAGCTGCCGTGGCACCTGCCCCGATGACGATCCGCACACCCCCGACGCGAGGAGAACGCCCATGACGAACGCCGAACAGCCCATCCGCGTCCTCGCCGTCGACGACGACCCGATGGTGCTCGACCTCATCCGCGTCATGCTGAAGGCGGCGCCCGACATCGACCTCGTCGCGACCGCGAGCGACGGCGACGAGGTGATCAACGCCGTCACGGCGCATCACCCGGATGTCGTGCTCATGGACGTGCGGATGAAGCGTCTGGGCGGCATCGACGCGACCGCCGCGCTGATGAAGCGGCCTGCCGCGCCCCGCGTCATCATTCTCACGACGTTCGACGAGCAGGAGTACGTGCCGCGGGCGATGGACGCCGGGGCAGTAGGTTTCATCCTCAAGTCGGCGGCCAGCAAGGCGTTGTACGACGCGATTCGCGATGCACACGCCGGCGCCAGCCCGATGTCGCCTCAGAGCGTCGGGCACCTTCGCAGCGGCTATCTCGACGGTGGGGGTCAGGCGCGCGGACGCGCCCGGGCACTGCTCGAGGCGCTCACCGACCGCGAGCGGGAGGTCGCGATGCTCGTGGCGCAGGAGTTGAGCAACCCGGCCATCGCGAAGCAGCTCTTCGTCAGCGAGAGCAGCGTCAAGCAGTACGTCGCCGCCGTCCAGGGCAAGCCCGGCGTCGAGGGTCGCGTGGGCATCGCGACGACGGTCGCCCGCGCGGAATAGCCCCGCTCACCGATGGTGCGGTGTCGGCGCGCCGCATGTGGCGCGCACACGACGCACCTTCGGCTCGACGTGCGTCAGATCGCGGCGTCGAGGGTGGCCATTTCCTCCGGTGACAGATGCGGGGCGGCAAGTGCCTCGTCGAGCTGCTCCACCGAGCTGACGCCCACGATGGGGCGCATCGAGGGGCTGCTCTGCACGAGCCAGCTGAGCACGATCTGACCCGGCTTGGCGCCACGCGCCTGCGCCACCTCACGCAGCGCCGCGAGACGCGCCGTCGTCCCGGGGTGGTCGTAGACGTCCGGGAACGGCCGGTCGGCACGGTCGTAGCTGCCCTGCACGAGCGGGCTGTAGGCCCAGCACTCCATCTCCGGGTGGGTCTGCAGGTAGTCGATCGTCTCGTCGGTGACGAAACCGAAGCGGTGATCCTTGCCCGGCACCTGCGTGTCGGGGCGCGGACGCACGTAGCTCGTCGTCAGCTGCAGCGCCGTCCACGGCTCGACGCCCTGCTGCTCGGCGAGCATGCGCGCCTGTTCGACGCGCCACGTCGGGTGGTTGCTGGCGCCCAGGCGCTTCACCGCGCCGTCGGCCACGAGCGCGCCCATGGCCGCGACGACGTCGGCCATCGGGGTCGAACGGTCCTCACCGTGCGCCCAGTACAGGTCGACGACGTCGATACCGAGCCGCTCACGGCTGCGCTCGAACTGCGTGGCGATGACCTCCGGCGCGAGGCCTTCCCACTCGGTGAAGTCGCCGGGGCGCACCGGCTCCTGTGCCACCTTCGTCGCGATCGTCAGCCCGTCACGAACGCCCGGATTGGCGGCGAGCCACGCACCGATCGTGGCTTCGCTCTGGCCGCCGGCGCCCGTCGGATTCGCCCAGAACGCGTAGCAGTTCGCAGTGTCGAGCACGGTGCCACCGGCCTCGACGTAGCGGTCCATCAGCGCGAACGAGGTGGCCTCGTCCGTCTTCGTGCCGAAGTACATCGTGCCGAGGACGAGGTGGGGTGCGATCGGTGATGCCGAGGTCATCCCGCCATCCTGGCACGCCTCAACGGCGGGGGGTTCGCTCGATCCAGGCCGCGGGGATGGTGAGGCTCCACAGCGACTCGCTCTCGTCGAGGCGGTAGCTGCGCAGCGCGCCCACCCGAAGCAGACGCAGAGAACCGGCGATCATGACGAACGCGAGCGGCAGTTCGAGCAACCCCGCCGACAGGAGGGATTCGGCGCGTTCCGCGGGGGCCGCCGTCATGACGTCGAACCAGGCGTCGCACGCGAGCAGAACGCCGGTGGCGAACGAGAGTGGCATGAAGACCTGCTTGCGGCGCCATCCGCAGTACGCCGTGAGTGCCATGAGCGTGGCGAGGAGCAGGTCGAAGCCGACCCACGTGTAGCGCCAGTTGTGTGCCCGGTACTGCACCGGCAGCGTGAGGTTGAGGTAGAGCACCCACGGCACGAGCACGATGGCGCCACTGATCATGAGGCCGAGGCGGACCCTGCGGATCGTGCGGATGTGCGTGGGCAGAACGTCGTTCATCGGACGTTGCAGGCGTTCGATGAGATCGCGGCGCTCAGCCGTGCTGAGCGCCGCGATCTCATCGTCGGAAAGGACCATCGAGGTCAGCCGTTGTTGGCTCCGCAGTTGCAGCCGCCGCAGCCGCAGCCGCCGCCACCCTGACCGGCCGCCTGGGCCTGCATCTGGGCGCGGATGTCGTCCATGGGCAGTTCACGGATCTGACGGATGAGGTCGTCCACCGCGGTTGCGGGAAGGACGCCGGAGTTGGAGAACACCATGAGGCCGTCACGGAACGCCATGAGCGTCGGGATCGACTGGATGTTCGCCGCGGCGGCTAGCTCCTGCTCGGCGTCGGTGTCGACCTTCGCGAAGACGACGTCGTCGTGCTTCTCGCTCGCAGCCTCGAAGACGGGCGCGAACTGACGGCACGGGCCGCACCAGGCCGCCCAGAAGTCGACGAGGACGATGTCGTTGTTCTCGATGGTCTCGGTGAACTTCTCACCGGTCAGTTCGATGGTGGCCACAGGCCTTGCTCCTTGTGAAGGGTGCGGGACGTCGATCATTCAAACACTCGACCCCGCCGATTCCTTCCCCCTGCGGCGCGCGCCGGATGCGCGCCGTCCACCCTGCCCGGGGGTCGTGGGCGCGGTACGGCAACCTATTCTGGGAGCCCGTGCCGGCGCCCTACCGACATGAGGAAGCCATCCACCCGCTTCACCTCAAGGACATCCCCGTGAACGCAATTCTCGCCTCGACGCAACCAACAGGTGCCGGGCGTGATCCGTTGCGTGGGCCAGGGCGCACCACCACCGTGGTGGGAGTGGCGCTCACCCTCGTCGTCCTCGTCGTGGGCCTCGCGTGGGCCAAGTGGATTCCTTACGACGCCAAGGCCCGCGCCCTCGCCGAGTCCGGGACGTGGAGCGGGAAGGCGATCTTCGGCAAGGCGGGTCAGCCGGGTGACGCCCCGAGCTGGCACGGCGCCGTCGAGTTCACGCGCGCCTACGTCACCGCAGTGTGGAAAGCGGCTCTCGTGGCGATCCTCGTGGCGTCGGCGCTCGAAGCGTTCGTCCCGAAGCGCCTCATCCTCGATGCCATGAACCGGCGTAGCTCCTGGGCTCAGGGCGTCAGCGGCGGCCTCCTGGCCCTGCCGAGCATGATGTGCACCTGCTGCACCGCCCCGGTCGCCATCGGACTGCGCCGACGAGGAGCCCCCGCCGGCGCCACGATGGCGTACTGGCTCGCGAACCCGCTGCTCAACCCGGCCGTCCTGCTCTTCCTCGGGCTGACGATGTCGTGGCAGATGGTCTCCACGCGCGTCGCCGTCGGCGTCCTCGTCGTCGTGGGCGCCGCCTTCATCGCGCAGCGCCGAGCACGGGCGGTCGACCCCAGCGAACTCCTCGACGTCGACAGTGACCCGCGCAGTGTCGCCCAGATGCCCGTGCGCTTCCTCAAGGCGCTCGCGCGCTACCTCGTCATCGTCATTCCGGAATACCTTCTACTCGTCGTCCTGACGGGATTGTTCTCCGGGTGGCTTTCCGACTTCGCGCACCTCGGCGACCGTGCCGGGCTGCTGGCCCTCGTGATCGTCGGCGTGGTCGGCGCCCTGCTCGTCATCCCTACCGGGGGTGAGATTCCCGTCATTGCAGGTCTCACCGCTGCGGGAGTCGGCTTCGGCACGGCCGGGGTCCTTCTCATCACCCTGCCCGCGTTGAGCGTCCCGTCGCTCGTCATGGTGGCTCGCAGCTTCGGCGTCAGGACGACGCTCGGTGTGACCGCGTGGGTCATCACCGGAGGACTCGTGGCGGCCGCGGTGCTCACCGCCATCGCTTGATCCTGAGAGCGCCCGGCCGCTCAGCCGGCGTCACCCGCCCCGCGGTACTGCGACAGGCCGGCTGCCGCCGCGGCGACGGCGGCCATCACCAAGCGTGGCCGGGTCACTCCGCGACGGGCCAACCACGTCGTCGTCGCGCGATCGAGCGTGATGGACAGCGCCTGCCCGCTCATGACGGCCCCCGCCACGATGGCGGCGACCTTGGCACGGGTCGCCGCCCGTTCGTCCTGGGGGTGAGAGCCACGCGACTCCCGCCCCGAGGGCGCCGGGGACGGCGATGTAGGCCACCTTGGCCGCACCCTGCATCCGACCGAACGGCAACGACCCGAGCGCGCCTCCTGCAGCCGCCGCGACGGCGCTCTGAGTGAGATTCTTCATCACTGTTCCCGGCCTCCTGGACCTGGTCGCATCCGGGGCGGGCGCGAGCGGTACGTCGCGGGCGTCGCCGACATGCGAATGGGGTTGGCGACCTGGGCGAGCCCGTCGACGTCGACCCGCATCGGCAACCCGACCTCGTCGGCGAGGTCGAACGCCTGGGCGAGATCGTTGACCGGCCCCGCCGGCACGCGGGCGTCCGCCAACCGCGCGGCCCATGTCTCGGCGTCGGCGCCGGCCAGCGCTCGCTCGAGCAGCGCGAAGAGTTCGTCGCGGTGTTCGACACGAGCGGCGTTCGTCGCGAACCGCGGATCGCTCGCCCATTCGGGGTGCTCGAGCGTCGCGCTGAGGGCCGCGAACTGCGTGTTGTTGCCGACCGCGATCGCGAGCGGGCGCCCGGCCGTCGCGAAGATCTCGTACGGCGCGAGCGACGGGTGTCGGTTGCCCATGCCGCGCGGCACGGCGCCCGTCATGACGTGCGCGCCGGACTGGTTGACGAGCGCCGAGAGCAACGACGACAGCAGCGACACCTCGACGCGCTGGCCCTCCCCCGTCGCGTCACGGTGGCGCAGTGCGGCAAGCATGCCGACGGCGGCGTGCAGGCCGGTGACGACGTCGACCATCGCGACACCGACCTTGGTCGGCGCCTCGGGGGTGCCGGTCACGGACATGAGACCGCCCACCGCCTGCACGAGCAGGTCGCACCCGGGCAGCGCCGAGTCGCCGAAACCCGTGATCGAGACATAGACGATGTCCGGGTTGAGCGCCACGACGTCGTCGTAGCCGAGCCCGAGCCGATCCATCGTGCCGGGCAGGAAGTTCTCCACGACGACGTCGGCGCGCGTGACGAGATCGCGCGCGGCGGCGAGATCGTCGTCGTCACGCAGATCCCAGAACTCGCTGCGTTTGTTGCGGTTGACGCTCAGGAAATAGGTCGCCTCACCGTCGTCGGTGAACGGCGGGCCCCACGAGCGCGTGTCGTCACCGCCGGTCGGGCGTTCGATCTTGACGACGTCGGCGCCGAGGTCGGCGAGCAGCATCGTCGCGTACGGCCCGGCGAGCACTCGCCCGAAGTCGGCGATGAGCAACCCGTCGAGAGCGCCGGGTGCGTTCGGGACGTCAGCGCGTCGAGACACCTGATGCCTCCTGCTCACCCCGACGACCGTCGGCGTCATGCCCCCACGCCGAACCGAAGTCGCGGTCGAGATGGCTGAACTCCTTGTTGCGCAGGCCCCACAAGAACACGGCCAGCGACACGGCGACGCAGCACAGCAGGTAGACGCGGAAGCCCTTCTCGTTGCCGTTCGAGGCGAACCACGTGCCGATGTACGGCGCCGTACCGCCGAAGAGCGCATTGGCGAGGCCGTAGCCCAGGCCGACGCCGAGGGCGCGGATGCGCGTCGGGAACAGCTCGGCCTTCACCACGGCGTTGACCGACGTGTAGAACCCGACGACGAGCAGCGCGAACAGTTGCAGCCCGAACGCCGTGAGGGCCGATTCGACCGAGCGGATGGCGCCGAGCACCGGCCACGTGATGAGCAGGGAGCCGACGCCGAAGATGAGCAGCATCGTGCGGCGTCCGATGCGGTCCGACAGCATGCCGTAGAACGGGTGGATGACCATGAAGATCGCCAGTGCGCAGAGGTTGACGGTGGCCACGGTTTCAGCGTCGAGGCCGGCCACCTTCTTCATGTAGCTCTGCATGAGCGTCGTGTAGACGTAGAACGAGGTCGTTCCGCCGATCGTCAGGCCGATGACGATGACGAACGGACGCCAGTACTCGCGCAGCAGGACGCCGAGCGATCCCGGCTGCTTGGCCTGGCCCTCGACGGCGGCCGTGGCCGTCTCGTCCATGCCGCGACGCAGCCACAGGACGGCGAGCGCGCCGACGGCTCCGATGAAGAACGGGATGCGCCAACCCCAGTCGTGCATCTGATCCTTCGTCAGGACTTGGAGGAGAAGGACCTGCAGCAGTGCGGCGAGCACCTGCCCTCCGACGAGGGTGACGTACTGGAAGCTCGAGTAGAAGCCGCGACGGTTCGGGGTGGCGATCTCCGACATGTACGCCGCGGTGGTGCCGTACTCACCGCCGACGCTGAAGCCACTGATCGCGCGTCCCACCCACAGGAGAAACGTGGCCCAGATACCGATCTGTTCGTACGTCGGCGCCGCGCCGATGAGGAGGGTGCCGAGCGCCATGAGGAGCACCGACGTCGTCAGGGCGGCGCGGCGCCCGCGGCGATCGGCGAAGCGGCCGAAGAACCAGGAGCCGATCGGCCGCATGAGGAAGGTGATGGCGAAGACGGCCCAGGTGTCGAGCATCGCCTGTGTCTCGTCACCCTTCGCGAAGAAGTTGTTCGCGATGTAGGTGGTGAAGACGGCGTAGTTGTAGAAGTCGAACCACTCGATGAGGTTGCCGAGGCTGCCGCGGGCGATGTTGCTCATCACCGAGTTCCTCGGGGCGAGCCCGCTCGGCGTGGCGGGTGCTGACGCTGACGACACGGACGCTCCTTGACATGGGTGACCTGAAAACCATCGAGAGGCTATCCGGACGATCGAGTCGACAGTGGTTTGGCGCCCGGTGGGTTTCTCCGGCCCGTCGGAGAATGCCGGCCCTGACATCCGGCTCGGTTGCGGCGCCGTACAGTACGTGCGAAGCCACCCGTCCCCCACGGCCGAAGGACTCGTCACGATGCGCATCGCCCTGTCCTCCTACCGCAGCAAACCGCACAGCGGCGGGCAGGGCATCTACGTGCGCAACCTCAGCCGCGAGCTCGTGGCGCTCGGCCACGAGGTGACGGTGTTCTCCGGCCAGCCCTACCCCGAGCTCGACGAGGGCGTGCGCCTCGAGAAGGTGCCGAGCCTCGACCTCTACAACGACGAGAACCCATTCCGCCGCCCCGCGCGCTCGGAGTTCCGTGACGCCCTTGACGTCGCCGAGTTCGCCGGGATGCTCTCGGGCACCTTCCCCGAGCCGCGCACCTTCGGGCGTCGCCTGCGTCGCCTTCTCACACCGCGCGTCCGCGAGTTCGATGTCCTGCACGACAATCAGACCCTCGCGCCCGGCATTCTCGCCATCGAACGCGCCGGGCTGCCGGTCGTCACGACGATCCACCACCCGATCAGCGCCGACCGGCGCCTCGAGATCGCCGATGCGCGCACGCCGTGGCGCAAGTACACGAAGTGGCGCTGGTACTCGTTCGTACCGATGCAGGCCCGCGTCGCCCGCGCGAGCAGCCGCGTCATCACGGTGAGTGACGGCAGCCGCGACGACATCGTCCGCGAATTCGGTGTGGACCCGCAGCGCCTCCACGTCGTCCCGGTGGGCGTGGCCGTCGAGGTCTTCACGCCGAGGCCGGAGCAGAAGGTGGCGGGGCGACTCACCACGATCACGAGCGCGAACGTGCCGCTCAAGGGTCTCGACGTCCTTCTCGACGCCGTGGCGCAGCTGCCCGCGGAGGCCTGGAGCGAACTCGTCGTCGTCGGCACGGCGAACGGCGCCGCACGACGGCGGCTCGCGCGTCACGGCATCGAGGAGAAGGTCCGCTTCGTCAGCGGCATCAGCGACGAGGAGCTCGCCGAGCTCATCGCGAGCGCCGAGGTCCACGTCGTGCCGAGCCTCTACGAGGGCTTCTCGCTGCCGGCCGTCGAGGCGATGGCATGCGGGACGCCGCTCGTCGCCTCCCGCGTCGGTGCACTGCCGCAGCTCGTCGAAGGCACGCCCGACGACGAGTGCGGTGATGCCGGTCTGCTCGTCGAGCCGGGTGACACGACGGCCCTGGCCGAGGGCATCGAACGCCTTCTCGCGGATCCCTCCCTGCGGGACGAATTCGCGATGCACGGGCGCGCCCGTGCGGAATCCACGTACAGTTGGCGGGCCGTCGCCCGCGCCACCGTCCGTGTCTACGAGCAGGAGATCGCCCGTGCTGACCGTTGATTTCGATCGTTTCCCCGTCGAGCCCGGGATGAGCGTGCTCGACGTCGGGTGCGGCCAGGGCCGTCACAGCTACGAGGCCCTGCGCCGCGGCGGCGACGTCACAGCGTTCGACCTCAACGAGGACGACCTCGCCGAGGTCGCCACGATGTTCGGCGCGATGGACGCCGAGGGTGAGGTGGCTTCGTCCGCGGCTTACCGCACGGTGGCCGGTGACGCCCGCCGCATGCCGTTCGATGACGCGAGTTTCGACCGCGTCATCGCCTCCGAGGTGATCGAGCACATCGTCGACGACGAGAGCGCGATGGCCGAGATCGCGCGCGTGACGAAGCCCGGCGGGCTCGTCGCGGTGACGGTGCCGCGGTACTGGCCGGAGAAGATCTGCTGGATGCTGTCGACGCCCTACCACGAGGTCGAGGGCGGCCACGTGCGCATCAACAAGGGCTCGGAGCTGACGAAGCGACTCGAGCGTCAGGGGCTGGAGGCGTTCGCGACGCACCACGCGCACGCGCTGCACTCGCCGTACTGGTGGCTCAAGTGCGCCGTGGGGGTCGACAACGACACCAACCCCGCGGTGAAGGCGTACCACCGCCTGCTCGTGTGGGACATGATGAAGGCGCCCAAGCTGACGCGCACCGCCGAGAAGGCGCTCAACCCCGTCATGGGCAAGAGCTTCGTCGTCTACCTGCGCAAGCCCGCCCAGGTCTGATGCCGCCCGCCCTCACCGCAGCGCAGATCGCCGAGACCGGCGCGTTTCTCGCCCGGATGCAGGGTGACAACGGCGCGCTACCGTGGTTTCCCGGCGGGCAGTGGGACGCGTGGAACCACACCGAGGCGCTCATGGGCCTGACGGTTTCGGGCGTCGTCGTTGACGCGACCGACGAGGTGGAGGGTGAGCGGCTGCTCGCCTGCGCCCGAGCGGGTTTGGAGCACCTGTCGCACACCCAGCGTCCTGACGGGTCGTGGCCGATGGAGGTGCGTGACGGCATCGTCGTCCACGCCGAGAGCGACACGAACCAGTGCGCCTACCCGGCCGTCGGCGTCTGGCACTACGTGCTCGCGACCGGTGACGACGAGGTCGACGCGCGCTACTGGCCGATGGTGCGCGATGCGATCAACCACGTCCTGACGGCGCAGCGTGACGACGGCACGATCGCGTGGGCAATCAACGAGCGCGGCGGCCTGGGCGATCACGCCCTGTTGACGGGCAACGCGAGCATCCTGCAGTCGTTGTGGGCGGCGTGTGCACTGGCGCGGCGTCTGGGTCACGAGCCGGGTGAGTGGCACGAGGCCGCACGCCGGCTTGCTGAGGCGGTGCGGCGCGCGCCCGAGGCCTTCGCCGACCGTGACCGCTTTTCGATGGACTGGTTCTACCCCGTCCTCGGCGGCGCGCTCACGGGTGACGCCGCGTGGGCGCGGCTGGAGGCCGACTGGGCCCGGTTCGTCTGGGTCGGCGAGGGCGTCCGCTGCGTCGACGATCGGCCGTGGGTGACCGGCGGCGAGAGCGCCGAGCTCGTCATGGCGATGTGCTGCCTCGACGACACCCCGCACGAAACGCAGGCCAGGGAGCGGGCGCGCCAGGTGTTCGCCGAGATCCAGCAGCTGCGCGACGACGAGGGCGCGTACTGGACGGGCTACGTCGTCGACGACGACGCCATCTGGCCCGAGGAACGCACCGGCTGGACCGCCGGGGCGGTGCTGCTCGCCGCCGACGCCCTCGACGGCCTCACGCCGGCGGCGAACTTCTTCCACGCGATGACGTGGCCCGCAACCGGTGACGCAGCGTCCGCCCCTTCGACCGACTCAGCCCTCCCCCGTTCGATGCAGGAGACACGATGACCCCGCAACTGCCCCAACACGTGCTCGACGCCTTCGACGCGACGACGGGTTTCATGCCGCTCGACGAGGGCCGTGCGCTCTTCGAGGCGGCCTGCACCGCTCGCCCCGGCGCGTGGTTGGAGATCGGCACCTACTGCGGCAAGTCGACGGTGCTGCTCGCGCAGGCGGCCCGCGAGGTGGGCGGTACCCAGATCGTCACGGTCCATCATCACCACGGCAGCGAGGAGAACCAGCCGGGGTGGGAGTGGCACGACACGTCGATGGTGGACGAGCACTCGGGGTTGCTCGACACGTTGCCGAGTTTCCGCCGCACCTGGGACAACCACGTCCGCGACGTCGTCTCGGCCGTCGTCGCGACGACGGAGCAGGTGGCCGCGTGGTGGAGCACTCCCGTGGAGTTCCTCTTCCTCGACGGCAACCACGTCGAGGAGATGGCGCAGCACGACTATGCGGCGTTCGCGCAGCACGTGGCGCCGGGCGGGTTGCTCGCCGTCCACGACGTCTTCCCCGACCCGAATGACGGCGGTCAGGCGCCCTGGCACGTCGTGGAGCGGGCGCTGGCCGAGGGCTTCGAGGAAGTCAGTGTGACCGGCTCGCTGCGGGTGCTCCGACGCGCCTGACGCCCGCGCCCGGTCAGCGGATCAGTGCTGCCCCTTCGACGGTGCCGCGCAGGCGGCGATCGGGATGTCGCGTTCGCGCGCCCATTCCTCCCACTCCGCGGCGGTGCGGGTGGCGAGGGCTGCGCTCAGCGCGCTGGCTGCGTCCGGCCCGTCGGGCAGGTCGAGGGCGTCGCGTAGGCGGGCCCAGAAGTGGCCCTCGAGGGCGGCGACGGCGACCCAGCCGTCGGATGCTCGGTAGAGCGCGTATTGCGGCAGCGAGCCGCCGAGTGGGCCGTCGGGCGTCGTCATGCGGTGACGGGCGGGGGCGGCGAAGTCATAGGCGACGTCGCTGAGGGCGACCTCGCAGTAGCTGCCCGTGCCGGTGCGGGAGCGTTCGACGAGGGCGGCGAGGCCGGCGGAGACGGCGCGTTCGGCGCCGCCGAGGTCGGCCATGAGGACGCGGGGAAGCGACGGCGGGTCGAGGGTTCCGTTGACGGCCTGGTAGGTGAGGTCGTGGCCGGCGATCTCGGCTTCGTCGCCGGGGTGCCCGACGATGGCGACGTGCACGAGCCGCGGGTGGGCGGCGTGCAGGGCGTCCCAGCCGAGGCCGAGTTTGGTGAGGGCCGACGGGCGCGACGAGGTGAGCAGGATGTCGGCGTCGGCGAGCAGTTCCGCAACGGCTGCCTTGCCCTCGTCGGACTTGAGGTCGTGCGTGACGATCTCCTGCCCCTCGGTGAGTTCACGGTAGTAGGCGGGCGCGGCGGCCTCCATGAAGTCACCACTCGGCGGCTCGACCTTCGTCACCTGCGCCCCGAGCCGGACGAAATGCATGGCCGCCGCGGGCCCGGGCAGGTTCGGCGCGAGGCTGACGACGCGGACGCCGGTGAGGGGAGATGTGCTCATGGTTGGGACTCTCTCACGCGACCAGCCCTGATGGAGGCCGACGCCGGGTAGCGCACTGCGACCTAGCCCGATCACGAGACGCGCGGCCGCTCCACCACTCAGCCGCTCCTCGCGGTTAGGCTGATCCACGTCATAGCGGAGACGACGGGCTTTCGCGCAAGAACATGCCCCCACCGCACGAGTTTCGTGCTGCCTGGGGGCTTTCTTGCATCTCTACCGAACGTCGGTACGAGGGTATTCGTCTGTCGAGCACACCCTTGTCGATCTCCTAACGGAACAGATGTTCGTTCAGACCAACCAGCGCCCCAGTTCGGGTGAGAAGAAGTCCTGGGCTCGAAGCCTTCCCGCGCTGGTTCAAGATCTCCGTGATGCCGGACTCGACGATGTCGAGATGCTCCTCGAGTATCAACTGCCGCTCACGAGCAAACGAGCCGACGTTGTTCTCGCCGGCGTCCACCCCACGACGCGGCGCCCCTCGTACGTCGTCGTCGAGTTGAAGCAGTGGAGCGACGCGGCTCGATTCGAGGAGAGCGACACCCTCGTCTCCATTGCCGCGTACGGGCGCAGTGCACACCTCCACCCTGGCCTTCAGGTCGCCGGATACTGCGACTACCTCACCGACTTCTCGTCCTACCTCGCGACGACACCGCACCACCTCAGCGGAGCCGCGTACCTTCACAACGCCACCGACGCCGGCGTCGCGGACCTGTTCGTCAGGGCGCCGGACGATATCTCTCGCGTGTTCACCGGTCAACGACGGAGCGACTTCGTCGACTTCCTCAGCTCACAGTTGGCCGCGGACCAGCCGGGCCGGGACGCGGCAGATGCCCTCGTCAGCAGCAAGATCGAACCGAGCAAACAACTCCTCACGCTGGCAGCCGAGGAGGTTCAGCAGCGCGAACAGTTCGTCCTTCTCGACGAACAGCGCGCGGCCTACGAGTACGTCCTCCACTCTGTCGAACGAGCCCGACGGGCGAACACCAAGACTGCTGTGATCATCAGCGGCGGCCCGGGCAGCGGAAAATCCGTGATCGCTCTGTCGCTCATGGGCGAGTTGTCTCGCCAGGGCCGAACCCTCATGCATGCGACCGGTTCGCGAAGCTTCACAACGACCCTGCGCAAGGTCGCCGGGAAGCGTAACCCTCGCGTGGCCAAGCTGTTCGGATACTTCAACCAATTCATGACGGCAGAGCCGAACGATCTCGACTGCCTGATTCTTGATGAGGCGCACCGTATGCGCGAGACCAGCGTGCAGAGATACACGAGGAAGGAAGATCGCGCTCGGGCGCGACCCCAGATTGTCGAGTTGCTTGAGGCTGCTCGTGTGCCAGTCTTCCTCCTCGACGAGTACCAGGTTGTGCGCCCGGGCGAGATGGGCACCGCAGCGGACATCGAGGCTCACGCAGAGGCGCTCGGCATACACGTCGAGAAGATCGACCTCAATGCCCAGTTCCGGTGTGGAGGAAGCCAGCTCTACGTCGATTGGGTCCTCCGTCTGCTCGACCTCGAGGAAGGCGGGCCGATCGAGTGGAGCGGTGACGACGGCTTCGAGGTCGAGGTAGTCGACTCACCGTCGCAGTTGGAGGCTCACTTGCAGAAATTCATCGACACCGGGCTAAACGCGCGGATGGCCGCTGGGTACTGCTGGCCCTGGAGCGACCCAGCACAGGACGGTTCGCTCGTACCGGACGTCTCGATCGACGGTTGGAGCCGGCCATGGAACCTGCGCGGTGACAGATCCGTCGGTGGAGCACCGCCGGCCGCGCTCTGGGCATCCGACTCCGCCGGTTTTGGACAGGTCGGCTGCGTCTACACGGCGCAAGGGTTCGAGTACGACGCCGCCGGCGTGATCCTCGGCCCTGATCTTGTGCGCCGTGACGGGCGCTGGGTCAGCGTTCGCGAAGCGAATCGCGACCCGGATTTCAAGTCGCGGAAGACCGTCGACGACGAACTGTTCGACAAGCTCATCCGCAACGTCTACAAGGTGCTCCTGACACGCGGGATGCAGCGCGTCACTATCTACTCCACCGACCCGCAGACCCGAGAGTTCTTGCACTCACTCGTCAATTGAACCGCCACCGAAACCCACCTACGGATCGACAGGCTTCCGACCGGGACATGCCTCCCCCGTGACCATCACGGAAGACGCATGCCATGACGAGCTTTCTCTTCACCGCCGAGGAGTACGCCGCGTACTACGACCGAACCCACTCGCCGAAGGAGTGACGCAGACACGACACAGCGCACCCGCCCCGTCCCGAAGGACGAGGCGGGTGCGCTGTGACGAAGGGTGAAGCGTCAGTTCTGCGAGTCGGCTGCGGCCTCCTCGCGCTCCTGCCGGCGCGTGACGACGAGGCTCGAGACGGTGACGGCGAGCAGCGACACGATGATGACCGACAGCGACACGGCCGTCGACGGCGTCCACACCCAGTGCCAGACGTCGTGCGCCCAGTGCGCGATGAGCTTGTAGCCGATGAACGCGAGGATGACGGCGAGGCCGTACCCGAGGTGCACGAGCTTGCTCAGCACGCCCTCGACGAGGAAGTACAGCGCGCGCAGGCCGAGCAGCGCGAACGCGTTCGTCACGAAGACGAGGTAGGGGTCGCCGGTGATGCCGTAGACGGCCGGCACGGAGTCGAGCGCGAACATCGCGTCGGCGGCGAGAACGGCCACCGTGACGACGGCGAGCGGCGTCAGCATGCGGCGCTTCTTGCCGGTCTTGTCGGCCTCGACGACGCTCATCTTGGTGCCGCGGTAGTCGTCGGTCACCGGGTAGAAGCGGCGCAGGAACTTCACCGAACCGAGCTCGCTCGGGTCGATCTCCTCGTCCTCGTCGCTGCGCGTGTCACGCCAGACCTTGACGGCCGTCCACAGCAGGAACAGACCGAAGATGACGAACATCCACGAGAACTTGGTGAGCAGCGATGCGCCGATCGCGATCATGATGGCGCGCATGACGAGCGCGCCCGCCACACCGATGAGCAGCACCCGCTGCTGATAGGCCTTCGGCACCGCGAACGCCGCGAGCAGCAGCATGAAGATGAACAGGTTGTCGACCGACAGCGACTTCTCGACGATGTAACCCGTGTAGTACTCGGTGCCGATCTGGCTGCCGTGCTGCGACCAGAGCCACCCACCGAACGCCACCGGCAGACCGATGTAGAACAGCGACCACCCGGTCGCTTCCTTCATCGAGACCTCGTGCGGCTTGCGCGTGACGATGAAGTCGAGGACGAACAGAACAAGAACACCGACGATCGTGGTCGTCCAGAGCGCCGGTGTGGCAATGGTTTCCATGATGAGAACACCTCAGTTCGCATACGTCTTGAACTGAGGTCTCCTTCACGACGACGCTGTCGCCGCTTCCGCACGGGAGCGCGGCTCGGCGCGCTCGTATTGACCGAAATCGGAACGTGGGAAGTACTCCCCTCAAGCTCCAAGCCTACCAAGGGCTCACACCGAACCCAAACAACGAGAACGCTTCCCGCCCCCTCGCTGCACCTCACAGGCCGTGGTGGCGCGTTCCACGAGGCGCCGCCGACGTGTCCGGAACGTCCGGCCGGTGAGGCCTACCGACCGGTCACCTCCGAGTCGGGGACAATGGCACCCATGCCCCTTCCCGTGTCGGTGATCCAACGCGCTTCGTCCGTCCTCACGCCGGCCTCCCCCTGGCAGAGCGACGTCTTCATCGCGCGGCTTCGCGCCCACTGGCCTGCCCTGCGTGACGGCTTGCGTGTCGTCCACCCCCAGCGCGTCGAGGAGATCGCGGGCGACCTCGTCGAGATCGCCGCGCGCCGCTTCCTCGAGCGCCCCGAGGAACTCCACGACCTCGACCGTCGTCGCGAAGCCAACCCGCACTGGCTCTCGTCGCCGCGCATGATCGGCTACGCCGCCTACACCGAACGCTTCGGCGGCACCCTCGCCGGCGTCGCGGAACGCACCGCCTACCTCGACGAACTCGGTGTCACCTACCTGCACCTCATGCCGTTGCTGCGCACCCGCGCCGGCGACAGCGACGGTGGCTACGCCGTCGTCGACTACCGCGAGGTGCGTGAGGATCTCGGCACGATGACCGACCTCGAGGCCCTCGCGACGACGCTGCGTCACCGCGGCATCAGCCTCGTGCTCGACTTCGTCCTCAACCACGTCGCCGAGGAGCACGAGTGGGCGACGAAGGCGCGCGCCGGCATCCCGAAGTACCGCGACTACTTCCACATGTTCCCCGACCGCTCCGTGCCCGACGCCTACGAGCGCACGCTGCCCGAGATCTTCCCCGACTTCGCGCCGGGCAACTTCACCTGGGACGAGAAGGCCCAGGCGTGGGTGTGGACGACGTTCAACGCATTCCAGTGGGATCTCAACTGGTCCAACCCCGACGTGCTGGCCGAGTTCACCGACATCATGCTGTTCCTCGCGAACAAGGGCGTCGAGGTGCTGCGTCTCGACGCCATCGCGTTCATGTGGAAGCGCATGGGCACGAACTGCCAGAACCAGCCCGAGGTGCACGCGCTGACGTCGATCCTGCGTGCCGTCGCGCGGATGGCGGCACCCGGCCTCGCGTTCAAGGCCGAGGCCATCGTCGGGCCGCACGACCTCGTGCAGTACCTCGGTCTCGGCGAGTACGAGGAGCGCCTGTCGGATCTGGCGTACCACAACACCTGGATGGTGCAGCTGTGGTCGATGATCGCCGCCCAGGACACGCGTCTCGCGGTGCACACGCTCCGCGGACTGCCGCCGACGCCCGAGGGCGCCACCTGGATCTCCTACATCCGCTGCCACGACGACATCGGCTGGGCCATCGACGACGGCGACGCCGCCGCCGTCGGCCTCTCCGGCCCGCTGCACCGCGCGTTCCTCTCCGACTTCTACGCGGGCGAATCGTTCGATTCGTTCTCGGACGGCCTTGTCTTCCAGGCGAATCCGCAGACAGGCGACCGACGCATCTCCGGCACGATGGCGTCGCTGACCGGCGCGAGCGAGTCGTACAACCCTCACCTGAAGGCAACCGGCATGGCGCGGATGAAGCTTCTCGTCGCCGCCACGTACGGCACCGGCGGCCTGCCCGTCATCTGGTCGGGCGACGAACTCGCCCTGCCCAACGACCCCGAGTGGGCAAGCGACCCGACCCACGCCGACGACAACCGCTGGGCTCACCGCCCGGCTCTGCCCGACACTGCGCTCGCCCAGCGTCACGATCACGGCAGCGTCACCGGCGCGATCTTCGAATGGCACTGCTCCGTCGGGCAGGTGCGCGCGCGGCTGCCTCAGCTCGACGGGCAGATCGCCTCCGAGGTGCTGCCTGTCGCGAATCCGGGCGTGCTGGCCGTCGGGCGCCGCCACGCCGCGGGCGACATGGTCCAGCTCTACAACGTCACGGACTCCGAGCAGACGTGGCCGGCCGAGTGGCTGGGCGGCTTCACGCTCGGCGCGTGCACCTCTGGCCAGGGTGACGAGACGCTCGTGGACGCCCTCACGGCCCGGGTCGTACACTCGGATGCGGACGGCGACATCCACCTTCCGCCGTGGGGTGTGCTGTGGCTCGTCGCGGGTGACTAACTGACATTGGTCCGGCGCTTATCTTGATTCATTCCAGAAAGCGCGTCACCATAGAGGCATGACCACGACCCAGACCTCGACGCCGGACCCGCGCACCATGCTGCGCGAGGCCAACCTGCGCGTCACGGGTCCGCGCCTGGCCATCCTCGAAGCGCTCGAGAACCGGCCGCACTCCGACGCTGACACCGTCCTCAAGGCGGTGCGCGAGGGGTACGGCGCCGTCTCGATGCAGACGGTCTACGACGCGCTGCACGCCATGACGGCTCACGGCATCATCCGCCGTATCGAACCGGCGGGGCAGTCCGCGCTGTACGAACGCCGCATCGGCGACAACCACCACCACCTCGTGTGTCGCCGTTGCGCGACGATCGTCGACATCCCGTGCGCCGTGGGCGAAACCCCGTGCCTCACAGCGGCACACGAGAGCGATCTGAGCGCCGGTTTCGAGATCGACGAAGCCGAGGTCACCTACTGGGGCGTCTGCGCCGAATGCCGCGCGACGACTCCGCCGGGCTGACGTCCGGACGAACCCGCTTCACCCTGTCCGTTGTCAGTGGCAGCGCCTAGGGTGAGAACCGAAGCACCTCCCTCCTGACCGATCACACCCGACCAACCGAAGGAGCACCTCATGGTCGACAACGAGCAGGGCCGCAACCAGGAGCACCCCCGCTGACGACGGCTGCGGGAGCGCCCGTCGTCAACAACCAGGACTCGATGACGGCCGGCCCGCGTGGCCCGATCCTTCTGCAGGACCTGTGGCTCATCGAGAAGCTCGCCCACTTCGACCGTGAGGTCATCCCGGAGCGTCGTATGCACGCCAAGGGTTCGGGCGCGCACGGCACGTTCACGGTGACGAGCCCCGAGATCCAGAAGTACTCGAAGGCCAAGATCTTCTCCGAGGTCGGCAAGCAGACGCCGATGATGGCCCGCTTCTCCACCGTCGCCGGTGAGCGCGGCGCGGCCGACGCCGAGCGCGACATCCGCGGCTTCTCCCTGAAGTTCTATACCGAAGAGGGCAACTGGGACATGGTCGGCAACAACACGCCGGTCTTCTTCTTCCGCGACCCGATGAAGTTCCCCGACCTCAACCACGCCGTCAAGCGTGACCCGCGCACCAACCTGCGCAGCCCGGAGAACAACTGGGATTTCTGGTCGTCGCTGCCCGAGGCGCTGCACCAGGTCACCATCGTCATGAGTGACCGCGGCATCCCCAAGAAGTTCCGCCACATGCACGGCTTCAGCTCGCACACCTACTCGTTCATCAACGAGGCCGGCGAGCGCTTCTGGTGCAAGATGCACTTCCGCACCCAGCAGGGCATCGAGAACCTCACCGACGACGAGGCCGCACAGGTCATCGCCGAAGACCGCGAGTCCTCGGGCCGCGACCTCTACGAGGCCATCGAGCGCGGTGACTTCCCAAGTGGACGATGTACGTGCAGATCATGCCGGAGGAAGACGCGAGGACGTACCGCTTCCACCCGTTCGACCTGACAAAGGTGTGGAGCAAGAAGGACTACCCGCTCATCGAGGTCGGCGAGTTCGAGCTCAACCGCAACGCGGACAACTTCTTCGCCGACATCGAGCAGGCCGCGTTCGCGCCGTCGCACCTCGTGCCGGGCATCTCCGTCTCGCCCGACCGCATGCTGCAGGCCCGCCTGTTCAGCTACACGGACGCGCAGCGCTACCGCCTCGGCGTCAACCACCACCAGATCCCGGTCAACGCGCCGAAGTGCCCCGTGCACACCTTCCACCGCGACGGCCAGATGCGCGTCGACGGCAACAAGGGCAGTGAGACGCACTACGAGCCGAACAGCTACGGCGCGATGCAGGAGCAGCCCTCCTACGCAGAGCCGGCGTCCGACATGGCGAAGTATCAGGAGATGGCGCACGTCGCCGACCACTGGGACTACCGCGCGGACGACGACAACTACTACGAGCAGCCGGGCAACCTGTTCCGCCTCATGTCGCCCGAGCAGCAGCACGCGCTGTTCGCCAACACGGCCGCCGCCATCAAGGGCGCGACCGCGCAGACGATCGAGCGTCACATCGAGAACTGCACGAAGGCCGACCCGGCCTACGGCGAGGGCGTCCGCAAGGCGTGCATCGCCAACGGCGCGCTCGAGGTCTGACCCTCAGGCCACCAGCACGAAAGGGGCCGGGCCCGAAACCACATCTCGTGGTTTCGGGCCCGGCCCCTTTGCGACCTCCGCGAGCGTCTTGCCGCCCCGCGTGACGGCGGACGTGTCAGCCGCCGCTCACCATGTGCAGCACGTCCGGTGAGGCGCTCTCGCAGCTGTCGAAGTGGTTACCCGAACCACGTGCCTTCTGCTTGGAGCTGTCACGGATCTCCAGCATGCCGTTGTAGGCGTTGACGCCGTACGAGCTCGGCGATCCACCGCTCGGCGACATGCTGCCGCTCGAGCTGCCCACGTACGCCTGGTAGCCCGAACCGTCGTAGCCGTACGCAGCCGACCCGCTCGCGCTCGCTGCGTTCCACGCGACGACCGGCGCGCTGCAGCCGGGCAGGTTGATGAAGTCCAGTCCGTTGCTTCCTCCGCCGCCACGCAGGGTGAAGGAGCCGATTCGGCTGGCGCCCTCGCTTCCGGCCCGCCAGACCGTGACCGTGTTGCCCTCACGGGTCATCGCGTAGTCCGAACCGCCCATGCTCGTCGTCTTGACGAGGCCGGGAAGCTCGCTGACACCCGTCGTGCTCGGGCTCGGTGCAGGGGCAGGTTCCTCGGTGGTCTGCGACGGTGCAGGCGCAGATGCTCCCCCGCCGCCGTTGTTGCCACCGTTCGAGTTGCCCTGTGTCGTGGAGGGGTCAGGGCTGCTCGTCGAACTCTGTGTCGTGCTCGACGACGTCGAGGACGACGTCGAGGACGACGTCGAGGACGACGTGCTCTTCGTCGGTGCGCTGGTGGAGGAGTCGCTCACCAGCGGCGGATCAGCCTTGTCGTCTCCGCGACCGTTCGTGAAGAGGTAGCCGAGCATTCCGACGACGGCGAGCGCGACAACGGCGATGAGCGCCACGAGCATCTGGTTCGTCTTGGCGGGCCGGGCGGACGACGTCGCCGCGGGCTCCACCGGGGGCACGCCGCCCCCGTACTCGTCCGCGTCGTCGGAGGCGTAACCGTTGTACGGCTGATCCGCGGCGCGGTCAGCACCGAGACGGGTGGGTTCCTCGTCGAAGAACGCCCCGCTCGTGTTCGCGCCGGCCGTGGCCCCCACGGCCGTGCGCGTGCCGCAGTTGCTGCAGAACGGCCCCGAGACCTGCTCCCCACATTCGGCGCAGTGCCGCTTGTCGTGCTGCATTCCGCTCCCCTCGTTGCTCGTGTCGAGCGCCCTCACATCGACTCTGCCATGTCTGACGCACGAAGGAGGCACGTGGTTCACACGTGAGAACACGATTCGACAACAATGCTTTTTCGCCGAGGGTTCCCAGTGGTGACACAGGTCGGGATGACACGGTGGCCCGGTGAACAACGATCCCGTCGGCGTCGTCGTCATGGCAGCGCTGTTCGGTGCCGTGTGCGGGCTCCTGCTCGTGGGAGTCATCGCCCTGACGCTCCGCCTCGACCGCTCGCGGCACGCGAAGGTGCAACAGGCCCGCGAGGCGCGTTATCCGTCATCCGAGTAGGCCACGCGGCTCTCGCGCGGCGCATGAGAGTCTGGACGCCGTGACCAGCACGACCATCCCCACCCCCGGCGTCGACGCAGCAGCAGTCGACGCCGCCGCAGCGCGCCTCGAGGGCCTGCTCGCTCCGACGCCCGTCACCGAGAGCGGCCGCCTGAGCGCGAAGTACGGCGCCACCGTCGTCCTCAAGCGTGAGGATCAGCAGCCGGTGCGCTCGTACAAGATTCGCGGGGCCAGCAACCTCATCTCGCAACTCGACGACGACGCTCGCGCCGCCGGCGTCGTGTGCGCGTCCGCGGGAAACCACGCCCAGGGCGTCGCCTATGCGTGTGCGCGCCTCGGGGTGAAGGCGACGATCTTCCTGCCGCGCACGACGCCGCGTCAGAAGCGTGAACGCGTGCGCGTGCTCGGCGGCCCGTGGGTGACGACGGTCGTCGAGGGCGACACCTATGACGTGGCGGCCGCAGCCGCCGGTGAGTTCGCCACCACGACCGGGGCAACGCTCGTACCCGCTTTCGACGACGTGCGCACGATCGCCGGACAGGGCACGGTGGCGCGCGAGGCATTCGCCCAGTGCGAGATCCAGCACGGCCGGGTGCCCGACGTCGTCGTCGTGCCCGTCGGAGGTGGCGGGCTGCTCGCCGGCACCACGGCGTGGGTGCGTGAACGCCACCCGAACACGCGCATCGTCGGTGTCGAGCCGGTGGGCGCCCCCTCCCTGCAGGCCGCGCTCGCGGCGGGTCGCCCCGTCTCGGTGCCGGTCACCGATCCCTTTGTCGACGGCGCCACCGTCGGCCTCCTCGGCGCGCACACCTACCCGGTCATCGCGGCGGGTGGGGTGCCCTGCTTCAGCGTCGCCGAGGGGCGCATCTGCACCGAGATGCTCGACCTGTACCAGAGCGACGGCATCATCGCCGAGCCTGCAGGGGCATTGGCCTCGTCAGCGCTCGACGACGTCGAGATCGCCGACGGCGAACTCGTCCTCGCCATCCTGTCCGGCGGCAACAACGACGTCTCGCGCTACGCGGAGGTCGTCGAGCGCTCGCTTGTCTACGAGGGGCGCAAGCACTACTTCCTCGTCGAGTTCCCGCAGGAGCCTGGCCAGTTGCGCCGCTTCCTCAACGAGATCCTCGGCCCGGAGGACGACATCACGCTGTTCGAGTACACGAAGCGCTCCAACCGTGAGACCGGGCCGGCGCTCGTCGGCCTCGAACTCGGCGAGCCCGCCGGTCTCGAGCCGCTGCTCGAGCGCATGGCGGAGTCGGCGATGCGCACCGAGCGCGTCGACCCGGACTCGCCGCTTTTCCGCATGGTTTTGTGACTGTTCAGGGCTCCGACCGGGCAGGATAGCGGTAGTTCAGCCACCCGCCTCGAGGAGAACCCGTGCAGCCCCAGCCTTTCGACCTCACTGCCCCTGACGGCACGACGCTGCGCGGCCGCCGCTGGGTGGCCGAAGAAGCGTCGACGCGCGCGGTCGTCGTCATCGCGCACGGCATGGCCGAGCACGGCGAGAGGTACGCCCGCTTCGCGGACGCCCTCAACGGTGCCGGGTTCGCCGTCTATGCCGCCGACCACCGCGGCCACGGACGCACCGCTGAAGGCGGAACCCTCGGGTACTTCGCCGAGTCCGACGGCTGGAACCGCGTCACGGACGACATCGACACCGTCGTCACGCACGCGAGCGCCGAGCACCCGAACGCGCCGATCGTCCTGTTCGGCCACAGCATGGGCTCGCTGCTCGCGCGCACGTACGCGGTGCGTCACGGTGAACGCCTCACGGCCCTCGTCCTGTCGGGCACGCCCGCCGACGCGGGAACGCTGGGGCTCGTGGGGTCGAAGGTGGCCGCCGCCGAGGCGCGCCTGCGCGGCGCGAAGCACCCGAGCAAGCTTCTCGACAAACTCTCGTTCGGTGCGTTCAACAAGGCGTTCAAGCCGGCGCGCACGGACTTCGACTGGCTGAGCCGGGACGACGCCGAGGTCGACGCCTACGTCGCCGACGACAAGTGCGGGTTCATCGCCACCGCAGGGTTCTACGTCGACATGCTCGGCGGCCTGCGCCTCGTCAACACCCCGTCCTTCGTCGCGGCCACACCAGCGAAGCTGCCCATCCTCGTCGTGTCCGGCGACGCCGATCCGGCGGGCGGGGACGGTCGCGGTGTCGAGGCGGCCGCGGCCATGTTGCGCGAGGGCGGCGTGGAGGACGTGACGCTCATGCTCTACCCCGGCGCGCGCCACGAACTGCTCAACGAGACCAACCGCGACGACGTGACGGCCCACGTTCTCGCGTGGATCGAGGCGCGCCTTCCGCACGACGCGTGACGCGTGTCACTTCGGCGCCCTCAAACCTGCCGCAACCGGTCTACTGACGCGTAGCGTTGGAGAGAAGGAGCCCTCTGCATGCGACGAAAGGAAGCACATGACTGACACCACGCCGCGCACCGAGGTGCACGGACTCCAGGTCGCCACCGTCCTGTACGACTTCATCAACGACTTGGTCCTGCCGGGCACGGACGTCGACCAGGAGACATACTGGAAGGGTTTCGCCGAGGTCATCACCGACCTCGGACCCAAGAACAAGGCTCTCCTCGCCGAGCGTGACGAGCTCCAGGCGAAGATCGACGCCTACCACCGCGACAACCCGGGCAAGCCCGACTTCGACGCGTACAAGGCCTTCCTCACCGAGATCGGCTACCTCGTCGACGCACCGGCCGACTTCTCCATCACGACGGAGAACGTCGACCGCGAGATCACCGACACCGCCGGCCCGCAGCTCGTCGTGCCGATCCTCAACGCCCGCTTCGCGCTCAACGCGTCGAACGCCCGCTGGGGTTCGCTCTACGACGCGCTCTACGGCACCGACGCGATCGACGAGGCCGACGGCAAGGAGAAGGGCACCTCGTACAACACGGTGCGCGGCGACGCCGTCATCTCGTTCGCGAAGAACTTCCTCGACACTGCCGTCCCGCTCGCCGAGGGTT
The DNA here is from genome assembly GCF_014302635.1 of Dermacoccus sp. PAMC28757. NCBI lineage: Bacteria > Bacillati > Actinomycetota > Actinomycetes > Micrococcales > Dermacoccaceae > Dermacoccus > Dermacoccus sp. PAMC28757. The sequence goes on along the minus strand of NZ_CP060292.1, from coordinate 888,787 downwards.
CCTACACCGACGTCACCGGCTTCGGCGTCGACGGCGGCGAGCTCGTCGTCCACCTCGACGGTGAGCGCACGACGTCGCTGAAGAACGCCGACGAGTTCGCCGGATACGTCGGGCTGCCTGCGCAGCCGGAGGGAATCCTGCTGAAGCACAACGGTCTTCACCTGGAGATCCAGATCGACGCCGAGTCCCCGATCGGCGCGACCGACCCGGCCGGCATCAAGGACGTCCTCGTCGAGTCGGCTGTCACGACGATCATGGACCTCGAGGATTCCGTCGCCGCCGTCGATGCCGAGGACAAAGTGCTCGGCTACACGAACTGGCTCGGCCTCAACAAGGGTGACCTCAAGGAGGAGATCGCGAAGGGCGGCAAGACCTTCACGCGCGAACTCAACCCCGACCGCACCTACACGGCCGCCGGCGGCGACCACCTCACGCTGCCCGGCCGTTCGCTGCTGTTCGTGCGCAACGTCGGCCACCTCATGACGACGGACGCCGTGCTCGACGCCGACGGCAACGAGGTCGGCGAAGGCCTGCTCGATGCGCTCGTCACCATCCCGGCCGCCATCCACGGCTTCGCCGGCAAGGACGGCGTGAGCAACACGCGCACCAACTCGATCTACATCGTGAAGCCCAAGATGCACGGCCCGAAGGAGGTCGCGCTGACGAACGAACTCTTCGCCCGCGTCGAGCAGTTCGTCGGGCTGCCGGAGAACACGGTGAAGGTCGGCATCATGGACGAGGAGCGTCGCACGACGGTCAACCTCTCCGCCTGCATCGAGGCCGCCAAGGAGCGCGTCGTCTTCATCAACACCGGCTTCCTCGACCGCACGGGCGACGAGATCCACACCTCGATGCTCGCCGGCCCGATGGTGCGCAAGGGCGAGATGAAGGGGTCGACCTGGATCAAGGCGTACGAGGACAACAACGTCGACGTGGGCCTGAGGGACGGCCTGCAGCACAAGGCTCAGATCGGTAAGGGCATGTGGGCGATGCCGGACCTCATGGCCGACATGCTCGAGCAGAAGGTGGGCCAGCCGAAGGCCGGCGCGACGACGGCCTGGGTGCCGTCACCGACCGCCGCGACGCTGCACGCGCTGCACTACCACCAGGTCGACGTGTTCGCCGTGCAGGAGGAGCTCGCGAAGCGCAAGGCCGCGTCGGTCGACGACATCCTGCAGATCCCGCTCGCGGAGAACACGGACTGGTCGGACGCCGACAAGCGCGAGGAACTCGACAACAACTGCCAGTCGATCCTCGGCTACGTCGTGCGCTGGATCGACCAGGGCGTCGGCTGCTCGAAGGTGCCGGACATCCACGACGTCGCGCTCATGGAGGACCGCGCCACGCTGCGCATCTCGTCGCAGCTGCTCGCTAACTGGCTGCAGCACGGCATCGTGAGCGAGGACGACGTCGTCGCGTCGCTCAAGCGCATGGCGCCGATCGTCGACAAGCAGAACGAGGGCGATGCGGCCTACGAGCCGATGGCTCCCGGCTTCGACGGCATTGCGTTCAACGCCGCGAAGGAGCTCATCCTCGAGGGCGCGAAGCAGCCGAACGGCTACACCGAGCCGATCCTGCACCGTCGTCGGCGAGACAAGAAAGCTCAGTGACGATCAAGCCCGACCGAGGTAGGTTCGCGCCGGAGCGTGCGAAGGCCCGGCCCTGCCGAATCGGGCGCTGAGGAACTGAGCCAATGAGTAGTCCGCGCGCTGAGGATCAAGCGAACGGAGTCGAGGGTCGCCTGACCCTCACGATGGCGCGTAACTCACGGGTAGGCACGCAACTGCACGCCTACGTGTGAGTTACGCGCCATCGTGCGCGCTGGGGTCGGCGCGGGGCGCCCGAGGGCTGTGCGCGACCTGGGTTCCGTTGGAACGCCTAGCATTCGGACATGAAGCGCATCGACGTCCATGCTGACGGGCCCGCGAGTGTCGACGCGGCGTGGCAGGCCTACGTGCACGTCGATCGGTGGCGTGACTGGTCGCCGCACATGCCGCCGGTCGAGGCGGATGCCGTGGTGATCCGTCCCGGCGCGGAAGGACGGTGGCGTTTCGGGCCGGTGACGGTGGGGCGGTTCGTCATCACCGACGTCGATGCGGTGGCGAGGACGTGGAACTGGCGCGTCAGCGTCCTGGGGCTGACGACGACGGGCGAGCACCGCGTCGAGGTTCGTCGGAGCGGGTGCCGCTGCCACATGGCGATGGATCTGCCGCCTCTCGTCGGGCACGCCTATCGACCCGTCGCATGGTGGGCTCTTCATCGCCTTGCTCGCAGCTCGTGAGGCACCGGTCCACACCCCTGGTGGCTTCTCTGTGCGCCCACATGCACCCGGGTGCATCTGGGCGCAAAGAGAGGACGTCAGACGGCGACGTTCTCCTCGAGTTCCTCCTCGGTCTCGGTGTCGAGCTCGTCGCGCTCGTCCTGATGCGCGTGCTCGGCGTGACGTCCGACGGGGCGGGACGCAGCTTCCTCGAGCTCACGGGCTCGCACAACACGTCGCTGTTCGACCGCGCATCCGGCTGCGAGACAGAGCAACCCGACGACCAGCCAGCCGAACAAGATGGTGAGCGGGCCGGCGATCGAGGCGTCCGGGAAGTAGATGATGCGACGCAGCGCCTCGACGAAGCCGGAGCCGATCCAGAAGTCGTGCAGCCAACCGAAGAAGCTCGGCTGCATGACGGGCGCGAACACGCCGCCGGACGAGGTGAAGTTGAGCGCGACGAAGATCGCCGAGTACAGCAGCGTCGCGAACCGTCCGATGATCGGGTGCAGGCCGACACCGACCGTCAGCACGCCGGCCGTGTAGAGCAGTGACAGCGCCCACGTTGCGAGCGCGTGCCCACCGAACATGTCGTAACCCCACGCCGCGATCGCGAGTTCGATCGTCGAGATGACGACGGCGGCGCCGGCGGCGAGGGCGATGCGCTGGGCGAACGGGCGGCTCGCAGCCGCCGCGCCGATGGCGATCGACGTGGCGTACGCGGCGACCGTCAGGGCGACGAGGAAGAAGAAACCGTTCTGGCCGGCGGGGTCGTCCGCGGTGAGGGGCGCGACGTCCTTGACGGTCAGCGCATCGTGCTGTTTCTCCGCGACGGGGCGGAACATCTTCTCGACGACGGACTTCGTCGTGTCGGACGCGCCACCGGCGGTGAGCAGTTCGGCCTTGCCGTCACCGGGGACGTAGGCCGCGGAGATCTTCAGGTGCTTCAGCTGATCCGTCGCCTGCTCGGGCGTCGCGATCGTGCGGACGTCCGCCTCGTCGCCGAACCCGTCCTGCACCTTGGCCGCCAGCGGGCCCGCCTGTTGAGCCTGACCGACGACGGCGACGGGCACGTGGTGGGGCGACGGCTTGTGGAAACCACCGAGGTAGGCGGCGCACATGATGAGACCCATGAGGATCGGAACGATGACGTGCGACAAGACCGTCCTCATCGGGGCCTGCGCGGTTGGCGGATGCGCGGTGGACATCTCTTCCCTTCGTTTAGTTAGGTTATCTATGTTTAAAGGTACACCTGACTGCGAAGTGTGCGCGAGCTGTGGGGCCAGCGTCACATCGGATCGTTCGGAGGGCCCACCCGGTCAACCCGTTCTGCGTTTTCACCGATCGCGGCCTGAGCCATCCGCGACAATGGCACGGTGACTGCGCACTTCGAATCCGTCGACGACGTCCGCGACCGCCTCGCCGAGGCCGGCTACCTCGCGAGCGACGCCATCGCGACGACGGTCTTCCTCGCCGACGCACTCGGTAAGCCGCTGCTCGTCGAGGGCCCCGCCGGCGTCGGCAAGACCGAGCTCGCCAAGGCCGTCACGAGCGCGCTCACCGCGACCACCGGCGAAGACGCCGACCTCGTGCGCCTGCAGTGCTACGAGGGCATCGACGAGGCCCGCGCCCTCTACGAGTGGAACCACGCGAAGCAGCTCCTGCGCATCACCGCCAACACTGCGCTGGCACAGACGAACGCGACAGGGACCACCGCGCAGGCGACCGACGACGAGGTCGCTCACGACTGGCAGGCCCTCGCCACCGACATCTTCACGGACGAGTTCCTCCTCACCCGGCCGCTGCTGCGCGCCATCCGCAACGAGCAGCCCACCGTCCTGCTCGTCGACGAGCTCGACAAGGCCGACGTCGAGGTCGAAGGCCTCCTCCTCGAGGTGCTGAGCGACTTCCAGGTCACCGTGCCCGAACTCGGCACCCTTGCCGCGACGCAGCGCCCGTTCGTCGTCCTCACCTCCAACGCCGCGCGCGACCTGTCGGAGGCTCTGCGCCGACGCTGCCTCTTCCTCCACATCGACTACCCCAGCGCCGAACTCGAACAGCGCATCGTCGCCCTCAAGGTGCCGGGCCTCGACGCGGCGCTCGCCGAGTCCGTGGTCCGGCTCGTGCAGCGCCTGCGCGAGATGCCGCTGCGCAAGGCGCCCAGCATCGCGGAAACCGTCGACTGGGCGCGCACCCTCGTCGCACTCGGGGCCGACAGCTCCGACGACCTCGACCCCACCGTGCTGCGCGCCAACCTCGGCGTCCTGCTCAAGCACCAGGACGACATCGAGCGCGCCTCCACGCTGCTCAAGCTCAATGCCTGACGAGCACCACTTCCCGGGGGCGTTCCACAACCGCCCCTCGGCCGGGCAGCCCGAACGTCACGAACCGCTCGACGACGCTGCGCCGCGTGGCGAGGACACGCAGACACCCGCGGTGATCGGCCCCCTCGGACGCCGCCTCGTTGCCCTCGCCGACGCGATGCGCCGCCACGGCGTCGTCGTCGGAACGAGTGACGTCGTGGATGCCGGGCACGTCGCGGGCGCCCTCGGTCTCGAGAACCGCGAGCGCCTGCGTGAGGGGCTCGCAGCGGCTCTGGTGCGCCGGGGCGAGCAGCGCGGCGTCTTCGACGATCTGTTCGACATCTTCTTCCCCGCTGCGCTCGGACGACGCACTGCGGCAGGCGATCTCGGCGCCGACGACCTGCTCGCCCAGCTACCGGAGTTCGACGCGGAGAACGCCGATGCCGCCGAGCTGCGCGAACGCGCCAAGGCCCTCACCGAACTGCTTGCGAGGGCTCTCGCCGAGAACGACGAGCAGGCCCTCGAGACGCTCGCGGGCGTCGTCGTCGACGAGTTCGGGCGCCTGCGTCGCGCGGGTGACGAGGGGTTCTCCGCGAACCAGGCCATCGACCAGTTCCAACCGAACCTCGCGGTTGCGCGGGCCACGGAGCTTCTGCGCGAGCACGACGAGTACCTGCGCCGCCTGCGAGCCGAGCAGGAGGCGGACGCCCTCGAGGGCAGCGGCGGCTCCCCCGGTCTCGCCGACGAGGGCGTCGGCACCTCCGAGGGCGGCGGTGGCGTCGGCAGTGGCGGTCAGGCCGCAGCCCCACTCGAGGGGTGGCAGCCCGACCCGTTCGTCCAGCGCTTCGACCGCGACGAGATCCGTACGCGCGTCGCGGGGTTCCGGCGTCGCATCGAGACCGAGTCCCGCCGTCGCAACGCCGAGATCCGCGGCAGGGCGAGCCAGGCGACCTACGCCGTCACCACGCCGATCGAGCGGCGCGACTTCAGTCAGACCTACGCGATCGACGCCGCCCAGATGCGTCGCGTCGTCGAGCCCCTCGCGCGCAAACTCGCGGCCCGCATGGCGGCGAAACGACGCCGCGCCAGTCACGGGCGCATCGACATCCGCAAGACGCTTCGTGCGTCGATGTCCACCGGCGGAGTTCCTATCGCGCCCGTCTACGACCACCGCACGCCGAACCGCTCCGAGCTCGTCATCCTCGCCGACATGAGCAGCAGCGTCTCCGGCTTCAGCCGCTTCACGATCCTGCTCATGCAGGCGATGCAGGCGCAGTTCGCGCGCGTGCGCGTCTTCGGGTTCGTCAACACCGTGGACGAACTCACCGAGACCGTCCGCTCCGTGGGCGCGGACGGCGACCTCATCGAGGCGCTTCGCGGCAACACTCGAATGCAGCGCGGGCACCGCAACTCCGATTACGGCATGACGTTCGTCGACTTCGTCGCCCACCACCTCGACGCCGTCACGCCGCGTGCCACCCTGCTCGTCCTCGGCGACGCTCGCACCAACTCGACGAACCCGCGCTACGACGCGCTGCGCACCATCGTGGACGAGGCACGTCACGCGTTCTGGCTCAACCCGGAGGCCGAATCGCAGTGGGGCACGGGTGACTCTGTCGCGACGAAGTACGCCGAGATCATCGACATGCACGAGTGCCGCACGATCACCGACCTGCGCGACTTCGTCACGAAGGCCCTCTGATGCCCTGAGCGTCGGCTATCCGGTGCAGCTGTGTGGATCTGGCTGTGATATGTCGCAGCCAGATCCACAAAAGTTCCCCAGATCGGCTGGCGCGTTCAGCCCGTCAGGTCGGCGACGAGGGCGCGTACCCGCGCGTCGATGTCGTCGCGCACGAGACGCATCCGCTCCACGCCCTCGATGCCGCGCAGCGACGGTTCGTCGGTGGTCCAGCGCTCGATGTCGGTTCGCATTCCCTCCACGGGTTCGACCTGCGCTTCGCCACCGATGACGACGACGCGGTCCGCGCGGCGCAGCAGATCGACGTCGATCGCCTTGGGGTGTTCGCCCTCGAACGTGGCGCCCACCTCCTCGACGGCCGCTCGCGACTCCTCGTTGAGCTTCGATCCCGGGTGCGTGCCGGCCGAGTGCACCTCGACGGAGTCGCCGGCGTGCAGGCGCGTCAGGGCAGCCGCCATTTGCGACTTTCCGGCGTTCTTGACGCAGACGAACAGGGCACTCGGGCGGGGCTCGCTCATGCTCGGGTCTCCTTCGGCACCTGGGGGAAGCGCCCGCGCAGCGCGAGCGAGACGTAGACGAGGCCGACGAGCACGGGCACCTCGATGAGGGGCCCGACGACGCCCGCGAGCGCCTGGCCGGACGTTGCCCCGAAGGTCGCGATGGCGACGGCGATGGCGAGCTCGAAGTTGTTGCCGGCCGCAGTGAAGGCGAGCGTCGTCGTCCGCTCGTAGCTCATGCCGAGCGCCTTGCCGAGAACGTAGCCGCCGCCCCACATGAGGGCGAAGTAGACGAGCAGAGGCAGGGCGATGCGGGCGACGTCGAGCGGGTTGCGCGTGATGGCGTCGCCTTGGAGCGCGAAGAGCAGGACGATGGTGAACAGCAGCCCGTAGAGGGCCCACGGCCCGACGCGAGGCAGGAACGACCCCTCGTACGCGTCGCGGCCCCAACGCTTCTCGCCGACACGGCGTGAAAGGAAACCGGCCAGCAGCGGCACGCCGAGGAAGACGAGCACGGACGCGGCGATGTGCCACGGCGACACGTCGAGGTTCGTCTGCTCGAGGCCGAGCCACCCGGGCAGCACCGACAGGTAGAGCCACCCGAGGCCGGCGAAGGCGATGACCTGGAAGACCGAGTTGAGCGCGACGAGCACGGCCGCGGCCTCGCGGTCACCGCAGGCGAGGTCGTTCCAGATGATGACCATCGCGATGCACCGGGCGAGCCCGACGATGATGAGGCCCGTGCGGTAGGCGGGCAGGTCGGCCAGGAAGATCCACGCGAGCGCGAACATCACGGCGGGCCCGACGAGCCAGTTCAGGACGAGCGACGCACCGAGCATCCGCTTGTCGGCCGTCACGGTGTCGAGGCGGTCGTAGCGAACCTTCGCGAGCACCGGGTACATCATGACGAGCAGGCCGATGGCGATCGGCAGCGAGACACCCTCGACCTCGACGGCGGAGAGCGCGTCGTCGAGACCCGGCACGAGCCGTCCGAGAAGGAGACCGACGGCCATCGCAGCGACGATCCAGACCGGCAGGAAGCGATCGAGCGTCGAAAGGCGCGCGGCAACAGGGGCTTGCGTGGGCTCGGCGGAGCCAGTGTCATCGGTCTTCATCGTCATGAACTCTGGCCAACGTATTGATGTTTGTCAATGTGTCGGTAGGGTGAGCCACATGTCCACCCCCGCAGAGTTCACCTGCGCTCCCGCCGCCGACGCGGCGCTGCTGCCGCTCGACGACGCGAATCGCCGGGCCGAGCTCCTCAAGGCGATCGCCGATCCGGTGCGGCTGCGTCTGCTCACCTACCTCGCAGCCACCCCCGACGGCACGGTGTGCGCCTGCCACCTGCCGAGGCAACTGGGCATCACCCAGCCGACCCTGAGCCATCACCTCAAGAAGCTGACGGACGCCGGGCTCCTCATGCGCGAACAGCGCGGACGGTGGGCGCACTACACCGTCGTCCGGTCGCGGCTCGACGAAGCTCGGTCAACGCTCGAGCTCTGACCCAGCCGGTGCAGATGTGTCGATGTGGCCGCGATATGCCGCCACCAGATCGACAGAAGTTCCCCGGATACGCGAACGCCCGGCCTCTCGCGCTTCGAGGGGCCGGGCGTCACGTCAGGGGGCTACTTGATGAAGCCTTCCTTCTTGAGCCAGTCGAACGCCACGTCGGACGGGTTCTCACCGTCGACGTCGACCTTGGCGTTGAGCTCGATCATCGTCTCGTTCGTCAGCTTCTTCGACACAGGGCCGAACAGGTCCGACAACTGCGGGTTCTTCTCCAGCGTCTCGGTGGAGAACACCGGGGCGACGTTGTAGAGCGGGAAGAACTTCTTGTCGTCGGCGAGCACCTGCAGCTTCAGCGCCTTGATGCGGCCATCGGTCGTGAAGACCTCACCGAAGTTGCACAGCCCGTTGTTCGTAGCCGCGTAGATCGCACCCGACTCGAGCTTCTTGATCTGGTTACGCGGAATCTCGCTGCCGAGCGGAATGCCGTAGGCCTTGAGCATCGGCTCGAGGCCGTCGTCACGGTTGGCGAACTCGGTGTCGACGCACAGCGTGCGCTGCGCCTTCGGCACCTTCTTGAGGTCGGACAACGACTTCACGTTGAACTTCTTCGCCGTGGCTTCCTTCGCCGCGAACCCGTAGGTGTTGTTCATCGGCGCGTACTGCAGCCACGTCAGACCGTTCTTCGCGTCCTCTGCCTTGACGGCGTCGAACTGCTTGCGCGGGTCCGGAATCGGCTTCGTGTGCCCCATGTACGTGATCCACGCCGTGCCCGTGTACTCCCACGAGAAGGTCGTCTGGCCCTGGATCTGCGCCTCACGAGCCGCCGCAGAACCGGGGATCGTCGTGAAGTCCTTCACGTTGCCCCCGGCCGACTGCAGCAGGATGACGGCCATCTTTCCGAGGATCTGCTGCTCCGTGAACTGCTTGGAACCGACGGCGATCTCGGCGCCGTCGAGCTTCTTCACGGAGGCGAGCTTCGGCCCCAGTTCACCCGAGGGCGAGATGCCGGCCGAGGTACCGAGGCCACAGGAGCTGAGCAGCAGCGAACCCGCTGCCGCCGCTCCGGCGACGCCGGCGAGCCTGGCCCGCGGAGTACGAATCAACTTGTGCGTCATGCGATCACAGCCCCTTCGGGGTGACGATGGCCTCGAGCACACGCCCGGCCCACTCGAAGACGAGCGCGAGCAGGGCGATGAGGATCGCGCCACTGACGAGGATCGGGTAGCGGAACAGGTTGATGCCCGCCTGGATGAGCGCGCCCAGACCGCCGGCGTTGATGAACGTCGCGAACGACGCCGTACCGACGAGGAGGACGAGCGCGGTGCGCACACCGGCCATGATGACCGGCGCCGCGAGCGGCAGCTCGACCGTCGCGAGCGTCTTCATCTGGCTCATGCCCATGCCGCGGGCCGCCTCGACGAGCGTCGGGTCGACCTGCTGCAGACCGACGATCGTGTTGCGCAGCACCGGCAGGAACGCGTAGATCGCGAGAGCGAGAACGGCCACCCAGAAGGTGAAGCCGATCCACAGCGCGAGCAGCACGATGAGGCCGATGACCGGCGTCGCCTGGCCCGCGTTGGCGAACGCGACGACGGGCCCGGAGAAGCGGCGCAGCTTGGGACGGGTCAGGGCGACACCGATGGGCAGCGCCGTGGCGAGCACGAAGAAGGTGGCGACGAACGTCACCTTGATGTGCTCCCACCCGAGCTTGCGCAGCGCGGACCAGTCGAGCTGACGCGCCTCGATGGGGTCGAGATCGGCGGTCTGACGCCAGATGACCCAGGCGCCGAAGATGACGAGGATGAGGACGGGCAGCCCGAAGATCAGACCGAGTTGCTCGCGTCCGATACGGCCCTTCACTGTTCCTCACCCTCCTCGGCCTGCTCGCGGAAGTCGGTGTGGCTCGAGGTGTTCGCCACAGCCACCGAATCGGGCGTGGCCTCGGCGTCGGCACCGTGACGGCGCGACTCGGCCGCCTCGTGGGTGTCCTGGATGTGCGTCATGATCTGCTGGAACGACGCGACACCGCGGTACTCGCCGCGCCCACCGGTGACGACGACGGCGCCGTGGCTCGAGCTGAGCATGGCGTCGAGGGCGTCGTTGAGCGTGGCGCGGTGGTCGACCGTCTGCAGTGCCTCGCGGCGACGGTTCTCGACGCGCTCGCCGCGCAGCTTGGCGGCGGTGACGAAGTCGACCGGACGACCACGCTCGTCGAGCACGACGACGTTGCGCACACCGGACGCGGTGGCGTTGCGCTGCACGTCGACGATGGAGTCACCCACGCGAACCGTCGGCGCGTCGGCGATCTCGACATCGTCGAGGCGCGAGAGGGCGAGGGACTTGAGGGCCGAACCGGCACCCACGAAGTCCTCGACGAACTCGTTGGCCGGGGCCGCGAGGATGTTCTCGGGGGTGTCGTACTGCTCGATCTTGCCGCCCTCGGAAAGGATGAGGATGCGGTCGCCGAGCTTGAGAGCCTCGTCGATGTCATGCGTGACGCAGATGATCGTCTTGCGCAGCTGGCGCTGGATGCTGAGCATCTCGTCCTGCAGGCGCGTACGCGTGATCGGGTCGACGGCGCCGAAGGGCTCGTCCATGAGGATGACGGGCGGGTCGGCGGCGAGGCCGCGGGCCACACCGACACGCTGCTGCTGACCGCCGGAGAGCTCACGAGGGAAGCGGTCGCGGTAGCGCTCCGGGTCGAGGCCGACCATGTCGAGCAGCTCGTCGACGCGCTTGGTCGTCTTGGCCTTGTCCCAGCCGAGCAGACCAGGGACGACGGCGATGTTGTCGGCCACCGTCATGTGCGGGAAGAGTGAACCACCCTGGATGACGTAACCGATGCGCCGGCGCAGGTCGTCGGCCTTCGACTCGGAGATCGGCTTGCCGTCGATCGTGATGGTGCCGCTCGTCGGATCGATGAGACGGTTGATCATCTTGAGCGAGGTCGTCTTGCCGCAGCCCGACGGGCCGACGAACATGACGGTCTCACCGGCGGGGATGCGCAGCGACATGCCGCCGACGGCGGCCTTCGCCTGGCCGGGGTACTTCTTGACGACGTTGTCGAAGACGATCTCGGCGCCCGTGACTTCGCTGCGCTGGGAGCTCGTGGCGTCGACGTCGGTGTTGACGTCCGTGTTGACGTCGTCAGCGCGCTCGACCGGCGTGGCGCCCTGGGCTTCGGTGGTGTTGTCAGGCACGGATCCCCCTGGGAATCGTCAGTCGGCCGACGCCGACAAGAATGAGGTCGAGAAGGAGCGCGAGGACGACGACACCGATGGTGCCGACGAGCGCGTAGTTGAGCGCGTTGGCGCCGCCCACCTGGGCGAGGCCGGTGAAGATGTAGCCACCGAGGCCGGGGCCGAGGGCGTAGGCGGCGATGGCGCCGACGCCGAACGACATCTGGGTGGACGTGCGCACGCCGGCGAGGATGACCGGCCACGCCATGGGCAGGCGCACCTTGAGCAGCGTCGCCGCCTTGCTCATGCCCATGCCCTGCGCGCTTTCGAGCAGGTTCTTGTCGACCGACTCGAGGCCGACGACCGCGTTGCGCAGGATCGGCAGAACGGCGTAGAAGCAGACTGCGAGCACCGACGGCAGGGCACCGATGCCCACGAGCGGCAGCAGCACGCCGAGGAGCGCGAACGACGGGATGGTCAGACCGACCGCCGAGAAGATGTTGGCCAAGCCCTTGAGCCTGTTGTTCCGAATGACGATGACCGCAAGGACGAGCGCGATGATCGTGGCGAGCAAGACGGCCTGGACGACGAGCGAGGTGTGCTGGTAACTGCGATAGGCGATGTCCTGCCATCGCTCAGCGATGAATTCCCACACGAGGCGTCATCCCCCTTTCCACAATGTGCCCGCCGACGCCCCGTGCGGCACACGGGAGTAGGCGGGCTTCGTTTGGCTCATCCTAGGTGCGCAGCCGCGTCAGACCGCGGCTTCCCGGGGCGCGCGGGCCCCGCCGGCGCTCGATGGCCGACGGTCGCGCGCGCCGTTCTCCTTGCCATGACAGAGGGAATTCACAGTTGATAACGAATGGCTCACGAATCCCTGAATATTGCGACAGTGCGGGCAAATCGGTCGATTGCGCCCCTCGGGATCGGGAGGATGACCGTCATGAGTGTGCACCCCTCGTCGCAGCTTCCGTGGCAGACCTACCGTGACGTGCGCCTGCGTGCGTTGGGCACCAATCCGGAGGCGTTCGGCTCGTCGTTCGAGCGCGAGGTGGCCTTCCCCGACGAGCGGTGGGTCGAGCGCGCGTCGAACCCCGGAACGCTGCTGTGGGTGGCTGACGACGAGCCGGATGCCTCGAGCGGCGTCGCGCCGCGTGCTGACGGTTTGGCGGGCCTCTTTCCCGCCTCCGGTTATCTCGACGACGTGGAGAGCGCTCGGACGCTGACGGACGACCCGGAGCGTCTCGCCTTCGTCGTCCAGGTGTGGGTGGAGCCGGGTCGGCGCGGCACCGGCGTCGTCGACGACCTTGTCGAAGCACTCGTCGAGCGGGCACGCGAGTTGGGTTACACGGCGCTGGCGCTCCACGTGTTCGGCGCGAACGAGCGGGCCGCGGCGGCGTACGTGCGGCACGGGTTCACGCAGGTGAACCCGCCGTCGTCAGAGTGCCCGGGCGACGAGGACGAGTACGTCCTGACGCTCTGAGCTCGCGACGGGGCGACGACCTGTTCAGGACACAACGTGCCCCGGTGGCACGTCGACATCTCAAACCGGGACCCTCAGGACACAACGCGGCGTGACGGCACTCGCGCACCCACCGGCATGGCCGGAGCGAGCGGGCCGACCGAGCGTCAGCGGCTCAGAAGAACCAGCCGTCGGGCAGGGGCTGGCCCTCGGGGCGCGCGCCGTGGCCGCGGCCGTCCGTCGCGGGAAGGCCGCCGGCCTGCATGGCGGCGACGTCGATGTAGTGCTCGGTGCCGAAGCCGGCGTTGAACGCCGCGGCGGGCATCGCGAGGATGCCTGCGGCGTCGGGCTGCGACGCGTGCGCGCCGAGCGCGGCGCGCTTCTTGTCGAGGTAGGCGCTGACGTCGACGCGGAAGCTGATGTCGCGCTCGGCCATGCCGAGGGGGTTGCCGTCGTCGCCGCCGGCGTCGGGGTCGAAGCCCTCGCCCTCGGGGATGAGCCCGGCCTCGCGGGCCTGACGCATCTGCTCGCGCAGGGCGTCACGGTTCATCGTCGACTCGAACACGCGCGGCGAACTCTTCGCCAGCGAGACCGCGCGGTGGAGCACGTTGTGCACCTTGACGTGGTCGGGGTGGCCGTAGCTGCCGTGCCAGTCGTAGCCGACGACGACGTCGGCGTTCTCCTCGTCGAGAATGTCGGCGAGCGCCTGCCCGGCGATGACGGGGTCGGCGCCGTGGAAGGATCCGTCGACGTCGTTCTGCTCCCAGCCCGTCATGCCCGAGTCGGCGTAGCCGAGCCACGCGACGCGCGCCGTGCCGAGCACCCGAGCGGATTCGGCCGCTTCCTTGCGGCGCCGCTCGACGACGGTCTCCCCCTCGGCCATGTCTTCGGCGGGCGAACCGTGGTCACCGTTCGTGGCGTACACGAGCACGACGCGGTGGCCCTCCTCGACGGCGCGCGCCATGGCACCGGAGGTCTGGCTGGCTTCGTCGTCGGGGTGGGCGTGGAAGAAGACGATGGTCGACACGCGCGACAGTTTCCCACGACCGCCGTGGCGGCACCTACCGCGCGCAGTGAAGCGCCCCAGGTTCTGCGCCGCTCCTATACGGGTTGCGGCTCTCGGATGAGGGCCGCGTAGTGGGCTTGCTCGAACTCCACCGGGGTCATTATCTCAAGAGTGGAGTGCAGACGCCTGGGTCTGCTGAAGGTTTAGTTGAGTCGGCTGTGCAATTGCGAGCAGCGATCCGCATGGACGATGCGGCCCCGGCGCCGCCAGGTCACCGGCGGGCGACGGTGGAATCGAGTGCGGAGACAGCTAAACTGGACTGCATCCGATCACTGATCGAGTAGCCCCTGATGCGGCCTCTGGTTACTCATCCTTGACAGCATATAGGCACCGCTTTCCCGGTCCGTTCAAAGCTTCGTGATAGCGCTCGACCACACCTCGTTCGGTCGATTGGCGACTAAACCCGGGGCAGACCCACATCTGATCCTCTTGTTTGCTGCTTCCTTATGTAGGTGGCCGAACTCTGGGTCGTCGCGATGGGCGTCGCACAAGGTCTTCGCACAGTGCGTCTGGGGCACTTCAGCCTGCGAGTCCGGAGCGGCGAGCCACCGTCGTGCGGCGCGCGAGTTGGAAGATGAGTGTCAGAGATGCGATCGAGTAGGCTTGAGCTATGAATACTCAGGGTGTCGAAGTGGGCGGCAGCGGTGGCACGGAGGAGTGGGGGATGCAGCCAGCGCATCCAAGCTTTGCGGCGCACTTCACCGATCCGATGTACAACGATCCGGCTGATGAGTGGGCGCCGTTCGGCAGCGACGAGGCTGCCGACGTCCTTGCCGAGTGGGAGGAACGTCGCGACGCGCTGACATCGTCCACGCGGTTGCGTGACATGTATGACTCCGAAAAGGACTGGCAAGAGTCGGTGAGCGAGATCGGTACGTCACCGCTCGACACCGACGACGAGGCTACATGGGTGGTGGCGCGAGCCTTTACGTTGCTGAGGCTCACTGGCCAGATAGACGATGAAGGCAAGGCTGTTGCGCTGCGCGGTCTCGACCGCCTCCTCCAAGAGACGGACAATGCACGGGAGTACGTCCAGCAAAAACGTGATTTGGAATCCTGGCGCAATCCCACTGAGTGACTAGGGCGTGTCTGACAAATTTCGGCGGCGGGATTTGAAACGATCATGCCGTTTCACCTTTTCAAGTCCTCTCGGATGCTCAGTGTGAAGCGCCCGACGAAAGCCAGAAGAATCAGCGGCGCCGGCGGGTACGCGCCGGCAGTGGCGGGTGGTGTCATAGCGTCGTAGCAACAGTGCGGGTGGCGTGCTGGTGGTGGTCGAGGAGTGCGGGTGGCGCGTCGGGTGTTGACGATCGCGGATCGGATCGAGATCTCGACAGGGGTGAAGGCCGGCTGGGAAGTGCGCAAGATCGCTCGGCATCTGGGGCGTGATCCAGGCGTCATCAGCCGCGAGATACGCCGCAACCGCAACGCTGATGGCACCTATCGTGCCGTCGGCGCCGACGTGAAGGCCGAGCGTCGCAGGACGCGCCCGCAAGATGCGAAGGTCGCCTCGTGTCCGGTGCTGCGTGCGCGCGTGTTGGCAGATCTACGCCAGTCACGCACCCCACGCCAGATCGCGGGCCGCTTGCGCCTCGAAGCAGCAGACGCGAGCGTTGAACGCATGCCGAACTCGCTACCAGCCGACGGGCACGTCGCCAGCCATGAGGCGATCTACCAGTTCATCTACGCCATGCCCCGCGCGGAGCTGGTCAAGCATGGCGTGTTCTTGCAGTCCAAACGCACGCGTCGCCACACACGCCCACAGCCGGGCTCGCGGACGAAGAAGGCCCCGATTGTCGGAATGACGCCCTTGAGTGAACGCGACCTGAGCGCGCTCGAACGGCGCGTCCCGGGCCACTGGGAAGGCGACCTCATCATCGGCAAGAACGGTGCCACGTGCGCGATCACCCTCGTCGAGCGCATGAGCCGCTACGTCACGATCCTGGCCTGCCCGATGGGCAAAGACAGCGCCAGCATCGCGGACATCCTCATCGAACACACCCGCGAACTGCCCGAGATGATGCGCGCGTCGCTGGCATGGGATCAAGGCAGTGAGATGGCCCGCCACGCCGCGCTCAGCCTGGCCACTGCTCTGCCGGTCTACTTCGCCGACCCCAGATCGCCGTGGCAGCGCCCGAGCAACGAGAACACGAACCGGCTGATCCGCGAGTACCTACCCAAGGGCGAGGCCATCCCCGCGCACCAGCCCTACCTACGCGCCATTAGCAGCGAACTCAACGAACGCCCCCGAGCCACGCTCGGCTACCTCACACCCCGAGAATCCTTCCAACGACTCCTCGTCGGACAACCCCACGTTGCTTCCACGCCTTGACACCGCCCCGCGATGCGCGGCATCAGCGGCCTTCACCTCGGCAACGCGAAAATCGACGCCCGCGGATCCTACGTCATCGACAAGGTGCACGCCGAGATGGGAACGACCAAGGCTTCGACCAGCGCTTGCTCGTCGCCTACCGTTGACAGGATCGGACCGACACGGGCCATTGGTCATGGTTAACTCCGCGCCTGCGGGACGCCGGCGCGCTGATCGAGGTGGCGGACGTCGGCGGGAGCCTGAAGAGTTGGCCGCCGACGTCCTGGATCCACTTCGAGTGCCCCGGCAAGCGGTAACGACCTGACAGAAACGACCAACGCATTCCTCGAACCCCCTACGCGGCAGCGCGCTCGGATTCAGGAACTTGACCACCCATATCAACCTAACTCTCCTCAAGACAGATACCTTCAGGCGCCAGCCCCAGACCATCAGCTACCAAGCGTCGGCCCACTACCGAGGCCTTGAACCACCGGTCAAAAAGAACGAAGTCGGGAGTTCGAAATAGTCGCCGGCGACCTCATAGGAGGGCGCGGACTTAAAGTATCCGTTGCGATGAGAATCTTCAAACAAGGGGCATGAATCGTCCGCGACGATAGACCGCGCAACTCCCTTTGCCAAGACGTACTCTGCGTAACCATCGGGCAATGAATACAGAGAGAGGCCATCCGAGTGTTTGACCGAAAGCATAAAACTGGGCCCCTCGGTCGAAGTTATCGTCCACGTGAGCTTAGCTTCCAGAATAGATCTACTCTTCCTGACGGGGAAATCCAAGCGGAAGAAATCCTGCTCCACGCCCTCAAGTCGGCTCTTAAGCTCCGCCAAGTTGCCACTCGACAGTCGCCCAATCCCTTCGACAATTTGCACTAGGTAAGGAGGCGACGTCGGCCCTGAAGACAGCGTCATATCACTCAGCCGCGACTCTATCAGCGCCCTAGAATCAGTCATGTCTGCAACCAGGTAGCCTCTGGGCCCCACCAGAGGCCGCTCAAGGTTCGCCAATTCCACCGTTACGTGACCCGCAGCGATCGCGGCTAACCAGAACGCCTCTCGGGGCAATTCTACAGTTCCCGGTGGAAGCCTGTCGTCAATCGTTACCACGCGAAGCTTGGACATCAAGAACACCCCTTACTGCTTCCAGTCTTATGCCCGGGTGGGCACTTTCCATTTCTATAGTAATACTTTGCTATCAACGTCATCTCCACGGTTCTTGCCTCGTAGTAAGAGTATCTAATGCCCATCTTTCGCCGTTTGCAAATGGTTCTACCCCCGGCTTGACAGGCATATATCTGATTTTGGGCACGCTTCCAACTAACCCCCGAAATACCATACTTCCAAGTTCGCCAAAAAACTCCACCTAAAAATTGAATCTCGTAGATGAAATATTCACGGCGGAGTAGCGATTTTCGAGTTTTCTTGGGCTTAGCGATAGCATTCTTAGGCGGCTTGTAAGCGCGAGGAGCTGAGCCACGCTGACCATATTGGCCGGCCCTTCCCGGCGCGACAAAACCTCCGCCTTCGACAGAGCGGTGCAGGCCTGTCGTATCCCGCAAGTTTAGCGGGTCGTTCGGGTATGCGTAGCTGGTCTCGTTGCCTCCGTAGACGGGATCGAGGCTGGTGAAGAGTCCGCGTTGGTTGTTGTAGACGCGGGCTCCCATGAGGGTCAGGCCAGCGGTGTCCGGGGTGGTGGCGCGCTGGTGCGCGCCGAGCCACCCGTACCCGAGGACACCACTGCTCGCATTCACGCCGGTCGCTCCGCCGGTGGTGGGTTGGCCGTATTCGCTGTATGCGCTCCAGTCCGTGATCGACGTTGCGGGCGTGTTCGTGCCGTTCACGGCCGCGATCTCGATGCTCGTGGCGGTGTTGCCGTTCGGGTCGAGCAGCGCGATCTTCGCCTTACCGGTCTCGTCGAGCATCGCACCCAACATGCCGCTGACCGAGTCGGTGTACCGCTCGATCCCGCCGCCGCTGAGTTCCACCCAGGACGGGTTGTCCGAGTCATCGGTGTAGTGACGCGTCACCGTCGACGCCGCGCCACTACTCGGCGTCGACGTCTGCGCCTTCCGCCGCCCCGCCGAATCCAGCGTGAACGTCGTGCTCGTGCCGCCCTGGCTGATCTTCTGAATCGAGTCGTCCACGTAGTAGCCGAGCGTCACGTCACCCGCGCCTGGGTTCGGGGTGTCGGCCTTCGGCATGCTCGTCTGCCGACCGAACGCGTCGAGCACCTGCCTAAGCCCGGATCCACCGGTGGGTTGGTGGGGTGGGCGTGGCGGAGCATGAGAATGCCCTTGCGTGGCAGGAAGATTGGACTTGTCGAAGGTCCCAAATCCACTGCAACGAAGGGCATCTCGTAGATGCAACTCTCCCACACTCTGTCCCGCACGTCGGTGGCGTTCGATGATCCGAATCTCGTGGTGTCCGGCGGGCTGGTCCCTCTCCTGGCTCTGGCCGAGTCGGCCGGGCTGCGCCGGCTGGCTGACGAGCACCTGAGCGTCCCGGGCGACAAGGGCGCCAACGCCGGGTTGAAGGTCGCCTCGCTGGTGGGCGGGATGCTCGCCGGTGCGGACTCCATCGATGACATGGGCCTGCTGCGCCATGGCGGGATGGGCCGCCTGTTCGCGCGGGCGTACGCGCCCTCGACATTGGGTTCGTTCCTGCGGGCGTTCACCTTTGGGCACGTGCGCCAGCTGGATGCCATCGCATCGCGGTTCCTGACCGCCCTGGCCGAGCGCGCCCCGCTCCTGGCCAACCGGCCTGCTCAAGCGAGCCGGACCCAGGAGGGCGAGGATGACTACGTGCTGCTGGACGTGGATGACACGATCATCGAAGTCCATGGGTACGCCAAACAGGGCGCCGGGTTCGGTTACTCCGGAGTCCGTGGCCTGAACGCCCTGATCGCGACGCTCACGACGGCCTCGAGCGCACCGGTGGTCGTGGCCCAACGGCTGCGCAAGGGCTCGACCGGCTCCCCGCGCGGGGCGAAGCGGCTGGTCGCCGACGCAGTGACCACCAGCCGGCGACTGCTCGGGGCCAGTCAGCCGGTCCTGGTCCGCATGGACTCGGCGTTCTACGGCCGCGGGCCCGTCCACGCCGCCTTGGCCGGTGGCGCCGAGGTGTCGGTCACCGTCCGGATGAACACGCCCATCAAGGCCGCCATCGCCACCATCGAGGAGGGCGCGTGGACCACGATCGAGTACCCAGACGCCACCTTCGACGAGAACAGTGGCGAGTGGACCTCTCGGGCCGAGGTCGCCGAGGTGCCCTTCACCGCGTTCGCCGGCCGCAAGAAGGCCGACGCCGTGGCCGGACGGCTGGTGGTGGGCCGCATCCCCGACATCAACGCTGAGGCCCGCAAGGCCGTCGGGCAGGACAGCCTGTTCAACACCTGGCGTTTCCACGCCTTCTTCACCACCGCCGACCCGCACGTTCTCGACACTGTCGCCGCCGATGCGACCCACCGCCATCACGCAGTCATCGAGCAGGTCCACGCCGACCTGAAGGCTTCCGCGCTGGCGCACCTGCCCTCCGGGCTCTTCACCGCCAACGCGGCCTGGCTCGTCCTGGCAGTCATCGCATTCAACCTCGCCCGCGCGGCCGGCGCCGTCGCGGCGCCCGACCTCGCGCGGGCGACCACCGCCACGATCCGACGCAAGCTGATCACCGTCCCGGCACGCATGGCGACCTCCGCCCGTTGCATCACCGTGCACCTGCCCAAGGACTGGCCCTGGGAAACCGCATGGACCGCCCTGTTCGACCGAGTGGCCGACCCACCACCGGCCCTTGCGGCCTGACCACCCAGCAGCAGTCCCCACTGCACGACCAGAGGACGAGTTGGAACACCCGGACAGCGAGGTCCGGCGGACCACCACGCCCTCAACCACGAACTGCCCGAGCAACCGAAACCCACAGGCGCCATAAACCCATCGGTGGATCCGGGCTAAGGCACTGGACCGTGTGTCCGGTCTGCATTGCCGTAGGGGCGATGCAGCAGCCCCGGCCCCAGCTGACCAGCATCTTCGGTGAGCACGAGGCCCGCGCGCTGCTCGGCCTCACTAACACGCTCGTCATGTTCGGCGGGTCCAAGGACGTTCAGTTCAACCAGGAGATCTCCGACCTCCTCGGCACGGTCTGCGTCGGCCGCGTAACCCATCATGTCGGTGGGACCCACGGCGGCGGCCGCAGCTACTCCGGGGACGACATCCCGATCATGCGACCCGAGGAGGTTGGCCAGTTGCCCGAGCGCCAGGCGCTCGTGATCGCGGAGAACGGCAAGCCGATCATCGCGAAGCTCCACCGCTGCGTCGAAGGCAAGGCCGGAGCCCGGTTGCTCGCCGATCAGCGGACGCTGCGCGAGCAGCTGACCAGCGACCGCCGCATGGTCGTCACCCCCGACGCCCGGGCGGCCGCCGCCCTGGCCGAGGCAAGGCGCCTCGGCTTCGTCGACGACGACGCGGACCACACTTCGACGAGCCTCGACCCCGGAGACAACCGCGCCGACAGCTGGGCGAGGAGCGACCGGTGACCAGTCCTCAGCACTGCCGTCGTACGCCGCCGGCGCCGATGGTGGGCGCGTTCCCGGCCCCGGGGGAGGCGGTCCGGCTGGCCTATCGCGAGCTCCACATCGCCCTCAACGGCTCCGAGGAGCAGAAGAAGGCGCTGGGCAACCACGCACTGCTGCCGCGACCGTGGGAGCCGGCGAGCTGCCTGGACCCCGATCTGCGACACGGGCTGTGGGAGTGGCTCGAGGACGTTGTGATCTGGCTCAACCACGACTACTCCTGGGACGTCGCGGGGCTCATCCCCAGCTGCTGGCCGCTGCACCCCCACCTGGTCCACGAGGTCGCCGTCCTGTCGGACCAGCGCCGACGAGCCGGCCTGGCGATGCCCGCTGCCAGATCAAGCTGTGAGTCTCCTCACCGATGCCGGTTGGAACAAGAATGGGGGGCCGGAGCGCTGTAGGAGACATGGCTAATCTCTTCGAATCCCTGACCGTTGGCGCTTGGACGCTCCCGAACCGGCTCGTGATGGCACCGCTGACCCGCAACCGCGCCGAGGGCACTGTGCCGGGCGACCTCGCGGTGGAGTACTACTCCCAGCGCGCCTCGTCCGGCCTGATCATCACCGAGGGCAGCCAGCCCACCGCCGAGGGCCAGGGCTACTTGAACACGCCCGGCTTCCACACCGAGGAGCAGCTCGCCGGGTGGCGGCGAGTGGCCGACGGCGTACACGCAAACGGCGGCCGCATCGTCGCACAGCTGATGCACGTCGGCCGCATCTCCCACCCCGACAACACCGGCGGTGAGGAGATCATCGCGCCGAGCCCGGTGGCGGCTCCCGACGAGATGTTCACCGCAGACGGGATGAAGCCGTATCCGACCCCACGAGAGATCACCGTCGAGGAGATCCCCTCAATCATCGAGGGCTACGTGCAGGCCGCCCGCAACGCGATCGAGGCCGGGCTCGATGGCGTCGAGGTGCACGGCGCCAACGGCTACCTCATCCACCAGTTCCTCGCGCCCGGCTCCAACCATCGCACCGACCAGTACGGCGGATCGCCCAAGAACCGGGTCCGCTTCGCCCTCGAGGTCACGCGTGCGGTCGCCGACGCGATCGGCGCTGACCGGGTCGGCATCCGCATCTCGCCGGCCCACAACATCCAGGGCGCCACCGAGGAGAATCCCGTCGACGTCGCCGCGACCTACCGGCTCCTGGTCGCGGGCCTGGCTCCGCTCGGCCTGGCCTACCTGAGCATTCTCGCCGACCCGAAGCAGGACCTGGTCCAAGAGCTGCGCCGCTCCTTCGGCGGCGTCGTCGTCGCCAACGACGGCTTCGGCCAGATCACCACGCGCGAGTCGGCGCAGGAGATTCTGGACAAGGGCCTCGCCGACGCGGTCGCCGTCGGGCGACCCTTCCTGGCCAACCCGGACCTGCCCGCCCGGTGGCGCACCGGCGCGGAGCTCAACGAGCCGAACCCCGACACCTTCTACGGCGGTGGCGCCGAGGGCTACACCGACTACCCGTTCCTGGACAGTTGATCTGACCCGAGCGGAACTTCCGACCTTCGCCCCGACCTAGGTCATCGGCATTCGGAACGTCCCAACTCGCCGCCCGGGTGCACGATGACGTCAGCGACCTCGGCGTAGAGCACCGCAGTCTCGCCGACCACGACCTCGGGGTGCCCCAACTCTTGCGACCGTCATCGAATCTGACCCTTGGTGTTCCGATGTACTCGTTGCGGTCGTGGGTCTCGCCCACGTAAGACGTCCACCTGAAGTCCTCGTGCAGGAGTGCACCCAATTGCTCGCCCTTTCCGTCAGCGAGAGCCGCTGCTCGCGTCTCGGCGGCCTCAACGACCTGCCTTGCCGCATCCACGCAGGGCAGCCGCTGATGAGCCATGGCCGTCGGAGATGATCGACGTCCCGGTCGTGACACCGGGACCCGTGTCGGAGGACCACGCACACAAGATCAGGTCGTGTGGAACGCCAAGGTCGTGGCCCTGCGCCGATGCCCGGTCCGCGGCAACGTCGGCCGGGATCCCTTCGAGGAGGTCGTCGAGGAGGTCTCGACTTAGTCGGTTCTCCATCTCATTCATCGCTGCGGCATGGGCCCTCAGCAGTCCCAGAGCGACGCTGGCGTACTGCAAGCGAATGTTGCGTCGTCTCGCCCTTGGCCCGCACGCATCTCCAGTTCGATCGTGCCGAGTTCTGGGCGTCCGCCGATCACCGCCTCAAGCGAGGCTCGCTCGCCGACCGGGGGGTGACTTACCGGCCGCCGTGATTCGTGTCGTCTCGTGCGCGAAGCGGTCATGCAGGACGACGGTGGAATCTGTGAGTCGGCTCAATGAGGTGGCCACGTCCAGCTCGGTTCCCGTCGCGGCGAGGCGGGTGAACTCCTCGTGCACCGCCTCCTGATGGTTCAGGGCGGCCACGCTGCGCGCCCTCTCGGTGTTGGCCGCGTCCAGTTCGAGGGCGAGGCGGCGGTCGCGTTCGTGCAGCTCCGCGTCCACAAGCGCCGCTCCGAGGAGGTGGCCTAACCGTGCGATGACGAACATCTGTTCGGCGTCGGGCTTAGCCCGGATCCACCGGTGGGTTGGTGGGGTGGGCGTGGCGGAGCATGAGAATGCCCTTGCGTGGCAGGAAGATTGGACTTGTCGAAGGTCCCAAATCCACTGCAACGAAGGGCATCTCGTAGATGCAACTCTCCCACACTCTGTCCCGCACGTCGGTGGCGTTCGATGATCCGAATCTCGTGGTGTCCGGCGGGCTGGTCCCTCTCCTGGCTCTGGCCGAGTCGGCCGGGCTGCGCCGGCTGGCTGACGAGCACCTGAGCGTCCCGGGCGACAAGGGCGCCAACGCCGGGTTGAAGGTCGCCTCGCTGGTGGGCGGGATGCTCGCCGGTGCGGACTCCAAGGCATCCCCCGCACCCAGCGTGATCTCGTTCTTCACCGACTTTGGTGTAACCGAACCGTCAGCCTGCTCCTCAAGCGTCAGGTCGATGTTCTTCCACGCACCCTGATCGTCTTTGAACCGGGTCGGTGCCGACGTCGCCTTCGTCGTCATCGTCCCGTCCGGGTTCGCGAACGTCTGCGAGGTCTCCGAACGCAACGACTCGACCTCAACAGGCGACCCCTGCGCACGCGCCGAGACCGCTGCCGACATCTCATCCGGACGCGACGACACCTTCGCCTGCTTCTTGGCCTCCCCAAACGCAGGCTTCACCGCACCAGCCGCCGTAGCGACAGGCGACGCCTCAATCGAGAACGTCACACCGATCAGAGCGCACAACGCCCACGCGAGCCAACGCCACGGCGAACGAACACGATCACGGCCGAGGAAGAACGAGGAACTGCCGCCAGCAGGCATAAGGGTGTCCGACCAAGAGAACACGACGAGGCACACAGACGTGAGCAAGGACACATTCCCCCGCGTAGACTCCTTGGCAGACCACGCCACGCGGACCGTTACTCAACCGTTATTCACTCGCTTTGCGAAAGGCCCGACATGCGCCCCACCCTCCACAGGAGCCTCGTCGCACTCACAGCACTCGGCGCCTTCTCCCTCACCACAGCATGCACAAAGGACGAACCCCGCCCCCTTCCCGCTGGCGACCAAAGCGTCTGCAACGCAGCGCACGCAAACAACGCCCGCACCGTCTACAACGTGCGCCACCAACCCACCGACGCCGAACTCAAGAAGCAAGCGAACCGCATCTACCCCGGCAGCAGCGACACCAACGACACCGACGCCATCAAGCAGATCAAGACCCGCTGCAAAAACCTCGGCTACGAATCGCGCGCATAGCTTCAGCCGCCGTCAGGAGGTCCTTCGCGCCCCCCCGGTGCAGCGCCAACCGGTCATGATGAACCCATGACGACGAACATCACGCCCTGCATCTGGCTCGACGGCACCGCTCAGGCCGCGGCAGACCTCTACCTGTCACTCTTCCCCAACGCGAAGCGCACGAGCACCGTCCACTACCCCACGGACGAGGCTGCCCTCGGCCCGAACGCGCACATGGCCGGGCAGGTGCTCATGGAGGAGGTCGAGCTCGACGGCAACCCGTTCACCCTCCTCAACGGAGGGCCGCAGTTCCCGCAAACGGAGGCCGTCAGCTTCCAGATCATGTGCGCCGACCAGGCCGAGGTCGACCACTACTGGAACGGCTTCACCGCGAACGGCGGCGCCGAGAGCCAGTGCGGCTGGTGCAAGGACCCGTTCGGCGTGAGCTGGCAGGTCATCCCCCGCCGCTTCTACGAACTGATGAGCGACCCGGACCCGCAGGTCGTCACGCGAGTGTCGCAGGCGATGTACTCGATGCAGAAGCTGGACGTCGAGCAACTCGAGCGCGCTGCACGAGGAGCATGACGGCCCGCACCGTCAGCCACACGAGCAGCATGTTGCGCACGAGGATGACGACGCGCGTCGTCAGCGCGAACAGCGTGTGATCGGAGAAGATCCCGTCGAACAGGAACGGGAACTCGAGCTGCGTCAGCACGAGCGTCACCGCGCCGAGCAGGCGCAGGCGGGCGTCGTCGACGAGCACGAGCGCCGGAATGAGCCAGATGAGGTACTGCGGGCTCAGCACCGGACTCGACAGGATGAGCACCGAGATGACGCACGTCATCGTCAGCGCGAGGGTGGTGACGCGCTCGTCACGCCCGGCCCGCCAGCCGAGGGCGAGCAGCGACAGCGCGAGAACGTAGCCGACGTACTGCGTCGGCTTCACCATCCACATAAGGGAGTTCGCGAGTTCGCCCGTGTACTCCCACGAGCCCTGACGCTTCTCCAGCGAGACGGGCGTGGAACCGAAGATCCGCGCGAAACCGAGCCAGGCACCCCACAGCGACTCCACCTCGAAGCCGCGCTGACCCTGCCAGGACAACGGTGACGTGACGCGCTGCGGCCCGGCCAACAGCGCCGTCGTCCCGACCCAGGCGATGCCGCCTGCCATCGCGGCGACCATGTGCGTGACGCGGCGGCGCGTGGGGCCGAGCAGGCCGAGGCCGAAGACGGCCGGCCACAGCTTGACGGCCGAGCCCATCGCGACCGCGAGCCCGGAGAGCACCGATCGGCTGCGCGAATGAGCCGCGCCGTCGTTGAAGACGAGCAGCAGGACGAGCGCGAACGCGGCGTACAGGTCGAAGCGCATGTAGAGCAACGGTCCGAGGAGCCCGACGAACAACGTCCACCGCAGCGCGGCCTCGCGCCCGAAGTGACGGTCGAACAGCCGCGTCGCCACGGCGTCACACGCGATGGCGGTGACGACGAAGAGCGCGACGAAGCCCGCGTACGGCAGGGTGCGCGCGGCGGCCATGATCCACAGCGCCACAGGGAAGGGGTACTCGGCCATCGACGACATGACGTCGGAACGGCCCGCCTGCGCGTAGTAGTAGCGCAGGTCGCCACGCATGCCCGAGTAGAGGGCGCACAGCGCGAGCATGATGACGCGCGTGAGCGGCCAGAGCACGTTGAGGCGGCGGTAGAACGGAAGGGACGCACCGTCGCGGGACACCGGGACGGCGAGCTCGATCACGCGCTCACCTTAACGGTTGCTCCCCCGGTGTCTCCGGCGGCAGGCCGGGGATTTCGCGCGTGTCGCGCTCGCTGCCGCGCGGGGTGCGGGCAGCGGCGTCAGCGGGCAAAGACCCCAGAAACGTTGGATCCCCCGACTGCCTGGTGCTCTGGGGTCATCAGGTAGCCGGGGGCTAAGAGCAATTATTAGCGGAGACTTCACCTTCTGGAAAGACTTCCAGCAACATTTTTCGCCGGGTGTGACCGATGACGCATCGGACGTCCGACCCAGAGCGCACGAAACCCGCCACGAGGACGGTTCGTGGCGGGTTTCGCGCCGGCGCCCGCGAGTGTCGGGAGCTCGCGGCACCGGGTGAACCGCGCGAGGAGATGAGCGCGCAGGTCACGTGAGCCTGCAACCGGCCCGCTGGGCGCGGATGGCGCGCCGAACACCACGAACGTCGCGCGGCGTGAGGCGCCCAGCGCGGCGTCACGATCTGCGTGAACGGCCGGCCGCAGGAGTCTTCGAGGTGGGCCTACAGGCGCACGAGCTTGCCGTCGCGCACGGCGTAGCGGGCGTTCGACTCGACGGCCAGGTTTGTCGGGGCGGGCTTCACGACCTCGGCGGCGTTGCCGGCGTACCGGATGCCGGTGGCCACGCCGGCTGCCGAGGCGTCGGCGGCGCTCATCGTCGAGACGCCCAGGAGGGCAACCGCGGAGCTGACGGCGATGCCGCGGCCGAGGTTCCTGAGCGAGCCGAAGCGGGAGGTGGCGGCCTGGGACGAGGTGTTCTGTGTGGTGTTCATGGCCCTGACTCAACGCCGCGTTGCTATGGGGTTCCTGTGCGACGCGTGTGACACCCCTACGGGGTTTGCGTGCTGCTCGCCGACCGCTGCGCCCACGCCCCGTGACAGCCCGATTGCGCGGTGCTCGTTACGCTCGTCGGGTGAAGAGTGGATTCGTGCCCGTTGCTGCCGCCGTCGTCATACTCGTCTTCGGCCTCGCGCTCGCAGCCGCCCTGCTCAAGGGCATCGTGGGTGCTGTGCGCCGCCGCAGCTGGCCGGTCGTCGACGGTGTCGTCCAGCTCGCCACCGGCGAGGACGGGCGCAAGAACTCCCTCGCACGCATTCGTTACACGGCCCCCGACGGTGGGCGTCACGTCCTGGAGACGAAGACCGGCGGCATGAGCACGAACGGTCGCGACGGCCAGCGGCTGCCGCTGTCGGTCGACCCGAGCGACCCGGCCAACGCTGTGCCCAAGGCCGCCAACGGCACCCTCGCGACCATGGGCTGCATGGTCGTCACGTTGCTGCTCTTCGTCGTCTTCGCGGTGTTCGTGCTCGTGCGCGTGCTCGGCTGATGACGCAGCCCTCCGCCGCCGCGCCGAGCGACGGCGCCTCCCCCAACGCACCGGGGGCCGGCGAGGACGACCGGCTGCGCACGACGCGGCTCTTCCTCCTCGCTGCGGGGCTTTTCGTCTTCCTCACCGCAGAGATGTACCCGGTCGGCGCCATGCCCGACATGACGCGCGACCTCGGCGAATCCGAATCCGCCGTCGGGCGCCTCGTCGCCTGGTACGCCATCGGCGTCGGAGTGGCGACGATCCCCGTCGTCATGGCCACACGGGCCCTCTCGCGGCGGCTCGTCATCGTCGGGTCACTGCTCGCACTGTTCGTCTCGATGGCTCTCTCGGCGATCGCCCCGAATCTCCTCGTCGTGACGATCGCGCGACTCATCGGCGCGATCGCACACGGTGGCATCTTCGCCGTCGTGCCGGTCGCTGCCGCGAGCCTGGCCCGCAAGGGCGCGGAGGCGAAAGCCGTCGGTGGCGCGTTCCTCGGTGCGAGCGTCGGCGTCGTGGCCGGTCCGCCGTTCGTCGCCGCCGTGAGCGAGCACGTCGGGTGGCGGTTCGCGAGCGGCGTCATCGCCGTCATCGCGTTGCTCGTCGCGATGGCCAGCCAGCTCAAGCTGCCGCCGCTCGAAGCGCGTTCCGGCGGCGCGTTCTCGCTCCGCATCCCGGCGTCGATGCGCGTGCCGTTCTACACGCTCTGCGGCGTGACGGCCCTCATCGTCACGGCACACAACGCGGCCTGGGCGTTCATCGCCCCGATCCTCGAAGCGCGCGGCATCTCCGGCACCGCGTACGCCGTCGAACTGTTCTGTTACGGGCTGGCCGGCGCTCTCACGACGGCGTTCGCGAGCCGTCACCTCGACGCCCACCCGCGCCGCGTGACGACCATCGCGCTCACCTGCATGATCCTTGCGCTGCTCGCCCTGACGTTCCTGCCCGGCACCGCGACAGGCGCCGTCGCCGCCGTGGTCTGGGGAGGATCGTTCGGCGTCCTGCCCGTCGCCATGCAGACGCGCGTGCTCGCCACGACACCCGGTCACAACGACGCGGCCACGCCGATCTACGTCGTCGCGTTCCAGATCGGCATCAGTCTCGGTGCGTACATCGGCAGCGTGCTCATCCTGACGATGGCCGCCACGAGGCTGCCGCTGTTCGCCGCCGTCGTCACGGCGTTCGGGCTGCCGTTGCTCGCGTGGGGTATGCGTGATCGTCACGGCTCCGAGGCGAGTACGACCCGCCCCGAGTGACGAAGCTCGTTCACGGGACGAAGGACCCTACGCACCCCGAGAAACGCTCAGGGAAGTCGCGCTAGGCTCGCCGCAGGACCGTTCGGCGCACCCGCGCCCCGACGAGGAGATGGAATGAAGGACAACACCGGTTTGAGCATCGGCTACCGCATGGGCTGGCGCCTCGAGTACATCGGTGTCTCCGTCTTCGGCCCCGCCCAGCACGTGCCCGCGAGCGACCCGAAGCGTCGCCTGCGCCGCGAGCGCGCCCGCCGCGTCATCGCCGCGCACGAGGCGCGCGGCACCACCGCCCCCGAGTGGGTGCACGAGGTGCTCGCCTCCGGCGGCGACAAGCCGAAGCGCTGACCAACCTGGGACACTGAGGGCATGTTCTCGTTCGAAAGTCTTGAACTGCCCGTCGTGGCAGCGCCCATGGCAGGCGGCCCCACGACCACGGAACTCGTCATCGACGCCTCGAAGGCCGGTGGCTGGGGCGTGCTCGCCGGGGGCAACAAGGACGTCGACACGATGGCCCGCGAGGTGCGCGACGTGCAGGACGCCGGCGTCGCTGCGGGCGTCAACCTCTTCATCCCCGGCCCGCAGAGCACGGACGCCGAGGCGCTCGCCGGGTTGCGCGAGAAGCTCGGCCCCATCGCCAAGAAGTTCGACGTCGAACTCGGCGAACCCTCCTGGGACGACGACGATTACGGTGCCAAGCTCGACTGGCTCGTCACCCACCCCGTCGACGTCGTCACCTTTACCTTCGGCCTGCCGTCGGCCGAGGACGTCACGGCGCTGCGCGGCGTCGGCACGAGCCTCGGCGCGATGGTCACCTCCCCCGAGGACGCCCGCGCCGCCGTCGAGCGCGGCATGGACTTCCTCATCGTTCAGGGCCCCGACGCCGGCGGCCACCAGAGCACGTTCGACCTCTACGCCGAGCCGAGCGACGTCGCCCTGCCGCAGCTCTTCGACGACGTGCGCGGCGCCGTCGACGTACCGCTGCTCGCAGCCGGTGGCATCGCCACGCCCGCCGACACGCAGGCCGCGCTCGATGCCGGCGCCGTCGCCGTCCAGGCCGGAACGGCCTACCTGCGCTCCTCGTCAGCCGGTTCGTCGCTGACGCACCGTTTGGCTCTCGCCTCCGACGATTTCTCCGAGACGGGCCTGACGCGCGCCTTCTCCGGTCGCTACGCCCGGGGTCTCGCCAACGAGTTCATGGCGATGTTCGACGGCATCACCGCCGTCACGCCGGCCGCCTACCCCGAGGTGAACCGCCTGCTCGCCCCGCTGCGCAAGAAGGCCGCGGAGACCGGCGACCCGCAGTGGACACACCTGTGGGCCGGCAAGGGCTGGCGCCGCAGCGCGGCCGCCATGCCGGGGCGAGTCATCGAAGGCGACGCCGGGCGCATCACGCGCTGGCTGGCCGGTCGCGAGAGCTGACACAGGCGAAGGCCGCGTCCGGTTCGAGGTGGCAACCTCCGGACGCGGCCTTGGCGCGTGTGCTTGGCAACGAATCGACTCAGAGCAGACGGCTCCCCTTCCTCACGGGAGAATGTTCGCGATGAGGTAAGCCTAACCTTTGCTTCGGGGCTTTTGGCAATTAGGGCACGCCGAAGTGTCGTAAATGAGATTTTTCGTGCGCGGTCGGGTCATCGCAGAGCGTGGGCGGCGGACGTCACCTCGTCGCTGAGGCGCGCCAGCGACGGAGCGTCGAGGCGCCAGCACTGCCAGTACAAGGGGACGTCGAGCGGTTCGACGCCGGGCACCGGAATCAGCTCGTCGCGCCCGCCGCCCCTCCCGGCGGGGCCTTCCAGACCCTCGGGGATCATGCCCCACCCGAGGCCCGCACGGACGGCGGCCGAGAAGCCCTCCGCCGACGGCACGACGTGTTCCAACGGAGGCTCGCCGAGCCCCCGGCGCCGTAGCACGCCGCGCTGCAGGTCGTCACGATCGTTGAAGCGCACCGTCGGTACTCGCTTCAGTGAGCGCCCGCACGCCTCCCACTGCGAGCGCCGCACCCGCGCGACGTAGCGCATGACGCCCAGCTCTTGAACCGAACACCCCTGCACCGCCACGTCGCTCGCCGTCACGGCGCCGATGACCGAACCGTCGCGCAACAGTTGGGCGGAGTGGTCCTGATCCTCGACGAAGACACGCAGCCGAGCGTCACCCCATTCGCCGACCGTCTCGAGCACCTCGACGAACCACGTGGCGAGCGAGTCGGCGTTGACGGCGACGGGCAGGTCGACGACGGGGGCACTGACACCGCGCTCGCTGCCGCCGCCCCCGAGCGCCCGGACGAGCTCGGCGTCGAGCAGCGCGCGCTGGCGGCCGGTGCGCAGCACGATCTCGCCCACGGGCGTCGGACGCACCGGCACCGACCGGACGAGAACGATCTGCCCGAGTTCCTGTTCGAGGGCCTTGACCCGCTGTGACACCGCCGACGGCGTGATGCGCAGCACCGCGGCCGCGCCGTCGAAGGTGCCCTCGTCGACGCAGGCGACAAGGGCCTTGAAGTGGTCGTCGCGCACGCGCATGGCCCCACCGTAGATGAAGCACTGCTTAGGTATCTGTAGAAACATGAACTGTTCTACAGAGGGCGCGATTCCTACGCTCGAGCCATGACGCACCTGCTCACCGGCTTCCTCACGGGCCTCGGCCTCATCGTCGCCATCGGCTCCCAGAACGCCTTCGTCCTGCGCCAGGGCCTGCTGCGTCAGCACGTCACGCTCATCGTCGTCGTCTGCGCACTCGGTGACATCGCGCTCGAACTGGCCGGCGTGCTCGGCATGGGCGCCGTCGTCGAAGCGCACCCGACGGCGATCAAGGCGCTCAAGTGGTTCGGCGCCGCCTACCTCGTCTGGTTCGGCCTCAACGCCCTGCGCAGCGCCCGCCGGGCCAGCTCGCTCAGCCCGGCCGACGCGCCGCCCGTGAGCCGGCGCACCGCGGTCCTCACCGTGCTCGGCCTGACGTTCCTCAACCCGCACGTCCACCTCGACACCGTCGTCATGATCGGCTCGCTCGCCAATTCGCGTGGCCCCGAAGGACGGTGGTGGTTCTACGCCGGCTCGGTGGCGGCCAGCATCCTGTGGTTCGCGGCCCTCGGGTACGGCGCCCGCGCGCTCACCCCGCTCGTGCGCAAGGCACGCACCTGGCAGGTCATCGACACCGTTGTCGGCGTCATGATGTTCGGCTTCGCCGGGATGCTCGTCACCACCTGAGCGCACACACCCCCTCGGGCGGGAGCAGCGCTTCACCCCTGAGGGCCAGATTCCGCGGCTCGACTAGGAGAATCACACCTCCATCTGTCACGCTGATCAGGTGACCATTTCTGTCTGGTTCGATGGCGACGAAACCCTGTGGGATCGACGGGGATACATGTTGACCGGTTTACTCGAGCAGGGGGCTCGGGCTGGAGGACGCTCCGACGAGCGCGAGCCGGAACTCTTTGCCGATGTCCTGCCCACGATGGTGGGCCTCAGCGAGACGGGCACGGTGAACCTCATCGACTACGCCCCGATGCCCGAGGGGCACGAGTGCCTCCTGCCTCCGTTCAAGGCCCGCGTCGACGGTCCGCACGCTCCGAGCAACGCCGCACCCGAACTCCACACCACCGAGAACCACCTCAACTGGATCGAGACGCTCGATCGCATCGAGTCCGTGGTCGCCGAGACCGGCAAGCCCGTCGACCACATCGTGCTCATCAGCAACAACGTCGCAGCCTTCGATCTCGCTGCTGAGCGCGGCTGGCTCACGGTGTGGCTCAACCGTGACCGGGTGGCCAACCTCTCCGACGTCATGCCGAGCGCCGAGATCCACTCGCTGCTCGACCTGCCCGAGGTGCTCGAGGCCATCGAGGAAGCCCGCGCCGCCGTGGCCGACCTGGACCCGGAACCGACGGCGCCCGCCTAAGCATCGCAAGACTATGATTGACGGCCGCACCTGCCAGGTGCGGCCGTTGTCATCACCCCGACGACGGTGTCCCCCTACCGAAGGGCGACCCCCTCATGGTCGATTCCTCACGACCACACCAGGACTCACCGGTCGGTGACTCCCCGGCGAACGTCACCGACGTCGACCTCGACGATCCCGCAACGCGGGAGGCCATCTCCAGCGGCCGCACCGAGCCGTCGCTGCCCGACCGCGGATTCCTCGGACATCCTGCCGGGCTCGGGACGCTGTTCAACGCCGAGCTGTGGGAGCGCTTCAGCTACTACGGCATGCGCGCGATCCTCGCGTACTACCTCTACGACACCGCCACGAACGGCGGCCTCGGCGTCGAGCAGTCGATCGCCCTCGCCATCGTCGCGACGTACGGCGCCTCCGTGTACCTGCTCAGCGTGCTCGGCGGCTGGCTCGCCGACCGCGTTATCGGAGCGTTCAAGGCGACCCTGTTCGGCGGCATCGTCATCATGGCGGGCCACATCTTCCTCTCCGTGCCCGCCGAAGCGTTCTCGTGGCTCGGCATCGCCGTCGTCGCGCTCGGAACGGGTCTGCAGAAGGCGTCCGTCTCGTCCGTCGTCGGGCAGCTGTACGACCCGCAGGACGGGCGACGGGACTCCGGCTTCTCGATCTTCTACATGTCGATCAACATCGGCTCCTTCTTCTCTCCGTTCGTCGTCACCTTCCTCAAGGACCGATGGGGTTACCACGCCGGCTTCTCCGCCGCGGCCATCGGCATGGCGCTCGGCCTCATCGGCATGTTCCTTTTCCGCAAGAAGCTGCGCGGCGCCGGTTCGCGCCCGACGAACCCGCTGACGCGCGAGGAGATCCCCGGCGTCGTGCGCCTCGTCGGCGGCTCGGCCGTCGTCATCGCCGCCGTGTTCGGCATCAGCTTCGCCGTCTCGGCGGACAACCCGACCGCCATCATCAACGGCGTGACGGCGCTGTCGGTCATCACCGCGCTCGGCGTCTTCGTCACGATGTTCAAGAGCCCCAAGGTGACGGCGCGCGAGCGTTCGCACCTGCAGGCTTACGTGCCCCTGTGGATCGGTGCGGTGCTGTTCTGGATGATCTTCGAGCAGGCCGCGAGCAAGATGGCGGCCTTCGCCGCCGATCGCACCGACCTCGGCGAGGTGTTCGGCATCGGTGTGAGCGCCGAGTTCTTCCAGAGCGTCAACCCGCTCTTCATCGTCCTGCTCGCGCCGGTCACGGCCGCGCTGTGGATGAAGCGCGCCGGACGCTTCCCGGGCACCGGCGCGAAGTTTTCCATCGGCGTGCTCCTCGCCGGCCTGTCGTTCGTCCTCCTCGCCTACTACTCGCACCTGTGGCCGAACGGCCCGACGGCGCCGATGTGGGCGTTGGCGAGCGTCTTCGTCATCCAGACGATCGGTGAGCTGTGCCTGTCGCCCGTCGGCATCTCTGCGACGTCGAAGCTCGCACCCGCGGCGTTCACGACGCAGAGCATGGCGCTGTGGTTCCTCGCGTCCGCGGTCGGCCAGTCGGCCGCCGCGCAGGCGATTCGCCTCATGGAGGGCATGGGCGACACGACGTTCTTCCTCACCCTCGGCCTCATCACGGCCGGGTTCTCGCTCGTTCTCATGGCCCTGACGCCGTGGATCGCGCGACACATCAAGGACGTCGACGAGCGCGTCACCACGGCATGACGTGACACGTCCCGTGACGGCACGAACGCCCGGCTCCCTCCTCGGAGTCGGGCGTTCGCCCGTTCACCACCAGGCGTGGAAGTGGTGGACGGGCCCGTGCCCCGTGCCGGCTCCGACATCGAGACGCTCGCTCGCGGCGAGGGCCTGCGTCAGGTAGTCCTTGGCGTCACGGGTCGCTTCCGCCCATCCGTCACGCTGGGGACGCAACGCGGCCATGGCGGCGCTCAGCGTGCAGCCGGTGCCGTGGGTGTTCCGCGTCGCGATGCGCGACGCCGACAGGTGGGTGACGTCGCCGCCGACGAGGAGGACGTCCTCACTCAAATCGCCCGTCCCGTGACCGCCCTTGAGCATGACGCCCGCCCCCAGTTGCGCCAGCCGTGCGGCGAGATCTTCGGTCGGCTCCGGCGGGAGCTCGGGCAGATCGAGCAGGACCGCGGCCTCGGCGAGGTTCGGCGTGATGACGTCCGCCATCGGCACGAGGCGCGAGCGCAGCGCGTCGACGGCGTCCTCGTCGAGCAATCGATCCCCGCTCGAGGCGACCATGACGGGATCGAGCACGCGCCACGGCACCTCGGGGTGTGCTTCGAGCGCGTCGGCGACGGTCTCGATGACGGCGGCGGAGCCGAGCATCCCGATCTTGACCGCGTCGATGCGCACGTCGGCGAGAAGGTTCTGGATCTGGGTACGCACCTGGTCGGGCGTCAGCAGACCGACGGCCTCCACACCCTGGGTGTTCTGCGCGACGACCGCCGTGACGACGCCGCAGCCGTAGGCGCCCAGGGCACCGAAGGTCTTGAGGTCGGCCATGATGCCGGCCCCGCCACTCGGGTCGGTGCCGGCGATCGACAGAACGTTGGGGATGCGCGTCTTCATGCCGGCTCACCCGCGTCGCGAGCCAGCGCCTCGTCGAGCGCAACCCGCAGGTCGCGGGTGGCCGAGGCGGGATCGGGCTGGCCGCAGATCGCCGAGACGACAGCAACACCTCGCGCACCTTCCCGGACGAGGCCGCCGACGTCTGCCTGCTTGACGCCACCGATGACGACAGCCGGAACACCGCCCGCACGGGCCACTGAGACCAGAGCGCCGACGCCGTCGGCGCCGAGCGGCTCCGGAGCGTTCGGCTTGGTCGGCGTGGCCCGGTAGGGGCCGATGCCGATCAGGTCGAGCGTGCCGGGCGGCATCGCGTCCACCGCCCTGATCTCGTCGGCGCGAGAGACCGACCATCCGATGTGGAAGTCGTGGCGCCCGAGGGCCTCGGCGATTCGCCGTGCGGCGACGGGATCGAGATCGCTCTGACCGAGGTGCACGCCCGCGGCACCCGCCGCGAGCGCCACGTCGAGGCGGTCGTCGATGACGAGCGGTACGCCGGTCGGCTCGAGCGCCTCGACCAGTTCGGCTGCCAGTGCGGCCAGTTCGCGTGTCGTGGCGTCGTGGTCACGCAGTTGGACGATGTCCGCGCCGTGCTTCGCGGCGGCGAGTGCCGTCTCGACGACGCCCCGTGGGCCGCCACACAGGTGTGTGTCGGTGACGAGGTAGAGGCGCGGCCGAAGGGAGCGCCGATCGGGCAGAGCCGCCTGCGAGGTCGCGGTCGACGTGGTGGTCGTGGTCGCGGTCCGCGGCGTCATCGCAGGTCCAGGTTCGCGGCGACGGCCTCGGCGTCGACCCGGGCGAGGGCGTCCAGCAACTCGACGGCGAAACTGCCGGGGCCACTGGCCCGGTACGCCGCGTCATCGGCGGCGACGGTGAGGGCCGCGGTGGCGGCTGCAGCCGCGAGGTGCGGCGTTCTGGCCACGGGCAGGTACGCAGCGACCATGGCTCCCAGGGCGCACCCGACGCCAGTCACCTTCGTCATGATCGGGTGGCCGTTCGCGATGCGAAGGGTAGGCGTGTCGGTCGCGACGACGGCGTCCACCTCCCCGCTCACGGCAACCGCTCCCCCGGTGCGAGCGGCCAGTGCGGCCGCCACGTCGAGGGCGGAGTCGACGTCGTCGCCGGCGTCCACGCCGCGCCCCGCGCCCGTCTCGCCGACGAGGCCGAGCACCTCGGAGGCGTTGCCACGCACGACGCTGGGGCGGTGTTCGAGCAGGTCGCGGGCCAGCGCCGTCCGGACGGGGAGAGCACCCACGGCGACCGGATCGAGACACCATGTCCGGCCCGCATCCTCGCGCGCGGCAGCGGTGGCGAGCATCGAGTCGACGGTCATGGCATTGACGGTGCCGACGTTGATGAGCAGACCGTCGGCGATATCAGCGAAGATCGGACCCTCCTCGAGCGAATCGACCATGGCGGGTGACGCTCCGACCGCGAGGAGCACGTTCGCCGTGAAACCGGTGACGACCGAGTTCGTCAGGCACTGCGTGAGTGGTGCGGCCACGCGGACGGCGTCGACCACGGCTGCGATCTCGTCGACTTCGGCGCGAGGTCGTGTGGGGGCAGGGGTGTTTCGGGGCGCGATCATCGCGCGTCTCCTTCCTACGCCGGCATTACCCGGATCAGGTGTGCCCACCGATGACGGTGGATCTGGCGGTCGACGCACACTTGGCGTCTCTCAGCTCGAAGGCTCCCGCGGGACGCTCACCAATCTACCGATTCCCCTGGCGCCGCGGGGCGAGGGGGTCGATAGCCTGGAGGCAGACAGGTACACCCCTTCCCAAGGAGTTTGTTGAGCATGCCCCAGGCCCAGACCGGCATCTTCGTCGAAGGTGCGACGTCGAGCGAGTACATCGAGTTCGAGGTCGCGCCCGGTTCGCTCACCTCGCTCTCGCAGCTGCTGCCGCTCTTCGAGGCCGAGCAGGACGACGTGGGCGTCAACTTCGTCGTCGGTGTGCGCCCCTCGCTCATGAAGGAGATCTCGCGGAAGCACACGCCCGAGAACGTGCACGACTTCGCCGATGACGTCGTCGGAGCCGACGGTTACGTCATCCCCGCGACGCAGCGCGACCTCGTCTTCTGGGTGTTCGGCGGTGCGCGCGACAAGGTGTTCGACGCGACGCGTCAGCTGCTTGCCATCGCGCGCGAGGTGGTGCCGGGTATCCGCGTCGTCGACGAGACGGAGGGCTGGGTCTACCAGACGAACCGTGACCTCACGGGGTTCGTCGACGGCACCGAGAACCCCACGACGATCGAGCAGTACGACGAGGCCGTCGTCGCGGACGGCAAGCCCGGTGGGGGCTCGAGCGTGCTGCTGTTGCAGAAGTGGCCGCACAAGCAGAAGGCCTGGGAGTCGCTCTCCACCGAGGAGCAGGAGGGCGTCATCGGCCGTACGAAGGTCGACTCCGTCGAGCTCGAGGACAAGCCGGAGACGAGCCACGCAGAGCGCACCGACCAGGACGACTTCGGCCACATCGTGCGCCGCAACATGCCCTACGGCGACGTCAGCTCGCACGGCACGATGTTCGTCGGGTTCGCGTGCGAGCAGAAGCGTCTGCACGACATGCTCGAGTCGATGGCCGGCGTCGGCGACTACCCCCGCGACGCCCTGACGAAGTACTCGAACGCCGAGACCGGTTCGTACTACGTCATCCCCCCGGTGGACGCGTTCAAGGGCTGACGCTCCGCCGCCACGCACGCCGAGCGGCCGTAGCCGACTTTGACGTTGGCTACGGCCGTTGCGGTTGGTGACGTTGCACCGTCACCAACCGCAGCAAACGTCACCGGCTGGGGACGTGCCTCGGCGTCAGACGGCCCTCGTCAGGGCGGGACGGACGACGGGCTGGAAGCGCGTCAGGCCGTACTCGCGGTCGACGAAGCGGCTCGTCCAGACGGTGAGGACGAGCGTGGTGACGGCCGACCAGACGACGGACCACAACTCCGTCTCACCCTGCGCGAGGGCATCCGGGACGAACGGCGTGATGAGCCCGATGAACAGGTTGTTCGACACGTGCAGCAGCACCGGCAGCTCAAGTCCGCCGGACTTCCACGCCAGGTAGGCGGTACACACGGCGAAGAGGGCGATGTCGACGAGACCGACCGCGTCGTACCCGTGCAGCACGGTGAACAGGGGCGCCGCCACGAGCACGCCCCACACCGGCGAACGCAGCCAGGTTCCGATCATCTGCGGGAGCAGTCCGCGGAAGACGTACTCCTCCGCGGCGGCCTGCAACGGCACGAGAACGACGGCGAAGAGGAGGATCCACAGCGTCGTCGACCGCGTGGTCGTCGTGAGGGTGTCCGCGTCGAAGAGGAAGATCGGCGCAAGGACGGCCACTGCGGAGACGGGCACGACGACGCGGGCTGCGCGCGCCATGAACTCCCAGCGGTAATGGCCGAACACCGAGTGGATCGTGCCACGTCGGCCACCGACGCGGACAGCCACCCACACGACCGGCAGGAAGAGCGCGACGGAGAGGAACCCGTAGAAGAAGTCAGCCGGATTGCGTGAGTCCCCGAGGTCTTCGGTGGGTCGACGCAGTTCCGGGAAGATCGCGTGGACCGCGAAGGCAAGG
This sequence comes from Dermacoccus sp. PAMC28757, assembly GCF_014302635.1. Taxonomy (NCBI): domain Bacteria; kingdom Bacillati; phylum Actinomycetota; class Actinomycetes; order Micrococcales; family Dermacoccaceae; genus Dermacoccus; species Dermacoccus sp. PAMC28757. The sequence continues at coordinate 849,845 of NZ_CP060292.1, read as the reverse complement.
CCCGTGGCCACGGCTGCGACGACGAGCGTCGTGACGACGAACATGAGCAGCATGACGAGCGGCCGCCACCACCGCCTGGAACTCGGTGTGACGTGGGCGAGCCGGTGGTAAGGCAGGTTCGCCCAGCGAGGCTCTGTGCTGGAAGCCGCCATGGCCTCGTCGGGAGCCTGGGTCGTCGGCAGAACCGGCTGCGCCGGAGCCCCCGCATCGAGGCCGACCGGGCGGACGGGCAGGGTGCTCGTGTGCGGCTCGTCGTGCCCGACGCCCACCGGCGTCGTGTGCTGCGGCTGTGGCCGCGTCTCGTCTCGTTCCATGCCTCAACCCTCGTCGTTCGAGCATGCCCGACGCATCGGCCCAGGGCATGGTCGTCGAGGTTCATTCTTTGGGCTGACGTACCGCGTCAGGGAGCGACCTTCGGCCGATACCGTGATCCCTTCGCGCGTTCCTACGATGGCGGTATGCCACTTTCCGCCGGCACGTCGCTGGCCACCTCGAACAACGAACGCCTCGCCGGCCGGCGGCGCTGGCGTCCGTTCGCGGTGAGCGCGGCCTGTTTCGTCCTCGGCGTCGTGATCTTCGGCATCCAGATCGAAACGCTCGAGGAGGACGGTCTTTCCTCCTACGAGAACGGGCTGCTCCTCTGGGATTTCCTCGTCGGCTTCGTCGCGGTGATCGCTGTGGGCCCGATGTCTCGCGCGGGGCGGTGGAACTACCTGCTCCTGCTCGCCTCCGCCGTCAGCGCGTTCGCAACACCCGCAGCGCTGGTCGCCGTCGTCCGACTCGGTGGGTTGCGCCGTCGCCGGGACGACGTCGCGGTGCTCGCTCTTCTCGTCGCGACGGGTCTTGTCCAGACGGCACTGACCGAGCAGCGGCTGTCCCTCGACTGGTCGACCCTCCTGTGGTCGCTCATCATGGTGCCGATCGGCTACGCCTTCCTCGCCTGGGGACGTTCGCGGGCCGAGCGGGCGGAGTTGCTCGCGTCGTGGCAGGCGCAGGCCATCGCCGCCCAGCGCGAGCGTGCGGCCATCGAACGCGAACACGCTGCCCTGGCCCGCTCGAAGCAGATCGACGCGGAGCGTGCCCGTTCGGAGGAACGCACCGCCATCGCGCGCGACATGCACGACAGCCTTTCGCACCACCTCTCCCTCATCGCGATGCACGCCGGCGCGCTCGCCTACCGTGAGGACCTCTCGCCGGAGCAGATGCGCGCCACCGCCCGCACCCTGCGCGACGCTGCGGGAACCGCGAACGCCGAACTGCGCGAGGTGCTCTCCGCGTTGCGCAGCGCCACACCCGATGCGCGGCCCCTCCCGTCGGCGCGTGATGTCCTCACGCTCGTCGAGGACGCTCGTGCGCAGGGCCGCCTCGTCACCGTCAGCTTCGCGGGCCTGGAGGAGACCGACCTCGGGACGCTGACCGGTACCAACGGCGCGGCAGCGCACCGCATCGTCAGTGAACTCATCGTCAACGCGGGCAAGCACGCTCCCGACGCTCCGCTCGCACTCACGTTCCGACGCGACGAGGACACGCTGGTCGTCGTGAGCACCAACCCCACGGCCGCGTCGTCGGAGGCCCTGAGCACCGGTCTCGGACTCGTCGGGGTGGGCGAGCGGGTGCGTCTGATCGGTGGCACGATGAACCGACGCGAGACACCCGGCTACTTCACTGTGGAGGTGCGCATTCCGTGGCGCAGCTGACCGACCCCGACGCCCGCGTTCGCGTGCTCGTCGCCGACGACGAGAACCTCATGCGCGCCGGGCTGCGGCTCATGATCGACGGTGCTCGCGGCATCGAGGTCGTGGGCGAAGCCGCCGACGGTGCCGAAGCCGTCACGCTCACGCGTGAACTCGACCCGGACGTCGTCCTCATGGACGTTCGCATGCCGCGCATGAACGGGCTCGACGCCACCCGGGCGCTCGCCGACGAAGGGGCACGGGCGCGCGTCGTCGTCCTCACCGCGTTCGACACCGACGACTACCTGCTCGACGCGCTGCGCGGCGGGGCGGTGTCGTTCCTGCTCAAGGACTCTCCCCCGGAGGCCGTCGTCGAAGCCGTGCTCGACGCAGCCCGCGGCGGTGCACGGTTCTCGCCGTCGGTGCTGGCGCGGCTCGTGCGCTTGGCTGCGGACAAGCCTGCAGGTGCGGGTGCTGAGTCGGCCGACGGCATCGGACTCGGCGGCGGTTCGGTCGGGGATTCAGCCCCCGGCGCGCCGTCAGCGAAGCCATCACCCGCCCCCGCGCCGTCCGGCGTCACGGAGCGTGAGTGGGAGGTGGCCCAGCTCATCGCTCAAGGCCTGACGAACGCCGAGATCGCTCAGCAGCTGTACCTCAGCATGCCGACGATCAAGACCCACACGAGCCGACTGTTCGACAAGCTCGGCGTGACGAACCGCGTCCAGTTGGCCATCCGGGTGCTCGAGCTGTCCGAAACGTAGCCAACCTCGACGTTGGCCACGTTTCTTGCGGTTGGTGACGGTGCAACGTAGCCAACCGCAACGAACGTCACCGGCTGGGTCCACCGCTGGGGTGGCCCCTCACCACCCCGCCTACACTTGCCGGGTGGATTCGGACGACATGGCAGCCCCTGAGCACGTGCACGAAGAGGCGCTGACGCCCGAGCAGGAGCAGCTGTTCGCCGAGACCGCGATCGACGCCGACGAGATGGCGACGACGTTGCGCGTCCTCGGCATGCTGCACGAACTGCCGGCGGGCCACCCCGACATCCAGCGGGTCAAGCGCGCCACCGGCACGATGTACAAGCGGGTACGCAAGGCGCGGCGCAACGAGGCGCGCGAGGCCGAGCTCGGGCCCTTGCGCGCCCACGACACGAAGGTGCTCGAGTCCACGGCTACCGGTTCGCCGCTTCGGATCGACGACGAGACGAAGGGCATCCCCCTGACGTCGAGCACGGTCGGCGACATCGCGGGCGAGCTGCACACGCCGCGCGGTTGCTACATCTGCCACGAGAAGTACACGACCGTCGACGCGTTCTACCACTGGCTCTGCCCGAAGTGCGCGGCGATGAGCCACGCCAAGCGTCACCAGCGCGTCGACCTCACGGGCAAGCGCGCGCTGCTGACGGGCGGGCGCGCGAAGATCGGCATGTACATCGCACTCATGCTGTTGCGTGACGGCGCGCACCTCACGATCACGACGCGCTTCCCGCGTGACGCGGCCCGCCGGTTCGCGGAGCTCGCCGACTCGCCGGAGTGGATCGACCGGCTCAAGATCGTCGGCATCGACCTGCGCGACCCGACGCAGGTCATCGCCCTGGCCGACGAGGTGGCCGAGGCGGGGCCGCTCGACATTCTCATCAACAACGCGGCGCAGACGGTGCGGCGCACGCCCGGCGCGTACTCGAACCTCGTCGCGGGTGAGGAGCTGCCGCTGCCGCGCGACATCGCCTTGCCGCAGATCGTGCAGTTCGATCGCATCAGCGACGCGCACCCGGCCAACCTCGCGGGCACGCTCGCGGCGCACAAGCACACGCACGCGGCGGACGACGAGAACCATGACGAGGCGGGAGCCCGGGCGTCCGAGCTTGAGGCGCAGTCGGCGGCGGCGATGACGTCGCTCGCCCTGTCGGCCGGGCACGCGAGTCTCGATGCGTACCAGGCGGGTACGGCCGTCGACGCGGGCGGGTTGTTGCCGGACACGCAGCGCGTCAACAGCTGGAAGCAGAAGGTCGAGGAGGTCGACCCGCTCGAGCTTCTCGAGGTGCAGCTGTGCAACTCGACGGCGCCCTTCCTGCTCGTGAGCCGGTTGCGGCCGTCGATGCGTCAGGCGGTGAAGAACGGTGCGAGGCGCGCCTACGTCGTCAACGTCTCGGCGATGGAGGGACAGTTCTCGCGCCGCTACAAGGGGCCCGGGCACCCGCACACGAACATGGCGAAGGCGGCGCTCAACATGATGACGCGCACGTCGGCGGGCGAGATGTTCACGACCGACAAGATCCTCATGACGGCGGTCGACACGGGCTGGATCACCGACGAGCGCCCGCACCACGAGAAGCTGCGCATCGCTGAGGAGGGCTGGCACGCGCCGCTCGACCTCGTCGACGGCGCCGCCCGCGTCTACGACCCGATCGTCATGGGCGAGAACGGCGTCGACCAGTACGGCATCTTCCTCAAGGACTTCGCCGAGCACCCTTGGTGACGCCGACGTGCGGCCGGACTCCATCGGCTGGCTTCGTGCCGCTGCCATCGGCTCATGGGGCGATCTGTGTCAGATCAGACGGTCGCCAGATCATTTCTAAGTGAGCGGTCCCAAGCAGTCTTTGTAACTTTAGGGCCCTAAAGTCACAAAGACTGGCGGCGGTTCGCGTCGCAGAGCCCCCTAGTCCGGGCAACGTCGCCGCGACGCGTGCGCGGCACTCATCGGGTGAGGTAGCTCACCCGCAGGTCACAGCGACCTAACGGTTGGGTGAACGAGTCGCGTCGGCGTGGCGTCATCTTCGTGAAATCGGCAACCATGGGCGCCATGCGTGACCTCTTAGCCGAACGCCGCTCGTCCGGGGTCGCCCGCGCCGTCCGCCGCGTCCGCTCGAAGGTCTCCTCCCGAGCACCCGGGTGCTCGCTGCCGACGCTTCTCCTGCGCGCGCCCGCGCTCATCGTCCAGGGGCGACGTGTGCGTCACGACATCGCCCGGCTGCCCAGCGCCACCGCGCGTGAGGGCGTGGCCAGTACCGTGCCGAACGGCTCCCACTTCGAGCCCGAGGACGACCATCACCTCGTCGTGCTCGGCGACAGCGTGGCCGACGGCGTCGGCATCGAACACCACCGCGACAGCATCGCCGGGCGTCTCGCCTGCCGCATGTCCGAGCGCTTCGAACACCCCGTCGCCTGGCACGTCATCGCTCGCTCCGGCGCCGACGCCCACGACGTCAGCCTCCTCGCCGGCACCGACGCAGTCCGCAGCGAACTCGCGCGCGCCGACGCGGTCGTCGTCAGCGTCGGCATCAACGACGTGAAGAACCTACGCACCGAGGACGCCTGGCGCACCAGCCTGCGCACGCTGCTCGACACGATCACCGAGGTGAACCCGCTCGTGCAGGTCGTCGTGCTCGGCGTGCCGCCGATCCAGGAGTTCCCCTCGATGCCGACGTTCCTCGGCCACACCCTCGGCGAACGCGCGCTGCGCTTCGACGCCGTCGCGGCCGACGTCATCGCCACGTACCCCAACGTGCAGCACTACCTGCTCACCGACTCGGGACTGCTCGAGAAGGGCAGGGCCTTCGCCGAGGACGGCTTCCACCCCTCGGCCTGGCTGCACCGCAAGCTCGCCAAACGCCTCGACGCCCTCATCGCCGAACCCAAGCGACCCACCGACACGCACCTGCTCACCGAAGCGAGCTGAGCCGCCGGGGAATGCCGGCCCCGACGCCGGGCGTTGACCCAAACGTGAGTGACAACGGCGCATCCCACCCGACCGACCCGACGACCCGCGCGAGCTCCTCGCCGGACGACACCACGATCGAGACCGTGTCGTTCGCCAAGAAGGCCGGTGACATCCCCCTGTCGATCCTCGACCTCGCCCAGGTGGGCGGCGGCCAGAGCGTCGGCGACGCCATCAACGCGAGCGTCGAACTCGCCCAGGCGGCTGAGGCGACGGGCCGTTTCGAGCGCATCTGGTTCGCCGAGCACCACAACATGAAACACATCGCGTCCGCGGCGACGTCGGTGCTGCTCGCGCACGTCGCGGCGCGCACGAACACGATCCGTGTCGGCTCCGGTGGCGTCATGCTCCCGAACCACTCCCCGCTCGTCATCGCCGAGCAGTTCGGCACCCTCGCCGAACTGCACCCGGGCCGCATCGACCTCGGCCTCGGACGGGCGCCCGGCACCGACCAGCGGACCTGGCAGGCCCTGCGACGCGACCCGCACGCCAGCGACCGCTTCCCCCAGGACGTCGTCGAACTCCAGGGCCTGCTCTCCGACGAGAGCCCCCTCGCCGGCATCGAGGCCGTGCCCGGCCAGGGCACCCACGTGCCTCTCTACATCCTCGGCTCGAGCATGTTCGGTGCCAAGCTCGCCGCCGCTCTCGGCCTGCCGTACGCCTTCGCGAGCCACTTCGCGCCCGACGCGCTGCAGGCCGCGGTTCACGCCTACCGCACCGAGTTCCGCCCCTCCGAGCAACTGGCCGAGCCGCACGTCATCGCGGCCCTCAACGTCGTGGCGGCCGAGACCGACGACGCCGCGGCGACGATGTACGAGGAGGTCCTGCGCGCCCGCGTTCGCTCCCTCGCCACCCGCTTCGGCGCTGCCGACCGCCGCCTCAGCGACGACGAGATCGAGATGCTTCTCGACTCCCCCGCCGGCCAGCAGGCCAAGCACATGCTCACGTACACCGCCATCGGCGGGCCCGAGCGCGTCGGCGCCTACCTCGAACAGTTCGCCGAGCACGCCATGGCCGACGAGCTCATGATGACGAACGCGGCCCGCGGCCTCGAGGCCCAGAAGCGCGCTCTCGAGATCGTCGCCAGCATTCGATGATGCCTGGGAAACGCGACACCGGCACCGCGGCGCCCATTCGGAGGGTGGTGTTCGTCTGCTGGGGGAACATCTGCCGCTCGCCGATGGCCGAGCGCGTCGCCGCGACCTACTTCGCCGAACACGGCCTCGGCGACGTCGAGCTGACGAGCGCCGCGACGTCCACCGAGGAGATCGGCAACCCGATCGACCCTCGCGCCGTCACCGAACTGAAGAAGGCCGGCTACGACGCCGACGATCACAGCGCGCACCAGATCACGCGCGACGAGATCGACGAGAACGACCTCGTCGTCGCCATGGAGGACATCCACCTCGACCGGATGCGCGACATCTACGGCGGGGACCTGCCTGACCACGTCGTCCTCCTCACCGATTACGACCCCGAGGCCGAGCCCGGCGACGGCGTGCCCGACCCCTGGTACGGCGGTCAGGACGGCTTCGTCACGACGCTCGCGACGATGGAGCGGGCCATGCCCGCCCTTGCCGATGCGGTGCGCGAGCTCGACTGACGCTGCTGCCCGCCCCTGGCGCCCCCGATGCGGGTGGCTCGGGCCGTCATCGCCGCGGGCGCCGGGCCGACGAATGCACCGAGCCATCGACCAGTCGAGATCCGTTGCAGGCGGCGCCGGCAGCGACCTGCGTCGGCTGGTGTCGGCGCATCGTCCGTCCGGCCCGGCATCCCGGCCAATTGCCTCTGGTGCCCGGAACATCCGCGTGGCAGGGTTCGTTACGACAGGTAAGACCTTCCATCGAACCCACCAGGGAGACGATCATGGGATTCACCGACAAGCTCAGGGCCAAGGCAGCCGAACTCGGCCTCGACCAGAAGGCTCAGCTCGCCAAGGAGAAGGCCGCCGCCGCGGCCGACGGCAACCGCGAGAAGATCGCCGAGGCCGTCCAGAAGGCCGGCGCCACCGTCAACGACAAGACCGGCGGCAAGTACGCCGACAAGGTCGCCAAGGCGCAGAATGCCGCCATGACCGGCGTCGACAAGGTGTCTGCCACGGGCGCCGCCACCGGCGCTGCAGGCACGACGACCGGTGACTTCGGCGACACGGCGGTCGGCAGCGAAGAGGCCATCGACCGCGCCATCGGACAGGACGGCCTGCAGACGGCCGACGACCAGTTCGGCGGCGAGAGCGCCGTCGATCGTGCGGTCGGCGCCGACGCACCGACGAGCTCGCTCGACCCGAACACCGCCTACTCCGTCGACGACAACGAGCCTGTCACGGACCCGGAGATCAACTCCGTCCACGGCGAGGCCGACGGTCTCGGCGAGAACCGCACCACCACCGACGGTTTCGGTGACGACGCCGGCGCGCGCGACGTACGCAACGCCGACATCGACAACGCAGCCGTGACCGATCCCGAGATCAATTCCGTGAACGGCGACTTCGGTGACGACGCGGACACGGGCGAGGCACTGGCCCACCCGGAGGTCACCGCCCTCAGCGGCGAGGCCGAGCAGGAGAACGCGGTGCGCCGCGTGGGTGACGGCCTCCCGGAGGACGGTCCCCACGGCGACACGCTGCGCTGACCGCACGCACGACGACTGACGCTGCGCGCGTCCCGGGTTCGCCTGGGACGCGCGCAGTTTTGGTTCTTCGCACCTGGTAGCCGCGAGCCGGGGGCCGTTCTCTGACCGATGCCGGAGCCCACCGGGATCCACCGCGTGGGACGCGGGTCTTCGCACCGAAATCGGCGTGCGAAAATGCCTGCCATGGAAGCAGTTCGGGGTGGTGCTGCGTCCCTGTGGGGTGATCAGGGCGAGCTTCGGTGGTCGATGGAACGACTCGCCGACGAAGCGCTCGACCGCGCCGGCGTCGAACTCGACCCACGTGGCTTCCTCATCGGCTTCCCCGTCGACGGCAGCGACGCCGTCCTCGTCGAGCCCGAGCGCAACGCGTTCGACGTCGAACCGCTCGCCGGACTCCTCGGCCGCGCCGACGCGCTCTTCGAGGAGCAGCGCCGAACAACCTGCCCGGCCTCCTGCCCCGAGGCCCGTTCGGTGGCGGCCGGGGTGCCCCACGCCGCCGACGAGGAATGGCATCCCGAGCACTACCTCACCGCGCTGCGGGAGGGCTGCCGCCGTCAGGTGCTCCTCGAAGCACTCGAGGCCGCAGCGCGATTCGACGACCGCAGGCTCTTCGTCGGGATGAGCGTCGTCGTCGACGACCACCGCGTCTTCCCCGTGCTTGCCGTGTCGAGCGAGCCGTGGGCCGAACTGCCGAAACTGTCGACCACGACGATCGACGGCTTCGCGGCCGCGGCCTGTTTTCCCGAAGCCGTCATCGACGACGTCCTGCGCGCGGCCAGCCACGAACTCGACCGCAAGCACCCCGTCTCCCTCATCGGCATCGACGCAGGTGCCGTGCTGCGTTCTGCCGCAGACACCTTCGTCAACGGGTGCGCGTCGCGCGCGGGGCAGGAGTTCGCCCTCGGCCTGCGTGATGCCCTCGACGCCGTCTCGGCTCAGACCTACGAGGGGCGCGCCAGCCTCGGCACCCTCGTGCTCGCCCAACCCGGCCACGGGGCCGTTCGCTGCGATGTCGCGTTCGAGCACGAGGTGGCCGTGTCCGTGCCCCGCGCCTTCCGCAAGGCCCTCGAAATGACGGGCCCGGGCCTCGAGCTCCTGTGCGACGGGCGCAACGTGTACGGCCTCGGCACCCTCGTAGACTCCTACGACCCGGCAGACGAGCGCTGCTTCACCGTGCGTGTCGTCGGTAACGGCTCGTGGGAGTTGTGGCACGCGACGACGCCGTTCCTTCGCGTCGACAACGGCCAGCCCACGCTGCCTCGCGACCTCGTCGACGCCGACACGTTCGTGCACACCGTGCGGCGCGTCTTCCCCGAGGCCACCGACCAGCACGCGAACATCCTGTGGGACATGGCCCAGGCCTGCATCCGTCAGCAGCACGGCACGATGCTCGTCGTCCACCCCGATGCTCGCGCCGAGGGCGAACGCCTTCTCCCGCAGGCGTACACCGTCGAGCCGACCCGCCTCGGGCCGAACGCGTTCCACGCCCTGACGAAGATCGACGGCGCGGTGCTCGTCAGCCCGGAGGGTCACTGCCACGCCGTCGGCGTCATCCTCGACGGCGCCGCCACGGGCACCGGCGACATCTCGCGCGGCGCTCGGTACAACTCGGCGATCCGCTACCTCGCGGGGCGCGGCAAGGGTTCGATGGTCATCATCGTGAGCGAGGACGGGCGCATCGACATCCTGCCGCAGCTGGCTCGTCGAATGCGCCGCTCGACGATCGAGCGTGTCGTCCAACAGCTCGTCACGGCAGCCCACGAGGGGCACGACTACGAGAAGTTCGCGCGCCTCGACGCCCGCGCCACGCAGTTCGAGTTCTACCTCGACGCCGAGCAGTGCGAGGCCGTCAACGACGCACGCGAGACCGTCGAGCAGCGACGGTGGGCCGAGGAGCGCGTGCGCATGCAGGTCGTTCCCATCGCGCCGCACCCTGCGATGGACGACTCCTACTTCGTCACCCCGGAGCAGTAGCCCGCGAGCGCGAGCCCACCGTGAGGAACCTTCCCATCGGCACCGCGCTAGAGGGCGGACCGTTCGACGCCGTACGCTTTCAGGCATGAACCTCGAAAAAGTCGTCTTCGGCTTCTTCGTGCTGCTGGCCGCCACGATGAACTTCGGTTTCTTCATCGGCGACATGAGCGACCCGAAGCTGCACAACGTCAACGAGCTGTACGTCGCGATCTTCGTCAACCTCATCGCGCTCGTACTGAAGTTCGGCGACCGCACGCAGATCGGCGCCATCCACCTCGCCACGTCGCTCGTCGCCGTCCTCCAGCTCGCTTCTGCCGCAGCGTTCTACGTCCTCGCCGGCGGATACGAGAACGACCCCGGCACGACGGCCAGCATCGTCTCGCTCTCCGGTGGCGCGCTCCTGGCGAACGTCGTCAGCGTCGTGCTGCTCGTGTCCGAGACCATCTCCTACCGCCGACGCTGAATCCCTGCGCCCCATGAGCGCGATGCTCGCTTTCTTCGCCCGTCACAGCCACCGGCACCGCACCCGGCTGCGGCGGCCCGTGCGCATCCCCGACGAGGCACCGTCGACCGACGCGATCTTCATCGTCATCCGCCGGATGCGTTCGCCGCTCGTGTTCATCACGACGGTGTTCGCCATCTCCGTGCTGGGGCTGTCGATCATCCCGGGCAAGGACGCGAACGGAAACGCGACCCACCTGTCGCCGTTCGAGGCGTTCTACTTCATCTCCTACACCGCCTCGACGATTGGCTTCGGCGAGATCGTGCCCTTCACCACCGCCCAGCGGATGTGGGTGACGGTCTGTATCTTCATGACGGTCGTCGGCTGGGCGTACGCCATCGGTACGTTGCTGTCGCTGCTTCAATCGGCGAGCTTCCAGGACGCCGTCGCGATGCAGCGTTTCCGCCGCAAGGTCAAGCGCATCCGCGAGCCGTTCCTCATCGTCTGCGGGTACGGTCAGGCCGGGCGTCAGGTCTGCCGCGAACTCGACGAGGCGGGGCGGCGCTTCGTCGTCATTGACCGCAGCGAGGACCGCATCCAGCGGATCGCCACGGACGAGTTGCAGAGCGACGTCCCTGCGCTCGAGGCCGACGCGAGCCTGCCCAGCGTGCTCGGCATGGCCGGGCTCGCCAATCTGCACTGCGAGGGCGTGCTGGCCCTCACCGACGACGACACCGACAACCTCGCCGTCGTCATGGCGACGACGTTGCTGCGCCCCGGCACGAGCGTCATCGCACGCTGCATGGACCGCGTCGTCGAGGAACGCATGGATGACTTCGCGCCGAATGCCGTCATCAACCCGAGCGACCGGTACGGCGCCTACCTCGTTCTCGCGCTGCAGCGCCCTGCCACGTACGCCCTCGTGAAGTGGCTCATGGACCCGCGCGACGACGAGATGCCTAAGCCGTTCCTGCCCCAACCCGGCGGCAGCTGGGTGGTGTGCGCCGACGGTGAGTTCTCCGAGGAAGTGACGAACGACCTCACGCGCGCCGGCATGAAGGTCACCGTGGTCGACCCCAAGGACGGCCACCCTGACGTGTCGAACGCGAACGGCTTCGTCGTCGGCACGAACAACGACACGACGAACCTCGCACTCGCCGAGCGCGCCAAGATTGAGCGCTCCGACCTCTTCGTCGCCGTGCTGCAGCAGTCGGACGCCCGCGCCTCGCTCGTGAGTGCGCTCGACATCGACTCCGTCTTCACGCCCACGGAGCTCGTCGCCCAGGAGAGCCTCGCCCGCGTCATCACGCCGCTGTTCTGGAGCTTCGTCGAGTACGCCGTTCAGCAGCCCAACGAGTTCGCCGAGGGCATCATGGCCCGCCTCACCGCGCACTGCGGCCACACAGGCAAGGAGCGCCTGCTCGTCGACCTGTCCGCGCAGGGTTCACCCGCGCTTCACCGCTGGCTGCTGCACGACGAACTCACCGTCGGGCAGATCCTCAAGAGCCCCGACGGCCGCGACGAGCACCTCCCGCTCGTACCGCTCGTCCTCGTGCGCAACGGTGAACACATCTTCGCGCCCGACGAGTCGACGGCCGTGACGACCGACGACCACCTGCTCGTCGTCGGGCACCGTTCGGGGCTGCTCGCGCTGCACGAAACGCAGTACTCGGACGCTGCGGCGGAGTACATCGCGACCGGCGCCCACGTGCCGGAGACGTGGCTGTGGCGCAAGCTCAAGCGTCACCGCCCCGCGGCCTGACCGCCTTCCCACTCACGGCGCAGAAGCGAGTAGAGGCACGCGTCGACGAACTTGCCGTCGATGATGCCGTCGTCGACGAAGTAGCCCTCCTGACGAAAACCGTTGCGTTCGAGCACGGTGCGCGACGCGACGTTGTCGGCGAACACGTCGGCCTGAATGCGGTGCACGTGCGGCTCGGCGAACAGGTGGGTGACCAGCGCTCCGACGAGTTCCGTGCCCAGACCGCGCCCTGCCACGAGGGGTGACATCGCGTAGTGGATGCGCGCAACGAGGCTCTCGGTAGGTGCGTCGTTCTGCGTCCAGGCGCGTGCCACCTTGAAGCCGCAGTCGCCGACGACGACGGCCGCGTCGCCTTCCTCACCGAGCGCCTCGACGACGAGTTGCACCTCGGACTCGGTGTCGTTGGCCAGGTTCGTGCGGGCCATCCGGAGACGCAGCCTGGCCTCGAGCTGGGCGGGCGTAAGCGCACCGTGGCTCAGGTAGGCGCAGACCTCGGGCTGGGCGCGAATCGCCGCGGCCGCCGCGACGTCGTCGCTCGTCATCGGGCGCAGACGCAGGCGCGACGTCTCGACGGGTGTGCTCGGCACGAAACTCGGCAGCGCGCTCATGGCGTCACTGTGCCACGAGTGGCCCAAGCGTTTCAGCCCTGAGCTACGCCACAGCGCTCCGCGTCCGCGGTGAGGACGCAGAACTCGTTGCCCTCCGGGTCGGCGAGCACTGCCCAGCCCTCGTCAGGCTGACGTAGATCGTCGACCATCGTGGCGCCGTGGGCGAGCAGACGCTCAACCTCCTCGTCACGCGTGGTGTCGACCGGGCGAACGCACACGTGCATGCGGTTCTTGACCTGCTTCGGTTCGGGCACCTTGAGAAACACGAGGTCTCGCCCCACGGGGCCGGCCAACCAGGCCTCCTCGTCGGTCCACTCGTCCTGCTCGCCGGCCTCGAAGTCGTCGACCACGTCGGCCCACCACAGGGCCAAGGCCCGCGGGTCGGCACAGTCAATGCAGAAGTTCGCTGTTCTCGTCGTCATGAATCAAGACTGCCACGGCCCGGTGACAACCGCGGCGTTCCGCCGAGCCGCGTTCGACCGCGCGCCTCACCCGCGACGGCGCTGTCACCCGCGGCGGCTATGGTGAGCGCAGTGTTTACCCCGTCAGAAAGGCATCCCATGTCTCTGTCCGAGAAGCTCCTCGCCCCCGCCGTGCGCCCCGCTGTCTCCGCCGACCTCGCGGCCACGATCGACACCGAGGTCTCGAACAAGCGCGGCCTCTCCGGTGCCGCCATCAAGACGGGCTACGCCGCCGCCAAGAAGAAGGCCGACGTGCCGAAGGTGCTCAACGAGAACCTCGAGCAGATCACCGCCATCTTCGACCCGTACTGGGAGCAGTTCGGCGGCCAGGGCGACTTCGGCGCCTACCTCGCCGGCCGCGGCGACGAGGTGACCGCCGACATCCTCAAGGTTGCCGACGCCCGCGCTCAGGCCACGAGCCGCGACCAGATCTCGAAGGTCTACGGCAGCATGCGCGGCAAGGCCGCCGACCTCATCAAGGAATCGCTGCCGGCCATCGGAGCCACGCTGCAGAAGCACGCCGGCTGACCTCCCCCGTCAGCGTCACTCGAGCGTCCCCCGTCCCCGGGGGGCGCTCGAGTGCGTTCCGGGTGGCGGCGCGCCGACGCAGGAACGCCGCGATGGCAATTCTTATACTGCGGTGTGTGTCCGTGAAAACCCCTGGCTCGCGCCGACTTTCTCGCCGTCCCGACGCCGCCGATGCTGTGGGTGCCCTCACGTTTCTCGCCGGGGCGTACATCGTCAACCGGGCGGGTGTTTCCTGGCCCGACATCGCACGTCTCGTCCTCGCCTACGGCCTCACCGTTCTCGGTCCCGGTCTCGTCATCACACGCCGCTTCACCACGCTCACGCGCGTCGGACGGTGGAGCGTCGCCTTCACCACCGGCCTGGCCGCGCAGCTTCTCGGTTGGGCTGTCGGCGTCGCAACCGGGCAGACGTGGCTCGTCCTCGCGACGCCCCTGGCGTTCGCGGCGCTGTGGGAGGTCATCTTCCGGCGCTTCGACCCCCTGTCCGATGACGTGCCGGCCGCGCCGCTGCCCCGCACCCGTTGGTGGGCCATCGGCGCTCTCCTCGTGAGCAGCGCCGTGGCCGTGCGCTCCCTGGCGGTCTCCCTCTGGCGCATCACGCCCCTCGATCATCACCTGCGCTGGTACCAGGACATGGAGTGGCACGTCGCGATCTCTGCGGCCGCCATGAACCAGGTTCCACCCACCGACCCGCAGTCTGCGGCCGAGGGGATGCTCTCCTACCACTGGTTCAGTAACGCCCACGGAGCCGCCCTGAGCCTCGCCGGCGGCGTAGACGTCGACGCCGTCTCCGTCGTGGTCTGGTTCATCCCCGTCGCTCTTGCGACGCTGGGCCTGGCCTACGAGATGGGTCTCGCCCTCTCCCGTTCGGCGCTCGTCGCCGCCCTCGCACCCGTGCTCATCGCCGTCCCTCCCGTGGCGCTGTTCAGCAAGGCCATCAACACCGGTGCGACGACCGCGCTCCTCTGGGCCAGTCCATCGCACGTGTTCAGCCTGCCGTTGTGCCTGCTGCTCACCTGGGTCGTCATCGTCATCCTGCGAGCGCCTCGCGTTCCGGTGCCCCTCGCGGGGCTCGGCCTGCTGCTGGCGCTCATGGGGCCAGGCACAAAGGTCTCGATCCTGCCGACGCTCATGGGCGGCTTGGGCGTCGTCACCCTCCACGCCATATGGCGACGCCGCGGTGTCGTCCGGCCGGTCGTCCTGGGGGCAGTCGGCGGCGCCGTCGTCGTCGGCACGGCGCCTCTCTTCGCGGGCGGCGGCGGTGGTTCGATCTTCCTGCTCGGTGCCACCGCCCGCCAGCTGCGGCCGTGGAGAGCCCTTCAGAAGATGGGGCGCGAGCCAGGTTTCGACGTGCTCGCTCTGTTCGTCGTGGCGTTGCTCGCGACCTACGCAGTCATCCTCTTCGTGGCGGCGATCGACGACGTCGTGGCGCGCTCGATGTTCATCGGTATGTTCCTGGTAGCCGTGGCGGCCATGTTCGCGCTCGCTCACCCCTCCCTGTCGCAGGTCTACTTCATGCGCGGGCTGCAGCCCGTGTCGGCGGTCTTCATCGCCTGGGGGTTCGTCGCGTTGGTCAACGGGGCACGCAGACGCTCCGACACGCGGGCGGTGGCCCTAGCCGCTGGAATCATCGGCGGCGCCTCGTTCGGTGTGGCCCTCGTGTGGCAACGCACGTCCGTCTACGAGCACCTCGCGCCGCTTCGGATGTCGCGTATGGCCCCGATCGCCGGTGTTGTCCTCCTGCTCGCCCTCGTGAGCATCGTGTTGCTCGCGCGCCGCAAGCGGCACCCGCGGGCCGCACTCGCACTGGGGGCTTCCGTTCTCGGCTACAGCCTGGCTGCCCCCGTCCTTGCCACTGCGTACACGATGACCCCCGAATACGCCCCGGTGGTCAAGCCCGCCAATCCGCCGACCGCCACCTCTCCACTCACCGAGGACGAACTCGAGGCGGGTCGCGCCCTTGCGCAGGCGAACCCGGAGTCGTCACTCGTGGCGACCAACGTGCACTGTGCGGCCGTCGTGACCGTCGATCACTGCGATGCACGGGGTTTCTGGGTGTCGGCCATCACGCGTTCGCCGGTCGACATCGGGGCCTGGGCCTACAGTTCCAGCGCCCGGATCCGGAACGGTGTGGGCGGTTACCGCTACATGTACCAGCCGTACTACGACACGACGGCGTTCGCCCAGAACGAGCGAGCGTTCTCGGCTCCGGATCGTCAGGTGCTCGACGCTCTCGCCGCACGGGGAGTGCGATACCTCTACGCCGACTCCCGCGCGTCGAGGGTCTCGCCGGAGTTGGCCGACCTCACGACCACGATCTTCAGTTCGCCCACGGTCTCCGTCTACGAACTGCGCCCGCCCTCGAAGGCCGCCAGTAGCGCGAGCTGAGCCACCGAAGGGCCCGAAGGGTCGGCCGAGGTGCCTGGCCACCCATTCGGTCTGCCTACCGACTGTCGCGCTACGGTCTCGATCACATCGCGCCTCGATAACGATTCAAACCGTTGGGTCTCTTTGGGCGCACGCGATCCCTACCTTCGAATCCGCAGCCTTCCCACTGCGATTCATGTGGGCGACGGATCTCTTCCCCCGCCCCTGACGAGGAAGCCTCTCACCGTGCCGTCATTCTCCCGTTCCGTCGTGCTCGCCACCGCGAGCCTCGGTCTGCTCGTCCCCGCCGCAGCGCCCGCACAGGCCGCTGCCAACTACACCTTCCGTCACGGGCTGTACCAGCAGTCGCACTCGAGCACGCTGGCCGCCTGCGAGAAGGCCCGCACGTCAGCCATCTCCACGATCAAGAAATACAAGGGCACGAGCATCAAGGCCGGCGCCTGCCACCGCATCGACGCCGGCACGGGTGCCGGCCGTCAGACCGGCTACCTCTACGACGTGAGCTACAACCGGGCGCGTGCCATCTGGAACGGGGACACCAAGCTGGGCGTCGCACCCGCACCGCTCATCGCCGGTGCGCACTCGTTCAAGGTGAACGGTTCCTACTCCACGAAGGCCGAAGCCGAAACCGTCGAGAAGGCGCGGGTCGCCTCGCTCCAGGCACGAACCTTCGGCGCGAAGGTGACGTGGCGTTCCGGCGTGAAGCTCAACGCGGTGACGAAGAAGTGGCAGTACGAGATCGACTACAACTCTCGCGTGCCGCTGTTCTCCGGCCACATCGAGATCTCGCAGAAGCCGAACGTGACCTCCCCCTCGCTCGGTGTCGTCAAGCCCATCCCGACCAACCCGACCACCGATGCCACCACCGATGCCACCACCGGCGGCACCACCGTCGTCACGCCCCCGAGCGGCGATGTGACGCCGAGCGAGCCGACCAGCGTCGCAGGCATCGACATCAGCGGCCACACGGTCCTGTCCGACTGGGCCGGGTGGAAGGAAGCCGGGGCGGCCTTCCTCTACACCAAGGCCACCGAGGGCGACTACTACAAGAACCCCAAGTTCGCCTCGCAGTACACCGGCGCGTACGACAACGGCATCATCCGCGGTGCCTACCACTTCGCGAATCCCTCGTCCGCCACCGGAGCGCAGCAGGCCGACTTCTTCGTGTCGAACGGCGGCGGGTGGTCGAACGACGGCAAGACCCTGCCCGGGGCCCTCGACATGGAGTGGAACCCCTACGGCTCCATGTGTTTCGACATGACCCAGACGCAGATGCGCACGTGGATCAACGACTTCGTCACCCAGTACCGCACGCGTACCGGCGTGAACCCGATGATCTACACCGCCTCGATCTGGTGGAACCGCTGCGTCGGCACCGATGCGAGTGCCGCAGGTTCGAACGGGACGCTCCCGCAGACCGGAACGACGCAGCAGGCCGTCGTCGTCAAGGATTCCGTTCTCGCCCAGAACCCGTTGTGGCTCGCGCGCTACAGCAGTTCGGTCGGCCCGCTGCCGACCATGTGGTCGTCACAGAACCGCAAGCACGCGATCTGGCAGAACGCCGCGCTGGATGCGAAGGGCTACGACACGAACATCTTCAACGGCTCGCTGACGCAGCTGCGTGCCTACGCGACCACCGGCAAGCTCTGATCCCCGCGTGAGCGGCGCCCGGGCCTTCGCTCGGGCGCCGCTCGCCTGCGTCAGGACTCGAGGAACGAAGCCGGATCGTTCATGAAGTGACGCCACTGCCGCACGAGCCCGGCGTCGTCGTGATCGACCTCGCGCAAGCCCCGATCGTCGAGTTCGATGATGGTGGCGCCCGGCAGCGCCGCGAGGATCGGTGAATGGGTGGCGAGCAGGATCTGGTGCCTGCCCGTGCCCATGAGCGCGGTGAGGTGACGCAGGAGGCGCAGTTGGTTGTCGAACGACAAGGCTGACTCCGGCTCGTCGAGCACGTAGAGGCCGGGCCGCTTCGGCTTGAACCTCAGTTCCACGAGCGCGACGAACGACTGGCCGTGGCTGAGCTGGTGGAAGAGCGGCTCTTCGGGATCTTTGCCCGGGTTGTCCTCGAGGTAACTGAAGAACGAGTGCATCGTCTCGGCGCGTAGGAAGTAGCCGCCCTTGCCCGCACCGGCGTTGCGCACGATGTGCAGCTGATCACCGAGACCGGCCTCGGTGTTGCGCGTGCGGTGCCTGCTGCCCGTCGAACCGCCCTCGGGCGCAAGGCCGTAGGCCATGGCGATGCCCTCGGCGAGCGTCGACTTGCCGCTGCCGTTCTCGCCGAGCAGCACCGTTGCGGGGCCGGGCGTGAACCCCTCGAGCAGGAACTGACGGACGGCGGGGATGCCCTCCCACCAGTGGTAGCCGGGTTCGAGCGGCGCTTCGGACTCGTCCTCTTCGGGCTCCTCCAGCGACAACCACTGACGTTGGAAGTCGGTGAGGCCGTCGTCGGGTTCGGCGGCCTGCTCGGCCGCTGCCGGCTCGGGCGTCCCGGCGGTCTCGGGTGAGTCGTCGGCTTCTTCGCCGGGCCACTCGACGACCTCATCGTCCTCGAGCGAGTGCGCGATGAGCCGCTCGCGGACCTCGGGCCAGGCCTCGATGGTGCGCACGGGAAGGCGCGAGCGCACCCACTCCTCGTCACTCATGAGACCCCTCCTTGAGGCGACCGTGCTCAGAAACCGGGGCGCAGTTCTTGGCCGGTCACCGTGCATCGCGCGGCGAGGGCGTCGAGGGCCCGCTCGATGGTCGGCTCGACGACGGCGTCGTCGATGACGCTGCCGCGCACGAACCCTGCGTCACTGATGCCCCGCAGCGCGTCGAGCAGCGGCCGCCAGAAACCGTCGACGTCGAGGAAGCCGACGGGCTTCGAGTGGTAACCGATGGTGCGCCAGGTCCACACCTCGAAGATCTCCTCGAGCGTGCCGAGGCCGCCGGGCAGGGCGAGGAAGGCGTCGGCCCGCTCGGCCATGCCTGCCTTGCGGGTGTGCATCGTGTCGACCACGTGGAACTCCGTGAGGTCGCTGCGACCCCACTCGCGCTCGACCATGAGCGTCGGGATGAAACCGACGACCTCGCCGCCGGCGTCGAGGGCACCCTGGCTCACCGCGCCCATGAGACCCCCGCCGCCCGCGCCGTAGACGAGCACGAGGCCACGCTCGGCGATGACGCGCCCCGCCTCGTAGGCGGCGTCCATGAGGCCGGGATTCTTGCCCGGCGTGGAGCCGCAGAAGACGGCGACGCTGCGAAGCGGTGACTGGGATGACGTCGGCATGCGGCACACCCTAACGGGCCGGTCCGACACGGCCCGATGCTGCGTCGTGGCCCTACCCTTGCGATGAGGTCGGCAACCACGACTCCAGTGCCGCGGCATGCCACGGCACCCCGGCCGACCCAACCTTCGTCGAGACGGTGACATCCTTGCCCAGTTCCAGCCCTCCCGAGCGCACAGCGCGCAGTTCAGCGACGGCGAGCGCTGACGACCTCTTCTCCTTCGCTCTGCGGATCGGGGAGTCACTCCTGCGCAATGGCGCGTCCTCGGAGGTCGTCACACGGGCCCTCCTCGCACTGGCGCGCACCAACGGTTACCCCGACTGCACGGTCAACGTGACGATGGGGCAGATCACGCTGGGCTACGTACCGTCCGAGACACTGCAACCGGTGACCCTCGTCAAGAACGTGGGATCCGTCGAACTCGACATCCCCACGTTGACGGCCATCGAGGACCTCGTGGGGGAGACGGTGACGGGGCGCGTCGGTGTTCTGGAAGCGTTCGAGAAGCTCAACTTCATCATCGACCACGGTCGCTCTCGTCTGACCCTCCGGTTGATGGGGGCCTTCCTCATGGCGATGGGGTTCGCGTGGTTGCTCGGGGCGGATCTCGCCGCTGCGATCGTGGCGGCCGCGACGGCGGTGCTCACCGAGTTCCTCTCGACCGGTGCGAGCCGCATCATGCTCCCCCCGTTCTACGCGCGTGTGCTGAGCAGCGTCCTCGCCGTCGGTGCAGCCAGCCTCGCGCTCGCCTTGACACCGCTCACGCAGCCCGGTGTCGTCATCACGGCGTCCATCGTCACGCAACTTGTCGGCAGCGCTTCCGTGAGCGCCGTGCAGGATCTCCTCACCGGCTGGCTCCTGACCGCATGTGGCCGACTCATCGAAGCCGCCCTGCTCACCACGGGACTCGTCGTCGGGACGATGGGTGGCCTCACCCTTGCCGAGAAGGCGGGACAATCGCTCGAACTGACCGCCGTGCAGCCGGCGTTGGATCTCTCCCAGACGTCGGTCGCTGCCGTCCTCATCGCCGCCGGCTACGCCGTGTACTGCCAGGCGGGGCCGCGCAGCATCATTCTGTTCTCCCTCCTCGGCGCCCTCGGGCACCTCGTCTACACCGTGTCCGATCGCTCGGGTGTCTCGGGCATGAGTTCTACGGCCGCCGCCGCTACTGTGCTCGGCATCCTCACGGTCCTCCTCGCTCGCCCCATGAACTGGCCTGCCTCGGGGGCCCTCGACATCGCCGTCATCCCCCTCGTGCCGGGAATGGCCTTCTACCAGGCTCTGGCCGGGTTCGTGAACCACGATGCCAGTGCGGCGGCCCATCTCTTCGAGGGCCTTGCCACGTCCATCGCCATCGGCGCCGGCGCCGTGCTGGGGCAGTTCGTCTCGAGTCGTGTGCTGTGGCAGGCGCGCAGAGCGCAGGTCAACCACCTCGCGAAGCGTGACGGCACGTCGATCGCCGAGGCCGAGTTCGAGGCGCAGGGCCTGACGACTCCCGACTTCCGACGCCCCTTCCACCGTCAGGCCTGATCGGGCACCATCTTCTCGAGGGTGTTGAGGTTGCGCGTGGTCGTCGTCGCCTTGTACTCCCGCTTCGCGAGCAGCTTCGCCACGGGCGTCGAGGTCGTCGAGCCCTTGAGACAACGCCAGTAGAGGTCTTCCCCGAACGCCGCGACGTGCTCGTCGGTGGGCGCCGCATCGATCGCAGCCTGGGCTGCCTCGAAGGCACTGCCACCGCCCAGCACGATGTAGCGGTGGTGGGCCTCGTCGGGCGTGAACGGCCAGCTCTCGACGAGCTCGCGCAGCGACTCGGCGTCACGCACGAGCACGTACGCCTCGTAGTCGAACGCGTCCCCGATGGCCCGCTCGGCCACCTGCTTGAGCTCCTCGGCACTGCCGTCGAAGTCGAGGCGGACGTTGCCCGTGGCGAGCCACGTCGTCACGTCGCGGCACCCCGCGTCGGCGAGCACCTTCCGCAACTCGGGCATCGGCACGCGAATGCCGCCGACGTTGATACCGCGCAGGAACATGACGTAGGTGCTCATGGGTCGAGTCTGCCGCGTCCCACGAGTTTGTGGGGTCGCGGTGTCGGTGTCAGTCGTCAGACCGAATCGGAGGTCTCGGCGATGCCCTCCTCGGCGGCCTCGACGATCTCGCGGTCGCTACCGCCGCTGAACCCGTGACGCACGAACGACGCCACGAGGACGACGGCGGCCACGGCGAGGCTGAACCACAGGTTCTGGCTCTGCTCCGAGTCGAACGCCATCATGACGAGCACGAGGACGATGAACGCGATCGTCGCATACGTGAGGCCCGGAAAGAGCCACATGCGAACCCGGACGGCCACGCCGGCGGCATCCATCGCACGGCGCGAGCGCAGCTGCGTGAACGAGATGCACAGGTACACGAAGAGCGCCGCGCAGCCGGCCGTCGACAAGAGGTAGCCGAAGATCTTGTCCGGCAGGACGTAGTTGAGTCCGACGCAGACGAAGCCGACGACGACGCTCGCGAGGATCGCCGCGACAGGAACGCCTCAGCTGTTCGTCCGTCCGAAAGCGCCGGGAGCGTCACCGCGTTGGCCGAGGCTGAACGCCATGCGGCTCGCAGTGTAGAGCGCTGAGTTGAGGCAGCTCGCGACGGCGGTGAGGATCGCGAGGTCGAGGACCGTCGTCAGTTGCCCTAGGCCGATCGTCTCGAGGGTGAACTGGTACGAACCGACCTCCGCGAGCTGCGGGCTGCGCCAGTTGACGAGAGCCACGACGACGAAGATCGAGCCCAGGTAGAAGATCGAGATGCGCCAGATGACGCTGTTGACCGCGCGGCGAATGCCGCTGACGGGGTTCTTCGACTCGGCCGCGGCGATCGTCACGATCTCCGTGCCGAGGTAGGTGGTGGTCGTCGTGAGCATGGCGGCGAAGATGCCGCCGAGGCCGTCACCGAAGAAACCGTGGGCGGTGAGGCCGTGAACGCCCGAGACATCGCTCGTCGGGAGCAGACCGAGGATGGCGAGCACACCGACGGCGATGAACGCGATGATGACGACGACCTTGACGAGGGCGAACCAGAACTCGAACTCGCCGTAGTTGCCGACGCTCACGAGGTTGGTGGCCGTGAGGATCGCCGTGATGAGGAAGGCGAAGACCCACTGTGGCCAGTCGATCCAGTTCGTCAGGATCGTCGCCCCGGCCGTTGCCTCGACGGGGATGATGAGCGCCCAGGCCCACCAGTAGAGCCATCCGATGGAGAAGCCCGCCCACTTGCCGAGCGCGCGGTCGGCGTAGACGCTGAACGACCCGGTGTCGGGGTTGACCGTGGCCATCTCGCCCAGCATCCGCATGACGAGGACGACGACGAGACCTGCAGCC
This sequence comes from Dermacoccus sp. PAMC28757, assembly GCF_014302635.1. NCBI lineage: Bacteria > Bacillati > Actinomycetota > Actinomycetes > Micrococcales > Dermacoccaceae > Dermacoccus > Dermacoccus sp. PAMC28757. Next base: position 827,024 of record NZ_CP060292.1, on the reverse strand, counting down.
GCGTAGCTGATGATGGTGGCGGGCCCGGCCAGTTTGATCGCGTTCGCCGACCCGACGAACAGGCCCGCGCCGATGACGCCGGCGATGGAGATCATCGTGACGTGACGCGGCTTGAGGCCGGATTCGAGGTGGTCGGCGCCCGGCTCGGTGCTCGTCGCGGGCCCCTCCGGGGGCGACGCACACGTGCGCACCGGCTCGTCGTGGCGGGTGTCGTTCTGCTGCTCTGGACTCGGTGACGAACTGCGTTCGTCGCCGCCTTCGTGAGTCGACATGGCGTCCACCTTCCTCCTCAGCGGCGGTGAACACCACTCGAACGCCACGATCGGCTCACGTCGTGACGGCGTGCGGCATCAGCTCGGGCAGGGGGCGCCCTCGCAGCACGGGCGGATCCAGCCGCAGCCGTCGCAGCGTTCGTGGGAGGTTTCCCAGCGCATCATCGTTCCGCAGTTGGGGCAGGGTTCGGTGAGGTCGGCCATGCATCACACCATGCCACGCACCGGAGACAACCCGTGAGCCTCAGGCGAGTTCGTCGATCCACGCACCGTCGCGCAGGTCGGTGACGGCGTCGTACACGGCCACCGCGCCCGCGTCCTTCAGCTCTGCGGCGGAGAAACCGCCGGTGCGGACGGCGACGCAGAGCATGCCCGGCTGCGGCACGCGACCGGCCGATTCGGCGTCCCAGGTGGCGTCACCGACGAGCACACCGCGTCGGCCACCGGCCTCCTCGAGTGCCGCGACGAGGATGTCCGGCTCCGGTTTGCTGTTGTCCGCGTCGTCGGAGGAGGTGACGGCGTCGACGTCGTCCCGCGTGAGCCCGAGCTTCTCGAGCGCGGCGTCCGTGAACTCACTCTTACCCGAGCTCGCGAGCGCCACCTTGTAGCCCTTCTCCTGCACGGCCCGCACGGCTTCGGCCGCGCCGTCGAAGGCCCGCACGTCGGGCAGCATCTGGCGGTACTCGCCCTCCCACGCGGTGCGCAGTTCGTCGCCGAGGCGCTCCTCGACGTCGTCGCCGACGACGCTCGGCACCAGCTGGTCGCCGCCCATGCCCACGGCGCGGTGGATGCGCCACATCGGCGGGTGGAGGTCGTGCTGCGCGAAGGCGCGCGACCACGCGACGGCGTGGTGGTAGGTGGAATCGATCAGCGTGCCGTCGACGTCGAACAGGACGGTGTCGATGGCCTCCGCGGCCTCATCGTGCGTACTCATGCGATCAGCCAACCGCCCTTCGGGTCGCCCGGCAAGGCAGGACGCCCGAAGGGGTGACGGCGTCAGTCGCGCAGAGCCGCGAGGGCCGCGGCGCCACCGGAGACGAGCGAGAAGAAGATGACGAACACGAGGCCCCAGCCCACCGACGCGACGTCACGGATATCGCCGTAGTCGACGAGCCCGACGATGAAGGAGATCGCCGCGGCGACCACGATGCCCCACAGGAACTTCGCCGGAACCTTGCCGAGCAAGTGCGCGACACCGAGGCCGATGATGGCGAGCGACAGCAGCAGGACGATGACGCCGTCACCGTTCATGCCCGAGACCGAGCTGCCCCACACGCTGGCCCACGGGCCGAGGCATCCGATGATGACGAAGAACTGCGCCGCGAGGGAGGCGAGCAAGCCGACGCGCCCGATGCGCAGCGACCCGTCCGGGTTCTTCACCTGCAGGGCTGCGGCAGCACCCTGGCCACCGGCACCGAACGGGCTGTTCGCGTTGTTCGCGTCACCGCCCCGCCAGGCGTTGTTCTGGCCGTACTGTCCGTTGTGGCCAGGCTGACCGTTCTGGGGGCCCTGCCCGCTCTGACCCGGGAAGCCGTACTGGTTCTGGCCGTACTGCCCGCCCTGCGGGGACGAGTTGTACTGGTTCTGGTTTCCCTGCGGGCTCGACGAGCCGTACCCCGCACCGCCCTGGGGCGCTGAGTCGTACTGATTCTGGCCGTACTGACCGCCGCCCTGCGGGGCGGAGTCGTACTGGTTCTGATGGGTCGAGAAGCCCTGGCCGATCGACGAGTTCGCACCCTGGGGGTTCTGGCCGTACTGCGCGTTCTCGGTCTGGTTGGGCTGACCGTACTGGCCACCCTGCGGCGTCGAACCGTAGGAGTTCTGACCGTACTGACCACTCGACGGCGGGGCGGAGTCGTACCGGTTCTGGTTGCTCTGCGGGCTCGACGAGCCGTAGCCCGCATCGCCTTGGGGCGCCGAGCCGTACTGGGGCGAGCCGTACTGGTTCTGTCCGTTCGAGAAGCCCTGACCGATCGACGAGTTGTTCTGCCCGTACTGCTGGCCCTGAGCGTTGGCGCCGTAGGGAGACTGGCCGTACTGTCCACCCTGCTGCTGCCCGTTCTGGCCACCCGCCGCGGGAGCCGAACCGTACTGAGCCTGGTCACCGGCATTCTGGGTGCCCGACTCGTTGGGAGCGGTGAAGGCCCGCGTGCGGTCCTCCGAGGAGTCGTTCTGTCCCGTCGCGCCGGTGTTCTGGGCGCCTGACTCGTTGGGGGCGGTGAACGCGCGGGTGCGCTCTTCGGACGAGTCGTGCGGGGCCTCGGCGTTGTTGCTCCCCTGAGCCGGCGAGGCACCCCACTGACGCGTCGCGTCGTCCTCCTGCCCGGGCGTGCCCTGCTCGCGCTTGGTCCAGTCGTTGTCGCTCATGACGCTCCCCCGTCGGTGGTGCTCGGTCGGTCCGATGCCGCGAGAATATTCGCCCCGCCCCCGCTACGGAGCGGTTCGGCCCACACCCGCCGCAGCGGGCCACAACTCGCCCCCGACCTACGATGGCAGCATGATCGACCCGAGCCGCCACGCCGTCCTGTGGCTGCTCATCGCGTTCGTCTTCACGACGGCGGCCACCCGCACGACGACGCGCTACATCCGCCACAAGGCCGACCGCGCCGAGGCATACCTCAAGGAGAACGCCGAACCCGGGCTCATCCGCAACATCGTCGTCGCCGGCATCCACGTGCACCACCAGGTGTGGGGCATCCTCATGGTGCTCTTCAGCGGTCTGCTGCTCATCACCTACCTGCCCGAGCGGGGGCTCGCGCTCAACGTCCTCGCGGCCCTGTTCGGGATGGGCGCGGCGCTCACGCTCGACGAGTTCGCCATGTGGCTCCACCTCGACGACGTGTACTGGCAGGAGGAGGGGCGTCAGTCGGTGACGGCGCTCATCGTGGCGGTGACGATCACGGCCGCGCTCGTCATCGGCGCCAACCCGCTCGACGTCGTGCCCACCGGCAACGATCTGCCCGGCGCACTGCTGTCGGCGCTCGGCATCGTCAACCTCGGTTTCGTCGTCGTGACGATTCTCAAGGGCAAGCTGCCCACCGGTCTCGTCGGCGTCTTCGTGCCGCTCGTCGGGATCATCGGCGCCGTGCGCGTGGCGAAGCCGGGGTCATGGTGGGCACGGCGGCGCTACAAGGAGGACGGATGGCTCGCGCGACGGGCCGAGCGCCGGTTCGACGCGACGTACGACGCGCGCTGGAACGCCATCCGTGACATCATCGGCGGCCGCCCCTACCCGCGCGAGCAGATGCGCGAGGCGGTGCGGGAGCAGATGAAGGCGGTGCGCGTGCGTCGTCAGGAACTGCCGCTCGAGCGAGCGCAAGCGCGGGTGGCCCGCCAGGCCCGACGCCGCGAGCGCCTAGGCGACATGCCTGGTGCCGCACAGCGCACCGGCTCGACCCGAGCAGGCGACGAGCGTCCACCCGAGGAACCGTGAGGAACAGCCGCCCCTCGGTAGCGTGTCGGTCATGGCCATCACCCTGGACAACGTCGGCATTGCCGTCGACGACCTCGACGCCGCCGTCGCCTTCTTCACCGACCTCGGCCTGAACGTCGTCGGGCGTGGCGAGGTCAGCGGCGAATGGGCCGACACCGCAGTCGGCCTCGACGGCAACCACGCCAAGATCGCCCTGCTCGAGGTGCCGGACGGCTCGGGGCGCATCGAACTGTTCGAGTACCTCCACCCCGACGCGATCGCGACCGAGCCGACGCTGCCGCACGAGAACGGGATGCACCGTGTGGCGTTCCGCGTCGACGACCTCGACGAAGCGCTCGCCGTCGCCGCGCGGCACGGCTGCCACCTGCTGCGTGGCGTCGCGAACTACCAGGACGTCTTCGCGCTCACCTACGTGCGCGGGCCGAGCGGCATCCTCGTCATGTTGGCCGAGGACCTGACGAAGCGCTGAATTTCCGGGGTCCGATACCCGTGTACGCGCTCGCCTCGCGCGTAGCGTCGGTGCCATGAGCGAGACGATCTTCACCTACGGCAGCCCGCAACTGAAGTACGGCACCGGAGCCGTCACCGAACTCGGCCACGACGCGACGACGCTGGGCGCTCGGACCGCCGCCGTCGTGAGCGACCCCGGCGTCGCGGCCGCGGGCATCGTCACCCCGGTCGTCGAGGCCCTTGAGGGTGCGGGCGTGCGGGTCGACGTCTTCACCGACTCGCACGTCGAACCGACGGACGCCTCCCTCGAGGAGGCCGCCGCGTGGGCGCGCGAGCACGGACCGTGGGACGTCATCGTCGCTGTCGGAGGCGGGTCGAGCATCGACACCGCCAAGGCCATCAACCTCATGACGACGAACGACGGCGAACTGATGGACTACGTCAACGCGCCCGTCGGCGGTGGCGCGAACCCGACGAGGCCCCTCGTGCCGCTCATCGCGGTGCCGACGACGACGGGCACGGGCAGCGAGTCGACGACGATCTGCGTGCTCGACGTCCTCGAACAGAACGTCAAGACCGGCATCAGCCACCCGGCGCTGCGCCCGCGCATGGCCGTCATCGACCCCGACCTCACGATCAGCCAGCCGGCCGGCGTCACTGCGGCGTCGGGCATGGACATCCTGTGCCACGCGCTCGAGAGCTACACAGCGAAGCCGTACACCGAGTTCGCCCGCAAGAAGGCCGAGGAGCGGGTGCCGTACTGCGGCGCCAACCCGATCAGCGACATGTGGTCGCGCGAGGCCGTACGTCTGCTCGCCGGCTCGTTTCGCACCGCCGTCGAGAGCGGCCACGACGCCGAGGCGCGCGGGGCCATGGCGCTCGCGGCGACGTTCGCGGGCATGGGTTTCGGCAACGCGGGCGTGCACCTGCCGCACGCGAACGCCTATCCGATCGCTGGCATGGTGCGCGACTTCCGGCCTGACGGGTACGACGCCGACCACGCGATGGTGCCGCACGGCATGGCCGTGGCGCTGACGGCGCCGGCGGCCTTCGCACTGCTCTACCCCGCGAACCCGGAGCGGCACCACGAGATGGCGGCGCTGCTCGAACCGGACACATCCACACGCGACCTCGGCCGCGACGCGCTGCCGGATGCCCTGCGTCGGCTCATGCGCGACATCGGCTTCCCCAACGGCCTCGCGGCCGTGGGTTACTCGGAAAACGACGTGGCCAAGCTCGTCGAGGGCACGATGAAGCAGCAGCGCCTGCTCGCCACGGCGCCGGCCGAGATCACGGCGGCCGACGTCGAGCGCGTTCTGCGGGAGTCGATGACGCTCTGGTGACGAACTGACGAAGCCCTAGCCGCGACCGTGCGAGATCGGTGAGCCTGTGCGATTCCTACCTCGCACAGGCTCACCGAACTCGCACAGCCTGTTGGTAACTGAGCGGCGAGGCGAGTGACGACCGAGGTGTTCTACGCCTTCGCGGGCAGGCGCAACAGCCACCGGCTCGCCATGATGGCCAGCACGATGACGACTCCGCCGAGAGGCTGTGTCCACGTCATGGATTCGCCGAGGAGCAGCACGCCCGCCGACGACGCCGACGACGGGCGTCACGTAGGTCACCGTCGAGGCCGTCGTGGCGCCCCACTCGCGCACGATGGTGGTGTTCCACAGGTAGGCCAGGCCCGTTCGGACGCCGCCGAGGAGCAGCATGCTGACGGCGCCCCGCCACGTCACGTGGCGCCGGTTGCGGCGATCGGCGTGAGGGCCAGCATGACGACGGCGGCCAGCGAGACCTGCACCGCAGCGACGCTGGCCGACGGCAGGGCGAGCGGCGTGACGAAGCGGCGCAGGTAGGTGAAGCCCATGCCGTAGCAGGCCGTAGCGCCGAGGCAGGCCAGCTGGCCGGCAAGACCGCTGTGCCCCAACCCGTTCCAGGGTGCGAGGACCACGATGACGCCGACGGACCCGAGCAGGAGTCCGAGCGTCTTGCCACATGTGCGCGGTTCGCTGGGCAGCACGAGCATGGCCACGGCCATCGTCATGAGCGGTGTCGTGGCGTTGTAGACGCTCGCGAGGCTCGAGGAGATGTGCCGCTCGGCCCACGCGAACAGGAGGAAGGGCACAACGCACAGGAGGAGACCGACGACGAGCAGATGGCCCCGGCCCTCCGCCTCGGCAGCGGCTGACGCCTCACGGCGCACATGGCGAGCAGCACCGCAGCGCCGCTCGCGAGGCGGGCGAGCACCACCTGCCCGGGCGAGAGCCCCTCCAATCCGACCTTCATGAAGAGGAAGCTCGATCCCCAGGCGAAAGCCAGGGCGACGAACTGCACCCAGGTCGGAACACGCTTCATGGGCACTGTGCCACCGGCTGGGCAGCGCGCCCGGCAGGCGCCACGATGCGGCGGACGTCAGCGGAGGTGCACGGCCACCATTGGCGCCAGCACGCGCACGATCTCCTCCTTCGACAACGCCGCGAGCGGACCGACCCGCAGCAGGTAGCGCCCCATGACGAGCCCCGCGATGCACATGCCGACTCCGGCGGCCCGGACGGTGGCATCCGGTCCGCCGATGCGGGTCGCCACGACGGCCAGCACCTCCCGCTCCATGAACTCGGCGACGTTGCTCCGCGTGCTCTCTTCGGCCATCGCCTCACGGAGCATCGCGACGAAGGGGTCGCTGAGGTGCGCGTCGTCCCACACCGTGACGACGGTGCCCACGAACCGTCGCGCGAGCATGGCCGGGGTTTCACCCGGCCGCTGTCGTAGCGCTTCACCGAGGACCTGCGAGGGCGTGAGGGTCAACGACATCACCTCACCGAAGAGACCCTGCTTCGAGCCGAAGTGGTAATTGACCAGCGAGTGCGAAACACCGGCCAGCTGCGCGATCATCCGCAACGACGCCCGCGCGTAACCAACTTCCATGAACACTGTTTTCGCAGCCTCGATCACGCGCTCACGCGCATCGCTACGGCCCGGCGGACGTCCGCGGCGAGAATTGACCACCTTCGCATTATCGCCCATCCGCACCCCACACTCAGAGCTATGAGAGAGCATCCAACCCAAGGGGCGCACCGAAGCCGCCCCGCAGCCGTCACCGCCCGCGGCCTTCGCGTGGAGCGAGGCGGGCGCACCGTCCTCGACGGTCTCGACTTCGAGATCGCATCCGGCAGCATCACGGGCCTGCTGGGCCCGTCCGGCTGCGGAAAGTCGACGCTCATGCGGGCCGTCGTCGGCGTCCAGGACAACGTCAACGGTGACCTCGTCGTCCTCGGCGAACCGGTAGGGGCGGCCGATCTGCGGCAACGCATCGGGTACGTCACCCAGGCTGCCAGCGTCTACCCCGACCTCACCGCAACGGAGAACCTCCGCTTCTTCGCCGCGGTCGTCGGCGCGGATGCTGACGCCGTCGCGAGAGCTCTGCGCGCCGTCGACCTCGACGCCCGCGGCGACCAGCTCGTCCGCGACATGAGCGGCGGCCAACGCTCCCGCGTCAGCCTCGCGGTGGCCCTGCTCGCCACGCCCACCCTGCTCGTCCTCGACGAACCGACGGTCGGCCTCGACCCGGTGCTGCGCGTGGAGCTCTGGCGCCTCTTCCGCTCACTCGCGGACGACGGCGTCACACTCCTCGTCTCGAGTCACGTCATGGATGAGGCGGAGCACTGCGACGCGCTCTTGCTCATGCGTGACGGCGCACTCGTCGCCGACACGACGCCGGAACGCCTCAAGTGGGAGACCGGCTGCGACACCGTCGAATCCGCCTTCCTGGAGGTCGTTCGATGACGCCCCGCGTCACCCTCGCGGTCACGGCACGCGTGCTCACGCAGCTGCGCCGCGATCACCGCACTCTCGCGCTCCTCCTCGTCATGCCTTGCCTTCTCATGACGCTGCTCGCATGGATCTTCGCCGACTCCGACAGCGGCGTCTTCGATCGCGTCGCGCCAGGGCTGCTGGCGCTGTTCCCGTTCATCGTCATGTTCCTCGTGACGTCGGTGACCACCCTGCGCGAGCGCACGAGCGGAACGCTCGAGCGCCTCCTCGCGATGCCGATGGGTCGGCTCGACCTCATCCTCGGCTACGCCCTGGCCTTCGGCGTCGTCGCCTGGGCGCAGGCGGCCCTAGCCGTGGCCCTCAGTGTCGGCGCGCTCGGCCTCGACATCGCCGGCAGTGTCTGGCTGCTCGGGGCGATCGCCGTGCTCGACGCCGTGCTGGGAACCGCCCTCGGCCTCTTCGTCAGCGCGTTCGCGCGCACCGAGTTCCAGGCCGTGCAGTTCCTGCCCGCCCTCGTCATTCCGCAGATGTTGCTGTGTGGGCTTCTCGTGGCGCGCGATCAGTTGCCGCGAGCGCTCGAACTCGTCTCCGACGTCCTACCGCTCTCGTACGCCGTGGACGCGATGACGGCCGTCTGCAGAGGCGATGCGACGTGGGACATCGCGAGCGATATCGGCGTCGTGGCGGCCTTCGTCGTCGGCTTCGTCGCCCTCGGAGCTCTGACCCTGCGTCGGCGCACACCCTGACCCGATTTCGATCTGTGAGCTTCGGCCCGGGGCGTGAGCAGCGCGGCTCACACACCGGGCCGTACCTCACACCTCGAGCCGGCGGTCGAACCCAGGAATCGAACTCACGCTCATGACGTTTCACCCCGCGTGAAGATCGACATCTGGAGCGACATCGTCTGCCCGTTCTGCTACATCGGCAAGCGCCACCTCGAGCTCGCGCTCGACGGGTTCGAGCACGCCGACGACGTGGAGATCGTCTGGCATTCCTACGAGCTCGACCCGACGATCGAGGCCGTGCCCGACACGACGCTCGTCGAGAAGATCGCCGCAAAGTACGGCATGACGCCGGAGCAGTCGCAGCGCAGCCAGGAGGACATCGCGGCCCGCGCCGCCGAGGTCGGCCTCGAGTTCAACTGGCGTGAGGCCAGGTTCGGCAACACGTTCGACGCTCACCGTCTCGTCCACCTGGCCGCCCAGCACGGGCGCGCCACCGAAGCGCACGAGCGCCTCATGCGCGCTTACTTCACCGAGGGCGTTGCGGTCGGCGACACGACCGAGCTGCAGCGCCTCGGCGAAGAGCTGGAACTGCCCTCCGACCAGGTGCGAGCGCTGCTCGCGGGCACCGACTTCGCCGACGACGTGCGCGGTGACGAGGAGCAGGCCCGCGCGCTCGGCATCAGCGGTGTGCCGTTCTTCGTGCTCGGCGAGAAGTACGCCATCTCGGGTGCACAGCCCGTCGAGCTGTTCGAGCAGGCTCTCGCACAGACGTGGAACGAGCTCCACGGCGATACCGCGGCTTCGACGAGCGATGATGCCGTCACGGCTCAGGCTGACCACGACCACGGCCCGTCCTGCGAGGGCGATCACTGCTCCGTCTGAGCCACGCTGACGCGTAGCTCATGACGCGCGGCGATGGTGGCGATCCGTCGCGGCTGGAGCCGTCCGTCGTTTCCCGACAGGAAAGCGGCTGCGGGGAACCGACCGTGAGCGCCGCGAAACCTTCACAGGATCGCCACAGCCGACGCATACGCCGACGGTGGGTGCGGGGCGCACAGTCAGTGGCATGACCACTCTTGCTCCCGCGGCGCCCCAAGGAACCTCGCCCCGTTCGCGCTCGGCTGCACGCCCGAGCGCGACGCCTGCGTCGGCGCGCCCCATCCCCACCTGGTGGCGCGACGCCTCGATCTGCGCAGCGTGGGGGCTGGGGGTTTTCGTCGTCGCCCTGTGGGTGATGAACGGCGGCATCACCGGCGTGACGACGACCGCCGGCGTCCTCACGGAGACCGGCCGACTCACCGGGTTGCTCGCCAGTTACCTGCTGCTCCTACAGGTCTTCCTCATGGCGCGCGTGCCGTTCGTCGAGCAGGCCTTCGGGCAGGACAGGCTGACGCGCATCCACCGCGTCGTGGGCTTCTCGTCGTTCACCCTCATGCTGGCCCACATCGGCTTCATCCTGCTCGGCTACGCAGCGGACAGCCCGCTGGGGCTGTGGGGCACGATCGTCGACGTCACGCTCAACGATCCGGGCATGCTGCTCGCCGTCGCGGGCACCGTCGCCCTGTGCATGGTCGTCGCGACCAGCGCCCGGGCCGCCCGTCGCAAGCTGCGCTACGAGAGCTGGCACCTCATCCACCTCTACGCCTACCTCGGCGTCGGTCTCGCCCTGCCGCACCAGCTGTGGACGGGCCGCGACTTCCTCGCATCCCCGCTGGCGACGACGTTCTGGTGGTCGCTGTACGCAGTGGTCGCCCTCACCGTCATCGTCTTCCGCGTCGGCCTGCCGCTCGTGCGGACGCAGCGCGCCGGGCTGCGCGTGACGACCGTCGAGCTCGAGAGGCCGGGCACCGTGAGCGTCACGATGAGCGGACGCGGCGCGCACCGCCTGCACGCCCAGGCCGGGCAGTTCTTCCAGTGGCGCTTCCTTGACGGACCCGGCTCGTCACGCGCCAACCCGTACTCCCTCTCGGCGGCGCCACGTCTCAACGCCCGCGGCGAGACGGAACTGCGCCTCACCGCCGCCATGATCGGCGACGGCTCGCAACGTCTCGCCACGCTGCGTCCGGGCACCCGCGTCCTCGTCGAGGGCCCCTACGGGCGCATGCATCCCGGCGCCGCCACGCAGCGCAAGTCCCTCCTGCTCGGCGCGGGCATCGGCATCGCCCCGATGCGGGCCCTGCTCGAAGCGCTGCCCGGCGGCCCCGGCGACATCACGCTCGTCCAGCGGCACCGGAACGACGCCGACCTCGTGCTCGACACCGAGATCGAGCACCTCGCCCAGATGCGCGGCGCCGCCTACTTCGTGCTCGCCGGCCATCGTGTGCCCGGTCGCGACAGCTGGCTACCGCAGCAGTACGCCGAGGTCAGCGACGCCGACGCCCTCCTGCGCGTGTGCCCGGATGTCCTGGACCGCGACGTCTACGTCTGCGGCGCGCCCGGGTGGATGGCGAGCGTCGAAACCGCCCTTCGTGAGCTCGGAGTTCCGAGCGAGCAGATCCACATCGAACACTTCACCTCCTGACACGACGAGGAACCGACATCATGAAACGCATCCTCTGGTGGGCGATGAGCACCCTGACGCTCGTCGTCATGCTCTTCAGCTATCACACCTCCACCGAAGCGGTGGCCGCCGGCGGCACCAATATCGCTGTGCCGCAGACAAGTTCGAGCACGGATATCCAGGCGCAGGCGAGCGCGACGACGACGTCCGGCTCGTCGGGCGGCGACGGAACCTCGGGAACGGCCAGCGCGTCGAGCTCGAGCTCCTCGGCCGACTCGTCGGCTTCGAAGACCTATACAGGAACGTCGGTGGACACCCGGTGGGGCCCGGTCCAGGTGCAGATCACCGTGGCGAACGGCAAGGTGACGAAGTCCGAGGCCATCGTCTACCCGACCGAGAACGGACGCGACGTGGAGATCAACTCCGTCGCCGTGCCCACGCTCAACGACGAGGCCGTCACGGCGCAGAGTGCGAGCATCGACATGGTCTCCGGCGCGACGTACACGTCGAACGGCTACATCGAGTCGCTGCAGTCGGCTCTCGACCAGGCGAACCTGTGACCACCGCCGTGACCGCCCCCATCGCCGTGCGCACCACCGACGCCGTGCGCACCCGAGCGCCGTGGTCGACCCGTGCCTTCGTCGAGCACACGATGGGGATGGCGATCTCACTCCACGTCCGCGCGCTCAGCATCGACCTCGAGCGACGCAGCGACGAGTTCGCGGCCGCCGCCGAGCGGGCCTTCGCCGCCCTCCGCCGCGCGGACGCCGTGTTCTCCACCTACCGCGCCGACTCCGACCTCATGCAGGTGCGACGCGGCGAACTGGCCGAGGCCGACGCCGACCCGTGGCTCGCCGAGATCCGCGCCGTCGCCGACGAGGCGACGAGCGTCACAGGCGGGCTCTTCACCGCCGACCTCGTCGGCCCCGACGGGACGCGCGGCTTCGACCCGACAGGCGTCGTCAAGGGGTGGGCGATCGAACGGGCCGCCGACGTCCTGCGCGCCGTGCCGGGCATCGTGTTCTGCCTCAATGCCGGCGGTGACATGGTGACCGCGAGCGGCCCGTGCGCCGACGCGCGCATCGCGCGGACGTGGCGGGTGGGCATCGCCGACCCCCGCGACGCGCGGCGCATCACGACAACGCTCGATCTCACGGACGGTGCGCTCGCCACGAGCGGAACCGGGCAACGCGGGGCGCACATCCTCGACCCACGCAGCGGGCGCCCCGCCGAATCACCCTTCTCCTCGGTGACCGTGGTGGGCCCGGATCTCACGTGGGCCGATGTCTGGGCGACCGCGGCCTTCGTCGATCCCGACGCCCTGGCCTTCTCGCGCATGGCCGCGAGCTATCGGATGGCCGCCTTCACCCACTGAGCCCGCAGGCTGCGGCATTCTGGCCTGGTGACGAACCTGACCCCGCCGAGCCGACACGACGAAGCCACCGCGGTGCGCGCGCACGCCGAACGTCTGGGTCTGCCCGGCCTCATCGACGTCCACACCCACTTCATGCCGCAGAACGTGCTCGACAAGGTGTGGGGCTACTTCGACGCCATCGAGACCACGGCGGGGCCGTGGACGATCACCTACCGCACCGACGAAGCCGAGCGCGTTGCCACCCTGCGTGACTTCGGCGTCACCCGCTTCAGCTCCCTCAATTACCCGCACCGGCCGGGCATGGCCGAATGGCTCAACGCCTGGTCGCGCGAGTTCGCCGCGAACACGCCGGAGGCCATCCCGAGCGCCACGTTCTACGCCGAACCCGAGGCTCCCACCTACGTCGCCGAGGCCCTCGACGCGGGTGCGCAGATCTTCAAGGTGCACATCCAGGTCGGCGGCTACGACCCTCTCGATCCCACCCTCGACGACGTGTGGGCACAGCTCGAGGCGAAGGGCGCGCCCGTCGTCATCCACTGCGGCTCCGGCCCGATGCCAGGTGAGTTCACGGGTCCTGACCGCGTCGAATCGCTTCTTGAGCGCCACCCCGCGCTGACGCTCCTCATCGCCCACATGGGCAACTCCGAGTACGGGCGCTTCCTCGACCTCGCCGAACGCTTCGAACGCGTCCACCTCGACACGACGATGGCGTTCACCGACTTCACCGAATCGCTCACGCCGTACCCGCGCGAGTATCTGCCGCGCCTCGTCGACATCGGCGACAAGGTGGTGCTGGGCAGCGACTTCCCCAACATCCCTTACCCCTACATCCACCAGCTCGACGCCCTGGCGCGCCTCGACCTCGGTGACGACTGGATGCGCGGCGTTCTCCACGACAACGCCGCCAGACTGCTCGAGCCCCGCTCCTAGCTGGTGACGTTTGCTGCGGTTGGTGACGGTGCAACGTCACCAACCGCAACGAACGTCACCACGAACGCGAGGGGCGGCTCGGCACGTGAAGGCCCGCGTACCATCGTCCGGTGACTGCGAGCCCCGACGCCCTCACTGACGCCCAGACGCGTCAGCTGCTCGTCTACCTCGCGGCCGCGCACATGGCCGGCGGCGCCGGTGCCCACGAGGCCACCGAGGACGTCGTGCGCGCAGCCCGCGCGATCGGTCTCCCCGGTGCGCAGATCAACGCCACCCCGGACGGTGTCACGCTCAGCCTCGGCCACGGCGCCCCGGCGACGTTCGAGTCGATCGAGGGCTCCCTGCGCCTCGACCAGACGGCCCGCGTCGCCGGCATCCAGCACGGCCTCGAGACGGGCGCCCTGACGCCGACCGCCGCGCTCGACGCTCTCAAGGGCCTGCGCGCGCAGCGTGCCCGTTTCCCCGTCACCGGCATGTACCTCGGTGGGTTCACCGTGGCGGCGGGCATTGCCGGCATCCTCCAACCGACGTGGCCGAGCGTGCTGTTCGCAGCTGTGGCGAGCCCCATCACGATCGCCCTCATCCGCCTCACCGGGCGACGCCTCGTACCGAGCGCCCTCCTGCCGCTCTTCGCCGGATTCCTCGTCGCCGCGGCGGCCTTCGCCGCGTTCCAAGCGGGCTTCATCACGAGCCCGCTGCGGACGATGTTGCCGCCCGTGGCCGTCCTGTTGCCGGGTGCCCTGCTGGTCACGGGCTTGTCGGAACTTGTCGCCGGGGCCATGGTCTCCGGCGCCTCACGCCTCGCCTACGGCACGACCCAGCTCGTCATGTTCGCAGCCGGGGTCGCCGGCGCGAGCATCCTCCTCGACGTGCCCCCGGAGGCCTTCGCCAACGCGCGCGTCGACGAGATCGGCCCGCTCGCGGGCTTCGTCGGCCTCTTCCTGCTCACCCTCGGCATCTGCTTCATGGAGTCGGTGCCGCGCCGCCTCGCGCCCGGGGTCCTGTTCGTCACCGCCTCGACGTACGTGACGCAGTGGTCGGTGCAGAACTGGGTCGACGCCCCGGCCTGGGGTGGCGCGCTCGCAGGCGCCTTCGTCGCGAGCTTCAGCGCGTGGGTCATCGCCCTGGCCCGCCCGACGCTGTCGCGCATGGTGCTCTTCCTGCCCAGCTTCTGGCTCCTCGTTCCCGGCTCGTTGGGCCTCGTGACGGTGACCCAGCTCGGCATCGACCCGCGCGAGTCGTGGCCGACGGCGATGAACGCGACGAGCGTCGTGCTCGCCATCGCCCTCGGCCTCGTCTTCGGCACGAGCGCCGCCCGAGCCCTGCGCTTCACGATCCGCCGCGGCCTTCGCCGCCGCGCGGCGTCTACCCTGGTGGAATGAGCAACTCTCCGCGTCTGCGCGTCTTCCTGCTCGGCCTCGCCGGGGTGACCCTGGGTATCGCGCTGGCCAAGCTGTCCGGAGGTTCACTCGCCGCGGTCGTCGCCATCGTCCTGGCGCTCATCTGCTTCGTCCTGTTCCGCATGCGGACCGGTCGCTGATCACAACCTCGGGAAATTACTGTCAGGTAACTGTTTCGTCTCCATTCGCCGCAGTGACGCACGCATGTTCACGGCGCGTGGGCACAGTGATGGAGACCCCTTCCTGAGAGGAACCGCCATGACCAACCACACCGACCGTCGCCGCGTCGACGGTGACATCACCTTCTCGACGGCCGCATGGATCGCGATCGACGTCGCCGCCCTCGGCGTCCTCGTCCTGCTCCTGTGGATCTTCCAGCCGGACAAGGGCCTCCTGCCCGAGCCGAGCTGGCTCATCGACCCGGTCGTGGGCTGGCTCATCGGCAACATCGTCGGCTTCGTCGCCTTCCGCGCGCTGCTGCGCATCCCGCCGGCCGCCGTGGCCGCGGCGTGCCTCGTGCTCGTCGCGCTGTCGCCTGTCGTTTTCGTCAAGTACCCAGCGATGGGTGCGTTCTTCGCGGGCCTCGTCATCGGGCTCGGGTCGGGTGCGCTCATCCACCGCGCCCGGGTCGAACAGGCCTGACGCTCCGCGCGCACGAAGGCGCCCACCCGTCGACTTCACGGGTGGGCGCCTTCATGCGTACCGGACGAGCTACTTGAGGCCCGCCGCGGTGGAGCAGTTGCCCGTCGCGGACGCTCCGGAGAGTCGCTGCACGACCCAGTCACGCGCGGTGAGCTGGTCGGCCAGCATCGGGTTGGCGTGGTTGAGAAGCGACTTCGGCCCGAGCGCGAGGCCCGGAATCGGCGCGTACGTCACGTTCGCGCCCTTGCCACACCAGTCGAGTGCGAGCTGCTTCGACTGAGCGTGCGGGACGACGTCGTCCGCGACGCCCGTGGCGACGCGCACGGCCGCCGTCGGCTTCATCGTGCCGGTGCGCTGCGCGCGCACGAACCCGGTGACTTCCTCGTTGCGCGCCATGACGGCCGCGATGGGCTCACCGGTGGCCGTGAAGTCGCTCGTCTTGCGGTAGCCGTAGGACACGACGGTGTCGACCGTGCACTGACCCGACGTGCGCGAGAGCATCGTCTTGCCCGTGGCGTTGACGCTCTCGTCGGCGAACGCCTTGACGGCCGCGCTCGCGCTGGCCGCCCCGTTGATGAAGTAGCCGATGACGCCCGCGATCGGGCTGCCGTCGACACCGGCGAGCACCTTCTCGAGGTCGGCCGGCGGGGCTCCCACGTAGGCGGCGGCGACGTCGAGATCCGGGGCGTACGTCGGCGCGGCCTCGACGGCAGCGGCCGAGGCGCCGCCGCCCTGGGAGTAGCCGTAGGTTGCGACCTTGGAGTTCGCCTTCACGGTGGCGCCGGGCACCTTGCTCGCGACGCGCGCGGCGTCGAGCATGGCGTGCGCCTGGTCGTCACGGTTCATGTACGTGTGCGGGCGGCCCGGCGTACCGAGCCCGATGTAGTCGGTGACGACGACGGCGACGCCCTTGGCGAGCAGGTTGTTCATACCCTGCGTCTCGTAGTTGACCCCGAGCGACCCGGGCGTCGAGAGGTTGATGGAGCTCGCCAGCATCCGCGACGGCGCGCACTGGTCGCCCTGGCCGATCGTGCCGACGCCGTAGACGACGACCGGGCGCGGACCCGGGCCCTTCCACGCGGCCCACGGCTCGATGTAGGCGCCCGTGACGGCCGTGGGCTGCCCGTTGTCGTCCTTGGAGGAGTACATGATGCGGGTCGTGTTGCCCCACATGTTGAGGCCGGTGAAGAACTTCTCCGACTTCATGAGGGTGCCCGGCTGAGCCGGAACAGCAGCCGGGGGCGTGTAGAAGTCGCCCGTCGCCGCGGAGGCGGAAGAGGCGGTGGCGGTCGTGGTGACGCCGAGGCCGAGGGAGGCGGCACAGGCTAGACCGAGGGCGGCGGTGAAACGGGAGGGTCGCACGACGGGTCCTTCGTTCGGGGTGTGGTTTACGTCACAGTAGCCAGCCCGATCGCCCGATTGGGCCCCTTCCCGAAACTCGAAAAAGGTCGCTCGTCCGTCTCGTGGCGTCGACCGCGCGGCGTCAGCGCGCTCCGGTCCGCGCGAACGCCGAGCGCGGCGAAGCCCCGGACACACTGGACTCCGGTCCGGCCTGCGGACCCCGATCGAGAATGCGCGCGACATCCTGCGCAAGCTGCACCGTGGCCTCGATCTCCACCCTGCGAGTCGAGACGCTCTCGACGTTGAAGCCGAACGGCAACCCGAGATACCGGCAGAAGCGCGCCAGTTCGTGCGCGGCCGCGATGCAGTGTTCGTACGACGCCTCGAGCGTGTCGTGACTGCGGCGCAGTTCGTTCTGCACCCAGCGCGGCACGTCGACTCCGAGCCACTGGAGGAAGTCGAGCGTCTTCTCCGAACCGCACAGCGACAGGGTGAACACGAGGCGCGCGGGCGCGACGCCACGCTCCTCACACGCATAGACGTAGTCGGAGATCACGTCCTTCGCCTCGCCCGTGTCATAGACGACCTGGCTGACGAAGAAGCCCACCCCACCGTCCTGCTTGCGCAGCAGACGCTCGTGCTCGTCCTTGCTCCGCGCGTGCCGTTCGGGAATGACGACGCCACCCAGCAGCACGTCACGCTCGACCTCGGCGTGCACCTCAATGGCGCGCGGCAGACTCGTGCGTACGGGTTTGTCCGTCGAACTCGATCCGACGAAGACGGTCGCGTCACCGTCGGCGCACTCGTGGAGGAACGAGGCCAGTTCCTGCTCCTCGTACTTACCGACGCAGCGGTAGACGATGGCGTTGCCCTGCCACGCGGACAGAGGCCCGGCGAGAAAGGCCGCAGGGTCCATCGTCTCGAGGTAGGGGAACGGGCGGTCGTCACCTGCACGGTCGGATTCGTCGTCGAGGTCGTAAAGGATAAGCGCGTCGACATCCAGTTTGTCGAGGCGCGAGAGAGCTGCGTCGGCGATCTCCTGAACCCGCTCGTCGCTCGTCGTGCGCCGCGGTGGCGTCATGGCGAACAGCAGGAGTTCGCGGTCACCGGAGACGAGGTCGGAGAAGGGCGCGGC
This sequence comes from Dermacoccus sp. PAMC28757, assembly GCF_014302635.1. NCBI lineage: Bacteria > Bacillati > Actinomycetota > Actinomycetes > Micrococcales > Dermacoccaceae > Dermacoccus > Dermacoccus sp. PAMC28757. The sequence continues at coordinate 809,047 of NZ_CP060292.1, read as the reverse complement.
AGGGTCACTCATGGGTGTCGACCCTAGAGGCGACCCCGCCGCGTCACCGATTCACAGGACGGAGGATGAGACGCCCACCAGCGTCTGCGCCTCATGTGCGCGCGTGTCGACGTAGCGCAGCTGCGTGGCGAAGAACGAACCGGGGATTCCGCCCAGCTCGGCCATCGCCTCGGGCACCTTGCGACGCGGCACCTGGTGCGCGACGGTGACGTGCGGCAACCACACGGCCCGGCGCAGGCCCGGCACGGCAGCACGCAGGCGACCCACGGCCTCGGCCAACTCCGGATCGGGCTCGACGAGACACGCGAGGAAGACCTCGGGCCCGTCACCGAGCGCGAGGATGCCACAGACGTCGAGGCGCGCCGGCAACATCGCCCCCACGATGTCGCGCGCCAGCTGCGCCGCCCCCTCCGGCATCGATTGTGCAGGCGCCAGCACGACCCGGGGCGCGCGGGTCATCGGCGCCGACGATTCCACTCCATCTGCGGTGAGGCCGGCGAACCGCAGGCTCTCCTGTGCACACTCGACGTCCGATTCGCCCCCCCGACGTCGAGCCCCCAACTCGATCATGATGTCGTTCATAAATCGATCGTCTGCATGATGGGTGTGCATGGCATCTATTTAAGAGAAGTAACCGCACGCAAATGCGCGAATAGCTTTGCCCGGCAATGATTTTCGTTGAAAAGTCTCTTTATGCACGTGTTGGGAAAATCGCCCACAGACGGTATGGAATTAAGAAACTATCGTCAGGAGGACGCGCTCGGACGCTGCCTCAGACGGTGCTGAACGAAGTACACGAGTGCCACGACGACCAGCCCGATGACGATCTTCTCTGCCACGCCGACGTACGGCTCGATCACCGGCCAGTTCGCTCCGAGGACATAACCGGCGAGGACGAAAGCGGTGTTCCACAGGAGGCTGCCCATCGTCGTCAGGACGGTGAACTTCCACACGGCCATGCCGGTGAATCCTGCGGGAACGCTGATGAGCGAACGGAACACGGGCACCATGCGCCCGAGGAACACGGCCTTGTCGCCGTGGCGGGCAAACCAGCGCTCAGTACGTTCGAGATCCTCGACCTTCATGAGCGGCATGCGATCCAGGATGCGCACGAGCTTCTCGCGGCCGATGGCTCGGCCCAGCCAGAACAGGGCAAGTGCACCGATGACCGAGCCCGCCGTCGTCCAGAGGATGGCTCCCCACAGGGTGATGACGCCCTGGGCCGCGGCGAAACCCGCGATCGGCAGGATCGCCTCGCTGGGAATCGGCGGGAAGAGGTTCTCCGCAGCGACGAGCAGCCCTGCCCCCACGCCGCCGATGCTCTCCATGAGGTCGACGGCGAAACCGGCGATGCCGGAGGTGGGTCCACCTTCGACACGCTCGGCGGGCTGGACGGCGAGGACGATCGTCATACCCGCCAGTTTCTCAATTCCCCCACGGTGAAGCGAAATTCATCGGGGCTGCGGCCGCGTTGCTCACACCAGGCGTGTCAGCCGTCGTGGCGCGGCGATTCGTCCGGCTCCGGCGCCGCGTGGCGCCCTCGTGGTGCCGGGTGGTCACCCGCGTCGGAGTCGGCGTCAACGTCCGTGTCGTCAGCGGTGTCGGCATCGCCAGCGTCCTTCTCAGCCGGCTCGCGCGCCTCGCTCGCATCGGCCTCACTGTGCGACGGCAGGTGGTGCTCGACGAACTCGCCGACGACGCCCACCGAGTCGTCCTCGATCTCGCTGACACCCTGTGGCGAGAAGCGGTAGGTGTTGTTGCCGACCATCCAGATCATCCACAGACCGGCGACGGCCCAGGCCAGCACGACCCACAGCGGGCGTTCGAGGTCGACGCCCCCGAAGTAGGACAGGGAGCGCACCGCGTCGACTCCCGCGCCGTTGGGCAGGTACGGGCCGACCGTGCGCCAGGGCTCCGGCAGCACGTCGTAGGCGAACGCGCCACCGGCCGAGGGGTTTCCGAGGATGACGAAGATGAGGATCGACAGGCCGATACCGATCGTGCCGAACAACGAGGTGAGCCCGTAGGTGAACGTGCTCACGGCGAAGACGAGTGCCGCCCCCATGAGCGCAATGGGCCAGAAGTCACCGCGCAACGCGTCGAGGCCGTACTGCGCGATAGCCGTGCCGACGACGCCCGACAGGAGGGCGTAACCCGCGAAGAGGAGGAGGCGCATGCGCGCGCCGAGAGCGGAACGCGCACGAGTGCCGACGGCCGTCGTCATCGCCGAGGGCAGGAGGTAGGCGCCCACGAGCCAGGAGAGCACGAGGTAGAACGAGGCCGTACCGCGAGCGTCGTCCGGCGCTGCCTTGACGAGATCGTGCGTCTTCAACCCGCGTTCGGCCTTGTCCGCGACGTTTCGGCCGACCGTCTGCGCGACCTGGGCGCGCGAGGCGCCCTGAGCGGAGGCGTAGTACAGATCGTCGCTGCCCTTCTTCTCTGTCTTCGACGGGTTGAACACGTAGACGCCGACGACCTTGTCCTCGCGCACCTGCTGAAGCGCCGCCTTCTCATCGGTGCTGATCGTGGCGCGCACCGGCTGACCCTCGACGGCGTTGAGCTTGTTCGCGATGTACCCCGCGTTGCCCTCGTGGTGGCTGACGACGAGGAACGGCGCGTTCTTCGCGTCAGGCTTGCCGAAGGCGCCCATGTAGGAAAGACCCATGAGCCCCTGCACGAGGATGCACATGAACGCCAGGATGATCATGCGCGGCACCATCGAGCGGACGAACTGCCTTTGGTCGTTGTGAGCGGACACCGACGCGGGTTGAGACATGAGAGAACTCCTCAAGAACGGGACACCTCACACTATGCCTGTTCCGGACGCTCCGAAATCTCAGCGTCGGCGGCCGACTCACACGAACGTCACCAGCTTCGCGGAATGTTGCGCAGGTTCGAGCGTCCCATGGCGACGGCCTCGCCGGCACCACCGTTGAGGACGATCTTGCTCATCGCCGTCGCGAAACCGAACACCTGGTCGCTCGTGATCTTCGGCGGGATCGACAAAGCCCTTGGGTCGGTGACCACGTCGACGAGGCTCGGACCCTTGTGGGCGAACGCTTCGGCGTAGGCCGCCTCAAGGTCCTTCGGATCCTCCACGCGCACCGCGTGCCAGCCCATGGCCTCGGCGATGGCGGCGTAGTTGGTGCCGGGCACGTCGACACCGAAGTCAGGCAGCTTGTCGACGAGCATCTCGAGCTTGACCATGCCCAGCGTCGAGTTGTTGAACAGTACGACCGTGAGTGGAAGGTCGTACGCGTGCGCCGTCAGCATGTCGCCCATGAGCATCGACAGCCCCCCGTCACCGGACATGGAGACGACCTGCCGCTCGGGGTAGGCGAACTGAGCGCCGATCGCGTGGGGCAGCGCGTTGGCCATCGAACCGTGCAGCGCGGACGAGATGAGCCGTCCGCGACCCGACGGGTGGATGTAGCGCGCCGACCACACGTTGCACATGCCGGTGTCGGCCGTGACGATCGCGTCGTCGGCGAGCGTCCGGTCGAGCACCGACGCGGCGTACTCCGGGTGGATCGGCGTGTGCTTCTCCACCTTGCGCGTGTAGGCGCCGACGGCCTTGTCCATGAGCTTCTCGTGCTTCTTGAGCATGCGGTCGAGGAACTTCGAGTTCTTCTTCTCCTCGACGAGCGGCAGGACGGCGGCGAGCGTCGCCCTCACATCACCGTGCACCGGCAGATCGACGGCCGTACGACGTCCGAGGTGTTCGGGGCGAGTGTCGACCTGCACGGTACGTGTGTCGGGCAGGAACTGGTCGTACGGGAAGTCGGTGCCGAGCATGATCATGAGGTCCGCGTCCTCGATGCCCTCGGCGACGGCTCCGTAGCCGAGCAGACCCGTCATACCCACGTCGAACGGGTTGTCGTACTGGATGAAGTCCTTGCCGCGCAGCGAGTGCCCGATCGGGGCCTTGATCTTCTCCGCGAGCGCCATGAGCTCGGCGTGCGCGCCCTCGCACCCGGCCCCACCGAAGATCGCCACGGTCTCAGCGCGGTTGATCTCGCTCGCGAGCCGACGCACGACGTCGTCGGTGGGCATGACGACGCCCTTCGTCGGGATGGCGACGGGGGTGACCTCGGCCGTGGCCTCCTCGTCGGCGATGTCACCGGGCAGCGTGACGACCGAGACGCCTCCGATCGACACAGCGTGCTGAATGGCGGCCTGCACGACCCGCGGGCTCTGCGTCGGTGTGCTGACGAGTTCGGAGTAGACGCTGCACTCGATGAAGAGGCGGTCCGGGTGGGTCTCCTGGAAAAAGCCCTGGCCGATCTGGGCGCTGGGAATGTGGCTGGCGATCGCCAGAACCGGCGCACCCGAGCGGTTGGCGTCGTAGAGGCCGTTGATGAGGTGGAGGTTCCCCGGGCCGCACGAGCCCGCGCACACGGCGAGTTCACCTGTCACCTGCGCGTCCGCGCTGGCGGCGAAGGCTGCGGCCTCCTCGTGACGAACGTGGATCCAGTCGATGCCGCCGCGAGCCGCACCGCCGGTGCGACGCACCGCATCGACGATCGGGTTGAGACTGTCGCCCACGATTCCGTAGATGCGGCGCACCCCTGCGGCCTGCAACTGCTCGACGATCTGCTCTGCCAGCTTCATCCGTACTCCTCGGCATCGACGGGCCGCACCCGCGCTTGGCGGGGCGTGGAAAAACCCTAAAAGCTCTGATCAGTCAAGTACCAGCCACCGATAGCGTCAACCGCTCGCACGTGTGACGCTCGCCGCCGGCGCGCGAAAGCGGCCCCAGCGCGTCCCGTGCTCCCGGCATACGGGGAACTTCCCGCCCACGCGGGTGGGCGGGAAGCGCGCCGTCAGGCCTCGACGATGTCCTGGCCGAGGTAGCGGCCCGGACGTGGCGCCGCAGGCAGGAGGTAGACCCCCGAGCCGATCGGTGTCGTCCAGGTGTTGAGCAGGTCGGCTTCGGCCAACCGTTGCTGGATGGGGACGAACTGTCTGACCACGTCGGCGCAGAACGCGACGAACACGAGCCCGCGATCACTCGTGCCGTCGTCACGCGCGACCTCGTAGCTGTACGGACGCCGCAGGATCCGCTCACCCGTCTTCTTCGGCATCGCCCGCGGCACGTGCGCCGCAGGGTTGATGACGGTGAGGCCGAGCTCGTCGGTCTTCTCGAGGTCGATCGGATCGGTGGCCTTCGTCCCCGTGAGCGGAGCGCCGTTCGTCAGGCGCCTGCCGATCGCGTTCTCCTGAGCCGTGCGGTCGAGCGACTGCCACACGTCGACGTCCATGCGGATGCGGCGGATGACCATGCCGGTCGTCCCCTCCATCCAGGACGCGCCGGGCTGGGCCGCGTTCCACACGCGGCCCGCCTCGGTGCCCGCGACGTTCGGCTGCTCCATGCCGTCGAGCTGACCGAAGAGGTTTCGCGTCACCCCGCCGTCGCTCGGGCGAGCTCCAGCGGCGAACCCCCGTTGCTGCCAACGCGGGGTTGCCGTGCCCTTGAGTGCGCTGACTAGCTGACCGACGACGTGACTCACCGTGACCGGGTTGTCGGTGTCGACCTGGACGACGAGATCCGTTTGCTTCCACGGCTTCTCGAAGTCGTCGATCGTCATGGACGGAATGGGCTTCAGCCACGCGGGAGCCTCGGCCCGCATGCCGTCGAGGTCGAAGACGCGGGGGCCGAGGCCGACGGCTATCGCCACGTCCCCGGCTCGTGGAGCCAGTTCGTGAGCAACGTCGGGCAGGGGTGACGCGCCCTTGACGAAGCGCGCCGCCGCGTCGTCCAGGACGACGAGGGCGCGACGCAGTTCGTCCTTCGTCGCGTCGTCCGGTAGGTCGAGCCCGACCCAGTGCGCGTGCGTGCCGGGCTTCGTCGTGACGCCGCTCTGACGCGGCGGCCCGGAGGCCACCGTCCAGCTGGCGCGTTGGGCCGATGTCGCCGCCGACGACGAGCCGCGAGACTGCGCCTCGCAACCGGTGAGCGCCAAGGCGCCGAGGCCGGAGAGCGCACCGGCGACAACACCTCGTCGCGTGGGACGAACTGCCGGCGTTGCGTCGTCGCTCGTCACCGGGCAGGGGCCGGCGAAGAAGTTCTCCATGGGTTCCTCCGGACCGGGCGCGGGGCGTGAAGCCTCGCGCCCGGCCGTGTCGGGACGAGTGGGATCAGTGCGACGACGAGTGCGTCATGCCGGGCATTTCTGACGTGCCCGATGCACCGGACGACGGCGACGCGTCACCCGACCCGGCGTCGGAGTACTTCTCCTTGGCGCCGTCGTAGGCCCGCACGGGGAACGTCAGCTTCGTGCTCGAACCGTCCTTGAACGTGATGGTGAGCTGCTGCTCGTCACCGGCCGCGAGCGCCTTGCTCAGGTTCATGAACATGAGGTGGTTGCCACCAGGGGCGAGCTTCAAGGTGCCACCGGGCGCCAGCGTGAAGTTCGACGTCTGCTTCATCTCCATGCCGTTCGCGGTCTTCGTCGTGACGTGGAGTTGGACGGGCCCGGCGTTGCCCTTCGCGCCGGTGATGACGACGGGCTCGTTACCCGTGTTCTTCCAGGTGCCGAAAGCGGCGCTCATGCCGCTCTCGGCTGCCTTGGCCCAACCGTCTGAGGCCTTGAGGGAGGTCGCCATCGTCACCTTCGACGAAGTGGACGACGTGCTCTGGGGGCTCTTCGACGACGCAGTGTCGTCCTTCGAACAGGCTGCGGCCGTGAAGGCGAGCGGGGCGATGAGCGCGGTGGCGGCGACTCGGCGAACGGTGGGCAGGGTGGAGCGAATCATGGTGAGGACTTTCGTTTCTCGTGCCGCACGCAGGCGGCGGCGCCTCGATCACTCGGGGGTGCGCAGGTAGCGCGTCCCGGTGAGGGCGCGTGGGGTGGAAATCAGTGCGAGAGAACGAAAACCGCAGGCGGCGCGCGGGAGGCGCGAGGGCTGCGCACAAACGTCGGACGAGGCACTCGGACGGCGTCGAAAGCCGTGTGGCGGACGACGAACTGGCCCCAGGCGGGGACGACGAGGTACGGCAGGACGCGGCGCAGTGTCCACGCGAGTGCGCGTTCGCCGTACGCGAGACACAGCGAGAAGAGCACGGTGGCGACGATGTGAGCGGCCGCCATCTGCGTCCAGCCCTCGTCGGCCTCGACAAGTTGCGGTTGCACATGGTGCCCGGCCGGCATCGACATCGTCATGACGGCGTGCAGCAGAACCTGCGCGAGGCCCATGACGACGACGATCTGGACGAAGCTCCAGCGGCGCCTGCTCAGCGTGAACATGATCGGCGTGCCGACGGCGGCGAGAAGGACGAGCAGCCCGACGGGCGCTTCGTGGGCGCCCCCGACGACGTGGGCGATGCCGGCGCTACAGGCCGTGAGGGCGGCAACGAGCAGGCTGCGCAGAAGGCGCACCGTCGTCGTCGGCCCGAGGCTCATACGATCAGCCTATTGCACTGCCCTTTCGCGTTTGCGGGCGCGTGGCAGCCTTGGGCGGAGCCGAGCGCCCCGCCCGAGAGGAACCCCATGCGCCCCATCGTCGTCACCGAATTCATCAGCCTCGACGGCGTCGTCGACTCCCCCGGCGACGGTGAGTACGAGCACGCGGGCTGGACGTTCAAGGACATCGAGTTCGTCCCGGAGGCCTACGCCGTCAAGGGTCGCGAACAGGAGGAGGCCTCTGCGCTGCTCCTGGGCCGCGTGACGTTCGAGGAGTTCGCCCCCGTCTGGCCGACGATGGACGACTTCGCCACGTACAACGCCATGCCGAAGTACGTCGTCTCGCGGACGTTGGACGATGCGGCCGTCACCGACATCGACTGGGCCGACTGCCACGTGCTGCGTTCACTTGACGAGGTCGCAAAGCTCAAGGAGGCCGACGGCGGCCCGATCCTCGTCCACGGTTCGGCGGCCCTCGTTCAGAGCCTGTTGGCTGCCGGGCTCGTCGACGGGTTCACGCTGCTCGAGTTCCCCGTCGTCCTCGGTTCGGGTAAACGGCTGTGGGCCGACGGGATCGGTCGAACGAATCTTCGCCTTCGCAACACCGAGACGTACTCCAACGGCATCCGGCTCGCGGAGTTCGACGTCGTGCGGTGAGGGCGCGCGCAGCTTAGGCCGACGAATTTTCGTCGTCTGGCGCAGGCGCGACAAATTAAAAGACGGTCGTCTGACTCACCATTTCTCCGCCGAGTGGAACTCGCATAACTCGAACTTAGGGACGTGAAAAGTAGGAAACCAGACGGTCTCTTATTATTCTGAGTTCATGAAGACCCAGCTGGCCCAGCGACGCGCATCGACCACCCCGGTCGTGCGCGTAGAGGCGACCCTGCGCAACGCAGGCGCCTCGGTGCTGGCCGCCACCGGAATCCTGGCCTCCCCGTGGATCCTCTTCGCCATCGCGTACAAGACGTACATCTACTTCACCACGGGCACGTGGTACTTCCTGGGCGCGCCCACCCCCATCGGCATGTTCAACCGCGTCGTCCTCATGGGAATTCTTCTCGGAGCGACCCTTGGCGCCACGATGCTGTTCAGTGCCGCTCTGTTACGCAAGAAGCGCCCACGCAAATAAGCACCCTTATGGGTGTAGGTGACTATTCCGTCAACCGCGTAACGTAATACTGATATCCGTTTCTCGGAAAGGTTTCAGCCATGATCACCCTCGGGCTCATCCTGCTCATCATCGGCCTCATCGCGAAGATGTCGATCCTGTGGACCATCGGCCTCGTCCTCATCGTCGTGGGCCTCATCCTCAACCTCGTGCCGATCGGTGGAACGCGTCGACGCGTTTTCTGATCCACACCGTCAGCTGCCTCGGATGAGGGGGAACCATCCGGCGCGAACCGAGCACACGTCACCTGAATCTCGCGGAGCGCCCAGGTGATTCGGGAAAGGTCAGGTTGTGCGCGATATTTCACGCACAACCTGCACGTTGGCGATCAGTCAGGGATGACGCTCGCCCTCACCGGCGAGGATGCTCGCGTAGCCCTCGCGGAAGGTCGGGTAGGTGAGGGTGAAGCCCGTTCCACGCAGGCGCGCGTTGCTCAGCCGCCGGGTGGCCGAGGGGCGCGCCGCGCCCTCGTGCTCCGTGAACGGCTCGGTGTCGACGCCGAGTTCGCGGGCGAGAAACGTCGCAACCTCGCGCGCCGGAGCAGGTGCGTCGTCGGTGAGCAGGTACAGCTCGTCGGCTTCGGCGCTCACCGTGAGCAGGTGGACGACGGCCGCCGCGGCGTCGTCGCGGTGGATGCGGTTCGTCATGCGGCCGGGGTCGGCGAGGTTGCCGGCACGCACCTGGTCGATGAACCACTCGCGTCCCGGTCCGTAGAGACCGCTGGGGCGCACGACGATGCCCCGCGTTCCCACCGGCAGGCCCGCGAGGAAGTTCTGCTCGGCCTCGGCGAGCACGCGGCCCGTGGGGGTGTCCGCCGCATCGGACGAGGTTTCGTCGACCCACGCGTCGCCGTTCTGCGCATGCCCCATCGCGCCGGTCGACGAGACGAACAGGGCCCGCTCCGGCGCCCAGCCGCGTGCTGCGACGTCACGCAGAACGGCGTCGACACCGTCGAGGAAGGTGGCACGGTACCGCTCTTCACTTCGGCCGCCCGCGGTGAGGCAGATGACGAGGAGGCGTGGACCGTCACCAGCACCGTCGAAGGCGGGCAGATCAGGCAGTCCGTCCGAAACGTCGCCCGCCACACCGACGAGCGGAGCGGGCACGAGTGCGGCCCGTCGTCGGACGGCGACGACGCCGCGCCCGGCCGCAGCGAGACGAAGGCCGATCTCGGTGCCGAGATCGCCGGCGCCGATGAGGAGCGTGTCAGCAGTCATGCCACCAGTCTCCCCGCCGGCGACCGGAGCGTCGAAGAACCCTCGATCAGGAGGCGACTCGGACGAGCTTCGTGTTGGCGAATTCCGTGAATCCCCACCGTCCGAGCTGGCGCCCGTACCCGGAGCGGCGCACGCCGCCGAAGGGCAGACCGGCCTTTGTCGTGCCGTGTTCGTCGACGTAGGTCATGCCGACCTCGAGGCGCCGAGCGATCTCTTCAGCCTTCTCGACATCCTTGGCCCAGACGGAGCCGGACAGGCCGAACGACGAGTCGTTGGCCACGCGCACGGCTTCGTCGACGGAGCTGTACGGGAAGATCATCGCGACCGGGCCGAAGATCTCCTCGGCGTACGCGTCCATCTCGCTCGTGACGCCGGTGATCACGGTCGGCGCCATCCATGCGCCGTCCTTGTCGAGCGCATCACGGCCGGCACGCAGCGTCGCGCCCTCGGAGACGGCCTTGCGCACCTGCTCGACGACGCCGTCACGCGCCTCGATCGACGACAGCGGACCCATCTCGGTGGCTTCGTCGAGCGGGTCGCCGACCTTGAGCTCCCCGACCGTCGTGACGACGACGTCGGTGAACTCGGCGAACTTGGCCTGCGGCACGAAGATTCGCTTCGGCGAGTTGCACGCCTGCCCGGCGTTGCTCATCCGCGCCTTGGCGACCGCCTCGGCCGTCGCTGCGACATCCACGTCGTCGAGGACGATGAGCGGGTCTGACCCGCCGAGTTCGAGCACGCTCTTCTTGAGGTTCTTCGCCGCCGTTTCCGCGACGGCGATTCCGGCGCCCTCGCTCCCGGTGAGGGAGACGCCGCGCACCCGCGAGTCCTCGATGATGCTCGTCACCTGGTCGTTGCTGACGAAGAGGTTGATGTACGCGTCCTCGGGTACCCCGGCAGCGTGGAGGATCTCCCCGATGAGCACAGCGGACGAGCCGCAGATCGACGCGTGCTTGAGCAGAATCGTGTTGCCCAGCATGAGGTTCGGCGCCGCGAAGCGGGCCACCTGGTAGTGCGGGAAGTTCCAGGGCGTGACGCCCATGAGCACACCGATCGGGTCGGTCACGACGACGGACGACGCCTCGTCACCGATGTCGAGCTTCTCCTCCTCGAGCAGGGCGGGGCCGTGCTCGCCGTACCAACGGAAGATCGAGCAGGCCAGCTCGACCTCGCCCTTGGCTTCTGTGAGGGGCTTGCCCATCTCCGTCGCGATGGTGCGCGCCAGTTCGTCAGCTCGCTCGTCGTAGGCATCGGCGACGCGCTTCATGGCGTCGGCGCGCGTCTGAGTCGATTCGCGACGCCAAGTGTCGAAAGCTGCGTGGGCACGTTCGACGGCTGCGCGCACGTCGGCGTCGGAGGTGGAGTCGAACTCCTTCTCGACGACGCCGGTGGCGGGGTTCTCGATGCGGTAGGTCATGGATCTCCCTTCGTGCTTCGTGAAGTGATCTCACTTCTCACGAGGGGGAACAGCGGGTCGTCGAGAATCAGTTCAAATGAGATTCAACCCGCAGGGGTGTGTGGTTCCACGTGAAACATCCCTGGGGCACACGACGGGATCAGGTGCCTACTTCGTGCCGAGCCGCCGCCACAGGAGATCGCGGGTGGGCGACAGGGCAACCCGCATTCCCCACCCGGCCACCGTGCGGGCGACCTGGGTGACGGGCAGTCGGCGCGCCTGCCACGATGCGAGCGACCGATTGGTGTTCAGGATGCGCGCGAGGGAGGCCGCATCGAGGACGGCGTCACTCGCACCGCGTCCGAGGTTCGGCAGAGCGGCGTGGGCGGCGTCGCCGATGACGACGTACCGCCCCGAGACGTAGCGATGCATCGGCGGCGTGACCCACAGGCGGGTCGCGAGTGTGTCATCGCCCGCGGCGTCGAGCACCTCCCGCAGATGCGGGGCAGCCGCGGCGAAGCGCTCGCGCGCCTCGGCGACCACGGTCGTCACGTCGAGCGGCTCCGGGCCGAGGTCGCTCACGTGTCCGGTGAACCAGTAGAGCGCATCCCCGACCGGCGCGAGCCCGAACAGCGTTCCGGCGCCCCAGTACTCACCGACCAGTGGCCGCAACCTGTCGGCCGCAGCGCCGGCGGGCACGATGCCACGCAACGTGACGTAGGGCGTCTCACGACGCTCGGCCGCGCCGGGCTGGACGAGGCCCCGCACCCGCGAGCGCACGCCGTCAGCGCCGACGACGAGGTCGGCGTCGAGGGTGCTCGGATCAGTGACCTCGGCCATCACGCGACGAACGCTTCCGGGCACAGCCGCAGCGAGCGCCTCCATGAGGGCCGGGCGCATCACCATGGCGAGATCCGGGCCGCGGACCGTCGCGACGCGGGCGCCGTCGAGGCGGTAGAGGCCGCCGTGGTCGGCCTTCGTCGGCGCGGGAAGTGCGACACCGAGGCGCGTGAGCGTGCGGCGAGCGCCGGGCCACAGGCCGAGCGCGGCACCCGTCGTCCGCTCGGGTTGGGCCTCGACGAGAGTGATGTCGAAGCGCGACGGGTCGAGCGCCGCAGCCAACGTCAGGCCCGCGATTCCGCCGCCGACGACGGCGACACGGGTCAGTCCGGAGGGCACGTCACTCATGCGCCACACGGTAGCGGGACGAGTGAGGGGCCCGCCCTCAACGCAGCTGAGCCGTCACCTGGCGCACCGACGGCGCGCCGGCACCCTGGTTGTAGGGCAGCTTCGACAACAGGTTGCCCATGGCGCAGGTGTTCGACAGGGCCGCGAAGACGAGACCCCCGCCGACCGCGCCCGAGAGCCATTTCGCCTTCGGCACGAGCGTGCTCGCCAGCACACCCGTGGCGACGAGGGAACCCGCCACGAGGCGCACCTGCCGCTCGAGATCCCAGCGTGCCTCGCCGTACTCGACGTCCTGGCCGGCGTCACGCCACGCCTCGAAGCCACCCTCGAGCACCGACGTGCGGGTGACACCGACACCGGCGAGTGCTCGCTGAGCGCGCTCGGCGCGTGGCCCGGCGCGGCAAATGAGCACGGCGTCCCTGTCGATACGACCACCGATGACGGCGGCGTTCGCGTCGAGCAGATCGACCGGCACGTTGATCGAGCCGGGGATGTGGGCGGTTCCGTACTCGGCAGGCGTTCGCACGTCGAGCAGGAGCAGGTCGTCCGAGTTCGCCGAGGCGAGGCCGGCGGCGTCGATACGGGGCGTGATGGTCATGGGGGTTCTCCTTCGAGAGGTTGATCAGAACAGGTGAGGAATGCTGCGCCACGCCGTGTAGAACGAGACGAGGAGGAGGAAGGACGCGAACCCGAGTTGCAGGGTACGTTTCGGGATCTTCGTCATGAGTCGGCCACCGACGAGCGCACCCGCGACGGCCATGGCGAGGAAGGGCGTCACGATCGACCAATCGATGACGCTCCCACCGGAGGAGTGGAAGAGAAACGAACTGACGCTGTTGATCGTGACGACGAGCAGCGACGTACCGACGGCAAACGGCATGCCGTAGCCGAGAACCAGAGTCAGAGCCGGGACGATGGCGAATCCACCACCGACGCCGAAGAAGCCGGTGAGCAACCCTACCCCGGTCGCCGTCACGACGAGCTTCACGATTCCGCCGACGTCACGCCTGCCCTCGTCGTCGGAGTGAAGCACGTCGCGTGGCCGACCCTCGACGTCTGCGGAACCCACGAGCGCCTTGCGGATCATGAGTGCCGCGACGACGACGAGCAAGCCGGCGAACATCGCGAGCAGGAGGTTGCCGTCCACCCCGGCCGCTGCGCGGGTGCCGAGGTAGGCGCCGCCGACGCCCAGCACACCGAACGTCAGGCCCTGGCCCCACTGCACGGCGCCGCGACGATGGTGCGGCACGAGACCGACGAGGGAGCTCACACCGACGATGACGAGCGACGCCGTCGTCGCCTCGTGCGGATCCTTGCCCACCGCGTACACGAGCACCGGGACGGTGAGGACGGCGCCACCTCCGCCGAGGCCACCGATGAGAAGCCCGACGACCACCCCAGCGACAAGAGCGATGAGCACGAGGATCAGCCTGCCACCAGGCTCAGGCCCGTCTCGGCTGCATTCGCGAAGCTGTCATCGACAGCGACCACGTGGTGGCCCGCAGCTGCGAGGAGGGAGGACGCGATCGAGGCGCGGTAGCCACCTGCGCAGTGCACCCACAGTTCGCCGGAAGGAATCTCGTCGAGGCGCTCGAGCACGTCGTGAAGCGGCACGTTGACGGCGCCGTCGATGTGGGACGGGCCGAACTCGTCGGCGCGTCGCACGTCGAGGACGGTCACTTCGCGGTGGTGACGCACCTGAGCGAGGTCGGCGAACGTGGCGCGCTCGAACGACTGGAGCGCCTCGTCGGTCCACTCCTGCGGAGCGCCCGTGGCCTGCCCCCGGAGGCGCTCGATGCCGATGCGCACGAGTTCGCGCTGCGCTTCGGCGACCTGCTCGGGGCTGTCCCCGAGCAGTGTGAGCGAGGCGCCCCAGGGCATGATCCAGCCGAGGTACGTGGCGAACTGGCCGTCGACGCCGAAGTTGACCGTGCGGCCGACGTGCCCCTTGGCGTACGCCTCGCGATTGCGCAGGTCGACGACCCACTCCCCGGCTTCGAGGGAGGCACGGATCTCATCCTTGTCGACGGTGGCGGGCAGGGTGAGATCAGGGGCGTCCTGCGGAGCGTCGGCGTTCGCCGGCCCCATGTGCGCGTAGTACGCGGGCCACTCGGACAGGCCGGCGAGGATCTCCTCGACCCACTCGTCCTCGCTCTTCGTCAGGGCCGGGTTGGTGCGCTTCTCGGTGCCGATGGTCGAGGAATCGGCGTCGGACTGCGTCGCGGAACAGAAGCTGCCGAAACCGTGTGTCGGAAGCACCTGCGCCTCGTCGGGCAGTTCGGAGGCGAGGCGCTGGACGGAGTCGTACTGGTGGTGGACGAGTGCGTCGGTGTTCTGATCGCCGAGCAGGTCGGGGCGCCCGGTCGAGCCGAACGTCAGCGATCCGCCGGAGAAGACGCCGATCGTGCCCTCGTCGCCGGCGAGGGCGTACGACAGGTGGGTGAAGGTGTGGCCTGGTGTCGCGAGGACGGTGACGCTCATGCTGCCGACGGTGACGACATCACCGTCACGCACACCGACGCGCTCGAACGAGACCTCGTCGTCCGCGTTGACGTGGTACGTAGCGCCGGTCTCGTTCGCGAGCGCCCGGCCCCCGGTGACGTAGTCGTTGTGGACGTGCGTCTCAAAGACATGCGTGATGCGCACCCCTTCGCGCTCCGCCACCGCGAGGACGCGGTCGACGTCGCGTTGCGGGTCGACGACGAGGGCGACCTCGCCGTCGTGGGCCAAGTAGGAGCGGTCGCCGAGTGACGGCGTGTCGATCGGGACGATGGCAACCATCGTGCCCTCCTTCCGCGCGACCACCGGGCCGCGTCTCGCTTCGATTTATACCCCATGGGGTATCTGGCTTCATTAGATCACAGATACCCCCACCCGTATCAAGCGGGGTGCCTTCGCCCGCATTTCCGCGGATTCCGTTACGGATGATCCTGGGAGCGCCCGACGTTGACGGGAGCGACATTCGATACCCCACCCCGTATGCTGGGACTCTGCGTCGCCGGGGCGGCACCGTCTCCCTCGGGCACCACCGAGGCCCCGCGACCACCGAACCGAAAGGCTTGCCATGCAGCTCTCACCCGATGACATGACGCCCGTGCTCAACCGCCTCAAGCGGGCTCAGGGTCAGCTCGGCGGTGTCATCCGACTCATCGAGAGTGGCGCCGAGTGCCAGGACGTCGTCACGCAACTCGCCGCGACGAGTCGCGCCCTCGACAGGGCCGGCTTCGCCATCCTCTCCTCGGGGCTGCAGCAGTGCCTCGCCGAGGAGGGTTCCGTCAGCGAGGAGAACGCCAAGACGCTCGAGAAACTCTTCCTCACGCTCTCCTGATCCACACGCCTGCGACTGTTCGCGGCGGCGCACAGGGCGCTACGGTCGAAGGGCGATCCGATGAGAGGTGGGGACTCATGGCCGACAAGAGCGGCTCCTACAAGCGCGACACCAACTACATCCAGACCCGCATCACCCGCGACGGCGAGGACGGCTACCCGGTGGAGGCGCACCGCTACCGCCTCGCCGCGGCACGTGCGTGCCCGTGGGCGAACCGTGCGCTCATCGCGCGCCGCCTCTACGGCCTCGACGACGTCATCTCCGTCGCCATGGCCGGCCCGACCCACGACGAACGCAGCTGGACCTTCGATCTCGACCCGGGCGGCGTCGACCCCGTGCTCGGCATCCACTTCCTGCGCGACGCCTACAACAAGCGCTTCCCGAACTACGAGCGCGGCATCACGGTGCCCGCCATCGTCGACGAGCGCACCGGCGAGGTCGTGACGAACGACTTCAACCAGATGACGCTCGACTTCGGCACTGAGTGGAAGGAATTCCACCGCGCGGGCGCACCCGATCTTTACCCCGAGGCACAGCGCGAGGAGATGGACGAGCTCATGGAGTTCGTCTTCCACACCGTCAACAACGGCGTCTACAAGTGCGGCTTCGCGACATCGCAGGAGGCGTACGACAAGGCCTACGACGAACTCTGGTCAGCGCTCGACCAACTCGAGAAGCGGCTCGAGTCGCGTCGCTACCTCATGGGCCCGAGCATCAGCGAGGCCGACGTTCGCCTCTACCCGACGCTCGTGCGCTTCGACGCCGTCTACCACGGCCACTTCAAGTGCAACCGGCAGAAGCTCGACGAGCTGCCGAACCTGTGGGGTTACGCCCGAGAGCTGTTCCAGACGCCGGGGTTCGGAGACACGAACGACTTCGTGCAGATCAAGGAGCACTACTACATCGTCCACACCGACGTGAACCCGGCGGGTATCGTCCCGAAGGGTCCGGCGTTGGACGGCTGGCTCACCCCGCACGGACGCGACCACCTCGAGGCCAACACGTGGGGCGACGGCGGCACGCCTCCCCCGCCGCCGCTCAAGGCCGAGGTCGTCGGCCCAGCGAACACGCCCCTGCACGTCGAAGGCCGCTGAAGCGCGGCGAATGCCGGATTCTGTAGACGTTCGGCGTCGTCTGTGACGCCGAACGTCTACAGAATCGGTCCACCCACCCGGCAAACGTGTCCCCAACCCGCCGTGGCACGTCCGTGCCAAACGAAATTTCTGGCACTTTCGCGCCGATAGTCTGCCGATGCGTCATCCGGCGCATCGACGACCCGCGCGAGCCGCCTCCCCCGGCGCAGCCCGGCAGAAGGGAAGCACGCCAGTGAGTACCGCGAGCGCCGCTACGCAGAACGAGGGCACCGCCGCCCGACGCACCCCCGACGTGGACGACCTCCACGACGTGCCCACGACCCTCGAGGGCGGGCCGGCCCCGCGCAACCTCGGCCTGCTCGACCAGCTCGGCATGTGGGGCAACCTCGGCATGAGCCTGCTCGCTTTCGCGGGCGCCATCGTCGTCCTGCAGCCCCTGGGCGAGCCCGGCATGGGGATGGGGCAGGCCGTGCTCGCGCTCGTCGTCGGCACCCTCGTCGGCACGGCCGGCGTCTCCGCGATGGCCCTCGCGTCGTCGCAGCAGGGTCAGCCCGCCATGGTCATGCTGCGCGGCCTGTTCGGCGGCCGCCTGTCGTACGTGCCGACGGTGTTCAACATGATCCAGCTCCTCGGCTGGGGCACGTTCGAGATCGTCACGACGACGATGGCCGCCCGCACCCTGTGGCCCGAGCTGCCGCGCTGGCCGATCGTCGTCGTCATCGGCGCCGTGACGACGCTGCTCGCGCTCTACCCGCTGCGTTGGGTCAAGGTGCTGCGCAAGTACGTGACGGTGGCGGTCATCGTCACGCTCATCTATCTCGCCTCGCAGCTGCTCACCCGCGACGTGCCGGCCCACGCCGGGTACGGTTGGGGCGGCTGGATGGTGGCCGTCGACGCGATCATCGCGCTGTCCGTCTCGTGGGTGCCGGTCGCCGGCGACTACGCGCGCCACTCGACGTCCCACCGCGCCGCGGTGCTCGGCAGCTACCTCGGCTACTGCGTCACCCAGATCGCGGTCTACTCGATCGGCATCATCACCCTGCTGCTGGCCGGCGGCAACGGCGACGCCGTGTTCTCGATCTTCCTCGGCGTCGCGGGCGGCTCGCTGTGCTTCCTCGTGCTGACGCTGCGCGAGATCGACCAGTGCTTCGTCGACGTCTACTCGACGACGGTGTCCCTGCAGAACATCGCGCCGCGCCTCGACCGTCGCCTCATCTCGATCGCGCTCGGCGTCACCTCGACGGTGCTCGCCCTCGCCGTCGACATCTACGGTTTCGCGCACTTCCTCGCCCTCATCGGCTCGGTGTTCGTGCCGCTGCTCGGCGTCTTCCTCGTCGACTACTACCTGTTCGGCGGGCGTCACCGCTGGAACACCACGGTCGACGCTCCCTCGCGTCCGCTCATGCTCGTCGCCTGGGCAGCCGGGTTCGTCGCCTACGAGCTCGTCGCGCCCGGCACGCTCGGCGCGTGGTCGGACATGTGGCGTTCCATCGGCGAGGCCATCGGCCTCAGCGCACCGACGTGGCTGAGCGCCTCCCTCGTCGCGTTCGGCGTGGCGGCACTCGCCACGATCGTCGTCGAGATCAGCGGCGGCGGCGCGGCGGGTGCGCGCTCGCGATCGACACGCGGTTGAACGCGTTGATGAGCACGATGGCCCACTCGAGGGCCGCGAGCGCCTCCGTCGACATGACGTCCGACGCGTCAGCGATGGCCGCGCGCAGATCGAGTTCGCGCGGGTTGGTGAGGGCCTCGGCCAGCTCCAACGCCGCGCGCTCGACGTCGGTGTAGAGGTCGGCGTCACGCCACGCGGGCAACAGGTCGATCTTGAGCGGGTCGACGCCGGCGTCGCGGGCGGCGGGCACGTGGACGCTCAGGCACGTCACGCAGCCGTTGATCTGCGAGACGCGCGTGTTGACGAGCTCGATGAGCCCGACGTCGACGCCGGCCTCCTTCGACGCGACGCGCGAGCTCTTCGCGGCCTCGATCATCGCCGCGTGCGTGAGGGGCTGAACCTTGTCGATGTAGGGGCGCTCCGGGTTGCCACCGCTCATGTCGGACTCCTTCTCACCGCACCGCACCGTGGGCGGCCTGGCCGAATCGTTCGAGGGACGGGCCCAACCTAACGGCCGTCGGCCCCCGAGACGCTGACCGACGTTGCCGGGGCGCCGACGGCGTCATACGTTTCAGATGCACGCTCGTGTCCGCGACGCGCCCCGAGCGGGGTGCGGGAAGGGGTAGGCGCCGCGAGTCGTTGCACCGAACGTGCCCGTCGCGCCGTCCGCCAGGACGACGCACCGCGAGGAGAAACGAAGGTTCGCATGAACGACGTCCAGGTACTCGAGGCCCGTCAGGTGCCCCTCGGCGGCATGCGATCGCTCGAGGTGCGCCGCACCCTTCCGCACAAGGATCGCTCCTTCGTCGGCGCGTGGTGCTTCGTCGACCACTACGGCCCCGAGCCCGTGCGCGACCTCGAACGCGACGGCATGGACGTGCCGCCGCACCCGCACACCGGCCTGCAGACGGTCTCGTGGCTGTTCGACGGCGAGATCGAGCACCGCGACACCGGCGGCGTGCACGGCATGGTGCGCCCCGGCGAGATGAACCTCATGACGAGCGGTCACGGCATCGCCCACTCGGAGGTCTCGACGCCGGAGACCGACACACTGCACGGCGTCCAGCTGTGGGTTGCGCTGCCGGACGCCGACCGCGAGACGGTACGAGCCTTCGAGCACCACGCCCCCGACGACGTCGACCTCACCGGTGACGACGGTGGCTTCGCCGGCGTCGCGCTCGTCTTCCTCGGTGAGCTGCCCGGCGTCGATCGCTCGCCCGTGACGACGTACACGCCGTTGCTCGGCGCAGAGCTGCGCCTCGAGGCGGGCACCGAACTCACCCTCGACGTCGACTCGTCGTTCGAGCACGCCGTCCTCGTCGACTCCGGCGACGTGACGTTCGAGGGGACGCAGCTCAAGCGCGGCGACCTCGCGTGCCTCGACCCGGGCCGCTCGCAGCTGCACTTCTCGATCGGCCAGTTCCCCGCCCGTCTCGTTCTGCTCGGCGGCGAGCCGTTCGAGGAGGAGATCGTCATGTGGTGGAACTTCCTCGGCCGCAGCCACGAGGAGATTGTCGAAGCCCGTGAACAGTACGAGGCCGGGGACCCGCGCTTCGGCCACGTCGAGGGCTACACCGGCAAGACCGACCGCATTCCGGCACCGCCCATCCCGCCTGTCCACCTGCGCCCGCGCAACCGTCGCGGCCGTATCGGCGGCTGACCCCGCCTCCGATCCGACCGTCCCGACGCACCCAGATCCCCCGAGGAGATCGCCATGTCCGACCTGACCATGAAGCACAACACCGAAGCCAACCGCTACGAGGCGTGGGACGGTGACGCGCTGGCCGGTTTCGCCGAGTACCAGCTCACCGACGAGCTCGCCGTGTTCACCCACACCGAGGTCGACCCGGCTTACGAGGGCAAGGGCGTCGGCTCGCAGATCGCCCGTTTCGCGCTCGACGACGTGCGTGACGAGGGCACCCGCAAGGTGCTGCCGCTGTGCCCGTTCATCAAGGGCTGGATCGGTCGTCACCGCGAGTACGTCGAGCTCGTCTACGACGCCCCCGCCACCACTGCGAAGGACTGACCCGGATGACTGACACTGACGAACTCAACGCCGACGTCGTCGTCATCGGCGGCGGGCCGGTGGGTGAGAATGTCGCCCAGTACGCCGTCGAGGGTGGCCTGAGCGCCGCGCTCGTCGAGGGCGAACTGCTCGGCGGCGAGTGCTCGTACTACGCGTGCATGCCGAGCAAGGCGCTCCTGCGCCCCATCGACGTGGCCCACACGACGGCGCACCTGCCCGGCGTCGAAGACGCTGCCGTCCAGCCGAAGGAGCTCCTCGCCCGCCGCGACACGTGGGTGTCGCACTACGACGACTCCGGCCAGGTGAAGTGGGCCGACGGCGCCGACATCACGCTCGTGCGCGGCCACGGCCGCATCGTCGGGGAGAGGCGCGTCGAGGTCAGCGGCCCCGACGGCACGCGCACCGTCACGGCCGAGCGCGCTGTCGTGCTCGCGACCGGCTCGGTGCCGGTCGTTCCGCCCGTCTTCGACGGCGTGAGCCCCTGGGGTTCGCGTGACGCGACGGGCGTCGTCGAGGTGCCCGAGCGGCTCCTCGTCGTCGGTGGCGGCGTCATCGCCGTCGAAGCGGCCACGTGGATGGCGGCCCTCGGTTCGCAGGTGCGCATGCTCGTGCGCGGCCCGGCACTGCTCGAGAAGAACGAACCGTTCGCGGGCGACATCGTGCGCTCCGCCCTCGAGAAGGCGGGCATCGCCGTCGTCCTCGGCGCCGACGTCACCTCCGCGGTGCGTGAGCACGCGGACGGCACGGGCCTGGGGCGCATCCACGGCGGCGAGGTGACGGTGACGACGTCCGCGTCGGGCACGTTCACCGCTGACGAGGTTCTCGTCGCGACCGGACGCCGCCCCAACCTCGCCGACGTCGGCCTCGACGCGCTCGGTCTGTCCGCCGACGACGTGCGAAGCGGCACCTTGCCCGAGTGGCTGCACGCCGTCGGCGACGCCGGCCCCGGCGCCCCGCTCACCCACATGGGCAAGTACGAGGCGCGCGTGCTCGGCTCGAAGCTCGCGGGTGCCGACGAGGCTCCCGCTCCCGCGAACGTGCCGGTGCCGCAGGTGGTCTTCACCGACCCACAGGTCGCCTCCGTCGGCCAGAGCGAGGCCGAGGCGCGCTCCGCGCTGGGCGACGACGCCGTCGTCACCTCCGAGGTGGGCTTCGGCACCGCCGCCGGAACGTCGCTGCTGCGTGACGATGCCGACGGGCGCGCGAAGATCGTCGTCGACCGCCGTCGCGGCGTCGTCATGGGCGCCACGTTCGTCGGCCCGGACGCGGCTGAACTGCTCCACGCCGCGACGATCGCCATCGTCGGCGAGGTGCCTGTCAGCGTGCTGCGTCACGCCGTGCCGAGCTACCCGACGGCGTCGGAGCTATGGTTGCGCATGCTCGAACAGCTCCCGCGCGACCTGCGCTGACGCGGGTTCGATCCGGCCGCCCACAACGAACGGCGGGCCACCCCTCGTGAGGGTGGCCCGCCGTTCGCGTGCCGCAGCGTCAGTCGGCCTCGGGAGGAGGCGACGTCGGGACGCCGCGTCCGCCGCCGCGCGGTGACGTCGTCCGCGAGATGCGGTAGTCGATGCGCGGCTCGACGTGGCGGCCAAAGTGCTGGTCGAAGCTCTCCTGGAACTCCTGTTGCAGCGCTCGGATGCGCTCGGCCGTCTCGTCACGACGGCGCAGCGCCAGGTCCGCACGCAGCGCTCGCAGCGTGGCGAAGCACATGAGGATGAGCACCGCGCTGAACGGCAGCGCCGTGGCGATCGCCGCGGACTGCAGCCCGCTCAGACCGCCCGCGAGGAGCAGACCGATGGCGAGCGCACCCTCGAGCACGGCCCACAGCACACGCGACCAGGTCGGCGGGTTGGGGTGACCGCCGGAGGCCAGCATGTCGACGACGAGCGAACCCGAGTCGGAGGAGGTGATGAAGAAGACCGCCACCAGTGCGATGGCGAGGATCGACAGCACCGAACCGAGCGGCAGGTCCTCGAGCACGGTGAACAGCACCGTCGAGGCGTCCACGCCCTCCTTCGGGTCGACGAGACCGCCCTTGCCGAAGAGCTCACGGTCGAGGCCCGTGCCACCGAGCACGGAGAACCACAGGAACCCGACGATCGTCGGCACGAACAGCGTGCCCGCGATGAACTCGCGGATCGTGCGACCGCGCGAGATGCGCGCGATGAAGACACCGACGAAGGGTGCCCACGAGATCCACCAGCCCCAGTAGAAGATCGTCCAGCTCGCGTTCCAGGTGGCGCCCTTCTCACCCGTGTAAGCACCGACGTCGAACGTCATGTTCAGCACGTTGGCGAGGTAGACGCCGAGCGACTCGACGAAGTTCTGGAAGAGGAACAGCGTCGGGCCGAGCAGCAGGATGGAGATGAGCAGCAGGCCCGCGAAGCTCAGGTTGATGTTCGACAGGTACTTGATGCCCTTGCCGAGACCCGAGACGCACGAGAGCGTCGACAGGAACGTGATGACGACGATGAGCGTCACGAGCACGGCGTTGTCGGTGTTGTCGACGATGCCGATCGACTTCATGCCCGACGCGATCTGCTGCACGCCGAGACCGAGCGACGTGGCGACACCGAAGACGGTGCCGAAGATGGCGAGGACGTCGACGAGGTCGCCGAGCCAGCCCTTGACCCGATCGCCGAAGAGGGGCTCGAGGGCCCAGCGGATCGAGATCGGACGACCACGGCGGTGGATGGCGTACGCGAGCGCGAGACCGATGACGGCGTAGACCGCCCACGGGTGCAGACCCCAGTGGAGGAAGGTCTGCGCCATGGCGAGTTGCGCCTTCTCCGTCTCGCTGCCCTCCCAGCCCGGCTTCGGGTCGCTCGTCGCGTAGGTGAGCGGTTCGCCGACGCCGTAGAAGACGAGGCCGATGCCCATGCCGGCGGCGAAGAGCATCGCAAACCACGACAGGAGCCCGAACTCAGGGTCTTCCCCGTCGCGGCCGAGACGGATGGTGCCGTACTTGCTGAAGCCCACGAACGCCGTGAAGGCGATGAAGAAGCCGATCGCGAGCATGTAGTACCAACCGAAGTTGGTGACGATCCACGACTGCATGTCGACGAGGACGTCACTCGTCGATTCCGGGGCGGCGATGCCGACCACGGCGACCGCGAGGATGACGATGAGCGCCGGCCAGAAGACCCGCGGGGAAACCATTCCCTTGCCGAGGCGAACTCCCTGGAGCTTCAGCTTCTCGGTGATGGTCTCGTCGTCGTCCTCCTCCGCGATCTGCAGGTGCGGGGCGATCGGCTTGGCCGAGTCGCGCACCTCGACGTCGAGTTCAGGGAAGGAACTCTGCAGGGTGGACGAGTAAGTGGACGCGTGTTCGTCGAACGCGGACGCGCCCTGTGATGCTTCGCTCTCTGGCGGAGCGTCGGATGAGTTCGCCATGTGACCTCCTTGTCGTCAACAGGTCACGGCAGCCCCCCACAGCGGGCCCGTAGGCAAGGCGAAGAAAGCACTGCCGCAACGGATTCGCCTTTCCACCTTGTCACCGATGTGCGGTTCACCCAAGACGGAAGGGGTGGGGTTCCTCACCCCTCGAGGCTCTGAGGTGCTTCAGAGAGCGCTCGAAAACCGCTCAACGACGCGACTTCATGGCCGGGTGCTTGGTCACGGCGTCGTCCTCGACGAGTTCGGCGTAACGGGGCGAGTCGACGGCCACGAGCGCGACGCGGCTGTCGGCGTCGAAGTGGAAACCCCACCCGTACGTCTTCGCAAGCGGTGACGTGCGCAGGCACGGTTGGCCGTTGGAGAAGAAGGCCTCGCGTGCGGCGTGACGCTCGCCGTCCGGGACACCGCTGCGATCGGCGCTCACGGTGAACAGAACGTCGTCGCTCGTCAGTTCGTAGTCATGCCCATGGAGCAGCGCGAACTGACGCTCGGCCACGCTGCCCTTGCCGGTGGGCGGCGGCGAGCCCGCCACGGCGCGGGTGTCTGGCGCGACCGTGATGAGAGTGTCGGCGTAGTTGGTGGTGTGCCCGCCCTCTGGTGTCTTCATGAATCGAGCATGACACCCGCCACCCACAACGTGACTCCACGCGCCTCGGGTGCGGAGCCTCCTTGGGCAGAGTTCGGTGCGGCTGGGTAGTCGCACACCCTGCCCAACCGCACCGAGATCGACCCAGCGCCCTCAAGTGTTCGGGCGCGGCGACGCGTCAGCCCAGGCGCTTCTTGAGCTCCTCGGCGAGGGGCTTGCTGGAGGCCGGGTTCTGGCCGGTGAGCAGGTCGCCGTCGACAACGACGTTGGGCTGCCACGCTTCACCGACGGAGAGTTCGGCGCCGTCCTCACGGAGGCGGTCTTCGAGCAGCCACTTGGCGTTGTCGGCGTTGCCTCCTGCGCGCTCCTCCTCGTTGGAGAAGGCGGTTAGCTTGCGGCCCTTGACGACCGGGTCGCCGTTCTCGTCCCGCGCGGGCAGCAGCGCCGCCGGGCCGTGGCAGACGATGGCGACGGGCTTGCCCGCTGCGAGGGTGTCGGCGATGAGCTTGCCGGACGTGGCGTCGACCGCGAGGTCCTCCATCGGGCCGTGACCGCCGGGGTAGAAGACGGCGTCGTAGTCGTCGAGTGCGACGTCGGACAGGTTGAGCGGCTGCTTGAGCGCGTCGATGGCGTCGAGCTCGGGTCGCACGTCGTTGCCGTCGTTCACCTCGGGGGCGAGGCTCGCCTCGTCCGCGACGGGCGCTACGCCGCCGGGCGTCGCGAACTCGACGGTGTCACCGGCCTCGGTGAAGAGGCGGTACGGGGCGAGCAGCTCCTCGGCCCAGAATCCGGTGGGGTGCTGCGTACCGTCCGCGAGCGTCCAGTTCGTGGCTGCGCTGACGACGAAGAGAATCTTCGACATGTCGAACTCCTTGTTCGGGGTCGTCGTTCGCAGGAGACAACAGGGAACGAGCCGCACGTGTTCCGCCGAACGCGCGGGCAGCTGATGCACTTCGGTGCACGTGACGCACTCTGAACCCGCTCACAACGCATCAGGCGCGCCGAACTGCGTCAGCCGCGACGACCGGCCAACTCGACCCGACCGCCACCGTGGTTTGCTGGGCGTCATGCACGACGACTTCTGGCGCTCCGACGCCCCTGCTCTCGTGCAGACCACCTCGTGGGCGGGTGGTGAGCCGCACCTCGTCGTCCTGACCGACCACGGCGAACGGCTCCGCGCGCCGATCATGAACCGCCGCATGGCGTTCCGCGTCCAGCCCGACGTCCGCTTCTGCACCGGCCGCTTCGACGCAGCCCGCCCCGGAGACGCCCGTTACGTGCCCTGCGACGGGCGGCGCACCGTCACCGTCGGAGTGCAGTGCGAGCAGTGTGCCCAGCGCGACGACTCGCGCTTCATGCATCACGTGCACCGCGGCGGCTACGTGCCCGAGTCGCTGACGGGCTATCTCGCGCGGCCGCATTGGCTCTACATCGCGACATTCGCGGACGGCGCGAGCAAGGTCGGCACCGCGTCGGCGTCGCGCGGGAGGGCACGCCTCGACGAGCAGGGCGCCGTGCGTGCCACCTACATTGCCCGAGCAGCCGACGGCACCGCCGTCCGCGTGCACGAGGACGCGGTGACGGCCGAGACCGGCATCCCGCAGACGAAACACAGGAGCAGCAAGGCCGGCTCCCTCACGAAACCGCTCTCCCGCGAGCGCCTCGACGGCGCGCACGCCGACGCGGTCGAACACGCCCGCGCGTTCCTCCAAGCCAGTGGCCTCGAGCTCGCGCTCGACCCGTGGGAGCCACCAGCGCAGCACGCGGGGTTCTTCACCGGTGACAGTGTGTTCGGCACGTACCCGCACCCCCTCAGCCGCGGCGCACACTGCCTCACCCCGACCGCCGTTGTCGGCGGGGTCGCCCTCGCCACCGTGAATGACGACGACGCCCCCCTCGTCGTTGACCTCGACGCGCTGCGCGGGCGACGCATCGCCCCGGCGGACGTGCGCTCCCCGGAGACGATGAGCCAGCAGAGCCTGTTCTGATGCCACTGTTCACCACGACGACCCCCTGACCCGAAAGGAGCCACCGTGCACCCCGACTACGACCTCACGCTCTCGCCTCCGCCGCTCGCGGATTACCTTCGGCTGCGCGCCGATTCGGGCCTGTCACCCGTCACCGAGGCCCAGGGCGAACCGCCGCTCGTTAACTCGTGGGCGTGGGTGCACGTGCGCCACCGCGCGAGCGGCGAGGTTGTCGCGATGGGCCGCGTCATCGGCGACGGCGGGTGGTACTTCCACATCGCCGACATGGCGACGCTGCCCGAGCACCAGAAGAAGGGCCTCGGGCAGGCGGTACTGGAAGCGCTCCTGGCGAAGATCCGTGAGGAAGCGCCGCCTCGCCCCTACGTCACGCTCATGGCCGACGAGCCGGGGCGACCGCTCTACGCGAAGCTCGGTTTCGTCGAGACGGCCCCGCACTCGCTCGGCATGATGCTGCCGCGCTGATCAGCCGCGCACCCGGGCGAGAATCGCGTCGGCCAACGGCTCCGGCTGCAAATCGCTGATCCAGTGCCCCTCGTCGAGTTCGACGAAGGTGTACGGCGCATTGACGAAGTCGGCCGTGCCCTCGGCGGCACGGCGCCCGAAGGCCACGTCGGTGTTGCCCCAGACGTACGTCGTCGGCACGGTGACGGGGCCAAGCGCGAGGCCCGTCTCGGGGCGGTAGGCGCGGTAGTAGTTGAGGACGGCGGTGAGGGCGCCGGGCTGGCCGAGCAGACGCAGATGCTCGTCGAGGCGCGCGCCGCCGAGGTTGCCGATCATCCGGCGCAGGTACGCCCAGTCGTCGGCCGCGAGCTTCTCCTCGGCCACCCCCTCCTGACGTAGGAGGTTGATGTACTGCAGCTTCTCGTGCTGCTCGGGGTCTGCCATCGTGGCGCGCACGACGGCCTGCGGGTGCGGGGTGCTGACGGCGGTGTACGTCGTGAGGAACTCCGGGTGTCCGCCGGCAACGAACCACCCGATGATGCCGCCCCAGTCGTGGCCGACCAGGTGCACGCGCTCCGTGCCGAGCGCCTCGATCATGCCGACGACGTCTCCGCTGAGCTGCTCCACGCCGTACGCCTCGACGCCCGCGGGGCGCGCACCGGGCGCGTAGCCGCGCAGGTTCGGGGCGAGGACGTCGTAGCCCGCCTCGGCGAGAATCGGGCCCACGTCGCGCCACTGGGCGTTCGACTCGGGCCAGCCGTGCAGCAGAAGGATCGTCTCGCCGTCGCTCGGGCCGCAGCGCAGCGCGTCGAAGGTGAACTCGCCCACGACGAGTTCGTCGTCTCTCCACATCTCAGCCATGCCCCCACTGTGCCCTGCCGCGCCGACACTCGGGGCGATTGGGGCGACGCATGTGCTCAGTCGACGGTGTCGGTCGGCGTGTAGCGACTGCCCAGCATCCGGGTGACGAGGAAGGTGAGCATGCCCACCACGAACAGGAGGAGCACCCCGCCGATGAGCCAGCCGGGCATGGCGCCACCGGGTTGATGTGCGGCCCAGCCCGTCGTCGCGGTGATGAGGGCGAAGAGCGCGAAGATGAGCGCCGACAGAAGCACCATGTCCTCCCGCATCAGCCGCTCGAGCGTGCGCAACCGTTGCGGTGTGCGCAGCCACTCCTCCTTCTGCGGCGCGTTGATGCTCTGGGGCCAGCGCATCACCAGCCCGCTGACGAGCACCAGCAGAGCCGAGATGGCAATGGGCGTGAGAACGAACAGGGCGATGGCGCCCGTGCGGCTCGACCACCCGTCGGGCGTCTCACCCGACCAGTGCGTCGGAACCCGCTCCGGCAGCTTCGTCGCGACCACCGCCACCGTCACGGCCCACACCGCGACGACGAGCCCGAGACATCCCAGCACGCCCCGTTCGAGCTGTTCCCGCGGGAGGTCTCGTGCTTCCTGCGCGACGCGACGAACCTCCTCCGGCGACGGGCCGACGTCGAACGCTGACTTCTTGCTCATGTCTCGACGCTAGCGTCGGCCGCGTGACCCGCGTATCCGTCGCGAGACGGAGTTCCGGGATCGTTCGGCCCGCCTCGATGACGACGCGACTGCACGCCCTGAAGTCTTGCGCCGGCGCGGGAATACTTCGAAGGTAGTGCCATGACGAATCACGCTGCCCCGCACGTTCCCAGCACCTGCCCCCAATGCTCGGCTCCGATCGCCCAGTTCACGTCGAAGCGCTCCTCTGCCGGCCAGGAGCTCCCCGACGAGCCCTGGACGTACCGGTGCGAGAAGGGCCACGAGGGCGAGTGGGAAGGTGACAAGCCGAGCGCGTCCTGACGCTCGGACGATGAGGGGTCGGGGGTGTGTCGGTCGCGACACACCCCCGACTTCTTCATTCCAGCAGGGACCGCAGCCGCTCGAGGTCGGCCTCGACCATCGCGGCGTCACGGTCGAGCTCTGCGGTCGTCAGCGCCGCCTGACGCAGGGTGAAGACCACCTCGGCCCCGTCGGGGTGGGCGAGCACGCGCAGTGGATTGTGGACCACGGTTCCGTCCGGCAGCGTGACGTCGTGGTCGAGCACACCGAACGCATTCTCCGGTACGAACGTGAACCGCACTGTACCCATGGGGGATTCGGCCACGAGTTCGCCATCCCGTTCGCCCGCATGAACCTCGGACGAGGCCAACCCGGCCGCCCACCGCGGCAGATTCTCGACTGTCGCGCGCGAAGGCGTAGACCACCTGCGGGTCGCGGTGGACGACGGTACTCAGGTGGACGCTGCGCATGCGGTTCACCCTAGTGAGGCCGCAGCCGTCAGCGCTTGTCGTAGGGCCGCATCCGCCTCAGCCAGTCCGCGACGAGGGCGCCCACGAGGGCGTCCTGGTCGAGGTGAGCGTTGTGGCCCGCCTCGTCGAGGGTGACGAAGGTGGCGCGCGGGTAGTGCTCGAGCCTGTTCAGGGCATCGCGGTAGCCGACGATGTGATCCTGCCGCCCGGTGATGATGAGGGAAGGCTGCGTGAACGGCTCGGAGTCCTCAGGATCCCAGCTCAACCGGTAGTTCTCCGAGAGTTTCTTCATCGCCTCGCCGTCGGCCAGTTCCGCGCCCGGGGCGGCGAACTCGACGAAGGCTTCGGCGTTCCCTCGCGTCTGGACGACGGCGATGTCCGCGTAGTCATCAGCCGAATCGCCTGCAACGGCGACGGCGTCCGTGTCCTCGTGGAGCACGACACGTTCCGGCACCACGCGAGCGCTCGCGTCAGCGACGAACACGCTCGCAAGCAGTCCGAGTCCGAGCACCCTGTCGCGCCGTCGATGGGCCACCGCGCGAGCCACCATGCCGCCGAAGGAATCACCGAGGATGGCGAACTGCTCACCGGCCAACTCGTCGTCGACGAGGTCGAGCACCTCGGCGACGACGTCGTCCGTGCTCGCCACGTCGCCGATCGGTGTACGCCCGAAACCCGGCAGGTCCGGGTACAGACGGCGCCATCCCGGTACTGCGCGCAAGGCACTCTCCAGGGAGAGGACGAGGCGGTGGTCGGCCTCGAAGCCATGGAGCAGGACGATCGGGGTGCCGCGGCCGTGTCGAACGATGTTCATGATCGTCACGGTACGGCGGCGAGGCTGCAGCGTGTCCACCTGAGAAGGTCGCTGCATGGCCTACAACCCCGCCCACGACCGGGTCGACGACGTCGCCGTCCTCGTGGACTTCGTCGCGAAGCATCCCCTCGCCACCCTCGTCACCCACGACGGCATGACGCCGCAGGCTGACCTCGTGCCACTGCTCGTGGTCGACGACGCCGATGCGCCGAGCGGCAAGACGCTCATCGGCCACGTTGCTCGCGCGAATCCGCTGTGGGAGGACGGCCACCACGTCGGTACGAGCCTCGCGACGTTCGGCGGCGGCGAGCACTACATCTCACCGACCTGGTACCCGAGCAAGGCGGAGCATCACCGCGTCGTGCCGACGTGGAACTATCTCGTCGCCCACGCGTGGGGCACACTCGTCGTCCACGACGACCCGAAGTGGGTGCGCGGCGTCGTTGCCCGACTCACCGGCGTCATGGAGGCTGGGCGCGAAGAGCCGTGGCGGATGGGCCAGGCGCCGGGCAACTACATCGACGAGATGCTGGGGAAGATCGTCGGCATCTCGCTGCCGATCGAACGCTTCGAGGGCCGTTTCAAGGTGGGCTCGCACCGCACCGACGCCGATCGGCTCGGCGCGCGGGACGGCGTCGTGCGCGAGTCAGAGGGACACGCGCACGACGAGCTCGCCGAGGCGATGACGAACCCGCCCCGGCGAGAGGAGTGAGCCGACCTCAGTCGACGCGGTTGCTCTTACCCTGCAGGCGATCGATGTGCTCGCTCGCCTCGGCCTTCGTGAGGTCGGCCGGAAGCTGCTCGCCGGATTCCTTGGCCAGCGTGTCGAGGTACGACTTCTGCGCCTCGGTCATGGGCTCGTCACCCGTGGCCCACTCCTGCGGGTCACGCTGAAGCGCGTCGTTGCGGCCCGCGTCGCTGTTCGGCGTGGCGCCGATCGTCTCTGCGCCACCCTGGGCGCCGGACGGCTCACGCGCGGCGCCAGCGTCCTGCGCCGCGGCACTGTCGGGGTCGGTGGGCGGCTGCTGTGCATTCATGTCGGTCATGTTCGCGACACTAGCAACGCCCTCCGACAACCGGTACCCCCCAACGGATTTCACCCCTGGGAGCGCGCCGCGACGCCATTACCCGCCGGTCGGCGCGCTCAGTTCGCGGTCTTCGGCGAGTCGCTCTGGTTGGGCGTGCGCGGGCTCGTGCCACCCGTCGTGTTCTCGGGCACGGCGTCGGCGCCGGCGTCGGAACCGCTCAGCCCGCTCCCGCCCTCGGAACGCTCGGCACCGGAGCCCGGCTTCTCGCCCTTGGGCTCGTCGTTCTCGGCTGCTTCGTGAATGTCATCGCGTGTCATGCCCCCACGTTAACCGGCACAACCCTTCGCACCCCCACCCCTTGGAGGGAGTTTCGTCCCCTGCTGTCGCGGTGGCCGCGCTGACGTGCACGAGTACGCAGGTGACGTCCGTAAGGTTGACCCCGATGTACATCGACGTCACGCGAGGTAGAACGTGAATACCATCGGAAAGGCCGTGAGCGGCTCCGGCAAGGCCGCCATCGGCACGAGCATCGCCGGAAGCGCTCTCACCGCGGTGTCCACGGCACCGGAGAAGTTGTCGACCCTGCTGCACCGCCGTTATCCGACCGTCGCCGTCACCGGCATGACGGGTGTCGGCAAGACACGTCTCGTCGACCGGCTTGCTCGACGCACGACGCCGGAGGCCGTCACCGAGAACGGGTCGGCGACGATGGAGCGCCGTACGTCCAAATCCGCGCGACTCAAGGGTTTCCGCTTCCGCGTGGTGCCGGGTGACAACGCGGCGACGCGCCTGACGGCCCTCGACGAGGTCTTCTACGAGGCACCCGTTGACGGGGTCATCCACGTCGTCGCCTACGGCCACGCCACGCCCCGACGCAGCGGCGGCGTCAGCGGTAGTGCGCCGGAGCGGAGCGTCGAGGAGCAGCTCGCGGCCGAGCTCGAGGACTGGACGATCACCGCGCACCGCATCGCCGCCATGGCGGTGCGTCGCGAGCGCCCCGTGTGGGTCGTCATCGCCGTGACGAAGGCCGATCTCTACCCTGACCGGCTGGAGGAGGCGGTGCGCTACTACTCTCCCGGCAGCGGTTCGCCCTTCGCCGCGAAGCTCGACGAACTGCGCGCCCTCGCAGGCGGCGCGAAGATCTCCGTCGACGTGTTGCCCGTCAGTGCCGAGAACTCCAAGGAGCTCGATTCGCTGCTCGTCACCCTCGAAGCGCGCATGGCGCAGCTCAGCGGCCACGTCTGATCGACGCATGAGCGACCCCTCGTTCGACCGCGACGGCTGGGAGCAACGTTGGCAGCAGGTCATGGCCACCCATGCCGACATGCTCACCACCAAGCCGCCGAGCCCCTACGTGACCGGCGAGCTCGAAGCGCTCTTCACCGATCGACGCTCTGACGGTGAGCTGTCGGTGCTCGACGCCGGCGCGGGCCACGGTGCGGAGGCGCTGTGGCTCGCCACCCACGGTTGCGCCGTGACGGCCGTCGACTTCGCACCCGCGGCACTCGACTTCGGACGCCGCGCCGCCGCAGCGGCTGGGGCCGACATCGCCGAGCGCATCACGTGGGTCGAGGCGGACCTCGGCGTCTGGGCACCCGAGCCCTGGGCGCACGACGTCGTCCTGTGCCTCTACGTCCACTGCGCCGGCGACATGGCCGAGATGATCACGCGCCTCGCCAGCGGCGTCGCACCCGGCGGGACGCTCTTCATGGTCGGCCACCAGAGCGTTGATCCGGCCACGGGCGAACCCACCCGTGCCGCAGGGCAGCACCAGGTGAGCATCGACGAGGCGGGCGCCGCGCTACGAGGCGACGAGTGGGAGATCGTCACCCTGGAGAACCGCCGCCGCGACGACCAGATGGGCGGGGTCGACGCCGTAGTACGCGCGGTTCGGCAGCCCTGACGCGTCCACCTGCTGGTCCTCGGGCGGCGCCTCGGAAGCATCCGCGTGGGGGCGCTGTTGCATGTGCAGTATCCGCCCGTGGAAAGGACCTGCCATGACCACCCTCGCCATTACCGGCGCCACCGGAGCGCTCGGCCGCCTCGTCGTCGCCGACCTCCTCGAGAGCGGCACCGCACCGGACGAGGTTGTCGCCGTCGTCCGTAACCCCGCCAAGGCTGCGAGCCTCGCCGAGCAGGGCGTCACCGTCCGCGAGGCCGACTACGCCGACCCGGCCGCGCTGCGCACGGCGCTCGAGGGTGTCGAGCGGCTTCTGCTCATCTCCGGCGACGCCGTCGGCGCGCGCGTCGAGCAGCACACCAACGTCATCGAAGCGGCCAGGGACGCCGGCGTCGCTCACATCGTCTACACCTCGATCCTCAACGCGGACGCCTCGAGCAACCCCCTCGTCGACGAGCACATCGCGACGGAGAAGGTCCTTGCCGCCAGCGGCGTCGCGCACACCGTCCTGCGCAACGCCTGGTACTCGGAGAACTACACGACGCAGCTGCCGCAGTACCTCGCCACCGGCGAGATCCTCAGCGCCACCGACGACGCCCCGATCTCCGCTGCGGCACGCGCAGACTTCGCCGCTGCCGCTGTGGGCGCCCTGCGCTCCGCGGGCGCCGAGTCGCGCACGTTCGAACTGGGCGGCCCTGCCTTCACGCTCACCGAGCTGGCGGAGGCCATCACCGAGGCCACGGGTACGACGGTGGTGCACCGCGTCGTCAGCGCCGACGAACTCGTCGCCACCATGACGAGCGACGGCCAAGACGCCACGTGGCCGAACATCCAGGCACGCGTGGACCGTTCGATCGCCGCCGGTGAGATGCACACCGACTCGAACGCCCTCGAGGAGCTCATGGGTCACGCACCGACGACGATCACGGAGGTCGTGCGCGCGGCCGTCTGACGGCCTCCCTTCGATTCGCCCCGGTGCGCGATCCGCCCTTCGCGGTCGGTCGTGTGCCGGGGCGAATCTCATCCCTGAAGTGGCCCGGAACCCCCGGAACCACGCGGAAAAGTGATCGTGCCCACGTCTGCTAGAGACCGGCACGAGGGCGGGCGTACAGTCGTTCGGTGAGCACCGAACGGACGACCGAACAAACCCCCGAGGTCAGGCCCCGTCGGCTCCTGACGGTGCTCCTCATCCCCCTCTTCATGGCGCTCGTCGCCATCTCGGTCATCAACGTCGCGCTCCCGGCGATCGGCGAGTCCACCGGCGCGAGTTCGGGTGGCCTGCAGTGGGTCATCTCCGGTTACGCACTGGCCTTCGGCGTCCTCCTCGTGCCGTCGGGCCGCGCCGGCGACGTCATCGGCCGGCGCCGCATGCTCCTCGTCGGCATCGCACTGTTCACGCTCGGCTCGCTCATGGCCGGCCTGGCGCAGGACATCGTCGTCCTCAACATCGCCCGTGTCGTACAGGGCCTCGGTTCGGGCCTCGTCAACCCGCAGGCCATCGGGCTCATCCAGCAGCACTTCCGCGGCCAGGAGCGCGCGAAGGCGTTCGCTCTCATGGCGACGACGGTCGCTGTCGCCACCGCCGTCGGACCGGTCATCGGTGGTCTGCTCATCCAGATCCTCGGCAACGACGCCGGCTGGCGCTGGATGTTCTTCATCAACGTGCCGCTCGGCCTCGCGTCGCTCCTCCTCGGCCTGCGCTGGGTGCCCAACGACCGTCGTCGACCCGATCAGAAGCTCGACCTCGACCCTGTCGGCACCGTGCTGCTCGCCGTCGCGGTGCTCGTCATCATGCTGCCGTTCATGGAGCGCGGTGCCGGGGCTGCCGTCTGGGCGCTCCTGCCGGTGGGCCTCGCGCTCGTGGCGGCGTTCGTCGTCTGGGAGAAGCGGTACAAGGGCCGTGGACGCCCGCCGATGGTCGACCTCGACATCTTCCGTGCCGAGTCGTTCCGCAACGGCATCCTCATCGTCACGGCGTTCTTCATGGGCATGACGAGCATCTGGATCCTCATCCCGCTCTACCTGCAGATGCACCTGCACCACTCGGCGTTCGAGTCGTCGATCGTCGGGCTGCCCTCGTCCGTGGGCGCCGCCGTCTCCTCGCAGATCGCCGGGCGCTACGTCATGACGCTCGGGCGTCGCCTCGTCATCGCGGGCTTCGTCGTCGCGTTCATTGCGGTGCTCGGCGTCGTTCTCGTGGCGGGGCCCGTCGAGTCCGGTTCCCTGCCGTACTGGGCATTCGCGGTGCCGCTGACGCTCATCGGCGTCAGCCAGGGCATGACGATCGCCCCCAACCAGACGCTGACGCTCAATGCCGTCGACCCCAAGTTCGGCGGCGTCGCGGGCGGTGTGCTGTCGCTCGGTCAGCGCGTCGGCACGGCCGTCGGCACGGCGCTCATCCCCGGCGTGCTGTTCACGCTGACGGAGGGTGGCACGGCGTGGCCCACGTCGTTCCGCATCTCGATGGGCCTCATCATGGTGCTCATCGTCGTGGCCACCGCGTTCTGCATGTACGACCGCAAGCGCGAGCGCGCCGAGGCCGCCGCCTGAGCGTGCGATGTTGAGCGGTGAACGCGGCACGCATGCCGCACTCAGCGCTCAACATCGGTGGCCCGCCTCTCCCCCAGGAAGAGGCGGACCACCGGATCAGGGGCCGACGGTCGTCGGGGCCAGGGTCTCAGTCGCGGACGACGAGCACCGGGCAGTGGGCGTGCGTGACGCAGTAGCCGCTCACGGAGCCCAGCAGCATGCCGGTGAGTTCACCGTGGCCGCGGCATCCGAGCACGAGCATCTCGGCCTCGGAGGAACGGTCGACGAGAACGTTGCGCGGCTCGCCCTCGACGATGTGCGCGAAGAACGTCACGTCACGGTGCTCCGACGCAGCCTTGCGCACGACCTCCGCCACCATTTCGCGGGCCACGTCGTCCGGGCGGTACGTGGTTTCGAAGGCCATCGCGTAGCCGTAGTTGGTCGGCCACTGCCACGTCGTCAACACCTCGACCGGCGCGCCGGTGACCTGCCCCTGCCGTGTGGCCCACGCGAGTGCGCGGTGGGAGGGCTCGGAGCCGTCGAATCCGACGACGATGGGGCGAAGCTCCTGCTCTGACATGGCGACTGCCTTTCTTCGAAGGATCACTTCCCACGCTAGGCGCAGCCACCCCGAAGGCTCAGGGACCTTCGGCCCGGTGAGTCGCGTAACCAGCCTGCTCGCTGCCTGCGGCTCCCCCGACGCACGAGGGGCCACCGAGCGCGTTGCTCGGTGGCCCCTCGTGCGGTGAATCAGGCGTTGTCGGCGTCGCCGTGCTGGCCCTCGTCCTTGCTGCCGGCGTCGGACTGGCCGCCGCTGGCCGTGTCGTTGTACTCGCCGCCGTCGCCGCCGGTCTGTGCGCCGGGGCCGCCATCCTGCTGGTCGACGTCGGGCTTGAAGGTCTCGTTCTCGTTGTCACTCATGGTTCGAATCTAGCCACTGTCGGTCGACGGCGGCCAGCCCTCGTAGGGGTGGGGACTCAGTCGCTGGACACGCCCTCGGACGCGGCACGCCCCGTCTCCGCCCACTCCCGCGACGCAAGGCTCGTGAGCGCGTAGACGATGAGCAGGTCAATGCTGAGGCCGAGCAACGCCGTCATCGTGGGGCGTCCACCTTGCAGGTACTGCCACATCTGCCACGCCTGGGACGCCGTGACGAGCGCGATCATCGTCAGCCGCGCCCACAGGCCGCCTCGGAACGTGCGCCACGCGAGCCAGAGGATGGGCGCGTAGGCGAGCACGCTGATCCACAGCGCTGTCGTCTCGGAAACACCAACGGGCACCCCGTTGATGACGTCCGGGCCGCTGTCACCGAGCGCCTCGTGGTCGCGCCACAACAACCCGACCATGGCCAGGAGCGCCGATGCCACCGTCAGGACGAAGGCCGCGACGACCGGGATGGGCCGTCGACCGACCTCCGTCAGCACGTCGCGAGCGCTGTCGCTGTTGGTCGCCTCGAGAGTTCGGTCGCCTGGAGTGGATGTCTGCACCCTCGTGGCGCCGGACGACACCGCATCCACCGATCCCCCGGCTTCGGGCGCCACCTCCACCTTCTCGAGGTGCAGGGTCGGCAGGTTGCCGTCGGTCTGAACGGCATCGCCGCCGCCGTTGCGCGAGTGGTACCCCGTGGAGAAGTTCTCGATGACGTGGACGTCGGCTTCCTCGACGGCGTGGAGCACCGTGCCGATGACGTAGTCGCGCTCGACGTCGATGTTGCGGTCGATCTTGTGCGTCACCTGGAGTGTGAACAGCGACAGACCAACCGCGCGGTCGTACGTACCCGAAGCCAACCAGTCGACGCGCGTGCCGCCGGGCAGCAGCCAACCCTCCGGCGTCGGCCAGAACCGCACGTGGTGGCGCTGCGACGGGTTGCCCTCGACCTCCTGCTGGTAGGCGAAAGCCTGCGTCTTGTTGAACAGGACGAGCGGGCTCACGGGCGCCGCGGCATAGCTGCGTCGGGCGAGCGAGGAGTACACGATCCGGGCGCTCGAGGCGAGCGTGACGGGGTCGGCGCGCGTCCAACCCGCACGCGTCATCGCCTCGTGGATCTGCTCCTCGCTGCCCATGACGGCGAGGTTGAGCGGATCGCCGAGCAGGCCGTCACTCGTGCGGCTGCGGCCGATGAAGTAGTCGGGAACGTAGATCGACGTGAGCACACGCTGCAGTCGCGGCAGCGCGAGGTAAGCCATGACGACCCAGAACAGGACGAGGAACAGCAGCAGCGACCACGACCAGCGCACCTCGAGCAGGAGCAGGACGGCGAAGCCGAACGACAGCAGCATGACGAGGACGAAGAAGACGTTCTCCACCCACGCACGCCCCAGATGGCGTCCGCTGCGCTCGATCTTGTCGGGGTGGCGGTAGACCGGCTTTCGCCGTCCCCGGCTGGCCCACGTCATGCGGTCGGTGCTCACACCTCGTCCCTTCGACTGCGCCCAGTCTGCCGGGTCGACGACGGGCGGCGTCGAGCCGTCCGGTGAGGGAACCGTTTCGTGGGGGCGCGACGAAGACCACACACCGCGGCGCGAAAATCGTTCGCTGTGTCGGCGCGCTTCACCGTAGAGTATGAAGCCCGACTTTTCTCCGGACCTCGACGCTCGTCACCTTCGCCGGAATCCACCCTCCACGATGCCGGAGCACCCGTATGCCCGAAACCCCCACGCCATCGGCAACCGCAACCGACGAGATCCCCACCCCCGTGCCGCCGGCCGCCACCAGCGACGAGTTCTCCGAGCACGCCGCCGAGAGCGACGCGGTGAGCGCGCCCGGCGCCCCCGAGCCGGTGGGTGACTACAAGCTCGTGCTGCGCATCCTCACCGTGGCCACCTTCATCGTCATCCTCAACGAGACAATCATGGTCAACGCGATTCCGCAGCTCATGTCGTCGCTCCACGTCACGGCCCACGCCGCGCAGTGGCTCTCGACGGCGTTCATGCTGACGATGGCCGTCGTCATCCCGACGACCGGCTGGATGCTGCAGCGCTTCGAACGCCGCGCCGTGTTCGCCGCGGCCATGATCTCGTTCGCGCTGGGCACGTTGCTCGCCGCGATCGCGCCGAACTTCGGGGTCATCCTCGTCGGGCGCATCGTGCAGGCGACGGGTACGGCCATCATGATGCCGCTGCTCATGACGACGGTCATGACGATCGTGCCGCTCGCCGAGCGCGGCCGCACGATGGGCAACGTCTCGCTCGCCATCTCGGTGGCACCAGCCCTGGGCCCGACGACGTCGGGGCTCATCCTCCAGTTCGCCTCGTGGCGTTGGCTGTTCCTCCTCGTGCTGCCGCTCGCCGTTGTGTGCGGCGTCATCGGTTTCCGCCTCATGCCGCGCAGTGGACCGCAGGCGGGCGGAACGCTCGACTTCATCTCGATCCCGTTCGCAGCGGTCGGCTTCGGCGGCCTCATCTACGGCATGAGCCAGTTCGGCGGGCACACGCCGGGCGCCGAGCCCGTCGTCGACCCCTGGGTGGCCGTCATCGTCGGCGCCGCATGCATCGCCGTGCTCGTGTGGCGTCAGCTGCGCCTGGCCCGTAACGGCGGCGCGCCCCTCATGGACCTGCGTGCCCTCGCCTCGCCCGGCTTCGGCATCGCGGTCGCCGTCATGTGCATCGCGATGCTCGCGATGATGGGCACGATGATCCTGCTGCCCCTGTGGCTGCAGGCCACCCGCGGCCTCAGCGTGCTCGAGGCGGGCCTCGTCATGATGCCCGGTGGGCTCATGATGGGTCTGCTCGGCCCCCGTATCGGGCGCCTCTACGACAAGGTCGGGCCGAAGCCCCTCGTCACACCGGGCGCGATGATCGTCGTCGTCGCCACCGGGCTCGGCGGGCTCGTCGCCCCGCACGCCGAGTGGTGGGTCTACCTGTTCATCCACCCGCTGCTCAGCTTGGGCCTCGCGCTCATGTTCACGCCGCTGTTCACCGCGGGTCTCGGTTCGCTGCCGGGTCACCTGTACTCGCACGGCTCGTCGATCCTCGGCACCCTGCAG
Source organism: Dermacoccus sp. PAMC28757 (assembly GCF_014302635.1). Lineage (NCBI taxonomy): Bacteria > Bacillati > Actinomycetota > Actinomycetes > Micrococcales > Dermacoccaceae > Dermacoccus > Dermacoccus sp. PAMC28757. Next base: position 769,655 of record NZ_CP060292.1, on the reverse strand, counting down.
CAGGTGGCCGCCGGCGCCGGAACGGCCCTCGCCGTCACAGTGATGACGTCACGCGCCGAGTCGCTCGCGAAAGCGGGCGAGAACCAGGCCGACGCAGTTTCCGGTGGCGTTTCGCTCGCGATGTGGGCGGCCGCGGGTATCTGCTGCCTCGCCGTCGCGCTCACCTTCTTCGTCAAGAAGCCGGCCGAACCTGCCATGGGGCACTGAGCCGAAGCGCTCGCACGAGCGGCCCGGAACGTCCGTCACGGACGCTCCGGGCCGCTTTCGCGTTCCAGGCCGCAGACGGCTTATTGAGCATTGCTCAACAACGGTGTAGACATGGATGGGGAAGGTTCGCCTTTCGCCTCGAACACACCAGGGAGTCACCGTGGAGCGAAAACTGAGCGAGGAGGACGTCGCGCTGCAGGACGAATTGCGCGCGTTCTTCGAGAACGAGGTGCCGGACCACCTCAAGAACAGCTACATGAAGGACGGAGAAGCCGTCCCCGAGATCCTGCGTGAATCGCAGAAGTTCCTCGACGAGCACAACCTCGCCGCCCCACAGTGGCCCGAAGAGTGGGGTGGCCGCGGCTGGGACGAGCTGCAACTGCACATCTACCGCTCCGAGCTGCAGCGCGCCGGGCTGCCGAGCCCGCTGCCGTTCAACATCAACATGGTCGGGCCGGTCATCGCGGCGTTCGGCTCCCAGGAGCTGAAGGAGCGTTTCCTCCCGAAGACGAAGAGCCTCGAGATCTGGTGGTCCCAGGGCTTCTCCGAGCCGGACTCGGGTTCCGACCTCGCGTCGCTGCGCACCACGGCGGTGCGAGAGGGTGACGAGTGGGTCGTCAACGGTCAGAAGACGTGGACGACGCTCGGGCAGTACGGTGACTGGATCTTCACGCTCGTGCGCACCGACCCGAAGGCCGACAAGCCGCAGAAGGGCATCTCGTTCCTGCTCATCGACATGAAGAGCGAGGGCCTGACGGTCCGTCCTATCAAGCTGATCGACGGCGGCGTCGAGGTCAACGAGGTGTTCTTCGACAACGTGCGCGTGCCCGCCGACCAGCTCGTCGGCCAGGAGAACAAGGGCTGGGACTACGCGAAGTTCCTCCTCGGAAACGAGCGCACGTCCGCCGCGCCCGTCGGCTCGATCAAGGCCGCTCTCGCCCAGGCGAAGCAGCACGCCCGCGAGACCCGCTCGCCGAACGGCACCGCCCTCGACGACCCGCTGCTCGCCGCACGCTTCGCCGAACTCGAGGCCGAGGTCATGGCCCTGGAGCTGACGGTGCTGCGCGTCGCCGGCGACTCGCGTGACGGCCGGCCCGACCCGGCGTCGTCCATCCTCAAGCTGCGCGGAAGCGAACTGCAGCAGGAGGTCTTCGAGCTCATGGTCGACGTCGCCGGCGTCGAAGCGCTCACCTGGCACACGGGTGATTGGGGTGGAGAGACGCTGCCGCGCTACCTCAACTTCCGCAAGGCCTCGATCTACTCGGGATCGAACGAGGTCCAGCGCAACATCATCTCCGGCGGCATTCTCGGACTGAGGGGCTGACTCATGGATTTCAAGCCGAACGAAGAACAGCGCGCGCTGGCCTCGGCCGTGCGCGACATGGCCTCGAGCCTCACGCCGAAGGACGACGGCAACGGCGCCCCCACGGGCCCGCAGCCGTTCGACCCCACCGGGTGGTCGCGCATGGCGGAGATGGGCCTGCTCGGCCTGCCGTTCAGCGAGGACGCGGGCGGTTTCGGCGCCTCGTCGATCGAGGTCGCTCTCGCCGCGTCGGAGCTGGGCAAGGCCCGGGTCGCTCTGCCGTACGCCGACGCCATGGCTGCGGCGGCTGCGCTCGACGCCGCGGGGAGCGACCTGCTGGCCGATGTCATCGGCGGCGAGAAGGTTGTTCTCACCGCCTTCGGTGAGAAGGGCGGCGTCTGGGCGCCCGATCAGCCGACGCGCACGGCGACGGGCTCGGGTGACGGCGTCACGCTGAGCGGCGTCGGCGTCGGCAACACCGATCTCAGCGAGGCACATGCGGTCGTCACGACCGCGCTGGCTGACGGCGAACTCGGCATCTACATCGTGGAGGCGCCTTCGGTCGACCGGGCCGTCGCGACGTTCGACGGCGCCTCAGCCGTTCGCCTCGGCGGTCGCGAGGTACTCGACGCCGCACTGGCGCTGGGGAACGTCGCTCAGTCGGGCGAGGCGATCGGCGCGATGGAAGCCGCCCTCGGCATGACGGTGGAGTACCTCAAGACGCGCAAGCAGTTCGGGGTGCCGCTCATGACGTTCCAGGCGCTGACGCAGCGCGCGGCCGACATGTACGTCGGCGTCGAGCTGACGCGCAGCGCCGTGCTGTTCGCCGCCATGGCGCTGGCCGAGGAGGTCGACGTCGACGCGGTCTCCCGCGCGAAGTATCTCGTGGGCACCTACGGGCGCCTCGTCGGGCAGGAGGCCATCCAGTTGCACGGCGGCATCGGCATGACGGCCGAGTACGCAGTCGGTCACTACACGTCACGCCTCGCATCGATCGAGCGCACCTTCGGTGACACCCGCTACCACCTCGCACGTCTCGCGCAGGGCGTGGGCGACCACGAGTCGGTCGACGTCATCTGACGTTTCACGTGAAACGGTCCGCACCGGTTCGGTGCGGACCGTTTTTCGCGTTCGGCTGTCCGGAGTGGTCAGCGCAGCGGGTCGAGCGGACGCAGTTCGTCGGCAACGCGTCCGGTGACGATCTGTTCGGCGAGAAGTTCGCCTGAGAGCGGGCCGAGCGTGATACCCCACATGCCGTGCCCGCCGTTGACGTAGATGCCCGGCACCCGGGTCGCTCCGACAAGCGGCAGGCCGTCGAGCGGCACGGGCCGGTTGCCGCACCACAGGTCGTCGCGCGCCTCCCAGTCGACGCCGGTGAGCAGGTCGCGGCCACTGCGGGCTATGGCGTCGGCGCGGCCCACGTGGAGCGGGTCGTCCGTGTCGCAGAACTCCATCGTGCCGCCGACACGCAGGCCGTCGTCGATCGGCGTGCACGCGATGCGCTCGTACGGGAAGTAGATGGGGTGAGCGACCGGGCGAGCTGCCGGGTCGGTGATGGGCAGCTTGAAGCTGTACCCGCGTCCGGCGCGCACGGGAACCTTCACACCGAAGCCCGCCGTCAGCTCCGGGAGCCACGCGCCCGTGGCGACCACAACGACGTCAGCAGTGAACGGCTCACCCGCGGTCAGGTCGACGCGCACGCCTTCGCGCACGTGCTGGAAAGCGCGCACGTTGGCGCCCGTGATGACACGCCCGCCACGGGCGGTGACGGCGTCCGCCACAGCTTGGGCGTACTCGCCGGGGTTGATGAAGCGCTGCCCGCGAATGCTCACCGCGCGCTGCACGTGCTCGCTGATGATCGGCACCGTGCGGCGCAGGACGTCAGGGCTCGTCTCTTCCGTCTCGAGGTCGAGCCCGGCGCCGCGGATCATGTCGAACTCGTGCTCGAGGCCCGCGGCGTCATCCGGGTTCTTGAAGGCGGCGACGATCGGCGCCTCGTGCGAGGTCGCCTGCACACCACCGCGTTCGAGGGTGTCGTAGGCGCCGATGGCGCGCTGGTTGAGTGGCACGAAGGCGGCCATCGTCCGCTTCCACTGACCCGTCGTGCATCGGCGCGCGAAGCCGAGGAGAAAGCGAGCGAGCGACGGATCCGGCTTGAACGGGACGTAGAGCGGCGAGTCTGGATCAAGCAGCGACTTGAGGCCGTAGTTGAGCACCGACGGGTCGGAAAGCGGCACACACAGGCCCGGGGAGATCCAGCCGGCGTTGCCCCACGAACTGCCGGCGGCCACCCCGGAGCGATCGAGGACGGTGACCTCGACACCGTGTTCCTGAAGGTGCCACGCCGTGGCCAGGCCCACCATGCCAGCGCCGACGACGACGGCGCTCTCGACCGGTCGGTGTGCGGATTCCGTTGCCAACTGAGCCAACTCCCCTTGTTGTCGAAGCTGTTGGTTGACGCCTCACGGGTGTGTGTGCGTGACGTCCGGAGGTCACTCGCGTGCTCGAGCGACCTCTTCAGGCCATGGTGCCGCCCACGGAGCACCTACCGTTCAGTACGGAGGGATCGGGTGGCTTCCACCGCAGGATCGAACCCCGCAGGGTGGGGCGCTCGCCGGTGTTACGCCGCCATCGGCGTGCCACCATGACGAGCATGCGCAGACCGACCGGGCCGACCGGACGCAAGCCGGATTCCGTCTGGATCGTCCAGCACGACGAGTCCCCTCACAACACAGTGCTCGGGGTTTTCGCCACCGCGGACGAGGCGGACGCGTACTCCGACGAGGTCCTCGTGGACTACCCGAACGGGGTCATCATCACCGAGTTCCTTATCGGGTATCGCTACACCGACGCCGCAGTCCGCTACTCACGGTGAGTCGGGGCTTCGCACCACGCGCCACGCGTCACGCCGTCGCGAACCGGCCCAGGACGTGCGAGTTCACTCCGGCGAGGCGCGTCGCGAACATCCGCTGGTAAGCGAGTTCTTCGCGGGTACGCGGCGCAGGCAGGCCGGCGACGCGTTCGTCGGCCCAGTCGTCCTCGCGCACGAGGTGGGCCGCGCGTTCGGTCATGACGTCAGCGGTGCCACTGCCGTCACCGAACTGCTCCTTGGGCCGCCACAGCAGATCCTCGGGGAGCCAGCCGGTGAACGCCTCGCGCAGGAGCGCCTTCTCCTGGCCGAGCTCTCCGGGCAGGCGCCACTCGATCGGAATGCGGCCCGCGAGGTTGACGAGGTCGCGGTCGAGGAAGGGCACGCGCGCTTCGAGGCCGTGCGCCATCGACACGCGGTCGCAGCGCTGGAGGTTGAGGTTGTGCAGGCCGCTGATGCCGCGACGCAGTTCGTCGGCGAGGTCGTGGGCCTCGTCGATGTCGCGGTAGTGCGCGTAGCCGGCGAACAGTTCGTCGGCGCCCTCGCCGGTGAGCACGACCTTGACGGTCTCGGCGGTCGTCTCCGCGAGGAGGTAGTTGGGCACGGCGCTGCGCACGAGGGACGGCTCGTAGGACTCGATCGACGTGACGACTTCGGGCAGGACGGCCACCACTTCGTCGGCGTCGTAGATGCGCTCGTGGTGGGTGAGGCCGAGGTGCTCGGCGACGCGGCGTGCGGCCGCGAGGTCGGAGCTGCCCGCCGTGCCCGCGGCGAACGAGTGAATCGGGCCGGGCACGTCATCGGCGTAGCGCGCCATGATGGCTGCGACGAGGCTCGAGTCGAGGCCGCCGGAGAGGAAGACGCCGACCGGGACGTCCGCCATCATGCGGCGGCGCACTGCGGTGACGAGGGTGTCGCGGATGGCGGTGCGGGCCTCGTCCTTCGACGCGACGAACTCGCCGCCGATGTGGAGTTCACGGAAGCGCACGAGGCCTTCGTCGGGCGTCCAGCGGAAGCCGGGTGGGAAGTCCTCGACGGCGCCGCGCATCGACTCGGGGAACGCCGCGAGTTCGGAGGCGAAGTAGACCGCGCCGCCGAAGTGCGCCCAGTAGAGCGGCTTGACGCCGAGCGGGTCGCGGACGGCGATGACGCGCCCGTCGGGGTGCGCGACGACGAAGGCGTACATGCCGCGCAGGGCCGCGAGCGCCTCCAGGTCACCGTCGACGGCGGCCGCGAGGGCGGCCTCGGAGTCGGAGTCCGTGGCGTCGCGGCGGAAGTGCAGGCCCTCGACCTTGCGCAGTTCGCGGTGGTTGTAGATCTCGCCGTTCACGACGGCCCAGAAGCCGTCGGCCGGGCCGAGCGGCTGGTCTCCGTCCGCGAGGTCGACGATGGAGAGGCGCACGTGGCCCAGCCAGATGGAGCCGGCGAGGTGTTCGCCGACGCCGTCGGGGCCGCGGTGGCGGATGCGGGCCAGCATCTCGCGCCCGATCTGTTCGTTCGGACCGGTTGGGTCATGGATCGCCACGATGCCGCACATACTCCGTGAGTCTAGGCAGCCGCGGGCTGCCCGGCGCCGCGTTGCGGTGGGTCGCCCAAGGTGGCCCGGGCGACTGGTGCAGAAATAGCGATCTGGCCGCGATATCGCGGCCAGATCGTTAATCGACGCTGATGCTCTAGGCGGTCTCGCCGGGCAGCTTGTACGCGATCACGTCGACGTTCTGGATGCTCGGCTCGGTGCTGAACAGATCAGCTCCCTGCGCAGCGAGTGCCTGACCGACGCCACCCGAGAGGTGGGTCTGGCGGGCCTCGTCGTCGGGGAACACGTCGAAGATCCCGAAGGTCGATGCGTCGAACTGCAGGGCGAACCAGGCCTGCGTCCCCTCCTCCTGCTCGACGATGGGGCGGGCGCTGCGGAGGAAGTCCGCGACGTCCTGCTCCTTCCCCGGCTTGGCGTGAACGACGACCGACAATGCAACGTTGACCATGTTTTCCTCACTTCTCCTGGCTGAACAGCTCGACCATCGCGGCGTTGAAGGCCGGGAGATCCTCGGGCGAGCGGCTGGTGATCAGGTTCCCGTCGCGCGCCACCTCTTCGTCGACGACGTTCGCTCCGGCATTGCGCAGGTCGGTGCGGATGCTCGGGTACGAGGTCAGCGTCCGACCCTTCGCGACACCGGCCTCGACCAGCGTCCACGGTCCGTGGCAGATCGCGGCGACCGGCTTGTCGGCGACCATGATGTCGCGCACGAATCCGACGGCGTCGGCGTCCATGCGCAGCTGATCGGGGTTGACTGTGCCGCCGGGAAGCAGCAGGGCGTCGTACTCGTCGGCCGAGGCGGACTTCACCAGGGCGTCGACCGAGGACGTTCCGGCCTCGTCCAGGTCATTCTCGCGGGCCTTGATCTCGCCATCGTGCAGCGAGAGCAGCACGGTCGTGGCCCCGGCGTCCTGAAGCGCCTGTCGCGGCTGCTCGAGCTCCACGCGCTCGACGCCGTCCGCGGCCAGGATCGCGATCCGCTTGCCATGCAATTCGTCTGCCATGTTCTGCTCCGTTCTGCGAGAGATGACGGCTCGCCCGTGGGGGCGAGCCGCACGCCGTCCGTACCGGGCGGCGTGGTTCGGGTGCAGGACGACTCGGGTGCAGTCGTCGTTGCGCTCATCGAGGTACCGGCAGGTGGTGGCTGCCGATTCTCGGGCCGGGTGGTGGGGGACGGAGAAGAACCTTCGGCCCGGAGGTCGTCGCTGACGTTCCGCCATCGAGGGTGGGGCTTCTTCACCGGGGCCTGGCCGAATGTGAGCGTCTGGCCCGTCAGCCAGTGTAGACCTCGTACGTCAGCGACGGGGCGCCCGTGGCCATCTCATCCGGGACGCCGGGACGCCGGGACGTCGGGGCACGAGGACGTCGACGACGCCGCAGGACGTCCGTTCAGCGTCGTTCGAGGGTCGCCGATCAGGCGACGCAGCCTGTTCGTCCGATGCGCTCCCTGCGACGAGGTCATCGACCCCGTCGCAGCCGTCCGACGCTCACGTCCGGGAGGCGGCCTCCCGGAGCGCGGCCTCAAGGTACGGTGCCGACGCACCGGCTCCGGACGAGGCGACCTGCGCGGGCGTGCCTGAGGCGACCACCGTGCCGCCATCGTCCCCCGCCCCGGGCCCGAGGTCGATGACGTGGTCCGCCACGGCGACGATGCGCATGTCGAGCTCGACCGCGACGACGGTGTTGCCTGCGTCCACGAGGGCCTGGAGATGCGTCACGAGCCGATCGGAATCGGCGCTGTGCAGCCCGGACGTCGGCTCGTCGAGGACGTAGAGGGTGTCCCCGCGCTGGGATCGTTGGAGCTCGGAGGCGAGCTTCACCCGCTGCGCCTCACCTCCGGACAACTCGGTGGCCGGCTGTCCGAGACGGAGATACCCGAGGCCGACGTCGACCAGCGCCGCGAGCGACCGCATGATGTCGAACTCGCCGTGGAAGAAGTCGTGGGCCTCCTCGACGCTCATGGCGAGGATCTCCGCGATGTTGCGGCCGCGCCAGGCGATCTCCAACGTGCTGGACTGGTAGCGGGTGCCGTGGCAGTCGGGGCACTCGGTGTAGACCGAGGGGAGGAAGAGCAGCTCCACCATGACGGATCCCTCGCCCTTGCAGGTCGGGCAGCGACCGCCGGTGACGTTGAAGGAGAACGTGCCCGCTTTGTACCCGCGAGCGCGAGCCTCGGGCGTCTCCGCGAACCTCCGCCGCACGTGGTCGAACAGGCCCGTGTAGGTGGCGACGTTCGAGCGCGGGGTGCGCCCGATGGGCTTCTGGTCGATGCTCACGACGCGGCGCACCCCGTCGACGTCGCCGCGGATCTCTCCCTCAAGCTCGTCGGGCTCGTCCGACAGCAGGAGCTCGTCCCCTTCGGCGGCGTCAGCGTCCTCCGCCTGGTCAGCTCGTCCATGCCGTTCGTCGAGCAGCGCGGGGAGGGCCTGGCTGACCAGGCTGGACTTGCCTGATCCCGACACTCCGGTGACGGCGGTGAACACCCCGAGCGGGAAGGAGATCGACACGTCGCGCAGGTTGTTGCGCGTGACGTGCTCGAGCTTCAGCCATCCCTGCGGCTCGCGAGGCGTCCGGTGGGGCAGGCCACTGCCCCCGAAGACGTATCCGCGGGTGACGGACTCCTCCACCTCGGCGAGCCCTTCGTAGGGCCCGCTGTAGACGACGCGGCCGCCGCGCTCACCCGCGCCGGGCCCGATGTCGACCAGCCAGTCGGCGTGCCGCATCACGTCCACCGAATGCTCCACCACGAACAGGCTGTTGCCCCGGCGCTTGAGCCCGTCGAGGATGCCGAGCAGCGCGTTGACGTCCTGCGGATGAAGCCCAGCGGACGGCTCATCGAGCACATAGACCACACCGAACAGCTCGGAGGTCAGCTGGGTCGCGAGTCGCAGTCGCTGCAGCTCCCCGCCGGAGAGCGTGGGTGTGGTGCGGTCCAAGGACAGGTACCCCAGACCGAGATCGATGATCGGCCGCAGTCTGTTGACGAGTTCCGCGCCCAATCGCGCTGTCGCTGCCAGCTTCTCGACCGAGCGGTCAGGCGCCGGGATCACGCCGTCGGCGGCCGCGGGCGCTGATCCCGCGGAGTCGGCCCGCTGCCCGGCGTCGCGTCGGGCAGCCCGGCCACCGGTGCTGCCCGCCGAATCGGCCCTGTCGAGAGCGCTGGTGGCCCGTTCGACCGCCCGGTCGATCAGCGTCGAGAGCTCCGCGAGGGGCAGAGCGGAGAGATCGGCGATGTCGAGGCCGTCGAACGTCACGGACAGGGCCTCCGGCTTCAGCCGCTTCCCATGGCAGGCAGGGCAGGGAGCAACCGTGAGGAACTGCGCCACGCGCCGTTTCATCGATTCGCTCTTGGTGTTCGCGAACGTGTCCAGGACGTACCGACGAGCTCCGACGAAGGTGCCCGAGTAGCTCGGTTCCACGCCTGCCGCGGTCGCGGCCTGCGCCTCGGAGAGCGTGAGCCGCGAGTGGACCGGGACGTACGGCGTCTCGTCCGTGTAGAGGATCCAGTCCCGATCCTCCTTCGGCAGGTCCTTCCAGGGCACATCGACGTCGTAGCCGAGCGCGACGAGCACATCGCGCAGCTGATGACCGTGCCAGGCCGTCGGCCAGGAGGCGATGGCCCGCTCGCGGATCGTCAGTGAGGGGTCCGGCACCATCGTGTCCTCGGTGACCTCGTACACCCGGCCGATGCCGTGGCACTCCGGGCATGCGCCCTGCACGGTGTTGGCGGAGAAGTCCTCGGCGTAGAGCATCGGCTGGTCATCGGGGTAGTGGCCGGCCCGGGAGTAGAGCATGCGCACCAGTGACGAGAGCGTGGTGATGCTGCCTACTGAGGACCGCGCGCTGCGGCCCCCGCGCTGCTGCTGAAGAGCGACGGCCGGCGGCATGCCCGTGATGGAATCGACGTCCGGGACGCCTGCCTGGTCGATGAGGCGACGGGCGTAGGGGGCGACGGACTCGAGATAACGGCGCTGGGACTCCGCGAACAGGGTTCCGAACGCCAGAGACGACTTCCCCGAGCCGGAGACCCCGGTGAACACCACCAGTGCGTCGCGGGGCACCGTGAGGTCGATGTCCTGGAGGTTGTGCTCGCGTGCGCCGAGAACCTGCACGTCGGGTTGAACAGGTGTGGAGTCCGACGGTGCGGACCTGCGCGCTTCGACCATGCCGGCGACACTAGCAACGCGTTCCACCCATCGGTCGGAGCACGGCCCCGTCCTCCACGGCCCACCTGCCCGTGGCGCCTGTCGCCGCAGCGGCGGCAGGCGCCAGGGTGGAGCACGGGGCTCCGTCTGTCCTATGCTCGAAACGAGCCGAGGTCGCGGACGACGGGCATCCAAATGACCGTGGCACTTCCGCGACCGGGCCATCCCCAACTGGAGGAGAACGTCATGGCAAGCAGCAACCGCGCCGTCGTGTTCCAGAACGTCAAGGACATGCGCGTCGAGACCCTCGACTTCCCGAAGCTCGAGATGCCGAACGGGAGGAGCGCCCCGCACGGCGTCATCCTCAAGATCGTCGCCACCAACATCTGCGGCTCCGACCTGCACATCTACCGCGGTTCCTTCCCCGTACCCCAGGGCATGGTGATGGGGCACGAGATGACCGGCGAGGTCGTTGAGATCGGCTCCGACGTCGAATTCCTCTCCGAGGGCGACCTGGTCTCGGTTCCCTTCAACGTCGCCTGCGGCCGATGCCGCAACTGTCGTGCCCGCCACACCGAGGTGTGCGAGACCGTGAACCCCGACGTGTCCTGCGGCGCCTACGGGTTCAACCTGGGCGACTTCCAGGGTGGGCAGGCGGAGTACCTGTTCGTCCCCTACGCCGACTTCCAGCTGCTCCGCTTCCCGGACAAGGACCAGGCCATGGAGAAGATCCGTGACCTCGCCCTGCTCTCGGACATCCTGCCCACCGCGTTCCACGGCCTCATGGAAGCCGGGGCGAAGCCCGGCTCGACCGTCTACATCGCCGGCGCCGGACCTGTGGGACGCTGTGGCGCCGCAGCAGCCCGCCTCCTGGGCGCTTCCTGCATCATCGTCGGTGACTACCACCAGGACCGGCTGGACCTGATGAAGAACAACGGCTGCGAGACCATCGACCTCAACCAGGACGTGCCGCTGACCGATCAGATCGAGGCCATCCTCGGCGAACCCATGGTGGACTGCGCCGTCGACTACGTCGGCAACGAAGCCCACGGGATCGGCAGTGAGGCCAAGGACATGAGCCCCGCACACGCCATCAACCAGGTCATGGACGCCACCCGCGCAGGCGGTGCCACCGGCATCGTCGGCGTCTACGGCCCCGACCCGCTGGCCTCGTCCAAGGCCGAGCAGGAGGGCACCTACCCGCTCGACTTCGGCAAGGCGTGGATCAAGTCGCCTCGGATCTCCGGCGGCCAGGCCCCGATCATGCACTACAACCGTGAGCTGATGATGTCGATCCTGTGGGACCGCATGCCCTACCTCAGCGACATGCTCAACACCAAGGTCATCAGCCTCGACGAGGCCCCCGACGCCTACGCGAAGTTCGATACCGGTGTCTCGGAGAAGTTCATCATCGATCCCCACGGCATGATCCCCGCCTGATCCCGGGCCGTCATGCACCCGGCACGCGATCGTCGCTCCAGCGGCGGTCGCGGGCCGGCTCTGTGCACGGATCCTTCGCCGATCCCGTCCTGGACGATGCCCGGGGCGGGCCTGGCCGGTGGGGCCAGCATGCCGGAGCTTCAGCGGCGGTGACGAGTGCGTAGAGGGTGTGATCGGGGAAGACGGGGGCAGGTCGCTGCAACGCTCCTGACGCCCCTCACCCCCCGATTCGGATCGCATCGCGGGGCGAGGGGGGACGATCACTGGTGCCAGGGCCGTCGGCTCGGGCACGTCGCGGAGGGACCGGTGTCACCGGCGCCGGTCCTGGCGGGCAGCTCCAGCGGGGGTGTCACGCGGACGAGCGCCGGTCCACCACGGGTCCGGCGCGGAGAAGGTCCGAGGGGACCGCAGCGACATCGCCCACGGCGGGGCCGTCGGGATGCGCCGCGGCGCCGCCCGGCACATCACGATCACCATGACGCGGATCGAGCGCTTCTGCGTCCACCGCACCCGGTGGGAGGGGAAAGGGTCCGGGCGTGCCGTCACCTGCCCCTCACCACGGGATGCGGTGGGCGGTGGTCACCTGATGGCGGAGCGGATGGCGGCGGCCGCGCCGGCGACGTCCGATGCGCTGTAGATGGCGCTGCCCGCGACGGCCACGTCTGCCCCCGCCCGCTGGACGGCCTCGACGGAGTCCGCGCTGACGCCGCCGGCGACGGAGAACGAAACTCCGGCGGCCGCGCCGGCGGCGAGCAGGGCGTCGAGGCTGTAGCCGTCCTCCGCCTGCTCATCGAGGCCGGCGTGCATCTCCACGAAGACGGCGCAGAGGGCGACGACCTCTCGGGCCCGTGCGGCCTTGTCGGACACGCCCCAGCAGCAGTTCGTCCTCTCGAGCGGAGGCAAGACGAAGCACTGACGTGCGGTGAGTGTCTACGTTTGCTGCGGTTGGTGACGGCGGAACGTCACCAACCGCAGCAAACGTGGACAGCTGGGATCAGTACTCGCCCTTGATGACGAAGTACGACCCGCGGATCTCGCCGGCCAGCTTCGACTTCTGGCGCGCGAACTTGAAGCTCGAGAGCTCCTCGGGCACCTCCATGCCCTGGCTGAGCTTGAACCCGACGGCGCGCTTTCCGCCGTCCTCACGCGTGTAGAGCACTTTGATCGACAGACCCGACTCGTAGAACACGTGCACCCATGTGATGCCGTCGACGTCGTTCTCACTCACCTCGAGCGCGGGCGACGCGATGACGATGTCGCGCTCCTCCTTGAGGATGCGCGTCACCCATTCCAGCAGTTCTGTTGCGTCCGAAGCCTTCTCGACGACGAACGTCGTCTTGTACTTCGTGTTGACGTAGCGCGCCTCGTTGGCGCGCAGCCCCGCGAGTGCCTCGGCGACGGGCGACGACTCGAGCCCCTCGGTCGACACCTCGACGAAATCGACGACCTGACCCACACCCACTCCTCGCGTAGTTCCAATTGCGCCGAGGGTACCCACCCCGCCTTCCGCGCCACCGACGACGCGCAGCGCCGAGAACTCGAACGTTGGGCGCGCACTACGATTCACCTCATGCCCACTTGGCGAGGAAAGCCGATCACCGCGGGGCCGCTCGCCGTCCTGCGCACGGAGCAGACCGGCACGCCCCTGCGCACCGAACGCGACAACACGCCCTTCGAACCCGTACGTGACGAAGACGAGCGTCCGCCCGAGTCGACGATCGTGCAGAGCACCATCTACGACGACGGCTACACGCTCGCGGAGCCGGCCTCGATCCGCGAGACCTTCGAGCATCTGCGCAAGCCCGACCGGCGCGGCAACCCCGTCGCCTGGATCGGCATGACGCACCCCACCGCACGCCAGGTCCAGACCGTCGCGGAGATCTTCGACCTGCACCCTCTCGCCGTCGAGGACGCGATCGTCGCGCACCAGCGGCCGAAGGCGGAACGCTACGGCGGCGCCCTCTTCGTCGTCCTGCGCCCCGCCACCTACGACGACACGTCGGAAACCGTGAAGTTCGGCGAGGTGCACGCCTTCATCGGGCCCGACTTCGTCATCACCGTCCGCCACACCGCGCAGCCCGAGCTCGGTGCCGTGCGTCAGCGCTTCGAGAAGAACCGGCACCTTCTCGCGGCCGGCCCGCAGGCGATTCTCTACGGCCTGCTCGACTTCGTCGTCGACGGTTACGCGCCGGTGCTCTCCGGGCTCGAGAACGACATCGACGAGATCGAGACGCAGGTTTTCGAGTCCGATCCCAACGTGTCGCGCCGCATCTATGAGCTCTCGCAGGAGGTCATGGAGCTGCAGCGCGCCGTGAAGCCGCTGCACCGCGTGCTTGCCGGCCTCGAGCGCGGCGCAGAGCAGTACGGCACCGACCCCGAGATCATCGCGCTCATGCGTGACGTCCACGACCACGTCACGAGCGTCATCGAACGTTCCGACGGCTTCCGCCAATCGCTCTCGGAGATCCTGCAGCTCAACGCGATCCTCGTCGCGCAGGTGCAGAACGACGACATGAAGCGGCTCGCCGAGGTGGCCAACACGCAGGCCGACGAAGTGAAGAAGGCCTCGTCATGGGCCGCCATCCTCTTCGCACCGACGATCGTCGCCGGCATCTACGGCATGAACTTCGACAAGATGCCAGAACTCCATTGGTTCTTCGGCTACCCGTTCGCGCTGCTGCTCATGGCGACCGTTTCGACCGTCATGTGGCTCATGTTCAAGCGCAAGGACTGGCTGTGACGCCCGCGTCGCCGCGGCTCACCTGGCGGCAGGAGTAGCCGTGCGCCTGTGGAGCCTGCACCCCTCCCAGCTCGATCGTCGCGCGCTCGTGGCCGGTTGGCGCGAGGCGCTGCTCGCGCAGAAGGTGCTCGCCGGTGGAACGCGCGGATACACGCATCACCCTCAGCTGCAACGGTTTCGGGCGACCGACGACCCGCTCGTCGCCATCGCGACCTACCTGCACGCCCTCGCCGACGACGCCGATGCCCGCGGCTATTCGTTCGACCGTTCCCGCGTGTCACGCCCCGCCGATGAGGGCCTCCGCCTGAGCGTCACCGCCGGCCAACTCGACTACGAGTGGCAGCACCTGCGCGCGAAGGTCGAGACTCGCGACCCGGAGTGGTTCGAGGCGGTCGTCGTCACCGCGCGCCCAAAACCGCACCCGCTGTTCGACGTCGTGCCCGGCGACGTCGAGCCCTGGGAAGTTCGCTGACGCCGAACGAGAACGAGCACCGCACCCGCGCGGCTGCGCGGCGGTGAGGTGCTCGCCCTCGTCAGCGAACGCCGAGTCCGACGTCCGCTGGCTCCGATCAGTAGGAGCTGAACCCGTCAGGGCTGAGCGTGTGCTTCTCGTTGCCGGTGATCGGCGGGTTGAAGATGCTGAGCAGTTCCATGTCCTCGTGCTCGGAGGCCCGCAGGTAGTGCGGGTCGTGGTTGTCGAGGACGTAGACCGTGCCCGGCGTGATCTCGTAGACGTTGCCGTTCGTGTCCTCGACGTTGCCCGAACCCGAGATGCAGTAACAGGATTCGAGGTGGTTGCGGTACTCGAGCTTCGACTCGGTGCCTGCACGCACGAGGGTGCGGGCGATCGCGTAGCCCATCTTGTCGCCCTCGGTGACGAGGCGGTGGCTCGTGCCACTTCCCCACTCGACGGCTTCGACTTCTTCCATGGAGCGCGTGAACATTCATTCCTCCTCGGGTCGTCAGCCCCGCAGGAAATCAAGCTCTCGCGCAAGCCGCTTCGGCGCGCTGGCAGGGCCGGTGAAAGTTCGTGCTCGCGTTCCACCATGCCAAGCTCGGCGGCAGAACCCCAGCCGATTGGCAATATTGGTTGACGTTTGGCATGATGCCCCTTCGCCTTCGTCAGGCTGTCGCGCGGCCCAACTCCACGAGGCGCGCAACACCCGCACCACTCAACCCCTCCGTGCGAGGTGCCCGGCCCGTCGCCACCATGAGCAGGTCGAGCGCAGAGCCTTCGACGACCGGCCCGTCGCCAGCGGAGAAGTCTGCGTCCGTGGCGACCAACCGAACGTCACCCAACAACTCCTTGGCCCCGTCGAAGCGCTGCGGGGTATGCAGTTGATAGTCCAGCGCGTCGAGAACGGACGCGACGGGATAGTCACGCTCGATACCCAAAGGGCGTCGGATGTCCTCTCCGTGCGCGATCTCCTCGACGAGGCGGCTCGCCTTCGGCGCGGGCGGTCCGGAACGCCGGGAGGCGACGTCACGCAACCTCTGGAGCGTCTCCTCCGGCGACGAACCCTTCGCAGCAGCGACGCCGTTCGCGTTCTGCCGGTCGAAGTCGAACCGCGCCTTGGCCATGGCGACGACCAGCCGCAGCGGGGTCGTCCTCGCATTGTCGACGAGGTGAGCCGCCACGTCGTGGATCGTCCACCCGGCCGCGAGCGACGGCTGCTCCCAGGCCTGCGCGGGCAGACCTGCGAGGTCGGCGATGAGCGCCCGACGCTCGTCATGGACACGACTCCAGATGTCACTCATGCGAGCAACCTACCGGCTGACTCCGACATCCCCGTTGACGCCGATGGGCGCGCAACCCGATGCAGGTTGCGCGCCGATCGATTCGTAACGGAACGGGTCAGGCCTTGGCGGCCAGTTCCTCGTCCGTACGCGGCGAGCGGTGCAGACGCAGCATCTCGTCGTAGGTGTCGGTGACCTCCTTGGACGGCGCCGGCGTCACGAGCGAGACGACGATGGCCGCGAGCAGGCCGAGGAGGAAGCCCGGCACCATCTCGTAGAGGTGCTGGTCGCCGAACAGGCCCCACTTGGTGTCGAGCTCGAACTTGCCCCAGACGAAGGAGACGACCGCACCCGTCACGAGGCCCGCGAGGGCGCCCTGACGATTGAGGCGGCGCCAGAACAGCGACAGCAGAACGAGAGGACCGAACGCCGAACCGAAGCCGGCCCACGCGAACGCGACGAGCTCGAGGATCGAGTCGTTGCGCTGCATCGCGAGCAGCATCGCGACGACGGCAACGATGCCTACGCCGGCGCGACCGGCCCACAGCTGCTGGTTCGCCGTCATCGGACGGCTCTGACGGATGCCGGCAAGGTCCTCGACGAGCGCGGAACTCGTGACGACGAGCTGGCTCGAGATCGTCGACATGATGGCGGCGAGCACGGCGGCGAGCAGGAAGCCCGCGACGGCCGGGTGGAACACCTGCTGGGCGAGGTCGAGGAAGACGGTCTCACCCTTCTTCGTGTCGGTGAGGTGCGCGTCCTTGTGCTTCTGGAAGTATGCGAGGCCCGCGAGCGCCGTGAAGATCGCGCCGAGGACGCACAGGAGCATCCAGCCGATACCGATGACGGTGCCGACCTTGGCGTCCTTCGAGCTGCGCAGCGCCATGAAGCGCACGATGATGTGCGGCTGACCGAAGTAGCCGAGGCCCCACGCGAGCGACGAGACGACACCGATGAAGGTGGCGGACGCCGTCAGGGAGGTGAACTCGGGCTTGATCTGGCTGACGGTGTCGAACATCTCGCCCGGGCCCCCGACAGCGAACATCGCGATGAGCGGAACGAGGATGAGCGACGCGAGCATGATGAGGCCCTGCACCATGTCGGTGTAGGTGGCGCCGAGGAAGCCGCCGAACAGGGTGTACGCGAGCGTCACGCCGGCGACGAGGAACATGCCGAGCATGTAGTTGCCACCGAACGTCGACTCGAAGTACGTGCCGCCGGCGACCATGCCGGAAGCCACGTAGAACGTGAAGAAAACGAGCGTGACGAGGCCCGCGGCGACGCGCAGGGCGCGGCTACGGTCGTCCACACGATTCTCGAAGAAGCTCGGGATGGTGATGGAGTTCTTCGCCAGAGCCGTGTACTCACGAAGGCGCGGGGCGATGAACAGCCAGTTGACGGCCGCACCGATGAGCAGGCCGATGGCGATCCACGACTCGACGAGGCCGCTCATGTAGAGCGCGCCCGGCAGGCCCATGAGGAGCCAGCCGGACATGTCCGAGGCTCCGGCGGACATGGCCGCGGTGAACGGCCCGAGGCGACGGCCGCCGAGCATGTAGTCGTCACCGTCGTTGGTGCGGCGGAAGGCGAACAGGCCGATGGCCAGCATCGCGCCGAAATAGATCGTCAGCGCGATGATTTTGTACGTGGTGTCCATGGGGATCTCTCATGAGGCAGAAACGAACTCTCACAGAGAACCAGGCGTCATGGCGCAGATCACACTTCACACGCCCGAAAGGGCGAATCGTTATAAGCCCGTTGGGTGAGCCTATGCGCCTCGAGGGGTGAATCAGCCCGTCGCGCCGCCCATGGCGATGATGCGTTTGGCCTCCTCGAGGGCCCCGGCGAAGGCGAGGTCGGGGCGCGTGCGCATCAGTTCCGTGGCGCGGGCGTGCTCCGCGACGGCGGACTCAGGGCTTTTCATGGCGGCTTGAACGGGCGTGACGGCAGGCTCGCCGAGGCCGAGCAACGCGACGCTCAGGGCCATGCGGACGCCGTCGTCACCGCGGCCGAGTTCCTTGACGAGCTCGTCGGCGAGGGCGCTCACCTCGTCGTCGGGCACGAGGGCAGCCGCGGCGCGCCAGGCGGTGCGGGCGAGGTCGTCGTCGGGGTCGTGGAGGAGGTCGGCGGTGATCCACGGCCAGGCACGGCGGTCGCCGATCTTCGACAGGGTGTGGACGGCCTGGGTGCGCGCGAAGAGGTTCTTCGACGTGAGTTCACGCTGCAGGCGCGGCAGGACGTCGTCGGCCGGCAGGCGCGTGAGCGCCCAGGAGAGGTTCTCGCGGACGAAGAAGTCGGGTTCGACTCCGCACCGGCGCACGAGGGGCTCGACGAGGCTCGGATGCGGGTGGGTGCCCGCCGCGAGGGCTGCGCGCAGTCGCAGCGACTCGTCCTGCGACTCGAGCGCCCGGGCGATGCTGGCGGCGTAATCGTGCTCTTCGGCTGAACTCACGCGACCCAGTAGACACGAACGCGGCCGACGATCCCACCGGCGAGTGACGCAGAAACGTCAGGTTGTGCACGAAATATCACGCACAACCTGACACTTTCGCGATCAATCAGCCGCACCCGAGCCGCGCCGCGACGCCTGGGCCGCCGATCTCGGCGATGACGTCCGGGTCGCCGACGACGATGAGCTGCTCCGTTGCACGTGACATGCCGACGTAAAGGCGTTCGCGGGCGCGTTCCTGGCCGACCTTCTCGTTGACGCACAGGATGACGACGCGACGCTCGAGCCCCTTGCAGCCGAGCACGTGGCCGTAGAAGACGTCGTCGCCGTCCCAGAACGAACGCCAATACCCTTCCTGGCCGAGCGATTCCTGCTGTTCGACCTGGACGGGGTGGCGCCGACCGGTGGTGAGCAACGCGATGTCGGTCGCCTCCCAACCGTCCTCGAAGAGGCTGTCGACGACGTCGTCCGCGGCATTGATCGCCTCGTCCGACGTGCACCGGACGAGTTCCACGTCGGGCCCGGAGTCGCCGCCGGCGTACATGCGCGCCGGCGCGAGGGGACGGAACGCCTCGGCGATCTGTTTGGTGTTGCGTAGGTTGCGGTCAAGAACGAGTGGAACGAGCGCCATCGGCGGGCGACCGAAGCGATCGAAGACTCGCTGGTTCTCGTCGGAGTAGACGTAGAGGCCGCCCTGGTCGGGGTCGCGTAGGAGCGCGACGACGGGCTGCCACCACAGGTCGGCGAAGTCCTGCGCCTCGTCGACGACGAAGGAGTCGAACCTCTTACCGTCGGGCAACTCGGCGGCCTTTGCGGCGATCTGTTCCGGCAGCTCGCGCTCCCAGAAGTCGGGGTTGTCGCGAGCGCCGAACTCCTCGATACCGCAGTAGCGTCCGAGCTCCTCGAAGGTGCCGACGAACGCGGGACGCTGGCGTCGCGGCCAGGTCTCCGTGAGCCGCTTGAAGTGGGCGGCGAGGCCGATCGAGTAACAGACGAGGGCGACGCGCTGCGCGGGCGATTCGGCGCTGCCGCGCGCGAGTTCGCGCGCTTGGGCGAGGGCGAGCACGGTCTTGCCACTACCGGCACCACCCCGAACTTCGACGCGGTTGAGCAGGCGCGTCACCTTGAGCAGAGTGGCCTGCTCGGCGGTGAGTCGTTCGGCGCGCGCTTCGTGTTCGGCGGCGAGGGCGACGACGTCACGCACGGGAAGGCTGCGTCCCGCGAGGATCTCGCGGAGGAGGTCACACTGCGCCGCGCTCGGCACGGCCAGGTCGCCCTTGCGCGCGGCTGCTTCGAGCCGAGCGGGGAGGTCGTCCATGTCTCGGCGGCCGTGGACGGCCCAGCGCGGGCTCTCAGGGGCGGCGAAGTCGTCGGCGAAGTCGGTGTACGGAGCGGTGAGCGCCTTCGTCCAGCGCACGCGGCCGCCGGACCACCGCGGGTCCTCCTCGACATAGCGCCGCAGTTCGTAGAGGCCGTCGGAGACCTGGCCCATGGGATCGATGCTGCGTGTCTGCCCACCGGAGGTGAGCCACCAGCCACCGTCCTCGTAGTAGACGCTGCCGCCCTTGACTTCGGCAACGACGATGCCCGCGTCTGGGATGAGGACGACGAGATCGACCTCGTGGTCGCGCCGCTCCGTCATGAGGCGCACGTTGGCGACGACCTGCCAGTCGGGCGGCATCGCATCGGTCAACGTCTGCCAGACGTGGCGTTCGGATTCGGTGGTGAACGTCGGCGTCGTCATCGTCACCTCGGGCGTCGTCGGGGCGGACGCCCGGCACGGCGCGTCCCGACAACCAGTCTCACCGACGCGCTGACGCGGTGGGCGGAGTTCACGCTGAACCGGCCGATGGGTTGGCTGACGCCGAAAGGTCAGGTTGTGCACGAAACATCACGCACAACCTGACCTTTTCACGTGTCGAGATGCGCCGTACTTTGCACACGACACGCCTCGAACATCGCACAGTCGGGCCCGGAGCCACCCGCTTGCGCAAAGTCGAGGCAGACCGGCCCTGGAAGCGTTCAGGCACCCCGTGCGATGGAAGCAGTCGGCTCGAACGGATCGTCTGCGTCGAAATGCCAGCTCCGTCGATCAGCGTGTCTGATCGGTACGACTTGTACTGACCGGCCGTCGTCCTCGTCTTCGTCATCGGCGCTCTGGGCATGGCAGCGATCCCTCCGCTGCAGACGGTCGTCCTCGATCGCGCTTCTGATGCGCCGACCCTGACTTCGGCGATCAATATCGGCGCGTTCAACTTCGGAAACCCATTGGCTGCGTGGCTCGCTGGCGCCGCCATCGGGGCCGGTTTCGGGTACGCCTCGGCCAACATCGTCGGCGCTATGATGACCGCAGCGGGGTTGGCCCTTGCGTATGCCACCCTGCGACTGGACGCGCGCGAGCGTCGCCACATCTGGTCCCCGCATAACGCGTCTCATTACCGCAACGCAAGGGAGAACCCCATGAGTACCACCCTGCCCCTGGCCAGCCAGAACATCCTCATCATCGGCGGTGCGCGCGATATCGGGTTCGCCATCGCGAACGCCATCCACGAAGCAGGCGCAACACCTGTCATCGGTGCTCGCGACCTGGTGAAAGCGCGCGAGGCCGCTGAGCGGATCCCCGGAGCGCGAGCTGTCAGCATCGACATCACCAACGAAGACAGCATCGTGCGCGCTCTGGACGAGGTCGGACCACTCGATCACATCGTCACCACCGCGTCTGCGCATCACAACGTGCCGGTCTCGCAGCTCGACCACGACCATGTCGTCTCCGCCTTCGAGGCCAAGGTGATCGGTCCGATGGTGCTGGCGAAGCATGCAGCCAAGACGCTTCGCCCCGACGGCAGCCTTCTGCTGTTCTCCGGCGTCGCCGCGTGGAACCCGTCGCCCGGATACGCCGTCATGGGCATCACGAACGGGGCGGTCACCTACGCCGTCACGCATCTCGCAAAGGAGCTCGCTCCCATCAGGGTCAACGCGATCTCGCCCGGCATCATCGATTCCGGCAGCTGGGATGCGATGGGAGACAACGCGAAGCACGAATTTCTCGAGGACTCCGGGCGCGCGACCCTGGTCGGCCGAGTAGGGCGGAACGACGACATCGCACGTGCCGTCCTGTGGCTGCTCGAAGGGTCGTTCGTAACCGGCGAGACCATCCACGTCGACGGCGGCGCACGCATCGCCTGACCATCCGGCAAGACCAACCACCTCAACGAGGTAAACCACCAGGGGGAAGCGTGTTTGAAGTCATCGACTGGCCCGAGGAGATGCTGCCCAACCGTTCACCCATCCACTTCACGAATGAGCTTGAGGTGCAGCCGGCATCGAACAGGTGTGGGCCACATTCACCGAAACCTCGAAGTGGCCGAACTTCTACCCTTCGGTCGAAGAAGTGAGTCTCGAAGACGGCGGCGCGACTCTCTCTGAGGGGACGAAGTTCGAGACGACCCTCGCAGGGCAGGACATGCGCTGTGTCGTCCATGAGTTCGATACCGAGCGCTATCGCCTCGCCTGGTACGCCTTCCCAAGGCCTCCGACGAGTCGCGCTGCTACCACGCATGGATACTGACTCCAAGCGCGAAGGCACTCACATCTGGACCGAGGAAACCATGCAGGGGCCGCTGTGGATCAAGGAAGCCAAGAAGGCCCCAGACATCTTCTGGCGCACGCACGAACAGCTGCTGGCCCAGCTCGACAACAGGTCTTGGCAGAAGGGGGCGTCTTCTAGCCTTTCTGCCGGGCGGCGTTGATCAATCGTGCGACGGGCAACGCGAACGGATCGTCTCCATCGAAACGGCCAGCTCCGTCGATCAGCGTGTCCGATCGCTTCGGCTAGATGTATTGACCGCGGATGTTGGTCGACCGGCTATGCGCGAGCCAACGACGTCCTCGTGCGAGAGGATACGGACAACCCTGGCCCTTCGGGCTGGGTGTGTGTGCTGGTCATTGTTGGCGTAGGCCCGTCGGCGGGGCGTTTTCCAGGCGTCGTCGGATGGTCGCGAAGGCGTCGCATAATTGGGACGGCTCGACATTCGTGAGGTCTGTGTCGAAGGTGATGAAGAGGCCGGCGACTCCGGCCCAGGACCACCCCCCGATCGTCAGGCGGCAGGAATGTCGGTCGATGGGAGTGACGACGGACCCGCCGGGGGCCCAGCGGGCGACGACGTTCGCGGGCAGCGCGAGCGTTGCGGTGCCGACGCACTGCCACTGGCCGGGGGTGTCACCTCGGTCGGGGTTCTGCACGACGAGCCGGTTCAGGGCCTCGGGGTCGAGAGGGGCGGGGGCGAAGGGGCGGCCGGCGGGGGTCTTGGGTCGGATCCGGTCGACCCGGTAGGTGCCCCAGGTGGCGTGGTTGCGGTCGCGGGCGACGAGGTACCAGCGGCCGGCCCACACGACGAGGTGGTGGGGCTCGACGTCGTGGGGCGGTCGGAAGTCGGCGTCGCCCGGCGCGGGGACCCGCCCGTCGGGGTCGGCGTAGTCGAACCGCAGGCAGGAGCTCGTGCGGATCGTGGACCCGACTGCCTGCAGTGTGGCGACGTCTATGGGTGGCGCCGAGAACTCCCAATAGTTGCGCAATGCGGTGACCTCGAAGGCCTCGCTGGCGGCGCGCAGCCGCGCGGGCATGACCTGGCGCAGGGTCGTCAGCGCCCTGGCGACGGCGTCGTCGATTCCGGTCACGGTCGCCGGTGCGGTCTGCAGGGCCAGCGCGATGGCGATGGCCTGGTCGTCGTCCAGCACCAGGGGCGGGAGCTTGCCGGTGGCGCCGAGCCGGTAGCCACCGCCGGGACCGGTCACGGACTCGACGGGGTAGCCGAGCTCGCGCAGCGTGTCGATATCGCGGCGCACGGTCCGCGCCGACACCGCGAGCCGTTCGGCGAGCTCGCCACCTGACCACTCGACGCGCGCCTCGAGCAGTGACAGCAGCCGCAAGATGCGGGCGGAGGTATTGGCCATGCCCCCCAGCATGGCGCTAGTTGTGGTCATTCGGTGTCCTGAACCGACGGCACGGTGAGGCCATGACTTCTCCTCAAGACACCGCAGCGGATGCTCGGGTCGGCGGCCGGGCGGCCTCGCTCGCGCTGCTAGTCGTGCTGTTCGCCTCGTTCATGGACCTGCTCGACGTCACCATCGTCACGGTCGCGGCCCCGCACATCGCAGCGGATCTGCACGCGTCGCCGGCGCAACTGCAGTGGATGCTCGCCGCGTACACGCTGGCGCTCGGCTCCGGCCTGATCACCGGTGGGCGTATCGGTGACGACTACGGACGACGCCGAGTGTTCCTGGCCGCCCTGACCGCCTTCGCCGTCGCGTCGGCCGCATGCGCCCTCGCCCCGACCGCAGGTGCGCTCATCGCCGTGCGGGCACTCCAGGGACTCGCGGGCGGGTTCATGATCCCGCAGGTCTTCGGGATCATCCGCTCCTCCTTCGAGCCAGCAGCGATGGCCAAGGCCTTCGGCGCCTACGGCGCCGTCCAGGGCCTGGCCTCAGTCGCCGGACCCCTGATCGGCGGAGCACTGGTCGACGCCGACCTGGCGGGCCTGGGCTGGCGCACGATCTTCTGGATCAACATCCCCGTCGCCTTGGTCGCGCTCGTCCTGGGTTGGCGGGTCCTGCCCGAGTCCCGCGCTGCGGCCCGCTCTCGCCTGGACGTCGCTGGTGCCCTGCTCGCTTCCGTCGGGGTGCTGCTGGTTCTGCTGCCCCTCGTCCAGGGCCGCGACTGGGGCTGGCCCACCTGGGGCTGGGCTCTGCTCGGCGCCGGCGTGCTCGTCCTGGCCGGGTTCCTGCGCTTCGAGAGCGCCCTCGCACGCCGCGGCGGCGAGCCTGTGCTCGCCCCCGACCTGCTGAAGGTCCGACCCTTCGTCGCCGGCCTGGGCGCGTCGGTGCTGTTCTTCGGTGGCCTCGCCTCGTTCTTCCTCGTCCTGTCGATCTACCTGCAGGCCGGAACCGGCCGCTCGGCCTGGGACACGGGCCTGGTGATCCTGCCCTACGCCCTAGGCTCGATGCTCACCTCCGGTGCGGGTGTCGCCCTCGCCGCGAGGGCCGGGCGAGCCCTGCTCGTCACCGGGTCGCTGACTCTGGCCGCGTCGCAGGGGCTGCTGTGGTGGCTCGTCCGCGACGGCGCCACCCCCGGCTACTGGCCCCTCGCCGCCGCCATGTTCCTCGGCGGCCTCGGCCTGGGACTGGCCGCGCCGATCCTGGTCAACGTCGTCCTGGCCGGCGTTCCCGGCCGCCGCGCCGGCGCCGCCGGCGGGGTGCTGTCCACCGTCAACCAGATCGGCGGAGCGGTCGGCGTCGCCGTCCTCGCCACCGTCTTCTTCAACGCCACCTCAAGCGCCGGCACAGCGACCCCACCGGCCGAGCTGTTCGCTCACGCACTGGCCCAGGCGATGCCCTGGCAGGTCGCCACCTACCTGCTTGCGGCCGTCGCGATGCTCGCACTGCCCAAGACCGCAGCGACCCACCAGGACTGAACCGATGACCCCCAAGACCCACCAGGAGCAGCCCATGTCGGACAGCGGCGTCATCAGGGTGCGCGGCGCCCGCACGAACAACCTGCGCGATATCGACGTCAACATCGCGAAGAAGCAGCTCACCGTGGTGACCGGGGTCTCGGGATCGGGATGACGCGCCGCCCGGCGTAGGCGGCGTCGAGCACTGTCGTCGCGACAAGGGCCGCGTCAGTTTCTTCTCCTGGGTGTGGCCGCGTTGCGAGAACGAGGACGTCGTGGTCGCGTGCGAGGCGCTCCATCGCCGCTGGACTAGTTGCCTCGACTGCGACGACGTCGTACGAGCGTTCCGCGACGGCGTGGTTGTTGCGGGCGTAGGCGGTGACGTCGTGTCCGCGACGCATGGCTTCAAGGTTGAGGCGGGAGCCAGCCATTCCGGTGGCCCCGAGGATGGCGATGTTCATGCGGGTTCTCCTTGATCCGAGTAGGATTGACGAATTCGGAAGAGGCGTTCTGGCGGGATCTGGCTTGCGACCATGGCTGTCAGGGCGAGAGCGAACCCCAGTAGCTGTAAACCGGTGAGGGCTTGGTGCAGAAAGGCCATGCCGAGTGCGGCGGCGACCAGCGGCGAGGCCAGGCCCATGATGGCTACCGAGGTGACGGGTAGCAGTCCGATTCCCCGGAACCACAGGGCGTAAGAGATCAAGCCGCCGACCAGGCCGAGCCATGCGTATCCGGTGACCGCGCGGGCATCGGGTGTTGGCGGCATTCCTTCCAAGATGAACGTGAGGGGCAGGAGGAACAGGCCGCCCGCGGTGAGTTGCCATCCGGCGATGCCCAGTGCTGGCACTGAGTTCGGGCGGCCCCACTTCTTGCTCAGCGTGACGCCGAGGGCCATCGACGCGGCGCTTAAGAGGCCGGCCGCGACGCCGATCCCGTCCAGTCGTGCGGATGAGCGCAGAACGACCAGAGCGACACCCGCGAGGCCCACCACGCCCCAGGTGATGCGCCACCACGAGAGCCTTTCACCGAGTAGGGCGACGGCGAGGATTGCGACGATCAAGGGTTGGCCCGCTCCGAGCGTTGCGGCGACGCCACCTGGCAATCGGTACGCAGCGACAAACAGTAACGGAAAGAACACGCCCATGTTGAGCACCCCGAGCACGCAACTCTTCCACCACCACCCGCCCGTTGGCACCGAACGCGCAATGAGGCTCGCGATCAAACCGGCCGGCAGGGCACGCACCAGCGATGCGAACAAGGGATGGCCAGGCGGCAGAAGTTGGGAGGTGACGATGTACGTCGTCCCCCAGATCGCTGGTGCCATCGCGGTCACTGCGGTCGTTTTCAACCAACCCATGAAAATGCCTTCACGTAAAACGTTTTAACGTTGAACACTCCTCCACGCTAACCTAGCCGGGCGCATACTTCAACGTTGAAGGGTTGGCTGATGGTGGACGCCGTGGATCGGATCATCGACCAGTGGGGGCAGGTGCGCCCCGACCTCGATGTCAGCGCGATGGGCGTGATCGGCAGGCTGGGACGCCTGGCCCGCATTTATGATCGGCAGCTCCAGCGCGTCTTCGCCCAGTTCGACCTACAGCCGGGCGAGTTCGATGTCCTTGCCACTCTGCGCCGGGCGGACCCTGAGGGTGCAGGGTTGAGCGCGGGGGAACTGGCTGCGCAGGCGATGATTACCGCAGGAGCCATGACGAACCGAGCCGATCGCCTCGTTGCCAAGGGGCTGATCTCGCGGGAGGCGGATCCTGACAGCCGGCGTTCGGTGCGCATCTGCCTGACAGAGACGGGAAAGACCCTCATCGATGAAGCCCTCCTCGAACACGTCGCCAACGAGGAAAACCTCTTGTCGAGCCTCAGTGCGGGCCAGCGCGAGGAACTCAGCTCGCTCCTGCGACAGCTCCTGCTCGATCCGACCTCACAGGTGTAGCCCAAACGAAGGCGGATTCAACCGGTCAACGCACCACCACCGATAGGGGATCGTGGGTGTCATGGCCGGGTTGTCGAACGAGCAGCAGGAGAACGTCTGGGCGTTGTGGGCGAAGGGTGAGTCGGTCAGGCTCATCGCCCGCACGATCGGCGTCAGCCAAACCCCAGTCCGGACGCTGCTGCGCCGCCATGGCGGAGTGAAGCCGCCGCCGCGCGCCCGGAACCGGCGGCACCTGTCGCTGAGTGAACGTGAAGAGATCTCCCGCGGCCTCGCCGCCGGCTTATCGTGCCGTGTCATCGCCGCTCGGCTGGGACGGCATCACACGAGCATCAGCCGCGAAGTCGCCCGCCACGGCGGCCCCGGCACCTATCGCGCGGCCAGCGCTGACGCGGGCGCGTGGCGCAACGCGCGCCGCCCGAAACCCTCACGCCTCCACCGCGACCCGGCGCTGTCGAGCCTAGTCGCGGCGAAGCTGGAACGAGGGTGGTCACCCACCCAGATCGCCCACTGGCTACGGCGCGAACAGCAGGATTCGTTGTCGCACGAGTCGATCTACCACGCCCTGTACACCGGCCAGATCCGTGCGCCACGACAGGGAAGCCTCCTGCGATCAGGGCGATCCCTGCGCCACGCGCGCGTCGCGAAACCCCGACAACGCCGCGGCGTGTTGCGGAACATGGCATCCATCCACGATCGACCCACCAGCGTCGAAGACCGGGCCGAAGTCGGCCATTGGGAAGGTGACCTCATCATGGGCCAGCGCCCGTCCGCCGTGGCCACCCTCGTCGAACGCTCCACCCGCCTGGTGCGCGTCGTCGCCCTGCCCGACGGGTATAAGGCTGACGCCGTCAGGGACGCTCTCATCGAGAATCTCGCCGACGTGCCGCCGCAGTTTCGTCGGTCGTTGACGTGGGATCGCGGCAGGGAAATGGCCTTCCACGACCAGGTGACGCACGCCCTGGGCATGCAAGTGTTCTTCTGTGACGCCCGTTCGCCATGGCAGCGCGGCACGAACGAAAACACGAACCGCCTGCTGCGTCAGTACCTCGCGAAGAACGCCGACCTACGCTCCTTCACCCAGACCGACCTCGACACCATCGCGACGCGCATCAACGAACGGCCCCGCAAGGTCCTCGGCTGGGCCTCATCCCACGACGCCTTCACCGATAGCCTGAACACCATCAATGGTGCGTTGACCGGTTGAATCCGCCACCGTTTTGGCTACGCCGGATTGTCACGCGGCACGCCCGGCTTCATTGCCTGCGCAGGCGCTTACGAGGCGGGATCCGCAATCGTCCCGACTCGGCATTGTTGGCCAGATCAGCCATGACACGTGAGACATCCTCAGCCGGCACCCGCCGGTACAAAGCAAAGCGTCGTTCAACACGCCAAGGCTCGAGATCCGCGCTCACCACTCCGACCGTCCAACGGCCTCGACCATACGTCTGAGCACCCACCCACTGCAGCCCCGCCTGCGCCAGGGGCGTGATGCCTTCTTCCATGCCCTGACCCCCGACGAGCTGACAGTCCTGGAGGGGCTCCTTGGGAACCGAGATGCCTCACATGCAGGGGACTCGATCAACGTCCCCGGTCAGTACAGCTAGACGCGAGAGAGCAGACAGAACGGGTGGCCGGCTGGATCGGCCAGCACGAAGACCTGTTCGTCTCTTTCATCGGAACGATCCATGAGCACTATGGCCCCAAGAGCGCACGCACGTTCCACGTGACGCAACAACTCGTCGCGAGAATCGACGATGAACTCAAGATGCAGTTGCATCGGAACGTCTGGCGAAGGCCAGGTGGTCCGGGTGAGGGAATCGACACGCTGCACGGCCAGCCGGACAGCTCCCGCCGAGTCGACGAGTTCGACCCACTGCGGCTCACCGTCGGCAACGTCGGCGTCATGGTTAAGGCCCAGCAGTTCGCCGTAGAAGACTGCGACGTCTCGTACGTTGACGGCGTCGACGGTGGGGTGCAGTAGTCGTGGGAAACCCGATTTACCCATGAGTCCACTGTGTCATCGCAGGACATGGGCAGCGAGGAGACTCCGCCTGAACGGGGTAGGGCTCCCGGCGTCGTGCAGCTCAAACAGTCTTTGGAGCTACAGCAGCTTGGCGACAGCGCAGATGGCCCTGCTCGGCACAGACAACGTGTGCACCGAGTTCGTGCTCTACAGCACCATCGGTGCTCTCGCAGGCACTTTTCATGAGCGATTCACTAGCAGTCCGCGAGCTAGCGCCGCGTTGAACTACCTTGCGGCCACGGTCTACGCCGTTCTTGCCTGCGTCATCATCGTCGAAGCCGTCCGACAGGGGTAGCTCAAACGAGGGGTTGTGCACCACGTCGGGCAGTACCTGGCACCGCCGTTTTAGCCGCGCTGCGGTGCCGAGTTGTCAGGCGGCTCGGGCCTTGGCGCGTTGGGCGATGTAGCTCGCCGTCGCGAGAGTGAGGTCAGGGCGAGCTTCACGGATCTGTTTGATCAGCGCCGGCTCGGTCACCTCGGCCAGTGGCTCGGTGGTGATGCTGTCAGCCCACTCAGCTGCAGCTGCTTCGTTCTCGAAGCCCGCCTCATGGATCGCGGTGGTCTTGTCCCTGTGGTCACCGAAGACCTTGTGCTTGAGGTTGGCGAGGTGCTCGCTCATGGGGTTGCTCCTGCCTGGTGGACATCGCTTCCACTTCAACCATCGCACGGGTCGCTCGGCAATCTGCCATGGCGAACGCCTAGATGCGGCGGCCAGACAGCGAATCATGTGGCTCAAACGAACCTTGAGTTACACCCCTTGCTTCAGTCTGGTGAGCCGTATGAGGCCGCGCTCGAGTTCAGACCGTCAACACCCCGGCAAGTCGCACGCGGGGCCAGATCAGGCCGTCACAACGGGGCCAAACCAAGCTGCCACAACCACCCCGGCGTGCTCTGCTACCAGAACAGCGCCAACTACCGTTAACACTCACACCCCAGATGCACGCCACGGTACGGAGTGGATGGCTCACAAACCTTCGTCTGGGCTACCAGTCGTGTCCCCAGGGCTGACCGGTTACTGTCGGCCCATGCATTCCACCCACACTGCCTACCGTCTCGGGTCGAGCATCGGACTTATCGGCGGCGCAGTGTTCGTCTGGGTCAATCAGGCTGCCCTGACGGCAGCCGCTTCATGGTCAGCGATCCTCGCGTGGGCCGCCCTGCTCGCTCTAGCGATCTGGAACGTGTGGATCCGTCCCAAACCGTTGAACAACCTGCGCGCTCCACGGCCACGTGCCGGGTTGATTTACGGCCTGGCATGCCTCGGAATGGTTCTGCTCATCGTGCTGGGAAGTCGAGTCCTGACCTCCTCCCGTCACGAGGCCGCCACCCCCGCCCTGGTAGCTCTCGCTGTCGGGCTGCACTTCCTCCCCTTCAGCCATGCCTTCAACGCCCCGTTCTTCCTCCGCCTCGGTGGAGCTATGGCCGTACTGGGAGCCATCGGCCTCATCCTCGCTCTAGCTGTCGGAGCGCCATGGGGAGCAGGTTTCGCTGTTCTCGCCGGACTCGCCATGACCGCTCTTGTCGCCTTCGGTGCTCGCTGGAACCAGGGCCAGCTCACCCGGCGTGGTGAAACGCCAGACCCAGGAACAGCTCCGCCGTCCTGACATCCTGAGCGCGGCCACCTCAAACCCCTTTTCCCAGGCGACATCGCCAGTCTCATGCAACAGCTAGGGCATGAACGCTTTAGCGTCGTCGGTCACGACCGGGGCAGCTACGTCGCCTACCGCACGGCACTCGATCACCCCAGGCAGGTGGAGAAACTTGCCGTCCTTGACTGTGTCCCCATCGTGGAGGCGCTGGAGCGCGCGGATGCTCGCTTCGCCGAATTGTGGTGGCACTGGTTCTTCTTCGCCACCGAGCAAGCTGAACGTGTGATCACCGCAGACCCGATGGCCTGGTATCGCCCTGATGCTCGGCGCATGGGGCAAGAGAACTACGACGACATGGTCGCCGCTATCAGTAGCCCCGCAACTGTGCGGGCCATGCTCGAGGACTACCGCGCCGGCCTGCACGTCGACCGCGGCCATGACGAAGCTGACCGTGACGCCGGCCGACGCATCGCCTGCCCCACCCTCGTCGCCTGGTCACGCGACGACGACATGGAAGACCTCTACGCAGACCCAGGTGCTATCTGGGAGTCCTGGTGTGAGCAGTCACCTCGAACGGCCGTGATCGAGTCGGGCCACCACATGGCTGAAGAGAACCCGCATCAGCTCGCATCGGTGTTGGGCTCGTTCCTGCTGGTGTAGCTCAAACGACCGTTATCGCACAGGGGCAGAGTCTCCACGAGTGACCCACATCCCGACCGCGAGACCCAGGCCCCACACCAAGAAAAGCGGATCCCAGATCCAGGCGTGACCGACCATCGTCGACCGATCGAATCCTCCGCTGGGGTGGATCGCTCGAAGCAGAACAGCATTGCCTACGAGGGTGTTCGCCCCGCCCCATGCGATGAGCACTGCGCTTCCCGTCCAGCACACGAACAGGCTTAGACGGCGCAAGGGCCAGCCACGCCGCACTAGCCAGATCGGCGCGAAGGCCCCCAGCCCCTTGGCTATGGCCAGGGGGAACAGCACCCACATGACATCGGAGAACTTCGCGATAAAGCTCTCACCCATGGTCCAAAGCAGCGCCTTCCCGCCAAGCGCCCAGTAGAAGGTGATGGCAGTGTGAAGTGTTCCGGCGACAGCGGCCAGAGAAAACCAGCCAGGCACTCGGTGGCGGCGGCCTGCTGCGGGTTCGGTCACGCTCGTAACCGTATCTGTGCGAGAGTCGCTCCGACTGTGTAGCTCAAACGAAGGCGGATTCAACCGGTCAACGCACCATTGATGGTGTTCAGGCTATCGGTGAAGGCGTCGTGGGATGAGGCCCAGCCGAGGACCTTGCGGGGCCGTTCGTTGATGCGCGTCGCGATGGTGTCGAGGTCGGTCTGGGTGAAGGAGCGTAGGTCGGCGTTCTTCGCGAGGTACTGACGCAGCAACCGGTTCGTGTTTTCGTTCGTGCCGCGCTGCCATGGCGAACGGGCGTCACAGAAGAACACTTGCATGCCCAGGGCGTGCGTCACCTGGTCGTGGAAGGCCATTTCCCTGCCGCGATCCCACGTCAACGACCGACGAAACTGCGGCGGCACGTCGGCGAGATTCTCGATGAGAGCGTCCCTGACGGCGTCAGCCTTATACCCGTCGGGCAGGGCGACGACGCGCACCAGGCGGGTGGAGCGTTCGACGAGGGTGGCCACGGCGGACGGGCGCTGGCCCATGATGAGGTCACCTTCCCAATGGCCGACTTCGGCCCGGTCTTCGACGCTGGTGGGTCGATCGTGGATGGATGCCATGTTCCGCAACACGCCGCGGCGTTGTCGGGGTTTCGCGACGCGCGCGTGGCGCAGGGATCGCCCTGATCGCAGGAGGCTTCCCTGTCGTGGCGCACGGATCTGGCCGGTGTACAGGGCGTGGTAGATCGACTCGTGCGACAACGAATCCTGCTGTTCGCGCCGTAGCCAGTGGGCGATCTGGGTGGGTGACCACCCTCGTTCCAGCTTCGCCGCGACTAGGCTCGACAGCGCCGGGTCGCGGTGGAGGCGTGAGGGTTTCGGGCGGCGCGCGTTGCGCCACGCGCCCGCGTCAGCGCTGGCCGCGCGATAGGTGCCGGGGCCGCCGTGGCGGGCGACTTCGCGGCTGATGCTCGTGTGATGCCGTCCCAGCCGAGCGGCGATGACACGGCACGATAAGCCGGCGGCGAGGCCGCGGGAGATCTCTTCACGTTCACTCAGCGACAGGTGCCGCCGGTTCCGGGCGCGCGGCGGCGGCTTCACTCCGCCATGGCGGCGCAGCAGCGTCCGGACTGGGGTTTGGCTGACGCCGATCGTGCGGGCGATGAGCCTGACCGACTCACCCTTCGCCCACAACGCCCAGACGTTCTCCTGCTGCTCGTTCGACAACCCGGCCATGACACCCACGATCCCCTATCGGTGGTGGTGCGTTGACCGGTTGAATCCGCCAAGGTTTCTGCTACACCGCTAGGGCTGCCTGCCGGTTCGATGATGACCCGCCTGATCTGAGCTCTCGACTGTGTGAGTAGGAATATCCCTAGATGCGCGGTGGTGAAAGGTACGCATCTGAGTGGGTTCCCACTTGCGCGGGGTGGGGTACACCCCGCCCGGCGTTCCTCGAGATGCCGCTTGTGGGCTTGTTGCTGCCACACACACTCAGGGCCTCGAATTCAGCGCCCAGCCGCTGCAGGCGCATGCCTCGTTCGCCCGCAGAGAGACCGTCCCACCAGCGGCATGCGCACTCGTGGCATACCGCCAGGGCCGCCCGCTGGTCCTGCACCCAATGCGACGTGCGTTCCCGGAAGCTGGCCCGCTCCAGCGCGACGTGCTCGCGCACCTGCGCCTGCTCAGGTGCCACGACCTCGCAGGTGGGCAACACAGTCTGGAATACTTCGGACAGCAGGGCCGACATAGAAAGCGTTTCCACGATGGATGACTTTCCAACATTGCTGCACACGGCGCTCGATGCGCGCGATTGCCGCGGCCTCGCGGAGTTCTACAGGCGACTGCTCGGTCTTCGCTACCGTGACGGAGATGAACCGCCGGATGAGTCAGGGAAAGACAGTGCCGATTGGCTCGTTCTCGTCACTCCCTCTGGTCAGCGCGTTCTAGCGGTTCAGAGGAAGCTAGACACCAGGCAGCCAACCTGGCCTTCCGAAGAAGTGCCCATGCAGATGCACATGGACTTCCGCGTTCCCTCCGTGGCCTCGCTCCACCGGCATCGGGTCCGCGCCGAAGAACTGGGAGCTCGCGTTCTCTGGGATCGATCGCGGGACGACTCCGAGCCGCTATTTGTGATGGCAGATCCCGCCGGACACCCTTTCTGCCTGTTGGTCCAATAACGCCTCACGTGCACGCTCTTGGCCGACCTCGCCGCAGTGTTGGTCCGCCAGAGGGTGACGAGTCGCCGGAGGTGAAGCCCGCACGTGGAGTGGACAGTGCGGCGCAGGCTGGGCTGCTCGATGATCAACAGGAAGATCCGGACGTTGGCGTTCTGAACTCGGTAGTCAGCTGCCAAGTTGTTTGCACGCGTCAGTACCGCTTCGTGGACCAGCCGGCGGCTCGATGGACGAGTGTTGTCTTGCCAGGTCCCTGCTTACCTCAGGGTCGGTTGAAGAGTAGATAGTAGATGGATTGAGGTTCGGGAGGGCCTTACCTTGCCTCTGGTTGCACTCCGAGCTGAGTCGAGGCAGGGGCGGTAACCATTGAACACGACGAGGTGCTTCCGGGCGTGTTTATGGGTGTCGCCGCGTCGGCTGGATCAAAGCTGACTGTTGCGCCAGCGGCGAGTGCTGTGAGAGCGGCGACGGTTGTTGCTGTGGGGTTATC
Source organism: Dermacoccus sp. PAMC28757 (assembly GCF_014302635.1). NCBI lineage: Bacteria > Bacillati > Actinomycetota > Actinomycetes > Micrococcales > Dermacoccaceae > Dermacoccus > Dermacoccus sp. PAMC28757. The sequence goes on along the minus strand of NZ_CP060292.1, from coordinate 735,431 downwards.
GGTGTCAGTGATGACGAGAGTGCTGCCAGGCGTGAGAGCGAGGCCATCCATCAGGTTTGCGCGGATTCTTTCGACGGCTGCGCTGTTGATAGGAGTGGGTGTGGTGTTGTAAGCGTCATGTGATTGTGCAGCGACGAGCCGAGCGTCCTTGGACACTGCAGGTCCCCGCTGGAGAAAGCTGCCCTGGCAGCGGTGGTGACGGTGAGAGCGGTCATTCGTGGGCGGCGAGGGCGATTTGTGAGAGCGAGTGCGGGAAGGACGCGAATGGTGGTTCCGGCGTCAAGACTCAATTGAGTGCGCTGATCATCGGTGGCGTCATGTGAGTGGAGAAGAACGGCAGCGTTCAGGGTCCATGCGGCGGCCGTGGAGACGAGGGCTTCCTCTGGTGTCGTGGGGATGTCGATGAGCACTCCCTCGCTGGCTCCGTAGGTGGCCATGCGGAGGCTGGTGGCGTCGATAAGGTGAGTGAGATCACGGAAATTGACGGGATGCATGCTCGGGGCGCGCACGGCTGTCGCGACAACCGTCCGGCCTCTAATGCCTGTCGTTCGCTGACCGCGGTTGCTTCGATCTGTTCGTGGTGCCGCATTGCCGAGATGATCTTGGCGGCCCCGTGATACCGCAGACCGGCAGAGTGTTCATCGGGAATCGGGTAGTTGATACCAATGGTGTACATCGCCTCCAGCGGGCCCAATCCCGAGGCATCGGTCTTGTCGAGATGCGCCGTACTTTGCACACGACACGCCTCGAACATTGCACAGCCGGGCCCGGAGCCACCCGCCTGCGCAAAGTCGACTCAGACCGGCTCTGGAAGCGTTCAGGCAACTCGTGCGATGAAAGCAGTCGGCTCGAACGGATCGTCTCCGTCGAAACGCCAGCTCCGTCGATCCGCGTATCTGATCGTTTCGGCTAGACGGCCTTGGAAGCGCCGGAGTCGATGACCACCTCCGCACCAACCAGTCCGGCCGTGACGGGTGAAACCAGGAAGGTGATGAGGGCGGCCACTTCTTCTGGCTCGACGAGGCGGCCGGTGGTCAGCCCGAACGCTGCAGGCATGGCTTCCATGAAGTCGCTATACGACGCGCCCATGGAGCTGGCCACTAGTGCGCCGAAACCTTCGGGGTCGCGCCACAGCCTCGTCCCCGCCGGCCCCGGGGAGACGGTGTTGATCCGGACTCCCTTCGGGCCGAACTCCTCGCTCAGGCGTTTGGTCAGCGCATTCAGCGCTGCCTTGGCCTCGCTGTAGCCGACCGGGCCGGTGGAGGGTATGGCGGCATTGATTGACGAGACGTTGACCATCGCACCGCGGCTGCTGATGAGGTGCGGCAACGTGGATCGGGCCATGCGGATGGCGGTGTAGAGGTTTCGTTCGACCAGGTCGGTCCACTGCTCGTCCGGGACGTCGAGGAATCCGGCAAGGATCTGGGGCCCAAAGTCGCCTGCGCCGACACAGTTCACGACGCCGTCGATCCCCGCGCCGAGATCGAGCGCAGCCTCGGTCACCACGGAGGCAGCGTCAGAGTCGGTGAGGTCGACGGGCACCACGACCCTGGCCACCTCGGCGAGCTCCGGAGTGGGCGTGCGGGTCGCGCCGACAACTCGGGCGCCTTCGGCGGCCATGGCCCGAGTTGTTGCGAGGCCGATGCCGCGTCCCGCCCCGGTGACGATCACGACCTTGTTCTGCAGCTGGAGGTCCATAGATCTTGCCTTCCTTCACCTTTTGGAATCGCAATTACACAACTTGGACGTGCATCCCCTGACCGGTCAGCGGTGCCGACTAGGTGTACCGCTCGGGGACGTTGGTCAATCGTGAGAACGGCGGCTGGTTGCCGCAGGCCGTGTGCGGACGGTGCTGGTTGTACTGGTGAATCCAATCGGCGAGGGCATCGCGTCGTTCCTGCTCGCTGCGGTAACAGCGAGCGTAGGCCCACCCGTCAGCCATGGTGCGGTGAAAGCGCTCAACCTTGCCGTTGGTCTGAGGACGGTACGGGCGCGTCCGCTTCGGCGTGATCGACAAGGCCTCGCAGGTATTGCGCCACAGATGCGAGCGGTACGCGCCGCCGTTGTCCGATAGCACGCGCTCGACGGTGACGCCGCGATTGGCGAACCAGTCGACTGCCCGGTGCAGGACGGCGACTGCGGTGATGGCAGTTTCGTCGTCGTGGACCTCGGTGTACGCGACGCGGGAGTGGTCGTCGATGACGGTGTGCACGAACGCGTACCCCAGCTTGGGGTTGTGCCACTTACTGCGGGGCTTGTCCGGGGTGGCGGAGCGGTTCTTTTCGCCTTGGCGGCGGCCGACATAACGCCAGCCGCCTCCGGCGGGGATGTTCCCGAGCTTCTTCACATCCACGTGCACGAGCGACCCGGGGTAGTCATGCTCGTAACGGCGGACAACTTCGCCTGTGGCGCGGTCTACGTATGCGAGCCGGTTCAGCCGGGCGGTCGTGAGGATTCGATGCACGGTGGACGGCGCGATGCCGAGCCTGCTCGCAAGTTGGACCGGCCCTTCGCGAAGTCGCAGGCGTAGGCTCACGCACCGCTTCGTCGTCGCCTTGCGCGTCTTGTGCGGCGAGGTCTTCGGCCGCGAGGACCGGTCGTGCATCGATTCGCCATTTGCGTAGCGATCTACCCACCGCTTCACTGTCGGCCAGGACACCTGGAAGCGAGCGGCGACCTCGCTGATCGGCCAGCCGTCATCTACGACCAGGCTAGCGACTTTGAAACGGTGGCGGGGAGTCAGAGCGGCATTTGCGTGGGACATGGGACTCCTTAGGACTCTCGGACGGTCAGCAGGGTTACCCTGCTGACCGTCCGAGATGAGATTCAAAAAGGGGGAAACGTTATGCGACAGCGGTTCCTTCGAGCTCGACCATCTGGCCGGGGATCGCCAGGCGGGTGACGCCGAGCATCGTGGTAGTCGGGGCGACTCCTGCCGCTCCGAGCTTCCCGGCGAGCACGCCGTAGTGCGGGAACATCGCGTCCACGTCGGTGGTGTAGACGTTGAGGCGGACCAGGTTCTCCATCGACATACCGGCCTCGGCGAGCACGGCCTCGAGGTTCGCCACGGCCAACGCGAGCTGGGCCTCGACGTCCCCGTCATGCTCGGGCCGACCATCCTTGCTCATCGCTGTCTGTCCCGAGATGTACAGCGTCCTTGTCTCCCCTGAGATGACTTCGCCTTGGTTGAAGCCCATCTCCTGCGACCAAGTCACCGGATTTACTGCCGTGCGTTCCATCGCTGCTCCGTTCATTCGTTCCGCAGCGCCCGGCCGCCCTATGGCCGCCGTCCTCGACGCTGCGCTACTAGCCTCCCAACGAATCACGACACCTTATGTCGTGTATTCTGGTAAAGATGGATGCATGCGAGCAGACCGACTGGTCTCGCTGGTGCTCCTGCTGCGCCAGCGAGGCCGAATAACCGCCGACGAGCTGGCGAGTGAGCTCGAAGTGTCCACGCGCACCGTGTTGCGCGACATCGACGCCCTCTCGACTGCGGGCGTCCCCGTTTACTCCAACCGTGGTCGACTCGGCGGCTATTCACTCCTTCCCGGCTTCCGCACCGAACTGATCGGGCTGAACCATGACGAGGCACTCGCGCTGCTCACCGCCGGATCATCCCGCGGCGAGAAGGTCTTCGGCCTCAGCGCACCGCTAGCCTCGGCGATGCGAAAGGTCGTCGACGCGCTGCCCGAGGGGCACCAGGTGAGTCTCGGCGATGCGGCCAAACGGTTCCTCGTGGAGCCGGAGACCGACCTTCTCTCTCGCCGTGCCCCCACCGAAGACCTGGCCGACGGCGTCATGAGCGAGGTCCGAGCCGCGGTGCTCACCGGCCGCCGGCTGCGATTCAACTACGCGGCACCTGGCAAAGCACCGAGTCGTCGAACCGTCGATCCGATTGGACTGGTCACCGTCCGCGGGCGCACCTACCTGCTGGCGACGAGGTCTGGAGACGATCGGACTTACCGTCTGTCTCGGATGCTCAGCGCCGAAGCGCTCCCCGAACCAGCGCAACGCCCCGCGCAGGTCGACCTCGACCGCATCTGGGCCGAGCGCACCGCACAGTTCCTCTCCGAGAACCACATCCCCGTCGTCGTCCGCATCAAGACCTCACGTCGTGAGGAACTGCTGGAGAATGCCAGCGCTGTCCGTGCCGAGGAACCGGAGCCGGATGATTGGATCCGCCTCGACGTGACCTTCGAAGACCTGCGCCACGCGGTGTGGGCAGTGTGGCGGCTTGATACGGACGCCGAAGTACTAGCGCCAGAATCCGTCCGCAATGCGATGTCCGTGCGTGCCGAAGCATTGACGGCACGATATCGATCCTGACGATCCGTACCGACTAACGTGTCCGGTCAGTACAACTAGCGGCCTTGCGAAGGCGACGAACCCAGCGAGCGAAACCTTGGGGGTCATCGGTCGAGTCCGTAGCTGCCAGACCGAAACCGTCCTCGTGCATGCCGGGTCCCCAGTCGCGGCGACACTCCCGCCAGGCGTCGTAGAGATCAGTCGTCGGCTCAACAAGATCAGGCACAACCCATTGTCGGCCATGGCGTAGCCCAAACGAAGGGTTCCGCACCTCCCAGAGACGTACCAGGAGCTCGACCCATAGTGTCGTCGCGGAAGCTGTGGCGCATAGGGGCTACCCCCACGTGCGGTGAGAAAGAACGAGCAGGTAGCCGTCCGGGTCAAGGATGGTCTGCCCATGCTCGTCCCAGTAGGGGTTGCGAGAGGCGACTCGCGTTCCGCCCGCAGCTTCTAATCGCTCAAGCTCTGTTGCGTTCAGTCTCGTCCCCCGGTAGATGACGAGGAGATCTTCGGGCCCAGGCGGGTTCACGCTCAACGCGTCGGCGTCATCGACCAGTTCGAGGTGCCACGACGCACCTGGGACGCCGAGCATGAGCAGCCGATGGCCACCCTCAGCCTCGGGTCCAGTACGCCACAGAACGTCCAGGCCGACACCGTCGGTCCAGAACTTCTCTGCCATCGCTAAGGATCGAGAAGGGCGAGCTATGCGGATCGGCAGGTTGGGGTTTATCAGATCCATGCCCTCGAGTCTGCCCCTACTCCCAGGTGAAGCGCCCTGGGTTTGGTTCCGTCCTTCCTGAAGGAGAATCGGACCATGCCCAAGAAGTACGACCAGGACTTGCGTGAGCATGCGGTGCGGATGGTGCTCGACAAGCGCGCCGCCGATGGATGCTCGCAGCGTGTCGCGATGGACGCTGTGGGAGCGTCGCTCGGGATAGCGCCGGCCACGATCCGTAACTGGATGCCCCGCCCCGGCGAAGAGCCAGCGGCGACTGGCGCGGCGAAGCCGCGTGAGTCGCTCGAGGAAGAGAACCGGCGCTTACGCCGCGAACTCGCCGAAACGAGGCGGGCGAACGAGATCTTGAAGAAGGCCTCGGCTTTTTTCGCAGCGGAACTCGACCGCCCCACGACGAGATGATCCGGTTCATCGACGAACACCGTGATCGTTTCGGGGTCGAGCCGATCTGTCGCGCCCTTCGCGCGACGGACTGTGGGTTCATTCCCCCGCAAGCGGGAGGTGCCCCCACCTCCCGTGGCTACCGCGCCGCGAAAGCCCGCCCTCGCTGCGCGCGAGCGATCCGTGACGACGTCCTTGTGGAGGAAGTGAAACGCCTCCACGCCCAGAATTACGGGGTGTACGGCCATCGCAAGATGTGGCACGCGATGCGCCGCGAGGGCTGGATGATCGGGCGTGATCAGACCGCGCGACTCATGAGAACGGCTGGGCTGCACGGTGTTCGCCGTGGGCGCCGCCCGTTCACGACCGTGCCGTCGAAGCTGCCCGACCACCGCCCGGATCTCGTGGAGCGCGACTTCCACGCGTTGGCGCCGAACATGTTGTGGGTAGCAGACATCACCTACGTGCGCACCGTTAGCGGGTTCGCGTACACGGCGTTCATCACGGATGCGTGCACGCGCAAGATCGTCGGCTGGTCGGTCGCGTCGTCGCTGTCGACGCAGGCGTTGCCGATGATCGCGTTGCAGCAGGCCATCGCGACGACGCCGGCGGCGCGTCAGGGTGGGCGGCTCGTGCACCACAGCGACCGCGGCGTCCAGTACGTCGGCCTGGCCTACACCGACACACTGGCCGAGCACGGCGTCGCGCCTTCGGTGGGGACAGTGGGCGATTCGTACGACAACGCCTTGGCTGAGACGGTCAACGGGTTGTACAAGGCCGAACTGATCTACTCACGCACGACATGGCCGTCGACATCGGCGGTCGAGTTGGCGACATTGGAGTGGGTGACCTGGTGGAACCACCAGCGCCTGCACGAAGCACTCGGCTACCGCACGCCGGTCGAGGTCGAAGCGTCCTACGATCAATCCGGCTCTTCACCGTTGCGGTGGGGAGTGAGGGGTTCGGCGGGTTGAGCGGCGGGTAGGGGTCGAGGTCCCCGAGGATCAGGAGCGACCAAGCTGCCCGATTCGTTCTCGAGGACCTCGACGTGTCTCACGCTACGGGGTGCGCCGACGCGCGCACGACCACCGATCCCTGCGCTCGCTGCGATCTTCTGTTCGGGCTCGATGGCGTTCGAGTCGAGCGGGTTGATCGCGACCCGATCACCATGCGGGTGACGGTCTCGACGCCCTGGCAGCTGGCGGGCTGCCCGGACTGCGGGGTCGTCGCGCTCAGCCGCGGCCGGCGGGTGCGGGTGCTGCGCGACGTGCCGCACGGCGACGTTCGGGTCCAGATCGTCTGGCGGCAACGACGTTGGCGCTGCGGCGAGGTCGAGTGCCCGCGGGGGACGTTCGCCGAGCAGGTCCCGACCCTGGTCGCCGCTCGCGGCGTCCTGACCCGCCGCGCGGTGTGGTGGGCGGTCGGGCAGCTGCGCCGCGAGCACGCCACGATCGCTGGGCTCGCCCGCCGGTTGGGGGTCGGCTGGGCGACGCTGTGGCGCGCGGTCAAGCCCGAGCTCGAATGTCTGGCCGGTGACCCGACCAGGTTCGCCGGTGTGACGTCCCTGGGGGTCGATGAGCACATCTGGCACCACGGTGACGTGCGTGAGCGCGGCCCGAAGGAGTTGACCGGGATGGTCGACCTGACCCGTGACCAGGCCGGACGCGTGCACGCCCGGCTCCTGGACTTGGTGCCCGGCCGCTCGAAGAAGGCCTACACCGACTGGCTGCTCGACCGCGGCGTCGACTTCCGCGCGCGGATCGAGGTCGCTGCCCTGGACCCGTTCGGTGGCTACAAGTCCGCGATCGACGCCGAGCTCGCCGACGCCACCGCCGTCCTGGACGCGTTCCACGTCGTCAAGCTCGGCACGCAGGTCGTCGACGAGGTACGCCGCCGAGTCCAGCAGGACACCACCGGGCACCGCGGCCGCAAGGGCGACCCCCTGTTCGGAATCCAGACCATCCTGCGCGCCGGCGCCGATTTCGCTCTATTCGCCAGCGAAAGTGTCGAACGCCTTGAAGTTGAAGCACTGCGACACCAGGTTGTGGACATGAACCTCCTCCACGCGGGGGTCCTGCAAGATCAAGCCGATACGGTGCTCCAGACCTTGCCCTGGCTCGACAAGCGCGTTGAGGTCGTAAACCTGGGTTCGAGTTCGTCCCGCATCGCGGCCGAAAGCCTTGACGACCTGGGCACGTGCTTCAAATTGATGCGGGAACCCCTCTGAAGGCCCAGGGCAGTTCTTGGTGTGAACGACGATAGGACCGGTCTCTCTGTAGGGGCTGACCCAGGGGAACGGCGAGTGCCCGACGATGGCGATCGCGTCGCCGGGCACCGAGTCGGATAGACAGCACCTCAACGGCCAACCGCCTTCTGCGTCTTGAAATCCTTCGATCGGAGCTCCGGCGTCGTCGACGCCCCGGGCGAGAAGTGCTTCCAGGTCGCGAGCTGTGATGCCTAGGTAGGTGATCATGCTCTGTAGTCGTACGAGCGAAGCGATGTGTGAGGTCCGTGGTGACCGCCGTCGCCATCGACAGTCCGTGGTAGCTCAAACGAACGGTTCTGCACCGCTTCGACAGTGACAGACTGGGACGGAAGATCGCACGGAGGTGGCAGGTGACGTTTCGAGAGTGGACCAAGGCGTACGGTGGCACCTACTCGACGGTTTTGCTTGTCGCGATGATGGTGTCGATTGTGGTGGCGAACGAGTACGCACAGGATTCCCTGTGGATGTACCTAGTCATCGGGCTACCACTGCTGCTCACGCTTCAGTTTGGGCTCAGCGTTATCGCTTGGCAGTTCACGGAGCACCGTCGGCGGGGCATGCCCGGTCAAGACTCGACCCATGAGGACTAGCTACTTGGGAGCCCTTGAATCCCGCCTCCGGCGCGCGTGACGGTGTAGCTCAAACGAAGGCGAGTTCAACCGGTCAACGCACCACCACCGATAGGGGATCGTGGGTGTCATGGCCGGGTTGTCGAACGAGCAGCAGGAGAACGTCTGGGCGTTGTGGGCGAAGGGTGAGTCGATCAGGCTCATCGCCCGCACGATCGGCGTCAGCCAAACCCCAGTCCGGACGCTGCTGCGCCGCCATGGCGGAGTGAAACCGCCGCCGCGCGCCCGGAACCGGCGGCACCTGTCGCTGAGTGAACGTGAAGAGATCTCCCGCGGCCTCGCCGCCGGCTTGTCGTGCCGTGTCATCGCCGCTCGGCTGGGACGGCATCACACGAGCATCAGCCGCGAAGTCGCCCGCCACGGCGGCCCCGGCACCTATCGCGCGGCCAGCGCTGACGCGGGCGCGTGGCGCAACGCGCGCCGCCCGAAACCCTCACGTCTTCACCGCGACCCGGCGCTGTCGAGCCTAGTCGCGGCGAAGCTGGAACGAGGGTGGTCACCCACCCAGATCGCCCACTGGCTACGGCGCGAACAGCAGGATTCGTTGTCGCACGAGTCGATCTACCACGCCCTGTACACCGGCCAGATCCGTGCGCCACGACAGGGAAGCCTCCTGCGATCAGGGCGATCCCTGCGCCATGCGCGCGTCGCGAAACCCCGACAACGCCGCGGCGTGTTGCGGAACATGACCTCCATCCACGATCGACCCGCCAGCGTCGAAGACCGGGCCGAAGTCGGCCATTGGGAAGGTGACCTCATCATGGGCCAGCGCCCATCAGCCGTGGCCACCCTCGTCGAACGCTCCACCCGCCTGGTGCGCGTCGTCGCCCTGCCAAACGGGTACAAGGCTGACGCCGTCAGGGACGCTCTCATCGAGAATCTCGCCGACATGCCGCCGCAGTTTCGTCGGTCGTTGACGTGGGATCGCGGCAGGGAAATGGCCTTCCACGACCAGGTGACGCACGCCCTGGGCATGCAAGTGTTCTTCTGTGACGCCCGTTCGCCATGGCAGCGCGGCACGAACGAAAACACGAACCGCCTGCTGCGTCAGTACCTCGCGAAGAACGCCGACCTACGCTCCTTCACCCAGACCGACCTCGACACCATCGCGACGCGCATCAACGAACGGCCCCGCAAGGTCCTCGGCTGGGCCTCATCCCACGACGCCTTCACCGATAGCCTGAACACCATCAATGGTGCGTTGACCGGTTGAACTCGCCAAGGTTTGTGCACCATCCACCCCGTGCCGTGGCATGCATCTGGGGTGGTTGGTGTGCATGCACACTCACCGCGAGTGGGGCGTGTACCCATCCCGGCACCAAACACGCCGACGGGACCACCGAGCGCCTATCGGGGACCCAGGCGCACAGCACCCTGCTCAACCTCGCCGGCTACACCGGCGCTGGCCTCGAGGACTGGCTACACCGCCACAGCACCGTTCCCACTCGCCTCGCTGAGTCCCGCTGGCCAACACGAGAGATATCCTCCTCATCTGATTGCCCCGGTGCTGCAGGCCGCTGCACAGGCCGACCCAGTCGTGGAGTCCTGGCTGCCGAACTACCACGGAATCGGTCTTGTCCACCTCGCTGCCGAGCAGCTACGCCAGAGGCTCGACTGCTGGAGCACTGCGCTGCTCGCAGGGCGGAACCTGTAGCGCACGCGAAGGTTGCACACTACGGCGCGGTCAGTCCCTCTGGGGTGAGAGAGGCCCGCCGAGGAGGTGTAGCTGCGCCTCGAGGATGCCTTGTCCGATCAAGGGGTTCGCCCGCGGCTCGGGGCCGAGTTGGCCGAAGACTTCCATGCTGATAGTCCCAACGATCGTGCACCACGCCTGCACGGCGAGGAGAGACTGCTCGGGGGATGCTGCCCGGTCGAGGTCGGCGCTACCGGCTTGGAGGAAAACGCGCAGTTCCCCTGACGGGGTAGACCCACCCCAATCAGCGCTACTCATGACGTCGAGTAGCTGCGCCATCACCCGCACGCCTGGCTCGGTCGTGACGTCAGCGGGAGCCTCATACCCCGGCACAGGCGCGCCATAAAGCAGACCCCATTGCTCAGGGTGGGCCATCGCCCAATCGCGCATCGTGAAGGCAAGGGTGCGCAAGCGGCTCTGCCACCCCTCACCCGCACGGGCGCGCAGGCTTTCCTCCACCACGTTACCCAGCTGGGTGTAGGCGTCAGCGACGAGCAGGGTCAACAGGGCGTCACGACTTTCGACGTACCGGTAGACGGCGGAGCTGACGACGCCGATCGAGCGCGCCACTTCGCGCAGCGACAAGGCGGCCGCCCCCCGTTGAACGAGTTGACGGCGCCCCGCCTCGAGAATCGCTGCCTTCATCGAGGCTCGTGCTTCGGCGCGTTTACCGGGGTGTTGCTGGGCCATTGACCCATCTTCGCACCAGTAAGGGAGAGCGCTGCTCTTGCTTTCATGGCGTGCAGTCGCCTACCTTTACCACAATAGAGAGCGGTGCTCTCGCTTTGGAGAGGTAGGTCATGAAACACGTCGTCATCGGAGCAGGGCAGATCGGATCGGCACTGACACGTGAACTCGCTGCGCGAGGGGAAGAGGTCGTGGTGATCCGGCGGTCCGAGACCCCTGTGGCAGGGGCGCGGGTCGTTGTGAACGATGTCCTCAACACTGATGTGTTGTCGGAAGAACTCGCATCGGCAGGGGCCGTCTACCACTGCATTCACGCCCCTTACGACCACCGCGCGTGGCGCAGGGACCTACCCCAACGCGAGGTAGCCGTCATGGACGCAGCGGCGCGTGCTGGGGTGCCTGTGGTTTTCCCGGAATCGGTCTACGCCTACGGTCACCAGGCGACCTCCCTCCATGAGGGAGTCGGCGTGGCACCGTGTACCCCACTTGGACACGTCCGCGCCGACCTCCTCGCTGCTCGAGCCCGTCACGAAGCGCGAACAGCGAGCGTCGTGGCCTCTGACTTGTTCGGGCCCACGGCGAACGAGGGGTCGGTAGCGACGTTGATGATCTTTCGCCCCCTGAGCCGCGGGCGACGGGCGTGGGTGCCAGCGAATCTCGGTGCGCCGCACTCCTGGACGTATCTACCCGACCTCGCGAAGGCCATGATCTACGCGGCAACCCACCAACCTGAACTCAGCGCCTCAATGAATGGCGCCAGCGATCTGGTCGTACACGCTCCGACTGCAGAACCTCGGTCATGTCGCCAGTTGGCAACGGATGCGGCGGCGCACTTGCACCAACCCGCGCGGATCGGCAGCATCCCCGTTTGGCCGCTGGCTGTCGCTGCCCGCTTCGATGCAACAGCACGCGAGGTACATGCGCAGCGCTATCTGTGGCGAGAACGGGCGGTGCTGCGCCCTGGGGCGCTCAGTGAGGCCGGGTTGGCCCCAACCCCGTGGCCCGTATCGCTCGAGGAATCCCTGAGCGCCCTATGAGGAAAAGCTAGCGGGAACCAGCCGCAAGCCGTGTGCGGGCGGTGCTGGTTGTACTGATGCAGCCAGTCCGGCAGGGCGTCGCGGCGTTCTTTCTCGCTGGTGTAGCACCGGGCGTAGGCCCACCCGTCGGCTATGGTCCGGTGGAACCGTTCGACCTTCCCGTTGGTCTGCGGCCGATACGGGCGCGTGCGCTTTGGGCTGATCGAAAGCGCCTCGCACGTGTCACGCCACAGATGCGAGCGGTAGGCGCCGCCGTTGTCCGACAAGACGCGCTCGATCGTGACGCCGCGTTCGGCGAACCAGTTGACGGCGCGGTGCAGGACTGCGACGGCAGTGACGGCGGTCTCGTCGTCGTGGACCTCGGTGTAGGCGACTCGGGAGTGGTCGTCGATGACGGTGTGGACGAAGGCGTAGCCGAGCTTGGGGTTGTGCCACTTGCTCTTGGGCTTGTTCGGTGTGGCGGCGCGGTTGCGTTCGCCTTGGCGGCGGCCGACGTACCGCCAGCCTCCGCCGTCGGGGATATTCCCGAGCTTCTTCACGTCCACGTGCACCAACGACCCAGGGTGGGGGTGCTCGTACCGACGGATCGGCTCGCCAGTGGCCCGGTCGACGTAGCAGAGGCGGTTGAGGCGGGCCGCCGTGAGGATGCGATGCACGGTGGAGGGTGCGATGTGTAGCCGGGCTGCGAGCTGAACCGGCCCCTCCCGCAACCGCATTCGCAGGCTGACGCACCGTTTCGTCACCGCCGGCCCGGTCTTGTTCGGGGACGTCTTTGGGCGCGACGACCGATCGTGCATGGGCTCACCGGTGAGGTAGCGGTCGACCCAGCGCTTCACCGTCGGCCAGGACACCTGAAACCGGGCCGCGACTTCACTGATCGGCCAGCCGTCCTCGATGACGAGACGGGCGACCTTGAGGCGATGACGCGGGGTTAGCGCAGCATTGGGATGACTCAAGATTCCTCCTGACATAGATCGGTGGCCGGTCGCTGACCCGACCGGCCACCGTGGGGGGACGTGCTACTTGGCGCCCTGCGAGGCGTGGAAGGCCAGAGCGGGCGCGAGCCAGGTGTCGAGCCCAGGGCCTTCGAGCGCGGACGGGGCGACGCTGATCCAGCCGTCACCCATCGTGCGGTCCGCTCCCATGAGCGCGCGGCGAGAACCAGTGCGGCTGAGCAGGTCTGCCGCGTCTTCGGGATCGATGCGCAGCAAGAGTTCCCCCTCGCGGCGCGCAGCGGCGACCATGCGGCCGTCCACCATGAAGGACACGCCACCGAACATCGGTACCTCACGAGGGCTGCGATCGCGCAGAGCCTGACGCACCCGTTCGACGAGATCCTGCTGAAGCGTCATCGGCCGCCCTTCTCGAGGTACTCGGGGCCGTTGTAATGCAGGTTCAGGGACGTGATGACCCCGTCGTCCAAGGTGAAGAACTCCGCGAAGGTCATGGGGCCGCCGGGCATGGTCGCCGTGTACAGCACTGCCGAGCCACTGGGAGCGTGCACGTCCTGGACGACATCGATCCGTGTGACCGTCGCGATGAATCCGGCAACCCCATGCAGGAAGCCGTCAGTGGCATCGGGGCGGTGGCCGGCAAGCGGGCCGGTGAAGTCGAGGTGGTCACTCAGGAGCGGCCGAAGGGTGGCCCCGTCCTGGTAAGCGTCGGTGCCGGATTCAAGGATCCGGTAGTAGTCCCTGAGGACCTGCGGGGCGTCGGACGACAGGACGGCGGGCATGACTCTCCCTTGGTGTGACAATGTGCTTGAAACTTTCAAGTAGTCACTTGAGAAAGTCAAGGGGTTTTTCGGTGAGGTCCTATGGACAGTTGTGCTCGATCGCCCGCGCCCTGGATGTGGTCGGCGACCGTTGGACTCTTCTGATCGTGCGCGAGCTGTTGATCCTGGGGCCATCGCGCTTCGGAGAGATACAGCGCGGCCTGCCGGGGATCGCGACGAACCTTCTCACGCAGCGCCTGCGCGACCTTGAGGCGAACGGGGTGGTCATACGCGAACCGGCCCCGAGCGCAACGGGCGCCCCGATATACCGGCTCACCGAGCGCGGAATGGCCCTGGACGGAGTGTTGCGCGAACTCTTGAAGTGGGGCGCACCCACGGTTCCACAGGCCCCGCCCGAGGCGATCTTCCAGATGCACTGGCTCAGTCAGCCGGCCCGATTCCTGCTGAAGGACCACCGGCCGAGCGAACCAGCAGCCATCATCCGCTTCGGCACCCTCGACGACGGCTTCGACCTCACCGCAGCGAAGGGAACCGTGGCGGTTCGGCCCTGCGCAAGCGATACGAAGCCCAACGTCGGCGTCATCGGGCCAGGCCCCGTCCTAGTCGCGCTCCTGCAAGGAGCCATCCCCCTGGAGCTCGCACTCACCAATGGTGTTCGCATCGACGGCGATGCCAGCGCACTGACCCGAGTCCTGCCGCCCGCCCCCGACTCAATCAACGTCCCCGGTCAGTACAACTAGGCGAGGATCGTCAGAGCGGAGTCGATGACGCGGTACAGCGTCGCGCGATCATGAAGGACGCCCATGACTCGCAACCCGGCCAGCGTCGTGGCCAAGTGCTCGGCGATCACCTCCGAGTCCTTGTCCGAGGCGACTCGCCCCTTGTCCGAGGCGACATCGCCCTCGACTTGGCCTCGGCGGATGCGGTCCGCGATCCACTGGATCGAGGCGTCCTGCATCTTCTTCAGTCGTGCGGCCAGATCTGGGTCGGCGCCGGCTAACTCCACGATCGTGTTCCCAATCAGACATCCCCGGCGCTGCCCTTGGGCCAGATCGTCGTCCACCACGGCGCGGAAAGCCGCACGGATGCACTCAAGCGTCGTGCCCGGCTGCTCGAGCAAAGAATGCGCCATCGCGTCCACCTGCGTCTGGTACAGGTCAAGGCAGAGATCGAACAGCTCCCTCTTGCTGTGAAACGCGTTGTACAGACTGCTCGTCCCGACGCCCGTGGCCTCGGCCAGCTGGGCCGGTGTAGTCGCCGCATACCCATGCGTCCAGAACGTCTCCATGGCACGGTTGAGCACAACCTCGTCGTCGAACTGCCGAGGACGTCCCATAAGAGCACTGCAGCTCAATTTTGGAATCAAAATCCCAGTAAGGCTGATGCGCTGAAGAACCTCGGGCTCGAACGACTATTGACCACGCCGCCTACCTTCTGCCAGGCGTCGACCTCATCGTCGAGCGGGCCCGGATCAGCCGCATTGGCCCGCGCGACCCACAATGAGCCCTATCGTGGCCGACATGACCCTCTCAGCCGCGGTCGCCGCTCAACTCTGCGCCGAACGTGTTGGAGCACGCATGCCCTTCGAAACGCTCGAGGTGCTCGCAGAGATACGCGCCGACGAGTTGCGCGCGTTCGAGGGTGGGCAGCTGGAGCCGACCCTTGAGCAACTGCAACAGATCGCGGCCGTGCACGGTCAGAAGCTCTCAACGTTCATCGCAGCCTGCGAAACTCGGTGCCTCACGGATCCCATGACTGACTAGTTGATACGGGAGGGCGTGTCGGTCAAGGGCCGCTTTTTGGGTATGGCTCGCCGCGCGCCACTGTACTTCTCCATTCGCATGTCGACCTTTGTCGCCGACATCGTCACCGGTCTGATTGAAGGTCGCCGGCGCGCGTGGCGAACGAGGTCGGCGTGAACCAGGCGGCCCTCGTACCCTTGTTGACCGGGTGGCCCTCGACGCGGGCTCAGTTATGGCCCAAGCGTCCGGGTTTGCCGTCGACGGTTCTTGGTGACGGCGGCCGCAGCGCGCGCAAGCCCCATGATTGCTTGAGGCTGGTGCGGAAGGTGGGGCCCCGCAGGCCGTCAGTTATCCAAGCGCCACCCTCGCCCCCGATGTGGCACGCCACCTACTGGCCGTGTCCACAACCTAAGAGTGGCGCACTGCGCCTGCCTCCGATGGCCAGTCTGGGATTCCCGCCCCGTCGGGGCGGCACCCCACCTTAGTCCAGGTGGCCCTGTCGCAACTCGTCCATGAAGGCGTTGATCTTGTCCTGGTCCCCGCACCAACCGTCGAAGCGAGGCTCAGTGGTGGACGTGGTGGGGTCGATCAGGCCCCCGACCCTGGCCAGTTCGAACAGGAGTGGGACCAGTTGAATACCTGCTTCTGTGAGGGAGTACCGCCCCTGAACGCCGCGCGGAGCGGGCTCCTTGGTCAGCAGCCCGACTTCGACGAGATGGGTCAGGCGGCGCGACAGCATCGGAGGGCTGATACCTTCCCGCGACCCTGTCAGAAGTTCACGGAAGCTGCGGTGGTCGCAAAATGCGATGTCCCGAATGATCACCAAGCTCCAGTTGTCCCCGAGGAGTTCTACCCCCCGGTTGATCGGACAGTCTGAACGACGTTGCGCCGTCACCGCTCACCTCCAAGCCGGTTGCCTATTGATACTACTATCGCTACGGTCGAGTGGTATCAATCGTTAACCACTAGGGGCATCATGGCTCGGCGGGTGATCGCCAACATCGTTCTCACCCTTGACGGCCGCATCAGCGGGCCCGACGGCCCGTACGACATGCGGCACATCGCACCGCACGGCGCGAGTCCACAGGGCCGCGCCGCCCTGTCCATGATGACCAGGGCCACCACGGCCATCTTGGGTCGCGTGAATTACGAGGGCTTCCAGGGGTACTGGCCGGCGGTAGCCGCTGACCCCACCGCCGATCCACGAGACCGCGAGTTCGCCCGATGGCTCAACAGCGTGGAGAAGCTTGTCTTCACCCACCAGGCTGGGCCTCTCGCCTGGTCGTCATCGATCGCGGTCGCTAGCGCGCCTGTCGAGGTGGTGCGCACGTTGCGCAAGCACGGCACCGGTGACATCAGGGTCCTCAGCAGCGCGTCGCTGATCACCGAACTCCTCGCCGGCGACGAGATCGATGTCCTAGAGATCACCTTCGCACCAGTCATTGCCGGCGAAGGCCGTCAACTGTTCACCCGGCCGCTTCCCGCGACCGAGTGGGCCTTATCCCGGCCGCCGGTCATCACCGACACCGACGCCATCCAAGCCCGCTATACCCGCACCCGCCGATAGGAGCACCGAACATGACCACTCCAGCTGACCGCCACCGTGACTTCGCGGCCACCTTCCAGCACGTTGTGGACGAGACCACCGACTGGGACGCGCCCAGCCCTGTGAAGGAGTGGTCCGCACGAGACATCGTTGACCACCTCCTCGACTGGCTCCCGCCCGTCCTGTCAGCCTGGGCAGACGTCGATCTCCCCGACGCCCAGGGGGACTCCCCCAGCCAGAGATGGGCCCATCGCACTGCCGCTGTCCAAGCCCTTCTCGATGACCCCGATCTCAGTGGTCGCCCCGTCCAAGACGGCCCCTTCGACGGCCAGCCCCTGGCCTTGGTCATCGACCGCATCTACACGGCCGACATCTATATGCACACGTGGGACCTCGCCCGAGCGAACCACACCCCCGTCACCCTCGACCCCGCCTACGCCCAGGAAGCTCTGGACGGCATGCGACCCATCGAGAACATCCTGCGTGAGTCTGGGCAGTACGGGGCGCCCGTCTCCACCGACAGCGCCGACCCCGTTGATCAGTTGATGGCCTTCATCGGCCGCCACCCCTGACGATGGCGGATTCGGGACGACTTGTCACCTAGTCAGCACGCCGCGCCGATGAGCGACGAGGAGGGCCCGCCAGCGACTGAGACCCTCCTCGCACGCACGTAGACCCGCTGATCATCGCAGTACTGGCGCTTGGTAAACGACGGTCTACTGGCCCGACTGCGAGTTTTTGCGAAGCCCCACAAGTACTCTCTCGACGCGGTTGCAAGATTGACTTGCTGGAATGTCGGAGATCCCCTCCCTCATCCCGCCCCGATCAGGCGCCGCCCGGAGCCCACCCCGGCGGGGTGGGCTCCTTTCATAATCGAGGACCCCCATGTCACATTCCACCGCTGCCCTCACCCTCGTTACCGGCTCAGGGTGGCCCGTCTTGTCGTCGACGACGGGTGGCCAATCAGTGAGGACGCTGCCCGGTTCCAGGTCTCTTGGCCGGCCGTGAAGCGATGGGGCGACCGCTACCGTGCCGGCGAGTCGATGCAGGATCGATCCTCGCCACCGCGGAGCTCACCGAACAAGGCGACTAGACCCACTGACGCCTACTTGCGCGCCGGGGCACCTTGAGAACGCGCACAAGCAACTCGAACAGGCGCAGCACACCGTCGCGTTGCGGACGAACTGCTCCTCGGACCCCTCGCGGCGTCGACACCTCCGGGGGAACCGCTCGGCCCCTTCTCCGATTACGCGGGTGGTAACAGGGTGTACTGAAACCCGACCATGTCTATGATCTTTGCCCGGGTCAGCGTTCGACCCGTCGGCTTCAGAGTGTCGAAGTCCAACGTGTACGTGGTCGAGGCGAGTTCGTCGATGACAGTCTGGTGCTCGATGTAGAAGTCCGACAGCAGACCCAGTGATCGAGCGCTGAAGGTGTTGAACGCGCTTTCGTCTTTGGACTCAGCAAAGAGATGACGGAAGGTCTTCTGGAAGTACGTGTCGTAGGCCGGGACACACGCCCACACGCCGAGCATCACCTTAGTGACCAACGTGGTGGCCGTACGGCCCCCCGGCAACAACGCGGCACTCAGATCGGCGTAACACCCCTGAAGCAGGGAGAGGGTCTCTTCCTCATGCCACCGGTTCGCGTCGATACCCCGCATGCGCGGGTTGTACTGTTCGATGACTTCGATCGCGCCCTTGTAGTGGCTGGCATTGGTGTGCTTGAACAACCAGGACGAGCCACGCAGCATCCCCCAGCTGGCGAGGTAGTAGCCCAGCTGCATGCAGCTGGCCTGCATGTCCTCGGTGGGGTGGTCGAACTCCGAGAAGTAGTTGTAGGCGAAGTCAAAACTGTGCTCACGGGCATGGGAGTAATCGTCCTCCCCCACCGCGCCCGGGCGTCCCAGGAAATGCTCCACACACCGACGAATCTCGTCGTCACTGACCGCCTGCATAGCCACACCATAGCGTCGGACCAAAACGTCCGGGATCGGTAGAAGCGGCAATCCTTCCCCTGCGCACCCCATAAGCCATATGGACACGACTGCGGCATCTGTCGACGGCTCCGGCAAGAGGTCTCGAGGTCGATGCCGATCCTGTCCTGGCGCCGTGCCACCGCCAGAGGGCCGCTCGTCTCGATTCAGATGCGGCATGCTGGCCGCAGTGCACCGGCATCGAGCGGAATCAAAGGTCAAACTCCAGACAGAACCCTCGTACCGAGCCTAAACTCAACTGGCTCTTCACAGATGAGGGTGTAGTTGGGGTCTGAATCCCCCGGCTTCCAGGAGTGCTCGGGCGATGTAGTGGGTGAGGTTGCGGAAGCCGAGGGCGAGCCCGCGTAGGTGCTCAAGGCGTCCGTTCACGGCTTCGGTGGGTCCGTTGCTGGTGCGCGGCCGGTCGAAGTAGGCCAGGACGTCACAGACGCGTCTGGCCAGGGTGCGGCCCAGCTTGCGCAGCTCGACCAACGCCGTGGGCACACCATCGGCGAGGGCGTCGATCACGGAGCTCATCTCGACGCGGCCGACGCTCCGGTCGTGGTGACGGTAGGCGGAGATCATGCGCTGATAGATCCCCCAGGTGCACTCGACCTGGATGTGGCGTTCGTCGGCGAAGAGCGACTCGAGGCGCTCGTGTTGGCGGCCGGTGACCAGGTCGGCACCGGTGTGCAGAGTCCGCCGCGCGGTGTAGAGCGGGTCGCCCTTGCGTCCGCGGTGTCCGTGGAGCTCTTGCTGGACCCGGCGGCGGCAATCGTCGAGGGCGTCGCCGGCCAGGCGGACCACGTGGAAGGGGTCCATCACGCAGACGGCGTCCGGCAGCTCTTCGGTGGTGGCGGTCTTGAACCCGAAGAAGCCATCCATCGCGACGACCTCGATACCCCTCCGCCAGGCTTGGTCCCGCTCGGCGAGCCAGTCCTGGAACGCCTTCTTCGAACGGCCATCGAGCATCGCCAGCAGGCGGGAGGGGCCGGTGCCGTCGCGCACCGGGGTGAGGTCGATGATCACAGTGACGTACTTGTCGCCCTTCCTCGTGTGCCGCCAGACATGCTCGTCGACCCCGACCACGCGGACGCCGTCCAAGCGGGACGGGTTATCGATCAGCAGGCGTTGACCTTCGGCCAGAACAGCGTCGTTGGCGGTATTCCACGACACCGCGAGTCCTTCGGCGACGCGGGCCATGGACAGGTGCTGGACCACGATCGCGACCAGGCCCCAACGCAGCCCGGCGCGGGAGATCTTCGCCCGCGGCTCGGCCGCGGCGGTGGTGTCCTGACGCCACACGTGAGCGCACTCGGCACACCGGTACCGGCGCACGGTGACCAGCAAGGTCGTGGGGCGCCACCCGAACGGCTCGTGCGCCAGCTCCCGGGTCACGGTGTCCCGGGATACCCCTCGGCAGCCACACCGGCGGCACCAGTCGTCCGGTTCGACGACCCGGCAGGCCAGCACCGCACGATCCGGCTCGAGAAGTTGCCCGGTGATCTCCAGGCCAAGGTCGTCAACGCGCGTGAAGGTGGTCAGGTCAGGGCACGTGAAGGTAGCGTCAGGCAACGTCGAGGTCTTTCGGATGGCTGCGTGTAGGAACCTCCATCTTCGGAAGACCTCGACACCTACCTCCGGACCGACGCGCCAGCGCCGACTACACCCTCATCTGTGAAGAGCCACTCAACTCCGCGAACCCGACGACGAACGCGGCCTCTGACAGGGCCTGTTGACGCGATCTGACTGGCCAGTCGCGCGTTGCCGCCAGGCCGACCCCCGAACGTGGAGAGGCTTGCCGCGACCTCGATGGCCCACAGCGTAAACCTCGCCCGTTCCCGCGAAGAACCCTTCCACCGCAGTTCCGCATACTCATCATTAGGCGCAGCTCAAGCGTGTCGTCCACACAGGTCGGCCACTTCCCAGGCCGCGTTAGGGCCGCAGGCCTCGGCAGAACGAGGAACGCATTACATCAATCGACCACGTCTATTCCGCACCCTGCGCAGGGAGGAACTTCCAGCCTCGGACCTTTGCTGCACTCAGCAGCGCCTTCGCGGCGAACAGGCAGAGGCCTCTGTCGTCCGCGGGCACCTCGTTGAAGTCGATGTGCCCATGATATCTGGAGCGATTACTGTTCATTGAGTCATCCCAGGCGGTAAGAGGGGTTCTACAACTTTGAGCAGTATCGATTTGTGCGGACTCAACATCCCCCACCGTTACGACCATAACGCCAGCTGGCGGAGTGAATTTCTTTCCATTGGCTTTACACCGAGCTTCTATTTGTGCGGCGCGATCTGCGTACACCTGCTCTGGCGTCACCGCAACCTCACGCGCAATGGACAGGCGATTGAGGTCGTTACGATCGGCCGCACTGAGATTAAACGCGGCCGGACTCACTACACCGTGCACATCGACCCAGCCATTGCTAATAACGCGCAAGAGCTCGATATGACCCTCCGCCAGCCGCTCGCGCCTCGATCCACTCGCTTCACTCATGGTGGGCCCCCTCTTCAACTAGCCAGGCCGCAAGTCGTTTCTTTAGATGAGCACCCTCGGGCACGGTTTCATCTTTGAACGTACCCCCCTGTACATCAGCGGAATGAATGTAGAGCGACCCTGAAGGATCAACTTCAATTGTCAACTGGTTCACGGCTTCGGGCCAATAGAAACACACGCCCCCTTGCTCCGTTGCAAAAACGGCTGTCGCCATGCTTTCGAAGTGTTCCATCACATCAATAACTTCAACAGCGCGAAGGAGTGCCGTTGTGGCAACCGGCTCTCCCGTGTCACCATCGACCCACCCCTCGGTGAGGTCGGCCAACGCTCCGAGAGCCATGCATGCCGCCTGACTTTCCGCAGATTTCACATTATTAGCCACGGCACTAATAGGCCTGCGATACTCTGCGTGGATTGCGTCAGCCGCGATTTCGGTGATGGTGTGAATAAATGTGGGGTCGGACACATACGTCTGGATCTCCCTGGATTCGTTCACCGTCCTCAGCACCGCTAGGCCCACAGCATCGCTGAAGCCCTGAGAAGCTCTAAGCTGGGCGACCGAATTGTTTTTCGCCATCGCGACAGCCTCTTCGTCAGCACCGAGAAAGCCCCACAACGTAGTAATAAAACCGGAAACGCCCTCAGGGCTAACGTCAGCTTTTCTCGCCATAAAGATCTCGTTGACCTTCGCGATGACCTCGTCGAGGGAGCTTACTTGAACCGTGTCCTTGCCACCGCGTTTCAACCAGGCGATGGTCTCTCGCCGACCGCCGAGGCTGGGGATCTCGATCTTCTCGTCGTCGCCAGGACTGAGCGAATGGTTCTCCTCGATCGCAGACGGGACGAGTTTCACACCCGAAAGCTGTACGCCTTCGAGAAGGCTGTCGTCACGGTCGCCGCCGTCGATGTGGAGGTTGCGACCGAGCAGCGTCGCTAGGATAGCTCGACGGTGGATTTCTGGGTCGTGGTAGTCGACGATTTGGCTGAGAAACTGCCAAGCTCTGCGGTACTTCAGCACATCGGCGCGGAATAACTCAAGTTCTTCCTTCGCCTTTTTGTCCTTCGACAGCACGGCCTCACGCAACTGCCTGCTCCAGCGGTTCTTAATGGGCGACAGCGCCTTGGCGATCGCCTCGCCCCCCGCGTTCTGAAGGAAGGCGTCTGCGACGGCGTCCATCTCCTCGCTGGTGTAGAGCCCAGCGGTATCAAGCCGCTCCCCCACCGTGATCAGGGCGTTGGGGTCGACGTCCCCTTCAACGTATGCGTCGGAGTAGTAGAGTCCGAAGTCTTTCTGGACGCTCGCGGGAGTGTTACGGAAGTCAACGACCATCGGAGCGGTCTTACCCGGGTAGATCCGATTCAGCCGGGATAGTGTCTGGACGGTGGCAACCCCTGAGAGCTTCTTGTCGACGTACATCGCCATCAGACGCGGCTCGTCGAAGCCGGTCTGGAACTTGTTCGCGACGATGAGGACACGGTAGACGCCCTCCCCGCGGAAAGCCGTGCCGACATCGGTCACACCGTTCACTGACACCTCGGTGACGCTCTCCCCGTCCTCCCCCGTAAGCGAGCCCGAGAACGCCGCGAGCGTATGGAGGTCGTAGCCCTTCTCTGCGATGTAGGCGTCCATCTTGCGCGACCAGTCGTAAGCCTCACTGCGCGAGCTTGTAACCACCATGGCGCGTGCTTGGCCGTCGAGGAGCGGCTGCACGTTCCGTCTGAAGTGCTCGACGACGACCCGGACCTTCTGCGCGATTGCGGTGGGGTGGAGGCGGGCGTAGCGGACGATGCTTGAGACGGCTTCAGCCGTGTTGACGTGGATCTCGCGTTCGGACTCCTCCCTCTCGAGCGTGCTCTTGACGCGGAGAAACATGTCGTACGTCGAGTAGTTGGTGAGGACGTCGAGGATGAAGCCTTCCTCGATCGCCTGCGCCATCGTGTACGTATCGAACGCCTCCCACCGGTCCCCGACCTGCGTGCCGAATAGGCGCAGGGTCTTCGCTTTCGGCGTAGCGGTGAGGGCGACGAAGGTGATGTTGGCCGACGCTGCGATGGCCGAGTCTTTGGCGACTAGAAGGTCATCGGCGCTGATCTCCTCGCCGGGGTCGACATCGACATCGACGAGCAGTTCCTTGAGCTGCTTGGCCGCGGATCCAGACTGCGACGAATGGGCCTCGTCAGCGACCACGGCCCAACGCCGGCCCCGCAGCTCCTCGGTGTCCTCGATGAGTTTCATGACCTCGGGGAAGGTCTGCAAGGTGCAGGTGATGATGTGGTCGCCTTCGACGAGCGCCTTCATCAGCTGCGGCGACTTCGCGCCCGACTTCTCGCCCACGGCCACAACGAGGCCCCTGCTCGACTGCACCAGGTTCATATCGTCGCGAATGTTCTCGTCCAGGACCGTGCGGTCGGTAACGACGATGACTGAGTCGAACGTCGACTTCGAGTCGGCGCTCATGTGCCGGATCAAGCGATGGCTGAGCCAGGCGATCGTCTTCGTCTTGCCGGAGCCAGCGGAGTGCCAGACCAGGTACCGCTTGCCGGGCCCGTTCGCCTCGATGTCGGCGATCACGCGCTCGACGGCCCGCAGCTGATGGAAGCGCGGGAAGACCAGTCGGCCGTCGCCCAGCTTCCCGGACTTGTCCGGCTCGAAGAGCGCGAAGTCCTTGAGAATGCGCATAAAGCTTGGGCGAGCCAGGATCTCGCGCCACAAGTAGTTCGTCGACGAGCCAGTCTTCGACGGCGGATTCCCCTCGTGTCCATCGTCGCCCTGGTTGAACGGCAGGAAGACCGTGTCCCCGCCCTGGAGCTTGGTCGTCATGTAGACGAGATCGTTAGACACCGCGAAATGAACCAACGCCCGACCCGGAGCAAGAAGAGGCCGGCTCCTGCGCGGCTTGCGGTCCTCCTTGTACTGACGGATCGCGTGGTTCACGGTCTGCGTGTTGTCTGTCTTGAGCTCCATCGTCACCACCGGCAACCCGTTGGCCAGGAGCACAACATCGATGCTCTCGTTCGTCTTCGTGTCGAAGCGCACCTGACGCAGAACCCTGAGCCGCGCCGACGCAGCCGCCTCGACGACCTCGGTCAGGTTCGGGTTTGCCGGCGGGAAGGCCATCATCGGACCGAACCTTGCGGCCGGACGGCCAATCTGCGCGTATGAGAAGCCCCTGCGCAGCACACCGAGCAAGCCGCCAACGGGGTGACCGGTAGTCGGGTCCATCCGCGTCGCCTTGGCGAGCTCCTCAGTGATGTGCTCGAGGAGTTTTCGCTCGGCGTCTGCCTTCTGCTCGCCGACTAGGTCCTCGGGGACGGCCTTTTCGTATTCGTCCGGGTACTGCGTGGCCAGCCAGTGCAGCACGTCGGCAGGCATCATCGCCAGGCCGACGTCCCAGCCGGTCGGCTTTCCGTCGCCCTCGTACAGCCAGCCGCGCTCGGCCAGCTCGGAGCAGAGGTTCTCCTCGAACTCTCGTTCCATCAGCTGCGCGTGGCTCATGCGACTTCCTTCTTGCCGGTGACGACGTCTGTGATGAGCGCCGCACGGCGCTCGAGGAGCAGGGACTTGAGGTCGGCGACCTTCGCTAGCATGGCGTTGACGCGCGCGGTCGCCTCGTCGAGCTCGTCGGCGATCCTTATCTGCTCGTCAAGGGGCGGCAGTGGCACCGGGGTCGCGTCCAGCACCGTCTTGGTCACGCGCTGGGCATTCGGGCGTACGCCGGTGGCGATCGCAGCGAAGTAGTCAATGTACCGAGAACTCCGGAAAAGGTGGTGGACGTAGCGGGGCTCGAATTGGTCCGAGATCCAGAACGCCTTGTAGTCCGGGCTGATGTACCCGGTGAGGGACGAGACACCGAGCCCGCCGTGGTTGAGCCACATCATGTTGGCCGCGAGCTGGCCGGGCCGCACCACCCGGTACTTCGAGACGTCAAGGGATGCCTGCTGCCCATCTGTGCGGGTGTTCAGCTCTACACCCCGATACTCGGAGATAGAGAGCAGCGGCCCCGGCGGGTCGTCTCCGTTTCGCTCTGTGCTCTCGGTGAAGTCGTAGCCGAACTTCGTGCGATCCCAATGCTCGGGGATGCCGGACAGTGGCGAGTGGGCGTCGGCAGCGCTGTGGCGCTGTCCTGCTGCGAGGCCGAAGACGACGCTCGTTTGGACGCTGCGGGCGCGCTCGCGCAGCGCCTCGCCCAGAAGATCCATCTTCGCCAGTACCGAATCCATCTCAGCGGTCTCGCGCTCGAGGTAGCTAACGATGGCCGCCTGCTTCTCTCGTGAGCAATACGGCACCCGCATGCGATGAAGGGCGCTGCCTTGGATCGCCGGATAGCTGACACCGACGGACGTCGCGATGATCTCATCCATGACGTGGCGCGATGAGAGGACAAACGAGATGTAGCGGGGATCCACCAGTTCTCGATCGGGCCTGAGCACAGCAAATCCCGTCGAGTAAACGGTGGGTCCGTTGGTCTCACCGACGCGCGCGATCGCCCTGAGATACGTCCGCACGGTCGAGATGATCACGTCGTCCGGGCGCGCGACCCTCCGTGCTCTGGACGGGGCGTCGCGGAAGGCATAGGCCTCCAATTCGTCAGAGATGTGGCCCTCTGTCACGTTCGAGATGTCGACGTAGTCGAACGTGTACCCGCCGGGTGTGGTGTCCGGCAACGACTCGTCGTTCAGCGATGTGAGGGTCCAGAGCGGCCGGGTCTCAACGATCATTCCTCGCTCACCGCCGTGAACGCCGTAGCCAGCTCACTCATCAGCTTCTTGACATCCGCGTCGATCTCGACGAGATTTCGGGGCTCTTCCGGCACATAGAAGATCCGTGTGAACGGGATATCGGTGCCGTACTTGGCCTTGCTCTCGTCCCATTGAGCTCCGGGCGCGTATGGCAGCACCTCGCGCTCCATGTGTTCGGTCAGGTCCTCGCTCAGTGGAACTCGCTCCGTGAGCTTCCAGCCCGGGACGATCACGGGCTTGCCCTTCCGGTCCACGGCCAGAGGCGCTGAGTCGTCCGGCGTTGCCATCGCCTTCATGACCGCGTCGGTCATCCCCAACGGGGCCTTCAGCCCAGCGGCCTTCGCGGCCAGATGGAACGCTTTCGGGAGGTCGTTCCACACGGCGCCGTCCAGAGAGCGCATGACCGCTTCGTGCTCTTCGGTGAAGTCACGTCGGCCGCGGACGGCCTCGGCCGCCTCTTCGCTAAAGCGCGTCGCGAACCGCGCCTGCTTGTACACGGGCACGTCGCGGAACATGAAGTCCTCCGGCGTCATTACCCGCGAGATCGTCGGATCCGCGTGCTCGAACGCCTTGTAGGCCTCCAGCAGGTTGGCTCGGTGATCCTTTCCGACCTTGCGGCGCTTCTCGCCCATCGGCTTCCGTAGCGACTCCCACTGCCCTGTGCCGTCGATGAGCTGGATCTTACCCTTGCGCTCAGCGTCCTTGCTCGCGTCTATGATCCAGACGTAGGTCGCAATGCCGGTGCCGTAGAACATACTCGTGGGCAGCGCGATGATGGCGTCGATGAGGTCCTCCTCGAGGAGCCACTTGCGGATCGAGTTCGGTCCGTTGTCGCTGTTGAACAGCGGCGACTGGTTCGATACGACCGCTGCACGGCCACCTTGGCCGTCCTTACCCGCTGGGCTGAGCTTCGACGCGCAGTGCGCGAGGAAGAGCATCTGACCGTCTGAGGTGCTGGGGAGGCCATGGCTGAAGCGCGAGCCCGGGATCTTCGCCTGCTCGCGCACCGACTTCTCCTCGACCTCCCAGTCGACCCCGAACGGAGGGTTCGAGAGCACGTAGTCGAAGGTCTGCCCCTCGTAGAGGTCCTCGTCGAGGGTGTTGCCCTTCTTGATCGCGTCGGGGCGGCCTCCCTGGATCAGTAGGTCAGCCTTGCCGAGCGCGAAGGCTGACGGCATCAACTCCTGACCGTAAAGAGTGACATCGACCTTCTCATTTGTCCGCTTCAGCGCCTCCTGGGCGATGAGAAGCATGCCGCCGGAACCAGCCGTCGGGTCGTAGACCGAGCGCGCGGCGTGGTCGGAGGCGATGGTGTCGTCGTCGTTGCTGATGAGCACGTCGACCATTAGCCGGATAGCATCGCGCGGGGTGTAGAAGTTGCCCGCCGCCTTGCCCTTCTTGTTAAAGGCCCGGTACATGACGTCTTCGAAGACGTCACCCATGCTCGTGTCGGTGAGGCTGGCCGGGCTGAGGTCGAACGTGGAGAAGTGTTTGACGACGGCGTGCAAGCGGTTGGCGTCGGCGAGAACCCTCGCGCGTCGGTTGAAGTCGAACGAGACCCAAATGTCGGCGATGTTGTTCGAGAATCCGTCGATGTAGCTCTTGAGCGACTTGTCCACGTTGTCGTCGACCGACGCGATCGTCGCGAGGTCGAGCGGCGAGACGTTGTAGAAGCCCAGGCCGAACCGTTCCTTGACGGCGATGTCGATGAGGTGCTGCGGCATGTCAGCGAAGGCGTCGACGTACTTGATGACGTCGTCCTTGCTGTCGGCGAGCATGCACTCCAGCCGGCGGAGCACGGTGAACGGCAGGATGTAGTCGCCGTAGTCCTCCTCGTCAACGATGTTGCGCAGGTACTTGTCCGCCGTGTCCCAGACGATCCTCGCTGTGGTCGTCCTGGATGCCTCTGCCGACTCGGCCATACGTGCTCGTTCCTCACTCGACTTTGTTGTTCTGGCAGGAACGTTACCGCGCATCGCATCGATGCTCGCCTTGCCTCGCCGCGGTCTAACTCGAGCTCAAGCCATCTACGCTCCCCGCTCGGCGGCGTCCGGCGCGCGGTTGCTGCACCGTCCGTCCATTGCATGGAGCACACCCGTACGCGACGGTCGGCAGTCATATACCGTCAGGGTTGAAGCTGGGCCACGGGGCGATCTCTAATGTGGGAGCTCGGCACCCAGCCACACCGCACTCTGGTGCTAGAGGCGCCTGTAGCTCCTCGGCTTCGATGCGTCCCTCCACAGTAAGTTCTGCGCGAGCTACAACCGGGCCACCCGATGCTCGAACCGCAGTGCCTATGTCATGGCCCGCGATCAAGCACCGGCCGCGCAACCGGGGGCGAGATAAGCCGAGGTCGTCAGCCTCGGCGGGGTCACCAACCGATGCTAAGTTCTTCGCCCAATCTGCAGACTTCACCCACGCATCCGCATGCTTCATCGGTGCACGAAGGCCGAGAATGGAACGACCCCAGGGTGATTCCAACGAAGTCGCTCCTGGGGGACAGCGGCCACAGCCAGCGTTACTCGCTTAAACGCAGGCGGTGTGGGGTCGTTCCCTGACAGCCCCCAGTCAAGGCGGACACGGTGCCAGCGCCTTCTCCCCGGGCATAGCAGGTCAGGTGTCGGCAGACTTGACGGTGAGACCGCGGTCGCCGTACTGCCCCGTTCATGGTTCAACGATTGCCTAATTTTCAGCTATCGCCTGGGCGCTCGTTAGCTCCTGAAGGATCGAAGCCACACGGGCACGCCCTAGGGTCGGGGCCCGACGTTCACGCAACGCTGATTGCAGCTGTTCGACCAGCGTCGCTGTTTCGTTAGTCGGCGGGCGCGTTTCCAACATCGCCACCAGGACGGTCACTTCTTCGAGCGTCGGCGTGTAACGCTTCCCGATCGCCAGCCGATGAGAGGCCTTTCGCAGGACAAACTCTTGTGTGATGGTGCGCTCTGGGCTGGGGTATCGGCATTGCACACACACCCACCCACCCTGGCTACCGGTGCGCTTCTCAGGCAGCCGATAAATCCGCCTCCCTGCAGGGAAACGCTCGCCGCACAGGTCGCACACGCCCGGAAAACGCGCCTCAATACCCCGATGAACTACACCACGCGATGTCACACTCCCAGCGTATGCCCAATTAGTGGGGCAGACATAGAGGCCTTACTAACATGACATCTAGGGGTGCCCGCCCGACGTGACCTCGCAGATGAAGCTCGCCAGCTCCGTTGGCAGCACACTCGCCTCGTGGTCGGGTCAAACATTCGCCGACTACGCCTGTCCCGTGGCTTGACTCAGGAGGCCCTGGCCCTGGAAAGCGGACTCAGCCGCAACCAACTAATCGAGGTAGAGCACGGACGTCGCGGGCTGATGTTCGAGCGGCTCGTTGACCTCGCTGATGTCCTTGAGGCCGGGGTCGATGAGTTCTTCCGGCCGACCAGTGGCGAGTGAGACGAGTGGAGTCAGAACAGGACGTGTTGACTCGCGCGCCGCGCCAGCACTCGTTTCTCGAATCTGCGGTAGTGATCTCTGGTGGCTGCTGACGGCGGATGCGCCCACGCGGGTGAGGTAGCCATGATTCCGCCGGCCTCGTGGATCCACCGGTAGGTGACTGCGTACGGGAAGCTGCTCTCGCGGGCTCCGGGAACGTTGTGACGGAGCCACTCCCCTAGCCAGGGTTTGGGGTCCTCATGTAGTTCGCGTACAGCGGCTTCACGTGCTCGCCAGTCGACGGTGGCATCGAGGGCATCACTGATCTCGTGTGTCACGCGCTGCAGTCGCCAGGACGTTGTGGGCAAGCGTTGGTGCACGGTTCGTGCTGTCCGTGGGCCATGCTCTGGTGGGAGGTTCAACCCGCGGGCTGCCTGGCTCCAAGAGTTCACGTGCGGGTGAGCGCGGGCCACCATGAGCGCCCCGAAGACGCGTCCCACTGGTGGGGTGACGGCCAGCAACGGTTCAAGGGTGCGCCGGTAGAGGTCCATGGGCAACTGCTGAGGAATGCTGTGCAGCGGTAAGTACTCGCCTACCCGTTCGGCGTCGAGTTGGTGCGACAGCCGCCCACGTAGGGCTCGTACGCTGATGGCCTCAACGAGGGGCGTGAGGCGAGAGTGTTCGCGGACCCAACGGAGACGTCCTTCGTGAACGTCCCGCACCACCTCGAGCCGAACCGCAAGCAGACGGGCAGCGTCATCGAGCGTGTCTTGGGTGAGGATCGCCTCCGCCGCGCTGACGGCCTCGGCGCGGGCAGCGGGGTCCGTGGGCGGCTTGAGATACCACCGTCCACCGTCGACGATCTCTGACTCTTCGTGGCCCCGGACCTCAGTGACCGGTTCACGCTGCGGGCTTCGTCCTTCCCGCGCCAGGTAGAGCATGAGAACACCGAGCGAGTGCAGGCTAGAGAGGTACTCCTCAGCCGTGAAGAGTTGACCGACCACGGGGGGTGCCGCACCTGCTAGGGCTGCCTCGAGACGTCTCTGCACGCTGGAGTGATCCGCAGGCGCAGGCGGGCTGTGTGGCGCGCGAAGGTCACCCGGGCAGGGCTGTAGCGTTCCCGTCGGGTTGCCGCACAGGTAGGGGCGGTCCGGGAACCCTTTGAACGGGCTGGAGCGCACCAGGCGCGGCGGGCGGCGACACCGGGGGCATGCTTGCGTCAGGTAGGACTCGTGGTCCAAACAGACAGTGGCGTACGGCAATCGCCAGATCAGTTGCCACCCGCGGCCCGCGCCGAGGCAGTGAGGGCAGTACTGGCTTCCCTTAGCGGGGAACCATCCCTGTGATGACAGTGCCCGTAGCGAGGTCGCCGCGCGTATGGGGTCGAAGCCCGCCCAGGTGTAGGGCCTGCCCTCGCCGAGGCCGGCCAGCGTCATGCGGTGTATCTCGACCGTAGGCAGTCCTGTCAGCGCACCGAGATGTCCTGCGGTGGTCTCGTTCACCATGAACGGCAGGCACGCTCCCGTGCCTCCCGAAAGGGTGATCAAGCGATCAAACGCCGCGCGCGAGTGACCATTGAGACTGAGAGCTCGCTCGAGGTAGGAGTCCAGCGCTTCTCCCTTGCGAGGCTGTGGGGAGACGGGTAAGGCGATGCTCATGGGGCGTCACATTGATCGCTGGTTGCTGCCCGCCTCGACGTGGCAGATCCGACGCGGGGATCATCGATCCAGGCATGGTCGATGAGGGTTTCAGCCCATTCTCTGAAGTCCATGGCAGCCTCGGGGAGCGTGTGACGTGCTGCTTTGGCCAGAGCCTCAGTGAGGGGAGGGCTCGGCAGCGTTCCGGCGAGGTCAACCCAGATGAGTTCGCGAGTCAAGGCCGAAGAGGCGGCCGTGGAGGGGGCGATCGACTGGGTCGCACACCGCGGGGCGGCGCGCATCTCGGCCCACCATGGCTGTAGGTCCTCGACTCGTAATGGTGGCTCGTCCGCTGCCTCGGTGAGAGCCTCGAGCACGGCTAGTCCGGCGGGTATGGCGAGGAGTCTGGCGGCTTCGGTGACATGCGGGGGCGGCTCAGGGGGTTCGAAAGGGCGTGGTTCCCACGGTGCCTTGAGCGGGTGCGGTCCGAGTTCACTGAGGGCGTTCATGAGCGCTGGGCGTGTCATCGATGCAGTCAGGTGCCCCGCGGATGTTCGCAGAGATCGCGTCGCAATACTCGCAGCGCTGGCGAGTTCAACGACTTGCGGGCTGTGGGTGCGTAGCACGTGTAGGGACAGGAGTCCTTCTTCCTCGATCTGGCGTGCAATGGGTTCCTCGATAGGGGGCGGATGGTGGTCGAGGCAGGCCAAGCCAGCTTGCTCGAGGCTCGTGGAGAGCGCCGGGTTGATTTCGCGCAGGTCGCTCGCCGCTGTGAGCCACCGCGCGGCCGTTCGCAGGTCTCGCGCGATACGCGGGAAGTAACGGAGGTAGCCAATCTTGCGGCGATTACGGCTCACTGGGATGACACGGGTGACCTCTTCCATGTGCGTGTGCTCCCACAGTGCTGCCAGGGCGTACGCGCGCACGGTGGGAGTCCAGGACTGCATGGGCCGCATCCGTGAAGGATCATCGAGGGCGCGTGACTGTAACGGATGTTTGAAGCTGGCCAGGGGCGGCCAGTCGAGGGTGGCGCGCGGAATGAACGCCGCGGCGACTTCTTCAATCAAAGCCATGCGCGGGCCGACCCGCTGGGCTCGTATGAGGGAGTCGATGAGGAGGTGTTGCTCGTCATGGGGACGGAGCAGATCGATCACCATGGCGTGACCGACCTGTCTGGGGTCGATGAAACCTGACAGCCACGCTTTCTGGATCCCTCTAGGGAACCGATACGGCATTGTTGTACCGGCCGAGACGGGGTCGAGGAGGCCGTGGCGTCCCAACCCTCGGAGGATCGGTGGGTGCCCGATTCGCCACTGGTGTGGTGTGTATGTTGCTCCGACCAATTGCGCGATCGTGAGGTCGTTCGACGCGGCGACACGCGAGGCGAAGGCCCGTAGCGGTTCCTCGCCGTCCCACTGTTCCCAGACCGCCAGGTGAGGGGGTCCCTCGGCAGCGGTGGTCACGCGGGTCTTGCGCGTCATGTCGTCGCCCGTTCAGCGCGGTAGGAGACGGGTAGCTGACGGAGGAGGTCGAGATCGATCAGGCCTGTCCGGCTGAGGAGTGCCGCCACTGTGGCCTGTTTGAGCATGGTCGCCAGTTCTCCCACGTAGCCGCCAGTGAGATCGTGCAGCGCGCCCGCATTCTGTGTCAGTTGGCCTGCTTTCGCGTGAGGTAGGAGCGGGAGCAGGTCCGCTTCCATGTCGGCAACTGTGTCCTTCCACCGAGAACGCCCTTGAGCAGTGGTTGCACCGAGCGGCTGTAGGTTGTGGAGTTGGAGACGTGCTGTGATCTGCGGGTCGTAGACCAAGTCCGTGCTTTCGAGATTGGCGCCGATCAGAACCATCGATCCTCCGACCTCACCGAGCTCGGTGTTGAGGTGCTTGAGATGGTCGAGCACGTCTCGTCCCGATGACTTGGACAGCTTCAGCAGGTGCACGTCGTCGATCACGAGCACGCTGACGCGGTGATCCTCGAGGGCACGCACCGCGCGTAGCGTCATGTCGCGAATCGTGCCCGACAGTCCGCGTCCTAGGTAGTTGAGGATCTGCACATCGAGTTCGGCGATCTTGGCTTGTGCCTGCAGGTTGAGCCAGACGACAGGCACCGCGTCCGCCATGCCACCGCGCACGTCCAGCTGCGGAAAACCGTTTCGCAGTTTGAGCCCAGCAACTTTCCGGCGGTGGTACGCGTGGGCCCACGAGTGGGCAAACGTTGATTTGCCGACGCCGTTGGCGCCGCTGATCGCCGTGATCGTTTTCGCGCCCGGCAGGGACGTCTCGTTGAACGCGATGGTCATGTCGAGCCGTGGGCTCAGAGCACGGGCTGAGGGAGTCACGAAGTAGTGCGTACCGAGCCACTGACTCACCTTGTGGATGTGCTCTCTCAGTTCTGTATCGCTCATGCTGGTCAACGCTCCAGCGGCGAGGCGTGGCGGGCTCTGCGCTGTCGCCAGGGCCTGTTCGTGAAATTGATGTCTGTCCATGCCGCGTCACCAACCGGCCGCTTGGTCGGAAGACTCATCCGGACCAGGGGCGGCTGCAGATAAGCCGTTGAGCTGAGCCCACGCGGTCGCGAGCACAGCTGATCCAGCGTCATTGTTTTCGCTGCGGATGGCGATGGGGCTTTCCTCAGGTGCGGGCTGCTCCACCACGGTCACTGACTCACTCGCAGGAGGCGGTGATTCGGGCATTTGGGCGGTGACGCGTTCACGGCTGTACAAGGCGAGTTGTGCTTCGAGATGGTCGCGCTGGGACGCATCGACTCGCACGCGAGCTGCCGACCACATTGCCTTGTCGGCCACGGAAGCCTGGGCTGCCATGAGGCTGTTGAGGCTGCGAATGATCTCATCTGTGGCCCCCCGTCGGCCTAGAGCAGCGTTTCCGCCCCGCGCTCGCACCTGCTCGCGCACACGTTGGAGGACGGTTTGCGTCAATGGCGCATTCAGACGCCACGCACCTCGCCAGTTGATGGGGTGAACCTGCCCGGTGGCCGGGTGTCGGAACCACACACGTGAGAGGTCACGGGGATCTACGAAGAAGGGTGCAGCCCGATCTTCGTTCCGGAAGGCGCCCGGTTGAAGGTGTCGGAATTCGTTGAGGACGGCGTCGTCGTAGGTCAGGTTCGCGATGCGCACGCCGTCATGGCGAATGGTCGCCCATCGGATAGGGAGGAATTGGTAGACGAGGTCGGGTGACTGTGCCACGTCAAGGCGGCCGGTGATCGACGTCAGGGCGTCGAACATGCTCAGCGGGGTGTGGCGAGCATTTGTAGCCCCGCTGATGACGAGGCCCGAATGTGGAGTCCGGTGGTAGTCCAAGGCCACCCACGCACGCAGGAATCTCTCCAGTTCCGTTGCAGTCAAAAGTTTTTGGCCCCGCTCATTGTCACTTCGGCCGACGAGGCGGCCTCGCTCGAAGGGGCTACGCCCCTTGTAGCCGGGCAGGTCTTGCAAGGCACGCTGGAGGGTCTCGTGCCAACGCTCGACGTGGGTGTTGTCCGTTGGTCTCGTGCCGCGCGAGAGCATGAGGTCAATGCCCAGGTCGTTGAGCAGACGCGTGAAGTGCTCCCCGACAAAGATCGTGCCGTGATCGCAGCGGATGGCGTCAGGGTGTACCGACGGAATGGAGTGAGTGCCATCGAGGGGGGCCTCATGTAGCCCCTCGCAGTTGAAGTCAACCGCCTCGGGAATACCTGCCCATCGCCAGTCGGTGATCGTGGAACCGTCCACGTGGAGTTGAAAGGGCCTCATGACGTCGTAGAGCAGAAGGCTGGCGTCTATGGCGGATGCGGACTTAGGCACTACACGCAGGCCCAGGACGCACCGGGTCGCGACATCGAGGGCCGTCAGGATCTCGACGGAAAAGGAGCGTTCGTGCAGGTCGTCCCACACCAGAACGTCGGCGCGAGTGGCGTCAATAGCGACGACTTGGCCTGGGCGCATAGCCGGGTAGTGCTGATACCCGGCGGTGTCGCGCATCGACCGTGACCGTTGAGCGCGGGTTCCCCGCCCTCGTTCACTCATCAAGGCGGATAGGTATTTCTTCCCGCGTCGTTGCGGGTAATCCAACGTCTTGCCCTGGGCTTGAGCGCGGCGCTGGATGCGCTCCTCCATCGTGCGAACGTTCACAGTGGAGATGTCACCGTCGAGGAGACGAAACTCCGCGTTGGCCAGCTCTTTGAACAGGTCAGGCAGCGCGGCGTCCCCTGCTGAAACGCGCGTGGCGCGCGAGTCAACGAGGCCCCACAGGCCCTCAGCGCGGTAGGCGCGCACCCAGTTGAGTAGCGTCGTCACTCCCGGTGAACGGTCAAGAAGCTCACCTCTGGCCACTCGGATGACATGGTCGCGATCGAGGTCCTTCTCGAGGCGGAGCTGGTGCGCCATGGACGTGGCTCGTTGGGTGAGTGTTCGTGTCGGTGAAAACGCCTCTCGCGGTTCGCCCGAACACGCGAGGGCCGCAAATCCGTAGCGATACCCCGTGAGGATCTCCAAGACCACTTCGAGGCGGCCGGTGGCCGTCCGCTGCGCGCTGGCGCTCAGCGATTCCCAACGCGGACTCAACGCTCCGAAGATTGCGTCCGTCCGGCCGTCGGTGGCGTCCTGGACGGTGCTGAGCTCGTCGAAGCGCTTTGTAACGGTGCCGCCGCCATGCGCAGGCGCCAGCACGACCCCGGACGGCAAGAGCTGCTGCACAAGGTAGATCTCGTTGTCGGTCAGCACTCGGCTCTGGCCGGCGACCAGTCGGACCCGTCCGCGTGCCTTATGCATCCGCTCCACCTACGCTCACTGGGGACGTCTCCGTCAGGCGGGTCCTCGTCACGACCTTCAACTGGCCACACCACATCAGGTGCCACATCGTGGCAATCACCTCGCCACTTCCGTCGTCAAGGTCAATGAGGTCCTGGATCGTTGTCTCGCCGGAGCGCACGCTTTCCGTGAGGCGCTCTACATGCCGCTCGTGCCAGGGCATCTCGTGACGAAACCCTTGAAGCCACAGGAGATTAAGGCGCTCGACCTCATCGAGACCGTGGAAGACCTCGTGACCCCAACCAACGTCGGCACATGCCCGCTGTGTCATCGCCACCTGACGCCAGAACAATTCGTCGGCGCGTGCGTTAGGCCGCACATCCCATAACGTGACCCGCCCGCCCGTCGAGAGACTGAGCAAATCAGGAACGTGTGTTCGCCTGCCCACGTCAAGAGGAAAAAGGATCCGGCATGGCTGGGCGACCAACCACGTGACCTCCGATCTACGGTCAAGGACCCGTACGAGGTCGTGCTCAAGCCCGGACTCCACCTCCAAGTGTGTACCTGTGGTGACCGAATAGGCCCGAACCGGCACATGCCGAGCACGCGAGTGCGACTGCGGGCGTCGAACACTGCCAAGGCCGAACACATTCGGCGGGCCCTGCAGCCAATCCCACTCCACAGGATGCTCTCCCCTGCCCAGAGCAAAGGACCACCGAGCTGTCTCACCGGACCTTTTTCTGGGCCGGTCAGGCATCGGGATGTTGACATATGCAGGACCATTTGGGCATGCTGGCATAGCAAAACCTCCTTGGGGTTTGCGTCACAAGTTCTGAGCACTGCGCTAACAGTGCTTGTCCCATGCTTAAGCCGGGTTCCAGCCCGGCTTTTCGCATGCCTGGGGATCTCGGGCTCCAGAGCCGCCCGTCAGTGAGTCAGTTAAACCACCACCACCTTTCGCACAGACGAAACTATCTCAAATGCCAGCCTCTAAAAAGTGAGCCCGCGCGGCCTGCGGGCCCTCGCGAGACGAAAGTTTCCCCCAGCAAACATTCGGCGTAAATATTTGCCGTAGCAAATTTTTCATGGAGGAATTCCGTATTTATTGGAAGCGGACGGCCCCTGCGCCTAGAGAACAACCGGGGGCGGACGTGAGCTGGCCGGTCAGCGATTGTCGGCGAGTCGCCGTTCGAGGTCGCCGATGATGCTCTCGACTACGCGGGTGCAGAACCCCGGGGGTCGCCGGTGTGGGCGAAGCTCTGGCCTACGCGGTTGGAGACGGGCAGATCGTTGTCACCGAGCATGTCGCTGAGCCGGGGCCCCGGCCGACTCCTCAAGCTGCTTCACCGCCTCGTCGACGAGGGCCGCACCCTGATCCTCATCGAGCACGGCCTCGACGTCATCGCGGCCGCCGACCACGTCATCGACATCGGGCCCGACGCCCGTCACAACGGCGGCCTCGTGCAGTTCGCCGGCAACGTCACGGACCTCATCGCCACAGACACTCACACCGGCAAGTACCTACGACGCCACCTGGGAACCCGGGACTTCTGCACCGATGGGTGGTGGCAGTGTCACTCACCTACCCGCCCGCAATCCTCCGGTTAGCTCATCCGCGAGTAGATCTCATCGAAGAATCCAGCGAGCATCGACGCAGCCCCCGGCTGAGAAAGCTCATAGCCGCCGAACCGGAACACGTGGTACCCCGCAAGTTTGAGTCGTCGGTCCTCGGCGGCCATCTCAGAGTAGAGCCGGGGGCTGGCGGTTGTGCCGACGGAGTAGTGATGCTTCCCGTCGACCTCAATCACAACACGCTTTCGGTCGCTGAAGAGCATCAGAAAGTCCATCCGCTGCCGCGCCAGAGGCGCCCCCTGCGACGTTGCGCGCCGAGTTGTCTGGTGGTGCGGGTCATAGTGGAGGTAAACCTGTGGCACGAGCGCGACCACGTCCGGGTCGTCTTTGAACCGGCTGTAGTAGGTGTGGAAAAGCAGTTGCTCAGGCGGGCTCGCTAGCTGTACTGACCGGACACGTTGGTCAATCGTGAGAAGGGCGGCTGGTTGCCGCAGGCGGTGTGTGGCCGGTGGTGGTTGTAGTAGTGCAGCCAGCCGTCGAGTTCGCCGCGTCGTTCGGCTTCGGAGGTGTAGCAGCGGGCGTAGGCCCAGCCGTCGGCCAGGGTCCGGTGGAATCTCTCGATCTTGCCGTTGGTCTGCGGACGATACGGCCTGGTGCGCTTGTGCGTGATTCCGAGCTCGGCGCAGGTGTCTCGCCACAGGTGTGAGCGGTAAGCGCCGCCGTTGTCCGACAGGACCCTCTCGATGGTCACGCCACGGGCGTTGAACCACTCAACGGCCCGAACCAGGACAGCCGTCGCGGTGAGGGCGGTTTCGTCGTCGTGGATCTCGGCGTAGGCGACGCGGGAGTGGTCGTCGATGACGGTGTGGACGAACGCCTTGCCCATCAACGGGTCCCGGTACTTGTTCCTGGGCTTGCCCGGTGTGGCTGAGCGGTTCTTGTCACCTTGCTGGCGGCCGACGTAGCGCCAGCCGCCGCCGTCGGGGATGTTGCCGAGCTTCTTCACGTCGACGTGCAGCATCGCCCCGGGATGATCGTGCTCATACCGGCGAATGGGCTCACCGGTGGCCCGGTCGACATGGGACAGCCGGTTCAGGTGGGCGTCGACCAGGATCCGGTGGACCGTGGACGGCGCGATCCCCAGCCGGCAGGCCAACTGCACAGGGCCTTCGCGAAGGCGTAACCGGAGCTGGATACAGCGCCTCGTGGTCTTCGCGTTGGTCTTGTTCGGCGAGCGATGTGGGCGCGAGGAGCGGTCCTGCATCGACTGGCCGGTGCGGTAGCGGTCTGTCCAGCGTTTCACGGTCGGCCAGGAGACCTGGAATCGGGCGGCGACCTCACTGATCGGCCAGCCGTCATCGACGACCAAACGGGCAACGAGCAGACGGTGGCGCGGGGTCAGCGCAGCGTTGGGATGAGACATCGACGTCCTCCAAGGTGTGATGGGCGGCCACCTCGCGGTGACCGCCCATCGCAAGCTCCTAGCCGCGGAGCAACCCGCCAGGGGTATCAGTTGTTCTCGTTGCTCATTTCCGCGGCCCAGGCCTCGACCCGGCGAGCTGATTCCTCATCACTGAGGTCCTCGACGCGCGTCATCACCGACCATCGGACCCCGAACGGATCGCGGATGCTCCCGTAGCGGTCGCCGGAGACGAAGCCCACGACAGCTTCGCGCAGCACAGCGCCACGGGCGACTGCTGTCTCGACGACGCTGTCAACGTTAGCGACATAGATGCCGAGGGAGAACTGCGCGTCTTCGCTCTCCGCGTCCAGGGCCAGCAGGTGATAGGCCTCCTGCGCGGCCCCCACCTGGAGGCGACCGCAACCGAAGTCGAGCTCGGCATGGACGATTGCCCCCTCCATCTCGGTCGAGCTCACTACGCGCGCGCCGAACACGTCCGTGTAGAACGCCAACGCCGCCCTCGGATCCTCGAGCGCAATGAACGGAGTCAAGCTGGAGAAGCCCTTCGGGCGCCCGTTGTCGGTGTACTCGCCATGGGCAGGGGCAACTGGTTCAGTCGTCATGACCTGCACGCTAGGGACTGCTGACGCGCGTGGTCTTGTAGATTCCTGCCATGACCGCCTCGTCTGACGTCAGTGGACGGGGCCCGTTGTTTCCAGCGGAACTTCCCCGCGATTTCACCCGGATCCCACCGGGTCCAGCAGCCAAGGACTTGGTCGTCTGGTGGTGGACCAGCACATGGGATCTCCCACCGGGGCAACACTCATCGCAAGAGCTCCTGGCGTTTCCCGCGAGCAACCTCGCCTTCGAAAAGGATCAGGTGCGCTTCTGGGGGCCCACTACGCGGGGCTCCACACAGGTCCTGGTTGGGCAGGGCTGGGTGCTCGGTGCCCTGCTACGCCCGGCTGCAGTGCCCGCCTTCACTCGGCAGCCGGCCGCCTGCCGAGACGACTCCATCCCTGTCGCCGCCCTCGAACTCCATGAAGCAGTCCAGGCGTCAGACGGCAACCTCGCCAATGTCATCGAAACGGTCGAGATGTGGCTAACGAGCCACGTGGGCCCGCTGACCGATGAGGCTCACCAAGCCAACCGCCTGGCCGACCTCGCCATCACCGACTCCCACATCGCCACGGTGGACGACCTCGCTGGCGCCATGGGGGTTTCGACGCGGACGGTCAATCGCCTCACCACCAAGTACGTGGGCCTCTCGCCCTACACCATGATCCGCCGCCGACGCCTCCAAGAAGCGGCCGAATGGATCCGCGAGAACCCGGATGAAGCACTGGCCGATATCGCAGTCCGTTACGGCTTCGTCGACCAAGCACACCTGAGCCGTGAAGCACGCGCCCTTCTCGGACTGACCCTCACGCACTACCGCTCGCGCGCGATCAGAGAGTGACGAAACCCGCCTGTCTCGATCAACGTGTCCGGTCAGTACAGCTAGGCACCGCGAGTGAAGGGGATCTGCTCAGCATCCTGTCGATCCCGCGGGAGGTGAACCAGCACGACGTCTCAGCTCGTGAAGCGGAGGGGTCAGGTACAGGGTTGGCCCACCCACAGCAAACACTGGCCAGTAACCCATGCGCTGAGAACTGTTCTCACGGCCCCTCTGTGATCCCGCGCGATTCTGAATACCGACCGCGTAAAAACGCGCAGGGAGAACCGTTCTCAGTGACGAATTGATTCACTACGACGCTCGTATCGTGAGATCCAACGGTCCTAGAGGGCCGAACATTGCGCAAGTCGGTCATCCGTGCAATGTTCGCTGCATCTCGACAGGTCTGGTCGTAGGCGTACACAATCAGAAGTTCTGGCCGCCCATGTCCTTGAAGCGCGACAGGTGGCCCTGGAAGGCGACGGTGATGTCCTTCGTTGCGCCGGCACGGTGCTTGGCGACGATGATGTCGGCCTCGCCGGGGCGCTGCGATTCCTTGTCGAAGTAGTCGTCTCGGTGGAGCAGGATGACCATGTCGGCGTCCTGCTCGATCGAACCCGATTCACGCAGGTCCGACATCTGTGGACGCTTGTCGGTGCGCTGCTCCGGACCACGGTTCAGCTGCGAAATCGCGATGACCGGAACCTCGAGCTCCTTCGCGAGCAGCTTGAGCGCACGCGAGAACTCCGACACCTCCTGCTGACGCGACTCGACGCGCTTGCCCGAACTCATGAGCTGCAGGTAGTCGATAGCCAGGATCTTCAGGTTGTGCCGCTGCTTGAGGCGGCGCGCCTTCGCGCGAATCTCCATGAGCGACATGTTCGGCGAGTCGTCGATGAACAGCGGCGCCTCGTTGATGCGCCCCATCGTCGTGGCGATCTTCACCCACTCGTCGTCGGTCATCGTGCCCTTGCGCATGTTCTGCATCTGGATGCCCGCCTCGGCGGCCAGGATGCGCATGGTGATCTCCGTGCGCCCCATTTCCAGGGAGAAGAACGCCGCGCAGTGCCCGTGCTGGATGGCCGCGTTGCGGATGAAATCCATACCCAACGTCGACTTACCCATCGCCGGTCGCGCCGCGATGACGATCATCTGGCCCGCGTGCAGACCGTTCGTCAGTTCGTCGAAGTCGGCGAAGCCCGTGAGGATGCCGGCCGCCTGCCCGCCACCCTGAATCTGCTCGATCTCGTCGACCGTCAGCTCCAGCACGTCACCGAGCTGGACGTAGTCCTCACCGCCACGCTTGTCGGCGACCGCATAAACTTCTGCCTGCGCCGCGTTGACGATGTCCTCGACATCCCCGCCGTCATCGCCATAGCCCATCTGCACGATGCGCGTACCCGCGTCGACGAGGCGACGCAGCACCGCTCGCTCCGCGACGATCTGCGCGTAGTACCCGGCGTTCGCCGCGGTCGGCACGCTCGAGATGAGCTGGTGCAGGTACGCCTGCCCACCGATGCGCCCGAGTTCGCCGCGCTTCGTCAGCTCGTCGGCGACGGTGATGGCGTCCACCGGCTCGCCGCGCCCGTACAGGTCGGTGATGGCGTCGAAGACGACCTCGTGCGCCGGACGGTAGAAGTCGACGCCCTTTACCTCTGCAATGACGTCGGCGATGGCGTCCTTGCTCAACATCATGCCGCCGATGACGCTCTGCTCGGCCTGCAGATCCTGCGGCGGCAGCTTGCCGGGCGGCATCGCATCGCCGGGTGCGTCGAACTCCGGCGGCGCCTCGTACGGCTCCAACTCGGCCATGCCGCCACTCCTCATCCCGGCGCGAACTCGCCGCGTCGCACTGCCCGTCGGTGCCACCTCGAGCGGCACAGAAGGCACCATCTCACTCAGCACCGACAACCGTACGGAGCAACCCCGTCCGTTCACCAACCGGCCTGTGGACAACGTTGTGCACAACGTGTTGGAAACGCCGTCCACCCCTGTGGGAAACACGGGGACAAGCCTGTGGACGAATTGAACCGACCCTCACGAAAACCCCATCATGACGGCGCATTCTTCGTCCCCAGCCTGGGGACGAAAATTTCTTCCGTCCTGTGCGACAAGAAATATTGCCGTCCACAGGCGTTGGGATCGTTCACCGTACGATCAACAGCCGTTCGGGCCCCGTCCGCCCGACCTGGCTGGGCGAAATCACGACGTGAAATCGGCCTGCCGGACGCGAAGGCGACGTGGTGGCGTCCCGGCTCGCGATGGTGCTCGCCGCCGAACCCGGACGCCGACCCGCGAAGCGAGCCTGCGTCCTTCGGCGACGAGCGGTTGGGGGCTGACGAACCGAGACGCCACCCTCACCAAATCAAGAAACCGACCGTGCAGCACGCTTCGACACGCAACCACCCGGCACAGACCGAAATCCGAGGCGACGCCGCTGCGCTCGGAGCACCGGGTCGGAGCCGGCCACCGGTAAAGCTGCGGCGGCCTTCGTCACCCCTTGAAGGACTCCACCGGTGGAACCGCCCGCAGACGGAACCAGCGCTGCGCGGCTTGCCGGGACGAGTCCGTCAACACCGTCCACCCACCTGCGTCCACGCCGCGGTGACGCGCCAGCGCGTCCAGCCCGTCCCGCATGAGCCACACGACGACAGGATCCGCACCCCGCATGGCAACGGTGTCCTCCACCGCCTGCGGTTCGAGGTCAAGCCAGGCTGCCAGCGCCTGCTCGCTCACCCCGAGCACCTCGACGTGACGACGCAACTGCTCACCGGTGACTTCACGTTCACGACTGTTCAACGACACGCCCCGACCCCTACGCTCGCGAACGCCGACGGGCGCCTCTCCCAGTCGGAAGAGGCGCCCGTCGGTGAGCACACGGCGGGTCAGCCGTTGCGCGACATCGCGAGTGTGCCGGGCACGTACGACGTACCGAGCTCCTTCGACTCCGCGATCTTGATGCTCACGAAGTTGCGTCCGTCCACGATGCCCCAGTGCAGGTGCGGGCCGGTGGAGTTGCCCGTGTTGCCCGAGCGAGCGATCTGCTGACCCTGGACGACACGCTGACCGGGAACGACGTTCATGGACGACAGGTGCGCGTACTCCATCGCGTGACCGGAGGCGTCGCGGATGAGGATGGTGTTGCCGCCGCCGGTGTTGTACTCCGCCATGATGACGACGCCGGAGGCCGACGCGACGACGGGCGTCCCTGCGGGCACCGCGAAGTCGACGTGGTGCTTGTCGTTCCACTTGTAGTGGCTGGCCGAGCCGTACGGGCCCTGCGAGATCGGCGCCGCGTAACCGCTCGGGAACGGCAGTTCGTAGGGGGCGTTCGGGCTCACGAGCGTCGGACGAGCAGCCTTGCGGGCCACCTTCTTCGACGAGCTCTTGGGCGTGCTCTTCTTGGCGGAAGCAGCATCCGTCTTGGCGAGCGCGTAGGTCGTGCGGACGCCGACAATGCCGTCGACGGCGAGGCCCTTGTCGGTCTGGAACGCCTTGACGGCGGTGAGCGTCTTCGGGCCGAAGACACCGTCGGCCGTGATGCCGAGCTTCTTCTGCACCGCGCGCACGACGGCGCCCTCGTCGCCGATGTTGACGACCGAGTCCTTCGAACCCGGCTTCGAGGCGGGCTTCGTCGACGTGGCGTTGAGAACGGACCAGGTCTTCGATCCGACGACACCGTCGACGGAAAGGTTGTTGGCGCGCTGGAAGTCCTTGACCGCGGCGGTCGTGATGGGGCCGTAGATGCCGT
Source organism: Dermacoccus sp. PAMC28757 (assembly GCF_014302635.1). Taxonomy (NCBI): domain Bacteria; kingdom Bacillati; phylum Actinomycetota; class Actinomycetes; order Micrococcales; family Dermacoccaceae; genus Dermacoccus; species Dermacoccus sp. PAMC28757. The sequence goes on along the minus strand of NZ_CP060292.1, from coordinate 691,496 downwards.
CACGCACGAGCGCCAGGCGGGCCTGGACCTGCGTCACGTCACCACCACGAGCGCCGAACGCCACCGTCTTGGGGGTGTCACCGGCAGCTGCCTCGGCGGCCTTGTCGCCTTCGACGGCGAGAGCGGGGGCCGCCATGAGGGCTGCCGCACCGGTCGGAAGGGCCGCACTCACACCGAGCGCGACGGCGGAACGACCACTGCGCGCAGCTGCGGCACCGACACGAGCCGAGTCGAGGTAGCCGGCATGCGAGGAGAGATGCTTGGGCACGTACTTCGTCATGGCTTCTGCACTCCGTGAGTTCGTGGAGCGCACGGGCGAAGCCGACAACGCGCTCACAGGGATCTGAGGCCACGCTGAATGCGTGACATGACCGAGGATGCCCCACCGAATGAGCGCTTCAAAGCACCGAAAAAATTACACGCGTGTCGTTCAGAGCCGCCGTGATCTGCCCGTGATGACGGGAAATTCGGGCGAATTGTGCGCGTTTTCGGGCAGCACGAATCGAACATCCTTTCGCTCTTCGAAAAAATGTTCGACAGAAAATTTCTTCTTCAATTTTGTCCACGATGTGGGACGGCGCTCAGCTCGTCGACCGTGTCAGCTTCCCCACTGCCGGTACCGAACCGATCCGAGCGCCATCCCCGTCACACCGCGGAGGCTTTGGTGATCCCTACTTGATGACGCGCGCGTACCCCGACGGCGATCTGTAGACCTTGCGCATCGCAACCGGAACGCCCGGCTGCGGCGAGTCGATCATCATGCCGTTCCCCACGTAGATACCGACGTGGTACGCCGGGTAACCCCAGAAGACGAGGTCACCGGGCTGCGGGTCGGAGACACGCGGGAAGTACGCCTGCTGCTGAGCCGCGGTACGCGGCATGTAGTAGCCGAAGTTCTTGAACACGTAGCTCGTCAGACCGGAGCAGTCGAAGCCGGCAGGCGACGAACCGCCCCACACGTACGGCGTTCCCGCGAACGTCTGGGCGAAGGCGATGACCTGCGCCGCGGTACCCGTGGCCGGAGTACTCGGCACGGACGGCGTCGACACCGGCGGCGTCGTCGGCTGCGGGGCGTTCGGGCCGACGCATCCGAGCTTCGTCCACGTGCGCGGGCCGACGATGCCGTCCGCGTACAGACCGGTTGCGCGCTGGAAGGCGAGCACCTTGGCCTTCGTGTTGGCACCGAACCAACCGTCCGTGGGCAGGCCGAGACGGTCCTGCAGCACCTTGACGAGCTGGCCCGAGTTGCCCATGCGCAACGTCGTCGACGTCGGCGAGCAGGCCGGGGTCGTGGTCGTCGGCACCGTGGGCGTCGTCGTGCCCGTGGTGGGCGTCGTCGGGCGCGTCGGTGTCGTCGGACGCGTCGGCGTGACGGCCGAGCCGCCCACCTTGGCCCAGGTGCGCGCTCCCACGATGCCGTCCGGCACGAGGCCGTTGGCGCGCTGGAACGTCTTGACCGCGCTCAGCGTGGCGGGGCCGAAGATGCCGTCGGCGGTGACACCGACGCGGGCCTGAACGATCTTGACGGCGGCGCCGCGCGAGCCGTACGAGAGCGTCGGGCGGGGGGTGGAGGCGGAGCCGTTGGTGGTGTCGTCACCGGGCGCGGCGAGCGCCGGCGCGGCCGCCATCAGCGTGCCACCCGTCGGAATGGCGAGCGCAACACCGGCGCCGACGGCTTGCTTGACCGTCAGGCGCGGCAGCGCAGAGGTAGAGCGTTGGCGCCGCCTCATGTGCAAGGGAACGTGGGTACTCAAATGAGCAGCCTTCCTAGGTGAAGTCGTCACGACGTGCACACCCCCGACGTCTCGGACGTCGGGTGCGTGCGCACGTCACTGCCACACCCCTGCCAGCCCCCGCTCGCAAAGGTGCTCGTTTACTGTGCCTGACCGGACCCTGTGAAGAAAGTGAAAGTTGCCGACACGCAGGGGTGAATGCTTGACTCGTCGAGCAGGATGCGCGTAAAAGCACGACGCTGTGAATCACCCGATCGTGCGTGGTTCTGCAGAATTTCGGCCAATATCAGATACAGGTCGAACGTCATGGAAGGCGCGCCGACACGCCGCGAAAAAATGTGTGGTGCATCTCGCATCGTGAGACGTTAGGAGCCGTGTGACGCACCCCATCGCTCGACTCGCGGTGCCTGCGTTCTTCACCCTGATCGCCGAGCCCCTGTTTCTCCTCACCGATTCGGTCGTCGTGGGGCGCCTCGGAACGTCGGCGCTCGCCGCGCTCGGAGCCGCGAGCGCGATCCTCCTCACCGCCACCGGCATCTTCGTCTTCCTCGCCTATGCGACGACCGCCGTCGTGGCACGACACCTCGGCCGCGGCCACCAGGACGACGCCGTCCAGGCCGGCCTCGACGGTGTCTGGTTGGCCCTCGCTCTCGGCCTGCCGCTGTCCGCCGTCACCGCAGTCCTCGCCCGTCCCGCAGCACGCGCCATGAGTGGCTCGGGTGGGGCCGACGTGGTCGACCAAGCCACGACCTACCTCCAGATCAGCTCCGTCGGCATCCCGGCCATGCTCATCGCCCTCGCGGCACAGGGCCTTCTCCGGGGCCTCCAGGACACGAAGACGCCTCTGTGGGTGACAGGCATCGGTTTTGCGGTCAACGCCGCTCTCAACGCCTTTCTCGTCCTCGTGGTCGGCTGGGGGCTGGCCGGTGCCGCCGTGGGAACGGTGGTCGCACAGTGGCTCATGGCCCTGGCGCTACTTGTCTCCATCGTGCGCCGCACCCGCCACCTCGACCTGCGTCCCCATCCCGCCCGCGTCCTGGCGGCTGCCCGCTTCGGCGCGCCGCTGCTCGTGCGCACGGTGGCGCTGCGCGCCGTCCTGCTGCTGACGACGGCGGCGGCCGGCACGTTCGGTGCCACGACGCTGGCCGCGCACCAGGTCGCGATGACGATCTTCACCTTCCTCACCTTCGCCCTCGATGCCATTGCCATCGCCGCGCAGGCACTCATCGGGGAGTCGCTCGGGCGCGGCGACCACGACGAGACGCGCGAGCTCTCGGCCGTCATCACCCGCTGGGGCTGGTACAGCGGTGCCGCAGCGGGCCTGCTGACACTCGCCGCCGCGTGGCCCCTGCCCCACCTGTTCTCCGACGACCCCTCGGTGTTGCGCGCGACCACGGGCGCCCTGGTCGTCATCGCCCTCGTCCAACCGGTCGCGGGGGTCCTCTTCGTCCTCGACGGCGTCCTCATGGGGGCCGGAGACGGCCCATTCCTCGCCAAGGCACAGGTCGCCCTCCTGCTCGCCTACCTCCCGGCCCTGGGCGTGCTCATGCTCGCCGACGAGTGGCTCGAGGGGCTGGACGTCGCGGCCCCGCTGACCGCTCTGTGGGTTTGCTACTCGCTCTACCTGACGGCTCGCTGCGTCGTGCTGGATCGTCGCCGCCGCGTGGACGCGTGGATGGAACTGGCTGTTCCGTAACCGAATCGACATGCCGAAGTCGACAGAACGACGCTTGCCTGCACGTACCCTGAGGGCCACACCACAGAAGTTCGGGAGGCCACATGGCTCGCGTCGGAAAGCATCATGAAACCCCCAAGGGGTACACTCGACGAGGCGTCGTCCTGGGCGCCGGTGGCGTCGGCACGGCTCTCGCGCTGCCGAGTCTCGTCGGCGCAGCTGAGGCCTCTGCCACCACCGTGGGCCTTCGCGACAAGATCTACGCCATCGATGCGGCGACGACCGGAACCCTGTCGGTCGCCGTCTACGACCGCCGCTCCGGCCGGTTCTGGCAGTACAGCGCGGGAGTGCGCAACGAGTGCGCCAGCATCGTCAAGGTGCTCATCCTCGCCACGGTGTGTGACCGCGCTCAGCGCCTCGGGCGTGCCCTGACGGCGTGGGAGAAGTCGCAGGCGAGCATCATGATCCGCTACAGCGACAACAACGCTGCGACGAATCTGTGGAAGAGCGTCGGCGGCGCGCCGGCCGTTCAGGCCATGGCCACGAAGCTGCGCATGTACCAGACGGTGACGAACAAGGCCTGGGGCCTGACGACGACGTCCGCCTACGACCAGATGGTGCTCATGGACGAGATCTTCTGGTTCGGTCGGGTGCTCAACAGCACCAACCGCGGCTACATCAGCACGCTCATGGGTCAGGTGACCTCCGGCCAGCGCTGGGGTGTCGGCACGTACGGCACCTCCCAGGTCAAGAACGGGTGGCTGCCCTACAACGGTCAGTGGCGCATCAACAGCGTCGGCCACGTCGGTGGCTACGGACGCAACCACACGCTCGCCATCCTGCAGCGCACCCCCACGATGGCCATCGGTACGAGCGTGGCCAACCGCGTCGCGAAGACGATGTGGGATCACCTCGCGACGCCCCTGTGACAGCCCTCGAAGTGTGACGGCGAAGGCCCCGTGGACATCCGAGGAGGATGTACCGGGGCCTTCGTCATGCGTCCGCCAGATCGAACCTCGTCGAGGACAGTTCTCCCCACGACATGCGGAAGCTCCCACCCTCTCAAGGAGGGTGGGAGCTTCTGCGTGGTCTACGCGAACGCGTCAGGCGCGCGCGACGTTCAGCTTGACCGTCGCCTGAACCTCCGGGTGGAGGCGGACGAGGACGCTGTGGTCGCCGAGCGAGCGGATCGGGGTGGTGATCTCGATCTTGCGCTTGTCGACGGAGCCGGCGCCGGCTTCCTTGATGGCGTCGGCGATCTCGTGCGTGGTCACGGCGCCGAAGAGGCGACCGTTCTCACCGGAGCGCGCCTTCAGCGTCACCTTGGCGTTCTCGAGGTTGCCCTTGATGGACTGAGCCTCTTCGAGCGTCTTGACGGCGCGGGACTCGCGAGCCTTCTGGATGGAGTCGACCTGCTTCTGGCCGCCCTTCGTCCAATCGGTGGCGAGGTTGTTCGGCAGGAGGTAGTTGCGGGCGAAGCCGGGCTTGACGTCGACGACGTCACCGGCCGTGCCGAGCTTGGAAACCTCGTGCGTCAGGATGACCTTCATGATGGTGTTCCTTTCCGCCTGATCAGCGAGCCGAGCTCGAGTACGGCAGCAGGGCCATCTCGCGGGCGTTCTTGACGGCGTTGGCGATGAGGCGCTGCTCCTGGACGGAGACGCCCGTGACGCGACGCGCACGGATCTTGCCGCGGTCGGAGATGAACTTGCGCAGCAGGGCTGCGTCCTTGTAGTCGATGTTCTCGACCTTCGCCGCCTTCAGCGGGTTGGCCTTCTTCTTGGGCTTACGCACAACGGGCTTTGCCATCGTGGTGCTCTCCTTCTATGAGAGCCCGAGTGGGTGACTCGGGATAGCGAGTGTCTTGTTTCGCCTCGGCCGTCGGCCGGTGCGAGGTGGGTCGTGACGAATCACGACCGGTGTGAGGAGGAGCCGATCAGAACGGGGGCTCGTCGTAGGACGGGCCGGTGGACCAGCCACCATTGCCGCCCTGCTGACCGCCGGCGTTGCCCTGACCACCCTGCTGGCCGCCGGTGTTGCCACCGGTTGCCCACGGGTCGTCGTTGGGGCTGCCACCGAAGTTGCCGCCCTGCTGGCCGCCACCGAAACCACCACCGTTGCCGCCCTGCTGGCCGCCGAAGTTGCCCTGGGAGACGTTGCCGCCCCCCTGGCCTCCTCCGAAGCCGCCGCCGGGGCCACCGGAGCGCTGGGTCTTGTTGACCTTCGCCGTGGCGTAACGCAGCGAGGGGCCGATCTCGTCGACCTCGAGCTCGGTCGTCGTGCGCTTCTCGCCTTCCTTCGTCTCGTACGAACGAGACTTCAGTCGGCCGGTGACGACGACCCGAGTGCCGCGCTGCAGGGACTCGGAGACGTTCTCCGCCGCTTCACGCCAGATGGAGCAACGCATGAAGAGGGTCTCGCCGTCCTTCCACTCGTTCGACTGACGGTCGAACTGGCGGGGGGTCGAGGCCACGGTGAAGTTGGCGACCGCTGCCCCGTTCGGCGTGTACCGAAGCTCGGGGTCGGCGGTGAGGTTGCCGATCACGGTGATGTTGACGTCGCCTGCAGCCATGGGTGGTTCCTCCTACTTAAGTGTGGGGAGTTCTCAGGCGTCCTTGCGCAGGACCTTGGTGCGCAGGATGGACTCGTTGAGGCCCAGCTGGCGGTCAAGCTCTGCGGCGGTGGCCGGGGTGGACGTGAAGTCGACCACGACGTAGATGCCTTCGGACTTCTTCTTGATGTCGTACGCCATGCGACGACGGCCCCAGGTGTCGACGTTGTCGACGGTGCCACCGTCCTTCGTGACGACGGTGAGGAACTTCTCCAGCGAGGGCTGGACCGTACGCTCGTCGAGCTCGCCGTCGAGGATGATCATCATCTCGTAGTGACGCATGCGGTAACCCACCTCCTTTGGTCTAAAGCGGTCACGGTCTCTCCGTGACAGGAGGGTTGCAGCGTTGCTCGCCCTCACCGCCTCCTGGCCCGATCGTGCTCGTCGTGAGCGCTTTCGGGAAGAAAGTGGCGTCCACGGGTTGTGGACAAGAGGGCGTAAGCCTCTCAAGACTACCCGTTGCCGTCACGACGGACGAAATCTGTGGACGACTGCCCATGAGTCGGTGCGTCGGCTCGGGCGGCGATCACTTCGCCCGGCGGGCGGGGCCGGCCACGGAGTCGATGCAGGCTCGCACGAGGAAGAGAACGGCGATGAGCCGCACGGCGACGAAGACCGCGAACCACTCCTGCGGCAGCGCCTTGGCCGAGTTCGAGGAACGCGCGATGAAACCCCACACGACGACGAAGTAGGCGAACTCTGCTCCCGCCCACGCGAGGTGGTCGCGCCAACGAATCGCGCACAGGGCGACGAGCGGAAGCACCCACAGAGCAGCCTGCACCGGCAGCGCCCGCGAGGTGAGCATGACGACGACGAGCATGAGCAGCGCGACGGCCGCGGGCGTCATCGTCTCGTCGCGGCTCGCGAGAAGCCAGCCGAGACCGATGGCGAGGATCCAGCCGGTGACAGCGAGCGCCGTCAGGGACGTGGGCGAGAGTGTGAAGCCTGCGAACGAGAAGATCTGCCACAGCGAGCCGTACGACGCGCCCTGCGCCTTCCACGTCGTGAAGGACGCGAACGGGTTGGCTCCGGAGATCAGCATGAGACCCCCGACGACGGCGAACGTCACGGCTGCGCCGAGAGCAACGCCGGCCAGATCGCGGGTGCGCCGACGAGCCAGAGCCACGAGGATGACGGCGAGCAACACGGTGCCCAACGCGGGCCTGGTGAGAAGCGCTGCGGCGAGCAACCCGCCACTCAGCGCCGCCCGGTTGCGGCTCCAGGCCCACAGCCCGGCCGCAACGAGCAGCACGGCGAACGCGTCGAACGAGATGAGAGCCGTCGTGATGAGGACGGGCGAGAGGGCAACGTGCGCAGCAGCCCACGGTCCCTTCGGCAGCGACGCCGCGGTGAAGCAGACGGCGAGGGCGATGAGCAGGGCGATGAGCGCTGCGCCCCAGGCGAACATGCCCTGCTGCAGACGCAGCTGCGAACCACCGGGCACGAGGATCCTCACGATCCAGGTGATGGCCGCGGTCAGCGGTGGCTGCCCCGCACTCCCCGGTGACGACCACGGCGTGCTGCCTGCGTCACCCGCAACGGCCACGGGGAGATCCGAGTAACAGGCGCGCCACAACGATCCGGGCGTGGCCCAGCCCGTCGAGACACAGTGGTTCTTCTGGAGCACGCCCAGCGCGACGAAGACCGAGCTGAGGGCCGACAGAACCGCCGCAGCGGGCCGCCATCCGCGCACCCCCGGCACGGCGTGACGCCCGAGCGGGCCTCCGATGACGTGCGAAGCCGCTGCGACGACGGAGTCGGTGCGCGAGGGCATCGCGGCGCGCCGCGGCACACGCTGAGGACGCATGCTCTTCCTCTGCGCACCTGAACTCATGGGCCCAACCCTAGAGCGTGGCCGCTAGGTCACGGAGCCGAGGTGAGGGAACCACTCGGTGTCGGCGTCGGGCTCGGCGGAGAACTCGACGTTGGCCGCGGCGTCGACGGCCTGGGACTCGACGTACTCGAGGAACGGCTCGGGGACGAACTCGACGAACTGGGCAGCTTGCTCGAGCTGCTCGAGGACGACTCCGGGGAGTCGCTCGTCTCCGGCGAGGGCGACGACGTCGAGGACGTGCTGCGCTCCGGGTAGGGCGTCGGTGCCGTTGACGGGGGCACGTAGGTGCTGCTCGGCAGAGGATCCTGGGTCTGCGGCTTGTTTTGGTTGTAGTACGAGCGCTCCGGCAGCTTCGTGACCTCCTGGCCCTGGAGCGCGGCCTTCATGAAGTCGACCCACACCTTGCGAGGCAGGCCGGCGCCGTAGACGTCCGCCGACGGGATGCCGGGCAGGTTCTGCATCGGCTTCGCCGTGCGTCCGTCCTCGCTGTAGTACATCCCGACGGAGGTCGTGAGCTGGCCCGGCGTGAATCCGTTGAACCAGATGTACTTGTTACCCGTCGCGGTACCCGTCTTCGCGGCCAACGGACGGTTCAGCTGGTACTGCGTGCCGGCGGCCGTTCCGTAGACGCCGGTCTTGCCCAGAGCCCACGTGACGTCGTCGGCGATGCCCTTGTCATAGGCCTGCTCGCCCTCGACCTTCACGTCGTAGCTGTAGCTCTCGTCGTACGTACGCACCTTCGAGATGAGGTAGCGGTCGTAGCGCTTTCCGCCGGAGTTGAGCGTGTTGTAGCCCGTGGCCTGGTCGACGACGCGGCTGTCACCGGTACCGAGGACGTTGAGGATCTCCTTGGTGTCGTTCATGCCACCGAGGGTCTTAGGCATGCCCGAATCCTGTGCGGCCTTGAGGGTCTTCTCCGGGCCGATGTCCTGGTTGAGCCGCACGAACGCCGTGTTGATCGAGTACGCGAGCATGTTCGTGATCGGCTGGAAGCCGTACGACTTGTTGTGGTCGTTCTGCACGAACGAGTTCGGCCCGAGCCGCATGTAGTTGTTGCCGTTGTACCGCGTGTCGATGGTCTTGCCGTCGCGCAGCGCAGCGATGGCTGCGTAGATCTTCATCGTCGAGGCACTCTGCAGCATCGAGCGGTCGGCGTCGGAGTAGGGCGCCTTGACGGGGTCGTAGTCGGCTCCGCCGTACATGGCGACGACGGCACCGTTGTTCGCCTTCTCCGCGACGAGACCCGTGTGCAACTTGCCCTGCAACACGACAGGCGTGTGGGCCTCGACGGCGCGGACGGCGGCGTCCTGGGTGCGCTTGTCGATCGTCGTCGTGATGCGCAGACCGCCACGGTCGATGTCGGTGGTCGAGAGCTTGAGCTTGCGCGACAGCTCCTGACGCACCGATGCGACGACGTACCCCTCGGGTCCGTCGGCGTACTTGACGGGCTCACGCTTGTAGAACGTGGGCATCGTCGCCTTGGAGCGCTCCGCCTCCGAGAGCCACCCCATGCTCACCATGCCGTTGAGCGTGTACGCCATACGCGCGTTGGCGCGCTTCTCGGAGTTGGGACCGACCGTCGGATCCATGTTCTCCGGGTTGTTGACCACCGACGCGAGGAAGGCGCCCTCGACCGGCGTCAGCTTCGAGACGTCCTTGTGGAAGTAGGACTTGGCCGCAGCCTGGACGCCGTACGCGCCACGTCCGAAGTAGACGTTGTTGAGGTAGGCCTCCAGGATCTGGTTCTTGCTCATCTCCTGGTCGACCTTGAGGCTGATGACGACCTCTTTGACCTTGCGGGTAATCGTCTTGTCCTGGGTGAGGAAGTAGTTCTTGACGTACTGCTGCGTCAGGGTCGAACCACCCTGACTGCCGCTTCCCTCACCCTTGAAGTTGTTGATGAACGCTCGGGCGATGCCCTTCGGTGAGATGCCTCGGTTCGAATAGAAGCTGCGGTCCTCCGCAGCGATGAAGGCGCGCTGGACGTGCTCGGGCACCTTCTCGATGGCAACGGGATCGCGGTTCGTCGTGGTGAAACGACCCATCTCCGTCTTGCCGTCGGCGTAGTAGACGACAGAGACGGACTGGGTGGCCTGCGCGTTGGCCTTGGGAATGTCGATGGCCATGTAGAGAACGACGAAAGCCAGGACGGCGAGCAGGAACAGGCTGGCGAAGCCGATGAGAGCGCCGCGCAGGATGCGCACCGGCATCGAGCGCTTGGACGCCTTGGCGCGGCGGGAGGCGATCCACCCGGCCGCAGCGCTCTTCGAGGAACCCTTCGAAGAAGCCTGCGGCTTCCTGCCTCCGGCGGCGGGGCGACCACCCGCGTTACCGCGCCCCTGGCCCGACTCATTGACCACGTACTTGCCTCGCTTCGTGCGGCGCGAGCCTCGGAGCACGCGCGGATATTACCTTCCAGGGTACCGACCGTCTCCGACATCGCCTTCCCACCGATTCGAAACCCGCACCTCCCGACAGCCGTCGGTCGTTTCTGTTTGGATTCCCCCATGAGCCGCAAGTCACTGCAGCGAGCGAACGCGACGTACGCGTCCCGTCACCCTCGTACCGTGCGGCGCACCGACGAAACGGTGCGCCGCATCCGCGCGATCGTCGACGACGCCGGCATCAACTACCTGTCGGTGACGGGTCGCGCGAAATCTCCTGCGTCCTTCTCCGCCAAGGTGGTTCGCCGCGCGGAGCAGCTGGGTCACACCGATTTCGACCCGCTCGTCGAGATCACCGACCAGGTGGGCGTGCGCATCGTGACGTACACGCTCAGCGACATCGAGCCGGTCGCCCAGTTGCTCGGCGACCACTACACCGTCCTCGAAGATCGCGACATGGGACGCGAAACCGCGAGCGAGGGACGGTTCGGGTACGCGAGTCGTCACATGCTGATCTCGACCGACACCGACGCGACGGGGTACGAGGCGTCGAAGTGCGTCTCGGTGCAGTTGCGCACGGTGCTGCAGCACGCGTGGGCCGAGTTCGAGCACGACGCGCGGTACAAGGGTGAGGTGCCGAGCGAGCACGCTTCGGAGCTGGACCGCCGCTTCACACTGGCGGCAGGGCTCATCGAGTTGGCCGACCGGGAGTTCTCGGTCATCCGCGACACCTTGGCGTCGGGGGTGCGTGAGCGCGACTTCGACGATGCCGGTGGGCGCATCGACCCGCGCGAGCTCGCGTCGTTCCTCGCGGGCCGCTATGCCGATTCGCGCTTCTCCCGTGTCGATCACTACGTCGACACGGCCGACTTGCTGACGGAACTCGGTGTCGAGTCGATCCACGACCTGCGCGTGGAGTTGCAGGGTGTCTCGTCCGAGCGGGTGTCCCGCGCGATGGGCTACAGCTTCCCGCCCGGTGCGGTGCGCCGACTCGAGGACGACCTGCTGGCTCGGTTCCGGGAGCGCTTCGTCGAGCTGCCGGGCAACGCCGAGCGTCAGGATTCGCTGCGCGGCCGCCTGCAGCGCCTGGGCAACCTGTCGTAAAGGCGAGGGCGAAGGCCCGCGACGCTTCCGGTGCAGTTATCTCGATCTGGCGGCGATATATCGCGGCCAGATCGCCATAAGTGAACCGGATAAGGCGCCGGAGCCCCATTTGCCGACCCCGAGCCGCCCTGGCCACGTCAAGAAGCCGAAACACTCCCCCTCAACGGCACCACGCTGGAAGCGGACTCCGCACCGACGAGGAACGTGCGACCCGAAGCCCTGTCGAACCGAGCGGGCTCACTGACGGCGCGAGCCTACGAGCGCCGTCAGTGAGCCCGCCGGAACACGGGGCAAGGGAGAATCAAAACGTCTTGGCGTCGATCACGAACCGGTACTTCACGTCGGAGCCGACGACGCGGTCGTAGGCCTCGTTGATGGTGTCGGCGTTGATGAGTTCGATTTCGGCGGTGACGTCGTGCTCGGCGCAGAAGTCGATCATTTCCTGCGTTTCGCGGATGCCGCCGATGTTGGAGCCGGTCACGGACTTGCGGCCGAGGATGACGTTGGCCGCGTTGAACTCGAGGTTGTGCATGGGCAGGCCGAGCATGACGAGGGCGCCGTGGGGGCGCAGCGCGGCGAGGTAGTGGCGCACGTTGATGGGTGCGGACACGGTGTTGAGGATGACATCGAATTCGCCGCGACGCTTCTTGACGGCGTCGGGGTCTTCGGTCGTCGCGATCCAGTCGGTGGCGCCGTAGCGGCGTCCGTCCTCTTCCTTGGAGCGGGTCTGGGAGATGACGGTGACGTCGGCGCCCATGGCCTTGGCGAGCTTGACGGCGACGTGGCCGAGCCCGCCCATCCCGACGACGGCGACCTTGGAGCCTTCCTTGACGCCCCAGGTGCGAAGCGGCGAATAGGTGGTGATGCCGGCGCACAGCAGCGGGGTGGCGGCTGCGGCGTCGAGGCTTTCGGGGATGTGGATGGCGAAGGCTTCGGAGACGACGATCTGCGTCGAGTAGCCGCCGGCGGTGGGCGTGCCGTCGAAGCGGTCGATGCCGTTGTAGGTGCCGACGGAGTTCGGGCAGTTGTTCTCCTCGCCGGCGAGGCACCACTCGCACTCGCGGCAGGAGTCGACGAGGCAGCCGACGCCGGCGCGCTCGCCGACGGTGAACTTCGTGACGTCGGAGCCGACCTCGGTGACGCGACCGATGATCTCGTGGCCGGTCACCATCGGGAAGGTGATCTTGCCCCACTCCTCGCGCACGGTGTGGATGTCGGAGTGGCAGATTCCGGCGAACTCGATTTCGATGCGGACGTCGTCGGGACGCAGGTCTCGGCGCTCGAGCGAGCCCTTCTCGAGAGGAGCGTCGGCGGCAACGGCCTGGTAGCAGGCAACGGTGTTCGTCATGCTTGCTACGCTACGCCGACCGGGGGTGAGAAGCATTCCCATCAGCGGTGCGTGTTCCTCGCGCGGTCAGGCGTGGGGTTCCGGCCGGAAGTCCCGACGTCGGGAGTTTTGCAGCCCCGTGGGAGGGGATCAGCGGCAGAACTCCCGACGTCGGGAGTTCTACTCGTTCAGAGGGGAACAGAGGCCTTGGAGGCGCTCGGCGATGTCGGCAAGCTCGCGCAGGTGCCCCTCGGCGACGTCGAGGATGAGTCGATACCTGTCGTCGTCGGTTCCTTGGAGATGCTGACCGTTGAAGGCAAGGAACAACCACACCGCACCGAGCGACGAACGCTTGTTTCCGTCGACCAGCGCGTGGTTCGTCACGAGGGAGTGCAAGAGCGCAGCGGCCTTCGAGAACAGGCCGGGGTAGACGTCTTCACCGAAGACAATGGCCCGCGGTCGATTCAACGCTGAGTCCACCAGCCCCCAGTCGCGGATCTGAGGCACGGCTTCGAGAGCTACCTCGCTGGCGGCGAGGAAGTCGTCCATCGAGAGGAAGCGAAAGCCGCTCACGAGTCGCGCAGACGGTCGAGCACGGCACGGTTCTCGCGGGAGAACTGCTCCAGCAAACGATCGCGCTGCTCGCGACGACGCAAGGAGTACTCCTCGACCGCCCGCACAGCGGCGGCCTGCATCGAGAGACCGTCCTGGTCCGCGGCAGCACGAAGAGCCTCGGTCTGTTCATCGGTCAACCGCAGTGTCATAGCCATGTCCTGATGGTATCGCCGTGATACCACGCTGAGAAGAGTGCGCCGCCATGGCCGCTTCAACGGAAGGATTCCGCTTGCACGCAAGCACGGGGCTTGGGCGCCGGAAGGGAGGATCTCACACCTTCTGGCGGTTGAGAGGGTTGGTCAGCGCTCGTGCCGCTTGCGGACCGTCAGCGCGGCCAGTGGTTCAGTCGATTCACAGCCATCTGCCATGCCCCCAAGCCCTGGGAAAGCAGGTCCGGTCGTCACCGGCTCGCCCTGGCCCCGGAACTCGCTTCCTGCGGGAGTGCTGCCGACCACGGATCCGGCAGCGCGAGTAGCCGCCGTACCTCATCCGCATGAACTCGGCGGCGCCCACTTCTGAAACGATCCCCGAGGCACCTCCTCGTCGAAGCACTTTCCGCTGTCGGGGTCGACCGACTCACGTCACCGTTCGGCATAGCTCACGATGCAGAACTCGTTGCCCTCCGGGTCGCACATCGTGAGCACTGACCCTTCGTCATAGTCGTGACGCACGCCGGCCCAGGAACCGCCTAGCGCCTCGATCCGTCTACGGGCCTCTTCGACGTCACCGACGGAGACGTCGAGATGGATCCTCACCTTTCCCGCTCGAGCCTCCGGCACCGCCTGGAAGGTCAAGCGTGGCGCGGTATCGTGCCGAGAGCCGACGCTGGCCCAGCCGGGCGCGTCCATCTCCGCCGTTCGGGGCCGACCCAGCAGGTCACTCCAGAATCGGGCCAGCCGCGCGGGGTCGACGCAATCGATGGTCACTCCGGTCCACGAGGCGTTCGTGCGTTCGTCACTCACCAGTCGATGATGCCCGACCCCAGGCGAGAGGACACCGTCGCCGTCGATGGGATGGTCGATCTGCTGTCGATTCGCGCACTCTGCGGCGCGAATCGGCAACAGAATCTCGCGTCAGCGCTCCTCCTTTTTAGGAGCGCTTCCTCAACGCTCACTACGGCAGGATCCTCGCTTCACTGCGGTCCTACCTCCGTTCGCGCACATGCGCCGCACCGAGCGCAGCGACTGAGCCTGCGAAGTCGCTACGCCGGAAGGCGCACCACACGATGCTTCGTCAGCGCTCCTCGGTGCCGGCGATGAAGGCCTCCAGCTTCGCGCGGCCCTCACCGTCCTCGCGCTGCTCGGGCGGGCTCTTCATGAGGTAGCTCGACGCCGACAGCAGCGGGCCGCCGACACCACGGTCCTTGGCGATCTTCGCGGCGCGGATGGCGTCGATGATGATGCCGGCCGAGTTCGGCGAGTCCCACACCTCGAGCTTGTACTCCAGGTTGAGCGGCACGTCACCGAACGCGCGGCCCTCGAGGCGCACGTACGCCCACTTGCGGTCGTCGAGCCACGCGACATAGTCGGACGGGCCGATGTGCACGTTCTTGTCGTCGATCTTGCCGGCGAGCGAACCGGAGAGGTTCGACGTCACGGCCTGCGTCTTCGACACCTTCTTCGACTCGAGGCGCTCACGCTCGAGCATGTTCTTGAAGTCCATGTTGCCGCCGACGTTGAGCTGGTACGTGCGGTCGAGGGCGACACCGCGGTCTTCGAACAGCTTCGCCATGACGCGGTGCGTGATCGTCGCGCCGACCTGGCTCTTGATGTCGTCACCGATGATCGGCACACCGGCGTCCTCGAACTTCTTCGCCCACTCCGGGTCGGAGGCGATGAAGACCGGCAGCGCGTTGACGAAGGCGACGCCCGCGTCGATCGCGCACTGCGCGTAGAACTTGTCGGCCGTCTCCGAGCCGACCGGCAGGTAGGAGACGAGGACGTCGACCTTCGCGTCCTTGAGCGCCTGGACGACGTCGACCGGCTCGGCGTCCGACTCGTCGATCGTCAGCGCGTAGTACTTGCCGACGCCGTCGAGGGTGTGACCGCGCTGCACCGTGACGCCCGTGGGCGGCACGTCGGCGATCTTGATCGTGTTGTTCTCCGAGTTGTTGATCGCCTCGGAGAGGTCGAAGCCGACCTTCTTCGCGTCGACGTCGAACGCAGCGACGAACTCGACGTCACCGACGTGGTAGTCACCGAACGTCACGTGCATGAGACCCGGCACGTGCGCGTCCGGGGAAGCGTTCTTGTAGTACTCGACGCCCTGAACCAGCGAACTGGCGCAGTTGCCGACGCCGACGATGGCGACGCGGATGGAACCCATGGAACTCACTCCTGATGGACGAGCCCCCAGAGGAAATGTGGTCAGACCTCGGAGGACAGCGGGCGCGGATCGGCAACGGCCTTCCGCTCGATCTCGATGAGTTCGTTCACCCAGCCCACTTCACGCTCCGTGGACTCCACGTCGTGGCGGAACAGCTCCGCGATGTAGGAGTCACGCGTACTGCGACTGTCACGCGCCTGTTCGCGGGAGCGTTCGAGACGCTCCTGCAGACGCAGGCGTCGCCCCTCCAGGATGCGCAGGCGCACCTCGGCGCTCGCGCGGGAGAAGAAGGCGAAATGCACGTCGAAGTTGTCGTCGTCCCAGGAAGCCGGGCCGGAGCGCGACAACTGATCGGCGAAGCCGTCACGGCCCTCGTCCGTGATCTCGTACGTGATACGCGGGCGACGCCCCCCGGGCGCGAACGACGCGCTTTCGGTGATGAGGCCCTTGCGCGACAGCTTCGCGAGGCACGGGTACAGCGACCCGTAGCTCACGACACGGAAGGCACCGAGCACACCGGTGAGTCGCTTGCGCAGCTCGTACCCGTGCAGCGGTGCTTCGTGCAGCAGCCCGAGAACAGCGAATTCGAGCACTGTGCCACGGCGTGACATGCGCTTCTCCTTCGTCTGGCCGGGTGGCGTGGCCATCCCCGCGTCCGATGCGAACGCTCATTCTTTCAAGAACGGCCACTGACGGGAAATGGCGAGCGGGTGAACGCTCGTCGACAGTTCTAGCAGATATATCGACTCGACATATCGAAAACGCGACGACGAGTCCCTGGCAGTTCGCTGAGTGCCGCGATATCGATCCTCATCGAGGTGGGTGAGCGCGGTCCGCCGCGATGAGTGAACTCGACGCGCGACGCAGGTGGCCGCGATGTGCCTCGCTGCGCTCAGGCGAGGCAGAGCGCGGCCAAGGCGCCGCCGATCATGAACGGCCCGAAGGGCATTCGCGCGCTCCGGCCTCGACCCCGGAGCATGAGGACAACACCCCACAGGCCACCGAGGAGGAAAGCGCCGAACGCGCCCGCCGCCCACGTCTCCCACCCGACCCAACCGAGCAGGCCACCGAGGGAGGGGGCCAGCTTCACGTCTCCCAGGCCCATGCCACGCCCACCACCGAGCAGGGCCAGCGCAAGGTAGAACAGCCCGAGCAAGGCTGCCCCGGCCAGCGCCCGCCGCGCTTCGAGCCAGCCGGCGGACGACGTCGCCAGCGTCGCGAGGGCGAGGCCACAGGTCGTCACGACGACGCACGCCAGGGTGAGGCGATTGGGCAGGCGGTGTTCGTCGAGATCGACGAGGGTGAGCGCGAGTAGGAGGGGCAGCACGAGGAGCAGGGCCGTGGCGAAACCCGGCGCCTCGTTCCACCAGCGCCCGACGATGCCCCCCGCGGCTACGAGCGCAGCGACCGCGAGCAGGGCCTCCCGGTCGCGTCGACGCTCGTGCGCCGCTTCCGAACCGGGTGCCACGACCTCCGGGACGACATGACGTGTCGTGAGGGCGAGGGCGCCCGCAAGGAACAACGCAGCACCCACCCAGCCCCAAAGCATGTCGTGAAGTGTGTCAGCGACCGTCGGCGCGTTGGCCGTTTGGCCACAAGCGATTTCACTGCAGAAACACCGACGGCCGCACCCCATCTGGGGTGCGGCCGTCGTTGACCAGCCTCGAGATCCGTCAGGCGTGGACGTGTTCGATCTCTCCACCCTCGGCGGCAATCCGCTTGTTGCGGCGTACCGACGCGAGGAAGGCGGCACCGATGAAACCGACGCCGATGAGGCCGGTGATGACCTCGGGCACCTCGTGCTTGATGCTGATGAACAGGATCGTCGCGAGCGCCCCGATGGCCCACATGGCGCCGTGCTCGAGGTAGGCGTAGTCGTCGAGCGTGCCCTGACGCACGAGGTGGACCGTGAGCGAACGGATCCACATGGCGCCGACACCGAGGCCGACGGCGATGATGAAGATGTCCTGGCTGATGGCGAAGGCGCCGATGACACCGTCGAACGAGAACGACGCGTCGAGCACCTCGAGGTACATGAAGAGGAAGAACGCGGCCTTGCCCGCGGCCTTGCCGACGCCGGGCAGATCCTTCTCGTCCTTGCCGTTCTCGGCGCTCTCCTTGCTGTCGGCCTCTGCCTCGTCGGCGTCGTCCGCGGCGTCGTGTTCGGCCAGGCCCTGCTGCTCGAACAGGTCACCCAAACCACCGACGAGCAGGTACGTCATGACGCCGAGCACGCCGGAGAACAGGACGGTTCCTGCGTCCTCGGCGAGGAACTGCGAGGCGAGCACGAGCACGAGGAGCGCCACGACGACGGAGAGCTGGTCGAGCTTGCCGATCTTCGCGAGCGGACGCTCGATGGGCTTCAGCCACTTCACCTTGTGGTCCTCGAACACGAAGTTGAGGAACAGCATGAGCAGGAAGGAACCACCGAAGGCCGCGATGCTCGGGTGAGCCTCGTGCAGCATGTAGGCGTACGTGCCGGGCGTTTCCTGGTCGCCGCCCTTGATGGCGAGGTCGATGGCCTTCATCGGGCCGACGCCACCCGTCAGGCAGACGATGAGCAGCGGGAACACGAGGCGCATACCGAAGACGGCGATGAGGATGCCGACCGTGAGAAAGATCTTCTGCCAGAACGCGTTCATCCGCTTGAGGATCGTCGCGTTGACGACGGCGTTGTCGAAGCTGAGCGAGACCTCGAGCACGATGAGGATGGCGACGATGGCCAGGCCGGAGACTCCCCCGAGGAAGAAACCGCCGACGAGGCCGGCGACCGTGATGGCCACCGACCATCCGAACGTCTTGAGAAGCATGGAGAACACTTTCCGGGGAGCGGGCACGAACCGGGCACACCCGACCCTGGGAAAAGGGCATGCGGGGGCTCTTGAACACCCAGCGTAGCGCCGACACGCCTGAGCCCCATCGTCCGACGATGTATGTGCGCTCCCACGCAGCCGCGTCGAACCGGGACAACCGCTCCACCTGCGGGAACGCCCCGCACCACAGGCTCGTTGTCGGGTGGGTGGACTAGGCTCGAAGACGAGCTCCTTCAATCGCCCTGAACCTTCGCAGGAGAGGCACGATGACGAACCCCGGACAGCAGCCGTACCAGGATCCGAATCAGCAGTACGGCGGGCCCCAGGCACAGCCTCAGCAGGCTCCCCAGGCCCAGCAGGCCCCCGAGCCCGAGACGATGCTCGCGCCGCCGAAGGCCGTGGACCTCGTCGAGCCGGAGAAGGCGGCGGCGATGGTGCCCATCGACGAGCAGGCCAAGCAGGTGGCTACCACCGAGGCCACGCAGACGGTCGCGCGCTTCGAGGAGATCGACCCGAACGACCCGCAGTTCCGCGCGCGGCTCAAGGAGATCACCAACATGGGCCGCGAGGAGTCCATGAAGGCGACGCAGGTGAGCAACTCGATCCTGCAGCGCCCCTCCCTCGCGGGTAAGGACTCGTCGCAGACGAAGGTGGGCAACACCCTCGTCGAACTGCGCCAGACGATCACCGACCTCGACCCGCACCGCGCCGACCTCAAGGGTGCGAAGAAGGTGCTCAAGTGGCTGCCGGGCGGCGACAAGGTCGACCGCTACTTCATGAAGTACCAGTCGAGCCAGACGCACCTGAACTCGATCATCGCCGCGCTCGAATCGGGTCAGGACGACCTGCGCAAGGACAACGCGGGCATCCAGCTCGAGCAGACGCGCCTGTGGGACGCGCTTCTGCGTCTGCGTGAACTCGACGAGAAGATGACGCAGCTCGACGGCGCGATCGAGCAGCGCGTGGCCGAACTGCAGGCGCGCGGCGAGACGGAGAAGGCCGACGCCATGAAGTCGCAGGTGCTCTTCACGGTGCGCCAGCGTCGTCAGGACCTCGCGACGGAGATCGCCGTCGCGACGCAGGGATACATGTCGCTCGGCCTCGTGCTGCAGAACAACGACCAGCTCATCCAGGCCGTCGACCGCGCGAAGTCGACCACGGTCGCCGCGCTGTACACGGCCGTCATTGTCTCCGAGGCGCTGGCTCGCCAGAAGCTCGTGCTCGACCAGATCAACGCACTGCGCTCGACCACGTCGAACATGATCGAGGCCACGAGCAAACAGCTGCGCACGCAGGGTGCGGAGATCAACGCGAAGTCGACCGAGTCGCTCGTCGAGGTGGAGAAGTTGGAGAACGCGTTCACCAACGTCTTCGCCACGATGGACGCCATCGACTCATACCGCGCCGCCGCCACCGACTCGATGG
Source organism: Dermacoccus sp. PAMC28757 (assembly GCF_014302635.1). Classification (NCBI taxonomy): domain Bacteria; kingdom Bacillati; phylum Actinomycetota; class Actinomycetes; order Micrococcales; family Dermacoccaceae; genus Dermacoccus; species Dermacoccus sp. PAMC28757. The sequence continues at coordinate 671,650 of NZ_CP060292.1, read as the reverse complement.
CGCAGACGATCTCGTCGCTGCAGACGCAGATCAAGCGCGCCGAGCCGTACATGGAGCGTGCGCGCAAGGAGCAGATCGAGAGCAACGAGTCGCGTAACAGCGGTCAGCTGCCGGGCCGTTCCTGAGGTGATTTGACGTGGGGTGGTTCTCGCGCGACGAACCGCAGCGCCCGAGCGGCCCGACGCCCGGCACCGTCGACGCCGTCGGTGCTGCGCTCGTGCCGTACGTGCGGTGGTTGCGTTCGCTCGGCAGTCAGGTGCCCGGGCGGGCCATGGTGTTGTGCCGGCTCATCGGCGACCACCTGGAGGACGTCGTGGGCGACCCGTCGGCCAAGTTGCTCGACGTGCAGACGCTCGTCACGTTGGAGCGCACCGCGAGTGCCCACGTGCCCGACACGATCAACGCCTACCTGGCCGCGCGCGGCGTCAGCGGGGCGCAGGACATGCTCATCCGGCAACTGACGACGATCGAGGGCGTCGCGGCGTCGGCTGCGAAGCGTTCGATCGAGAGTGCCCGTGACGCCCTGGAGATCCAGGGCGCGTTCCTCGAGGAGAAGTTCGGACATGGCTGACACGACGAATCTGGCTCCCGGAGACGGCCTCCCGCTCGGGCCTGACGCGGGTGTGCGCGTGCTGTCGATCGACGTGCGCTGGAACACGGGTACCGAGACGGCGCTGTCGGAACGCATCGGGCTGGCCGCCATGCCGCTCGTGCGCGACCGCGTCGAGAGCCGCGAGCACGTCGTCCACTCGAACCAGCCGGCCACGCCGGACGAGACGACGCGGCTGGGAGCATCGAACGGCGTGGTCGAGGTCGACCTCGCCGCGGCGCCGGCGGACGTCGAGCGCGTCGTCGTGCTTGCGTTCGTCCACCCGCGAGCCAACGCGTCGAAGCGCACCCTCGACGAGGTGAGCGACCTGTCGATCACGTTCCGTGACGACGCGTCCGGCCGCGAGATCGCGCGCACGGACAACCTGGCGCGCGCCATCGGTCCGGTGACGGCGGCCGCCGTCGCCGAGGTCGTACGAGACGGTGACGGGTGGCGCGTCAACGTCTCGGCGCGTGGTTTCGAGGCCGGGCTCGACGGCGCGCTGCACCAGGCGGGGAGCCGGCTGTGACGCTGCAGCCCCCTCCTGGCTACAACTCGGGTGACGCGGCGCGTCCCACGCCGTCGCCCCAGCCCGCCCCCGTGCCTCCGCAGGCGCCCGAGGCGTCCGCGCGTCCGAGCGACGTCCCCGACGCACAGCTCGGCAACCCTGACGGCGCGTGGTTGCGCGTCATCAGCGCGGAGCCGAGCCCGGTGCATCTGTCCGACAGTCAGCAGGGCGAGCGCGTCGAGACGGGTGAGATCGAGGCGGAGGCACCGAGCACGGGGCCCGCGCAGAGCCTCGGTGGGTCGTGGGGCGGCAGCGAGCCATCCCCTGCGTCGAGCAACGCGGTGACTGCGCCCCGGGACAACAGTGGACGCGAGAGTGTCGATGTCGTGCCTGCGCGTCGCCGGCCGTCGCGCCCGCCGCAGGGCATCAGTGTCGTCGGCGGGCGCACGGTGAAACTGCACCGCGTCGTGGCGCTCGACCGGCTGGCGTCGGGCATCGGCTACCTCACGGTCGAGTGGCGCGTGCGTCAGCGCGGGTTCGACCTGCTGGCGCTGCAGGACGGTTCAACCGTGGCGGCCCGCGCCAACACCCTGACGATCGACCTCACGCAGCCGATGAACCGCGTCCTCATCGCCACCGGCACGCAGGGCACGATGCCTGTACCCGCCTCGGAACTGCGCGTGAGCAACGGCTCGACGCAGGTCATCATCCCCATCGACGGCGGCACTAGCCTCGGCGTCTGGCCGCGACTGACCCTGACGCGTGTCGACGAGTTCGTCGTCATCCGCCACGAGCACGACCCGCTCTCGGGCATCCTCTCGGCCGTTGCCGGCGCGTACGGCTACGACGAACGCAACTTCGTGCTCGCCCACTCGCACGTGCTGCGCTGACGCCGGGCTCCTGAACGCACGAGTGCCCCGGAATCGCCGAGCGATCCGGGGCACTTCGGTGTGGGGCGTCAGTCGACGTCGAGGGGTGAGGCGCTCACCGTGACGTCGTCCTTGCGCAGTTCGTGCTCGAGGGCCTCGAGTTCGGAGACGCCGGCCATCTGGGCGGTCAGCTCGTCGAGGCTGACCTCGTCCTTCGACGCGTCGAGCGCCACACGGCCGAGCTTGAGCACGACGAAGTGGTTGCCCACGAGGTAGGCGTGGTGCGGGTTGTGCGTGATGAGGACGACGCCCAGGCCGGCGTCGCGCGCCGCCTGGATGTACTTGAGCACGACGCCGGACTGCTTGACGCCGAGCGCCGCCGTCGGCTCGTCGAGGATGATGACCTTCGCGCCGAAGTAGATGGCACGCGCAATGGCGATGCACTGCTTCTGACCACCCGAGAGGCCGCCGACCGGACGGTCGAGGTCGGGGATGACGATGCCCATCTTCGTCAGCTCTTCGCCGCAGATGGCCTTCATCTTCTTGATGTCGAGCACGCCGAACGGGCCGCGCGTCAGCTCGTTGCCGAGGAAGAAGTTGCGCCACACCGACTGCAGCGGAGCGAGCGCGAGGTCCTGATACACCGTGGCGATACCCGCCGCCAGCGACTGGCGCGGCGAACTGAAGTGCCGCTCGTCGCCGGCCACGAGCATCATGCCCGACGTGTAGTCGTGCAGGCCCGACATGATCTTGATGAGCGTCGACTTACCGGCGCCGTTGTCGCCGAGCACGCACGTCACTTCGCCCGGGCGGACGGTGAGGTCGACGCCGCGCAGTGCGTCGACGTTGCCGTACGCCTTGCCGACGTCGAGGAGCTGCACGAGCGCGTCGGGGTCGGCGACGTCGTCGCTCGTCGCCCGGTCAGCCGGGTTCGTGTCGACCGGCACGTTCTCACGCTCCACGGGGGCCTCGGCCGTTTCACGTGAAACGGCGTCGCGCTTCGTCGTGTCGGTGCCGTCGATCGGCAGGCTCCCGGGTCGCTCGGCCTGCTCGTCGGCGGCTCCACCCTTGCCGGGCTTCTCGGGCTGGCCCGTCTTGATGCGGATCATCGTGAGTCCGCCTTTCGCTTGACGAACGTGTTGAGCAGCGTGGCCGCGAGGAGCATGACGCCGAGGAACGCCTTGAACCAGTCGGGGTTCCACCCGGCGTAGTTGATGCCGAGTTGCGTCATGCCGAACATGAGCGCGCCGAGGCTGGCGCCGACGGCCGAACCGTAGCCGCCGGTGAGCAGGCAGCCACCGACGACTGCGGCGATGATGAAGATGAACTCGTTGCCGATGCCCTCACCGGACTGGACGCGGTTGAACGCGAAGAGCAGGTGCATGCCCGACAGCCACGCGCAGAAACCGATGAACATGTAGAGGCCGATGCGAACCTTCCACACCGGCACGCCGACCGCGCGAGCGGCCTTCTCGTCGTCACCGATGGCGAAGATCCAGTTGCCGATCTTGGTGCGCAGCAGGACGAACGCGGCGATCACGGTGAGGATGATCCAGAAGATGATCGGGATCTTGATGTTGACGGGGCCGATCGAGAACGACGCTCCGAAGATCGCCTTCGCCGAATCGAAGCCGGCCATGTCGCTGATGTCGTTGCTCGCCACACCGCCGGTGACCGCGCGCGTCAGACCGAGGTTCACGCCTTGGAGGACAAAGAACGTCGCCAGGGTGATGAGGAAGCTCGGCAACCCGCTGCGGTTGAGCATGAAACCGTTGATCGCACCGATCGCGAGCGCGATGAGAAGGCTCAGCCCGACGGCGGCCCACACGTGGAAGTTGAAGTACCAGGCGAGCAGCGATGCCGACATTCCGGCGGTCGTGACGGCGACACCTGCGGAGAGGTCGAACTCGCCGGCGACCATGAGCAGCGCGACGGGCACGGCCATGATGCCGATGGTGGCGGCTTGGTAGAGGATCGTGCCGGTGTTCGCCATGTGGCGGAACGGCTCGGCCACGATGAGGAAGAACAGGGCGATCGCGAGAACGCCGAAGAGCGAGCCGATCTCGGGGCGGGAGAGGTATCGCGCCAGAACGTGGCGGTTCTCCACCCGGTCGTCGGCAGCGCTCGACGAGTCGCTCGAAGTGGCAGGAGTCGACACGCGGAACTCCCTTTCCGATGTGCGGGCATAGCGAAGGGGCGCCCTCGCCGTCCTTCATCGTAGGTCACGCGTGTATCGACTCGATACATTTCGTCGTCAGCGGGTCGGCCTCCCGGCCGGTGTCACTGCAGGACGACGAGCACGTCACCTTCCTGCACGACGTCACCGGGCTCCACGCGGATCTCGACGACCGTGCCGGGTTCCTCGGGCACGACCGGGATCTCCATCTTCATCGACTCGAGGAGCACGAGCTCCTCACCGGCCTCGACCTTCTGCCCGACGCGCACCGCGACGGAGTGAACGTTGGCGACGAGGTCGGAGGCGATGTGTTGGGCGGCCATGCTGGCATCGTCGCAGAGCCGATCGGTTACCCGCGCGTCCCACCGACGAGTAACTGTGGACGCGTCACACCCCAAGGCGTAGGCGAGACGGCGAACCCGTCGAGCCTCACCCACGACGATGCCCGCCGCCCTCGACGTGAGGTGCGGCGGGCATCGTCAGGCGTGATGCGTCCGGGTGAGCATCAGCGGCGACCGCTCTTGGCGTACTTCTCCACGTCGGCCACGTTGTTCTTGTCGATGAACGCGGGGCCGGTGAGCACCGGCTGGCCACCACCGACGATGTTGCCGTTGTTCTTGCGCAGCCACAGCGAGTCGACGGCGAGGTAACCCTGGAGGTACGGCTGCTGGTCGACGGCCCACTGCACGGAGCCGTTCTTGATCGCGCCGATGACCTCGCTCGAGGTGTCGAACGTGAACACCTTGGCCTTCGAACCGGATTCCTTGACCGACTTCGTCGCCGTCATCGCGTACGGGCCACCGAGGGCGAGCACGGAGTCGATCGTCTTGTCCTGCTGCAGCTTGCTCGTGATGGCGCTCTGCACGCTCGGCATGTCCTTGCCGTTGACGTAGAAGTTCTCCGTCTGCGCAAACTTGCTCTTCACACCGGCGCAGCGGTCGGTGTGGCCGACGTTGCCCTGCTCGTGGATGACGCACAGAACCTTCTTCGCGCCACCGGACTTGAGCTTGTCGCCCGCGGCCTCACCGGCGATCTTCTCGTCCTGGCCGTAGTAGCTCTCGACGCCCATCTTCTTCCAGTCGTCGAGACCACCGTTGAGTGCGACGACCGGAATGCCGGCCTTGCGGGCGGCGTCGACGGCGCTCTTCATGGCGTCGGGCTTCGACAGGGTGACGGCGATGCCGTCGACCTTCTTGTCGATGGCCTGCTGCACGAGGTTCGCCTGCTTCGGGCCGTCGGGGTCGGCCGTGTACTCGAGCTTGACGTTGTCCTTGGCCGCCGCGTCCTCGGCGCCCTTGCGGACGATGTCCCAGAACGTGTCGCCCGGGCCGGAGTGCGTGATGAGCGCAACCGTCATGCGCGGCGTCGTGGCCTTGCCGGCGTTCATCGACGCCTGCTCCTCGGCCTTGCGGCCACCCGTCGCACTGCAGGCGGTGAGCGACGTGGCGAGGACGGCGACGGCCGCCATCGACAGGGACTTACGCATGGGCGTTCCTTCCAGAACAGGCCGAACACATGTGCGGCCAGAGGTATCGCCGTCCATTGTGCACCACGCAATGTCTCGGTTCGATACATCCGGAGCCCGCCGGGGAGTCCTCCTGTGCGCACGCTGCCGCGTTACGTTGAAGACATGACGCAGAGCCAGACCCACGGATTGCCCTCTTGGCCCACCGACGCGGCCGCGGAGTTCAACGCCGCGATGACGCTGGCCGACTCGGCCGCCGCCTACATTCGGGCCGCCTCCGGCGTCGAGTACGTCGACGCTCTCCTCATCCTCGGCACGGGATGGCGCGGAGCCTTGGACGCGCTGACGGGGACTTCCGCCGCAGATGAGAGCAACGCCGACGGTTTCACGGGAAACATCGACGCAGAGACGTCGGTCGAGGTGCTGTGGCGTGCCGACGCACCGTCCGTGCCGGGCTTCGTCGAGCCCGCGGCTGAGGACAACCGTGCCGAACTTCTCCTCGTGCGGATCGGTTCGGACGATACCGACGACGTGGCCGGCGATGTGCGCCACGTCCTCGTCCAGACCGGGCGAGCGCACCTCTACGACGGGTACGGGGTGCACGCCGTCGTCCACCCCATTCGGGTTGCGGCGGCACTCAACGCCGAGCGTGTCGTGTTCACGAGTGACTGCGGTTCGCTGCGCGACGACATCGCCCCCGGCACCGTGCTCATCATTCGTGACCACCTCAACCCGACGTTCGCGACGCCGCTCGTCGGGTCCGCGAAGTTCGCGGACCTGCGCGGCATGTGGTCACAGAACCTTGCCGAACTCGCCCGTGAGCACGAGCCGTCGCTGCGTGACGCGTGCTTCGCGTTCGTGCCCGGGCCTCAGTACCAGACCCCGTCCGAGGTGAAGATGCTGCGCAACGCCGGGGCGGACTGCGTCGGGATGTCGACCGTGCTGGGTGCCCTTGCGGCCCGCGAGCGCGGCATGGAGATGGTCGGCCTGTCGGTCGTGTCGTCGGCCGAAACGAACGACGACCCGAACGACCCCTTGGCCGTGCTGCGGGAAGCGCGACGTGCGACGGAGCGTCATGCGGGCCTGCTGCTGCACCTCGTGACGGTCGACTGATCGGCGACCGCCCCGACACGTCGTCGCGCCAGCAGTTCTCGGCACCCGCGCGCGTCGGCGAAGTACCCTGCGCAGCATGAACCTCTCGCTGCCCCGCCGCACCGTTGCCCTCGGCCTGCTCGCCGGTTCGCTCGCTCTCGCCGGATGCGGCAAGAACGACTCGTCGTCCGGCTCGTCGAGTTCGGGAGGCTCGGGCAGTGCGAATGCCTCGACGCAGTGCCCGCCGGCCGACGGTTCCGCGCAGAAGAAGCAGAGCTTCGACGACGCCCCGCCCATGTGCATCGACGCGAACAAGACCTACACCGCGACGATGACGACGGACGTCGGCGACGTCGTCATCACGCTGGATGCGAAGAAGGCACCGAAGACCGTCAACAACTTCGTCGTCCTCTCCCGCTACCACTTCTACGACGGCGTGAGCTTCCACCGCGTCATCCCCGGCTTCATGGCGCAGGGCGGCGACCCGAAGGGTGACGGCACGGGCGGGCCGGGCTACACGATCGAGGACGAGTTCCCGCAGCAGGGCGAGTACAAGGAGGGCTCGATCGCGATGGCGAACACGGGCCAGCCGAACTCGGGCGGCTCACAGTTCTTCATCGTCACCGGTGATTCCGGCACGGCCCTGCCGCCGCAGTACACGCTCTTCGGCCAGGTGAGCAAGGGCATGGACGTCGTGAAGAAGATCGAGGCCGACGGCAACCAGGACGGTTCACAGGAAGGCACGCCCGTGAAGAAGCACACGATCACGAGCGTGAAGATCGAGGAGAAGTGAGCCGCGAGTTGCCCGAGGAGCTCTACGACGAGGAATCCGACGGCGTCCGCCGCACGCTCGACGCCGGCGGACTGAGCACGCGAGACGTCGGCCGCACCAGCGGCCGGGCTTCAGACGTGGTCACGCTGCAACCGAGAGCGGGTCAGTCGACGTCGATGCGCGCCGCGAGTTCGGGGTAGGTGACGACGAGGCCGTGAGCGTCGACGGCGAGGTCGACGCTCACGTCACGCGTTGCCGAGCGGTAGTGCACGACGGAGACGACGCGATCGTCGAGGGCCGACGCGATGTCCGAAAGTCCCTCAGGGCCCGAGGAGTACACCTGCGCCGACGGGATGACGGCGAGGTCGGGCAACGACACCCACGCCGTCGTGATCGGACGCTCCCCGACGCCGGCCGCGTCCACGCCGAGCCGGCGGATCGGCATCGTGTTCGTCAGCGGGCACCCCGCTAGATCGACGTCGAGGGCCTCGACGAAGAGTTCCAGCGCGTCATCTGCGATGCCGATCGGGCCGAAATCGCCCGGTACATCACCGGATTCGCCGCTCTCGCACCGCCACACGGAGCGCGACCCTTCGTCACGACGCCACAGATTGAGGTGGCGCTGCCACACCGGCTCGAGGGAGCCACCGGTCTCGTCGGGGGCGTCGAGATCCTCGGCCGCCGACGACGGCGCGTAGCCCTCGACGTCGACCGTGAACAGGCGCGTGCGCCAGGACGAGTCGACGACGAGATCCCACTGGGCGCGGTAGCGCTCCGTCGACTGCCGCCCCGTGGCGACGAAGCCGCCGTCGGCGTCGAACTCGACCGACGCGACGTCGAGACGCGACTCGTCGTCCAGCCCGCGCCAGACCACCTCAACCGTCGTCATCGCGCCACTCCCTCTCGCATCAGCAGATGACACATGCAGCCATCACGCTACGCACGCGACCTCGGCCGGCACCCGAAGAACACACGGTTTCAGCCCTGCGACTCAGGCTGCTCGGCCCACCACGTCCGCAGCCGGTCGGCCGCCGCCTCCTTGCCGATGACTCCCTCGTCGAGGCGCACCGACAACAGGTACTGGTAGGCCTTGCCGAGCACCGGGCCGGGCTTGATGCCGAGCACCTCGGCGATCTCGTTGCCGTTGAGTTCCGGACGAACGGCCGCCAGTTCCTCCTCGGCCTTCAACCGCTCGATGCGGGCTTCGAGGTCGTCGTAGGTGGCCTGCAGGCGAGCTGCCTTGCGCTTGTTTCTCGTCGTCGAATCGGCGCGCGTCAGCAGATGCAAGCGTGAGAGCAACGGTCCGGCGTCCGTGACGTAGCGGCGCACCGCCGAGTCCGTCCACTCCCCGTTGCCGTAGCCGTGGAAGCGCAGGTGCAGCTCGACGAGCCGGCACACAGCCTTGATCGTGTCCTTGTCGAAGCGCAGCTCCCGCAACCGCTTTCGTGCGAGCTTCGCACCGACGAGCTCGTGGTGGTGGAAGCTGACGCCGCCGCCCGATTCGAAGCGACGCGTGTCCGGCTTGCCGATGTCGTGCAGCAGCGCGGCCAGGCGCAGCACGAGGTCGGGCCCTTCGACGACCTCCGCCTCCTCGACCCCGGGAACGTCGCGCGGACCCTCGAGGTCCATCGCCTGCTCGAGCACCGTGAGGGAGTGCTCGTACACGTCCTTGTGACGGTGGTGCTCGTCGATCTCCAACGCGAGCGCCGGCACCTCGGGCAGCACGTACTCGCAGATACCCGAGTCGACGAGCGCCGTCAGCCCGCGCCGCGGCGCCGGCGACATGAGAAGTTTCACGAGTTCGTCACGCACCCGCTCGGCGGAGATCATGCGGATCGAGCCGGCCATCTCCGTCATCGCCGCGAACGCCTCGGGAGCGATGTCGAACGACAGCTGCGAGCTGAAGCGTGCCGCGCGCATCATGCGCAGCGGGTCGTCACCGAACGAGACCTCCGGCGACGTGGGTGTGCGCAGACTCCGCGCCGCCATGTCCGCGAGGCCGCCGTACGGGTCGACGAAGGTGAGGTCGGGCAGCCGCAGCGCCATCGCGTTGACGGTGAAGTCGCGACGCACGAGGTCGTCGTCGAGCGAGTCGCCGAACTCGACGACCGGCTTGCGCGTCTCGCGGTCGTAGGCGTCGGCTCGGTACGTCGTGATCTCGACCTGAAAATCGCCCTTACGGACGCCGATCGTCCCGAAAGCACGCCCGAGATCCCACACCGCGTCAGCCCATCCGGCGACGATGCGCTCGGTGTCCTCAGGGCGCGCCGACGTCGTGAAGTCGAGATCGGGCGACGTGCGCGCGAGGAAAGCATCACGCACCGGCCCACCGACGAGGGCGATCTCGTGGCCCGCCGACGTGAAGCGTTCACCCAGTTCGCGCAACATCGGCATGACCGGTTCGAGGTGCGAGACAGCCTCGGCCAGCATCGTCGCTCCGCTCGGTACCGACCCGTTCGGTCGGTTTTGCGCGGGCTGAACGGAGGCTGCTCGAGTAGGCGTCACCGGCCAAGGGTATCGAGGGGCCCGGCGGCACCAGAATTTCCCAGCCGCTCTCGTTAAGGTGGAGCAATGACCGTCTCCTCGTCGCGCATGCAGCGGGCTTCACGCCTGGGCTCGCTGGAGGAGATTTCTGCGGGCGGAGTCGTCGTCGACGTTCGTGACCAGCAGGCCTATCTCGCTCTCATCGCGCGGCACAACCGAGCCGGACGCGTCGAGTGGTGCCTGCCCAAGGGCCACATCGAAGAAGGCGAGACGCTCGTGCAGACGGCCGAGCGCGAGGTCGAGGAGGAGACCGGCATCAAGGGCCGCGCCCTCGTCACGCTCGGCGTCATCGACTACTGGTTCTCGATTCCGGGCTTCCGCATCCACAAAATGGTCCACCACTACCTGCTCGAAGCGGTCGGCGGAGAGATCAGCATCGAAGGTGACCCCGACCACGAGGCCATCGACGCGCGCTGGTTCCGCCTCGACCGCGCCCACGAACAGCTGACCTTCCCCAACGAGCGCCGCATCGCAGCCACCGCCTGGGCCCGGCTCACCGGACATTGATCGGTTCCGGCCCCCAGATGACACGCTCCGCGTCGGCCCGCGCGCTCGTGGCGGCCCTCGTCTGCCTGCTCGCGCTCCTCGGCCTCGCTCCTGCTGCGAGCGCCGCACCGCCGAACCCCCGCTCGAACGTCAGCGCGCTCCCACGGCCCGGAATCGTCACCAACGGCGACGTCCGGATGTGGATGACGAGCGGCGCTCCGGCCACAGCGACGACGGGTTCCGGCACCACCGTGAGCGTCATCGTCGAGAACACCGGTGACACGCCCATCGACGGAGCCACTCTGCGTGCTCGTGTGGGTACTCGGCCTCTCGACTCCCTCGCCGCGCAGCAGCGGTGGGAGGAGGGAAAGCTACCGCTCGGAGCGTCGGCGTCCGCCGACGCCGATGTGCCGACGATCGCGCCCGGCGCCTCCGAGACGGTGAAGCTGTCCCTCACCTTGAGCGAACTCGACCTCAGTTACACGATGGCGACGCTGCCGCTGCGCATCGAACTGCGCGGTGCTGGCCGACCCACGACGAGACTCCACAGCTTTGTCTCGTGGGCTGCGAAGGATGCCACGTTCACGCGGATGTCGGCGTCCGTCGTCGTGCCGGTCACCCTGCCGAACGACCCGAAGCTCCTCACGGCCACCGGCGAGGAACGCCTCGAGGCGTGGCGCAAGGCGATCGGCCCCGGTTCGACGATCGAGCGGCTCATCACCTCCGACCCTGGCGTGCCCGTCACGTGGCTCATCGACCCTGCGGTGCTCGACCCCGCTGCGGCTCAGGACGGCACTCTCCCCACGGCCGAGCAGGAAACGACGGAGGGGAGCCCGGCGTCACCGTCTGCCTCCCCCACGTCCGACGGCACGCCGAGCCCGTCCGAATCGGCGCCCGGCTCCGCGTCGCCGTCGAGCGAAGGTTCAACGAAGTCGAACTCCTCGGGCACGTCAGAGCCTTCAGAGAGTTCGGAGTCGACGGATTCCGCCGACTCGGGATCCACGTCGCCCGGCACCCAGCCGAGCGGACCCGCAGCGAGCGTCGACGAACTGGCGGCGAACCTGCGGGCCAAGCTCGCCGAGCGTCCCGGCAACCAGAGCATCGCCTTCACGCCCTACGGCGACCCCGACCTCTCCGCGCTGACGAGCGCCCGGCGCCCCGCCGGGTCGCAGAAGATCCTCGAACGCTCGCTCTCGCGTCCGCTCTCGAGTGAGCTGTCCGAACTGTCCGAGACGGTCGTCGCGGCGCCTGTCGCGCCGCTCGACGCCGCCTCCACCGCCCGGTTGACCGCCGCGTGGCAGAAGACGCGTGGCTCGCGGCCCGTCGTTCTCACCCCGAACGTCTCCCTCGACCGTACCGACGCCGCTGCCGTCACCTCGGCGACACGACGCACGACGAATCAGGTGACGATGGTCGGGTACAACACGCCGCTGAGCCGCACGCTCAACGACGCGTCCGTGTCCAACGCCGAGGCCGCCGCCTCGCTGCGCGCATCGAGTCTGGCGATCTACCAGCAGCAGCCCACCGCCGAGCGCTCGCTCGTCATCATGGGCGGGCGCGAGACCGTCCCCGTCGGTCGGCTGAAGGCGATCGCCTCGGCTCTCGAGCAGGCACCCTGGGTGCAGCCGGCAGCTCTCAGTACCGAGGAATCCACCTCGGCGCCCGTCGTCGATCTGGCACCCCAGGCCCCGCCGTCCGAAACCGTGTGGCCGCGAGTCGCCGCACCCGCCTTCGACGCCGGCGACATCACGACTGCCGACAGGACCCTCGCCACCCTGACGAAAATGGCCGAGATCGTCGTGGACGGCGATGACATCGTTCCCGCCTGGACTCGCAACCTCGACCAGGTGACGAGCACCCGCTGGCGCGGCGACCCGGCCGACGTCGACGGTCTCGTCGAGCACGCGTCGTCGACCGTCTCCGCCATCCCCCAACAGATCGCCGTCGTGCCGTCACGCGTCAACTTCTTCTCCGATTCCGGTCCCATCAGCGTCACCGTCAAGAACGGCCTGGCCCGCGCCGTCCACGGCATCGAGGTCAACCTCACGCCGCGGACCTACGCCGTGCGTTTCCGCAGCCAGCCGGACGCCGTCGACATCCCCGGCAAGGGACAGACGTCGGTGCGCGTCCCCACGGTTGCGCAGGCCGCCGGACGCGTGAGCGTCGACGCGAAGGTCACCGGCCCGGGGGACGTCCGCCTCGGCGAGAGCGACAAGCACGGGGCCGAGATCGAGATCAACGCGCGTCCCACGGGTACCTGGATCTTCTGGGTGCTCGGTATCGTGGCGTTGCTCGTCTTCTGCTACGGCCTCGTGCGCAACAGGCAGAAGGGCACCCGCCGACGCGATGAGCTCGCGCGGGACATCCAGTTGTAGGAGCACCCTGCCCATGTCGAACGACGGCCCCGGCTCTCTCGGCGCGCTGTACGAATCCAGCGCCCGACGGCACGTGCCGCAGATGCCCTCCGTCGCGGGCACGAGCATCGGCTCGGCCTACGACGCCTGGTTCGAGGCCGACCAAGAGGCTCAGTGGCTGCGCAACCTCGACGAGAGTCGGAGCCACGCGAGCAGCGACCACACGCAGGTCATCTCCCGCTCCGACGTCGACGCCTACCGGGAGCGTCGTGAGGCCGAGAAGACGTGGGACACCGACGCCGACGCCGCGCTCAACGTCTCGAGCCGTTCGCGCCGCGAGGCCGGCGTTTCACGTGAAACAGGGTGTGCGCCCGCAACCCAGGCGCTTCCACAGACCTCCCCCGGCGAGGTCGGTGGCAACGCAGCCGACCAGGCCGCCGACACGGGCGGGCGCGGCGGAATCCTGCGCAGTTCGGCCATCATGGCGGCCGGCACGCTCGTCTCGCGCGTTCTGGGCTTGCTGCGAACCTCGATGACGGTGGCCGCCATCGGTCTGAGCACCGGCGTGGCGAACACGTGGGACGTCGCGAACACCCTTCCCAACATCATCTACCTGCTGCTCGCCGGTGGTGTCATCAACGCCGTCCTCGTTCCACAGATCACCCGTGCGCTCGAGCACTCCGACGGCGGCAAGGCCTACACAGACCGCATTCTCACGCTGACGTTCATGATCCTGGCGGGCGTCACCGTCGTCTTCATGGCAGCGGCGCCACTCGTCTATCGCCTCTTCGACAACAACAACATGACCGACGACAAGGCACACGTGGCCTTGATCTTCACCCTGTTGTGTCTGCCGCAGATCTTCTTCTACGGCCTCTACACGATCCTCGGTCAGGTGCTCAACGCCCGGGGTCGCTTCGGCGCCTTCATGTGGAGCCCCGCCCTCGCGAACGTCGTCATCATTGCGGGCCTCGCCGCCTACATCCTCATGTACCCGCACGGCGCCGACACGCCCGGCTTCAGCGGCATGACGACCCAAATGATGATCATGCTGGCGCTGCCCGCGACGTTGGGCATCTTCGCCCAGGCCGTCGTGCTCATCCCGCTCCTCAAGCGCGCGGGATACACCTACTCGCCGAACTTCCAGTTCCGCGGCGTCGGCCTGCGCAGCGCCTCGACGATGGCCGGATGGGCCTTCGCCGCCGTCATCGTCCAGCAGATCGGCCTCGTCGTCACGACGCAGCTGCTCTCCTCCCAGCCCGACGGCCAGCCGAACAAGGCGGCCCAGAGCAACGCCTTCCTCCTGTTCAGCCTGCCCCACTCGCTCATCACGCTCTCCCTCGTGACGGCGCTGTTCACGCGCATGTCGGTGGCGGCCGGCCGCGGCGAGACCCAAAAGGTCAAGGACGACATGACCACGGGTATCCGCCTGTCGGGTATCGCGTCCGTCATGCTGACGTTCGGCTGCTTCATCCTCGTCTTCCCCCTCGTGGGCCTGTGGGTCGGACCGGTCGAGTCGAGCCTGTGGGCCATCGGATCGATCGCCATCACGATGATGATCGGCCTCGTGCCGTTCAGCCTCTGCCTCATCATCCAGCGCGTGTTCTACGCCTACGGTGACGCCAAGACGCCCTTCTGGATGCAGATCCTGTGCACCGGCACCGCCATCGGGCTCACCCTCCCGTGGTTCAACTGGCACAACCTCACCGAGGAGATCTTCGGGCGTGCGCTGACCGACTGGACCGGGCTGCAGGGCGCCCACTTCTTCGGCCAGCCCGGCGTCCACTGGGTCGGCGTCGGCGTCGGCCTGGCGCAGACGTTGTCGAACGTCGTCCAGGCATCCGTCGGTTTCGTCCTGCTCAAGCGCAAGATCGGTCACGTGCCGATGTCCGAGACGGTACGCACGTACGTACGTCTCGCGATCGCCTCACTGCTCGCCACGGCTGTCGGCTTCCTCGTGCAGCTTCCGTTGCACGACGCGCTGCCGGTGTCGCGTTTCGGTTCCTTCCTCGAGATCGCGGTCGTCGGCTCGATCTTCCTCGCGGTGTACCTGTTCGTCGCGAACCGCCTGCGGGTGGAGGAGATCAACAGCCTCACCGGCCCCGTCGCGCGGCGCCTCAAGCGTTCCTGACCTCGAAGCCCGCCGGCCCTCCTCGGGGCGGCGGGCTTCGCGCTCGACGGGGCCCGGCGTTCGGCGCGCCGAACGCCCCGCGATACCGGCCGGTTGTCAGGCCCCTTGCTTAGGATGAGCCGAGCCTGCTGTCGCCCGCGCTCACCCGACGTCCAGCGTCGTACACGGACGGCAGCGACATCGATGGCGTCGACGACGAGGAGTTCGAGTGCAGGGCATCACCAAGGGCACAGTGCTGGGAAACCGGTACGAACTGACGTCCGAGATCTCGGACGCGCCCGGGCTCGCCCGCTGGCTCGCCCGTGACGAGAAGCTGGGCCGCGAGGTCGCCATCACGGTATTCGGCTCCAAGTCCTCCCATGCCGCGGCTGCGCTCGACAGCGCCCGCCGCGCCGCCGGCGTCGAGGACGACCGCCTCGTGCGCGTGCTCGACGCAGGGAGCGACGACGACCACTCCTTCGTCGTCGAGGAGGCCCACACGGGCGCGCACAGCCTCGCAGATCTCGTCCGCTTCGAAGCCATGCACCCGGAGGAGGCTCGCCGCATCGTCGGTGAGACTGCGAGCGCCCTCGAAGCCGCGCGTCAGCGGGGCCTGCACCACCTCACACTCTCCCCCCGCCACGTGCTGCGCCTCGCAGACGGTTCCATCGCCGTCACACAGGTCGCCGTCGGAGGCGCCCTCGCCGGCCGTGACGACATCTCCTCCGCCGAGGCCACCAAGCGTGACGCGGCGGCGTGCGTCAAGCTGCTCTACACCGCGCTCACGGGCGAGTGGCCGGGCAAGGCCGAGGAGATCACCGGCCTCAAGGGCCTCACCGTGGCCGAGCGTCGCGCCGACGGGCAGATCGCCACCCCGTCCGAGGTCGTCGACGGCATCCCGAGCGACCTCGACACGATGTGCCGCCAGTCGCTCAACTACGACGAGACACCGCGCACGCCAGGCGAGGTCGCCCGTCAGCTCGCCCCCTGGTCGGCACAGATGATCACGGCACCCGGCAAGGGACGACGCTCGGACGACGCCGCGGGCGACGAGGACGAGAAGGACCAGAACTTCACCGTGCGTCGTGCCGCCGACCGCACCGAGGGTGAGGGCCGACGCGGCGTCGGTGCCGTCGGCGCGGCCGCCCTGGCCGCCGCAGGCACCGCGGGCGCCGCCAAGGGTGCTCGACGACTCAGCAACGCCGACGACGACACCGATCCGGGCGCCCGGGCGGAGGGCCCGCGCGCAGCCCTGCCGCGCAAGCCCGCGCCCCGTGCGGCGAATGAGCAGGATCCGGCGGACGCGACGATGATCGGCCGCCCGGTCCAGTTCGACGCCGACGAGACCACCCAGTTCTCCCTCGATGACGAGGACGCGGCCTACCACCGCACGACGTACGACCCCTCGTTCGAGGAGCTCGAGCCGCCGGTCCCCGGTTTCCACGGCGGCACCGACGACCCCGACGCGGGCAGCAGCAAGCTCGCGCTCGGTATCGTCGCGCTCTTCGTCATCGGTGCCCTCGTGCTCGCTGTCCTCGGCATCCGCGGCATCGGTGGTAATGCCGACACCCCTGCCGCGTCCAACTCCGGCTCCGCGTCCTCGGGCGCTGCGTCGTCCGGCGCGTCGCCCTCGGGCTCGGCCAGTCGGGCCGGCACTCCCGTGAAGGTCCAGAGCGCCTCCGTCGTCAATCAGCGCGGCATGCGCGTCAACGACTCCAGTTCGATGGCGCAGGCTGTCGACGGTGACACCAGCACAGCATGGAAGAGCCTTCTGTATCGCAACCGCCCCTGGGGCGGTTACCCGGGTTACGGTGGCCTCGCACTCAATCTCGGCACCTCGACCGACGTGAAGAGCATCAAGATCACGCCGGGTGAGGGCCAGCCGCTCACCGCCGACGTCTACGTCGGTGACGCGCCCGGCACCGCGGGCAAGAAGGTGGGTTCGGTCTCGAATGCGACGAGCCAGCAGACGATCTCGTCCACTGCGAAGGGAAGCTACGTGACGATCTTCATCACGACGCAGAGCCTCGCGCCCGGCACGTCCTACTACCAGTCGGCCGTCTCCGAGGTCTCGGTAGAGAAGTGAACGGCTACGAACTTCGCGAGTTGAGCGACGTCGCTCTCGTCGACGCGTATCGCGAGGGCAACGCCGACGCTTTCGGAGTGCTGTTCGAGCGCTACAAGGACAAGATGTGGGCCGTGGCGTTGCGCACGACCCGCGACCAGGAGCTCGCCGCAGACGCGGTCCAGGAAGGCTTCATCGCTGCGTTCCGACGCATCGACTCCTTCCGCGGCGACGCCCAGTTCTCCACGTGGCTGCACCGCATCATCGTCAATTCCTCCCTCGATCGACTCCGCCGGCTCAAGCCCACGCAGGAGTGGCCGGAGTACGACATCGCCGACAAACGCGACGAACACGCGCAAACCGACGTCCGCCTCGACGTGCGCGAGGCCCTCGACAAGCTCCCCCAGGGCCAGCGCGTCTGCCTCGTGTTGCTCGAGATGGAGGGCCTGTCCGTCGCCGAGGTCGCCCAACAACTCGGCATCGCCGAAGGCACCGTCAAGTCCCGCTGCGCCCGTGGGCGCACCGCTTTGGCCGCGCTCCTCCGGGTCACCTGAACGCGCCTCGCCGGCTCCTCACGCAACGTTCAGAAAAATTCTCGAACCGTGATGGAACCGAAGCGACGTCCCTCGCGTCGGAGACCATGAAGCGAACGTATGCCCAGCAGAAAGGAGGCCCGAGATGACCCGGAACTTCCGTGACGAGTGGGAGGCGGCCAACAGCGGCCGCTCGAAGGAAGAGCAGCCCGCCGACCTCGCACCCGAACACGTCCAGGACGAGATCTCGGCTCTGCTGCGCCGCAGCGCAGCCGAGGACGGGCCCGAACTCGCCATGCCCAGCGATGTCGAGGCGCGTATGCGTGAGGCGTTCAAGGCTGAGTTCGGCGACCGCGCCTCCGGATTCGACGAGAGCAAGCGGGCCTCGTCCGGCAGCTCCACCGTCGTGCCGCTGCCGGCCCGTCCGCGTCGCACCGAATCCGCGCAGCGTACCGAGTACGACCCCGACGCCACGCGTCCGGCGTCCGTGACACCGTCGCGTCCCGCGCCTGCCCGTCCCGCAGCGGAGACGTCCGCACGCGCCGAGTCCGAGCGTGATCACTCCGTCGCCTCGCTCGACGCGCACCGTGCCCGCAAGAAGGGTGGCTTCGGCAAGGCCGCGCTCGCGCTCGGTGCTGCGGCCGCCGTCGCCATCGGTGCCGTCGGCGTCTCGAAGTCGCTCGGCGGCAACGACGACGCCCAGGTCGCTGACGGCCCGAGCCCGTCGTCGTCGGTGAGCAGCGGAGCGAACGACGGCACGCAGAACTACGCCTCGCGGGTGCGCGTCACCCAGACCGAGACGCAGTACACGTCGGACTCCCTCGCCACGCAGGCGGCTTCGCTGCCCACGTCGACGAGCACCCCGATCGAGCCCAAGCAGGCCGACGCCCAGTCGCTCGGCCCGCTGGCCACCGGCACCGGTGTGCAGTCCTGCCTCGACGCCGTCGACGTCGGCCTCGCGCAGGCGCCGGACAAGGTGTACGCCGACTTCGGTTCCTACGACGGCCAGCCCGCCGTCATCGTCGTCACGGTCAAGGACGGCAAGAAGACGGCCTGGGTCGTCTCGCGCACGTGCAGCAAGGCCGATGACCTCAAGGCGGGGCCGACGCCCATCTCCACCTGATGCCGAGCGCGCGTGTGCGCCGGGGAATGACGCGCGGATAGAGTGCGTTGACCTACGCGAACCGCATCAAACCGACGAAGGAAGCTTTCGTGAGCGACCAGGCCGTGCGCAACCTCATCATCATCGGCTCCGGCCCCGCCGGGTACACCGCTGCCGTCTACGCGGCGCGTGCCAACCTCGAGCCCCTCGTGTTCGAGGGCTCCGTGACGGCCGGTGGCGCGCTCATGAACACCACCGAGGTGGAAAACTTCCCCGGTTTCTCCGACGGCATCATGGGCCCGGACCTCATGGAGAACATGCGCGCCCAGGCCGAGCGATTCGGCGCCGAGCTCGTGCGTGACGACGTCACCGCCGTCGACCTCACGGGCAATGTCAAGACCGTCACCGACGGTGAGGGCGTCGTTCACAGGGCGAACGCCGTCATCCTGGCCATGGGCTCGGCCTACCGCGAGCTGGGTCTGCCCGACGAGAAGCGCCTGTCGGGTCACGGCGTCTCGTGGTGCGCCACGTGTGACGGTGCGTTCTTCCGCAACCAGGACATCATGGTCGTCGGCGGCGGCGACTCCGCCGTCGAGGAGGCCACGTTCCTCACGCGCTTCGCGAACAGCGTCACCCTCGTGCACCGCCGCGACGAGCTGCGCGCCTCCAAGATCATGGCCGAGCGCGCCGAGAAGGACCCGAAGATCCGTTTCGCGTGGAACAGCGAGGTCGTCGCGATCCACGGCGACGCCAAGGTCTCGAGCGTCACGCTGCGCGACACCGTCACCGGCGAGGAGCGCGAGCAGGAGACCACGGGTCTGTTCATCGCCATCGGCCACCTGCCGCGCAACGAACTCGTCACCGGCCAGATCGACCTTGACGACGAGGGTTACGTCCTCGTCAAGGACCGCACGACGCACACGAACGTCGACGGCGTCTTCGCCTGCGGCGACCTCGTCGACCACGTCTACCGTCAGGCCATCACGGCCGCCGGTTCCGGCTGTTCGGCCGCCCTCGACGCGGAGCGTTTCCTCGCCTCGCTCGACGCCGCCGGCGAGCCCAAGCCCGACGCGTCCCTCACCGCAGAGCCGCAGGGCACGGACGAGCCGCGCTGACGCGCGTCGTCCCCACCGTTCCTCTTCACCAGCACTGACCGACGTCCCGGAAGGAATGCCCCATGGCAACCACCAAGCCCACCACCGACGCCACGTTCGAGGCTGACGTTCTCAAGAACGACAAGCCCGTCCTCGTCGACTTCTGGGCCGAATGGTGCGGCCCGTGCCGCGCCATCGCGCCGATCCTCGAGGAGATCGCCGCCGCGAACGGCGACAAGATCGAGGTCTTCAAGCTCAACACCGACGAGAACCCCGCGACGTCCGCCAAGTACGGCATCACGGGTATCCCGACGATGAACGTCTACCAGAACGGCGAGGTCGTCAAGACGATCGTCGGTGCCATGCCGAAGCCGAAGCTCCTGCGCGAGCTCGAGCCCTTCATCGGCTGATCATCGCTTTCAGCAAAGACTGCGGCCCCCGTCGAATCGACGGGGGCCGCAGTCTTTCGTGTCGAGCGCTGACGAAGGTCAGGCGCCGATCACTCGGGTGTTGCGCTGCGCGCCGGGGGCGCGTCCCAGAGCTGGACGTTCTTCGCCTGCGGGAGGCTCGAGCGTTCGAACACGGGATCCTTGCCGGCGGCACGCTGCGTGAGGAAGTCCTTGAGCAGCGCCACGGACAGCCCGCCGAGCGGGAGCAGGGCGAGCAGGTTGATCGTGGCCATGATGCCCATCGCGAGGTCCGCGAGGTTCCACACGAGGGCCACCGAACCAAGAGCACCGCCGACGACACACACGAGGACGCCGACACGGAACGCCGTGAGCAGGCCCTCGCCCGGCTTGGACTCGGTGAGGAAGCGGATGTTCGCCTCACCGTAGTAGCTGTTGCCGAGGATCGACGACCAGGCGAGGAAGAAGATGACGATCGACAGGAACGGCCCGGCCCACGATCCGACCTGCGACTGGAGGGCGGTCTGCGTCAGTCCGATGCCCTCCGGGTCGCTCACGCCGTACTTAGGCTGCGTCAGCAGGATGATGAACGCCGTCGCCGAACACACGATGATCGTGTCGAAGTAGACGCCCAAGGCCTGCACGAGACCCTGCTTGACCGGGTGCGATACCTCTGCGGTTGCGGCGGCGTTCGGCACCGAACCCATACCGGCCTCGTTGGAGAACAGACCACGACGCATGCCCTGCATGAGGGCCGCACCGAACGCAGCACCCGTGATCTGCTCGAAGCCGAGGGCGTGACCGACGATGTGGCCGATCATCGCCGGAACCTCGCCGATGTTCATCGCGACGACGACGAGCGCCACGCCGACGTAGGCGACAGCCATGACCGGCACGATGATCTCCGTGACGGCAGAGAGGCGACGCACGCCGCCGAAGATGACGGCTGCGGTCAGCGCGGCGACGATGAGCCCGATGACCCAGGCCAGGCCCTTGGCGTCGTCGAAGTTGGCCTGCACCGAGGCGCTGATTGAGTTGGCCTGCACGGCATTGAAGACGAAGCCGTACGTCACGGTGATGACGACGGCGAAGGTTGCGGCCATGCCCTTGCGGCCCAAGCCTTCGCGGATGTAGTACGCCGGACCACCGACGTAGCCGTCCTTGCCGCGCACCTTGTAGAGCTGCGCCAACGTGGACTCGATGAACGCGGTGGCACCACCGAGGATGGCGAGCATCCACATCCAGAACACGGCGCCGGGGCCACCGATGGCGATGGCTACCGCGACACCGGCGATGTTGCCCGTACCCACGCGGGACGCCGCGGAGATGGTGAAGGCGCGGAACGCCGAGATCCCGTCGTTCTCGCCGGCACCGGAGGGCTTCTCCTTGATGGCTCGGAACATCTCCGGCAGCAGCCGCACCTGGACCACCAGGGTGCGCGCCGAATACCAGAGGCCCGCAGCCACGAGCAGGGCGATGACGAGATACCAGAACTTGTCGTTGATCGTCGCAATGAAGTCGGCTGCTGCTTCCATGCCCCGTACCCTACGGTGCGCAGAGAGCCGATGCCGGAATGAAACTGGTTGAAGACGCCGGTGTTTCGTCAGATGTTCCGTGTGTCTGTGCGGGTGTGCACAGCGGCCCCACGCCCGGCGTCGGACGTGGGGCCGGTGCGCTCGCCCGCTCGAGCGGGCATGGTTCGGTCAGTCGCGGGGACGCCCACCCCGCAGCTCACGGGTGATTGCGACCGCACAGATGCCCAGCACTGCCACGCCGAGGACGGCTTTCAGCCACTCGCCGTTGATGAGGTCGCTGACGAAGAAGTACCCGAATACGACGGCCAGGATCGCGAAGACGATGAGCTGGATCGAGGGACGACCGGTGCGCCGATCGATCGCCCGGTCGCTCAACGGGTCCGTGCCCTGCTGGAACGGGGAGTTCGCGACGTCGTCGCGGGTGAAGCGTCCGTCCTGCGTCGAGTCGAGGACACTGCTGCCGTCGGGGTTCAGGTGCTCCCCCTGAGCGCCCTTGGCTTCGGGGTTCTCGGGCAGATCGCCGTCCGGCGTGGGGTTCTTGCGCTCAGCCACGATCGATCCCGAGGGCGTCCATGATGCGGTTGAGGTCGTCGACGGAGGCGAACTCGACGGTGAGCTTGCCCTTGTTCTTGCCCATCGTGATGCCGACGCGCGTGTCGAGCTTGTCCGACAGGTTCGACGCGAGGTCGTCGAGCGCCGGGTTGGACTCCCGCGGCGTGGCAGTGCGGCGGGGCTTCTTGTCCTCACCGATCGCGACGATCTCCTCGGTGGCACGCACCGAGAGGCCCTCGGCGACGATGCGCTGGGCGAGACGCTCCATGGCGGCCGGGTCGCTCATGCCGAGCAGGGCCCGGGCGTGGCCGGCCGACAGCACGCCTGCTGCGACACGACGCTGGACGACCGGGGGCAGCTTGAGCAGACGGATCGTATTGGAGATCTGCGGGCGGCTGCGACCGATCTTCGAGGCGAGTTCGTCGTGCGTACAGCCGAAGTCCTCGAGCAGCTGCGCGTACGCGGCGGCCTCTTCGAGCGGGTTGAGCTGGCTGCGGTGGAGGTTCTCGAGCAGCGCGTCGCGCAGCAGGTCCTCGTCCGTGGTCGAACGGACGATGGCCGGTACGGCCTCGAGGCCGGCTTCCTGCGAGGCGCGCCAACGGCGCTCACCCATGATGAGCTCGTACGGTGTCGTCGCGTGCTCGGGGTCTTCCGCCGGCACGGGACGCACGACGACGGGCTGGAGAACGCCGATCTCGCCGATCGAGTGGACCAGCTCGGCCATGTGTTCCTCGTCGAACACCGACCGCGGCTGCTTCGGGTTCGGACGAATGAGTGCAGGGGCGATCTCGGCGAACTCGGCGCCGGGCACGGGAGCGAGCTCCGGCTGTTCCTTTGCGGTCGGCGTCTCGCTCGGCGTGGCGTTCTCGAGCTTCTCGATCTCCGTTTCACGTGAAACGGTGGGCGCCTTGCCGGCGGGCTGCGTCACCGCGGCCGCCGCGGCCGCGAGGTCATCACGTCGGTGCGTGGCCGAGCGCGGCGCCGTGCGGGGCTCGGTCTCGCGCGGCTGGGTGTACGAGGGGCGGGGCGTGAGGGCCTCGCTGAAGCGCGACTCACGGGCTGCGGGGGCCGCAGCGGCCTCCTGAGCAGCCTGCTCGCGCTTGCTCTCGGTGAAGAAGACGTCGGTGGGTCGCGTCACCCGTGTCGGCTCGGTCGCGTTGGGGATGAGGGCACCGAGACCTCGCCCGAGGCCGCGTCGCTTGTCGTTCATCGCAGTCCACTTCCTACTGAGTCGATCGAACCGCTCACGGCTCGTGATCCGAACATGCCGGTCGAGCCGGCGGGGTGGTGTGTGGGCGTCATCGGCCGATACGTCCGGAGGGTTCCGGAACCTCTGTGCCGCGCAGCGCGATCTCCCTCGCAGCGTCGCGGTAGCTGAGAGCGCCGGTACTCGACGGGTCGTACGTCATGACCGTCTCGCCGTGGCTCGGTGCTTCCGAGATTCGCACCGAACGCGGCACCAGGGCGCCGAGCACCTGGTCCGGGAAGTGCGTGCGCACCTCTTCGGCCACCTGCGCGGACAGGTTGGTGCGTCCGTCGTACATCGTGAGCAGGATCGTCGAGACGTGCAGGCCCGGGTTGAGGTGCATCTTGATCATCTCGATGTTCTTGAGGAGCTGGCTCAGCCCCTCGAGCGCGTAGTACTCGCACTGGATCGGGATGAAGACCTCGTCAGCCGCCACGAAGGCGTTGACCGTGAGCAGGCCGAGGCTCGGCGGGCAGTCGATGAAGACGTAGTCGTAGCGGTCTTCGTCACTCGCTGCCGCAAGTTGCGCGTTGATCGCCCGGTGCAGGCGCGACTCGCGGGCGACGAGCGAGACGAGTTCGATCTCCGCGCCGGCCAGGTCGATGGTGGCAGGAGCGCACCACAGGCCCGGGATCTCCGGGCACTCCTGGACAACGTCGGCCAGGGGCGTGCCCTCGACGATGACGTCGTAGACACTCGCCACGTCCGAGTGGTGCTCGATGCCCAGTGCCGTGGACGCATTGCCCTGGGGGTCGATGTCGATGACGAGGACCTGGAGGCCGGCCTGGGCGAGGGCGGCGGCCACGTTGACCGTGGTCGTCGTCTTGCCGACGCCACCCTTCTGGTTGGCCACAGTCAGCACCCGCGGGTGGGCCGGACGCGGAAGTCGTTCCACACTCGTGAGGGCGGCGCGGGCCGCGCGTGCCCGGACCTCCTGCTCCCCGTCGGAGCTCTGCGCGAGCGGCGTTTCCATGGGTTCCTCGCTCGTCGTCATGTCCTGGCCGGACGTCTCGTGCGTAACGGTCGACCCGAGAGGGGCATAAGCGGGAACCGCCGGCTCGTCCTCGTCGGGTTCCTGTTCGCGCCAGGCATCGTCCGTGACGCGGTCAAAACTCGGCACCCGCGGTCGTCCGGCTCGGCGAGCCTTGCGGGAGGGCAGAGCCTGAGCGGCCAAGGCGGTGTCGGCCGGGATCTGCGCAGCATCGTCGTCAGTGGAAGCAGGTGCGCTGAGGGCGCCGGCCGCGGTGGCCGACTCGGTCGACGCCGGTGCCGTTGCACCCTCCGAAGAGGCCGAAATGTCGGCCCCCGACGCGTGATGCCGAGGCACGTAGGCGGGCTCGCTCGCCTCGGCCGGATCTGCCGCCGGTACCTCGGTGACGGTCGTTGCCGCGTCACCCACCGCGGCCTCGTCCTCGACGGCGACTTCCTCGAGCTTGTGTGTCGAAGCGCCGTCCTGCTGTGTCACCGCGGGCTGATCCACCTGCGATGTTTCACGGGAAACATCGTGGCTCCCGAGGAGGATGTCGTAGCCCTTCGCCTCGGAGGGAGCGACGCCTGAAGCATCGGCCGCCGGAACATCACGTCGGGCATCTGGATCGTTCTCAGGAGCAGGGGTCTCGGCGATCGGCTCGAGCGCCTCCGCCTGCACCGGCGTCTGCGGGTCGAGCACTACTGACTCTGCGCCTTCCGAGTTCGTCATCCTCGTTTCACGTGAATCACGAGGGGCGCCGACAATGTCGACAGCGGTCTCGACGACGACTTCCTCAACGGCCGACGTCGGCAACCCCTGCCATCCCACCGGTGTCGGTGAAGAGGCAGATTCAGCGGCGCCCGGCGTGATCGCCGGCCAGCCCACGGGTGCGGTCGTTGTCACCGTTTCTCCTTGAAGTCGCGTTGACGAGCCCGCCCATTGTGTCACCTTCGCGAACGGCCCCGAACGCAGTTGTCCCCAGGTGTGCCGGCTAGCCGGCACACCTGGGGACAACGTCAAGAAAACTGGGCTCAGTCGCGACGACCCTGTCTGCGCGCCGCCTTCTTCTTCGCCGTTGACGGGCCGGTTCCGGCCTGCTTCCGGGTGAGCTGCGGTGCCACGCCCTCGACACTCAGGCGCAGGGTGACGGTCTCCGGGTCGACAATTCCGGCGCCCCACGTCTCGACGTCCGCCTCGACGACCTTGAGCTTGCGCAGGATCGAGGCGTCCTCGTCCCGTTCGAGAGCCGCGCTCGAACCCTTGAGCACGAACATCTCGCCACCCCGCTGAACGAGGGGCAACGACCATCGGGCGAGTTCGCCTATCCGGGCCACGGCACGGGAGGTGACGACGTCGAACGAACGCTTGCCCCATAACTCGTCAGCCCGAGCCCGCACCACCTCGACGTTGTCGAGTTCGAGGTCGTCGATGACGCGCTCGAGCCAGACGGTGCGGCGCAGCAACGGCTCGACGAGCGTCAAGCGCAGGTCCGGCCGTGCGATGGCGAGCACCAAGCCGGGCAGTCCGGCGCCGGCGCCGATATCGGCGACGGCGCTCTCGTCCGCAATACCGGGATGGACGACGGCGCAGTTGAGCACGTGCCGTTCCCACATGCGCGGAACCTCACGTGGCCCGACGAGGCCGTGCGTCACCCCTGTGTCACACAGGTGCGCGACGTAGCGCTCCATGACGTCGACACGCGCACCGAGGAACTCTCGTGCGGCATCCGGAGTGGGCGGCGGTGGAGCCGCTTCACCGATCGTCGGTGTCTCCTCCGGGGTGTTCACGTCCGGTCGTTCCACGTGAAACGTCAGTTCGGAAGAACGACGACGTAGCGGTTCGGCTCGGTGCCCTCGGACTCGGAGGTGAGACCGGCGGCCAGCACGACGTCGTGGACGACCTTGCGCTCGAACGCGCTCATCGGCTCCATCTCGACCTTCTCGCCGGATTCCTTGACGCGCGCGACGGCCTCGGCGCCCTTGGTCTCCAGCGTCGAGCGTCGCTCGGCGCGGTGGCCGGCGATGTCGAGCATCGCGCGGCTGCGCTCACCCGTCTCGGCCTGGACGGCGAGGCGCATGAGTTCCTGCAGCGCATCGAGGGTCTTGCCGTTCGAACCGACGAGCGAGCGGGGCACCTGCCCCTCCTCGGAGTCGACGATGGAGACGGACGCGCGGTCACCGTCGACCTCGACGTCGATGTCACCGTCGAGGTCGGCGATGTCGAGCAGCTTCTCGAGGAAGTCGGCAGCGATCTCGCCCTCGCGCTCGAGGTTCGTCACGTCGGAACGCGCGGAGGTGTTCTCGGACATCCTTGCTACCTCTGCTTTCAGTTCTTCTTGCGCTTCGCGCGCGGGGTGTTCTTCTTGGGCTGGTTACGCGGGCCGGTTTGCTGGGCCTTGGCCGGACGGACGTTCTCCTTGACCGGGCTGGAAACCTCAGTGGAGGTGTCCGCGGTCTTCACCGACTTGTCCTTCTTAGCGGACGCCGGCGTGGCACCGCTCTTCGCGGCCTGCTGCGCCTTGGCCTGCTCCTGAGCGCGGTCCATCGCCTGCTGGAAACGCGTCTTCGGCTTGCCCTCGTTCTCCTTGCGCAGGTCGTCCATCGTCACGGTCTTGTGCTCACGGCCCTTGGAACGGTTGCGCTCCTCGAGCTTCTTCTCGGCGTCCGAACCCGGGGTCGGCATTCGACGGATGACGTACCACTGCTGGAACATCGTCCACAGGTTCGTGACGAACCAGTAGATGAGAACACCGATCGGGAAGTTCACACCGGAGATCGCGAAGAACAGCGGCATGAGGTAGATGATGATCTGCTGCTGCTTGGCCATCGGGCCCTCGAGCGCGGCCTTCGGCATGTTGCGGCGCATGAGCTGGTGCTGCGTGATGAACGACGTCGCCGACATGAGGATGATGAGCAGGACGGCGACCCACTTGGCTGCACCCCAACCCGACGTTCCCATGAAGGTGGACGAGAGCTTCGCTCCGAGAAGAGTCGAGCTCTCGGCCTGGCTCGCGAGCTCCTTCGTGAGGAAGCCGATGGGCCCACGGTCACCGCGGGCGATGTCGTCGAGGTTGTTGAGCACGCGGAAGAGCGCGAAGAAGAACGGTGCCTGCAGTAGAATCGGCATGCAGGAACCCATGGGGTTGGTACCGGTGGTCCGGTACAACTCCATCATTTCTTCTTGCTGCTTCTGGCGGGACTCCGGGTCCTTCTTGCCTTTGTACTTCTTCTGGATCTTCTGCATCTCGGGCTGCACGAGCTGCATGCGGCGCGAGGCGTGGATCTGCTTGACGAAGAGCGGGATGAGCAAGATACGCAGGACGATCACGAGTCCGGCGATCGAGAGGGCCCAAGTCCAGCCCGACGCTTCAGGCAGCCCGACGAGGGTGAAGAGCTTGTGCCAGCCGACCATGATGGCGGCGACGAACCACTCGAGCGGATAGAGCAGGGTGTCAAGCATCAATCATCCTTCGCTTTGACGGGTGCAGGTGCGGCGTCGGACCGTCCGTGCTCCCCGTGGGCCGAGTGGCCCTTCGGTGGAACGTGGTCGACCCCGCCGGGGTTCCAGGGGTGACAGCGCGCGAGACGCTTCAGGGTGAGCCAGGTGCCCTCGATCGGCCCGAACCGGGTGAGCGCCGTGAGGCCGTAGGACGAGCACGTCGGGTAGAACCGGCAGGTAGCAGGTAGCGCGGGCGAGATCCAGCGGCGATAGAAGCGCACGATGACGAGCAGGGGCCAGACGGCAACATGTCGCCAACCCGTCACATCGTCGGCCGTGGACGTCGTCATCGCTCCGCTCCGGCACTCGCCGTTTCACGTGGAACGCCGTCGTCGGTCCGAATCCGCTTGTGCGCCTTCGTGAGCATGCGCTGCAGTTCGGCACGGACGGCGTCAGTGCCGGCGCCGGCGATGGCCGGGTTGGCGCGCACGACGATGTCGAGACTCGGATCGAGGCGAGACAACTCGTCACGCACGAGATGACGCAGCACCCGCTTCGTGCGCGAGCGAACCACCGCGTTTCCGACGGCCTTGGATACGACAAAACCGACGCGCGGCCCCACCCTTTCCGGGTGCGCGAGGCCGGACGCGTCGGCGTCGATCATCTGGACCACGAGCAGCGAACCGCCGGCTCGACCGGAGCGGCGATTCCGCAGAACGGCGCGGTACTGCCCGGCGTCACGCAGACGGTGAGGCGCTGGCAGCACGGCCGTTGCCGCCGAGGCTCAGGCGGAGAGCTTGCTGCGGCCCTTGGCGCGGCGGTTGGCCAGGATGGCGCGGCCGGCGCGGGTACGCATACGCAGACGGAAGCCGTGCGTCTTGGCGCGGCGACGGTTGTTGGGCTGGAAGGTGCGCTTGCTCACGTCGATCTCCGATGAAATGGGCGAGCGCTGACGCGTCGCCGTCGTACTGGTGGTCTAGTTGTCGCGCCGCCGATTTCTCGGTTGTTTCGGGCGATGTGGCGATGTGCGCGTCTCGACCCGAGCCCCATTTGGGGCGCAGACAATCGCCGTCAACTGTACGGGCCGCGACCAAGCCGGTCAAAACGACACACGCGCGACTCGATGTTCAACGGCGCGCACGCGCAACTAACACATGTGTGATTCATACGGGCGGGGTGAAATCCAGTCGACACGCCGTTAACGTGTCCGGAAGCAAACCCGTTGTCCTCTCCAGCGCCCCGAAGCCGCGACACTCCGGTACACAGGCTGTGGATAACGTTGTGGAAACCACCCTTAGTATGGGCGTTCCACAGACGAGCACCGCACCAGGAGGAGCCTTCGTGACCACCGACGAACCCGTCGACTACGAACGCACGTGGCACGCCGCCCTGGCGGAAATGAGCAAGCACGGCATCGGTTCTCGTGACCGAGCCTTCCTCAACCTCACGCGCTTCGTCGGCCTGATCGGTGAGAACGTCCTGCTGTCCGTTCCCTTCGAACAGACCAAGCGCATGCTCGAAGGTCCGCTGCGCGACCAGGTCGCCGAGGCACTCTCGAACCAGCTCGGACAGCAGGTTCGCGTCGCCATCTCCGTCGACGAGAGCCTTCAGGCCGCAGTCCAGGAACTCGACGGCGCGGGCGCCGATGCGGAAGGTGCTGCACAGACTGGCGCAGATGCGAATCCCGACATGAACGCCCAGGAGCCCGACCACTCCGACGGCACACTCGGATTCTCGCTGCCGGGCGGCTCCCAGATCGCGGCCGAGCAGGTTCCGCGTCCTCGATCGGCGCACCCCGGCGTCGTTCTGCCCCCCCGTTCCGTGGGTGGCCGCACGGACGCTCCGCCGCCGAGCGACGAGGAATACTCGCCACGGCTCAACCCGAAGTACACCTTCGACACGTTCGTCATCGGTGACAGCAACCGCTTCGCCCACGCGGCCGCCATCGCGATCGCCGAGGAGCCCGGCCAGGCCTACAACCCGCTGTTCATCCACGGTGACTCGGGCCTCGGCAAGACCCACCTGCTGCACGCCATCGGGCACTACGTGCACGACTACCACCCCAAGTTGCGGGTGCGCTACGTCAGCTCCGAGGAGTTCACGAACGACTTCGTCAACTCCATCCGCGACGACCGTGCGGCCACCTTCCAGCGCCGCTACCGCGACAACGTCGACGTCCTGCTCATCGACGACATCCAGTTCCTCCAGGGCAAGGAGCAGACGCAGGAGGAGTTCTTCCACACGTTCAACGCTCTGCACTCCTCGGGCAAGCAGATCGTGCTCACCTCCGACCAGCCGCCGGAGAAGCTGACCACGTTCGCCGACCGCATGCGCAGCCGGTTCAAGTCCGGCCTCACGACGGACGTGCACCCTCCCGAACTGGAAACCCGCATCGCGATCCTGCGCAAGAAGGCCAACGCCGAGCGCATGGACATCGGCGACGACGTCCTCGAACTCGTGGCCTCGAAGATCTCGACGAACATCCGAGAGCTCGAGGGCGCGCTCATCCGCGTCGCTGCGTACGCCTCGCTCCAGAAGGAGCCGGTCGACCGGGCCAAGGCGGCGTTCGTCCTCAAGGACGTCGTACCGAGTGAGACCGGGCAGATCACGGTGCATCAGATCATCTCCGAGACGGCCGTCTATTTCGGTGTCACGGTGGACGACATCAAGGGCACGTCCCGCTCGCGCAACCTCGTCACCGCGCGCCAGATCGCGATGTATCTCTCGCGTGAACTGACCGAGCACTCCTTCCCCCAACTGGGGCAGCACTTCGGTGGACGTGACCACACCACCGTCATGCACGCGGAGAAGAAGATCCGCCAGCTCATCGGCGAACGTCAGCCGATCTACGACCAGATCACCGAGCTGACGACACAGATCAGGCGCCGCAGCGCTTGATCCACGAGGGTGTGTTTCACGTGAAACACACCCTCTCTCGTAGGCTCGGTCGGTGACTTCCGCCCCACGGCGCGCCGGCGTCCTGCTGACCCTCATCCTGGCCGGCCTGTCGATGTTCGGCCCGTTCAACGTCGATGCGCCGCTGCCCGCCTTCGGCGAAATGGGTGCGGAGTTTCACGTGAAACCAGCCGCGATGCAGTTGGTCGTCAGCGTCTACCTCCTCGCCTTCGCGCTGATGAGCCTGCTCCACGGCCCCATCTCCGACGCCCTGGGCAGGCGTCCCGTCATGCTCATCGGCATCGGCGTCTACGTCGTCGCTTCCATCGGGTGCGCCCTGT
This sequence comes from Dermacoccus sp. PAMC28757, assembly GCF_014302635.1. Lineage (NCBI taxonomy): Bacteria > Bacillati > Actinomycetota > Actinomycetes > Micrococcales > Dermacoccaceae > Dermacoccus > Dermacoccus sp. PAMC28757. Next base: position 640,507 of record NZ_CP060292.1, on the reverse strand, counting down.
CGACCTCCCTGACGATGCTGCTCGTCTTCCGCATGTTCCAAGGGTTCGCGGCCGGTGCAGGGCAGATCATCGCGCGAACCGTCATCCGTGACCTCTTCGAGGGAGTGGAAGCGCAGCGACTCATGAGCCAGGTCTCGATGATCTTCGGTGTCGCACCGGCCGTGGCGCCCGTCCTGTCCGGGCTCCTCCTCCAGGTGGGCTCCTGGCGCACGATCTTCTGGTTCCTCGTCGCCTTCGGCATCATCATGGCCGTCTCGGTTGCTCTTTCTCTGCCGGAAAGCCTCCCCGCCGAGCACCGGACGCCGCTGCGCGTGGGCTCACTCGTGTCTGGGCTGCTCGCCGCAATGCGGAGCGGCCGCTTCATGCGCGTGGCCTTCGCAGCCGCGTTCTCCTTTGCGGGCCAGTTCCTCTACATCTCCGCCGCACCGTTGTTCCTCATCGGACTGCTCGGTCTCGGCGAATCAGACTTCTGGGTGTTCTTCGTCCCGATGGTGGCTTGCATGATCACCGGATCCTGGACGAGTGGACTGCTCGCCGGACGGGTGACGAGCGACCGTCAGATCACCTACGGCCTGGGCTTCGCCCTCCTCGCGGCCTCAGCGGGCGCCATTGTCTCGGTGACGCCGGTCGGCGACGTCCTGCCGTGGGCCATCGTGGCTCCCGCTCTCATCGCCTATGGGATCGGGCTGTCCCTGCCCACCCTGCAAATTGCCATGCTCGACCAGTTCCCCCACGCCCGCGGAAGCGCGGCGTCGGCGGGCACCTTCGTCAACCTCGTGACAAGCGCTCTCGTGGCAGGTCTCGTGGCTCCTTTCGCGGCCGAGAGCGCCTGGACGATGGCGGTCACGGCGCTCGGTCTCGTCATGCTCGGGGCCGCGATGTGGCTGTGGCACCTCGTCTCGACCCGCCCCGTCAACGCGCTCCGTCAGAGCGTCCGACGCACTGTCCCCGGCTCGTCCCGTCGGTCTTGAGCTTGGGGCCGATAGTCGGGGTCGTCCACAGGTTCTGGGGACAACCCTGGGGACGCTGTGGGCAACGACCGCTCGGACGCCCCATCACAGCCGGAGAAGCCCCGACATTCCGCGAAACTCCCCCTGGGGACATCCTTGTGGATTTGTGGACAACACCACTGTGATTCACCTGCCCCACATGAGCAGGACTCCTTCGTCACACGCTTTTCCACAGAATCTGGGGATAACTCCGTGGACAACGGTCGAAATCAGGGGATAACACCCCTTGAGCGCCGTCGGCGTCTGGGGACGCGAAAAATCCGTCCCCACCCCCACTGTGTCGTCCCCAACGACCATCCCCACGCTGCCCACAACCGGAAACCGCGGGATTCCCGGCACAGATGTGGTTGTCCCCAGAATCCACACCCCCTATGACGACGACCAACTCTTTCTCCATCGCGATCAAGCGCCCCACGAATCCACACCCAGGCCAACTGCGGCGACCGCCTCGGGCAGCTCCTCGACGCTTGGGGCGTCAGCTCCACCTGCGTTAAGCTCACCGCGAATACCTGTGCTCCTGCGCTCGCTTCCCCACGACGTAGGCGAACCACGAAGTGACGAGGACGGTGGACGTGAAGCTCCGGGTTGAACGTGATGTGTTGGCCGAAGCTGTGGCGTGGGCCGTTCGAGGTCTCTCGCAGCGCCCGCCGGTTCCGGTGCTCGCAGGTGTCCTGCTCGAAGCCACCGAGGACGGCCTGACGCTCTCTGCGTTCGACTACGAAGTCTCGGCCAAGGTCACCGTCGACGCCGACGTCGAGGAGCCCGGCACCGTGCTCGTGCTCGGCCGCCTGCTCGCCGACATCAGCAAGAGCCTGCCGCACAAGCCGATCGAGCTCGTGAGCGAGGGCTCCAAGGTCCAGGTCACCTGCGGTTCGGCCAAGTTCAGCCTCCAGAGCATGCCGACGGGCGAGTACCCGACGCTGCCGGAGAACCCCGAGCCCACCGGCGTCATCGGCGGTGACGTCTTCACCCAGGCCGTCGCGCAGGTCAGCGTGGCCGCGGACCGCGGCGACACCCTGCCGATCCTCACAGGTGTGCGCATCGAGGTTCAGGGCAACAAGCTCACCCTGCTGGCCACCGACCGCTACCGCCTCGCCATGCGTGAGGTGCTGTGGAACGGCGGTGACGAGAACGCGGAGTACGCGGCCCTCGTCCCGGCTCGCACGCTCGACTCCCTGGCCAAGGCGCTCGGTGCGGCGGGCAGCGTCTCGCTGTCGCTCAGCGGCGCGTCGACCGGCTCCGGCCTCGCCGGTTTCGAGGCCGGCCAGCGCCGCATGACGACGCGCCTGCTCGACGGCGACTACCCCAAGGTGACGAGCCTGTTCCCCACGAGCGTCGACACGACGGCGGTCGTCGAGACGGCGATGCTCGTCGAGGCCGCCAAGCGTGTCTCGCTCGTCGCCGAGCGCAACATGCCCGTGCGCCTGCGCTTCGGTGACGACGCCGTCCGCATCGAGGCCGGTACCGGCGAGGACGCCCAGGCCTCGGAAACCTTCGAAGCCCGCATCGAAGGGCCGGAACTCGAGATCGCCTTCAGCCCCCAGTTCCTCCTCGACGGCCTCGGGGTCGTCGGCACGAAGTACGTGCGCCTTGGCTTCACCCAGCCCACGCGTCCGGCCGTGCTGTCCGGTCAGGACGAGCTCGACGGCGAGGCCGACGACAGCTACCGCTACCTCATCATGCCGGTGCGCTTCGCCAACTGACCAGCCTCGTCCGGCGGTGTCGGACGGCATGTGGTCGTTCCCGCGACGGCGGCGTAGCGTGAGCACCGAACGCCGCGCCTTCGGGTGCGGCAACCAGACTTCCTCAGCAAGGAGTTAGACCATGCAGCTCGGACTCATCGGCCTCGGCAAGATGGGCGGCAACATGCGTGACCGCATGAAGGCCGCCGGCATCGACGTCATCGGTTTCGACACCAACCGCGAGATCAGCGACGTCGCCGATCTCGCGGAACTCGTCGAGAAGCTCGAGGCTCCCCGCAACATCTGGGTCATGGTGCCGGCCGGCAAGATCACGGACTCGGTCATGTCCGAGCTGCAGGGCCTGCTCGCCGAGGGTGACCTCGTCATCGACGGCGGCAACAGCAAGTGGTCCGATGACCTGGGGCACGCGGAGCAGTTCGCCGAGACCGGCGTGCACTTCATGGACTGCGGCGTGTCCGGTGGCGTGTGGGGCAAGGAGAACGGCTACGGCCTCATGTGTGGTGGCGCCGAGGAGGACGTCGAGCGCATGATGCCCGTCTTCGACGCGCTGCGCCCCGAAGGACCTCGCGAAGAGGGCTTCGTCCACGCAGGCAAGGTGGGCGCCGGTCACTACGCCAAGATGGTGCACAACGGCATCGAGTACGGCCTCATGCACGCGTACGCCGAGGGCTGGGAACTGCTCGAGGCGAAGGACATCGTCACTGACGTCCACGGTTGCTTCAAGGCCTGGACGCGCGGCACGGTCGTGCGGTCCTGGCTGCTCGATCTCATGGTCAAGGCGCTCGAGGAGACGCCGCACCTCGAGGGAATCTCCGAGTACTCGACCGATTCCGGTGAGGGTCGGTGGACGCTCGAGGAGGCCATCGCGAACGCCGTGCCGATGCCGGTGCTCGCCGCCGCTCTCTTCTCCCGCTTCACGTCGCGCCAGGAGAACAGCCCGCAGATGCAGGCCGTCGCCGCGCTGCGCGGACAGTTCGGCGGTCACGAGGTCATGCAGTTCGGCCAGGAGCCCTACCGCGTCGCCAAGGAGGGACAGGCCGAGGTCTCGCCCGCGGCCCAGCCCAAGCAGGACGACGGCGCGTCGCGTCCGGGTGCCGCCAAGAGCGAGCACTGAGTCTTCCTCTTTCGACCCCAGGGCACACGAGTTCGACGTGAGGCTGCGTCACCTGTCGCTGCGTGACTTCCGCTCCTACAGCGAAACGGAAGTCGATCTCACCGAAGGAGTCACCACATTCGTGGGACTCAACGGCCAGGGCAAGACGAATCTCGTCGAAGCCGCCGGCTACCTCGCGTCCCTGGGGTCGCACCGTGTCTCGAACGACGCTCCCCTCGTCCGGTTCGGTGCGGAACGCGCCTTCGTCCGTGCGGCCGTCGTCCGTGATTCACGTGAAACAGTGCTCGAACTGGAAATCGTGCCCGGCCGAGCGAACCGGGCACGCGTAGGGCGATCGGCTGCCACGCGCCCCCGTGACATCCTCGGCACGCTGCGTACCGTGCTCTTTGCGCCGGAGGATCTGGCTCTCGTCAAGGGCGACCCTGGAGAACGTCGCCGCTTCCTGGACGAGTTGCTCGTGGCTCGCCAGCCTCGGTGGGCTGGCGCACGCTCCGACTACGACAAGATCCTCAAGCAGCGCAACGCCCTCCTCCGTTCGGCGCAGCCCGTCCTGCGAAAAGGAAGCCGGGGCGGCACGCTGACCCCCGAAGAGGCCGTTTCACGTGAAACGACTCTCGACACCCTCGTCGAGTGGAACACCCACCTTGCCGCGGTGGGCGCCTCTCTCGTCTATGCGCGCCTGCGTCTGCTGCGCGATCTGGCACCGCACGTGGCGTCGTCGTACGACGAGGTGAGTGCGGGCCGCTCGGAGGCTCGGCTCACGTACGTCTCGTCGCTGCCGGAGGCCGTCGCTCATCGGATCGCCGACGGTGAGGTGCCCGAGCGCGAGGAACTGGAGAAGGCCTTCCACCAAGCGTTCGAGGAGATGCGTCAGCGCGAGATCGACCGGGGCGTGACCCTCGTCGGGCCGCACCGCGACGACGTCACGCTGACACTCAGTGACCTGCCCGCGAAGGGCTACGCCAGCCACGGTGAGTCGTGGTCGTTCGCCCTCGCCCTGCGTCTTGCGGCCTTCCACCTCCTGCGCAACGACCTCAAGACCGACCCGGTTCTCGTGCTCGACGACGTCTTCGCCGAGCTCGACGCGGGACGACGCGAGCGCCTGGCCGCCATGGTGGCCGACGCCGAGCAGGTGCTCATCACCGCCGCGGTGGCCGAGGACGTCCCCGACATACTCAGCGGGCGCACGTACTACGTGACGAAGGGGTCGGTCTCCGCCGAGGAGGCGGATGATGCCCCGCTCACCGAATCCGGCACCACCTCGGGGTCGGCCGACGCAACGTCCGATGACGGCGGTGCCGATCATGACTGACGGCGACGGCGACAGCCGCGGGGACGAGTCCACGGACGCCCGGTCGACGCACGCGGCACTCGACGAGAGTTCGGTGGAGGCACCCGCGACGTCTGCTGTCGAGGACGACCCCCTGACGGCAGCCCGAGCGGCGTTGGCTCGCGCTCAACGGGGTGCCGCCGAACGCGGGTTCCGTCCGGGGTCTCGACCCATGCGTCGAAGCCCACGCGCCACGGACACACACGACGCGCGCAAAGGACGAGGCGGACGCAACGGTCGCGACCCGCTGCTGCTCGGCAACAACATGAAGCGACTGCTCGAGGACCGCGGATGGAATGTCGATGTCGCCGCGGGCACCGTGATGTCACGGTGGGCCGATCTCGTCGGACCGGGTGTCGCGGACCACGCCTCTCCCGTCAGCTTCGAGAACGGCATTCTCACGGTACGGGCGGAGTCGACGGCGTGGGCTACCCAGCTGACCTTGCTTGCGTCGACGATCATCCGGTCGATCGAGCAGGGCGTCGGTGACGGCGTGGTGGCGGAGCTCAAGATCGTCGGTCCCTCTGCCCCCAGTTGGGTGCGAGGTCCCCGACGTGTCGCCGGGCGTGGTCCGCGGGACACCTACGGCTGACATTTCCGACACAACGCAGTCCACCGCTAGCGTGGTGTGTCCGGCGCCATAGGGGGCGCGATCGCTTCACCTCACGTTTCACGTGGAACATGAGGACGGAACGAGAGGTGACGAATGAACGAGCCGAACGGTTTCGACGAGTGGAATCGGGGCGTCGAGCGACCCCCGTCACGCGGCAGTGGCTCCGACCCGGGTGCCGAAACCGAGCCCGGTGTGGCCGACCTGTGGGGTGAGGCCAGCGAACCGGTGGCCTACCGCACCTCACGCCGACCCGACTGGTTGGCGCCGGCGCTCGTCATCGTGCTCGCCAGCCTCGCGTTCGCCACGGCGTGGTTCATCACCCGGGGATCGGGCAGCCGGCCACCCGTCGCTCAGCCGTCGGCGGCCACGGCTCCCTCCGACACACCGTCGTCCAGGACGCAGCCGCAGACCGGGACAGCCGCTCCATCGACGTCCGAGGCGCCGACGTCCTCGTCGACGACGCCCTCCTCCTCCGCGGCGACCAAGGCATCCTTTCCTGCCGGTACCGTGGCGACGTGTGGCTCGGGCGAGGCCGTACCCACGTCCAGCGTTCGTCTCGCCCGCGGCACGAACTCCACCTGCTCCTACGTCGCCGACGTCGTGACCAAGGTCAACGCGCACCTCGCGGAGAATCCGGGTGCCACGACCTACACGGTCAGTCCGTACAGCTCCTCGTTGCGCAAGGTCGTGACGTTGCACTGCACCCGCGCCGACCACCTCTCCGAATGCACCGGTGGTTCCAACGTTCGTCTCTGGGTGAGCGACAGCGTCGGCTCAACTGTGGCAACCGGCGTCTCCTCCTCCACCTAGACTGACGGCGGAGAGGGGAAGACGATCACCATGTACGAGGACGAGACACGGGGCTACCCGCAGTCGCCGAAGCCACACGAAGCACCGACGTCGTGGGTCACGGCCGACCGGACGATGGCCGACAGCGGGGGCGCGTCGCAGCAGTACCACGGAGAACCCCCTCGCGGGCCGAAGCAGTGGCTCGTACCGGTGTTGCTCGTCGCTGCCGCGATCGTCGGCTTCGCCGCCGTCACCTTCTTCATGTCCGGGGGCGACGAGACGCCGGCGAGCACCCAGTCCTCGACCGTTGCCTCGGCACCGTCCTCCACGCCCAGCGACCCGAGCGCTGCCGAGGCCACCTTCCCCGACGACAGCGTGACGACGTGCGGCCAGGGCGACCCCATCACCGTTCCCGACATCCGCATTGCACGCGAGTCGAACACGAGCTGCGCTTACGTCGTGGAGATCCGGAGCAACGTGCTGGCGCACCTCGCCCAGGATTCGGGCGCTACCTCGTTCACGATCAACCCCTACAGCGTCGCGAAGCGCGCGTACGTGCCGCTCACCTGTGAACGATCCGATCACCTCAGCCTCTGCACGGGTGGCACTGCTGTGAGGGCGTGGGTGAAGGACTCGGTCGGGCCATGACCCACGACGAGGAGACGCGCGCGTCGGGCCCCGAGCACGACGCGGAACCGAAGACCCCGGCGTTCTGGAACGAGCCAGAGGCCGAGACGCCGGAGCGGCGATCGCCCTCACGTGGCCTTGTCATCGCCGTCGCGCTCACATCCGTGCTCGTCCTCGCGCTGGCACTGGGGGCGCTCGCCCTGACGCGCGGACAGAAGGACGCATCCCCGCCGCCGCCCTCCGACCCCGCTACCTCGAGCGACGCGCGGTCGACGTCGAGTTCCTCCTCCTCGAGTTCCTCCTCCTCGAGTTCCTCGAGCAGTTCGTCCTCGGCGCCGTCGTCGACGACGAGCGAGACCGGTGGCGACTCCCGAACCGCGGCGCCTGCGCCGTCGTCCCCAGCGCACAGTGAGAGCCGAAGCTCCGTGGCCGAGGCTCCGACCAGCACCCCGACTCCCACGCGAACGGGTCTGACGCCGTTCCCGGCCACGACGTGGAACCTGTGTGGCGACCGCACGAGTCAGCAGACCAACACCGCCGTTCAGGTGCGCCAAGGGCAGGGGCACTATTCGAGTTGCCCCTTCCTCGTCACCGTGCGTGACGCAGCGTTGAGCCAGGTGGCGCGAAAGCCTGACACAGCCTCCTTCCCGTTGAAGGTCTACAGCGCCTATCGCAAGGAGAACGTCGCCGGTTCCGACGGGTACATCGACCTCACCTGCTCGCGCCGGGGTGGGCTCGTCAACTGCTTCCGGGCGAGCGATCCCGACGTTGACATCTGGGTTCAGGAAGGCGCCGGCTGATCCCCTTCAGATTGGACGCGCGACACGTCGCAGACGGCCCCGAGCGCCTTCGGTGGCCCCAGGGACGATCCCCGGCACGCCGGGCGAGAGAAAATCGCGGAAAATGCCTGTGTGGGCATGTTTCGGGGCAGTCCTGCGTCCACTGACCCGGTAGAATGGACACGATCAGGACCTGCCACCCTCTCTCGGCCTTCGTACGCCGATCTGTGACGTTCGACCCCGTGTCGCGTCCGCACCACCGTGGCAGGCACCGCACGGTGAAGGAGCACAGTGGCCGACCAGCCCACGCACGACGACGCGACGAACGAGCCGATCCCCGGCGGCGAAGCACAGCAGGTGCTCCCGCCCGAGGCACACGTGCGCTCGCAGATCGACACCGAGTACGACGCCAGCGCCATTCAGGTCCTCGAAGGCCTCGAGGCGGTTCGCAAGCGCCCCGGTATGTACATCGGCTCGACCGGTGAACGCGGCCTGCACCACCTCGTGTGGGAGATCGTCGACAACTCTGTCGACGAGGCCCTCGCCGGCCACGCCGACCGCGTCGACGTGACGATCCTGCCGGACAACGGTGTACGCGTCAGCGACAACGGTCGAGGCATCCCGACCGGCCGCAACGAGCAGTACGACATGTCGACCGTCGAGCTCGTCCTCACGCAGTTGCACGCTGGCGGAAAGTTCGGCGGCGGCGGCTACAAGGTCTCCGGTGGTCTGCACGGCGTCGGTAGTTCCGTCGTCAACGCGCTCTCCACGCGCCTCGAGGTCGAGGTGCGCCAGAAGGGCCACGTCTACCGCATGGAGTTCGAGGGCGGCGTGCCGCTCGGCCCCCTGCGCGAGGAGGAGGCCACCGACGAGACCGGTACGACGATCACGTTCTGGGCCAGCCCCGAGATCTTCGAGACGACGACGTACGACTTCGAGACGGTGCGCGCTCGCTTCCAGCAGATGGCGTTCCTCAACAAGGGCCTCACCATCGCGCTCACCGACGAGCGTGCCGAGGTGCTCGACGAGGGCGCGGCCGACGAGGCCGCTGCTGACGCAGCAGCCGAGGGCGGCGACGCGGAGACGGCCGACGCCGCAGCCGAGAAGGCGAAGAAGGGCAAGTCGGTCACGTACCGCTACGACGACGGTCTGCTCGACTACGTCAAGCACCTCAACTCGAGCAAGCGCGCCGAGGTCGTCAACGAGGACATCATCGCGTTCGAGGCCGAGGACACCGAGCGTTACCTCTCCGTCGAGGTCGCGATGCAGTGGACGACGGCGTACAACGAGTCGGTCCACACCTACGCCAACACGATCAACACGCACGAGGGTGGCACGCACGAAGAGGGCTTCCGCGCCGCGATGACGAAGCTCGTCAACGACTTCGCCCGCCGCGAGAAGCTGCTCAAGGAGAAGGACGACAACCTCACGGGTGACGACATCCGCGAGGGTCTCACCGCCGTCATCTCCGTCAAGCTTGCCGAGCCGCAGTTCGAGGGCCAGACGAAGACGAAGCTCGGCAACTCCGAGATCAAGGGCTTCGTCCAGGCCGCAGTGCGCGACGAGTTCGACCACTGGCTGCAGATGCACCCGCGCGAGGGCAAGGCCATCGTCAACAAGGCGATTGCCGCCGCTTCGGCGCGCATGGCGGCCCGCAAGGCACGTGAGACCGCACGCCGTAAGGGCCTGCTCGAGGGCGGCGGTCTGCCGGGCAAGCTCAAGGACTGCCAGAGCAAGGACCCGAGCCTGTCCGAGGTCTTCATCGTCGAGGGTGACTCCGCAGGCGGCTCCGCCGTGCAGGGTCGTAACCCGTTCAACCAGGCGATCCTGCCCATCCGAGGCAAGATCCTCAACGTCGAGAAGGCCCGCATCGACAAGGTGCTCGCCAACCAGGAGGTCCAGGCCCTCATCTCCGGTTTCGGTACCGGCATCGGCGAGGACTTCGACATCGACAAGGCGCGCTACCACAAGATCGTGCTCATGGCCGACGCCGACGTCGACGGCATGCACATCCGCACGCTGCTGCTGACGCTGCTCTTCCGCTTCATGCGCCCGCTCATCGAGGCCGGCTACGTCTACCTCGCGCAGCCGCCGCTCTACCGCCTCAAGTGGAGCAACCACGAGCACGAGTTCGCGTTCACCGACCGCGAGCGCGACGCGATGATCGCCGAAGGTCAGTCGAAGGGCCGTCGTCTGCCGAAGGACAACGGCGTCCAGCGCTACAAGGGTCTCGGGGAGATGAACTACCAGGAGCTGTGGGAGACCACGATGGACCCGGAGGCGCGCACGCTCCTGCAGGTCACCCTCGAGGACGCCGCGGCAGCCGACGAGATCTTCGCCGTGCTCATGGGTGAGGACGTCGAGTCGCGCCGCAGCTTCATCCAGCGCAATGCCAAGGACGTCCGCTTCCTGGATATCTAACCTCTGTCGCGCCTTCTCAGCGCGCGGGCTTCAGGGTCTGCTCCTTCGTCGCATCCCCTGCTTCCCGCGCTTGATCGGCGGCGTGACGTCGTGGGCGGTCGGCTCCCGTAGGGGGCGTCGCCGTCCGGGGTCGGATCTGACGCGAGGTGCGCGCTGGGTTGCGATCCTTGCCAACTGAACATCGTGTTTCACGTGCAACGGCCGGACGTTCCCGTCCTTCGTTTCACGTGGAACACCACCTAAGAACTCAATGAATTTCCCTTCGTCGAAGGAAAGAAACCATGTCTGACGACACGAACCTGCCGGGTGACGACGCGGCCGACCTCCCCGAGGTGCCCGCCGGAGACCCCGGCGCGCCCGTGAGCGACGCCGCAGCGGCCACCGCCGGCACGCCCGGTGACGGCGAGACGCCGAAGGTGCCGAAGGTGCCGAACACTCCGGAGGCTCGCGCCGCCGTCGAGGCCCCGGTCGCCCACCGCGTCGACCCCATCGACCTCAACGCCGAGATGCAGCGCAGCTACATCGAGTACGCGATGAGTGTCATCGTCTCCCGTGCGCTTCCGGACGTGCGTGACGGCCTCAAGCCCGTGCACCGCCGCATCGTCTACGCGATGTACGACGGTGGCTACCGACCGGACCGTGGCTACAACAAGTGCAGCCGCGTCGTCGGTGACGTCATGGGTCAGTACCACCCGCACGGTGACTCGGCCATCTACGACGCCATGGTGCGCCTCGTTCAGCCGTGGTCGATGCGTTACCCGCTCGTCGACGGCCAGGGCAACTTCGGTTCGCCGGGTAACGACGGCGCCGCCGCCCCGCGATACACCGAGTGCCGCATGGCGCCGCTCGCGTTGGAACTCGTGCGCGACATCCACGAGAACACCGTCGACTTCGAGCCGAACTACGACGGCAAGACGATGCAGCCCACCGTGCTGCCGAGCCGTTTCCCGAACCTGCTCGTCAACGGCAGCGCCGGCATCGCCGTCGGTATGGCCACCCAGATCCCGCCGCACAACCTGCGCGAGGTCGCCGACGCCGCCCAGTGGCTGCTCGCCAACCCCGAGGCGAGTCGTGAGGCGCTCCTCGAGGAGTGCCTGCGCCGCATCCCCGGCCCCGACTTCCCGACGGGCGCCCTCATCATGGGCAAGAAGGGCATCGAGGACGCCTACCGCACGGGTCGCGGCAGCATCACGATGCGCGCCGTCGTTAACGTCGAGGAGATCCAGGGCCGTCAGTGCCTCGTCGTCACGGAGCTGCCCTACCAGGTCAACCCCGACGCCCTCGCCGAGAAGATCGCCATGCTCGTCAAGGACGGCAAGATGGCGGGCATCGCGGACATCCGCGACGAGACGTCGGGTCGTACCGGCCAGCGCCTCGTCATCGTGCTCAAGCGTGACGCCGTGGCGAAGGTCGTGCTCAACAACCTCTACAAGCACACGCAGCTTCAGCAGAACTTCGGCGCGAACATGCTCGCCCTCGTCGACGGTGTGCCCCGCACGCTGCCGGTCAGCGCGTTCATCCGCTACTGGGTCGAGCACCAGATCGACGTCAACCAGCGACGCACGCAGTACCGCCTCGACGAGGCCGAGAAGCGCATCCACATCCTGCGCGGTTACCTCAAGGCGCTCGACGCGCTCGACGAGGTCATCGCCCTCATCCGTCGTAGCCCCACGGTCGAGGAGGCCCGCGCCGGCCTCATCGACCTGCTCGACGTCGACGAGATCCAGGCCAACGCCATTCTCGACATGCAGCTGCGCCGCCTCGCGGCCCTCGAGCGTCAGAAGATCATCGAGCAGCACGACGAGATCCAGGCGCAGATCGACGACTACAAGGACATCCTGGCCAAGCCGGAGCGTCAGCGTCAGCTTGTCTCCGACGAGCTCGCCGAGATCGTCGACAAGTACGGCGACGACCGTCGCAGCCAGATCGTGCCGTTCGACGGCGACATGAACATGGAAGACCTCATCCCCGAGGAGGACGTGGTCGTCACCATCACGCGCGGCGGCTACGTCAAGCGCACGAAGGTGAGCGAGTACCGCAGCCAGCGTCGCGGTGGCAAGGGCGTGCGCGGCGCGACGCTGCGCGGAGACGACGTGGTCGGCCACTTCTTCACCACGTCGACGCACGACTGGCTGCTGTTCTTCACGAACGCCGGCCGCGTCTACCGCACCAAGGGCTACGAACTGCCCGAGGGCTCGCGCGAGAGCAAGGGCCAGCACGTCGCGAACCTGCTCGCGTTCCAGCCGGGCGAGCAGATCGCCCAGGTGCTGCGCTTGCGCACGTACTCCGACCACGAGTACCTGCTGCTCGCCACCCGCAACGGCCTCGTGAAGAAGACGCGCCTGTCCGAGTACGACTCGCCGCGCTCCGGCGGCCTCATCGCCGTCAACCTGCGTGACGGTGACGAACTCGTCGGCGCCAAGCTCGCCGAGGCGAGCGACGACGTCCTGCTCGTCTCGCGCAAGGGTCAGGCCGTGCGCTTCGCCGCCACGGACGACTCGCTGCGCCCGATGGGCCGCTCCACGTCCGGTGTCACCGGCATGAAGTTCCGCGACGGCGACGAACTGCTGTCGCTCAGCGTCGTGCCCGAGGGTTCGAACGAGGTGGAGCGCGGCGCCGCCGAGAAGCTCTACGTCTTCGTCGTCTTCGAGAACGGCCTCGCGAAGCGCACCCCCGTCGAGGAGTACCCGACGAAGGGCCGCGCGACGCTCGGCGTCAAGGTCGCCACGATCTCCGAACGAGGCGGCGACCTCGTCGGCGCGCTCGTCGTCGAGAACCGTGACGAGGTCATGGTCGTCATGGAGAAGGGCAAGATCGTGCGCAGCGCCGTCAGCGAGGTGCGCGAGACCGGGCGCAACACCCAGGGCGTCCAGTTCGCCACCCCGGGCAAGGGCGACTCCATCGTCGCGGTTGCGCGCAACGCCGAGAAGGAAGCCGAGGAAATTGCCGACGAGCAGGTAGGTTCGGATGCGAATACGGCTGATGACGCAGAGGTGACAAACCCCTCGGAGGACGCCGTTACCGCCGAGAACGACGAGTCGGGAGACAGTGAGTGAGTAACTCGCGAGAACCGCGCACCAAACTGCCGGGCGCTGAGGCGACCGCAGCGGCACCACGCCAGGGACGCCCGCCGCAGCAGCGCGTCGCGTCACCAGCCGGCCGCTCGGCCGCGGGAGCGCCGAAGGGCGGCGCGGGGCGTCCGGCACCGCGGCGCACTACGCCTCGTCGCGTGCGCCTCACTCTGTCGCGCGTCGACACCTGGTCGGTTCTGAAGATCGCCTTCCTGCTGTCCGTGGCCGTCGCCATCGCGTCCGTCGTGCTCGTCGCGACGCTGTGGACCGTCCTCGCCGGCATGGGAACCTTCAGTGCCGCCAACGACATGCTGCGCACCCTCGACCGTCAGGGATCGCAGTTCGACATCCTCGACTACGTCGGATTCGGACGCGCCATCTCGTTCAGCATCGTCATCGGCGTGCTCAACATCATCCTCATGACGGCCATCGCCACCCTCACAGCGTTCCTCTACAACATCTGCGCCTCCCTCGTCGGCGGCGTGCAGTTGACCCTGAGCGACGAGTGAGCTCCCTCGGCCCGTCTTCCGGGCTGGGCAGCTCGCAAGCTCGGTCAGATCCCTCGGCGCGACAGGCCTTCGGGGGCGGGTCGGCTTCCAGCGTGGTCTCGTAGGTCTGCGCTGGTCCGGTTGGTTTGTTGGCGGGGTTTTCAGACCCGCGACTGAGGTCTGTCGCTGCTTTTCGAAGGCCCTCACCACACTCGAGGTGGGGGCCTTCGGGCGTCTGCGGGCATCCTCGGTTCCAGCCGGTGCAGATGTGCGGATCGGGCCGCGATATATCGCCGCCAGATCGGCAGAAGTTCCCCAGATCCGGGTGGCGCACGCCTGCTCGGTAGCCCGTGCGCCGCCGGGGCCCCTCGGATTTGCGGGGCGCGCGCGGCGTAGGGTAATCTCAACGCTCGTGCCTCTCGGTGAACGAGCAGGCGCGGAAGCGGTGCAGGGGCCTATAGCTCAGTCGGTTAGAGCGCTGTCCTGATAAGACAGAGGTCACTGGTTCAAGTCCAGTTAGGCCCACCACCACTGCCCCTCGAGTTCGCTTGGGAGTTCCCGATGTACAAGGTTCTTCTCGCAGCCGCCGCCGCGGCGGCAGCCATCTACGCGAACAGTGAGTACCAGAAGCAACAACTGGGCAAGGAGCTGTGGGCGAAAGCGACGGATCAGCCGGAGAACACCGCACCGGGCAAGAACTGACCGTCACCCTCCGGGGGTATGGCGCAATTGGTAGCGCACCTGCTTTGCAAGCAGGGGGTTAGGGGTTCGAGTCCCCTTACCTCCACCGAACGACGAAGGCCCTCACCGCACAGGTGAGGGCCTTCGTCAGGTCACGGGAGCAATTGGCGCGGCGACCGTAACGAAAGAAGGGCCTCGTGGGCGCGGTGACGCTCCCACGAGGCCCTTCTCCGGCGAAGCCTGCTTTCCCTGCGCGGAGGCGGGCCAGCACTCAGAGGTAGGCGAGCGGGTCGAACTCGTCGATCGGGATGATGCGCAGACGCGGCAGCGTCGCGTTAAACGCCTTGACGTCGTGCTCGAGGTCGAAGAACTCCATGCCCTGCGCCTCGAGGGGAGCGAAGCCCGAGTTGCGGAACTCCTTGAAGCCGATGAGTCCCACCTTGCGCGAGCCTCCGAGCAGCGGCTCCACCTGCGGCAGGAAGTCTCCGTCGTGGCTGACGAGCATGACGTCGGCCTGGTAGGTGCGCAGCGCGTCCAGCGTCTTCTGGATGGCCATGTCTACGACCTTCTCGTCGGACGCACCGGAGAGCGGAATCGGCTGGTAACCCAGGGCCGTCAGCGCCTGGATGAACGACATCGGCAACTCGGGGCCGTTCGCGGCGAGGAAGAACAGGCCCTTGGCGTCCTGACGCCACTCCTGCTCCGCGAAGCGCAGCGGACGATCCCAGCGCGGCCGCTCGTCCGGGTGCGGTCGTCGTCCGAGGATGGACGTGCCCAGCGTCGCGTCGATGTTCTCGCCGTCGATGAGCACGTAGGTGATGCGCTTGGTTGCCATGCCTTCAACCTATCCGCACCCTGCCTGGGACGCCCACCGACCACGAATCTGGCGGCCGAACGGGCACGAGGTCAGCCCTCCGCGGCCAGAGCCCCCGCGAAACCAAGCATGACGACACCCGTACCGCCCTCGACACCGCGGTTGACGAGCGGACGTGCCAGTGCATCGCGGGCACGCGTCGCCAGCCCCACGACGGCGAGCAGCACGATCGTGCCGACGATCGTCAGGGTGAGGGCGTAGGCGAGGAGCGTGAGCATCCCGGTGCCGGGGCCGGCGAACTGCGGCAGCACCGCGAGGTTGAACGCGAGCACCTTCGGGTTCGTGATGTTGCACAGGAACCCCTGACGGAACGAGCGGCGCGGGCTGCGCGGTGTTGCTTCCGGCGTCATGGCCCAGCCGTCACCGTGGGCTTTGACGGCGGCGCGCAGCGCCATGATGCCGAGATAAATGAGGTAGGCGACACCGAGCCAGCGGATCGTCTGGAACACCGGTTCCGAACGGGCGATGATCGCGCCCAGCCCCGCCGCGGCGAGGACGCCCTGGGTGGCACCGGCGACCCCGATGCGGAGCGTCGTCCACAGCCCTCGCGCGCGGCCTCCGATGACGGTGTTGCGCAGCGTGAGGAACGTGTCCGGGCCCGGTGCCACCGCAATGGCCGTTGCGAACACGACGAAGCTGAGGAAGTGCGCCATGGACGGACTGTACGGCCGGCGTCACCGAATCCGCGCGTGCCTGCCCACGCTGTGGGCGCGAGGCGACGTTCCGCTGACGACGACGTCGAACAGGGCTACTCCGATGGGACGCGCCGATTCCCTTGGCTACCGGAATCTACTCATTTGTCTATCAAGATCAAGAGGCAGTGATCGACCCTTTGGTGCGACATAGCGCCGAAGCCGGGCCCAGGCGTCGGGGAAGGCGCTCACACGACGCGTCAGGAGCAGGCACATGACGAGGGGCCGCCTCCAGCAGGAAGCGACCCCTCGAGCGGAGCGACTGATGTCAGATGTCGCCGCGGGCGGCGCGACGCGAGCTGCGCGTCTCACCTTCGAGTGCCTCGGTGGACATGTGGCCCGACTCCTCGGCCTCGGTCCACGTGGCAGCGGTGCCCGGGCCACCTGCCGGCTCGGCCGTGCCGTCGCCCGCGGGGCGCACCATCGTGGTGTCGTCGGCCTTGTTGAAGTCGGTGACGGGGTTGTTGATCGTCATCTCATCCGAACGGTCAGCCTTGCTGTCTGCGATGGCAGCCTCGGAGAGCTGGGCGTTCTTGGCCTTCTTCTTCTGCTGGTCGGCGTACACGAGGTAACCGGCACCGGCGAGGGCGGCCGCACCGACAACGATGAGGAAGCCACCCTTCTTCTTCTTGGGTGCGAGAGCCGGGGCGTAGCGCGCGACCTGCTCCTGCGCACCGTCAGGAAGCTGACCCACGACGTTGTGTGAGGCGGCGGTGCCGGCGGCAGCGGCCGTCGCGAGGATCTCCTTGAGGTGCGGGAGCAGCTCGTCCTTGTAGAAGTCGCGAGCGTTGTCGGCCGTGAGGCCCTTGTCCTCGGCGACCTGCTGGGCCTGGCCCTTCAGGGCAGCAGCCTTGTAGGCGACGTCCTGGCGCGTGTCGACGCCGAACTTCTTCGTCGCCTTCTTTTCCGCGCGCGATGCCTTGGCACCGAGGAAGCCCGCCAGAGCGGCAGCCTTCTTGTCGGCCTTCTTCTTTGTCTTCTCGGCGCGCTTGTCGGCCTGCTTCGCGAACTTGGACGACTTCTTGTCGGCCTTCTTCGCAGTCTTGCGGCCCTTCTTCTCGGCCTCGTCACGCGCGTCGGCAGCGGACTCGGCGACGTCGGCGATCTTCGCGGCGGCGACGGCCTTGGCCACGCTCACCTTGTCGGCGGCAGCCTCACGCTGGTCGGCAGTGGCGTCGGCAACCTTCTCGAGGTGCGGCGCAGCGGCTTCGCGGGCTTCCTCTGCCTTCTCCATGATGAAGTCGCGGGCCTCCTCGGCCTTGTCTGCGAGGGTGGGGACGATGTCCTTCTCGGTCTTCGCCTTGGCCTCAGCGGCCTTCGTCGAAGCCAGGTCGACCGCGGTGAGCGCAGCCTCCTTGGCCTTCTCGGTCTTGGTGGGTTCGGATTTCCACAGCACGGCTGTTCCTCTCCTGCGGGTGGATACTCTTCTGCCTCTCATCCTGCCTTGTTCGCTGCCCGCTTACCAACCGGTTCGGCAGGTCGGACGGTGGGGATGTCGGCCGGGCCCACCTCAAGGGACGGAGACGCCTGCCTCGTGACGCCCGGGCTTCCGCCGAGTGTGAACACCCGCGAGGCCGCCGTGCCCGTGTGCGTTTCACGTGGAACACTGGGTGTCATGATCGCGACACTGCACACCAACCACGGTGACATCAACATCAACCTCTTCCCGACCCAGGCGCCGAAGACCGTCGAGAACTTCGTCGGCCTCGCCAAGGGCACGAAGGAGTACAAGGACGACGCCGGCCGCACCAACCCGCAGCCGTTCTACGACGGCCTCACGTTCCACCGCATCATCCCGGGCTTCATGATCCAGGGCGGCTGCCCGCAGGGCATCGGCATCGGTGGCCCCGGCTACACGTTCGACGACGAGATCTCGCCCGAGCTGAACTTCAACTCGCCCTACATGCTCGCCATGGCCAACGCCGGTAAGCGCATGGGCAAGGGCACGAACGGCTCGCAGTTCTTCATCACGGTTGCCGACACGAGCTGGCTGCAGGGCAAGCACACGATCTTCGGCGAGGTGGCCGACGACGAGTCCAAGAAGGTCGTCGACGAGATCGCCGCCGTCCGCACGGGCGGCCAGGACAAGCCGGTCGAGCCGGTCGTCATCGAGAGCGTCACCATCTCCGAGTGATCGCATCCGTGCCCTCGCTCCGAACGGTGTGAGGGTGCGGGAGACAATCGTGTGGCCCCGTCGTTGTCATGACGACGGGGCCACACGCATGAGAAGGGCAGAGACGAGAACGATGAGCGTTCCGCTGGACAACGGTTCGTACGACGAGCAAGGGATCCCGGTGTGTCCGAGGCACCCGGAGGTCGCGGCCTACACGCGCTGCCAGCGCTGCGGACGTCCGGCGTGCACGCAGTGCCAGGTGCCGGCCTCGGTCGGGTTCCAGTGCGTCGACTGCGTCGCTGCCGAGCGCAAGGCGAACCCGATGCCGACGCAGCGGTCGGAGCTAGGCATGCCCGCCGCGCCCGGACGCCCGCTCGTGACCTTCGGCATCATCGGCATCTGCGTGGCCGTCTGGGTGGGCGAGCTGATGAGCTGGAGCTTCTTCGGCAACGTCGCTTTCATCGCCCTGGCAGCCCAGGACGAGCCGTGGCGCTACATCACGAGCGGCTTCGCGCACGACCGCAGCAACGTCATCCATCTGCTGTTCAACATGATGGCGCTGTACTTCATGGGGCAGTACCTCGAGCCAATGTTGGGCCGTCTCCGCTTCGCGGCCCTCTACCTCGTGGCGGTGCTCGGTGGGTCGGTCGGCTATCAACTGCTGACTTCGGCGCCCGTTCGGGGTGGCGACCTCTACGCGTCGGGATGGGCGACTCCGCTCGTCGGTGCGTCCGGTGGTGTGTTTGGCCTGTTCGTCGCCGTCATCGTGCTCAACCGGCACCTGGGGCGCGAGATCGGCCCGATGCTCACCCTCATCGCCATCAACGTCGTGCTGGGCTTCACGATGAGCAACGTGGCGTGGCAGGCACACCTCGGTGGCGCGATCGTCGGAGGCATCGCGGCCGGCCTGTTGTACGCCGTTCGCCGCCGCTCGACGGCGATCCAGCTCGGTCTGCTCGGTGGTCTTGCCGCGCTACTGTTCGCAGCTGCCTACGTCAGTTTCGCGATGGCCGACCTCAGCTGGATCCAGATCGTGCGCTGACACCAGGACGTCACGCCAAGAGGGCTTCGTCGAGTGTTCGATGAAGCCCTCTTGTGCTGTCTAAGTCAGGTGCAAGATGTGGGCAGAGTGATGCATCGTGCCGAACTCGGGTCACGAACAGACGGCGAGGGGTCTCGTGGCTCCTGGACGCTCGACGAAGGACTCTTGTGGCCCGAGCTGTCCCGGAACGTGGCACGGTTGCCGTCGATGACGACCCAGCCGCGCTGATAGGGGTCGTCCCACCCCTTCGGCGTCCCGGCCTCGCTCGCGAGAGGGCCGCCCTCGCGGACGTACCAGGTGCCGTTGTTGTTGAGTTCGCGCACTCCGCGGTGCGTGTAGAGCTTGAACGGCCCGGGCGACTCGCCGGGCGTCGCGTAGGTCCAGCCCGTCACCACGGCAGCCAGCACCAGCGTGGCCGCCGCAGTCCGCTTCACGTACGTCATGACCTGAGTGTGCGCCGCGATGCCGCCGCCATCCAGAGGTGAGTTCCTTCGTCCTCAGGACCGTTCCATGGCGTGGTGATCGCTCGCAGTTCGCCGCAACGTCGATGAGGGCCTATCCACATCTCTTGCCTCAGCTATAGAGATGCAAAGACAAACCGAGCAAGCGACATCCCCAGCTGTGGAAGACCCCCTCAACGTCATCCGAATCCAGGGTTTTCCACAGTTTACACAGGCATGGGTGTGGAGAAACCTGCGGAATGAGCGGCGTGTCGTGGGGTCGGCCCCGGTGAGTCACATGAGTTGTCCCCAGCTGACCTGCCCTTTTCCACCGGTGGACCACCGGTTTTCCACTGATCTTGACGCTTGTCCCCGGGCCATCCACGCGTTGTCCCCATGTTTGTCCACAGCTGTGGAAAACGACAGCCGTGTAATTACACACAGGCTGTGGATAACTCTGGGGAAAACATCCCACAACGTCGGATGCCCTCGACCCAACAGGGCCGAGGGCATCCGACGAAGTCGAAGGAGCGCTACTTCCAGCGCGTCATCATGATGAATCCCACCATGATGAAGGCGAAGCCGACGACGATGTTGATCGCATCGACGTTGGGGATCGGGTACGCGCCCGAACTGATGTAGTACGTCATGACCCACACGAGGCCGAGGAGCATGAGGCCGAGAGCGGTCGGCACCCACCACCTGGGGTTGAGGCCGCCTCCGGAGGCGGCGCGCGCAGCGGCGTCGGAGTTCTTACGGGCCACGGGGTACCCCTTCCGTGTCAGGCGTTCTGGAGGTGAGTCAACTAGGGTGAGAGCCTAGTTGACTCACTCGCCGGTACGCAGCATGAAGGAGGCGTCAGCGTGGCCGATTCGCCCAGCACTCCCGCGACCGAAGCGCCAAATGACGCACCGAACGAAGCGCCCGGCGTCGAGCAGAACGAGGGTGTCCGGATGCCCTCGCGCCGCCGCGTGAAGCCCTGGCAGGTCGCCGTCCCGATCGTGACGCTCGTGGCCGGCCTCATGTTCGCCGTCAGTTCGCGTGCGGCCCACGGCACCGATCTGCGCTCGGGCAACACACAGCTCAGCGACGTCGTCGCCGGAGCCGACCGACGCGTCAAGGAGAAGCAGCAGTCCGTCGCAAGCCTGCGCCGTCAGGTCGAACAGGCGCAGAGCGCCGCCGCGAAGAAGGACGGACCAGCCGCCCAGGCGTCCAAGATCAACGCTCAGGCGTCGAAGGAGGAGGACCCGGCCGGTCTCGCGCCGTTGACGGGGCAGGCGATCACCGTCACCCTCGACGACAGCAAGAAGAGCGTCGACCAGCTGCCCGAAGACGGCACACCCGACTGGCTCGTCGTCCACCAGCAGGACGTGCAGGCCGTCGTCAACGCCCTGTGGCGCGCGGGCGCTCGCGGCATGATGCTCATGGATCAGCGCGTCGTCTCGACCAGCGCGGTGCGCTGCGTCGGCAACACCCTCATCCTTCAGGGTCGTGTCTACAGCCCACCGTTCACGATCAAGGCCATCGGCGACCCGGTGAAGCTCAAGGCAGCCCTCGACGACGACGAAGCGGTGAAGATCTACAAGCAGTACGTCGACCTCGTCGGGCTGGGCTACGACGTCAAGACGGAGCAGAACGCGTCCTTCCCCGCGTTCACCGGCTCGCTCTCCCTGAAGTACGCCCGGGCCCAGCGCTGACGGCGGCGCTGGGCCGTGCGAGATGGGCGCACCTAGACTGGTGGGCATGACCGACTCGCCGCGCATTCTCGTCGTCGACAACTACGACAGCTTCGTCTTCACGATCGTCGGCTACCTCCAGCAGTTGGGCGCCGAGACGACCGTCGTGCGCAACGACGCGATCAGCGCGGCCGACGGCGCCGATTTCGACGGCGTGCTCGTCTCGCCCGGTCCCGGCACCCCGGAGGACGCCGGCGTCAGTATGAAGATGATCGAGGCGTGCGGCGAGCGCAACCAGCCGATGCTCGGGGTGTGCCTCGGCCACCAGGCCCTCGGCGTCGTCACGGGCGCGACGGTGGGGCGTGCGCCGGAGTTGCTGCACGGCAAGACGTCCGAGGTCTTCCACGACGGCACGGGCGTGCTCGAGGGTCTCTCCGACCCGTTCACCGCCACGCGCTACCACTCGCTGACGATCGACCCGGCCACCGTCACCGACGAACTCGTCGTCAACGGTCGCACTGACACCGGAATCATCATGGCGGCCCACCACCGTGACCTGCCGTTGCACGGCGTGCAGTTCCACCCCGAGAGCGTCATGACGGTCAGTGGTCACCGCATGCTCGCCAACTGGCTGCGGATGTGCGGCTCCACGACGGCCGTCGAGGCGAGTCACGACATGGCGCCGCTCGTGCGCGCGAGCTGATGTCGCCGTCGCCCGGCAACGCGACACCGACGTCGAAGGACCACCCCGGCCGAATCGGGGTGGCCCTTCGAGGTCTTCGTGACTAGTCGTCCTCGTTCGGCGGGCTCGCCGTGTTCGACGGCGTGAGCTCGGTCGTGTCACTCGGCGAACTCGGCGAACTCGGCTCGGTGCTCGAGGAGGTGGAACTGCTCGAGGAGCTGGAGCTCGACGACGAGGAGGACGGTGTCGACGTCGGTGAGGGCGTCGCCGTGACGGTGGCCTCGGGCTTCTGGCCGACCACGACGACCACGGCCGTGCCGTTGTCCACCTTCTTGCCCTGATCGGGCACGGAGATGACCTTGCCCTGCTTGGTCCCGTCGCCCGTGCGCTCGTAGGTCACGCTGATCGACAGGTGCGCCTTGTAGAGCGCCTGCGTCGCCTCGTCCTGGGTCTTGCCGACGAGGTCGGGCACGGTGACCTTGCCGCTGCTCGGGTAGAGCGTGATCTCGTTGCTCGCCCCGAGCGTCGAACCGGCCTTGGGGTTGGTCTCGGCAACCTTGCCCGAGTCGACGCCGCTGTCGTCCTTCTTCTCCGAGGAGACCTTGATGCGGTCGGCGTCGATACCTGCGGAGATGAGGGTCTGGCGCGCTGTCGCGACCGAGTCGCCCACGACGTCGGGCACCTTCACGGAGTCCGGGCCCGTCGAGACGGTGAGCGTGACGGTGGAGTTGCGGTCGGCCTTGGTGCCGCCCGGCGGGTCCTGCCCGACGACGGTGCCTTCGCTCTGGTCGGAGGACGTCTCCTTGCGCTCGACCGTGAAGTCCTGCGACAGAGTCGAGAAGGCCTGGTCGTAGGTCATGCCTTCGACCTTCGTCACCGTGACCTGGTCGGTGGTGCCGCTCGGGTTCATGAAGAGGTAGCCGATGCCGAGGATGGCGGCGAGGGCCGCGATGACGGCGAGAGCCCACAGACCGCCGCGCGAACGCTTCGGCTCGTGACGCTCGTCGAGTTCCGCCGTGTGGTCGGCGGCCGCGAGAGCTGCGCCGCGGCGCGTGTAGTTGACGACCTCCGTGCTGTCGCCTGCGGCCTGGGTACTCGCGAGGGCGGCCGCGGAGATCTCCTGGCCGGAGCGAGCCGCGAGCACGTCCGAACGGAACTCGCCGGCGCTCTGGTAGCGAGCGTCCCGCTTCTTCTCGAGCGAGTGCAGGACGACGGCGTCGAGCTCGGGTGACACCGAGTGCTCGTACAGCGACGGCGGCTGCGGCTGCTCACCGATGTGCTGGTAGACGAGGCTGACCGGCTCACCGACGAAGGGCGCACGCCCGGTGAGCAGCTCGAAGAGCACGCAACCGGCGGAGTACAGGTCGGTGCGCGGGTCGACGCTCTCGCCTTGGGCCTGCTCGGGGGAGAGGTAGCGGGCGGTACCGACGACGGCCTGGGCCGACGTCATCGTCGCGCCGACGTCGGCGAGGGCTCGCGCGATACCGAAGTCCATGACCTTGACGTTGCCGCCGCGCGTCACCATGACGTTTCCGGGCTTGATGTCGCGGTGGACGATGCCCTTGGAGTGGCTGTACTCGAGGGCCGACAGGATGCCCATCGTCACACGGCAGGCCTCGTCCGAGCTGAGCTTCTTCTCGTCGTTGAGGATCTCGCGCAGCGTCTGGCCGTCGACGTACTCCATGACGATGTAGGGGATGTCGACGGTGCCGCCGCCGGCCTCGACGAAGGTGTCCTCACCCGAGTCGTACACGGCCACGATGTTGGCGTGGTTGAGCCCGGCCGACGACTGCGCCTCGCGGCGGAAGCGCTGGAGGAAGGAGGGGTCGCGCGCGAGGTCGGAGCGCAGGATCTTGATGGCGACGGAGCGTCCGAGACGGGTGTCGTGGCCGGCGTGAACCTCGGCCATGCCACCGCGACCGATGAGCTCACCGACCTCGTACCGCCCGCCGAGAATGCGTGGTGCCGTGCTCATGCGGTCTCCTCCTGAGATCTCGTCGGGGTGGTCGGTCGTCGGGTCGTTCGTGCGTGGTTCGCCGGTGGGTGGTTCGTCGCGGCGCTCGCGGCTGCGGTCTCCGTCATCGCACGGCCGCCTCGAAGATCTGGCGTGCAGCGGGTGCGGCGACGGAGCCGGCCAGGGCTTCGACGCCCTGGTCTCCGCCGTTCTCGAGGACGATGGCGAGGGCGATCTTCGGGTCGTTGGCGGGCGCGAAACCGGTGAACCACAGGTCGGCGGCGTTCTTCGTGTCGCCCTGCGCGGTACCCGTCTTGCCTGCGACCTGGACGCCGGGGACGGCGGCCTGCTTACCGGTGCCGTTGTTGACGACGGCTTCCATCATCTCGGTGAGGGAGTCGGCGGTCTGCCCGGAGATCGGCTTGGCGCGCACCTTCGGGTCGGTCGACTTGATGACGTCGAGGTCGGAGTCGACGACGTTCTTCACGAGGTACGGCTGCATCTGGTTGCCTCCGTTGGCGATGGTGGCGGAGATCATCGCGATCTGCAGCGGCGTGACACGCACGTCGTACTGGCCGATGGCCGACATCGCCGTCTGGGGCTCGTTGAGCTGGGTCGGGAACGTGCTGGGCGTGACCCGCATCGGCACGCGCATGACGTCACCGAAACCGAACTTCTTGGCCTGGGAGGCGAGCTTGTCCTGGCCCAGGTCCATGCCGAGCTGGGCGTAGGCGGTGTTGCAGCTGACCTCGAGGGCGTGCAGGAGCGACGTCTCGTCGTTGGGGCCGCACGCGCGCCCGTCGTCGTTCGGCAGGGAGTGCGTCGTCTGGGGCAGACGCAGGGTGGCCGGGCCGGGCAACGTCGAGGAGTTCGAGTAGTTGCCGGATTCGAGCGCGGCGGCCGAGGTGACGAGCTTGAAGGTCGAACCCGGCGGGTAGAGAGTGCCGCCGATGGTGCGGTTGACCATGGGCTGGTTCGCGGCCGCGTTCATCTGCGTCCACGTCTTCGTCACGGCCTCGGTGTCATGCGAGGCGAGGTTGTTCGGGTCGTAGGAGGGCGAGGTCACCATGGCGAGCACGGCGCCCGTCTTCGGGTCGAGCGCCACGACGGCGCCGCGGCGGTTGCCGAGGGCCTGCGCGGCGGCCTGCTGGATCTTGGGGTTGATCGTCAGCTCGAGGTTGGCGCCCTGCTTGGGCTTCCCGGTGACGACGTCGACGAGGCGGCGGTAGAACAGCGAGTCGCTCGTGCCCGTGAGCACTTCGTTCTCGGCACCTTCGAGGCCGCCGCCGTTGCCGTAGACGAGTGAGTTGTAGCCGGTGACGGGGGCGTAGAGGCTGCCGTTTGTGTACTGACGCTCGTAGACGTACTTGTCGTTCGACTTGCGGCTCGTGGCGATGGCCTTGCCGTCGACGAGGATCGAGCCGCGCTCGATCTTGTACCCGGCGTTGATGATGCGCGTGTTGCCCGGGCGGTTGTTGAGCGACTTGGCCTGCAGCACCTGGATGTAGCTCGCGGCGAGCAGGACGGAGCAGAACAGGGCTGCGACGACGAAGCCGAGACGTCGGATGGGCGTGTTCATCGAACCTTCACCACCTGGGTGTCG
This sequence comes from Dermacoccus sp. PAMC28757, assembly GCF_014302635.1. NCBI lineage: Bacteria > Bacillati > Actinomycetota > Actinomycetes > Micrococcales > Dermacoccaceae > Dermacoccus > Dermacoccus sp. PAMC28757. Next base: position 614,805 of record NZ_CP060292.1, on the reverse strand, counting down.
TCGCTTCCACGGGTCGGGTCGGTCTCGGCGACGCTCGGGCGCCGGGCCTGGTCGGAGATGCGCAGCAGCAGGGCGATGATGGCCCAGTTCGCGAGGAGCGAGCTACCACCGGCGGAGAGGAACGGTGTCGTCAGACCGGTGAGGGGGATGACGCGGGTGATGCCGCCGAGAACGACGAAGCACTGGAGGCACACGGAGAACGCGAGGCCGGTGGCGAGCAGCTTGCCGAAGCCGTCGCGACAGGCGATGCCGATGCGCAGGCCGCGCTCGACGATGATGGCGAACAGCACGATCATCGCCATGATGCCGGCGAGACCGATCTCCTCACCGAAGCTCGACATGATGAAGTCGGAGTTCGCTTCGGAGTAGTTGAAGGTCGGGTAACCGCGGCCCAGGCCGGTGCCGGTGATGCCGCCGAACGCGAGGCCCATGAGGGAGCGCGCGACCTGGTCCGACTGGCCGGGCGTGAAGGGGTCGAGCCACAGCGCGACGCGGTTCTGGAAGTTCGCGAAGAGCAGGTAGGCCACGTAGCAGCCGGTGAAGAACAGGATGAGGCCGATGGCCACCCAGCTGCGCCGCTCGGTGGCGACGTAGAGCATCGCGACGAAGAGGCCGAAGAACAGCAGCGAGGTGCCGAGGTCCTTCTCGAAGACGAGGACGGCGAGGGACATGAGCCAGGCGAACATGATAGGGCCCATGTCGCGGGCACGCGGCAGGGGGAAGCCGAGGAAGCGCTTGCCGACGAGGGAGAGCGCGTCACGCGTCTGCACGAGGTAGCTGGCGAAGAAGATCGTCAGGAGGATCTTGGCGACCTCGCTCGGCTGGAAGCTGAGCGGGCCGATGTGGATCCAGATGCGGTTGCCGTTGATGTTCATACCGATGAACGGGAGCATCGGCATCATGAGCAGCGCGAGACCGGCTGCGGCGAACGTGAACGTGTAGCGTCGCAGCTTGCGGTGATCGCGGATGAGGAACAGCAGCGTGATGGCGGCGCCCACGGCGATCGTCGACCACATGAGCTGACGCAGCGCGGCGCCCTCCATGATGTCGCGGCCGCGGGCGACGTCGATGCGGTGGATCATGACGAGGCCGAGGCCGTTGAGCAGCGTCGCCGTCGGCAGGAGGACGGGGTCGGCGTAGCTCGCGACGATGCGCACGACGAGGTGGAACACGAGCGCGAGAACTCCGAGACCGATCCCGAGGGTCATGATGTCCGCCGGCAGCGTGCCGTCGATGGCGAGACCGACGCTGGCATACGCGAAGAGCACGATGAGAACCGCGAAGCCGAGGAGGACAAGCTCGGTGCCGCGTTTCGTGCCGGAGGTGGTGCGGGTGAGGCCGAGACTCACTGGTTGCACTCGCTTCCGTTCGGGGAGGCGGCGAGACATTTCACCATTTCCGCCCGCAGCCGCTCGACGGTGGCCGCAGCCTCCTTGTCGCTGGAAGCGTCGAGACCCGCCTTGACCTTGGTGCGCCAGAACTCCGGCAGGTCGGCCGTCGGGATGTCCGTCTTCTCCTCCACATGGCTGAGCTCGAGCGGGCCGAAGCCGCCGTCGACGCCCTGGTGGATGGTGACTCGTCCGCCGGAATCCTTGACGAAGTACTGGCTCTGCGACCACGTCCAGCCCCAGATCGCGGCGACGGCGAGGGCCGCGAGGACGACCAGTGCGGCGATGGCGGCGTAGAACCGGCCGCGACGGCGGGGGCCGTCCTCGGCGAGCTGGGCGCCGCTGTGCTCCTCGGTCTCCTCGTCCTCGTCGTCGGAAACTTCCCGCGAGAGAGCGCGGGCCTTCTCGGCGGGCGTCTGGTCGCGCACCGGCACGGCCTCGGTGACGCCGTGTGCAACGGCGGCGCCGACGACGGCCGGCTTGCTCGAGAGGTCGAGCTCGTCGCTGTCGGCGACCTCGCCGACGACGACGGTGACGTTGTCGAGCGTCGAGGCCTTGAGGGCGATTTCGATGAGTTCGTCGGCGACGCGGTCGATCGGCTTGCCGGAGGTGAAGATCTCCTCGATCGTGCGACCGCCGACGTAGTCCGACAGGCCGTCGGAGCACAGGAGGAAACGGTCGCCGATGCGGGCCTCGCGCAGCGAAAGGTCAGGAACGTCGTTCTCGCGGCCGGTGAGGACGCGGGTGACGAGGCTGCGCTGCGGGTGGTGGACGGCCTCGTCGGGGGTGATGCGGCCGGAGTCGAGCAGGCTCTGGACGAAGGAGTGGTCCTTCGTGATCTGCGTGAACTTGCCGTCACGCAGTTGGTAGGCGCGGCTGTCGCCGATGTTGGCCATGGCGAGCTGACGGCCGGCCTTCATGAGGACGATGAGCGTCGTGCCCATGCCTTCGCGGGTCGGGTCGGCGTCCATCTCGCTGCGCAGCTTCTCGTTGGCGAGGTGGATACGGTCCGCGAGCTGGTCGAGGACGTCGTCCGCGCCGACGTCGTCACCGTCGAGGGGCACGATCTGGCCGACGACGGTGGAGCTGGCGATGTCACCGGCGGCGTGGCCGCCCATGCCGTCGGCGAGCACGAGCATCGAGTTGCTCGCGTAGCCGGAGTCCTCGTTGCGCTTCTTCGAGCCGAGGCCGACGTCGGAACGAGCGGCGAATCTCAGGGCGATGGGCATGGGGTCACTTCCTCAGCTCGAGGACGGTGCGGCCGATACGGATGCGGGTTCCCGCGTCGACGTGGACGTGCTCGCCGATGCGTTCGGCGCCGATGTACGTGCCGTTGGTGGAACCGAGGTCGTCGAGGTACCAGCCGTCGGCCTCGGGGTAGATGCGTGCGTGACGCCCGGAGGCGAAATCGTCGGACAGGACGAGAGAGCACTCGGGGTTGCGCCCGAGCATGACGCCGGATTCGGTGAGCGGCAGTGTCGTGCCGCGCATGGCGCCCTCGATGACGGCCACGTGCGTCGGGCCCTTCTTCACGGCGCGCGGCGTCTTGGCGCCGCGCTCACGCGAGGAGGCGCGCGAGGCGCGTCCGCCACCGGTCTTCGCTCCGTAGAGGTCTCCGCGCAGGACGCCGACGACCGCGAACACGAAGAACCACAGGAGGGCGAGGAGGCCGATGCGGATGGCCGTCAGCGTCAGTTCGTTCACGTGCGGTCTCCCAGGTGGATCGTCATCGACGTGCGGCCCAGGGTGAGCCGGTCGCCGTCGTGGACGTGGGTGGAGTCGATGCGTTCACCGTTGACGTAGGTGCCGTTGGTGGAGGCGAGGTCGCGCGCGCTCATCACGAGGTGGGGGCCGTCGTGGGTGATGCGGATTTCGCTGTGGCTTCGGCTGACGCCCGGGTCGTCGATGATGATGTCGGCCTCGTCGTCGCGGCCCAGGACGGTGATGGCGCCCAGCAGCGGGTAACGCTGGCCGTCGATCTTGAGCCAGGGGCGCTCACGCGGCGAGACCGGGCGCGGCGGGCGTGCGCCGCCGCCGGCGGGGACGTGACGTGCCGTGGAGTCCTGCGGCTCCTCGGCCGGGGAGAAACCGGTGGGGTCGCCGTAGTCGTCATCGTCGTCCCACGCGAGGCCGCGGCCGGTGGCGCGGTTGTCGGGGTGGGCGTCGTCGAAGCCGTTGCCGTAGTCGTTGTTGTCATACGCGTCGTCGGCGTACCCGTTGTCGACGTCGTGGCCGGCGCGCTCGTAGCCACGCTCGTCGGCGAAGCCGTCGTACTCGTCGTGGCCGTCGTGTGCGTCGTGCTCCTGACGGCGCGGCGCGTCCGACCCGGCAGCGTCCCACGAGTAGGCGCCGCCGAGGCTCGAGGGCGCACGGTTGGTGTTGCCCTCGAAGGGATCGGGGGCGTGCGAGCGGTCGTCGTATCCGTAGTCGCCGTTGGTGCCGTGTGCCTGACGGTCGTCGCGGCGGATGTCTTCGCGCGGTTCACGCGGCTGTGGCTGCTCACCCGGGGCCGGCTGCGCGGCGTCGTCGGGGGCGTAGCCGGTGAGGTAGTCCTTGATGCGAGAGCCGAAGCCACGGCTGGCGGGTGCTGCGGCGCCCGCGCCTGCGGCCGTTCCGGCGGCAGCAACGGCCGGGCGGCCGGCGTCGCGGCCGGGGCGGGGCCCGCGGTTGGAGGAGTCGTGCGAGTTGCGCTCGTCCTGTTGGTTGCGGGGACGGACGTTCGCGCGCTGGTGCGCGAGGGCTTCGGCGGCCTTCGCGGTGGCGGGGCGCAGGCGGAAGACGCCGGTCTCGAGGGTCTCGGATTCCTGCAGGACGATGGTGAACGGGCCGCCGGGCGAGTAGCGCTGCTCGTCGGCGTGCTCCTGGGCGCTCGCGATGAGCTCGTCGTCGAGTTCGTCACCCCAGGCCGAGAGGCGGTCGTAGTCGGTGGGGGAGAGCTCGATCGTGAAGAGGTTGGGCACGATGGGGCGCTTGCCGCGGCCGACGGAGGCTGCGCGGTCGTCCATGGCGCGGCGGATGCCGGAGGCGATCTCGACCGGCTGCACCTCGCTCTTGAAGGCGCGGGCGAAGGCGCCGTTGACACCTTGTTCGAGTTTGCTCTCGAGCTTGTCGAACAACCCCATGGGTGCCTCCTCGTTGTGTCGTGGCCGGCGTGGATGCCGGTGGGCCTCACGGCCTTCGACTCCCCTCACGGCGCGGTGGTTCCGTCAGTGGGCGGCCTGTGCGTCGGTGGTGTGCGGGCAGCACGCCGGTCTGGTCGGGTGAACCAGGGATTCGATCGTAGCCGTCGGCCATGGGGAACCGCTGAATTCCTGCACTCCGCGCGTGCCTGTGCGCCTGCTGAGGAGCCGGTCTGACGCCCGGCTCGGCGGCCGGGGCGACGCGCGCCCCGCCGATTTGGCGAACCGTGTGGCGGTAGGGAATGATAGGTGAGCACTCGCGCGAGTGGCGGAACGGCAGACGCGCTGGCTTCAGGTGCCAGTGTCCGAAAGGGCGTGGGGGTTCAAATCCCCCCTCGCGCACGCGGGGTAGTTCACGAATTGTGTGGCTACGAGTTCACGAATCCCGGTTCAGGAGCGATCCTGGGCCGGGTTTTGTGTTGTTAGGGGACATTTAGTGCTGGTTTCCCGCTGCGGTCGGGCGCTCAGCGCGGCGGGAGTTCCCGAGCGCGCTGTCGGGTGTTCATAGGGGCATGAAAATGGCCCCGTCCCGAGTTTTTCGGGTTGGGGCCATTCATGGCTGGCGGTTCAGCTTGGCGTGGTTCGCATTCAGTTGATGTCGCTCCAGGGTTGTTCGCCCGGTATGGGCGGTGGTGGCCCGTTGGCGGGTGGTGGCGATTTGGGGTGGCGGGCGTTGGACCCTGTGGGTGCTCGTTGTGCTAGGGGCTCGAGTTGGGTGCCGGGTGCGGGCAGGGTTTCGGGCTTTGCGGGGTCGTACTCGTATCGGGAGAGCAGGATCGCCATGTTGGTTGCGGCGAGGATGAATCCGAGCAGGATGGTGTTCTTCGAGAGGCCGAACACTCGGGTCGAGTGGCGTTGGAGACGCATGTGGTGGTTCTTCAACGATGCGTTGAACGATTCGATGAGGTTGCGGGCGCCGTAGCGTTTCAGCCACTTCTCGGTGCCGTAGAGCTCGGGCTGGCGGTGCCTGGCGCGTTTGTCATCAGCCTTGACGGTGAGGGTGGCCGCGCAGGCGCACGGCTGTCCGGGCGTGCAGTTGGTCAACGGTTTCCTGGGGTCCCAACGCATCGACTCGGGGTGGTTGGGACAGCGCACCTTCTTGCCGTGCACGGGCCCGCGATAACGCTGAGCGCCGTTGCGGGTGGGCGGACCGTTGGTGGAGAACGCGTATGCCCAACGTTCGTTGTAGTTGCGAGCCTGTTCCGCCTTCTCTTCGCTCGTCGCGTTCAGACCGGGTCGACGAAGTTCGCGTAGTCGTTTGGGCATGTTGGCCACGAAGGGGTGACCGTCGAGGAAGATGATGCCGGGGCGGTCAGCCGGCTCGAGCCGCTTCTCGCTGGCGCCGAGGTCATGGTGTTGCGAGATGCCGCGCTCGATGAGGTGTTGCGCCCAGTTCTCGTGCGCGGCCATCGAGTAGCCCCGGTCAACGCACACCGAGGTGAGCACGTCGCCCCTGGTCTTCAGATAGGTGCTGACCCGGTCGATGAGGGCCAGCCCTGCGGCCGCTTTATTCGAGCCCGCAGATGTCAGTTCCATCCCCAGGGCCAGCGCGGGCAAGGCGTGTCCGCTGTCGCCCGAGGTAGCACACGCAATGTGATTGTCGTAGCCGTTGAAGATGTCTTTGTGGTTCATTTGCTTGCCGGAACGGTAACCATCGGTAGCGTCCGGGTCGAGACTATGCTGCAACCGGCCGTCGGCGCGTCGTTGGGGGAACGTCACGATGCGACCCCCACGGGTGCGCCGAACGCTGGTGCGGCTCACCCTGCCGTCAGTCACAGCGACCGGTGTGTCCACGGTCTTCTCAGGGCTCTCGTCGTCCGCTGATGCATCGACAGCGTTGAGACTCGCGCGAGAACGGCGTGCCGCATCCGATTCGTAGTCGGTCGAATCGATGGCGCATTCGCCGTAGAACGGCAATTCGGATGGCAGCGTCGCCTGAATGATGCTGTTACCGATGTCCCCAGCCGTGAGCCGGAGGCGGGGCGCGTAGACCTCGCCCGTTTCAGTGTTGACCCGTTCTTCCATGGCTTGGACGAGGACTTCGAGCCCGGATTCGATCTGTCCGTAGTTCAGGTCGGCACCCTCCAGGCCGAGCTGGCGGCGCTGGTCAAACGTGAGCCCATCGACCACCTGCTGGGCCTTCGTCATATGCACTGCACCCCCCGAATGCATTACCGACAGAAGCATTACGGTGAACCATGCCTCCCAGGAGAGAACTCGACGCGGCCCTGGCCGGTGTGAGTCCAGGTCCTCCATCAGGGTTGGGATGATGTCGATGCGTCGAGCGACGTGACGGGCACGCCGAAAGAGCTCCGGTGCTGTGTGCACAGCAAACCGCGAGCCTCTCTTGGCTGCCTGATGTTCCGTCGCGACCATCTCGTTCACGCCCACCTTGCGGTCAGGCGTTTCCCCCGTCCATGGGTAGACCGGGCATGGGGCTCGTGGCTGACTGGGTACCGGACGCTGGAAGCATCCAGTCGTCGTTTGTGTCCCGAGGAGAGATGAAACCGGCAAATTTCTCCAGGACCCTGCCACTCTTGGTGCCGGCCATACGTTGGAACTCTGCGAGATTCGCTCCGTCGGACAGGCAGGCAACAGCCCACGTCGTGCGGAGGCGTGAGAGATTCAAGGGCGGCAGGCTCGTCGGCACATCGAGCGCTTCGCGCATGCGGCCGAGGGGATCCGTTAGTGACTTTCCTGTCCCTGCGCCCCCGATAAGTCGACCAGTGGGTTGTTCGTCGCACAGGTGCAGGACCATGTCGGCGACCTCGTGGCGCAGCGGCACCAGGCGGTCCGGTAGGACTACCACCAGCAGACCCTCGTGCACCGGGTGGTGGACGACGTGGCTTGTGCGCAGTTCGTACATTTCCGCCCGGCGCAGCCCAGCTCCGAGCCCTAGCGACAGGATTGTCGCCATGACATGGCGACGGTGTGATGTGGATTGTGCGAGGCATGCATCCCAGTACGCTGCGATCGTTGCCCCGGAATACGGAGCGGCTGCATTGCGGCCGCCGTAATCCGCTGGAGGACGTGGCCACGCGGCTCTTGTGGTTGCGGCAATTCCAACGCTGCGCAACTCGCTTCGCAGCGTCGAGAGGGATCGGAGTGATCGGCGCGGGTAAAGAGCGACGTACTGCTCGACCCGCTCTGGGGTGAGCATGGCCTCGGCATTTAGCGGCACGTCGTCGCGCATGCAGCTGGAGACGAACGCGGTCGTGAGAATGATCCGGCGGAGCGTGGTTGAGGGTGAGGCGGGTAGCGAGAGGCCGACCCATTCACGGACCTTGTGACGGCACTCGTACCACTCCTGCGACGTGCAGTCGTGCTGAGGGCCGGGTTTGTACAGGGCAACGACCTGCTCTCCGGTGTAACACTGCACTCCGGCGATCTGGACGGGCGCGGGCTGCCCGGGGCGGTAGACCAGGTCGGCGTCGACACTGGCGCGTAGGCGCGCAACGTCCTCACGAAACTTCTCAAGACGCAGTGCATCCGTGGTCAAGGTGGGGATGGTGGGATCGGTGGTTTTTGGGTGTACTGAAGACATCAGCCGCTCCTTACGGTTGATCAGGTGAAGGCTTCGTCTGCTGCTAACGGTGCGTTCGAAGTCGTGGCTTGTGAGGTGGGCCCAGTGGCTGCTGGGCCCACCTTTTTCATGTGACGTGTTCTGCGAGGTCGCGTACGGAGCGCGCGTATCGCGGAGCACGCCCAGACGGTCGCGCTTGTACCTGCCTTCCTGCTGTCCAGTCGAGGTGGACCTCGAGCGATGTCAGACGCCTGTCCGTCATCCAGGGCAGCGATGTCGTGTCTTTAGACCCTCGCTTGTTGCGGGAATGTCCTCAGAAAATCAGCGATCTCGTGGTCCCGGTACCCGGGTCTTTTCGGACAGTGGCACGGCGTTTGTGATTGTCGTAAGACGTTGCGCTGCAACGAAATTGATCCGAGGGGCTCGCGGAGCGGATGGGTGCGAAACACGGCCGGTTCTACGTCAACCCCCCGTTTGGTCGTCTTTCGAGCGCCTCCGTGCCGATCCGGGGCGGGCGCCCCCAGGTGTTCCTCGACGTTTGCAGGCGGGGCTTCGCAGAATGCGTCCCGCACAAGACTGCGCCCTGCACAAGAGGCCACTTTCGCCGAGCGTGGCACCTGGCTTCGGCTGCGCCTGAGCGTGCGTGATGTGGCTGGCGAGCGATGGACGCGAGAGCGTTGACAGACCATATTGGGGATACTAATCTGCACAGTGATGACACCGATAGTCGATGAACCGTGCGCGGCCACAGCCGGGTACCCTCAACGCATGCCGCGTCCCAGCCGACCCCAGCCATACGCGCTGTCGGCAGACTGGCCGCACGCTCCCTCGTCCGATCCAGCGGGCGAAGCCGCGCGGCTACTTGCCCTCAACCTCGCAGCCGCGATCCGGGGCAGGAGCGCACGGTCGGTAGAGGCGGCGACTGGCATTGATCACACGGTGATCGGCAAGATTCTCAACGGCAAGACATGGGCAGATCTCGCCACCATCACCCGGCTGGAAAACGCTTTCGATTGCGACCTGTGGCCAACCCGGTCCCAGCGGCGTAACGGGTAGGACGGCCCCCTGCGCGCCTACCGGTCTGCCCTGAGAGCCGCACGCGTCGCCTCTGGGAACTACCCCAGGGCTACGCCCGCCCTGGTCACGAGGGATGCTGACTGGACATCCAGCTGGGTCTGTCCGCCCTGGCGAAACCTCGCCAGTCGGCGTCGCGTAAGCGCACAGGACGGTGATAATGGGCCTCCGTCAACGCGTTGGCTGAGCACGCTCGGATACGGGGGCGCCTCAGTGTCGCCGCAGGTCGCTAACTTGATGCCATGCACAAGCCTTCTATGAGTGACCTGCGGGGTGCAGCAGGCATGGCAGCGCACCCGGCCCTTTAGCTCGGCGCGCTGTGCGGCGTCACTTGGGTTGTAGTCGCGATCACGCTCCCAGCTCGTGTAGCGGCTGGGCTGCTGGGATTGCTATTTCTTCTCTCTTGGATGCCGACCGCGGCCGTCACTGCGACACTTCCCCCACTGCCACCCTTGCGCGAAGCGTCGTTGCTCCTATCGCGGGTCACTTGGCTAATCCGGGCTCTCGGATCAGCGCTAGTCATCGGCAGCACAGCGCTCTACGGTGCGTACGTGGGATCCGACTTCTCCCATGCAACTAGGGCCTCCGATCGAGAGAAGCTGCTCGTAGAGACTCTCAAGACCCCTGTGGAGATCGCGGGCATTTTCCTCGGCCTCGGTGTCGCGATCTGCCTAGCGATTGACCTAATGCGCGCCGGCGACACGGATCGCCGGGATGCCATCAGTCGTCTTATCCCGGTCGTCGGTGCCTCAGCCGTCTCGCCTGGCTCGGGCGCCATCAAGGCCCAGAAGGTCGCCGTGCGCGTTCTGGATGACCTCACGGCCCCGCCCTGGACGTTCTTGATCGCGTGGTTTCTTCCTGGTGGGATTTTTCTCCTGGCCGTCGCGCTCATAGGTGAATAACCCTCGTGAGTGAGAAGCCGTCGTATTGGGCTCGTCTTGCTCGGTCTGGAGATGAGCCGGGTGATCGCGATTCTGATTGCCAGCGGCACTCATGGTCGCGTTGACCCAGGTGAGCGTGGCGGAGGCACCCGAGCTGGCTGCACAGGGGACGGTCATGAAGTGGAACTGAATGTGGGAGGTGCCGCGGCTCTCATGCTGGGGACGTAATGGGGCGCCTCTGACTCTTCAAGCTGGGCCCGTTCTCGTCAGGAGGACCGTCGAAACAGGGATGCTGGCTCTACGTCCAGCGCGTCGGCAATGTCGAGGATGCGGTCAAGGCTGACGGAGTGGCGTCCGTGCTCGATGTCGACGTAGAAGCTGCGATCCAAGTCGGCGCGGTGGGCGACCTGTTCTTGCGTCATGTGCGCGTCCAGCCGCAGTTCCCTGAGGCGATTCGCGAAGACGACGCGTCCCGGGTGTGGGGGTCGAGGTTCGCGTGGCACACCGCGAAACTAGGTGCGCCCCGTGGGGAAGTCTGTAGGATATTTCCTACATGACGATGAAGTGTGGCGGTGGCGCACTGCCACTCGGGAGGGCTGAACCATGAGCGCACCCAGCAAGGTAGGCGCAGTGATCACCGCGCTGATCTTCACACTCGCGGGCTGCTCCCAGGACAAACCACCGGAGCCGGTGAGCATCGGCAAAGCGGCACAGAGCGACACCGAGGCGGCGAAGGCCTGCACGTCGTTGCTCGGCGATGGCACCGGCGTCGCGAAAGACCTCATGTGGAGCCGAACCGAACCGGCCCAGTTGAGCGTTAAGGCATATGCGGACACCAGCACGGAAGGTGTCATCACTTGCACCGTGGAAGACAAGGCTGACACCGGCACCCACGCCTCGCTGCGGTTCGCCAACACAATCACGGCCCTCAACGACCGCATCAACAGCGTCAGCTACCACGACTCCGAAACCGAGACCCACGTCGCCGCAACCAACACGGAGCAAGGAGTCGGCGTCGTGGCAGGAGAGATCCCCACCCAAGCAACTGAGGCGCTCCAAAAGACCCTCGACACCATGGCCGGACGACTACGCCGATGACCACGCTCCGTTCAGGAGCCTCACAATGACTCTGCACCAGACGAGCCCACCCGAAAGACCACAATCGGGGTCCGTGCCTCCCCTGCCTTCCCTCACCGCCATCGCTCTCTTCCACCTCAAGGTGACGTGGACCGAGACCGACCCTCCGGCGGCACCCCAAACGACATGGCAACTCGTAGTTGAAGCACACCCCGACGAGCCCCGGTATCAGGTAACCGCGACGCTCACCCACGGCGCACCCTGGGGCCGTCTCCAAGCAAGCGTCGGAGCCCTCACCGAAACACACATAACGAACGGTGATCGAGCGACGCCGTTTGACGAGGCAGACGCGGACCGTCTCAAAGCCCAGTGCTCACCCGCGCTGTGGGCGTTCGCCCGTGCGGTCAGCCTGCCGTTAGTCTCGGCTCTGCCCGATGTGGGCGAGCCGATGCTGCCTCAAGAGGCCCCGCCCTGCGCGTGACGAGATTCCTTGAGCGACCCTCGCTCCCGAACCGTGGTGTTGGAGTCCGGTGGAGGAGATCGAGGATTTATTCAACGTTCGCCCGGTTGCCCACGCACGGTCGAAGCTGCGCCTGACCGTGCATCCCAGTGTTCACGCTTCGGTTCGACGGCTGGCGCTGAGCCACGCGAGAACGAGCAGGATGGTGGCGGCCGGTGGGATCCAGGCGGGTCGTGGGTCGTCGGCGAGGAGTCCGCCGAGTGCGGCGGCTGCTGCGGTGCCGAGGTAGAGGCCGCTGATGTTGAGGGCGACGGCTGCCATGGGTGAGTCGGGGGCTGCTTTCATGGTGCTGGCCTGCAGCGGCGGGTTCAGTGCCCAGGCGAACACAGACCACAGCGCGATGGCGACGATCAGAAGGGGCCAGTGAACATCCGCAGCGACCAGAGCGGCCAGGATGGCGAGGGCGATCACATGGCCGCCGATGACGACCAGGCGTGCTCTGCGGGCGCCGTACGTGTCGGCCAGCCACCCACCGAGGAAGGCTGACGGAACGCCGATGACGCCGACCTCGAGCAGTACGAGGGGCAGGTGCTGACGTGAGAGCCCGGCTTGAGCGAGCAGCGGCGCGAGGTAGGTGTAGAACATGAGACCTCCGGTTCCGCAGAGAAACACGGCCAGCACGAGGCGAGCGATGGCGGGACGAGCCAGCGGTGCCAGGCGGGTGGCCAGAGGCTGACGTGGTGCGCCGGGAAGGTTCGGCAGGGTCGTGGCGAGAATGGCCAGGGCGGCCAAGGCGGCGAGGACGATCACCGCGAAGGTGGTGCGCCAGCCCCATCGTCCGCCGACCATGCGCCCAAAGGGACGCCGGTGAACAAGGCAGTGGTGAGTCCCGCGGTGACCATGGACAGGTAGCGGCCCGCTTGCCCTTCGGGAGCTCCCTCTGCTGCGGCGGCGAAGGCTGTCGACGAGATCGCTGCGGCTGCTAGTCCCGCCACGACGCGGGCGAGCAGTAACAGCCAATACGCGGGGGCGAGCGCGGCGGCGGCGTTGGCTAGTGCGAACACGACGAGCCCGGCACACAGGGTGGTGCGTCGCGGCAGGGGGTCAAGAGCGACGGCCAGCACGGGGGCGCCGAGTGCGAAGGCCAGGGCGAAGGCGGTGACGAGTTGGCCGGCGGCGCCGACGCTGACGTTCAGGTCCGTGCTGAGGGCTGGGAGGACTCCTGCGATGACGTATTCGTCGGTTCCCAGCGCGAGGGTGGCAAGGAACAGGCCGAGGGTCCAGGCGGGGCGGCTCATCGATCTCCTTATTCGTTGTTCGTCGAACATCGAATAAGGTGGCTAGTGGGATGATGGGCTCGTGGCCAAGAGCGAGCACCCGGACCTGAACGACGTGGAACTGACCGTCGTGCTGTCGGCGCTGTCCGATCCGGTGCGCCTCGGGCTGGTGCAGTTGCTGGCTGATGGAGCCGAGCGGCAATGGGGAGAACTGGATGCGCCGGTGTCCAACTCGACGCTGAGTCACCACCTCAAGGTGTTGCGCGCAGCTGGCGTCACCAGGACCCGAGACGAGGGAATCCGCTGTTACGTCCACTTGCGCAGCGGTGACCTCGAAGCCCGGTTCCCCGGCCTCCTCGAGAGCGTTTTGAACGCACGGGGGAAGGGCGCAACCACCATCGGCATCAAAACTGCCTAGCCAGAAGCCGTCTGCCGATCAACACGTCCGCTTAGTACGCCTAGAGTGCTGCTTATGGGCGACGTGATTCGACTTTCGCTGCCGGGTGATCAGCCTGAGCGGTTGTGGCGTGAGGTGCTCGGTGAGCAGCTGCGGCAGGAGCGCCACGAGCGGGGAGAGAGAATCGCTGACATCGCTTCCAGGGCAGGTGTGGCACCTCAGTACCTCTCGGAAGTCGAGCGTGGTCGTAAGGATGCCTCGTCCGAGGTTCTGAGCGCTGTGGCCGGTGCGCTCGAATTGAGCGTTACGGAACTGGCACGTCGAGCCGCTACCGGGGTGCGAAGCGGCCCGACGTGCCTCGCGGCGTGAACGCCCTGACGAATCCTTATTAGGGGCGCCTTTTGACGATGTCGTCGATGACGCCGTACTCAAGTGCCCGGTGCGCGGTCAGGATGAGGTCGCGTTCGGTGTCCTCGCGGATCTGATCTGCGCTTCGGTGCGTGTGCTCGCCGAGGATCGTTTCGAGCATGATGCGCACCCGCTCGACTTCTTCGGCCTCCAGGATGAGGTCGGGGATCGTTCCCCGGCCTTCAGCTGCGGGCGCGTGGATGACGACTCTGCCGTGCGGGAGCATAACCCGGTGCCCCTTCGTCCCGCCGGCGAGGAGAACTGCTGCGGTTGACGAGGCTTCTCCGACACAAGTCGTGTGAACCTGGCAGTGGACGTACTGCATGGCGTCGTAAATGGCCAGCATCGCGGGTATGGAGCCACCGGGTGAGTTGATGTAGAGCTGGACGGGCTGGTCGGGGTTGTCGGCCTCGAGGTGAATCAGCTGGGCGATCACCGCGTTGGCGACGCCGTCGTCGATGGCAGTGCCGAGATAGACGATCCGTTCGGACAGCAGCCGTGAGTAGATGTCCATGGTGCGCTCGCCCTGGGGTGTGCGAGTCGTGACATAGGGGATGGCGTAGGTGCTCATGATCAGGCCCGCTCTCGGGTCGAGGGGGCGGCGGGCAGGAAATCGGTGGCGCTGTCGACAATGTGGTCAACGAAGCCATACGCCTGCGCCGATTCGGCGTCGTACCAGCGGTCTCGGCGGGAGTCGCGCTCGACGATATCGATGTCTTGATCGGTGTCGGCGGCGATGAGGGACAACACGGTGTCGCGGGTGTGGCGAAGGTCGGCCGCCTGGATGGCGATGTCCATCGCGGTGCCACCGATGCCCGCCGACCCCTGGTGTAGCAGCACCTTGGAATGACGCATCGCGTACCGCTTCCCCTTCGTGCCCGAGGAGAGGAGGAATTGGCCGGCGCTGTACGCCATCCCGATATTGATGGTGGCGACGTCGCACTCCACGGCCCTCATGCAGTCACGGATCGCGAGCATGCCTGGAACCGAGCCGCCGGGTGAGTTGATCAGGAGTCGGATGTCAGCGTGCGGATCCTGTGCTGCGAGCAGCAGAATGCCGTTGCACAACCGATTCGAGTTCCAGTCCTCCAACGGCTCACCCAGCAGCAGGATCCTGCGGGCAAACAGTCGCTGATACATGTCCTCGTCCAGGCTCCGCCCTGGCGGCGCGGTGGTCGTCTCGTTCATGGACCGATCCTGACCCGCAAACGTCAGCACGTGCGCACGATGCTGCTGTGAGCAGCGCTGCCCACAGCAGTCTCGCTCCTAAGCTCCGCCGGCCGTCCCGCTCAACCAACCTGTCTGGTCAGTACAGCTAGCCCTCCTCCGACGCGTGCGGGACCGGGGCTTTTGGGACGAGTGCCTCGTTGACGCTTCTCGATGTGTAACCGTCGGGCCGAACCTCGAGATCATCGATCAGTAGGTATGCCGCGTTCCGGTGAAGTTGATACACGCCTGCCTCGTGGCTAGGCCGTCGAGTGAGCCTGACGAGCCCATGCTCCTGCAGAGCCGAAGACAGCGTCGTGTCACCTTCGCTGCCCGTCAGGGCCAGGTCTGGGACAAAGCCACCTTGGTGGGTGCCGGAGATCTGCGCGGCTAGCGAGTCGTGGAGAGCGGGGATCTTCAGCATCGTGCTGACAGCGTCGCTGGCGCCAGGCAGGGCTGGATTCATCGCTTGTGACTGCATTGTGGTGTTGAGAATCACGGCGCGAGCGGCTGCGCTCCGTTGCAGGCTGAAGGTGTCGAGGGTGGTACGGCTGGTGGGGTCTGCTAGGACTCGGCAAAGTCTCCAGCCCAGCGCGATGGCGTCTTGAAGGCCCGTATTCATGCCTTGCCCGCCCAAGGGGTAGTGGACATGCGCGGCATCGCCAATCGTGATGAGTGCTCCGTCGACCATGTTCATGAGGTAGCGCCCGAAGTCACTGAACTGGGTGAGGGCGTGGACATCCTGGAGATGGACAGTATGACCTGCGACCCGGTTCAGGGCCGTCTGGAAGTCGGTCTCAGATGGCGCGACATTCGGGGACGCTACAGCCTGAAAGTCGAGGGCGATGATCCGGCTCGGACCGAAGGGGTTGAGATTCGTCATTGTCCAGCCAGTGGCGGTGGGGTTCCAGCCAGCCGGCAGGGACGGCTGACCCCGAAAGGTTGCTAACGCTCCCACGGCTCGCATCGTCGCGGGGGTTTCCACAGCAGTGAATTGACCAAACTGTCGCACAGTGGAGCGTGCTCCATCGGCTGCGATGACAAACGTTGCTTCGACGACGCGCTCGTCACCACGCTCATCAGCGATCACGGCTGAGGCGCCGTCCCCGTGATGCGTCACATCGGTGACGCGGTGGCGGCGTAAGACCCGGCCTCCGTGTCGAGAAATGGCTCGGAGGAAGTGGAGCTCGAGCTCCTGTTGCGAGAGGCCCAGCAGCGGGGCCGGCTCCATACCGCCGACAGACAAGGTCAGCCCCGGCCTCCCGGCGAACTGAAACTGCGCGTATTGCCTGGGCAAGGCGGCGGCAGTGAGCTCGTGAACGCTCTTTCCTGGCAGGTAACCACGGCGCGCCAGCTGCGAAATGGTCCGAGCATGAAGGGTGCCCGCACGGGGGCGAGGGTCCGGTTCGGTGCGGGGTTCTACGGCCAGGACGTTCACCCCGGCGGAGGCTAGTTCGGCGGTCAAGAGGGCGCCCACTGGTCCGGCACCGGCAACGAGGACGTCAACACGCTCGTTGGTCATTACAGAACTCTTTCGTTGGGGTGAACATTCAGCGATCGTCGCGCGCGGTCGCCCGGCGGGCGCCGCCACCAAGTGTATAAAGGTTCATGTACCTACAAATATGATTCAACCTATGGAGGTAGTTGAAGTGTCGGTTCGTGAGGAAGGCAGCGCCCGGAGCGACAGTGGCCGGCTGATGCTTCCCGTCATCCTGACGGCACAGTTCGTCACCCCCTTGTCGATCTCTGGCACGGCGATCGCGCTGCCCGAGATATCCAACTCCCTCGGAAGCTCTGCCACGGCCTTGCAGTGGGTCGTCAACGGGTTCAACGTCGCCTTCGCACTCTTCGCTCTGATCTGGGGGGCTACCGGGGATCGACTCGGGTATCGCGTGACGTTCCGCGTCGGCGGAGCCTGCGTCGTTTTGGCGAGCTTGATCAGTGCCCTCGCCCCTCACTTGGTTGTGCTGGACCTGGCGCGAATGCTCGCCGGGATAGGTGCTGCCGCGGTCCTCACCGGGGCTACTTCCATCCTGTCGAACGCCTACGAAGGGGCAGCACGCGGTCGCGCATTCGCTCTGTTTGGCACAGTTAACGGCCTGGGACTCGCGCTCGGCCCCAGCATCTCTGGCTTCCTCTTGGCCGCGTTCGGATGGCGCGGGGTCTTCACCACGCAAGGCGTCGTCGTCGCGCTCACGGTGCTGGCCTCCGGGGCCATCCCTCACATCAAGCACGAGGCTGCGGCCGGCCAGAAGGTGTTTGACGCGTCTTTGCTGCGCAACAGGGAGTTTCTTGCCATGTGCTTGGTACCAGTTGGGGGATCGCTCGCGTTCGTCACCCTGCTGACGTACCTGCCGTCTGCTCTCAGTGGTGTGCTCGGCATGCGCGCAGGCTCCATTGGAGTCTTCATGCTCGCAATGACGCTTCCTGTGCTGATCGCGCCCACCCTCGTCGGCAAGCTCACGAGTCACCCTGATGCGAGAATCGATGTCCGGCACGTGGTCGCTGCCAGCTTCGGGTGCCTCGTTGTCGGCTCGCTGCTGATGCTTCTAGTGGCAGTTGACCGTTCAGCGATCAGTGCGCTCCCCGCGATGATTCTGCTCGGGTTCGGGTTCGGGCTGCCCATTGGGCTCGTCGACGGGCACGCCCTAGCCGTCGTCCCCCCAGAACGAAGCGGCACCGCCGCCGGCGTTCTCAACTTCTTCCGCATTGGCAGCGAGGCAGCGTGCGTCGCAGCCTATGGCTTCGCCATGGAGCGACTCATCGCGCGATCCCTGCCGTCCAGTGAGGCGCAGAAGACCGCTGCCGGACAATTCCTGCACCCGCACGAGTACGCGAATGCCTTCCACGGCGTCGTGTCCACCATCGCAGCACTGACCGTGGGACTCGCCCTCATCGTTCTACTGCTGCAGCGAGGTCCCAGAAACGCCGAGGCGACCGCCTCTGCATGAACCCACCTGGTTAAGGAGACGCCATGACTGTCAATGTCGCCCAAATCCCCGGACTCGCCCCGCCGTTTTCGGGTCACCAGGCCACCGAGACGTTATCGCCAGGCGGCCTACCACAGATCCAGCTGCCCACTGGTCATCTCGCGACGCACCTCACCAGCTATGCCAACGTGAAGGCGGTGCTCAGCGACCCGTCCTTCCTTCGCGCATGTACGAACACGGACGAGGGGCCGAGCTACCTGCCCACCACGATGCCTCCAGAGATGCTGTTGAATCTCGACGTTCCCGATCACGCTCGATTGAAGGGGCTTGCCAACCGGTTTTACAGTGCTGCCTCGTTTATGCAGTCTCAAGACACGGTTCGCCAAACACTGAGCGAGCTATTCCGACCGGGCTCGAACACGGATCTGATGAGCGAGGTGTTAGTACCTCTCACGGTGACCGTCAACTGCTCGGTGCTCGGCCTCGATCCGGATGAGATCCCGGCATTTCATCAGCATGCCGTTGAGATGCAGATGGCTGCAAGCGACGACGTCGATTCTCTAAAGGCCCACTTTGCGGAGCTGTATGCCTACATTGAGGGACTTGTTACCAGCCGACGTGTCCGCGGCGATGGACTCATTGCCTGTCTACTCGACGCGGGGGGCAACCTCGACGACGCTCTCACCCCTGCGGAGGCGAGCGCGATTTTGCTCGGATCCATTGTGGGGGGTGATCAAAACGTGTTGAGCACCCTGAGTAAGGTCATGTTCGTTCTGTTAGCAGAATCTGAGTTGTGGGCCACGCTGACGGACGACCCCGAGCGAATCCCCGCTGCGGTCGAAGAGCTGATCAGGGTTTTGCCCTTAGGCACGATCTCGACGTTCCCGCGGGTAGCTGGCGAGGATATTCGCCTTCCCAGCGGGTCTAGCATCACTCGTGGTGAAGTGGTTGTCGCCGACGTTCATGAGGCGAACATGGATGCCCGTGTCTTTCCCGATCCGCAGGTCATTGACTTCAACCGTTCCGGTCCCCGCCACCTTCAGTTCGGCTACGGCATGCACCATTGCATGGGATCCGCTCTCGCGCGTATGGAGATCACGCAAACCGTGGACTACTTGGCTAGGAACGTGCCTGACTTGCGCCTGGCATGTCCGGCTGAGGCTATCCAGTGGGAAACCGGCGTGTTGATTCACAGGCCCACCACATTGCCAGTCGCTCAGGGTCAGGAGTTGGTCGCTTGACTCATGTTGGCACCATCCTGGCGGTGCGCCCTCGTAATTGCCTCCAAGAGGCCAGGGAAGACCGCCTCGATTTCCCTGCGGCGAAGGCGCGTCATTCGACCATTACCCACATCACGCTGCCAGATCAACCCTGCCTGACGCAGCACCTTGAAGTGGTGAGTGCGGTTCGACGCCGACCAGGGGAGGCCGAACACAGTGCAGAACTGCTCGGTCCCCTCAGGCTCATGACACAGCTGCACGATCACGCGCCGGCGGTTGGGGTCAGCGAGCGCAGCCAGTACGGCACTCAGGTCGAACTCGTCGACGCTTGGGTGGCCCTGGCTATCGGGCATGGACGGCCCCTCCTGGTCTCGACTCGAGAAGAACAACGAACGCGGACAGGTCACTCACAGACAGTCTAGGCGGCCAGCCCCTAGACCAAACCGAGAGGAACGGCACGATGAGCACAACATCAGAACTGGAAGCGACTGCGCCCAAGGTCAGTCTGGAGCAAGAAGACGGTTTGTGCTTCCACCACAATATCCCGCGGGGCATGGTGCACCGAGCTGCCATCTCCGAGGTGTTCCTGACAGACTCCCACCGCACGCCGACGGGGGTCGCGGTTGCCGCGCAGCTTCCCAGGAATCACGCCTACTTCAGTGATCACCGGGGGACAGCGACGAACTACGACTCCCTACTGCTGGTTGAGGTGTTTCGTCAGGTGGCTATTTACTACGCCCACGAATATCGCGGCGTGTCGACGGATCGAAAGTTCGTCTTCTCAGCTGCGGAGTATGGGATCCTAGAACCCGCCTCCCTTCGCATTGGGAGCGCTCCGGGTCACTGCGTCGTCATGGCTGAGCCCGTCCAAGAGAAGACGCGAGGCGACGAGCTCGTTGGTCTCACCCTGCAGATGACGGCCTTCGTCGACGGTGTCGAGGCCGCCCGTGAGACGATGCAGTACCAATGGATGCCGAAAGATGCATGGGCCAAGGTCCGTAGCCGCACCCGTACGGCCCTCGGACTTCCTGAAACCTATGCTCTGCCGGCTCCGTCACTGCGGGCGCGTCTGCGCCCGGAAGCTGTCGGCCGAACCAATCCCCGAAACTCGATCCTGGCTGAACCTGCCTATGACGAACGTGGCCGGTTCGTTGCCTTGGCGCTCGTCGACACCGACCATCCGTCCCTGTTCGACCACGCACTGGACCACGTTCCGGGGATGCTGCAGCAAGGCGTGGAATTGGACCACTCATCACAAGGCCGATATCGCTTGGACGGCCGCCGGTTTCGTTCCGGGCGTCGGGGGTGTCACCTGGGCGTATCGTGGCTATCGCTTGTACAAAGGCGTTAGGGCAGTGGAAGCTGGCGTGAGGGCCGAGAAAACTCTGCGGTCTACTCGTGGTACATCCCGCTTGGCCGGTAGATTCTGGACGGGGCGTGCGACGAAATCAAGGACTAACTGGGGTGGGAGAATGTATCGCGGAAAGAGAACGTATAGGGCAACTAGCCATAAGAGCAATAAGAGATATAGTGGAAACTATTCGAACTTCAATCATGGGAAGACGAACATTCACGTTAAGATTAAGAGGTCTTGGTTTGATGGCGTCTGGAAGATGTTTGGCTGGTGACGAAATTTCCAAGAATATTTTCAGGACTCGTGGAAAGGGAGGAGGCGTTCTTCGCGCTCTATCCAACATTCAAGAATCATCCTCGTGCGTTTGACGTTATTGACGGGTTTATTTTAGAGTATTCCTTAAAGTCCGTCGAAGGCGAAGGAGGTTTGTCGCGGGCGTTTGGAGAATTTCACTTGACCGAGTCTGAGTATCCTGCCGCAGCGAAGGACTTCAGTCTGACTGAAATATCTTCGGATGCAATAAAAAGTAGAGTGCTAGTTGAACATTTCGATCACCTTCGATAGTTAGCTATTCACGATTTTTCTTGCCGTGCAACCCCTTCTCGTCAGGGTCATGTTGGTGTGCTGCGAGGTTCTTGGAGGCCGCAAGAGATGCTGGCTAGATCCGCGCGAAAGCGAGGTCCGCAAGCTCCCCCGGGAGCGGACTTCCATCGCGTGGAACAAGCAGGCGTGCGTCCTGCGCGTCGTCGGCATGACGATTTCGGTCGGAATATGGTTACGTCACAGCCGGGAGTCTGGCGTCGGCAGTGACTCGTTTTTGCGGCTCCTCCAGCGTCGATTAGCTGGCAGAGCTGTCGGCGGGCGTAGAGGTCGCCGTAATCGAGTTGGGTCTCATGGCGGACCACGCCGGAACGACCATGGCTGAGCCGCGTGAGACAGCGCTGCGCTACGCAGAAGGCTGTGAGGTCGAGGGTGCGTTCCCGCAGATGCGTGAACCGCGCCTTGATCATTTGCTCCTCTGGGCCCATCTCGCCTCGCTAGGTGGCTAGCGTGAGGGCCGTTGTATCAAATGAAACTCCGTCGTTGTGCCAAGACGTCTCCGGCCCACTGGAGGGCTCTTACCGCGCTAGACGACACGCCGTAGGTAGCTGGTGGTCATCTACGGGGCAGCACCACCCTAAGTGACGCCGAGCAGCCTAGTGCGCTGCCTCAGGCGCACACCCCACGCGCAGGGCCGTGTGGCCGGGCCGCCACACCTAGCTCCCTGCCGCAACGGCCGACACATGCGAAACGTCCTGTGTCGTAACCGGTTACGGGAAGTGTGCAAAACTCGACCCGCCTAGTGTGCAACCTCGCTTCAGCCCCGCTTGAACGGTGTTGGGTTCCAATCGAATTCGCAATTTGTGAACTACCCACGCGGGGTAGTTCACGAAATAGGTGGGCTTGAGTTCACGAATCCCGGTTTGAGAGAGATCTCGGACCGGGATTCGTGCTTTTCGGGGGTATGTGGAGCGTCGTTGAGGGGGTGGGGGTGGCTTGGGTTGGCACCTGAGTCATGGTTGGGGCGCACGTGGCGTTTTGTGGCATGAATATGGCCCCAGTCCGGGTGTTTCCGGGCTGGGGCCATTGCTGGCTGTGCGTGTCAGCTGCGTGTGGGGCGTGTTCGGTTTGTCTTGGGCTCAAGCGGAGGCTCGCTGCTTGGCTGCGGCCCGGCTCGGGGTGGTTGGTCGTCGTTGAAGACGGTCAGTTCGCCCGCTGGCTGGGGCTCGACTGGGGTGCCTGCGGGTGGGAGCTGCTCGGGTTTGCCGTCGTCGTGGTTGTAGCAGGTGCGTAGGACGGCGATGTTGGTCGCTGCGACGATGAATCCCAGCATGATGGTGTTCTTCGCGAGTCCGAACACGCGCGCACTGTGGCGTTGCAGGCTCATGTGGTGTTTCTTCACGGAGGCGTTGAAGGATTCGGACATGTTGCGGGCGCCGTAGGCCTCGTGCCAGCGGCTGGTGCCGAATAGTTCGGGCTGGCGGTGCTTGGCGCGAGGGTCGGCTGCCTTGACGGTGATCGTGGCCCCGCAAGCACACTTCGTGCCCGCGTCGCAGTTAGTCAGTGGCTTGTGCTCTGCCCAACGCATGGAGCGGGGGTGGTTGGGGCAGCGGACCTTGCCCGTGAGGACGGGGCCACGGTAGCGCTGGTCCCCATCTGTTGCCTTTCCCTCGCCGTTCTCATCGCGTGGGCTCAACTTGGCTGGTCCGTTGGCGGAGAACGCGTAGGCACGGCGTTCGTCGTAGTCGCGCGCCGCGGCCGCCTTCTCCTCTTTGGTAGCGCCTAGGCCCGGGCGGCGAAGTTCTTTCAGGCGTTTGGGCATGTTCGCGATATACGGGTGGCCGTCGAGAAAGATGATGCCCGGCTTGTCAGCGGGGGCGAGACGGGTCTCTTTTTCGCCAAGGTCGTGGTGCTGGACGATGCCCTGCTTGCTCAGTTGGAGCGCCCAGTTCTCGTGTTTGGCCATGGAGTAGCCACGATCCACGCACACGGCCGCGATCCTGTGACCGTCTTCTTCGAATGTTCGGTTCAGACGCTCGATCAGGTTAAGTCCGGCCCTGGCCTTCGATGAGCCAGCAGGCGCGACTTCGATCCCGTAGGCGAGTGCTGCCCGTGCGTCTGAGCCTTTGACGGGCGTCGAGGTCGCGATGTGGAGGTCATAGCCGAGGAACGTGTCCTTGCCTTTCATTTGTTTGCCCGAGCGGTAGCCATCCCTAGCGTCCTCGTCGAGTGAGTGCACGAGCCGCTTGTCGGCACCGACGTAGGGAAAGGCGCGCACCTGTGCGCCTCGGGTCCGGTGGCGCGAGCGGCGCATGACCTTGCCGTCGACAACTTCCGTTGGTGTCTCTTTGTCGGAGTCGCCAGCGATGGCCTCGCCGGCCAGTCCGAGGACGTTCAGGCTGGCGCGGGAGCGGCGCGCAGCATCGGTTTCGAAGTCGGTCGAATCCATCGCGATCGTGTCTGACAAGACCATCCCTGGGGGGTGGGTGGCACGGATCAGAGAATTGGCGATGTCGTGTTCTGTGAGGGTGAGTCGAGGTGGCCGGACCTGTCCTGTTTTCACGTTCACGGATGGACGGCACGCTTTGATGATGGTTTCGAGCCCTGACTCCACGTGGGCGTAGGTGATGTCGAGGCCTCGCAGCCCCAGCTGCCACCGTTGCGTGGGCGTAAGTCCGTTAATGACGGCTAGCGCTCCTGTCATGTGAGCTTGGCCGCGTGAGTGCATGACCGCCAATGCGATTGCGGTGAACCACGCTTCCCAGGGAAGGTAGCGTCGGGGGCCGGGGCGGTGACCATCGAGCTCCGTCGCGACGATCTTGACCGTTTCCATTCGACGGACGGCGGCCAGGGCGCGATCAAAGTCCCACGAACCCGTCTGGACAGCGGTCGCCGGTGCCATCCCGTGTTCTTCATCGGTGATGACTATGGCGGTAAGCCCGTCTGTTCGGCTCGCCCTGCTCGTGTTGGTCATCGTGATGTCAGCCGATCTGTCCATCAGGCTGCGAGCCGCCACGGCGGGACCTCATCCCGGCGGCCAGTGGCATCCATGCGTCGTGCTGTGAGCGCACCGGAACGTACGCGAGGTAGTTCGAGACTGCGGAACTGTGGTGGAGGCCAGCCATCGCTGCGAACTCCGCGATGGTGACCTCGCCCGAGAGACACTTCACGGCCCACGTGGTCCGCAAACGCATCCACGTCAGAGGCGGCAAGGAAGCGGGCAGGGCGAATGTGCTCAGGTCTTTCCAACCGCGCGACACGCTAGGCGCCGTGCTCGATCCGCCAAGAAGGCGCCCGACGGGGCGGGCCCGGCACAGGAGTCGCAAGGAGTCCGAAACGTCGCGCCGTACCGGCACGAGCCTGTCCACCAGCGCCAAGACGAGGAGATTGTCATGCAGCGGATGCTCCAGGACCTGCTCGCCGCGTAGTTCGAGCATCTCCGTCGGTCGCAAACCCGCGCCGAGCCCAAGGGTCAGGACACTCGTGAGAATCTCGCGCCTGCGCGCTGTGGATTGTGCGCCGGCAGCCGCCCAGAAGCCTTTCAATTCACCCGACGTGTAAGGCGGACAGGCCGTGGGGTGCTCGCGAAGGTTGGGTCCCGGGTGTGCCCACCCCGCTCGGGTCGTCGCCGCGCGCCCGACGCTGCTGAGTTCACTCCGCACTTCTCGTCGGGAACGATCCGATCGTGTTCCGCGCAAGGACGCGACGTACTGCTCGACCCGGGCGGGCGTGAAGATCAGCTCCGCTGAGAGAGGCACGTCGAGCCGCAAACACCACAACGAGAACGCCGTGACCACCTTCAAGCGCTTCTGAGTTGTCGTAGGCCCGTTCGTGATGGCGAGCCGAACACTCTCACGAACGAGGCTTTCAATGCGCTTCCACTCGCCGGCCGTGCAGGTTCTCCGAGTCGGCTCGTACGCGGCGATGACCTCTGCGCTGGTGTGACAGACCACGCCACCAACTGCGATGGGCTTCGGCCGGTCCGGGTGAAACAACAACTCCGGTGCTACCTGGGACCGGACACGTGCGACCTCGTTGTGAAATGCCGTCACCCGGTCGTCAGGTGTGCCGCTGAAGCAGTGGGGGGTTTCAGTGCTGAGAGTTTTTGGGTGTACTGAATTCATCAGCCGCGTCCTTTCGCTGAGCGGTTGATCGTGGTGGCCGCTGTTGCAGCAGCGAGCCGCTATATGTCGGTCCCGGCGTCGCGGGGCGTGAGTGTCGTGGTGTGACGCTCGCGCCTCGCCCGGGATGGGTGCCGTGTCTGCTCGGCGCCGGCATGCCGTCTGGTGTCTGTCACCTCCCTCGCATGTCTGATTTCTGCTGGTGTGTGGTTCAGGACCTACGTGTTGCGCGGTCAGGCCCCGATCTGGAACGCGTTGTCGGCGGCTCAGGGGTCTGAGGCTGTCCGTGCATCGCGCTGGTCTTTCGACCTGAATCAAGCCAAACAGCGAAGTGACGACTGCGGCAGGGGGGTTTTCGCCGCTGTCCGCTTCGTCCTCCGACCGGTGTGAAAACGCGAGATACACCCGCCATCTAGGGGAAAATGGCGGGTGTATCGCGGTATTTGTGTTGCTGGTTTGCTGTGGACTGCACGCAATGCGGCCCGCCAAGTGTGGCCTCCGGTAAGGGGTGGGGGAAGGCCCAAGGTGTGTCATGTTCATGAGGTCCTGGGTGCGTGTGCGCTCACACCTTCCCGGCGCGCGGAAGGGTGGTTTTGCTCACAGGGCGGCTGGCCTGACGCGATCGACATCCACTCGAGATCGGTGCGAACACGAACGTGGGGGAGGTAAAGCTCAAGGGACTTGGCACTAGTCGTTCCGGCCATTTGAAGAAATTCAGCGATTGTGACGCCCTCCGACAGAACGGCGGTTGCCCAGGTCGTTCGCAGTCGCGAAAGGGATAGCTGCGGCACACCACGCGGGATGTCGAGGTGGCGTCGCAGTGCGTGACTGCGGTGTTTCACCGCCGCGGCCTCCGACACCCGTTCTCCCAATAGGGGCCCCTCGGGCTGTGATGCGCACAACTCCTCAAGCACTGCGGTGACGTCCTGGCGAACGGGTACGAGACGGTCCGGCAACACGATGACCCACAACCGGGGGTTGACAGGATGTCGGAGAACATGCTTGGCGGCCACCACCGCGACTTCGCCACTGAGCAGGCCGGCTCCCAGCCCCGCGACTAGCAGCGTCCGAAAGTATCGACGAGCTCTCGCGTTGCGCTGTGCTTCTGCTACCTCGAAGAGTGCTTGCGTCTCGTCTGCGGTGTAGGGGAGAGCGAGGTAGGCGTTTCTTCGTAGCGGGGTCACGGGACGTGACCAGGCCGCCTTCGTCGTGCAGGCGATGCCTATGGTTCTCAACGCGCCCCGGATAGATCCGACGCTTCGATCAGCGCGACCGCTGAGTACGCCGATTGCATACGTTTCGACTCGTTCTGGCGTGAACACTCTTTCCGGGGCCAAGGGCACATCCTGTGCATGGCACCAAGCGACGAAGGATGTCGCGTAGGACATTCGTGTTCGGGCTGTCGCCGGCGAAGTACAAGGCGCCTGACTCACACACTGGCGAACGAATGCGCCGATCTCCGCCCACAGTTCCCGCGAGACTTCGTGTTGCGGTCCCGGGACGTAGGCCGCGTACACCTCAGCAGAGGTCCTACACGTCACCCCACCCGCTCTCACAGGAGGGGGCTGGGTGGAGGAGCGCCATCTGGGATCGATGCGCTGCTCTGCGCGAACCCGCTCGACGGCCTGGTCAAACTCAAATCTTGTCGGAGTTCCGTCTGGCGACACGTCAGTCTCCTAGTGCTTTGGCTGGTCCGCTTCCTGCCTCTATCCCTGCGTCGACGAAGGTGGTTGCACCGGAGTGCGCCCGCGATGGTTGACACGACATATCGGGGATACTAATCTCCAAACTGTGCCGCATGCCAGCCCTCAGATCAGAAGCTCGGCCTCGGGATACCATCAGGCCATGCCCCGCTATAGCCGACCTCAGCCGTGGGAGCTGTCGGCGAATTGGCCGGACGTTGCGGCAAGTGATTCCGCTGGGGAAGTGGCACGTCTCTTGGCCGTGAACCTCAGGAAAGCGATGGGCGGGCGTAGTGCACGTGCGGTCGCCGCCGAGACGGGCGTTGACCACACCCTTATCGGCAAGGTGTTGAACGGCAAGACGTGGGCCGACCTCGCCACCATCGCCCGCCTGGAGGACGCCCTTGGGGTTGATCTCTGGCCTCGACGAACTGACCGATCCAACTCGGTCAGCTAGGGGTAGTGCGCCAAACCCTGCCCTCAAGCGCGGCGCTTGGATGATCGCTTCGCTGAAGGTGGCCAGTCGGTGCCGTCGAGGCAAGGTCGGCCCCTCCATTGGAGGTCATGACGGCGAGGTCGACGCATGAGAACGCGGTCCGGTGTTGACTGTTGGACACCCCAATTAGACGTCGCCCTGTGGTGACACCCCTAGACCGCAGTTCGGGTCATTCGACGTGGGGTCAGTAGTTCGAAGTGCAAACTGGCCGCCCACCGCGGGGTGCTCAGCCGGAGTTGGTCACTTGAGAAGATCGGAGGGTTGGACGACAAGAGCAGTCGCAAGGTCTTCCAACCGCTCGAAGAGTAGGCCCCTGCGGCCGTGCTCGACTTCAATGAGTTGATTGCGGCTCAGACCGCATTCGAGCGCCAGAGCCTCCTGGGTCAAGCCTGCCCGTACGCGTTGTGCGCGGATGTTCGCGCCTACTCGCATGCGGCTGGCTTGCCACCGTTCCTGCTGCTCAGGCGTTGCGGCGGAACGGCGTGCGGGCATGCACCTGATGTCACGCTAGAAGGGCGCGAATGTCTGCCCTACTAGTTGGGCATTTCGGTAGGGTGGGATCTGCCTAACCATCGACCGGAGGCCTTGGCCATGAATGCCCACCCAACACGCACCGTCGCTACCTGCCTGGTGGCCCTTGCATCGCTCACTGCCTGCGGGGGTGGCAGCGGTGCGGGTGATAAGGCCTCGTCCTCGTCCTCGTCGCCGGCGGTGAAGGTGAGCTTCGCTGAGGCGATTAAGTCGGAGCAGGCCGCGACCGAGGCGTGCCGTGCCTTGGTCGGGGATGGGATGAAGCAGGCGCGGTGGTTGACCCATGTCTCGACCGATGGTGGAACCAAGGTTGATGGGACCATTGGGCAAGCCACCCGGGGGCCGTCTTTCACGTGCACGGTCACCGACAAGAAGGGCGAGTTTGCTGGGGACGGGTTCACTGTCGTGACTGGCCGGGAGAACTTCGACTACGAAGCACGCCAGGATATTGAGAGTGCTTCTGAGCCGGATCGCGCGGCTTCAGCTTGGAACGAGCGCGCTGGGCTCGGGGTGCTCGCCGACGCGGTCCGGACCGGCAAGAACCAGGCTGCCGTGCGTGACTTGCAGTCGGTGATCGATCAGGTCGGGAAGTAGCTTGTGAGCATGGTGCGAGACCTTGTCACTTACGAGATCTACAAGGGGTTTCACCGCGCCGCGAATCGTATGCTCACGAACTTGCACAAGCGCCACGACGGGCCCTCCGGGCAGAGTCCGCCCGACGCTGATCGGGCTCGTGTCGGCATCGAGGTGGCCCTGTGTGAGATCGCCGGTTCTCTCGACGCGGCTGTTCTGTACGAGAGGGCCTGTTCGTTGGAAGCCCTCCTCGTGCCGCGCGGGTGGGTCACCCACTGGCGAAACGTGTTGAGCGAGACGTACAGCCCTTTCGTGGTCTTCGCGTGGCACCCCTCGTCTCCGGATGACGAGACGTCGCCCACAATGATCGCCCTGGTCACGAACCGCGACGGCTTGGGGAACCCCGCGCTGCTTGTGACTTTGGCGGACCGTCAAGACGCGCCCCGTTTCCACCGACGCCTGTCCAGTGCCGAGGTCGAGGAACTGGACCCGTTGCTCGATGAGCTCGAGGCCTACCAGGCGCCGCCGCGCCCTGCCGGTGTGCCGCAAGGATTCCAAGGCGGCGGACCGCTTCTTTTCACGACAGCACGGTTCATGGACGACGTCCATCCACCACAGAGTGTCGGGTAGCGAAGCTCAGCGGGAGCAGGTCAGGCGTGAGCGTCAATGATCGCGTCGAGATCGATCGCGTGAATGTTGTCCTCCGGTGCTGTGGACGGCAGCGCGGTGGCATGGACGTTGAGCACGGCGAGGACTTGCGCGAGTGCTGCGCGGTCGTGACCGTGTTCGAGTCGGGCGACGAATTGCTCGTCGACGTTCGCGCGACGGCCGAGTTCGGTGTGGGTCCACCCCTGCGCAGTGCGTTCTTCACGCACGACGTGCGCCACAGCCTCAGGCGTGGTCATGTGCCGATTCTTCAAGGTATTCATACGTGGAGTTGTTCCCTCCAGGTCGCGTCCAAGAACTCACGATTATCCCCAAGGATCTATACGCCAGCCCACGGCGGACTCGGCCCGGCCAGTCAGCCAGGCGAGCACTTCGGCGCGTTGCTCGGTGCCGCTGATCCGTTCCGTCAACGTTTGAGCCACCACTCCCATTTCCCAGTCGACATATTCCGTTGGCCACGAGACCGGCGTCAGGCCAATGTCCAAGTCCACGCCATGCATCAAGATTTCACGCAGTCGGTGTGCAGGACAGGCGGTCACTGGGTAGCTTCCGCCTCCCATGTACTGCCCGTTAGGCCAGCCGTTTGCCTCCGCTTCCCGAAGGCGGTCGCCAAGACGTGAAAGGAACGTTCTGCGTCGGCAAGCAGATCTGTGCGCGACTGTCGAACGCTGACTTCGATCTCCTTCGTGCGTTGTCCCTCACCACCGGGGTACTTGGGCTCGTCGATACCTCGTAACGCTCCGTGGACCCGCCGCGCAGTCGCATCTGCATTGCGCGCCAAATGTGCGACGACGTGAGCCCGTGACCAACCTGGCAGCGCTGAAGGCCGGCGCAACTCTGCCTCGCCGAGCCTCAGGATAAGCCGCAGCAAAAGCTCCTGGTGCTCGAAGCAGAGACGCGTTGCAGTGCGCGTTCCTAATTCAAGGTCGCTCATGTGCTCATCTTCTCTCGGCTGGAAGAGAAACCCAGGGCGCTTCACGTCGAACCGGCCATTGGGGCGGGTAGCTGAGGGATGCTGCCGTGGGGTAGGGACGCGCGGTGCTCGTGCGGCCTCACCCGATGGAAATGGAGATTGAGCGGATGCTGTTGCCTCATGAGTTGGCTCGTTCCGTGGAGGGTCTGTCGCGCGTTGTGAGCGACTTCGGGGACGAACGGGACCCGTCAGGACGCGCTGAAAGCGCTTTCAGCGGTTCGAGGGGGTCGCCTGGAAGTGGACGAGTGGTTACGCCTGATGGAGCGCGCAAGCGACCTACCTTGACCGCGAAAACAGGCCACAACGCCACCCACGCGCCGCGCCCAAATACCTGCCACAGGCCGCGCGCTGGTCCTCCGAACGTGACGCGCAGTCGCGGCCCAACGCGTACGGCCAGGGCCAACCCTGAAGGCGGTTGTCACCACCGCCGTCTAGCGTCATTCGAGAAGGGAAAGGGGGTCCATATGACGAGCGAGGCAAAGCCGCAGCGCACGATCATTGATCCGGTGGCGACGCATGACTCGATGTTTGAGGGGGCTGCAGCACTCCCATTCTTCTGGCAGGCCGATCGCCGGTCATCTATCCGACGCTGTAGCCAATGCCGGGTTGGACTTTGCGCTTCCCACACATCTGATCCCGTATCCCCTGAAACTATCGGTCCCATCCACCAGACTGATGCACGCAGCCTGGGTCGAGTGAGAAAGGGGGTGCTCCGGGATGGTTGAAGTCCGGAAGGGCAGCACCGCCGAAACCTTGGAGTTCTTCCACGGTCTGCTCGATGCGCACTTCCGCGCGATTCATGAGCGACGCCAGCAACTCGGCACGCCGGCGCCGGTCTTCGCGCTCGAACACGGACTGGATGGGGACGACCGCAAGCTCCTCCACGATGCCGTCGTGGCGGCGCATACCGAGCGCATCATTACCCGAGCTTCGAGTCGCTGGTGGTTGCCGCTCGTCGTCCACGCCGCTGAGGTTGGCTACATCTACGATGGCATCGAGTTCTGGCCGATCTATGCGAAGGCGACGCCGGGTTGGATCGACAGCGAGTACGAGCGCGACTGCGTTCGCGCATGGTTCAACAAGTTCTCCAGCGAGTACGGCGGCGCGATCCCCCGTGGCGCCTGGGCGACCACGTTCCGGAAGATCGCCTGGCCGATCACCCACGCCGTTTTGCCTCGCTACCTGCAAGTGCAACTGGCTCGGATGCTGTTCGACTATCGGACGGCGTGGCCGAGCCTGCTGGACGATCCCCAAGCGCTGGGCATCCGGCTCCACTCCTGGTCGCGCTACTACGGCGAACGGCTAGAGAAGTTTTGTCAGAACACCGCCCTGCTTGGCCACGTGGCGGTCGCCCTCCTCCTCTCAGGCGAGGACACGCCCTCGCCTTACATCGAGTCGTCAACGCTTGACCGTCTCGTCGACAGCCTCAATAGCGAGCGCCAGTCACGGCGGTGGCTGCACGATGCGCGGCGCTGCGCCAGCACGGTCCGGACTCGCAACTTCAAGGCGGCGTCAGGCGGCGGTGACGCAGGGACAGGAAAGGTCGAACGACGTCCGCCTGCCCTGACGGACCCGAAGCTGCAACTCAGGGAGTTGGACGGCGTTTGGCACGCCTACGCGGTCATCCCAGACCTGAAGCCGCTGCAACATCGTCTGCATGTCGTCTACGACGAGATGCGTCGCGCACGAGCCTCCGTGGCCGGGTCAAAGGACATCATCCGGAGCGGAGCCCTCCTCTATGCACTCGCACCCATCGAATTGTCCACCTGGCCGTCGCCCCGGGACCCGTTCCTTCAGTTGGCAGGCGCGCCGCAAGAAGTGAACCTCCTGATTGCAGACCAGTGCCGAATGACGCGCGGCCCGTGGTGGGTCTTCCGGCGCAAACAGGGACAGCCGGCGCCGGAGATCAAGGGCAAATTCGTCCGCCCGGGCGGCCGGTACGTCATCCTCGGAGCACCGGACCTGGATCCGCCGGAGGTCGCGTGGTGCGAGCCTGTCGAGCCTGCCGTCAATGGCACGACCATGTACTCACTGGACGTGCCAAAGGCAATCTCTGAGGAAGAGTCAAGGGCGCTCGTCGCGGCCGGACTTTCGATTGTGTCGGATCTATCGATTCAGCCGGCGGGAGTGGCAGCCAGCAGTTGGGACGGCGAGGGCGCGGCCGAGTGGCTCGCCGGTGAGCCGATCCTCGTTATGATCCACGCCGAACACTCGCCGCAGAACTGTCGCCTGACGATCAATGGCGACCCGTACTACGTTGAATGGCCGTCCGGTGAGACCGACCTGTTCCTGTCGCTCGACGGGCTGGCAACCGGCACCCATGAGGTTGTGGTGTCACTGGGCGACCCCGAGCACGACGCGCGCCAGGTCAGCGGGACGCTCACGGTATCGATCGTCGACCCCCAAGCTCCGGCCGAAGGTCTCTCGGCGGGCGAGGGCATCCGCGTCCGAACCTCCCCCGCACAGCCGACATTGCCGGAGTTGTGGGACGGCCATGCCGTTATCGAGGTGGACGGCCCCGAGGCGACGCGAGCCGATCTGCTCATCACGCTGCAAGACGGGGACGCGAAGCCGCTGGGCGACACGCTCAAGCGAACTTTGGAGTTGCCGGTATCGGGAGAAGACTGGCGCCGGGTGTTCTCGAAGCTTCGGGAGAGCAACGAGTTGGCGCGACACTACGACGAAGCCGACGTGGCCGACGTGACGATCAGCCGGGCGGGGGTCGGGTTCGCCCGCATCGCCTGCGAACGCGGCTTCCGCGGCCTTCGGTGGGTACTCAACAAGGACCACCAGAGCGGCTATCGGGCACGCCTCATCGACCGAACCGACGGCGAGTCGGTCTCGGTTGACTTCTACCCGATGGATCGTCCGCTCAGTGCGACAACTCACGCTCCAGAACAGGAGTTCATTGGCCCACCCCGAGGCGGCCTGCTGTGGGCTTCCAGCGGTGACCAGGTTGCGGGACAGATCATCCCGCCTGACCCCAACGAGTTGCTTCGGATCGGGCCGACAACACCGTCCTTACCTGCGCGCCCCAAGTCACTGGACGAGGTTTGCACGCTCATCCACCACCACCGCCGCTGGAGTGCCGCCGAGCTGCCTGCCCACCCCTTTGGTGTGCGAGACCGGGTGCGGGTGCTTCAGACGCTCACCACGGCGATGGCAGTGATGCTGGCTCCCGGGCGGTGGGCGCACTTTGAGCACCAGATCGCGGACCTTGCACCGGAGGACGTCGATCTGAATCGCGCCCAGAAGCTGGTGGGTGATACGACGCCGCAGCGGGCGACGGCGCAAGCGATCGCCTCGCGCCTATGGGAGTGGAACACTCCGGAGGCGCTGATCGTGGGATTCACCGCAGCGATCTCCGACCTGGCGACGTCGAGCGGCATGAAGGACACCCGCAAGGGCGCTCGATTCCTGCTGCAACTCGCTAGTTCCCCTGGCGAGCTTGCCGACTGGGACGAGGACGAGCTGAATCACTACCTGCGCTGTGTTCTCACCGATCCAGTGCTTGTGCGATCTGCTCGCTTTGCGGTGCTGGGAACGATCGATGAAGTAGCGGGAGGCGTGGGATGACCGTCCAACGGATCGAACGGGCTGAGGTCGCCGCCCGCGCGGTGGCCATCCTCGGCCTGGATCACGAGGTGATCGACCTTCTCTCGACTGAGGCACTGTGCGCCTCACTGCGACGAACCGCGTCGTTTCTCTGTCCGGCTTCGCCTCGTCAGATCGTCGATACCGTCATGAATGCACTCGCACCACTGGCCGAGGATCTCGACCGTGACACAGTCGTCGAGGCGCTTGATGCCCTCTTGATGTCCGGCGATCTGCTGGAACTCCGCCAGCCGGGCGAACGAACTCGTCTCCTGTTCCTCGGCCCACCATCCTTCGTTGAGAAGCAGCCCGGCGAATACATGCTGCTCGGGGTCCGGCCACGAAATATTGCGCTCGTCGACCAAGTTGCCGAGGATGTCGAGGTCATCCACGATGGGCACACACGGTCCGTCCTGTTAGACCCGACAACGGGCCAAGAGACGCTTATCGCGGCCGGACTGCACCGAATCTCGAAGGAGCAGTGGACCAAGGCACCGCGAATCGAGCCTGCCGCGCAGGTGCTCGATCACCTGCGCAAGCAATTTGCCGCTGAGCGAGCCCCGGGTGTCGTCACCGGACTGACGATCATCGACCCCTCACGGCCGATGCACTTCTACAAGGGCCGATGGAACGAGCCGGCCGAGGAGCACACGGGCATCTTCACCGGGCGCCGTCCACAGGCCTACGGCGCGCCAATCTGGTGCGCCATCGAGATGGCGGGGGGTGTGCCGCAATCAGTGCTGGACCTTCCGGTGAACTCAAGCATCGCGCCGGGCTGGGACGAGGCTCGGCGCATTCAGGCCGCGCTCGATGCGGAGCGCGGCACTCCGCAGACCTTTCGACGTCGCCGCGACGGGTCGCCAACTGGCGGCACGTTTTTGGACTTCTTCGCGCCGTTGCCTACGTGGGCCGAGCGCTACTTGGCAATCAGTGGATGGTCGGCGCCGAAGGGGCCGAAGTCGCTCTTCACCTACTGCCTGCCTGCCGGCGCGATAGACGATGCCGAGCAGTTTCTCTCCAACTCCCTCTGGATGACCTCAATCAAGGAAGATCAGTGACATGACGACGCGTGCTCTGACGATCGCCGAGACGATCAGTGAGATTCGCCAGGCTCTTCGCGAGTACATCGAGGCGACTTACCACATCGGTCACCCCTCCCTGATCCGGCAGCGCCAGTTGCTGCTTGACCAACCTGGCAACACGTATCAGTCGCCGTTCCTGGAGAGCACGCCACGCTACACACCCGGCAAGCGGTTCGCCGACCTCGACCTCGATCCCGCTGTGCACCAGTTGTTCGCCACGTTGACGTCGAAGGACGGCGGTCAGAAGCCGCTCGTCTTTGACCCGCCGTATACCCACCAGGCGACCGCGCTAGAGGGAATAGCACGTGACGGCAAGAGCCTGGTCGTCATGACCGGTACCGGCTCGGGAAAGACCGAGTCTTTCCTATTGCCGATGCTGGCCAAGCTCGCTCAAGAGGCGGCGAACCGACCCGATTCCTTCGCCGCCCCAGCGGTGCGTGCACTCGTGCTGTACCCGATGAACGCGCTCGTCAACGATCAGCTTGGCCGCCTGCGTCTGCTGCTGGGCGACGACCGAGTGACCTCGCAGTTCACGGCCTGGGCAGACCGACCTGCCCGCTTCGCGCGCTATACCAGCCGCACGCTGTACCCCGGCGTCCGAACCGCCAAGAAGGACGGACTTCGACTCAACTCGATCAAGCGTTACTACATCACCCTGCTGGAGGAGGCGGCCAAGGACGGCTCACCTCGCCAAGAGCGATCGAAGCAACTGATCAAGGAGCTGAGGTCTCGGGGGAAGTGGCCCGCGAAACCAGACCTCGCTGCGTGGTACGGCTCGGGCGAGTGGTTCGACCGCAAGACCAAGAAGCCGCGCCGAGCGGTGATGCGGCCGGAGGATGCCGAGTTGCTGACTCGCGACGAGGTTCTCAACTGGCCGCCCGACGTCCTGATCACCAACTACTCGATGTTGGAGTACATGCTGATGCGGCCGCTCGAACGGCCGATCTTTGATGCCACCCGTCAGTGGCTCCAGGACAACCCGGAGGAGAAGTTCCTCCTCATCATCGACGAGGCGCACCTCTACCGCGGCGCGGCTGGGGCGGAGGTCGCGCTCCTCATGCGGCGACTTCGTGCCCGACTCGGCATCCCTGCCGATCGTGTGCAGGTCATTGCGACGAGCGCCAGCTTCTCAAGCAAGGACTACGCCCGCGAGTTTGCGGCCGCGCTGACCGGCAAGCAAGTGAGCGACTTCGCCGAAGCCGTCACGGGTGACCTCGACCTGAGGAAGCCCGATGCCCCCGGGTCGACTTCCGATGCGGAGGTACTCGCCGCAGTGCCCATGGACTCGTATTACGCGGCCGAAGATGACTCGACTCGACTCGCAGCCCTAGCCGAGTTGCTCGACTACCTCGACGCAGTTCCCGACGATGGCGCCACTGCGAGTGCAACGCTCTATGAGGCGCTCCGTGCGTTTCCACCACTCGCGCGCCTGGTCAACGAGACGATGAAGAAGGCGTTGCCGGTCAGCGATCTGGGTGCGCTGGTCTTTCCCGACGCCGAACAGTCGATTGCAGAGCAGGCAGTCTCGACGTTGATCTCCTTGGGGAGCGCCGCGCGACTGAGCGACGACGAGGCGGGCCTCCTGCCGTGCCGTGTACACGCCTTCTTCCGTGGCCTCCCTGGCCTCTGGGCCTGCCTCGACGAGAACTGCACCGTTGATCGCGGCGGGATCCCGAAGGGCCCGACTGGTGCCATGTACGGACAACCGCAACAGACCTGCGACTGCGGGGCTCGGGTATTCGAGCTCTACACCTGCCGCCAATGCGGCGCCGCGTATGCGCGTGCCTACACCGACGATCTGGAGAATCCGACCTTCCTCTGGCAGGAACCGGGCCGCGCCTTCAACGCCGCATCTGGGCCGGTCGCCGAACTGCTGCCGATCGATCTGCTGCTTGAGCCTCCGTCCGATGACATTGACTACGCGCAGTTGCAGGAACTTGACCTCATCACCGGCCGACTCAATCCCCACGGCCTCGGAGAGCGCTGGCGACAGGTCTGGCTGCGGTATCCGAGACACGGTGAACAGACAATCGGTGACGATGACGACTCAGAGAAGTCGAAAATCACGGGCGAGTTCATTCCGTGTGGGGTTTGCGGCGACAAAGCCAACTTCGGTCGAACCAGCGTTCAGGATCACCAGACGAAGGGCGATCAGCCGTTTCAGGCGCTCGTCAGTCGACAGATCGAGGTGCAGCCGCCCGGCCCGCAGGCAGCCGATGGCTTCGCGCCCCTCCGTGGACGCAAGGTGCTGGCGTTCTCTGACTCGCGTCAGGTCGCGGCCCGCCTTGCCCCGAACCTGCAGAACTACTCGCTCCAGGACGCGATCCGGCCGATCGTGCTGAAGGGGTGGGCTGAACTCTCGAAGCAGCAGATGGTCGCGCCGGCGCTGAGTCTGGAGAACCTCTATCTAGCCGCCATGGTCGGCGCCAAACTGCTCGGCGTTCGACTCCGCCCCGAACTGACCGGCACCGAGGACTTCACGGCGTTTGCGCAGGTGTCGAAGTCCATCGACAAGGGCGCGCTCACCGATCCGGCCCAGTTCATCCAGTTGTACTCCGTGCCGAATGATCCGCCGCAATCGCTCCTTCGAAGCCTCGTACCAACCCTTACCAGCCGCTACTACAACTTCTCGGCGCTTGGTCTGGCCTCGCTCCGCGAACGCGGCAACCTTCGCGACGAGTTCCTCGACGAACTGATCGACATTCCTGGTGTGGCCGTCACTCCCGAGGAGAAGCTGGCGCTCGTTCGTCTGTGGCTCTCGCTTTGGATCCGCCAGGGAATCTGGTTCTCCGCGATGAGTGCGGAGTGGAAGGGAACCAAGGTTCAGAGTGCGACAGGCAAATTCACGAAGCTGACTAGGTGGCTCGGGACCAAGGAAGCCCGCAAGACCTTCGAGACCGAGTGGCTGCCGGTCCTACAGGCCAAGTTCTGCAAGAAGGTGGGCGACAAGTACCAACTCCAGGCGCAAAACGTTGCGCTCGAACTGGATGGGGAATGGGGCTATTGCGACAAGTGCCGCTTTACGCAACGCCCGTTCCCAGGCAGGTCAACGTGCATCTCCTGCGGCGCCGACAAGGTTCGGAACCTCAAGCCCGCCGAGGACGCGGTCTTCACCGCACGGAAGGGCTACTACCGCGCGAGTTCGATGCGGGCACTAGCGACACCGGCAGGCGAGGTAATGAGCATCGTGGCAGCGGAGCACACCGCTCAGCTCAACTCGTCGCAGACGGACGACATCTTTTCAAAAGCGGAGATGTACGAGTTGCTGTTCCAGGACGTGAACATCGCTGTGCCTGCACGGGACGAACAGCAAGATGTGGCGATTGACCTGCTGTCGTGCACCACCACGATGGAGGTCGGAATCGACATCGGCAGCCTGAGCGGCGTCGCGCTACGCAACATGCCGCCCTCCCGCGCCAACTACCAGCAGCGGGCGGGACGTGC
The DNA here is from genome assembly GCF_014302635.1 of Dermacoccus sp. PAMC28757. Taxonomy (NCBI): domain Bacteria; kingdom Bacillati; phylum Actinomycetota; class Actinomycetes; order Micrococcales; family Dermacoccaceae; genus Dermacoccus; species Dermacoccus sp. PAMC28757. The sequence goes on along the minus strand of NZ_CP060292.1, from coordinate 576,729 downwards.
CGGACGCCGCGGCAATGCCGTCGCCACGGTTGTGGCGTTTGGTAGCGCGGACACGCACGACGATCACTACTTCCGCGAGCCACAGGACATGATCAGCGGCGACGTCACTGACCCGATCCTGACCATGGGCAACATCGACATCGCCAAGCGTCACGTCACGGCGTTCCTGCTCCAGCGGTATCACCAGGACCGAGTCCAGACCTTCGATCCCGAGACCATGCCAGCCAACCTGTTCGAGGTGCTCGGATCGGTCACTGACTTCCTATCCGACACCGCGACTCTGAACCGAACCGACTTCGAGATGTGGCTCGCGTCCAATGAGTCGAAGCTCCGGGCTGAGGTCGACGATTGGCTGCCCGAGGAAATCGGTGGCAACCAGCGTAATGGCCTTCTTGACGGTCTGATCAAGACAACACTCAGCGATATTGACGAAGCGCTGGACCTCACAACCGGCACGGGGGCTGCCGGAACCGCTGATGACGAGGAGGGCGAGACGCAACCGGAGTCGAGCCCGGGTGACATCGCCGACGAGGACGACGAGCGGGCCGTCACAGACGGAGATACCACCGTGGAGTCGGACAACCCGGCTGAGGATGGCGGCGAGGACCTCGACTCGCAGCGAGCACGCACCAAACTGCTCGACCGGCTGCTCTACAAGGGCGTGCTGCCGCGCTATGCCTTCCCAACGGATGTCGTCAGTTTCCATATCTTCGATGACGACCGATCAACGCCGTTCCGTCCGGTCTTCCAGTACGCACCCAGTCAAGGGCTGAGCGTTGCGTTGAGCCAGTACGCGCCGGGCAAGGTCGTCTGGGTCGACAAGCGCGAGTGGACATCGACTGCGCTCTACTCCCCGATGCGTGGCGAACTCGCCGATGCCTGGCGTGACCGCCTCATGTACTTCGAATGCCAGGACTGCCACCACGCCACCCATATTCCGTGGGAGCAGGCCGACCGCGGACACACCGTCTGCTGTCCGGCCTGTAAGGGCGAGCGATTCGGCCCCGGCATGAACTGGCTACGCCCGCCGGGCTTTGCGCATGCCGTGACGGAGCCGCCGGGCACCAGCCCCGACGATGCCCCAGCCATCTCCTACGCGACCCGGGCCAAGCTCATCGCACACGGTCCTGGCGACGAGAATCTGTGGCATTCCATCACGGACCGCGTACAGCAGAACTTTGACCGTCAGACACTTCTCGTCTCCAACACGGGTCCACGCAACGAGGGCTACACGTTCTGCACCTGGTGCGGTCTCATCGAGCCGACAGCAATGCCGACGCCGCTGCTCGCCGGAACCCATGCCAAGCCGTTCCCGACTGATCCAAAGGACGCCATGTGCCCTGGCGGGCGGGCCACACGTGGCTTGGTGCTCGGCACTGACTTCATCTCGGACGTCCTCCTCATTCGACTCGCCGTTGCCGACCCAGTGACGCTACGGCCCTCGTATCTGTCCTCGCAGGTCGCTCTCCGCACTGTGGCGGAAGCACTGACCATTGCCGCCACCGAGATGCTTGAGATTGAGGCGAGCGAACTCCAGGCAGAGTTCCGGCCCGCGCTGACTCCCCTTGGGGGACATGGGCGCGAAGCAGAGATCTATCTCTACGACACGCTGGCTGGTGGCGCTGGCTTCACCGAGCAGATCAGCAGGCTCGGCGTGGACATCTTCAAGGCCGCGCTGGAGCGCCTTGAGAAGTGTCCGGCCGACTGCGAAGAGTCCTGCTACCGCTGTCTGCGGAGCTTTCGCAACCGCTTCGAGCACACGCAGCTTGATCGACACGTCGGAGCGAGTTTGCTGCGCTACCTGCTCGACGGGACGCTGCCGATGCTGTCGCAACAACGCCTCGGTCGATCGGCCGATCGTCTATTCGAGGACCTCGTCCGTTCGGGCATCGAGGACGTGACCTTCGAACGCAACGCGACGGTCCCTGTCGAGGGCATCGGAGAAGTCCTCGTGCCGATCCTGGCCAACAAGGCGAACGGCGATCGAGCGCTCATCGGTATCCACAACCCACTGACGCCCGACGTTGCTCCGTCTCTCGAACTCCACCGTGTGAATCAGGAGACCTTCGAGCGAGTCAGGCTCATCGACGATCTGGTGATTGCTCGCAGCCTTCCGAGTGCGTCGCGTGAGGTGCTGGAGTTCGTCCGGTGAACGCTCTGGCCGCTCGGTTCGACACGGAAGTCCCCGGAATCTGGGGCTATTGGCCGGTGACGCCTGCGTTGTGGAGTTATTCATCGCTAAAGGAGATGGAGGCGTGTCCTCGTCGTTGGATGCTGTCGCGCGCCACATACCCAGATGTCTGGGATCGTCGCGGATACCCACAGCAGCCCGCTGCGGCCGGTGTCTTCGGCAACGTCGTGCATGGCGTCGTCGAACGTCTCGCTGAGGCGCTCGCTGACGCGGGCATCAAATTTGCCAGCCCGAGCGCCGTGATCGGCGTCCTGGGTGAGCAGGGTGGCTGGCGCGGCATCGTTCTCAAAGAGATCGATCATCAGTTGGCTCAGTTCGATGACAACCCCCGCGTCAGTCGTGAGCGGATCGATCGCCTGCGGGAAGAGTTGATTCGCCGCGCACCGCAGGCCGCGGATCAGGTGAAGACATTCCTCGGCCGGCGAGCGCTACCTACCGGGAGGACGTCAGCCGGTGGTGAGTCGTCGGAACAATCCCACAAGCGGCTCCCGGTGACGTCAGGAACCCATTCGGAGCGAGAAGTGTGCGCCGAAGAACTGCGTCTGACGGGACGAATCGATCTGCTCGTCGTCGATGACAAAGACGTCGCCGTGGTCGACTTCAAGACAGGGGACGAGGACCATGGCCATGCCGATCAGGTACGCCTCTACGCATTGCTGTGGCAGTTGGACGAGCAGACCAATCCCTACTCTCGCCCAGCGACGAAGCTCGAACTTGCATACCCATCTCACACACTCTCAGTCGAGCCACCGGACTCGGCCGCGCTCAATGCCCTCCAGGCCGGAATGGTGGAACGCATTGCGGCTGCCGACGAAGTCACCGCGGCCACCGCTCCGTCGGCGACGCCTAGCGTCGAGGGTTGTCAGTTCTGCCAGGTCAAACACCTGTGCGACAGCTACTGGCTGAGCATCCCGCCCAACGTGTCCGAGGCGACCACCGAGGAATGGTTTGACTTCGAAGGGCGAGTCCTTCGTCCCCAAGGAAGTCGTAGCTGGTTCCTCGAGACCGACGACGCGACACAGGTCCTTGTCCGGACTGTGGAGAGCCACGTGCCGTTCCCTCAGGGCGACAAGGTGCGCCTCCTCGGGGTCAGGCGAACGATCGACCCCGACAAGGACACGCGTCTCGTCATCGCGATGGTCAGCACGTCGGAGTGGTACGCGGTGTCGTCGTAACTACGCCCGCGAGCCACCCGCTGCCTGTGTCGAGAAGCCAGACGGGCCATCGTCGTCGCTCGGCAGTGGTACACGCGCACCGTGGCGGATCGGCCGAACAAGCCGGTGCCCACGCATCGCCTCGCGCACATGCTCCTGGCCGGCCCGTTTCAGCGCCCATCGCTCCAGCCACCAACGTGCGACCCCTTGACCTTGATCCTGAGACTCCGGATCGAGCAGGTAGTCAGGCTCGCTGTCGATGCCGAGCGAGTAGTCCCGGACGTTCGCAACGAGTGGTACGCCGTAGAGGATTCGTTCGCGGCCATGCCTGAGAAGCTCATTCGTCGGCCAGCCCAGCGCTGCAAGACCCAGCCGCACCTTTCGCAGCCGAGGACTTACGCCTTCGCCGAACAAGCTGTTGACCCGCACCATGCCGCCGGTTTGTTGCGACAGTCGCACCAGTGCATCGACAGTCACGTCCGAGAAGTGCGACGTTCCGAATGAGCGAGATCGGCCGAGTTCGTGGAAGCCCATCCGCTGACCGTCGTCACCCCCCATCGCAGTGGCGGGCCAGAACAGCCGGTTGTACTGGCTGGAGCCTGTTCCGTACAGCGACGTCGTCCCAATGAAGGACAAACGGGCCTCACGCGTGATCGGGCGGCCCGCCATCGCCGAGGCGATCTCGCTGGGGCGCGCGTACTTCGTCCGGTAGGCAGACAGCACCGTAGGAGAGGTGGCCATGGCGCCGACGAGCTTGCCTGCCGCCAGCGCGTTATACGGTGCGACGGCACCGCAGACCGTTAGGTCTGCGATAACCGTGCCTACGCGCTCGCCACGGGCCCGCCTAACCAGTCGCCCGATCTGCGTCCTGGCCTTGGGGTCATCCAGCGCCCTCTTGAGTCCATCCACGGTGGCCGTCGTGCCGAGGTAACTGCCAACTAGTGACTGGATCTCGAGCGTCTCGGCGAGAAGCGCCGATCGCTTCGACCGGAACAGATGGGTCTCAGCTCGCTCCACCCATGCATCGGTCTCGATGTTGCGGACCTCACGGATCACGCCCGCACGGTGGTGCTTCGCGCGGTGCCGCTCTGCATCCGCCTTCAGGCGAGCGACGACGTCAGACGCGGGCTCCTTCAGGTCGCGTGGTTGCAGGACGCCGTCGCGCAGGAGGTCGTCAACGTAGATCTCGTCGCGCTGTGCCTCGATACGGCGAGCCAGCCACCGGGCGACTGCGGCCGTCGGCTCCACCGCGATCGCACTAACGAACTGCTTGGTGTCCCACCCCATCCAGTTGTCGCGCTCGGCGATCTGGACCACCGGGCTAGAGATGGCGGCAAGCCCGATCACGGCGTGGTGCTCGGTAGCGGCATCCCGGATCAGGATTGGCATGGAGCGGCCGGGCACCGTCGAGTAGGCGTTCGACCACGTGTGGCGGAAGTACCGCCAGATGTCGTGCAGCTTGAAACCGGTCAGCTCGCAGATGCTGGCACTGTCTACGACTTGTACATACGGCTGGATGGCGTCGGTTGCCTCAGTGTGCTCAGCGAGCGCCTCGGCTAGCTCCCGGCCGTCGCGCATCAGGTTGAAGACCGACACCAGCTTGCCGTCGTGCTGATGGCTGCGCTCCATGCTGCTCACGAAGCGCCGCACGCTCGGTTGCCGCAGCTGGGCGTCGCGACGCAGGTGTTCTTGACGGCGGATGCGAGCCTTCTCCGTATCCCGATCCGCATGCGTATCGGGCGGGCTGAGCAGCGGACCGTACTTATCGACCTGAACCGTCCAACCCTGGTCGACGAGGTCGATGACCGTGTGGGCAGCAGCGGCCAGCGTCGGCTTGTTATAGAGGTCCTTCAGTCCCGCAGCCGTGAACCAGAACGCGTGGTCGAACGGCGTATCGGGAGCAAACTGCGCACGAGCCAGCAGGGTGCACAGGCTGGTGAAGCCGCGGCGTTCCGCTGGGGTGGCACCGGCGGGCAGGGTCAGGGGAACGCCTTTCGCGTCGTCAGTCATGACTTCTGCAGCATCCGTCCGTACGTACTGCTCCATGCGTGGACGAGTTCGTCGAGCGGCTGTCCGGCCCGCTCCAATTGGACCGCAATGCGGGCGAACGACAGCAGGAATAGCTCGAGCGAGGTGCGGAGTTCGGCTGCCGCCTCACCCTCAATGGCCTGGAGCGGCTGGTACAGCGCGGCGAAGGCCGGGTGGTCTGCGTTCATGGTCAGGTCGAGAGTGCGATCGGACAAGGCCGAATGGAACATCGCCTCCATGGGCAGCGCCTCCGACCACAACCGATACTGGATCGCACCGCTCCGCCCTGGCGACGGGATCACTGGCAGATCCGGGTCGGCTGCCGCCGCGATCCGACAGGAGGCCTCGGCGGCTGCCTGGAACTTGACGTCCTCGAAGGCCTGACGGACGCGGGCATTGAGCATCCGGGCGATGGATTCCAATTCCGACTCAATCGCCTCGCGAAGCATCGCGGAGGGCCGGATCCCTTGCTTGTTGATCGTGATGCCGAAGTGCTCATCAAGGCTCGGGTCGAACTCGATCTCGCACCGCCACCAGTCGTCGTAATTCTCCTTGCGCTTGCCGCCCATCAGGTACCAACCATTAGCGATCTCTCTTCCGGCGCGAAGAATCGAGACGCCTCCATTGCCGACGATGCCAACCCGACGCTTGGTGACGTTGTCGAGTTGGTGCCAGCGCTCGACCGGGAGCATGGCGAAACGAACCGTCACGATGGCGGTTCCTCCGCCGGCCGTCTCCAACTCGTAGTGGAGTTCCTCAAATGCCAGGCGCGCCGATGCTCCCTCGACCGCGGTGGTCAGCATGGTGGGGTCGACCGCTTCGACCGGCGTTCCGTTGATCGTCAGGCGTAAACCGGAGGCGATGAAACGGCGGTACATCCGCCCTAACTCCCGATGCAGTGAACGCTGCAGCCAGACCAGACGCCGGTATTCGATCCGGTCGCATTGAATCCAGCGCACGCGGCAGCCTGATGAGGAAGTTCCGCGTGATCCGCGGCTCGCGACGGGCGTCGGATCGCTCCCCGCCACGATGGCATCCACGTCCAGAGCGACTGTGCGCTCATAGCCGCCACCCCGCCACGCGGTCACTTCGACGCGTCGTGCCTGGCTGAGGCTCGCCGCCGGGAGCCCCATGCCGAAGCGTCCGAACGACTGACGGGCGTCAAAGCGGGAAGAGCCGCCAAACCGCAGGCAGAGTTCCAACTCGGCCTTCGACATTCCACAGCCGTTGTCCTCGACCACGATCTCGGGGAGGGCATCCGCCCCGTCGCGGGTGATAGAAATCGCCACTTCGGAGGCCGACGCCTGGAGGGAGTTGTCGACCAGTTCGGCGAGGGCAGTCGAGATGCTGAGGTATCCGGACTCGCGTACAGCGCGGATGAAATTTGAGGAAACCAGAAGATCGTCGACTCGGGGAGCGTGTCGGCTCATGGTCCTCCTCAGTGCATGGTGCGTCGGCTCAGAGTAGCTCCTCGGATGGGCGAATGTCACACTGCCAGCACGCCTGAATGGTCGCGTCACGTCCGGGCCGAGACGGTCACCGTGATCCGCTTAGTCTTGGCCGGTTCCGTGAGGTCGAGACCTTGTCCGTCACCGAGCAAGAGGCGGACCGTCGGGCGGACGGAGCCAGCAGCCACGCTGTAGGGCTCCGCTCTAGGGAGCCATACAATCTTCCCTGTGCGCTGTAGGTCAAAAGCCACACGATGACGCGTGGTTGTCAGTGTGAGGAGGCGATCCGAGACTGCGTACCCCTCGATCGCATCGTCAGTCAGCGCATCAAGTGGGGGCGAGAATGACTTCAGCGAATTGACCCCCAGCACCTGTAGGTTGACGATCCTCTGCCCCTCCAGGCGAGCCAAAATCGTCTTGATCTCCTCGGGGGTCTGAATGACGGCCATGAGGCACAGTCTGCCGCACCCTAGCGGCGAGCGCGCCGCCGCCCGATGGGCTGACGCGGCATGGGCTAAGGGAGGCTGAGGTACGGCTAGGGCCGGCCGGATTAGACCGACCATGTTGGCCGCAAGTGATGAGCGTGATGCACAAGTGTGCTCGCGACAGTGTCCTGCCGGTTGGCGCAACGGCTTATGACATGACATCGCTAGCTGTGATGTCCAGCCAGGTTATCCAACCGGGTGATGGGCGCGACTCTGCCGATGGCTGAGTGGGGCCGGTGGTGGTTGTACTGGTGGATCCATGGTGCCAGCGCCGCGAGGCGCTCGTCTTCGCTGTCATAGAACTTCGCGAACGCCCACCCGTCGGCCAGGGTGCGGTGGAAGCGTTCTATCTTGCCGTTCGTCTGTGGACGGTAGGGGCGGGTGCGCTTGTACACGACGCCAAGCTCGGCGCAGGTGTCACGCCAGTGGTGGCTCTCATACGCCGAGCCGTTGCGTTGTCGCTGAGGACGCGTTGGACGCTGACGCCGCGCGCAGCGAACCACGCGATCGCGTTTCTGAGTACGGCCGCTGCGGTCTCTTTCTTCTCATCTGAGTGGGCTTCGACGTAGGCAACACGGGAGTAGTCGTCGATGACGGTGTGCAGGTAGCAGATGCCCAGGCGGGGTGCGTGGGTGCTGTTACGGGTGGCGTGGCCGGCTTTCACGGTGGCGATACGGTTCAACTCGCCTTGGGCGCGTCCGACGTAGCGGTGGCCGCCGCCGTCGGGTACGCGTCCGAGTTTCTTCACATCGACGTGGATGAGGTCGCCAGGGTGTTCGTGTTCGTAGCGGCGTACGCGTTCACCAGTGGCGCGGTCGATGTGGGTGAGCCTATTGAGGTGGCAGCGTGTCAGGACCGCGTGCACCGTGGAAGCGGGCAGATCGAGTTTCGCGCCGATTTCGATGGGGCCGAGGCGTTGACGTTGCCGGGTCCGCACGACCTTGCGGACCACGTGTGGTGGGGTCTTGTTCGGTTGGTGGTGGGGGCGGCTGGAACGATCCAGGAGACCGTCGGCGCCTTCAGCTTCGTAGCGGCGTGCCCATTTCGCGGCGGTCTTCCAGGACACGTCGTAGCGTTCCGCAGCGCGTGCGATAGGCCAGTTGTCGTCGATGATGAGGCGGGCCAGGCGTAGGCGGGCGCGGACTGTGAGAGCGGCGCCTGAGTGGGTAGCGTGGGCCATGAAGACCTCCCGGTGTGTGGGTGTGGGACCTAGACAGCTCCACTGCACACCGGGAGGTCTTCGCTTGTCACCCGTTCAGATCATCGAGTCGCACTGACTCGACCAACGTGCCTGGTCATCACAGCTAGCTGCACCGGGCCTGTACAGATACGACGACCTAACTAGGCGTCCCGCCAAGGGACATTCCTGCTGGCCGCGGGATCTCTATCAAAAATGGAAAAGTCCAATCCCGGAATCCAGCTGTCGAGCAGAATCCCGTGCGCTTCGTACAAAAAGAAGGCGGCCGACGCCCAAAAGCTTCCGTATGTATGCGCTGCGGATAGCGGGAATCGATAGTATAGTACGCCTTCGTATTCGTCAGGGTGTAGTTCCACAAGACCGCGGCCCCTGAGTTCATCCAAGGCGGACTCAAAAGCATCCTTCCTCCCGCCAATTACTCTATTTTCGACCCGCGAAGCGGGAAGCTCTGGCGTCCTATCGCCGAAATTGAAGGTGTCGCCTTCTTTGATCGAAAGTTGCCATACTGCAAAGAGTTTGGCGAGGGTTTCCAGTGCTGGCCGCGAGAGGCTTGTGAGTTCATTCTGAATTTCTTTTAGCTTAGAAACAACTTCTTTGCTTGTGTCTCCTGTGGATGCCGCGAAAGGTTCGGCGTGTTCGGCGTGGACGGATGGGTTTGGGCTCACGTCTAGCGCCTGCGGGGCCATCTGAGCACCAGCCTTCTCGCCCTCGATAGCCTGATTCACGGCTTCATTAACGCGACTCTCATGTCGCTCCTTCATTTTTCTGAGATGTTCCACGGGGTAAGACTTCTCTCCTGAATGGGGGTCGTCTATGGTGCGTCCGTGATAGGCGCAGCAAAGGATGAGGTTGTCGTACCCGCGCCGAGCTTCCGCCGATAGGTCACTGTCACCTCGTGGGCCGTCCTTCTCGGCTCCGACAATGTGGGCAACGGTTCCACCCCACCCTCCTGCTGGGTCAAGGAGGGGCGTTGGGCACCCTTCGACTGCACAGCGCCCTCCAGAGTTAAGGAACAGCTTCCGCATTGTGGCGGCTTTGATCGGGAGTCTCTTCGACATTTGCGAGTTCCTAGCATCGATGTGATCCGTGTACGTGCACACTAGCGAATCTCTGAGCGGGTGGAGCGTGCCCCCGTGTGACCCGACCCCTTTCGGTTATGGGCCCGGCGCCGCGCCATGTAGTGGGCGTGCATTACCAAAAGTCTGGAACATGCTTTCGTGACCCTATGCTCAGAAAGCTCAAGTATGGAGGGCTGGTCGAATCTCGGTCGGGTCGACCCTGGGTTGGCCAGACACCTGGGCGCCTCAGGTACGCCGACAAGATGACCTCAGGAACGGGTGCGGTGGCGTGTGTGAATTTGTAGACCCGGTCTCCGTTCGGCAGTTGGCGGCCGCACGTCGCGCGCCGAGGTTCTCCCCGGCACCCTGAGAGCGCATGTTTTCGGTGCGAACATAAGCAGGCCAGGTCCAAGAGTGTGAATGCGTGGTCAAGCATGAGGCTCTCCACCCCGCGGTTGGTTCGTTCGTTCCAATAGGCTCGGGCGAGGAAGGTGTGGCCGATTTCGATTGCGGAGAGGTCCTTGAGGACTTGGATCCATAAGCTGCCTATGACCTTGGATCGGCAACCCGCCCGCATCGGTGCGGCCACACGCCTCCGCCGGCTCACACCGAACGACCGCGAGGTCTTGTTCGGAATAGGGACCATCGTGCCGCAGACGCACTGGCCGTCCGCCTCAAACCGATGCCACTTACCGGGTCGCTTGAGTTCGTCTGTGTCCCAAACGGGTTCGGCTGAGTGTGCAAAACCAGACTCCGGCGGTGTGCAAGGCTGTTGAGGTGCTTCCCGGACCTCGCTGTGGCGCAACCCGATCCGCAATTCGTGAACTACCCACGCGGGGTAGTTCACGAATTAGGTGGACTTAAGTTCACGAATCCCGGTCTGAGAGATATCTCAGGCCGGGATTCGTGTATTTCTGCTTCCGTCGGTGCCTGAGGACAGCTCGAACAGCCCTTCTGATAGCGGGAGCTGCCTCTCGCGGCCTTCCTATTGGCTGGCGGGCATGGGAATGGGGCTCTTCCCAGATGAGGGTGTAGGTCGGCCGGGCGCGTCGGTCCGCAGGTAGACGTCGAGATCTCACGACGATGGAGGTTCCTACGCCATCCATCCAAAGACCTCGACGTGACCGACGCTACCCCGCCGGCCGGCTGCGGCCGCCTTGACCTGAGCGCCTTCGCGTCTCATCCCAATCGACCCTGATCGAGTCTGCTGACCCCCTCGACGAGAACGCAGCGACACATCACAGCCACCCGACCCCGACCGTCCAGGAAGCCGGGGCACGTCACATGGCCTGTGCTGCGGGCGTGTCGAGTGGGTCGTCCAGGGGCGACGCAGTAGCGTCGACGCGACGTGCTGAGAGGTGGTTCCAGTCGAGCACTAGGACACCGGCTACAGGCATGCCGATAGGTCAGGAACGGCGTCGCTCCCTGCGCAGGAGGGAGCGCAGAGTCTCGGCGTTCGCATAGCCGACCCGTAGCGCGATCTCGGCGGAGGTGAGATCCGTGGTTGCTGAGAGGTGCCGAGCTCGTTCGGTGCGAAGCCGTTGGACGAACCCGAGCGGAGTGAGGTTGAGCGCCGCACGGACTCGTCGTTCGAGGGTGCGCCGGCTGGTGCCGAGCGACTGCGCGACGAAGGCGACGTTGAACGGTTCGTCCAGGCGGGCGCGCACGAAGCGTTCGAACTCGACGACGATCGGGTCCTCGTGCCGGAGATGTTCGTAGGCGACGAAGGCCGCCTGCGACGGACGCTCGTCGATGATGAGGAGCTTGGCGACATGTTGGGCCAGGTCGGGACTGATCGATCGCACGAGTGAGAGCGCGAGGTCGATGTGGGCGAACGCGGCGCCGGCGGTGACGAGGTTCCCGTCGACCACGACCATGGTGTCGAGATCGAGGGCGACGGTCGGATAGCGCTTCAGGAACTCCGGTCCCAGGAACCAGCTGGTCGTCGCCCGCCGATGATGCATCCGTCCGGTCTCGGCGACAGCGAACACGCCGGTGCACGCCGCGGCGATCCGGGTGGTCGCCTCGTCGAGGCGCCCGAGCGAGGCGATGACCGAACGAGCATCTCGGCTCTGGAGGGCGTCGTGGGTAGCGGCGGCCGTGAGGGTTCCAAGCGCAGGGACGACGACCACGTCGAACTCTGCGGACTCCGAAAGCGGGTGGTCCACCGACAGGGTCATCGATGTTGTCGTGGTCACTCGCCGTTTCGGTCCGAGGATGGCGAGTTCGATCGGGTCGATCCGCGGGTCGACATCGCTGCGGGCTCCGTCGGCCACCCGCACGATGTCGATGATCGACGCGACAGCCGAACCGAAGCAGCCGTCGATCGCGATCAGTCCGATACGCATGGCGTGAACAATAGCAATACTGTCGTATACGCCACTTCTCACATGCCCTTGCTCGTCATACGCTGAATTCACCAAGAAGCCCCGACACCTAGGAGAACCCCTCATGTCCACACCCGCATCACTTCCGTATGCCTTCGTCGCCAAGATCGTCGCGGCCGATGGACAGCACGACGCGCTCGCCGATCTGCTCGCCGGCGCTGTCGCCCTCGCCAACGAAGAAGTAGGAACGATTGTCTGGTTCGCGGTCAGGACCCACGCCGACACTTTCTGGATCTTCGATGCATTCCCCGACGAGGCCGCTCGCGACGCCCACGCCAACGGCGCCATCGTCGCAGCCCTGACGGACAATCAGCACCTCCTCGGCGCAGCACCCGAGATCATGGCGGCCGACGTCCTCGCGTCCAAGCTCCCGTAGTCCGCCCACGCACGTTCGCGACGCGAAGCACAACACGAGCGCTGTCGGTCACAAACTCAACAGGCAAACTCAACAGGCAAACCAACGGGCGGCTCTGGAGCGGCTCGAGCCACAAAGCGCACGCCGCATTCGAAGGAGCAATTGATGCTATCTATTCCTACATTGTCGTTGGACGACGCCAACGTGTCATCGCGGCAGCAGAGGCTGAATCCAGCACGCAGGGTCAGCCCAGTAACATCGCCGTCGTCGATGCCGGCGGCAATCTCGTCGCTCACGTACGGATGGACGGAGCGTGGCTGGGCAGCATCGACATCTCGATCAACAAAGCCTTCACGGCCCGCGCGTTCGACACAGCCACCAAAGACCTCGGCGACCTCGCCCAACCCGGTGAGCAGTTCTACGGCATCCACGCCTCTAACGACGGTCGGGTGATGATCTTCGCCGGTGGCATCCCGCTCGAGCGCGACGGCCAGGTCGTCGGCGCCGTCGGCGTCAGCGGAGGAACCGGTGACCAAGATCAGGCCGTCGCCGAAGCCGCCGCCAGCGCCTTCTGAGACCGACCCGCACCGAACCCGGCCCCCGGCCGGCAGCCCACCCACCGAAGGAGCCGCACCATGCGTGCTCTCGTGTACCACGGTTGTGAAGCGCCCCAGGTTTGATGGCTCTTCACGAATGAGGGTGTAGCGCGGAGACGCGTGCAAGCAGCCGGTCACGGCGCTGACCGGCCAGCGCGAAGGGCCGTCCTGCGACTGCTGCTGACCCGCCTCAGCGCAGCAGCACCGGCCCGGCGTCGATGGCGAAGCGGAACAGGTGGTACGGGTAGACGCGCAGATCCTGGCCATCCTGATACTTCGCCTGGCGGTGCAGCTGATTCGCGGTGACGTACAGGTGCCCGTCGCGGGCCACCGACATGGTGTCGGGCCAGAGCAGCCGCTCGTCGTGCACAAGGGTCTGCATCTCACCGTCGGGCAGCCGTCGGAGGACGGCATTGTGCTCCCAGTTCGTCGCGTACAGCCGGCCCTGGTCGTCGCTCTCGAGGCCGTCGGCACCGCCGCCCTTGTCACCGTGATCGACGACCGTCGCCGCCACGTCCTCATCCGAGAGCGCGCGGTCACGCAGGGCCGCGGTATCGACGCTGTACCACCGACGCGAAATGAGCGGGCAGTACCAGAGCCGTTCGCCGTCGTGGGAGATGGCGATGCCGTCCGCGCCCATCTTCACCGGCTGAGGCGCCTCGCCCGCGCTGCGCTCGGCGAACACCCGTCCCTCGGCGACCGGCACCATCTCCCCGGGCGGCAGGGCCTTGGTGGTCGGATGGTCGTGGAGGCGCCGCCAGGCCGCGCCTGACGCAAGATCGACGACGATGATCCCGTTCGGACCCTGGTCGGAGGAGTCGGTGATGTACGCGAAGCCCGCCTCCCCCTGCCGCAGATCGAACCGCACGTCGTTGAGGTAGGTGGTCGGCAGGGCGACATCCGGCTCGAAGAGGATGGTCTGCGTGATCTCGTCGGTGGTGAGGTCGATGCAGACGAGCTTAGGCCCGCCGCGCTGCGTCTCCTCGAACAGCGGGCTGCCGGTGTCGAGCACCCACAGACGATCGGCGGGGTCGATCACGATGCTCTGCACCGACACGAAGGCATCCGGGTCGGCCTTGCTCTTCGCCTGGTTCGCCTCCGCGCTCGGGTACGGCTTCACGGCGCCGTCGACGAGTTCGACGACGGTGGCGGGCACCTCGTCGCCCCACTTGGGGAAGTTCACGAAGATGCGCCCGGTGTGCGAGACGCTCACGCCGGTCGGCATGGGGCCGTCGGTGAAGGTGTGCACCACCTCGAGCTCACCGCGCGGGGTGTCGGAGACGTCGATGGCCTGGTCGTCGCGGCCGAGAAACGGGTTCGTCATGTGTTCGAGGCTAGCGGATGGCCCGCGCGCCGCCCAGGGGGTTGCGCGCGGCGCTCGCACCGATCGGACGGTGTGCTCGAGGTCGACGGGGGCCGCCTCGTCGACCACCACGAGCATGCCTGGATAGGAGTCATTCCCCCGCGGGTGCGTGGAGCTGCTCACCCGGAGATGTGGAAGTTGAAGGAAGTCGAGGGCGACGTGCCCGCAGACACGCCCGACGTCATCCGCATTGCCACACAGGACGGCGGTGTCACGATGCTACGCCCCGTGGCCAAGCTGTTCGACGACACGGTGACGCTACGTTTCGGCGAAGGTGACTGGGCGGTGTGGAACATCGTGCACCTGGATGGCCCCGAACACCCCATGGACATCCACATGACCGACTTCCAGATGCTGACGCGTCGGCAGTGGCCCCTGACGAACGGCAACGTCCCCGGTTTCGACATGACGCTGGGCGCGACTCCGACACCCCTGCCCGTGCCGTCAGCCGGCCGTCCGATCGATGCCATCACGGCCGGCCGCAAGGACACGTGGGTCGTCAAGCCCGGAGAGTGGGTGAGCATTCTCGGCGAGTTGGCCGGTGCAACGGGCAGTTTCATGTATCACTGCCACATTCTCGATCACGAGGACCACACCATGATGCGGCCGTTCGTCGTGCTGCCGAAGCCGTTGCTGGCCTTCCACGCCGGCCACGGGGGCGGTCACCACTGACGTCTGCGACACAAGGGTGTGCGCCGACGTGATCGCGAGATTGCGCCCGGCGCACACCGTCGCGGCCCGGCCCGGTGGCGCACGCACACCTCGCCTGCCTGACCGCCGAGTCTTCAAGGGCGAGCACTGAACGCCCGTCGTGCGGCGCATCGCGGACGTGACGGCGCGGGCCGGCGCTTGCGAGAGGACGTCAGTCGAGCGGCTTCAGCTCGCCGAGCACCTCGTTGAAGCCCTCTGTGCTCGAGGGGTGCGTCCAGATGCCGTCGCGCAGGTCCGAGACCTTCGCGCCCAGGCGCATCGCGAGCGCCACGAAGTTGATGAGCTCCTGCGAGTCGATGCTGAACACCGTCGCACCGAGGATCTCCTCGGTCTCGGCGTCGACGAAGACCTTGAACAGGCCACGCGTGTCGCCGACGATCTTCGGGCGCGGCATCGCCGCGATCCTCTCCACCGGCTTCGACGCCACGAGTACCTTGCGGCCGCTCTCGCGCACCTGCTTCTCGTTCATGCCCACCATCGACAGCGGCGGCGTGATGAACGTCGAAGTCGGCACCGCGACGCGGTCGCTGCGGCGACGCGTGCCGTCACCGACGATGGCGTCCCACACGATGCGGTTGTCGTCGAGCGAGATGTACGTGAACTGCGGGCCGCCGTTCACGTCACCCACCGCGTAGACACCCTCGACGGACGTCTGCAGCTGGTCGTCGACCTCGATGAAGCCGCGCTCGTTGGTGTTGATGCTGGCGGCGTCGAGGCCGAGTTCCTTCGTCGCAGGCGTGCGGCCCGCCGCGACGAGCACGGCGTCCGCCTCGAACTCACCGGCGCTGGAACGCGCGACGACGGCGTCCGCGGTTTCGGAAAACTCCTCCACCTTCACGCCCGACTCGACGCGGATGCCCTCGGCCTTGAGCGCGTCGAGGACGGCCTCGGCGACGTCACGGTCGACGGCGGGCAGGGACGTGTCGCCGCCGTCGAGCACCGTCACCTCCGAGCCGAAGTGGGCGAACATGTTCGCGAACTCCAGACCCACGAAGCCTCCGCCGATGACGACGAGACGCTTCGGGAAGGGCTCGACGTGCTGGATGGTCGTCGAGTCATAGATGCGGTCGCCGTCAGCCCCTGGGATGGGCAGGCGGGCCGGCGTGGCACCCGTGCCGACGATGATCTTCGACGCTGTTACGTTGACCTCGCCGTCGGCGGTGTCGATGCTCACCTCGTGCGGCCTGACGAAGCGCGCCGTGCCGTCGATGAGCGTCACGTTCGGCTTCTCGACCATCTTGTGATTGGCCGCGTTGAGCTTGCTGATCAGCGCGTCACGCCCCGCGACGGACTGCGCGAAGTACTCGGCCGGGTCGTCGCTCTCGCGGCGCTGCTCGGCCGAGACGACGAGGTCCTTCGTCGGAACACACGCGATGTTGATGCAGGTGCCGCCGTACATCTTGGGGGAGCGCTCCACGAGCGCCACCGAGTGCCCGGCCGCCGCGTACCGCCCTGCGAGCGTCTTGCCCGCCTTGCCCCAACCGATGACCAGAAGGTCGACGTCCACTGAGTGCTCCTTCACCTGGCGCGCTGATGTTCTGCCGTCATTGGCCGGAACGAGCCATCGACGTCGGATATTTCGCGTCGTGCACCGGTTCAGGACGAACGTCCGTGAGTTCGCTCAAACTCCACCGACGAGTCCGAACCGGTCGGTAGCGTGGCGTGGGTCACGTCGGACGGAAGGAAACGCCATGACCAACGAAACCACCCCCGAGGTGCTCGACGTCGTCGTCATCGGCGCCGGCCTCTCCGGAATCGGCGCGGGTTACCGCCTCACCGAGCGCATGCCCGACCTCAAGTACGCGATCCTCGAACGCCGCCCCTCGCTCGGCGGCACCTGGGATCTGTTCCGCTACCCCGGCATCCGTTCCGACTCCGACATGTACACGCTCGCCTACCCCTTCGAGCCGTGGCGGCACGAGCGCGCCATCGCTGCGGGCAGCGACATCCTCGACTACATCAAGCACACCGCGACGAAGTACGGCATCGACGAGCACATCCGCTACGAGCACGAGGTCGTGCGCGCCGACTGGTCGAGCGAGGACGCCCTGTGGACGCTCACCGTCCGCACCGCCGACGGCGAGCAGGAGGTGCGTACCCGCTTCGTCTACGCCTGCAGCGGCTACTACTCCTACGACGAGCCGTACAAGGCCGACATCCCGGGTATCGACGACTTCGGTGGCACGGTCATCCACCCCCAGTTCTGGCCGGCCGATCTCGACGTCACGGGCAAGCGCATCACCGTCATCGGCTCGGGTGCCACCGCCATCACCCTTGTGCCGGCGCTCGCGGACGCCGGCGCCGACGTGACGATGCTGCAACGCACCCCGAGCTTCGTGCTCGGCCAGCCCGGCCGCGACCCTCTCAACCGCCTCCTGCGCGGACGAGTGAGCGACGAGCGTCGTCACGCGATCCTGCGCAACAAGAACGTCTTCCTCCAGTGGGGCTCCTACCAGTTCGCCCGTCGCGCCCCGAAACTCGCCACCAGAGCACTGCGTGCCGGTGTGCGTATGAGCGCCGGCACGAGTCACGTGGACAACTTCACCGCGCCGTACAACCCGTGGGATCAGCGCCTGTGCCTCGTGCCCGACGCCGACCTGTTCAAGGTGATCAAGAAGGACGGCGCCCACGTCGTCACCGACACGATCGAACGTGTCGAAGCCGGTGGCATCCGCACCACGTCGGGCACGTTCATCGACGCCGACATCATCGTGACGGCCACCGGCCTCTCCCTCGAGATGCTCGGCGGCGCCGAGGTGTTCGTCGACGGCGACAAGGTCGACCTCTCCGAGCGCCTCGCCTACCGCGGCTGCATGCTCGAAGGTGTGCCGAACGTCGGCATGTGCGTGGGCTACATCAACGCGTCGTGGGGGCTGCGCAGCGATCTGTCCAACCGGTTCATCGCGCGCGTCGTCGAGCACATGCGCACCACCGGATCAGACATCGCGACGCCTGTTGCGCCCCCCGGTCTCGAACGGGCGCCCCTGCTCGAGATGGAATCCGGCTACCTTCAGCGCGGCGCGGCGCTCATGCCGCGCAAGGCGAAGACTCCGCCGTGGACGATGCGCCAGGACTACCTCGCCGAAGCCCGCGAGATGAAGAACCCGCCCGTCACGACGGATATGCGGTACTCGCGCCGTGGTGAGCCGGTGGCAGCGACGCCGACCTCCGACGGCGTCGAGGCCAGTGCGCGATGAAGCTGGGACGCTCGTCGTCTGGGCCGAAGACGATGCTCGTCACCGGTGCGGGCGCCGGCATCGGCCGGTCGATCACCCGCCGGTTCGCCACGGCCGGATGGCGAGTGGCCGCCTGTGACATCGACCTCGCCGCCGTCGAGGCGCTCGCGAGCGAACTCGGTGCGAACGTCGTCGTCTACGAACTCGACGTCGTCGACCCCGCAGGCTGGCAGCGCGTGCTCGGTGAGTTCTGCGGCGACGGCGGGCTCGACCTGCTCGTCAACAACGCCGGCATCGTATCGCCGGGTTACTTCGTCGATGTGCCGCTCGGTGCGCACATGGCTGCGGTCGACGTCAACCTAAAGGGCGTGATGACGGGCTGCCACACGGCGTATCCGTATCTGCGCCGCGGCAATTCGCCCCAGGTCGTCAACCTCGCGTCGGCGTCGGCGCTCTACGGTCAGGCCGAGCTCGCCGGGTACTCCGCGACGAAGTTCGGTGTGCGCGGGTTGAGTGAAGCGCTCGACCTCGAGTGGTCACGTGACGGCATCCGCGTCCAGGCCATCTGGCCGCTGTTCGTCGCGACCGCGATGACCGAGAACATGGACATCGGCACCGTGAACCGCATGGGCGTGCGGCTCGGACCGGACGACGTCGCGGCGGCTGTGTGGAAGGCCGTCAATCGCCCGCGGATGTTCGACGCCGTCCGCTCGATCCACCGGCCGGTCGGTGCGAACACGACGGTGTCGATGCTCGCGACGGCCGTCAGCCCGTCGTGGATCCAGCGTCACATCAACGGGTACCTGGCGCGGCGCTGACGTCTTGGTGCGCGAGGGCGCGGGGTGTACCTGAGTAGCCTGCGTCCATGAGCGCCCCCATGACCGCTCTGGCGGACGAACTCGTCGAGCGGCTTCGCAGTCTCGGCGATGCCGATGACGCGGTGGCAAAAGCTCGCTATTTGCTGGCGTTTCCGGGCGGGTACGCCGAGGGTGACGAGTTCGTCGGTGTGCGGGTGCCGCAGGTCCGGGCGCTCGCCAGGGACGTGCGACGCAGCGTCGAATTGGACGACCTCGACGCGCTGCTCCAGCACTCGATCCACGAGGCTCGACTGCTCGGCGCTGTCCTTGTCGTGGAGCTCTACAAACCGGCCAAGACTCCGCCAGAAAAACGTGACAAGGTCATTGAGCTGGTGCTCGCGCGGATCGAGAACCTCGACAACTGGGACCTTGTCGACACCGTCGCCCCGCACACGCTCGGGCGGTGGCTGCTCGACAAGGCGGAGGCCGAGCAGGATCGGGTGCTCGACGATCTCGCCGCGTCACCGTCGCTGTGGCGCAGGCGATTCGCGATGGTGACGACGCTCGGCATGATCCGTGCGGGGGAGTTGCGCCAGACCTTCAGGCTCGCCGAGCTTCTCGTCGACGACGAGCACGACCTCATGCACAAGGCGGTGGGGTGGATGCTGCGCGAGGCGGGCTTGCGCGACCGGGAGATGCTCGACGCGTTCCTCGAGCGTCACTCCACGGCGATGCCCCGCACGGCCCTGCGCTCCGCGCTCGAGAAGCACGACGCCGCGTCACGCCAAGACTTCATGGCGCGACGCAGCACGTGACGCTGGCGGTCAGAGGGCCGACGAGGGTTCATCGCGCGGCAGCAGGCTCTGGGGGTCGTAGCCGAGACGCTCGAGGTAGCGCTGGGCGCCCCGTGAGCTGAGCATGCTCCACGTTCCTGCGACAACGGCGAACACCGCCAAGGCCGCGAGCACGAACACCGTGGCGTTGCTTCCGTCCGCGAAGTGCACGGCCGCAAGGATGAGCAGGACGACGAGGGAGACGCCGAGCGCCCACACGCTCGTCTTGTACTGCAGGGCAAGGCGTCGCGCCTCGGTAAGTTCGACGTACTGGAGCACTGGGTCGACGCTCGGGTTGGCGGTGCGCACGGCCCGGCGGACGGTGCGACGGCGACGGAAGTCGAGCCCGAGCACGAGCGGGACGAGGCCGTCACGATGCCCACCGAGGATCGGTCGACGTTGGCTCATCGCCATGAAGAAATTGAGGGCACCGATGAGGCAGGCGACGACGAAGAACGTCAGGTCGAAGGTCTGCGTGAGCACAAGGACGGCGGCGAAACCGGGCAGCACCGCGGCATTGAGCACCTGACGAAGCCAATAGCGACGTCGGGCGGCAGGACGCAGGTCGTCGATCTGCGCGGCGATCGACCCCTCGGGCGCGATGTGTTCCACGTGAAACCTTCCCTTGATCGCGTCCACAGCAGTGGCGGTGGTCACGGTGCGCCAACCGCGCCGCGCGTACATCGCGGAAGCAGCGGCGTGAACGGGGAGGACATCGAGCACCGGGACGAGGCCACGATCGACGATGTCGGCCTCCGCTTGGGCCAGCAACGCACGTCCGACACCGAGGCTACGGGCCTCAATGCTGGTGAACAAGGTTGTGACAGAGCGCAATCGATCTACCTGGATCCCCAGCCCGTCCCGGAAGATCTCACCGAAGTCGTCCTCGCTCACGATGCCGACCGCGACGTGGCCGAGGAGGCGCGGGCCCTCGTGAGCGACCCACGCGTTCTCATCGCTGCTGCGTGCGACGAAGTCGACATCTGGCATGGGAAGCGGCCACCGGAACGGGTACCGGCTCGACGCTTGTTGCCTGGCGAGGATGTCGGCCAGCACCGGAAGGTCCGACGCTTCGCGGGCCCGCAGACCGAAGGTCAGCTCGCGGTCGCCGAGGTATTCGCCCATGCGCCGGTCTACCGGGCGCGAATCTGAGCGGCGACGTCGTCGAGGTTGTCCGCCATGCCGACGTGGACACCGCGTCCGACGTTGTAGCCGTCGGTGTCGAGGCGCCCGCGCGTCAGCTCGGCGTCGTCGAAACCGGCGAACCACACGTCGTGGCCCTCGGAATCCAGGCGACGCACCGACTCCCAGAGCATGCGGATCGCCGGCTCGTCGAGCGCGTGAACGTCGACGAGGTCGAACACGACGATCTCCGGCTTCGGCGGCTCGTCGACGACGAGCCGGACGGCGCGCTCGGCACCCGCGAAGCGGATGTCGCCCTGCAGGTCGTAGACGTGTGCTTCGACGCCGTCGAGGAGTTCGACGACCTCCGAGCGGCGCACGACCGAGCGTGCCGGCGGCGGGACGTCCATGAGGTGCATGTCCATGTCCTCGCTCAGGCGCTCGAACACGTCGACGCCGCGCGCCGAGGTGCCGTGCGGGTCGAGCGGCGGCGAGAACGTGGCGAGCCCGACCTGCCCCGGCAGCGCGCCGAGGATGCCGCCGCCGACACCGCTCTTCGCCGGGATGCCGACGGCGGTGAGCCAGTCGTCTGCGGCGTCGTACATGCCGCACGAGAGCATCACCGACATGACGTGGCGGGCTGTGCGCTGGCTGACGACCTGCTCGCCCGTCACCGGGTGAAGGCCGCCGCCTGCGAGCGTCGTCGCCATGATGGCCAGGTCGCGCGTCGTCACGACGACGGCGCACTGCTCGACGTAACCGCGCACGATGACGTCCGGGTCCTCGGGCAGGATGTCGTAGCTGCGCAGCATGTGACCGATGGCCATGTTGCGGTGAGCGGCGCTCCACTCGGACTCCGCGACCTCGGTGTCGATGCGCAGGGCGTGCCCGGCAAACGCCGAAAGTCCCTCCAGGACGCGCGCGACCCGGGTTTCCTTCGAGTCGTCTGGCTCGCAGATGAGGGAGTGCGCCGTGATGGCGCCCGCGTTGATCATCGGGTTGAGCGGACGCTTGCTGCCCGCCTCGAGCGAGAGCTCGTTGAACGCTTCACCGGAGGGCTCCACGCCGATGCGTTCCATGACCTCGTCGAGGCCGCGCTGCTCGATCGCCATGGCGTAGATGAACGGCTTGCTGATGGACTGGATCGTGAACTCGAACCTGTCGTCGCCGGCGGCGTAGATCTTGCCGTCGATCGTCGCGAACGCGATGGCGAAGGTGTCCGGGCTGACGCGCGCGAGCTCCGGGATGTAGTCGGCATTCTTGGCCGACGCATCCGGGGCGCAGGTGTCGAGCAGCTCGTTGAGGTAGTCGAGAATCGGCGATTTCATTGGTTTCAGCCTATGGGGTGGGCTGTTGCCTGCCGCATCCTTCGGGCCGCCCGGACTGTTGACGGTTGGCGCAGTTCGGCGTGGCTGACGCAGTTTGAGTCAGCTCGAACTGCGCCAGGCGCAGCGAACTGCGTCAGCTGTGCTCGGCCACACGCTCGCCTCCGCTAGGGGTTTCTAGGGGTGACTGCAGATGTGGTCAGAGACGGCGATTGAGTGAGGATGGAGCTATGAACACCACGCACACTCACGGCGCCGACGACCAGAACTGGGACGAGATCTACGGCGAGGAGCAGGTCTGGAGCGGCAACGCGAACGTTGCGCTCGTCGCCGCGATGGAGGGCAAGCTTGCCGATCTTCCCGTCGGGCGCGCGCTCGACGTGGGCTGCGGCGAGGGCGGCGACGCCGTGTGGCTCGCCGAGCGCGGCTGGCGCGTGACGGCGCTCGACGTCGCCGAGGGCGCTCTCGCTCGTGGGCGTCACGCGGCGGAAGCCAGGGGAGAGAAGGTCGCCGGCAACATCGAGTGGGTTCACTCCGGCTTGCTCGAAGCGGGCCTCGCACCGGGTCTCTTCAACCTTGTGAGCGCTTTCTACCCCGCTCTTCGTAAGACCGAAGAAAAGGCGATCGAGCTCTCGCTTCCCGCGCTCGTGGCACCCGGAGGCGTGCTCCTCGTCGTCGCGCATGACGGGATCGACCGCGAGGCCGCTCTCGAACGCGGCTTCGATCCGGACGACTATGTCGCGCCCGACGACATCGTCGCTGCATTGCCGCACGGCTGGCAGGTCGAGCGTTACACGGCCGAGCGCCACGTGACGGAGGGCCGCGGCGCGCATCACCACGCGGACGTCGTCGTCATCGCGCGCCGCAGTGCGGAGTCCGGCGGGGTCGACGCGCAGGAGTGACGCCGATTCTGACGGCTGCGCTCAGCGATCCCCACGCACCGACGCGCGGGTGAGCGGCGGGTAGATGGTGCGGGCGCTGCCGGCGCGGTAGAGCTTCGCCGGACGTCCGCGCCCACTGCGGCTCTCGCCGGTGGCCTCGACGAAACCGTCGACGCTCAACACCTTGCGGTGGAAGTTGGCGGGCTCGAGGGTGCCGCCCCAGACGGCCTCGTAGACGCCGCGCAGCTCCGACATCGAGAACTCGCCGTCGAGGAATGCCGTTGCGAGGCGGGTGTATTCGAGCTTGGAGCGAGCGCGTTCGATGCCGTCGGCGAGGATCTCGGCGTGGTCGAAGCCAAGCGGCATCTCGAGCGCTTCCTCGACCGGAACCCACTGCGCCTCGAGGGCGTCGGTGGCGGCGTGCACCTCGGGCAGATGGGCGCCGAGCACCACCCACGCGACGCTGATGACGCGGTGCGGGCGGGGGTCGCGGCTCGGGAGCGAGTACGTCTTGAGCTGCTCGAGGACGACCTCGCTGCGCTTGATGCCGACCTCTTCGCGCAGTTCGCGGTACGCCGTTTCTTCGGCCGATTCGCCGCGCTTCATGAAGCCACCGGGCAGAGCCCACTTGCCGTGCTCGGTCGTGGCGGCCCGCCGGACGAGCACGACGTGCAGCACACCCTGACGAAGGGTGAGGACGACCATGTCCGCGGCGACGTACGCGACTTCACGCGAGGAATCCGGCATGCCCCAATTCTAGTCAGAGCGATAAATGCACACCCGCCCGGGAGGCTGCAGATTTCACGCGGTGTTCAGCGGCGGCGCAAGGCGCGTGTGGTGGCGCGTCTCGCGCCTCGAGCGCGGCGTTTCCACCGGTGGGCGACACCCGCGAGGCGCCACCAGCGAGCGGCCGGCAGGCACCGTTCGAGCGGCAGTGGTGAGCGCTGGCGACCGGCCTCGTCGAGGCACTGGCGCAGCACGTCGACGAGGACGTGGACGTCCTCGGCCGCACGGTGGGCCTGCGTCACGGGAATGCCCCAGTGTTCGGCGAGCGTGCCGAGGCGCAGATTGCGGCTCGGGATGCCGAGCTGACGCGCGAGCGTCACGGTGCACAGGCGTTCCTCGACCGGCAGTGACGTGTGGGCACGCGCGGCCTCGTGGGCGAGAAACGTCCAGTCGAACACCGCGTTGTGCGCGACGAGGATGCGCCCCTCGAGCAGGCCGCGCAGCGTGCCGGCGACCTCGGCGAAGGTGGGCGCGTCACGCAGGTCGTGATCGGTGAGGCCGTGGATGTGCACCGGCCCGGTGCCGCCCCGCGCCCTGACGAGCGTGCTCCACTCGCTCTCGACGACGCCTGCCGGGCTCAGCTGCGTGACGGCCACCTCGATGACGCGGTGCTTCGTCGGGTCGAGGCCGCTCGTCTCGACGTCCACGACGGCGAAACCGCGCCGCAGGGACGGCGTGGGGGCGCTCGGCGCGGACATGAGGGGCTCTTCTCACTGCTGGGAACAGGCCGCACGGCCTGCGACGCCGTCGTCGTGCGGCGTTGAAACCAGACTAGGAGAGGGGGCCGACAACCCCGGAATCCCGTGGATCCGACGGTCGAATTCGCCGTCTGCGCTCTCCGAGAGTGCGAGGGTTTGATGACAGAGAAGCTGTCGAGAGGGGCTATCGTGACGAAGCGCGTGCTGCACGGCGTCCTCGCCGTCCTTCTTCTCGTGCCACCCCTCGTGTGGTTCGGTGCCCGGAATCGCCTCCTTCCCGAGGCGCTGACCACCGGCGTCGGCGGCATGATCTGCTGGGGTCTCGCCTGGGTGTGCCTCCTCTCGTCCGCGTGGCTGCTCGCGACCGCGTTCACAAAGGACGACGAACCGGAGGAATCCGCGGACGGCGCCTCCGACACGCCTGTTTCCCGCTCCTGAGCGTGCAGCGAAAGCTCCCGATACAACGATTCCCCGTCGGCGCTACCAACAGCGCCCACGGGGAATCATCTCGGCGAACGGTTCTCGCCGACCACGCGGATCAGGGGCTGACCATGCCCCCGTTGATGTTGAGCGTCTCGCCCGTCACGTAGCCCGATTCGGCCGACGCCAGGTAGACGTAGGCGCCCGCCACCTCGGCCGGCTGCCCCGAACGTCCCATCGGCGTGCTCTGCCCGAACTCCGGCAGGGCCTCCTTCGGCTGGCCGCCCGAGACCTGCAGCGGCGTCCAGAACGGGCCGGGCGCCACGACGTTGACGCGGATGCCCTTCGGCGCGAGCTGCTGTGCGAGGCCCTTGCTGAACGTGTTGATCGCGGCCTTCGTCGTCGCGTAGTCGAGCAGGTGATCGCTCGGCTTGTAGGCCTGGATCGAGCTCGTGTTGATGATCGTCGAACCGGCCGGCATGTGCGGCAGGGCTTCCTGGGTGATCCAGAACATCGCGTACACGTTCGTCTTGAACGTGGCGTCGAAGTCGGCGCTCGTGAGGTCGGCGATGTCGTCGCAGTACTGCTGACGCGACCCGTTGTTGACGAGGATGTCGAGGCCGCCGAGCTTCTCCACGGCGTCGTTCACCATGCGGCGCGTGGCGTCCTCGTCCATGAGGTCGCACGGCAGCAGGACGGCCTTGCGGCCGGCGTCCTCGATGAGCTTGCGGACGCTCTCGGCGTCCTTCTGCTCCTCGGGGTGGTAGTTGATCGCCACGTCGACGCCCTCGCGCGCGTACGCAATGGCAACGGCGCGACCGATGCCGGAGTCGCCGCCCGTGATGAGCGCCTTGCGGCCCTCCAGGCGGCCGCTGCCGCGATAGGTGTCCTCACCGTGGTCGGCCTTCGGCGTCATCTTCGTGTCGAGGCCGGGCCAGCCCTGCTGGCGGTCGCTGAAGTTCTCGTTCGTGTACTGCGTGACGGGGTTGGTGAAGGTGTACTGATCGGCCATCGTTCACTCCTCGAGAGATGCGGTGCGAGGCGCGTCGATGCGTGCGGGGCGGCCCCGCGAGCCGACGCGCGCCAGTTCACCCTCGACGTTACGCACCGCGGATGAACATCAGGCAGACCCGAGAGGGTGGTACTCACACCCTTCGGCGACCACCGGCGGGACGCTCGACGAGGGGGCGTTGCGGACGGCGATCGTCGTTCGGTGCGTAGCCGCCCTGACACGTCGGGCAGCTGAACAGTGTTCGTTCACGGCCGGATTCACCGATCATCGCGACGCGCACCGTGTCCGTGCAGCGCACGCACGGCAGCCCGGAGCGGGCGTGGACGCGTTTCGTTTCGCCATCACCGGCGCGACCCGTCGAACTCTGGACACCCGTGGTGGCGCTCGCGAGCATGAGTCGGCGGGCGTCGTCGAGCACCGCGCGCAGCGTCTCCTCGGGCACCTCGGCGACTGTGAGCCAGGGCAGCACGCCGTGGACGAAGAGCATCTCGCTGATCCAGAAGGTACCCAGCCCGGCAAGGTTGCGCTGGTCGAGCAACGCCTCACCGAGGAGGCGCTGGGGCTGGCCTCTCAGGTTGTCGAGGGCGGCATCCAGCCCGGTCTCCGGCCAGCTCTCGGCCAGGATGTCGGGCCCGAGACGGCCGATGATCGCCTGCTCCTCGCTCGTCGGGATGACGTCGAGCAGGCCGAGTTTCGAGGCCACCGCGAGTGCGTCGGAGACGTAGAGCAACGCCCGCGTTGTGTGGCCGCGCTCGGCCCGCCGCACCTGGGTCTCGAGACGCTTCGCCTCGCGCGGAGGAGCGGCATGGGGTGCGACGAGCGTCGACCACCGGCCCTCCATCTTGAGATGCGAATGGATCGTCACGCCGCCGGACAAGCGATGAAACAGGTGCTTGCCGTACGTCGCAACGGGAAGCGACTCCCGCCCCGCCAGATCCGTTGTCGCGAGGCTCGGCACACGAAAGTCGGTGCGTGTGAGGACCTTTCCACTCAGGGAAGCGTCGAGGCGTCGAGCGGTCCAGACGATGGTGTCGCCCTCCGGCATGCTGCCTCCTCGCTCGTCGGATCCTTCTCGTGGTCATCCGACACGAGAGTTTCACGTGAAACGCCCGTGCGCCCCTGCGTGACACGATGAGATGCCACCACCGACCGTCAGGAGACCAGATGTCGTGGGCACGTACCGTGCCGATGCTCCTCACCGGAGTCGTCATGCTCGCAGGATGCTCGGGGGGAGACGAGTCGTCGCAGTCCGAGACGAGCAGTTCAACCTCGTCAGCCGTGAGTGCAACGTCGTCGCCCAAGCCGTCGGAATCGTCGCAGAAGTCGTCGCCCGGCGGCGACGAGCCCATCGGTGACGGCGGCATCGACCTCAAGAGCAAGGCGCCGTCGACGTCGTATCCGGCCGAGCAGCTGTCCGGCCCCCGCGCCGGCGACTGCTACGCCGGGGGAAGCCGCATCTACGACCGTCGCGGCATCACGTGCGCCGACGCGAAGAAGGCCTTGGCCACCTACGAAGCGACAGCCGAGGGGGCCAAGGGCGCATCCTCGAAGGTCGGCAGCTACACGTGCTCGCACAATCCCGATGACATGGTCGGCCAGGGCGCTGCGCCGGGTTCGTGCCTCGACGACGACGAGGCAGTCGTCTTCAACTGGCGTTACCCGGGAGCCGTGCAGCCGCGCTGATCGTCACTCGACGATCTGCTCGACCACCCGGTTGCTCTTCACCGAGAAGGTGCGCGTGAACGGCTTGTTCGGCAGCTCTGCGCACACCTGGTTCTCGCTGCGCTCGGCGCCTTTGACGACGATCGTTCCTCCGTCGACGACCTTGATGCTCTTGATGTAGGTGCCGCATCGCTGAGCGCTCGGCAGGGCGGATGTCGTGAGCTGACGCGGTCCGCTCGGCCCACCCAGCCAGACGATGGGGGTGTCGCTGTAGCCATTGCCCTCCGCCTCCTCGAGCACGACGATCGCGTCTTCGTAGCCGTCGTCGTCGAGGTCGTAGAACAGCGGAGTGTGCGTCCAGAGCTGGTAGTGCGGTGCCACGCTGTAGGTGCGCGTCGAGCCGTCGCTTCCTGCCGTGCGTGCCCGGCCGTTCTTCATCGTGACGCGCGAACCGTCCGCCGTCCTCCACGTGGCGTTCTTGAAGTCGAAGGACGTGATCGCCTCACGACCCGAAGCGTTCGCAGCCGTTGCGCCGGACGTCGGCGTCTTGCTCCAAGCACGCGTCGTGGGTGGAGGGTTCGACGCGGAGGACGGGCCCTCCGTGGTGTTGCTCGCGCTGGACGACGCCGTGCTCGACGGTGACGCAGAGGTGACCTCGTCCTGACATGCCCCGAGGGCGAGCGCGGCGGTGAGCGTCAGAGCGGCGACTGCGGTGGTGCGCATGGTGTTCCCTCCCAGGTGCAGCAGGGCGCGAGTGCCCCTTCACAGCTGAGACGTGGTTCACAGGCCGTCGGTTCCCTGCGAGTTGATCAGGGCCGATCAGCCCGGTCAGTGCGAGCGCAGAGCTTCGATGAGTTCGTCCTTCGTCATCGAGCTGCGGCCCTCGATGTCGAGTTCGGCGGCCCGCTTGTGCAACTCGTCAACGCTCCAGTCGTCGTAGCTGCCCGCTTCGCCGCCCTTCTCGCCGACCTCGCTGCGCGAGGAGTTGGCGGCCGCGTTGGCGATGCGTGCCGACTTCTCCTTGCTGTTGCCCTCTCGACGCAGGGCCTCGTACATCTCGTCGTCCTTGACCGACGGGCCCGGGTCTTCCTTCTTCTCAGCCATCGACACTCCTTGAGATCGCGTGGGATTCAGTGCAATTCCACTGTGCCACGTCAGGTTTCGTCGCTGAAGTTCTCCACGGCGTCACGTTCGCCCGAGACGATGACGATGTCGCCCTCCTCGAGAACGGTCTCCGGCGTTGCATAGGTGAAGCTCTGGCCCGCACGCTTCACGCCGACGACGGTGACGTTGTAGTACGAACGCACGCGCGTCTCGGCGAGGGGCTTGCCGAGAACCGCAGCGGGCGGCTGCGTCTTGATGAGCGCGTAGCCGTCGTCGAACTCGATGTAGTCGAGCATCCGGCCGCGCACGAGGTGGGCGACGCGCTGGCCCATGTCGTGTTCCGGGCGCACGACGTGGTGGACGCCGAGCTGCGTCAGGATGCGCGCGTGCGACTGGCTGACGGCCTTGGCCCACACGTTCGAGATGCCCATTTCAAGCAGGATCGAAGCGGTGAGGACGCTCGATTCGAGGTCGGTGCCGATCGCGATGACGGCGCGGCTGAACTCGTGAACCGAGAGCTGACGCAGTGCCTTGTCGTCGGTGGAGTCGGCTTGCACGACATGCGTCAGGCGGTTGGCGAGCTGCTGCACGAGCTTGTCGGAGGCGTCGATGCCGAGCACCTCGATGCCCTCTCGCTCGAGTTCGAGGGCGAGCGACTTGCCGAAACGGCCGAGGCCGATGACGACGACGCCGTCGGAGAGGTTCTTCCTAGCCAATGATGGGCCTGCCTTCCGGAAGCTTGTAGCGGCGGGAACTCTCGCGGATGGCGAGGGCGGAGACGAGGGTTATCGGCCCGAGTCGGCCGAAGAACATGAGGCCCGAGACGAGGATCTGAGCCGACGGTGGCAGTTCCGGCGTCACCCCGGTGGACAGGCCCACGGTGGCGTACGCCGACGTCGTTTCGAACATTGCATCACGCAGCGGCAGGTGTGTCATCTGCGTCAGCGCGATCGTGCCGGAGATGATCGCGGCGATACCGATGAGCGCGACGGTGAGGGCCTGACGCATGGCGCGCGAGTCGATGCGGCGATCGAACGCCGTCGCGTCCTCCTCACCGCGCACCTCGGCGATGATCGCGATGAGCAGGAGGAAGAAGGTCGTCACCTTGATGCCACCGGCGGTGCCGGCCGAGCCGCCACCGATGAACATGAGCGCGATCGTGGCGATGAGGGTGCCGTCCTCGATGGCGCCGTTGTCCCACGTGTTGAAGCCGCTGCTGCGCGGCGCGACGGAGTGGAAGAGGCCGACGAGCAGCTTGTCGAAGCCGTGGTGGGTGCCGAGCGTCTGAGGGTTGTTCCACTCGAGCGCCGTGAGCAGGATGGCACCGCCGACGAACAGAACGCTCGTCATGAGCAGCGTGATCTTGGTGTGGAGGCTCCAGCGGTGGGGCTTGTGCTGGCGCAGCAGCTCCATGATGACGGGGAAGCCGATGCCGCCGAGCGTCACGGCGATGGAGATGGGACCGACGATGAGCGGGTCGGTGGCGTACGACATGAGGCTGTCGCTGAAGAGCGCGAAACCGGCGTTGTTGAACGCCGAAACGGCATGGAAGACACCGAGGTACGCGGCGCGCCCGAAACTTTCGCCGTAGCCGAGCCACCATCGAAGAACGAGCGCGATCGCCGTCACCGACTCGATGACGACGGTGACGCGCAGGACACCGAGCAGGAGGCTGCGCAGGTCACCGATCGCCTGACTCTTCGTCTCCTGCGCCGTCGTGACGCGCGTGCGCAGCCCCACCTTGCGCGCGAGAACGAGGCCGAGCAGCGACGCCAGCGTCATGACGCCGAAGCCGCCGATCTGGACGAGGACGAGGATGACGACCTGGCCGAACGGGGTCCAGTAGTTCGGGGTGTCCACCGTCGACAGGCCGGTGACGCAGATGGCGCTCGTCGCGGTGAACAGCGACGTGACGAAGGGGGCGCGCCCCGGGTCGTGCGTCGCGATGGGTAGCGAGAGCAGCACCGCCCCGACGAGGATGGCGGCGGCGAACGCGAGGGCCACGACCTGGCTGGGGTGGCGCAGAAATTTGCGACGTCCTCGCGTGGCTGCGGCCATGCCCGCCAGTGTCCCACAGGGGCGTCCTGCGCCTGCCGCAGTGACGGGTTCGTTCGTTGGGCAGAGTTCGCTGCGGTTGGTCCGTGTCGGCGACTACCCAACCGCAGCGAAGTCTGCCCGGTGCTCGATCAGTTCTCGGGCGGGGTGCTGCCGGTCATACGGACGGTGTGGTCGACGTCGTCCCACGCGAAGTAGGCGACGGTGGTGCCGCTCGCGTTCGCGGTGCCCTCGCCCTCCTTGGGCCAGTGGTAGACGACCTTGATCTTGTCGTCGCTGACGCGGGTGATCGTCGGCCAGAAGCCATAGCCCTTGGCCGTCGCCGTGCCGAGGTACTCGCCGTGGCGGAACAGGGCGATCTGCCACGGGGAGCTGCCGGTGCCGCGCTCGATGGGCAGAGCGACCCAGGAAAGGCCGGCGCAGCGGTCCCACCCGTTGATGGAGTAGTCGGCCGTGTACTTCCAGCGGGTGCCGTCGCCGAACCCCGGGTCGTACGGGGGCACTCGCTTGGCAGCGTCGCGTGCGGCCTGGGAGGCGGTGGAGGTGGAGCACTGCGCCTCGGAGTCGGGGGTGCTCGTGGTGCTCGGCGTCGTTGCTGCGGGCGTCGACCGCGTGGCCGACGCGCTCGACGTTGCGGTTCGGGTGGGCGTGCCCGAGGACGTGGTGCTCGAGCCGCCGCCCGAGGCTGACGAGGACGAAGCGCTCGACGACGCCGTGACGCTGGGCGAACCTCCGGCGGTCTGCTCCTGCTGGCAGGCGCCGAGGGTGAGGGTGAGGGCCGTGGCCGCGAGGGCGGTGACGGCGGAGCGGGTGACCTTCATGGCTCTCTCCTTGGTCGTGCCTGCTGATGGTTCTGTGACGCGGGGCACGACGGAGAGGTTCCATGGAGAAACGATCCTTCACAAAGGATCGTTGGGCGGACTCCCCTGCTGTTGGGCCGAGTCGGAGACTGCCCAACCGCAGGAAACCCTGCCCAACGGCCAGCTCAGGGCGTCAGTCGCACTGCCAGCAGATGCCGTTCGCGGGTAGCTGAGTGAAGCACGTGGGGCACACGGGCTTCGGGGCGTCCGCGCGCTCGGCGATGCGTGCCTTCTCGGCGCGACGCTCGGTGCGCTCGCGGCGGGCGACGAGGTGCTCCGGCAGGGTGGCGGTACCGCCGTCGGCGGGCAGGTCCGTGGCGTGCTTGCGGTAGCACAGGAGGCGGTGCCCGGCGGCGTGCGCCTCGACGTCCGAATCGGCTGTCACGGCGGGCAGCTCGACGTCTTCCGCCGTCGGGATGCGCCAGTACGCGGCTCCGACGGTTCCGTCGGCCTTGAGACACAGCGACGTCAGCGGCGGCTCGCCTTGCTGTGCAGCCTGGACGGCACACAACTCGAGGATCTTGCCTGCGAGGGTCGCGCTCGGCGTCGTCGTGCGGAGGCCGGATTCGTCCTGCACCCGCGTCGTGAGTTCCTTGTAGGTCGTCACCGCGTTGTAGCGGGTGGCGGTGTCGAGGAGGAGGGCGTAACCGATGCGCGTCCAGACCTTGAGGGCGTAGGCGAAGGCGACGGGGTTGCCGTCGTCCTCGCGGAAGGTGCCACGGGCGGAGGGGGACGTCGACATCAGGCCTCATCTTTCGTCGGGGTGCGAAGCGCGACGGCGATTATTGCGAACGCCCCGACGTGGCCTGGGTAACACCCCCTCCGCGTCGATTCTGTAGACGTTCCGCGTCGTATGTGACGCCGAACGTCTACAGAATCCGGTGCCGATTACTCGCAGGCGACCCCGTCACCATCGCGGTCGAGTTTGAGGCTGTAGCCCGGCTCGCCAGCATGGATCGGGGCCGCCCCAGCAGCGCGGACGGCCGCACAGTTGGGGTAGTCGGCGGACCCACCCCCTCCTTGAGTCGGCTGCTGCGTGGTCGGCGACACGAGGTACTGCGGCTGCTGTGAAGTTGTCGTCGGATCGGGCAGCGGCGTCGAGGTGCGTGTCTCCGACGGCTCAGGGACGCTGTCGGTTGTCGTGCTCGACGGTGCCGGGGTGGAGGTGCGGTTGTCGTCACCGTTGTCGGTCGCGGACGAGTTGGACGACGAGGTGCTGGAGGACGACGAATCGGACGACGAGGAGTCGCTCGGCGACGACTCCTCAGACGACGAACTGCTGGTCGACGACGAGGACGAGCTCGAGGTGCCCGGGTCGTTCGAACCGTCGTCGCCCTTGAAAAGGCTGATGCATCCGCCCATGAGGGCCAGGAGGAGTACGCCGATGATGACGCAGCCGACGCCGGTCTTGGCGTTGCTGTTACCGCCCGCAGGAGCGGACCGGCTGCGGTTCGCCGTCGCGCTCGGTTCGCTCAGGGGTAGCGCGCGGGTCGCCGAGTTCGAGGAATCCGGCGCCTCCGTCCCGAAGAGACCGCGTGGTCCGGCCGTGGGATAGCCGTAGTCGTCGACCCAGAAGTTCCACCCCTGCGGCGGCGCCGGCCAGGAGGGGTCAGGGCGCCAACCCGGCTCGGGCCGCCAGTTCCATGGCGGACGGGGCCAGCCGGGAGGGGAGTTGAAGTGTTCCATGGTGCCGTTCCTCGTGAAGCGATGCTCTCGCCAGTGTGGGGCACGAACGATCGACGTGTTGACAGTTCGACTGACTCTCCGTCTGATTCTGTAGACGTTCCGCGTCGTATGTGACGCCGAACGTCTACAGAATCCCGGCGGCTGTCGGTGACATCGGCCACAATGGCGAGCGACTGCGCGTGAAGGGGAGCGAATGGGATCACTGAGCACGGGCGGGGGCTCGTCGGCCGTCGCCGCTTCGGCACACGCGGGGTGCGAGCGCTTCCGCCACACCGACCCGATGGTGACCGGCCTCGCGCGTCGTGAACTGGCCGAACGCCTGGGCCACGCGGACGCTGACGGCGGCATCCCCGAGGCGCGCTGGATGCGCGCCATGACCTTCGAACGCCTCGTCAAGGACGAACGCTTCGTCTCTCCGCTGCTCACCACCGCTGTCGGCGACCTGCGCCTGCGCCGCCCCGACGCCGTCACGCGCCTCGACGCGCGCGTCTCCGTCGGTGCCACGGCGCAGGCCCTCGCGCAGGCGCACGAGGCCGCGGTCGAGCACGGCCACTGCACCCTCATCACGTCGCTCGCCGTGCCCTTCGTGGGCCTCGAGGGCGAAACCGGCGCTACGCCCGTCAAGCCCGACTTCGCCATCGTCACACCGCGATTCGCCGACGACCCACTCGGTCCGGGGGCCGCAGGCCCCGACGAACTCGACGAAGCCCTCCAGGCAGCTGACGCGAACGACGAGACGATGACCGCCGTCGCCGACGAAGCCATCGGCAGCTGGCTCGTCATGGGTGATGCGAAGGACTACGAGCGCGTGCGCAGCCGCATCGACGACGGCCGCATGCTCAAGGGCTTCCTCCAGGTCGCCCTCGGCGCCGAGTCCGCGGAAGCCTGGAGCAAGCGGCCCGCCGGCATGCGCGTGCACACCTACGGCGCGCTCGCCGTGCCCCGCAACAGCTTCCTCCAGCCCACCGCCGTCATGGAACGCCTCGACGACCACCGCGCCGAGGTGCGCGCCCGCGCCGCCGAGCGCGAAGCGCTGCGCCAGGAGGTGCACGCCGAAACGGGCGGCGACCACGTGCCCGAGAGCGAACTGCAGGCGTGGGTCGACCACCGCGAGAAGGAGTTCGACCCCACCTCTTGCCAGACCTGCTCGATGTTCCGCTACTGCCGTCACCAGTTGCGCACGTCGAGCGACGCCACCGACGTCCTCGTCGAGATCGGGGCGCCCACCGACGACCGTCCGGCGCTCGCAGCCCTCGTCACCGACGGCGTCGCGCCCGAACGCGCGTCGACAACCCTGACGGCCGCCGTCCGCGCGACCCTCGAGGGAGCGCCGCAGTTCACGCCGCACGGCCGTATCGACCCCGTGGGCGAGGCGGGCACGATCGAGGTCGTCGTCGCGAAGGCCGACAGCAGCGCCCTCGGCGTCTACGGCATGGCCGTTCGCCGGGTGCTCACCGACGGCACCTTGAGCGAACTCGCGTCCTTCGCCACCGCCGAACCGCAGGCACCCGACACCCGACTCGCCGTGATGTCGCTCCTTGGCGAGCAGCTCGCCGCGGCGATGAAAGAGCTCCTCGCAACCGCGCCGCTCGACAAGGACGGTGAGCCCGACCCGAGCCCTGTTCACCTCGTCGTGCCCGACCGCGCCACTGCCGACCTCCTCGTCTCGATCGCCGACTCCCTCGCCGGTATCGAGACGAGCCGCTTGCGCTGGGCGCGCGACCTCGAGGCCGGACGCGAGCCCCTCACCTTCGACGGCAACCCCGCCACCGTGCCGGCTCCGCTCACCGACGAGCAGCGCCTCGCCGTCAGCTTCCTCCTCGAGGACGACCGCTCTCGCGCTCTCGTCGGGCGCAGCACCACTGTCGTCCTGCGTGACGTCGTGGCGCGGCACGTCATTCCCGGCGGCCCGCTGGGTGACGCCGGCCGTCTCGACTATCTGCTCGCGTGGGCCACGCGCGAGACCCCGATCGATCACCGGGCGCTGTCTGATGAGATCGCCGACCGCCACGAGACCCCCGGCGCGCGCCTGAGCCGCGATCGCTCCGACGAACTGTTCTCGCACATCTCGATGCGGCGCAAGCGCCATGAGCAGGAAGCCGTCGAGGGTTCGTTTCACGTGAAACCCCCCGAGGGGCCGCCTTTCCCCGACCTGGTCCGTGACGAGCTCGACTACAAACTCAGCCTGTTCGACGACGCCCGCAGCGTTCTGGCCGATCTGCCCGACGCTCCGACGCGTGTGGCTCACCGGGCGCACGAGGGCGCAGCGCAGGAGGTCTGGCGCCGTCGACTCCACCTGCACGCAAGCGACCTCGTCCGCTTCGGCCGCACCTCGCGGTGGTGGCGCAACAGCCAGGTCGAGATCCTGTCCGGCGACGCCGAGTTCGTCCACGGGCTCGCCATGCTCGGCGACCCGCAGGAAGCGCGCGACGCCGCACTCAACGCCGGCGTCAGGCACGTGGCGCTCGCCCGCGTCGTCGGCGACAACCCGCTCGTGCTTGCCGTCGGTTCGCGGCGCTTCACGGCCGGGCAGAACGTCGTCGCCCTGCACATTAACGACGAGCCGACGATCGCCGAGGGCATCCCCAACGCGAAGAGCCCGACGAAATGGGGACGCATCCCGATCGGCGCCCTTCTCGACCTCGACGACGTCGAACGGGCTGCGCTTCCCGACGAGGCCGCGCCCGTGGGTTATCGGCTCTTCGGCTTCGAACCGGCGAAGCCAACCAAAGGCAAGGAACCGCGCGAACTCACGGTCGGTGACGACATCGTTCTCGGCGATTACGAGAAGTTCGGCAACTTCTCCTACCGCCGCGAGGTCGCCGTGCCGATGCCCAATCTCGACACCTCCAGCGCACCCCGCCCGGCAAGTCGCAACGCCGAGGCGTGCGGGCCGGACTCGTACGCGAACGACCCGGAGAACCACGCCTGGTGCTGCAAACCGCACGAGGCGGCCGAGGCCGAGTTCAGCGACTACCTCGCCGAGCGCCGCGAGGCCGGCGAACTCAACCCGCAGGTGTGGCCGCCGCTCGTCGACACGGATGCCTTCGACATCGCGGAGGGCACGCTGCCGCAGGCCGACGACGAAGACGTCGACGCGACGCAGCCGCCATCCGACCTCACCCGCGACGATCTGGGGGAGTGACCCATGGCTCTCACCTTCACCACGCCCACCCCCGTTGAGAACGCGCAGCACCACGCGAGTGCCGCGGCCTCGAACTCTGCCGTGGCCGCTGACGCCGTGGCCGAACTGTACGCGGCGCTCGCGGCGGTCGACGACGCCCTCCGCTCCTACGACCCCGAGGGTGACGACGCGGCTCCGGCCGCGCGACGCATCCTGCTCAAAGCCGCTGCGGGCGCGGGCAAGTCGTTCGTTCTCAAGCGCATGGTGGCTGAGGCGAGCGGCCTCGGCGAAGGGCGCACACCGACCGGCTGCAGCGTGGGCATCACGGCGTTCACGAACAAGCAGCTGTGGTCGCTCGCGGAGTCGCTGGGTCAGGATCTCGGCGCCGAGAACGTCGCGCTCGTCATGAGTAACTCGATCGACCGCGACACCCTGCCGCCCCACCTCGCGGAGCGGTGCACCATCGTCAGTTCGGGTGAGCTCGATCTCGAGACACCGGTCATCCTCGCCACCGCCGCGATGATGGGCATGCGCGGTTATGCGTGGAAGACGAGCCGCGGCCTCGCGCGTCACGAACCTCTGTTCGACGTCCTTTTCGTCGACGAGGCGTGGCAACTCG
This sequence comes from Dermacoccus sp. PAMC28757, assembly GCF_014302635.1. NCBI lineage: Bacteria > Bacillati > Actinomycetota > Actinomycetes > Micrococcales > Dermacoccaceae > Dermacoccus > Dermacoccus sp. PAMC28757. The sequence continues at coordinate 539,595 of NZ_CP060292.1, read as the reverse complement.
CGGAGCATCTCTTCGACCGCGTCTCGTGGTTGTCGAAACTTCACGTCGGCGTCGGCGACGTCGGGCAGCTGCCGCCCCTCGACTCCTCGGCCAACCCCTGGCGCGGCGACTCGGGTTACAACCCGTATCGCGCATGGCCGGAGTCGTACGTCGGCATCACGGCGCGACGACTCGACGCCGAGCGTGACGGGGTCACGTGGGTGCGTGAGCTGCCCGCCGTCTGGCGTCCCACGGGTGAGCAGCTGGGGCTCTGGCAGGCGTTCTACCCCGACTGGGCCGAACTGAACTGCGTTGCAGCGCCTGGCGATCGGTCGATCGTCGCGGGCGTATGCGCAAGGGAAGGCGCCGATGAGCCGACCTTCGGCGAGGAGATCGGCGGCCCCGAAGTCGTCGACGCGCTGATGCCGGTGCGCGCTGCGTCCGACGACGTGTGGCGCCAACTCGGCACCGGCCGTCCGACGCTCCTCGAGATCGACGGCCTTCCCGAGGCGGAGGCCGCCGACATCGACGTTCCGCTCGTGGCGGCGATCGAGGCCCTCCTCGACGAGTTGGTGGCCGACGGCTTCGAACTGCGCAGCGCCACCTACGGCCCTGACGGGTCACCGACGGGAGAGCGCACCGACGGCATCGACGACTTCGGGGGCGACCCGCTCATCGCGCTGCTCGCAACTCGCAACCAGGCCGTCGACGACATGAGTGACGTCGTCGAACGCCTCACGCGTCGCTACGACCTGCCCGAGGGCGCAGTCATCGCCTCGACGGTCGACTCCTGGCAGGGGCAGACGAACGGCATCACGGTCGCCATCCACCCGCTCTCGGGCGCGAGCAAACTCGACGAGTTCAACTCGGCGTTCGGCCGCCTCGCCGTCACATGCACCCGCGCGACGCACGGGCTGCTCATGGTGGCGCGTGCCGGACTCGACGACCTGCTCGCCACCGCGCCCGCGCGTCCCGGAACGCCGATCGGCGAACCGGGATCACGAGCCCTGCCCCGCCAGACGCACGAGCGCATCCTGGGTGCCTTCGCCCGCGGCACCCTGACGATCTGAGTGCCTTACGTCGTCGGGGAGTCCGTCGACGTCGGTGAGCCAGGCGTGGACGGCGGGTCTTCGCACATCCTCAGCGTGGTCGTCCCGCCCTTGTCGAACTCGGCAGACGTCCCATAGGTGAGTGCCACGTAGCGGTCGCGGCCCGCGCAGGGCGCGGCGACCAGACGCAACGTGACGCGACGGCCATCGATCGTGCCGCGCGCCGTGATGTTCTCCGCCCCCCACTCGTCCCACACGATGTCGGTGATCCGGGTCTCGCCCTCGACGAGAGTTGACGGTCTGACCGTCCCCTGCCCGGGCTCCTGCGGCGACGCCACGCCCACGGGCATGAGCGAGTCGCTGATCGGGGCGACGCTGCACGCACACGGCTCCGGTTGCGAACAGGCCGCGAGGAGGGCGAGCAACCCGGCTGCTCCGGCTCGTAACGTCAGTGCCTGCGTGCGTCTCATGCCCCTTTGACTCCGTCAGCGGCCTTGTGGTTCCGAAGCGACGCGAGTGGAAGGTTCAGAGGGGCGGGGTTTCCAGCCGCTGCGGGGCGGTCGACGTATCGGCGACGAGGGCGACGACGAACTGGCGTGACCCGAAAGTTACGGCGCGGAACGCATTAGCGTCGTCCTGAGGTGGGAGTCGGGGCTAGTTTTGTACCGATCGATGCACCACAGGTGTCGGGAGGGGACGAGAGATGTCGAACAACAACGGCAACTGGGACGAGCAGCCCACCCAGGCGGCGCACCAGGGCCAGAACCAGCAGGGTCCGGCGCAGACCTGGCAGAACCAGCAGAACGGCGGTCAGCCGGGCCAGTACGGCCAGGGGCAGCAGGGGTACAACGGCCAGCAGCCTCAGGGTGACCCCGGGCAGTACCCGCCGGTGCCGGGCCAGGCCCCCCAGCAGCAGTACCCGTCGCAGGGTGGCTACCCGAGCGGTCAGCCGAACCAGCAGGGTCAGCCGGGCCAGTTCGGCCAGAACCAGCCGGGCCAGGGCTACGGCTCGCAGCCGCAGGGCAACTACCCCAGCGGTGGTTACGCGTCGCAGGGCGCGCAGCATTCGTCCGGCGCACCGGGCAGCAACCAGCAGTGGAACAGCCAGCCCGCCGCCGGTCACGGTTTCGCCGGCCAGAACAACCAGCAGCAGTACGGTCAGTTCGGACAGAACGGATCGTTCGCGACGACCGACACGAAGGCGAAGCCGAAGGCCGGCATCGGACGCACCATGGGTTGGGGCGTCGTCGCGGCGGCCCTCCTCGCCGTCATCGGCTGCTTCGGCACCTGGGTGTTCGTCAAGGTGGGTCACCCCATGACCGGCGACTTCACCGCCTCGACGAACGGCCTGGGCATGGAGTCGTCGAACGCTCCTGAGGGGCGCTCCACGGGCGCCGATCAGGAGAAGGTCACCGACGGCTGGATCATCCTCATTCCGGCCCTCATCGCGCTCGCGCTCGGTGTGCTGCGCGCCATCGGGCGAGTGCGCAAGCCGGTCATGTGGGGTGCTGTCGCGATGGGTCTCGTCGCATCGGCCGTCGCCATCTACGACTGGTTCGACGTGCGCTCCGACCTGGCCGATCTCAAGGACCAGATGTCGTCCTTGGGTGATCAGGCCTCGTTCAGCGCCGGCAGCGGTTGGGGCCTGACGCTCTGTCTCATCGCCGGAATCGCGCTCGTCATCACGAGTGTGATCAGCGCGCTCCGCGACTGACTTTTCGGCGCGAAAGCGTCTACGACGAGCGGCGATCCGGTGTTTCGGGTCGCCGCTCGTCTCATCCCCTGTGGACAACTTCGGACCCTTTGTCACCGGCGTGTGCCAGCATGAAGCATGAGCAACCAGGGGTGGGAGACGAGCGGCTGTGACGACGACCGGTCCGTGTACGACGAGCCCACGCGCATGTCGTCGGGCCCGGTGCCGTCGTAGCCTCAGACGCCGTACGGGTATTCGAGCGGATCCGCTCCGTACGCGGACGGTTACCCCGCGCATCAGCCGTATCCGTACCCGCCGCAGGCGACGCCCAATGTGTTCCGGGCCCAGCCGACCCCGGGCTTCGTGCCGGGCGCGGCCGGTTTCGCCGGCCCCTGGCAGGGGCGTGTCGATCCGTACACGGGTGAGCCGCTGTCGGACAAGTCGAAGGTTGCCGCAGGTCTTCTGCAGTTCTTTCTCGGGTGGCTCGGCGTCGGGCGGTTCTACATCGGTGACACGACGGTCGGCGCGATTCAGCTCGGCATGTGGCTCTTCGGCATGGTGACGCTCATCTTCGGCATCGGCTTCCTCATCCTCATGGGCCTGTCGCTGTGGGCGTTCGTCGACGCCATCCTCATGTGGACGGGCTCCGTGCGCGACGGCAACGGCCGCAAGCTCGGCCCCTGACGCGTTATGACGCGGGAGCGCCCTCCGGCGCGGCCGGAGGCGGGGTCGACGGCGCGGCCGGAGGCGGGGTCGACGGCGCGGGCGGAGGCGTCGGCTCCGGCTGAGTGGTGAAGGTGTTCGTCGGAGACGGAGGCTTCGGGGTCGTCGGTTTGGGAGTGGTGGGCTTCGGCGAGGTCGGCTTGGGCGTGGTCGAACTCGTGCTGGAACTCGACTTCGACGAACTCGAGCTCTTGGACGCGCTGGAAGACTTGGAGCTCTTCGACGCACTCGCCTTGGCCTTCGCGGAGGCCGACGCCCGCGCCTCGGCTGCAGCGCGGGCTGCCGCTGCCTTGCGGGCGCGTTCAGCGGCTGCTGCACGCTCTGCGGCAGCCTTGGCCGCCGCACTGTCGTAGCTGGTTGCCGAAGAGGTCGACGAGGAACTCGTACTGCTCGAAGAACTCGGCGAACTCGTCGACGAGGAAGAGCTCGACGGCTCAGACGTCGAGGAAGCCACAGAGCCGGGCAGTTCGTCGCCGTCGCGGCCATCCTCGAACTGCTTCGCGAAGAGGGTGGCCCCCACGAGCGCCACGGAGCCGACGACGGCCGCCGTCACGACCCCGACGAAGGCGCGCTGACGGGAACGATCAGCCTCTTCGTTCTCGGACTCATCGTCGTATTCGTCGTCGTACCAGTACGGCTCGTCCTCACCCATATATCACCGAGTCTACGAACGCTGGATGTTCGTGCAAACCAGGCTCGGCGTGTCGCGTTCGGGTGAGGGGCCGCTCCGAACGTCATGAACGGGACCAGGGGCAAGAGGGGAACCACGGGCGCTGACCGGCGAGTACGCCGACGGGTGGACGTGACGTGTCCACCAAGTGGGGGACATGTCTGTCCCCCGATGGTCGCCTGTCGCTCCCCAGCTCTTCATTCGGCGGATTTCGCGAGTAACGCTGTCAGTGCCGAGGCATTCAGGCCATTGGCTGTGGGGATGACGCCTCACATGTGCACACACAGAAGGAGAAGTCATGCAGTTCACCGCTACCGCCATCGAGTCCGCTGTCTCTGACGCTCAGGTCGAAGCCTTCGGGTCGTCCGCCGTCTTCTTCGAGCCGACGGCGGCTCGCTGTTCGTCGTCGTCCTCGACGTGCTGCGTCGGTTGCGTCCAGATGTGACGTTCGGCATCAGAGTGACGGTGGGGGGCCGGGCCTCCGGGCACCCCACCGTCACCCGCCAGCTCATCGCCCTCGTGGCGAGAACACGGTCGAAGGAGAGAGCCCATGACCACCCCCAACCGTCCTGTCATCGAAGTCCGGGATGTCGTCGTGCAGTACGAGCGGACGGTCGCGTTGGACCACGTGACGCTCACCGTCCCGCGCGGTCGGATCACCGCCCTGCTCGGTCCGAACGGAGCGGGTAAGACCACGCTGGTCGATCTGCTGGAAGGTTTTGCTCGACCGGACGCCGGCACGGTCGAGGTGCTCGGTCGTGACCCGTGGCGTGCTCCCGCCGAGTGGCGGGACCGAATCGGAGTGGTGCTGCAGGACACTAGGTTGGACGCCGATCTGAGCGTGGCCGAGTTCATCGACATGTCGCGTTCCTGGTACAGCACGCCGAGGTCTCGTGAGTCGGCACTGGAATCAGTGGGCCTGACCCATGTGGCCGATCGCAGGGTGCACAAGCTCTCCGGTGGTGAGCGCCGTCGCCTCGACCTCGCGGCCGCCATGCTCGGTCGGCCCGAGGTGCTCTTTCTGGACGAACCGACGACCGGCCTCGACCCGGACGCTCGACGCGAGATCTGGAGCATGTTGCTCGACCTTCGCGAGTGCGGTCAGAGCATCCTGCTCACGAGTCACGACATGACTGAGGTGGAACGACTCGCTGACCACGTGGCCGTTCTTCGCGCTGGACGAATCGTCGCCGAAGGGACCGTCCGATCCCTGACCGCAGACTTCGGTGAGGGTGTCACGGGCTTCCGGGGGGCCGAGCCCACATTCGAAGACGTCTACCTTCACCTCTCACGCCGAACGGAGGCATTGCGATGAGTGCATACGGAGCCGAACGTACCCGGGACAGGCGCGCGGAACGCCACGTCCCGACGGGGCTCGGGGGCATGGTCTCGCAGTTGCGCTGGGACATCCTGCAGCAGTTGCGCAACCCTGCCGCAGTCTTCTTCACGCTGGCTCTACCGCTGCTTTTCCTCGTCGCCTTCGCCGCCACGAGCGATGACGCGGCGAAAGCGGCTGACTACTACGTGCCGGCCACAATGGCGCTTGCGGTTGCCTCGGGGACACTGACGAATCTCGCGGTCACTCTCACCTACCTTCGCGAGTACGGGCAACTGAAACGTGTACTCGTCACACCACTTCCTCGAAGTTCGTACCTCGGTTCACGCATCGTGGCGGCTGGGCTCGTGGCGCTGACGACCTGCGTGGTGCTGGGGATCGTCGGTCTGATCGTGTACGACGCGGCCGTTCAGCAGGTGGGCATGCTCGTCGTGGCCGTGCTCCTGACATTGGCTGTAGGTAGCGCTCTCGGAGTGCTGTGCACCGTGATGATTCGCAGTGAGACGGCCGCCGCACCGATCGCCAACGCCATCGGCTTGCCCCTGATGCTCGCTTCCGGAGTGTTCTTCCCTCTCGACTCGACGCCGCAGTGGTTCGAGAACGTAGCTCGCTACCTACCCTTCACGCGAAGTGTCGAACTGGGCGTCGACGCCTACGCCGGTACGGCGACGTCCACCGACCTGCTGGCGGCTGTGGCGGTGGGAGGCATCTGGGCACTCGTGGCGGGTGCTCTGGCCGTGCGTCTCTTCACCTGGGCGCCGATGAAGCGGAGGTGAGACTCGATGCTACGAACGCAGCGCGCGAGTTTGCGTGAAGTGAACTCAGGCGTGGACATCGGTCAGGTGCTCGACCTGTGGAGCATCGGTGAGGAGTGGCGCACCGGCGTGCACGAGGCCGCCGCCAGCGGAGAACGTGTGGTTCTTCTCTCGAGCATCGGTCTCTGCGGCCGACGTGACCTCAGCGACTACGAACGAGATCTCGCCGCCCGCGAGGACGAGGCGCGTTCGCTCCTGCGCCGAGCGATCACCCTACGTCTCGCTCCGGTCTTCGATGACCTGAGCGTTTACGACGAGCCACTGCGCGCCCATCAGCCGGTCCATCACGCCTACGGCGACGAACCGATCGCCTGGTTGCGCGCCCAGGACGTGCTGGAGGTCGTGCGCGCGAGCGCATCCGCACCCGATGGGTCGGTGTTCGACCTCGCGGGCGCAACGGCGGGAACGGCTGACGAAGCGCTCGTGCAGCGAGCGGCTCGTATGGGCGTTCGCGCACCACAGATTGTCCCGGTCGAGGCGAATGTCCTTGTCGATCGATTGTCGGCCGTCTTCGGCCGCTCGGCGGCTTCGGTCTTCGTCGGTCATCAACGCTGGGCCGGACGGACGGCGTCGAACAGCGAACTCGGCGCCCGAACCCTCACCCAGGCTCTGAAGCGGGAGCCGACCGGTTGGCACGCTCCCCACACCACCTCGAAGTGAAGGAGAACACCGTGAAAACGTTCATCGGACCGATCATTATTGCCCTCGTGCTCAGCCTTCTCGGGGCGGGAGCCGTCTGGATGACGACAGAAAACGTCGGAAAGGCACTCACGGCGGGCGGCATCGGACTCGCGCTCGGCCTGGCAATCTTCGTCTTCACGGCCCTCGGCGCCCGGAAGGACGCGCGATGAGTGCCCCCACGCTCGCGCCCGGTACGTCCGTACTGCGCCATGGTGAGAAGCTCGTCGTTCGGTCGGGAGACCAGGCTTGGACCATCTCGGGCGACGACATGGTCCACCTCGTTGAATCCCTGCTCGCGGGCAGTGACGACGGTGTCCTGCCGACCATGCCGACGGACTCGCCGGCATGGTCCTCCCTCGTCGAACTGCTGCGTGAATCCGGCCTCGTCAGCGTGGAGGAGGGGATGACGCAGGCATCACCCAGCGCTCGTTTGTTGTGGCAGCGTTCGGGCCAGGTGCATCCTCTGCGTGATGTCGATGCGGCGCTTCGAGAATCTGTCGTCCCCGTCCTCGGAAAGCACCCGCTCGCGGCTCGTGTCCGCTCAATTCTCGAGGACAGCGGGGTGGGGGTCACGGACGACGGACGTGAGGCTCGCGCCTGCGCACAGATCGAAGGCTCCGTGGCTCCGGCCGTCGTGGTCGCCGGTTCCGTGGACGATGTCCTTCTGACGGAGCACAACACCTGGGCCCTCGAGACGGGCCTGCCGTGGCTTCCGGTCGTCCTCGACGATGCGGGCCACTCTGTCGTCGGGCCGTACATTCGCCCTCACTCGTCTGCCTGCCTGCGGTGCTACCGGCTCAGGCGCGCGGCCAATTTCCCGGACCGACGCGTCATCGAAGACCTGGCGGGGGCGGAGCCCGTTGCGATGAGCCCCATGCCGACCGACATGGTGGGATTGAGTTGGTTCGTTGCCGCGCTCGCCGTCGAGAAGGTCACCGAACGCATTGCTCTGGGCGATCATTCGACGATGTCGTGCCCCGGCGGGCTGGCCGCGCTGGAGAGGAGCCACCCCGGCGTCAAGGTCACGGAGCACAAGGTCCTGCGCGTGCCGCGCTGCCCCGACTGTTCCCCCACGGCCCAGCGCGGACTTCCGCAGGTGTGGCACCACGGGGGTGTCTCGCAATGACGGACATTCTCCAGCGTGTGGATACCGACCCCTCGCCGCAAGTCGACGCCGCTGACGCCCGGCGGGCGCCGCGACGGCCCGACCCGACCAGCAGGTGGACCGACCGAGAAACCGGTTGGGCCAGGCTCGATCATCTGGCCTCACCCTTGGTGGGGCTGACGTCCAGGCTGTTCGCTCAGCTCCACGACGTCGACGACATTCGGATGTCGGGCGTCGGAGCGCAGGCCTGTGATTCGAGGTGGCTCCTGGGAGCAGCATGCAACGAACTGAACGGGGGCGGGGCGGCAGACCCTCGGCAGGCGCGTGCCGCCGCGATCGGGGAGACGGTTGAACGTTACAGCGGGGCGTACATCGACACGATGACGCTGCGGCGGGCGACCAGTGCGCAGCTCGACGCCGAAGGTGTGGACCACGTTCGCCCCGAGGAGTTCACCCCTTTCGCGCCTGAACAGTTCACGGTCGAGGGCTTCGCCTACTCGCCCTTCACTGCGTCGGCCTCCCTCGCGTGGTTGCGTGGTGTCGACCTCGCGGTCGGCAGCCCCCTCGAGGTGCCTGCTCAACTGATGTTCCTGGCCAACACCGCGCTCGACGACAACCGCATCGGCTACTCGACGAGTAACGGCATGGCGTGTGGATGTACCTGGGAGGAGGCCGTGTTGTCGGGCTTGCTCGAGGTCGTGGAACGCGACGCTTTCATGGCGACCTGGTACGGGCGTCACAGCCTGCCCCTCATCGACCCCGATTCGTCTGCGAGCCTGCGTGAGTTCATGGCGCGTCACGTCGAGCCCACAGGACTCGCTGTCTCCCTCGTCGATCTGAGCCGCCTCGTCGACGTGCCTGTGGTTCTCGCGCTCGTGCGCAATCCGCACAATGACGTTGCTCCGCTGGCCCTCGGAGCCGCCTGCTCGACCTCCGCGTTGACGGCAGCTCGTAAGGCCATGATCGAGGCCTTCCAGACGCGGACGTGGTCCAAGGCAGAACAGCGTGAGGGTGCAGTGATCGATCCTGGCGCCGGCTTCGAACAGGTCGCGGATTTCGACGACCACGTGCGCCTGTCCTTGCACCCGAAGAGCATTGCCGCAGCGGCCTTTCTCGATGCTTCGTCCGAGCGTGTCGGACTCGAAGATCTCCCCGCCGTTCCGGACGCTTCACCGGGCGGCGCGATCGACGAGATCGCCCGGCGCCTGCGTGATCAGGGTGTGCGGTGCGCGGCCTGTGACCTCACCAGCCCGGACGTTCGAGAGGCGGGCCTGGTCGTCGCGAAGGTGATCGCACCCGCGCTGAGCGCTCTTGACTCGGGGTACGCGGGGCGCATGCTCGGTGGCCGACGGCTCTACGAGCGCGCCTTCGAGGTCGGGTTGTCGCCCAGAAAGCTGACGTTCGACGATCTCAACCCCTGGCCCCACCCGTTCCCCTGAGGAGGAAGCCATGATCACCGATTCCGTTCACGGAGCAAATCTCGTTGACGTCGTCTACGGCGAAGTGCCGGCGCCCGGTGACCCGGCAGAGGACTTCGTCGAGGCCACGAAGATCCGGCGTGACGCGATGAGTTGGGACGCGCCGGGTGTCCGGATGTTGCAGACGACCCCGGAGATGCACCCGATCATCGCTCGTGCCGGACAGCGCCACGTCTCTCGCGCCAGGACCGAACTGCCTGCTCCGATGAAGGTCGAGACGAGCGTTGCCGACGCCCTGGATCGCCGTTCCAGCGCGGACGGGTTCGCGGACGAAGAACTCACTCTCACGGAGTTGGCCACCCTATTGCGGTTGGCGTGGGAGCCGCGCCCCGGCACCGGACCGGCATCGGGCACACAGCCGCGACGGGCCACGCCGTCGGCGGGGGCGCTGTTTCCGCTGGAGGCTGGCCATCTGTGCCAGACCTTGCTCCTCACGGCTTCGGCCATGGACTTGGCGGCCCGTCCTCTGGGCGGATTCTGCGACGACGAGGTCAACGGCACACTGGGATTCTGCGGTGTCGACGAGGTTCCGCTGTACCTCGTGCCGGTCGGTCGGGGCCAGTGACCCCGCCGTGGGGTGCCGCCACGGCAGCGCACTTCGCTCTGCCGTGGCTACTGAAGCGAGCAGCGGCCGGCGAACGGGGTCGGCGCCTGCGTGATCCGCACGTCAGTGGCCGCGTCTACGACATGGCCACCGTCGTCCTGGCCTGGATGGCATCGCGGGAGGGAGCCAAGGGGGGATGGTGGCTCGGCATGGGCACCATGGCTCAGCTGGGGGCGCGGCCCGGACGAGAATCAGCGGTCGTCACGACGGCCCAGGTCGCCGTCGCCGAGGAGATGCTGTGGCGCAGACACCGTCTGTGGGCAGTGGTGCCATTCGCGCTGCTGCACGCCCCCCGGGACCCGCGTCGGTGGCCTTACCACCTGCTGACGGGGACGGTGTTCCACTTCGCTGCTCGGTTGGGCCTTCCGGCGGCGATCGCCGTTCATGCCGGCCACAACATCGTGCTCGAGCGGTGTCGTGGTACCGGGCACGAGGCCCAGGGCCTGGCCTCGGAACCGTCGTCTGCCTGGCCGGCCTAGTCGTAGAGGAGGTTCTTCTCGAGCGCGACGCGCACAGCCGACGCCCGATCGTTCACCTCGAGTTTGGTGTAGCAGCGCGAGAGATAGGTCTTGACCGTCGCCTCGGAAATGCTGAGCGTGCGGCAGACCTGACGGTTGGTCAGGCCCTTGGAGACGAGGGTGAGGATCTCGCGTTCCCGGCTGCTGAGCTCGACGGGTGGGCCGGGCGCTTGGTGAACGAACTGGGTGGCAAGTGCAGACGTGACCTCCGGCGAATAGGTCGACGTGCCGTTTGCGGCGTCCACCAGAACCTTGGCGATCTGCGCCAGGGGTGCGTCCTTGAACACGTAGTTGACCGCCCCCGCGCGAAATGCCGCCGCGATCGCCTCGCACGAGGTGAGGGCGGAAAGAACGACCGCCGGCGGGGCGTGCGGATGTTCCCGGAGGCTCGCGATGAGTTCGTCACCGCTCATCCGGGGCATCGCCATGTCCGTGACCAGGACATCGGGGCGATGTGCGGTGAGGGCCTCGGGCACGTCACGGGGGTCGTCGAGGGTGGCCACCACCTCGACCGCGTCGCCGCTGTTCAACAGCAGTGCCAAGCCGGACGAGACGAAGCCGTGATCGTCGACGATGACGACTCGCACACTCATGAGCTCTCCGATTCTGACGTGCCGACGAGGGGGAACTCGGCTTCGACCAGGGCACCGCCGTCGGTGGATTCCCCGATGCTGAGGCGGCCTCCGAGGCCTTCGATCCGCTCCCTGCTGCTGCGTAGCCCGAAACCGTGTCCCGGCCCCGGCCGCGCCACGGTGGTGGGTGGCATGCCGACGCCGTCGTCCTCCACGCGCACCACGATGTGATCAGCGGTGCTGAGCACAGTAATGCGTGCTCGGTCGGCTCCGGAGTGTTCGACGGTGTTCGTGAGTGCTGTTCGGATGAAGGCCGTGGCCGTGCTGCGCAGACGAAGGGGGAGTTCCTCACCGTGACGGAACTGTGCGAAGTCGGTTTCGACGCTCAGGCCGGAGGCTGCAGCGACGCTGGCCGCCGCCGCTCGGACACCTCGCGCGAACTCCGCGTCGTTGTCCGGAGCCTCGTCGGTGTCCGTTCGGGCGAGAAGCGACCGAAGTTCCTTGAGACTTTCCCCCGACTCGACGTACGCCAGATGCGTCCGCTGCCGGGCGTCGTCAGCCGCCGTTCGAGCATCGGACGCGGAGTCGAGCAGCATTCGGATGAGCGCCAGACGCTGCGTTACACCGTCATGCACCTCCTGAGCAATGCGGGCACGTTCGGCTTCGATGCCCGCGATCCGACTCAGCTCGGCCAGTTCCTTCTGCGAGCGTCGCAACTCCTCGAGCGCTTCGGTCCGTTGCTTCGTCACCTCCAGGATCTGGGAGATCCACACAGCAGCGGCGATGCTGAGCAGGTAACCGAGAGCAAGCGGGGCGAGGGCCCAGGCGTGAGGTGACGCGGCGTGAGCGAAGATGGACACCAACGCGACCCCGAACACCACCGTGACCGTGACGACGGCTTGTCGCAGGGGCAACGCCCAGAAGGTCTCCGCGACGGCGACGGGCAGGAACAGCGCGACGACGGGGGAGCCGAGCCCGATCAGCGCCAAGGCCGCGATCGTCACCGGAATCCGGGGAACCCCTTCCCTGCCGAGGAGCGCGAACAGTGCCGCGCCGCAGACGGGCGCGATCGCCATCGGCCAGCCCGCCTCCCACACCGCCAAAGCGGTGAGAAGGACGAGGAGGACCGAACGCAGTTTGATCCATCGTTCGAGATCCTGCGTCGAGAGGAAGTGGGGTGTGGCGGTCATCGGACGTTGACCACCGCGCTCACCACCGCGTTGGCCGTGGAGTCACCGGAGGAGAAGGCTTGTAGGGCTTCTCGAACGGCCGAAGCGGCGAAGAGTTCGCCCGCGCGCGCGTCGTCGTAGGCGAAGCCTGCGAGGCCACCCCGGCCGACGTGGACATCAACCTTTCGCCGGGCCTCGTCGGCTGCAGCGTGCAGGAGATCCTCGAGTTGACGGGGCTCGAAACCAGCCGCGAGCTGGTCGCTCAGGTACTCCCGTTCGTCGTCGGTGCGAGCAAGAGCGAGGAACGCCTCCGTGTCGACCGACGTCCGGGCCTCGGCGACATCGACGACGAAGAGCACGCCTCCCGGCGCGAGGTGGCTCATGACTCGGGTCAGGCCACGCAGTGGGTCACTCCACAAGCCCAGGTTGAGGTGGCTGACGGCCAAGTCGACCGGATGCTCCAGATCCTCGAGGTCTTCGGCGGCGGCGACGGCAAAGGTGGCGCGGGCGTCAGCCCCGAAACGTCGGCGAGCCTCGGCGACGGCGCTCTCGACCGGGTCGATGCCGACGAGGTGGAGGGTCGCGTCGAGTCTGCGGATCGAACCGAGCATCTCCCCACCCCCGCACCCGACGTCCAGGACGCGCCGCGCCTCGGGTGCGAGCGCCAGGGCGATGGCTGCGTTGAGAACCCTCGACGGCTCGGTCTCGCGATCGTCGAAGGTTGTGCTGATCTTTCGTCGTTCCTCGTCGGCGAACCACCGTTGGGCTCGTCGTGCCCGCCCCGTCCTCATGTGCCCAGCCTACTGGCGCAGCAGGCGCAGATGCCCGCCAGGATTGGGGAGGAATTCGCCGCAGTGCAGGGCTTGCCGCAGCGTCGTGTTGCCGCCGCCGCGCATGACCGGGCCGCCCCGGCAAGGGCGGGCTCCGAACATCACAATCCGATTGACACTGGCAAGTAGGTCGCGATGCGACCCTCACGTGAGTCCGTCCTCCGTATGGTTTGTCCGACACGCCAAGGTGTGATTCACAACACATCGTTCTCGCGCCCGAGGCGGCCGGGGGAAAGGGGCTCACGTGAGTACGCCACATGAGCCGGACGAGCAGCTGGATCGTTCGTCCGAACCCGTGGTCGACAAGCCCGTCGACCACGACGCCGCGGCGCGGCGATACCTCGCCGTGCAGCAGAGCGCGGAGTTTCAGGATCTGCGTACGACGTTCCGCAAGTTCGTCTTCCCCGTGACGGCGTTCTTCCTCGTCTGGTACTTCGTGTACGTCCTGCTGTCGATCTTCGCGCCCGGCTTCATGGGTACCAAGGTGTTCGGCAACATCAACATCGGCCTCCTCATGGGGCTCGGGCAGTTCGTCACGACCTTCGCGATCACGCTCGCGTACTCACGATGGGCTGGGCGTGAGCTCGACCCGCGCGCCGACGCCGTCGGTGCACGACTCGACGGGGAGGCGAGCCACTGATGTTCACCGCACTCATGCCTGCCGCCGACAACACGGTCGGCAACCCGGCGCTCAACATCGGCATCTTCGTGCTGTTCGTCGTCGCGACGCTCGGCATCGTCATCAAGGTCTCCGCCGGCAAGAAGACCGCCGGAGAGATGTACACCGGTGGCGCCGCGTTCTCGGGCAAGCAGAACGGCATCGCCATCGCCGGTGACTACCTCTCGGCAGCCAGTTTCCTCGGCATCGCCGGCGCCATCGCCCTGCAGGGATACGACGGCTTCCTCTACTCCATCGGCTTCCTCGTCGCCTGGCTGGTTGCGCTCCTGCTCGTCGCCGAGCTCATGCGCAACACCGGCCGCTTCACGATGGCCGACGTCCTGAGCTACCGCCTCAAGCAGCGCCCGGTCCGTATGGCCGCTGCGTCGTCGGCGCTCGCCGTGTCGTTCTTCTACCTGCTCGCGCAGATGGCCGGTGCCGGTGGTCTCGTCAGCCTGCTGCTCGGTATCTCGGGCAGCGCAGCGCAGAACATCGTCATCGCCGTCGTCGGCGTCGTCATGGTCATGTACGTCATGATCGGCGGAATGAAGGGCACCACCTGGGTGCAGATGATCAAGGCCGTGCTGCTCATCGCCGCCGCCGCGATCATGACCTTCTGGGTGCTCGGCAAGTACGGCTTCAGCCTCTCCGGCCTCTTCGACGCCGCCGTCAAGGAGAACCCGAAGGCCGGCGAGAAGCTCCTCGAGCCGGGCCTCAAGTACGGCAAGACCACGACGACGAAGATCGACTTCATCTCGCTGTCGCTCGCGCTCGTGCTCGGTACGGCCGGTCTGCCCCACGTCCTTCAGCGCTTCTACACGGTGCCGACGTCACGCCAGGCCCGTAAGAGCGTCGAGTGGGCCATCTGGCTCATCGGTGGCTTCTACCTGCTGACGCTCGTCATCGGTTTCGGCGCCGGCGCCCTCGTCGGCCCGGAGAAGATCAACGCCGCACCCGGTAAGGCCAACGCCGCCGCACCGCTGCTCGCGTATGAACTCGGTGGGTCGCCGCTGCTCGGCATCGTCTCCGGCATCGCGTTCGCCACGATCCTCGCCGTCGTCGCCGGTCTGACGATCACGACGTCCGCCACGTTCGCCCACGACCTGTACAACCAGGTGTGGAAGCGCGGCCAGGCGTCGCAGGAGGACGAGGTCAAGGTCGCCCGCATCGCAGCCCTCGTCGGTGGCGCCATCGCCGTCGGTGGCGGCATGCTCGCCAAGGACCAGAACGTCGCGTTCCTCGTCGCCCTCGCCTTCGCCGTCGCGGCGTCCGCGAACCTGCCGACGATCCTCTACTCGCTGTTCTGGAAGCGGTTCAACACGCGCGGCGCGCTGTGGTCGATCTACGGCGGCCTCGGCACCGCTCTCGGCCTCATCATCTTCTCGCCCGTCGTCTCCGGAAAGGTCGACCCGGTCACCGGCAAGAACCTCGCGATGCTTCCCAAGAGCATCGACTTCCAGTGGTTTCCGCTCGACAACCCCGGTCTCATCTCCATTCCCGTCGGTTTCGCGCTCGGCATCATCGGCACGTTGACATCGAAGGAGTACGACGAGGCCAAGCACGCCGAGATGGAGGTGCGTTCCCTCACGGGGCACGGCGTCGCGGAGGCCATCGACCACTGACCTGGGGCGCGATCATCTCGCACCCGAGGGCACTCGATGCCTCTACGGCCGACTTCTCACGACGGACCCGGACGCTTGCACGCGTCCGGGTCCGTCGTTCGTCGTCGGGTCGCTGGGGAACTCCCAAGATGGTGACTTCTACGTCGACCGCATCACCGGTTCGGTGCAAAACTCCCAAGATCGTGCGTTCTGCGGTGACGGCATCGCTGGGTCGGTGCAGAACTCCCAACGGTGGGCGTTGATCGGTGCAAGCGGGCGCGCTTGGGCCTCGACGGACGCCGGGGAACAATGTGCGGATGAACGAATCACAGGACGGGCGTCGAACGCCTCGCGGCGCCACGCGTCTCGGCGACCACGTGGGGGGTCACGACGACGCGACACAGGCCCTCCCCGTTCACGATTCGCGCGAGCACTCCGACGGTGGTGGGGACGCACCACGCGGGGCGAGCCTGGGCGATCGTTTCTTCACGGAGAGCGCTGGCGAGATTCCTCGCGTTGACCAGCCACAGGACGCCACCGTTGCCGTACCGCAGAACGCTGCGGCTGACGGACCGGCTCCGCATCGTGTTGACGGCGATCGGGCCGTCGTTCCCGGCCACGAGGGCCCGGGGTCAGCAGTGGACGCGACGGCCTCAGTACCCAAGCAATCCACCAACGCTGTCTCGGCCGGCCAGCACGCCACCGCGCAGAACGGGAACCGACCACGCCTCGACGTCGGCGTCGTGGTCTCCCCGGGCGTGAGGTCGCTGGCCCACGAGACCGTGGGTGACGACATCAGGGCCGAACTGTCGCAGCGATACGGGCAGATCGACTGGAACCTCGTCGTCGTCGATGACCGACTCGAGGAACCGCCCGTCACACCGCTGGACCTCATGGAGACCGCGCGATCGGATGCTCGACGAGAACTGGGATCTCGTGCTCGTCCTCACCGACCTGCCGCTCAAGGACGGGCGCCGCGTCGTCCAGACGAAGCTCTCCCCGGTGCACGGTGTCGGCCTCGTCGTCGTGCCGGCCCTGGGCGTGGTGCAGGTTGCCGGGAAGGTCCGCAAGGCGTGTCTGCGCCTCGTCGAGCAGATCCTCGACTTCGACGGCGACGACTCCGTCGATGACATCGTGCGCCGTGCGTGGCAGCGTGCCGAGGACACCGAGGCCCACGAGGGTGAGAACCCCGCGCAGTTCGCGGCGCGCGTCCTCGGCGGCAACGTCGGCGTCCTGCTGGGATTGGTGCGCGCCAACCGTCCGCTGACGCTGGCGCTCCGGCTCACCCAGCTCATCGCCGTGACGGCGGCCGCTGGCGCGCTCATGCTCATCACGCCCGACATCTGGGTGCTGGCGAGCAACTACGGCCCGTTCCGGCTCGGTTTGCTGTCGCTCATCGCGATCGCGGCCGTGACGGCCTCGCTCATCGTCGGCGCACGCCTGTGGGAGAAGCCGCGCCGCCGCGGTGAGCGCGAACAGGTGACCCTGTTCAACGTCGCCACCGTGCTGACGATGACGATCGGCGTGAGCGTGTTCTACTTCGCGGTGTTCGTGCTGGCGCTCGCAGCTGCGTTCCTCCTGCTCGACGCTGCGTCGTTCAAACAGCTCTCGGACCAGGAGTGGGGCGTCTCCCGCATCGTCGACATCGCGTGGATGACGGCGTCGCTCGCGACGCTCGGTGGTGCCGTCGGCGCCGGTCTCGAGGAGGACGACATCACTCGTGCCGCTGCCTATACCCGGGACTCGGACGAAGATTGAGTAACAGAGAGAGAACCAACCAAGACTCTTGTCGACACTTGCAAGAGTCTTAATATAGTCTCGTGCCATGAGTGCCCACCAGGACGCCCACACCTAGCGCTCGAGGAGTGCGTGCCATGACCACCTACATCACCGTTCCGGTTCCCGAGGAACTCGTTCCCGCTGTCTACCGGCTCATCGCGGAGCACCAGGCGAGCCCGGCAAAGGCCGAGAAGCCTGCGGTGGATGAGCGTGACGACGAAGCCGGCCGCGACTGGTCATTCGACGATCTGCAGCTCATCGCCGACTCGGATGCCTCGTCCGTCCGGAGCTTCGCGGACGTGCTCACACTGCTCGCCGATGCCTCACCGACCTCGATGACGATCGGGGAGATCGGCGAACAGCTCGGCGAGAAGGGCCTCACCCTCCAGAACCGCTTCGGGGCCGTGACGCGCTGGATGCGCGGCCGGGTCGGCGACGACGTGCGTTGGCCTATCCGCACGGCCGGCGGCGTCTGGGCAATGAACGAGCACAACGCCGAGCTGTGGAAGCAGATCCGTTCCTGATCGACAGCAGGGCCGGTCACACCTGAGGTGTGACCGGCCCTGCTGTGTCTCGCGGGATGCTGCTCAGGCGGCGGTGGGCTCGCGGAACGTGAGGTTGAACGCGGCCGGGCGGGTGGCGTCCGCACAGAGAGTGTCGTACGGCGTGACGGGGGTGATCGCGGCTTCGCGACCAGCGTCCGCCGGCTCGGCGGTCGTGACGACGGTGAGGCTGAACGGGTTGGCAACAGTCATTCGAAAATCCTTCGAGTGGGCTGGGCAGTCGCGGCGTCGCGGGTTCGCGGTACGAGTGGTCCCAGCGGTGATGTGACGTGATCCGAGATCGCGCGGTGCGCGGAAGGGGGGGATCGTGAGCGGGGCGCTGAGTGCGTCATCGGCTGCTCGCTCTACGAGGAGTCAATCACACCAAGCGTCGGCAGCACGATTCGAGGGTGCGCGACGAGGGTGGCGCGTTTGGCCGAAGATGCGTCGAACGTTTGCAGCATCTTCGGCCGAACAAGCCATCCAGCGTCCCGGAAAGGCTCGCTCAGCGTGTGATCGCGTAGGCGAACATGTCCTTCGGTTCGTCGCCCACACGCTGCCAGTTGCGCAGGAGTCCCTCGCGCACGAACCCGCACGTCTCAGCGGCGCGCCAAGAGCCCTCGTTCCACGGCTCGACGAAAAGGTCGAGTCGGGCGATCTCCTCATGTGCCATAGCCCAATCCTTCAGTACCCCAAGGGCTTCCGTGAGCAGACCGCTGCCACGGTGAGAGGGAGCCATCCAGTAGCCGGTCGTCGCACGGCCTTCGTTGAGATGCTGGGTCCACAGTCCGATGTGCCCCACTGCCTCGTCGGTTTCGCGCAGCGCGATGGCAAAGGCGTAACCGACGGCCCTGTCGAGACGGCCCTGCTGACGGCGAACGAAAGCCTCGGCATCCGCGAGCGTTCCCGATGCCGGCACACTCGTGATGAGGGGGATGAGTGGATCTTCGGCGACGGACTGGACGACCCCGACGTCGTCCAGTCGCCACGGACGCAGGCGCACCCGCCCAGACTCCACCGTAGGGACCTTCCGAGGCAGCATGCGACCAGTGTGGCTCGCACGGGTCGTCGGGGCATCCCCTTTGTGGGACGCCGCGGTGGGCTCTCCGTGTCGCAGCTGGAGACTCGTCGCCGTATGGGTCGCTGGGGGTGACGGCGCCCGCATCTTCAAGGCAGGGTGCCCACGCCGGCCGCGCGCCGCCGCTATCAGCCCCTCTGCCAGAAGTCACCCTGTCTGAGGCGCCGCCCACACGGCGTTGCTCCGGCGGCAAGAAGCGCCCTTCTTGCGCGATGGCGGATCTGGATCGTCCAGGTCTGCGGGTGCACGATCAGGGAAACGGAGGAGGTTCACCATGGACGGTCAGCGGCCCGAGGCCACGGGAGTGCACGTGAGTGAGGCGGACGCGCAGCGGCAGGGCATCACGCAGATGACAGGCCTGGAAGCCGAGACGCGCCTTGCCTACGCCCGCTTCGGTGAACGAGAAGCTCGCGGCAATTCTCCTCTCTACGAGGAAGTTTCGGGTGCGATCGCTCGCGACGACACCTTGCTCGCACGCATCGAAACGCTCCCTGCCGCCAAGCGTCAGCCCAACCTCGTGCTCGGTGCGGCGCGCTACCTGAATGCGCCCGAAACCGGCGCGGATGCCTTCGTCACGTGGATGGTCGAACATTGGGACGCCGTCGAGCGCGTCGTCCGTGGGCGCGCCACGCAGACCAACGAAGCCGGACGCTGCGCCACCCTCCTGCCCTTCGTCGTCGGGGCGGCTCAGGTTCGTCCGATCGCTCTCGTCGAGGTGGGTTGCTCGGCGGGGCTGGCGCTCTTCCCCGACCTCTATGCCTACCGCTTCGATGCGGCCGACGGGGTTGCCGATCGCGTCGGTGCGGGTTCGCCTGAACTCGCGACCGCAGTGTCCGGGGCGCGGTTCGACCTCCCGATGGGCCTACCCCTCGTCGCCTGGCGCGGCGGCCTCGACCTCAACCCCCTCGACGTCCTCAGCGATTCCGCGAAGGCGCGCGACAACGCTCGCTGGCTCGAGGCGCTCGTCTGGCCCGGGCAGACGACGCGGGCCGAGCGACTGCGCGGGTGCATCGCCACGGTGCGCGGCCACCTCGGCACGCACCCCGGCGAGCGGCCGGTTGTCGTAAGGGGTGACGTCGTCGACGACCTCGACGAGCTGCTGCGCCAGGTGCCAGACGAGCTTCCTCTCGTGCTGTTCCACTCCGCCGTGCTCGCGTACACCGACGAGGCCACCCGAGCCGAGTTCGCCGACCGGATGCGTGAAATCGCCTCGCGGCCGGGTGGTTTCACGTGGATCAGCAACGAGGGCCCGGGCGTCATGCCAGGCATTGCGGAGACGGTGCCGGAGGGCGTTGAGGTGCCGGCGGGGCGCTTCGTTCTTGCGGTCGACGGGGTCGCCCGCGCCCTCGTCGGGCCGCACGGTCAGGCCATCGAGTTCCTCGCTGGGTGAGTGCCAGGTGACCGCCGCCGGCTCGGGACGACCCCAGTTCGTCCCGAGCCAGCGGACGGATCACCGGCCGGCGCCGCCCGTCAGTGCGCGTGGCCCTCGTGTGCTTCCTTGTGGGCCGGCGCCTCGGCGACACCGTCGACTACAGCCATCTCGACCGGAGTGTTCGCAAGCGAGATGCGCTTGGCGACCTTGCCGCTCTCGAGGTCGATGACGACGAGTTGCTTGTTCTCCGCGTCCGTGACGTAGGCCTTGTCGCCGGCGACCTTGATGGCCGGGCCGGGCTCCTGCCAGTCCGCCTTCTCCTTCCAGGGCTTGATCGCGTCGATGCGCTTGGTCACCTTGCCGGTCTCGACGTCGATGACGTTGACCTTGCCGTCGTACGTCAGCACGAGCCCCTCACCCTCCGGGCCGCGCGCAAGGGAGCGGAACCAGTACGAAGAGCCCAGCTCGACCGTGGTGAGTGAATCGTTGCGCGAGTCGATGAGCGCCACCTTCGTCGGGTGCTCGGCCTCGGCGTTCTCGTCGTCGATCTTCTTCGTCTTGTGGTCGCCGAGCACGATGGGCGACTCGTGCGAGCCGGCCAGGTTGCCGTTGCGCACGTACCCGCTCACCTTCACCTTGTGGAAGTCGCCGTCGCGGTAGACGACGGGGCCGCTTTCGCAGCCGAACACGGCGACGTCGTCGCCCTCGGAGTGC
This sequence comes from Dermacoccus sp. PAMC28757, assembly GCF_014302635.1. Taxonomy (NCBI): domain Bacteria; kingdom Bacillati; phylum Actinomycetota; class Actinomycetes; order Micrococcales; family Dermacoccaceae; genus Dermacoccus; species Dermacoccus sp. PAMC28757. The sequence goes on along the minus strand of NZ_CP060292.1, from coordinate 518,629 downwards.
GGTGCCGCCTCGCCGTGGACGCCCTCGCAGTCGTCGGTGCGGGCGATCTCCTTGCCGTTCTTCGTCGCGACGATGCTCTTGCGCGCGTCCTTCGTGCCTTCGGTGTGCACCATCGTGCCGTCGGGCAGCGCGATGGCGACACCGTGGTGCGGGGCCTTCGTCTTCGCCGTGTGCGGTTCGACGGTCTTCGAGCCGACCTGGTCGGCGTCGAGCGTCTGGATCGTGCCCGCGCCGTCGGAGAACAGCGACACCTTGCCGGCGTGTGGCACGACGTGGCCGGCCTTCGGCGCGGCAAACGTCCGCTCGGCGAGGCCGGGCTCGTACGTGTAGTTGTGCTTGTGGTCGCCGTGCGGCTGGCTGCTGATTCCCATGTCGAAGACGCGGAAGACGTCGGCGTCGCTCACCATGACGTGCCGACCGTCCCCGGCGTTCGACAGGCGCAGGAAGCCGGGCTTCTTCGTTTCCTTGAGCGTCTTGCCGGTCTCGGCGTCGAGCAGCGTGAGGCCCTGGTCGTGCGAGAGGAGCACGCGCGGGTTGACGGTGGCGGCCTCCTTCTCGTTGCTGCCGACGGGCGCCGTCGCGGTGGTCGATGACGGCGTCGAGGTTTTCGACGACCCGGCGGACGAGGTCGAGTTGCCGCAGGCGGAGAGGGCGACGGCTGCGGTGGCCGTCAGGGCGAGTGCGCGCAGATGCGTTGTGGTGTTCATGGATGGAACACTAACTCATAATGAAAACCGTTCTCACCCGGGGGGTGATGCCCCCTGGCCGCGGAGCGTCCGAGAAACGGGTTGGGCAGACTTCCCTGCGGTTGGGCAGTGTCTGTGACGACCCAACGGCAGGAAAGTCTGCCCAGGGAGGTGGTGGCTCAGGCGGGGTCGACGCCGAGCGCCGTCCGCATCGCGCCAACGGCTTCGGCCATGCAGCGGCGCCCGAGATCCGTGGCGAGGATGTTGATGAACGGGTGCACGGCGTCGGTGTGGACCCGCAGGGTGGTGGCGACGCCGGCGCGCTCGAGCATCCGCGCGTAGGCGATGCCCTCGTCACGCAGCGGGTCGAACCCGGCCACCGCGACGTAGGCCGGGGGAAGGCCAGCGGCGACGAGCGCGTCGAGGTCAGTGGCGCGCAGCGGCGAGACGCGGGGGTCGGCGCGCAGAGCGTCGATATCGACGTCGCTGCTCCCACCGAGCGTCGGGCTGCCGGTGAGGTAGGTGGCCTCGTACCAGTCCATGTTGGCGCGGGTGAGGAAGTAGCCGCTGGAGAAGCGTTCGTAGCTGTCGGAGCGCGGCAGCGTGAGGTCTGTGACGGGCACGAAGAGCATCTGCAGGGCGGGCTTGGGGCCACCGTGGCGCGTCGTTTCCTGGGCGACGACGGCGGAGAGGTTGCCGCCCGCGGAGTCGCCCGCCACGGCGATGCGCTCCGGGTCGATGCCGAGGCGTTCGGCGTTGGCGTGGGCCCACCGGAAGGCGGCGACGGCGTCGTCGACCGCGGCGGGGAAGACGTGTTCGGGGGCGCGGCGGTAGTCGACGTTGAGGACGATGACCTCGCCGTCGGCGCACAGGGCGCGGGCCACGGCGTCGTGGGTCTGCGCTGATCCGAGCACCCAGCCGCCGCCGTGGAAGTAGACGACGCAGGGACGGGCTGTGCCGGGAGTGCGGGCGGCGTCGGCGTGCTTGCCCACGACGGTGACGGGGCTGGGGTTCGGGCGGTAGAGGAAGGCCGGAATGTCGCCGTCGGCGCCGTGCGCAGCGCCGTCGATCGTCACCTGTTCGACCGACGCCACGTCGGCGGGTTCGCCTGCGAACATCCAGGATTCGGCGGCAAGGGCGGTGCGGGCGTCGTCGACGGTGCGCTTGTCGAGTTCCTTGCCGCCGACGCGGCCGAGCACCTTGAGGCCGGTCGCGATGTCGGGGTCGAGGGCGCCGCCGTCGACGACGTGTGGGCGCCCTGCGGCGCGTTTACGCGCCGACTTCGGGAGCGCGAGGAGCGCTTCGAAGGCGCGACGCTCGGCGCGTTCGGCTGCGGAGGGACGGTACGGGGTGGAAGGACGCTCGGCCATGGGTTTCACTGTGCCGGATAGGCTCGGTGCATGTCCTCGAATTCGCTGTTGATCCGGGTTGCCGCCGTCGTCTTTCGGGACGCCGAGGGGCGCGTCTTGACCGTCCGCAAGCGCGGCACGGAGCGGTTCATGCTGCCCGGCGGGAAGCCGGAGGCGGGCGAGGAGTTCAGCGACACGGCGGCGCGCGAGGTGGACGAGGAGCTGGGGCTCGATGTCACGCCGGACGACCTCGACGCCCTCGGCCGCTTCTCGTCGGACGCCGCCAATGAGCCGGGCCACGCGCTGGAGTCGCACGTCTTCACCTACCGCGGCGTCCTGACGCAGGTGCCTGCCGTCGCGGCGGAGATCGACGAGCTGCGCTGGTTCACCGAGGCCGAACTGCGCACCCCGCCACCCGGCGTCCTGCTCGCGCCAATGCTTCAGTTCAACGCCGTCCCGGCGATTTTCGACTGACCATCCAGAATCCTCGGCAGGTCGCGCAGCGTGCTGATGCGCGGCGACGCCAAGTGGGTGTCGTGACGGTCGAGATGAAGCACCTGCAGACCGACCTCGCGGAGCGCGCATGACGACGCCGGCGCGCACACCGCGACAGTAGCGGGTGGCACCGACGTCGTCAGGGTTCGTAGCGCGGAGTCAGGCCTAGGCCTTGACCGCGTCGAGGATGGCCTTGTTGAACGCGGGCAGGTCGTCGGGGTTGCGGCTCGTGATGAGGTTGCCGTCGACGACGACCGTCTCGTCGACCCACTCGCCGCCGGCGTTGCGGATGTCGGTCTGCAGGCTCGGGAACGACGCGAGGCGCTTGCCGCGCACGACGTCGGCCTCGACGAGCATCCACGGTGCGTGACAGATCGCGGCGACCGGCTTGCCCGACGCCACGAAGTTCTTGACGAAGGTGACGGCGTCCTCGTCGAGGCGCAGCGCGTCAGGGTTGGCGACGCCGCCGGGCAGCACGAGCGCGGCGTAGTCGTCGACGTTCGCCTTCGACACCTCGATGTCGACCTTCTGCGTGTCAGCCTTGTCGAGGTGGTTGAACAGCTGGACCTCGCCGCTCTCGGGGGAGAGCAGTTCGGCGGTGAAACCGGCGTCGGTGACGGCCTTCCAGGGCTCGGTCAGCTCGACCTTTTCGATGCCTTCGGATGCGGTGAGAAAAGCGATCTTTGCCATGTCTCCAACGTAATCGGACAGTGCGGGGCACGCCAACGCCCGCACGGGTGGGGTTGCGGGCGGCCGCGGTCGTGCGGGGCGAATCGCTCTGCATCGCGGGCGGGCGGCGCACAATGGCACGGTGAATGCAGACGGTGACGAGACCCCGGAGGCGGCCTACCGCCTCCTTCACGAGCGCGCCGTCGGGCAGCCGCCGACGCCGGGGGAGCGTTCGCTGTCGGCCGCGCAGTACGACTCGGCCCGGGCCGACTACCTTGCAGAGAAGCGCATCGCTGCGAAACCGGGCGCCGCGATCTGGCCGCCGACATCGCAGACCCTCATGAAGCGCCTGGGCAACGGCTCGTGGAGTACGGCCATGACGAGCCTCGGCCTCACGACGAACTCGGGCCGAACCCGTGGAACCGGCTCGTTCAGCGACGACGACTACCGTTCCGCTGTCGCCGAATTCCTTGACGCTGCAGCGGATGGCGACAACCGATCCGTGACGTCGGACTCGTTCGCGCAGTACATCGTGTGGGCGAAGGCGCGCTCGTCCGAAGGTGCGAAACGCCCGAGCGGCGCGGCCGTCCGTCAGCATTTCGGTGGCTGGGAGACAGCGAAAACAGCAGCGCGGTCCTGAGCCGCGTCAGCTGGTGGCCGCCGCCACCGTCTCGAGCACTCCCGGACCGTAGCGGTCGAGCTTTGCGGCGCCCACGCCGCTTATCTTTCCGAGCGCGACGATCGTCGTCGGAGCCGCTGTCGCGATGGCCCGCAGCGTGGCGTCGTGGAACACGACGTACGCGGGCACGTCCTGCTCCTTCGCCGTGGCGGCGCGCCACGCGCGCAGTTGCTCGAACAGTTCCGCCTCGGCGCCCGTCAGATCGGCAGTCGCCTTCGCACTCTTGCCACCACCGGAGCTCGATCGGGTCTTGCGTCGCTCCGGCTCCGTGCGCATCGCGAGCTGACGCTCCCCGCGCAACACCGTGCCCGACGCCTCCGTCAGCCCGAGCATCCCGTAGTCGCCCTCGACGTCGAGCAGGCCCGCCGCCAGCAGTTGCCGAACGACGCCGCGCCACCCACGCTCCTCGAGTTCGGTGCCGATACCGAATGTCGTGAGGTCGGTGTGGCCGAGTTTCACCACACGCTCTGTCTCGCGCCCGAGCAGGATGTCGATGAGATGGCCTGAGCCGTAACGCTGCCCGCGTCGGTCGAGCCTGACGACCGTCGACAGCAGCTTCTGTGCCGGAATAGTGCCGTCCCACGTCTTCGGCGGTTCGAGGCAGGTGTCGCAGTTGCCGCACGGGCCGGTGCCCGGCTGCCCGAAGTAGGCGAGCAACTGCTCGCGTCGGCAGGTGACGGTCTCGCAGAGCGCCAGCATTGCGTCGAGGTGGCGCCCCAGGTTGCGCTGGTGCGCGGCGTCGCCGTCACTCGCCGCGATCATCTTCCGCTGCTGCACGACGTCGGCGAGCCCGTACGTGAGCCACGCCGTCGACGGCTGGCCATCACGTCCCGCGCGCCCCGTCTCCTGGTAGTAGCCCTCCACCGACTTCGGCAGGTCGAGGTGGGCCACGAACCGGACGTCGGGCTTGTCGATCCCCATGCCGAAGGCGATCGTCGCCACCATGACGAGGCCGTCCTCGCGCAGGAAGCGCGACTGATTGGCCGCGCGCACCTGACGATCGAGGCCCGCGTGGTACGGCAGGGCCGGGATGCCCTTGCTCTCGAGGAACGCCGCCGTTTTCTCCACCGACGCCCGCGAAAGGCAGTAGACGATGCCGGAGTCTTCCGCGTGCTCCGCCTGCAGGAACGCGAGGAACTGCTGCTGCGGCGAATCCTTCGCGACGATGCGGTACGTGATGTTCGGCCGGTCGAAGTCGGCAACGAAGTGCCGCGCGTCCTCGAGCTCGAGGCGGGTCGCGATCTCGCGGCGCGTGGCGTCGGTGGCCGTGGCGGTGAGGGCGACGCGCGGCACGCCGGGCCAGCGCTCGTGCAGCATCGACAGCCGCAGGTAATCGGGCCGGAAGTCGTGGCCCCACTGCGACACGCAGTGCGCCTCGTCGATGGCGAACAGGGCGATGCGCGCGTTGTCGAGCAGCCGCTGCGTCTCGGGCACGAGGAGTCGCTCGGGCGCGAGATACAGCAGGTCGAGCTCGTCCGCGAGGAGGGCCTGCTCGGTGGCCGCCCGCTCGTTGGGCAGCTGCGTCGAGTTGAGAAAGCCGGCGCGCACGCCGAGGGCCGAGAGGGCGTCCACCTGGTCGGCCATGAGCGCGATGAGCGGCGAGATGACGACGCCCGTCCCCTCCCGCACGAGCGAAGGCACCTGGTAGCACAGCGATTTGCCGCCACCGGTCGGCATGAGAACGAGAGCGTCGCGCCCGGCGATGAGCTCGTCGACGACGGCCGCCTGATCACCGCGGAAGTCGTCGTACCCCCACACGCGTTGCAGCACCTCGCGGGCAGCGCTTGGTGCAGCAGGAGGGGTGTTCGCGGCAGGCATGGCGTCGGGCTCGCTCTGGTGGGACATCGCGGCCAGCCTACGGGGGAGCCCCTCGGCGCGCTGGCGCCCGGACGACGCGGATTTCGGTCGCTGCGCTCGCCCCGCGCCCGCACTGCCCCGTCATAGGGTCGAAACGACGAGGAAGGGAGCGCTCACATGGCAGACGTCACGCAGATCGGGCACTGGATCAACGGAGCACGGGTCGCAGGGGAATCGGGTCGCGAGGGCGACGTGTTCAACCCCGCCACCGGCCAGGTCACCGGACGGGTGGCGCTCGCGTCGCCCGGTGAACTCGACACGGCCGTCGCGGCCGCCCGCGCCGCGCTGCCCGGCTGGCGCGACACGGGTCTGACGAAGCGCACCGCCGTCATGTTCAAGCTCCGCGAGATCATCACGGCGCGCAGCGACGAACTCGCCCGCATCATCACGAGTGAGCACGGCAAGGTCGTCTCCGACGCCGCCGGCGAGGTGACGCGCGGCCTCGAGAACGTCGAGTTCTGCGCCGGCCTCATGCACCACCTCAAGGGCGACTACTCCGAGCAGATCTCGACAGGCGTCGACGTTCACTCCGTGCGCCAGCCCGTCGGCGTCGTCGCGTGCATCACGCCCTTCAACTTCCCCGCCATGGTGCCGCTGTGGATGGTGACGACGGCGATAGCCGCCGGCAACACCGTCATCCTCAAGCCGAGCGAGCGCGACCCCTCAGCGGCCCTCTGGCTAGCCGAGGCGTTCAGCGAAGCCGGTCTTCCCGACGGCGTGCTCAACGTCGTCAACGGTGACAAGGAAGCCGTCGACGGCATCCTCGACCACGACGACGTCGCGGCCGTCTCCTTCGTCGGCTCCACCCCCATCGCCCAGTACATCTACGAGCGAGCAGCGGGCAAGGGCAAGCGGGTTCAGGCACTCGGCGGCGCGAAGAACCACATGGTCGTCATGCCCGACGCCGAACTCGACGGCGCCGCTGACGCCGCCGTCTCCGCCGCGTACGGCTCCGCGGGCGAGCGCTGCATGGCGGTCTCCGTCCTCGTCGCCGTCGGCGAGGTGGCCGACCCGCTCGTCGAGAAGATCGCCGAGCGCATGAAGAAGCTCACCATCGGCGACGGCACCGACGAAGCCTCGGAAATGGGCCCCCTCATCACCGCCGAGGCGCGTGACCGCGTCGCCTCCTACGTCGAGGGCGCCGCCGGTGAGGGGGCCACGATCGTCGTCGACGGCCGCGAGAAGACCTTCGACGGCGACGGCTTCTTCATCGGCACGAGCCTCGTCGACAACGTGCGGCCCGGGATGAAGGTCTACGACGAGGAGATCTTCGGGCCCGTGCTGTCGGTCGTGCGCGTCGACACCTTCGAGGAGGCCGTGAAGCTCGTCAACGACAACCAGTTCGCCAACGGCGTCGCCATCTTCACGCGTGACGGCAAGAGCGCGCGTGAGTTCGAGTACGCCATCGGGGTGGGCATGGTGGGCGTCAACGTGCCCATCCCCGTGCCGGTCGGCTCGTTCAGCTTCGGCGGCTGGAAGAAGTCGCTCTTCGGCGACACACACATGTACGGCCCCGAGGCGTTCAACTTCTACACGCGCCGCAAGGTCGTCACGTCGCGCTGGCCGGAGCCGACCGAGAGCCAGGTCGACCTGGGCTTCCCGACGCACTGAGTGAGCACTGTCGTCGCACGGGTGGAACGTCCGCTCGTGCGACGACGTGTGTCCAGGGCGTCGTCTCTCAACCGATGACGATGCCCTGCGCCACTGCGACGGCCAGCGCCCCGTCGACGTCCATCCGTGTGTTGCCGAAGCGGGCCCCGGCGAGGTTGACGCTGTCGACCCTCGCGCCGCGCAGGTCCGCCTCGCGCAGGTCGCAGCCGCGCAGCGTCGCGCCGGTGAGGTCGGCGTCGTCGAAGACGACGCGCTTGAGTGACGACTCGCTGAGATCGGCCTCGGCCAAGCGCACGTCCGACAGGTCGAGCCCGTCGAGCTTCGCCTGGCGCATCGTCACCATCGGCCACTGCCCACCGCGGACGACGGCGTGGGTCCACGAGCAGTCGGCGAACGTCGAACCCGAGAGCTTGCACCCGGCGAGCGTCGCCATGAAGAACCCGCAGTCGCTCAACGTGCACCCGGTGAACGCGACCTGCTCGAGCTGCGCGTCGTTGAACCGACAGTTGAAGAACGCGCACCCCTCGAACACCGTGGCGGCCATCGTCTTCTCCGTGAAGTCGCAGCCGTTGAAGCGGCAGGAGACGAAGCGTCGGCCGTCGAGATCGGTGTCGTAGAAGTCCACTTCGACGAAGCGTTCGTTCTCGGTGAGTGCGGTGTCGTCGGCCATGCCACGCATTGTGTCTCGTCGCTCCGACAACCCCGGCAGAGGCCTCGCCGAAACTCAGCCCCGGACGGAAGGCGCCGCCGTCATCCCGGCTGCGACCCTCGAACGACCCGCCGGCCCCAGGGATGTCCACCCCGAGGATGACGCCGTGTCCACCCTGAGGATGAATTTTCGGCGAAGGGTCGAAATGGGGGATGTCCCTCAGGGCTCACGCAGCGTCAGGCGCCTAGGGTTTGGAGCATGATCACAGTAGAGGCGTTGACCAAGAGCTACGGGGGAACCGTGGCCGTCGACAACGTCACCTTCAAGGCCGAGCCGGGCCGAGTCACCGGCTTCCTCGGCCCGAACGGTGCCGGTAAGTCGACGTGCATGCGCATGATGACGGGGCTGACGCCGCCCACGAGCGGCCACGCCACCATCCTGGGAAAGAAGTACGACGAACTGACGAACCCGGGGCGCCACGTCGGTGTCCTGCTCGACGCGAGTGCTCAGCACGCCGGACGCACCGGCCGTGAGGTGCTCACGCTCGGCGCCAAGACGATGGGCCTCGGCACCGACCGCGTCGACGAAATCCTCGACGTCGTCGGCCTCACGCCGCCGGAGGCGAAGCGTCGCGTGGGCGACTACTCGCTCGGTATGCGTCAGCGCCTCGGCATCGGGCACGCGCTGCTCGGTGACCCCGAGGTGCTCATCCTCGACGAGCCGGCCAACGGCCTCGACCCGGCCGGTATCCGCTGGATGCGTGGCCTCCTGCGCTCCTACGCCGAGCGTGGCGGCACCGTGCTCCTGTCGAGCCACCTGCTCCACGAGGTCGAGCAGATCGCCGACGACCTCGTCATGATCGGCCGCGGCCGCATCGTGCGTCAGGGCACGAAGCAGGAGCTGCTGCGCGGTGCGGGCACCAACGCCCACAGCACCGACGACGCTGCCCTCGCCTCCGCGCTGCAGGCCGCGAACATTCCCGTGCAGCGCACGCAGACCGGCATCCACACGCCGGCCGAACCCATCGAGGTGGGCAAGGTCGCTGCCGCGAACGGCATCGTCCTCGTCCAGCTCGGCCAGGCCGGCGGCTCCGGCCTCGAAGAGATGTTCCTCAACCTGACCGCCGCCGACTCCCGAGAGGTTGCGCGATGAGCACCCCCATGAACCCGAACCAGCCGCAGGGCGGAGCGCACTACCCGCCGCAGCAGCAGCCCGCGATGGCGGGCGGCCCGGGCGCGCAGGTGCCCCAGCAGGCTCCTCAGGGCGCGCAGTTCACGCCCCAGCAGGGCAGCGGCGCTCCGACCCAATCACGCCTGCCAAGCCGACTCGGTGACGAGGGACGCACGTCCCCGGTCTCCTTCGGGCGCCTCTTCGGCGTCGAGATGCGCAAGATGGTCGACACCCGCGCGGGCAAGTGGCTGCTCATCGCCATGGGCGTCCTCATCATCATCGCGTCCATCGCGGTGATGTTCGGTGGACGCGAGTCGGCGCCGCGGTTCGGCAACTTCGTCGCCGCTGCCGGTATCCCGATGGCTTTCCTCCTGCCCATCCTCGGCATCCTCACCGTCACGAGTGAGTGGTCGCAGCGGACGGCGCTCGTCACGTTCACGCTGGAACCGCGCCGCTCACGCGTCGTCCTCGCCAAGTGGGCCGTGGGCCTGCTGTTCGGCGCCCTCTCCATCATCTTTGCGTTCGCGATCGGTGCAGCGACGACGCTCATCGCCCAGGCGGCGTTCGGTCACGATGCCAACTGGACGATGTCGTGGGGCGCCGTGGGCGGCAACGTGCTGGCGCAGCTCATCGCGGTCTCGATCGGTATCGCATTCGGCCTGGCTTTCCAGAACACCCCGGCCGCGATCTGTTCGTACCTGTTCATCCCGATCCTCGTGAGCATCGTGACGTCGTTCGGCGAGACGATGCGCACGGTCGGTGAGTGGATCGACCTCAACCTCACGACGCAGCCGCTCTACAACGGCACGATGTCGAACGAAGGGTGGGCGAAGTTCGCCGTCGCGCACGTGCTGTGGCTCGTCCTTCCGATGGTCATCGGATTCATCCGCCTCAACAAGCGAGAGGTGAAGTCGTCCTGACCCAGGTCGACTGACCGTGCGGCGGGCCTCGGTCGCCGACGGGAGCAAAACACCCTCGGTGGGAGCGTCACGGCGCTCCCACCGAGGGTGTTTCGCTCCCATCGCCCGAGTCGTTCATGTCCCGTTCGCGCCGGCGACTCGCCGTCGTCAGGTCGGAGGCGTGGGATGCAGGGGCTGCCCGCACCTTGACTTGGAGGATTCACGTGAAACATCGCACCCCGGCCGCCCTTGCTGCTCTCGCCTGCCTCGCAGGCATGGCTCCCACTCAGGCGGTTGCGGCCTCTGACGGCGCGAAGCATCACGCGGGCTACACCTTCGCCGTCATCGGTGACGTCCCCTACGGCCAGGCGCAGATCGAGGCGTTCCCGAAGTGGGTCGACGAAATCAACGCCGACCCCGACGTGCGACTCGTTCAGCACGTCGGCGACATCAAGAACGGCTCGACGCGTTGCGACGACAGCTACTTCGCCTCGATCAAGAAGCAGTTCGACCGTTTCCGCGACCCGCTCGTCTACACCCCCGGCGACAACGAGTGGACCGACTGCCACCGCCCGAACAACGGCTCGTACAACCCCTTGGAGCGCCTCTCTGCCGTCCGTTCCACGTTTTTTGCGAAGAACAACACGACGAACGGGCGCCCCCAGCACGTCGACGGCGTCAACCGCGCCTTCCCGGAGATCGTGACGTGGCGCAAGGCGAAGGTGAGCTTCGCCGCGCTGCACGTCGTCGGGTCGAACGACGACCTCGCGCCGTGGACCGGTATCGGCGAGAAGGCGGCGACGCCCGCGCAGGTTGCCGAGCAGAAGGCGCGGATGAACACCAACCTGGCGGCGCTGCGCTCGACGTTCGCCGACGCGAAGAAGCACAAGTCCCGCGCCGTCGCGGTCTCTCTCCAGGCGGACATGTTTGACCCGACGTACGACGTGCCGCACGAGAACAACACGGCGTTCACGCCACTTGTCGCCGAACTCGTCAAGCAGTCGAACGCGTTCCATGGCCCCGTGTACCTCATCAACGGGGACTCGCACGTCTACACCAGCGACCGGCCGCTGGCGAGCGGCTCGCGGTGGCTCTCGTTCTACGGCGTCAAGGTCAGCGCGAACAACCTCACCCGCATCACGGTGGACGGTTCGGACAACAACAAGGGCTGGCTCAAGGTGAGTGTGACCGATTCACCCGCAGTCCTCAAGTGGAGCCGCGTCCCCTACCGGACGCAGGCCGGCTGACCGACGGGAGCATCTGCGCCGACGGGAGCAGGACACCCTCGGTGGGAGCGTCGCAACGCTCCCACCGAGGGTGTTTCGCTCCCATGGCCCGGGGCGCTCCGTCGAGGGACGCGTCACCGGCTCGCGAGCCGCTTCCACTCGTCAGTGCTGACATTGCCACCCGTGACGACGACGGCGACCGAACCGCCCTGCGCTTCCCCGTCCCGCTTCTGACGAGCACGCAGCCCTGCGAGTGACGCAGCTGCGGCGCCCTAGGCGAGCAGGTGGGCGTGGGTGGCGAGCAGGTGCGCGGCGTCGTCGATGGCGTCGTCCGGCACGAGTTCGAACGCGGCGAGTCCGACATTGCCTGCCGTGCCGCGCGAGCCGCGCAGGACGCTCTGCGGCGTGGCGAAGCCGCATCCCGTGGCCAACCCGCTGACGCGGGTGTTGGCCTCTTGGGAGACTTCCGCCTCACATCGTCGAGGTCGAACCGCCGGAAGCCGCCGCGTTGCTGCGCTCGGGGCAGGTCGACGTCGCCATCACGTTCGCCTATTCCGGGCAGCACTTCGATGACGACGTCACCGTTGAGCACCTCGGGTGGGACGCGTTGCACCTCGTCGAACCGTCTCGTTCGGTTGGCGGCACGATCGCGGAGGGGCGCGCCTCCGGCGAGAGGGAAGCGACGGGCCTGCGGCCGGACGAACTGCGAAGGTTCTCCGATGACCGGTGGATCGCGGGCTGCGAGCGCTGCCGCACAGGGCTGCTCGACCTGTGCGCCTCCGTCGGAATCGAGCCCGACATCGGCTTCGCCAGTGACGACGTCGTCGCCGTACAAGCTCTCGTGGCAGCGGGTTTCGGGGTGACGTTGCTGTCTGCACTCGCGCTCGCGGCCACCGCAACCCAGGCGTCGTCACGCACTCCGTTGTCGGTGCGGGCCGAGAACTGCACGGCGCGACGTACGGCGCACCGCCGCGCCCGGCCGCCGTCGAGGAGGTCGTTCAGACGCTGCTCGGCCTGTCGTGGATCGCGTGACGAAAGGTTGAGCCGTGTCTCGACGGCGCGTCGATCGTGAGGGCCTGCAGTGAACGGTTGTGCGGCGCTCATTGCCCGAGAACGCGTCGTGCCTGACGCGTTTCCGGACGATGTTCGGACGCGCTGGGCGTCAGGGCGGGCCGTCCAGGCCGAAGACTCCGCCGAACGGATCGACGAGCTGGCAGATGCTGCGCCCGCCGCCGATCGTGAGCGGCCCCCGATGATGCTCGGCTCCCGCATCGAGAAGCGCCTCGCGATGGGTGCTGACTCCGTCCGTCGCGAAGTAGGCAACGACGCTGGTACCGAACGGGTTGCGCTCGACGTCGGCGGGGTGGAAGCCGATCTCGGCACCATCGACCTCGACGAACCAGAGCCCCGAATCAACCTGCACGGCAGTCGATTCCACGCGCAAGACGCGCTCGGCGTACCACCGGCATGACGTCTCCGGGTCTCGCGCAAAGATCATGACGCCGCGAAGTGGGTGGGTGTGCTCGTGGGTCGTCATGGCCCCAGGTTGCCACGGTCGGACGGTGAAGATGGTCGCGACTCGACCACGCCGTCGCGAACGAATGTGACCGTGAATCGCAGATGTGCACACAGCCGTCGGCCTGAGAACTCGGGGCGCGCCGCGAGGGGGGCGGGTCGTTCACGCGATGTTCACGCGGCCCGCTGTTGGACAGGGCGACCAGATAGGCTAAAGTGGAGTCATTCCAGTTAAGGAATGCTTGCGGCGGCGCCACGCTCGCCGCCGATCCCCAACGCGAAGGAGCATGACGTGTCGCTCATCAACACGACCATCAAGCCGTTCAAGGCCACCGCTTTCAAGCAGGGCGAATTCGTCGAGGTTTCCGAGGCCGACGTCGCCGACAAGTGGAGCATCTTCTTCTTCTACCCGGCCGACTTCACGTTCGTCTGCCCGACCGAGCTCGGCGACCTCGCCGACTACTACGACGAGCTGCAGAAGCTCGGCGTCGAGGTCTTCTCCGTCTCCACCGACACCCACTTCACGCACAAGGCGTGGCACGGCTCGTCCGAGACGATCGGCAAGATCAACTACGCCATGATCGGTGACCCGACGCTCCAGATCTCGCGCAACTTCGAGATCCTGCGCGAAGACGAGGGCCTCGCCAACCGCGGCACCTTCCTCGTCGACCCCGACGGCGTCATCCAGTTCACCGAGGTCACCTCCGAGGGCATCGGCCGTAACGCCGCCGAGCTCGTCCGCAAGGTCAAGGCCGCCCAGTACATCCGCAACCACCCGGGCGAGGTCTGCCCCGCCAAGTGGGAAGAGGGCGAAGACACGCTGGCCCCCTCGCTCGACCTCGTGGGCAAGATCTGACCGTTGCGATTCGCGGAGCCGCGGGGCTGAACCCCTCGCAAGTTCGGGCTCTCAGCCTCGCGGCTCGCTCATCGCGCACCCCAAGCCGGTGACGACGGGCGCGGTCACCCCTTCCGCGCCCGCCGCCACCCCACCCCGTCCCCCGGGCCGCGGGTGGAAGCCGGCGAGAACGCCCCCAAGGTTCTCGCCGACTCCCACTTCCGACCCGACTCCCGCTCGCCTCACGTCGTGACGTGCGAGCGACGCCCGTCCGACTCCCAGGAGGCACCCCATGGCCGTTCTCGACCAGAACATGACCGCCCAGCTCCAGCAGCTGCTCGGCAACCTTCGCGAGCCCGTCGAACTGCGCGCCAGCCTCGACGACTCCGACAAGTCCAAGCAGACCGAAGAGCTCCTCAAGGAGATCGAGGCCCTCCACGACCTCGTCTCCTACTCGCGCACCGACGAGAACGAGCGCCGACCCTCCTTCGAGATCGCGCGCCGCGACACCGACGTGGGCGTCCACTTCGCGGGCCTGCCGCTCGGCCACGAGTTCACCTCGCTCGTGCTCGCCCTCCTCCAGGTCGGCGGCCACCCCGTCAAGATCAGCGACGAGCAGGCCCAGCAGATCCGCGACATCGAAGGCGAGTTCCGCTTCGAGACGTACATGTCGCTTTCCTGCCAGAACTGCCCCGACGTCGTGCAGGCGCTCAACGCCATGAGCGTCATCAACCCGAACATCCACCACATCGCGATCGAGGGCGGCGCCTTCCAGCACGAGATCGAAGAGCGCGACATCAAGGCCGTGCCGACGGTCTACCTCAACGGCGACGTGTTCGGTCAGGGCCGCATGACGATCGAGGACTTCATCTCGAAGCTCGACACCGGCGCCGACGCCAAGGCCGCCGAGAAGCTCAGCGCCAAGGACGCGTTCGACGTCCTCGTCGTCGGCGGTGGCCCCGCTGGTGTGGCCGCGTCCGTGTACACCGCACGCAAGGGCATCTCCACCGGCCTCGTCGCCGACCGCATCGGCGGCCAGGTGCTCGACACCATGGCCATCGAGAACTTCATCTCGATGCCGTACACCGAGGGCCCCAAGCTTGCCGCGGCGCTCGACCAGCACCTGCACGAGTACGAGATCGACGTCATGAAGGGCCAGAGCGTCGCCAGCATCGAGGACGACGGCGACCTCAAGAAGGTGACGACCGAGACCGGCGCCACCCTGCGCGCCAAGCAGCTCATCCTCGCCACCGGCGCCCGCTGGCGCCGCATGAACGTGCCCGGCGAAGAGGAGTACCGCAACAAGGGCGTCACGTTCTGCCCGCACTGCGACGGCCCCCTGTTCAAGGGCAAGAAGGTCGCCGTCATCGGCGGCGGTAACTCCGGCGTCGAGGCCGCCATCGACCTCGCCGGCGTCGTCGGCCACGTCACCGTGCTCGAGTTCCTCGACACCATGCGCGCCGACGAGGTGTTGCAGCGCAAGCTGAAGTCGCTGCCGAACGTCGACATCGTCATGTCCGCTGCGACGACCGAGGTTCTCGGCGACGGCAAGGCCGTCACCGGCCTCGAGTACACCGACCGCGAGAGCGGGGAGACGAAGAAGCTCGACGTCGAAGGCGTCTTCGTCCAGATCGGCCTCCTGCCGAACACCGAGTTCCTCGACGGCGTCGTCGAGCTCAACGAGCGCAAGGAGATCGTCGTCGACGCCCGCGGCGGCACCTCCGACCCGGCGATCTTCGCCGCCGGCGACGCGACGACCGAGCCCTACAAGCAGATCGTCGTCGCAGAGGGTTCCGGCGCCACGGCCGCGCTCGGCGCGTTCGACGCGAGCATCCGCGTCTGACGCCTCCCGCACCACAAGGGCCGAAACCTTCCCTTCTTGCGTCCAAGCAGACCGCTTGTGCACAAGAAGGGAAGGTTTCGGCCCTTCGTGCGTGATTGATGACGCCCACCCCGCGCGCCGCATAACGGGAAGGTCACGCGTCGTTGCTACCGTGTCCTGTCTCCCGGGAACCGGGTGAACATCCCGACACGCACGGCCAGGAGGCGTAACGCATGCTCGAACAGTTCCGCCTCATCCTCAAGGCCCTGCCGTGGACGGGCCCGGCCATCGTCGTCGGAGCATTCCTCGCGCTGGTGTCCTTCTTCCTCTTCGCCCGACGCCGCTCGCACGCCGACCGAGTCGGTTTCGCGCTCGTCGTGTGGTGCCTCGTCGTCGCGGCCGTCGTCACGCTGAGCCCGGTCAAGAACGACTACTTCGGGATCCCGGCGGCGGGGTGCGATTGGTCGATCTGGCGCCCGCTCGCCCGTGACTACTGGTTCAGCTCCGGCTCCCGGCCGCCGAATGTCTGGCTGTTCTTCCCCGCCGGTGTCGGCGTCATGCTCCTCGACGGTTTCTGGCGCAAGTTCCTCGGCATCGCGTTCCTCCTCGCGCTTCCACCGGGGATCGAGACGATCCAGGATCTTTACCCCGAGCTCAAGCGCAGCTGTTCGAGCCAGGATGTCGTCGACAACTGGACGGGTCTCGCCATCGGGCTGCTCATCGGTGCGGCGCTCGCGCTCCTCGTCGGCATCTACCGCTTCTTGCGTGGCAAGGCGCGCGCCCGTCGCGAGCGCAAGGACGCCGCGCTGTACGGCGAACCCGCAGCAGCGACGCCCGCCGCCCAGGCCGACCTCCCGCTCGGTGGCGGTGAGCCCGACGCCGTGCGCTACGACGAGTTCTCCGACTTCGACGACCGCCCCAACTCGACCCGCTGGTACGAGGACGACGGCTACACCGCGACGCAACCACACCCGTCACGCGGAAGTCTGCGCGGCGACGACGGACGCACCCGCGCGATGCCGACCGGCCGCCACCTCGACCCGGAGAGCCCGTACTCCCCGGAGTCGAGCGACCCCGACGACCCGGACGCCACCCAGATCATTCGTCGCCGCTGAACACCCTCGCGACCTGACATCCTGACGCCATGAGCATCAGCCGGGTCGCCGTCGTCGGGTCGGGGCCCAACGGCCTCGCGGCCGCGGTGACGCTCGCGCGCGCCGGCCTCGCCGTCGACGTCCTCGAACGCAACGCCTGGCTCGGTGGGGGAGCGGCCACCCGCGAAATCACCCTCCCAGGGTTTCGCCACGACCTTGCGAGCGCGGTGCACCCGATGGCGCTCGCGAGCCCCTTCTTCCAGTCCTTCGGGCTCGCCGACCGCATCGACATCGCCGTCCCGGAGATGTCGTTCGCCCACCCGTTGCCCGACGGCCGTAGCGGCTTCGGGTACCGCGATCTCGACCGGGCCGCCGACGCGATCGGCCGTGACGGCGGCGCGTACCGAGCCTTCCTCGGCCCGGTCGTCGACCACCTCGCCGGAACGGTCGATCTCACGCTCAACTCGTTGCTTCGCGTGCCGCGCGACCCGGTGGCCGCCACGATCTTTGCCGCCCGCGTCGCCGAGGCCGGCACCCCCGCCTGGAACGCCCGGTTCGCGGAGGGGATCGCGCCCGCTATGCTCACCGGTTGCGCGGCTCACGCCATCGGCCGACACCCCAGCCCGGCGCTCGCCGGCGGCGGGCTCCTCCTTGCTGCCACGGCCCACGCGGCCGGGTGGCCCGTTCCCGTCGGCGGCTCACAGGCCATCGTCGACGCTCTCGCGGCCGATCTCGAGGCGCACGGTGGACGCATCGTGCTCGATCGCGGGGTGACAGACCTCGACGAACTCGACGAGTACGACGCCTGCGTCCTCGACGTCGGTGTACCCGCCTTCCTCGATCTCACCGGAGAACGCCTGCCCGCGAAGTACGCGCGGGCCCTGCGCCGCTACCGGCACGGCCGCGGCGTGAGCAAGGTCGACTTTGCGCTCGCAGGGCCCGTGCCGTGGGCTGATGCCCGTCTCGGCGAGGCGCCCACAGTCCACCTCGGCGGAACGCGCGCCGAGATCGCTCTAGCCGAACGGCAGGTCGCTCGCGGCTGGGTGCCCGAGCGTCCGTACGTCCTTGCGGTGCAGCCGAGCGTCGTCGATCCCAGCCGAGCACCCGAGGGAAAGGCGACGTTCTGGGCCTACCTCCACGTGCCTCACGACAGCAATCTCGACGCCACCGACCTCGTCACACGCGCCGTCGAGGAGTACGCGCCGGGCTTCTCCGACCTCGTCCTCGCGAGCGTCGCGACGCGGGCCACCGACTTCGCCGAGGCGGTGAGCCCCAACTTCGCCGGGGGCGATTTCGCGGGCGGCGCGGTGAGCGTCGCGCAGATGGTGAAGCGACCCGTGGTGTCGACCGCGCCCTGGCGTACCCCGCTCGACGGCGTCTATCTCGGCTCCGGCGCGACGGCGCCCGGCCCGGCCGTTCACGGCATGTGCGGCTGGCACGCGGCGCGCACGCTCCTCTTCGACCACGGCATCGCGCCGCCGTCGCTGCGGAAAGCCGCGGCAGGGTAGAAGTAGCCTTCGGGGCTCTGCAACGCCTCGCCCTCCTGGAACACTGAGGGAGAGGGCTTCCTCGTCAGGAGGCCGCCTCTCCTGTGTGCGAAAGGCGTTGATGGCTTCATGTTCGAGATGGGGTTCGTCTGTGTGCCCGAACAGCTCGACGACCTTCTGTCTAGCTGGTGCGAGGTTGCCAGTGCTGAGGGGTTCGACTTCTTCCCGGCGCGGGCTGGGGAGTTAGAGCCACTTCGGACACGTGTCGGCGATGCCGAAAGCCTCCTGTCCCAGGTCCGAGAAGCGAGCT
The DNA here is from genome assembly GCF_014302635.1 of Dermacoccus sp. PAMC28757. Taxonomy (NCBI): domain Bacteria; kingdom Bacillati; phylum Actinomycetota; class Actinomycetes; order Micrococcales; family Dermacoccaceae; genus Dermacoccus; species Dermacoccus sp. PAMC28757. Next base: position 500,276 of record NZ_CP060292.1, on the reverse strand, counting down.
CGGGCTCTCTCTTCTTGGAGCTCGCGGGTGGAGGTGTGGCACACGTTTCCTTCCCCGAGACCTTCACAGAGGATGTGGAGTTCGACGACCCGTTCGACACGGACTTCGCTGACGACGAGGAATACGAAGACGCACCGGTTCTGGACCCTGGACCGCCGGTTGCCGTGTTTCAGGTAGGACTTCGGGCGGACCTCTCGGAACGACACAAGCGCGCCTTCATGGAAACGTGCCGGAACTCGGAAGCCGTCTTCGGTCAGATCACCGCTGCTCCGCCGTACGGGTTCGGAGCAGCCACAGGCCCAGAGATCGCCGCGTCCTGGTGCCCGCCTACGGTCTCGTGGTCGACGTGGGTGGGGCTTCCACCGGACGGTCCGTGGACAAGTCGCCGAGAACTCGTTTGGTTGGGAAAGGAGTACGTGGAAGTCATCGTCGACACGACGGCCCCTCCCGGTGCGGTGACCTCGTCTCGGGAAGGCGTCCTGCTCGATCGTGCAGCGTGCGAGGAGCCGTCACGCGGACTTTCGCTCGAGGGACTCTTCAGCCCGGAGTGCTTCCTCACCGTCCATCACGACCCGGATGGCGTCCTGCCGAATGTCAGCAGAGCGGGGTGGGTCCCGCAGTTCGGCTCGTGACGAGACGGCCCTCAGAGGACGAGATTCGCTCGGGGCGGGGGTGGGGCCCTCGTCGAGCCGGCGCTCGTCGAGTGGCTACGCAAAAGTAGGTTTCTTGATCAGAAGTGCCCGCTCAACGGGCCCGGACGCGCGAGACTGGGGTTCTTGGGCGGCCCACTCGGGCTACCGCGACCACCAGCCGACTCTGTGCAAGGGGACGACGATGACGACGCAGGCAGACACGAGCAAGACGACGGCGAAGCGCGTGCACGCGTTCGGTGACGACGCGCTCGGGACGCACGACGCCACGGGGCTGGCCGCCGCCATCGCGGCCGGCGAGGTGAGCGCGAGCGAAGCTGTCGAAGCCGCGTTGGCACGTGTCGAAAAGGTCGACGGCGTCCTCAACGCCCTCGAGTTCCTCGACGCGAAGCGGGCCCGTCAGCGCGCCGGCCGCATCGACTCCGGCCTGAGCGGCGGCGTTCACGACAAGCACGGCGCAGGCCTGCGCGGCGTGCCGAGCGCGTTCAAGGACAACATCGTCGTCGCGGGCGTGCCCATGACGCAGGGCTCCCAGGCGATGCCGCGCGTGAGCAACCGCCGCAGCGGCAAGGTCGCCACGCAGATGCTCGCCACCGGACTCGTGCCGATCGGCACCACGACGATGCCCCCCTTCGGCTGGACGGCGACAACGGAGCGTCCGGGCGACGACGTCACCCGCAACCCGTGGGACACGAGCCGCTCCTCGGGCGGTTCGTCCGGTGGCGCCGCGGCCCTCGTCGCGTCGGGTGCCCTGCCGATCGCGCACGGCAACGACGGTGGTGGCTCCATCCGCATTCCTGCCGCGGCCTGTGGCCTCGTCGGACTCAAGCCGACGCGACGACGCCTCGTGCTCGGCGAAAGCGCGGCGTCCATGCCGGTCAAGATCGTCGCCGACTCGGTTCTCACCCGCACCGTGCGCGACACGGTGACCTTCTTCGAGGAGGCCGAGCGGGTGCGCCGCAACCGCAAGCTGCCCGCCATCGGCGTCAGCGCGAACCCCGAGCTGGAGCGTCCGCTGCACGTGGGCGTCATGGTCGACAGCCCCTTCGCGCCGCCGTCGGACGCCGACACGCGCGCTGCCGTCGAGGGCGCCGCGAAGCTGCTCGGCGAGCTCGGTCACCACGTCGAGGAGTGGGAGCCGAACATCCCGGCGAGCTTCCAGGAGGACTTCCTCGACTACTGGGCCTTCCTCGCGTACAACACGGCAGCGGGCGGAAAGCGCCTGTTCCACAAGGATTTCGACGCGAGCAAGCTCGACCCGTTCACGCTCGGGCTTGCACGCCGCGGCAAGCGTCGCCTCGCGCACGCACCCGTCTTCCTCTCGCGCCTGCAGGCGAGCAGCAAGGTTTACGACCGACAGATGGCCAAGGGCCCGGACGTCGTCCTGTCGCCGGTGCTCGGGCACATCACGCCGGAGATCGGGCACCTCGCGGGCGACCTCGACTTCGAGACGCACATGGAGCGCGTACTCAAGTACTGCTGCTTCACCCCGCTGCACAACGCGACGGGCGCCCCGGCCATCAGCCTCCCGCTCGGCGCGACGGCCGACGGTCTTCCCGTGGGCGTCATGGTGTCCGGGCGAGGCGGTGGCGAGAACACCCTGCTGCGTCTCGCGCTGCAGGTCGAGAAGGCGCAGCCGTTCCGCCGCCTCGACACCGTCTGACCACTCACCGGCCCGCCCTGTCGGGGGCGCCTGCAAGGATGACGCCATGAGCGACGACTTCGACAACGACCCGTACGACGAAGCGCCCGTCCACCAGCTCGACGAGGACGGCGACGTCGACTTCGACGAGGGCGTCGGCCCCGACGTCGACGGTGACGAGCTTCCCGACGACACGAGCCGCACCGCGAGCGATGAGTCCGACGGACGCTGACCCCGCGCGCCCCGATGGCACTCTCGAAAGCGATCTCGAGAGTGCTGCTGTGACGACCCCCGACTCGCTCGCACAGACGAAGGGCCGGGGCGTTCGTTGGCCCGGGTCCGTGCTGGCCGTTCCACCGTTGCGTCCCCGTGCGGCGCTCACCCGACGTCAGGTGCTCACCGAGACCTGGCTCGTTCTCCTCGTGAGCCTCGGTGCAAGCGCCATCTGGTCGACCATCTCGCTGCTGCGCAAGGCGCTCGAGGCCCGCGCCGTCGGCACGTCGCTCAGCACGAAAACCTCGACGCTCAACGCGTCCCGCTCGTCGCTCGAGTGGCTCGACGCCCTCAGCCAGTTCATCGGCATTGCGCTCGCCCTCGTACCGGCGGCGCTCGCCGCCCACCTCCTCGGGCGTTCGATGCGCAACCCGCTGGGGTTCATCGGCCTCGACGGCACGCGCAAAGGCCCCGACGCGGTGCTCGGCGCGCTGCTCGTCGCCGTCATCGGTTTGCCCGGCCTTGCGCTGTACCTCGGCGCCCGTGCTGCGGGCCTCAACACGACCGTCGTCGCGTCGGGCCTCTCCGATCACTGGTGGGTCGTGCCCGTCCTCGTCCTCGCGGCTGTGCAGAACGCGCTGCTCGAAGAGGTCGTCATGGTGGGCTACCTCTTCACGCGGTGGTCGCAGGCGGGGTGGGGGCGCACGAAGGTCATCGTGGTCAGTGCGCTCATCCGCGGTGGGTACCACCTCTACCAAGGCATCGGCGGGTTCGTCGGCAACGTCGTCATGGGCCTGATCTTCGGGTGGCTCTACACCCGCACGCGCCGTGTCATGCCGCTCGTCGTGGCCCACACGATCCTCGACATCGTCTCGTTCGTCGGGTACGCGCTGCTCAAGCCACACGTCTCCTGGCTCTGACCCGTTTCGCTCCGCGAACAGACGGTACGAACCTCTATTGATCATTGCTCAATACGGCGCGAAGTGACTAGGCTCACGTTCATGACGAACCTCGCTGACAACCTCGTGCGCACGGCGCAGAAGCTGCCCGACGGGGCCGCCATCAAGCTCGACGACTTCACCCTCACCTGGCACCAGCTCGATGACGCCACGCAGCGCGTCGTCACCTTCCTGCGCGACCACGGCATCGAGCCCGGTGACCGCGTCGCGCTGAGCCTGGCGAACGTCCCCGCCTTCCCCGTCATCGCCTACGGCGTGTGGCGTTCCGGTGCCGTCCTCGTGCCGATGAACCCGCTGTTCATGGCGCGCGAGGTCGAGTACTACCTCGAGGACGCGGGAGTGAAGCTCGTCTTCGGCATGGGCGGCGAATCGGCCAAGGGCGCGGCCAACAAGAACGTCGAGTACGTCGAGGTCGGTGCCGATCAGCTCCAGGGCGTCCTCGGTGCGCTCGAGCCGACGCCGGACGTCGTGGACCGCGCCGACGACGACACCGCCGTCATCCTCTACACCTCCGGCACGACCGGCCGCCCGAAGGGCGCCGAGCTCACGCACCGCTCGCTCGACATCAACCAGGAGGTCTCGGCTCGCACGCTCATGGCGATCACCTCCGACGACGTCATCATGGGCTGCCTGCCGCTGTTCCACGTCTTCGGCCTCACGTGCGGCCTCAACACCTCCGTCGCCACGGGCGCCACGCTCACGCTCATCCCGCGCTTCGACCCGAACAAGGCGCTCGACGTCGTCGGCCGCGACAAGGTGACGATCTTCCAGGGCGTGCCCACGATGTATCAGGCGATGCTCGCCGCGGCCGCGAACCGTGACGACTACGACATGTCGTCGCTGCGCACCTGCGCTTCGGGCGGTTCGGCGATGCCCGTCGAGGTGCTCAAGAAGTTCGAGCAGCGCTTCGAGGCGACGATCCTCGAGGGCTACGGCCTGAGCGAGACCTCGCCCGTGGCGTCGTTCAACCACCCGAACGCAGAGCGCAAGCCCGGTTCGATCGGTACGCCGATCGAAGGCGTCGAGATGATCGTCGCGGACAGCGACGGCAAGCCCGTTGCCCAGGGTGAGGTCGGCGAGATCGCCATTCGCGGCCACCTGCTCATGAAGGGCTACTGGAACCGCCCCGACGCCACGGCCGAGGCCATCCGCGACGGCTGGTTCTTCAGTGGCGACCTCGCCCACCAGGACGAGGACGGCTACTTCTTCATCGTCGACCGCGCCAAGGACATGATCATCCGCGGCGGGTACAACGTGTACCCGCGCGAGGTCGAGGAAGCGCTCTACGAGAACGAGGAGATCGCCGAGGTTGCCGTCGTCGGTGTGCCCGACGAGCACTACGGCGAGGAGATCGCAGCCTTCGTCGTGCGCACGCCGGGCTCGTCGCTCTCCGAGGACGACGTCAAGGAATTCGCGAAGGCCCGCGTCGCCGCCTACAAGTACCCGCGCACCGTCACGTTCATCGACGCGCTGCCGAAGGGCGCCACCGGCAAGATCCTCAAGCGCGAACTGCGCAGCTGACCCTCCACGCGAACGCCACCGTCGGACTCTCGAAGAGCCCTGCGGTGGCGTTCGCGTGCGAACTATCATGGACGGCATGACCAGTTCGCGTGGCGACCATCTCCTCCTCATCGTGGCCCGACTCAACCGATGGGCCACTCGCCAGGCCCAACTGCCTGCGCCGGCGGCCCAGCTGCGTCTGCTCTCCCTGATGAACGATCTCGGCCCGTCCCGCATCGGTGATCTGGCCGTTGCGGACAACTCCTCACAGCCGACGATGACGACGCAGGTGCAGCGCCTCGAGGCACTCGGCCTCGTCTCGCGCACCGCCGACACGCGTGACGCGCGCGCCACGCTCGTGTCGATGACGGAGGCGGGCCGCGAGGTGCTCATGGAAGCGCGCACAGCGCGTGCGGAGGTCGTCAGCCCGCTGCTCGAGGGGTTCACCGAGGACGAGCTGGAAACCCTCGACGCGGCCCTCGACATCCTCGACCGTGGCCTCACGGCACAGCGCAACAGCAACGGACGGCGCTGACACCGTCACGCATCACAGCACCACGACGCGGATCGGCCGCGGGCACGTAGTCCGCGACCGATCCGCGTTTCTGTGGCAGTGAGCCTCAGCTCTTGTCGCCCTGGGACGACGCCTCGTCGTCCGCAGCCTTGTCGGCAGCCGCCGTCGCCTTGGCCGCCTTCTCGGCGCTCACGGCAGCCTCGCGGACAGCCTTCTCCGCCTTCTCACGCGCGGCCTTGGCCGACTTCGACTTCGGCGCCATACCGGGCTTCGGCTTCTTGCCGCCGTTCGACCGGTCGGGGTAGCCGTGCTGGAAGCCGCCCTCACCCTCGTCGAGGATCTGCTTGGCCGAACCGACGATGAGCGGGTCGGGCTCGTGGATGAAGTCCGTGTTCTTGCCCGGGTAGTCGAGCGAGTCGAGCACGTAGCGCATCACCTCGACACGGGCGCGCTTCTTGTCGTTGCTCTTGATGACGGTCCACGGAGCCCACTCGGTGTCGGTGTGCTCGAACATGGCCTCCTTCGCCTCGGTGTAGGCGTCCCACTTGTCGAGGGAGGCGAGGTCGGTGGGCGACAGCTTCCACTGGCGCACCGGGTCGGTGCGGCGCTTCTCGAAGCGCGTGAGCTGCTCGGCCTTGCCGACGGAGAACCACAGCTTGCGCAGGTGGATGCCGGAGCCGACGAGCATGCGCTCGAACTCGGGCGCGGTGCGCATGAACTCGTCGTACTGCTCGTCGGTGCAGTAGCCCATGACGCGCTCGACGCCGGCGCGGTTGTACCAGGAGCGGTCGAAGAAGACGATCTCGCCCTTGGTGGGCAGGTGGGAGACGTAGCGCTGGAAGTACCACTGACCGAGTTCTTCCTCGGTGGGCTTGTTGAGCGCGACGGTGCGTGCACCACGGGGGTTGAGGTGCTCGTTGAACCGCTTGATCGACCCACCCTTTCCGGCGGCGTCACGCCCCTCGAAGATGAGGACGACCTTCTCGCCCGATTCCTTGACCCAGGCCTGCATCTTGAGCAGCTCGATCTGCATCTGGCGCTTGAGGTACTCGTACTCCGTGCGTGTCATCTTCACGTCGTACGGGTAGTTGTGCTGCCAGGTCTCGTCCTGCGTCTTGAACTTCTTTCCCATGTGACTATTGTCCGCCTTCGAGGCGCTTCCCGGAAGGGGTCGGGGGCATCGTTGGGACGTAGGTCCCCTTCCGTTCGCCTGCGCGTCGCGTTGGGGCCCATCGTGTCGTGGAGGGGGTCGTCAGACCGGCGTTCTACAGTGGGCCCATGGCGCGCCCCCACTTCGCCTCACGGGTCGAGGACAAGCTCAACAGCTCCGCCGCGTCCGTTCTCTCGCGGCGTGACTGGTCGACGCGCGTCTTTCCCTACGTCGGGTACGGCTCGGTCGATCCCGCGCTCGAAGGTCGCGACCCGTTGGAGCGCACCCCGAAGCCGTCGACGTCGCGCTGGCGCGCCTCGTCCGGCCCGAAGCGACGCATCCCCGAGGACGGCATCGCGCGCGTCCTCGGTCGGGTCGTGCTCGGCAAGGACGGGCAGCCGTCGGTGCCGACGGCGAGCGACGACTCCCTCGTCCGGCGCGGCTTCAAGGCGTTCTTCTCCGTGCCGGAGACCGAACGCGAGGTCACGGTGACGCTCGGGGACGCCACGGCGACGGGCCTCACCGATCGCGGCGGCTACTTCGAGGTCGAGGTCACCGGGCACGGCCTGCGTCACGGTTGGCACGACGCCCACGTCGAGTGCGACGGCGTCACCGCGGTGGCTCCGGTGCAGATCATCGGCGGGCACGTGCGCTTCGGCATCGTGAGCGACATCGACGACACGGCCCTCATCACGGCGCTTCCGCGCCCGCTCATCGCCGCGTGGAACACGTTCGTCGTCCGCGAGACCGTGCGCCGTGAGGTGCCGGGCATGGCCGCGTTCTACCGCTCGGTCCTCGCGCAGCACGAGGACGCGCCCGTCTTCTACCTCTCCACCGGCGCCTGGAACACGCAGCCGGTGCTCACCCGCTTCCTGCGCCGGCACGGATTCCCGCGCGGCACACTGCTGCTCACGGACTGGGGCCCGACGGAGACGTCCTGGTTCCGCTCGGGGCAGGCGCACAAGCGGCGCTGGCTGCGGCGCCTGGCCGCCGAGTTCCCGCACATCGAATGGCTGCTCGTCGGCGACGACGGCCAGCACGACCCGTCGATCTACGAGCAGTTCGCGCTGAGCTACCCCGATCACGTCGCGGGCGTCGCGATCCGGCAGCTGACGGTGGCGCAGCAGGTGCTCAGCCACGGTCACCCGCTCCAGATGGACGACGTCGTCGGCCGCGTGCCGGGTGTGCCGTGGTTCGAAGGTCCCAACGGATTCGTCCTGCACGGACACGTCTCGAAGGTGCTCGGTCATGCCTGAACTGCCCGAGGTGAGCGGCCTCGTCGGATTCCTCACCGAACGACTCGTCGGACGCGCCGTCGTCGGCGTCGAACTGGCGTCGTTCGCGGTGCTCAAGACGTTCGACCCTCCGCCGCAGGCGTTCGAGGGGCTCGTCGTCGACGCCGTGCACCGCCACGGCAAGTTCGTCGACATCGAGGCCTCGGGGCTGCACTTCGTCTTCCACCTCTCGCGAGCGGGGTGGCTGCGCTGGTCGGACAACCTCCCGACGACGACGCTGCGCCCCGGGAAGTCGCCCATCGCCGTGCGCGTGCGCCTCGACGACGGGGCCGGCTTCGACCTCACCGAAGCGGGTACGCAGAAGCGCCTCGCCGTCTACCTCGTGCGCGATGTCCAGGAGGTGCCCGGCGTCGCGAAGCTCGGCATCGACCCGCTGTCCGAGGAGTTCACCGAGGAGGCGTTCGCGGCCCTCGTCGCCGAACGACGCATGCAGATCAAGGGGCTGTTGCGCGACCAGTCGGAGATCGCCGGCGTCGGCAACGCCTACTCCGACGAGGTGCTCCACGTCGCCAAGCTGTCGCCGTTCGCCATGACGACGGCGCTCACGCCCGAGCAGGTCCACACCCTCTACGAGGCGCTGCGCACAACGCTCACCGACGCCGTCGCGGCGGCCTCGGGCAAGCCTGCGAAGGAACTCAAGGACGCCAAGCGCGCCGGCATGCGGGTGCACGGCCGGACAGGGGAGGCGTGCCCGGTGTGCGGCGACGTCGTCCGCGAGGTGTCGTTCGCCGACCGCTCGCTGCAGTACTGCGCGACGTGCCAGACGGGCGGCAAACCGCTCGCCGACCGGCGCATGAGCAAGCTGTTGAAATAACCCGAATCACACGATTTCACAGCACGACAAGGTGACACCGGCCTTCGGGGCTCGATACCGTTGAGGCCGCGAAGGGGCCGACAACGAAAGAAGCCACCATGAGTGACCTGACTCGCCGCGAGGCGATCGCAGGATCCGGTGCTGCCCTGGCTCTGGCGATGCTGGGTGCCGGAACGGCACAGGCCGCACGAAGCGACGAGAACGAACCGCACGTCGTCGGCCTGCCCGTGACGCCCGACCGCGTCGCCGTCGTGGCGCGGGTTGGCTCGGGTGAGGTCCTGAAGGCTTCGCAGGGAGCCGAGAGCCGCAGTCAGACGGCCGTGAAGGACATCGCCGTGCTCGGCCTCGCGGTGGCGAAGAACGCACGGTCGCGCGTCATCGTCGAGGTGGCCGACACGCGCCGCGCGATCGACGTCGACACTCGGGTCGAGGCACTGCGCACGTCGGAGTTGCGCATCGTCAACAAGCACGTGGCCCTCACCCACGAGGACAAGCCGGAGAAGCTCGCCGTCACGGGGGCCGTCGTCGTCGACGAGCGGCTGGAGCAGCCGATCACGCGCATGATCAAGGCGGCCAAGAAGGACAAGATCACCCTCGAGGCCGTCAGCGGTTACCGCTCGTTCGAGCACCAGGAAAGCCTCTACGCGAGCTACGAACGTCGCGACGGCCGCAAGGCCGCCGACACGTACTCGGCGCGCGCGGGCCACAGCGAGCACCAGCTCGGCCTGACGATCGACGTGCGCGGCGCCGACGCCGTGCACGAGCTGGAGGAGTCGTTCAAGGACACCCCCACGGGCAAGTGGGTGGCCGCCCACGCGCACGAGTTCGGCTTCGTCGTGCGCTACCAGGACGGCCAGGAGAAGACGACGGGCTACCGCGCCGAGCCGTGGCACCTGCGCTACGTCGGTGACGACGTCGCCCGCTTCCTCCACCAGCGCCGCGACATCAAGACGCTCGAGGAGCTCTTCGACCTGCCGGCCGCGCCCGGCTACTGACAGACCTTCGACAACGCCGCCGCTCGATACCGAGCGGCGGCATCGTCGTGTGCGGGTGGAGCCGGAGTTTCGGGGCCGCAGGGTTGACGATGCCCCCCGCGCCTTCGGCACAGGGGGCATCGCTCAGGGCTTACTCGGCGGCAGGCACCTTGGCGAAGGCCTCTTCCGCGTTGTGGCCACCGGAGACGTTGCTGATCGGCCAGACGACCGCGAGTCCCTTGCCGGTGATGTCGGAGAGCGGCACGCTGCCGAGCTTGCCGGTGCCGTCGTCGTGGAACCGGCTGTCGGCGGAGTCGCTGCGGTTGTCGCCCATGACCCAGACCTTGTTGTCGGGCACCGTGATGGAGAACTTCTCGGCGCACGGCTGCACGCCGGACTTGAGGTAGGGCTCGTCGACCTCGACACCGTTGACCTTGAGTTTGTTGCCCAGGCCCTCGCACGAGACCTTGTCCCCACCGACGCCGACGACACGCTTGACGAGGTGGGAACCGCTCGCCGACAGGTGCGTCACCTCGGCGACCTTGCGGATCGCGCCGAACACGGCGTTTCCGCTCGGCACGGGCTGCGTCCAGTCGCCCGGGTCCTTGAAGACGACGACGTCTCCCCGCTTGACCTCGCCGAAACGCGGCGTGATCTTGTTGACGACAATGCGGTCGCCGATCTGCAGGGTGTTCTCCATCGACGCCGACGGGATGCGGAAGGGCTGCACGACGAACGTCGTGATGAGTGCCCAGATGGCCCACACGACCGCGACGAGGATGACGCGATCGCGCCAGAGCTTTGCTTTGCCTTCCATACGGGCCAGTATGCCGGTTCGGCCTGTGCGTTCCGTGGACGTCGGAGCGCGGCGCGCACCGACAATCGGTCCGTTTCGGCACCCTGGGTCGCTGGGCAGACTTTCCTGCCCCTGGGCCGTGTCTGCCTCGACCCCACCGCAGGGAACTCAGCCCAGCGCCCCTCGGGGACGCCGAACGGGCGGCAACCCTTCGTCAGGGTGCCGCCGCTCGGGGTGGTACGGGCTCAGATGATGGCTGCGTCGCCCGAGTCGGAGACGATCGTCTTGCCCTCGGCGTTCCACTGCTTCATGCCGCCCTCGACATTGGCGACGGCGCGGCCCTGGCCGGTGAGCCACTCGACGGCGCGGCCGCTGCGCGCGCCACTGCGGCACACGACCGGGAGGTCGCCGTCCACCTCGGGCAGCTCGTTCAGGCGGTTCGGCAGGTCACCGAGGGGGATGTGGATGGCGCGCGGCGCGTGACCGGCGTCGTACTCGTCCTGCTCGCGCACGTCGAGAACGACGGCGTCGTCAGCGATGTCCTTGGGGTTAACCGTGTTCATGCCTCCACCCTGCCATGTTCGCGCCGTCATCGGCAGGGGCGACCGCTGCGCAGAATTCACGCCCTGGGAGCGATGGTGGAGGTCTTCTTCGTGCGAGGCAAACTTCTTGCCAACTAAGTGGACTTCTACAGATACCTTGGTTGCGTTGAGGAAGTGGGCTCAGAAAACGTGAAGGGATGGCGAGTCGTGGGAGTCTTGGGTGCGTTCATAGTCATGGTGGCGACTGCTATGCAGAGTCAATTGGATGTGGCTGAGATCTGGGCATGATAGAGGGTGTCGAAAAAGATTGCGCCGGAGATGGTTGATCAAGCAATTCCCAAAGGCAAATGTTTTTCCCGAGGGAGGGGTACAAAAAAACCAGATAGGCACGCATGGATACCTGAAGATGTGAAAGTCAAGTTCGAGGAGCGTTCTAAGCGAGCGGCTGCTTGGATGGTGCCACTGCTGGGGGGGGGGGCACCTTGGTCTTCGCTTCCGAGGTCGAAAGTGCGCTCCCGCAGTGGGGTGTGTTTGTTGGACCGGTATGTCTGGTGGCAGCGCTCTGGGTGGGCGACCTATTTACCAAGTCAATTTCTCGGCCCGCAGAAGAGCGGTGCACTGAGGCGATCAAGGTAAAAATCCAATCTACTATGCGCAGCGTAAAGAAGAGATGGAAAGTAAGAAGTTTGCTGCGCGAATCAAGAGGGGCGCGGTTCGGATTCTTCGGCCTGTGACCTCTGCTTTCAGTTTGTTTCGTCGGTTCGTGAGAGAGGGCTCTGCGAAGCAGTGCGCGTAAAAGTTCGTGGCAACGTGTAGTTCCGGTTCTCACGCGCGACCCGCCTCTGGGTGGCCACTGCGGCTTTGCGCTCGTCCGGGGGATCGCCAGCTGTTGATGACCAAGGTGGCCCGGGGCGCTGCCCTCCTGTCGTCTCGTAGCTTGTGGTGCTGGTTTGAAGGTGGCACCTTCCGGTCGTGGCTGATTACTGCCTGAGCCCCGTGGCGCGTCGTCGACGAACGGCTTCCGATTTAGGGTGGCGGACGTGAACATCCTGTCGATCCAGTCGTCGGTTGCCTACGGCCATGCCGGAAACTCGTCCGCAGTCTTCCCGCTGCAGCGACTCGGGCACGAGGTGTGGCCGGTGTACACGGTGCACTTCTCCAACCACACGGGGTACGGCGAGTGGCGCGGCCCGGTGTTCGAACCGGAAACGGTGCGCGACGTCATCACCGGCATCGAGGAGCGGGGCGTCCTCGACCGCTGCGACGCGGTGCTCTCGGGCTACCAGGGTGGCGAGAAGGTCGGTGAGGTCATCCTCGACGCCGTTGCCCGCGTCAAGGCCGCCAACCCGAAGGCCCTGTACTGCGCCGACCCCGTCATGGGTGACGTCGGCCGGGGCTTCTACGTGCGCGAGGGCATCCCGGAGTTCATGCGCGACGTCGTCGTGCCGGCCGCAGACATCCTGACGCCCAATCAGTTCGAGCTCGAGTTCCTCGTCGGTCAGAGCGTCTCGAGCGTCGCCGACCTGCTCGCCGCCGCCGACGCGTTGCGTGCCAAGGGGCCGCAGGTCGTCCTCGTGACGTCGGTGCAGACCGACGAGACGCCGGCCGACTCCGTCCAGATGGCCGTCGTCGACGCCGAGGGTGCCTGGATCGTCACGACGCCGCTGCTGCCCATGTACGTCTCGGGCTCCGGCGACGCGACGGCCGCCATCTTCCTCGCGCGCTACATGACGTCCACGCCGGCCGAGGCACTCGCGGCCACGGCGTCGTCGATCTACGACGTCATGGAGCGCACGCACGCCGCAGGCTCGGGCGAGATCCTCCTCATCGAGGCGCAGGAGGCCATCGCGCACCCCGCGAGCGAGTTCGAAGTCACCCGGTTGCGCTGATTCTGTAGACGTTGCGCGCGCTATGTGACGCGCAACGTCTACAGAATCAGCTACTCCGTGACGATGACGTGCAGTGTCCTCGGGCCGTGCACGCCTTCGACACGGGAGAGCTCGATGTCGCTCGTCGCGCTCGGGCCGGAGATGAACGTCATCGGGCGACGTGACGTCGCTGCATCTCCCAGGCGCGTGATCGCCTCGGGCACGTCGGAGACCACCTGATCCGCGGCAACGACGCAGACGTGGATGTCCGGCACCAGGGAAAGCGCACGCCGGCCCTGGTCGTCGGCGTGGTCGAGCACGATGGTGCCCGTCTCCGCGACGCCCACCGCGCACGCGGTGACCACAGCGTCGATCTTGTTGAGTTGCAGCGGTGTGAGAGCAGAATCCTTGATCACCTCGACGCCGTCGAGTTGCGTCAGCCACGCGTCGTCGAGCCCGGGCGGGCGGACGAGCGACGTCGCGCCGTAGTGGGCGAGCGCCGCAGCAACGCGCGCCGGAACCTCGTCGGCCCCGCACCGCTCGACGACGGCGCGGTAGTCCTCCACGCGCTCGACGAAGCGGTCGAGCACCGGCTCGTCCATCGCCGTCGGGGCTCCGTAGGTCCACTCGACCGGAGCCTCGTCGGCCGCGCCCGAGACGTCGGAGAGCGCCTCGCGCACCCGAGCCAACACGACGTCACGGCTGCTCATCGCTTGCCCCCTCGTTCGCGGGCCCACCAGTCGCGGAACGACTCGGTCGGCAGCATCTTCACGTCACGCGCGTTCGTCCACCGCGACAGCGGCGGAGGCAGTGGCCCGAACGACTCCATGCGCCGCCCGAGCACACGCCCGGCCAGCCCGGACGACTTCGTCGCCATCGACCATCGACGGTGGTCGGCCATCATCCACGACGCACTCGCCATCATGGCGGCCTCGGCGTGCGGCATCGTGTCCTTCTTCTTCGCCTCGACGACGCGGTTGCGCTGGTGCACGAGCAGTTCCGCGAGCGGGATCTTGACGGGGCACACGTCGTTGCACGCGCCGCACAGGCTCGAGGCGAACGGTAGCGACCGGTCGATCGGGGACGAGGTGCCACGCAGCGCCGGCGTCAGGACAGCACCGATGGGGCCGGGGTAGACCGAGCCGTACGCGTTGCCGCCGACCTTCTCGTACACGGGGCAGACGTTGAGGCACGCCGAGCAGCGGATGCAGCGCAGCGCGTCGCGGCCGACCTCGTCGGCGAGGACGTCGGTGCGCCCGTTGTCGAGGAGGACGACGTGCATCTCCTGCGGGCCGTCGCCCTCGGCGGGGCCGCTCCACAGCGACGTGTACGGGTTCATCCGCTCCGCCGTCGAACTGCGCGGCAGGAGCTGGAGAAACACCTCGAGGTCGGCGAACGTCGGCAGGATCTTCTCGATGCCGACGATCGAGACGAGGGTGTCGGCGAGCGTCAGGCACATGCGCCCGTTGCCCTCCGACTCGACGACGGCGAGCGTCCCCGTCTCAGCGACGGCGAAGTTGGCTCCACTCACCGCCACCTTCGCGCGCAAAAACTTCTCGCGCAGGTGCTCGCGTGCCGCCCCTGCGAGATGCACTGGTTCGGTGTCGAGATCCGCGGGAGCAGCCTTGCCGTAGCGGCCCATCTCCTCGAGGAAGATCTCGCGTACCTCGGCGCGGTTGCGGTGGATGGCGGGTACGAGGAAGTGCGTCGGGCGATCGTGGCCCAGTTGCACGATGAGCTCGGCGAGGTCCGTCTCCCACGCCGCGATGCCGGCGTCCTCGAGGGCCTCGTTGAGTTCGATCTCCTGCGTGGCCATCGACTTGACCTTGACGACCTCACGGGGCGCGGCGACGGCGTCCTCGCGCGCGAGTCGCTCGTCGACGATCTCGCGGACGATGCGGTTCGCGTCGTCCGCGTCCGTCGCCCAGTGGACGTGGACACCGTTGCGTTGCAACGACTCCTCGAGTTGTAGGAGGTAGGTGTCGAGGTGACGCAGGGTGCGGTCCTTGATCTGCGCCCCGGCGACGCGCATCGCCTCCCAGTCGGCCTTCTCCGCGACGACGTTCGCGCGCTTGGTGCGGATCGTCGTCATGGCGTGATGGAGGTTCTTGCGCTGCACCGGATTTGCGAGCTGCACCGGCGCGGCCTTGGGGAACGGGGGTGAGTCGATGAGTTCGCCGGCGGGCGGCGCGGGCGTCAGGCGGGTCATGACAGGGCTCCTTCCACGTCGGGTTCGGCGGCGGCGAAGTCTTCCTCGCTGTGCGCGAGCAGTTCGGCGAGGTGGATTCCTCGCACCTGCGATCGCTGGCGCGACAGCATTCCCTGCACGTTCATGAGGCACGAGTTGTCGCCCATGACGACGTACTCGGCATCGGTGTCGGCGACGTGGCGGGCCTTGTCGGCCGTCATCGCCGTCGACACATCCGGGTTCTTCACGCTGAACGTTCCACCGAACCCGCAGCAGCGGTCGGCGTCGGGCAGCGTGACGAGTTCGATGCCCTTCACGTTGCGCAGCAACTCGTACGGGCGATCCCCCACCTTCGTGATGCGCAGCGAGTGGCACGTGGGGTGGTAGGTGACGCGGTGGGGGAAGTAGGCGCCCACGTCGGTGACACCGAGGACGTCGACGATGAGTTCCGTGAGGTCGTAGGTCTTCGCGGACGTCCGTGCGACGCGCGCCGCCAACTCGTCGTCACCCGAGCGTTCGGCGAGCATCGGGTGCTGGTCGCGGATGCTTCCCACGCACGAACCCGACGGGGCGACGATGTAGTCGTAGGGCTCGAAGGCGTCGAGGTACGTGCGGATGCTCGGCAGCGCCTCGTCGAAGTAGCCGGTGTTGGTGAACATCTGCCCACAGCACGTCTGCGCCGGAGGGAAGTCCACCTCGCATCCGAGCCGTTCGAGCAGCCGGACGACGGCCTTCGGCGTCTCGGGGAACATCACGTCGTTGACGCAGGTGGCGAAGAGGGCGACGCGTTTGCCCGCGCCGGGTAGGTCGTTCGTGGTCATCACGTCTCCTTGGTGGGAGGTCACGGGAGCATCCAGGAAAGAACCGGGGTGGACTGCAGGCCGACGAGGAGGCACAGCGCGGCCAGCATGCCGAGGCTCCACCAGATTACCCTACGGAGGATCGCCGATTCGTGGCCGACGAGCCCGACGGCGGTGGCCGCGATCGTGAGGTTCTGCGGCGAGACGAGCTTGCCGACGACGCCACCGGTCGTGTTCGCTGCGACGAGGAGCGTCGGGTCGATGCCGGCCTTCTGCGCGGCGGTCTGCTGGAGCGTCGCGAAGAGGGCGTTGGCGCTCGTGTCGGAGCCCGTTACGGCGGTGCCGAGCCAGCCGAGGATCGGCGAGAGGAAGGCGAACGCCGCGCCGGTTCCGGCGGCCCACGAGCCGATGGTGATCGTCTGGCCCGACTGGTTCATGACGTAGGCGAGGGCGAGCACGGCGGCGATCGTCAGGGCCGAGAAGCGCAGCTGGTGCAGCGTTTTGCCCATCTCCTTGACCACCTTGCCCGGTCCGACGCGGTAGACGATCGCGACGACGATCATCGTCAGGATGAGCAGTGTGCCCGGGCTCGAGAGCCACTGGAACTTGTAGATGGTGGTGCCGGAGACCTTGCCTGCCGCGGTGAGGATGTGGCCGTCGAGGCCGGGCCAGTGGATCTTGAGGTCGGTGCTCGCGAGGAAGTCGCTGAGCGGCTTCACGAGCTTCGCCGCGGCGAAGACCGCGATGACGAGCAGGTAGGGGAAGAGCGCCATGAAGAGTCGGCCGGCGGTCATGCGCCCGACCGGCTCCGCGTTGGGAGCCTCGACGGTCTGCGCGTCGGCGGGGAGCTTCGCGCGCTCCTCCTCGCGCTCGGCGGTGAGGCGAGCCGTGGCCTCCGCGGTGCCCTTGGGCTTCCACACGCGAAGGAACGCGACGGCGACGGCGAGGCCGACGAGCGAGGCGGCGATGTCGGTGAGTTCGACCGAGACGTACGACGCGCAGATCCACTGGGCAACCGCGAACGCGATGCCCGTGACGAGAGCGATGGGCCACGCGTCCCTGACGCCGCGGCGGCCGTCGGCGAGGATGAGGAGGAACAGCGGCACGAAGACGGCGATGACCGGCGTCTGGTGCCCGACGTAGGCGCCGATCTCCTGGTAGGGGATCTTCGTCAGGTCACCCGCGGTGATGATCGGGATGGCGATGGCGCCGAACGCGACGGGCGCCGTGTTGGCGACGAGGACGACCGTCGCGGCGCGCAGCGCGGAGAAGCCTGCGGCCACGAGCATGACGCCGGTGATGGCGACCGGAGCGCCGAACCCGGCGAGGGCCTCGAGCAGGCCGCCGAAGCAGAAGGCGATGAGCATGGCTTGGATGCGCGGGTCATCGCTGAGGATGTCGAAGACGGCCGCCAGATCCTTGAACCGGCCGCTGATGACGGTGACCTGGTAGAGCATGATCGCCGCGAAGACGATCCACACGATGGGGAAGAGGCCGTAGACGGCGCCCTGGCTCGCGGAGAGGAAGGCGAGCTTCGCGGGCATCCCGTACGCGGCGATGGCGACGACGAGCGCGACGGCCAGGCCGGCGAGGCCCGCCTGGTAGGCCTTCCAGCGCAGCACGCCGAGCGTGAGGAAGACGGTGAGCAGGGGCAACGTCGCGACGAGCGCGGAGCCCCACAGCGACCCGAGGGGCGCGAGGTCAGGGGTGTAGCTCATGGGAGTTCAGCCGTTTCAGGAGGCGCCACGCAGGCGAGAGGGGCCTGCACTTATTGGTCAGACCATTTGACGAATGTAGAGGTGAATGTGATCTACGTCAATGCTTTGACCATTTTGAGTGTGTCGATGGGCGGTCTGTGCTCGCGCTCGCGGAGTGCCTCGACGACGGAGGTAATCGGTAAGTCGCCCTAGGATGTGGCGAACATCGAGGAGGGTGGCCCATGCCGAACAAGCCGAAGGCTTTCGACATCGTGCGGGCGCACATCGAGGAGCGCATCCTCGACGGGTCGCTCGACATCGGCGACACCCTGGCCGCCGAGCGTGAGCTCGCCACGGAGTTCGGTGTCTCGCGAGGTGCGGTCCGTGAGGCCATCCGTGCGCTGGAGGCGCAGGGCGTCGTCGAGTCGTCCGTGGGAGCCGGGGCCACCGGCGGAACGCGCATCATCCGGGCGCGAACGCGCGCCCTGACGCGGTTGTTGCGCCTGCACGTGGCGCTCGCGGGCGGGCGGCTGCGCGAGGTCGTCGAGTTGCGTGTGGCGTTGGAGCGTTCGAGCGCGACGCTGGCCGCG
The DNA here is from genome assembly GCF_014302635.1 of Dermacoccus sp. PAMC28757. Lineage (NCBI taxonomy): Bacteria > Bacillati > Actinomycetota > Actinomycetes > Micrococcales > Dermacoccaceae > Dermacoccus > Dermacoccus sp. PAMC28757. The sequence continues at coordinate 482,084 of NZ_CP060292.1, read as the reverse complement.
GCGTCCGTGACGCCAGAGGCGCTGGAGACGATGAGGACGTTGCTCGCAGAAATGCGCGGGGAGGGCGTCGACATCGAAACGTTGGACCGACTGGACACCGACTTTCACGTCGCCATCGCGCGGGCGGCCGACAACACCCTCGTCACGGACCTGACGATCGCCGTGCGCGAGTCGCTGCGCGCCCCGATCCTCGTCGCCGAACAAGGTTTGAGCAGTGGGGAGTACGCCGATTTCCGCGGCATGCTCTGCGAGCAGCACGAGGGCATCTTCGCCGCACTCGAAGCAGGTGACGGCGAGGACGCCGCGCAGCGCATCGAGACGCACATCCGTGCCGCCTACAGCGCGCTGCCGGCGATGAAGACCGCGTCTGAGTAGTCGCTTCGGCAATGGTCGACAGCCGGAGGATCGGAGCCGAGCAGACGAGTGGTTGCCGCCACGCCGCGCAAATCTCAATCTTCGCCTAGAGCGCGCAATACGGTGGTGGGCATGGATCCGATTCGTAACCCGTACGCGCCCGGCGCCGGCCAGCGTCCGCCCGAGCTGGCGGGGCGTGAGGAGCAGATCAGCACGTTCGACGTCGTCGTCGCGCGCATCGCGAAGGGCCGCCCGGAGCGCTCGATCGTGCTCATCGGGCTGCGCGGCGTGGGCAAGACGGTACTGCTCAACACGCTGCGATCGGGTGCGGTGCGGGCGCACTGGGGCACCGGCAAGTTCGAAGCTCGCCCCGATCAGCGGCTGCGCCGGCCGCTCGCGAGTGCGCTGCACACTGCGGTTCGCGAACTCGGGCACCCGCAGGACGACGACGTCGATCACGTGCTCGGCGTCATCAAGAGCTTCGCGCAGCGCGACGTCGACCCGAAGGCGAAGCTGCGCGACCGCTGGAACCCGGGCATCGACGCCCCGGCTGTCACGGGGCGTGCCGACTCGGGTGACATCGAGATCGACCTCGTCGAACTGCTCACCGACGTCGGCGGCCTCGCGGCGGACGTCGGCAAGGGCGTCGCCATCTTCATCGACGAGATGCAGGATCTCGACCCGGAGGACGTCTCGGCGCTGTGCGCGGCGTGCCACGAGATGAGTCAGGCCTCTCTGCCCGTCATCGTCGTGGGGGCGGGGCTGCCGCATCTGCCGGCGGTGTTGTCGGCGTCGAAGTCGTACAGCGAACGTTTGTTCCGGTACGCGCGCATCGACCGGTTGCCGAAGGATGCGGCGTTCCGCGCGTTGCAGGGCCCGGCGCAGGAAGAGGACGCCGAGTTCGCCGACGACGCGCTCGAGGCGATGTACGCCGCGACCGGCGGCTACCCCTACTTCATCCAGGCGTACGGCGCGTGCGTGTGGGATCTCGCACCGGGGTCACCGATCACGGCGGACGACGTGAAGGTGGCGTTGCCGGAGGCCGAGGCCGAACTCGCCGTCGGGTTCTTCGGTTCGCGATACGAGCGTGCGACGCCGGGGGAGCGCGAGTATCTGCGTGCGATGGCCGACGCGGCCTCGGCGATCGCTGAGGCTGCGGCCGCGGACGAATCCGGGGAGACGCCCGGGCTCGACGACATCGAGTCGGTGCCGACGTCGAAGGTGGCCGAGGTGTTGGGGCGCAAGCCGCAGTCGCTCTCTCCGGCGCGGGACTCGCTCATGAAGAAGGGCTTGGTCTACTCGGGCGAGCGCGGGCGCATCGCGTTCACCGTGCCCCACTTCGGGCGCTACCTGCGCAGCGTGGCGGCCGATTAGGACGATGGGTTGAGCGGGCCCGTCGCTGACCGACCCGAAGGCCGCGGCCGACGCCGCCCGACGGGTGAACGACGAGTACGCGCGCCTCATGGCCGAGCACCCCGGCCGCTTCCTCGCCTACGCCGCCCTGCCGCTGCCGCACGCCGACGAGGCGATCGCCGAGCTCAAGCGTGTCCTCGACCAGCCGGGCTTCGTCGGCGTCTCGTTCGCGACGTTCTTCCCCGACGGCATGTCGCTGACCGATGACAGCCTCACCCCGTCTGGGAGGCGCTCGACGAGCGAGGCACCGTCGTCAACATCCACCCGACGGGCAGCGGGCTCAGCTCGCCGCAGATCACCGGCTTCAACCTTGAGTGGGTCAACGGCGCGCTCCTCGAGGACGGCACGGCCACGCTGCAGCTGCTCAAGAAGGACCTGCCGCACCGCTACCCGAACATCACGTTCCACGTCGCGCACCTCGGCGGCGACCTGCCGTTCATGACGCAGCGCCTCGAGGACAACTACCCCGATTGGGGCGCGTTCGAGCGCTCACCGCACGAGTCGCTGCGGAAGATGTACTTCGACGCTGCCAACTTCTTCGAGCCCTCGCTGCGCCTGGCCGCCGAGGTGTACGGCCCGCAACAGGTGCTCGCTGGCTCGGACATCCCGTACTTCCAGGAGGAGAAGTACGTACGCGCGTTCGACTACATCCGCACGAGCAAGCTGACCGACGACGAGAAGGACGGCGTGCTCAGCGCCAACGCGAAGGCGCTGTACGGGCTGGACGACTGACGCCCTCGTCCCGGCCAGGCTGGATGGTGGGTTTGGCTGAAGATGGCAGCGATATCCGTCGCATCTTCAGCCAAACCCACCATCTCTGGGCGCTCGCAGTAGGGTCGAAGCCACCCGAACACCAGGAGTGAGCATGTCGTTCCGTGACGCAGTCGACGCCAAGGACATGGACGCGGTCGAGGCGATGCTCGCCGACGACGTCGTCTTCAAAAGCCCCGTCGCGCACAAGCCGTACGAGGGCAAGGCGATCACTGGCGCCATCCTTCGCGCCGTCGCCGAGGTCTTCGAAGACCTCACGTACGTCCGGGAGATCCGCGACCCGAACGGCGTCAACGACGCCTTCATGTTCGAGGCCAAGGTGAACGGACTCGACATCACCGGCTGCGACTTCCTCGTCTACAACGACGCCGGCAAGATCGTCGAGTTCATGGTGATGGTGCGCCCGCTCAGGGCCGCTCACGCCCTCGCCGAGCGCATGGGTGAGCGCTTCGGCCAGGTCATGGAGGACGCGCAGCGCGCGCAACAGGCCTGACGCCCGGCGGGGCGCCTCGTCGCTTGACGCCGTCGGCGCCCATCGCTTGACGCAGTTCGGTGCACCTGACGCAGTCTGAGCACGCTCGAACTGCGTCAGGTGCACCGAAGTGCGTCAGGTGTGAAACCTGACGCAGCCGAGGCGTGGGCAGCTGCGGTGACGACTCGCGGGTAGTCCCTACCATCAGGCATCCGCCGTCGCCGAGGAGCCGCACGTGACCAGCACCCGCCGTCACCCCGCCTGGGGTGTCGCCTGGGTGACGGCTGGCTGACCGACCGCTACACCCGCGCATTCTTCTCGCGATCTACTACGTCACGCGCGGCATCTCGCTTGTGTTCATCAACGGCTTGCTCGGCCCGAGCGTCGACATGCCCATGTGGGCGTTCGTCGTCTTCTACGGCCTCGACTGGACGGCGACGGTGCCGCCCACCGTCGAGCTGTGTCGCCGTCACTTCGGGCTGCACGCGTCCGGCGTCGTCTTCGGCTGGATCTACGCGTCGCACATGATCGGCGCCGGAATCGGCGCGAGCGTCTCGGGCGCGCTGCGCTCGGGAGCTGCCTCGTACGCGTCCGCGTGGCTGCTCACGGCCGGCCTGTGTCTCGTCGCCGGGGTGCTGCCGATGACGATGAAACGCGGCCCCAAGGCCCACGACGACGACCAGATCGCCGTCCCCCTCTGACAAACGCATCAACGCCTCGCGACGTGACGGCGCCCGCTCGACCGTGAGGGTCGGGCGGGCGCCGTCGTCGGGAGAGGGGTTACTCCTCGAGGTTCTCGATGTCGCTGAAGCGCGTCTTCTCGTGGTGACGCGTGTGGACGAACCACGTGAACAGCGACAGCACGACGCCGATGGCGAGCAGGGCCGCGCCGATCTTGTACTGGATGTACTTCTCCGGGTCGCGTGCCCACGGGCCGGCGAGGAAGGCGCACAGCACCGCACCGAGGATCGGGATGACGGTGGGCGCACGGAAGGCCTCGGGGTGTGCCTTCTCCCGGCGCAGCACGAGGCACGCGATGTTGACGATGGTGAACACGATGAGCAGCAGCAGACCCGTCGTGCCGCCGAGTGCGCCGACGACCGGCGCGCCCTTCTGCATCGACACGTAGATGATGAGCGCCAGGGCGAGCGCCGTCGTGAAGAACACGGCCGCGTAGGGCGACTGGCGGCGCGACACCTTGCCGAGTGCTGGCGGGAGCACTTCCTGCTTCGCCAGGCCGTAGATGAGGCGGCTCGCCATCATCATGTTGATGAGTGCGGTGTTGGCGACGGCGAACACCGTGAGGAACGGGAAGACCGCGTCGACGGGGAAGCCGGGCATGCCGGTCTTGACGACCTCGAGCAGGATGCCGGTCTCGCCGTCGAAGTTCTGGATGTCCTTGATCGGCAGCACGAGCACGACCGACACGGCGACGAGCATGTAGATGAGCACGGCGATGCCGAGGCCCGTGAGCATGATGCGCGGGAAGACCTGACGCGGGTTCTCCGTCTCCTCGACCATGTTGACCGAGTCCTCGAAGCCCACCATCGAGAAGAACGCGATAGCGGTGGCGACGGTCGTCGCGGCGAACATGTTGCGGTCCGAGGACGACTCGAACGTCGTGAGCTGGCTGAAGTCGGCGCCCTTCGTGGCCATGGCGTAGAAGCCGATGCCGATGACGACGGCCAGTGCGAACAACTCGACGACGGTGAGCACGACGTTGAACTTCACGCTCTCGCCGACGCCGCGCAGGTTGATGAGCGCGAGCAGCACCATGAACGCGAGGGCGACGAGCATCGTGCCGAGGGCGCCCGGGCCGTCGTCACCGCCGACGCCGAGACCGGTGAGGAGGTTCGCGGCGAGCAGGTTCGACGACGTCGCAGCGCTCGTGATGCCCGAGCAGACGACGGTGAAAGCCACGATGAACGTGAGGAAGTGGATGCCGAACGCCTTGTGCGTATAGAGAGCAGCGCCGGCGGCTTGCGGGTACTTCGTCACGAGTTCGAGGTAGCTGAACGCCGTCAGGGTGGCGACGGTGAACGCGATGAGGAACGGCAGCCACGCCATGCCGCCCACTTCGCCCGCAATGTCGCCGGTGACGGCGTAGATGCCTGCGCCGAGAATGTCGCCGACGATGAACAGAAGCAGCAGCTTCGGGCTGAGGACCCGCTTGAGCTCGGTCTTCGGCTCGTGCGCCTCGGCTTGCGCAGCGTCCGTCGCAGCCATGATGTGTCCTCTCACCCCGTGATGCGTGTCACTCACACTGTCGCGTACGCAGCGGTAGAGCAACCCTGACATGCCGCCCCGTCGCGACTTTCACGAACGCCTTTCGGGGGCCGACCTATTTTGCACGCTGACGAACACCGTTGTGGGTGTTGGCGGCTCACGATTCCGGCAGATCGGTTCGGGTCATGAGGCTCGGCGGCTACCAGCCGCAGCCGGTGCACTTGTGTGGATCTGGCCGCGGTATCTCGCGGCCAGATCCACACAACGTACCCAGATCGGGGGAGAGGCTTACGACGTCGCCTTCGTCAGGTCGTAGATCGTCACGCCCCCGACGGTCGTCGCCGTGTAGTGCGCCTTGACCCAGGCCGTGATCTGCGCGGCCGACCCGTTGCCACCCTGGCCACCGCCCATGCCGCCTCCGGCGATGAAGTACGTGATGTCGCCGTTCTTCACGTACTCCTGGAACTGCGCGAGCGTGACGTTGTTGTCGCTGCCGCTCCAGCCACCGATCGACATCACCGCGGTGTCGGAGGCGAGGATGTACCCGGCCGCACTCTGGTCACCGATGACCGCAGCGGACCACGTGGATGTCGTCGCGTCGAGCTTGGCGCTGAGGGCCGTGTTGCTCGTCGCGCTGCCCTGGCCGCCGGGAGCAGCCTGCATCGAACCGGACGTTGCCGATCCCGACGTTGCACCGCCCGACGACGCGGACCCGCTCCCGGGGGAGTTCGTCGAACCTGACGACGACTGGCCGTTCGTGCCGGACGCTCCCGGTGCGGCACCGTTTGGTGCCGATCCACCCGGGCTGCCGGACGGCGGCGTTCGCGTCGGCGGCTGCCCGCTCGGCGGCGTTCCGGTGGGTGCTTGCGCCGACGATGACGACGACGACCCGCCTGTCGTGCCGCCCTGTTGGGCGTTCTGCTGGGTGCCTTGCTGACCGCTCGGTCGAGTGCCGGCCTGGCCGCCCGACGGGCCGCCACCCATGGGGCCGCCGCCCGCGCCGCCAGCCACAGCCGGGCCGGACGCCGGCATCGAGCCGGTGTGACCCTGCGTGATCGTCGCGAGCGTGTACGCCGTCGTTCCGCCCAGGCCACCGAGCACGCCGATGACGAGTCCGATCGTCGCGAAACGACGCGTTCGCGCAGGGCGAGCACCGGCGACCACGAACGTCAGCGCCCCGATGACGGCGAGCACCAGCGACACCCACTTGAGCCACGGCATCCACGACGCAGCGTTCGTCGACAGCACCTGGAAGCTCCAGGCCGCCGTCACAACGACAGCCGCGGCGATGACGAGCCGCCACACGAACGAGTCGCGTCGGGCCCACGCCTCACGGCCACCGACGGCGACGCACGCCGCGATCGCCGGAGCGAGAGCCACCGCGTAGTACGAGTGGACGGTGCCCTGCATGAACGACAGGCACAGCACCGTGACGACGAGCCAGCCGCCCCAGAGGATGAGCGACGCGCGAACACGGTCGGTGCGCGGCGCCCGTCCTTGAGCGACGAAACCGGCGACGAGCAGCAGGAGAGCGGCCGGCAGCAACCATGAGATTTCACCGGCGAACTGGCTGTTGAACATGCGCAGGAGGCCTGCGGTGCCACCGAAGCCGCCTCCGCCACCACCTCCGCCGCCGTTGCCCGCGCCGCCGAGGATGCGGCCGAGGCCGTTGTAACCGAGGGCGAGCTCCCACAGCGAGTTGTTCGTCGAGCCGCCGATGTACGGGCGTGCCGACGCAGGCCACAGCGAGACGAGTGCGACGAGCCAGCCAGCTCCGACGACGACGCCGACGAGGCCCGCGAAGAGGTGTGCCAGGCGCTGCTTGAGGGAGAACCGGGCCGCGACGAGGTAGGCGAGGCCGAGGCCGGGCAGCACGAGCAAGCCTTGGAGCATCTTGGTGAGGAACGCGAAGCCGATGAGCAGACCGGCCCCGAGCATCCACCGCAGGGCCACGCGTCCGCGTGTGGTCTCCACAGCGCGCACCACCGCGTAGGCGGCCGCCGTCATGAGGAGAACGAGCATCGCGTCGGGGTTGTCGAAGCGGAACATGAGGGCCGCAACCGGGGTCAGGGTGACGAGGAGCCCGGCGAACAGGCCGGCGGCGTGACCCGACCACCGACGCACCGCGCCGTACGTCAGCGCCACCGTGCCGACGCCCATGAGCGCCTGCGGCAGGAGGAGGGAGAAGCTCGAGAAGCCGAAGATCCGAGCCGACAGGCCCATGACCCACAGTGACGCCGGGGGCTTGTCGACCGTGATGGCGTTGCTCGCATCGAGCGACCCGAAGAGCCAGGCCTTCGCGTCCTGGGTCGCCGACTTCACTGCGGCGGCGTAGAACTCGTTGGCGTAGCCGGAGTTCGTCAGATCCCACAAGTACACGAACGCGGCGAACGCGAGCAGCGCGAAGAGCGCGGGACGCGCCCACGTCGGGTCGTCCTGCCTGCCGCGCAGGAGAGTGGCCGCGCGCCCACGGCTCGAGGTCTGGCCCGTGACGGCGTTCGTGCGTGACGCGCCGTCCGTCAGGTGTTTGTCATGAGGCGCGGTGTCGCTGCGTGATCGCCGCAGCAACCGCGCCGGGGTGGTCGTCGTCATCGCTGATCCTTGGGTCCGTTCGACGGCCGCCGAGTGCGACCGTGACGAGACCAAACTTCCGGCCCGCTCTTTGCGGGCCACTGGGTGGCGCTGTGGGATTCCTGTGGGCGAATTCGTCCGAATCGTCCGCGGCCAGGAATCACCGAGCGCGGCGGCGTCTCAGTGCGCCCCTCGTACCCTGACGGCGTGTCCCCAGCAACGTCGGGCGCGTGGTTCGTCCGCGTCGTCCTGCCCCGCCTCGTGCGCGGTGCCCTCGCAGCCGCAGTGCTCTGCCTGCCCGTTGTCGTCCTAGCCGTGCTGGTCACACGTCACTGGTCGCCCATCGTCGACGCCGACCAACGCGCCGTCCTCGCAGCCACGAACGTCACGCGCGAGCGGGGTTTCCTCCCGGCGCTCGAGGCGTGGCAGTGGTGGCTCCACCCGATGCGGGTCTACATCGCGGCCGTGCCGATTGCGCTGTGGACGTGGCACCGGCGTCTTCGCGGACGCACCATCTGGGGTGTCGCGACGATGCTCGTCGGCTGGAACCTCGGCCTCCAGGCGAAGCTCGTCGTCGAGCGTGCGCGGCCCCTCATCGACGATCCCGTCGCCCACGCGCCGGGCTACAGCTTCCCCAGCGGGCACGCGTTCAACGTCGCCATGATGCTCACGACGAGCCTCATCATGCTCTGGCCGCTCGTGCGCGAAAGGGCGCTCGCGCTGCGTGCCCTTCTCGTCGCGGGCGCCGCCGTCATCGCCGTGCTCACGGCCCTCGACCGTGTTTTCCTCGGCGTCCATTACCCGAGTGACGTGACGGCCGGCGTTCTGCTGGGGTGCGGGCTGTCGGTGGCTTCGTTCATCGGGTTCAGTCACCGACCGCGAGCGACGAAGGAGCCGGCGTGATGGCGGTTGGACCCGCTGCGAACACGCGCGCCGCTCGGCCCACCGTCCACGAGGTGCTGCGATCGGTACTGCTTCGCGCCGTTCTTCCGGCGCTCGTGATGTTCGGGCTCCTGCTCGGTATCGGCAAGGCCCTCATGACGGTGTTCCACGAGGTGCCGTCCGAAGAGCGCATCTCGCAGAAGGTGGCCGCCGAGCGTGACGGTGTGCTCAACACCGTGACGAAGGTCGTCTCGACGATCAACGACACCTGGTTCACGATCGGCGGAGCGATCGTCATCGGGCTCGCTCTTCTCGCGCTGACGCGGAAGTGGTGGCTGAGCGTCGTGCCGCTGCTCGCCATCAGTCTCGAAGCGAGCGTCTTCGTGCCCGTGACGCACCTCGTCGGCCGACCGCGCCCCGAGGTCGGTCGGTTCGACAACGCGCCGCCGACCTCCAGCTTTCCCAGCGGCCACACGGCCGCGTCGTTCGCGCTGTTCTGGTCACTCGCGATGCTCGCGACGCGTATCGAGAACTCGGCTCTGCGACGCACCGTGCAGACGCTGTGCGTCCTCTTTCCGTTCGGCGTGGGCGCCGCACGTCTCTACCGCGGCATGCACCACTTCAGCGACATCGTGTTTGGTGGCCTCCTTGGCATCGGGTGCGCGTTCGCGGCCTACCTTGCTGTTCGAGCGGCGGATCGCCATGCCACCGAACGTCAGGTGGATCGGGGGAAGCTGACGACGGTCTGAAGCGTGAGCCCAAGGGGTCCAATTTGGGACGGATCGCGGTGTTCGGCCGTGTTGTTCAGGGGGTGACGGACCGGAAAGCAGGACCGCGAAAAATTCTCGGTTCACTTTTCGATGCACGCTCGATTTCACTCCCGTCGAGGTGAGAAAGTCAGACTCCGTTCCCGGACGCCGGCGCACCACGGTGGCGGCTTTCTTCGAGGAGAGACCATGAAACGACTCACCGCAGCGGCTGCTTCGATGCTCGTCGCCGGATCCTTCGTCGCCCTCTCCGCGGGGGCGGCCAACGCTGTGAGCCACCCGGTCACCGCGAAGCACGGTGAGGACAACGCCCCCACGGCGCGCGGCGAGGACAACGCCCCGTCCGTTCGCGGTGAGGACAACACACCCGGCGCGCGTCGCTGACGATGACGCACGAGGCGCCCTCCACGACGAATCGCGAAGGGCGCCGACGAGGTGAGGCGTGCAGGCTTCAGCCCATGCGTTCGATCGACTCGGCGCTGATCTCCGTGACGTCGTTGATGCCCTGGGTGCGCTGCCCCGTCACCGAGCCGCGCACGCGAACGACGCTGCCGAGGCGGAGGTGCTGGGTGTTCGGCAGCGGGCAGCACAGGGCGAGACCCGAGTCGACGGTGCGGAAGCAGTGGCGCACGATGTCCGGGCCGTCCTGCGCGTGGCGGGGGGTGGTGCCGGCAACGCGTACGACGATCTCGAAGGGCTCGCCGACCTCGCCGAGGTAGCCCGACGACGTCGTGCGGGTGGAATCCTGCTCGGCCGGGCCGGCAGCGACCCCGGCGAACCGGTCGTCGCGGGCCGCGCCGCGACGTTGCGCGGAGACGCGGGAGAGGGTCAAGGGGCCGAACATCAGGTCATCCTCAGCGGGTTGAAGCACTCGTGGAGCGTCGTGATGCAGACATCGTCACGACGGATGTGGGCCTGTACGAGGCCGGACAGTTTCACTCGATCGCCCACGCGGAATCCGTAGCGGCGGGCTGATGACCATTCAAGCAAACTGTGCGTGCCGATTTGGCGGACGAGATAACGCTGAATTCGATGACCCATGTCGGTGATGGCGACGATCTCCACCGGCACGCGCACGTGCTCGGCCTGTTCACCGATCCATTCACTCGCCAGAGACGGGACGAACGGGCGCTCAGGGGTGCGGCTCGCGGCACCCGTTGCAGTCGCCGTACGGGTGCTGGACGAGACGAGGTTCACCGGAGCGAAAGTGCGCACGAGGGCACGACGAAGAGCGAAGGTCGCCACACGAACTCCAAAGCTGATCGACAGTCCTGACAGCAGTAGGACGCTCGATCAAGGTTTGGGTTGCACGTCGTGAGGTGATCAACGGAAAACGTGTGCGCGTCGTCGGGCCGAGATGCTCGAAGCCGGTGCGTGTGTCAGCGGCGCACGACCTTGGGCAGGCCGAGCATGGCGGCCACGCCGAGCGCGGAACGCGGGGCCCACGCCGTCCGCCACAGCCCGCCGTGAGCGGCGCCGTCGCTGAAGAGTGCCTCCGGGTGGTCGCGGTGCGGCGCCTCGCCGGGCGCCAGGTCATCGCGCATGACGTCGTGCACGAGCAGCGCAGCCATGAGGGCGCGGCTCGTCTCGGACGCGAAGACCTCGACGCCGAAGTGGTGGGCGCCGCCGTACGCCGCACGTAGGACGGGGTTCTTCGTCACCGATCGCGTGAGTGTGGCCGGTGCGACGTTGAACGACACGCGCTTGCCGTCGGCTTCGGCCGCTACAGCACGCCAGCGCTGCAGTCGCTTCGCGACGGCGTAGTTCGGGCCCTGCTGCGCGACGAGGCAGTCGGCCACGTGCGAGTGCTTGGGGTAGGGCTCGCTGAACAGCTGGCCCCGCGAGGCCAGTCGTAGCCCCTTCTTCGCGACGCCGCGACTGCCGTGACGCTGCCAGCGTCCCCGCGAGGCGTCGACGATCTCCTGCGGCACGACGAAGGCGTCCGTCGGAGTGGCGAGGTACGCGAGGACCGTGGTGGGGCGCATGCGTTGCAGGTACTGGCCGATGGCGTCGGCCGCCAGCGTGAGGCGGATGTGCATGCCCGAGTCGGCGTAGGCGTGCATGCCGAAGACGATCGTGTCGTCGCCGGCGTTGTCGGCGAACCAGGCTGCAACACCGGCCGGGTCGGCCACGATGTCGGCACCCGCCTCGCCGTCACTGACGGGCAGGGTGATGCTGCCCGCCCCGGCCTCGGCGAACTTCGCGAGACGCTCGCTGACGCGCGGAATGTCCACGGCGAGGATGCGTGCGCCCCAGCGCGACAGCATGTCGGTGGGGCCCATCTCGGCGCCCGCGCCGACGCTCGCGAGGACGTGACCGGGCAGGCTCAGCCATTCCGGGTGGTTGATGACGCGCTTGACCGCTTCGGCGCACGAGGCCTCGATGACGCCCTTGGCCACCCATGTGTCGAGCTGACGCTCGAGGTCGTGGCCCGTGAGATCGCGTCCCTTGTAGGGCACCGCCAACGCCTCGACCCGAGGCTTGCGACCGTCGATCGTGCGAATCTCGTACGTGCCGTGAGCCGCTTCGACGGCGTCGTCGAAGGCCCACTCGGCGAGTGGTGTTTCGTGGCCGTCGTCCCCGACGACGCGCATGCGGCGGTAGGCGGAGTCGAGCCCCGCGCGGGCGATGTCGACAGCGGCCTGCGGCGTGGAGGCCGTCGTCATCGTGAGGTCGCGAACCGCGGCGAGGTAGGCCTCGCGCCAGTTCTTCGCGCCCTCCACGCGTGCGGCGAGGGCCGCGTCGCTGCCGCGGACGGCGTCGGTGACGATGCCCCGAACGGTCGGGGTGGTGGGGCGCTCGGCGTCAGCGCTCTCCGCGGTGTCGGGCGCGGGGAAGGTGATGCCACGAAGCGTCGTCATCGTCTGTCTCTTCCTGATCGGGGCAGCGGTCGCGTCCATGAAATCCCAGGACGTGTGGCCGGATCATCCGAAGAACCGCCAACGTCGGACGGGCGTCTTTGGAGGTTTCCTCCAACTTCCCGATGATGAGCGGTGACCGCGGCACCGGTGCCGCGTTTCCGAGGCAACATCGTCGGAGATATTCGGTCGCGCACCGGGATCACCTGCGTCAGACTCTCTTCCATGAACTCCTTCACCACGAGTTCTCCCAGCGCCGACGCGACGTGGGAGAACTCCCGCTCGCACAATCAGGCCAACTGGGACGAGCGCGCCGCCGCGCACGCTTCGAGCCCCGACTACGCCGTCCAGCGCTTCATCGACGACCCCGACGCCCTCAGTGGCGTCGTCGAGTTCGACCGACCTTGTCTCGGCTCGATCGAGGGCCTCGACGTCGTGCACCTGCAGTGCCACATCGGCACGGACACACTCTCGTTGGCGCGTCTCGGGGCAGCGTCCGTCACGGGGCTCGACTTCTCGACGGCGTCGCTTGAGCAGGCGCGCAGCATCACCGAGCGCGCCGGGCACCGCGACATCCGGTTCGTTCAGTCCGATGTCTACGACGCTCCGGCCGCGCTCGAACGACAGCAGTTCGACCTCGTCTATACCGGCATCGGCGCGTTGTGCTGGTTGCCGAGCGTCGAACGGTGGGCCGCCGTGGTGGCTGAGCTGCTACGACCAGGCGGGCGACTGTTCATCCGCGAGGGGCACCCCATGCTCTGGGCAATGGGCGACAACCCAGCCACCGGGCAGCGCACCCTCGCGGACGGCGAGTTCACCGGCCCAGCGCTCGAATTCCCCTACTTCGAGATGCCCGAGCCACTCGTGTTCGACGACGGCGGCACCTACGTCGAGACCGAGGGCGAGTTCAACGCGACGATCACGCACGAGTGGAATCACGGGCTCGGCGAGATCATCACCGCGCTGCTCAAGGCGGGCCTGCGCCTCGACTTGTTCACCGAACACCAGAGCGTCCCCTGGAACGCGATGCCCGGCCAGATGGTCGAGATCGGCGCCGGCGAATGGCAGCTCGCCGAAGCGCCGGAACGTCTCGCCGCCACGTACACGATCACCGCCACGAAGGTGGCACCCGAAACCTGACCTTGCTCCGTACTCCGTTGCGGTGCAGGGTGACCGCAAGGAGAAAGAACAATGGAGCGCATTTCCCCGACCCTCTTCAACTGGGCCTCGATCCTTGAGGATTCGACCCGCGAGCAGGCCGTCACCACGGCGTCGATGCCGTTCGTCTTCCCGCACCTTGCCCTCATGCCGGATGCCCACCTCGGCCGTGGCGCGACCGTCGGCTCGGTCATCCCGACGCTCGGGGCCATCATCCCGGCCGCTGTCGGCGTCGACATCGGGTGCGGGATGATCGCCGTCCGTACGCAGCACACGGCGGCGGATCTGCCCACCGAGCGTGCGTCCGTGCGTCAGGCGATCGAGCGCGCCATCCCGCTCTCGGCGGGTGGGGCCAACCGCAAGATCAGCCGAGAGCACATGCAGGTGCGCCTCGACGAGCTCGAGACGATGGCCGAAGAGGCCGGGTTCGACCCGGCCGCGTACGCGAAGAAGTGGAAGCTCCAGCTCGGCTCGCTCGGTTCCGGTAACCACTTCATCGAGATCTCGCTCGACGAGGAGGACCGGGTGTGGCTCTTCCTGCACTCCGGTTCGCGAGGTGTCGGCAACCGCATCGCCCAGCACCACATCAAGGCGGCCGAGGCGTACTGCCGGACGAACTGGATCCAGCTGCCCGACCGTGACCTCGCCTACCTCGTCGAGGGAACGCCGCAGTTCGACGCCTACATCCGTGAACTGCGCTGGGCGCAGCACTTCGCGCTCCTCAACCGCGAGGAAATGATGGACCGCGTCGTGCGCCAGTACGCCGAGTGGGTGGGCGAGCCGGTGACAGAGCTTGAGCGCATCAACTGCCACCACAACTACACGGAGCAGGAGAAGCACTTCGGGAAGAACGTGTGGCTCTCACGGAAGGGCGCGATCAACGCCGAGGCAGGGCGTCCGGGTCTCATTCCGGGCTCGATGGGTACGGCGTCGTACGTGGTCGTCGGCAAGGGCAACGCGCTCTCGCTCAACTCGTCGCCGCACGGTGCGGGTCGTGCGTTCTCCCGTTCTGCGGCGCGCAAGCGCTTCACTGGTGACGAGCTGCGGGAGGCGATGAAGGGCATCGAGTACCGCGACACCGATGCCTTCATCGACGAGATCCCGGGCGCGTACAAGGACATTGACCAGGTGATGGCGGACGCCGCCGACCTCGTCGAGATCCGGCACACGCTGCGTCAGATCGTCAACGTCAAGGGCGACTAGTCGTAGCCCGATTCCCCCGATGGTGTGTGGCCCCTCCGCCGCGCGGCATCGGGGGAATCGGCGTTCCCAGCGGGTTGTCGGTGGCGACGGGTAGCGTCAGGGGCATGGCTGAGACCACCGTTCTGCACAACCCGCGCTGCTCGACCTCACGCGCCGCCCTCGACGCGGCGCAGGAGGCGAACGTCGACGTCGAGGTTCTCCAGTACCTCAAGGAGCCCCTCACCCGTGAGGCCCTGCTCGAGTTGCTGGGCAAGCTCGAGGACGCACCCACTGACCTCGTGCGACGTGACGCCACGTTCAAGGAGCTGGGCCTCACCGACGCCGACGTCGCGGCGCCCGACCAGGTGGCCGACCTCCTCGCGGAGCACCCGAAGCTCATGCAGCGCCCCGTGCTCGTGCGTGGCAACCGCGCCATCATCGGGCGCCCGAAAGACCGCGTGCCCGCGTTCCTCGCAGGCAACTGACTTCTCGCACTACTGATCACCACGGGGGAGGCCGCGTGAAGACGCTGCTCAACATCATCTGGTTCGTGCTGGCCGGCTTCTGGCTGTGGATCGCGTACGCGGTCGCGGCTCTCGTCATGTGCATTCTCATCGTGACGATTCCGTTCGGCATCGCGTCGTTCCGCATCGCCAACTTCGCGGCCTGGCCCTTCGGCCGCACCTACATCGACAAGCCGACCGCCGGCGCGGCGTCGATGATCGGCAACGTCATCTGGTTCGTGTTCGCCGGCCTGTGGATCGCGCTCGCGCACGTCGGCACGGCCATCGCGCTCGCGGTGACGATCATCGGTATCCCGTTGGCGTGGGCGAACCTCAAGATGATCCCGCTCGCGCTGTTCCCCCTGGGCAAGGAGATCGTGCCGGAGGGTGCCCTCGCTCCGCCCCGGTACACACCGCCGCAGGCCTACGGCCAGGGCGGCCCGCCACTTTCGCGCTACTGAGTGGCCTCACGTGTAGGGGTAGGGCTTGGGCGTTCCGTCGTCGTCAATGCCGTAGCCGCTGCGAGGGTTCTCCTTCGGTTCGTCGAGACTCACCCAGCGGCGCAGCAGGCCGGGCACGAGGAAAACCACCCACGCGATCTCCCACGCGTGGAAGGCGAAGCCGAGCACGAAGAACGTGATGAGCGCCAGGGTGCCGGAGACTGCGAGCAACTTCTGCGCGGTGGTCATGGGCTGGTTGGTCTTCATGTCTTCATTCTTCCCCCGTGGTGGTCGCGCAGCCCGGGGTTGGTGTCACGAACGTCCCATGACATTCGTCAGGGGGATGGGCGAAGGGCGCCCGCCGCCGACACGAATGTCGGAGACGAGCGCCCTGCGTTCGTGAGTGGCGCCGCGTTACTTCGTGAGGCGGGCGCGGTACTCGGGCAGGCCGTCGCCGGCGAGGTCGTCAAGGTACTCGGCGCGGCCCGTCATCGTCATGATGAGCGCGAGCAACGGGCCCTGGACGATCTCACCCTTGCCGTGATCCCACTTCTGGTCCGTGGCCATGAGGTGCAGGCCGTCGATGCGCTTCTTCACACCGAGGCCACTCGAATCCTTGTAGTAGTCGCCGAGCTCACGCAGCGTCTCGAGCGGGTACTCGCGGGTGAGCCCGAGCGGACGGCGGATGTCTTCGGCGTGCACGAGCGTGTCACCCAGCATCGCTTCGCCGCTCAGCGGGGCGGTGCGCTCGTGGAGCACGGCCTTGAACGCGGCGAGCGTCTCGGCGGGCGTGCCCTTCGAGTACTCGGCCACGCCGGCGTCGGTGACGGCCTGGAAGTCGCCCTTGTGCTTGAGCACGAGCTTGGCGACGTCGGCCTTCGACGTCGAGGCGCCGGAAGCGAGGTGGGCGACGACGTCCTGGATCGTCCAGCCCTCGCACAGCGACGGGCTGCGCCACTGCTCGTCGGAGAGCTGCTCCAGCTCGGCGAGGAGAGCCTCGCGCTCGTCGTGGATCTTCGTCCACACCATCTCGTGCGACATGACGTTGCCTTTCGTCGGGGCCGAATCTTGGCTCCAGTCTGCCGAAACGGCGAGCGATCGGCCATCCGGGCGCGTGAATCTGCTCACAGCGCCACGGCTGTTCGCGCGCGGGAAGTCACTCGATGGTGAACCTGCGATGAACGCGTCGTGACTGCTCGGAGGCGCCCTCCTCGACGCGGGATGAAAGCCCATCGCTCTCCTATCAAGTGTGAGAGTCCTCACGAAAAAACCGCGGAAACTCGGCCGATCCCTTCTTGTGCGGTCGTCCATGTTCGAGCGCCTCGGTCGTCTCGCGGTCGGGGATTCATCTTGAGGAGGAGCACATGCACGTCCGTTCATCGGGCCGCACCACGGCCGCTGCGGCCACCGTCGCCGTCGCCTTCGCAGGCATCGGCGCCGGCGCCACGGCGTCCGCCGAGCCGCAGGTCCGCCACGTCACGCAGCACGAGACGATCGACCTGTCGAACTCGAGCGTCTACTCCGACGCGCCGGTTCCGGGCTCGCTCACGGCGGGCCAGTTCACCGTCGCCAATGAGAGCGCCTCCTCGCTGCCCAAGGGTTACTCGGTACAGGTCGGACGGCAGGTCGTGAAGAACCCGGCCAACGAGGGTGGCCGCAAGGGCTACCAGTCGTAGGTGAGCACGACGGCCACCCCGTCGCTCGCCTTGTCGTCGGTGGAGTACGCCGGCGCGACGAACGCGTCGGCCGGTAAGAACGGCGTCGCCAACGTCGAGCTGACGAAGACCCTCGCCCCGGGCCAGGGCATCTACGGCACCTGGTCGGGCGCCCCGATCTCCGCCGACGGCGAACGTTCCGCGACGATGCGCTACCGCGTCTCCGTCACGGCGCCGTCGCGCACGATGACGTACACGAGCCGCGCCAACACGTCGGCGGGCGAGCTCGTCGAGATCGAGCACGTCGTCACGATCAAGGGCGGCACCTTCACCTACGACGCCGACCTCTGATCGGCCCACCCCGCACTTCGACCCCACGACACGAGGTAGGAACCATGACGACCATCAAGCGCACCCTCGCGACGTTCGCCGCGGCCGCCACCGTCGCCACCGTCGCCACCGGCGTCGCCGCGGCCCCGGCGCAGGCTGACGCGTCGACCGAGAACGTCGACATCTGGCACATCGAGAACGCCGGCCCGATCAAGCCCAACGCCTCCAACCCGAACCCGGTCTGCAACCCCTGGTCGCAGTGCCGCACGCACATCACGAGCGTGAAGACGTCGTTCACGCCGATGGGCGCCGTGCAGACGACGAACGACTCGGACTCGAGCGTGCCGCTCACGCAGACGTTGTCGTCCACCCAGACGCTGACGATGAAGATCGACGGCGACTTCGGCCGCTCCTTCACCGCGGGCCTCACGGGCTCGGGCAGCAAGGACGGCATTACCGGCGGCGGCAACCTCGCCGCGACGTGGACCCAGGCCATCAAGCCCGGCTTCTCCTACGAGGCGTCGTGGACGACCGGTCAGGAGATCGGCCCCTACGACATCAAGCCCGGCATGGTCGGACGCGCGACGTACGGCTTCAACACCGTCACGTTCAAGGGCACGCAGCAGTACTGCAAGCTCAACGGCACGTGGAGCCAGCCGACGCCCCTGTCGGGCACGGCCCCCGTCGCCAAGGACGTTCACATTGAGCGGTACAAGATCGGTTCGCTGCCGAAGAACCGCTACTGACGCACACACCCGTGCCCGGGCCGATGATCGGCCCGGGCACGGGTGTGTGCGAACGACGTCAGTGGTGGTCGGGAACCAGCTCGTCGACCCGGTCCTTGCCCATGAGGGCCCAACGCTCGGGGTCGCGCTTCTTGAGCGCCGCCGCCGAGATGATGCCGACGACGACCGCCACGAGGATGAGGCCCGGCAACACCCAGCGAAGAGGGCTCTCCGGGTTGCCGATGAGGTTGCCGAACTGGGAGGTGGCGTACACGGCGACCGCGCCCATGAAGACCGCGGAGAGCGCGGGGGCCACGGCCGTCCGCCACATTCCGCCGGCCCCGGTTCCTGCGGTGGCGACGTCCGCCGTCACGGCCTCGTCGACCGCGGCCTTGCGGCGCTCGCCGCGGTAGCGCGCGAAGAACGCGACGACGGCGACGGACGCGAGCGACATGAGGAACAGAATGGCGAGCGTGCCGAGCTGCGTCAGCCAGGTGAAGAGGTTGAGCACCGGATCCTGACCCGTCACCGTGAAGAGCAGCAGGACGACGGCGGCGAGGGCCGTCTGGCTCATCGAGCCCATGTGGGGCGACAGGTGCAGCGCGTGCGTGTGGCCGAGCTTGCGCGGCACGAGCCCCTCACGCCCGAGGGCGTAGAGGTAGCGGGCCACCGCGTTGTGGAAGGCGAGCAGGGCCGCGAACACCGACGTCGCGAACAGCAGCGACATGACCTGCGTGGCCGTTGAGCCGAGGTAGGTACCGCCGAGCTCGAAGAGGAAGACGGTGGGGTCGGGCTTGAGTTCGCCGAGGTGCGACACGAGCGTCGAGGGGCCCTGGGCGCTCACCATGAGCCACGTCGTGATCGAGTAGAAGACGCCGATGACGATGACGGCGAGGTAGGTCGCGCGGGGCACCGTGCGGCGCGGGTCCTTCGCCTCCTCGGAGTAGATCGTCGTCGACTCGAAGCCGATGTAGCTGGCGGAGTTGAACAGCAGTGCGATGGCGAGCGAACCGCTCGTCAGGGCGCCGAAGCTGAAGGGCTCCATCGACAGGTTCGAGGCGAAGCCGCCGGTGCCTCCGTTGCCGCCCTTGCCGACGATCGCGACGTCGAGCAGGAGCACGATGAGGAACTCGAGGGCGACGAGGATGCCGAGCACCTTGACCGAGAGGTCGACCTGGCGGTAGCCGAGGACGCCGATGATCGCCCAGGCGACGAACGAGCACGCCCACCACGGCGGGTTGAACCCGAGGGTCTCCGCGCAGAAGCTCGCGGCGGCGGCGCCGAAGAGTCCGTAGAGGCCGATCTGCATCGAGTTGTAGCCGAGCAGCGCGATCCACGCGGCCGCGCCACCGGCGGGTTGCTTGAGGCCACGCGCGACGTACGCGTAGAAGGCGCCCGTGCTCGTGTGGTGGCGTGCCATGGCCGTGTACCCGACGGCGAAGAGGAGCAGCAGGGCGCTGACGATGAGGTAGGCGAACGGTATGCCGGGGCCGTTGCCGAGCAGCATCGCGACGGGGGCTCCGCCGGCCATGGCGGTCAGAGGTGCCGCCGCCGAAACGACGATGAATGCGATGGCGACCGAGCCGAGTCGGCCGCTGCGCAGCCTGTGTTCGTCACCGGACGTCGCGCGCTCGCGTGCGTCGTCGTGAAGTGGTGCGCTGCTCATGGCATCGCCTTTCGCCAGGGGGTTGCGTGGGGAGGCGCCCCGGCCCGTGACGCCGCGTGTCGCGGGCCGGGGTGTTACGCACGTTCACTTCGAGTCACCCCACTCGTTAGGGAGCGAACGATATGCGTGAGGCTCACGGTAGCGCACGGTGTGACCTGGGCCACAGCATTTCGTCGGAAAATTTCCGAAGCGCCCTTTCGACGCTCTCCGCGGGCTCTCGACGCGCTTCCAAAAGCCTTGGCCGTCAGATACGTTTGGGCCCGAACGATTGCTACTGTGACTCGTGTCACCACCCACGCGAACGGCGAGGAGCGTCATGGCGAACCCGGAGAAGATCACCGTCGAGGGTGTCGAGGTCGACACCCGGCACTGGATCGGCGGCGAGCGCGTCGCGAGCGCCGACGGCGCCACGTTCACCACCGTCTCGCCGATCGACGAGTCGGTCATCGGTGAGGTCAGTGCCGCCGGTGAGGCCGAGGTCGACGCCGCGGTCGCCGCAGCTCGCAAGGCGTTCCCCGCCTGGTCGAAGACGAGCCCCGCCGAGCGCGCCGCCGTCCTGCGCAAGGTTGCCGAGGGCATCGAGGCCCGCGTCGAGGAGCTGGGCAAGGTCGAGACGCGTGACAACGGCGCGCTGCTTCGCAGCCACCTGCGTGGCGTCATGCCGCGTGTGGCGATGAACTTCCGCTTTTTCGCGGACTACCTCGAGAAGGATCTCGAGCACCCCGACATGGAGGTCGCCGGGCGCGGCCACCGCGAGCGCATCACGTACGACCCCGCGGGTGTCGTCGCCATCATCACGCCGTGGAACGCGCCCCTCATGCTGGCCACGTGGCGCATCGGCCCGGCGCTCGCCGCGGGTAACTGCGTCGTCCTCAAGCCGCCGGAGTGGGCGCCGCTCACGACGTCGCTGCTCGCCGACATCGCCAACGAAGCAGGCCTTCCGGCCGGCGTGTTCAACGTCGTCCAGGGCACTGGTGTGGACGCGGGCGCGCCGCTCACGCGTCACCCGGACATCAACCGCCTGTGCTTCACCGGCTCGGTGCCGACGGCCGGCGTCATTGCCGCCGCTGCCGCGCCGAACATCGTGCCGCTCAGCTTCGAACTCGGCGGCAAGTCGCCGTTGCTCGTGCTCGCTGACGCCGACATGGACACGGCCGTCGACATCGCCGTCGAGCAGTTCGACAACGCCGGCCAGGTCTGCCTCAAGGGCTCGCGCATCCTCGTCGACGAGGCCATCGCCGAGGAGTTCACGAAGCGCGTGGTCGAGAAGTCGAAGACGCTCAAGCAGGGCGACCCGCGCGACCTCGAGACCGATGTCTCGGCGCTCATCACGCGCAAGCACTTCGAGACGATCGACGGCTTCGTCGAGCGCGCCAAGGCCGACGGCGCCACGGTGCTCACCGGCGGCGGCCCCAACACGGAACTCGGCGGCCTCTTCTACGAGCCGACGATCCTCGCCGACTGCCCGGAGGGCTCGGAGATCCTCACCGAGGAGGTCTTCGGCCCGGTGCTCACGATCGAGACGTTCTCCGGTGACGACGAGGGCGTCGCCAAGGCGAACGACACACGCTTCGGGCTCGCCGCCACGCTCGTCACGTCCGACCCGGAGCGTGCCGAGAAGGTCTCCGCGCAGCTTCGCGCGGGCACCGTCTGGGTCAACTGCTTCTTCGTGCGTGACCTGGGCGCGCCGTTCGGCGGCAGTGGCCAGTCCGGCATCGGGCGCGAGGGTGGCATCTGGAGCTTCGACTTCTACTGCGACGTGAAGAACTCCGTCTTCGCGCCCGCATCGAACTGACACGACGAAACGCCCGCACACGGCTGACGACGGACGTCGTCACCGGCGGCGGGGCAGAGAGAGGAATGGGCCGATGGGTGAGGTAGTCGGCGCGGGATTGCTCGCGCACGTTCCGACGATCATGCTGCCGGAGGAGATCCGCCGCAGCCTGAACCACGGTGAGGACTCGACGCTCGTCGCCGGGCTCGAGCAGTTGCGCAAGGAGGTCTTCGAGACGCTCGACTACGACACCGTCGTCGTGCTCGACAGCCACTGGGCAACCACCGTCGAGTTCGTCGTCACGGCGCAGGACCGCCGCTCGGGGCTGTTCACGTCGGAGGAATTGCCGCGCGGCATGACGCGCCGTCACTACGACTTCCCGGGCGACCCGGAACTCGCGCACCTCATCGCGAGCAAGGCCGACGAGCACGGCACGTGGATCACCGCGATCGACGACCACTCGCTGCCGATCTTCTACGCGACGACGAACATGTGGGAGTACCTCGGCAAGGGGCTCGACGACAAGCGCTGGATCTCCATCGGCGTGTGCCAGACGGCCGACATGGAGGACAACCTGCGCCTCGGGCGTGCGCTCGGCGACGCCATTCGTGAGAGCGACCGCAAGGTGCTGCTCATCGCGAGCGGCGCGCTCAGCCACACGTTCCACCCGCTGCGCAAGCTGCGCGACCACGAGGCTGCCGACCCGAAGCACATCTTCTCTCAGGAGGCCTACCAGGCCGATCTGCAGCGGATGGAGTGGTTCGGCCAGGGCGACCACGCCCGCGTGCTCGACACGATGGACGAGTTCTACCGCTACAAGCCCGAGGCCCGCTTCGGGCACTACCTCATGATGATCGGCGCCCTCGGCGAGGGCGACTGCACCGCCACGTCGCGCCAGTACGGCGAGTACGAGAACTCGGTGGGCACCGGCCAGGTGCACCTGTGGTTCGACCAGCCCGAGGGCGGCTTCCCGGCGCCGCGCCGCACCGACATCGACGACGACGTCAAGCGTCAGAAGGCTGCCGCAGCCGCTGAGGAAGCCGGACCCGAGCACATCCCCGACCTGCCCGCCGCCGGCTGACCACCCGAAAACTTCGAGGAGTAATCACCATGGCCACCAAGGAAATCCGTCGCATCCTGCTCGACGGCAACCCCGTCGACGTCGTCGTCGAGGGTGAGGAACTCGTTGCCGGTGACGGCCGCCACGTCGCCATCGCCGACGCCACGCACCTGCCGCCGGTGACGCCGAGCAAGATCGTCTGCGTCCACCTCAACTACCGCAGCCGCGTCGAGGAAATGATGACGTCGCTGCCGAAGGCGCCCACCTACTTCCACAAGCCGGTCTCCGCGCTCAACACGCACGAGGGCGCCGTCGTGCGACCCGAGGGCTGCAAGTGGCTCAACTACGAGGGCGAGATCGCCATCGTCATCGGCAAGACGTGCCGCAACATCTCGCCCGAGGAGGCCGGGAACTACATCCGCGGCTACACCGTGGCCAACGACTACGGCCTGCACGACTTCCGTGACACCGACTCCGGTTCGATGCTGCGCGTCAAGGGCGCCGACACGCTTTGTCCGGTCGGCCCGGGCATCGTCGAGGGGTGGGACTTCCGCGGCAAGCGCATCCGCACCATCGTCAACGGCGAGGTGAAGCAGGACGGCACGACCGACGAGATGGAGTGGGACATGCACTACCTCGTCGCCGACATCGCCCGCACCATCACGCTGCAGCCGGGCGACCTGCTGCTCTCGGGTACCCCCGCGATCTCGCGCACGGTGTACCCGGGTGACGTCGTCGAGGTCGAGGTCGAGGGTCTCGGCACGCTGCGCAACCACATCGTCACGGGGCCGACGCCGATCCGCACCGACGTCGGCGCTCAGGTGACCGAGTCCGAGGAAGTTCTCTCCACCGCCCAGGGTGGCGACTGGGAGTTCCGCGGCATCCGCAAGCCGAAGCCGCCGCAGCCCTGATCGTTCGGGCCGGGGCGCTTGCCCCGGCCCGCTCAGGTTTCGGCTTCAGGGTGCGACGGGGCGTCGTGGCGCCATCGCACCTGAACCGCCCTGATTGAGGTGCCGAATCGTCATGGAGCCGGTTCGGTACCTCGAGCCGGGGCACGATGTGATCGTCAACGAAGGAGGGGCCATGGGTCGGCCCACCATCGCCATCCCGGCGCGGTTCTCGGCGTCGGCATCGGCGCTGCGGTTCGGCGCCGACGTGACGGCGCGCAAGCTGCTCGACGCCGTGTGGGCGGCAGGTGGCGAGCCGGTCGTCATCCACCCCGTGGCGCCCGTCGGCCACGACATACCGGCCGACCGGCGCATCGACCCATCGCGTGGATTCAGTGCGTTGACACAGGATTTCGTCGACGAGGTCGCCGAGCGTGTGGCCTTTGCCGACGGCATTCTGCTGCCCGGTGGCGGTGACGTGTCGCCGGTCTGGACCGGCGATGCCCTGCATGAGACGCACTACGACGTCGACGTTGAGCAGGACGCGTTCGACTTCGCCCTGGCACGCGTCGTCATCGAGCGCGGTGTGCCGGCGCTCGCGATCTGCCGCGGCATGCAACTGCTCAACGTGGCCCTCGGCGGCACGCTGCACTTCGACATGGACGACGAGCTCTCCGTCGAGGCGCACCGTCACCGGGTCGAGGGCGTCGAGGTGGACGCCGACTCGCGCCTGGCGGGAGTACTCGGCGTGCCGCAGGTGCGCGCCAGCTGCTACCACCACCAGTGCCTCAAGGACGTGGCGCCCGGATGGCGCGTCGTGGCGCGGTCGTCGGACGGCGTCACCGAAGCGGTGGAGCTGGACGGCGGCGCTGCGGGTGAGGGTGCGAGCGGTGCGGCCACCATTGCGGGCGGCGCGAGCGTTGTCGCGGTGCAGTGGCACCCGGAGGACACCTTCGACACCGACCCGCAGCAGGCGAAGCTCTTCGCCGACCTCGTCGAGCGGGCGCGTCAGCGCGCTTAGGCGGTTCCTGCTCGGCGCACTCTCAGCGCTTGGGCAGACTCCCCTGCGGTTGGGCAGTGTGTGCCTCTACCCAGCCGCAGGAAACTCTGCCCAGCGACGGCGACGGGGTGTCGTCAGGCCGGTCCGCCCGACGAGCGCCACGCGCCGAGCGGCTCGTCGGGGTAGTCCATCTCGTCGACGCTCTCGTCGGTGAGCGTGAACCCGCGCTTCTCGTAGTTGGGAAGCGCTGCGGGGCCGTCGAGGTCGCACGTGTGAACCCAGACGCGCGACGTCGCGGGCAGGTCGGTGTGACGCTCGCCGAGGCTCCACGCCGAGGCGATGCCGTGCTCGAGCAGCGCCCGGCCGATACCGCGTCCGATCGCTTCCTCGACGAGGCCGAAGTAGCGAATCTCCACCGAGGCCGGGTGCTGATCGTCCTTCGTCGGCTGGATCTGCACATACCCAGCGGGTGCGCCGTCGGCGTAGGCCACCCACGTCTCCGTGCCGGGAACGCCGAGGTCCTCGAGCCACTGCTCGCGTGACCAGGCGAGGCGGTCGGTCCACGTCCACGGTCCGCCGACGACGGCGTAGAGGTAGCGTGCAAACTCCGGGGTGATGTTCTCGGCGAGGTCGATGCGCACGCCGTCGGGCAGCGTCGCGGCCAGTTCGGGGCGCGTCGTCATCTCGAGCGTCCAGGTCGTGACGGTGCGTGCGGGCATGGTGACCTCCGGCCGGTGCGTGCGTTGTTCTCGCAGCCTACGAGTCGGCACCGACCGGGAGCACGGCGGCATCGTCACCTCACGCCGTTGGGCAGAGTTTGCTGCCCTTGGGTCGAGGCGGTGACTGCCCAATCGCAGGGAAGTCTGCCCAGCGATGAGAGTGCATCCGGTGGGGACGGGAATGCCTCCCGTCCCCACCGCGGGTCACGCCGTCGCGGGAGTCGTGACGCGGGGCGCTTCGATGGCCCGCGCCACCTCCTGCGCGGTCCGCCACAGCAGTCCGTCGATCGAGGTGACGCCGAGCGCCCGGCGGATCTGTTCGGCTGCGGCGTCCGTCGTCAGCCAGCGGTACTTCACGGCGTAGGCGAGAGCGACCGACGGCGTGCGGTGGTGAGCGTGGACGCAGTGCAGCAGCACGTGGTGTCCCTGGGAGCGCAGCTCAGCGACGACGTCGGCTGCGTCGATGAGGGTGGCGGCGAGGTCGTTGTGCGAGTAGATCGGTTCGTCGGCCCGGCATACCTGGCAGTGGTGCATCGACTCGGTACCGATGTCCCCGGGCGTGGAGGGCACGGCGGAGGCTCATCTCTGGTGACGTGTCACGGCGGCGCTGCCCGCGCATGCGCCGCGAGACCATGGCGTCGGCCGGAACGGGTTTCACCCGACTGACGTTACCCATCTGCCCCCGGTTTGCGCAGTACCTGGGGACGGCATCGAGGCAAGCTGTGCGCTTGTCCCGGCCCGCCCGGTCAGCGTCACGCCCCGAGGTAGGGGAACTGGGCGTGCAGACGTTCAGCGTCGTGGGCCACGTCGGCGGGCAAGGTGTCGAAGCCGACGACGTCAAGCGCTCGTCGGCCGGGACGCCCGCCGCGACGCCAGGTGCCGACGATGGTGCCCGCGTGCATGATGCCGCGCTGGAAGACGCCGTTGTTGCCGGGCACGAGTCGCGGATGGTGTGCCTCTTCGAGCAGGGCCAGCCGGTCGGGGTAGCCGAGCACGATCTCGTCGAAGCCGGGCAGGAGGAACAGCCCGTCGGCGGCGTCCCCCGCGGCGTCCACCTCGTCGTCGAGTGTCTGACGCCAGTAACGGCCCTCATCGGAGTCGTCGCCGACGAACTCGTCTGCGATCGTGGCGAAAGCGCGGCGAATCTTCGTGATGGGCAGCTTGGTCCACCAGGCGAAGTCGCGCAGCGTGGCGGGGCCGTGGCTCGTGAGGTATCGGCGCAGAAGTTCGGCGATGGCGGCGGTTTCGTCACCGTTGAAGCGTTCCCCGAGCGACGACCCGGCGGGCAGCCAAGCCTGAGCTGACACGACGTTGTTGTCCGAACCGTTCCACGGCCCGTACACGGCAACGCCGGTCGCGATGAGGTACGACAGCATGTGGTAGCCGCGGCCGCCGGCGGGGGCGAGGCCCGCCGCCTCCCAGTGGGCGAAGAGGTCGCCGCGCGACAGCCCGCGCGGCGAGGCGGTGCACTGCGTCAGGAGAATCTCCTGCGCCCGCGCGATCTGCTCGTCGTCCAGCTCCAACTGGGCGCGGCGCCTCACCTGGTCTTTGACGGCCGGTCCCGCGCAGAGCTCAGTCATCCATCGGACGTCCTCGGCGGCCACGGCGAAGACAGTGCCACGCATCGGATATCCGCGGACGACGGAGCCGTCGTCGAAGGCGGCCACGACGTCGTCGAGCCCGAAACGCCCACCCGGCTCGCTCAACCGCAACGCAATGGACGCCATGACGCCCGGCAGGTCCTGCCCCTGCATGGCACCGAACGCAGCCACGGCGTCGTGGGGACTGCTGAAGGGCCGGGTCGCCAACCCTTGGGCCACGAGGCGGCGGCGGACCAGCGCGGAATCAACCATGAGTCACGCCTGACTCGGGCCTCGGGCCGTTGGCGCTCATGGACTCGGCCGTCGTGACGACCTTGCGCAGCGCCTTCGTCAGGACGTCGACTTCCTCGAGCGTGAGACCGGAGATGAGTTCTTCCTCGAGGGCGTTGAAGCGCGGGAAGAGCTCCTCCATGAGGGCCACGCCGGCCGGGGTGAGGCTCAGGTGGGCGAAGCGCTTGTCCGTGCTCGACTGGCTGCGCGTCAGCCAACCCCGCGCACTGAGCGTCTTGACGACCCCGCTCAGCGTCGCCTTCGAGATGCCGGCGCTGTCGGCGACCTCACGCGTTTCCGGGGCGTCGAAGATCCACACGCTCCACAGGACGACGAAGCCGGTCCACGACAGGTCGTGCGGACGCAGAACGGTGTTCGTCATGTGATTGCGCGACGCGTTCGCGGCGCGGTGGATGCTCGAGACGGCGTGCATCGCGTCAGCGTTGATGTCGACGTTCGCCAAGCGACCGGTCACGGCGGTCTCGGTCTCGACGAGCGTGTGATGGCTTGGCATGCGGACAGATTAGCCGTCACGCCACGACGATCTCCTCCTGGCACGGCCTCGCCCGACGCTCACACCGACAACGCCGAACGCGGAGGCCGTGGCGAACCACGGCCCCCGCGCTCGACGATCGAGCCGTCAGCCTCCGAGCACGTCCGAACGGATGAGGAAGCGCTTTCCGGTCGGGCTCTCCACGGAGAAGCCGCCACCGCGTCCGTCGACGACGTCAACGGTGAGGTGAGTGTGCTTCCACGTCTCGAACTGTTCGCGGCTCATCCAGAACTCCAGTTCCGCATCGTCACCCGCCACGTCCGGAAGGGTGAACGTGCCGAGCAGGACGTCGGCCTGACCCGTGCGGAACTGCCCTGCCGGGTAACACATCGGGGTCGACCCGTCACAGCACCCGCCGGACTGGTGGAACATGAGACGACCGTGCTCGGCCACGAGCTGGTGCAGCAGAGCGACGGCGTCCGGCGTCAGGGCGACCCGGCTGACGGTCTCTCCGGCCACACCGGCTCGTGACTCGAGGTTCATCACTTGTCCTCGCGCTCCGTCGTGTAGTCGATGACGACGCGCCCGTCGATCTTGCCGTGGTGCATCTCGTCGAACACCGCGTTGATGTCGTCGAGGTTCCGCTTGCTGAACGTCGGGTGGATGAGGCCTCGGGCGTAGAAGTCGAGAGCCTCGACCATGTCCTGCCGGGTGCCGACGATCGATCCGCGGATCGTCAGGCCCTTGAGGACGACGTCGAAGATCGGCGCCGGGAAATCACCCGGGGGAAGACCGTTGAACACGATGGTTCCCCCGCGACGCGCCATGCCGATGGCCTGGCCGAACGCCTTGGGGTGCACCGCCGTGACGAGGACGCCGTGGGCGCCACCGCCTGTGGCGTCGAGGACGGCCTGCGTCGGGTCCTCGACCGCGGCGTTCACCGTGACCTCCGCGCCGTGCTTCTTCGCGAGCTCCAGCTTGTCGTCGGCGACGTCCACGGCGACGATCCGCATGCCCATGGCCTTGGCGTACTGGACGGCGATGTGCCCCAGCCCGCCGATGCCGGAGATGACGACCCACTGCCCGGGGCGCACCTCCGTCACCTTCAGACCCTTGTACACGGTGACGCCGGCGCACAGCACGGGAGCGATCTCGTGGGGGTCCGCGCCCTCGGGGATGCGAGCGGCGAACGTGGCGTCGACGAGCATGTACTGCCCGAACGAGCCGTTGACGCTGTACCCGCCGTTGGTCTGCGCCTCGCACAACGTCTCCCAGCCGTTGCGGCAGTGCTCGCACGTGCCGCACGCGGAGGCGAGCCAGGCGTTGCCCACCATGTCGCCGACGGCGAGTTCGGTGACGCCCTCGCCGAGTTTCTCGACGACGCCGACTCCCTCGTGGCCGGGGATGAACGGCGGTTCGGGCTTGACCGGCCAGTCACCGTCCTTGGCGTGCAGGTCGGTGTGGCACACACCCGATGCGATCAGCTTGACGAGCGCTTGACCCGGCCCGGGTTCCGGCAGTTCCACATCCTTGACGTTCAGGTCTTCGCCGAAGACGTCCACGACTGCAGCTTGCATGGTGCTCATGACTCTTCCCTTCGTGTGGTTGCGATCTGATCGGTGATGCGGGTCGGCTCAGAAGAAGCCGAGCTTGTTCTCCGAGTAGGAGACGAGGAGGTTCTTCGTCTGCTGGTAGTGGTCGAGCATCATGAGGTGGTTCTCCCGCCCGATGCCCGAGCTCTTGTAGCCGCCGAACGCCGCGTGCGCCGGGTAGTTGTGGTAGTTGTTCACCCACACGCGGCCGGCCTGGATGTCGCGGCCCGCGCGGTAGGCGGTGTTGCCGTTGCGGGACCACACGCCGGCGCCGAGGCCGTAAAGGGTGTCGTTCGCGATCTTCAGTGCCTCGTCGTACGTGCCGAACTTCGCCACGGACACGACCGGCCCGAAGATCTCCTCCTGGAAGATCCGCATGTTGTTCGTGCCCTCGAAGATGGTCGGCTCGACGTAGAAGCCGCCTCCCAGATCGCCGTCCAACTCGGCCTGCCGACCACCGGTGAGCACCTTCGCGCCTTCCTTCTGGCCGATGTCGAGGTAGGAAAGGATCTTCTGCAACTGGTCGTTGGAGGCCTGCGCACCGATCATCGTCGAGTCGTCGAGCGGGTTACCGGCCTTGATCTTCTTCGTGCGCTCGACGACGTCGGCCATGAACTGGTCGTAGATCGACTCCTGGACGAGCGCGCGTGACGGGCAGGTGCACACCTCGCCCTGGTTGAGAGCGAAGAGGGTGAAGCCCTCCTGCGCCTTGTCGTAGAACGCGTCGTCGGCCTGCGCGATGTCCTCGAAGAAGATGTTGGGGCTCTTGCCGCCGAGCTCGAGCGTCACCGGGATGAGGTTCTCCGAGGCGTACTGCATGATGAGGCGGCCGGTCGTCGTCTCACCCGTGAACGCGATCTTGCGGATGCGCTTGTTCGATGCGAGCGGCGCGCCGGCCTCGACGCCGAACCCGTTGACGACGTTGACGACTCCTGCGGGGAGGAGGTCCTCGATCAGTTCGATGAGCACCATAATCGACGCGGGCGTCTGCTCGGCGGGCTTGAGGACGACGCAGTTGCCGGCCGCCAGCGCCGGCGCGAGCTTCCACACAGCCATGAGGATGGGGAAGTTCCACGGGATGATCTGCCCGACGACGCCGAGCGGCTCGTGGAAGTGGTAAGCGACGGTGTCCTCGTCGATCTGCGAGAGGCTGCCTTCCTGCGCGCGGATGGCACCGGCGAAGTAGCGGAAGTGGTCGATCGCGAGGGGGATGTCGGCGTTGAGCGTCTCGCGCACCGGCTTGCCGTTGTCCCACGTCTCCGCGACGGCGATCTTCTCGAGGTTCTCCTCCATCCGGTCGGCGATCCGGTTGAGGATGAGTGCCCGCTCCGCGGGCGAGGTCTTGTTCCACGTCGGTGCCGCCGCCCATGCCGCGTCGAGGGCGGCCTCGATGTCCTCGGCGGTGCCGCGGCCCACCTCGCAGAACGTCTTGCCGGTGACCGGGGTGGGGTTCTCGAAGTACTGCCCCTTCTTCGGCGCGACCCATTCGCCGCCGATGAAGTGCTCGTAGCGCTTCTTGAACTCGACCTTGGAGCCCTCGGTTCCCGGGTTGGCGTAGACCGTCATCGCAGCTTCCTTTCCCTGAGCCCGCGGAATGTGACGCGGGGTTGCGTGATGTGCGTCACGTTACGAAGGGCTGCGTTGCATCAACGTTGCACTGCCCGTGCAACGCGCTGTGCGGGCGTCAGTTCGCCTGGCGCAGACGAGTGTCGAGCTGTTCGAGATGCGTGAGAACGATGGCCCGCTGTGGCGCACGCGGTGGCAGGACGGTGAGTGCCATGTGCCACGACTCGACGTCATCGGTGGCTTCGGGCAGGTCGAGATAGCGCAGAAGGGTCTCGGGAGTGGCGTCACTGAGCATCGCTTCGCGCAGCGACCCGGACGTCGAACGCAGCAGGTCGACGACGGGCTCCGCCTCGCTGTGCGTCAGCGAGGCTCCGCGATACAGCTCGAGGGCTTCATCGTGCTCGCCGCGACGCAGATGCTCCGTGACCTGGACGGCATCGATGAGCAGTGGCCCCGTGAGGCGGTAGGGGCGGCTTTCGAGGTTCGGCGCGCCGGGAATCGTGTCGAGCCGTCGACGAAGCCGCAGCAACTCGCCGCGGATGGTGGCGGGCGGCGTGCCGTCCGGGTAGACGAGGGCCCCGATCTCGTCGGCGCTGAGGCCTTGGGGTTTGAGCGCGAGTGTCGCGAGGAGTTCGGCGTGGCGGTCGGTGAGTGCGTGGGTGGCCGTACCCGTTTCGATGCAGGGGCGGCCGTGATGGACGAGACGCAGCCGCGCGCTCGTGTGCGGTGGAGGGCCGACCGGCACCCCGGCGAGGCGAAGTTCACGAGCCACCGCGGCCGCGGTGGCCTGCACGAGTGCGAGGGTGCGCCGGTCTGCCGCAGCGTCACCTCCCGTCACGTCGAGAGCGCCGAGCACCTCGCCGGTGACGGGGTCGACGAGCGGCGCCGCGGAGCAGCTGAACGGGTGGACGTCCGGGCGCGTGTGCTCCTCGCGATGGATCGAGACCGCCTCGCCGCGGGCCACAGCTCGGCCCGGCGCGTTCGTGCCGACCTGCGCCTCCGACCAGTTCGCCCCCGCGGTGAAGCCGATGCTCTCGGCGCGGCTGCGGGCGCGGGAGTCTCCGTCGACGTAGTGCAGGCGTGCCTCGCGGTCCGCGATGGCGATGACAAGACCCTCGTCGCGTGCCGTCGAGCTCAACAGCGAACTGACGAGGGGGATCGCGTCGGCGAGCCGAGCGTGGACGCAGCCGGGGCCGCACCCGCAGGCGCAACCCTGTGGACGGGATTTGTGCCGCATCCCTTCCCCCCTCGTAGTGATCCACCTCACACTACACCCGTCCGGGGTGGGGTGGGTCGGCGGCGTGACGCTGCGTGCCATGTGTCCACGAACTCATCTGCGACGCAGGCTGCCGCCCTTCGCGGCCGCCTGGCTCACACGAGACGTTCGAGCGTCTCGCCGCCGTTCCAGACGACGCCGATCTGCCGGTAGTAGCCGCCGATGATCTCGTCGACCTCCAGGGCGGCGAGTTCCTCCGTGGGCGATTCGAACAGGCGCAGATCGATGTCACCACGCCACGCCTGCCCGCCCTCGAACTCGGCCGCGCCGGACGATATGAGCTCGCTGTAGGCGTCGCCCGTCGCCCCGCGGGCGATGTCGGGGTAGATGCGGTGGTGGGCCATCGGGTGGCCGTTGACGAAGCCGTTCGTCTCGCTCGGCTCACGCAGCGTCAGCACGGCCTCGGCGAGACGACGGTCGCCGGCGGCGAGCGTCGCACCGAACATGCCGCCCTCGGCGATCTGCGGCGCACCCTGCGCGAAGGGGTGGGGGCGCGTCTGCCACATCGAGCCGAGCTTCTTCGGGTAGCCCTGGTGCAGGCCGCGGCCGATCGCGAAGTCCTTGTCGACCCAGATGTAGACGCAGCGGCTGAACGTCTTGCCCTTGTACGAGCAGCGGACGACGACGAACGCCTCCTTGTACTGGGCGCGCACCGGGTCGAGCAGCTCCTCGCGGGAGCTGGAGCAGCTCTGCCACTCGGCCCAGATGAGCGCAACGGCGCCCGGGTCCTCGTCAGCGAGTTCCAGTGGGGCGGGCAGGAGTTCGCGCACACGCTCCGGGTTGGTGCGGTACTCGACCGTCAGCAGGTCGCCCGAGTAGTACCACGGCGGGCTCGGGATGATGCCCGAGGTTCCGCCGGCGGTGCGGGGGTAGAAGAAGCCCTTCTGGTCGCTCATGTGCGTGCACCCTTTCACCGTCTGCGGCCCGTGCCGCAAGTTTGTTGCCGAGAAATCGTTCGTGTCCGTACGACACCGGCTAGGCTACCCGATCAAGAGGGGTTGTGTGGTCTGAGTCACACGGCTACTGTTCGGATCCGAACGACCTTTTGACTCACTCCCGGCACGGCAACCGTCGGGGGAGGCGTTCGCTCACAAAGGCGTGAAAGGCGATGGCATGACGAAGATCGACTCGAGGCTAATGGCGGAAGCCATGAGCAAGTGTGCGGCGGAGGGCATCGACGTCGTCCGCCTCGGCTACTCCGACATCATCGGCACCGACCGCAGCAAGGATCTGCTGGTCAACCGCTTCGAGCGCACCACCGGCCACGGCGTCGCGTTCTGCCGCAGCGTCTACGGCACGACGCCCATGGGTGACGTCGTCGACATCGAGGGCGGCCTCGCCGCGGGTTTGCCCGACATCGTGGCCTACCCCGACATCGCGACGATCAAGACCGTGCCGTGGGAGCCGGGCGTCGCCCACGTCATCGCCGACGTGTTCAACCCGGACGGTTCGCCGTCCGCCGAGAGCCCGCGCTACGTCCTCAAGCAGGTCATCGAGAAGTTCAGCTCCATCGCGGGCACCCCGATCTGCGGCCCGGAGCTCGAGTTCTACCTCCTCGAGGAGTCGGACACGAACGACTCCGGCTGGGCGCGCTACGGCGAGAGCCCCGGCAACGTCTACGTCTCCGGCCTGCGCGGCGACCCCGAGAACGTTCTGCTCGCCTCGCTGCGTCAGCTCGGCGCCTACGACCTCGACGTCATCGCCGCGAACCACGAGTTCAGCTCCGGCCAGTTCGAGATCAACCTCTGGCACTCCGACGCACTCGACGCCTCCGACCGCGCGTTCCGCTTCAAGGCCGCCGTCAAGGAGATGGCGCGCGCCGGGGGCAAGCTCGCGACGTTCATGGCCAAGCCGTTCAACGATGAGGGCGGCTCGGGCTTCCACCTGCACTTCTCGACGCAGGACGCCGCGGGCAACCACCTCTTCGACGACCCGAACAGCCACAACGGCCTCTCCGCCGTCGCTCACCACGCGATCGGCGGCATCCTCAAGCACGCCCCGGCGCTCGCGGCGCTCGCGAACCCGACGATCAACTCCTACAAGCGCTTCGGGCCGGACACGCTCGCCCCGTGGCTCATCGACTGGGGTCTCGACAACCGCAGCGCGATGGTGCGCATCCCTCCGGAGCGTGGCTCGGCGTCGCGCCTGGAGCTGCGCCTCGGCGACGCGTCGGCCAACCCCTACCTGCTCACGGCGGCGACGCTGGCCGCGGCCTACCTCGGCATCAAGAACGAGATCGACCCGGGCCCCGCGCTCGAGGGCTACGGCTACGACCCGGAGCGTTCGCCCAAGCTGCCCTCGTCCCTGTGCGAGGCGCTCGACGCCCTCGAGGCCGACTCGGAGATGCGCGAGGTGCTCGGCGAGGGCTTCGTCACGACCTTCCTCGCGTACAAGCGCAACGAGATCGAGCGTTTCAACGCCTTCATCACGGACTGGGAGTTCCGTGAGTACACCTACCACCTGTGATCCAGACTTCAGCGATCGAAGGAGACCGACATGACCACTGACGTGGGTGCCGCACCCAGCAGCCAGTACACGCTCGAAGACGTCGACCTCGCGAACCTCGACAGGTTCCGCGACAACGAGGGTTGGGCCCAGTTCGCCGCCCTGCGCGCCGGTGACCCGGTGCACTGGAACGAGGAGTCCGACGGCAAGGGCTTCTGGGCCGTCACGAAGTACGACGACATCTGGGCCGTCGACAAGGACTCCGAGACGTTCACGTCGGAGAAGTTCGTCAACCTCGAGGACGTCGACGACGACCTCATGGACTTCCGCCGTTCCATGCTGGAGACGGA
Organism: Dermacoccus sp. PAMC28757; assembly: GCF_014302635.1. Taxonomy (NCBI): domain Bacteria; kingdom Bacillati; phylum Actinomycetota; class Actinomycetes; order Micrococcales; family Dermacoccaceae; genus Dermacoccus; species Dermacoccus sp. PAMC28757. The sequence continues at coordinate 447,078 of NZ_CP060292.1, read as the reverse complement.
CGGCGCGCGTCACACGGCGCTGCGCAAGCTCATCCAGCGTGAGTTCTCGCCGCGCAACCTCCTCAAGAACTACGAGGCGTTCCTGCGCGAGCTGACGAAGAACACGATCGACGAGGCGAAGAAGACGTCGCCCGACGGCGAGTTCGACTTCGTCGAGAAGATCTCGGCCGACTTCCCGATCCAGGTGCTCGCGCGCCTGCTCGACGTGCCGCGCGACCACACGCCGCAGCTCATCGCGTGGGGCAACGAGATGGTGGCCAACACCGACCCGGACTACACGCAGCACCTGCTCGACTCGCCCGAGTCGGAGAAGTACCGCCACCTGCCGTTCCGTTCGCCCACCGTGCAGGACGTCTGGGACTACGGGCGCGACCTGCGTGACAAGCGCGTCGGCGGCGAGGGCAAGGACCTCGTCTCGATCCTCGCCAACAAGATGCCCGAGGACGGCGTGCCGCTCTCGGACCAGGACTTCAACAACTACTTCTCGCTGCTCGTCATCGCCGGCAACGAGACGACGCGCCACGCGATCAGCCAGATCATGCTGGGCCTCATCGCGCAGCCCGACCAGTTCAAGCTGCTCAAGGAGGACCCGTCGCTCATCGAGTCCGGCCTCGAGGAGTTGCTGCGCTGGGCGACGCCGGTTTACCACTTCCGCCGCACGGCGACAAAGGACGTCGAGCTCGGTGGCAAGCAGATCAAGGAAGGCGACAAGGTCGTCATGTGGTTCGGCTCGGGCAACCGTGACGAGGACGTCTTCGAGAACCCGAACAAGATCGACGTGACGCGCAAGAACGTCGACCACATGACGTTCGGCAAGGGCTCGCCGCACCTGTGCCTCGGCAACAACCTCGCCCGCCTCGAGATTCGCCTGCTGCTCGAGGAGCTGCTGCCGCGCATCGACAAGATCGAGCTCGTCGGCGACGTGAAGCGCGTGCGCTCCAACTTCGTCAATGGTGTGAAGAAGTTCCCGGTTAAGGTGACCTGGGCGGAGTGATCCGACCGCCAAAGATCCCCACTTGCGCGACGAATCGCGCGAGTGGGGATCTTTGTGCCTGGTCTGTCCCCAATTGCGACATCTCGCGCGAGTGGGGGGCGAGGGATGCCCGACGCACGCTGACGCGCGGTCCGATCGTCAGGTGAGCTCGGCTGTGAGGCGAGTCAGAAGGGTTGGGACATCCCGTTCTGCGGTGGTTCGCAGGAGGCGTCCGTCGCAACTTGCGTAGCGGGTTCGTCGAGGTAGGTCACGACGAACTGCAAGTGGTAGCGGGCTTCTTCAACGTTCTCGGCGGGTGTGCGTCCGGTGGGGCTCACAGCGGAACGGCTTCCTTCAGGACGCGTTCGCGTAGGTAGGGCCTCAGCCCCGAGTCGGGCGTGAGTTCCACTGTCGCGCCCACTTCTTCGGTGAGTCGTGACTGGAGGCGCTCGAGGTCGAGCAGGCTGAGGTCAGCGAGGCTGAGGTCCGCCAAGAGATCGATGTCCGAGCCGGCGTGCTCGCGGCCCGTGGCGACGGAGCCGAAGACACGCACATTGCGTCCCCCGGCATCCTCGATGAGGTGGATCACCGCTTGGCGGTGGGCGCGCAACCTGCGGGCAAGAGGTCCGGACCCGTCAAAGCGGATGAGGCGCGACACCTCAGGCTGGCTGCGTCCGATACGCCGGGCGATCTCGCGCTGGGACATTCCCTCGCGGTGTGCGTCGCGGACGGCAGCGGTCAACATGGCGCGAGCGTCACGCGTCATGCGGTCGCTCGCGGCTGCGATCTCCTCCAAGCCCGTCGCCATGCCTACAGACTACAGCCGATAGCAAGACCTATCGGTGAATCCTCAGTCCTCGACGATGACGAGGACGCCCTTGTCGGCGACGACGGCGTCGAGGTCGATGCCGGTGAGGTCGACGACGGCCTGCTTGAGGGTCTTCTCGGGGTCGCCGTCGATGATGGCGGTCGGTTCGCCCTCGACGGGCTCGCCGTCCTCCGCCGTGACGCCCGACGCGTCGAGCGTCAGCATGCGGCTCTGCTCGTCGCCGTCGACGATGAGCAGCCACGTCTTCGAGTTGCCCGCGAAAACCGCGGTGACGGCCTCGTCCGCGATGTCGGGGATGAGGTCGGGCTGCACCATGAGCTCGTAGCCGACGAGGACGACCGCGTCCTCGTCGTCATCCGTACGCGCCGTGAACGCGCCGACGTACCCCGCCGGCAGCGCGTTGGAGATGGCCTCCTCGCCCGTGACGTAGTCCGTCGTCGGGTCGAGAATGCCGCTGGGCAGCGTGTCGATCGTCAGACCGGGCAGGACCGCAAAGGCCGTGTTGAGTGCCATGCCTCCACCCTACGGCGTGGCGCGATGTTGCCTGGGAAACGCGGCACCGGTGCCGCGCACGCCGCTCAACATCGGGTCAGGCGTCGACGGCGCGGGCGAGCTTCTCGACGGCGGCGTGGATGTCGTCGATGAGGGGCTCGGTCTCCGGCTTCATCGTCACGCTGCGCAGGATGCGCGCGCCCGCCTCGCGAGCCTCGCCGGGAACGTCGTGGCCACGGTTCGTCATGTCGTCGGGCTTCACCTGGTAGGTCGCGACGAAGAGCGACTCGTCACGCGGCGCCTTCATGCCGTTCGTGAGGATCGCGCCCGAACGGCGGTCGACATCGGCGAGAGAGTCGCCCTTCGGGAAGTAGCTGACGATGTCGAGGTCGGGCTCCTGGTAGAGGTCGAACACCTCCGAGTTGCGCAGCTTCTCGGCCCACGCCAGCGCGGCGCGACGTCCCGGCGCGACGATCTCGCCCATGCCCTCCCGCGTGAGCGGAAGCAGCTGGAGCGTCATCCACAGCGCCGCCGCGGACGCGCCCGAACGCGAGCACTCGAGCGAGATCTCGCCCATGTGCAGGTCGTCACCGCTCGTGAAGTACGTGTACGGCGAGGTGTGGTCGTAGAAGTTGGCCACGTTCGGGTCGCGGAACAGCACCGCGCCGCAGCCGTACGGCTGCAGGCCGTGCTTGTGCGGGTCGATCACGACGGAGTCGGCCTCGTCGATCGCCCGGAAGGCGGCGGCCACGTCCGGCGCGAGAAGGTCGTCGCCCTCCTCGGCGAGCAGGCGGAAGAAACCGCCGTACGCCGCGTCGACGTGCACGCGCACGCCGTACTTGCGGCACAGCGGAATCGCCTTGTCGATCGGATCGACGGCCCCCAAGCCCGTCGTTCCGGCCGTCAGGACGACGGTGCCGATGCCGCCCGCCGAGATGAGGCGTTCCAGCGCCACGAGATCCATGCGTCCACGCGAGTCGGTGGGTACGGCGACCGACGGCACGTTGAGCAGGTGACTCATGCGCCCGTGCGTGTAGTGCGCGTCGGCGCTGTGCGCGATGGCGTTGCGCGGATGCGTCTCGCGTGCGACGAACAGCGCCTCGAGGTTGGCCACGGTGCCCGACGTCGTGAGGTGCCCGAGGTGGCACATGCCGCTCTCGTGCTCCGAGTCGTCATGCGGCACACCGAAGCTCGCTGACGAACCGTTCTTGCCCTCCATCGACTGACGATGCGCGCGGCAGCCGAACATGTGCGCGATGGCGTCGACGCACTCCTGCTCCATACGCGTCGTCGCGGCGCCCGCGTCGAGGTCGTGGTTGTTCGGGTTGATGAGCATCGTCGTGAGGTAGCCGACGACGGCCGCCGGGTGCGGTGGCTTGAGCATCTGCCCGACGTAGCGCGGGTGGAAGAACGGGTAGTTCGCGCGCAGGCGCGTCGTCAGTTCCTCGAAGGCGCCGTGGAACGCGTCGGCGTCCACCTCCTGCGTCGGGTGTGGCGTGGAGGGGCCGTACTCGTTCATCCACTCGGTGATGAAGCCCATCGCCTCGTCGAGGTATCCGCGCAGCGGGCCCATGGCCGCCGCGGACATGCCCGGCAGCGGGGCCGGGTTCGTGACGATCTCGTCGGACGACATCGATACCTCCGAAGGTGGGGAGTGGTGTGCGTCACTCAGGTTGGGCGATCGCGGCTAGGCTGTCCAATACTTGTTTCGGCTGCCTGTCATGCCTTTCTGTTATGGCTCGACGAAGAGTCGACCGGCGGCGCGAGGAGGGGCCAGTGGAGCTACGGGCGCTGCGCTATTTCGTTGCCGTGGCCGACGCCGGCACCGTGACGGGCGGTTCGGCCGCCGTCCACGTCAGCCAGCCGGCGGTGTCGAGGCAGATCCGCGGTCTCGAACACGAACTCGGCGTGACGCTCTTCGCCCGCTCCGAGGGTGGCGTCCGCCTCACCGCCGCGGGTGCGGAACTGCTCGCCCTCGCCCGGGATCTCCTCGAGCGCGAGGCCTTCATCAAACGCACCGCGACCTCGCTCGCGGCCGGACGTCTCGTCTCGCTGACGTTCGCCGCTCCGCCGACAACCCTGAGCGACGTGATCGCACCGTTCCTCGCCTCGCGACCCGCTGACGACGGCGCCTCGCCGACGCCGAACGTCGTCGCACGCCCGAGCGACGACGTCTTCGCCGCGCTCGACGAGGGCGCGGACTTCGTCGTCGCCCCGGCGCCCGCCCCGAGCGGCCTCGCGTCGATGATCATCGCCGAGCTACCGGTGCGCGCCTACGTCGGTTCACGACCCTCGGCGGACGACGAGGCGCAGAGCCACGAAGCGCCGCGCACCCTCTCGCTCGCGACCCTCGCGACCGCCGACCCCCTCGTCGTCCTGCCCGGTCGCTACCCGGTGCGGAAGGTTCTTTCGCGCGCCTTCGAGGACGCGGGGCTCGCGCCGGCACACCTGCAGGAGGTCGACTCCCCGGAGGCGGCCCAGGCAATCGCCGCGTCCGGCCGCGGCATCGCGGTGCTGACGAACGACCCGCGCTTCGGCCTCGTACCGCGGCGGGTGCTCGACGTCGACGGCCAGGTGCTCACACAGTCGCTGCGGGCCGCATGGTCGCCCGATCATCACGCAGCGGGCGAGCTGGCCGCGCTCGCGGAGGATCTGCGTGACTTCTGCGCGCGTCAGTACGCCGACGACCTCGCCTGAACCTTTCCCTCGTCACCAGGCACCCTCGACGTACTCGCCCTGCTCGGGGCATCATGCGCACAGGCCGGCGCCCGCCCCGGCGATGCCGAACTCAGAGGAGAACCCATGACCGAGCGCGACGCCATCGCCGCCCTGCACGCCCTGCGTGAGAACACGGTGCCGCCCGAGACGATCGATGCCCACGATTCGGTGGCGACGCAAATACGCGAGCTGCTCGACCTCGTGGCCGCCTCTCGCCTCGACGCCGCTCAGGCCGCCGAAATCACGGAACACCTGCGCGAGGTGAACACCATTCTGCGCGGCGCCGGAGCCCCCGAACCCGAGCGAGTCTGGGGTCGAGTCGACACCGTCGGCCGCGCGCAGACCCTCGTGCCGTCCGTCGTCGACGGCACCTACGTCGGCGACTCGTTCTCCGGCAGCGTCCGCTTCGGCACGTTCCACGTCGGGGAGAACTCCGTCGTCCACGGCGGCGCGATCTGCCTGCTCTTCGACGACGTCCTCGGAGCGCTCGCTCTGGAAGCCGAGCTCGACCCCAGTCGCACGGCGTACCTCACCGTGAACTTCCGCTCCGTCGCGCCGGTCGACGAGACGCTGACGGTGACGGCCACCGTCGATCGCATCGAGGGGCGCAAGCAATTCATCCGCGGCTCGCTGTGGGCGGGCGAACGCCTGTGTGCCGAAGCCGAGGGGCTGTGGGTGGCCCTCAAGCCCGGCCAGCCCTGACCCCGTGAGTGGGCGGCCGCGGCTCAGTCGAGATCGTCGAAGGAGCGACCGCCCCAGAGCACGAGGTCGTCCAGTTCGTCCGCGGGCCCGACCTGGCTCAGGATTTCCGTGTCGCGCATGGCCAGACGATGGCGCAACTCTCGCTCGAGCGCGATCGTGATGAGCGCGGCTCGACTCGGCGCTTCCCCTGCAGCCACGCTGTGGTTGAGGAAGGCAACCGCAGTGCTGGGCAGGCTCACGGCAATCTGAACGCTCATCGGTTCATCCCATCAATCCCATCACGGCATTCACGAAGCACGGGCCTCCTGTGACGCCACGTTGTCGAGAAATCCGTCGACGACGGCGTGGGCGCGCTCGCGACCGCGCTCGTCCCAGTCGCGCGCCTGCGCGATGAGGTCGTCGGCGCTGCGGCCCATGCCGGCGAGCATCTCGCGGCCACCGTTGTCGCACCAGCCGGTCAGCATGTCCGACGACAGCTCCGGGTGGAACTGGACGGCGAGGTTCTTGCGGAGGATGAATCCCTGTGACGCCATCGCGTTGCGCGCGAACTCGACGCCCTGCGGCGGCAGCTGCCAGCGGTCGTAGTGCCACGCGAACCAGCGTCCGCCCGGAGCCAGCTCCTCACGTTCGCTCGTCACCTCGACGAAGCCGATCTCCGGCTCCGGGGCACGCGCCACCGAGCCGCCGTGCGTGCGCGCCAGCAGCTGCCCGCCGAAGCAGATGCCGAGCACCGGCACGCCGGCTTCGTCAGCCCCGCGCAGCATCTCCATCTCGGGGCGCAGCCACGAGCCGATGAGGTCGTCGTCCCACGCCGACCAGTACGAGCCCATGACGACGATCGCGTCGAACCCGCGAACGTCGGGGAACTCCACCTCGACGCCCGGGTTCTCGAAATCGGCTTCCGGCACGATCTGGAAGAGCGTCTCCTCGTAGCCGCGCTCGCGGAAACGCTCCGCGACGGCGCCGGGAGGGGAGCAGTGGTCGTGTTGGACGATGAGGACGCGCTGAGTCATGTCCCTACGCTAGGACGTTTCGTTCGGCCCCGAAAGACTTCGGGGCAACGATTGAGACGTAGGTCACAGATGCATGATGTGGTGCGTACACTGGTGACTCGTTCGCACCCGAACGAAAGGGCCGCGGAGTGTCAGCACCGCCGAAGGAGAAGCGCATGATCTCGGAATCGACCCAGCCGGAATCGTCGACCCTGCTCGTCGTCGACACCATCGACGAAGCTGCCGACGGCGTCCGTCTCCTCACCCTGCGGTCCAAGGACGGCAGCGACCTGCCGCCGTGGACGCCCGGCTCGCACCTCGACCTCGTCCTGGGCGGCGTCGACGCGGCCCAGATGCAGGCCGCCGAAGCCGGCGCGATGCCCGAGCATGACCCGTTCGCCGAGACGATCCGCCAGTACTCCCTCTGCGGTGACGTGGCCGACCGCTCCTGCTACCGCGTCGCGGTGCTGCGCGAGGTCGAGTCGCGCGGCGGCTCCTCCTACGTCCACGACACGCTCAAGGCCGGCGACGAACTCGTCAGCTACGGCCCGCGCAACCACTTCGAACTGCGCAAGGCACCCAAGTACGTCTTCGTCGCCGGGGGCATCGGCATCACGCCGATCATGCCGATGATCCGCGAGGTCGAGGCCGCCGGGAAGAACTGGCACCTGTACTACCTCGGCCGCAGCGAGGCGACGATGGCCTTCCGTGACGAGCTCGCCCAGCACGGCGACAAGGTGACGCTCTGGGCCAAGGACCCGAAGGGTGCCTTCGACCTGCAGGGCATGTTCGACCAGATCGAGGCCGAGGGTGCTGCACTCGTCTACTCGTGTGGCCCCGAGCGTCTGCTCGAAGCGGTCGAAAACCAGTGCCGCACGCGCGCGACGCTCGTCGCCCACGTCGAGCGCTTCACGCCCAAGGAGATCGACGACTCGGACAACTCCGAGTTCGAGATCGTCCTCGAGGAGTCCGACATGCGCCTCACGGTGCCGGCCGACAAGTCGATCTTCGAGGTCGTGCGTGAGAACGGCATCTCGGTGCTCGGCTCGTGCCTCGAGGGCATCTGCGGCACCTGCGAGACGGGCGTCGTCTCCGGCGAGATCGACCACCGCGACTCCGTCCTCGAGGACGACGAGCGCGAGGAGGGCGACGTCATGATGATCTGCGTCAGCCGCTGCAAGGGCAAGGAACTCGTCCTCGAGCTCTGAGACCCGTTCGGACAGCTGAACTGACGAGGCCGGAACCACACGCGGGCGAGCGTCATCACCGACAGTTGGTCGCTTGCCCTCTGCATTTCGACCGGTGCCTCGAACGGTTCTAGAGTGAAGGCATGCCTTTCTCGCAGAACACGAACGTTCGCCCCCGCATCCTCATCGTCGGCGGCGGATACCTCGGCTTCATCACGGCGAAGAAGCTCCTCGCGGGGCTGAACCAGGGTGAAGGTTCGGTGACGGTCGTCGACCCGAACCCCTACATGACCTACCAGCCCTTCCTCCCCGAGGTCGCGGCCGGTTCCATCGAGGCGCGTCACGCGCTCGTTCCGCTGCGCCGTCACCTCAAGGGTGCCGACATCATCACCGGCAAGGTGACGTCGATCGACCACGCGAACCGCACGGTCAACGTCGACCCCGAGCTCGGTGACGACTTCACGCTCGAGTACGACCACATCGTCATGGCCGCCGGCTCCGTGCCGCGCGCCCTGCCGATCCCCGGCCTCGCCGAGGAGGGCATCGGTTTCAAGACGATCGAGGAAGCCGTCACGCTGCGTGACCACGTCCTCGCGCGCCTCGACGAGGCTGCCGTCCTCACCGACCCCGAGGAGCGCAAGCGTGCGCTGACGTTCGTCTTCGTCGGCGGCGGGTTCGCCGGCATCGAGGCGATCGCCGAGATCCAGGACATGGTGAAGGACGCCATCAAGCACTACACGCGCCTGTCGCCCGAAGACCCGCGCTTCGTGCTCGTCGAGGCCATGAGCCGCGTCATGCCCGAGGTCAGCGAGGAGCAGGCGAAGTGGGTCGTCGCCTCCCTGCGCGAGCGCGGCGTCGACGTCTACCTCGACACGCAGCTCAAGAGCTGCGAGAACAAGCACATCGTGTTGTCGACCGGCGAGGAGTTCGACGCCGACACCATCGTGTGGAACGCGGGCGTCAAGGCGAACCCGGTGCTCGTCGACTCCGACCTGCCGATCGACGACCGTGGCCGCCTCACGGTCGGCACCGACCTGCGCGTGCGTGACGACGACGGCAACGTCGTCGAGGGCGCTTGGGGCGCGGGCGACAACGCGGCCGTTCCCGACGTCACGGGCATGGGCCCCGGCGGCTTCTGCGTGCCGAACGCTCAGCACGCGCTGCGTCACGCGCCGGTGCTCGCGAGCAACATCCTCACCGTCATCCGCGGGGGCGGCGAGCTCAAGCAGTACAAGCACAAGACGATCGGCTCGGTCGCCGGTCTCGGTGTCGGTAAGGGTGTGGCCCAGGTCGGCAAGTTCGGTCTGCGCGGTCTGCCGGCGTGGATGATGCACCGCGGTTACCACGCGTACGCGATGCCGACGTTCGAGCGCAAGGCGCGCATCCTCGGTAACTGGGCCGTCGGTCTCATGTTCGGCCGCGACGCCAGCGCGCTCATGGATCTCGAGTCGCCGCGTCACGCGTTCGTCGACGCCGCCAACTCGAAGCCGGCGCCGAAGAAGGAGTCGAAGGGAGAGCCCGCGAAGAGCTGACCCTCGCCCATGACGAAGGGGTGCCCCACCGAATCGGTGGGGCACCCCTTCGTCATGAGTGACGCTGTGGATCAGTCGCGGTAGTGGCGACCGTCCGTGCCGGCGTCACGCACGTCAGCGTCTCGCACGTCACTGTGCGCGCCGCGCTGCGGCTCGGTGCCGCGCACGTAGTTGGCGTCCGTGCGGTGGTCGTCCTCGGAGCGGGCGACGTCACGCTCGGCGACGCGCTGGCGGGCCTCGGCGGTCTCACGCTGGTGGGCTTCGGCGTCACGCTCGTCACGCAGGGCGTCGCGGTCGCGCTCGGCGGCGAGACGGTCCTTCTCGTGAAGCTTGTGCTCCTTCTCCAGCGTCTTGCGCTCGCGACGCTTGCGCATGCCGCGCTTCGTGCCGGCGGCGATGAGGCGCGTGGCGGCCCACACGAGCAGCAGCGCGAGGGCGCCGAGCAGGAACAGGGTGAGGGGGCTGAGGTCGGCGGTGATGCCGAAGCCGTCGAAGTGGATCTTGTTGTTGCCTGCGTCGTTGAGTCCGAAGATGACCCACAGGACGAGGGCAGCGGCTGCGATGAGCAGCACGATGGCGAGTGCGAACATGTTCAAACTCCTCGGGTGGCGTGTTGCGGTCAGGGAGGTTTCTCGGATGCGGCCACCACTACTTGCTCACGAGATTAGCCCGCCGGATTGCCCGAATCCACCTTCGCGGTGTGGTACCGATCGCCTGTCGCGTGGATAGCCCCCGCCGGGGCGCCCAGGTCGAACGCCCAACTGCGCGAGGAACATTCGCGCGTCGACGCCGTCAGGATGAGCAACATCACGGGCCGCGAGGGTGCTCGCGATGAGGTGTGCGGCTCATGTGCGGCGTACCGTCGAGCGGTGGCCTCCCAGCGTTCGAACTCCGGTTTTCTCACCGATTTCTTCACCGTCGGGCCCCACGCCGGAGCGCACCGTGTCGCGGTTCGCGCGGCCGTCTCCGTCTTCGTCCCGCTGCTCGTGCTCGTCGTCCTCGACCGTCCGCAGTGGACGATGTTCGCCGCCTTCGGAGCCTTCACCTCGTTGTACGCGCGAGGGCAGCAGCACGCCCGGCGCGCGGGGGAACAGATCGTCGTCGGCAGCGTCCTGACCGTGCTCGTCACCGCAGGCACCGCCCTTTCGCTCATGCCCCAACGCGAACTCGCCGTCATCCTCGGCGGCACGCTCGTGGCCGGCGCGACCTCCCTGCTCTCCGACGGGATGCGTTGGCACCCGCCCGGCCCGCTGTTCCCGGTCTTCGCCTTCACGGCCGTGACGTCGTTGCCGCACGACCCGCGCAACGTGCCGGTCGCCTTCGCCGTGGCGGCGCTCGCGGCGGCGTTCTCCGTCGTCGTCAGTCAGGTGGGCCGGGTGCGTGTCGAATCGTCGCGCGGCGGCGCTGACGGTGCGAAGAAGGTCGTCCTCCCGCGCTTCGATCTCGCGCAGGTTCTGAGCGTTGAGGCGAACCGTCGGCGGGCCATGTTGTTCGCCGGGGGAGCCCTCGTCGCGGGCCTCGTCGGCGCAGTCGTCGGTTCGCTCTACGGCAGCACGCACGCGTACTGGGCCGTGGTGGCCGTCGTCGCGGGGCTGACGGGAGCCACGCGTCGCGCCCGCCTCACGCGTGGGCTGCACCGCCTCATCGGCACCTTCGCCGGTGTGGGCCTCGCCGCGCTCATCCTGCCGCTGTACCCCCGGGGCGTCGTGGCGGTGCTCGCACTCACCGTGCTCCAAGCCGCGGCGGAATTGTTCGTGGGTCGTAACTACGGCATCGCGTTGATCTTCGTCACGCCACTCGCCCTGCTCATGGGGCAGTTGGGGCACGAGGTGGCCGTCGGACCGCTGCTGTTCGATCGTGCCGCCGAGACCGCCGTCGGCTGCGTCGTCGCGATGCTCCTGCTCTACGCCACGCGGGTTCGCGCGCGTCAGAGCGGGCGGTAGGGCGGCTTCGGACGCTGACGACGGTCGGTGAGTTCACTCGTGTCGTCGGGGATGCGCACGTGGCTGATGTCGCCGAAGTAGCGCTCGCGCTGCTGGCGCTGCACCTGATTGTTGACGCGCACGATGAAGACGACGATGAGCGCCATGACGACGACCGAGGCGATCATCAGGCCGATGGCTGCGTTCACGTGGGCACCTCCTCGCGGCTGACCTTTCGAGAGTAGCCCAGGGAAGGGACGAAGGGCCTGGGGCCGAAGGTCCCCACCGCGCCCGCAGGCAGGGCAGGCTGGAGGTGCGGGGCGCACCAGCCCCCGCCGTAGCACCAGGAGGAGCCATGCCCGAGTTCGCGGAACCGCGTGACGTCGTCCACCCGCTCGACGAGAAGGAGTGCTGGGAGTTTCTCGGCCGCCACGAGTTCGGCCGCCTTGCCTACACGCTCGTGGGCGACGTGCAGATCGTGCCGATCAACTACGTCTCCGACCACGAGGCCGTCTACTTCCGCACCGCAGAGGGCAGCAAGCTGCTCGGCGTGACGATGAACGACGCCGTCGCGTTCGAGGTCGACGACCTCGTGGCTGCGCCGGACGGCAGGCGCGACGCCGAGGCGTGCAGCGTCGTCGTCCACGGCAAGGCCGAGGTGCTCGGGGGCCAGGACAAGGCACGCGCCGAACAGCTTCCGCTGCGCCCGTGGGTGCCCACGCAGAAGCACACGATCGTGCGTATTGCCGTCTCGGAGATCAGCGGGCGCCGCTTCGACCTGTCGAAGCCGTGGGAGCACATGAGCACGCGCGGCTAGGACGTGCGCGGTCGGCCGATCGTGTGAACGCGGTTGCCCGTGCGCACGAGACGGCCGCCGGGGAAGCGGGCGCTCGCGATCCGTGACGTCCGCCGCTGAGGTGGGGTGTCGTCATCGGACCAGACCCACCAGAGGCGTGCCTCGGCGAGTTCGAGAGCGCCGGCCAGGGGGAGGTCGCCGCGCGCTTCGAGCCATGTGGCGAACGCGTACCCGTCGTTGCGCATGCCGCGGGTCGGGCGGTGCTCGGCGAACTCGGCGAAGAGCGGTCGCAGGTGCTCGCCGAGTGACGCGGCGAGGATCGGCCACGCGTAGTGCAGTTCGCGCGCCCGCTTGTCGAGCAGTGCGCGGCGTGCGACGTCGACGTTGAACGCCGCGAAGCCGTCGGGGATGGCGGCCGTTCCGGTGACGGCGTCGAGCACCTGCCGCTGACGGGCGGCGAGCGAGGCGTTGACGTCCGGCTCAGACACCGACCGACACCTGGGTGCTGACGCGCGGCATGCGGGCGGCGTCGGCGATGGCGTCGAGCTCGCCGAGCAGTTCGCTCGCAGGCGGGTAGTTGCCGTCGCGTTCGAGCATCGCGGCGGGCAACTGCGTGTGCGTCGACAGCTCTGCGATGAGGGCGAGCACCTCCGGCTCGACGCGGTGGGCGTGGGTGTCGTGGTAGATGCCCTCGTTCTCCACGCCGCCGGCGACGTGCATGTACGCGAGGCGCTCCAGCGGCATGGCCCGGGCCTGCTCGAGGGCGCCCCAGCCGTGGTTGCGCGCGTTCGCGTAGACGTTGGCGATGTCGAGCAGCAGCATCGCATCGGTGCGTTCGACGATCTCGGTGACGAACTGCGCCTCGGTCAGCTCGTCCTCGGGCCACGTGAAGACGGCCGCGATGGGTTCGAGGGCGATCGGGACGTCGAGCTCGGCCTGCACGCGCTTGACGTTGGCGACCATGACGTCGGCCGCCTCCCGCGTGCGCGGCAGCGGCAGGAGGTGTCCGGCCTCGACGCCTCCGGAGCGCACGAACGCGATGTGCTCGCTGACGAGCGGCGCCCCTGTGATGCGGGCGGCATCGGCGAAGTGGGCGATGCGGTGCTCGTCGAGTCCTTCGGCGTCGCCGAGGCCGAGGCGCACGCCGTGCGGGATGACGGTGACACCGTCGTCACGCAGCCGACGCAGGGCCGGTGGCATACCGTGCATGACGCCCTCGGCGACGACCTCGATCCAGCGCAGGTCCGGCATCCCCGCGAGCAGGGGCGCGATCTCCTGACGCCAGCCGATGCCGACGCCGGAGGGCATGGGCAGGCGCGTGGTGGACGGCGTCGTCGTCATGACGAGCACCCGCCGCCGCAGGAGGAACCGCCGCCACAGCTGCTGGAACTGCACGACCCGGAGTTGCACGAACCGCCCGAACCGCAGGTGTAGCCGCCGCTGCACCACGCGTCATCGGTGTCGTTGCTGTCGGACGACGACGAGCATGAGTAGCCGCCGCTGCCGTTCCCGCCGGCCCAGCGCTGGGCCTGCATCATCGGGTCGTCGAAGTCGACGAGCGGCCAGCCGAGGACGGCCGCTGCGGGGAAGGCAAGCAGGAGCGGGCGGGTGCCGAACGCGGCCACCCGCGAACCGAGTGGCGCCGTCTCGCTGGTTTCCGCACGCGCCTGCTGAAGGGCGGCGATGCCCTGCTTCGTGCGGCGCTCACGTTTGGCCGGTTGGCGGCGGATGACGAAGACGGTTCCGGCGCCGACAGCAAGGAGCACGAGGAAGATGACGACTCCGGGTACCTGCAGCACGGACAACACGATGAAGAGGAAGGCGCCCACGGCCAGCCCCTCGGTGACGCGCTGGCCACCCTGCTGCCGCTTCGGCGGGTGCAGGAGGCCCCGGCGCACACAGTCACGCTGGAGGAGGTCGAGCTGGGCGACGACGTCGGGGTCCTGTTCGACACGCGGCGCGCCGTTGTGGACGGCGCGGTGGATGGCTCGCTGCAGGTCCGTCATGCCGGGAACGGTGGCCCCCGCGGAGACGGTGTGGCCGTCGCTGCGCAGGGCGCCGCGTTCGAGCAGGTCTGCGGTGCCAGCCTGAACGGCGGCGATGCGGCCGTTCAGCATCGCGATGTGCTCAGGTGTGATCATCACGTCCCTCCCCAGGTCTGATGGCGCCATCATCCACCACAACCACCTCCGCAGCCGCCACCGCACGACGATCCCGAGCCTCCCGAGTCGCCGCCGCCGGAGCCGTCGCTCGCCACGGAGCCGTACACCTGTTTCGGGAGGGCGATCGTTTCCGCGAAGGCCGGAGCCGCGACGAAGAGGGCAGCCGTGCCGAAGAGTCCGACGGCAAGCCCGAGGTCGCGCGGTGCCGGCGCCTCGGTGCCGACCTTCGTCATGCGGTCGCGCCGGAAGGTGAAATTCAGGGCGAGGGCAACGGCGAAGGCGATCAGTTCCGCAACGAGATAGCCGACGGGCCTGCCGCGCCCGAGCCAGACGACGAGGCGCACCGTGCCGAGGGCGAACCACGCGACGAGCCCGGCGTAGGAGAGGATCCAACCGTGCTGCTGACGCCGGGTGGCGATCAACTCCGTCGGATTCTGTAGACATCGCGCGGCGTATGTGACGCCGAACGTCTACAGAATCGGCCTGCAGGGTGTCAGCCGCCGCATCCACTGCGACAGCCTCCGCTGCTGCAGGACGAACTCGTGTACGACGACCCGCTGCTGCCGGCGGTGGGGATGGCGCCGTAGGTGGTGTGCTCGATACCGAACGCGGACGCCGCGGCGGGGTGGGCGAGGATGAGCGCGGAGGTGCCGAAGAGGGCCACCGAGAGGCCGATGTCGCGCCCGGCGCCCCCGACGTACCCGCCCTTGCGCGTGGCCTTCGAGATGACGAGGTCGGGGTTGGCCTTCGCCTTCTCGGTGATCAACCGCTGACCCGCCCGTGTGAGGTGCCGTGGTTCGCCGTAGGCGGCCATGGTGAACAGAGCGGCGAAGAACAGAGCGGCGAGGAGGTAGAGGATCGGCTTGCCGTTGTTCAGGCCCGCGACGAGCCGCGCGACGCCGAGCGCGATCACCGCCGTCATGACGAGGGGCAGTCCCCAGGCAAGACGTTCGCGGGCAGGGGTCGTGAGAACACCGAGGCGTTCGAGGTGGCCGCGCATCGTCGCCATCTCGCGCACGACCGTCGGGTCGGCGAGGAGCTGCTTCGTCGTCGGCTGGTGGGTACCGGCATTCGCAACCGCAGTGAGGACCGCCCCGTGGAACGGGGTGCGAAGGGGGCGTTCACCGCGCCCGGCCGGCGCGCACCGTCCGGGCGTGCCGACCAACCAGCCGTCGCTGAGCAGGTCGGCGATCGCAGCGTTCACTGCGGCCTCCGGCCGTCGCATGAGGCCCCATTCGGGTGAACTCAACGAGTCGAGAGGGATGCCGAGGTCCTTGGGCCCGCGTTGCTGCGGCGCGAAGATCCAGCGGGCGATGAGGTAGCCCGCGAACGTGAGAATGACGTAGCCGATGAGGAAGTTCGGGCCGGAAATCCCCCACGTCTCGCCAGCTGTGCTTGTCACGACGTCACGATATCCAGTCACAGCCCTTCGACGTGGCGATCCGCTGGGAGGTTTCCTGCGGATTCTGTCGACGTTGCGCGTCGCATATGACGCCGAACGTCTACAGAATCGGGTCGTGGAGCCGCGCGAGCACCGCGTCGAGCATGTCCTCGGTGAGCACTCCGGTCTGGGTGTTGCGCTGGCTCACGTGGTAGCACCCGAGCAGCTTGATCGGGCGTCCCTTCGCCGTGCGTAGCTCCACCTCGGCGCCGTGGCCGAAGCGGGGGGCGGGGCGCGGCACCTCCCAGCCGAGGCGCCGCGCGACGCCGAGCGTCTGCGTCCACGCGATACCGCCGAGCGTGACGACCGTGCGCAACCCCGGCTCGAGCAACTGCAGCTCACGCACGAGCCAGGTGGAACAGGTGGCCTTCTCCACGCTCGTCGGTACGTTGTCCGGCGGCGCGCAGTGCACCGGGGAGGTGATGCGGACGCCGTCGAGTTCCAGTGCGTCACCGGCGTGTTTGCTCACCGGCTGCGATGCGATGCCCACCCGGTGCAGGCTCGCGAAGAGCCACTCGCCGCTGCGGTCGCCGGTGAACATCCGGCCCGTGCGGTTGGCGCCGTTGGCTGCCGGGGCCAGGCCGACGATCAGGCCGTGGGGGTTGGTGCTGCCGAAGGCCGCCACCGGCCGTCCCCAGTAGGGCTCGCCCGCGAACGCTGCCCGCTTGTCGCGCGCCACCGATTTGCGCCATGCGACGAGCCGCGGGCAGGCGCGGCACACCGTCACCCGGGCGTCCAGCTGCTCCAGGGAACGCGACGACGCTGCGAGCCGCTCGACGTCGTCCGAACTGCGCGCGACGCGGGTGCGCGGTCGAGCGGGGTCGGCCGGCCATCCCGTGCCCGGCGGCACGGGGGAGGCGAACGGCTCGCCGGTGCCCGGGTGGGGCAGCGTCGTCATGGGCGTCTCCTCTGCGTTCGTCACAAGCCGCCGAACCGGCCATGGGGCGTCTGCACAGTCTCGCCTCACTGGCCGACGGGGGCGAACGCGGGCAGACTGCACGGGTGACAACAGGTTTCGGCTGGCACGTCGTCGTCGCGATCGTGTGCCTGCTCCTCATGATCCAGGTCGGCTACCGGATGTCCGGTGTCCGCCTGTCGCGCACATCGCTTATCGCAGTGGCCCGCGCCGCCGTGCAGTTGACGCTAGCCGCGCTGCTCATCACGGGCGTCGTGAAGTACCTCTGGGCGTCCATCGCTGCGGTTGTCGCGATGTTCCTCGTCGCCGTCCTCACGACGACGAAACGCTCCGGAGCCACCGATCATCGCGCCCGCGTGGCCGCGGCCATCGCCATGGCGTCAGGGCTGCTTCCCGTGCTCGTCATCGTCGCGGCGGCCGGCGTCGTGCCGCTCAAGGGCGAGTCGATCATCCCCACCGCGGGCATCGTCATCGGCAACGTCATGAGCGTGCACACGCTCGTTTCGCGTCGCGCCTTCGACGGCCTGCGCGAGGAGAAGAACCAGTACGAGGCGGGCCTCTCGATTGGTCTGCTGCCCAAGGACGCGATCGCGCTCGTCATCGAACGGCGCCTGCCCGAGTCGCTCATCCCCGTGCTCGACCAGACCCGGACGGCCGGCATGGTGACGTTGCCCGGCGCCTTCATCGGCGTCATGCTCGGTGGCGGTTCGGCCGTTCAGGCCGCGACGGCGCAGGTTGTCGTGTCGACGTCGATCCTCGCGGCTCAGGCCGTGACGTCGGCCGTCGAGCAGAAGATGATCTGCGCGCGCCGCCTCTTGCCGCCTGAGCTGCGCGAGTCGCTCCTCGACTGACGCCCCCGTCTACAGACAGAGCGAGACCCCGTCACACCGCGAAGGTGTGACGGGGTCTCGCGATGATCGCGAACGATCAGTGGCTCGTGGCGAGGCGACCGTAGTAGGCCGGGATGCTCTCGCGGCGCTCCTTGCGCACCGGGCGGTTCGCGGCGAAGAACTGCGTGCCCCAGGTGGCGAGGGTGGCGACGAAGGCGATGATGCCGAGGGCGCTGATCGTCATGAGGATCCAGAAGACGGTGTTGAGGTTGTCCATGATGTTCTCCTTCGAA
The DNA here is from genome assembly GCF_014302635.1 of Dermacoccus sp. PAMC28757. Classification (NCBI taxonomy): domain Bacteria; kingdom Bacillati; phylum Actinomycetota; class Actinomycetes; order Micrococcales; family Dermacoccaceae; genus Dermacoccus; species Dermacoccus sp. PAMC28757. The sequence goes on along the minus strand of NZ_CP060292.1, from coordinate 429,293 downwards.
AGTCGTGTGCGCGAGGTGTTGAGACAGGCGCTGGAGGCTTTCCCACATCTGCTTTCTACATCTGGTAGTGCCTCGATGTCTTCGACACTACGCCTGTAGTGAATCGGGTGCAAGTCGAGGCGGTGTCTCGTGCATCACGTTCATGGAAACCCGATATTTCAGGGCACAGGACGACGAAGGGCCGGCCCGCGCTCCTGCGCGGGACCGGCCCTTCGTGGTCGTTCTCGGATGTCAGCTCTCGGCGAGCAGCTCCGTGACGACGGTCGTGTCGTGGAAATCGACGTCGCCGTCGGGCAGGTGCTGGACGCGCTCGTGGCCCTTACCCGCGACGACGACGATGTCGCCCGGGCGAGCCTGCGCCAGCGCCTGGCGGATCGCCTCGCGGCGGTCGAGCACGACCGTCGTGTCAGCCGCGTCGGCGCCGGCCATGACCTCGTCCGCGATGGCCTGCGGATCCTCGTCGTAGGTGTCGTCGTTCGTGATGATGTTGACGTTGGCCAGGCGGCTCGCGACCTCACCCATCTTGGGGCGCTTGGCCGGGTCGCGGCGCCCCGCTGCGCCGTAGACGCAGATGACGCGGCCCTCGGGGGAGATGACGTCGCGCGCCACGTCGAGCACGAGCTCGAGGCCAACCTCGGTGTGGGCATAGTCGACGACGACCTCGAAGCCCTTGTCGGTGGCCGCGGCCACGCGCTCGAAGCGGCCGGGAACCTGGCCCATGTTCTTCACGGCGTCGACGAGCGTGTCGAGCGGCATGCCCATCTCGAGGGCGATCGCGGAGGCGCCGGCGACGTTGTGCACGTTGTAGTCGCCGAGCAGCGGCATCTGCAGCTCGATGCGTCCCGGCGCTTCGCGGCCGTCGAGGAACGTGGCGGGCGTCGTCAGGGTGAAGGCGGTGCCGCCTTCGCTGGGGCGGGCGTCGCTGATGCGGTAGTCGGCCTTCTCGCTCACGCCGAAGCCGAGCGTGCCGGGCACCTCGGTGACGATGCGGGCGCCGTAGGCGTCGTCCACGTTCGTGAGCTTGGGGCCCTCGGTCCACTCGAAGAGGCGGCGTTTGGTGAGGAAGTAGTCCTCCATCGTGCCGTGCAGGTCGATGTGGTCGCGCGTGAGGTTCGTGAACAGCGCTGCGGCGTAGCGGGTTCCGGCCACGCGCTGGAGGTGGATGCCGTGTGAACTCGTCTCGAGGACGACGTGCTGCACGCCTGCGTCCCGCATGCGCGCGAGGTTGCCCTGCACCTGCGGCGCCTCGCCCGTGGTGCGCACGGCAGGCTCGCGGTGGGTGCCGACGACGATCTCCGCCGTCGTCAGGAGGCCCGTGTGCTCCTCGCCGTACGCGGCGGAAAGGATGCCGTGCAGGACGTAGCTGCTCGTTGTCTTGCCGTTCGTTCCCGTGATGCCGTAGACGACGACGTCGTGGCTCGGGTGGCCGGCCGTCGCCGTCGCGAGGGCGGCCAGGGCAGCGCGCGCGTCGGGCACGACGGCGGTGGGTGCGCCGTCGACGTCACGCTCGGCGACGACGAGTGAGACACCGTTGGCCATGGCCTGCGGCACGAACGTCACGCCGTCGACGGTGAACCCGGGGACGGCGACGAACGCTCCACCGGGGCCCGCGGCGCGAGAGTCGTGGGTGACGGCGTCGATGCCGTCGACACCGTCGGGGATCGACGTGCCGAGGATCGTCTCGAGTTCTGCGCGGGTCACAAACACCGTCCGAGATTAACAACGCGGAATCTCGCCTGGACGGACGCCGCGCGGGCGTACGCGGAGCGGCGCGGGCATTGATCGTCACTGACGGAGGAACGGTTCGTCGACGCCGAACGTCTCAGAGGCAATGCCCCGAGGAGCCCACCATGAATGCGTATGAGCCCAACCATCAGTACCGCCGCAGTATCCGCGCTACCCCCACCAGCAGGCGTACGGACAGCACCCTTACCCGTACCCGGGAGCGCAGCCGTACCCGGGCGCTGGGCCGTTGGCTCATCCCGGCTTTGTCGCCCCACCTCAGGGGCCTGACGGTGGTACACGATTCGCCCGCGGAGTCGGCTACTTTCTCGTCTGGGTGCTCGCTCAGGTTGTCGGCATCTTCGGTCTCTACACCGCGCTGGACTGGTTGCCGGACGACGTGGTCAGCGACCACGGTGGCGGCCTCGGCTGGCTGGCCTTCGTCGCCTTCATGGCTGCGCTGCCCCTCGCCGGTATCGGCCTGGTCGCCGCCATCGTCGTGGCAGCGGCGGCCCGACGTTCACACATGGTTGGTTTGCCCTCGTCTCGTTCGGCATCCTCGTGCCGTTGCACGTGCTCCCGCCGCTCCTGCTCAGCTGAACATCCGCCGCTCCCCGAGGTGACGCGCCGCATCCGAGATCATTCGGCCGAAGACGAGTAGTTTCACGCTCGTTCGTCGAGTCGTGGATCGACAGGGTAGGTCGTCCCTGGATGGCTCTGGTGGCGACGCCTGCTGGCCGTTGTTGACCTGATCTGTGCCGGGCCACAGCCTGGGTGCGGATGCGGGTGGCATCCCCGTGACAGGCTGGCCCCATACCTGTCAGGGAGGGAATGGCTGTGCTTGAGGTCGAGTCGTTGCGACGTGCGTTCGGTGGCGTCACCGTCGTCGACGATCTGACGTTCACCCTCGCCGAGGGTGAGGTCTTCGCACTCGTCGGCGCCAACGGTGCGGGCAAGACGACGACGCTGCGGTGCATCGTCGGGCTCGACGAGCGTGACGGCGGCTCGGTCCGTTGGGGCGGTGCCTCGCTCGACGAACGTGAGCCGGCCACCCGGCGCGACGTGTGCGCCCTCCTCGACGACACGGCCTGGTTCCCCGACCTCACGGTCGCCGAACACCTGGCCCTCATCGCCCGAGCACACGGAGAAGAGGCGCACGTCATCGTCGACGCCCTCGACGCTCTCGGCCTCGCCGATCTGGGCGATCGGATGCCGGCGACGTTGAGCTCCGGCCAGACCCAACGCCTGCGCCTCGCGCAGGCTCTCGTACGGCCGTGGCGGTTGCTTGTCCTCGACGAACCCGAGCAGCGCCTCGACGTCGACGGTCGCGAGTGGCTCGGTCACTACCTGAGGGCCTGCGCCGACGAGGGCCGTGCCGTCCTCATGGCGAGCCACGACCGCACACTGTGCGATCTCGCCGGGGCGCGCCTTCTCGATGTCGAGGCTGCGGGTGAACCCACGATCGAAGGCGTGGTCGAAGACACCGATGGCTGAGTCCGACGTCCTGCGCGACGCCCGGGCCCGAAGTCGGGAGACCCGAACGACCACGTGGACCCTCGTGTACGGCGGGGTCCTCCTCGTCGCCATGATCTGCGCGATGGCGCTCGCAGTGGTCCACGAGGCAGCCGGATCGCTCACCGCAGGAGCGTCGTGGCTGCCGTACGCCGTCGCCCTCGCGTGGAGTGCCGGCCTGCTCGTGGCCTGCCTGACGTTCGGCCCCGCTCACGCCCCGCCTGCGACGGCCGTGTGGCTGCTGCCGTCACCGATCGACAGGGTTTCGTTGCTCAGGCGTGCCCTTGCCGTGACGCTCGTGCTCGCCGCGGCCCTCGGTGCGCTCGGTGGTCTGACGACGGCGCTCGTGAGCGGCGCAGAAGACAAGGTCGTCGCGCTCGTTCCGCTGGGCGGTCTCGTCGGAGTGGCCCTCCACCAGCTGGCGCTCCGGACGCAGGCGCGAGGATCTGTGCGCGTGGTCCGAACGGGCGCGGCGCTGACGGCGGCAGCTGTGGCGCTCGTCATCACGTCCGGGCGCCGTGCCGGGATGACATGGGGCATCGCGGGCTTCGCGCCGTGGGTCGCCGGGGCGGCGGCGATCGTTGCTGCTGCGGTCATTCTTGTGTCGCTGTTCCGGTGGCCGACATGGCTGCGCAGGGTGAGCGCACCGAGCTTGCGTACGGCGGGCGACGTCGTGGACACCGCAATGAGGGGCGCGGTCATGCTCGACCCGAGCGCCTTCGCGGTGCGCGACGCCCGACGGGCGGGCCGCCGTCGGGGCCGTGCCACGAGCGTCGGCGTAGTTCGGTTCCGGCACGGCTCGGCCGTACTCGACTTCGTCGCCCGGGACGCCGTGGCCGCTCTTCGGCGCGGAGGAACGCTGCTCGCCAAGGCCTCCTGGATGCTCGGAGTCTGGGCGTTCGGGGCGATCTTCGCGCCTGAGTTCGGGCATCGTCCCAGCGTGGTCGTGGCGGCCGTCGTCGTCTGGGGTGCGGTCGCGGCGGCCGGGCAGGGTCTCGCGACGTGGCTCGGCTCGTCGTCGTTGTGGCGCCTCGTCCCCACGCGCCCGCAGGCGGTGACGGCGGCGCTCGCCGTCACTCCGCTCGTCGTCGGCTGGATCGTTGCGACGGCGGCGCTCGCCGGAGCCGGGGTCGGCGCTGCCGACGCCCTCGCGTGGGGTGTGTTGCTCTCGGCCGCGAGCGTGGCCGGCGTGGCGCGCCGCACCGACCCGCCACCGGTGAAATTCGGCAACGCCGTCAGCACGCCGATGGGCGATCTCGAGCTCGGCCTCACCGCGGCCCTCCTGCATGGCCCGGATGTCGTCGCACTGTGCCTCGTCATCGGCATGATCGCCGGGCCGTACGCCGGGTGCCTCGCGGCCGTCGGATGGATGGTCCGTGTCGTCGTCACGGCCAAGCCGGGCGGCAAGCGACGCTGAGTCCTCCTGTGTCGAGGTGTGAGCTCTGGCCCGGTCTGTGACCGGCGCAGCTCACAGGTCGGGCCGCACCTCACGAACCGGGCCGGAGCTCACACCGCGTTGGCCCGCCGTCACGGGGTTTGAGAGGCTGGAGGTGACCCCGCGATCGTCGGGGCCCGGACGAGGGAGCCGTACCCGGAACGCGACAAGACGGCCATCGGGAGTGATGAACGATGGCATGGGTGATTCTCGTGGTTTCCGGTGCGATGGAAGCGGTCTGGGCGACAGCACTCGGCAAGTCGGAGGGCTTCTCGAAGCTCGGCCCGAGCGTCGTGTTCGTCATCGGATGCGCGCTGAGCATGTTCGGCCTGGCGGTGGCGATGAAGTCGTTGCCGGTGGGCACCGCGTACGCCGTGTGGGTCGGCATCGGCGCCGTGCTCACCGTGGCCTACGCCATGGCGACGGGCGACGAGCCCGTGTCGATCGCCAAGATCGTGCTGCTGCTCGGCATCATCGGCTGCGTCATCGGCCTCAAGGTGCTCCACTGAGCCCTGCGTGATCTGGCGCCTCATCTGTGAGCAACGGCCCGGTCTGTGAGCAGCGCTGCTCACAGACCGGGCCGTTCGTCACAGCAGAGAAGCGTCAGTCGAAGAGACGCGCGACCTGCTCGTCGGTGATCTCGTCGAACGAGCTTTGAGACCACGTCGGCGCGCGGTCCTTGTCGACGAGCTGCGCGCGCACGCCCTCGACGAAGTCGCCGTGTTCGACGAGGCCGCGGGCGAGGCGTTTGTCCTGGTCGAGCACCTCGTGAACCGAATCCATCGACGCGGCGCGACGCAAAGCCTCGAGGGTCGCCGCCACGGACAGGGGCGAACGCTGAACGAGCAGGTCAGCAGCTTCGCCGGCCGCCGTCTCGTCCGAGTCGCGAAGACGGGCCAGGACGTCCGACGGCGCGCGCAATTGCTCGCCGGATCCGAAGGCGTCGTCGATCCACGCGCGATCGCTCTCCAGCGAGGAGTCCGCGCTCGTCGTGAGGCCGGCGACGGCCTCGTCGCGGGTGGCACCGTCGGCGAGGCGCTCGATGACGGTCGCCCACGAGACAGAGTCGATGACGGCGTCCGAGAGCCCGACGTAACAGGAGTCGTGCCCGTCGACGGTGGTGCCGGTGAGCGCGAGGTAGGCGCCTGTGCCGCCGGGTGCGCGCGAGAGGAGGTAGAGAGCGCCTACGTCCGGGAAGAAGCCGATGATCGTCTCCGGCATCGCAACCTTCGTGCGCTCCGTCGCGACGCGCAGACCGGCGTAGGCGGAGATGCCGACGCCGCCGCCCATGACGATGCCGTCCTGGCAACTCACGATGAGTTTCGGGTAGTCGGCGATGGCCGCGTTCATACGGTACTCGTGCTCGAAGAAACCGAACGTGCGCTCGTGCTCGCCCTCGAGGAACGCTTCGCGGACGCCGCGCACGTCGCCGCCCGCGCACAGGCCGCGTTCGCCGGCGCCTTCGATCGTCACGGAGGTGACGGAGTCGTCGTCGCGCCACGCGTCGAGGCACTCACGCACGGCATCGACCATGTCGGTGGTGAGCGCGTTGATCGCCTTGGGGCGGTTGAGCATGATGCGGGCCAGCGAGCCGGTGCGCGCCGCGAGCACCTCGGAGGTGCTCGTTGGAGTGAAGCCGGCCGCGGCAAGTTCTTCGGGAATCTCCTGCGTACTCATGAGGCTCCTCGTGAAATCGTGGGCATGTGCCGTCGCCGTCACCCTAGTCGGCGGGCGGCGCGCCCGGTTCGCTCCTCGCGGTAAGGATGATCGACGTGCCCGCTCAGCCCCAGCGCCCGGCGTTGCCGAAGCCGACGAAGGTCGTCGCGCACGGGTTCCGTGCGGTGCGCCCGCCCGTGGAGCCGCTCGACATCCCGACGCTGACGGGCCGCCCGCCGCAGGTCGTCGCGCATCGCGGGGCGTCGCACCACGAGCCGGAGCACACCCTCGAGGCGTACGAACGGGCCATCGAGGTGGGCGCTGACGCGTTGGAGTGCGACGTGCGGCTCACCGCCGACGGGCACCTCGTCTGCGTCCACGACCGCACGGCGAAGCGGACGTCGAACGGCACCGGGGCGATCAGCGCGCTCGAGTTGGCGATGCTGGAGGAGCTCGACTGGGGGTCGTGGAAGGCGCGCGTCGGCGCCGACGACCTGGAGCTCGCCGACCGCAACGCGTCGCAGATCCTCACGCTGCGTCAGCTGCTGCGGACGACGCTGGCCGCCGGGCGCCGCGTCGACCTCGCCATCGAGACGAAGCACCCGTCGCGGCACGCGGGGAAGGTGGAGGCCGAACTCGCGCGGGTTTTGGCGGATTTCGGGTTGGACACGCACGACCCGGAGCGCACGAACGTGCGCGTCATGTCGTTCTCGCTGCCGGCCGTCACGCGGCTGACGCGGCTCGCGCCCGAGGTGCCGCTCGCGTGGCTCATGGAGGGCGTCATGCCGCAGCGCATCCGTGGCGGACGGCTGCCGAGCGGCATCTCGATCGCGGCGATCAGCGTCGGGATGCTGCGCCGCAACCCGGGCCTCGTCGCCGAGCAGCACGGCCGCGGCCACGAGGTGCACGTGTGGACGGTCGACGAACCCGACGACGTCCTGCGCTGCCTGCGCAACGGCGTCGACGCGATCATCACCAACAAGCCTGCAGAGGTCCTCGCCGCCCGGGCGGCGTTCTACGGGTGAGCCCCACTCGCGCGAGATGTCGCGCACGTGGGGCTCAACAGGGGTGAGAGTTCCCCACAAGCGCGGGATGTCGCGCGAGTGGGGAACCTTGGGTCCGCGGTCCGCTGATCTCAGGCGCGGGGCTTCGGCATCCAGACCTCGGCCTCGGAGTCGTCGGGGTAGTAGTGGCCGCCGGGGATCGTCTGCAGTTCGATGAGCATGCCCCACGGAGCCTTGACGTAGACGCTGCCGTTGCCTTCGGAATCCTCGTAGCGGCTGTTGCCGTGCACCTCGCTCAGCGCCTCGCCGCCCGCGTCGACGAGACGGCGCAGCGACCCTTCGATGTCGTCGCAGTCGAAGCTGATGTGGTTGAGGCCGAAGTCAGCCAGGCCGGCCGCCGGACGCTGCTCGCCGCTGATCTCGAACACCTCAAGGCCCGGCCCCTCGCCGATGACGAACATGCGCTGACGGTGGATGGCCGCGCCGCGCGGCAGCCCGAGCTGACGCTCCACCTCGGCGCCCTGGCGGGGTTCGTCGTCGGGGGAGAGGCCGTCGTAGGCCACCTTGGCGCCGAGGCCCTCGACGAAGAAGCGCGTGGCCGCCTCGAGGTCGGGCACGGTGACGCCGATGTGCTGGATACCGCGGGGCAGAGGGGAATTCGTCGTCACGACTTCGACGCTAGCGAGGACGGCGGCGAGGCGACAAGGGGCCGACGTCCCGTTCCAGCCGGCTGCGTTTCCTGCGGTTGGTGACGGTGCAACGTCACCAACCGCACCGAACGTCACCGTCTACGAAGCGAGCCCGGCAGCGACTGGGCTGCGGCCGCGAGCTCCAGGCGCTACCGGTCGGTTTTTCACTCGCGTGAGAAACTGTGCACGGAGCACACCCCCAGGGAGAGGAGTCACCGTGTCGAGTGACGCACGCGTCCGAACTGTCCGCCTCGACTGGAGCCTGGAGTCGGTGCCCAAGATTCGCCACGCGATCGTCGACGACCTCTCCGACGGCACCATCGAGGACGACATCATCAGCGAGTGCGAGATGGTCGTCAGCGAACTCGTCACGAACGCGATCCGCCACGCCAAGCCCCTCGCCGACGGCAGTATCCGCGTGCACTGGAAGGTGCGCGCGCCCCGCGTCGAGGTCGAGGTCACCGACGGCGGCAGCGACGACGTTCCCGTCCCCAAACCCAAGGCCGAGTGGGTCAACGCGGGCCGCGGGCTGCGCATCGTCCGCTCCCTCGCGCACGAGTGGGGCGTCACCGACGAGCGCAACGGCCGCACCGTGTGGGCCAGCCTCGGCGGCCCGAGCCGCCGCCGCGCCTGACGCCCGCCTCCGCCGCCAGGCCGACTTCCTGGCCGGGGCACTTCTCTCGATCTGGCCGCGATATGTCGCCCCCGGATCCACACAACGTCCCCGGACACCACGGGTCGACGCCCACCCATCAGCCGCTGATACCTCGCGCGACGGCGGGGCAAGCACCCCTGCGTCGTCACGCCTAGAATCGTGCCCATGGGTAAGGCTTCACGCCGTAAGGGCAAGGAAAACCGGGTCGCGAAAGACCCCTCGCAGCAGCCGGCGCCGTTCGTCGCGCGCCCCTTCGAGGGCCTCGCGAACGAGACCGACTGGGTCGCCATGCGCGAGATCGTGCCGTCCGCCACCGCGAAGGCCACCTTCGAGGTCGACGGCACCGAGCACGAGGCAATCGTCGCCACCATCCTGCCGATGGCGTGGCCCGGCCTGCGTCGCGAGAGTGGCGAGATGATGGTCGCGCTGCAGACCGGCGGCGGCTCCGGCGACGCCAGCCGTGACGTCGCCGCGCAACTCATCGCCGTCACGCAGCTCGAGCCGGGTCAGCCGCTCGCCGCGATGCCGCCCGTCAGCGCCGCCACCCCGCGTCTGCAGGACATCCTCACGAGCACCTCGCTCGAGCCCACGGTGCACGACACGTTCGACTTCTGGATCCCCGAGGACCACGAGGTCGGCGAAGAGGCCTCCATCTCGATGGAGGACGCCAACGACTCCATCGCTCCCACCTTCAAGCTGCCCGGCGTCGACTCGGCGTACTGGGTGCTCATCGGCGACCGCGCTTTCGTGCGCTGGGTGCTCCCGCAGGAGGAGAACAAGGCCACCGACGCTCTCGCGCGCCTGTCGGCGTCGGGCAAGGGCCGCATGCCGAGCAACGACGACGACGGCCGTCTCCTCGGCGCCTTCCGTGCCTGCGGGGTGCTGACGCCGGTGTGGGAGGTCGTCACCACGCGTCTGCCCGAGGAACAGCGCAAGCCGATGCTCGAACTCGCCGCCGCCTACGAGGAGGCCTACGCCTCGCTCGATTCGACGCCGCTCGACGCCGAGGAGCGCCGAGCACGCAACGGCATCGTCTCGCGCCAGATCACGCTTCGCTGAGCGTCGCCACCTGCGCCCCTCGTCCGGTTCGGACGAGGGGCGCAGTGCGTTCGGGGGAACGCGGCGGCGAGGTGACGCGGTGCCAGGTGCGTGCTCGCCGTCAGGGCGCGTTGAGTCCTCAACCCCGCCTCGGCGCGGCACCTTCGAACGCTCGCGTCACTTCTTCGACGGCAGTCGACCGGCCGCAGGAACGCGGGGCGCCTCGTAGGTGGCCGACGACGTGAGGCGGGCGGCCGTCAGCACGAGCAGGGGGATGACGACGAGGGCGCCGGCGGGTGGGATCGACGTGCCGGAGTCGTTCGCGATGAACCCGAAGCCGAGCATGATGATGATCGCGATGAGCCCGTGGCGCAGCATCGGCACACGCACGAAGAGCGGTTGGAGGAAGCGCCCCGGGCCCGTCGGGAAGGCCGTCACGACGACCGCGACGAGCAGCCCGAGGGGCACGAGCCAGTGGAACCAGTGCTGGTTGAGCATGTTCCAGTTCGTGTAGAGGATGCGCTTGACGGGGTTGATCTGCCCGTCGCCGATGAGCCCGGCGAACACGTCACCGAGGTGGGTTCGCTCCGACTCGCCGCGCAGGTAGTCGAGCCACGCGACGCCGAGGACGAAGACCACGCCCGCGAAAGCGGCAGCGACCAGGCGCGTGAACGTGATGCGCCATCCGCGCGCACGCATGGCGAGGTACACGAGCGCAGGCACGAACGCCGCCGAGCCGCCGCCCTCGTTGCCCCACTGCGGCACCCCGTTGACGAGGATCGCGGGCACGCCGATGGCGAGCACCGTGAGCAGCGCCAAACGGGGCCGCTTCATCGCGCGGTAGCGCCCGGCGAGCATCGCGGCCACGAACAGCGCGGACGTCATGAACAGCGCGTACCCGACGTTGCCCATACCGAAGTGGCGCCCGCCGTACACCGGCTGCAGGCCGAGCATCGACACGAGTTGCAGGCGCGAACCCTGCACGACGTCCATGGCGAGCGTGACGGCAGTGAACCCCGCGAGGAAAACGGCCGGCCCGGGCGTCCACCTGCGCCACGGCCCGAGGAAGGCGACGATCGCCGTCGGCACGAGCACGACGAGCACGCTCAACCCGTAGCGCACGAGGGCGTGCTCGTGCAGGTACCAGGCGTAGAGGTTCGCGAGGAACGTGGCGACCGGCACGCTGGCGAGGAGCGCGGCCGTCACGCTCCACCACCATCGGTTGAGTCGCCGGGCTCGAGTCACCTCTGGGCTCTCGGCCTCGGCGTCCTTTCGTGACGGCGGCGTCAGGTGGCCGCCGGAAAGCCGTCGCGCCCGCACGAACAGCCCGACTCCCACGAGCGCGAGTGCCAGGGCGATGGAGAACACCCACGTGAAGAACGGCGCAATGAGGTTGTGCTCGGTGCGCAACAGGGTCTGCATGTTGTGGACCGAGCGGATCGTCGCGGGTGTCGACGTGCGTTCGACCGAGAGGGGCCTGCCCTCACCGAGCGTCGGCGGGTTCGGCACACGTTCGAGGATGAACGCGGAGATGTCGGTCGTCGTCACGAGGCCGGGCTGGCGCGTCGAGCGCGAACGCAGCATGCCGCCGCCGATGTTCGGCCCGTCGAGAATGATGGCGCGCGGCGACTCGGGTCGCTCGTCGTCGGTGAGACCGGTGACGAGGAACGTGGTGTCGATGGGCGCGTTGTCGATGACGTAGCGCAGCTCTGCGTCATTGCGGCTCTCGAGGGAAACGAAGGTCACCGGGCAGGCGCTGAGGGCGTCCTTGGTGAGCGTCGGTGAGTAGTGGCTGACGAAGCCGTCGCGGTTCGCGGCGGCGAGCGTGGCGCGCTCACCGACGGCGGCGACGCACTGTTGGTCGTCCTCGAGGGTGCTCGCGACGAGGCCCATGCGGGAGGGGATGTTGCGACGGAAGGCGACCTTCGACCACGTGTCCCACTGGTGGAAGGTGTAGGTCTGGGTCGTCGGGTTGTGGACGCCGGTGACGGGCTCGGGGCAGAACGAGTTGGTGCCGGAACTGGACGCTATCGGGGGCCCGTACCCCATGGGAGTGCGGGCGCCGGCGCCCAACGTCACCCACGCTGCGTCGCTGCACGTGTGGGCGCTGATGGCGCGCACGAGTTGGTTACCGATGGCGCCGTGACCGGCCATCTGCGCCAGCGTCGGAGTGGTCTCCTCGTTGATGTCGCTCCACGTGAGGCCCGGCATGCCGATGACGACGAGGTTGCCGGGCTGAACGCGGTGCGTGGGAGGCCGGTCGCCCTTGATCGTGCTGATGCCGAACGCCGCTGCCGCGAACGCCAGCGCGGCCGCGAGGACGCTGACGAGCCACCGGCGGAACATCGCTCAAGCATAGGTGTCGGCCCTGAGACGGAGGTGAGTCCCCGGCGGCCCGGCTCGCGTATCGTTGGCCAGCGTGGATATCGCCCTCATGCTGACCGTTTTCACGACGCTGTTCCTCGTGGAACTGCCCGACAAAACGTTCATCGCGACGCTCGTTCTCGCGACGAAGTACCGCCCGTTGTACGTGTGGATCGGCGTGGCCTCGGCGTTCCTCGTGCAGACGGTCGTCGCCGTCGCGTTCGGTGCGGTGCTGAGCAAGCTGCCGGAGACGCCGGTTCACGTCGTCGTCGCGCTGCTTTTCCTCGTGGCCGGCATCCTGCTCATCAAGGGCGCCAAGGACGCTGCCGCCGAGGGCGACGAGGCGGAGGAGGAGTTCGCCGGCAAGGCGAAGCCCGCCGAGGGCCTCAAGGCGATCAGCGCGAGCTTCCTCATCCTCTTCCTCGCCGAATGGGGCGACCTGTCGCAGCTCGCGACGGCCGGGTTCGTCGCCCGAGGCGGCAATCCGTGGGCCGTCGGCATCGCCGCGTTCACGGCGCTCGCGCTCGTCTCGGGCCTCGGTGCGGCTGTCGGCCGCGCGCTGCTCAACCGCATCAGCCTGTCCACGATCCGCGCTGCGGGCGGCGTCGTCTGCCTCATCTTCGCCGCGCTCATGATCGCCGGGCTCGCGGGCGTCGAGTTCCCGAGCTGGGTACCGGCCTGACGCGGGCCGCCCGAGCTTCCCTAGGCTGAACCAATGCTGATCGCCGCTCTCGCCGTCGCCGCCGTGGCGTGCCTCGTCGCGGTGGTCTCGCTGTGGCGCGTCGTGACGTTGGAACGGCGCTTCCGGGTGCTCTGGGGTGACGGCGACGGCCCGAAGGAGGTTGCGCGAGAACTCGCTTCCGCGCGAAGCGAACTTCGCAGCGCAACCGTCGACGCAGGCGACAGCCTCAAGCGTGTGGCGCTCGTGCGTTACGACGCGTTCGGCGACATCGCGGGGCGCCTGTCGTTCTCCGCGGCCCTGCTCGACGACGACGGTGACGGGCTCGTCATCTCGTCGATCCACGCGCGCAGCGAGTCGCGCACCTACGCCAAGAGCATCGAGAACGGGCGGAGCTCGATCGAGCTCACGCCCGAGGAGAAGCAGGCCGTCGCGGCAGCGCGGGCCGGGAAAGAGACACCGTGAGCGCACGCGAGACCTTCGGCTACTTCGGCCCCGAGGGCACATTCACCCAGGCGGCGCTGCGTCAGTGGCACCACCAGCACAACGATGCTGAGGCCGCCGAGGCGCTGCTGGCCGAGTCGGTGCCCTACGCCACCGTCCCGGCCGCGCTCGACGCGGTGCGCGAGGGTGAGGTCGACGCCGTCATGGTGCCGATCGAGAACAGCGTCGAGGGTGGCGTGAGTTCGACGCTCGACGCCCTCAACTCGGAGCACTCCGAGGGCACGCTGCGGCTCGTCGGCGAGGTGCTCGTGCCGATCACGTTCGTCCTGGCGGTGCGCCCCGGCACGCGTGAGGACGCGATCACCGGCGTCGGCTCGCACTCGCACGCCTGGCCGCAGGTGCGCGGGTGGATGGCGAAGAACCTGCCGGGAGCCACGTACGTGCCCACGCTGTCGACGGCGGCCGCGGCGCAAGGTCTCGCGCGCGGTGAGGTCGGCCAGTACCAGGCGGCCGTCTGCGCGCCGATGGCCGCGCAGGTCTTCGGTCTGGAGACGCTCGCCACCGACATCGGTGACAACGTCGGGGCCGTGACGCGCTTCGTCCTCGTCAAGCGTGCCCGTGGGCGGGACGGGGGAAGCTCGACGCCGGAGCCGACCGGCCACGACAAGACGACGCTCGTGCTCTACCAGCACGACGACCGCCCCGGTGGTCTGCTCGAACTGCTCGAACAACTCGCCACGCGCGGCATCAGCATGACGCGCCTCGAGTCGCGCCCGACCGGTGCGGCGATGGGCAGCTACTGCTTCTCCATCGACGTCGACGGGCACGTCGCGGACGAGCGCGTCGGCGAGGCGCTCATGGGCCTGCAGCGCGTTGCCGCGCAGGTCCGCTTCCTCGGTTCCTACGCGCGCGCCGACCGCCGTCCGGTCGACGTCCGCCCGGACGCGAGCGACGAGGCCTACGTCGCTGCCCAGGAGTGGCTCGACTCCCTGCGCTGACGCACAGATGTGACGAAAGGGGCTGCCGCAGTGTCGAACTGCGGCAGCCCCTTCTCGTCGGATCGGTCGGCTCAGCCGGCGTCCTCGGTCTCGACGACGTCGTCGTTGGCGTTGCCCTCGAGGTCGGAGCCCGTCTGCTCGTCGACGGCCTCGTCGGCGTCGGGCGTCGGCGTGTCGGCCACGTCGGAAGCGTTCTTGTCGTTACCCATGTCGCTCATGGCGTCCTCCTCGTGCGTCGTACAGGTCGATTCCTGTTCTACGCCCTCGCCGTCCACGCGTCCAGCATCTCCACCCCGCGGGGGTCAGCGGCGCGTGCGGTAGCGCGGATCGACGAAGGGCGCGTCGTGGTCGGCGAGCCAGCGCAGCACCTGCGGCGCCACCTGCGGGTCGCTGCGCACGAGACGGTCGTGGACGTCACGCAGGTCGCCGTCGATACCGAGCCCGGCGATGATCTGCAGCACGGCGAGGGTGCAGCGGAAGACCTGCAGCCAGCGCTCGTCGGGTTCCGGGGAGAAGGTCACGGGCAGGGAGAAGACGCGCACGTTCCCGGTGAGTTCCTCCGCGCGCGCCACCATGGTGTCCCGCTGACGGCGCAGTTCGTCGAACTCCGAGGACACCTCGTCGACGGGGCGTCCCCCGCCGAGACGCCCGGGCGGGAACTGCGCGGTGTGCAGGAGGGAGGCGTCGTCCTCGACGAGGCAGATCTGCACGAGCTGATTCGTGACGCGTCCCTGTGCGTCGCGGAACGGTGCGTACGGATTGTCGCCGGAAAGGATCGAGCCGTGGTGCGACCAGACGCGCCGCGTCGGTGTCGCCGCGGACAGGAAGTTGTCGTGGATGTCGTTGCGCAGGTGGTCGCTGCGGTACGGGTCCTTGACGAGTTCGCGCGCCAACTCACGCGTCGTCGTGAAGCCGTAGCCGAGCACCATCGCCACGAGGGCGCCGACGTCGTCGGTCCACGGCGTCGTCGTGACGGAGGTGATGACGACGGCCGGAACGCCGTCGTGCGGGCGGTGCACGATGCCGGGGCGGGGGCGTCCGACGTACTGAACGGCCCACGGTGACAACGTCACCGGGGGAGCGGCGTCGGCTGCGACCGCGAAACGCGGCGTCCGTCGACTGACGACGGCGAACGAGTCCTGGAGAGCGTCGGCGAGCCCGGGATGGTCGATCGGCTTGGGCGCGGGACGGTCGGGCTGCGGTTCACGCAGATCGATGCGGTCCGACACGTGCATCGGGTAACCGCGCGGCCCCTCGAACACCGGGAGGACGGCGGCACCGAGGCCGCTCTCCATCGCCCTGCGCACGATGTTGACGACACCTTCGTCGGCCGTGGCGCTCGCGAGGGTGCTCTGGGCGTCGGTGATCTTCGCGCGGATGGTCTGCAGCCGGTAGGCCGCCTCGATGAGTTCCGAGTGCTCCGGTGCGGCCTCGAGGATTCCCATGGCGCGCGGCAGGTACGTCGGGTCGTACGGTGCGTTCCCGGCGGGGTCGTTGCTCATGCCGAGAATGCGGCCGATCACCTTGAGTGACTGCAGCGGCGGCGACGTGGAGTGCCGCCAGCGCTTGATGATCTGTTCGGTGATGGGCGCGGAGAGGCCGGCGTCATCGGCGTCGGCGTTGATCGCGTCTGCGAGGGCCTTGTTCGTGTACCTGCGCAGTTCCATCCAATGCTTGAGTTCGGAGCGGAAAATGTCCCAACTCGCGTCGTGTGCAGCCATCCGTCGAAGGTGCTCCTGGTGGTAGAGGAGAAGGATCCGGGGGCGGGGTGGCGCAGCATGGAGGCGCCGTCGTCTCGCGCTTCGACCTCGAGAAGCAGGTCGAATGTTCAATCTACGGCACAGCGTTGCCAGATTTCCGGTGAAACTTCAGCCGAGATGGTGCGACGACGAGAAGGTCTCGCTGACGAGCGGCGAGCCGTGGTCGGCCAGCCATCGCAGGATCGTCGGCGCGATGTCCGGTTCGTCGCGCGCGAGTCGTTCGTGGATGGGGTACAGGTCGACGTTCACGCCCAGCTCGTGGAGGCGGTGCGTCACGAGCAGCACGGTCTGGAAGACCTGCTCCCAGCGGTCCGAGGCGTCGGTCAGCAGTTCGACCGGCACGGTGACGACGCGGTGGCGCACCTGCTGCATGGTCGGGGAGTCGAGGCGGCTGGCGGCTTCGTCGCGGTCGCGCTTGGCGAGCACGGCTGCCTCCTCCTCGGTGGTGCCGAGCTGCTCGGCGAGCCAGTCGCTCTCGTGGTCGAGGACGGCGTCGGTCTCGACGAGGCGGACGTGGACGAGCGAGGAGGCGACGGCGCCGCTGGCGTCGGTCCAGGGCGCGCCCGGGTTGTCGCTGGGCAGGCCGGCGGCGTGGTGTGACCACACGTGACGCGCGGGCGCCTGGGTGAGGAACTGCTCGTGGACGTCGTTGCGCAGTGCCTCGGTGGCGAACGGGTTGCGCGTCAGTTCGCGAGCGATCTCGCGGGTGCTGACGAAGCCGTAGCCGAGCACCCAGGCGAGCATCGAGGCGACGTCGTCGACCCATGCTCGGGCCGTCTGCGCCGACACGGCGATCGACGGCACGGCGAGGTGCAGCACGTGCCCGCTGCGCGTCGAGGGGCGCCCGATGTGCGGGATGGCCCAGTGCTCCTGCGTCGCGAGGTCGTCGGGTTGGGTGCTGAATCGTGGACCGAGCTCGCCGGGCACGACGAAGTTCTCGACGAACAGCGACCGCATGGAGGGCACGTCGTCGATGCTGCCGAGGCCCGGGCGCGCTGCGCGGAAGTCGATGCGGTCGGAGACGTGCATTGGGTAACCGACAGGGCCGGCCCACACGGGGTAGACGGCTGCGGCGTAGCCGTGCGACATCGCCGTCTGGACGAGGCGGCCGGCGCCGCTTCGTGCCGAGTGTTCGCCGAGGGAGGCACGCACGTCGAGCAGGCGCAGACGCAGCTCCTGCAGGCGGAAGCTGGAGTCGACGAGTTCGCCCGTCGTCGCGGGCTCGTCGAGCAGGCCCATGCGGCGCAGGATGAAGGTCGGGTCGTGCGGAGCGGCGCCCGTCGGGTCGTCGCTCATCTCGAGGATGGCGGCGATGTGGCGAACCGCGGCCAGGGGCGGCGCGGTGGAGTGGCGCCAACGCTTGACCACGTGTTCGTCGAGGTTGACGTCGCTCGACGCCCCGAGGGCGTCGTTCAGTTTCATTGCGAGCGCGCGGCTCGTGAAGTGACGCAGTTCCATCCAGTGACGCAGTTCGCTACGGAACGCGTCCCATCCGGCGTCGTGGCTCGCCATCGGTGTCGACTCCTTCGTGCCGCCCTCCCGGGCGACGTCCTGCGTAGACGCGAGAGTTCTCTCGTGTCGACACTTCGCAACCTGGCGGTTGCAACGTGTTTCAAAAGCGGTGGCTGTGTGGCGATTTTGCAACCTTCGCTCCCGTGTGCACCCCTGCAGGCGAGATCGTAGCCGAACGCTTGTCTCAGATGCGCCGAACTGGGCGATATTCGACGCTGTTTTTCGCCCTTCGGTTTGAATTTCGGTCAAGAGGTTCGGCGGGGGCGAACGCCCGCCGTTCATGTGAGGTGCGGCACACTGGGGGCACCGCCCGTCAGCTCGAAAGGATCAGGCATGAGCCCCACCGCGCCGCTGCCCTACCGATCGCCGTGGATGAACGAGGAACTCGACGATCTGCGCACCCTCGCCCGACGTTTCTGCGAGGACGAACTCGCCGCGCACATCGACCGCTTCCACGAGCAGCACGCCGTGGACCGCGAGGTGTGGACGAAGGCCGGTGAGCTCGGGCTGCTGGGCCTGTCGATCCCCGAGGAGTACGGCGGTGGGGGCGGTACGTTCGCCCACGAGGCCGTCGTCGCGCTGGAGCAGGCACGCGCCGGTGACGACTCGTGGGGCTTTGTCGTGCACTCGATCATCGTGATGCACTACGTGCTCGCCTACGGCACGGAGGAACAGAAGAAGCGGTGGCTGCCGAAGATGTGCACCGGCGAGATGGTCGGCGCCGTCGCGATGACGGAGCCCGGCGCCGGTTCGGACCTCAAGCGTGTGCGCACCCGCGCGGTGCGTGACGGCGACGACTTCGTCGTCAACGGGTCGAAGACGTTCATCACGAACGCCGGCCACGCGGACCTCATCGTCGTCGTGGCCCGCACCGGCGAGCGTGACCCGAAGGCCGGGCACAAGGGCATTTCGCTGCTTGTCGTCGAGACCGATGGCCTTGAGGGATTCGAGCGTGGGCGTGTTCTGCAGAAGATCGGTCAGCACGGCCAGGACACCCGCGAGCTGCACTTCACCGACATGCGCGTGCCGGTCGAGAACGTTCTCGGCGAGGAGGGCCGCGGTTTCTACCACCTCATGGAGCAGCTGCCGCAGGAGCGCCTCGGCCTGGCGTGCACGGCCGTCGGTTCGGCGGAGCTCGCCATCGAGCTGGGCGTCGAGCACGCGAAGTCGCGCGAGATGTTCGACGGCGTCCTCATGGACCTGCAGAACACGCGCTTCGTCCTCGCCGAGTGCTCGACGGACGTGCTCGCCGCCCGCACACTGCTCGACCACTGCATCGGGTTGCACGTCAACGGAGACCTCGACTCCGCGACGGCCTCGCGGGCGAAGTTCTGGACCACCGACGTGCAGTGCAACGTCATCGACCGCGTGCTGCAGCTCTTCGGCGGGTACGGCTTCATGTCCGAGTACCCCATCGCCAAGATGTACGCCGGCGCGCGCATCCAGAGGATCTACGGCGGCGCCAACGAGGTGATGAAGGAACTCGTCGCGCGCTCGCTGTAGCCTGCTGCGGACGTCAGTGGTGGTCGCGCAGGTGCAGGGCGTACCGAACTGAGCGGCCGGTGTCACGGGCCTGCTCGAACCCGCGCGATTCGTAGAGACGGTGGGCGTAGCCGTTGTCGGCCTCGGTCTCGACGATGACGGCGTGGGCTCCGTTGTCGCGGGCCGACGTCACGAGAGCGTCGACGAGGCCACCGCCGACGCGACGTCCGCGGGCGGCGCCGTCGACGAAGAGGTCGGTGAGGATCCACTCGTGGGCGAGGCGGATGGAGTCGAACGCGCGGTAGGCCTGGGCGAAGCCGACGACGCGGTAGCCGTCGCGGGCGACGAGGACGAGCGACTGGCCACCGGCCACGCGCTCCTCGAGGAAGGTGCGGGCGTCGTGCGTCGGGGCCTTGCCGTAGAAGCTGCGGTACTGCTCGAAAAGGCTTGCGACGTCGTCGATGTCGGCCTCGGTGGCGTACGAGATCTCGATGGTCATGGTTCCATCTTGCGCCATGCGGCCAGGGGGTTGTCAGGGGTGTGTGACAAGGTGAGGGCATGACTTTCGACAAGGCCCGCATCATCGTTCTCGCGTCGCGCCCGGAGGGTGCTCCGACGGCCGACAACTTCCGTCTCGAGGAGCGCGAACTGCCCGCGCTCGGTGACGGTGAGCTGCTCGTGCGCAACGTCGTGATGAGCGTCGACCCGTACATGCGTGGGCGCATGAACGACGTGAAGTCGTACGTTCCGCCGTTCCAGATCGACGAGCCGCTCGACGGTGGCGCGGTCGGTGAGGTCGTCGAGTCGCAGGCTGACGGGTTCGCCGCGGGGGACCTCGTGCTGCACGGTCTCGGCTGGCGCGACCTCGCGGTCGTCCCGGCGAAGGGCGCGCGCAAGGTGGAGCGGGAGATCGACGGCGTCGAGATCTCGCCGTCCACGTACCTCGGCGTGCTGGGCATGCCGGGCATCACCGCGTACGGCGGCCTGCTGCGCACGGCCGAGTTCAAGCCGGGCGACGCGGTCTTCGTCTCGGGCGCGGCGGGTGCCGTCGGTTCGCTCGTGGGGCAGATCGCGAAGCTCGAGGGCGCGTCGCGCGTCATCGGTTCGGCCGGTTCGCCGGAGAAGGTGGAGCGCGCCAAGGAGAGCGGTTTCGACGCGGCGTTCAACTACAAGGACGGTGACGTGCGTCGTCAGCTCAAGGACGCGGCGCCCGACGGTATCGACGTGTACTTCGACAACGTGGGCGGCGACCACCTCGAGGCGGCCATCTCGGCCCTCAACCTCAACGGGCGCATCGCGATGTGTGGCGCCATCGCGCAGTACAACTCGGCAGAGCCGCCAGCTGCGCCGCGCAACCTGGCCCTCATGATCGGAAAGCGCCTCACGATGCGCGGGTTCATCCAGGCCGACCACCGCGACCTCGTGCCCGAGTTCCAGGAGAAGATGGCGCGCTGGATCGGCTCCGGCGAGGTCACGTGGGACGAGACGGTTGTCGAGGGGCTCGAGAACGCGCCGCAGGCGTTCATGGATCTGCTCACCGGCGGCAACACCGGCAAGATGGTCGTCACGATCTGAGGCCCACCGTGTCGAACCTGAGCGAAGAACGCCTCGTCACATTGGAGCACCGCGGTTGGCAGGCGCTGTGTTCGCGCACGGGTGCTGACTTCTACGGCCGCCTTATGACCGATGACGGCGTCATGCTCCTGGCGGGCGGGCTCCTGCTCGATCGCGGCGGGGTGGTCGAGTCGCTCGACGGCGCGCCGCCGTGGTCGATGTACGAGCTCAGCAACGTGAAGCTGCTACCCCTCGGCGCATCGGCTGCCGCGCTGACGTACCGCGCCACGGCACGTCGCGGGGACGACGAGCCGTTCACCGCGCTCATGACGAGCGTTTATCGGCTCGTCGACGACGAACCGCGCCTGGCGCTCTACCAGCAGACAGTTGCGCCGCTGCACTCGTGAATCGGGTTAATGCGTCGCATGGGCAGTAGCGCTGTCTCGCTACTGCTCCGATGAAGGTTCCGAGGGCCGCCACGACATCCCGAAGTCGCGTGCCAGGCGAACCGCTTCCGATCCCAGAGGTGACGCTCGGCGGAGGAGCGTTCCGCGGCGGCCGAACGCAGTTCACGGGAGCACGCGGGTCGACCTCGTCGTTCGGGCTGGGCTCCTAGGTCTCGAATCGGGTGGTCAGTTCGTCGGCGTGCTCCAGAATCTTGTCAACTGAGCGGGGCATCTTCGTCACCTCGCAATGTCTCGTGACCGAAGACGAGACGGTTGTCGAGGGGCTGGAGAACGCGCCGCAGGCGTTCATGGATCTGCTCACCGGCGGCAACACCGGCAAGATGGTCGTCACGATCTGAGGCCCGCCAGCCATGGGTGTCGACACGAACTTGCCACCGGGGCCGTTTGAAGGATTCGTGCGCTTCGGGCTGATTGTCGGTGCCGGGGGTATAACGTCCCTCCAAGAGCGAGATCTCCGTCACGCACTGTGGCGGCAACGTCTTCCAAGGGGGCGTCGAAGATCGGTGCCTTCGGGCATCGCGCAGCGTCGTGTGGGCGACTCTGTGATGGCCGGGATTCTCGGCGCTCGCGCTGCCTGACGAGCCCGTCGTCCGTCGCCGGCCACCACCTCGGTCGCCTCGCGAGCGGGCATGCCTGAATCCTGGAGAACTGCATGATCCTCGCCAACCCCCGCAGCTTCGTTGTGGCCGTGACGCTCGCCCTCGGGGGCACGGTCGCGGGGAGCGCCGCCGTCAGCCTCGCGGCGCCCGCCGCGACCTCCACCACGGTGACCCGCGCCACGTTCCAGACCACGAATGTGCGCACGAGCCCGGCCACGAGCTCCGTCCTCGTCGGCAAGATGCCCGTTGGCACAACGGTCACCGGCACGCTTTCCAACGGCTGGGTCAAGATCAGCACCCCCAGCAAGTACGCGGGCAAGTACGTCAAGGACAGCGTTCTTGCGAAGACGACGGCCACTGCCCCGCCGGCCAAGAAGCCGAGCCTCCCCGCGCCGACCGGCACGCCGGCCTGGGTCGGGTACGCCAAGACCTACCTGTACAACAGCGCCGGAACCCAGCTGACCACGATCCCCGTGAACACCAAGGTCACCGGCAAGATTGCCGGCACCAAGCTGTTCAAGATCACCGGCGGGCCCTACAACGGCAAGTACCTGCGCAACATCGACCTGCTGTGGACCGACCCGCTCCGGTCCGGGCCCACCGCACTCGGCACGAACAAAGCGCCCGTCGGCATCACCGTCACCCGGTACGTCATCACGAACCGCGACCCCATCGCGGTGCGCTCGGCGGCGACGACGCACTCCGAGCTCGTGGCGTACATCCCGAAGGGCACCGCACTCAAGGGCAAGTACGTGAGCGACGACTGGTTCAGGATCACCTCTGGCGCTCACACGGGTCGCTACGTCTCGTCGGCCCTCATCTACGCGACCAACACCATGTCCGCGTACAACGGCGTCGCGAAGAAGAACGACATGTGTGCGCTGCCCTCCTGGACCCAGACGAACTGGGCCCCCACGCAGCCCCGGTTCCTGGCGTGCCCGGCCGCGAAGTCGTTCGTCGAGATGAACGCGGCCTTCCGCGCTCAGTACGGCTACGACATCAAGATCGGCGAGGCCTACCGCGACCTGACGACGCAGCAGAAGTACGCTGGCTTCCTCGGATACCCCCGGGCTGCCCGGCCGGGCACGTCCAACCACGGGATGGGCGTGGCCATCGATCTGGAGACCCGCAGCAGCAGCGCCATGTCGGGTACTCCGTATCGCTCCGGCTTCGGCGGCCCTTACGACACGTGGCTCACCGCTCACGGCAAGGAGTACGGCTGGGACCGGCCCGCCTACCTCGACCGGAACGGCTCGAATCCCGAGTCCTGGCACTACAACTTCATCGGCTGACCTCACCCTCGGCCCGCGGGTATAGCGTCGTTTCATGAGCGAGATCCCCG
This sequence comes from Dermacoccus sp. PAMC28757, assembly GCF_014302635.1. Classification (NCBI taxonomy): domain Bacteria; kingdom Bacillati; phylum Actinomycetota; class Actinomycetes; order Micrococcales; family Dermacoccaceae; genus Dermacoccus; species Dermacoccus sp. PAMC28757. Next base: position 406,381 of record NZ_CP060292.1, on the reverse strand, counting down.
TGACGAACTGGGCCGGAAACGTCGTCTACGAAGCCAGTGCGCGCGTCGCGCCCACGAGCGTCGAGCAGGTGCAGGACGCGGTGCGCGCGGCTCGAGCGTCGGGCAAGCGGCTGCGGGTCGTCGGAACCCGGCACTGCTTCAACGGAATCGCCGACACCGACGGCGTCCACGTCACCCTGCGCGACCTGCCGCGCCGCGTCGAGGTGACGAACGAGGGCACCGCGTGGGTCGACGGCGGCATCACCTACGCCGAGGCGAACGCGGCGCTCGCCGAGCACGGGTTGGCGCTCGCGAACCTCGCGTCGCTGCCGCACATCACCATCGCCGGCGCCATCGCGACGGCGACGCACGGCTCCGGCGTCACGCAGCCGAGCCTTGCGTCCGCGGTGCGTTCCCTCACGCACGTCACGGCCGACGGCGATCTGCGCATCGTGCGTCGCGGTGACGCAGGTTTTGCGCACTACCCCGTGCACCTGGGGCTGTTCGGGCCGATCGTCGAGCTCGAACTCGACGTCGTGCCCGCGTTCGAGATCGCGACGACGGTGTACGAGGGCCTCGACTACGCGGCCGCCGTCGAGCACTTCGACACGCTCGTCAGCGAGCTGTACTCGTTCAGCCTCGCCCCGAACTGGCAGGACGGTGGTCGCGCGCTCCTGTTCGCCAAGCGTCGCGGCGGTGACGCCGCGCCGGCTGAGATCCTCGGAGCCCGCGCCGCCACGAGTGCGCGTCATCCCTCGCCGGGTGCCGACCCCGTGGCCGTCACGGAGCAGCTCGGAGTGGCCGGGCCGAGCTACGAGCGCCTCACGCACTTCCGCTCCGAGTTTGAGCCGAGCGTGGGGGAGGAGGTGCAGTCGGAGTACCTCGTGCCGCGCGAGCACGCCGGTGCTGCCCTGTCAGCGCTGCCGCAGTTCGCCGACGTCTTCGCCACGTTGGCGCACTCGATGGAGATTCGCGCCGTCGCCGGTGACGACCTGTCGCTCAGCCCGATGCGCGGCGCGGACGTCGTCGCGGTGCACATCACGTGGCATCGCGACCCGGACGCCGTCATGCGCTTCCTGCCTCGGTTGGAGGCTGCGCTCGAGCCGTTCGACGCGCGCCCGCACTGGGGCAAGCTCTACGCCACGTCGCGCGAGCGGATGCTCGAACTCTTCCCGGCGCTGCCGGAGGTGGATGCGGAGGCGCGCGGTCTCGACCCCGACGGGATGTTCCGCAACGCGTGGAGCGAAGCCCTGTTCGGGTAGACACCCCAGGGCGTGAGCACCGTCTCATCCGCGGGAGGTCGCGGATAATCTGGGGCCGGGTGTAGCGTCAGAACGTGAGGTACATCGATGTTCAATAGAAATTCTCAGACCGCGCGTCCGGTCGGAGTCGAGGCTCACGAGCGGGCTGTTTCGCGCCTGCGAGAGTCCTTCGCCGCGCTCGGCCCGGACGAGACGGTGCGCCTCGCGAAGAAGACCTCGAACCTCTTCCGTCCGCGCGAGCGCGCCACCCGCGGGCTCGACGTCGAGGGCCTCGCCGGCGTCATCAGCATCGACGCCGAAGCGCGCACCGCCGACGTCCAGGGCATGTGCACGTACGAGAACCTCGTCGATGTCACGCTCCAGCACGGCCTCATGCCGTTCGTCGTGCCGCAGCTGCGCACCATCACGCTCGGCGGTGCGGTGACGGGCCTGGGCATCGAGTCGACGTCGTTCCGCAACGGGCTGCCGCACGAATCCGTCCTCGAGATGGATGTGTTCACGGGGGAGGGCACGATCGTCACGGCGACGCCGACGAACGAGCACGCCGACCTCTTCCGGGCCTTCCCGAACAGCTACGGCAGCCTCGGCTATGCGACGCGCCTGCGCATCGAGCTCGCGCCGATCGGCGACCTCGTCGAGACGCGCAACGTCCGCTTCGATTCCGCCCGGGCGATGACGGAGGCGATCGAGCGCATCGTCGCGGACGAGGTGTGGGAGGGCGAGCGCGTCGACGGCCTCGACGGCATGATCGTCTCGCCGGACGAGTGCTACCTCGTCCTCGCGAACTTCTTCCCCGACGTTCGCCGTCACCCGAGCGATTACACCGGTCAGCGCATCTTCTACCGCAGCATCGAAGAGCTGGACCGCGACACCCTCACGGCGCACGACTACATCTGGCGCTGGGACACGGACTGGTTCTGGTGCTCCAACGCGTTCGGTGTGCAGAACCCGACGGTCCGCCGGCTGTGGCCGAGCAAGTACCGCCGCAGCGACGTATTCCACCGCATTGTCGGCTTCGAGAACCGCTACGGCGTGGCCGCGAAGATCGACTCGATGCGCGGCGAGCTACCGCGTGAGCGCGTCGTCCAGGACGTCGAGGTGCCGCTCGAGGAACTCGTGAACTTCATGCCGTGGTTCGACGAGCACGTCGGCATGACGCCGGTGTGGGTCTGCCCGCTGCGTTTGCGGGGCGATCAGGCGTGGCCGCTGTACCGGCTCGAGCCGAATCGCACGTACGTCAACGTCGGGTTCTGGGGCACGGTGGCCATCGAGCCCGGCCGCGCGGACGGCGACGTCAACCGCGACATCGAGGCCGTGCTGCCCACGATGGGCGGTCACAAGTCGCTGTACTCCGACGTCTACTACGACGCACAGACCTTCGAAGACCTCTACGGCGCAGCCGAATACCGCCGTATGAAGTCGATGTACGACCCCTCGGGCCGACTGCCCGAATTCGCAGACAAGGTAAGGACCCACGCATGACCACGCCGACCGGCGCACCCCTCGTTCAGCAGGCCGTCACCGCGGTGCTCGAGGAGCCGCTGCCGATGCGCCTCACCGCGTACGACGGCACCGACGTCGGGCCGAAGGACGCTGCGATCCAGCTGCGGATCGAGAACGAGGAGGGGCTGCGCTACCTCCTCACAGCGCCCGGCGACCTGGGGCTCGCTCGCGCGTACCTCACGGGCACGCTGACGGGGACGGGCTTTTCCGAGGGCGACCCGTACGAGGTGTTCAGCCTCATCAAGCGCGATCTGCGTGTGAAGGATCTGGGCAAGCGTGACGCGGCGTCGGTGCTCGCGCCGATCGTCAAGGCGCTGGGGACGAAGGCGCTCAAGCACCCGCCGTTGCCGGAGATCGAGAGCCAGCCGCGCTGGAAGCGTCACCTCGCGAAGGTGAACCCGATGTCGCGGGCGGCCGATTCGATCAGCTACCACTACGACGTCTCGAACGCGTTCTACGAGAAGGTGCTCGGCCCGTCGATGGCGTACACGTGTGCCGTTTACGACGCGGCGACGGATTCGCTGGAGGAGGCGCAGGAGCGCAAGTTCGCGCTCGTGGCGGACAAGCTCGACCTGCAGCCGGGCGAGCGGTTGCTCGACGTCGGCTGCGGCTGGGGCGGCATGGCGATCCACGCCGCGCGCGAGCGCGGCGTGAGCGTGCTCGGGGTGACGCTGAGCCGCGAGCAGGCGGAGTGGGGTCAGCGCGCGGTGCGCGAGGCGGGCCTTGAGCACCTCGTCGAGATTCGCCACAGCGACTACCGCGACGTGACGGAGACGGGATTCGACAAGGTGAGCTCGATCGGCCTGACGGAGCACATCGGCGTGAAGAACTACCACGACTACTTCACGTTCCTGCACTCGAAGCTGCGTGACGGCGGGCGCCTGCTCAACCACTGCATCACGCGTCGTGACGACACGGCGTCGGCGCGGCCGGAGCCGTTCACGGATCGCTACGTGTTCCCCGACGGCGAACTGGCCTCCCCGGGGCGCCTCATCGCGGAGTGCCACGACGCCGGGTTCGAGGTGCAGCACGACGAGAACCTGCGCCTGTCGTACGCGCACACGCTCGCCGCGTGGTGCCGCAACCTCGAGGCGAACTGGGAGTTCTGCGTCGGCGAGGCCGGCCTGCCGACGGCGCGCGTGTGGGGCATCTACATGGCCGGTTCGCGCCTCGCGTTCGAGGAGGGCTGGCTGCACCTGCACCAGGTGCTCGCGACGAAGACGACGGAGAACGGCGACAACGGCGGCTACCCCCTCGGCTCGCACTGGCGGGCCTGAGCCCGCTCCGCATCGACGAACGTAACGCGGCGCCTGCCTCTGTGAAGAGGCAGGCGCTGCGTCGTTGAGCGGTGCGGGGCGGGAGCGATTCCCGCAGCGCGGGACGGACTCTCAGCACTCAAGCCATAGCGTGGGCAGTCCACCCCCTTCGCTCTCGCAGTTCTGGCTTCGTGCTGCCGTGATGGTTCGCGGAGGGTGGCGCACACCGACTTTGAGGGGGAACCGAGACGCCGGTGGCGCGGCGCTCACCCAACATCGGGGAGGGGCGGGTTCGCCATGTGGACGGCGCTCGAACCATAACTTTCCATTTGGCAGTGGGTGCGTCTACGTTATGGGTAGGTCACGAGTTCCGGCGACAAGTCTCGGCTGGCCGGACGGCAACCCTCCGCTGCGGTGGGGTGCCCCGAGTAACGACCTGGCGCGTCGCCGCCCGGCGTCTGCGCAAGCGCAACGAACAAAGAGGTTGTCATGACACTTCTCGCCACCCACGCTCCCGCCACGACGCCCGGACTGCGCATCGAGCGCCTCGGCCCGGCCCTGGGCGCCGTCATCCACGGCATCGACCTGGCGTCCATCGACGAGATCGCGGCCTTCGACATCCGCCGCGCCCTGCTCGCCCACAAGGTGCTCTTCTTCCGCGATCAGCACGGCTTCGACGACGACGCCCAGGTACGCCTCGGCAACCTCCTCGGCGACCTGACGCCCGGCCACCCCGTCGCCGGCAACCACGAGCGCAGCGAGATCTATAACATCGACTCGAGCGACCCCGAGTTCTCCTTCTCCGACGTCTGGCACACCGACGTCACCTTCATGAAGCGGCCGCCGTCCATCAGCATCCTCCGCGCCGTGACGCTCCCGCCCTACGGCGGCGACACGTCCTGGGCCGACAGCCAGGCCGCCTACGACTCCCTCTCCGCACCCTTCAAGGCGCTCGCCGACCAGCTGCTCGCCGTCCACGACGGCAACCGCGAGTGGGGCGCCTTCCTCAAGAAGAACGGCGGCCACGAGTGGGAGGGCGAGATCGTCACCGAACTGCCCGCCGTCGAACACCCCGTCGTCCGCGTCCACCCCGAGACCGGCCGCCGCGGCCTGTTCGTCAACCCCGGCTTCACCTCCCACGTCAGTGGCGTCTCCGACGCCGAGTCGCGCGCCATCCTCGACGCCCTCTACGCCCACCTCACGCAGCCCGAGCACACGATCCGTCACCGCTGGGCGCCCGGCGACGTCGGCATCTGGGACAACCGCGCCACCTCCCACTACGCCAACCGCGACTACACGAACACCCGCGTCATGCACCGCGTCACCGTGCGCGGCGACGAGCCCCGCGGCGTCGACGGCCTGCGCGCCCGCTAAGCGCCCCGAAAACTGATCGACGCTCCACCGTCGGGGGTGATGAGATGACCGACATGATCGAACTCATCGCCCCCGACGCCGCGCGCTACGACGACTGGTCGGCCATGCTGCGCGAGTTCCGCGACGCCACCACCGACTCGCGCGACGACCACTGGGTGTGCGCGGGCGGCATGGACGGATCGGGCTTCTTCGCGGGCACCGACGTCGACATCACCCCCGACGGCTTCGCCGCCTACGTCGAAGACTGCGCCCGCCAGGGCAACACGATGTGGCCGCCGCACACCGGGCTCGTCCACTGCTCCTACTTCTGGATCGTCGACGACGGCGACCTCGTCGGCCACCTCGCCCTGCGTCACGCGCTCAACGAGTTCCTCTACGAACTCGGCGGCCACATCGGCTACTCCGTGCGGCCGGCCGCTCGCGGACGCGGCATCGCGAAGGAGGCTCTGAAGCTCGGGCTCGCCGAAGCCGCCGCGCTCGACATCGCCCCCGTGCTCGTCTGCTGCGCGCAGACGAACGGCGCCTCGCGCGCCGTCATCGAGGCCTGCGGCGGGCAGCTCGAGGACGTTCGTGAAGACAGCCGTCGCTACTGGTTCGGCGACGGACCGCGCCCCACCGGCCCCACTGCGTGACGTTCGTCCAAATTCGTGATGAAGGCGTGACCTGCGCGTGCGTTGTCAAAGCCCTGTGACCTACCCGACACCGCATAACGTGGCCCTGCTCACACTCACACGAAAAGGGAGGTCTCCGTGCCCGCGTCGAGCACCAAAACCCCCGAGCGCGACGGGAACACGCCCCCGGTCGCGGTCGACCTACCCCGCCAGATCACGGGACGTCAGAAGATCGTCATCGCCGTCGCGGCCGTCATCGCCGCCATCGGTTGGACGATGGTTGCGTTCGTCCGCGGCGAGCACGTCAACTCGATCTGGTTCGTCATGGCTGCCGTCGGCAGCTACGTCATCGGCTACATGCTGTACAGCCGCCTCATCCAGTACAAGGTCATCCGTCCGCGCGACGATCTCGCCACCCCGGCCGAGCAGTTCGAGAACGGCCAGGATTTCCTGCCCACCGACCGGCGCGTGCTGTTCGGTCACCACTTCGCCGCCATCGCCGGCGCCGGCCCGCTCGTCGGCCCCGTGCTCGCCGCGCAGATGGGTTACCTGCCGGGCACGCTTTGGATCATCTTCGGTGTGATCTTCGCGGGCGCCGTGCAGGACTACATGGTGCTCGCCATCTCCACGCGCCGCGGCGGTCGCAGCCTCGGCCAGATGGCCCGTGACACGCTCGGCCCGGTCGGCGGTTGGGCGGCCATGTTCGCCGTCATGACGATCATGATCATCCTGATCGCCGTGCTCGGCCTCGTCGTCGTCAACGCGCTCGCCGAGTCGCCCTGGGGTGTCTTCTCGCTCGCGATGACGATCCCGATCGCTCTCTTCATGGGGTGCTACCTGCGCTTCGTGCGCCCGGGTGCCGTCTCCGAGGTCTCGGGCATCGGCGTCGTCCTGCTGCTCCTCGCCATCGTCGCCGGTGGCTGGGTTGCCGGCACCGACTGGGGCAAGGACATGTTCACGCTGTCGCCGACGGCGCTCGCGTGGGCCATCATCATCTACGGTTTCGCCGCCGCCGTCCTTCCGGTGTGGCTGCTGCTCGCTCCGCGTGACTACCTGTCGACCTTCATGAAGGTCGGCACGATCGTGCTGCTCGCGCTCGGCATCGTCATCGCCCGACCGGCCATCGACATCCCAGCCATCACCTCGTTCGGCAAGGAGGGCAACGGCCCGGTCTTCGCCGGTTCGCTGTTCCCGTTCCTGTTCATCACGATCGCCTGTGGTGCGCTCTCCGGCTTCCACGCTCTCATATCCTCGGGCACGACGCCGAAGCTGCTGCAGAAGGAGAGCCAGGCTCGCCTCATCGGCTACGGCTCGATGCTCGTGGAGTCGTTCGTCGCGATCATGGCGCTCATCGCGGCCGCCATCATCGACCACCACCTGTACTTCGTCATGAACTCGCCCGCCGGCGTCACCGGCGGTACGCCCGAGAAGGCTGCCGCGTGGGTGAACTCGCTCGGCCTCGGCGGCGACCCGACGTCGGCCACCGAGATCGCGCAGGCCGCGAAGGACGTCGGCGAGGAGTCGGTCGTCTCCCGCACGGGTGGCGCACCGACGTTCGCCTTCGGTATGTCGAACGTGTTCTCGCAGGTCATCCCCGGCGCTTCGATGAAGCAGTTCTGGTACCACTTCGCGATCATGTTCGAGGCGCTGTTCATCCTGACGACGGTCGACGCCGGTACCCGCGTCGCGCGCTTCATGCTCTCCGACACGCTCAGCAACGTCCCGGGCCTCAAGCGCTTCCGTGAGACGTCCTGGAAGGTCGGCGCCTGGATCACGACGTTCCTCGTCGTCGCCGGCTGGGGCTCCATCCTCCTCATGGGTGTCACCGACCCGCTGGGCGGCATCAACACGCTGTTCCCGCTGTTCGGTATCGCCAACCAGCTGCTCGCCGCGGTGGCGCTGACGGTCGTGGTCGTCGTCGTCGTCAAGAGCGGCCACGTGAAGTGGGCCTGGATTCCGGGCGTTCCGCTCGCGTGGGACGTCATCGTCACGATGACGGCCAGCTACCAGAAGATCTTCTCCTCCGACCCGAAGCTCGGCTACTGGGCGCAGCACAAGGCGTTCGTCGACGCCAAGGAGAAGGGCCTGACGAGTTTCAAGACGGCCAAGACGCCGGAGGCGATCGACGCGGTCATCCGCAACACGTTCATCCAGCAGTCGCTGTCGATCCTGTTCGCGGGTCTCGTGCTCATCGTCGTCATCGCCGGTGTCATCGCCGCGATCAAGGCGGTTCGTGCGGGCGAGGCCGACGACGGCGTCACCGACGAGAAGGTGCCTTCGAAGATCTTCGCCCCGGCCGGTTTCTCGGCCACGGACGACGAGAAGGCCGTGCTCGAGCAGTGGCGCGAGGCCGGTCTCGACCCGGAGGGTGCTCCCGCGGGAGGTCGCGTCCATGCCTGAGCAGACGAACACGCAGTGCCGGCTGGAGCAGGAGCAGCCGGGCGGTCTTCGTCGGGCCTTCGACTCGGTGCGGTGGTACTGGGCGTCCGTCATGGGCGACAACCACTACGAGCGCTACCTCGCGCATCACGAGCGCACTCACCCCGGTGAGGCTCCGATGACGAAGAAGGAGTACTGGCGCGAACGCACCGACGCGCAGGACACCAACCCGCGCAGCAGGTGCTGCTGAGCGTGTGAGCCCGCGGGCTGGCTCCATGAATTGGTGACGGTTGGGGTAGATGGTGACGGCTGAACGTCACCATCTACCCCAGCCGTCACCAAGTGTGGGGCGCCGAGGCATGAGAGGGATTCAGGTGTGAGACAGGTGCTGGGCAAGGAGCGGAGCCCGTACCCGCGACTCGTCGGAACGGCGCTCACGTGGGGGATCTTCACCGTGTTGTGCGCATGGGGCCTGTTCGGCGGGTGGGCGGAGTTCGGACCGTGGGGGCGCGCCGCCCTGGCCGCACTGACGTGCGCGTTCGCCGTGCCGTGCGCCGGCTCGCTCGTCGCCTTCTTGCCGCAGGGTGACCGGTGCCGAGCAACGGCGGTCGACGGGCGGATCGTGGCCATCGAGTCCTGGTGTCTGCGCGTCGAGGGGTGTGATCTGAGACGTCCGTCGGACGACGTGTTCGACACCGACCATGCGCCGGTGTTCGCCCCGACTATGCGTGCCGACGAACGGGAGCTGGAGCGGTGGATCGTCGACGGAGAAGGCACCGTGGTGCGTCACCGCCGGGTCATGGCGATGCTCTACAACCTCGGCAAGGACGCTCCGCGGATGCTCGGACCCTGGGCAGACCTCCAACCGCCCGTTCGTGGTGGCGCCTACCTCATCCACCCCGGCGACGTGGTGCGCGAGCGCGACTGACGAGGCTCACCGCGCGCGATGCCGCGGTGTGGTCGACCGGCGTCAGGACGACGGCCGGTGGGCGTGTCCATGCCTGATCGCACGACGACGGCCGGTGGGCGTGTCCATGCCTGATCGCACGACGACGGAGTGCCGCCTGGAGCAGGAACAGCCAGGCGGCCTCCGCCGTGCGTTCGGTGCGGTGCGCTGGTACTGGGCGTCCGTCATGGGCGACAACCACTACGAGCGCTACCTCGCGCATCACGAGCGCACTCACCCCGGTGAGGCTCCGATGACGAAGAAGGAGTACTGGCGCGAACGCACGGACGCGCAGGACACCAACCCGCGCAGCCGCTGCTGCTGAACGTCGCACAACGCCGGGCCCCGCAGAACCTCTGAGGTTCTGCGGGGCCGCGGCGTTTCCGCCTCGTTCAGATCACGCGCCAGGCCGGTCAATGAACGAGGTGACACGCGTCAGAGGGAATCTGCGGTGTGGAGCTGAACCCGAACTGCGGGGCCGGGGTCACGGGGGCCAGGACGCCGATCGGCTCTCCTTCCCACGAGCCGCTCAGCGTCGCCACGCGGCGAAGGTCCTCGGCGACGTAATACTCGTGCGCCCCGTGGCCTGCGGACCCGTGCTTCTGAACCCCCTCCACGAGGCGACGAGCCAGCGGGTTCGACAATCGTGCCGTCACAGGGTGGATGAGCGGTCCACGGACCAGGCGCAAGGGGTAGCCCAAGAGCCTGCGACGACCGAACGTAGCGCTAAGCCTCGACCGATCGGTGGCGATGACCCACTTCGAAGAGTTGCGCGCGACGTGAACGTCCGACAACGTGACCTGATCGAACTGGTACGTCTCGCAGACGTACGCTCCGACTTCTTCGTTGGGAGCGATGAGTTCGCGCGCCGTCCGGGTGGGCCACCATGATGTCGGCGAACGCGCCGAACGGGGAGCGCTGCCAGCACCCCACGACGAATCGGCGACTACACGGTGTGCCGACGCCCAGGATGTACCCGTCGAAGCGATGTCGGGCAGTAGAGTTCACGATTTTCCCTTCGGAGCCGAATGTCGACGGCTTAGGAGTGTCGGTAAATTCAGGGTATGCGCATATGGAGCCTTCACCCTGCCCAGCTGGACAGACGCGCTCTCGTGGCGGGATGGCGTGAGGGGCTGCTCGCGCAGAAGGTTCTCGCCGGAGAGACCACGGGGTACAGGAACCACCCGCAGCTGCTGAGGTTTCGTGCCACCGACGACCCGATCCGCGCCATCACGTCGTATCTTTGGCGACTCGCTGAGGAAGCGGATCGACGTGGCTACACGTTTCGTTCGGACAAGCTTTTGAGGCCCCTCGAGCCCTCCGTATCGCTGACGCTCGCGCAAGGGCAACTCGATTACGAGTGGGCCCATCTGTGCCGAAAGGTCGAGCAGCGAGACCCGCCGTGGTTCCGCGCGCACTTGGCCGCGAGCGCGCCGCGGCCGCATCCGATGTTCACGCTGATTCCCGGCCCCGTCGCCGAGTGGGAGATAGTCTGAGCGATGCCGGTAGCGGCCGCGCAGGCCACGCTCACCCAGCCGGTTCCTGAGATCCGATGATGCGGCTCAGAGTTCTCACGTATCCGGCACGAACGAGAGGCACCGCCAACCACGCGACGATGTCGGGCAGCCCGTGAACGCTGTACGTCTGATGCCAGTCGAGACGGCTCCCGCCATCGACGTCACTCAGGCGCACGGTGATTGTGCCACCGAACACTCGCCCGACCTTCACGATTCGAGCCTCCGCCGGCGGATCCCAGCGGTCGACGCGCATGACGTCGTCGATCGTCAGGGGCCCGAGATGCGTGCGGGCGTCGAACCGTGACCCTTCTCGCAGGCCGCTCTCGTGTCCGACTTCGGTGGGCACGAGGGTCACGGTGGTGAACGGGATCACGCGTGAGTGAATCTCGAGATCCCACAGTGCGTCCCACACGGCCGACCGAGCGTGGGCCGAACTCCGTGTGATGCGAAAGCTGGGCGGATGTCTCATAGCACCTTTCGCGGTTCGAGGTGTGACGGCAAGTGCCGTCAGCGTCGGAGTGCTCGGTTCGAACGAGCCGTCGGCCGGGGGCCACGCGCACCCGGCCGACACCCGAGCATTCGTCGAGCGATAGCTCTGACGCGTGCTCGTTCGGGATCTACATCTCGGTCGTCGCGCTGATGGCGGACGGGCGCTCACCGGTGACGCGGGCCTTCATGATGCTCGCGAGCGCTGAGACCTTGCCGCCGGGCTGCCCCCAGAACTGCGCGGAGTCGCTCTCGAATCGGATGAGACCAAGGTTCGGGTCTTCCTTGCCACCGTCGAACCAAGCGGAGACCCCGTCGTCCCACAGCTCGTCGATCTTCTGTCGGTCCTCGACGAACTCGACGCGACCAGCGACGGAGAGCCAGGAGCCGGTTTCGGCGAAGGCGAGGTTGACCTCCGGCTGGGTGCGCAGCGCCTGGGCCTGCTCGCCCTGAAGACCGATGAAGAACCAGACGTCGGCGTCATCGGTGACCTGCTTCGGGGTCATCGGGTGGCTGAGCAGCGTTCCGTCGTCGGCGATAGAGGTCATCATGACGAAGCGCTCACCGCGCATGATCTCGACGACCTGTTCTTGCGTGATCTCGGACATGTTGAACCTTTCTATCGCTGTCTCGGCGGGTGCGAACCTCCGTCGGGGCGTTACGTTGCTCTCTTGCAACGCTAACGAGGCGCCGTCGGGTGTCACTACCTCCGGTGGGGTGGCCGCTTCACGGCTCCAGGTTGCGCCGGCGGGATCGGTCGCCGAGTGAGGTCAGCACCTTGACGAGTCGCCCGGCGGACGGCGCGAGTTCGGCACCCGGTATCGGCTTCGTGGCCCCGTCCACCGGGCCGGGAAGCAACCGGTTGACGACGCCGAGGAGGCGGGTCGTCAGCCCCGGCGCGAGGCCATGGACGCGCGCGCCCACCTTTGCCGCGGGGGTGAGGATGACGTAGGGCTTGCCGGCGAGGACCCCGCCGACGATGGCCTGCGCGGCGCGTTGGGCATCCATGCTCACGAGGGGCAGCGATGCGGCGGGCGCGAACCAGGCGTACTCGCGCTGACGGTCACCGTAGAACTCGGCGGCGGCGTGCGAACCGGTGCGCATCAGACCCGGCGCGACGACGCTGGCCGTGACGCCGCTGCCGGCGAGCGAGGCCGCCAAGCCCTCCGTGAAACCGACCGCGGCGAACTTGGCCGTCGAGTAGGCCAGCAGGTGTGGCGCGCTCAGCATGCCGCCGATCGAGGTGACGACTGCGAAGCGGCCGCGTTGCCGCTCGCGCATACGCGCGACCACGGCGTCCGCGAGGTTGACGGGCCCCCACGCCATGATGTTCATCGCGTGTTCCATGTGCCCACGCGTCGTGTTCTCGGCCGGGCCCACCTCGATGATGCCTGCCACATGGATTGCCACGTCGACCGGGCCGACGGTGGTCTCGACGTCTTCGACCGCGTCGGCAACACTGCGCGCATCGGAGGCGTCCATCACGGCCGTGTGGACGAACGTTTCTGGTACCCCTTAGCGGGTGATCCAGCGGGCCGCCGCGTCGAGCGTTTCCTGAGAGCGGGCAGCGAGCACGACCTGGTGCCCGCGCTTCGCGAGGTCGGCGGCGACGAGCAGTCCCAAGCCGCGGGAGGCTCCCACGACGAGAGCGATCGGTCGGTCGTTCATGGTTGCATCTCCGATGCTGTGAGAGCGGGCGGGGTGTCAGGACGGGGCCGGGCGGCCCAGCCCAAGACCATCGGGTGACGGCGGGGGCGCAGTGGTCAGCGGCAGTCACCGACCTCATCGGCGCCCACGTTCGATCATCACAGGCCGTCGTGACCACGCCAATGGGTCGTGGCATGTGCCACCCGAAGGTGCGGGTCAGCGGGCACAGCCGCCAATCCGAGACCCCGTTGGCTTATCGAGCCAGACGAGACGTCAGTTCTCTAGCGGCATCCTTGACCGCTGTGGCGTACTCGGTCTCGCGGTCGCCCGCGTCCTGAGGCCACGTGACGGCGAGGCTCGCGGCAGGCAGGCCGTTGAGGTCGAGGGCTGCCGCTGCCACCGTCTGGAAGCCCGGCGTCACGCGCCCGACCTCCCGCGCGTACCCGCGCTGACGCACCTGCGCGAGCTCCGAACGCAGGCCCGCCACCGTCTCCGGCTGATCCGCCCCGGAGTTGCGCTGCACGAGCTCCGCGCCGGAGGGGAACAGCGCCCGCACCTGCGCGGCCGGCAGGTGCGCGAGCATCGCCATCCCGCTCGCCGTCACGTTCGCAGGCAGGCGCACGCCGACGTCCGTCACGAGCGGTGAAATCCCGAGCGGCCGCTCCTCGATGACGTACAGCACGTCCGAGCCGTGCAGCACCCCGAGGTGCGCTGCCTGCCCCGTGCTCTCCGCCAGGCGCGTCATCACCGCGCGGGCCATGCGCTGCAACGGCTGCTGCCGCGAGTAGGCCGAGCCCAACTCGTACGCCGCGATGCCCAGCCCCCAGCGCCGCGTCTCCTCCGAGTGCGTGACGAACCCCGCGTCCTTGAGCACCCCGAGCAGCCGGTACGTCGTCGACCGTGGAAGCCCCAACTCGCGCGCCAACGTCGCGGCAGGCTGCGGCGACGGTCGCCCCGCGAGCAGCTGCAACAGGGCGATGACCTGGGCGGCGGCGGGGGCAGAACTCACGCACCAACGGTAGCCATTCGAGGGCAACTGTCTCAATCCTGGGACAGTTCGCGTCGCCCGTGTCACGCCGCGCCCGGGCTCGCACGATGCAATGGGCGCATGACTTCTGCAGCACAGCCCACCGGCAGCGTCACCGTCGGCGTCGGCCCACTCACGATCGACGACGTCGTCGCCGTCGCCCGCCACGGCGCCACCATCGAGCTGAGCGCCGACTCCGTCGCCGAAGTCGCGAAATCCCGCGCTATCATCGACGCCCTCGCGAGCGACACCATCCCGCACTACGGCATCTCGACGGGCTTCGGCGCGCTCGCGAACACGAGCATCCCGCCCGAGAAGCGGCAGAAGCTCCAGCGCAGCCTCGTCGCCTCCCACGCCGCGGGCTCCGGCGAACCCGTCGAGCGCGAGATCGTGCGCGCCCTCATGCTGCTGCGCATCTCCACCCTCGCCACCGGCCGCACCGGCATCCGCCCCGAAACCCTCGACGCGTACATCGCGATGCTCAACGCCGGCATCACGCCGCTCGTGCGCGAGTACGGCTCCCTCGGCTGCTCCGGCGACCTCGCGCCGCTCGCGCACTGCGCGCTCGCGCTCACGGGCGACGGTGAGGTGGCCACCGCCGGCGGCGACGTCGTCCACGCCGCCGACGCGCTCAAGGCCGCGGGCATCAAGCCGGTCGTCCTGCAGGAGAAGGAGGGCCTGGCCCTCATCAACGGCACCGACGGCATGCTCGGCACCCTGTGCCTCGCCATCGCCGACCTGCGGATGCTCCTGTCAACAGCCGACATCGCCTCGGGCCTCTCGGTCGAGGGCCTGCTTGGCACCGACGACGTGTTCGCCGACGACCTGCAGAAGCTGCGTCCCCACCCGGGCCAGGCCAAGTCGGCCGCCAACCTGCGCAAGGTGCTCGACGCCAGCGGCATCCGCGATTCGCACCGTGACCCGCACGCCTGCACCCGCGTGCAGGACGCGTACTCGCTGCGCTGCTCGCCGCAGGTCATCGGCGCCGCCCGCGACACCCTCGATTACGTCACCACCGTCGCCGAGCGCGAGCTCGCCGCCGCCGTCGACAACCCCGTCGTCACGCTCGACGGCCGCGTGGAGTCGAACGGCAACTTCCACGGCGCCCCCGTCGCGTACGCGCTCGACTTCCTCGCCATCGTCATCGCCGACGTCGCCTCGATGAGCGAACGCCGCACCGATCGCTTCCTCGACCGCGCCCGCAACAACGGCCTCCCGCCGTTCCTCGCCGACGACCCCGGCACCGACTCGGGCCTCATGATCGCCCAGTACACGGCGGCGGGCATCGTCAGCGAACTCAAGCGCCTCGCGAACCCGGCCAGCGCCGACTCGATCCCCAGCAGCGCCATGCAGGAAGACCACGTCTCCATGGGCTGGGCCGGTGCGCGTAAGCTGCGCCGCTCCGTCGACGGCCTGACGCGCGTGCTCGCCATCGAACTGCTCACCGCCACGCGCGGCATCCAGATGCGCGCCCCGCTCACGCCGGGCCCGGTCGGCGCCGCCGTCATCGAAACGCTCGACGGCGCGGGCCGCCCCGGCCCCGACCGCTACCTGTCGCCCGAGATCGAATCCGTCGTCGCCCGTGTCGCCGACGGCGACGTCCTCGCCGCCGCCACGCGCGCAGCCGGCGACTTCAACTGACCCCCAGCACGAACCGAAGGAGACCGCCATGGAGGGCGCCCGCCCCGTCCGCGCACCGCGCGGAACCGAACTCAACGCGAAGTGCTGGCAGACCGAAGCCCCGCTGCGCATGCTCATGAACAACCTCGACCCCGAGGTCGCCGAGCGCCCCGACGACCTCGTCGTCTACGGCGGCACCGGCCGCGCAGCCCGCTCCTGGGAGGCGTTCGACGCCATCGTCGAGACGCTCAAGGACCTCGAGCCGAACGAGACGCTCCTCGTGCAGTCGGGTAAGCCCGTCGGTGTCGTGACGACGAACGAGTGGGCGCCGCGCGTGCTCATCGCCAACTCCCACCTCGTGCCGGACTGGGCCACGTGGCCCGAGTTCCGCCGCCTCGAGGCCGAGGGCCTCATGATGTACGGCCAGATGACGGCCGGTTCGTGGATCTACATCGCGACGCAGGGCATCCTCCAGGGCACCTACGAGACGTTCGCCGCCGTCGCCCGCAAGCGGTTCGGTGGGACGCTCGCCGGCACCATCACGCTGACGGGCGGCTGCGGCGGCATGGGCGGGGCGCAGCCCCTCGCCGTCACGCTCAACGACGGCGTGTGCCTCATCGCCGACGTCGACCGCACGCGCCTCGAGCGCCGCGTCGCCAAGCGCTACCTCACCGAGATCGCCGACGACCTCGACGACGCCATCGCCCGCGCCAACGCCGCGAAGGCCGAGAAGCGCGGCGTCTCCATCGGCATCGTCGGAAACGCCGCCGACGTCTTCCCGCAGATGCTCGCGCGCCACCGCGCAGGCGACATCACGATCGACGTCGTCACCGACCAGACATCGGCGCACGACCCGCTGAGCTACCTGCCGTCCGAGGTCGCCGTCGAGGAGTGGCAGCGCGAGGCCGAGGGCGACCCGGTGGGCTTCACGAAGAAGTCACGCGAGTCGATGGCGGCCCACGTGCAGGCCATGGTCGAGTTCCAGGACGAGGGCGCCGAGGTCTTCGACTACGGCAACTCCATCCGCGACGAGGCCCGCACCGCTGGTTACACGCGCGCCTTCGAGTTCCCGGGCTTCGTGCCCGCCTACATCCGCCCGCTCTTCTGCGAGGGCCTCGGCCCGTTCCGCTGGGCGGCGCTCTCAGGCGACCCGCAGGACATCGCCGTCACCGACGCCGCGCTCAAGGAACTGTTCCCCGAGAACGAGCACCTGCACCGCTGGCTCGACGCCGCCGGTGAGCTCGTCGAGTTCGAGGGCCTGCCCGCGCGCATCTGTTGGCTCGGCTACGGCGACCGTCACAAGGCCGGGCAGCTGTTCAACCGACTCGTCGCCGAGGGCAAGGTCTCCGCACCCATCGTCATCGGCCGCGACCACCTCGACTCCGGCTCCGTCGCCTCGCCGTACCGCGAGACCGAGGGCATGCTCGACGGCTCCGACGCCATCGCCGACTGGCCGCTGCTCAACGCCCTCACCGCCACGAGTTCGGGCGCCACGTGGGTGTCGCTGCACCACGGCGGCGGCGTAGGTATCGGCCGCTCGATCCACGCCGGCCAGGTCGGCGTCGCGGACGGCACCGACCTCGCGGCCGCGAAGCTCACCGCGCTGCTGACGAACGACCCCGCCATGGGCGTCTTCCGCCACGTCGACGCCGGGTACTCCCGCGCCGTCGAGGTCGCCGACGAGCGTGGCGCGCGCATTCCGATGACGCCCACCGTTCGTGACGCCGACGGCGCCGATGC
Organism: Dermacoccus sp. PAMC28757; assembly: GCF_014302635.1. Classification (NCBI taxonomy): domain Bacteria; kingdom Bacillati; phylum Actinomycetota; class Actinomycetes; order Micrococcales; family Dermacoccaceae; genus Dermacoccus; species Dermacoccus sp. PAMC28757. The sequence continues at coordinate 389,034 of NZ_CP060292.1, read as the reverse complement.
CGCGCAGGCTGCCGCCACGCGGGCCGCCGCCGAGCGCACGGCGCCCAAGGCCGGCAACTGAGCGAGTGCGAGGTACTGACGTGAGCGAGACCCGCCGATTCGAGTCGCTGTGGAACGACCTGCACCCCGTGGGCCGTGACGGCGGCTCCGGCGGCTACCGGCGCTTCGCGTGGACGCGTGAGGACGCGACACTGCGCGAGTGGTTCGTCGGCGAGTGCGCCGCGCTGGGGCTCGACGTCACCGAAGATCGCGCCGGCAACCAGTGGGCGTGGTGGGGCAACCCGGACGACGCGCCCGGCGAGGGCGTCGTCACCGGCTCGCACCTCGACTCGGTGCCCGACGGCGGCGCGTTCGACGGGCCCCTCGGTGTCGTCTCCTCGCTCCTGGCCGTGAAGGCGTTGCAGGAGAAAGGATTCGCTCCGTGCAAGCCGATCGGGGTCGTCAACTTCGTCGACGAGGAAGGCGCTCGCTTCGGCGTCGCCTGCGCCGGTTCGCGCATCATCACCGGTGCGCTCGACGCCGACCGCGCCCGCTCGCTCACCGACGCCGACGGCGTCACGATGGCCGAGGCATGGCAGCGCGCCGGGCGCGACCCGGGCACGCTCGGGCGCGACGACGAGACCCTCGCGCGGGTCGGGACCTTCGTGGAGCTGCACGTCGAACAGGGCCGCGCGCTCATCGATCTCGACGACGCCCCGGTTGCCATCGGCACCGACATCTGGCCGCACGGCCGCTTCCGCGCCGACCTGCCCGGACGCGCCGACCACGCCGGCACGACGGCCCTCGGCAACCGCGACGACGCGCTGCTCAAGGCGGCGCAGTTCATCGAGGCGACGCGGGGCGCGGCGGCCTCGCGTGACCGCTCGGGCGAGGGCGGCGACCGCGTCGTCGCCACCGTCGGCAAGCTCGACGTCGTGCCGGGAGGTATCAACGCCATCGCGTCGCACGTCACGGCGTGGGTGGACGCACGAGGCTCCCGAGAGGAGGACGTGCGGGCCGTCGTCGACGAGCTCGAGGAGCGCGCCAGGGCACTTGGGGGGTCCTGGCGCGCCGAGTCGTGGACGCCGACGACGCCCTTCGACGCGGGCCTGGTCGAGCGGCTCGACGCGACGCTCGGCGGCGTGCCCTTGCTCGGCACGGGCGCCGGCCACGACGCAGGCATCCTCGCCAACCACGGCGTGCCCACGGCGATGCTGTTCGTGCGCAACCCGACCGGCACATCGCACTCGCCCGAGGAGTTCGCCGAGACCGACGACTGCGTGCGCGGCGTGGAGGCCCTCGTCCGCGTTCTGGAGGACCTCGCCGGATGACGACCTACTGGGCCGAACACGCACTTCTGCCGGAGGGCGTGGCGCACAACGTTCGCCTGACGGAATTCGAAGGGCGCTGGAGCGCAATCGAACCCGGCGTCCAGCGTGGCGACGGTGACGTCTCGTTGGGTGGGGTTGTCCTGCCCGGTTTCGCGAACTGTCACTCGCACGCGTTCCACCGCGCGCTGCGCGGACGTACCCACGGCGACGGCGGCACCTTCTGGACGTGGCGCGAGCGCATGTACGCCGTCTCGAGGCGCCTCACGCCAGAGAACTACCGCACGCTCGCGCGCGCCGTCTTCGCCGAGATGGTCATGGCCGGCATGACGAGCGTGGGCGAGTTCCACTACGTCCACCATCGCCCCGGCGGCGCGGCGTACGACGACCCGAACGCGATGGGCGAAGCACTCCGCGAGGCCGCCCGGGAGGCCGGGATCCGCCTCACGCTCCTCGACACCTGTTACCTCCACGGCGGGCTCACCGCCGACGGTCACGCGCCGCTGGGCGACGACCAGCAGCGCTTCAGCGACGGTTCCGCGGCCGCCTGGGTTGCACGCCACGCCCTGCTCGCCGACGACGAAACGACGCGGATCGGCGCTGCCGTCCACTCCGTCCGGGCCGTCGCCCGTGACGAGATCGGTGAGGTGCTCGCCGCGAGCGATGGTCAGCCCGTGCACGCGCACCTGTCCGAGCAGCCCGCGGAGAACGAGGCGTGCGAGGCGTTCTACGGCCGCTCGCCGGTGGCGCTTCTGGACGACGCAGGCGCGTTGACCTCCCGGTTCTCGGCCGTCCACGCCACGCACCTGAGCGATGACGACATCGCGCTGCTCGCCGCCGCGAACGCCGTCGCGTGCTTCTGCCCGACGACCGAGCGTGACCTCGCCGACGGCATCGGTCCCGCTCGCGCGCTCGCCGACGCCGGGGTGCGCGTCAGCCTCGGCAGCGACCAGCACGCGGTCGTCGACACGTTCGAGGACGCCCGCGCGCTCGAGATGCACGAGCGCCTCGTGACGAACGACCGCGGCCGCTTCAGCCCCGAGCAGTTGCTCGACGCGGCCACGCGTCACGACACGATCGGGTGGCCGGACGCCGGACGCCTCGAGGTCGGCATGCGCGCGGACGCCGTTGCCGTGCGCCTCGATTCGCGCCGCACCGCAGGGTGTCTGCCCGAGCAGGTGCTGCTCGCGGCCACGGCGGAGGACGTCACGGACGTCGTCGCGGACGGCGCCCACGTCGTCACAGCAGGTCGTCACCGCCTCGGTGACGTCGGGGCCCTGCTCACCGAAGCCATCACCACACTCTGGGAGGACGCATGAGCACGACGCTCGTCACGAACATCGGGGAACTCGTCACGAACGATCCGGCGCGGGGCGGGGGTGGCGCGGCGCTTCGGGGAGAGGAGCGCATCGCGCTCCTGCGTGACGCCGCGCTCGTCATCGACGGTGAACACATCGTGTGGGTGGGCGCTGCCTCCGACGCCCCGGACGCCGACCGCTGCCTCGACATGGAGGGGGCCGCCGTCATCCCCGCGTTCGTCGACTCGCACAACCACCTCGTCTTCGACGGCGACCGCTCGGCCGAGTTCGCAGCGCGCATGACGGGGGAGGCCTACGACGGCGGCGGCATTGCGAACACGGTGCGCCCCACACGCCAGGCGTCCGACGAGCGTCTGCGCGAACTCGTCGCCGCCCGCGTAGAGCAGGCACGGGCGCAGGGCACTGGGCTCGTGGAGATCAAGTCGGGCTACGGGCTGTCGGTCGACGACGAGGCGCGGGCGCTGCGCATCGCGGGGGAGTTCACCGACGAAGTGACCTACCTCGGCGCCCACGTCGTGCCGAGCGACACGGATCGGCGCGAGTACGTCGACCTCGTCACCGGCGCGATGCTCGAAGCGTGCGCGCCCCTCGCGCGTTGGATCGACGTGTTCTGCGAACCGCACAGCGCGCACGCGTTCGACGGCGACGAGACGCGCGAGATCCTTGGCGCCGGCGTAGCTGCGGGCCTCATGCCGCGCCTTCACGCGGGGCAGCTCGGGGAGGGACCCGGTGTGCAGCTGGCCGTCGAGTTCGACGCGGCCAGCGTCGACCACTGCACGTTCTTGTCGACGGAGGACGTTGCGGCACTGGCCGGTTCGTCGACCGTTGCGACCCTCTTGCCGGGTGTCGAGTTCTCCACCCGTCAGCCGTTCCCGAGCGGGCGCGACCTCCTCGACGCCGGAGTCGAGGTGGCGCTCGCGACCGACTGCAACCCGGGCACGTGCTTCTCGAACTCGATGCCGTTCATGATCGCGCTCGCCGTGCGCGAGATGGGCATGACGCCCGCGGAGGCGTTGTGGGCCGCGACGGCCGGGGGCGCTGCAGCGCTGCGGCGCGACGACGTCGGCGTCATCCGCGTCGGCGCGCGCGCCGATTTGGCGATGCTCGACGCCCCGAGCTACCTGCACATCGCCTACCGCCCGGGTGTGCCGATCGTCAGCTCGCTCGCGGCCTGAGGTTCACCCGACTACGTGCTCGACTTCTTCGCCTTCGCGGGCAGGCCCTTGAAGTCCTGACCGAACGGCCCGGGCAGGCGGCTGCGCAGGTCGGAGAGCTTGGAGTCCTTCGGGTCGGCGATGCGCACGACGAGCGCGTCGGAGTCGATCCACATGCTGACGTCGCGGGCCTGGCCGATCACGTCTCCGTCGAGCTCGACGGCGCGTTCGCGGCCCATGGCGCGGGCCTCGACGCGGCGCGCACGCACCCGCTCCACGCGGTTCGTGTTGCGGCGCGACTTGGTGAGGATCTGGCGCGTCAGCGCGCCCCACTGCAGCGGGCCGTCGGCCGAAAGCCAGACGGCGTCGAACCATCCGTCGTTGCCCGTGGCGTCGGGCATGAGCTTGACCCCGCCGGTGAGGCGGCCGAAGTTGCCGACGAGCAGCGTCGTCGTCTTCTTCGTCCGCGGGGCGCCGTCGTCGAAGCTGGCGAGCATGCGCTCGGGGCGCTCGGTGAAGTACTTGATGCCGGCGAGGGGGTAGGCCATCCAACCGACGCGCTTCTTGAGGCCTTCGCTCGTCGAATCCATGATGTCGCCGTCGAGACCGAACCCGGCCATGATGAGGAACGTGTCGTTCTTGGCCGAGCCGTCGTCGAACGTGGCGTGCACGCGGCCGACGTCGATACGCGTGTCGTGACCGACGAGGGAGCGCGCGAAGTTCTGCGCGGCCGAGCCGTCGACGGAGACGCCGAGGTTGCGCGCGAGGAGGTTGCCCGTGCCCTGCGGCATGAGGCCGAGCGGGATGTCCGTGCCGGTGAGCGCGGAGCCGACCAGACGGACCGTGCCGTCGCCGCCCGCGGCGAAAACGATGTCGCAGCCCGCGCTGACGGCCTGATGAGCCTGGCCGACGCCGGGATCCTCGAGCGTCGTCTCGAGCCAGAGCGGTTCGTCCCAGCCGGCCTCCTTAGCGGCCTTGGTGCACTCGCGGCGCAGCTTGTCCTGGTCGTCGACCTTGGTGGGGTTGACGACGATGCCGGCGCGCTTGCGGGCGCCCTGCGAGGGTGAGGAGTTCGGCACCTCACGACTGTATCGGTCAGCGAGCGTCGGCGCCCGGGCGACGGTTGGTTGCCGACGTGAGCATGCCTCGCTGTGGGAGCGAAACACCCTCGATGGGAGCGTTGCGGGCCCCGTCTTCGGCGCCCGTCGCGGGCTCTGTCTTTCGGGCGAGTTTCGTGACACAATATTGTTGTGGATGACGCCGTCACACTCCATCCCTCGGCCTTCAAGCACGGATTGTCCGCCGAGGACGTGACGCAGGCGTGGATGACTGGTTTCGCACGACAAGCTCGCCTTGAAGACGATCAGCCCGAGCGGTATCTACGCATCGGAGTCGACACGAAAGGGCGGCCCGTGGAGGTCGTCGCCTTGGTGTTCGACCAGAAGCGGACGCTCATCATTCACGCGATGCCGGTACGCAAGGCCACGCTCGACTTACTAGAGGGGAGAAAGCGATGAACGAGAAGTTCGACACGGCAACCCGACCCGACGGTGGCTCATGGGGCACGGTGAATGGGCAGCCGATCACAGAGGAAACGATCGAGGCCCTCGTCGCTGACGCCGAGGCGGGATTTTCCAAGGCTCGGGTGGCTCCGGTCGGGCGTCCGCGCACCGTGGGGAAGCGTCCGGCCGAAACCGTGACAGTACGGCTGGACCCTGAGCGCATCGATGCTGTCCGCGCGCGGGCGCGTCGGGAGCACACGAGTGCCAGTGACATCCTGCGTCGAGCCCTGGACGAGTATCTCGCCGGTTGAGCAGTGCCGATGGGAGTGTTGCAGCGCTCCCGTCGCCACAATCCGCGCCCGTCGCGGGTTCTGCTCCCGTCGTGAGGCGCCCTAAGGTCAGGGCGTGAACCCTCGCCGTGTTGTCTTCGTCATCCTGACGCTGATGGTTCTCGCAGCGCCGCTTCTCGTCGAGGCCTCGCGGCAGGGTCACCGCGAGCTCGACCGGTGCATGACGAGCGCGCCGACGGTCGATTCGCCGTCGATGGTCAGTTGGGAGATCGACCACGACTACGCCCGTTTCCGACTGATCTGCACACTCTTGGACTCGAACGATCCGACGCAGCGCATCACCTGGACCAGGCCGCTGTGGGAATGGCCCCCGTGAGCCGACCGAAACGAGGTCGCGTCGGTGCCTCATCGATAAGGTGCCGACGTGGCATCGAGGGATAGCAGCGTGGCATCCGTCGAGCGGTGGCAGGCTCGCGGATGGCAGGTCGAGATCGAATACGCGGTGGCGGGCACCTTCGACGAGGTCTTCCTTTCGCGGCCAGGACGCGACGTTCACGCGCTTGTCGCCCCCGAAGGCGATGAGGTGGTGGTGGACCCGGGCGGTTCTCGCGAGGAGATGCAGCTGCGGTCGTTCGATGATCTGCTCGATCGCCTTGCCTTCGGGTGGGTGATTCGGTGCGGCGAGGGTCGACCGGCGCGCGACAAGGTGAATCGGGGCGAAACGCTCTTCGCCGGGCGGGTGCGTTCCGGCGACCTAGCGGACACGGAAGTCACCGTCCTGCTCATCCAGCCGCGACGCGGACTTATGCGCCGACTCTGTGATGCTGTCCGGCGGTCGCGGGAACGGTGCGGAGAGTTCGGCTTGGCGTACGTGTATCTCTGGCCGATACCCGGGCGCGAGCCCAACGTGAGCTGGGGCCCGGGCTTCGCCGGCGCGTGGTCGGAACTGTACGACGCGAGATTGCCGGAGGACGTCGAGTGGTATCCGGCAACTGAAGTGGAGCGATTCGTCGAACGGTTTGCGGTTGACCAGGGGATCAGCGATGAGGCGGCTGCGGCCCATCTGCGGAACCTTCTCCTGCTGCGAGGTGTTACCGCGAGCGCGACCGAAGCGACCGTGACAGTGGAGCGCGCGGGCATCCGCGTCGATGCATTGGTGACGTCTACCTCGGTCCACCTTCTCGTGAACGGCCGACGCGTCGATGCGCCACGTGAGCGCATGCCGAACGAACCGGCCGCCGAGATGCTGCTGGATGCTGCGGACTGGTTTGCGGAGGACTCGCGCGTGTGGTCGAGGCCATGAATGGAGGGCCTCACAGGCCCGTGACGAGTGCGTTGGGACGGTACGAGTTGTTCAACGCTCTCCCCTTAGGCGGGTTCTGCGCTCGTCGGGGCGTCTCCGGGCAACCCGGTTGCCCCTACCCGATAGCCTTACCTCGTGATCGACATCAAGCTTCTGCGCGAAAACCCTGACGCCGTCCGCGCGAGCCAGCGGGCTCGCGGCGCCGACGAGAGCGTCGTCGACCAGATTCTCGAACTCGACGCGACGCGTCGTTCGTCCCTCGGCGAGTTCGAGAAGGTGCGTGCCGAGCAGAAGCAGGTCTCCAAGAGCGTCGGTGCCGCGATGGGCGCGCTCAACAAGGCGAAGAAGTCGGGTGACGACGCCGAGGTCGCGCGTCTGCAGGCCGACGCCGACAAGGCCCGCGAGGACGCCACCGCGCTGAGCACCCGCGTCAAGGAGCTCGAGGCCACCGCCGACGAGGCCGGAGCCAAGTTCGACGAGCTCATGCGCACTGTCCCCAACGTCGTCCTCGACGGGGTGCCCGCCGGCGGCGAGGACGACTTCGTCACCGTCAAGACGGTCGGCGAGCCGGTGCAGTTCGACTTCGAGCCGAAGGACCACCTCGAGATCGGCGAGAAGGTCGGCGCCATCGACATGGAGCGCGGCACGAAGGTGTCGGGCTCGCGCTTCTACTTCCTCAAGGGCGTCGGCGCTCGCCTCGAGCTGGCGCTGCTGCAGATGGCGCTCGACCAGGCCATCGCGAACGACTTCACGCCCATGATCACGCCGACGCTCGTGCGCCCCGAGACCATGCAGGGCACCGGCTTCGACGTCAAGCACGACGCCGAGATCTACCGCGTGCAGGAGGAGGACGACCTCTACCTCGTCGGCACCTCCGAGGTGGCCCTCGCCGGCTACCACGCGAACGAGATCATCGACGTCGCCGCGCCCGTGCGCTACGCCGGATGGTCGAGCTGCTACCGCCGCGAGGCCGGCTCGTACGGCAAGGACACGCGCGGCATCATTCGCGTGCACCAATTCAACAAGGTCGAGATGTTCACCTACTGCAAGGTCGAGGACGCCGAGGCCGAGCACGCCAAGATGCTCGCCTGGGAAGAGGAGATGCTCGCCAAGTGCGAACTCTCCTACCGCGTCATCGACACGGCCGCCGGCGACCTCGGCACGAGCGCCGCGCGCAAGTTCGACTGCGAGGCCTGGGTTCCCACGCAGGGCACCTACCGCGAACTGACGTCGACGTCGAACTGCACGACCTTCCAGGCGCGCCGCCTCAACATCCGTGAGCGCACCGACGGCGCCACCCGCTCCGTCGCCACCCTCAACGGCACGCTCGCGACGACGCGCTGGCTCGTCGCCATCCTCGAGACGCACCAGCAGGCCGACGGCTCCGTCCGCGTTCCCGAGGCTCTGCGCAAGTACATGGGTGGCCTCGAGGTGCTGCCCGTCATCGCCTGACCTGGTTGCCTGACGCGCCGATCCGCGCGCGAGTGCCCGCATCGTCATGAGGACGGTGCGGGCACTCGCGCGTTCTTTGCGCACCCCGTTGATTCAGCCCCCGATCTACGCCACCCTGACCGCGTCGATTCGTGCCGGCTTCAGTGCGGAGCATCTTCCGGGTAACGCCGCTGCTCACCTACCGGCGTGACGAAGCCCTGAACCTGCACGAAGGCGGTGCCTCGCCAGCTGTCGGCCCAGCGTCGCCAGTCATCGGTGAGGACGGGAACCGTCACGAGGGTTCGGGTGTCATCGCAATCGGTGAGCTGGCCAAGGCTCGGCATTCCGCTAGCTGCCTTCTTGTCGAGTGACCGGGCTATCGCTGTGGTGGTCTCGTGGGTAATACGCGCTCCGACCGGGTTCTTTCCCGCCACGAAGGATGCTTCGCGCCAACTGTCGACGATGAGCTTGGAGTGCACAGGTGACCACCTGTAAATGTTCCGGTTGTTGTCCGCCGGGCACGAACGCTTGTCGCGAACTCACGTGTTCGCGAAGTGTGCTCGTCGGCGCCCCCGCCCCGGGAGGTGGTCCGCGGGGAGTCCGCCAGCCCGCAGCGTCGGGAACGAACCCGACGACCTTGGAGGACCCTTGCCGCGCGACGACCAATTTCTGCAGATCTACCTTCAGCATCACTGGGTGGGCTCGACCGGGGGCCGCGACCTCTTCGACCGCGCCGCCTCCTCCCACTCCGACGTTCGCGCGCGTGAGCAACTCGCGACACTCGCCCGCGAGGTCACCGAGGATCGTCAGGCCCTGCGCGACATCGCCAACAGGTTCGGGGTGCGCGAGGCGCGGGTGCAGCAGGCAGCCGCGCGCATCGGCGAATACCTCGGCCGCTTCAAGCCGAACGGGGCGCTGAAGGGTCGCTCGCCGCTCAGCGATCTGGTCGAGCTCGAGGCCCTCAGCCTCGGCGTCGAAGGCAAGAAGCGGTGCTGGCTCACATTGCTCACCCAAGCCGAGAACGAACCGCGTCTCGACGCGGCGCAACTCGAAGAACTGCTCCGACGCGCCGATCAGCAGCTCGACGTACTCGCGGGCTTGCACCGTGAGGCTGCCGCGCGCATCTGACCCGAGGCAGCTGCAGGCCGGACGGTGTGAGCTCTGGCCCGGTCTGTGACCGGCGCAGCTCACATCTCGGGCCGTACCTCACATCGTCCGTGCACGGCCGACCGACGGCGTCCGCCCCGGGCGAGCGATAACGTTCCGCCATGGCTTCAGACAATCGTCGCGCGCTGACGCAGCGCATCGGCGTCCGGCTTGCCGCATGCATGGCACTGGGTGCCCTCGTCGCCCTGGCCTCGATGACGTACCTCGAGCGCAGCCTGGCCTTCCACGTCATGGCGGGTTGGACAGCGGCGGCCACGATCTACGGGCTGTGGACGTGGCTCACGGTTCGACCCATGAACGAGCACGAGGCCGCCGAGCACGCGCGCGAGGAAGACCCGAGCGTCGCGCTGTCCGAGGCGACCGTCATCGGTGGAACCGTGGCGAGCCTCGCCGGGGTGGGCCTGTTGCTCGCGGCGGGGCAACACAAGAGTTCGGGCACCCCGGAAGCGCTGCTCGGCGCGGGCAGCGTCGTCGCGTCGTGGTTCCTCGTGCACCTCACGTACATGGCGCGCTATGCGCGCCTGTACTACGGCGACGAGCCGGGCGCGCGAGGCATCGACTTCGAGGGTGGCGAACCCGACTACTACGACTTCGCCTACGTGGCCTTCGACCTTGGCATGACGTACCAGATCTCCGACACCACGCTGAAGAACCGCCAGATGCGCCGCCTCGTGCTCGCCCACACGCTGTTGAGCTACTTGTTGGGCGTCGGGGTCGTCGCGACCACGCTCAACCTCGTCGTGTCGCTCGCGTCGAGCTAGGCCGCGCCGTCAGTCGGTGGTCTCGGTGGGCGTGCCGGGGTCGTCGCTGACGATCTCACGCTCGGGCGAGCCCTCGTCGATCGCGCGAGCCTCGTTGCGCGCGTCTTCGCCGCTCTCGTCGTTGTTCTCGTCGTTCGAGAACGCGTCGGTAAGCTTGTCGATGCCCATGGGATCTCCCTTTGTTCGGTGCGACTTCTTCTGGTGTGCGTGGTTCTGGCGTGCCCGTGCCCGGCCGGCTCGGGCACATCAGGGGCAGGCAGTCGGGCGGCCGCCGGTGAGCGCGTCACGAGGACGCTGCAGGGGCGCACTTGCGACGCTTCGTCGCGATGTCTCGCAAGCGCGCCCGCGCAGCCGGCGGCCGCCCGATCGGGGAGCGCTCAGGCGCCGGTCGTCGGGCGAGCGGCGCTCACCTGGGGCGTGCCCGCGTCCTCGTCACCGGTGAGCGCGTCGATCTCGCGGACGATGCGCTCGAACTCGTCATCGTCGATGGTGACGCCCGCTGCATCGAGGCCCTCCCGCAGCTTGCTGTCGATCTTGGCGTCGCCGGCGCTGTAGTCCCACGACGTCGCGGTGTCGACGGCGGCCTGGGCGGCCTCGCGCGCAGCTTCGAGTTCTTCGGGGGTGTGGCTCATGGGTGATGTCCCTTTCGTGTGTTCCGGCGGGGTGTGGCGGGTGCCGTCAGTCGCCCTGGAGGCGGTCCTCGTCGAGGCCCGACTGGGGCACGTTGTCCTCGTCGACGCGGTCTGCTTCGCCGCCGGCCTCCGGGTCGGTGATGTTGCGCTCGTCGCGCTCGCTCGGGCGCTTGCCCTCGTTGTCACCGTCATCGGGCATCTCGAAGACAGCGTCAGTCGCTACCGTCATGTCAGTTCCTCCACATCGCGTCTCGTGCAAGGCAGTGGACGGCCGGCCCACCGCGTGGGAGTGCCGCCCCGGCCATGATTGCCGAAACTGTTTGTCCGCGTGCGGCTTACGCTCAGGCGCCGCCGCGAGCAGGCACCCACTCAGCCAATCAGGGGGTACGTCGTCTGTCACCCGACCCCAGGGGTGGGCCATCGGCCGCCGCGCCCCGGACAGCCCCCGCGGTGTGACACCGAGAGCCCGGATGTACGCGATATTCATGCACGCCATGCCCATTGCCCCACCCGCTGACGCCGGAGGCCCGGTGCGCCACCGACACCCAGGCAGCCTCAGCGTTCTTCCGCTCGCGCCGCCGTCCGCGAAGCGTTCTTGTCTTCGAGCGCACTCGAAGTTCTACGGTCGAAGGCATGAGCGACGAACTTCTCGCAGAGGCGCTCGCGGCACGGACCCCGGACGAGGCCTTCGACATCCCTCCGGATCGACCGCTGAGCATCTCCGCCGTCAGCGAGCGCCTGCACCTCAGCGCGCACACGATTCGGTACTACGAGCGCATCGGTCTCGTCACCGTAGGGCGTGACCACGGTGGGCGACGCTGCTACGACGCCCACGCTGTGCGTCGCCTCGAGTTCATTCGACGCATGCGCCAGTCGGGCATGAGCATGGCCGATCTCGAGCGATATCTCGATCTCGTCGCCCAGGGCGCCGAGACGGTGCCGCAACGCCTGGACGTCCTGCTCGAACACCGCGACACGATTCGCGCGCAGATCCGCGAGCTGCGTCTGGCCCTGGCGGCCACCGAGTACAAGATCGCGACCTACGGCGGCCGCCTCGACGGTGAGTGCGGCGCCCTGTTCGACACCACTCATGACGAAGGAGACCTCACATGACCACACCCACCACCCGTCTCGCCGACCTCGAGGTTTCGTCCCTGGGCTTCGGGTGCATGGCCCTGTCGCACGTGTACGGCGGCGGTCTCGATGACGGCGCCGCGCGGGCCACGCTGGACGGCGCCATCGACGCGGGCATCACCTTTCTCGACACCGCGAACGTCTACGGCGAACCACGCCCAGGAACCGATGGCCCCGCGGGCACGAACGAGGAGATGATCGCCCCGCTGCTCGCCCGCCGCCGCGAGGAGGTGCAGATCGCCACGAAGTTCGGCATCACCGGCTTGAGCCTGGTGCGGGGAGAGGTCGGCACGAACGCTCGTCCCACGAACGGCGAACCGTCGTACGTACGTGAGCAGGCGGAAGCCTCGCTGCGGCGGCTGGGGGTCGACGTCATCGATCTGTACTACCTGCACCGCCCGGACCCGTTGACGCCGATCGAGGACACCGTCGGCGCCATGGCCGACCTCGTGCAGGAGGGGAAGGTGCGCCACCTGGGTCTGTCGGAGGTGACTGCCGACGAACTGGGCCGCGCGCACGGCGTCCACCCCATCACTGCCGTCCAGTCGGAGTGGAGCCTGTGGTCACGTGACGTCGAAGCACGCGTGGTGCCCGCCTGCGCCGAACTCGGCGTCGGTTTCGTGCCCTACAGCCCTCTCGGTCGAGGGTTCCTCACCGGCACCTTGACGCGCGAGAGCGTGGCAGCTGACTTCCGCTCCAGCACGCAGCGCATGGGTGACGACGCGTGGGACGCCAACGCGAGAGCGCTGGATCTCGTCACCGAAGTGGCGAACGAGGTCGGTGCCACCAACGCGCAGGTGGCGCTCGCCTGGTTGCTCGAGAAGGCACGTCAGACGGGTGTGAGTGCAGTGCCGATCCCGGGTTCGCGACGCGTGGAGCGCATGCGGGAGAACCTCGGGTGTCTCGAGCTGACGCTCACCTCCGCGCAGATGCAGCGGCTCGACGGGGTGGCGGCGCTCGTCGAAGGAGGACGCAACATCGTCGACGACCCGGCATGGATCAGTTCCGGCCGCGAGTAACCGAGGTGGGGCCTGACGTTCTGCCGACTCCGCCGCGCGAGGGAGGTGCGCCCGGCGACTGCGCTCTACCCTCGGTCGGGTGAAACAGTTCTTCGGCCTCGACGACGAATGGGTGCGCAGGCGACCTGACGCCTGGCTGAGGCGAGATGTTCTCATCGCCATCCTGTTCTTCCTCGGCGCGCTGCTGGGTCTCGAGGTGTGGCGCGCACTCGGCTTCTCGGCCGATTCCCTGTGGCCGCGTTGGGCGCTGTATCTGAGCGCCGCCATCGGAGCCGGCCCGCTCGTGCTGCGCCGACGTTTCCCCGTCACCGTCATGCTCGTCACGGCCGCGCACATGTTCGTCATGGGGCTGACGCAGGTGCCGGTGATGTCGTCCATCGCCATGCAGGGCGTGTACTTCTTCGCCATCTTCACCGCGCTCGCCTGGGCGCCCGACCGCAAGCTGGTCACCCTCGCGGCAGCGGGCCTCGTGCTGTTCATGTTCGGCTGGCTGAGCGTGCAGTGGTCCGTGGCGGCGATGAACGATGACCTCCTCGACTCCTACAACGCCCAGCCCGCCAAGGCGCGCGACCCGTGGTTCGGCGCGACGGCCGCAGCCGTCCTGCAGGGGCTGATGATCAACGTGCTCTACTTCGCGACGGCGGTCGGGGCCGGGGCGAACTCGTGGCGTGGCGCCCGTGCCCGCGCGTTCGCCCACCAGCAGGCCCAGACGATCACCCGTCAGGCCGGCCAACTCACCGAGCAGGCCGTCGTCGAGGAGCGGCTGCGCATCGCACGCGAACTGCACGACGTCGTCGCCCACCACGTAGCGGCCATCGGCATCCAGGCCGCAGCGGCCCGCAAGGTGATGGTGAAAGACCCTGAGCGCGCGACGGACTCGCTGAGCAACGTCGAGGCCTCGTCGCGTGAGGCCGTCACGCAGATGCGCGCCCTGCTCGGCACTCTGCGCGCCGACGGACAACACACTGCGAACGGCTCGGGCGAGCCCACGAACAGCGCCGCACGCGCACCCGAACCGGGCCTGAACGACGTCGCCGCCCTCGTGGCGGGCGTACGCACCCCCACCTTCGACGTGCGCCTCGACGACCTCGTCGACGTCGACGTGCCCGCCAACGTCGGGCACAGCATCTACCGCACCGTGCAGGAGGCGCTCGCCAACGTCCAGCGTCACTCGACGGCCACGGCAGCCACCGTCACGCTGCGCGCGGGCGGCGAGGGCAACGGCCGCTACGTCGAGGTCGAGGTGCTCGACGACGGCCGCCCCCGCGCGGGTACGTCCGGCAGCGGGCTGGGCCTGCTCGGCATGCGTGAACGGGTGCGCGCCCACCACGGCTCGGCCGAGATCGGGCCGCGCCTCACCGGTGGATACCGTGTGCGCGTGCGCCTGCCTCTCGCAGCCTCGACCAGGAACAAGGAGACGCCGTGACCGAATCGCTCAGGGTCCTCATCGTCGACGACCAGCGGATGGTGAGCGGCGGGTTCTCCCTCATCCTGTCGGTGGAGGACGACCTCGAGGTCGTCGCCACCGCCGCGAACGGTGAGGAGGCGCTCGCGGTCGCGCGCGAGCTGCACCCCGACGTCACGCTCATGGATGTACAGATGCCCGTCATGGACGGCATCGAGGCCACGCGCCGCTTCGTCGAAGAGGGGCTGAGCCGCGTCGTCATCCTCACGACCTTCGATCGCGACGACTACCTCTTCAGCGCGCTCGACGCCGGCGCGAGCGGATTCCTGCTCAAGAACGCCGAGGCCGACGAACTCGCCGAGGCGGTGCGCACCGTCGGTCACGGTCACGCGCTGCTCGCCCCCGAGGTGACGCGCCGCGTCATCGAACGACGTACCGCGCAGCAGGCCGCACCCGAAGCGGATGCCCGCCTCGCCGCGCTCACCCCGCGCGAACGCGACGTTCTCGCGCTGCTCGGGCGCGGGCGCTCGAACGCGGAGATCGCCGACGAACTCTTCGTCGGTGAGGCCACCGTCAAGACGCACGTGTCGAACGTCCTCATGAAGCTCGACCTGCGCGATCGCGTGCAGGCCGCCGTCGCCGCCTACGAAACCGGCCTCGTGCGCGTGGGGGAGCAGCCCGGCACCTGAAGTTCATCCTCCCGGCGGAGGTGAGAACCCCGCCGTTTCGCCAGGATGGTTCCCGTACCTCCCAAAGGGGAAACCGAGAGGAACGGACGATGTTCGAAGCGAAAGGGCTGAGCCGCACGTTCGGCGACAAGGTCGCCGTGCGCGACGTGTCGTTCAGCGTGCCGGACGGCCGGATGACCGGCTTCGTCGGCGGTAACGGCGCCGGCAAGACGACGACGATGCGCATGATCATGGGCGTGCTCGAGCCCAGCGCCGGCGAAGCGCTGTGGAACGGGCAGCCGATCACGGCGGCCAACCGTCGCTCGATCGGCTACATGCCGGAGGAGCGAGGCCTCTACCCGAAGCAGCCGCTCATCGACCAGCTCGTCTACCTCGCGCAACTGCGCGGCGTGAAGGCGTCCGTGGCGCGCACCCGCGGACTCGAGCTGCTCGACCGGTTCGGCCTCGCCGAGCGCTCGAAGGACAAGCTCGAAGCGCTCTCGCTCGGTAACCAGCAGCGCGTGCAGATCGCGGCCGCCGTCATCGCGGAACCGTCCGCGCTCATCCTCGACGAGCCGTTCAGCGGCCTCGACCCGCAGGCCGTCGACGCGATGGCCGATCTCCTGCGCGAGTACACGGCGCGTGGCGTGCCGGTGCTGTTCAGCAGCCACCAGCTCGACCTCGTCGAGCGGTTGTGCGACGGGCTAGTCATCCTGGCCCGCGGTGAGGTCGTGGCCGAAGGGCGGGCGGAGGACCTGCGCCGCCGCGGACGCATCCGCCACCGCCTCGTCCTCGACACCGACGCCGGGTGGGTGCGCGATGTCGCCGGCTCGCTCGGCATCTTCGTCGCCGACGTCGACGGCCCGGTTGCCCTGCTCGAACTGCCGCACACGAACGGCGACGCAGCCGCCCACGAGCTCCTGCGCAGCGCCATGGAGCGCGGCCGCGTGCGTGAGTTCCACGAACTCGTGCCCCAACTCGCCGACATCTACCGAGAGGTGGCCTGAGGAATGAACGCCGCCGCAGAAACCCAGACCCGCCCCGCCTGGCAGATCGTCGCCCTGCGCGAACTTTCCGTGAAGGCGCGGGACAAGAACTTCCTCATGTCGCTCGTCGTGACGCTCCTGCTCGTCGCAGGCACGTTCGGCGTCCAGATCTGGCTCTCGGGCAAGACGCCTACGTCGTCCATCGCCGTCGTGACGCAGAAGAACGCGGCCGGGCTCTCGGGAAGCTCCCTCGTCGACGCCGCCGAGAAGGCGGCGAAGGCCGACCACGACAAGGTCGAGTACACGAGCGTCTCCGCGTCGTCGCCCGCCGACGCCCGCGACGCGGTCAAGAGCGGTCGCGCCGATCTGGCGCTCCTGCCCACCTCCGGCGGCTGGACGCTCGTCGGTGACAAGGACGTCGACGCCGACGTGAAGAAGTTCGTCACGAGCGCCGCCGCGGAGCAGACGCTCGCCGCGAACGCGAAGGCTCAGGGCATCGATCTCGCCAAGCTCTCGAGCGGAGCGAACGTGACGGACGAACGACTCGACCCCGGATCCGTCAACGCCGGGCTGGGCAAGCTCGTCACCTTCGTCTTCGCGTTCCTGTTCTACTTCGTCGCCTTCATCTTCGGCATGCCGATCGCGCAGAGCGTCGTCGAGGAGAAGCAGTCACGCATCGTCGAAATCCTGGCCAGCGCGGTGCCGCTCAAGCACCTGCTCGCCGGTAAGGTCATCGGCAACGCCGTCCTCGCGTTGGCCCAGGTGACGCTGCTCGTCGGCGTAGCGCTCATCGGGCTGTCGCAGACACGGTGGAGCACGCTCATCGGCACCGTGGCGAGTGCCTCGGGGTGGTTCGTCGTGTTCTTCCTCGCGGGCTTCCTCGTCGTCGCCTGCATGTTCGCGGTGGCCGGCGCGCTCGCGTCACGCAGCGAGGACGTCCAAACGACCGCCCAGCCGGTGACAATGCTCGTCGTCGTCGTGCTCATGCTCGGCATGATGCTCACCGGAACGGCCCTCAAGGTGGCCTCGTTCGTGCCGGTCGTCTCGACGGTGGCGATGCCCGCGCGCGTCATCACCGGCGATGCAGCCTGGTGGGAGCCGCTCGTCGCGCTCGTCATCGCGGGTGTCGCTGCGATCGCCATCACTCGGGTCGCGACGCGCCTCTACAGCCGCAGCGTCATGCAGACGGGTGGACGCCTCAGCTACAAGGAGGCCTTCAAGCTGCAGGCGTGATGGGCCACCGGTAGATTGGGCGCAGATCAGATTTCACCACCACGAAACGGGAGGGTCGCATGAGCGACAACAACGAGAAGCCCGCCTCCACCTGGGGCGACGGCGACTCCGAGGCACAGACCCGCATTGCGGGCGGTTCGACGCCGGCGGCTGAGCCGAACCCGGTGCACGACCACACCCAGCGGTTCGAGAACGATGCCACGCAGGTGGCCTACCGTGACCAGCCGCAGGCTGCAGCTCAGCCGGGGCAGTCCCCCGCGCGTACGGAGTCGCCGACGCAGGCGTCGTCCGCGCATTCGCAGGCCTACCCGAGCGCGCCCATCGCCCAGCAGCAGTCGGCTCCCTACGCGCAGGGTTACCCGGGTGCTGCCGGCCAGCAGGGTCAGTACGGCGCGGGTCAGCAGTACGGTTCGGCGCCGCAGGGTGGGCAGTACAACTCCGCTCCGCAGGGTCAGTACGGCGCGGGTCAGCAGTACGGTTCGGCGCCGCAGGGTGGGCAGTACAACTCCGCTCCGCAGGGTCAGTACGGCGCGGGTCAGCAGTACAACTCGTCGCCCCAGGGAGGCCAGCAGTACGGCTCCGCGCCGCAGGGTGGTCATGCGCAGCCGGGTCAGTACAACTCCTCGCCCCAGGGCGGCCAGCAGTACGGTTCGGCGCCGCAGGGTGGGCAG
Source organism: Dermacoccus sp. PAMC28757 (assembly GCF_014302635.1). NCBI lineage: Bacteria > Bacillati > Actinomycetota > Actinomycetes > Micrococcales > Dermacoccaceae > Dermacoccus > Dermacoccus sp. PAMC28757. The sequence continues at coordinate 371,052 of NZ_CP060292.1, read as the reverse complement.
TACAACTCCGCTCCGCAGGGTGGCTACGCTCAGCCCGGTCAGTACAGCTCGTCGCCCCAGGGCGGCCAGACGTACGGCTCGGGCCAGCACACGACCCCGGCGCACGGCGGCCAGCAGGGCCAGTACACGTCGGCCGCGTACGGTCAGTCGCAGTCGGCCCAGCCGACGAAGACCTCGAGCGCGTCCCCCGTGGCGAAGTTCGGCCCGTTCCTGCCAGCCCTCCTGGCACTCATCGCTCCGTTCGTCGCGTGGGTGACGTTCAAGTCGGGCAGTGAGACCGTCGCGCTCAACGGCATCGGCGGCAACAGCAACTCGGCCAACCCGACGCTCGGTGAGTCGAGCAACACGGGCGGCATCTTCGTCCTCATCCTCGCCATCGGTCTCGCCGTGGCCGGCGTGCTCGCCGCTCTGGGCAAGCTCAACGCGAAGGTGACGGGCATCGTCACGGCCGCCCTCGGCGTCGTGCTGCTCATCATCGGCATCCTGCAGTTCCCGAGCACGGCCAGTGCCGTCGGTGACGGTGGCGCCGCATCCGGTTACTCGGCGACGATCGGCGCCGGCGTGTGGTTGACGCTCCTCGCGGGGCTCGCGGCGCTCGCGGTCGGTGTCGTCGCGTTCCTGCAGAGCCGCAAGGGCTCGAGCGCCTCGGCGACGAACGGCGGCCAGCAGTGGAACGGTGGCTACCAGCAGGGCCAGCAGCAGTTCGGCCAGGGCAACGGCCAGCAGTACGGCTCGGCCCCGCAGGGCGGGTTCGGCCAGAACCACTGATCTGCCTTACCTGACGAGGGCCCCTTCCGAGCGATCGGAAGGGGCCCTGGGCGTCTGTTCGTCCTTCCTCCTGCCGCCCGTGCAGCTCGCGCCGTGACCTTCGCGGGAAGGCGCGACGCGTAGGGTGTGCGTGTGACTCCGTCCGACGACACGACGCCCGTCATTCCCGAGGCTGCGGCCGCGAACAGCGTCCGACCCGGCGCAGGTGCCGGCTCGCACGAATGGCCACCGCTCATGGTCTGCCTCGACATCGACGGCACTCTCCTGCAGTACGACGGCACGATGCACGACGCGACGCGTGACGCCGTGCGCAACACCGTCGCCGCCGGCCACCACGTCGTCCTGTCGACGGGGCGCGCCGTTGTCGCGACGACGCCGATCCTGCGCATGCTCGACCTCGACCACGGCTACGTCGTGTGCTCGAACGGCGCCATCACCCTGCGTCTCGACAGCTCGCTCGACGCGGGCTACGAGATCGTCGACCGGGTGACGTTCGACCCCGCGCCGGCGCTGTCGATGCTGCGCGGACAGTGGGAGGACGCCGTCATCGCGGTCGAGGGGCCGGACGGGTTCAAGGTCACCGCGCCCTTCCCCGACGGGGAACTCGACGGCGAGCAGACCGTCGTGGAGTGGGAGGAGCTCATGTCGGAGCCCGTGACGCGCGTGACGTTCCGCTCGCCGTCGGGCACGAGCGAGGACTTCCTCGAGCTCGCCGACCGCATCGGCCTGCACCACGTCAACTACGCCGTCGGGTACACGGCCTGGATGGACATCAACCCCGAGGGCGTCTCGAAGGCGTCGGCGCTCGAGCTGGTGCGCCGCAAGCTCGCCATCGAGCCGTCGAACACGGTGGCCGTGGGCGATCAGCGCAACGACCTCGAGATGCTCGAGTGGGCTGCGCGCGGCGTCGCGATGGGCCAGGCGCCCGACGAGGTGAAGGACGCCGCGGACGAGGTGACCGGCCCGATCGAGAACGACGGCGCCGCCGACGTCCTTCGCTCGCTCTTGTGAATCCGCCCGACGGCGGGGTGCCTGCTGACGCGGTGCGGCTGACGTTCGACGGCGAGGCCGACGCGGCGTACGTCGCGCTCGGCCCGGACCCGGGAGCGGGCGGTGTGACGCGCACCGTCCCGGTCGACCTCGGCGGCGAGCTGGGTATCGACGTCGCGTTGGACGTGGACGCGAACGGCCGCCTGGTCGGCGTGGAGGTGCTCGGCGCGAGCCGTTTGCTCGCGCCGGAGGTGCTGGCCGCCGCGCACCGGTTGGACGACTGATCGCCCGTCGCTTCAGCGGGCCAGAGCCCGCAGGTAGCGGCGCGTCATCCAGCGCTGCGCCCACCGCATGACGGGGGCGCCGATGCGGCTGAGGAGCCAGCCGGGCCGGCTGAGGGCGTCGATGTGGACCCACACGTCGTCGCCGCGACGTTCGACGAGAAAGCGTTCGACGCCGCACTCGGGGTGACCGGGCAGCGTCGCGTAGACGAATCCGCGGCGGTGCGGCTCGTCGATCACCTCCGTGACGCGGCACGGAATCGGCAGGCGCACCAGCCCGAAGCCGAGGCCGAGCACGACGACGGTGCCCGCGCGCAGCGGCACGTCGTTCGCCCGCACCGTCATCCCCGAGCCCAGTTGGAGACCCCACGAAAGCAACTCGTCGCCGACGGCGTCGAGATCCGAACGGCGCAGCAGTGCCGACTCCGCGAGCCGCTCGAAGCCCTGAGGTGCCGGCGCTGCCGTGTCGTCGAAGTCGAAGGCGAGAAGCTCCGACGGAGCGGTGATCTGTGCTCCGGCCAGCGTCCGAACCGTCGCCTCGGACAACAGCCCGACCCCCGCCTCACTCCTCACCACAGCACCATCCTGCACGTGCAGATCGGGGCTTCGGCGGTGGGGGTTGAGTGGGGGAGAATGGGCGGGTGGCTGATCTTCACCTCACCTCCGCGACCAACCCGCGCCTCAAGGGGCTCGTCGGTCTGCGTAAGCGCCGTACCCGCGAGAACGAGGGCGTCACCCTGCTCGAGGGGTACGAGGAACTGTCGCTCGCGCTCGATGCAGGGGTGCGCCCCCGGGCCCTCTACACGTGCGACGACCTCATGCTCGACGCCGACCGCCAGCAGGACGTCGTCGACGCCGCCCGCGCCGCCGGGGCCGAGATCGTGACGGTGGCGCGCGCCGCGTTCGAGAAGGTCGCCTACCGCGAGGGGCCGGACGGCTTCCTCGCCGTCGTGCCGAGCGTCCAGGCCCACCCGCGCGAACTCGACCTGCCCGAGAGTCCGCTCCTTCTCGTCGCCGAGGGCGTCGAGAAGCCCGGCAATCTCGGGGCCATGCTCCGCACCGCCGACGCGGTCGGCGTCGACGGCGTCATCGCCGCCGACCCGGTCACCGACTGGGGCAACCCCAACGTCGTGCGCGGCTCGAAGGGCACCGTCTTCAGCGTGCCGGTGGCCGCCGCGTCCACCTCCGAGACCCTGAGCTGGCTCGAAGAGCGCGGCATTCCGCTCGTCGCGGCGACGCCGGACACCGACGTCATGCACACCGACGTCGACTACCGCGGCCCCGTCGCGATCGCCGTCGGCACCGAGAAGTACGGCCTCACCGACGAGGCGCTCGCCGCCGCCACGACCCGCGTGCGCATCCCCATGGTGGGCCAGGTCAACTCCCTCAACGTCGCGACGAGCGCCGCCGTTCTGCTCTACGAAGCGATGCGTCAGCGTGGCGTCCGCGGTTGACGGAGCGCGCCGCGTCGAAGGGGAGTGACCCGGATTACAGTCCACACCGATGGGCGTGGCACAGTGTGCACATGCGTATTGACCACGTGATGTATGCGGCCGAGTCCGACGGTCTGCAGGCGACGGCCGAGCGACTCGCGCAGCAGCTCGGCGTGGAAGCACTCGACGGCGGCGTTCACCCGCGGTTCGGTACCCGCAACGTCATCCTGCCGCTCACCGAGCACCGGTTCCTCGAGGTCGTCGAAGCCCTCGAGCACCCCAGCGTCGACAAGATGCCGTACGGCCAGGCCGTCAAGGCTCGCTCCGCCAACGGTGGCGGCTGGATCGGTTGGGTCGTCGAACTCGACGACATGACCCGCCCCGTCGAGAAGCTCGGTCGCGGCACCACCGAAGGCCGCCGTCACCGCCCCGACGGCACCGAGGTCACCTGGCAGCAGATCGGCATCAGCGACCTCGTCCTCGACCCGCAGCTGCCCTACTTCATCAAGTGGGACGACGACGCGACCCACCCGTCGTCGGACGGCCCCAGCGACTCGGGCCTCAAGGGCATCACGCTCGCCGGCGCGCCCGAGCGCGTGCGCGAGTGGATCGGCCTCTCCGGTGAACCGGGCGTCGACCGCGAGGAGTGGGAGCCGAGCATCGACTTCTCCTTCGTCGCCCCGCACGGCACCCCGTCGGTGCTGTCGGTGACGTTCACGACGCCCCGCGGCGACGTCACGATCTGACGCACGCATCACGCTCATCACGGGTCGGCATCCACGTTCGGATGCCGGCCCGTTGCGTTGCCGTCGTGCACCCCTGGGGAGGCTTCACCTCACCTGGCGCGGGTGGTCGGATGAACATATGGGCGACTCGGTGGCACGGCAACGTCTCGCCTGCGGGCTGACGCTCGTCGTCGGCACGCTCGTGCTGGCGTGGAGCCTGTCGATCGAGCCCGCTGATGCACTCTTCTACCCCGCGACGGCGCTGCTGGCCGCGGTGTGGTTCGTCGGCGCGTTCCTGGCCCGACGTCCGGGTGGGCGTGAAGCGCCGAAGCCGACCGAAGCGCGTCGGCCCGCAGCCGACGTGGCTCTCGGCGCCGGCGTCGGGGCCGCACTCGCAGGGGCTTTTCTCGTCGGTGCGCTTGTTCTCACGCAGATTCCCGCGTTACGCGACCCCGTCCAGCAACTCCTCGATCACGCCGACCGCGGCGTCTTCGTCGTGGTTCTCGTCCTCACCCTCGTCAACGGCGTGGCGGAGGAGACCTTCTTCCGTGGCGCGCTCTACGACGCGTTGCGCGGCCATGCTCCTGTCGTCACGAGCACCCTCGTCTACACCGTCGTCACGGCTGCCTCGGGCATTTGGATGCTCGCCTTCGCCGGCCTCGTGCTCGGCGGGGTGTGCGCGCTCCTGCGCCGCCGCACCGGCACCCTTCACGCCCCGAGGCGGGCGTCGTCATCGGTGAAGGGTCGTCGTCGTTCCAGATGTTGCGTCACCTCGCCGAGCGGCTGCCGGGGGCGCTCGCGCCGCGGTGGGTGCGCAACACGATCCAGCCCATCGCCGTGGCCGACGCGGTGCACTACCTCGTGGCCGCGGCGGACCTGCCGACCGACATCAACCGCACCTTCGACATCGGGGGCCCCGAGGCCATCCAGTACGCCGACATGATGAGCGAGTACGCCACGAGGGTGGGGTTGCGACCGCGCATCGTGCTCAAGGCGCCCGTGAGGACTCCGGGGCTGGCGGCTTACTGGGTCGGCCTCGTGACACCCGTGACGACACAGCTCGCCACACCGCTCATCGGCAGCCTGCAGCACGACACCGTCGTCCACGAACGCGACCTCGACAACCTCGTGGGGCCGCCGCCGGGCGGGCACACCACCTTCCGTGACGCCGTCCGGACCGCCTCGCGCAGCGCCGACACCCGCCGATGGGGTCGGACGCTCGCGCGCACGAGCGCCGCCGTCGCGGCGACCGCGGTGGTCGGCAGTCTCGCGACCGACCCCGACTCGCTCTGGTACCGCACCCTGCGCAAGCCCGCCTTCCAGCCGCCCGCGTGGGCCTTCCCCGTCGCGTGGACGGCGCTGTACGCCGACATCGCGCTCACGAGTTCACTCGTGCTCGCGGACCTCGGCGAGCAGGGGCGCACGCGCGAGCAGAAGGCCTATGCAGCGGCTCTGGCCGGCAACCTCGTGCTCAACGCGGGATGGAGCGTGCTGTTCTTCGACCGAAAGAAGTTGCGTCCCGCCTGCCTCGAGGCCATTGCACTCGCCGTGAGCAGCGCCGACCTCGTGCGCCGAGCCGGTGCTCACACCCCGGAGCGCGGCGTCGCGCTCGCGCCGTACGCCGCGTGGACCGGTTTCGCAGCCGTGCTCACCGGTGCCATCGCGCGCTTGAACCCGCGTCGCTGACACCTCGGGCTCAGTAGCCCCGGTAGGCGCCCTTCTGCGCGTCGAGGATCGTGGGCGACAGCAGGGTGGACGGTTTCACGGGCATCCGGCCACGGTCGGGCGGGAAGACGGCAGCGGCGCGCAGCACGTCCTGCGTGACGAAGCGCTGCGCCGGGGCGTCATCGGGCAGCGTGAGCGACGGCGGCGTCGACGAGCGCGTCGCGAGGTGGAAGCCCCAGTCGCCGAAGCTCGGCACGTCGACGTGGTACGGCGTTGTCGCGAACCCGGCGCGGCGCAGGGTCGCCTCCGTCGTCCAGTAAGCCTCGCGGGCGAAGAACGGCGAGCCGCTCTGGACGACCATGCGGCCGCCGGGGGCGAGGGCCCTGTTCATCAGCCCGTAGATCTCCTGCGAGTACAGCTTCGCGGTGGCCACGTCGTCGGCGTCGGGGAAGTCGACGACGATGGCGTCGAACGTCTCGTTCTGGGTGCGCAGCCACGTGAACGCATCGGCGGCGCGATAGGTCAGGCGCGGGTCGTCCATCGCATCGGCGTTGGCCGCGAGGAATTCGGGCCGCGTGCGCGCGAGATCGACCACCGCCGGGTCGAGGTCGACGAGCGTCACCTTCTCGACGCCGGGATACTCGAGCACCCGCCGTGCCGCGAGTCCGTCGCCCCCGCCGAGCACGAGGACCTTCGTGCGCGGCCCGTTCATCGCAGGAGCGACGAGCGCCTCGTGGTAGCGGTACTCGTCGAGCGTCGAGAACTGCAGGTCACCGTTGAGGAACAGCCGCACGTCGCGTCCGTCGAGGCCGGACGTGACGACGATGTCCTGGTAGGCCGAACGCTCGCTCACGACGATCGGATCGCGGTAGATGCGCTGCTGCGCGGACAGCTCGAACTTCCCCGAGAACCAGGCAAGCCCCGCGAGCCCGACCAGCGTCACGGCGAGCGCGCCGCCGACGAGGCGCCGCCCCCACGTCGTGAACGAGTCACGAAACACCCACAGGCACAAGGCAACACCGACGAGGGCGTTGACGGCGCCGACGGCGAGTGTGCCGCGGAGCAGGCCGAAGAGGGGCAGCAGGAGGAACGGGAACGCCAGGCCACCCACGAGGGCGCCGACGTAATCGGCGGCGAAGAGATCAGCGACGGCGTCCGACGCATCCTGCTTGCGGATGCGCTGCAGCAACGTCATGAGCAGGGGGATCTCGGCACCGATGAGCGCGCCGATCGTGAAGGCGAGAGCGACGAGCGCTGGCCCGTAGAGCGACCACCACGCGAAGGCGGCGTACAGCACGATGACGCTCGTGCCGCCGATGACGGCGAGGGCCAGCTCGATCAGGGCGAAGTTGCGGGCCGCCTGGCCGCCGAGGCGCTTCGCGGCGAGCGAGCCGATGCCCATGGCGAACACCATGACCGACAGGACGATCGACGTCTGCGTGATCGAGTTGCCGAGCAGGTACGAGCCGAGCGCGACGAGCGCGAGCTCGTAGACGAGACCGCATGCGGCGCACAGCAGGACGGCGCCGAAGACGAGGGCGCGGGCGAAGCGGGGAGCCTCAGACGGTGAGCGCACGGCTCACCTCGATCGCGCGAACGCTGCGAACAGCGTCGCTCACTTTCCGCTGCCCGAACCGCCACCGCGGAAGGAACTACCGTGACGGCGCGTCGTCGAGCTGCGGTGATCGTTGTCGCAGGCCTCCTTGACGGCCCGCTCGTTGGGCGTGAAGCCCTGCGCTCGCGCCATCTGACGCTGCTGCTCGCGGCAGGCTTCCTCTTCCTTGCTCGTGCCGCAGCCGCCCAACCCGAGGCCGAGGGCCGCGACGAGCAGTACGTTGACGGTGCGCTTCATGCCGGATCCCTCCGTCGCTGCAGGTCGAGCGAGGACGCGGTCTCGACCAGTTCTCCGTGCTGCGGGTAGACGTGCCAGGTGCGCCACGTGAGGACGTCGTCGCGGCGCTCGGCGACGAGGGCCGTCAACGCGAGGTCATGCCCGGGAAAGCGCGCGACGACGGCGTCGTCACGCTCGCCGAGCGCAGGGACGAACGCGTTGACCGCGTCGCGCAGGGCGTCCGGAGCCAGGTGCGTGACGCTCGTGCGCAGCGAGTAGCCGGGCGCGGTGTGGCGTTCCGGCAGAGGCATCGGGACGTGGGGGAGGTAGGCGATCGTCTCGGTGAACGGCTCGTCCTCCGTCTCGATGACGACCTGGTGCGAGGCCCCGAGCACGCGCAGGTCGGCACCCGCCACGAAGCAGGTGGCGAGAGGCTCCACAGGGGCCAAGCCGAGCCCCAGGCGCAGGTCGGCGGCGCAGGTGTCGACGAACGGCGACGCGATGGCGTGAAGGGTCACGACGAACCCCCGGTGACCTGCACGCCGAACGCCGGGATGTGACGGCCGGTCGACGGCTCCCACGCGCCGTCGTCGAAGCGCTCGAAGGCGACGAGCGTGCCGCCGAGGCGGTAGTCGGCGTAGGCGTAACGGCCCGAGCGCCCCGACGGAAGGCTGCGGTAGGTGCCCGTGCCGTCCTCGTTGCGGCGCAGCTTCGTGCCGTCGCAGACGACGTTGCGATCGCCAGGCTCGCCGCGCTCGGGCAGGGCCGGGCGGTCCTTCCACAGGGTGAGGCTGAGCGTGCCCTCGTCGTCCTCGACAGTGAGCCAATCGGCGTCCGGATGCCCGCTGAGGCGGTGCGAGTGCCAGGTGAAGTCGTCGACGGTGAGTTCGAGGGTCTCCTCGACGCGCGCGGGAGCGCCCGCGAGCGAGAGGTGCGAGCCGGGGCGGATGGTCAGCGCGTCGTGGGTCATGGGAGCGCCGATCAGGAGATGGCGGCGCAGATCATGAGCGCGACCGCGATGTGAGCCGCCGCCGACACCCAGACCGCCGGGTGCCTGTCCTCCTGCAGCAGCAACGCGCCCAGCTTGCCCGGCGTCAGTGCGTCGAGGGCGAAGAAGCTCAGGGCCATGAAGACGAGGCCGAGGATGCCGTAAACGGCAGTGCTCAGGAGACCCGCCGCGAGGCCGTCGTGCGACGAGCGGATGGCGGTGAAGACGATGAGGCCGACGGCGATGAGGTTCGCCGACACGAGGATCGCCGCGTTCTGGTTGCGCTCACGCCAGATGATGTCGGCGAGGCGACCCGGCGTCAGCAGATCGGTCATGAAGTAGCCGAGCGCCTGGAGCGCGCAGCCGACGATGGCGAAGGCCGCGATGGCCCCGACGTCGTAGAGCAGATCGGATGCGGTCATCGAATTCATTGCCTTCCCGGCCGACGCAGGGCTGGGGCCGTTCCCCACGCGCAGTGACTGCGCGATGCCCCAGCGATGCCCCCGGAACATGCAAGAACTATAGGCGAATCACTCCGCCCCAAGGGGTGATTAGGGGGTGAGAGCCGCGGGTCGCTCGGGTGCGGTGGTGGCGCGGTCGTACGTTGTGTCCTGACGCCGCCTGTCGTCGCGCAGCACGACGCCCTGCCCGCGGAGCACAGCTGCGGGCAGGGCGTCGCGTGAGCGCAGGTTCGTCAGACCTCGAGGTAATCGACGAGCTGAGGTGCGATGCCGATGTAGGTGGCAGGCGTCATCTCGAGGAAACGCGCCTCGACGTCGGAGGGAAGGTCGAGGCCGCGCACGAACTCGCGCAGGTCGTCGCCGGTGATGCGGCGTCCGCGCGTCAGTTCCTTCAGGCGCTCGTAGGGCTGCTCCATCCCGGGCACGCCCTGGGCGCCGAGCGCGCGCATCGCCGTCTGGATGGGCTCGCCGAGCACCTCCCAGTTGGCTTCGAGGTCCTTGGCCATGGCGCCCGGCACGGGGTCGAGACCGCCGAGGCCCCGCGCGACGTTGTCCATGGCCAGCACCGAGTGCCCGAATGCGGTGCCGATATTGCGCTGCATCGAGGAATCCGTGAGGTCGCGCTGCAGGCGCGACGTGACGAGGGTCGAGCCGAGAACGTCGAGCAGAGCGCTCGAGACCTCGAGGTTCGCCTCGGCGTTCTCGAAGCGGATCGGGTTCACCTTGTGCGGCATCGTCGACGAGCCGACGGTGCCCTGGCCGCGCACCTGCGCGAAGTAGCCCATCGAGATGTAGGTCCACACGTCGGTGCACAGGTTGTGCAGGATGCGGTTGAACCGCGCGATGTCGGCGTAGAGCTCGGCCTGCCAGTCGTGGCTCTCGATCTGCGTCGTCAACGGGTTCCACGTGAGGCCGAGGCCCTCGACGAACGACTTGCTCAGTGCCGGCCAGTCGGCGCTCGGCACCGCAGCCGTGTGCGCACCGAACGTGCCGGTGGCTCCGTTGATCTTGCCGAGGTACTCCTGCCCGCCGATGCGGCGCACCTGACGGCCCAGGCGGTGGGCGAGCACCGCGAACTCCTTGCCCATCGTCGTCGGCGTCGCGGGCTGGCCGTGGGTGTGCGACAGGAGCGGCACGTCACGCATGTCACGGGCCATCGTCGCGACCTGCTCGACGAGCGTCGTCGCCTTCGGCAGCCACACCTGCTGCGTCGCACGCTGCACCATGAGGGCGTAGCTGAGGTTGTTGATGTCCTCGCTCGTGCAGCAGAAGTGGATGAGTTCCGAGAGCTGCTCGGCGTCGTCGTGGCCCGCGTCGGCCACGATCTGCGTGAGGCGGCGCTTGAGGTAGTACTCGACGGCCTTGACGTCGTGCACCGTCTCGCGCTCGATCTCGGCGAGTTCGGCGATGTCGTCACCGTCGAACTGCTCCACGACGTCGCGCAGCGCCTCCTTCTCGCCGTCGTCCAGCGCGCGCACGCCGTCGAGGATGCCGGCGTCGGTGAGGTGGATGAGCCACTCGACCTCGACGTGGACGCGCATCCGGTTGAGCGCGGCCTCCGACAGGTGGTCGACAAGCGGGGCGACGGCGCCGCGGTAGCGGCCGTCGAGGGCTCCGAGGGCGATGGCGGGCTGGGTGTCGGCGAGGCTGTGCATGCACCCATTGTTCCAAACGACGAGCCCCGGACGCGTGTCGCATCCGAGGCTCGTCCTCACGGTGGAGTCAGCGCTTTCGGGCCCGCAGCGGGAGCCACACCGCCAGGCCCATGAGCGCCATCGCCAGCGGGACATGGACGGCGGCCATGACGTCCTTGCCCTCGTCCACGATGAGCCCCCCCGAGATAGGCCTCGAGGATCAACAGCACCGTCAACGCGAGCGCACCGAAGGTCAGGTCGGTGCGTTCACGCAGCTTCAGGAACGCCCACACCGTGGCGAGGAGCGCGAACCCGATGGCGGCCTTCCCGCACCACGAATGGACCTCGAGCCAGGGCGTCTTCTCAGGGGCGGTGTCGGGCGTCGACATGAACAATCCGGCCCACAGGCCCTGCAGCAGCACGGCGAGCGACGCGACGCCGACGAGTGCTGCGAACGTACGAGTGGGTGCCGTCGCGGCTGAGGAATTCGCGGGCGTGGAGCTCGTCATGATGGTCCTTCGCGTGGAATGAAGCAGTGTCCCCACAGCCAACCGCGTCCACCTAGGAGAACGCTCTCGTCCGGAACCGGCAGACCTGACAAGTACCCGGGATTTTCCTGGGTCAGGGCCGGCTCACCTCACCTGCTCGTCACTCGGCGTCGCGATCGTGCTCCGCTTCCTCCTCGGCTTCCGCGGTGTAGGAGATGACGTTGAAGACCTCGCCCTCGGGGCCGCGGATGGTGGCCTCGGGGCCGAACGGGGTGTCGAAGCTCATGAGCACCTCGCCGTCGAGCTCCTCGACGATGGCGACGCTCGAGTCGCGGTCGGCCACGACGAAGTGCGTGAGCCAGTTCGCCGGGACCTCGTCCGGCAGGTGCCCCGCGAGATGGATTCCGGCGACGACCTCACCGTCGGAGGCGCGCTTGCACGTGACGTAGTCGGCGCCCATCTCGTCGTAGCTGAACCCGAAGACCTTGCCGTAGAACGCCTTCGCGCCCTCGAGGTCTCGCGTCATGAGGTCGTTCCAACCCACGGAGCCAGACTCGTTGAAGATGCCGAAACCGTGGTGCTCACCGCCCTGCCAGGCGCCGAACGCGGCACCCTCGGCGTCGGTGAAGAACGCCATGCGGCCTGCACCAGCGACGCCCATCGGCTCGGCGATGACGCTGCCTCCCGCGGCGCGCACCGCCTCGGCGGTGGCATCGACGTCGTCGGAGGCGAAGAACGTCGACCACGCCGTGGGAACCTCTGGCGCCATACGCGGCGTGATGGCAGCGGCGGATCGTCCGTGCTTGAAGCACAGTGCGTAGCCGCCCATCTCGGCCGGGCCCTCCTGCACGTCCCAGCCGAAGAGCTTGGCGTAGAAGTCGCCGGCCTTCTTCACGTCGTCGAAGCAGCAGTCGACCCAGTTCGGGGTGCCTGCAGGCCAGTTCGTGTCACGGGTGGGCATGGGAGCTCCTTCGTTCGAAGTGCCGAGTTCAACGGCTCGACATCAGCCAACCACGGGCCACCGACAACCGCCAGGGTGTCTGGCTCCTGCGCAGATCCCGGTGATCAGGTCGCACGTTCGGGATAAGGCGTCCAATACGTGCCCACGAAGACCCGACGAGGCCTACTCTTGTCGCCGTGACCCAGCCCTCCGCCGAAGCGCGCATTCTCACGTCGGCAGCGTTCCGGCGCGCGCGGCTCCGGGCGGCGTCACTCATCGCCTCCCGCACGGAGTTGCACAGGCTGCTCGCCAGCGTCGAGTCGAAGCGCAAGAGCAACCCGCGCCTGTACGAGGGCGCGCAAGGGCTTGACCTCGACATCATCTGCTCGGTCGTCGACGCCTACGTCGACGAGGGCATGCTCACCGTGGACGGCCACGACGACCCACACACCACCAGCATCACCGGCAAGGCACGTCTGCGCCTCGTCGTGGCAGCGCTCGTCTACCTCGTCGACGTGGAGGACGTCATCCCGGACTCGCGGCCCAACGGCCTCACCGACGACGTCGTCCTCCTGCGCTGGGCGTCACGCATGGCGCGCGCCGAACTGCCCGCCGTCTGAGGTCACTTCAGACGTTTGGCACCTTCACTCGCGAGAGCGACGAACGGCTCCGGCTCGGCGAAGCCACCCTTCGCGGCACGCTGCTTCGCAAGCTCCACGGCGTCGTCGACACGGCCCGAATCGATGAGGGCGATGACGCAGCCGCCGAAGCCGCCGCCCGTCATCCGTGCGCCGTACGCGCCGCCGTCCTCGAGGGCCGCGGCGAGCGTGTCGACGGCCGGGACGGTGATCTCGAAGTCGTCGCGCATGCTGGCGTGCGACGCGCTGAGCACCCGGCCGACGGCGGGAGCGCTCTCGCGCGTGACGCCGGCCCCCAGCGCCTCGTGCACGGCAAGCACCCGCGCCGAGTCGGTGATGACGTGGCGCGCGCGGCGGCGCGGAACGTCGGGCAACTCCTCGAGGCGCGCATCGACCGCACTGACGTCGCGTCCGTCGACCTCACTGCACAGGTGACCTCGCTCAATGCCGAGCAGATCAGCGGCCTCCTCGCAGGAGCGACGGCGCTCGCCGTAGGCCCCGTCGACGAGCTCGTGCGGCGCGTGGGAGTTGACGACGAGCAGGACGATCCCGGCCGAGTCGAGATCGAACGGCACCTGCTCGGTGTCGTTCGTCAGCGTGTCGAGGCGTAGTGCGGAACCGGCTTCACACAGCACCGAGGCCATCTGGTCCATCGTTCCCGTCGGCGCGCCGGCGATCTCGTTCTCCGCGAGACGCCCGAGGCGGGCGATGTCCGGACGCTCGAGGCCCCATCCGGCCAGGTCGTTCCAGGCGCTCGCGGCCGAGCAGCTCAGCGAGGCGGACGACGACAGCCCGGCACCGCGCGGCACGTCGGCCGCGAACGCGATGTCGAGGCCGGGCACGTCGAGGCCGTCACGCGCGGCCGCCCAGCCGACGCCGGCCGCGTACGAAGCCCAGCCGAGCGACGCCTCGCGCGAGATGTCGCCCAGGCGCACCTCGACGCGCTTGCCCTCGGAGACGAGCCGGACGAGGTCGTCGTCACGACGCCGCGCGACGGCGACGGTGCCGGTCGGCAGAGCGATGGGCAGGACGTAGCCGCCGTTGTAGTCCGTGTGCTCGCCGACGATGTTGACGCGCCCGGGCGCCCACCACGCGCCGTCCGGCGTGACGTCGCCGAACTCGCGCGCGAACAGCGCTTCCGCTTCGGCGAGCAGGCGGCTCTGCGAGTCGCTCGAGGTGATCTCCTGCGTCATCGCGACGTTCCCAGCTCGCGCAGGCGCTCGGCCACCGCCTCGGGCGCCACGTCGTTGCTGAACGCGCCCTGGCCGGACTCGGTACCTGCGAGGTACTTGAGCTTGTCCGCGCTGCGCCGGATCGAGAACAGCTCGACGTGCAGCCACGCGAGGCGACGGTCCGGGTGGTCACCCTTCGCAGGAGCTTGCTGCCACGCCGAGATGTAGGGCAGCGGGGCGTCGTACATCGCGTCGAAACGGCCAAGGACGTCGCGGTAGAGCTCCGCGAGGCCGTCGCGCTGCGCCTCGTCGAGGGCCGCGAGGTCGGGCGTCTGACGGCGCGGGTAGAGGTGCACCTCGACGGGCCAGCGCGCCGCGAACGGCACGAACGCCACCCACGTCGCGTTCTGTGCGACGATGCGCGACCCCTCCGCCAGCTCGCGGCTCAGAATGTCGCCGAAGAGGTTGCAGCCGGTGCGCGAGTGGTGGCGACGGGCGGCGTCGAGTTCCTTGCGCGCCCGCGGCGGAACCATGTCGTAGGCGTAGATCTGGCCGTGCGGGTGCGGCAGGGTGACGCCGATCTCGGCGCCGCGGTTCTCGAACGGGTAGACGTACTCGACGCTCTCGCGCGCGGAGAGTTCGCGCGTCCGGTCGGCCCACGTGTCGACGACGAGGCGGGCCTGCTCGAGCGACAGGTCCTTGAACGAGGCTTTGTGGTTCGAGCTGAAGCAGACCACCTCGCACGCGCCGTACGCGGGCGCCGAGGCGAACAGCGGGTCGTCGATCTCCTCTACGCCCGTGACGGCGTCCGAGAGCGCCGGGAAACGGTTGTCGAAGACAGCGACCTCGTAGTCCTCCGAGGGCACTTCGCTCGCGTAGTCCGGGCGGCTCGGACACAGCGGGCACTCGTTCGCCGGCGGCATGAAGGTGCGGTTCTGACGGTGCGCGGCGAGCACGATGTACTCGTCGGTGAGGACGTCGTAGCGCAATTGCGACATGGGCGTCGTCTCGGGCAGATCGCGCCGGTCGGGCACGGCTTCGCGGCCCTCCTCGCGGTCGTACCAGCGGATCGTGCGGCCATCGGCGAGACGGCCGTCGGTTCGGAACATCACAGGTGCACCCACTTGCTTGCGTTGTTTCGGAAGGTGTTCGGGTCGAGTTGGGCCGCACGTTCCGGCAGGCGCCCGAGCGGCTGCGCGCCGGCGGCGTTCGGCAGGTCGTCGAGGTTCGTGCGCTCGGCGAGGCCGGGCTCGTCGGGGTAGCTGCCGACGACGTAGCCGATGAGGTCGAGGCCCCGGTGGCGCAGCGCCTCGGCGGTGAGGGCCGTGACGTTGAGCGTGCCGAGACGGGGCGCGACGACGAGCACGAAGCCCGCGCGAACGCCCTTGTCGCGCAGGTGAACAGCGAGGTCGGCCAGGGTGGCGCCCCCGCCGTCGAGGTGGACGAGCAGGCCGCCCGCGCCCTCGACGATGACGGTGTCGACGTCGTCGCGGTCGGCGATCTCGAGGACGCGCTCGGCGTGCTCCGCGACGGTCGGGATGCTCGTGCCGGCGAGGCGCGCGGCGGCGTCGGGCGCGAGGGGGTCGCGCAGGCGGGTGAACTCGTGTGTCGTCACGCCCTCGGTGCCGGCCAGGCGGGCGACCTCGTCGACGTCACCCGGCTCACCCGGGGCCAGGCCCGTCTGGACAGGTTTGACGACGGCGATCCGCATGCCCTGCGCGGCAAGTGCCGCGGCGACGGCGGCCGTCGTCACCGTCTTGCCGACCTCGGTGTCGGTGCCGGTGACGAGGATGACGGGGGCGCTCATTATGCTCCTTCGAACGTGCTGGCGACGGCGCCGAGGATACGCCTGGCGTCGTCGAGCTCCGCATCCGTGAGTCCCGCCGTGGCGGTGACGCGCAGGCGGCTGATGCCGTCCGGCGTGCTCGGCGGCCGGAAGCACCCGATACGCAGACCCTGCGCGCGGGCCGCGTCGACGGCGGCCAGTGCTTCGGCGGGTGACGGCATGGGCTTGGACAGCACGGCCCCGGCCGACGGCTCGACGCCGAGGGCGTCGGCGATGGCGGCTGCTGCAGCGAGAGTTCGACCAGGGAGCTCGGGATGCGCGACGAGATGACGAAGGGCTCCGAGCGCGGCCCCAGCGGACGCGGGCGCGAGGCCCGTGTCGAAGATGAACGGGCGTGCCGTGTTGAGCAGGTGTTCCCGCAGCGATCGCGGCCCGAGAACCGCGCCGCCCTGACTCGCAAGCGACTTCGACAGGGTGACCGTGACGACGACGCGGTCGGCGCCCTCGCCGTCGAGGAGGCCGCCAGCCCTGACGAGCCCCTCGCCGCCCTTACCCGCGACACCGAGGCCGTGCGCCTCGTCGACGACGAGCAGCGCGTCGTGCTCGACGGCGAGCGCGAGGAGCGCGGGCAGGTCGGCGGCGTCGCCGAGCACGGAGAAGATCGACTCGACGACGATGACGGCGCGCGGCTCGGTGCGTTCGGAGAGGGCGCGACGCACGGCGTCGACGTCGAGGTGCGGTGTGACGGCGACGCGAGCTTTGGCCAGGCGTATGCCGTCGATGAGGCTCGCGTGGTTGTGAGCGTCGCTGATGACGAGGGTGTCGGCGGTGCCGAGCACCGTCATGGCGGAGAGGTTCGCGTGGTACCCGGTGGAGAACACGAGCGCGGACTCGTGCCCCATGTGCGCGGCGAGCTCGGCTTCGAGCGTCGTGTGGACGGCGTGCGTTCCGGTGACGAGGCGGCTCGCGCCCGCGCCGCCGCCGGCTTCGTCGAGGGCTCGCTGCGCGCCGTCGAGCACCGCGGGGTGGCGCCGCAGGCCGAGGTAGTCGTTGCCCGCGAGATCGATGCGGACACCGTCGAGCTGGTCGGCCTCGGCCGTGCGGGTGAGGTCGCGCTCGGTGCGCCGTTTCGCGGCGGCGTCGAGGGCGTCGAGGTACTGGTTCACGGCGCCTGCTCGCTCGCCGGGGCGCATGCGTGGACCGCGGCGGTGACAGCCTCGCAGATCGTGCCCAGGTCGTCGTCGGTGCAGACGAACGGCGGCATCGTGTAGATGAGGCGGCGGAAGGGGCGGATCCATGCGCCCGCGTCGAGGGCGGCTGCCGTGGCCGCGTCGACGTCGACGTCGTGGGTCAGCTCGACGACGCCGACCGCACCCAGCGTGCGAACATCCGCGACGTGGGGGAGTTCGCGCAGGGGAGCGAGGTGAGTGTCGAGTGTGTCGGCGAATCCGGCTGCGCGGGTGAGACGTTCGGTGTCGAGGAGGTCGATGCTGGCGAGCGCGACGGCGCACGAGAGCGGGTTGCCCATGAAGGTGGGGCCGTGCATCATCGCGCCGGTGCGCTCGCTGATGGTGCGGGCGAGTTCGTCGGTGCAGAGCACGGCCGCCATCGTGAGGTAGCCGCCGGTGAGGGCCTTGCCGAGGCAGAGGATGTCGGGCGTGATGCCGATGCGGTCGGCAGCCCAGTAGGTGCCGGTGCGCCCGAAGCCGGTGGCGATCTCGTCGACGATGACGAGCGCGCCGTGCTCGCGGGCGAGGGTGGTGAGGAATCGCACGCATTCGGGGTCGTAGATGCGCATACCGCCGGCGCCCTGCAGGAGTGGCTCGACGATGACGGCCGCGATCTCGTCGGCGTGTTCCCTGTAGAGGGAAGCGGTTTCGCGCTTCCATGCCTCGAGTTCGTCAGGGTCGGCTTCAAGGCCTGCAGGTGGGAGCGGGGCGAAGAGCTGTTGCGGCAGCGTGCCGCGCCAGAGGGAGTGCATGCCGCCGTCGGGGTCGCAGACGCTCATGGGGTGCAGGGTGTCGCCATGGTAACCGCCGCGGATCGTGAGGACGGTGCGTCGCGGACGTTCGTCGGCGGCGAAGACCTGGAGGGCCATCTTGAGGGCCACCTCGACGCTGACGGAGCCGGAGTCGGCGAGGAACGCGCGCGTCAGCTTCGGTCGGTCGGCCTCTGGTGCGGGCGCGATCTCGACGAGCTTCTCACCGAGGCGGACGGCGGGTTCGTGCGTCAAGCCGCCGAACATGACGTGACTCATCCGCTGCAGCTGCGCCTCGGCGGCGGCGTTGAGCTCGGGAACGTTGTAGCCGTGGATGGCGCACCACCAAGAGCTCATGGCGTCGAGCACCTCGCGCGATGCGCCGTCGTCGTCACGCAGGGTGAGGCGCGGCCCGTGCGCGGACTCGACGAACCGCGTCGTCGCAGGGTTCGTGGCGCTCGAGTAGGGGTGCCACAGGTGGTCACGATCCGAGGCGAGCAGGCGTGCGACGTCGGGGGTGGGCATGGCCCTCATCCTCTCACCTGGGGAAGGGGTGAGGCACCTGTGGCATCGATCGACTCGACCCGACTCTGCGCGTCGGCGAGTGGAGGCGGAAGGCGGGGTCGCTCCAGTCGCGGTGGCCGCTCTTGGCGCGCAGGGTCGTCTGGATCCCGGGGATGGTGAGGCCGCGCTTCGTCGCGCGGGTCGGCGCTGGCGGTACGCCGTTGACTCCGCGGGGCACGATTGCGCCGGCAGGGTGGCAGGCTGCCCGCGGGCGCGCCGTCCGGGTTCTCAGCCTCTGGAGCCGGTGTTCCTCGCTACCCTGGGAGGCATGCTTTCGGACCTCTCGGTGGCCGCCATGGTCGGTGCTGTCGCGCTTCTCGTCATTGCCGGTGTCATGACGTGGGTGGCGCGCGGTGCCGACGACGGACGCCTCCCGTTCGGTGGCCGCGTGTCGATCCGGACGGCGACGACCCGTCGTTCGCCGGAAGCCCTTCTCGTCGGCAACCGCGCTGCAGCCCCGTTCCTGCGCCGCTACGCCGTCATCCTCGCGGTACTCGCGGCCCTCGTGCTCCTGCTGAGCTTCGTCAGCGACATCGCGGCCCTCGCCGTGCACCTCCTCGCCGTGGTGGCCCTCGTCCTGGCCGTGATGGTCTGCATTCGGAAAGCGAATGCGGCAGCAGCCCCAACCGACGCTTAACTGGTGACGTTTCCTGCGGTTGGTGACGTTGCAACGCAGCCAAGCGCAGCAATCGTCACCAGCTAGCGGCGCTCGGCGCGCGCCATTGCCGCCTGAAGGCGCGGCACGAACCGACCGAACCGCAGGTCGTCTGCGATGACACGGACAACGAGCCACCCGAGCTCCTCGATCTGGTTGTGACGCACCCGTTCCTTCTTCAGGTCGTCCGGGCGTCGGTACTTGCCCAAACCGTCGACCTCGACGACGACCTTGTATCCCGCAACGGTGAAGTCGACCGTGGCCACCCACTCGCCCGCCCTGTCGCGGATGACGGTCTGCGGCTCAAGACGGATCCCTTCCCCGTGCGCCTGCCACGCGGTTTGCGTTTCCAAGGGCGATTCGCGACGGCCGTCGGCGAGTTCGGCGACGAGCCGGGCCTGGGCGATGCCGTGGCGCTTGCCCCAGGAAGCCAGGACACGTTCGAACCGCACGTCCTCGTGCCGGGCCGCGACATCGGCAGGCACGAGTCCGTGGAGCGCACCCTCGCGCGCTGCCAGTTCGACGATGGCCGCCTCGGGGCACTGCACGTCCACCCCGAGGTCGTCGAGTGTTCGGATGTCATGCGACCACGGGCGGTGTGCGCGCAGCCCGAGCCTGCGGGTTTGGACACGGGACGAGGCGCGCGCGATGTGAACGTCGCGGGGAAGAACGAGGAGGGGAAGTCCGAGCGCAAGGCACGCGCTCGGTCCCACGAGGTAAGCCCCGGAGGAGGATCGGCACAGGGCGACAGCTCGGACGAGATGCTCCCGTACCCGTGACTCCGGGCTTGCCGCGTCTACGTCGAGGCTTTCGACGTAGACGCCTCGGCCGATTCGCTCGAGCTTGCCCGAGCGCACGAAGGCATCGATCTGACGTGAGGTGAGACCTGCGCGCGTCAGTTGCGCCGTCGTCACGCTCCGCACGGGCGGTTGATGGGTGCTCATGGAGCCAGCATCAGGAGCCTGGGCCGGGGTGACAAGAAGCCTCGGACGGGGCCTGTGGACAGAAGCCTCGGCCGTCACTGCTGTGGACACGGTGGGTGGTGACGTTTGCTGCGCTTGGTGACGTTGCAACGCAGCCAACCGCAGCAAACGTCACCAGCTAGCCCCCCGCCCCAGCGGGTCAGACTCCTGCGCCGCCGCTCAATGCGCCGTGGCGGGAGCACTCGGCCGACCACCCCGTCGGGACGACCTGCACCTTCATCCGGCGGGCGCACTGGGCGCAGAAGCGGGGCGGTTCCTCGGCGGCGAGCCAGCGCGCGCAGGCGGTGTGGTCGGCCTCGTCGGGCAGCTTGCCGCACCGGGTGCAGTACGTCGCGGTGACGTCCGCGACGCCCGTGTCGCTCTTAGCGCTCATCAGGAAGGTCTCCTCGGAGGGTGAGACGTCCGCTCCCGAACGCGAGGCGATCGGGAGCGGACGAAGAGTCGGTGCGGGGCGGCGCTCAGAGCGTGGCGTTGAGCGCCTTGATCGGCATGTTGAGGTCCGACAGGAGTGACAGGTCTTCCTTCGGGTCGCGCCCGAGCGTCGTGAGGTAGTTGCCCACGATGACGGCGTTGATGCCACCCATGAGGCCGTCGCGCGTGCCGAGGTCGCCGAGCGTGAGCTCACGGCCGCCCGCGTAGCGCAGGATGGTGCGCGGCAGCGCGAGGCGGAACGCGGCGATGGTGCGCAGGGCGTCGTTCGACTCCATCGGCTCGATGTTCTCGAACGGCGTTCCCGGGCGCGGGTTGAGGAAGTTGAGCGGCACCTCGTGCGGGTCGAGCTCAGCCAGCTGCGACGCGAGTTCGGCGCGCTGCTCAAGCGTCTCGCCCATGCCGACGAGCCCACCGCAGCACAGCTCCATGCCCGACTCGCGGATCATCTGGCACGTCTCGAAACGCTCCTCGTACGAGTGCGTCGTGACGACGTCGGGAAAGTACGACTTCGCCGCTTCGAGGTTGTGGTTGTAGCGGTGCACGCCCATGTCGCGCAGGTCGTCGACCTGCTCCTGGGTGAGCATGCCGAGCGACGCCGCGACCTGGATGTCGACCTCGGCGTGGATGGCCTTCACGGCCTCACGCATCTGCGTCATGAGCTTCTCGTCGGGCCCGCGCACGGCGGCGACGATGCAGAACTCCGACGCGCCCGTCTCGCGCGTCTGCTTCGCGGCGCGCACCAGCTGCGGGATGTTGAGCCACACCGAGCGCACCGGCGAGGTGAACTGGCCCGACTGGGAACAGAAGTGGCAGTCCTCCGGGCACCCGCCCGTCTTGAGGCTGACGATGCCCTCGACCTCGACCTCGTCACCGTTGTAGCGAAGGCGCACGTCGTGGGCCAGTTGCAGCAACTCCTCGAGTCGGTCGTCGCCGGTGCGCAGCACCTCGACGAGGTCGTCGTAGCCGAGCGGCTGCCCGTTCTCGAGCACCTGCGTCCGGGCGCGCGCCAGGATATCGGTGCTGTCGTCGGTGTGCGTGTTGGGTGCCTCAGTCGTCGCGGTCATGCCGCCTAGGCTAACGACGATTAACCGAGACGGGCGAGTAACTCGCAGCCCGATTGCCCGGGCTCGGCCACGCAGACGTCGACGCCGTGTGCGCTGGGCGACGCACACACCGATCACGTGCGTGCACCGCCCAGCGTCGACGTGGCCGACTCAGCCCTGACGAGCCTTGATGCGCGGGTTCTGTTTGTTGATGACGTAGGTCTTGCCGCAGCGGCGAACCACCTACGAGCCGGGCTGGTCCTTGAGTGAGCGCAGGGACTTGCGCACCTTCATCGTCGTCCTCCTTCGTCGATGCGTAATTCTGTGGGCGGGTCGATGAGCCCTCGTTCGACGGCCCGGGCGAGACGCCGTGGAACCCGGTAGAACGTCCCGTCCACGGCGACGGGGACGCGCGCCGCGGGCACCGCCTTCCAGTTCGCTCGTCGCGAGCGGGTGTTGGCGCGTGAGACTTTTCGTTTCGGAACGGCCATCAGTGGTACTCCTTCATGTCGCCGAGCCAGGGCTCGAGTCCGTCTTCGTCGGTGCTCCACACGGCTGCGAGCGTGTCGAGTTCGGCGGGTGTGCACAGGGCCGCTTCGAAGGCTCGACGCAATTCGTCGCGAGGGTCGCCGTGCGCGAGGAGCCCGGTGACGACGAAGTCCGTGCGCCGCGCGGCCGGTCGGCGCCAGCGCCCCGCCGTGCCGATGTTGAGCTGACCCGCTGCGCCGTCCCACACGCACAGCGTCTCCGGCCGGGTCGGCACCCAGAAGCAGCCGCGCGTCCGGAACGCGCCGCCGCCGAGTTCCGGCAGGTTCTCCTGGATGCGCTCGGGGTGTACGGCACGTTCGGGGCGAAGCCGCACGCGCCACACACCGTCCTCGCACGAGTCCCCGATCTGGGCGGGTGGCGTCTCGGCGACCCACTTCTCGATGGCTTCGACGTCGTGCACGCCGGGCAGAAGCGCTGTCGCGTCCCACTGCGACCAGTTCTCGACCACCTGCGCGCCCGGGCGCGCCAGCGTGCGGACGAGCGTCGAGCATTCGGGCATGAGTTCGCCGTCGACGGCGATGACATCCGCGTACTCGAGCAGGGTCGTCGCCACCTCGGCGGTGCCGCGCACGTCACCTTCGAACGTGGGCAACTCCCGTTCGACAAGCAGCTCGGGCCCGGTGAGGTGTCGGACGGCGTCACATCCGTCGATCGCGTTCACGACGGCTGCGATCCGTGCTCCGCCGAGCGTGTTCGGCTCATAGGAGGCAACCCGGCACAGCTGCGTCGCCTCAGCTCCGATCGGCAGTCTCGCGATGATGCTCGACCAGTGGCCGCTGCTCGCGAGGCCGGCAATCGTCGGCAGCACGTCCTCGCGGATCGCGCACGGCACGCAGGCGTGTTCGAGGTCGATCGTCGTGCGATCCAGCAGGCCGGTCACGTCGCTCACCGTGCGCACGAGGCTCGTCCCGTCAGCCCCGAACGAGTGCGTGACGACGACAGGCTTCGGCAGGTCGAACAGCAAACTCATGGCCGTGGTGTCGGCTGCGCTCTGTTCGACGCCGGTGATGACGACGGTGGGCGTTGCGCTGTTCCCCTGCCCGCTCACGCCGTGCGTCCTCGTCCGTAACGGCGGTTGAACTGTGCCACGCGCCCTTCGCTGTCGTGCACGCGCGCCTTGCCCGTCCAGAACGGGTGCGAGTCGCTGGAGACCTCGACGTTGACGACCGGCACCGCGTCACCGTCGATGTCGATGGTCTCGCTCGGGCGCAGCGTCGATCGCGTGACGAACACGGCGCCGGTGGTGGAATCCCGGAACGCCACGCGCTCGTAGGCGGGGTGGATGCCCTTCTTCACGGTTGCTACCCCTCTTTCCTCGTGTTAGAAATGAAAACCGTTCTCATTTTGTATCCGAGGAGCAGCATGTCACGCAAATGCATGGTCAGCGGCGCTGTGCCGGGCTTAGGCCATTCGATCTCGCACAGCCACGTGCGCAGCAAGAGGCGGTTCGACGTCAACGTCCAGAAGAGGCGCTACTGGGTGCCGAGCCTCGGGCGCACCGTGCGCCTCACCGTCAGCCCACGCGGCATTCGCACCATCGACAAGCGCGGTATCGACGTCGTCGTCGCCGAGTTGCGGGCGAGGGGAGTGAAGCTCTGATGGCCTCCAAGAGGAGCGACGTACGCCCGAAGGTCAGCGTCCAGTCGAGCGCCGGCACCGGCTATCGCTACATCACGCAGAAGAACCGTCGAAACACCCCCGGCCGGCTCGAACTGCGCAAGTACGACCCGATCGTGCGCCGGCACGTCGTGTTCAAGGAGATCCGCTGATGGCCAAGAAGTCGAAGATCGCGAAGGACGCCGAGCGGCGAAAGACCGTGGCCCGGTACGCCGACCGGCGAGCCGAACTCAAGGAGCGCATCCGCACGGGCAGCCCCGACGAGGTGGCCCTCGCCGTCCGTGAGCTCGCTGCGTTGCCGCGTGACGCCAGCCCGACCCGGCTGCGCAACCGTGATGTCGTCGACGGGCGGCCGCGCGGCCACCTCACCCGCTTCGGCCTCTCGCGCGTGCGCTTTCGCGCGATGGCCCATGACGGGCAGTTACCGGGAATCACGAAGTCGAGCTGGTGAGACGAACGGCGGGCGCGAACCATCCCCAGAGAAGGTTCGCGCCCGCCGCAGTTCTTCGATGCGTCAGTGCTTCGGCTTGTAGCCGTCGTCACGCACCGTGTCGTTGTCGTCGGCCAGGTGCTTCGGCTCGCTGTGGCTCTCGCCTTCGAAGACCTTCGCCACCGTGGACGCCGGGGTGGCGCCACCAGCGGTCACCGAGCCCGACACAGCAGCTGCGCCGGCCACGGCCGGCGTCCCCGGGCGAGCGCCGTGCTGGGCGAGGCTCTCGCCCTCGACGTCGACGTTCGGCAGGATCTTGTCGAGCCACTTCGGCATCCACCAGGCCTTGTCGCCGAGCATGAGCATGACGGCGGGCACGAGGATCATGCGCACGAGGAAGGCGTCGAACACGATCGCTGCCGCGAGCGCGATACCGATCTCACGGATGAGCGCGTTGTCCTGTGCCGCGAAGGCGGCGAACACCGAGATCATGATGAGAGCAGCGGCCACGACGACGCGGCCCGAGTGGCGGAAACCGTCGATGACGGCGTCACGCGCTTCCGTGCCGTGCACGTAGGCCTCGCGCATGCGGGTCGTGAGGAACACCTGGTAGTCCATCGCGAGCCCGAACACGATGCCG
The DNA here is from genome assembly GCF_014302635.1 of Dermacoccus sp. PAMC28757. Classification (NCBI taxonomy): domain Bacteria; kingdom Bacillati; phylum Actinomycetota; class Actinomycetes; order Micrococcales; family Dermacoccaceae; genus Dermacoccus; species Dermacoccus sp. PAMC28757. The sequence continues at coordinate 346,361 of NZ_CP060292.1, read as the reverse complement.
ATGAGCAGCGTCGGCATGAAGCTCATGATCGGCTGCGGCTCGAAGATGCCGAACGTGCCGTCGGTGACGAGCTTCGTCGTGAAACCGAGCGTCGCGAGCACGGAGAGCAGGAAGCCCAGCGTGGCGAGCAGCGGCACGACGATCGAACGGAACACGAGCACGAGGAGCAGGAACGCGAGGCCGACGACGATGGCGAGGTACTTCGGCAGGGCGTCGGCGAGCTTCTCCGACACGTCCGCCGCGATCGCCGTCTGGCCGGTGATGCCGAGCTTCGTGCCCGTGGCCTTCTCGGTGGCGGCCTGCTGGTCGCGCAGACGCTCCAGCATCTCGTCGGTGGCCTTGTCGGCCGGGCCCGTCTTCGGCGTCACCATGACGACGGCGCCGTCGCCCTTCTTCGCCATCTGCACGATCTGTGCGTTGGCCACGTTCTCGTCCTTGGCCGCCCATTCGACGACCTTGGCGTAGGCACCCATCTGGGCCTTCTGGCCGCCGTCGATCTCACGGCCGTCGATGATGGCGATCATCGGCGCATTCTTGCCCGCGCCCCAGCCCTCGGCGAGCAGGTCGGCGCTCTGTCGAGCCTCCGTACCCTTCTGCGCCGTCGCGTCGGACGGCAGGCCGAGGTGGAGGTGCTGCACCGGCGAGGCCAGGGCGGCGAGCAGCGCGACGACAGCGAGTGCGACCGCCCACGGGGCCTTGCGGATGCCGCGCGCGAGGCGCACCGAGCCGTTGGTCGAGTCGTGGTCGAACTCGTCGGCGGCCTTGTCCTCGCGGACCCGACCGGCGAACGCCTTCGTCTTGAGCATGCCCATGAGGGCGGGCAGCAGCGTCAGCGACGTGATGACGGCGAGCGTGACGGTGCCGGCCGCGCCGAGACCCATCGCCGTCAGCATGCTGATACCGAGAACGCCGAACGCGGACAGCGCGATGATGACGGTGAGGCCGGCGAAGACGACCGCCGAACCGGCCGTGCCGAGTGCGCGGCCCATGGCGTGCTCACGGTCGGCCTGGCTCTTGATGTCGACGTGGCGCAGCTCCGCGCGGTAGCGCGACAGGATGAACAGCGCGTAGTCGATACCGACGGCGAGGCCGATCATCGAGGCCAGCGCGGTCGTCGTCTCGGGCAGGTCGAAGAACGCGGTGGCGCCGGTGATGCCCGTCATGCCGAGCATGAGGCCCATGACGGCGTTGAGGATCGGCATGCCCGCGGCGACGAACGAGCCGAAGGTCAGGACGAGGACGAGCAGCGCGATGCCGATGCCGATGAGCTCGGAGGTGGCGCCCGGCTGCATCATCTCCTGCATGCCCTGGCCGCCGGCCGCGATGGTGAGCCCGTTCTTCTCGGCGGCCTTGGCCGCGTCGAGGATGCTCTGCTGCGTCTCGGGCTTGATGTCCATGATGTTGTCGACGGCGAAGTTCCACGACACCGTGCCGATGCGGCCGTCCTTGCTCAGCGGGGAGAGCGCCTCGGCGTTCTTCTCCGCGACAGCCTTGGGCGTGCCCTGCTTCGTGGCCTGCGCGACGATCTGCTGCTTCATCGCGGGGCCGGCTTCGGCGGGGTTGGCGAGCTTCGTCTTTGGCATCTGCTGGACGCCGCTGACCTTCTTGATCAGTTCGTCGACCTGGCCCTTGTAGGGCTGTTCGGCGAGGGTGTGCCCGGCCGGTGCCTTGATGACGAGCTGGCCGTTGACCTGCTTGTCGGCGGCGGGCTGATCCGGGAACAGTTCCTTCTGCGTCTCGGCGGCCTGCAGCGAGGGGATGCCGGGAATCGTGAACTGCGACGTCATCGGCCGCGACTTCGCGGCGGCGAATCCGCCGAGCGCGAGGAGGGCGATGAGCCACCCCACGAGGAAGAACGGCCACTTGCGGTAGGCCGTCCTTCCGAGGCGGTAGAGCATGTTTGCCACTGGGGAACTCCTTTGTGAAAGGGGGGGCTGTGGGGTGTCAGCGCATCGAGCGGACGGCGGCATCCGCGTCGAGCACGTCGTGGAAGACGGTCATGAAGTCGGAGTCGGCCTTGCGGAGGGAGAACTCCTCGAGGCTGACCTTGACGATGGCGAGGAAGGTTGCAGTGATCGTGCGGGCGCGCAGGTCGCCCGCGTCCCACTTCTCGCGCTCGCAGATGAGGGTGGCCAGGGTGTCGGACAGGTGCGTGAACCGCTCGAACGCGAGGTGGGCCACCTTGCCGTCGCTCGCGATGGCCCGTTCGACAAGGGCGTGCTGATCGCTGGCCATGGAGGGGTCCTCAACCTCGCTCATGACGCTGTCGAGCGCCTGGATGAGGTCGGGCATGAGGACACCGGTGGGGCCGCCGTCACGGAAGAGCGCGACCTGCGGGTTGTCCCCGACGCCGTCGGGGCCGACGACGGCCGACGCCTTGTCGGGCACGTAGTTGAACAGGGTGCGGCGGCTGACGCCGGCGGCCTCGGCGAGGTCGTCCATGGTGAAGCCGTCGTACCCGCGCTCGATGACGAGGGTGCACGCCGCCGAGCGGATCTCCTGGAGCCGCTTGTGGGCGCGCTGGGCTCGGGGGTCGTCAGTGCTGCAATCCCACATGAAACCCACGGCCACTCCTTTGCACTGTCAAATACGCGAGTGCAATTTTGCACGAATGAGCTATGAAGTGCAACTACACCTGTGGCGCCGCCGCTTCGGGGCTCTGGCCGCTTCGGCGCGTCACCGGGAGACGAGACTCCGAACAAGGGGGTATCGGCCAGGTGCGCCCGTGGTTAGGCTCAATCAAGAACCGCTGCCCCCGCAGCGCATCCATAACCGAGGGGATATGAAGATGATCACCGCGCATGAGGTCAGGACGGCGCAGTTCCACCGCGCCGACGCCGGCAAGGTCGGCTATGACGAGGTCGGTGTCGACGACTACCTCGACCGCGTCGCCGACACGCTCGAAGCCATCGAGCGCGGCGGCCAGATGCCGTCGCACGCCGTGAGCGCCAACGACGTCGTCGAGGTGGTGTTCTCCGAGCGCGGCCCGCAGTCTGCCGGTGGATACGACCTCGACGACGTCGACGACCTGCTCGACCGGGTCGCCCAGCGCATCCGTGCCTACGAGGACGGCGTGCGTCGGGCGTCCGCGCCGGTCGACGCAGGACTCCCCAGTGACGTCGAGGCCGACGACCGTGGTGACGTCCGCGACGAGCGAACGGACGGCGCAGACGAGCGTGAACACGGCGCACACGGCGGTCACGGTGTCGCTGCGGCAGGTGCCGCCGGCGCCGGTGTCGCGGGTGCTGCTGCATACGAGCGCCGCGAGGACCGTGCGGACGTCGATCCGCGCGGCGACGTCCGCGACGATCGCTACGACGAGCGCGGTTTCGTCGACGAGCGTGACCTGCGCGACGAGCGTCGCCCGGAGGCCTACGCAGAGCCTGCGGCGCCTGAGCTTCAGGACTCGCCGCGCAGCGCCTTCGCCGACGACGGGGGCGTGCGTGACGGTGAGGCCCTCGCGGTCGCCGGCGGTGCGCCGCGGCGTGAGGAGCGCTTCGACGACGAGCGCGGCTTCGAGCCCGCCGACGAGCGTCGGGGTGGCTTCGGTGAGCCCGGCGTCCGTGTCGACGAGGTCTCGGACGCCGCAGCGTTCGACGGCCGCCGCGACGAGAACGTCGCCGATGAGCGCGCTTTCGACGGTCGTGAGCGCCGAGACGAGCGTGGCTTCGACGGTCGCGACGCGGGCCTGGTGGCAGGTGGCGGCGCTGTCGCCGCCGGAGGTGCCGCGGCTGCGCACGGTCAGCGCGACGAGCGCCGTGACGACGCCTTCGCTTCCGACACGCGTGATGACGTGCGTGACGACCGCGCCGGTGATGCAGGGGCCGGCCGTCAGGGCGGTGTCAACATGGTCGGATCCGACCCGGTCGACGAGGCGCCGATCATGGCCCCGGACGAGTCGGGCCGCAACCGTGAGCTGCGCTCGGACGACCGTTCCGACGTGAACACCTCCCACGACGCCGCGTACGCGCCGCCGGCCGAGCGCGACACGTTGGCGAACGACTCCGCGGTCACGCCTGAGGAGCGCTTCGACGCCGAGCGCCGCGATGACGTCGTACGTGACGAGCAGCTGCGCAACGAGCCCTTCGCGGACGAGCGCCGTGACGCAGACCTGCGTGACGAGCGTGGCTTCGAGGGCGAGCGCGAGGAGCGTTCCTCGGGCTTCGGCCCCGCCGCTGCCGGCGGTGCTGCCGCCGGAGGTTACGCCGCTCACCGCCACAGCGATCAGGGCGAGCAGGTTGAGCGCAACGAGTGGGCCCCGCGTGACGAGCGCGACGCCGTGCGTATCGACGGCGAGCCCGTCGGTGACTCTGCCGGCGACCCGGTGCGTCGTGAGCACGACGCCGCCGACTACCACGACCCGGCTGCAGCCCACAGCGAGACGTTCGCCGAGCCGGTGCCGCCGCAGCAGGTGAGTGCCGAGGAGGCCCGCCCGGTCGCCGCAGCCGAGCAGGGTGACAACTGGGCCTTCGAGGACAACGGTCTTCGCCGCGACCGCGCCCCCCGCGACCCCGACGAAGGCGCGATCCTTCTCCAGGGTGAGGATGAGGGCCCCCGCGCCGACGAGCGCTTCCAGGGCAGCAACGCGTACGAAGGCGACGCAGTGGCCGGCGGTGACGCCGTCGCCGACGAGCGCCCGATCGCCACGCAGCCCGAGATCGTCTCCTACCGCGCCACCGACCGTCGAGTTCCGCTGCCCCGCAGTGAGGCTCGCCGTTCGATGAGCGATGAGGACCGCGAGGCGGAGGCTCAGTACCACCCCGAGTACAGCGCATACTCCTCGCCCGAGGACGGGGCCGGTGACTCCCCGCGTCGCAGCACGGGCGGCGCCTACGACGAGAGCGCGAGCAGGCCGGCGAGCGATCTCGATCGTGGGCCGGACGCCGGCGTTCTGCCGACCGAGCAGGCGCCGCTCGTCGATGACCGCCCGGTGGCGCCCGAGGCCCCCGTGGCACAGGACGCCCGTCGCGATGGGGAGTTCGACCCGTTCTCCGAGCCGAGCGCTGTGACCGAGCGTCCGCTGCCGACGCAGCCGAACGAAGGGGGCGAGGCGCCGCAGGCTGCCCCGCCGCAGACCGGTGGCTTCGAGCGTGACCCGTTCGCGGACGACGCTGGTCGGGACTCCTTCGAGCGCCCCGAGCAGCCGGCCCGGGCCGAAACGTTCGGTGGGCGCGGCACGGACGGCCCGCAGCGTGTGGCGCCGATGAACGAGGAGACCGCTCGCGTGCGTGAGCCGCGCGAGGGTGGCTTCGAGCAGCCCGGCGTCGGCAACCGTGACCCGTTCGCCGACGACGCCCGTCGTGACGGTTCGTTCGACGTTGCCGGTGGTGGCGACGACGTGCGCGAGCAGCAGTCGTTCGAGGCGTCGAGCCCGGTCGCCGACGACCGTCGGGCGTCCGACGTGGAACGCCCGGAGTCGATCGACCGTCCGCAGCCCATCGACAAGGCCGAGCCGCTGCCGGAGCGTGACGACACATCGCGCAAGGGCCTGCTGCGTCGCATTTTCAAGGGCTGACGTGCTGGCGTCGGACGACGTCGTCAAGGTCGAGTTCGAGCAAGGGCGCGGCGGGGCTGGTTACGACGAGATCGAGGTCGATGACTTCCTCGATTCCCTTGTGATCACCCTTCGCGGCTACGAGCAGGGCGCGCCGCGTCAGGGCGTGGTCACGTCTCGTTCGATCGACGACGTGGCGTTCACGCGGGCTCGCGGTTTCGGGCGCAGAGGGTACGACGCCGCGAGCGTCGATGCTTTCCTCGTCAAGGCCCGCGAGACGCTGCGCGCGTACGAATCGCGCGGGGGCGTTTCGACGCAGGCACCTGAGGTCGTGTCCGCCCCGCGACAGGCGCCCTCGACGGCGCAACGCTCGGCCGTGAGCGAGCCGAAGAAAGGCATCTTCGGCAAGCTCTTCGGTGGCTGAACCGAACTGAACGACCAACGAGCCCCACACCAACGCGGTGTGGGGCTCGTGGCGTACGGCCATGCGGTTCGTGCGCAGGAACCGTCGAAGCTCAGCTCGTGACGGCGGGCAGGTCGATCACGCGGTCGAGCGCGTCGAACGCGATGGGGTGGTGGCTCACCATGACGACGGTGCGTCCGGTGCTCGCGGTGAGCAGGTCGCGGACGACGGCGTCGGCGGTCGGTCCGTCGAGGTGGGCGACGGGCTCGTCGAGCAGGATGACGGGGCGCTCGGAGAGCAGTGCCCGCGCAATGCCGAGCCGCGCCCTCTCGCCGCCGCTGATCGAGCGCTCGGTGGCGGTGGCCACCGACTCGGCCCCCGAACGTCCGGCGCTCACGAGGTATTCGCCGAGGTGCGTGTCGAGACCCTCGCCGAGTTCCGCGAGCCACGGCCCGAGGCCGGCGCGCTCGAGCGCGCGAAGCACGTCCGTGTCGTCCGCGTCAGGGCGGGCGAGCAGGAGGTTGGCGCGCAGCGAGCCGGCGAACAGGTGCGGGTCGTCATCGACGAAGGCGATGCCGTCGCGCACGGCGTCCAGCGGGAGGTCGCGGACGTCACGCTCGCCCCAGGCGTACGTTCCGCCGGTCGGGTCGAGGTGGCGCGCGAGGACGGCGAGAAGTGTCGACTTGCCGCACCCGTTGGGGCCGGTGACGGCGATGTGCTCACCGGGTGCGACATCGAGGGTGACAGGCCCGAGGTCGGTCTTCTCGCCGGTCCACGAAGCCGTCAGGTCACGCACGCGCAGGTGCGGCACCGTCTCGTCCGGCGCAGCCTCCGAGCCCGAATCCCGCACCGCCGGCTCCTGCGTGAGCAGCGCTTCGAGACGGTCGCGGGCGGCGGACGAGCGGGCGAGCGAGCCCACGGCGTCGGGGATGAGGCCGACGACATCGCCGAGGGCGAGCGGGGTGAGGAGCAGCAGCGCAGCGAAGGGTCCGTTGATCGTTCCGGCCTCGACCTCGCCGTCGAGAACCCACGCCATGGCGAGGGTTGCCACTCCCGTGACGGCGAGCGCGAGAGCCACTCCGACGGCGCGGCCGCGCGACTGGGCGAACGCGGCCTTCTCGACGTTCTTCTGCGCGTACGCGAGCCACGTCATCGGCTCGTCGGTGGCGCGGATGGCGCCGAGCTCGTTCGCTCCGGACGCCACGAGGTGCGCCACCCGGTCGACCTGGCCGCGCGCCGCGAGCGACGCCGCCTGGCCGCGGCGTTCGAGCGCGAGGTCGATCCACCCCACGAGGGCCGCCGCGACGACCGAGCCGAGCACGACGAAGCCCGCGGGCGGATGGACGACGAACGTCGTGACGACGGCAACGAGCGCGGCACCGACCGTCGTGATGAGTGGCACGACGACACGCACCTGGATGTCGACCTCGTCGTCCAGGTCGCGCACGACGCCGGAGAGAAGGTCGGCGCGGCGCTTCGTGCCCAGGCGCGCCGGGGTGAGCGGCACGAGCTGGCGGTAGGCCGCGGTTCGACGATCCGTGAGATCGGCCAGCGCGGCGTTGTGGGAGACGAGTCGCTCGACGTAGCGGAAAACCGGGCGCCCGATACCGAACGCGCGCACGGCGACGATGGCGGTGAGCAGGGTGAGGACGACGGGGCGCTCGCTGGCGCGCACGATGAGCCAGCCCGACGTAGCCGTCAGCGCAACGCCACACGCGAACGCGAGCGCACCGATGAGCCCGGCGAGCGTCACGCCGCGCACCGGCTTGAACAGCGGGCGTCGCTCCTGCGTTTCGGAGGTCATGCCGTCACCTCTTCGCGGATCGGGCGGGCCGTGAGACGCCACTGGTTGTCGGCGCGGGCCGCGAGTTCCTCGTCGTGCGTCACGACGACGACGGGCTTGCGCGCGGCGAGCGCGACGATCGCCTCACGGATGACCGCAGCACTCGCCGGGTCGAGGTGAGCGGTGGGCTCGTCGAGCAGGACGATGGCGGCGTCGGAGAGCCACGCGCGCGTCAGGACGAGGCGGGCGCGCTGGCCCGCGGAGAGGCCGAACCCTTCGTCGCCGAGGGAGGTGTTGACGCCGTCGGGCATGCCGAGGACGACGTCGTCGAAGCCGGTGGCGGCCATGGCCTCGCGGATCTCGTCGACGCTCGCGTCGTTGCCGAGCGTCAGGTTGGCGCGCACCGACATCGGCGCGATGAACGGACGCTGCGAGACGAGGTGCGTGCTCGGCACCTCGAGGCGCCCCGCCGTCGGGCGGCGCGCGCCGGCGAGCACTTCGAGGAGCGTCGACTTGCCGCATCCACTCGGGCCGGTGAGGGCGGTGAGGCCGTCGCGCACGACGGAGGTGACACCGCTGACGGCCGGGCTCTGTTGACCGGGGTAGGTGTAGGAGACGCCGCTCAGCATGGCGCGCGCGAGGCCGCCGGCCTGCTCGGGGGCGGGCGCGTGCCACGGCCGGGCGTCGTTGCCCGCGAGGAGCGAGTCGATGGCCTCGACGCCGTCGGCCGCCGCGTGGAACTCCTGCCCGACGCGGCGGATCGGCCAGTACGCCTCGGGCGCGATGAGGATGGCCATGAGGCCGGTGAGCAGCGAGACGTCGCCGTGGGCCATGCGCAGGCCGACGGCGACGGCGACCATGGCGACGGAGATCGTCGCGAGCAGGTCGAGCGCTGCGGAGGAGAGGAAGGCGATGCGCAGCGTGCGCATCGTGGCCGAGCGGTGACGTTCGCCGACGCGGTGGATCTGCTCGACCTGGTGCTCGCCCCGTCCGTAGGCCACGAGCGTCGGAAGGCCCGCGACGACGTCGGAGAAGTGTCCGGCGAGCATCGTCGTCTCGACCCATCGTTCCGCCGTGGCGCGCTGCGTGTAGCGGCCGATGAGCGCTGCGAAGACCGGCAGGAGCGGCAGCGTGACGATGACGATGAGGGCGCTCGGCCAGTCCACGACGAGCATCGCGGCGATGGCGAACACCGGCACGACGCCAGCTGTGACGAGAGCCGGAAGGTAGCGCGCGACGTACGGTTCGACGGCGGCCGCGCCCTTCGTGGCCATGGTGAGCATGGCGCTGGGGCCGGGGCGTTCGTCCGCCGTCTGCGTCATCCAGCGGCGCATCGCGCCCTCGCGAAGAGCCCCTGAGATGCGCGCGCCCGCGTGCGCGGCCACCGTCTCGGTCGATGCGTTGAGCACCCCGCGCAGGGTGAAGAGGCCCAGGACCCACAGGCCGGGCGTCCAGAACGAGTGGCCCTCGACGACGGCGACGACGAGGTGCGCCACGGCGACGGCCTGGGCGATCGCGACGGCTCCGCTGAGCCCTCCGATGAGGGCGAGCAGCGCGACCGGCAGCCGGGTGGCGGGCACGGCGCGCAGCAGGGCGGGGTCGAACGGGCGCATGGGTCTCATTGTCCCGCACCCGCCGGCGTTCGCGGGCACGGGATGGGGCGAACGGTGGCCGTCGTCATGTGGCACGCCTTAATCTCAGGGAGGCACGGACGAACAACGAGAGGTGGCGGCGTGGCTGTCGACATGACCTGGCTGCTCGGCGGAGTGGCGCTGCTGCTCGCCGTCTTCCTCCCGACGCTCGTGCGCAGCGTGCCGATCTCGACACCGCTTGTGCTGCTCGGCGTCGGTGTGCTGTTCGGTCTCATGCCGCTGCCGGAGGGCTTCTCGCTCGACCCGGCCATGCACAACACGTTCCTCGTCCACGCCGCCGAGGCCACCGTCCTCGTCGCGCTCATGGGCGTCGGGCTCGCGCTCGACCGCCCGCTGCGCCTGCGTCACGGCTCGTCCTGGCGCGCGTGGGCAGCGACGTGGCGTCTGCTCGGCGTCGCGATGCCGCTGTGCATCGCGGCGGTGGCGCTGCTCGGGTGGGGCATGGGCATTGCGGCGCCGACGGCGCTGCTCCTCGGCGCTGCACTTGCACCGACCGATCCGGTGCTCGCCTCCGACGTCCAGGTCGCCGGCCCCGAGACGCAGGAGATGGGTGTCGGCGACGAGGAGATCGACGAGTCCGACGAGGTGCGCTTCGCCCTCACCTCCGAGGCCGGCCTCAACGACGGCCTCGCGTTCCCCTTCATTTACGCCGCGATCGCGTGGACGATGGAGGGCGCACCCTCGCACTGGGCCCTGAAATGGATCGGCTGGGATCTCATCGGCAAGGTCGCCATCGGCGCCGTCGCGGGTGCGCTCGTCGGGTGGGTGCTCGGCAAGCTGTTCTTCCGTCTGCCCCACAAACAGTACCGGCTCGCCGACGCGGGGGAGCCGCTTGCGGCGCTCGCGGCCATCATGTCGGCGTACGGCCTGACGGAGGTGGTGGGCGGGTACGGCTTCCTCGCAGTGTTCGTCTGTGGTCTCGTACTGCGCGCCAGCGAGCGCGGCCACAGCTACCACGCCGAGATGCACTCGTTCATCGAGCGGCTCGAGCAGATCCTCACGCTGCTCATGCTGCTGTTGCTCGGCGCGTCGGCGACGAACGGGCTTCTGGCACACGCGGATTGGCGCAGCGTCGTCATCGCACTCGTGCTGATCTTCCTCATCCGCCCGGCTTCGGGCTGGATCAGCCTCGCAGGTCGCCGTGACGACACCGACCGCGCCGTCGGCCTCACGTCGCAGGAGCGGTGGGTGACGGCGTTCTTCGGCGTCCGCGGCATCGGCACGGTCTTCTACGTCGCCTACGCGACGGGGAAGGCGTCCTTCGACGGCGCGGAGTGGCTCTGGTCGACGGTCGCCGTCGTCATGATCGCGAGTGTCGTCGTCCACGGCATCGCCGTCACGCCCGCGATGAACTGGCTCGAACGTCACCGCACGAACCACCGTCGGGCGCTCGCGGACGCTTGATCCACCTGCGCCCCGGGGGCGCCTGCGCTGCACCCCGGCGCCGGGCTGGCCGGTCCGCACACGCGGGCGCGTTTTTTCACCCCTCGAGGTGAAAAACTGCGTGCAGGAATGCTTCTGGGGGCCGGTGGTGTTGTGATCGATGAGAGAGCTCATCGATCTGAAGGAGAGACCTCATGGCCTACCGCACCGAGAACCCCGCCACCGGCGTCGTCGAGAAGGAGTTCACCTCCGCGACGGATGCTGACGTCACCCGCGCCATCGAGCGCGCCGACGCCGCGTTCGGCACGTGGCGCACGACGGACGCGTCCGAGCGCGCCGCCGTCCTCGCCAAGGTCGCCGACATCTACGACGAGCGCGCCGACGAGCTCGCCCGCGTCATCGGCGCTGAGATGGGCAAGCCGCTCGCGCAGGCTCAGGGTGAGGTCGCGCTCGCGTCGTCGATCTTCCGCTGGTACGGCGAGCACGGTGAGGAGCTGCTCGTGGAGGAGCAGCTGAACATCGGTGACGACGCGAAGTCGCTCGTCGTCACCGACCCGATCGGTGTGCTCATGGGCGTCATGCCCTGGAACTTCCCGCACTACCAGGTCGCGCGGTTCGTCGCGCCGAACCTCATGCTCGGCAACACGATCCTGCTGAAGCACGCCTCGATCTGCGCGCGCACGGCCGAACTGATCGAGGAGATCCTCCACGCCGCGGGTGTGCCGCAGGATGCCTACATCAACCTGTTCGTCAGCAACGAGCAGATCACGTCGATCATCGAGGACCCGCGCGTGCGCGGCGTCTCGCTGACCGGTAGCGAGGGCGCCGGCAAGGCCGTCGCCGAGACCGCGTCGCAGAACCTCAAGAAGAGCGTCCTCGAACTCGGTGGCTCGGACGCGCTCATCGTCCTCGACGACGTCGACGTCGCCGAGACGGCGAAGGCCGTCGCCACCGCGCGCATGAGCAACGCTGGGCAGGCCTGCAACTCCCCGAAGCGCATCTTAGTTCCGTCGACGATGTTCGACGACTTCGTCAACGGCGTTGTCGCCACCGTCGAGGGCATGAAGGTCGGCAACCCGGACGACGAGGGCACGGACATGGGCCCGCTTTCGTCGGTCGAGGCTCGCGACGACGCGATCGCCCAGGTCGAGCGCGCCGTCGAGCAGGGTGCGACCCTGCGCACGGGTGGCACGGCGCTCGAGCAGGACGGCGCCTGGATGGCCCCCGCCGTGCTCACCGGTGTCACGCGTGAGATGGACGCCTTCAAGGAGGAGATCTTCGGGCCCGTCGCCGTCGTCTACTCCTACGACTCGATCGACGAAGCCGTCGAGCTCGCCAACGACTCCTCCTTCGGCCTGTCCGGCTCCGTCTGGGGCAAGGACACCGACAAGGCGGAGCAGATCGCCCGACGCCTCGAGGTGGGCATGACCTATGTCAACGAGCACGGCACGACGAAGGCCGGCCTGCCATTCGGTGGTGTGCGCCGCTCCGGTTATGGGCGTGAGCTCGGACGCTGGGGCTTCGGCGAATTCGCCAACACGAAGCTCGTCCGCGTCGCCAAGTGATCGATGCGTCGTGACCCGCGACGCGAGGAGGGAACAACCATGACTCGTTTCACCCGACTGATCGAATCCGTCCGGTCACTTGCCGAGCCGGCCCCGCCGGCGACCCGTGGGCAGGAGGTGGCCCGTCTCGGCCTCGGAACCTTCATGTCGTTCGCCGGTGTCTCGCACCTCACGTTCGCCCGCAAGGACTTCCAGGCGCAGGTGCCGGACTGGTTTCCGATGGACAAGGACGTCGTCGTCCTCGCCTCCGGTGTCGTCGAGGTCGCGCTCGGTGCGGCGATGCTCACCCTGCCGCAGCGTCGCGCCGCGGTGGGGGTGGCGCTCGCCGCCTTCTACGCCGCGATCTTCCCCGGCAACATCAGCCAGTACGCCGAGCGGCACGACGCCTTCGGCCTCGACACCGACACCAAGCGCCTCGTCCGCCTGTTCGGCCAGCCCGCCCTCATCGCTGCGGCGCTGTCGGCGGCTGGGTTCCCCCGACGCGGTTCGCGTCGCTGATCTCACCGTTTCGCACCCAAGAGAAGTGCCTCACCAACAACAAGTGACGACTCGCCCCGACGCGAACGCCACGCGCTGCTGCGCACTGAATCAGCAAGGAGATTGACATGTCCAACGTTCTCTTCGTCGTCACCGGCGCCCGCTCCTGGACCCTGGCCGACGGCTCGAGCGTCCCGACGGGTTACTGGGCGGAAGAACTTCTCACCCCCTACCGTCTGATCACCGGGGCAGGTCACTCGGTCACGTTCGCCACGCCCGGTGGTGTGACGCCGGTGGCCGATGAGGTCAGCCTCGCCCCCGACGCGAACGGCGGCGCTGACGTGCGTCCTGACCTCGACGCGATCGACGGCCTGCAGCACCCCATGAAGCTCGAGGACGCCGTCCTCGGCGACTATGACGCGGTGTTCTACCCGGGTGGGCACGGCCCGATGGAAGACCTTGCGCAGGACGCCACGTCCGGCAAGCTCATCGCTGACGCGCTCGAGGGCAGCAAGCCTGTCGCGATCGTGTGCCACGGCCCGGCAGCGCTGCTTCCGGCGCGGACGGCGGCGGGCGAGCCCGTCGTCGCCGGACGCAAGATCACCGGCTTCTCGAATGAGGAGGAGAAGGCCGCCGGCAAGGCTGACAAGGCCAAGTGGTTGCTGGAGGACCGGCTGCGCGAACTCGGCGCTGACGTCTCGACCGGCCCCGCCTGGCAGCCGTTCACCGTCGTCGACGGTGACCTGCTGACGGGTCAGAACCCGGCATCGTCCGAGGCGCTCGCCAAGAAGCTGCTCGAGCGCCTGAGCTGAGCCTGGCTGCGCGACGCGCGAACATGCCGAAGGCGCCTGGATCCCCGTGGGGTCCAGGCGCCTTCGGTTTTCACGGGCGGCCGGCGAACGGCCGATTGGGTTCGGCTCTCACGTGGCGTGGCGCCTCGTCGTGCGAGATGAACGGGCTCAGTCCGCTGCCCCGCGCATCATGGGGATTCTCGCGACGAGGACGACCAGCGAGGTGAGCGCGCAGAAGAGAGCCGGGCTCGCGCCGATGGACAGGCGTGTCGTGAGCAACCCCGCTGCGAGACGAGGTGTGTGCTCGGCACCTCGATGCGCCCGGACGTCGGCCGACGAGCGCCGGCGGGCAGCTTGAGCAGCGTCGACTTGCGTCGTCGTGCACGGCATCGCCGTGACATCCGTGATGGGATGGCTCGAGCGAGACCGGGAGGGTCCCTCGGCGCCTGAGCGCGAAGGCGCCACGGCTCTCGCTGAGGGAGGAACGGCATGACGACGTACCGACGCGACCGCTTCGACGGCTACATCGCGGGCGCAGGCTCGACGTCCGGGCGGCGCTTCGTCGTCGGGGTGTGGGAGCGTTCGCCCCTCGGTGCGTTCGCCGACGTCATGGTGGCGCACCCCGACGGGTGCCGGGAGTTGCTGGCCCCGAGCGAGCAGGTGGCCGAGTACGTGTCGGGCACCTACCAGTTCGATGGGGTGACGCTCGTCGATGTCGTGGTGGATCGCTCGGTTCGTGACGGGGGCGAGCGATGGGTGGTCCAGGCAGGTGAGCTGCAGCTGTCGCTCGCAGTGGGAGGGCGACTGCTCCTGGCTGCGCCGTTGCTGCCGGTGCGCGGGCCGCTCGTCCACCCGCTCACGGCCCGCCTCATCGACCCCGTGGCGCGCCGGGTGATGACGGGCGTGCGCACCTCGGGTACGGCGGGCAACGGGCGGCGCGAGCACTATCTCGCCCAGGATCTGCATGCCGTCGAGCACATCGAGGGCACGTGGGCGGGCGAGCCGGTGGGAGCGCTGGCCGACGTCGCGCCCGAGCCGAACTTCGGGTTCAGTTCTACCCCGCGCCGCCCCGCCGTCACCCGCGTGACGACGTTCGTCGAGGTGCCCCGGTAGTCGGTGAACGGCGCCGGCGCGTGCGGCCGCTCCGCGACCGTGCTCAGACGAATGAACCGCGTGTCACTGCTGTGACATTGCCTCTCGCACGGCCTCCAGCCACATGACGACGGCAGTGGCGCCCGGGTCTTCGTACCCCTTCGCGCGCTCACCGAGATAGCTGGCGCGCCCCTTGGTGGCGACGGCGTCCGAAGTTCGGGCGGCACCCTCCCGGGCGGCCGTCACGACGGCGTCGATGCCCGAATCGGCCGCGTCCGCGGCAGGCTGCAGGGCGTCGACCATCGTGCCGTCACCGGGCTGGGCGCCGCCGAGTTCCCGGACGCCCGTGACGCCAGCGCGTAAAGCGTCACCCCACGACGCCCCGTCCGCGAGTGCCTGCGCGGCGCGCAGAAGAAGCATCCCGTACAGCGGGCCCGACGTGCCGCCGATCGCCCGTCGGCATCGCGCGGAGAGTTCCTGGAGCAACGAGGCCGCGTCGCCTTCGCCGGGGTCGTCGAGCCAGGCCCGGGCGCCGCGAGCGAGCGCCGATCCGAGGTCGCCGTCGCCGACGTGCTGGTCGGCCGCATCGAGTTCGGTGCGTGCGCGCAGAAGGCGCTCGCAGGCAGCGTCGATGACCTGGCGCACGAACGGGTCGGCCTCGCCCGCCGGGCCCCCAGCGCGGTCGGCGGATTCAGGGGTCGTCACGACGCTGAGGGCCGGGCGCCGAGCGTCCGGGAACCCCGGCCACGCGGGCGACGCGGTGGGTGTGTCGAGCAGGTCGAGAAGACCGTCGTCAACGGGCAGGAGTGACACGTGCGCACCGGACATGTCGAGGGAGGTGAGTACCGGGCCGGCCCAGAGACGCTCGACGACGACGCCCCGATTCGTCAGGGCGGTGTGCGCACCCCGCGCGACGATGTCGAGTTCGCTCGGCGGGGTGGCGCCGGCGGTGCCGACGAGGGCGACGACGCGGTCACCGTCGACGATCTCGCGGTCGTCGAGGATCCGCCCGACGAGCGTCTGTGCGATGTCGTCGGCGCTGGTGAGGCGCGTGCGCTCGACGCCGGGTTCACCGTGGATGCCGAGGCCGAGCTCGATCTCGTCGTCACCGAGTTCGAAGCTCGGTGCGTCCGCGCCGGGGGTGGTGCAGGGGGCGAGGGCGACGCCCATGGTGCCGAGGTGTCCGGTCACCCGTGTGGCCACGTCGTGCACCTCTCGCAGTGTGCTCCCGGATTCCGCAGCGGCTCCCGCTACCTTGTGGACGAGGACGGTACCCGCGAGACCGCGCCGTCCTGCGTGTGTGTCGTCGTCGCTGAGCGCCACGTCGTCTCCGACGACGACCATTTCGACGTCGAGGCCGTCATGGCGGGCGAGTTCGGCGGCCATTCCGAAGTTGAGGCGGTCGCCGGTATAGCTCTTGACGATCAACAGGCAGCCGGCGTCACCGGTGACGGCGCGGATGGCGTCGAGCACCGCGTCGACGCTGGGCGAGGCGAACACGCCGCCACTGACGGCGGCCGTCAGCATGCCGTGTGCCACGTATCCGGCGTGCGCCGGCTCGTGACCCGCGCCGCCGCCGGAGATCAACGCCACCGGCACCGTCGCGCGGTTGTCATCGTTCACGACCCGGTCGGTGCGAACGACCGTCTGGCTCGAGCCGAGCAGGCTGACGTTCGGCTGAAGCAGCACGCGTCCCTCGAGCGATTCCCGAACCACGGCGTCCGCGTCGTTGATGAGTTTCTTCATACGTTCATGCAAGCACGAACAGGGCCCGAACGGTCGGGATGAGATCGCCTGTGCGGTGGGTGAATGATGTGAACACCTGGGAAAGCAAGACTCTTCGAGAAGCGGTTCGCTCTTGGGCCGGCTACGAGGATGCGGAGCGCTGGGTCGACCGGGCATATCGCGAATACGCCGCTGAGGCAGGTCGACCCACAGAGCCGTGTGAGCCGAGCAGCCCAGTGTCACGGAGGAAGTCGTCGGGCTTGCGGCTCTGTGCGACCTCTCGCGCTCAATCTTTGAGATCTTGAGTGGGCTCGACCCCACCGAGGACGACGCAGGTCTGAGCGGTCTCGTGCCACCACTCGATTTGGGTCTCTACTGCGGAGCGAACGGCCTGTTCCCAAGCGGTGACCGTGCCGACAGCGAAGGGGAATTGGCGACCCTCGCGCGAAATCATGCGTTCCGTCCTGTGGTGAGTGGACTCGTCAAGCGATGCGGTCGCGAGGCCGTCTTCGCGTCCCTCGTGCACGCGTACGAGGGCGAGCATGGGCGAACCGACGGGCTGCAGAATGGCTCTTCGAGCATCCTGAATGAGCGCCTAGACGTCGACACCCAGCGGGCCTGTGACTGGTTCGTTGACCAGGCGAGATGAGTCGCAAAGACGCCGAACGCCGCCGCCCGAATCGGGCGGCGGCGTCCTCGTGCGACAAGCGAAACTCAGTGCACCTTGATCGGGTCGGGCCTGCTCGGGTCGACGGCCTCCGGAATGTGCTTGGTCGTGATGCGCTTGCGGAAGACCCAGTACGTCCAGCTCTGGTAGAGCACCACGAGCGGCGTGAAGATGAGCGCCACCCACGTCATGATGACGAGCGTGTGGTGCGAGCTCGACGCGTTCTCCGTGGTGAGCGACCAGGCCGCGTTCGTCGTGCTCGGCATGACGTTCGGGAACAGCATGACGAAATACGTCAGCACGAACAGCGCGATGGCCACGAACGTGCCCGCGAAGGCTGCGCCCTCCTTGCCGCGCAGGTTGAACGCGAGAGCCGCGAGGAAGAACAGAGCCACGAGCACCGACGTCACCCACGAGGTCACAGTTCCGACCTCGATGCCGAGCCACACGAGCAGCACGACGGCGAGCACGGCAGCGGCAAGCCCCGTCTTCGTCGCGAGCGCCCGCGCGTCGTGACGGACGGCGCCGTCCGTCTTGAGCGCGACGAAGAAGCAGCCGTGCGTCATGAAGACGAGCATCGTCACGACACCGCCGAGCAGCGACAGCGGGTTGAGCAGCGTGAAGAGGTTGCCGGTGAACTCCATGTCGGCGTTGATCGGCAGGCCGCGCACCATGTTCGTCAGGGCGACACCCCACAGGATCGCGGGGATGAACGAGCCGACGATGATTGCCGTGTCCCAGCCCTTGCGCCACGCCACCGAGTCGCGCTTGTGGCGGTACTCGAAGCCCATGTTCCGCACGATGAGGCCGACGAGGATGATGAGCAGCGGCAGATAGGCCGCGGAGAACAGCGTCGCGTACCAGTTCGGGAACGCCGCGAACGTCGCGCCACCGGCGGTGAGCAGCCACACCTCGTTGCCGTCCCACACCGGGCCGATCGTGTTGAGCAGCACGCGGCGGCGCTTCTCGTTCTCGCCGATGTGGTCGGTGACGGGGTCCGTCACCTCCCCGGCCTGACCTGCAGCAGCGTCAGTCGTCGAGTCAGCCTTGCCCTTGCCGAGCACCGGCAGGAGCATGCCGACGCCGAAGTCGAAGCCCTCGAGGACGAAGTAGCCCGTCCACAGGACGCCGATGATGATGAACCAGAAAGTGGTGAGTTCCATCGTTCAACTTCCCTGTCAGTACGCGAACGAGAGTTCGTCGTCGTTCTTCGAACCGTCGGAGTGCCCACCGGGCAGGTCTTCCCCGTCGTCGGCGACGGGTTCGGCGCCCTTCCTCATGTAGTCCATGAAGAGCTTCACCTCGACCACGGCGAGTGCTCCGTAGAGGAGCGTGTAGACGATCATCGAGGTGAGCACCTCGCCGGCGGAGACGCTCGGGCTGACGCCCTGCTTCGTCGTCATGACGCCGTAGACGACCCACGGCTGGCGGCCGATCTCGGTGAAGATCCAACCGATGCTCATGGCGAAGACGGGGGACAGGGCGCCGACGAGGGCGGCGGGGCCCATCCAGCGGTTGACGGGGTTGCGACCCTTACGGGTGATCCACAGGACCCACACGCCGATGGCCATGCAGATGCCGCCCCAGCCCATCATCCAGCGGAAGCTCCAGTACGACCACATCATGTTGGGCGTGTAGCTGTCCGCGGAGGTGAGCTTGCCCTCGTTGAACTTCTTCTGCAGTTCCGGTTCGAGGTCGTTGACGCCCTCGACCTTGCCGTGGAAGTCGCCCGTAGCGAGGAAGCTGAGCAGGTTCGGCACGGTGACGGCGAACTTCTCCTCCTTGCCGTCGCGGGTGCCGACGGTGAAGATCGAGAACGGGGCGTCCTTCTCGTATGTGTCGTAGAGGGCTTCCGCGGCGGCCATCTTCATCGGCTGCACCTCGGTCATCACCTTGCCCTGGAGGTCTCCGGTGACGACGACGCCGAGGCTCGCGACGAGCATGACGATGGCGCCGACGCGCGAGGCCTTGCGGTACATCGTGAGGTCGTCGGCGGTGGGGGCGACCTTCGTCGCGCCGCCCGTCTCGACGGCGTCAGCGGCCGCGCGGGCCTCGAGGGTGCGCTTGCGCAGGTTCCAGAGCATGACGCCCATGGCGACGGCGCCGCCGACCATGTACGAGCTGAACGCGACGTGGGGGAAGGTGACGAGCTGCACCTTGTTGAGCAGCACGGCGCCGAAGTCGACGAGCTCGGCGCGCTGGGTCTCCGGGTTGAAGCGGTAGCCGACCGGGTTCTGCATGAACGAGTTGGCGGCGAGGATGAAGTACGCCGACAGCAACGTGCCGATGTGCACGAGCCAGATGCAGGCGGCGTGAATCTTGCGCGGCAGGCGGCCCCAGCCGAAGATCCACAGGCCGAGGAACGTCGACTCGAGGAAGAACGCGAGCAGCGCCTCGATCGCGAGCGGCGCACCGAAGATGTCACCGACGAAGCGCGAGTAGTCGCTCCAGTTCATGCCGAACTGAAACTCCTGCACGATGCCGGTGACGAGGCCCAGGGCAAAGTTGATGGTGAACAACTTGCCGAGGAACTTGGCGAGGCGCAGGTGCTGGGTGTTACCCGTGCGCAGCCATGCGGTGTGGTAGCCGGCGACCAGGGCCGAAAGGCCGATCGTGATCGGCACGAACAGGAAGTGGTAAACGGTCGTGATGGCGAACTGCCACCGCGCCAGTTCCAGGACATCCATCGGTTGTGACCCCTCGACGAGACTTGTGAAGACTTTCACAAGAAAGGCTACTCAGGAGTTTCCGATCTCCAGAGGACCTAGGTCCTCACTTGCGGGTGGGATGTGTCACGGGCCTCACTTGCCCGTGGAACCCGATGCGCCGGAACCGGACTGGCCGCCCAGCACGGACGTGATCGGCTTCGCTCCCGAGGGGGCCCTGTACGTCTCGACGGAGTTCCACTTCGAGAACGTGTAGTTCGCCTTCGTGTTCGTCAGCTTCGAGCTGTAGTTCTCGATCTTGACGACCTGCGGCTTGTCGTCACGGGTGACGACGAGCTTGACCGCGTCCTTTGCGTCGGAGGCGCTGACGGTGTACGTGTCCTTGCCCGCGGTCTTCGTCTCGGCGACCTTGGCGTCCTTCGACGCAAGCTTCTTACCGTCCTCGGAGTCGAAGAACTCGGTGAGCATCTGCTTGACGTCGAGCGCCGGGTTGGAGGCGGGATCGTTGGCCGCGCCCTTCCACCACTTGCCGTTGAGCTTCTTCGCGTCGGTGGCGTTGGCGCCGATCTGCTGCCAGAAGTCGGTGTTGGCCTTGAGGTAGGCCTGCTTGCCGATGACGAGCCCCTCGGAGGAGGCCTTGCCCTGCGTCTGGATCTGCTTCTGGTTGGAGCCGTTCGTCGCGCCGTAGGCGCTGAACGTCGTGCGCGTGCCGTTGACGGAGCCGACGATGTCGACGGAGGTCGACTTGGCGGACGTCGACGAGGACTTGGCGTCCTTCGTGAGGTCAGCGGCGCTCGGGGTTCCGCCGCAGGCGCTCAGGGCGAGGAGGGCGGCGCCCGTCGTCAGCGTGGCGGCAGCCGTGGTGCGCAGCGTCATGAGGGGTGACTCCGTATCGCGTCGGGGAGGCTCGGCGGTGAGCCACTGTGCCAAACGCGCGTGGCGCGCCCAAAGTGCCCGGCGTGTCGGGTGGGTGGGATCAGGTCGTGGAGGAGGCTTCGACGGGCGGACGCGTCAGGGTGGTCTTCGGGGCCACGATGTCGGAGTAGTCACCGTCGTAACCGGAGAGCTCGTCGATGCCGGTGCCATCGCCGTCGGTCCCGTACCCCTCGACCTTGCGGATCTGATTGCTCTTGGGATCGATCCAGGCCCTCAGCACACCGTTTTCGTTCTCCACGCAGTACATCCGCTGCCCGTCCAGTGTCTCCATGGTGACCGAGGCGGCCTTGCCGGTGAGCGCCTGGACGATCTCGCTGTCCTCCTCGAGGAGTTCGTCGACGTGAGGCACGATTGTCATGTCCTCGATGGCGGTGCGTGTCCATTCGTCGTCGGGCGAACGCGTCCAACGGTTCGCGTAGTCAGTGGCGTACTCGCCCCAGTACGTCGCATCTCCCTTGACGTAGAGCGTCGCGCCGATGAGGCGCAGTTCTTCTGTGCCGTAGTCGAGTTGCGTGTAGGTCAGTGCTTGGGGCGTACCGATGATTCGGCCCCGTCTCGTCGTGGTGGACATTTCGCCGCCGGGCACGGTGATCGTCGTGCGGATGGTGAGAGTCTTCGTCCGGACGAGCACGTCCTGGGCTCGCGAGATGAGGACGGACGCGGTCGGCAGGTTGTCGGTGCTCGGCAGATTGTCCGTGCTCGGTGTGGCGGCCGGGGTGGTCGACGTGGTGCTCGAGTTCAAGGTGGTCTTCGCCGGCGCGACGCTCTTGCCGGCGACGCTGCATCCACCGAGAACGGCGAGGGCGAGCGGCGCGCTGACGAGAGCCTGCACGCGGCGAGCGCGAGGGGTGGTTGTCAAGGCGGTTCGTCTCCGAGGGGTCGTCAATCGGAGCGAGCGCTCGACTGCGCGCTCATCATGGCACGCGGGTTCGGCGCGCCACCAGAGCGTCAGGTCGTCTTCTCGGTGCCGGACTCGGGGTCGGCAGAACCCAGGTCGAGCGCGCCCTTGGGGGCGGTGACCTCGAACTTCTCGTTCCAGCGCGAGAAGGAGGCCAGCGAGAACTCGTCCTCACCGGGTGAGGCGTCCTCGATCTTGAGCAGGTTGTACTTGCCGTCGGCGCTCGCCCAGACGACGGTGTCACCGTCGGCGCCAGTGATCTTGTACGCCTCCACCCCGTCGACGGTGTCTCGGGTGAGCTCGGCGTCGTCGGAGGCGAGCGTCTTCCACTTCGGGTCGCTGTCGTCGGTCATCGCGTCGAAGATCGGCTTGATCGACATGTCGTCGAGATCGTTGTCGTCCCAGGTCGACGCAGGTGCCTTGACCCAGCGGTCGGCGAACGACGACGCGTCCGGGAGCGTGGGGTCGTCCTCCGCGACGGCGTTCCAGTAGGCGTCGTCGCCCTTGAGGTAGATGTCGGAGCCGATGCGCCGCAACGTGAAGTTGCCGATCTCGTCGCTCGTGAAAACGATGTCGCTCGGGTCGGTGTCGAGGTCTCCGGTGATGATCGCCCGCGGCGACTCCTCGTCCATCGCGTCACGACCGTCGACCCGCAGCGAGGTGTAGGCGTCGATGCGGTCCTGCGTCTTGCTCCACGCAGCCGTGGCGGAGGGCAGTGTCGTGCTCGATGAGCTGGACGAACTCGAGGACGACGCCGGCGTCGCCGCGCCCGAACGCGACGGCGCCGCCGCGTCCGAGCCCATCGTGCACCCCGAAAGCGTCACCGCGAGAAGCGCGGAGACGGCCGAGGCCACGCTGAGGGGACGCAGCGGCGCCGTCGTCGTCATCGGAGCGTCAGCCCTTGATGAGGTCGGTCATCTTCTTGGCGCCGCTCGGCGCCTTGATGCCGTAGTCCTTGTCGTGCGAGAGGAAGTTGACGGTCGTCATCTCGTCGTTGGAGGAGGACGAGGTCTTGGCCTCCCAGCCCTCGACCTTGAGGACGTCGCGCGAGTCCTCCTTCGAGACCCAGGCCTTGACCTTCTTGTCCTCGCTCTCGATCTTCCACGCGTCCTTGCCGTCGACCTTCTCGTCGGTGACGGTGGCCTTGTCCGACAGCAGCTTCTTGTTGGACGCGTTGTTGTCGTCCTTGAGCTCCTTGACGAGGTCCTTGAGCGTGTCGCTCGCGTCCTCGCTGTTGCTCTCGGGGGACTCGACCCACTTGTCGGCCATCATCGACGTCATCGCGCTCGATGCGCCGCTGTTGCCCATCGCGGACTTCCAGTAGGCGGAGTCGGCCTTGATGTAGGACTTGCTGCCCACGATGACGGCCTCCATCTTGCCGCCCTCCATCTCGCCCGAGAGCGTCTGCGGGTCGCCGTCGACGTCACCCTTGATCGTGAAGCTCGCCGGCTTGCCGTTGCTCTTGCCCGAGGCCTTGACCTCCATGCTCTTGTACTTGCCGGCCGACTCCTGGGAGGCGTTCCAGGCGTCCTTGGCCTTGGGGGCTTCTTCGCCGCCGCAGGCCGTCAGGCCCATCGTGGCGGTGGCGGCGATTGCGACGGCGGCAGCCGTGCTGCGGAGCTTCATGGTGTTTCCTCCCGTGGGGTGCAATTCTTCGTTGTCAGTCTTACAGACTCGGGGAGTCCGACGCCGCCGGCCTCGCTGAGGTTCCGCCCGAGTTCTCACGCACTGGGCCGGCGGGGCCGTGCGACGTAGCAGAACTGATTTGCGCCGCCGCTCTAACCTTGACGTATGGCAGATCCAATCGCTTCGTTGACCGGTTTCGTTCAGAACGCCATCGCCACGTCGTTCGGCGAGGAGTGGCGAGACGCGGACCCGGTCATCCGACCTGCCAACAAGAAGCAGACGAGCGCCGACGTCCAGGTCAACGCGGCGATGGCGCTCGCGAAGAAGGTGGGCAAGAACCCGCGCGAGGTGGCGACGGCCATCGTCGAGGCCCTCAAGGCGGACTCCGCTGCGATGCAGCTCATCTCGGACGTCGCGATCGCCGGCCCGGGCTTCCTCAACATCACGCTGTCGACGGACTGGGTGGCCGCGGAGGCTTCCACGATCCTGGCCGACGGCACCCTCGGCGTCCTGCCCCCGAGCAAGCTCGAGGTCATTCCGCTCGACTACTCCTCGCCGAACGTCGCGAAGGAGATGCACGTCGGTCACCTGCGCACGACGGTCGTCGGTGACTCGCTCGCGCGCGTGCTCGAGCGCCTCGGGCACACCGTCGTGCGCCAGAACCACGTCGGCGACTGGGGCACGCCGTTCGGCATGCTCATCGAGCACTTGCTCGAGGTCGGCGAGAACAGCCCGGAGGCGGAGCTTCTCGAGACCGACCCCAACGCGTTCTACCAGGCCGCGCGCGTCAAGTTCGACACGGCGGAGAAGGCGGAGCCGGCCGGCTCGAAGGGCGACTTCAACATGCGGGCCCGCAAGCGGGTGACGCTGCTGCAGGGCGGCGACCCGGAGACGCTGGCGCACTGGAACAAGCTCATGGACCGCTCCAAGGCGTACTTCAACCGGGTGTACTCGACGCTCGGCGTGACGCTGACGGACGCCGACCTCGCGGGTGAGTCGACGTACAACGACGAACTCGCGGGCATTTGTGAGGACCTCGAGTCGCGCGGTATCGCGCGGATCTCCGACGGCGCGCTGTGCATCTTCCAGGACGAGTTCACCGGCCGTGACGACGCTCCCGTGCCGCTCATCATCCGCAAGAGCGACGGCGGCTACGGCTACGCGACGACCGACCTCGCCACCGTCCGGCACCGCTCGCAGGATCTGCTCGGCGACCGGCTCGTCTACGTCGTCGGCGCGCCGCAGAACCTGCACTTCCGCATGACGTGGTCGGCGGCGGACAAGGCGGGCTACATCCGGCCGGAGTCGACGCCGATCCACGTGCAGATCGGTTCGGTGCTCGGCGCGGACGGCAAGATGCTCAAGACGCGTTCGGGTGACTCGGTGCGGCTCATGGAGCTGCTCGACGAGGCCATCGAGCGCGCCGAGAAGGTCGTCGCGGAGTCGAAGGCCGACATGACGGACGCCGAGCGCGCCGTCGTCGCGCGCCAGGTCGGCATCGGCGCGGTGAAGTACTCGGACCTGTCGGTCTCCCACGACAGCGAGTACACGTTCGACTTCGACCGCATGCTCGCGCTCACCGGCAACACGGGCCCGTACCTGCAGTACGCCGCCACGCGTATCCGCTCGATCCTCGCCAAGGCCGCCGACGCGGGTGCGACGCCTGCGTCCGCCATCACGATCGGTGAGGACGCCGAGCGCGCGCTCGCGCTGAAGCTGCTCGACTACGGCGCCGTCGTCGCGCTTGTCGGCGAGACGCTCGAACCGCACCGGCTCGCCGCGTACCTCTTCGAACTCGCGACGGCGTTCACGGCCTTCTACGAGAAGTGCCCGGTGCTCAAGGCCGACGACGACGCCGTGCGCGACTCGCGCCTCGCCCTGTGCGCACTGACGCTGCAGGTGCTCAGCGACGGCCTCGGCCTCCTCGGCATCGAGACGCCCGAGAAGATGTGACGCCCCAGCGGCGTTTGCGTTGGGGGCCTTGGTGCAGCTGACGCACTTCGGTGCAGCTGATGCGGTTTGAGCAGGCTCAGAGTGCGTCAGGTGCACCCAACTGCGTCAGCTGCTGGCGGCGGTGTCTGACCGCTTCTCTCCGGTAAATTTGGGCGGGCTTTTCGCTCGATAATCGAACATAAGTTCGATAAAATGAGGCGTGGAGACAACACAGCGTGACGACGTGGCCGAGGTGCTGGCCGCTGTTCGTGCGCTGCCTCTCGAAGCGCGGGTCGAGGCGTGGCACGCGGTGGGCGTCGAACTCTTCGAGGTCGCATCGCGTCCGACGATCGACTGGGGTGAGCCTTCGGCGCTCGCGGTGGACGCGGTAACCGTTGATGAGGAACTCGCCCAACTCGACGCCGAGCGACGCGCCCTCGAAGAGCTCACCGTCACGGCCGCGTACGTCTCGCGCAGCGCCGACGCCACGATGCACGCCTTCGCGGCGGCCCACGCTCGCGTCGTCACGCGACACGACGTTCTCGAGGTCGACCAGTGGGAGAGCGACCCGCGTCAGTTCGTGCCCGGCGAGTTCGCTGCCGACGATCTGGCGGCCCGGCTCGGAGTCCGTGTCGGTACGGCGGAGGCGTGGGCTGAAGCGGGTGATGCCGTGCGAGCCTCGTTGCCTCGCATGTTCGTCATGGCCGGCGCGGGCGAGATGCGCATGACGACTTGCGAGACGGTGCTTCGCGAACTCGAACACCTCGCGCTGGCCGAGCGGGAGAGCGTCGAGGGGATGCTCGTGTCCGGCCGGGCGCTGTTGGGCGGTTCGGCCGCAGTGAAGCGTCGTGTGCGGCGGCTCCTTGCCTCGCTCGGATTATCGGCGCCGGCGGATGAGGACGCGTCGGAGGCGCTCGTCGAGGTCTCGTTCCGCGAGCACCCCGATCAGCCCAGGCTCACGCAGATGACCGTTGTCATGGACGCCGACCAGGCGTGGCAGGTCCAGGTCGCCATCGATGCGCGTGCGCGCCAGCTGGCGCAGGAACACGAGCGTCTGCACGGCGGCGCGACGCGGTACCGGATGAACCGGGCGCGGGTCGATGCCTTCGTCGACCTGCTCCTCGGCTCCGTGAGGTTCGACCCCATCGTGCGGCTCACCGTGCCCGTGCGCTGTTTCGAGGACGGCACCACCCCAGGCACAACCATGCCCTTCGCCGGTCAGGGGAGCGGTGTGCCCGTTTCATTCGGTGC
This sequence comes from Dermacoccus sp. PAMC28757, assembly GCF_014302635.1. Classification (NCBI taxonomy): domain Bacteria; kingdom Bacillati; phylum Actinomycetota; class Actinomycetes; order Micrococcales; family Dermacoccaceae; genus Dermacoccus; species Dermacoccus sp. PAMC28757. Next base: position 320,020 of record NZ_CP060292.1, on the reverse strand, counting down.
GGTCGATCGCAGTCGAGGCTGTTCTGCACAGGGTGGCTCGGGCCGTGGCGTTGCGCGGCCCGCCGCTGAGCAGGCCCCGTGGGGTGCGCTCTACCGGGAAGCCGAGGACGGCGTCGCGCCACTTGCCGCAGGGCAGGTTGGTGATGGCGTCGGGATAGGAACGGCAGGTCAGCGACGCGCCGCAACCGCCCCGCGCTCGACGACGCGAGTCGCCGACCTTCACGTGCCCGGCGTCGGTGTTGTGTCGGCGGCCTGCGGGGAGCGCCTCGCCTCGGCGGTCGGTGCCGCCTTCACCGTCGCCCTCGTCGACGAGAAGCGCGGCGTGACGCGGTGGACGTCGCGATTCACCTACCGCCCGTCGATCACCACGCGCCGGTTCGTCGAGCAGCGCGACGAGCACTGCCGCTTCCCCGGTTGCATGCGCCCGGGCGAGTTCTGCGATGCCGACCACGTCGTGCCGTACGCCGACGGCGGCGCCACGTCGGGTGAGAACCTGCAGCTGCTGTGCCGCCACCACCACCGTGCCAAGACGTTCGGCGGGTGGGCCGTGGCCATGCGCACCGATGGAGTGTGCGTCTGGAACTCGCCGACCGGCGCCTGGTACCGCACCGACCCCGCCGACCCGACGGCGTACGAAATCACCTCGCGCGAGGGTTACGCACTCATCGCCTGAGTGGGCCGCGAGAATGGCGACGTGAGGGCGGGGATGTGGGCTCCGGTTCACGCATCAAGACCGAGGGCTATGGCCAGTCGATGAACGTCATGGTGAACAAGCGCAGCGAAACCTGGTGGGAAGAGCAGTTGGAGCACGCGGGCTTCACGATCGACGACCGGCGGACAACCGACGGGCACCACACGATCCACGCGTCTGGCGCACTGACGCCCTACACCGCGTGCCCCGTTCCGGGAGAGTGTCCCGTCAGGGTTTGCGCCAGAGCACCTCACCGTGAGGAACACAGAACCAGCCGTCGGGGTGCTCGCCCCACGATCGCCACGCCGCCGCCATGACGTCCACGTCGTTCGATCCCGCGACAGACCCCTCCGCGAGCTGTTCGGTGAGGGCGGTCCGGCTCACACGGTCGGCCCACAAATCGGCCCACCAACGGCGCTCATCCGGTGTCGCGTACGTCCAGGTCGAACTGGATGCCCGAGCATCTACCAACTCGGCCGCGTGAGCCCAGGCCAGCAGGCGTCGTCCGGCGTCGGGCTCGCCGCCGTTGGCCCGCGCGGCGCGCGAGTAGCTCTGCCGCCATCGTTCGATTCCAGGTGTCTCCGGCCACCACGTCATGGCACCGTAATCGGCATCACGAACCGCGACGACACCGCCCGGCTTCGTCACGCGAGCCATCTCGCGCAGCGCCGCCACCGGGTCTGCGACGTGTTGAAGAACCTGATGGGCGTGAACGACGTCGAAGGTGTCGTCCGCGAAGGACATGCCGTGAACGTCCTCGACGGCGAACTCCATGTTCGTCACACCGGCGTCCTGCGCGGCGCGTCGTGACAACGACAGGATGTCTTCGCTCGTCTCCGCGACGGTGACGGAGCCGACGCGCCGCGCGAAGTCGACACTGATCGTGCCCGGCCCTGCGCCGACGTCGAGCAGATGGACCTCGGGCGTGAGGTGGGGCATGAGGTACGCGGCGGAGTTCTCAACGGTGCGCCAGGTGTGGGAGCGCAAGACAGGCTCGTCATGGCCGTGGGTGTATCGCGGGTTCTTTTCGTCGGTCATGGCTCGAGGGTGCCCCAGGATCCGACCTTCGCGCTGGGGCGGTTCAGTCGTCGGTCGCTACGGCGGTGTACGAGATGGCCTCATGCGAGGGTCAGCAAATCATCGCCTCGCGCCACGGACTCAGGTGAGATCGAGGCGCAGGAGGTCGTCAGCCACCCGAAAACCGAGGAAGCGATACAGCGGTTTCGACATCTCCGACGGCGCGAGAACCACCCGCACCATGCCCTCAGCGCGGGCGTGCTCGACCCGTTCCGACATGAGTGCGGCCGCGATGCCCTGCCGCCGGAACTCGGGGCTGAGGAAAACGTTCGCGGCGTGCACCCTGCGCGCGGGAGGGCGGCCCGGGCTCGGCATCCGCGAGTAGATGAGCGCGTTCGCCATACCCACTGGGCGTTCCTCGCTCGTCAGTGCGACGGTGGCGCGGCGGTGGTGACGCTCCGACCGCCACCACTCGTGGAAACGCTCGTCGAACTGGGTATCGGTGGCCGACACGTCATGCCATTCGTAACGCAGGGCCAAGAGGTCGCGCGCATTGGAACCTACCTCGGTGATGGTCACGCTGGGTGCACGCATGCCGCGAGGATAACCAACGATGTCGGTTGTGCGATGGAGCGAGCCGTCGTGACCGCATCGACGGCATCGAGCGCTACCAGGTCGGCGTGAGCGTCCAGGACCGGCTCTTCGTGGCCGTGGGTGTATCGCGCGTTGTCGTCGCTCATGGGGCGAGGGTGCCTCAGGTTTCGGCCCGCGCGCCGGAGCGGTTCAATCGTCGGTCGCCACGACGAGCCGCACGAGGTGGTTCGCGCGGTCGATGGCGACGAACTCGTGGAAGCCGCATGCTCCGATGACGAAACCGTAGTTGTGCTCGTGCGCGGTGCCCGGGTCGACCAACCGGTACAACGAGGTCGCAGACTCGAACCAGCCGAACACTTCGGCGAGACCGCCCCAGGCGGTGTCGCTCACGACGGAGCCGGAGTCGCTCCAGTCCTGCTCCGTGGCCCACCTCGTCAGAGTTGTGCGGGCCTCGTCAGCGGTGCACGGAACGAACTGATCCGGGCCGAGGCCCCACAGCCACCACCGGCCGTGCCGAATCCGGGACAGCGACGGTGAGTCCGGGTCGAATGGTGAGGCGTAGTCGTGCCCATACGCGCGATGTCGCACGAGCGCGCCCAGCAGCTCGGTGTCGTCAGCGATCTCCGACCTTGTTCGAAACACCACCGCGTCGACGCGCAGGAACGTGTCGTCGAGCGCGACGACCGCAGTATCGACGACGGCGAGCACTACGACGCCCGTGTGAACACCCCGACGACGAAGTCGGACTCGTCGTCACGCGCGTGCATCTCCCACGTCGCGAACAGCGCGTCGCGGCGCCACCCGGCGCCTTCCGCATCGGCCACGAACTGTTCCAGCGCGTACCCGCGGTTCGTGCCGAACCCGACGGCCAGACGCCCGCCGTCGCGCACGGCCCCGAACAACGCGGCAAGCGCCCGCGCCTGCGCGCCGTCCTCCATGAACGGCAACACGTTGCCCGCGCACACGACGGCGTCGAACGGCGCCCCGAGCGACTCGAGCAGCCCAGACGGCAACGCGCCGAGGTCGCCCTGCTCGAAGCGGATGTCCGGCCAGTCCTCACGCGCCGCGTCGAGCAGCACGGGGTCGAGGTCCACGCCGACCGGCGAGAGCCCCAGCGCCTTCATCGCGCCGCTGACGCGTCCCGGCCCGCACCCGGCGTCGAGCACCCGCGAACCGGGCCCGACGAGCGCCGCGACGAAGCGCGCCTCGCCCGCGAGATCCTCACCGTCGGCGGCCAGCCCACGCATCCGCTCGACGTACCAGGTCGAGTGGTTCGGGTCGTCCGCGATCGTGCGCGCCCAACTCGTCATCGGCGCTTCAGCCGCCGAACCCGTTCGGGTTGGCCGACTGCCAACGCCACGTGTCGACGCACATGTCGTCGATCGTCTTCTCGGCCTTCCAGCCGAGCTCCTCACGCGCGCGCGTCGGGTCGGCGTACGTCACCGGCAGATCGCCCGCACGCCGCGGACCCACCTCGTACGGCAACTCCTTGCCGCACGCCCGCTCGAACGCGTGGAGCAGCTCGAAAACGCTCGTGCCCTGCCCGGTGCCGAGGTTGAAGGCGCGCGCCGACTCGCTCATCGTGTCGAGGTGGTCGAGCGCCGCAACGTGTCCGGCCGCGAGGTCGACGACGTGGATGTAGTCGCGCTCACCCGTGCCGTCCTTCGTGTCGTAGTCGTCACCGAAGACGCCCAGCTTCTCGCGCCGCCCCACGGCCACCTGCGCGATGTACGGCATGAGGTTGTTCGGGGTGCCGCTCGGGTCCTCACCGATGAGCCCGCTCTCGTGCGCGCCGATGGGGTTGAAGTAACGCAGGAGCGCCGCCTTGAAACCGGGGCTCGCGGCCGCGACGTCCGTGACGATCTGCTCGATCATCGCCTTCGTCCAGCCGTACGGGTTCGTCGCCCGAAGCGGCTCGTACTCCTCGTGGTACGGCAGCGGCGCATCCGGGCCGTACACCGTCGCCGACGACGAGAACACGAACTTCTCCACGCCGTGTTCGGTCATCGCCGCGAGCACCGCGAACGTCGAGTCGAGGTTGTTCGTGTAGTACATGAGCGGCTTTTCGACGCTCTCGCCGACGGCTTTGTAGCCGGCGAAGTGGATGACGGCGTCGGGCTTCACGTCCGCGACGAGGGCGTCCGTGGCTGCGACGTCGGTGAGGTCGACCTCGTGACACGTCACCGGCTGCCCGGCGATCTGCTCCAAGCGCTCAAGCACCTTGGGGCTCGAGTTCGCGAAGTTGTCGCCGATGACGGGTTCGTGGCCCGCCTCGAGCAGGGCGAGCACGGTGTGGGAGCCGATGAAACCGGCACCGCCGGTGACGAGAACGCGCATGCCGCCAGGATACGGCCCCGACGTGACAGGTCGGGGGAGGCGGCGTCAGTGGCGGGGGAGGTGCTCCACGCGTTCGACGAACGAGCGCACCAGATGAGTCACCGTCTGCGGCGATTCGAGCGGTACCGCGTGTCCGGCGCCTTCGACCGTGTGCACCTCGGCGCCCGAAATGAGCTCCTCGAGCCGCCTGCTGCGATACGGCGGATTGACGGCGTCGTCCTCGCCGACGATGAGCTGTGTCGGAACTCGGAGGCTGTGGGCCTCTGGCTGTGTGCCGCGGCGGTTCGCGAACGCGCGGATCGCGTGGCGCAACTCGGCTCGCGACGGCTGCCCGAACTCCTCGGCCCAGTGGTCGACCTCTCGCCGCACCTGCCCGCTGCGCAGGCTCGTCCCGCAGAAGAGCGCCTGCCTGAGTTTCGGGCGAACCGCCCACCCGCCGAGGCGCCGATAGCGATTGGCCAGGCGCAGGTACCAGTACGCGTCGTCGGGATCCTCCGCGTTCGCCGACGCCCCGAGCAAGGTGAGGGAACGGAAGAGTTCACCGCGCCGGGCCGCGAGCGGCAAGGCCGCCGAACCGCCCAAGCCGTGCCCGACGTAGTGCACTGGCCGGTTGATCGTCGAAAGAAGCGCCTCGAGGTCGTCGACGAGGTCGTTCATCGCGAACGGGCCGCGGGCCGACGTCAGCCCGTGCCCGCGCCAGTCGAAACTCACACAACGGAACTGCTGTCCGAGTGCGTCGAGTTGATGGTGGAAGAGAGACCCCGTGAAGAACAACCCGTGCCCCAGCACGACCACGGGGGCGTTCCGCGGGCCGGACTCGATGAAGTGGAGGGCCGCACCAGGGCGCTTCAACTCGGCCACGGGCACTCCTTCCTCACGGGGTGAATCGCCGGTCGCTAGTCGGACGGGCGACTCGGAACCCTGCCCGAGAGGGTGAGAGGTCGGCTGGGGACGGGCGACTCAACGGTAGGTGACGTACCCCTCGCGACCTTGGAGATGGCTGTGGTCGTTCACCGTGAGTGCCGTGAGTGTGCGCCCGACGAGGATCTTCGTCACGGACGCGTTGACCGTCGTGGCGCTGAGGTTGTGCCAGACGGCCACTGAGGCGTCGCTGACGCCCGCGGCGCCCTCACTCGAGACGGCGCGTTCCTTCGCCGAGCTCGTGAGCAGGTGCGAAGCCACCCACGAGATCGGTCCGCCGGACGACACGACGACGGCGTCCTGCCCCGAGGAAAGCCGCGACGTCACGCGCCCCAGCGCGAGCATGATGCGGTCGGCGAACTGGGCGAACGTCTCGTCGTAGTCGTCGTGCTCACCCGACGTCCACCGACCGGTGGCCTCGACGAACATCTCCTGGAACGCCCGGCGTGGGTTGCCGCGGCGCGCGAGGTCGGCCTGCATGACGGCCTGGTTCGTGTACGCCGGTTTGTGCGTGTAGACGATGGCGTCGTGGTCGTACTCGTTCCACCCCTCGTCGATGTCGACGGGAGCCTCCCAGCCGGCCTCCTCCCACATGCGCGAACCCGTGACGCGCTGGCGCTGAAGCGAACCCGTGACCAGCAGGGCGGGCTTCACGCCGCACCCGGCGAGGGCGGCGCCCGTCATGCGCGCCTGCTCCTCACCGAGCGGCGACAGCTTGTCGTAGTCGCTGCGCCCGAAGCTGGCCTGGCCGTGACGCACGAGGTAGACAATGCTCACGCCCCGTCCCCGTTCGCGCCGATGAGCTTCTCGCAGCGCCACTCGAGGTAGTTGACCATCGGTCGGAACTGCTTGAAGACGGGGTTGTGCGTCTGCCCGTTCGCGTAGCGGTAGTAGATCTGCTGCGCGATGACGGCCAGGCGGAACAGCCCGAACACCTCGTAGAACAGCTGATCCTTCGGGTCGATCGTGCGCCCGGACTTCTCGGCGTAGTAGCTCCACACCTCGTCGCGCGTCATCATGCCCGGCGTGTGCGTCGGCTGACGGCGTGAGCCGCGCATGAATTCGTCGTCGTCGGCCTGCACCCAGTAGGCGAGGGCCCCGCCGAGATCCATGAGCGGATCGCCGAGGGTTGCCATCTCCCAGTCGAGGATGCCCAGGATGCGCGTCGGGTCGTCCTTGTCGAGCACGAAGTTGTCGAAGCGGTAGTCGTTGTGGATGAGGCAGTTCGCGACGTCCTGCGGCTGGTGCTCGTCGAGCCACGCCATGACCGTCTCGAACGAGCCGGTGCCGTGCTCCTCGCCGTGCGTGCGGGCCTTGCGGTAGCGAGCGGACCACCCCTCGACCTGACGACGCACGTAGCCCTCGCCCTTGCCGAACGACTCCAGCCCCGCGGGCTGGATGTCGACCGAGTGCAACGCGATGAGCTCGTCGATCGCCGTCTCGCACAGCTTGCGCACGCCGTCCTCGTCGAGGCCCATCTCCGGCGGGATCTCCTGACGCAGGATGATGCCGTCGAGGCGCTCCATGACGTAGAACTCGCTGCCGATGACCGACTCGTCGTCACAGAAGGCCACCATCGGCGCGACGGCGGGAAAGTGCGGCGCGAGTGCGCGCTGGATGTCGTGCTCGCGGCGCATGTCGTGCGCGCCCTTGGCCTTCGTGCCCGAGGGCGGGCGGCGCAGGATGAGGTCGCGCTCCGGGTAGCGCAGGAGGTAGGTGAGGTTGCTCGCCCCGCCCGTGAACTGTCGCACCTCGGGCGTGCCGTCGAGACCGCTCGTGTCGGCCTCGGGGTGTGCGTTCTCGCGCAGCCACTGCGCGACGGCGGCCACGTCGAACGCGTCCTCCTCGCGTATCGCTCCCGCGTTGGCCTCGACGTCGTCGAGCGTCTTGTCGGCGGGCGTCGTCACTTGGCCGCTCCGGCACCCTGCGCCGCGAGGTAGGACTTGAGCTCCTCACGGGCCACCATGCCGAGGTGCACCTCGTCCGGGCCATCGGCCAGGCGCAGCGAGCGGGCGTTCGCGTAGGCGGCCGTGAGCGGGAAGTCGTCCGACATGCCGCCGCCGCCGTGGATCTGGATGGCGAAGTCGATGATGTCGCACGCGATCGACGGCACGATCGCCTTGATGGCGCTGACGTCGACGCGCGCCGCCTGGGTGCCGCCGTCGTCGAGCTTCCACGCGGCCTGCTGCACGAGCAGGCGCGCCATGTCGAGCTCGATGCGCGCCTTCGCGAGGCGCTCGCGGTTGCCGCCGAGCAGCATGAGCGGCTTGCCGAACGCGACACGCTCGGTGCCGCGCTTGCACGCAAGTTCGAGGGCCATCTCCGACAGGCCGATGAGACGCATGCAGTGGTGGATGCGGCCCGGGCCGAGACGGCCCTGTGCGATGGCGAAGGCCTTGCCCGGCCCTGCGAGGACGTTGGAGAGGGGAACGCGAACGTCCTTGAGTTCGACCTCGCAGTGGCCGAACGGCTCGTCGAGCTGACCCATGACGGGCAGGGCGCGCTTGATCGTGACGCCCGGAGCGTCGGCCGGAACGAGGATCATCGAGTGACGCGCGTGACGGTCGGCGTCGGGGTCACTCAGGCCCATGAAGACGAAGACCTTGCAGTCGGGGTGCGCGGCGCCCGAGCTCCACCACTTGCGACCGTTGATGACGACCTCGTCGCCGTCGATGACGGCCCGCGCGTCCATGTTCGTGGCGTCCGAGGAGGCGACCGCCGGCTCCGTCATGAGGAACGCCGAGCGGATCTTGCCCTCGAGCAGCGGCACGAGCCACTCCTCCTGCTGCTCCCTGGTGCCGTACTTGAGCAGCACCTCCATGTTGCCCGTGTCCGGTGCGTTGCAGTTGAAGATCATCGGCGACAGTGCCGTGCGCCCTGTCTTCTCGGCGATGGCTGCGTAGTCGACGTTGGAGAAGCCCTTGCCGCCCCGGGTGCCGAAGCGCTCGGCCCACTCGTCGCCCTCGCCCACGGGCAAGAACATGTTCCACAGACCGGCGGCTCGGGCCTCGGCCTTGAGCTCCTCGATCTTCGGGTGGACGACGAACGAGTTCTCGCCCTTGGCCTTGAGGTCGGCGTAGAAGTGTTGAATCTCGACTTCGGCGGGCTCGATCTTCTCGCGGACGAAGGCGTCCACTTCATCGGCGAGTTCCTGGGCGAGGGGTGAGAGTGTGAGGTCCATGTCTTGACTGTAGTCACACTATTGAGCAATGCTCAATAGTGTGAACGAGCAGATTTCTCCAGTACCCGCCAAGAGGGTGCGGTTGACGAAGGACGAGCGCAGCCGGCAACTCGTCATCATCGGCCTCAAGAAGCTGGCGTACCGCCCCATCCAGGAGGTCTCGCTCGACGAGGTCGCCGCCGAGGCCGGCATCTCGCGCGCCCTGCTCTTCCACTACTTCCCGACGAAGGCCGCGTACTACGAGGCCGTCGTGCACGCCGCCGGGCGCCGGGTTGTTCACACGGTACAACCGGACGCCGACGCCACCGGGCGTGAAGCGCTGCGCCAGGTCATCACCCGCTACATCGCACGCATTGCGCGACGACGCGAGATCTACATCGCCCTCGTGCGCGGCAACCTCAGCGACTTCGGCGGCGCGGAGGCCGCGGACACGTGGCGCGGTCGCGTCACCGACTTCGTCCTCGACGCCCTTGCCGACGACGGCGTGAACGCCAGTCCCGTCGCGATCCGCGGCTGGCTCGCCTACGTTGAAGACCTGGCCCTGTCGTGGACGAGCGGCGAGGTCGACGGCGAGCGGCCCGGTCGTGAGGAACTCGTCGACCACTGCGAAGCCGCCCTCGACGCCCTGCTCGCGGTGAACCGCACCACCCCCTTGCCGTGGGGCGAGAACCCCACCGCCTGAACCACTCGACACCCGACGAACCGCACCAAGGAGAACAACGATGCGCGCAGTACAGGTCACCACGCTCGACGGCCCGTCGGCCGTCGAGATCAACGACATCGCCGAGCCCACGCCGGGCAAGGGCGACGTTCTCGTCGAGGTGCGGGCCGCGGGCCTGTGCTACCCCGACTCGCTGCTGACGCGCGGGCTCTACCAGATGAAGCCCGAGCCGCCCTTCGTCCTCGGTTCCGAGGTGGCGGGCGTCGTCGTCAGTGCCCCGGAAGGTTCGGGGTTCAGTGAGGGCGACCGCGTGGTCGCGTTCCCCGGCTTCGGTGGCCTCGCCGAGCGCGTGGCCGTGCCCGCGCCGTTCGTCTTCGCGCTGCCCGACGGCGTCTCCTTCGAGGAGGGCGCGGCCCTGCCGATGAACTACCTCACCGTGCAGTTCGCGCTCGACCGACGCGGCCGCCTCGCCGAGGGGGAGACCGTGCTCGTCCACGGAGCCGCCGGCGGCATCGGCATCGCGGCGATCCAGCACGCGAAGGCGCGCGGGGCCAAGGTCGTCGCCGTCGCGTCGAGCGAAGCCAAGCGCGAGATCGCGACGGCTGCAGGCGCCGACCACGCCATCGCGCCGGAGGGTTTCAAGGACGCCGTCATGGAAATCACCGAGGGCCGCGGCGTCGACATCGTCGTCGACCCGGTCGGCGGCGACCGCTTCACCGACTCCCTGCGCAGCCTCGGCGTCGAGGGCCGCATGCTCGTGCTCGGCTTCACCGGCGGCTCGATCCCCGAGGTCAAGGTCAACCGCCTGCTCCTCAACAACATCGACGTCGTCGGCGTCGGCTGGGGCGCGTTCTGGATGCCCCGGCCCGAGACGGTGCCCGAGCAGTGGAAGGCCATCGAGCCCCTCGTCGCGAGCGGCGCGCTCAAGCCGGTGCTCGGCCCCGTGCGTCCGCTCGAGAAGGCCGGCGAGGCCATCGCCGAGATGGAGGAGCGCCGCGCCGAGGGCAAGCTCGTCCTGACGCTCTGACGCGCGAGCGGCCGCCGCCTCGTGAAAAGGTGGAGTCATGTCGTGGAGTCCTGAGCAGATCGCCGTCGTCGAGTCCGCGAGGTTCGCGTCGGTCGCCGCCGGCGGGTACCACGCGGACGACGTCGAACGCCTGCGCGTGCGCGCCCTGACGGCGATGCGCAAGGCGAAGCCCCTGCCCGACCTCGACGCCATGGCGCTGCGCCGTACGCCGCGCGGAGGCGTGTCGCGGACGCAGGTCGCGGGCTTCCTCACCCTCATGTCGGTGTGGTCGGCCACCACCGTCGTCGAGCACCCCGACGAGGTGGCGCGCCGCGAGCGCGACGCCGAGATCGCCGCGCTGACGACACGGGACGACGACACGACGCTGCGCTGGACGCACGAGCAGATGGACCTCGTGCGGGAGAAGAAGTTCACCCTCATCGGGCGCGCCTCGACGAGCTACGACGAACACGACGTCGACGACTACCTCGACTCGGTCGTCATCGCGATGCGCCGTGGCATCGAACTGCCCGATCCGCAGTACGCGCGGTTCGACTCGGCGGGGCTGCGCCGAGGGTACGACCCCAAGGAGGTCGACGACTTCCTCGACGAGATCGCCCACATGCAACCGGAGGGCTGATGAGCGACCAGACGCACGAGCAGGAGCGCGAGATCAAGGCCAAGGTGGCCGCCGAACTGCGCGAGGCGACGGTGGCCGAGGCCTCGGCCGAGGAGTTGCCCGACGAGAACACCGTCTCCAAGGCGGCCGTCTACCTCAACACGAAGCTGCCCAAGACCCGCACCATCGCGCAGGCACTCGTGCGCGACGAAGCGGGCGGCGTCATGCTGTGCGAGCTCTCGTACAAGCGCTTCTGGGATCTGCCCGGCGGCGTCGTCGACCCCCACGAGTCGCCCGCACACGCGGTGGTGCGCGAACTCGACGAGGAACTCGGCGTCAAGGCCGCCCTCACCGGGCTGCGCGTCGTGTCGTGGCTGCCGCCGTGGCGCGGCTGGGACGACGCGATGCTCTACGTCTTCGAGGCCACGCTCGACCGCTCGAGTGACGACTTCACCCTGCAGCGCAAGGAGATCGCCGGCATCCACCACGTGGCGCCCGGCGACCTCGACGACCACGTCGCGGCGTACACGGCCAAGGTGATCCGCCAGGCGATCGCGGCCGCCGACGCCGGACGCTTCGGCGTCTACCTCGAGAACGGCGAAGCGCCCGACTGGGCGTGATCGAGGCTCAGTAGCGCGACATCGTCGGCCCGCCCGGGCGACCGGGGCCGCGGCGGTCGTAGCCGCGCGGCGCAGGACGGCGGGTGTCGTCGTCGGTGTCGAAGAAGAGGCCCAGCACCCACGACACGAACGTCACGACGAGGGCGCCGAGCACTGCCGTCGGCCAGAACTGGTCGACGTGGAAGTCGAGACCGAACACTCCCGAGAGCCACGACGTCAAGGCCAGCATGGCCGCGTTGATGACGAAGATGAACAGCCCGAGCGTCACGATGAGGAACGGGAAACCGAAGAACTTCGCGACGGGCCGGACGACGGCGTTGACGAGGCCGAACACCGCCGCGACGACGGCGATGGTGAGCACCTTGGAGGTCGTGGTGCTCGCGCCGTCGGCCAGCGTGATGCCGTCGACGAGCGCTGCGGCGGCCCAGAGTGCGAGGCCGTTGATGGCGATCTTGAGCAGAGTGCGCATGTCTCCAGTGTGACCCTCAAGCCTGTGGCGGAGCCGTGAGGGCCCAGAGCGTCATCTCGTCGAGGTGCGGCTGGTAGGTGGCGTAGTTGTGGCCACCGAAGGCGCGGTCGGGCCGCGTCAGATACAGGTGGAGGTCCGGGTTCCAAGGTCACTCAAAGGTCACTCGTCGCTCTCATCATCATGCGGAATTCTCCGCTTCCAAAGAGGGCCAGAACCCTTGCTGGCTTTCCAGTTATCGCTCCCCCAGGATCCAAACTCAAAAAGGATTTAGAGCACAGCTCCAACCATAAGAATGACGAAGAAGAGAACGCCGAGGGGAGTCACGGACGAGCCTCCGAGGGATACAAACATGTGTGCTCCATTCACCCAAAAGACCACGAAGGGGTCACCCTAATTCTCAGCTTGGCTGACAATGGCGACGTGCGCATCGGCACCGAAACCGCCATAGTCTCCTGCCGAATCTGAATCCGTGTAGCCCAGACCAGAGAGGAGGAGCTGAGTCTGCGGACCACTCGGAAGATCTCCAGTTTTTCGCTGAGCGTTAATGCCTACGCCTGGGGTTCCAATGCCTGTCCCGGCAGAATAGTTGATGTCTCCGTCGCCGAAGTTGACGGACCCACTCATACGCCCAGTAGCAAACTCAATACCGACTGACACGTGGTCGCGACCCGCCGGGTCGAACTGGCCGATTGGGTCCGAGCCCGCGCCCGGCTGGGAGAACGCCGGGGCAGATCTAAGGTGGTGGGTATGACCGACGATGCCCTCGCCACCCCCGTCCGACTGCGTACGACGCTCGACTCGGTGCCCGGCTACAAGCCCGGCAAACCGGCCGCAGCTGAGGGGGACACGGTCGTCTACAAGATCTCGAGCAACGAGAACCCGTACCCGCCGCTGCCGTCCGTCGTCGAGGCCGTCCACGAGGCCGTCGCGACGATGAACCGCTACCCCGACATGGCCTCCTCGGAGCTCACGCACGCTCTCGCGCAAAAGCTCGGTGTCAGTGACGACGAGGTCAGCTTCGGCACCGGATCGGTCGGCATCCTCGCCGCGCTCATCGCCATCACGTGCGAGCCGGGTGACGAGGTCGTCTACGCGTGGCGCTCGTTCGAGGCCTACCCCATCGTCACCGCGCTGACCGGTGCACGCTCGGTTCAGGTGCCCCTCGACGCCGACTCCCGCCACGACCTCGACGCCATGGCAGCCGCCGTCACCGACCGCACCCGCCTGCTCATCGTGTGCACCCCGAACAACCCCACCGGCCCCAGCGTTCGTACCGACGAACTTCGGGCCTTCATCGAGAAGCTTCCGAAGGATCTGCTCGTCGTTCTCGACGAGGCCTACCTCGAGTTCGTCGAGGCCGACGACGCTCCGGACGCGCTCGCGTTCTACCGGGAGTTCCCCAACGTCGTCGTGCTGCGCACGTTCTCCAAGGCCTACGGCCTGGCGGGGCTGCGCGTCGGCTACGCCGTGGCGCGCCCGCGCATCACCGAGGCCCTGCGCAAGGCGGCCACGCCGTTCGGCGTCAACGACATGGCACAGAAGGCGGCTGTCGCCAGCCTCGCTGCGTACGACGAACTCGAGGAGCGCGTGCAGGCCCTCGTCGCCGAGCGCCGACGCGTCGTCGAGGCGCTCGCCGACGCCGACCTCAACATCCCCGACACGCAGGCCAACTTCGTCTGGCTGCCGCTCGGCGAGCGCACGGAGGAGTTCGCCGGCGTCGCGAAGGACGCCGGACTCGTCGTGCGTCCGTTCGCGGGGGAGGGCGTGCGCGCCACCATCGCGGAGCCGGAGGCCAACGACCGCCTTGTCGACGTTGTGAAGGGTTTCGTCGGCCCTCGATGACCACATGGTGAGACTCGCCGCTCACCCCTCGAAATCCGCGGCGGCGCAAGGAAAAAGTGACGCGCGGGTAGTGCTTCGCAGGTCGTTTGGTCGGGTACCGTCATCATCTGTGGCGTGACCTGCGTCACAAGATCCCGACGAGGTGGTACGGCGCATCAACCGTCCACCACCGAACGCGGGGGTGACGCATCGTTCGCCTCCGCCGAGGAGGAACGATGACGATCTCCGGAGCATCGGAAGGCATCGACGGCGTCACGCACGTCGCAGGCCACAAGCTCGACGGTTTGCCCGACATCACGGACGGCGGCCCGGACATGGTGCAGCTCATTGCACCCGACGGTTCGCGCACGCCGATGTCGAGCGTCAACGAGCCGTACATGGAAGCGCTCAAGGCCATCACGGCCGAAGAGGTGCGCGCCATGTACCGCGACATGGTGCTCGTGCGCCGGTTCGACATCGAGGGCTACAGCCTCCAGCGCCAGGGTGAGCTGGGTCTGTGGCCGCAGCTCCTCGGCCAGGAGGCCGCGCAGGTCGCCGCCGGCCACGCCATGCGTGAGCAGGACTTCGCCTACCCGGGCTACCGCGAGCACGGCGTCGCGTTCTGCCGCGGCATCACGCCCGCGCAGGTCTTCGCCACCTACCGCGGTGTGAGCCACGGTGGCTGGAACCCGGCCGACCACAACTTCGCCACGTTCACCATCGTCATCGGCAACCAGATGCTCAACGCCGCCGGCTACGCCATGGGCGTGCGCCTCGACGGCCTCGTGGGCACCGGAGACGACACGAAGGACACGGCCGTCATCGCGTTCACGGGTGACGGTGGCACGAGCCAGGGTGACTTCAACGAGGCCATGGTCTACGCGGCCGTCAACCACTCGCCGATGGTCTTCTTCATCCAGAACAACGGTTGGGCGATCAGCGAGCCCAACACGCGCCAGTTCATCATTCCGCCGTACAAGCGCGCGGACGGCTTCGGCTTCCCCGGTGTGCGCACCGACGGCAACGACGTGCTCGCCACCTGGGCCGTCACGCGCCGCAGCCTCGACAACGCACGCAGCGGGCTCGGCCCGACGCTCATCGAGGCCTTCACCTATCGCATGGGCGCCCACACGACGTCCGACGACCCGACGCGCTACCGCGAGGACGCGCACGTCGAGGCGTGGAAGGCCAAGGACCCGATCGCGCGTCTGCGCGCCCTGCTCGAGCGTGAGAACCACGCCGACGCGTCGTTCTTCGACGATGTCGACGCCGAGGCGAAGGATCTGGCCGCCGGTTGGCGCCGCTCCTGCGTCGAGATGGCCGACCCGGAGATGACGGCGATGTTCGACCACGCCTACATCGACCTCGACCCGCAGCTGCGCGCGCAGCGCGAGGAGTTCGCCGAGTACCTCGCGTCCTTCGAGGAGGCGAGCGCGTGAGAACGTCGGAGACCGCGGAGAAGGCTCCCGTTCGCGCCAAGAAGCCGCCGAAGCTCTCGCTCGCCCGCGCTCTCAACGCGGCGATGCACGACGCGATGGTGGCCGACGACAAGGTCGTCGTCATCGGTGAGGACGTCGGTGACCTCGGCGGCGTCTTCCGCCTCACCGACGGCCTCAAGCGCGAGTTCGGCGAGCGCGTCATCGACCCACCGCTGGCCGAGTCCGGCATCGTCGGTTCGGCCGTCGGTCTCGCGATGCGCGGCTACCGCCCGATCGTCGAGATCCAGTTCGACGGCTTCGTCTACCCGGCCTTCGACCAGATCGTCAGTCAGGTGAGCAAGCTGCACAACCGCACCGGTGGCGCGGTGAAGCTGCCGATGGTCATCCGCATCCCGTTCGGTGGCGGCATCGGCGCCGTCGAGCACCACAGCGAGTCGAACGAGTCGTACTTCGTGCACACCGCCGGCCTGCGCGTCGTCGTCTGCTCGCGGCCCGTCGACGCGTACTGGATGATGCGCCAGGCCATCGACTCCGACGACCCGGTCGTGTTCTACGAGCCCAAGCGTCGCTACCACGAGCCGAGCCCCGACCAGCTCGATCTCGCAGCCGGCCCGCAGCGCGACCTGTACGAGGCCGAGGTTCTGCGCGAGGGCACCGACCTCACGCTCCTGGCCTACGGCCCGATGGTGCGCACCTGCCTCGACGTGGCCAAGGCCGCCGAGGAGGAGGGACGATCCCTGGAGGTCATCGACCTGCGCACGCTCTCGCCGCTCGACGAGGAGACGATCTGCGAGTCGGTTCGCAAGACCGGTCGCGCCGTCGTCGTCCACGAGGCCGCCCGCACGCTCGGTATGGGCGCCGAGATCGCCGCCATCATCCAGGAGAAGTGCTTCTACTCGCTCGAAGCACCGGTGCAGCGCGTCACGGGATACGACATCCCGTACCCGCCGAGCCGCCACGAGCGCGAGTACCTTCCCGGCCTCGACCGCATCCTCGATGCCGTCGACGCAGCCTTCAGCTTCTAGGAGACACGCCAGTGCCTGTTCTGCAGTTCCCCCTGCCCGATCCCGGTGAGGGCCTCGTCGAGGCCGAGATCGTCACGTGGCACGTCGCCGCGGGCGACACCGTGGAGGTCAACCAGCCCGTCCTCGAGATCGAGACGGCCAAGTCGCTCGTCGAGCTGCCCATCCCGTGGGAGGGCAAGGTCGTCGAGATCCTCGTTCCCGAGGGTGAGACCGTCGAGGTCGGTACGCCGATCGTGACGATCGAGGTCGGCGGCGACGTCGACGTTGCCGAAGCCGAGGCCGCCGTCGACGGTGCTGCCGAGGTCGACGCCTCGACGTCCGAGTCGCCGGCCGAAGAAGCGGCTGGCGACATGCAGGCCTCCGCCGAGGTCGCGCCCCCGGCCGACGACGCTCCGGCGGCCACGGCAGCCGAGGGCGACGAGGAGCCGCAGCAGAAGACCCTCGTCGGGTACGGCCCGACGGCGTCCAGCACGAGCCGCCGCGCCCGTCGCAACCGCCCGGACGCAGGTGAGCGTGCGCTCGCCGCCCCGGCGACGCGCGGTTTCGCGAAGGCGCAGGGCGTCGACATCGACGAGGTGAAGGCCTCGCGCGACGACGGCGTCGTCAGCCGTGACGATGTGTCGGCTGCGGCAGGAGCGTCGACTCCCCGCTACATGCGTCCCGACGCGCCTACGGCGCCGGCTGCCCCGAGCGCGGTCGACGCCGCTGCGGCGGCTCGCTCGACGGCCCCCGAGCGTCCGGTCGTTCCGGCAGCGGCCCCGGCTGCTTCGGGTGGCCTGACGGACGAGCGTCTGCCGATCAAGGGTGTGCGCAAGGTGACGGCCCAGGCGATGGTGAGCAGCGCGTTCACCGCGCCGCACGTCAGCGAGTTCTACACCGTCGACATGACGCGCACGATGGAGTTCGTCAAGGAGTTGCAGCGCGACCGCGAGTTCCGCGACGTCAAGGTGACGCCGAACCTCATCGTCGCGAAGGCGTGCCTCATCGCGATGAAGCGCGAGCCGATGATGAACGCGCTGTGGGACGAGGCGAACGCCGAGATCGTCATGCGCTCCGAGGTGAACCTCGGCATCGCGGCGGCCACGGACCGTGGCCTGCTCGTGCCGAACATCAAGGACGCCGGACGCTTCGGGCTGCTCGACCTGGCGCGGGAGATGGCGAAGCTCATCGACATTGCCCGTCACGGCAAGCCGAGCCCGGCCATCCTCAACGGCGGCACGTTCACGATCAGCAACATCGGCGTCTTCGGAGTCGACGCCGGAACGCCGATCATCAAGCCCGGTGAGAGCGGCATCCTGGCCATCGGCGCGGTGCGTCCGATGCCGTGGGTCGTCACGAACGACGCCGGTGAGCAGGACATCGCGATCCGCCAGGTGGCCCAGCTCTCGCTGAGCTTCGACCACCGCCTCATCGACGGCGACGTCGGCTCGCGCTTCCTCTCGACGGTCGGCCAAATCCTCGAGAACCCCGCGAAGGGCATTGCCTGGGCCTGACGCCGCCCGTGTGGCAGGGCGGGGACTACGCTCGGGGCGGGCCGCAGTCAGGCGGCCCGCAGGGCGGAGATGGGAAGCCGATGCGTGATCAGTGGGTCAAGCAGCTGAGGTTCCGGCACGCGGGGCAGGTCGTTGTCGCCGCATTCGCGGCAGCGGTCGCGGTCGGCACGGCGTTGCTCATGCTGCCGATCGCCACCACGGCGCCAGGCTCTGCGCCCGTCGTCACCGCTGTGTTCCACGCGACGAGCGCCGTATGCGTCACCGGCCTGTCGACCGTTGACACGCCGAACTACTGGACGCCGTTCGGCCAGGTCGTCATCCTCGTCCTCATCCAGATCGGCGGCTTCGGCGTCATGACGCTCGCGTCGCTGCTCGCCATCGTGCTGACGAAGAAGCTCGGGCTGCGCAGCCGCCTCACAGCTGCCAGCGAGACGAAGGCCGAGGGTCTGGGCGACATCCGCAGCGTGCTGTTCGGCGTCGTGCGCGTGACGTGCACCGTCGAGATCCTCGTCGCGACAGCCCTGACTCTGCGATGGTGGCTCGGCTACGGCCATTCGTTCGGCCGTGCCGCGTACCTCGGTGTCTTCCACGCCGTTTCGGCGTTCAACAACGCCGGTTTCGCGCTGTTCAGCGACAATCTCATGAGTTACGCGCGTGACGTGTGGATCATTGCGCCCATCAGCGCCGCGATAATCCTCGGTGGGCTCGGGTTCCCGGTCATTATGGAGGTGATCCGGGTCCGCAGGCGGCGCCGTTGGAGCCTGCACACGAAGATCACCCTCCTGATGTCGACGTCGTTGCTGCTCATCGGCGCCGTCGTGATCACCGCAGTGGAGTGGAGTAACCCGAAAACGCTCGGCCAGATGGGCCTCGGCGAGAAGCTCCTCGTGGGCACGTTCCACAGCGTCTCGCCGCGCACCGCGGGATTCAACGCGTGGGATTACGGCCAGGTCGACGAGGGCACCCTCTTGTCGACGATCATCCTGATGTTCATCGGTGGAGGATCCGCCGGCACTGCGGGCGGCATCAAGGTGACGACGTTCTTCCTCCTGTTCGTCGGCATCGTCGCCGAGATGCGCGGGGAGACGCATGCGACGATCTTCGAGCGGCGCATCGCCGATCGCACGATGCGTCAGGCGCTCAACGTCGCCCTCATCGGCATCGCGGCCGTCGTCGCCTCGACCCTGATCCTCACGCAGATATCCGACATTCGCCTCGCCGAGTTGCTGTTCGAGTCGACGTCAGCGTTCGCGACGGTCGGGTTGTCGACCGGTGTCACGGCCAAGCTGCCGGATGCCGGTCAGCTGCTGCTCGTCGCGCTCATGTTCTTGGGGCGCCTCGGGCCGATCACCCTCGTCTCTGCGTTGGCGCTGCGCGAGAGCACACGCCGCTACACCTACCCGGAGGGGCGCCCGCTCATCGGCTGAGCGACCCACGCGCCGGACGTCAGTCGTCGGTCTCCCGGGCGGCCAGCTCGCGCATCGCTCCGGCCAGGCGGGCGTACTCGTGGCGCTTGGCCCACTCGGCCCTGTTGGCCTGCGACTTCTTCGCATTGCGGCGCGCCCCCACACCCCAGACGACGGCCAGGACGATGGGGAACCAGACCTTCGGATGGTCGAGCAGCCACACCACCCAGCCGGGCGGAGTCCAGTCCGGCCACGGGATGCTCGGCAGACTCGGCCACGGAATGTCGGGCCAGTTGATGTTGGGCAGATCGGGCCACGGGATGCTCGGCAGCGAGATGTTGGGCCAGTCGATGTCGGGCACGAGCGGCGCGAGCAACTCGACGATCCACGCAATGACGGTGGCGATGATCTCCGTGATGACCGGCGCGAGCAGGAGCATCACGATGGCCCATCCGCTTTTGCCGAGCCCGCCGAGCAGCGGGTACACGACGCGCTTCCAGGGGGACGCGTCCATCGCGTCCTGACGACGGGCAGCCGGGGAGTCCTCGGGCGGCTCGAAGGCGACGACCTCGTCCTCGGTCTTGAGGTGGATGTCGGTGAGGTGACGCCCCAGCGGGTCGGCCGTGAGGTCGAAGTACGGCTTCGTCGCGGACGAACTCGAGGTGAACTTGCCGTCCGGCAGCGAGCGCGCCATCGGTGCCTTGCGCGAACCGATGCTCTGGTGGCGCGAGATCGTGCGCCCGTCACGGGTGATGACGAGCCCCTGGCGCTGCCTGCTCGTTCATGCCGAGCATCGGGCGCACCCGACCGGCAAGGCGCCCCAGCCGTCCGTCGGCCTTCTTCGCCGCCGCAGTCTGCGCGAGCGCTCCGGGCGAATCGTCCTCGTCGGGTTCGGGGTAACTCGGGTCGATCTGGCGCAGTTCGTCATGCCATCCGACGTACGCCTCGAAGCGGCCGAGGCCCGGATGGTCCAGGCTCCAGTTCTCCATCTTCGATCCTCATCGCGCTCACGAGTGGTCGGCGTGCGCCGACATTCCATCACACGCAAACGCCCGCCCCGGCAGAGCCGGAGCGGGCATTTCAGGTGACGTCGTTCAGTCGTCCGATCGACGGTGACGCGGGGTCTTGTGCGCGACGTCCTCGCCCTGCTCGCGAAGTTCCACACGAACCTCGGCGTCGCGGACGGCCTCCGGGACGGGCTGACCGTCCGCGGCGATCTCCTCCATCGTCGGCGCTGCGCACCACGCGGAGCCCGTACCGACGACCTCCTCGGCCGGCGAGGTGCCACTGACGTGACCGTCGGCAGCGCGAGTGGTGGCGGGAGCCTCGCTATCGTCGACGCCGCCCACGCTCGCAGCAGCAGCGGCGGCCTCGCCCTCGGCCTTCGACTTGGCCGCAGCAGCGGCCGCCATGCCGGACTGCGTGCGCAGCTCGATCTTCGGCAGGAGCAGCAGCACGAGGAAGCCGAGGACGGAAATGCCCATCGCCGTGAGGAAGACGTGGTCCATGGCGTCCGCGAAGCCCGCCTCGAACGGGTGCGCGATGGCCTTCGGCAGACGCGAGATGACGGACGAGTCCTCACTCACCGAGTTGAGCGCGCCGCCACCGCCCTTCGGGTTCGCGAGACCCTGGACGATGCCGTAGGCCTCCTTGTCGGCCATGAGCGTCTTGTCGCCGAGCGCGGTCTGCAGAGCCTGCTTGAACTCCGGCGTCGCGGCGGCCGCCGTCATGTTCTCCTTGATGCGGTCGCCGACCGTCGAGAACAGCATCGACAGGAAGACGGCGACACCGATGGTTCCACCCATCTGGCGGAAGAACGTCGCGGACGACGTGGCCATACCGATCTCGCGCGGCGACACGGCGTTCTGCACGATGAGCGTCAGCGCCTGCATGCAGTTACCGAGGCCGAGGCCGACGAGGAGCATGAACGCCATGACGACCCACAGCTCGGAGTCGGCGGTGATGTGCGACAGCGCGAACATGCCGATCGACAGCAGGGCCGTACCGATGATCGGGAAGATGCGGATGACGCCGGTGCGCGCCGTGATCTGACCCGAAATGATCGAGGCCGACATCATGCCGAGCACGAGCGGAAGCATCATGAGGCCGGACTTCATCGGCGACGCGCCGTGCACGATCTGCATGTAGAGCGGCAGCATCATCATGGCGCCGAACATCGCCATGCCGATGATGATCGAACCGACGATCGTCACCGAGATGGCGCGGCTCTTGAAGATGCGCAGCGGGATGAGCGCGTCGTCCTTCATGCGCGCCTCGACGGCGATGAACAGCAGGATGCCGATGATGCCGATGACGAAGCAGGCGATCGACTTCGTCGAGTCCCAGCCCCACGTGCGGCCCTGCTCGGCCACCGTCAGGAGCGGCACGAGGCCGATGACGAGCGCAGCCGCGCCCAGGTAGTCGACGCGAGCCTCGCGGCGCTCGTGGTGCAGGTGCAGCGTGCGCGCCACGAGCAAGAACGCGACGACGCCGAGCGGCACGTTGATGAGGAAGACCCAGCGCCAGCCCGTCAGGCCGAGGATGGAGCTCTGCTCGGCGAAGAAGCCGCCGATGACCGGGCCGAGCACCGACGTCGTACCGAAGACGGCGAGGAAGTAGCCCTGGTACTTGGCGCGCTCACGCGGCGGCAGGATGTCGCCGATGATGGCGAGAGCCAGCGACATGAGGCCGCCGGCGCCGATGCCCTGGATCGCACGGAACGCGGCGAGCTGGTACATCGTGTCCGCGAACGAACAGGCGAGCGAGCCGATGATGAACGTGACGATGGCGAACAGGTAGAACGGGCGACGCCCGAACATGTCCGACAGCTTGCCGTACAGCGGCGTCGCGATCGTCGAGGTGATGAGGTAGGCCGTCGTCACCCACGCCTGCGCGGACAGCCCGTGCAGGTCGTCACCGATGGTGCGGATCGCGGTGGAGACGATGGTCTGGTCGAGGGCGGCGAGGAACATGCCCATGAGCAGCCCGTAGAGGATGCGCATGATCTGCGCGTGGGTGAATTCGCCGGCTGCGGGCGCGGGGGCCGGCGGCGCTGCGGGTGACGTCACGTGTCGTTCCTTCGTGAGGAGTCGGTGGTGGGGGAGGCGGTGTCGGCCGCGGGCGCCACGTAGGCGTCGAGCGAGTCCGAGAACTTGGTGAGGAGCCGTTCGAACTCGAGCGCTTCGTCGCTGCTCCAGTCGGACAGGAGCGACTGCACCCAGCGGGCGCGGCGCTCTCGCATGTCCTCGATGAGGGCGGTGCCTTCGTCGGTGAGGCTGACGAGCTGGGCTCGCCCGTCCTCGGGATCCTGGATCTTGGCCACGAGGCCGCCTCCGGAGAGGGCGCTCACCTGACGGCTGACGGTCGAGACATCCGAGTGGATGACCTCGGCGAGTGCGGAGACGCGCAGCGGCTCGGCCGCGAGGGCGTAGAGCAGCGGGATCGACCCTTGTTCGGCGTGGGGGTGGGGGCGTGGGAGGCGACGCTTGTGCGCGCTGAGCGCTTTGAACGTGCCCACGAGCGACGTGGCGATTTCGCGCGCCACGGCTCGGTCGACGGTCATGGTGTCCTTCGCGGGGTGGGTGGTGCCGCGTCGGACGACGGGCGTTCCTTGGCGCGAACAACTATATGTTTGGTTGTGCCATACAAGCAAACCGTGGCGCCCGCGTGGCCGTGACCGGCTTGTCGGGGCCGGACTGTAGGCTTGGAACCATGTCGACGAACGCCCCCGAAACGCCCCGTGCCGGCTCTGCTGCGTCCACGTCGCGGGGGTCGGCTTCGGGGGTCAGCGGCCCTCAGGTTCTCCTCGTCGTCCTCTGCGTCGCGGTCGTCGTGGCTGCGGCCACCATCGTCTTCACCGGCGCGAGCAAGGCCCAGCAGCTTCTCGACTCGGGTGCGCTCGTGCGCTGGGGCATCGCCGTGTTCAAGCCGGTCGCGGACGTCGCGATGGCGGCCACGATCGGACTCGCCGCGCTCGGTGCCTTCGTCGTGCCCGAGGGCAGCAAGACCGCTCGTGTTGCTCGGGCCGGACGCTGGGCCGCCATCAGCGCCACGCTGTGGTTCGCATCGCTCGTCGTCGTCAGCTTCCTCTCCTACGGCGACCTCGCCGGTTTGCCCGTGAGCAGCCCCGGGTACGTGGGGCAGTGGTGGAGCAACACCTGGCAGATCGAGCTGCTACGCAACCCCGCCCTGACAGCGCTCGCGGCCCTCGTCATCGCGCTCGTGTGTTGGTGGAGCGCCACCCGCGTCACGCTCGCCTGGATGACGGGGCTCGGTTTCCTCGCACTGTGGCCCATTGCGCTCAGCGGGCACGCGGCCGGATCGACCGATCACGAGACGGCCGTCGACTCGCTCATCCTGCACATCGCGCCGGTCGCCGCGTGGGTCGGCGGCATCATCGCGCTCGGCGTGATGTGGCCGCGCCTCGGCAAGGGAGCCGCGGCGTCGGTGCGCCGTTTCTCGGCCGTCGCCACGTGGTGCATCGGCCTCGTCGGTCTGTCGGGTGTTCTCGCTTCGACCCTGCGCGTGCACGAGATCGGCGAGTACTTCTCGACGCGCTACGGCCTCGTCATCGTGGCCAAGGCCGTGTGTCTTCTCGTGCTCGGCATCATCGGTTGGCAGCAGCGCCGCCGCGTCGTCGCCGTCCTCGAACGTGACGCCTCGGACAAGCCGAGCAAGGCCCTGTTCGCACGCCTCGCGTTCGTCGAGGCTCTCGTCATGGGTGGCGCGATGGGCCTCGCCGCCGCCCTGGCCCGCTCCGCCCCGCCGGTCGGTGAGGTGACGGAGAGCTCCGACCGCATCGTCAACCTCACGGGCTACGCGGCACCGCCGCCGCTCTCGGTCGAGAACTTCTTCGGCCAGTGGCGCATCGAGTGGCTGTTCACGGTCGTCGCGGTCGTCGCCATCGTCCAGTACGTGCGGTGGGCCGAGCGGCTGCGCCGCCGCGGTGACGCCTGGCCGATCCACCGCACCATCCTGTGGGTGGTCGCCTGGCTCGTCTTCCTCGTCACGGTCAACGGCGGAGCCGGCGTCTACGGGCGCGTCATGATGAGCGTCCACATGGCCGGCCACATGGTCATCTCGATGACGGTGCCCGTCCTCCTCGTCATGGCTGCTCCCGTGACGCTCATGCTGCGCGCCTGGGCGAAGCGCAAGGACGGCACGCGTGGCCCGCGTGAGGTGCTGCTTTCGGTCGTCCACAGCCGCTACCTCAACGTGGTGGCGAACCCGGCCGTCGCGGCGGCGCTGTTCTTCGTGAGCCTGTTGGCGTTCTACTACACGCCGCTGTTCGAACTGGCGCTCACGACGCACACCGGCCACATCCTCATGAACGTCCACTTCCTCGTGAGCGGTTACCTCTTCGCGTGGTCGCTCATCGGCATCGACCCGGGCCCCAAGAAGTGGCCCGCACCGCTGCGCCTGCTCGTGCTCCTCATCACCATCACGTTCCACGCGTTCTTCGGTGTCGCGATGATGACCGGCGACACGCTGCTCGCCCCGGGGTTCTTCGAGCAGCTCGGCTTCGTCGACAACCCGCTACGCGACCAGCAGGCCGCGGGAACCATCACGTGGGGTTCGGGTGAGGGCCCGACGTTCCTGCTGGCCATGATCGTGGCGTCCCAGTGGTACCGCTCCGACCGCATCGAGGGTGAGCGTGCCGAGCGTCAGGCCGAAAGGGACGACGACGCCGAACTTCGCGCCTACAACGAGTACCTCGCGGCGCGCGGTGGACGCCCCGCTTCGGGGGTGGAGCGTGACGGCGCCTCGTCGGCTACCGTCGAGAACGAAGAGGCCCGTTCGAACTCGTCGACCACGAAGGACTGAGAACATGCGCGTCGCCGTCATTCAGCTCGCCTACACCGACTCGGAGCCGATGGCCGAGCGCATCCACCGCGTTGCCTCGCTCGTCGAGTCGCAGGAGGGCGCCGACCTCGTCGTGCTGCCCGAGCTGTGGAGCGCCGGAGGTTTCGACTACCCGGCGTGGCCCGACAAGGCCCAGGACGTCGAGGGTCCGGTCGCGCAGGCGCTCTCCGAGGCCGCTGCGAACCTCGGGGCGTACGTGCACGCCGGTTCGATCATCGAGAAGTCGGGCGAACCCGGCCCCGAGGGGCGTGGACTGTGGAACACGTCGATGGTGTTCGACCCCGACGGTGAACTCGTCGGCACTTACCGCAAGATCCACCGCTTCGGGTTCGGCAACGGCGAGCCCAAGCTTCTCGAGGCGGGCGAGGATGTCGTCGTGCTCGACCTCGACGAGCCGGCGTCGGAGGACGAAAGCGGCAGCAACAGCGTCAAGGTGGGCCTCGCCACCTGTTACGACCTGCGCTTCCCGGAGCTGTTCCGCAAGCAGGTCGACGAGGGCGCCGAGATCTTCGTCATCCCCGCCGCGTGGCCGGCGGCCCGCGTCGCAGCCTGGCGCACGCTCCTGCAGGCACGGGCCATCGAGAACCAGGTCTTCGTCATCGCCTGCAACACTGCGGGCACGCACGCGAAGACGGAGATGGGTGGCAACTCGGCCGTCATCTCCCCGAGCGGTGAGGTGCTCGCCGAGGCGGGCCGCGGTGAGCGCGTGCTCACGCTCGACATCGACGTGGACGAGGTGCGCGCGGCCCGCGAGAGCTTCCCCGTTCTGTCCGACCGACGCCTGTGAATGGTTGTGTACGAGCGGGACGCCTGAGTCACGCTCGTACACAACCATGAGCGGAGAGATAGCGCTGGATCTGCGCGAAGAAGGGCTCCGGGCTGACACGTAGGGCCAACCGAGGGATACGCATCACGGTGAGTCCGCCCATCGCTATCTCGTTCTGACGCAGCGCGTCGGCCATGGGTACGTCGCCGACGTAGTGGTGCGCGCCGTCTATCTCGACACACAAACGTGCCGCTTCCCACACGACATCGAGGTACATCCGCCCGCGGGGGCCGGGCCCCAGCACTTGCCGATCAGGTATCGGAAGGCCGCGGCGCCGACATTCGGCGACAAAGTCCAGTTCACCCATCGATTCGCTACCTCCGCTGATATCCGCAATCACGTCGCGGATGAAAGCGCGGCGTCGAAGTTTGGGAAGCAGGTCCAGCGCCTGCGTCATCCGGGGTGCGTGAACCAGCCGTTGCTGGACGCTCATGGACAGAAGTGCCGCGGCCTGACGGTCTGTCTCGGCCCACGCCGCCGCGCGCACGGCTGCGATGGCTTCGTGGGCGCGCGGTATGGGGTGGGGCCAGCGCAACGGCGTGACGGTGACGCGGTGGTGTCGAACCTCTGGCGTGGAGCGAGCCGAGGCGGTGGCGGGCATGGCCAGGTCGATGCAGTTCGACCGCCACCCGCTCAAGCCGGCGAGGAGAAGTGCACTCACCCCGTCTGCCCAGGCTGTTGGAGCGGCGTCGAAGGCTGCGGCGACGATGGGCGAGCGGACGTCGTTCCATGCCACGTCGACGACGCGCAGCGAGTGGTGCCCGAGGGGTTCCCACCGGCCGAGGCGGATCTGGGTGCGCACATCGAAGCGGTCGACACCCACGAGGGCGAGACGTCGCCTCGACAGGACGCCGTAGGAGGACGAAGCGAGCTCTCGGCCCAGGGCGGAGACGTCCCGATGTCTGTGAGTCATACGCCCCACTGTCGAAGAAACCGGTGGAGTGCTGCAGGAGCCCTGTGGACAACGCGAATGTTCGAGTATCAGCGTGACCGGGCAGTCTCGCTGATACCCAAACATCGACCGTTAGGGTGTCTCGCATGAAACTTCGCGCCCCCGAACTGACCGGACGCGGCTGGCTCAACACCGGAGGCGACGACGTGCGCCTGGCGGACCTGCGCGGCAAGGTCGTCGTTCTCGACTTCTGGACTTTTTGCTGCGTCAACTGCCTCCACGTCCTGGACGAGCTGCGCCCCCTCGAGGAGAGGTTCGGCGACAAGCTCGTCATCGTCGGGGTGCACTCGCCGAAGTTCGAGCACGAGGCCGACCCGGAGGCGCTCGCGGCCGCCGTCGAGCGGTACGCCGTGCACCACCCGGTGCTCGACGACCCGGACCTCGTGACGTGGCAGGCGTACGCCGCCCGCGCGTGGCCGACGCTCGTCGTCATCGACCCGGAGGGCTACATCGTCGCGTCGATGTCCGGCGAAGGTCACGGCCACGGCCTCACGACGCTCGTCGAGGAACTGCTCGTCGAGCACGAGGCCAAGGGCACCCTGCGCTCCGGCAGCGGCCCGTACGTTCCGCCGCCCGCGCCGAGCACGGCGCTGCGTTTCCCCGGCAAGGTGGCGCGCCTCGCCGACGGCACCGTCGTCGTGAGCGACACCGCGCATCACGAGGTCGTCCACCTCGCGGCCGACGACGAGATCGAGCTTGCACGCTTCGGTGGTGAGGGCGTCTTCAACGAACCCCAGGGCCTGCTCGTCCTCCCGCCGGAGGCGGCCGAGCGCACCGGTGACGACGTGCTCGTCGCCGACAGCGTCAACCACGAGATCAAGGGCATCCGCCTGAGCGACGGGCGCGTGCGCACCCTCGCCGGAACGGGGGAACAGCTGCGCGAGCGCGAAGGCTCCGGGCCGGCGCTCAGGCAGGCGTTGTCGACGCCGTGGGACCTCGCGTGGTGGTACGACCGTGTCGTCGTCGCCATGGCGGGCACACATCAGCTGTGGGTGCTTCACCTCGCCGAGGACCCGGCGGACAACACGGTTGCCGTCCTCGCCGGAACGTCGAACGAGGGCATCCGCGACGGTGCTGCCCACGACGCCTGGTTCGCCCAGCCGAGCGGCCTCGCCACTTCGGCCGACGGTTCGCGCGTGTGGATCGCCGATTCGGAGACATCCGCGCTGCGCAGCATTGCCGTCACCGACGACGGTTTCGAGGTGACGACCCACGTCGGGCAGGGCTTGTTCGACTTCGGGCACGTCGACGGACCGGCCGACGAAGCGCTCCTCCAGCACCCGCTCGGCGTCGCGGAACTGCCGGACGGCTCCGTCGTCGTCGCCGACACCTACAACGGCGCACTACGCCGCTTCGACCCTGCGAAGGGCGAGGTCTCATCGCTCACGACCGGCCTCGCGGAGCCGAGCGACGTCATCGTCGTTCCGGCGACAGGCGACGACCGCGCCCATCTGCTCGTCGTCGAGGCGAACGCCCACCGCCTGACGCCCGTCGCGCTGACGCAGGAAGCACAGCACGTGCGCGGCGATGCGCACCAGACGCAACGACCCGTCACCGAGATCGCGAGTGGCGCAGCGGAACTCGTCGTCACGTTCGAACCGCCTGCGGGGCAGAAGCTCGACATGCGCTGGGGTGACCCGACGATGCTGCAGGTGAGCAGTTCGCCGGAGGCGTTCCTGCGCGAAGGTGCCGGCAAGGGTCAGGGACTCACGCGGTCGCTCGTCATCGACGAGAGCGCCGGCTCGGCGATCCTTCACGTCAGTGTGCGCGCGGCGGCCTGTGACGGCGATCCGGTCACCGGTGAGGTGCCCGAGCACGCCGCGTGTCACCTCTACCAGCAGGACTGGGGCATCCCCGTCATCGTCGTCGACGGAGCGCCGTCGACGCTGACACTCGACCTGCGCGGAGTCTGAGCGCGGACCCGTAGCGCCCTCGGGCGTGCGCCGGGCTCAGACCAGAGGGGCGTAGAAGTAGCTCTGGCGGAAGGAGACCTTGCCGTCGGGCACGAACCGGAAGAGGTCGGCGAACTCGAGCGACGCCTGATCGCCGTTCTTCAGCACGCCCTCGAACGAGCCGCCGACGAAGCCCTCGTCGCCCTCGAGCACGAGCGTGTGGACGCTGTGGCGCCCGCTCTCGATGACGCGCTCACCCTCGTAGAAGGCACGCAGCGCGTCGGCGCCCACCATGTCGGGGTAGCCGGGGGCGGTAGGTGGCATCCGGCGTGAAGATGTCGAGCACTCCCTCGACGTCGGCGGCGTCGACGGCCTCGTAGTAGCGGTGGATGTGGGCCTTCTTGGCTTCACTCATGGCCGGTGCCTCCGTGCGCTGTCGGGTTCGGTGCGACACACGATAGGGGCCGAGTCCGTGAGCCGTGGGTTTCGCACGCGCCGCGCGAACGGCAAGATGGGCGCATGACTTCGGCGCGCGGCACCCTTCACGTCCTCAACGGCCCGAACCTCAACCTGCTCGGCGAGCGTGAGCCCCACATCTACGGGGCCGACACCCTCGGTGACGTCGAGGAGCTGGCTCGCCGCACGGGCGGCGAGCTCGGGTTCGACGTCGAGTGCTTCCAGAGCAACCACGAGGGTGCCCTCGTCGACGAGATCCAGCGCATCCGCCGCACGAGCGTCGGCGTCGTCATCAACGCAGGCGCGTACACGCACACGAGCGTGGCCATCCGAGACGCCCTCGCGAACCTGGAGGCACCGTTCGTCGAGGTGCACATCTCGAACGTCCACGCGCGCGAGCCGTTCCGCCACCACTCGTACCTGAGCGACAAGGCCGCCGCCGTCATCGTCGGTTGCGGTGTGCAGGGGTACGAGTTCGCGGTACGTCGCCTCGATGCCCTCGTTCCGGGTGGGGAGATCGCGGTCTGAGACGAATGCCCTCGCTAGGGTGGAGGCATGTCGCGCACCGTCTTTGTGACCTCGGCCGAAGGCGAGACGGGTAAGTCGACCGTCGCCTACGGCCTCCTCGACCTCCTCTCCCGCCAAGCGGGTCGCATCGCCGTCTTCCGGCCGGTCACGGCCGCGCGCAGGGACAAGGTCGTCGACCTCCTCCTGTCGCACCCGGCCGTCGACCAGAGCTACGAGGACGCCATCGGCGTCACGTACGACGCCCTGCACGACGACGAGCAGGCCGCACTCGGCACGATCCTGCAGCGTCGGGACGCCGTCGCCCAGAACGCCGACGTCGTGCTCGCCCTCGGCAGCGACTTCGCCGACGTCTCCACCGGCCGGGAGGCCGAGTTCAACGCGAAGATCGCCGCGAACCTCGGTGCACCGGTCGTTCTCGTCGTCCACGGGCGCGAGCGCACGCCCGAGGAGATCGAGCAGGTCGCCGTCATGGGTTGCGCGCAGCTTCGCGCCCAGCACGCGGTGCCCGTGGCGCTCGTCGTCAACCGCGCCACGAGCGGTGACACCGACGCCATCCGCGCCGCGCTGGCGCAGGACCCCGAGACCGAGAGCGTGCCCGTCGCCGGCGTCGTGCCCGAGGTGCCCCTGCTCGTCGCGCCGACGATCCAGGCGCTCGCGGACGCGTGCGACGCGACGCTGTGGCGCGGCAACCCCGAGTGGCTGCAGCGCGAGTCGCGTGGGTTCGTCGTCGCCGCCATGTCGCTGCCCAACGTGCTGACGCGCCTCGTCGAGGACGTCACCGTCATCGCTCCCGGTGACCGCTACGACGTGTTGCCCGGCCTCGTGCTCGCCCACCAGTCGGGCACCTTCCCGGGCCTCGCCTCGGTCGTCCTGACCGGCGGCTACCGCCCGCCCGAGAGCGTCCAGCAACTGCTCGACGGCACCGAGCTCGACGTGCCGATCCTCGTGACGAACGACGGTACCTTCGAGACGACGGCGGCGCTCGCGGGCACGCGCAGTGCCCTGTCCTCGGGGAGCCTCGCGAAGAAGCAGACGGCGCTGCGCGTGTTCAGCGAGTCGATCGACGCCGAGCGACTGCTCACCGCGATCGAGGTCGACGAGGCGGCCGTCGTCACGCCGCTCATGTTCGGCCACCGCCTGCTCGACCGCGCGCGCGGCGACCGCAAGCACATCGTGCTGCCCGAGGGTGACGACATCCGCATCCTGCAGGCCGCCGACGAGGTGCTGCGCGCCGGCATCGCCGACCTCACGATCCTCGGCGACGAGAACCGGGTGCGCGGCCTCGCGAGCAGCAAGGGCCTGGACATCCGCGGGGCGCGCATCGTTTCGCCGCAGGACGAGGAACTCGTCGAGAAGTTCGCCACCGAGTACGCGGAGCTTCGCAAGCACAAGGGGCTGGAGCTCGAGAAGGCCCGCGAGATCGTTCAGGACGTGTCGTACTTCGGCACCATGATGGTGCACCTCGGGCTCGCCGACGGCATGGTCTCGGGTGCCGCGCACACGACGGCGCACACGATCAAGCCGAGCTTCGAGATCATCAAGACGGCTCCGGACGCGAAGATCGTCTCGAGCGTCTTCCTTATGGCGCTCGCCGATCGCGTGCTCGTCTACGGCGACTGCGCGGTCAACCCCGACCCGAGCGCCGAGGAACTCGCCGACATCGCCATCAGTTCGGCGCGTACCGCCGAGGCGTTCGGCGTCGATCCGCGCGTTGCGATGCTGTCCTACTCCACCGGCACGTCCGGCAGCGGTGCCGACGTCGAGAAGGTACGCAGCGCAACAGAACTCGTGCGCGAGCGGGCGCCTAAGCTGCTCGTCGACGGGCCGATCCAGTACGACGCGGCCGTCGAACCGAGCGTCGCGCGCTCGAAGATGCCCGACTCGCCGGTGGCCGGACGCGCGACGGTGCTCGTCTTCCCCGACCTCAACACGGGCAACAACACGTACAAGGCCGTGCAGCGCTCCGCGGGCGCCGTTGCCATCGGACCGGTGTTGCAGGGGCTCAACAAGCCGGTCAACGACCTGTCGCGTGGTGCGCTCGTCGAGGACATCGTCAACACGATCGCCATCACCGCCGTCCAGGCGCAGAAGGAAGCACGATGACCCAGCGCGACGGCAACGTCCTCGTTCTCAACGCCGGATCCAGTTCGCTCAAGTACCAGATCGTCGACCCCACCACCGGCGAGCACCTCGTCAAGGGTCTGATCGAGCGGATCGGGCACGACAACGCGACGATCACGCACGAGTACGACGGAGAGAAGACCCACCGCGAGGTGGCGATCGCCGACCACGCCGTCGCGCTCGAGCAGATGACGGACGTCATGAGCGAGACCGGTCTCGCACTGGCGGACGCGGGCGTCGTCGCCGTCGGTCACCGCGTCGTCCACGGCGGGCGAAACTTCTCCGACCCCGTGCTCGTCGACGAGCGGGTGCTCGCCGAGATCAAGCGCCTCGGCACCCTCGCGCCGCTGCACAACCCCGCGAACGCGACGGGAATCGAGGCGGCACAGCGCATCCTTCCCGACCACGCCCACGTCGCCGTGTTCGACACCGGCTTCTTCGCGACGCTACCGCCCGCGGCGTACACCTACGCCATCGACGCCGCGCTCGCCAAGGAGCACGCCCTGCGTCGGTACGGCTTCCACGGCACGTCACACGAGTACGTGTCGGCGCGGGTGCCGGAACTGCTCGGCGCCGATCCGGCCTCCCTCAAGCAGATCGTCTGCCACCTCGGCAACGGTGCCTCGATGTCGGCCATCGACGGCGGTCGTGCCGTGGAGACGTCGATGGGTGTGACGCCGCTGGAGGGCCTCGTCATGGGCACGCGCGGCGGCGACATCGACCCCGGTGCCGTGTTGCACCTCAACCGCGTCGCGGGGCTCGGCGTCGACGAGATCGACACCCTCCTCAACAGGGGCTCGGGCATCCTCGGCATGGCCGGTGCGACCGACTTCCGCGACCTCATGGAGCGCGTCGAGGCGGGTGACGAGACGGCGACGCTCGCGTTCGACGTTTACGTGCACCGCCTCGTCAAGTACATCGGCGCCTACACATCGGTTCTCGGTGGCGTCGACGCCGTGACGTTCACCGCCGGCGTCGGCGAGAACAACGCCGCGGTCCGGGCCGCCGTCTGCGAGCGTCTCGCATGGCTCGGCGTCGAGCTCGGCGAGGCCGCGAACGAGGTGCGCAGCGACAACCCGCGCGTCGTCTCGACTCCCGCCTCGAAGGTGGCCGTCTGCGTCGTGCCGACGAACGAGGAACTCGCCATCGCTCAGCACACCGTGGCCGTCATCGACTGAGCACCGTAGTGCCCGACCGGAGTCGTGCACAGCGATGTCAGCGAATTTTCACCTATCCTCCGCCCCGACGTCACCCCGCCTCTCCTAGCCTTGACGTCGCACAAGGGAACGCAGTACCAGGGGCGCACATGAAGATTCGATCGATCTTCTCGACCGTTCTGTCGGGCGCGGTCGCGGCGCCGTTCGCCGCGTGGGGAGTCGGCGCGGCGGGTGCGGAACCCCATCCGTCGCCGGGAGCCGGAACCGTCGCATCCACGTCGCCCTCGGCACCGCAGGTGGTACCCGGCGCCGAGCCCACCACGACGGTGCCCGGTAACGCTTCGAGCACACCGCCGACGCCCACACCGTCGTCGTCCGAACCCTCGGCGTCCTCCCCGGCGACGAGCAGCAGCACGACTTCGTCACCGCCCACGCCGACGCCTACGGAGCCGACGAGCACCTCGCCCACCCCGGCGCCGATCCCCGTGGGTCCGCACGTCGCCACCGTCACCGACATCGAAGCCCTGGGCAAGCCGACGAGCACCGAGCAACGGTGGTACCGAGCCGGTGGTGGTTATGCGCAACACTTCGAGAGGGGCCTCGCCCTGATCGCCGTGGACGCTTCGGGACGGCCGATTCCGACGATGGGTGGTGTGGTGCTCGCGGCTTTGCGGAGTACTGCAAGGCGCATCCGAACACCGGCTGGCCGGTGAGCCCTCAGATGTCGGACGCGAAGGGTCTCTGGCAGCGGTTCGACTCGCCGAACCACGCGTACCGGGGCGCGCTCATGCGCGCCTCGGCCTCCGCCCCGATCCACGGGGTCGAGTCACGGGTCTACGACTACTACGTCTCGAATCCCGCCGTTCGACAGATGGTTGGGAGCGCGACGGCGTCGTCGTCCGCGGTGAAGGCCTGGACGCGAGTCGGCGGAGGCACCGTTCATCCCTTCGCCGGCGGCTGGGTGACGGTGGCCAACTCAGGTGCGAAGGCCGTGGTGCCGGCGTCGTTCAAGCCGAACACGCGGGTGCCCGGCACGACGAAGTTCGCCTGGGACGGCATGTATGCCCACGGGTGGCCCAAGGGGCTGCCGACCACGCGGTGCGGTGGTGCGGCGATCCTGACGGAGAAGGGCACGGGATACGCGATGGGCGACACCCGGTGGTGCCCGAGTGCGAAATACGCCCAGGCAGAACATGTACGCGAAGGTCTACGGTTTCCCACGCGCGGCCAACCCGGGCACGTCCAACCACGGCTACGGGCGAGCGATGGATCTCCTCGGTAACACGAGCGCGCTGGCTGAAGGGCGCAGTAAGTCTCCGTTCGAGTTCGGGAGCACGGCCGATACATGGCTCACCCTGAACGGCAAGGCCTACGGGTGGGACCGCCCCGAGCACCTGGACAAGAACGGAACGAACCCCGAGTACTGGCACTACAACTGGATCGGCTGAGTTCGAAACGCTCGCTAGCCTGGGCTCCATGCCGCTTCCCCTGCCGATCGCTACCGCGCGCACGACCCTTCGTCCGTTCACCGACAACGACGTCGACGACCTGCTCGACTATCACGCGCGCCCCGGCGTGGCCCGCTATCTGCTCAAGGGGCCGCTCGACCGTGCCGGCGTGATCGCGAAGATCGAGCGGCACAAGACTCAGATCGGGCTCGACACGGACGCCCGAGCCGTGGCCGTCGCCGTCGAGTACGAAGGCTCCGTCGTCGGTGACGTCGGCATCTGGCTTCTTGACGAGACGAACGAACGGGCCGAGATCGGGTGGGTGTTCTCCCCGGAGGTGGCAGGGAAGGGGTTGGCGACCGAGGCTGTGGCGGCCTTCATCGACGCCGTCTTCGCACACTTCCCGCTGCACCGCCTCGAAGCGCAGATGGACGGTCGCAACGATGCCTCCGCGCGCCTGTGTGAGCGCCTCGGGATGACGCGGGAGGCGTACCTGCGCGAGGACTTCTGGTCGAAGGGCGAATGGACCGACACGATCAAGTACGGATTACTCGCCTCCGACCGGACGAAGTAGCCGCAGAAAAGCCGAGTGGCCCGGCACCCGGGGTGGGGGTGTCGGGCCACTCGCGTGGAGCGTTCGGATCAGAACGCAGCTTCGGGGACGTCCATGAGGGCGCCGTCCTCGGCGAGGGTGATGGCCTTCTCCGACGCCATGCGCGGCAGCACCGTGCGCGCGAAGAACTGCGCGGCGGCCACCTTGCCGGTGTAGAAGTCCTCGTCCTTGCCGGCGTCACCCGCGTCGAGACGGGCCTGCGCGACGACGGCGGCCTTGAGCAGCAGCCAGCCGATGACGACGTCGCCCGCAGCCAGCAGCAGGCGCGTCGACGTCAGGCCGACCTTGTAGGCGTCCGTCGGCTTCTCGAGCGAGTTGATCGCAGCGCCGAACATGAACTCGCCCATGTCCTTGAGGTCGGTCGCGGCCTGGCCGAGCAGGCCGGCCTCACGCTGCAGCGAGGCCGGAGCCTCGGAGATCGTGGCCATGATCTGCTTCTGCAGCTCACCGAGTGCGACGCCCTGGTCCTTGACGATCTTGCGGAAGAAGAAGTCGAGGCCCTGAATGGCGGTTGTGCCTTCGTACAGCGTGTCGATCTTCGCGTCACGCACGTACTGCTCGACGGGGTACTCCTTGAGGAAGCCCGAACCGCCGTACGTCTGCAGCGACTCGGTGCCCAGCAGCACCCAGGCGCGCTCCGAGCCGACGCCCTTGACGATGGGCAGCAGCAGGTCGTTGAGGCGAGCTGCCAGCTCTGCCTCGGTGCCCTCTTCGAGCTCGACGGCCGGGTTGCCCTTCTGCGCCTGGTCGACGATGTCCTGCTGGCACGCCGTGTAGACGACGAGCGAGCGCAGACCCTCCGCGTACGCCTTCTGCAGCATGAGGCTGCGACGAACGTCCGGGTGGTGGGTGATCGTGACGCGCGGGGCGTCCTTGGCCGGCGTCGTCATGTCGGCACCCTGGACGCGCTCCTTGGCGTACTCGAGCGCGTTGAGGTAACCGGTCGAGAGCGTCGCGATGGCCTTCGTGCCGACGAACATGCGGGCGTTCTCGATGACCTTGAACATCTGCGCGATGCCGTCGTGGACATCGCCGAGCAGCGTGCCCACGGCCGGGTGCTCGTCACCGAAGGTGACCTCGCAGGTCGTGGAGACCTTGAGGCCCATCTTGTCCTCGACGTTCGTCACGTAGGCGCCGTTGCGCTCGCCGAGCTCACCGGTCTCGAGGTCGACGTGGTACTTCGGGACGATGAAGAGCGACAGGCCCTTCGTGCCGGGGCCTGCGCCCTCGGGGCGGGCCAGGACGAAGTGGACGACGTTGTCGACCATGTCCGACTCGGCCGAGGTGATGAAGCGCTTGACGCCCGTGATGTTCCACGTGCCGTCGTCGTTCTGCGTGGCCTTGGTGCGGCCGGCGCCGACGTCCGAACCGGCGTCGGGCTCGGTGAGCACCATGGTGCAGTGCCAGGCGCCGTCGACGATGTGCTTGGCGAGCTTCTTCTGCTCGTCGTTACCCATGTAGTACAGGAGGGAGGCGAACGCGTAGCTGGCGGAGAACATGTGGACGGCCGGGTTGGCGCCGCAGACGAGCTCGGCGAGCGACCAACGCACCGACGGCGGAACCTTCATGCCCTCGAGCTCGACGGGGGCGTCGAGCATGCCCCAGCCTGCGTCGATGTATGCGGAGTAGGACTTCTTGAACGACTCGGGCATCGTGACCGACTTCGTCGACGGGTCGTAGACCGGCGGGTTGCGGTCGGAGTCGACGAGGCTGGCGCTCAGATCGCCCTCGGCGAGCTTCGCCACCTGGTGGACGATGTCGCGGGCCACGTCCTCGTCGACGTCTTCGTAGATGCCGGTGCCCAGGACGTCCTGGCGGTTGAACACCTCGAAGAGGTTGAACTCGATGTCGCGAACGTTGCTCTTGTAGTGAGTCACGGATCCTCCGCAGCGTGAAAAATGGGTCTCCTGCATTGTGCTACTCGCGAGTAATGCTCGCAACACGGGGTGCGCTTGCCCGTCCCGGGGCCTCGGGTGACGATGGAGGCGTGGGCGAAGCGAAGAGTCGGGTCGAAGCTGCGGTGGAGCGTCTGCGCGCTGCGGGGGAGCGGTTGACGCCGGGGCGCCGTGCCGTCATCGAGGTGTTGGACGCCGATTCGCGCCACCTCGACGCGGAGGCGATCGCGACGGCGGTGGCCGATCTCGAGCCGGGGGTGCACCGGGCGACGATCTACCGCTCGCTCCAGGCTCTCGTCGACGGAGGAATCGTGCGGCACACGCACGTGCCCGGCGGAGCCACGATCTACCACCTCGCGAGCCTCGAGCAGCTGTGCGCGGCGGGCGATGATGCCGCTGAAGATGCCCATTCGGGTCACGCCGGGCACGGTCACGCGCATCTGCAGTGTGTGCGCTGCGAGCGCTTCACGGATGTCGCCGTGGAGGAGTTCACGCCACTCGTGGCGCGGATTCGGGAGCTCACCGGCTTCTCGGTGGACGCGCAACACGCGGCATTGCTCGGGGTGTGCGCCGAATGTGCCGCTCGAAAGGCGGACGAGGACGACGTGTGATGGAGCGGGCGACGGGAATCGAACCCGCGTGTCCAGCTTGGGAAGCTGGCACTCTACCATTGAGCTACGCCCGCACGGCCCCGGATTTCCGGGGCGTTTCGCTACTTTAGCGGGTCGCGGGGACGCGTGCACGCCGACCCTCCGCGCAGTGATCCGTTGCCGTTCTTCGAGCAGACTGCCTCGGGCGCCTGCTCCCGGAACGACGGTCGACTACTGTGTGAGACGTGCTGCTTTCTGACCGGGACATCAAGCGACAGATCGACGACGAGCGGGTCGTGCTCGACCCCTTCGACCCGTCGATGATCCAGCCGTCGAGCATCGACGTTCGTCTCGACCGGTTGTTCCGCCTGTTCGACAACCACAAGTACCCCTTCATCGACCCGGCCGAGGAGCAGCCCGAGCTCACGCGCCTCGTCGAGGTCGAGCCCGACGAGCCGTTCATCCTTCACCCCGGCGAGTTCGTGCTCGGCTCCACGTACGAGACGATCACGCTGCCGGACGACGTCGCGGCGCGAGTCGAAGGAAAGTCGTCGCTGGGCCGCCTCGGTCTGCTCACGCACGCGACCGCCGGCTTCGTCGACCCGGGTTTCTCGGGGCACGTGACCCTCGAGTTGAGCAACGTCGCCACCTTGCCGATCAAGCTGTGGCCGGGCATGAAGATCGGCCAGCTGTGCTTCTTCCAGCTCACCTCGCCCGCCGAGCACCCCTACGGCAGCGCGCAGTACGGCTCGCACTATCAGGGCCAGCGTGGCCCCACCGCCAGCCGCAGCTTCGCCAACTTCCACCACACCACGGTCTGAGCCGTGACGGGCGCCGAGGCGAGTAGCGCGAAGTCGTCGGGCGCTGCGGAAGCGCCGCGCTCCGAACCGGTGCCCGACGCGCCGGCCCGAACGGTCGACGAGAGTGAGTTCGGCGACCGCGTGGCCGACACCCTCGACGACGTGGCCGACTCCCTGCTCACCGACGGCTCGGTCGTGGACGACGACGTTGCCTCCCTCGACGACGAAGCCGTCACCGTCGAGGCGCCCAATCGGCCCGCGACGACGAAGCGCTCCGGCAAGCCGGTCACCGCGAGTCCGGTGCTGTCGTTGCCGCGAGCCAAGCATCCCGAGGCCGTCGCCCTGTTCATCCACGGCGGGGAGGTCAACGCCAGCATCGCCATGTACCGCGGCGACCCGGCCTACCTACGCGTCATCCCCTTCGCCCGCGACGTGGAGCGCCGCAGTCACGGACGGATCGGGGGAGCCGTGCTGCGCCTCGCGGTGCGCGGTTGGAACGAGCCCGAGAAGCCGGCCGTTCAGGACGCCCGGTGGGCGCTGCGTGAGCTGCGCCGCCAATACCCGGGGCTGCCCCTCGCCGTCGTCGGCCACTCGATGGGCGGACGCGTGGCCCTCGACCTCGCCACGAGCGACGAGGGCGATGACCTCGCGGCCGTCGTCGGTCTCGCGCCCTGGGCGAGTGACGAATACGAGGCCGAGCCGTTCGGCACGACGCCGTTCCTCGGTATCCACGGACGCCAGGACACCGTCACCGATCCGGCGGCGACCGCCGATCTCGTCGAGCGCATCACCGCCGCCGGTGGCGACGCACGGTTCGTCGATCTGCCGGGCTGGCACGCCATGCTGTGGCGGCCGATGCGTTGGCACAAGGAGTCGTCGCAGTTCCTCATCGATCACCTACTGCGCAACGGGAGCGGCGCGCCCGACGGACGGTAGGGCTCCGACTTTCCCTGGGGCGGTTGTGAGGGCTTCGTCTCGGAGGACGGATCCACCGTTGCGAGATCGAATGTGTAGGTGCGGGCGTTGCCGGTGAAGAACTTCTCGGTGGATTGCTCGTACTGCGCCACCTGCGATTCGGGATGGCTCCTGACCTGTTCCGAGATGGCCTGGTAGTTGTCCTTGTAGCGCGCCATGCTGTGCGCCTCGAAGTTGTCCGTCGAGCCGTCCGGCGCGGTGAGCGAGCCTGGATCCGTGAACACGACCCGGGTGCGGTTCGGTTCACCGGTTCCGTTGGCGCGCCCGTCG
Organism: Dermacoccus sp. PAMC28757; assembly: GCF_014302635.1. Taxonomy (NCBI): domain Bacteria; kingdom Bacillati; phylum Actinomycetota; class Actinomycetes; order Micrococcales; family Dermacoccaceae; genus Dermacoccus; species Dermacoccus sp. PAMC28757. Next base: position 280,335 of record NZ_CP060292.1, on the reverse strand, counting down.
ATCCGGTGCACGGGGTCGGCCGAGTTCTCGACGTTGAGCACGGAGGTCTTGTGCGGCACCTTGAGGTGTCCCACCGGCGAGCCGTACGTGACGACGTGCGTGATGTTGATGTCACCCTTCACCTGGTGGCGCGCCATGTTCGTGGCCACCATGCCACCCTGAGAGTGGCCGAGGACGATGACCGGCTCGCCCTTGCCTGCCACGCCTTCCTTCGCCATGGCCTGACGCAGGGCCGTCAGCGCCGCAGCTTCGACCGGACTCTGGCGGCCGGCTGCGGCGTAGAGGTTGCCGTTGCCGTTGAAACCGTTCTTGCCGTTCGGCGCGAACGTCGAGGTGCCCGGCAGGATGAGCGTCCACGCCCCCTGACCCGTTGTCGGATCGACGACGCGTTGCACCTGGATGTGCCCGGCGTTCTCGGGGTTCTTGTAGAGCTCCGGGATACGCCCGGCCGCCTCGCTCACGCTCCGCACCTCCGGTGCCTTAGTCGCCGAGTTCGGGTCGGACGTCAGTCGGGTGCCCACGCGTTTCGGGACGCCTGTGAGAACGATCGTGGCGGCGTGCAGGGCCGTGATGTCCTGGGCGTAGGGGCCGGGCAGCACATCGGAGACGACCTGGACAACCATGTCGATGGCATCGGGTGCCTCGCGTTGGATCGTGGCCAGATCGACGTCTTTGCCCGAGATGGCATCCGCGATGACGTGGTTGAGCTTCAGGCCGGTCATGACGAGGTCGGCGGGGAGGGCTAGCCGGTCGACGAACTGACCCGCGATCAGCTCTGCGTCCTCGTAGGTCTTGACCGAGTAGTCGAGGAACGCCGCCATGATGCTGGCGCGCACCTGCGCGGCCATCAGGCCCTGCTTGCCGATGGTCAGGCCGAGGATGGCCTTCGCACACGCCGCGCTCGTGCCCGGCGACAGGACATCGCCGCGGAAGGGCAGGTTCCACTCGATGGTGAAGACGGTGGAGAAATGACCGTCACACTCGTCGGCGACCGTGCGGAAGGTTGCGGCGGTGAGCCGCAGGTCGGACAGCTTCGCGTCGACGTGCGAGGCGCTCGGGCCGTGGACCTTGAACGAAACGGACGACGACCCGTCGGGCGCTCTCATGACGACACCCCCGCGGCTGCGAGGAGATCGAGGGCGGCCATGACGATGCCGCTGCGCACGTCCTCCCAGGTGGTGGGGACGGGCTCCAGCGGCTGACGCCGGTCGGTCCAGGTGCCCTCGCACCGCTCGGCGAGGGCGTAGACGTGCAGGTCCTCGCCCGCGGTGACGACGGCCGCCACGGCGCACGTCGCGTCCGGCCCAGCCGCCGTGATGTCGTACGTCAGGTGCGCGATGATCTCCTCGACCGCGACGCTCTCGTAGGTTCCGCGCGCCGTGCCGACGTCAAACGTTCCCTCTGCGACGTGACACGTGCGCGTCGTCGACTCGTCACCGACATCCACCCTCACCGACAACTGCGGGCGGGTGCTCGTCTCGACGTTCATCGGGCCGCACCACCCCGGATGGCCTCGGTGGGGATGGGGCGCGAATGCGTGGGCGGGCCAGTGACGGCGTCCACCGCACGGCCGGGCAACCCGACGATCGTCTCGAGCGTGTCGACGCGGGATTCGACGCTCGCGGCGTGCTTATCGATCGTGATGGCGAGGGCATGTGCGTCAGCGCTGCGCTGATCCATGATCCGCGTGAACTCCGTCAGCTTCTGACGGCAGAAGTCGGCCGACGTCGACTTCCAGTGCATCGTCGTGATCTTCGTGCGGGTGTTCGATGCGGTCGTCGACAAAGAGGTGCCGACCGTACGGGCCACCCGCGCCTGGGCCCTGATGTCGTCTGCGAGGCTGCTCATGCCCGCGACGTTACGAAGCGCTCACCGCCTCGTCATGTGCCGCCTCGAGCGGCCTGTGGAAGGGCCCGCCCGGCCCGAGTGATGGAGCCCACAGCCGTCACCTCCTGTGAACGAACACCGGCAACAACGAGGCGTGGCACCCACCGAATCGGTGGGTGCCACGCCTCATGTCAGCCGTGCTGGAGCGATCAGACGGTCTGCTCCGCCTCGTCGTTCTCCTTCTGCTCCTCGCCGCGGCGCACAGCCGCAAGGAGCATGTTGGCGACGTCGACGACCTCGACCTCTTCGCGGGCGTCGCCGTTGCTCTGCTCGGCGGTGAGACCGTCCGTCATCATGACGCGGCAGAACGGGCAGCCGATGGCGATGCGGTCGGCGCCGGTTGCGACGGCTTCCTTCGTGCGGTTGACGTTGATGCGCTGGCCGAGCTTCTCCTCCATCCACATGCGCGCGCCACCGGCGCCGCAGCAGAACGAGGTCATGCCCGAACGTTCCATCTCCTTGTACTCCACACCCGGCAGAGCCCCGATGAGCTCACGCGGCGGCGCGTACACGTTGTTGTGACGGCCGAGGTAGCACGGGTCGTGGTACGTGACGCTCTTGCCCGTGGAGGCAGCACCCGACTTGTCCTTCGGCTGCTTCGCGAACTCCTCCGGAGCAGCCACCGGCGTCAGCTTCTTCTCGCGCACGAGGCGGTTGAGCAGCTGCGTGTGGTGGACGACCTCGAACTCGCCGCCGATCTGCGGGTACTCGTTCTTGATCGTGTTGAAGCAGTGTGCGCAGGTGACGACGATCTTCTTGACGTTCGCGTCGTTGAGCGTCTCGACGTTCTGGCCCGCGAGCATCTGGAACAGGATCTCGTTACCGGCGCGACGAGCCGGGTCACCGGTGCAGCTCTCGCCGTCACCGAGGACGGCGAAGTCAACGCCCGCGGTGTGCAGCAACTCGGCGACGGCACGCGTCGTCTTCTTCGCGCGGTCCTCGTAGGCGCCGGCGCAGCCGACCCAGAACAGCCACTCGACGTCGTCGGCCGACTCGACGTCGGAGCCGATGACCTTGACGTCGAACGGCAGACCCTTGGCCCAGTCGAGGCGCGCACGCGCCGACATGCCCCAGGGGTTCTGCTTGTTCTCGAGGTTCTTGAACAGACCGGCGAGCTCCTGCGGGAACGCGGACTCGATGAGGGTCTGGTAGCGACGCATGTCGACGATGTGATCGACGTGCTCGATGTCGACGGGGCACTGCTCGACGCAGGCGCCACAGGTGGTGCACGACCACAGGACGTCCTGATCGATGACGGCGTCGGGGCCGTGCGGGTTGTACGCCGTCAGCGGGTTCTCGATGTCGTAACCCGTGTCGCCGATGAGGGCCGTCTCGAGGAGGTTGACGTTGCTGTAGTCACCCTTGGGTGCCTCGCCGTCCGTCGTCGCGGGGGCGCTCTTGCCGGCCGCAGCGGCCTGCAGGAACGGCGCCTTGGCCGACGAGTGGTCGCGCAGCGTCATCATGAGCAGCTTGGGCGACAGCGGCTTCTCGGTGTTCCAGGCGGGGCACTGGCTCTGGCAGCGGCCGCACTCGGTGCAGGTGGAGAAGTCGAGCAGGCCCTTCCAGGTGAAGTCCTCGACCTTGCCGACGCCGAAGCTCGTGTCCTCGTCGAAGTCGAGCTCCTCGACGTTCGTCACCGGCTCGCCGTCGACCTTCATCGGCTGCAGCGCGCCGAGCGACGTGCGGCCGTCGGCGTTGCGCTTGAACCAGATGTTGAAGAAGGCGAGGAAGCGGTGCCAGGCGACACCCATCGTCGTGTTGAGGGAGATCGTGATCATCCAGGCCATCGAGATGAGGATCTTGATGGCGGCGACGGCGACGATGAACTGCTCGATGCCCTCACGGCCCATCGATTCCAGCGGCATGCCGAGGAAGAAGGTGAGCGGGAAGTGCAGGGCGCTCGCGTGGTCGTTGTCCGTGACTGCGGCGAGGGCGTACTCGAGGGCACGCAGCGTCAGGATGCAGGCGCCGACGCCGAAGATCGTGAACTCGACGTAGTAGGCCTGCCAGAACGTCGAACCGAAGAAGCGCGACTTGCGTCCGTCCTTACCCGCCGAACGCGCCGGGTGGTGCTTGCGGCGGTTCCAGATGAGCCACAGGATGCCGGCGAAGCCCGTCCACGCCATGAACTCGGTGAGCCACTCGTACGGCGGGAAGTGGCCGATGAGCGGCAGGGCGTAGGCCGGGTCGAAGATCTGGCCGTAGGCGTTGACCAGCGTGAAGAACAGCACGCCGAAGCTGATCATCGTGAACCAGTGGGCGATCGCGACGATCGGCAGGCGCGCCATGCGCGTGTGGCCGAGGAATTCGCGAAGGAGCGTGGCGGTGCGGGCACCCGGTGAATCGGTGCGCTTTTCGGGGGCGCCGAGTCGGAACAGCGACGCCATCCGCATGACCGCTCGCACCAGCAGCGCGACGCCCACGACGGTGATGACGACGCAGATCACTGCGGCGACGATCTGAAGGGCTGACATGCGCCTCAGTCTAAACGGCGTTACCGGCGCGTAACTGCTGGGATGCACCATCACATGTCACCCGGGAATTAGTCAACGCCCTCGTGTGCTAAAGGAAGTGAAGCTCTCGGGGGAAGGTTTCGCGATAACCACACGTTGGTATGCTCATAAGCAGTTCTAATCATCCCGCTCACTCGGATCACACGGAGGTCAGCCCATGCCCATCCTCGACGACGTCACCCAGGCCATCGGCAACACGCCGCTCGTGCGGATCAACCGCATCATCGACTCGGGCGCCACGGTGGCCGCGAAGCTCGAGTTCAACAACCCCGGCGCGTCCGTCAAGGACCGCATCGGCAAGGCGATCATCGAGGCCGCGGAGGCCTCCGGTGAGCTGAAGCCGGGCGGCACGATCGTCGAGGCCACCTCGGGCAACACGGGTATCGCGCTCGCCATGGTCGGCGCTGCGAAGGGCTACGACGTCGTCCTCGCGATGCCGGAGACGATGTCGAAGGAGCGCCGCGCGCTGCTCAAGGGCTTCGGCGCCGAGCTCGTGCTCACCCCGGGCTCGGAGGGCATGAAGGGTGCCGTCGCGAAGGCCGAGGCCATCGCCGAGGAGCGGGGCGCCGTCCTCGCCCGTCAGTTCGCCAACACGGCCAACCCCGAGGTGCACCGCCGCACGACGGCCGAGGAGATCTGGCGCGACACCGACGGAGCCGTCGACATCGTCGTCGCGGGCATCGGCACGGGCGGCACGATCACGGGCGTCGGTGAGGTGCTCAAGGAGCGCAAGCCCGAGGTGCAGATGATCGCCGTCGAGCCGGCCGAGTCGGCCATCCTCAACGGTGGTCAGGCCGGCCCGCACAAGATCCAGGGCCTCGGCGCCAACTTCGTGCCCGAGATCCTCAACCGTGAGATCTACGACGAGGTCATCGACGTCGACGCCGCCACCTCCGTCGAATGGGCGCGCAAGGCCGCCACCGAGGAAGGCCTCCTCACGGGTATCTCCTCGGGCGCCGCGCTCTACGCCGCCTCGCAGGTCGCCGCTCGTCCCGAGAACGAGGGCAAGACGATCGTCGTCATCATCCCGAGCTTCGGTGAGCGCTACCTGTCGACCATCCTGTTCGAGGGCGTGCTCGACGACTGATGTGGGGAAGACGACCGGCCTTGGAGGGGTTGACCCTCAAGGCCGGTCGCTTCACTGGTGACCTGACGAGGAGGAACGGTGGCGAAGAACCCACTCACGCGCGTGCGTGACGCAGGCAAGGCCGTGGCCCGAACCATGGCCGAGGACGTCGACGCTGCGCTGGCGCGCGACCCCGCGGGCGGCTCGCGCCTCGAGATGGCGCTCGCGTCGCCCGGTCTGCACGCCGTGTGGAGCCACCGCGTCACACACGCCATGTGGCAGCGCGGGGGGCGATGGAAGCTGCCCGCGCGCCTCGGCTCGCAGGTGACGCGCGCCGTCACCGGCGTCGAGATCCACCCGGGCGCGACGATCGGTCGCCGCTTCTTCATCGATCACGGCATGGGCGTCGTCATCGGTGAGACGAGCGAGGTCGGCGACGACTGCATGCTCTACAACGGGGTCAACCTCGGTGGGCGCACGCTGGCCAAGGTCAAGCGTCATCCCACGCTCGGTGACGGCGTCACGGTCGGCGCGGGTGCCCGCATCCTCGGGCCCGTCGTCGTCGGCAACGGCGCTCAGGTGGGCGCCAACGCCGTCGTCGTCAAGGACGTCCCGGCCACGGGCGTCGCGGTGGGTGTTCCGGCGAAGGTTCGGGTGCCCCAGGCGCCTGCCGTCGACCCGTTCACGGACCCCGCGCTCTACATCTGAACGCACCCCATCCGACGGTTCACCCCGTCACCTTGGGGTGAACCTCCCGACCAAGGAGGTCATGTGCGCGCACCACGCGTAGCGATCATCGGTGCCGGCCCCGCAGGAATCTACGCGGCCGACATCCTCACCAAGGAGCACGAGAGTGCGACGGTCGACATCTTCGACCGACTTCCGGCTCCGTACGGGCTCGTGCGCTACGGGGTGGCGCCCGATCACCCGCGGATCAAGGAGATCGTCAAGGCGCTGCGGCGGGTGCTCTCGGGGGATCGCATCCGCTTCATCGGCAACGTCGACTACGGCACGGACGTCGACCTCGAGCGTCTGCAGCAGCACTACGACGCGGTGATCTTCTCCACCGGTGCGTCCTCGGACCGCCCGCTCGAGATCCCGGGAATCGACCTTCCGGGCAGCTACGGCGCCGCGGACTTCGTCAGTTGGTACGACGGTCACCCGGACGCCCCGCGCGATTGGCCGCTCACGGCGAAGAGCGTCGCCGTCATCGGTGCCGGCAACGTGGCCCTCGACGTGGCCCGCATGCTCGCCAAGCCCGCGGACGAGCAGCTCACCACGGAGATCCCGGACAACGTCTACCAGGGCCTCGCGCTCAACGAGGCGACGGACGTCCACGTGTTCGCTCGCCGTGGCCCGGCGCAGCTGAAGTTCACGCCGATGGAGTTCCGCGAGCTGTCGCACTCGCCGAGCGTCGACGTCATCGTCGAGCCGGAGGGCTTCGAGATCGACGAGGCCGGCCAGGCGGCGATCAACGCGAGCAAGTCGACGAAGCTCGTCGTCAACACATTGCTCAAGTACCTCGACACCGAGCCCACCGGGGCGCCGCACCGCATCCACATCCACCTCTGCCAGGCGCCGGTCGAGGTGCTCGGTGAGGATGCCGTGACGGGGTTGCGCACCGAGCGCACCGAGTTCGTCGGCGACGGCAACGTGCGCGGCACGGGGGAGACGATCGACTGGGACGTGCAGGCCGTGTACCGCGCCGTCGGGTACTACTCGTCGCCGCTGCAGAACCTGCCCTTCGACGACGCCCGCGGCGTCGTGCCGAACGAGGCCGGCCGCGTGCTCGACCAGTCCGGAGAGCCGATTGCAGCGACGTACGTGACGGGCTGGATCAAGCGCGGCCCTGTGGGCCTCATCGGCCACACGAAGTCGGACGCGTCGGAGACGATCCGTTGCCTGCTCGAGGACCTGCCGTCGCTCGTGGCGCCGGCCGTCGACGACGAGGACGCGCTGTTGCGTCACCTGCTCGACAGCGGTGTCGACGTGACGCTGTGGGACGACTGGGAGCGCTTGGACGCGCAGGAGATCGCCCTCGGCGCGGGCGCGGGCCGCGAGCGCGTGAAGATCGTTTCGCGCGAGGACATGATCGCGGCCGGTCGCGCGCACGCGGAGCAGGTGGCTTCCTGACCCGAGTTCATCGTCAGGTCCGACGTTCGAGCATGACGAAGGGCCCGCGCCGTGTCGGCGCGGGCCCTTCGTGTGTCAGGCGTTGGGTCAGCCCTTGGCAGCAGCCTTGAGCTTGGAGCCTGCCGTGACCTTGGCGGCGTAGCCGGCCGGGATCTCGATCTCGGCGCCCGTCTGCGGGTTGCGGCCCGTGCGGGCGGCGCGCTCGACGCGCTCGATCGTGAGCAGACCCGGGAGCTGGATCTTCTCGCCGCGGCCGACGGCCTCGATGATGACGTCATTCAGGCCGGCGATGACGGCGGAGGCGTCCTTGACGCTGACGCCGGTGCGCTGGGCGATGGTGCTGGCAAGATCACTGCGGTTCATGGATGAATCCTCTTCTCTAACCTGTCGCAGCCAGAACGGTGCCCCGAAGGCGCCGCGTTAGGCCGCGTTGTCTGCGAATCTACGCGATGCGCCGCGAAATGTCGCGCCCGAAGGGGTGAAAGACCGGCTCGGAGTGCTTCACGACGCGTCGCAGTCGGAATTTGGGCGTACGACCCGAAAGGTCAGGGAAGCTTCTCGCCGCCCGGGCCGAAACCGCTCGTGTCGGCGTGGAGTTCGCCGTCCTCGCCGCGGTGGATGGTCTCCGGCAGGTCCTTGTCGCCGCGGTTCGCGACGGCGTCCTTGGCGTCGCCCGCCTTGGCGGCAGCAGCCTGGCCCGCGTTCTTGCCCGCGTCGGCAGCCTTTTGGCCGACGGCAGCAGCGACGGCGGGGGCCTTCGTCTTGACCTGCTCGGTTGCGGCGGTGACCTTCTCCTGGACCGCCGGGTTCTGCCAGGCCTTGTCGGCCTGCTTCTTGATCTGCTCGTAGCGCTTCTCCCCGGCGCGCGTACCGAGGACGTAGCCGACGACGCCGCCGGCGAGGAAGGAGATCTTGCCCATGATGTGGCTCCATGTCATGTGAACGGACAACTTCCCGTCGAGCCTACCCAATCTGCGTTGGCGCGCCAGTGCCTTACGATGGTTTCTCGTTGCGCGGTTGCCGTGCGACGCCTGGGTTCGGCCCTGCTGGGAGCGTCGACGACGATGCGCTCGACGGGTCGTTGCCCGTGGTGTTCGCGGTTGGTGCAGCGACGAGGAGGGCTCGCATAGTGGCCGAGTGCACCGGTCTTGAAAACCGGAGTTGGGAAACCAACCGTGGGTTCAAATCCCACGCCCTCCGCAGATGAGTAGGACCCCGCCGGATCGGCGATGAAGTCGCCCGGCGGGGGTCCTACTTCTCTGCGGCATGACAGGTTGGGGATTTGGGAGGGGCGACGCGCGAGTGAGCGGTAGCGAGCCCGCGCGGCGCGACGGTTCCCACGCCCTCCCTCCTAACGGTGCAGAGCGACCCAACTGCGATTTTCGTCCACAACGATCGGCCGACTGTTGCTCCTGCACACCGTGGGTGCTTGGGTGGCATGAGGGCCCCATTCGTCGGGGCTGACGGTCCACATCAGGGAGCGCTGAAATGCTCGACGACACCCAGGACACAGGCGCCCGCACCAACACCACGCATCACGCCGGCGCCGGCGCCTACCCGTCCGGCATCCAGGGCGACGGTGTTCACGACAACACCCACCCGCCATACCCACGCGACGGCGCTCGTCGGACCACTACCCGCGACGCCGGTGCCCGCACGTCAGGCGCCGACGCCGACGTCAGGGCCGCCGGTGGACTCGACCCTGCAGGTGTGATCGTCGCCCAGGCGAACGAGGCGCCCACCGCAGAACGCCCCGTCGAGGGCGTCGTTCAGGTTCTCTCACCCCGCCAGGTTCCGCTCGGCGGGCTGCGTGCCCTCGAGGTGCGACGCACCCTGCCGCACCGCGACCGCTCGTTCGTCGGGGCGTGGTGCTTCGTCGACCACTACGGCCCGGAACGCGGCGTCGGCATGGACGTGCCGCCGCACCCCCACACCGGGCTGCAGACGGTCTCGAGGTTGTTCGAGGGCGCCATCGAACACCATGATTCTGGTGGCGCGCACGCCGTCATCCGCCCGGCGAGGTCAACCTCATGACGAGCGGCCGCGGCATCGTCCACTCCGAGGTCTCGACGCCCGGCACCGAGACGCTGCACGGCGTCCAGCTCTGGGTGGCACTGCCCGACGTGACCCGCGACGGCGCCCGCGCGTTCGAGCATCACGCGCCCGAGTGCGTGCCGCTAGCGAGCGGATGAATCGGGCAGCGAGCGGATCGTCGCCGACGAACTCCTGCGCGCCACCGGCCGTCGCCCGCGCCTCGACGACATCGGTCTCGACGCGGTCGGCGTCAACGCGGACGATTTGCGCGCCGGGCGCCTGCCGACCTGGCTGCACGCCATCGGTGACGCCGGCGGCGGCGCGCCGCTGACACACATGGGCAAGTACGAGGCGCGCGTGCTCGGCGCCCGACTCGCCGGCGCGCACGAGACGCCGCCGCCGCGTGACGTTCCCGTCCCTCAGGTCGTGTTCACGGACCCGCAGGTCGCGGCGGTCGGCTAGAGCGAGGCTCAGGCGCGCGAAGCGGGGCATGACGTCGTCACCGTCGCGGTGCCGTTCGCGAGCGCCGCGGGCACGGCTCTGCTGCGTGACGACGGTGTGGGGAGCGCCAAGATCGTCGTCGACCGTGCGACCGGGTGCCTGCTCGGCGCGACGTTCGTCGGCCACGAGACGGCCGAACTCGTCCACGCGGCGACGGTCGCCATCGTCGGCCAGGTGCCGATCGGCGTCCTTCGGCACGCGGTGCCGAGCTACCCGACGTCGTCGGAGCTCTGGCTGCGCCTGCTCGAGGAGCTGCCGACGAACCTGCGCTGGCGCGTGACGACGGGGCGCTCGGGGGCATGACGCACGCCCTGTCGAGTACGCTCGAAGGGGCGGTTGCGTCGTACATCACAGGGGCGTGGCACTCCGTTGCGCAGGGGGCGAGACAGAATTGCGTCATCTTGAGTTGACTCAAAAAAACGCCTCGACCGCCCGCTGGAGGACACATGTCGCATTCCACCCGCCGCGCCGTCGCTCGGGGCGCCGCCTGGAGCATCCCCGCCATTGCCGTCGCTAGCGCGGCTCCGGCAATGGCGGCGGACCCGTGTTCGCAGATCATCAAGGGCCGTCCGCTGCCTGCGTCGGCGTTCTTCGCGTTCAACACGAGCGCCGGTGGCACGATGAACCTGACGAACGGCAAGAGCTACGCGTTGACGGGCGGCACCGGCGTCGCGGGCTCCGGTACAGCCGGCACGCCGAACGGCGGCTGTAGTGGTCCTGCCAGTTCAACAGCCCAGGACTGCAACACGTACATCGGCATCTCACTCACGAACTCCTCCGGCACGAGCAGCGCCAACCCGGCCCCCGTGTCGCTCAGTGACCTCGTGACTGTCGACGGCTAGGGCACGACAACCGTGACGCTCAACGTCGCGTCCTTTATCAAGGACGGCACCAAATGGGCGGGGTCGGGCGTCACGTTCTCCTGACCATCGGAGCGCAGTGTCGGCGCACAACGCCTCCCCACCCAAGGATGTTGCGTCATGAACGCGCGCTATTTCGCGTGGTCGTGACACACCATGGGCCATCTCGATGCTCATTCTGCTCGGAGCGCCTGAGCCCCGACGGGGCCTGAACGGCCGCCTGTTTCACCACTTTCGCTGACCGGGCCGGTGCGACGTCAGCGCCTCAGCGCACCCGGTAGTCGATGGGTTTGCAGACGCCGGCGTTCGATTTCTCGGCCGAGCAGGCCGTCAGCCCGACGAACAGGTCGGCTTCGGCGCGGATGGCGAAGACGTCACCCGCCTGCGTCGGCGGCGGGTCGATGTGCAGTTCACCGTCGGGGCTCGTCCACACGTCCATGAAGATGTTGAGCGTCGTGCCGATGTGGTCGGGCGCGACGCCGACGGGTTCGAGCGCGCCGCACAGGTTCGCGAAGCAACTCGGGTGCGGGGCGCCGTCGAACTCGGGGTAGAGGATGTCGAACGTCTGCTGGCTGCACGGCGTCACCGTCATGTCGTGGATGCCCACCGAGTCCGCGACGATCGTCGCCATGACGCTGCTGCGGTTGCTCCACAACCGGTGCCCCGTCGATGGGTACAACGTGTTGTTGTAGTCGACGGTGCGCCCCGCCGAGAAGCACTCGGCGATGTCGCCCTGCATGACGGCGTAGAAGTCGCTCACCTGCTCACCGCACGGGTCGACGACCTCGAGCACCTGGCCGGCCGCCAGCGGCACGAGCACCCCCGTCTGCGGGGCGATGCGCGACCAACCGTCGGCGGGAGCTTCGGGGCCGCCCGCGTACGGCGGCCGCGGCGTCGGCGGGTGGGGGGATCGCGGGCGTCGCGGGTCAGTCATCAGAATTCTCCTTCGAAGGGCGCGCGGTGAACGGGGCACGCCAGTCGTCCTCCACGTGCCGCCCAGAGTACTGACGCGCCTCCGACGAGCGTCCATGATCGGTGACGACCGGATTGATCGAACCCTGCAACGCAGCATCGCGGCGGCGGATCGCGTCGCGCATCCGGTCGAAGCCGCCGTCAGCTCGCAGCTGCTCGAACTGATCGTGCAGGTTGAACACGACCGTCGTCAGCGGAGCACGGCGCGCGATGCGCGAGGCCTGCGGATGCAACCCGACGAGGAAGAACGGCACGCCGCCGAGGCTGAAACTGAAGTGCGGTGACGTCGTGTCGGGCGACACGCGCTCGGCCCACGGCGCGTCGTCACGATCGTGCAATCGCTGCAGCATGCCCCACAGGAGGTTCTCGAACTCCCGCTCGTCACCCGCCCGCGGGCGACGGAAGACGGCGATGAACGAGCCGAACTCGCGCGGGCCACGCTCGATCGCGGCGAAGTCAGCCAGCTCAGCGCTGAGCGTTGAGAGACACGCGTCATCGGTCATGTCGTCGAAGACGCGGACGAGCGCGCCGTCGCGTTTCAGCGCCGAACGCGCTCCGAGGCACGGAAACCGAGGGTGCTCGATCATCGCGCCGATGACGTCGCGGATGGTTGCCTCGTCCGCGCCCTCGAGGCCCGCGTCGGCTTGTTCGGCGAGCCACTCGGCGAGGTCACGGGCCTGCGACTCGTCGTCATCGGTTGGGTGCGTCGACGAGCCGGATGATGAGGTGGGGGCCGCGGCTGGCGGCCAGTGATCGTCAGACACATGACCACCGTAGCCGCGCGCCAGACCCCACAACACGGCTTGAGGGCGCGTCTGCACGTCCATCGCGCGGTAGGCGCCTCTGATGTGCGACTCGATGCTGTTGACGCTCAGGTGCAGGCGCTCGGCGATCTGCGCGTTCGGCATGCCCGAGCAGATGAGATCGACGATCTGCGCCTGACGTGCGGTCAGCCCGTCGGAGGGGACGGTCTGCCGCGCGTCCGTGGGGGAGGGTCGAAGCACCGCGGGGCGGACGATTCGACCCGCGACCACGTCATCGACCCCGGCGCGCAGATCGGCGGCGCTCGCCGACCGTCCGACGACTCCCGACGCGCCGCGCGCGAGGAGCCGGCTGATGGCGGCATCGTCGGTGTGCAGCGACGACACGAGCAGCTTCGTCGTCGGGTTCGCGGCGTGCAGCGCGCGCAGTTGATCCCAGGCGTTGCGGTTGGGTTCGTTCCACTCGAGCACGGCGACGTCGGCATCGAGCGCGAAATCGGCGCGCAGGCCCGGGCCACGCACGAGCACGAGGCGTGTCGCGACGCCGAACGCGTCGAGAGCCGCCATCGCGCCGCATCCGAACAGCTCGCTACGTGCGACGACGGCGACCGTGAGGCGGGGCACAGCTCTCCTTCGAGCGATCCGACGATCAAGGGTCGTGAGGTGTCGGTGGTGATGAAAAATGTTGTCGCTCACCGTGTTTCGCGCCACACCCGCAAGGAGGTGAAGCGTCGGCTGCCTGATGGACCGCCGGTGCGCGGCGCCATGCTGGAAAGTGGTGAGCGCGTCAGGACCGGCCGTCGACGTGCAGTCCGCGCGCGACGCCCCACAGCACCGCCTCGCTGCGGGAGGCGACGCCCATGGTGCGGTAGGCGGAGCGGATGTAGCTCTTGAGCGTGTTGAGGGAGACGTTGAGTTCGTTCGCGATCGCGCCGTTGGGCAGGCCGCGGCAGATGAGCGTGACGGCCTGCGCCTCTCGCTCGGTGAGCCCCTCGGCGCGCCCGGGCCACCAGTCGTCACCCAGCTCGACGGGGAACGCGGGGTCGACGACGCGCTCGCCGCGGGCGACGCGTTCGAGTGCGGTGACGAGCTCGTCGGCCGTCGCGTGCTTCGTCAGTATGCCCGCGACGCCGAAGTCGGTGAGCGCGCCGACGTGCGCCTGCGGAGGGTCGTTGGTGTAGACGACGAGGCGCGTGACGGTGGCTGTGTCGCGCAGGCGCGCCAGCGTCGCCCACCCCGGCTCGGGGGCGGCGAAGCAGTCGAGAGCGCGACGTCGGTGAGTTCGGTGGGTACGCCGCGGCTGCACGTCGCCTCGACGCGTGCAGTGTAGGGCGAGAGGAGTGCCTGAAAACCGGCCATGACGAGGGCGTCGTCGTCGACGAGGGTGACGCGCAATGCGCGGGGTGCGGGCGCGCCCCTCGACTCCTCACCCGTCGCCAGACGGAGGTGTGCGGCTCCATCGGTGCTCGGGTGGGACGACATGCGGATACCTTGCCAACATGTTGCGACACAAGGAAATTAACCATGACGAAATTCCGACATCGACCGTGTTGCGTGGGGCTGGTCGCGCGCACGGTGACCTCCTAGGCTGACGCTGGCACCCGTTCTCGCAGACCTGCAGGAGGTCGATCATGGAATCGCGCGACAAGTTCGTCACCAGCTACGTCGCTCATCACTGGGCCGCATCGAAGGGTGGGCTCGACCTGTTCGAGCGCGCGTCGCGCTCGCAGAGTTCGGCGCGCACGCGGAAGGTGCTCGCGACGCTGACGCGGGAGATCGCCGAGGACCGCGCACGCCTGCGCGTCATGGCCGACGCGCTCGGGGTGGGTGAGGCGCGGCTCGCGCAGCTCGCGCTGAGCGTCGGCGAGACCGTCAGCCGCGTGAAACTCAACGGCCGCTTCGTGCGCCGCTCCCCGCTGAGCGACGTGCTCGAACTCGAGGCGCTGCTGTCGGCCGTTCGTGGCAAGCGGGCCGGCTGGGAGGGCCTGCGCGTGCTCGCGACCGACGATGCGCGCATCGACGTCGCCGAACTCGACGACCTCATCGTGCGCGCTGACAGCCAGCTCGAACGCCTCGTCGCCGCCCACGCCGAAGCGGCCGCGACGCTGCGCTGAACTGACATTCGCTACGCTCCGCTGGTGAGCCGTCGGACGAGTCGCCCCGCTGGACCGCTCGGGCGCCTCGCCTTGCCTGATCGCCCTGACGCGGCCTGACCCCAGCTGTCCAGGTTGGTCGGTGGTGACCGCCATGTGTGGCGTCCCTCCCGAGGCGCCTTCAGGGGCGCCACCTACGGGCCAAAATGAACAAGGATCATTCACGTGTGGCGCTCACTACACTGCATGCCGCCGCGACATTCGAGGTGAAGTTCATCAGCACCCTGCTGTGCAATGTCATCGACGGCGAGGCACCGCACCGACGGCGACAGGCCGGCCTGGTGCTGAGCGGCCCCAGGCGTTGTGATTGCAAGCTCTGGGGGATGGGGCGGCCGCTGCGTCACCTTCGTCGATGGGATGGCGGGTGACTCACGGGTCGGCGCGTCGTTGCGTGCCTACCCGTGAGTTGCCCGCTCTCCCGTCGTATGGCCGGGGGCGGGGCCGACGCGCTCAACCCATCGCGACGATGCGCTTGGCTTCCTCGACGGCGCCGTCGAACGCGAGCTCGGGGCGGGTGCGCAGCAGGTCGGTCGCGCGAGCATGTTCGGTGACGGCCGCGTCTTGGCTCCGCATTGCCGACGTGACCGCTGGGACGGCGGCGTCGCCGAGACCAAGCAATGCGACGCTCAACGCCGTCTGCGTGCCGGCGTCACCACGGCCGAACTCCTTGACCAATTCGTCAGCGAGAGAGCCATGTTGACTCTCCGGGGCCAGCGCGGCGGCCGCGCGCCAGGCGGTGCGGGCGAGATCGTCGTCGGCGTCGTGCAGGAACTCGGGCGTGATCCAGGGCCATGCGCGCTCGTCGCCGACCTTCGACAGCACGTGCAACGCCTGCGTGCGCGCCTGGATGTTCTTCGACGCCAGCTCGCGCTGAACGCGCGGCAGGACGTCGTCAGCCCGCAGGCGCGTCAGCGCCCAGGCGAGGGTCTCTCGGACGAAGAAGTCGGGCTCGACGCCGCAGCGACGCACTAGCGTCTCCAACAGATCGGGATGCGGATGGGTGCCCGCCGCCATCGCGGCCTGCAACCGCACCGACTGATCCTGCACGTCGAGGGCGCGGGCGATGTTCGCGGCGTACTGCTCGGGCGTCATGCTCACTGCAGCGCCCGTCGCGCCCGCACTATTCCGCGCAGCACTCCAGGCGGCGCCGCCTGGACGTAGAACGCACGATGGCGGGTAACTCACAGGTCGGCGCCCAACCGCGCGCCTACCCGTGAGTTACCCGCCATCCTGTGGTGGCCGGGCGGCCGGGTGGCCCAGCGTCTCGGTGGACGCCGACCCGATCCCAGGCCGTCCGTGCGTCAGGGCTTGAGGACGACCTTCTGGCAGCCGTCCTGCTTCTTCTGGAACACGTCGTACATCGTCGCCGCCTCGTCGAGCCCGACGCGGTGAGTCGCGAGTTGCTCGACGCCGAACGGGTCGGCGTCGACGAGCACGTCGCGCAGCTCGCCGGTCCACTGCTTGACGTGGCACTGGCCCATGCGCATCGCGATGCCCTTGTCGAACATCTGCATCATCGGCATCGGGTCGAGCGCGCCGCCGTAGACACCGGAGACGGAGACGGTGCCGCCGCGGCGGACGCTGTCGATCGCGGCGTGCAGCGCGGCGAGACGGTCTATGCCGGCATTCTTCGCGAGCGGCTCCGAGATCGCCGACGGCAGCTTGCTCACGGCCGACAGGCCCGCAGCGGCAACCGGGTTGCCGTGTGCCTCCATGCCGACGGCCTCGACGACGCCGTCCGCACCGCGCCCGTCCGTCAGGTCGCGCACCGCGTCGCCGACGGCGCTGACCTGCGAGCCGTCGAGGTCGTCGAGGTTGATTGTGCGGGCGCCGCGGGCCTTCATGCGCTCGAGGCGCTCCGGCACGCGGTCAACGACGATGACGTCCTCGATCCCCAGGTACTGCGCGCTCGCGACGGCGAGCTGACCGACGGGGCCGGCACCCATGACGGCGAGCGTGTCGCCGGGGCGCACGTTCGCCCATTGCACGCCCTGCCACGCGGTCGGCAGGATGTCGGACAGGTAGAGGTAGCGCTCGTCCTCGCCGGCCTCAGGCACCTTGATGGGGCCGAAATCGGCGTGCGGCACGCGGACGTAGTCCGCCTGGCCGCCGGGCACCGCACCATACAGGCTCGTGAAGCCGAACAGGCTCGCGCCGGTACCCTGGTCGACGTTCTGCGTCGTCTCGCACTGCGCGAACAAGCCTCGGCTGCACATCCAGCAGTGGCCGCAGGAGATGTTGAACGGCACGACGACGCGGTCGCCGGGCTTGAGGTTCGTGACGCCCGAGCCGACCTCCTCGACGATGCCCATGAACTCGTGGCCGAGGATGTCGCCCTTCGTCAGGAACGGCGCGAGGACGGTGTAGAGGTGCATGTCCGAACCGCAGATCGCGGTCGAGGTGACGCGCACGATCGCGTCGGTGGGCTCCTGGATGCTCGGGTCGGCGACCTGCTCGACCGAGACCTTGCCCTGGCCCTGCCAGGTGAGTGCTCGCATCAGTTTCTCCTCGAGAGGATCACCGCGACGTGCGGCGACCGGGTGGTGGGGATGGGGTGGTGGGGAGCGTGGCGCCGGGAGCCGCCGCGCGTCGGTTCGGCTCCCGAGTTCGTCACAGCTCGGTCGTGGCGCTCTGGCCCTTCGGACGCTCGCCGCTGACGCGCGCCTTGACAATGCTCGCGAGCGCGGAGGCCTTGCCTCCGGGCTGGCCCCAGAACTGCGCGGACTCGCTGACGACGCGGACGAGACCGAGGTCCGGGTCGTCCTTGCCGCCGTCGTACCAAGCGGCGACGTCGTCGCCCCACAGCTCGTCGATCTTAGCGCCGTCGTCGACGAACTCGACGAGTCCCGCGACGGACAGCCACGAACCGAGGTGCGCGAACGACAGGTTGACCTGCGGGTTGCTCTGCAGCGCCTGCGCCTGCTCGGTGCCGAGGCCGACGAAGAACCACACGTCGGCGTCGTCCGTCACCTCCTGCGGCGTCATCGGGTGGCTGTGCAGGGCCCCGTCTACTGCGATCGAGGTGAGCATGACGAAGCGCTCACCACGCATGATCTCGACGACCTGCTCCTGCGAGATGTCGGACTTCGGGGTTCCAGCAGACATGGTGCGTACCTTTCGTCGGGGGCCTCGGATGGTCGGGTGGTTGGGTTCAAATCTTCGGGTGGCGCGACCCGGGGCCGCTCAACCCTCGGGTTCGAGGTTGCTGCGCGACGCGCGATCACCGAGGGTCGTGAGGAGCTTGACGAATCGTCCGGCCCTAGGTGCGAGCTTGGATCCGGGGACAGGCGTCGTCGCACCGGGAACGGGCCCGGGCAGCGCACGCCCGACGAGGCCCATGACGCGCGTCGTCACACCCGGCATGACGCCGTGGACGCGCGCGCCGAGCTTCGCGGCGGGCGTGAGGATGACGTACGGCTTGCCGGCGAGGACGCCGTCGACCATGCGTCGCGCGGCCTTCGTGGCGTCCATGCTGACGAACGGCAGCGACGCGGCGGGCGCAAACCACGCGTATTCGGCCTGCGCGTTGCCGTAGAACTGTGCGGCCGTGTGCGAGCCGGTGCGCATCAACCCCGGGGCGATGACGGTGGCGCTCACACCCGTGCCGGCGAGCGACGCGGCGAGGCCCTCGGTGTAGCCGATGGCCGCGAACTTCGCCGTCGAGTACGCGAGCAGGTGCGGTGCGCTCAGCAGGCCGCCGATGGAGGTGACGACGCCGAAGCGCCCGCGCCCGCGTTCGCGCATGCCGGGGATGACGGCGTCGGAGAGGTTGATCGGCCCCCACGCCATGATGCTCATCGCGCCTTCGATGTGCTCGTGCGTCGTGTTCTCGGCCGGGCCGACCTCTATGACACCGGCGACGTGGATGGCGACGTCGATCGGGCCGTGCTCGCCCTCGACCTGGGCGACGGCTCGAGCCACCCCGTCGCGATCGCTCACGTCCATGACGATCGTCGAGACGGCACTGCGCGCGTGGCCGTGGGAGACAAGCGTGTCGGCGGCCTTCGTCAGGGCGTCCGCGGAGCGAGATGCGAGGACGACGCGGTGCCCGGCGTCGGCGAGGGCGGTGGCGACGAGAAAACCCAGCCCGCGCGAGGCTCCCGCGACGAGTGCCAAGGGCTTCTCTGACGAAGCCGATGCATTCTGGTTCGGCAAACTGACCGGGTGATCCGACTGGCTGCGCGACGTCTCCATGAGTTTCACCCTAGAGTCGATCCCTAATTTTTCCCATGGGTTTCGCCTCTCACACCGAGTCGTCACCCACACGGGTGCCCGGCGGCTCATGTCCCGTCAGCGCCCTGGGCTCCCTGCGATTATTTTCCACATCGGCGATTTTCGTCCACATCCGTAGGGGCGTGGTGAGAGGGGGGCGGTGGCCTTACTCTCCGACATAGGGTCGAGAGGCCATGATCGAACGACCACCAGCATGAGGAGAGCCATGAGCGACAACGAGCGCACCACGAGCCCCGACACGCGCGGCACCGGGGACGAGCTGCACCAGGGGGTGAGCGGTGGCAACGCCATGACGACGTCGCAGGGTATTCCGATGACCGACGACCAGAACCAGCTGCGTGCGGGCGACCGCGGCCCGTCGCTGCTGCAGGACGCCGCGTTCCGCGACAAGATCATGCACTTCGACCACGAGCGCATCCCGGAGCGTGTCGTCCATGCCCGCGGCTACGGCGCGCACGGCGTGTTCGAGAGCTACGACGACCACAGCGACCTCACGGCCGCCTACCTGTTCGGCAAGAAGGGCCGTCAGACGGAGACGTTCGTTCGTTTCTCGACGGTCGCCGGCAACATGGGCTCCGCCGACCTCGCGCGCGACGTCCGTGGCTTCGCGACGAAGTTCTACACCGAGGAGGGCAACTGGGACCTCGTCGGCAACAACATCCCCGTCTTCTTCATCCAGGACGCGATCAAGTTCCCCGACCTCGTGCACTCGGTCAAGGAGGAGCAGGACCGCGGTTGGCCGCAGGCGGCGAGCGCGCACGACACGTTCTGGGACTTCATCTCCCTCATGCCCGAGTCGACGCACATGGCCCTGTGGGCGATGAGCGACCGCGCGATTCCGCGCAGCTTCCGCTTCATGGAGGGCTTCGGTGTCCACACCTTCCGCTTCGTGACGGCCGACGGCAAGAGCTCGTTCGTCAAGTTCCATTGGAAGCCCGCACAGGGCATGCAGTCGGTGGTCTGGAACGAGGCCGTCAAGATCAACGGCGCCGACGCCGACTTCCACCGTCGTGACCTGTGGAACGCGATCCAGAGCGGCGACTTCCCCGAGTACGAGCTCGGTGTCCAGGTGTTCAACGACGCGTTCGCCGACAGCTTCGACTTCGACGTGCTCGACTCGACGAAGATCATCCCCGAGGAGATCGTCCCGATCCGCCCGCTCGGCAAGATGACGCTCAACCGCGTCGTCGACAACGTCTTCTCCGAGACGGAGCAGGTCGCGTTCATGACGCAGAACGTCGTGCCCGGCATCGACTTCACGAACGACCCGCTGCTGCAGGGCCGCAACTTCAGCTACCTCGACACGCAGCTGTCGCGCCTCGGCTCGACCAACCACACGCAGCTGCCCGTCAACGCGCCGAAGTGCCCCGTCGCGCACTTCCAGCGTGACGGTCACATGCAGTTCGCGCACCAGAGGGGCCGCGCCAACTATGAGCCGAACGGTTTCTCGGGTGACGACCGTGGCCCGCGTGCGCTGACGACGTTCCAGCCGGACACGTACCCGACGAAGGTCGAGGGTGAGGCGCGCCGTCTGCGTGCGGAGTCGTTCGCCGACCACTACAGCCAGGCCAACCAGTTCTGGAAGAGCCAGACGGAGGTCGAGCAGAAGCACATCGTCGACGCATTCGCGTTCGAGCTCGGCAAGTGCGAGATCCCCGAGATCCGCACGCGCATGCTCGGCAACCTGCGCAACGTCGACGAGTCGCTCGCGCAGCGCGTCGCCGACGAGCTCGCGATGGAGCTGCCGGAGGCCTCGCCCGCGAAGGTGGCGCCGCGTCACGACCTGCCCGTCTCCGACGCGCTGAGCATCGTGAAGAACGGACCCGACAGCTTCGCCGGCCGCAAGATCGGCGTCGTCGTCAGCGACGGAACCGACGCCGACCTGCTCGCCGCGGTGCGTTCGGCCGCCGAGGCCGAGGGCACGGTCGTCGAGATCGTCGCGAAGGCCGTCGGTGGCGTCACGCTGTCGAACGGTGAGAAGCTCGCCGCCGATCACGCCATCGCCGGTGCGCCGTCGGTGCTGTTCGACGCCGTCGCGCTGCTGCCGTCGGCTGACGGTGCGGCGACGCTCGGCAAGGTCGCCGAGGCTCGTGACTTCGTGACGGACGCCGTCGCGCACAACAAGTTCCTGGCCCTCGGCCCGGACGCGTCGGGTCTCATCGAAGCCGCGGGTGTGGCGTCGAAGAAGGACGACGGGTTCGTCGACGTCAGCGACGCGGCCGGCGCAAAGGGCTTCGTGGAGACGTGCCGTGCGCTGCGCTTCTGGAAGCGGGAGCTCTCCGCTTGAGCGAACCCTCTCGCGTGCTGTGCCGCCCCGATATCCCTGCTGGGGACGTCGGGGCGGCGCTTGCCGCTGCCGGTGAGTTCGCTTCCGCCGCAGCGGCGTTGGGCCGCGACAGCGCGGTGTATCTCGACACGCTCCGATCGCTCGGCGCCTTCGACCTGACGACGGCGCGCGTCATCGAACCGCACCTCGACGCGCTTGCGATCCTCGCCGAGGCGGGGGTTGCGCCGGGTGACGTGCTGCCCGGCGGTGAGGACGGCGCCTGGGGTGTGTTCGCGGCGCGGGCGCCGGGCCTCGCCGCGCGTCGCGAGGGTGACGGCTGGGTGCTCGACGGGGTGAAGCCGTGGTGCTCGCTCGGTGAGCAGTTGTCGCATGCGCTCGTGACGGCCGGTACGCCTGATGGACAGCGGTTGTTCGCCGTCGACCTCACGGATGCGCGGGTGCGTGGCGCCGAGGAGCCTTGGGTGTCGCGTGGGCTCGTCGCGATCCGTTCGACGTCGCTGACATTCGACGCGATGCCCGCGACGCCCGTCGGGGAGCCAGGTTTTTATCTCGGCCGTGACGGTTTCGCGTGGGGTGGCATCGGTGTCGCCGCCGTCTGGGCGGGCGGCGTGGACGGCCTCGTCACAGCGGTTCGTGCGGCTGCGGGGCGGCGTGAACCCGATCAGATCGCGCTCATGCATCTGGGCCGGTTCGAGGTCATCGCGTATCTGTTCGACGCGGTGCTCGCCGACGCAGCCCGCGCGATCGACGGTGGAAACGCCTGCGGTGCGGCGGGTCTCGCGTTGTCGTCGCGCGTGCGAGCAGTCGTCGCCGATGCGGTGGAGCAGGCGCTGACGACCTGTGGCCACGCGCTCGGCCCCGGCCCGTTGACGAGCGACGAGACCCACGCGCGGCGCGTTGCCGACCTCGGCGTCTATGTGCGTCAGCACCACGCCGAACGCGACCTCGCCGCCATCGGCGCCGCCACACTGGAGCGTCACTGATGCGCGGGATGCCCGCCGCGCCGGCCTCGTGGTCGTCGCGGGAGCCCGGCACGAGCGAACGCACGTGGTTGCGAGGGACGCCATGGGCGTCGCTCGGGCACCTCGACGTCGAAGCCCTCGCTGCCCGGTACAGCCGCGTCGTCGTCGTCGCGGCTCACCCCGACGACGAGACCCTCGCCGTCGGCGCATTCTTGGCGATGCTCGCGGACGCGGGGTTGGCCGTAGACGTCGCCCTCGTCACCGACGGCGAGGGATCGCACTCTGCGGCAACGGGATTGACATTCGAGGTCGTCCGCGAAGTCCGTCGTCGCGAGTTCGACGACGCTCTCGGTGTGCTGCTCGGCGGCGCGCTCGGGCGGGTTGAGCGCCTTGCGCTACCTGACGGCCGCGTCGCTGACCACCGTGCCAAGCTGGCCGCTGCGCTGGAGCGCGTCGTGCGGGTAACTGCGGCGGAGGCATCCACGGTGTCGGACCAGTCGCCCTCGAGAGCGGTCGGCTGCGATGACGCAGCCACCGATGTGACCTCGACGGTGGCGCCGTCGATGACGCCGGTGCGTGGGTCGGGAACTGAGCGGGTGCTCGTCGTCGCCCCGGCGGAGGCCGATGCGCACATCGACCACGACACGTGCGGAGCCGTGGCGCGGGACGTCGCGGCGCAGCTCGGGGCGGCGTGCGTCAGCTATCCGTTGTGGTGGTGGCACTGGGGCGACCCATCGTCGGTTGCCGAAACAGTCTGGGAGAGAAGCGTTCTCGCTGTCCCCGACGTCGCCTCGCTCCAGCGCAAACGCGCAGCCATCGCGGCGTACTCGTCACAGATCGGGACGTTCGCGCGCCCCGCAGCCGAGCCTGCGATGCTCGACGCCGGCGTCCTCGCCCACTTCGAACGTCTCGTCGAGACACTCTTCGACCCCGACGGCGCGCTGCCCCGCGTCGCCTCGTCCGATGATGGACGCACGCCGGCGGCATCCTTCGACGCGATGTTCGAGGGCAGCGACGACCCGTGGGGTGTCGAGACGCGCTGGTACGAGCGGCGTCGCCGTGCCCTCATCGAGGCGATGCTGCCTGACGAGCATCTCGGGCGCGTGCTCGATCTCGGATGCTCCACGGGCGTCCTGACGCAGGTGCTCGCCGAGCGCGCCGACGGCGTGGTCGCGGTCGACGGGAGCGCCCAGGCGCTGGCGCGCGCTCGTCGACGTGACGTCGACGGCGTCGACTGGCGCCACGCCGAACTGCCTTCTGTGCTCGATGAACTCGCCGACGAAGGGCAGCGGTTCGACACCGTCGTGCTGAGCGAGATCGGCTACTTCCTCGACGGCGCGACGCTGCTGGCGACCCTCGCCGGCATCGACGCACTGCTGCGCGATGACGGTGTCGTCGTCGTGGCGAACTGGCTGCACCCGACGCGTGACATCCCCCTCGACGGGCGTCTCGTCGATGAGCAGGTGCGCCTCGTGTGGCCGACGCTCGCGCGTTACGAAGACGACGACGTCGCCATCGTGGTCGCTCGCCCGAGCAACGGCGATGCCCCGACCGCCGCAACGGCCCCCGTGTCGCGCGACACCCGCGCCGTCCTGCGAATCCCGTCCACATCGGCGAATCCTGTCTACACCGGCGATTTTCGTCCACATTCGTCGACTGACGGCGAGCGCGGCATTGGCGCCGTCAGCGGCGAAAGTGCCAGAGATGGCGTCGAAGGAGAGGCCTCATGACAGTGCCTGCCGTCGAGGCGACGCCTCGCAACCTGCACTACGGCGAGTTCTACGGTCTCAACGACCCCGTGCCGACGGCCGATCCTGACGGCCGCCCGGTGCTCGTCGTCCACGGCAACTGCCAGGCGGAGTCGCTGCGCGTACTTCTCGACGGTCGGTACGGCGATCGCATCCGCACGATCCGCCTCGTCCCGGCGCACGAACTGGTCGCCGATGACGTGCCGCACCTGCATCGCACCCTCGCGCAGGCCCAGTACCTCGTCACACAACCCGTCGCCCCCGGGTATCGCGGCCTGCCCGTCGGCACGGAAGAACTGCTCACGGCGGCGCCGCACGTCAGGTCGACGATCGTGCCCGTCATGCGGTGGGCGGGGCTGCACCCGGCGCAGGTCATCGTCCGCACGCCCGCGGGCGAGCCGCCGATCGTGCCGTTTCACGATCTGCGCGTCATCGCGGCGTGCCGCCGAGCGGGTGACCACGCGGCTCGTGTGACGAGCGCCGACCTGCCGCAGCTCGACGAGCGCGCCGTCGGTGCCCTGCGCGACGCATCCCTCGCCGAGCTGACGCGGCGCATCGAGGCGCACGGCGCCGTCGACATTCGTGATGCCCTCACGCGCCCTGGACGGCGCAGCGTCCACGTCATCAACCACCCGACGAACGACGTCCTCGTCGAGGTCGCCGACCGCATCGCGGCCGCCCTCGACCTCGGCGCACCCCGCGAGTACGACCCTGGCCGGTCGCTGCTCGGCGCCCTCGTCGCGCCGATGGACGAGCGCGCCGCCGCGCTCGCGCAGGTGCCGATGAGCGATTACGACGTCGCCCGCGTGTGGCAGGTGCGCGGTCAGGCGGTGGGCGAGGACGAGCTCGTCGCCGCCCACGCCGCGTGGTACGCCGAGCACCCGCAGGCACTCGCGGACGCGGTGCGTCGACATGCGACGTTGCTCGAGATCGTGGACGGTGACGTGTGAGCGCCGCACCGAGCGGCGATGCGTTCGAACATCCGACAGACGTCAAGATGACGAGAAGCCCCGTCGCACATGACAATACGAGGATGACGACGACGCGCCCGGCGAGCACTGCCGCTGAGGACCCCCGCAGCGCGCACGTTGCATCGGGTGATGCGGCTGCAACCGTCGACCACCTCCTGCTCGGCCCGCCCGAGCACGGGGTGACGCGCCACGGGGCGGCTCTCGCCGGTGCGCGCCGCACGTCGATGCTCGACGTGGGGACCGGCGCGCGTGACCTCGCGGCGTACCTCGCGGACGATGCCGGGCCCGTGCATGTTCACCTCACCGACGCGCTGCTCGGCGCCGACCACCGGGCGATCGAAGCCGGGGTGCGCGCGATCGAGGGCGCCGCACGGCCCGTGCACGTCACGCTTCACGACATTCCGCAGCCCGCCGAGGGGCAGGCGCGCTACGAACGTCGCGCTGCGCTGTATGCGCGCATCGTCGCGGCCGCCGCGTCTGTTCAGGTGTGCAGCGAGGCCGAGCGCGCGATGCTGGGTGACGTCGTCGCGGCGCCTGCCGGTGACGCTGACAGCGCCGCTCGGGGTTTCGGCGACGCCGATGTCGCTGGCGTCGGTGTCGCCACGTTGCCGGTCGATGCACGACCGAGTGCAACCGCGGCGGGTGACGCGGTGCTCGCCCTGGGCGATGACGCGCCCGTCGGCGTCCTCGGGTTCGTCCATCCGGGCAAGGATCCGCAGTTGGCGCTCGATGTTGCCGCGGCGCTGGGTCGCGACCTCGTCATGCTCGGCGCGGTGGTCGAGGGGCACGAGGACTTCGTGGATGACTTGCGCCGCGCCGCGAACGCGCGCGGAATCGAACTGCGCGTTCTCGGGCACCTGAGCGAGGACGAGATGGACGCCGCGATCGCGACGATCGCCGTGCCGCTCGCGGCCTACCGTCACATCTCCGCGTCGGGTTCGATCGGCCGATGGATCGCCGCCGGTCGCCGGCCGATCACGCTGGCCACGCCGTGGGTCGCCGAACTGTCGACGACGGCACCCGGGTCGGTGGCGGTCGTCGAAGCTTCTACTGGTGCAGGCGAATCGGGCGATCGTGATGGTGTGATCGATGTGCTCGTCGATGCCGCCCGGGCGGCGCTGAGCGACCCGATGGTGACCGTGACGAACCCGTCGCATCCCGGCTTGCTCACGACGCCGGACGCCGCGCGTCGCCAGAGCGAACTGCTCGCCGCGCACCTGACGCCCCTGGGTGGTGTCGGGTGAACGCGAACGCTCGCGCGGGCGAGCAAGGGGCTGACCTGAGCGTGGGTGACGGACACGACGTCGACGTCGTCGTCACGCATTTCGAGGACCCACAGCGTCTGCGATGGGTTCTGGATTCCCTGGCGGCGCAGGATGATTCGTCGCTGCGCCTCCACATCGTCGTCGCGGATGACGGTTCGGCCACCCCGCCGAGCGTCCCCGACGGCGTCACGCTCCTGCGACAGGCGAACGAGGGCTTCCGCGCCGCGGCGGTGCGCAATCTCGGCGCGCGCGCCGGGTCGTCACCGGTCGTCCTCTTCCTCGACGGCGACACCGTGCCGACGCCCGGCTACTGTGCCGCGATGGTCGACGCCTTGCGCGAGGCGCCGGGCGCCGGCGCCCTCGTCGTCGGAGCCCGTCGGCATGCCGATCTCAGTGCCGTCGCTGCGCGGGGTGACGACGTCGTGTCCTGGTGTGCGGCAACCGATCCTGAGGCGCCGGCCGACGGTGACGTCCTCGCCGCACCCCAGTGGCTGCGCGACGGCTACGCGCGCACGAACGACCTGCGTGACGCCGGCGACGGCGACTGGCGACTGGTCATCAGCGCCGTCATGGGCATGACGCGCGACGCGTTCGAACGTCTCGACGGGTTCGACGAGAGCCTCGTCGGGTACGGCGGCGAAGACTGGGATCTCGCCTATCGCGCCTGGAACACCGGCGTCGCCCTGCGTCATGCGTCGGCCGCGGTGGCCTGGCACGACGGCCCCGACGCGGGGGAGCGAGCCGATCTCGCGCAGCTCAAGGAGGGCGAGCAACTCGCGCTCGCTGCCCGCATTCCACAGCCAGACGTGCGGGGGCGCCACGGTATCTGGCGCGCCCCGCGCGTCGTCGTGTTCTGGCGGCCGGCGCGAACGGTGGCACCGAGCGGCGAGTACGCCGCCCTCGAGTCGTGGCTCGCGCTCGCGGACGTCGGGATCTGGTGCGGTGAACGCCGACCCGACGTGCTCGCCGATGACCCTCGCGTGTGCGCCGGCGAACCGTCCGACGACGTTCTGCAGCGCGCTGAGTTCATCGTCGACGTCATGCAGCCGTGCGTTCTGCGCGATGCCGAGGGTCTGCTCGCAGCGTGCGACGGCGCGCCATGGGTGGGCGGCGGCGTGACGGCGGCGCGCACCCGTCATCGGACGAATGTGGACGAAAATCGCAGAAGTGACAGGGTCGCTGGGCCGGTCGAATCGCCCGCGGATGCGTCACCGATCGTCGAAACCGTGCCCGCAGACGGGCCCCTCGACCTCGAGGCCTGGGGCCGACGGAGGTGGTCATGAGCGAGCGCACCTATCCGTGCGTGACACGTGCGCTCACTCGCAGCCGTGACGGTTCGCCTCGCCCTGCTCTCGCCGGCGCCACCGTCATCGTGCCTGCGCGTGACGAAGAGCAGGCGCTTCCGCACTGCCTCACGGCGCTCGAACGAGCGCTCGTCGAGGTTGCTCATCTCGCGCCGGCGATGACGTTGCGTGCGTGCATCGTCCTCGACACGTGCACCGACGACAGCGAGGCCATCGTGCGTGCCTTCGCGGGCGCGGCGGCGCACCGCGGGCAGTTCAGCGTGGAGCCGCTCGTCGTCACGGCGGGGAGCGTCGGGCGAGCGCGTGCCGCGGGAGTGCGCTGCGCGCTCGAATGGGCGGAACGTGACGGAATCGATGCCGACGCGCTGTGGCTCGCGTCGACCGACGCCGACACGCACGTCCCGCCGCACTGGCTGAGCGCCCACATCGCGACGGCCAACGCCGGCGCCGACGCGTACGTCGGCACCGTCGAACCGGACGCGGCTCTCACCGGCGCGCGGCGCGCAGAGTGGATGGAACGACACCATCTGCGGGAGGGGCATCCTCACGTGCACGGCGCGAATCTCGGTGTGCGCGCTTCTGCGTACCTGCGGGTCGGCGGGTTCGCGCCGCTGTCGCTGCACGAGGACGTAGACCTCGTCGAGCGGCTGCGCGCCGAGGACGAGCGCCTCGTGCGGGCGGCCGATGACGCGCGCGTCGTCACGTCGAGCCGTCTCGACGGGCGAGCTGTCGGCGGGTTCGCGACGTATCTGGCCAACCTGCGAGGAGGAGTCGCATGACGTCGCTGCGCATCGCCGTGCTCGCCACGAACCGCAACCCGTTGAGCGAGCCGTTCGCCGGCGGCCAGGAATCGCTGACGGCGGCGCTCGTCGCCGGGTTCCGTCGGCGCGGCCACCACGTCGTGGTGTTCGCGGCCGAGGGGACGCCGGCCGATGTGGCCGACGAGGTCGTGGCGTACCCGGCGCTGCCGCGGTTCTCGGCGGTTGCCGCGCTCGACCCGCAGCTGCCGGAGAAGCCGTTTCTCGACGACCATCACGCGTTCACGTTCGCGGCCGCCGAACTGGCGCGTCGGGATCGTGCCGGTGAGCTCGACGTCGTCGCCAACCACAGCCTGCACCACCTGCCGATGTCGCTGTCGCGCGCCTACGACGCGCCGGTCGTCACGACGTTGCACACGCCGCCGTTTCCGTGGATGGAGCTCGGCGCTGCCCTCGCCTCGCCGGCGTCGCGGTTCGTCGCGGTGTCGATAGCCCTCGCGGCGCAATGGTCGACGGTGACGCGGCAGGTCGTGGCGAACGGTGTCGACGAGTCGCGTTTCGTCCTCGGGCCGGGCGCTGACGACGGCCGTCTCGCCTGGGTCGGTCGGATCACGCCGGAGAAGGCGCCGCATCTCGCGATCGATGCGGCGCGGATGGCCGGGCGACGGCTGGCTCTCATCGGGCCGGTCAGCGATGCGGCGTACTTCGAGGCGCAGATCGCGCCGCGGCTCGGGGGTGACGTCGAGCATCTCGGCGCGGTGCGGCCAGATGAGGTCGCGAAGGTCGTCGGGCGGAGCGACGCGTTGTTCGTCACACCGGCATGGGATGAGCCGTTCGGCCTCGTCGCCGTCGAGGGCGCGATGTGCGGGACGCCCGTCATCGCCCTCGCACGAGGTGGTCTCGTCGAGGTGGTGCGACCGGACATGGGTGTCCTCGTCGACGCGGCGACGAATCCGGTCGTGGATTCGTCTGAGATCCCGGCAGGAGCCGTGACGGCGGCGCCCGACGACGTGCTCGTCGCCCGACTGGCCTCTGCCGTCACCGAACTCGACGCTCTCGACCGCGCGGCGGTGCGCGAGTGCGCCGTCCGCCATTTCTCTCTCGATGCCTGCATCGACGGGCATCTCGCGGTGCTGACGGAGGCGGCTGACGCGGCGCGCCGTTCGCAGCCTGCGTCGGGCGCGCGACCCGTCGAACGTTACACACCGCTGGACCCGCTCCCGAGCGACGCCGACGCGCGGCGGCTCGTCATCCGTGAGGACATGAAGCCTTCAGCCGGGGTTCGTCCGGGCGTGAGCGCGCAGAACGGCACGGGCAGTGACGTTGCGGACCGTCCGTTGCTCCCGGGGAGCCTTTCGGGCGACAGCGTCTCAGGCGGCGCCCAACCGGACGCGACAGGGGCGATGTCGTGATGCGCATCGGTTACTACGTGCACCATCACGGGCGGGGGCACGCGACGCGGGCGGGCGTCATCGGCGCCGAACTGACGCGGCGCGGGCACGTCATCACCTATCTCGGCAGCGGCGCACTGCCCGACGGGGATCAGGTCGCGCTCGCGTCGGATGCCGATGAAGCGGATGCACCGTTCGTCGACCCCGATGCGGGTGGGCGTCTGCACTGGGCTCCGCTCGGCGGTGGCTACGCCGAGCGTTCGGCGCAGATCGCGGCGTGGGTGACGCAGGCGCGCCCGGACGTCGTCGTCGTCGACGTCTCCGTCGAGGTGACCGCTCTCGTGCGGCTGCTCGGCGTCCCCGTCGTCGTCGTCGTGGCTCAGCCCGGGCGACGCGACGACGCACCGCATGCGCTGGCGTTCGACCTGGCGGCGGCTGTGCTGGCGCCCTGGCCGGCGCGGCTCGACGTCGCGCCGCACCTCGAACGCCATCGCGACAAGACGGTCGAAGTCGGTGGCCTGTCGCGCTTCGCGGGTCATGCTGCGGGGCCGAACGCTGCGGGCGGTGGTTCGTCGGCATGTCCCTCCCCGAACTCCTCGGAAAGTGTTGCGTCAGGCCCGCGGGCGGCCGGTTCCCGCGATGCCGGCGGCTGCGGCGTCGCGGCGGACGTCTCGCAGAGCACTGCACCGGGCGCCGGATCCGGCGGTGCAGCAATAGACGCTGCGGGAGGCCCTTCCCTGGGCGCACGGCGAGGGGCCTCGTCAGATGCCTTGGCGGGCAGCGATTCTGACGGTGCTGCGGTGAACGTTCCGGATGGCCTTTCGGCGGGCATGCCGAGAGGGGCCTTCTCGGACGCGAGATCGCGGGTCGCGCAAGAGATACCAAGGTTGCGTGGCGTGCTCCTCGTCGGCGGCGAGGGCTGGGACGACGCTGAGCTTCCGGGCGCCGTCGAACGCGCTGTGCCGCAGGTCCATTGGCGGACGCCCGACGCCGACCACCCCGTCGAGGTTCTGCTCGCGACGGCTGACGTCGTCGTCACCCACGCGGGGCAGAACGCTCTTGCGGACGTCGCTGCCTTCGGTGTTCCTGCCGTCGTCGTGCCGCAGGAGCGTCCGTTCGACGAGCAGGCCGACATGGCTCGTGCTCTTGACGACGCCGGCATCGCGCGCGGGCTGACTCTGGGTGCGACCGCTGACGAGGTCGCTGCCGGCATCCGTGAACTCCTCGCCGGGGACGACGAGCGATCGACAGGACGTGCGTGGGCGCGCTGGTGCGTCGACGGCGCTGTTGACCGCGCGGCTGACGTCATCGAAGCCGCAGCGCGCGGGGGCGTCGCTGACCTAGCTGCTGGAACTGACGCCGACGATCTGGAAGGTGCTGTGCGTGGGAGCAGGCACGGCATCGACGATGTTGCGCGCGCAGGTGTCGCAGAGCGAGGCGTCCGCGAAGCCGGCGGCGCGGCGCGTGGAGTCGTCGAGGGCGGCTCCGGCTGGCCAGCCGCTACCGGCGCCGAGGCGCCCGCACTCGGAGATGGGACGCTGCAGTGATGACCGACATGGGGTCGGGCCGGACGCTGCCCGTCGCCGTCGTCACTCCGGTGCGGGGGCGTCTCGAGCACCTCGTCAATCAGCGACGGTTCCTCGACGAGGTGGCGCCCGACGTACGACACGTCATCGTCGCCGTCGACATGCCTGATCTGGGTGACGACCTGCGCGCGGCGGGCGTCATGGGTGAGAGCGTCAGCATCGTGCCCCTCGACGATCACCCGCTGGGCATGCCGACCGCGCGGGCCCGCAACGTCGGCGCGACGGCGGCACTCGATGATGGCGCGGAACTCATCGTCTTCCTCGATGTCGACTGCGTCCCCCTGCCCGGT
Source organism: Dermacoccus sp. PAMC28757 (assembly GCF_014302635.1). Taxonomy (NCBI): domain Bacteria; kingdom Bacillati; phylum Actinomycetota; class Actinomycetes; order Micrococcales; family Dermacoccaceae; genus Dermacoccus; species Dermacoccus sp. PAMC28757. The sequence continues at coordinate 248,660 of NZ_CP060292.1, read as the reverse complement.
TTCGTCGATGCGTCGCGTGACGCGCAGTGTCAGCTCGATGCTCGCGGCGAGCGTGCCGTGCTCAACGGCATCGTCACGTATCTGGGGGAGGACGATCGTCTCGACGGTGAATTCCCGGCGGCTGCGAGACGTTTCGTCGCTCCGCATGCTGCGCGCCCCGCGCCGTCGTCGGGTGCGGTCGAGGTCGACGACGACCATCGTCTCCTGTGGTCGCTCGCGTTTGCGCTCGATGCCGACGCCTGGCGCGCGTGCGGCGGTTTCGACGAGCGGTACGTCGGGTACGGCGCGGAGGACACCGACTTCGGCATGCGGGCCCGTGACGCGGGCCTGCGGATGGCGTGGGTCGGCGGCGCGCACGCGTTGCATCAGTGGCATCCGAGCGCGAACCCGCCGCGCCATCACGTCGTCGACATCGTGCGCAACGCGAACCTCTACCGCGAGCGGTGGGGCACCTGGCCGATGGAGGGCTGGTTGCAGGCGTTCACCGACGAAGGCCTCGTCGAGTGGACCCCTACGTCGTTGTCCCTGGCGTCGCCGCATTGAGCCTTGCGGTGTGCCCGAATGTGGACAGGATTCAGCCGCGCCCTGGGTCAGCGTGATGACGGTGTCAGCCGCCGGCACGAGCGCGTCGAGTCGGCTGCGCTGCGCCGCCGGGTCCTCGATGTGCGGGTTGCGCAGGTCGTGCACCGTGACGACGACGCCCTTGCCCAGCTCGTGCGCCACGTCGACGACCTCGCGCAGGTGCTCAGGGCTGAACGACTCGAACCCGAAGAGGACGTGCAGCACGTCGAACTCGCCGGCATGCTCGCGTAGCCAGGCCGGATCGAGGATGCGCGGCGGCCACCAGCGCGTCGAGCCGTCGTCAGCGATGACGGGCGGGTCGGGCAGGCGGATCACCTCGTCGCACCCGTCGCCTGGTGTCTCGCCGGTCGGGGAGAGATGCGCGACGTAGGGGTGATCGGCCGGAACCGACGCGACACGAAGCATTGCTTCTCCTGGACGCGATCTCATCGGCTACGACACTGAGCACGACACAGTGAACGCGACCGAGGGCGGGCGCCGTCACCCTACCCGCCGGCTCGCCCGTTGACGGATCGTCGTTGCCCGGATTCGCGTCATGTTCGACGCGAATCCGGGCAACGATCGTCCCTCGGCCTGACAAGTGCATCGCGCATGTGCAGTCAGACGGTGCCGCCGACAGAAGCCAGGCCCCGGGGAGGCGGAGCGAGGCAGACCCGTCTTCGTCGGCTCGGGCATGTCAGACGTGCTCCGGTGGACACGCGGCGGCGTGGGCCGTCACAGTGGGTGGGTGAGTGAACCCGAGCGCACCCCGGACGGTCGCTACATCGTGGTGAACGGTCGACGCTGGCGCGCGTCCGACCCCGGCATCCCGCCGAAGCTACGGCAAGAACTCGTCGACGAACTGATGGCCGCCCGTCGCCTCGTGCGCACGGACGCCGAGCACGCCCGACCGCGCGTGCAGGAGGCCAAGATCGCTCTCGGCGAGCGGGGCTACGAATGGTGGACTACTCCGTCCGACGACGAACGCGACGTCCGCATCGAAGCGACGATCCGCGCGCTGCTGCGTCATCGCGCCGGCAAGAGCATCTGCCCCAGCGACGTCGCGCGCGTGGTCGGCAACGGCGCGCACGCTGACGTCCATGGCGACGGTATTTCGCAGGCGCGTGGCCACGAGACGGCGACCCGAGTCGGAGGCGAGTCGACCACCACCGGGGGCAGCGATGCGACGAACGGCGATGACGGGTGGCGCGACCTCATGCCCGCCGTCCGCGCCGTGGCGCATCGAATGCGAGCGGCCGGCGAGGTGCTCGTCACCCAGGAGGGCAAGGCCGTCGACGAGACAGCTCGCGGGCCCGTCAGGATCATCTTCGCCGACGGTGGCGCTGACGATGACATTCGTGCTGACGCTGGGGAGCGCCCCTCGTCGTGATGTTCCCCGACATCGCGTCGCTGCCGACGCGATGTCGGGCGAAAATCGCTGACGCTCAGTCTGACGACGGGGCGTATCGCTCGAGATCCGCCGCGACCGTCCCCCGACGCCGCCCTGAGTGCCAGCCTGGCACCACAGGTTGATTTCCACCGTAGATCGCAGCGGGGGGACACCCCACGTCAAGGGCGTCGGGCTGCCGATCTCACTACACGACGTGCGGCAGGACGAACAGCATGAGCATCGACCACGTCAGGTGCGTGACGATCGGCCCCGCGAGCGAGCCCGACTGCTGACGCAGCACGGCGACGACGAAGCCGAGCATCGCCGCGGCGAGTGCGAGCAGCGGAATGCCGGTCAGGGCCGTGACGGCCGTGTAGGCGACCGTCGTCCACAGCACGCGCTTCCTCGGCGACAGCACGCGCCAGAGCCCGCCTCGGTAGAACGCCTCCTCGGCGATGCCGTTGACGGCCGTCGTCAGTGCGACGATCGGCAGGCTGCCCTTGCGGGCATGGTCGAGCAGGTGCGAGACGGGGTCGCGCAGCGCCGGGATGAAGCGCACGAGAAACGCGCCGACGACGAACAACAGCGCCAGCGCGATGCCGATGCCGAACGCCTCGAGCAGTTCGCGTCCGTCAGCGCGCCAGCGCAGCCTGGTCGCGCCGACCCGGCCGGCCGCGAAGATCCCCGCTCCGTAGATGACGGAGACGAGGAACGTCGCCGGGTAGAACAGGGCCTGCCCCGGCTCGAGATTGAGCGACCACGAGAGGGCGACGGCGGCCGCGACGCCCGTCGCGCCGATGATGACCCGCGTCGCCCCGAGACGATGCTCGGGCACGGGATCGGCCCCGGCGTCACGTAGTTCGACGTCGCGTGCCCCTGCGAGCGCGGCGCCGAGGACGTGGCGAGGTGAGCGGTGCGATGTCGCCATCAGCGTCCCGGGTTACGACGGGCGATGACGGCGCTGAGGACGGTGGCGAACCCCGTCCACGCCGCGTACGGCGCGAGCACGACGCCCTTCTCCGGCGACGCCTTGTGCGCGCGGCGCACGAGGTCGGCCGAACTGGCGGCGAGCACCGCAGCCTCCAGCACCGCCGGACGCAGCTTCTTCGCGGCGAAGAACGTGCCGTTCCAGCCGACGTTGAGGGCCAGGTTCGCGGCGAGCGCCGCGATGTACGCGCGCTGTTCCTTGGTGCGGCCCGTCTCGGCGAGGTCGGCGATCGTCAGGCTCGAGATGAGCGCGAGATCGGTGTAGAGCGCGCTCCACACGATCGGGAACGCGGCGGGCGGCGGCTGGATCGCCGGCTTGCGCAGCGTGCGGTACCACGCCGACTTCGGGTCGGTCAGCAGCGAGCCGGCGACGGCGGTCGCGGCGACGGCGGCGGACGTCAGCCCGAGCGTGCGTACCCAGCGCGAGGTGTCGAGGTCCTTCACGGCCGCGCGCACGGCATCCTCGAACGACGTGTGACCGCCCGGAGGTGCGCCGACGAGGTCGTCGAGGTCGCGTTCGTGGACGACGGTGTCGTGCTGCAGGCTGCCGATGAGCGGCGCCGCCAGGCTGCTGGAGACGGGCGTCACGAGGCCGATCCAGTGCCCGGCGAGTCCGGCAGTCGTCACCGGCGCCGTGCCCACGATGCGCGGCAGCCAGCGCTTCGTCGCCTTCGCGTAGCGCTTCATCATGTCGCCGTACGGCATCGGTTCGGGGCCGCCGATGTCGAAGGTGCGGCTGACGTCGGCGGGCAGGTCGGCGGCACCGACGAGATAGTGCACGGCGTCGGCGACGGCGATCGGCTGGATGCGGTTCTTGATCCACTTCGGCGCGATCGCGCCGGGCAGCCGCTCGCTGAGGTTGCGCAGCATGATGAATGACGACGACTCGTCGCCGATGACGACGCCCGCCTGCAGCGCCGCCGTCGGAACGCCGGAGTCGATGAGCACGTGGCCCACCTCGACGCGCGAGCGCAGGTGGTCGGACAACTGCTCGACGTCCTCGTCGTCCGGGTGCAGGCCACCGAGGTAGACGATGCGCGAGACGCCGGCGTCGCGGGCGGCGTCGGCGAACGTCGAGGCCATCTCCTTCTCCTCGGAGACGAAGTCGTCGGACGTGCTCATCGAGTGCAGCAGGTACCAGGCGACGTCGACGTCCTCCATGGCGCGCGCGACGTCGGAGGCCTCGGACGCGTCACCCTCGACGACCTCGACGTGCTCGCCCCACGGCAGCGCACGCACCTTCTTCTCGCTGCGGCTGAGCACGCGCACGCGCCATCCCCGCTCGACGAGTTCAGCGGCCACCTGGCCGCCGACGTATCCGGTGGCCCCGGTGACGAGGGCGAGGCGAGAGGTCATGAAGTCCATCCGTTTAATCGAGCAATGCGCGTGGATCACGTTGGAATTTCAGGATAGTCGTACCTGACGTCGGCGTCAGCGGCGCCGGTCACAGCGGGGTCGCTCAGCGCGGGCGTCAGCTGCGCCGCTCATGCGGGCGCACCTGAGCGCCGCGGTGCGTGGGGAACGGCTCGCCGTCATTCCAGCCTGCCGGCGCCCAGAGGGGGCTGGGCGGCTGCGGCCTAGACTCCTCGACGTGTCCGAACCTCAGGGCGAGCCCTCGCACCAGCCGCTCCGAGTCGAGCGCCGTTGCGCTCGGCTCGAGCGTGTCGCGGCTGGGTTGCTCGTCCTCGGGCTCGTGCTGTGCGTGGGCGCGTACGTCGCGGCGGTGCATGCTCGGGGCGCGTCGTTCTCCTGGCGGCGCGCGATGATCAGCGACCTCGGACGCACGATCTGCCGCGACTGGCACGGATTCTGGGTCTGCTCGCCGCGCGCCGACCTCTTCAACGTCGCCGTCGGCGTCGCAGGAGCCTGCATCCTGGCGGCGGGCGTTCTGACGCGCGATCGACTCGGACGATTCGTGACGGCGGCGCTCGTCTGCCTCGGTGTCGGACTCGTGTGGGTCGCGGTCTTTCCCGCTGACGGAGCCATCGGGGTGCACATGGTGGGCGGCGTGCTCGCGCTGCCTGCGCCGTCCGTCCTGTTGCTCGCACATGGGCTGGTGGGGGTGCGGTCGGCCGGCTCACGAGGGGATCACGAGCGGTTCGCGAGCGAGCGCGAGCCCCGTCACACGCTGACGCGCGTGCTCGGGGCGCTGGGTGCCGTGTCGTCGCTCATGAGTCTCGACCACGTCATGCCGGCGCCGGCGCCCATCCCGCGCGGGGTGGCGGAGGGCATCTCGTTGCTGGCGCTCGCGGTTGCCCTCGTCGTCGTGGCGTTCGACCTGCTGCGACGCCCGCGCGACATCACCGCACCCTGACACACCCCGCCTCCCTCGATGTTGCCCGGGTGTCACGGCGCTCGCGCCCCAAGAATCGGGCAACATCGCGGCCTTGGACGCGCGCCGCGCGACACGAGGAGCAGGGGACTGCGCCTCAACCGCCGAGGCGGCGCAACGTCGGCCAGACGGCGCCCCATCCTCCTCGAGGGTCGGAACATCGCAGCATCGTCGTGCCGTCGAGGCCGAACGAGTCGTGCGGCGCGATGAGCCGCCCGGCGGGGTCGCAGCGCGTGAACGCCGCACGGATACGGTGCTCGTCCCCGCCGACGGCGAGGACGTCACGCGTGCCCCCGCCGCTGCGTGGCGGCCCGAGGCTCCAGAGCGCGTTGTGCCACGAGGCGACGTCGGCACGCGGCACCCCGAGCGCAGGGCCGTACTGATGTGCAGCTCCGGCGAGGGCATACGAATCGGTGACGATGGCCGCACCCGTCGGACGGGCTGTCGCCATCTGAGCGGCGAGTGACGGCCAGTCGGTCTGGTCGCGCTGCATGGGGTCGAGGGCGGAGACGATGGAGAACGCCGGTGACGAAACGGGCGCGATCGGTAGGCAGATGAGGGCTGCGACGACGGCGTTCGCCGTCACGACGATGGGCGCGCGTCGCCACACGTGCTCCTCGTCCGCAGCCGCCCGCGCCCAGCCGACCGCGACAAGCGGCAAGAACACCGCGACCGCGTAGTAGGGCTGCGCTGGGGAGACGAGCGCGAACACAAGGACGATCGCGGCCATGACGGCGAGCACCGGCCCGGTGCGCTGTTGTGGTGGGTCCGGGGCGATGCGTCCGGCGTGACCGTCGTCGATGGAGAATGGAGCGTTCGTGACGCCGCCGAACGCCTTGACGCGGGCGTCGTCAGCGGGAGCGCTGCGCCAGCCGTCCGCCTCGACGTGCCGACCGTCGTCGTGGCCGTCGTCAGCTCCGGGGTGGGCGGCGCGACGACTTCCCGGGCGCCACCACAACCCCCGCCACGCGACCTGGACGAACGGCGGTCCGACGAACACGACGAGCAGCGGCACGACGAGCCACCGGTTGAGCGCGCCATGGCGGGCGACGAGGTCGGCCGAGACGTCGAGCATCGGCACGCCGTGAACGATCTGCGCCCCCACCTGGAACCCGCCGACCGCGACGAGCAACGCGGCGCCGCACCAGGCGTCACGGGTGCGCAGCACCCACCGGGCGCACGCGGCGAGCGCGACGAAGGCCGCGGCGACGAGCACGAGGACGAGCAGCTTGTTCCAACATGCCACCCCAGCCACCGCGCCGGCCCACGTCAGCGCATGGCGACGCCCCGTCAGCGCAGCGACGACACCGAGCACGACGAGCTGCCACGCGAGCAGATCGAGGCTCGCCGTCAGCATGACGTGCCCCATGAGCAGCGGATAGACGGTGAACGCATGCGCCCACGCGGCGATGCGCTGCACCCTCACATCAGCGCCGAGAAGCCGCGGAAACAGCCCCGCGACGAGCGCGCCCGCCCCCGCCGCGAGCGCGGCCGGCAGCCGTTGCACCCACACCGCGTCACTCACCGACGCAGCTGCGTGCGCGAGCCAGACGGTGAGCGGCGGCTGATCGTCGTACCACCACGCGGGCGGCAACATGCGAAAGTACAGCTCGTCGCCGTGAAAACCGTGGCGCGAAGCCGTCGCGAGCAGCACGATCATGACGGCCAGCGCTGCCGGAGCACCGGGGCGACACCACGGTTGCGCCTCGACGAACCGCGCCGACACACGCCACCTCGATGAACTCGACGCGGACAGCGTCACGTCATGCCCCGCCGACGAACTGTTCGATGGCGGCGACGGCCACGCCCGCGCCGTCCTCGGTCGCCACCTGACGTCCGAGATCCGCTGCACGCTCGCGCATTCCAGCACTCATCGCCCCGCGCAGCCGACGCGTCAGCAACCCCGCGGTGAGCAGTCGGCGCGGCAGCGGCGCGGGTGCGAGGTCGAGCGTGTGGAGGCGGTGCGCCCAGTGGTACTGGTCGGCGAAGTGCGGGACGACGACGCTGGGCGCGCCCGCGGCGAGCGCGGTACCCGTCGTCCCCGATCCGCCGTGGTGGACGACGGCGCGCACCTGTGCGAACAGCGCGTGGTGCGGCTCGTCATCGATGCCGACGACGACGCCATCCGCCTCGCGCGGCGCACCGTCGAGCTGAACGAGAGCGCGCACGCCGAGTCGCCGGCACGCCTCGGTGACGACGTCGACGACGCGGCCCGGTGAGTTCTGGTGCATCGAGCCGAATCCGACGGCGATCCACTCGTCGCCGGTGGCGAGCAGCGCCCGGGTGCGCTCCGACAAGTCCTCGTGCGGCGCCTCGCGCCACCACCCCGTGACGACAGTGCGGGAGTCGTCCACTGGCTCGGCGAGCAGCGGGCTGTACGCGTGCAGCGAGCCAAGAGTCGCCGTCGTCAGGCCCGTGGGGTGGGCGGCGCGCAGGTCGAGTCGGCCGTCGGCCCATCCGCCGTCGACGCCCGCGAAGTACGGTTCGACGCGCCGCAGCGCTCCACGCGCGCGACGCCGCACACCGGTGGGCAGCGTCCACGCGTACGGCAGCAGCGGCATCGGCCCGTCGAGCGTGTCGAACTCGGGCCACAGGTGCGCGCGGACGACGGGGACGTCGGCGCGCATCGCCTCGTCGACGGCGGCGATCGCGAAGCTGGAGGCGACGAGGACGTCGGCGCCCGCGAGCGCCTCACGCGTGGTCGGCCCGAACGACTGCAGGAACTCGGCGAACACGTTGCGCGTGCGGTTGAGCGCGCGCAGATCACCACGCCGCAGTGCGGTGCCCGCCGGGCCGGCGAGGAGGGCACCCGGATCGCTCGCCACCGTCACGACGCGCGGGCCGTCCGGCATGACGTGCGCGAGCGACGCGTGGGTGACGACGGTGACGTCGTGCCCACGGGCGACGAGACGCGCGGCGAGCACCCCGAACGGGACGGCGTCGCCGCGGCTGCCGGCGGCGGCGATGACGATCCTCATGCAGCCCGCTCCGACGGGTGAACGCACGGGGTTTCGGTGCTCGCGTCGCGTTCGCGCGGGCGTCGGATTCGCATGGCACACCTTCGAATAGCCGGACGGGTGCCCTCATCGTAGTGCCGCCACAACGGCACGAACGGGCCCGCAGAGTCGCCGCGGCACGGTCGCAAACGCCAACCCCCATGGTCGAATTCCGTGATTTTCCAACGCCTCCGGGGCGCTCGCATCGGCGCGTCGGCGGCTATGCTCGTGGTTCGGACGCGCGAGCAGGTCCCCCTCACCTGCGACCGGCCGGTGGACGTTCACACCCCGCCACCCGTGGAGGCACTCGTGACAGACCCCGAGGCCCTCCTCACGCATGGCTACCGCCAGGCGCGCGACATCACCCGCATGCACGGCACGACGTACTACTGGGGGACGCTGTTCCTGCCGCCGCAGCAGCGCCGCGACGTCTACGGCCTGTACGCCCTGTGCCGCCTGGCCGACGACATCGTCGACGAGCCCGAGAAGGCCACCGGGCACGGCCTCGACGCATCGTTGCCGCCGGGGGAGCGTCTCGCGCAGTTCGAACAGCGCTTCCAGGCCGACCTCGCCGCCGGGCGCAGCGACGACCCGTTGTTCGCCGCCATCGTCGACACCGCCCGGCGTCTCGACCTCGATTCCGGTTGCTACGACCGCTTCTTCGGCGCCATGCAGCTCGATCTCGTCCGCACGTCGTGGGCGTCGTGGCCTCAGCTGCGCGACGAGTACATGGAGGGCTCGGCCGCCGTCATCGGCGAGATGATGCTGCCTGTGCTGCGCCCGCGCTCGCGGGAGGCCGCGTTCGCTCCGGCCCGCGCGCTGGGGCTCGCGTTCCAGCTGACGAACTTCCTGCGCGATGTCGGCGAAGACCTCGAACGCGGTCGCGTCTACCTGCCCGCCGACGAACTCGCCGCGCACGGCGCCGACCCGTGGCTGCGCCGCGTCACCCCGCAGTGGCGCGCGTTCATGGCCGAGCAGATCGCCCGAAACCGCGCGCTGTTCCACGACGCCGAAGCCGGTCTGCCGCACCTGCCGGCCTCGTCGCGACGGTGCGTCGGCGCGGCGCTCGCGATGTACTCACGCATCCTGTGCCTCATCGAGGCGGCCGACTACGACGTGTTCAGCACGCGCCACCGCGTCTCCGCAGCACGCAAGAGCGCCATCGCGGGAGCCGTCGTCGTCACCGGACGCGCCCGAACTGCGGCGCCGGTCGCGCCCTCGTCATCGGCCGCGGCGGACCAGCCGGCCGTGACGTCGTCCGCGTCATGAGCGAGGCGCACCCGACGATGGAGACCGGCTCGACCCACCGCACCCCCTCGCCTACCGAAACTCGCCGAAGGAGCCGCGGATGAGACGCCCGCCCCGCAACCGCGCCGAGCTGCGTGCCGAGATCGCGCGGCGCAACCCGATCCGACGCGTCCCGCAGCCGCCAGAGGAGCAGATCCGCTCGACGTGGCGTCAGGCCGCGGTGCCCCGCATCGAGCGGATGCTGGCGCGCGCCCTCGCCCAGGACGCGGGTGGCTGGCACGTCGCGGCGGCGAGCACGGACGTCGTCGCGGGGCGTTCGACGGTGCGCACGATCCTCGGACGCGAGATCGCGTTGTGGCGCGGCACCGACGGCTCGGCGCTCGCGGGGCCGGGCGCGTGCCCGCACATGGGTGCGCTGCTGGAGAACTGCCACACCGATGACGGCGACGTGCTGTGCCGCTGGCACGGGCTGCGGCTGCCGAGCGAGTGGCCGGGCGAATGGCTCACCTACCCCGCGCACGACGACGGCGTCCTGTTCTGGGTGCGGTTGCCCAGCGACGGCGAGACGCCGAGCGATGCGCCGGTGTTGCCCGCGCGCGCTCCACTCGACGAGGCGCTCGTCGCGGTCTACACGCGTGAAGCGCGCTGCGAGACGTCCGACGTCATCGCGAACCGTCTCGACCCGTGGCACGGGGCCTGGTTCCACCCTTACGCGTTCAGCCACCTCGTCGTCGACGAGGACGCGAGCGACGACGATTGCCTGGTCACCGACGTGACGTTCCGCCTCAACCACACCTACGGCGTTCCGGTGCGCGCGGCGTTCACGTGCGCCGACAGCCGCACGATCACGATGACGATCATCGACGGCGAGGGCGTCGGCAGCACCGTCGAGACCCACGCGACGTGCGTGCAGCCGGCGAGCGCCGAGCAGCCGGCTCGCAGCGTCATTCACGAGGCGACGATCGCGCACTCCGAGCGCCCCGGTTTCCGTGCGGCGCGGGCGTTCGCGCCGCTCATCCGCCCGCTCGTGCTGCGCACGCAGGGCCAGTTGTGGGTCGACGACCTCGAGTACGCGGAGCGTCGCTACGAACTGCGTTCGGGTTTCGCGCGGGACGGGCAGTCGTGACGGCGGCCGACGTCGTGGTGGGGTGGGTGACATGAGCCTGCCTGCGTCCTGGGATCCCTATCAGTACCTGCTGCTCATGGGTGGATGCCTGCTCATCACGCTGCCGCTCGAACTCGTCCTGCGCGCCCGCGTGTACTCGCGCCCGCGACGATTGCTCGCGGCGCTGCTGCCCGTCGTCGTGCTGTTCAGCGTGTGGGACATCGTCGGCATCGTGCGTGATCACTGGTCGTACTCGCCGCGGTTCACGTCGGGATGGGATGTGCCGCTCACCCCGATGCCGATCGAGGAGCTCGTGTTCTTCGTCGTCATCCCGATCTGCGGGTTGCTGACGTACGGAGCCGTCGGGTTCTGCCTGCGCCTGCTCGCCGCGTGGCGCTCGAGCGGGAGCGCGAGAAGTGCTCTCGCCCGGGTCGATTCGGACGGGCGGGCAGGCGAGGGGCGCCATGTGGCGGCTGATGGCTCGTCCGCGCGAGGCGATCATCGCCCGTCGAGGGAGGTGTGACGTGCCCGAGTACACCGTGCTGACCGTCGCGTCGATGATTGGCGTCGTCGCTCTCGAAGGGCGTTGGCGCACCGGCATCTTCACCTCGGCGCGCTACTGGTGCTCGATGGTCATCGTGTTCGCGTTCCAGATCCTCGTCGACGGCTGGCTGACGAAGCTGAGCGACCCGATCGTCCTCTACGGGCGCGATCAGTTCCTCGGCATCCGCTTTCCGTGGGACATTCCGATCGAGGACTTCGGCTTCGGCTTCTCGATGGTGACGCTGACGATCCTGCTGTGGGAACACCACGGCGCCCGCCGGAAGGAGAACGCACGATGAGCGCGACGATCGAGGCCTTCACGGCAGGGCTGCGACGAGTGCCGCAGTGGCGCCCCGGACGTGATGCGGCGGCCGAACGGCATGAGCCTGACGGTCGGGGCGGCCCTGCTGCGTCGAGGGTGCCGCACGCCGCGGCGCCCCACGTCGTCGTCGTGGGTGGTGGGATCGCCGGCATCAGCGCCGCCGTCGGGCTGGCTGAGCGCGGCGTGCGCGTCACGCTGCTCGAGGCGGAGAGCAGCCTGGGAGGCCGAGTGCGCAGCTGGCCCGTCGACGTGCCGACCCCGGGCGCTGACGCGTCGGGCGCCCCGGACGATCGAGCGACGATGAGCCGCGGGTTTCACGCGTTCTTCCGCCAGTACTACAACCTGCGCGCGCTGCTGCGCCGCGTCGACCCGAGCCTCGAATGTCTGCGGCCCGTCGCGGACTACCCGCTACGTCACGCGGACGGTACGCAGGATTCGTTCACGCAGATCGCGACGCGGCCGCCGCTCAACTTCCTGTCATTCGTCGCCCGCAGCCCCTCGTTCGGTCTGCGCGACCTCACGCGCGTCGACGCCGACCGCGCCCTCGACCTGCTCGACGTCGATTTCCCCGCCACGTATTCGCGCTACGACGGGGTGAGCGCCGCCGACGCCCTCGACGCGCTGCGATTCCCCGAACGCATGCGCTCGCTCGCGCTCGAGGTGTTCGCACGCAGCTTCTTCGCCGACCCGCGCGACTTCTCCGCCGGCGAACTCGTCGCCATGTTCCACATGTACTTCCTCGGTTCCGGCGAGGGGCTGCTGTTCGACGTCAGCCGCGACGACTTCGACACGACGATGTGGCGACCGCTGCGCTCCTACCTCGAAGGCCTCGGCGCGCACGCCGTGACGGGTTGTCGCGTCGAGTCGATCGAGCGCGACGGCGAGGGTTTCCGTGTCAGCGCCGGCGCGGCTGCTGCGGGTGCCGACGACGCGAGTCGCGGCCGCATTGACTTCGCCATTGACCGTGACGATGCCCATGGCTCGCTCCGCGCCGACGCCGTCGTCATCGCGACGAGTCGTGACGTGCTGCAGCGTCTCGTCGACGGCACCGACCTCGGCGACGAGGCCTGGCGTGCGTCCGTGCTGACCGGGGAGATGGCGCCTCGTTTCATCGTGCAGCGACTGTGGTTCGACCGCCCCGTCGCGGCGGGCAGCGCGCCGTTCGTCGGCACGGCCGCGTACGGCCATCTCGACAATGTCTCGCTCGTCCACGACCTCGAGGACGGCGCCGCGCAGTGGGCCAAGCGGTGCGGCGGCAGCGTCGTCGAACTGCATGCTTACGCGGTGCCCAACGACGTCACCGATGACGAAGTGCTCGCCGACCTACGACATCAGATCGACCGCCTGCACCCTGAGCTCACCGGGTGCGAGCCGGTGCACGAGGAGGTGCTCGTCGAGGCCGACTGCCCCCTCGCCGGTACGGACGAGTGGGCCGCGCGCCCGGGCGTCGTCACGCCGCAGCCGAAGCTCGTCCTCGCCGGTGACGGCGTGCGCTGCGAGCTGCCCGTCGCGCTCATGGAGCGGGCGGCGACGACCGGTTTCCAGGCCGCGAACGCGTTGCTGCGCCACTGGGGGCTGCCCGGGCACGAGCTGTGGAGCGTGCCGACGCGGGCGCGGTTCCCGCGCTCGCTGCGCGCCGCCCGTGCGGCGCTGCGCCTGCGCGAGCGTGGCCTCGCGACGGTAGGTCGCGATTCGTCAGGGCGTGGCCGATGAGCGGACGGCAGAACGACGTCGCCCTCGACGCCGGACGTTCCGGGCTCGAAGGACTCGGGCGTGAGCGGCGCGCCGCGGGACGCTGCGACACCGAGAGCCGAGATGGAGGACGCCGCAGCGACGCGTGCCGTCTCACCGATGCCGCCAGCTTTCTCGACGCCGTGCAGGCACGCGTGGCCGAGAGCCTTGCCTTCGCGGCCGACGCCGGCGGTGTGGTGACGGCCGGACTGCCCTCGTCAGCGCTGGTCGAGGCATCGTCGCTCGAGACGCTCGTGCGTGATCTTCTCGCAGCCGGCGGCAAACTCGTGCGGCCCCGGCTCGTCCGCCTCGGGTACCTCGCGGCGCGCGAGTGCACCAACCCCGACGACGACCCCGCGACCACCGACGCTGTCGTTCGCGTCGCTGCGGCGTTCGAGTTGTTGCACCTGTTCGGGTTGCTGCAGGACGACGTCATGGATGCCTCCGACACGCGACGCGGCGCTCCGACCGCGCACCGCCAGGTGAGAGCCGCCGCAGCTCAGCCCGACGGCCCCGACGCTGCGCGCCTCGGCGACAGCGTCGCCGTCCTCGCCGGTGATCTCGCGTTCGCGCTCGCGAACCGCCTCGTCCGCGCTCTGCCGGAGCACGTGGCCGACGCGTGGGACGCAGCGGTCGTCGAGCTCGTCACCGGGCAGCGGCTCGACCTCGTCTTCGCCGCCGAGGCACGCCTCGACGAGGTGAGCACACGCCGCGTCGCGCACGCAAAGTCGGGCGCGTACACGGTGCAGCGCCCCCTCGAGATCGGCGCGTTGCTCGCCGGCGAGAGCGCGCCACCGGCGTGGCTGAGCCGATTCGGCGCCGCGCTCGGTGAGGCGTTCGCGCTCGCCGACGACATCATCGGCCTGTGGGGCGAACCCGCCGTCACGGGCAAACCGGCGGGCGAGGATCTGCGCGAACGCAAGCCGACGACCGTCCTCGGCCTCGCCGACTCGGCCCTCGACGGCGAGCTGACGCGACGCCTGGCGCCGGGTCGCGAACCACTCGACGAGGCCGAGACACACGCCTGGTTGCAGCGCCTCGACGCGGCGGGCGTGCGCGCGCAGGCCGTCGCCCGCATTGCCGAGCGCCACGCTGACGCCCTCGATGCTCTCGCGGCGCTGCCGCAGGGCGCGGTGCGTGACGAACTCACGCGTTTCGCGGACGAACTGGCGGTGCGCGATGCGTGAACGTCATCAGGATCATCCAGCACCTCACGCCGACGACTCGAAAGAAGCACCCCCGATGCGCGAGACGCCGATGATCGACGCACCCGACAAGCCAGCGGAAGCGACGTTCGGTGCCGCGCCCGCCGCTCCTACTACGGGTGTGCCGGCCGCGACCGACGACGTCGTCGTCCTGCTCGACGATGACGGCGCCGCGATCGGCACGTGCCCGCGCGCCGAGGTGCACACCCGTGACACGCCGCTGCATCGCGCCTTCTCGAGCTACCTGCTCGACGACGCGGGTCGCCTGCTGCTCACCCGTCGCGCGCTGACGAAGGTCGCGTGGCCGGGTGTGTGGACGAACACCTGTTGCGGGCATCCGCGCCCCGACGAACCCACGCAGGACGCGGTGAGCCGGCGCGTGCGTGAAGAGCTCGGGCTGGATGTGACGCAGTTGCGTGTCGTCCTGCCGAGCTACCGTTACCGCGCGGTCGACGCGTCCGGCATCGTCGAGCACGAGATCTGCCCGGTGCTCGTCGGGCGCATCGACCCGGCGCAGCTCGAACCGCACCCCGACGAGGTATGCGAGTGGGCCTGGATCGCCTGGCCCGACGCGGTCCACCTCGCGCGTCGCACTCCGGCGCTGCTCAGCCCGTGGGCGGCCGAGCAGATCGTGCTGCTCGCCGAGCAGCTGGGGGAGAACGGACTCTCGCCGCTCGCGCTCCCGCACGATGAGACCGCGCACGAGCACACGCAGCATGAAGAACACGAACCCCTC
This sequence comes from Dermacoccus sp. PAMC28757, assembly GCF_014302635.1. Taxonomy (NCBI): domain Bacteria; kingdom Bacillati; phylum Actinomycetota; class Actinomycetes; order Micrococcales; family Dermacoccaceae; genus Dermacoccus; species Dermacoccus sp. PAMC28757. Next base: position 233,504 of record NZ_CP060292.1, on the reverse strand, counting down.
GATGAGAAGGATCTCGCATGAGTCGCGTCGTCGTCATCGGAGCCGGCCTCGCCGGCCTGGCCGCAGCCTGTCATCTGCGCGGCGCCGGGCACGACGTCGTCATCGTCGAGAAGCAGACGCAGGCGGGTGGGCGCGGTATCCGCCTCGAGCGGGACGGGTTCACGTTCGACACCGGCCCGACCGTCCTGACGATGATCGACCTCGTCGACGAAGCCCTCGCGCAGATCGGCGTGGGCGTGCACGATGTGCTCGACCTGACGCTGCTCGACCCCGCCTACCGCGCCTGCTACGCGGACGGTTCGACGATCTTCGTCCGCCACGGCCACGAGGCGATGCGCGAGGAGATCGCGCGCGAGTGCGGCGCGAAGGACGCGGCGGCGTTCGACGACTTCGTCGCGTGGCTGCGGCGGCTGTACGAGGTCGAGATGCCGCACTTCATCGACGCGAACTTCGACTCACCGCTCGACCTGCTGCGCAACCCGGCTGCAGCCGCGCGGCTCGTGAGGCTCGGCGGGTTCCGTCACCTCGGGCCCGTCATCCGCGAGCGCTTCGACGACGAACGCCTGCACCGCATCTTCTCGTTCCAGGCGATGTATGCAGGTCTCGCGCCGGAGAAGGCGCTCGCGCTGTACGCCGTCATCACGTACATGGACTCGATCGAGGGTGTCTGGTTCCCGGCCGGCGGCATGCGCGAGGTGCCCGAGGCGATGGCGCGTGCGCTCGGGCGCACAGGCGTCGAACAGCGCTACGACACGACGGTGACGCGCATCCTCACCCGCGCTGACGGCGCCGTCGCCGGGGTCGAGATGTCCGGCCCGAGTGGTGACGAGCGCCTGCCGTGTGACGCGATCGTCTGCACGACCGACCTGCCCATCGCCTACCGGACGCTGCTCGACGACCTCGAACCGCCGGCCGTCCTGAAGCGTGCGACGTACTCGCCGTCCGCGGTCGTCTGGCACCTCGGGGTCGAGGGTGTGCCGAGCGACGTCGCGCACCACAACATCCACTTCGGCACGGCGTGGGAGGAGTCGTTCGACGATCTGCTCGTGCGCGGCACGCGGATGCAGGATCCGTCGCGGCTCGTCACCATTCCGTCTCGTGACGACGCCACCGCCGCGCCGGAGGGTTGTTCGACGTTGTACGTCCTCGAGCCCGCACCCAACCTCGCCGTCGGGCGTGTCGACTGGGCGGCCGAGCGGCCGCGCATGAAGGAGGAGCTGCTCGCTTTCCTCGATGACGCCGGCTACCCGACGACGATCGTCACCGACGAGTTCGTCGATCCCACCGGCTGGCAGGCGCAGGGTATGGCCGCGGGAACGCCGTTCGCGCTCAGCCACACGTTCCTGCAGACCGGCCCGTTCCGCCCGCCGAACGTCGAACGCCGCCGCCCCGGCGTATTCTTCGCCGGTTCCGGCACCGTGCCGGGTGTCGGCGTGCCGATGGTGCTCGTCAGCGGCAAACTCGCCGCGGCGCGCGTCGAGGCCTACGTCGGGCGCTGACGGTTCGACGCTCAGGCGTCTCAGGGCGCTGGCACGATGACGCGCAGGGCGTCGGGCAGCGCAAGGAACGTCGTCGGCGACGCCTCGAGCAGGTCGCCGTCGGCATAGACATCCCCGACGTGGGGCGTGATGACGCGGATGTCGCGTCCGCGCAGCGCTCGAACACGTACCCCGTCGACATGGGTGCCGCGAAACAGGCGCGGCAGCATCGCCGGGTAGCGCCAGCGTGGGATGTCGGTGACGACGGTGACGTCGAGCAACCCGTCGCTCATCGACGCGTCGGGGTTGACGCGCATCCCGGCGCCGAATCGCCCCGAGTTGCCGATCGCGACGTTCCACCCGGTGAACTCGTGCGTCACCCCGTCGACGACGAGCGTCAACGGTCGCGGCAGCGCGTGCACGAGCGTTCGAGCGCCGCCGTAGGCGTAGACGAGCGAACTCGGCACCGCGCGCGGAGCGTCGTTGGCGTACGTGTTCGCCATCGAGTCGTAGCCGAGCGTCGCCACGCCGAGGAAGACCGTGGCGGTCGACGGGCCGCCGTCGCCGGCCAGTCCGACGTCGAGGCGGCGTTCGCGCGCGACGGCGAGCAGCTGCGCGACGCGTCGCACGTCGCCCGGGCCCGCGAGCGCGCGGACGAGGTCGTGCCCACGCCCCGCGGGCAACGGCGCCATGAGGCAGCCGCTGACGACGGCGCCCGCGGCCACCCGCCCGTAGAGCCCGTCGCCGCCGAGCGTGACGAGCAGGTCGTCGACGCTCGCGTCGGCGGCGACCTGCGACGCGTGGTCCGCCGACCGCGTGACCACGACGTCGACGCGCCAACCGTGCGCGCGCAGGATGTCCGTCACCGGATCGATCATGCGCAGAGTTGCACCCTTGCGCGCAGCCGGGTTGACGACCAAGGTGACGGGCCGCGTCATGAGGCCCCGGCCTCGCACGCGTCGGGGGCGTCGTCGACCGGCGGAACGAGCTTGCCGGGGTTGAGGATTCCGACCGGGTCGAGCTTGTTCTTCACCGCGCGCAGGATGCGCGCGCCGAGCTCGCCCATCTCGTCAGCGGCCCAGGCGCGGTGGTCGGTGCCGACGGCGTGATGGTGCGTGATCGTGCCACCGTGCGCCGCGATGACGTCGCTCGCGGCCGTCTTGACGCGGCGCCACTGGGCGAGCGGGTCGCTCTCCTCGCGGCAGAAGAACGTGTAGTAGAGCGAGGCGCCGCCGTCGTAGAGGTGCGAGACGTGGCACTGGACGACGGCGTGCGGGCCGACCTCGGCACTACTGATCGCATCGCGCACCGCGCGGTAGAGCGTCGGCAGGTTCGCCCACGTCGTCGCCGTCTCGAGCGTCTCGACGAAGATGCCGCGATCCATGAGGTGGTCGCGCTGGTAGGGCCCGCGGAAGCGGTGGCTGATCCAGTGCTCGGCGATCGCCGCGGGCGCACGTCGCGCACCCGACGCGCGCAGCACGCGGTGCGCCTGTCGCCGGCGCCGACGCAGGGTGGTGCGGTCGGTGTCCTCCCAGCGCAGCACCCCGAACGACGGCTCGCGGGCGCCGCGCGCGGCGAAGGTCGCCATCGCCGCGAGCCCTTGCGCCGACTGGGCCAGGATCGTGCGTGATTCCTCACCGTCGGAGAGGCGGCTGACGTCCGGCATGACGCCGTGGCCGAGATCCTGCGCGAGCGCCCGGAACGCGTCGAACCCGTCGGTGAACGAGTCGAACGCCCAGGTCTAGTAAGCGAACTCGGTCGGTCCCTCGTGCAGCTGCAGCGTCATCTCGGTGATGACGCCGAGCGTGCCCTCGCTGCCGATGAGTACGTCGATGAGCTTCGGCCCGGCGGCCGTCGCCGAGCTGGGAGTGCGCCCGCCGAGCGTCAGCTCGCCCTCGGGCGTGGCGAGGGTGACGGCGACGACGTTCTGCTCGAACCGTCCGTACCCGGAGGACGCTTGCCCGGAGCTGCGCGTCACGAGATATCCGCCGAGCGTTGCCTGCTCGTAGCTCTGCGGGAAGTGTCGGCATGTCGATGCTCGTCTCGCCCCTGACGGGCACCGTCCTCGCCGCCGCGCCGTCCGGACGCTCCGGCCTGGCGAGCGGCATCAACAACGCCGTCTCGCGTACGGCCGGCCTCGTCGCCGTCGCGGCCCTGCCGATGCTCGTCGGTCTCGTCGGCAGCGCCTATCAGGACGGCGAAAGCGTGGCCGAGGCGTTCGGCACCGCCATGTGGTGGTGTGTCGGCTCGGTCCTGCTGGGCGCGATGGCCACCGCCGTCGGCCTGGAGAGCGACGTCAGGCGTCGAGCATCTTCGTCAGCAGAGCACGCAGGAGTTCCTGCTCATCACCCGTGAGGTGGCGAGTGAGCTCGTGGGTCTGCTCCGCGCGGACCGCGCCGATCTCCTGGCGTAGCGCGCGCCCGGCGTCCGTCAGCGTCAACGCCGTGGCGCGCCGGTCGCTGGGGGAGGGGTGACGTTCGACGAGCCCGCGCTCCTCGAGGGCGTCGACGACCTCCGTCGCCGAGCGTGCCGAGATGTCGAGTCGTGCCGCGATCGACGAGGGGCGCACCTCGCCGTCGCCGGAAAGCCGCTCGATCATGGCGAGCGCTCGCGACAGCTGGGGCGTGATGCCATACGGCTCGAGCGAGTCGAGATGGGCTCGGCGCATCCGGCGGGCCGTGAGAGCCAGAAGGCTCGCGAGGTCCGACTCGTGCGTCGGCCGGGAATGAATCGCCATGGCACGATTGTTACATCCCCGGATAGTGAGGCAACCTCACTAAAGCCGAAAGGACGTGATCACCACGACCAGCCAACCGAACCCCCACGGCCCGGGCCCCGGCCACGGCGCCGGCCGCTCCGGCATGCGCGTGAGCAAGGCTGACATCGCCCAGCTCGACGCCCACCCCGTCTCCATGCGCCGCATCACGCGGCTCTTCGCGCCGCACCGCGTGTCCATGGCCGTCGTGCTCGCGATCATCGTCGTCAGCGCCGTCATCGCGCTCGCGCCGCCGTTCCTCACCAAGCACCTCATCGACGACGCCATTCCGCACCAGGACGTGCCGCTGTTGCTCACGCTCGTCGGCGGCATCCTGGCCGTCACGATCGTCACGCAGCTTCTCGGCGTCGTGCAGACCTGGCTCGCCACGCGCACCGGCCAGCGCGTCATGCACACGCTGCGCACCGACCTGTTCTCCCACCTGCAGCGCCAGCCCCTCGGGTTCTTCACCCGCACGCGCGGCGGCGAGCTGCAGAGCCGCCTGACCAACGACATCAACGGCATGCAGGGCGTCGTCACGGACGCCGCCACGTCGATCGCGAGCAACGTGACGACCGTCATCGGCACCGCGATCGCGATGGCCGTGCTCAGCTGGAGGTTTTCGCTCATCAGCCTCGTCGTCCTGCCGCCGGCCATCTGGCTGACGCGCCGCGTCGCGCGTCTGCGACGCGCGGTTCAGTCGAAGGCGCAGGGAACGCTCGCCGACATGCAGACCCAGATCGAGGAGGGCCTGTCCATCAGCGGTGTCGTGCTCGCCAAGACGATGGGCGCGGGCCCGCAGCTCAGCACCCGCTTCACGCGCTCGTCCGCGACGCTCACCGAACTCGAACTCCAGGCCCAGATGGCCGGACGCTGGCGCATGGGCACGATGTCGATCATCTTCGCCGTCATCCCTGCACTCATCTACCTCGCGGCCGGCCTCCCCGCCACGGGTGGTGGCATGACGATCGGAACGCTCGTGGCCTTCACCGGTCTGCAGTCCGCGCTCTTCCGCCCGCTCATGGGCGTGCTCAACGTCGGCATCCAGCTGACGACGAGCAAGGCGCTGTTCAGCCGCATCTTCGAGTACCTCGACATGCCCGTGGCCATCGCCGACCCGGCCGAGCCGGTTCGCCTCGAGCCTGACGCCGTGCGCGGCGAGGTGCGCTTCGACCACGTCACTCTGCGCTACCCCGGCGCTGACCGACCCGCGCTCGACGACGTCGACCTCACCGTGCCTGCCGGCTCCAACGTGGCCGTCGTCGGCGCCACCGGCTCGGGCAAGTCCACGCTGGCGGCACTCGTCAGCCGGTTGCACGACCCCGACGCGGGCAGCGTGCGGATCGACGGCGTCGACCTGCGCGACATGACGCTCGCCGACGTGAGCGACCTCGTCGGTGTCGTCGTCCAGGAGCCCTACCTGCTCCACGCGACCATCGCCGAGAACCTGCACTACGCCAAGCCCGACGCCACGGACGACGAGATCGTCGCCGCCGCGAAAGCCGCCGCCATCCACGACGTCGTCGCCGGTCTGCCCGGCGGGTACGACACCGTCGTCGGCGCTCGCGGACACCGTTTCTCCGGCGGCGAGAAGCAACGCCTGGCGCTGGCGCGCACTCTGCTGCGCAACCCGCCGATCCTCGTCCTCGACGAGGCGACGAGTGCGCTCGACACCCGTACGGAACGCTCCGTCCAGGACGCTCTGGAGCGCCTGAGCGCGGGCCGCACGACCCTGACGATCGCCCACCGTCTCTCCACCGTCCGCGATGCCGACCGCATCGTCGTCATGGACGCGGGACGGATCGTCGAGGCCGGCACGCATGCCGAACTTCTCGCCCGTGGTGGGCGCTACGCGGAACTCGTTGCGGCAGCCGACCACGAGGAGCTGGCAGCCTGAGGCCGAACGGGTGCCGCCCGTCGCTGTGCGGTCATGCACTGTTCACGTTTGCGGGCGTCGCGCATGAGCCTCGGGGAGGCGGCGCGTGTTAGCGTGATGGTGGTTGCTTTGCAGTACCTCGGTTTTTCCTGTTGTTTCAACCTCAGGCGCCTATGGCATGCACATCAGCCTGAGTTTCAAAAGTTGAAGCTCAACGCAACACGATAGATAGAGGGATTTCCCATGGCACAGGGCACTGTGAAGTGGTTCAACGCTGAAAAGGGCTTCGGCTTCATCGAGCAGGACGGCGGCGGCGCTGACGTCTTCGTTCACTACTCGGCCATCCAGACCAACGGCTACCGCTCGCTCGACGAGGGTCAGCGCGTCGAGTTCGAGATCACGCAGGGCGACAAGGGCCCGCAGGCCTCGAACGTCACCTCTGCCTGATATCAGGTAGACCTCACGAAGGCCCCAGCCGGTTCGGCTGGGGCCTTCGTCGTGCCGGATATCTCGTCACTTCGGGATCAGCTGTGGAGCGTCCTCGTCGAGGTCGTGCGATCAGCAGGTGGAGGTCGTGTCGCTCACAGGCTCCTCGGTGGTCGAGGTGCTCGTCGAGGGCGTGGTCGAGCTGGACGTCGACGTCTTCTTCGGTGCGGGCTTCTTCGTGGCCTTCGGACGCTCCAAGCCCTTCTTCACGAGCGAGCGCACCTTGTCGTAGTCCGGGTTGCTGTCGCTGATGATCGGGTAGGCCAGATTGACGCTCTTCATCTGGCCCTTCTTCATCGTGTTGGCCAGATCAGCGAGGTCGGGGAGCTGGTCCTGGGGGAGGTCGAGGAGGATGTTCTCCTTGGCCACCTTCATGATGTCGGGGAAGCGCTGGACCATCTGGAACGGGTTGGTCTGGCTGACCAGAGCGTTGACCATGCAGCGCTGACGGCGCATGCGGTCACCGTCGCCCGTCTCGACCCGGCTGCGCGCGTACCAGAGGGCCTGCTGACCGTCGAGGTGCTGCTCACCCTCGGGGATGCGCCCGGTGATCCCCGTCTTCACGCCGTTGACGATCTTGCCGCCGATGGCGATCCCGCCGGGCGGAATCGTCATGTCCACGCCGCCCATGGCATCGACGAGATCCTGGAAACCCTCGAGGTTGATGACGGTGGAGTAGTCGATCTCGAGGCCGGTGATCTCCGTGACGACATCGCGTGTCGAGTTGAGGCCGGCGTACTGCTGACCCTTGAACAGCTCGGGGTGCTGCACGGTGGCCTCGGTCCACACGGCATCCATGATGCACTGCTCGCTCGCGCCACGGTCCGGGCAGGTGAATCCGTCCGGGTAGAGGTCGTGCAGCGGGTTGGACGTGGGGAACGGCACCTTCTGCCAGTTGCGCGGGATGCTGATGAGGGTCGTGTCGCCGGTCTTCGTGTCGACGGAGGCGACCATGACGGAGTCGGTACGCACCTCGAAGCGATCCTTGCCCGCATCCGAACCGACGAGGAGGAAATTGACACGTTCGTGCCGCTTGAACGCGTTCTCCTTCGCGCTCTGGCCGCCGCCGTTCTTGATGAAGATCGAACCGAAGGCGTCCTGCGTCACCGTGACGTACCGGACTGCCTCAGCGGCAGGGAGCGTGACCGCGAGGCACATGAGCGCGGTGAAGCCCTTGAAGACGGTCTCGCCGCGGCGCGACCACGCCGTCATGTGTGTCGTGCGCGCCGTGAGCACGATCGAGAACAGCCACAGCAGGATCGCGCCGATCGTGACGGCGAGGGCGATCTTGAGGCCCTTCGCCGTGAGCACGTTCGCCGCACCGGTGATGAGCCCACCACCGACGAGCACGACGGCCAACGTGAGGAGTGCGAGCAACGTGAACGCCGCCAGCAGAATGCCCAGGCGGCGGCGGCGCGTCCACACCAGCCCCAGCCCCGGCAACAGCGTGCTCAGGAAGGTCAACGACAAGCTGCGGCGCAACGACGCCCGACGGCGCTGACGCTCACCCGAGCGAGTTGCCTCACGGAGCCCCTCCGGCCCCGAATGGCTCGCGTACGAGTCGTGCGTCATGTGAAGATCCCCAATAGCTGACCGCCCGTCGGAGCCACCGGCCCGGCGAACTTGAAAAGTGCTGCTCACCATGATGAAGGACGAACCTGGGAAAGTCTCAATCCGGTGACGATCAGGTTCTGAGAGTTCGCTGGAGGTGCTGCGCTGGTGTGTCGCGCCTCGGTCTCGTTCCCTGAGGCGGAGGGAGCCATCGTCCGGGCGCGGGCTCGCTTCGCTCGCGGGCGCCCGGACTCCTCCCAAATCCCCGTGCTTTCATCAGCGAATGTGAAGGGCCCCTCCCCAGGGCGACTTCGTCGCCCTGGGGAGGGGCCCTTCACATTCGCTGGCGGAGGCGGAGGGATTTGAACCCTCGATGGGGCTATAAACCCCAAACCCGCTTAGCAGGCGGGCGCCATAGACCGGACTAGGCGACGCCTCCTCCACGAGCAGTAAGCACTGCAAGCCCTGAAAGGGTATCGGACAGCCCGGCGCACACCAAACCGCGCCGTCACAGGGGGCTTCGGTCGCTCAGCGCGTGAAGATTCGGCGGAAGACGACGAAGCGCACGACCGTCGCGATCGCGTTGCCGATCGTCACCGTCACCGTGTCCCAGAAGGTGCCCGCGTTCGGCCACAGGTGGTGCTCCAGCGCGAGCGCGCCCGTTGTCACCGCGAGCGTGACCGCGAGGATCGCGAGGCTCTGGACGTGGGCGGCCTTGCCGCCCGAGTGCCCCGCCGCGTCGAACGTGAATCGCTGGTTCACCCACGTGTTGAGGACCGTGCACACGAGCAGCGCCGTCACGTTCGCGAGGTGGTGGTTCATGCGCATGTCGAGGAGCATGAAGAGCAGCGTGTAGAGAACCGTCGAGCCCACGCCGACGAGCGCGAAGCGCATGGCGTGCGACACGGTGCCCCGTTCGCCGGCTTGGGTTTCCGGCGCCGCAGACGGGTTCGTCGCGGCGGCGAGCGCCTCGTTCTCGTTCATCGTCACCTCCGGGTGTCGTCCGACATCATGCTCCGGCTGCCTCGGGTGACGCGAGTCGGCCCCTCGGTTCGATGGGCAGACGCACGGTGAACCGGGTGTTCCCGGGTTCGCTCTCGACGCTCACCGTGCCGTGGTGCGCGGTGACGACGGCGTGCACGATCGACAGGCCCAGACCAGTCGAGCCCTCGGTGCGCGTGCGCGCGACGTCCCCGCGGGTGAAGCGTTCGAAGAGGTGCGGCGTGAACTCGGCGGGGATTCCGGGGCCGTTGTCGGTGACGCTGACGATCACGTCGTCGCCCTCGCGCGCGAGCCCGGCCGTCACGACCGTCCCCGGCGGCGTGTGACGGCGCGCGTTGGCGAGCAGGTTGATGACGACCTGACGCAGACGCGCCTCGTCGCCGACGACTTCGGGCACCTCGTCGAGGTCCTCCGGGAGGTCGAGGTGCCAGACGTGGTCGGGCCCGGCCGCGTGGAGGTCGCTCAGGCTCTCGACGACGATGCGGGTGAGGTCGACAGGTTCGCGCTCGAGTTCGCGGCCGGCGTCGAGACGGGCCAGCAGGAGCAGGTCCTCGACGAGCGTCGTCATCCGCCCGGCTTCGGATTCGATGCGCCCGAGAGCGTGGGTCACGGACGGCGGGACAGGCTCGGTCTCGCGGCGCGACAACTCGGCGTAGCCACAGATCGAGGCGAGGGGAGTGCGCAGCTCATGGCTCGCGTCGGCCACGAACTGGCGCACCTGCATCTCGCTCCCCTCGCGAGCGTCGAGGGCGGAGTCGACGTGGTCGAGCAGGTTGTTGAGCGCCAGGCCGACGGTGCCGACCTCGGTGCGCGGGTCGGTGTCGACCGTCGGCACGCGCTCGTCGGTGCGTGCGTCGCCGCGTCCGAGGGGCATCTCCGAGACTCGTTCGGCGGTGGCCGCGACCCGGCGCAACGGACGCAGGTTGCTGCGCACGAGCAGGAAGCTCGCGCCGCCCACGGCGACGAGGCCGAGCAGACCCATGAGCGCGATGTTCCGGGCGAGTTCACCGACGTTCCGGTCGATGGGTTCGAGCGGCATGCCGACGATGGTGACGTCGCCGTTCGAGCGCGAGACGGCGACGAGGCGGTAGGTGTCGAGGCCGCCGCCGACGTCGACGGTCTGAGGGGCGGTGCCGAGCGAACTGTTCCACAGCGTCAGAACCTGGGCCTTCGACAGCGTCGAGATCGAGCCGGGCGTCAGGACGACGTTCTCGCTCGTGCGGATCGTGTTCGCGGTGGAGGAGGCGTCGATCGTCAGGCGCAGCATGCTGCCGCCGAGCCCGGGCGCGGCGCGGTGGTAGCCGTCGGTGTGACCGGGGGCGTCGCCCTCACCGGGGCCGTCGAGGGAGCGCTGTGCGTCGGCGAGTTGGGCGTCCACCTGCGTCATGAGCGAGTTGCGGGTGGTGAGGACGGTCGCCGCGCCGATGATCGCGATGATGACGACGAAGAGGGTGACGATCGAGGTGAGCAGCTTCGTGCGCAGCGGCCACCGGGCGGGATTGAACACGGGGCGGCGGCTCAGGAAGCGGGCTTGAGCACGTAGCCGGCGCCGCGCATCGTGTGGATCATCGGTGCGCGGCCGGCGTCGATCTTCTTGCGCAGGTAGCTGATGTAGAGCTCGACGACGTTGGCCTGGCCGCCGAAGTCGTAGTGCCACACCCGGTCGAGGATCTGAGCCTTGCTCAGTACGCGCTTGGGGTTGCGCATGAGGAAGCGCAGGAGTTCGAACTCCGTTGCGGTGAGGGTGATCTCGTCGCCGCCGCGCATCACTTCGTGGCTGTCCTCGTCGAGGGTGAGGTCGCCGACGCGCAGCAGCGAGCTCTCCTCCTCCTGCAACTGGACCGAGCGGCGCAGCAACGCGCGCACGCGGGCCACGACCTCCTCGAGACTGAAGGGCTTCGTGACGTAGTCGTCGCCTCCGGCCGTCAGACCGGCCACCCTGTCCTCAACGGCATCGCGCGCGGTGAGGAAAAGGACCGGCAGCGTCGGGTCCTCGTCGCGCATACGCCGGAGCACCTCGAGGCCGTCGAAGTCGGGCAGCATCATGTCGAGCACGACGGCGTCGGGCTTGAACTCCTTGGCCGTCTTGACGGCCGCGTTGCCGGTGGCGGCGCTCTTGATGTCCCAGCCCTCGTAGCGAAGGGCCATCGACAGCAGTTCGGTGAGGTTCGACTCGTCGTCGACGACGAGGACCCGGACGTTCGTGCCGTCGGGGCGCTTCAAAGCGGGGGCAGCGGGGCTCATGTCACTCAGTGTCGCCCCGGCGGCTATGCAGTTCCAAGGTCGTTTCTGTGACGTTCCTGTGCGTGGACGGTGGGTCGGCCCGGGCGATGAGCATGGTGAGGTCGTCGAGAACGTCCTCGCGAAGCTGGTCCAGTTCCGCTGGGCCCAACTCGGGGTGGCGACGATCGGCGCGCAGGAGGACTCCGTCCACGAGCAGTTGGACCGATGAGGGGTCCTCGGTGAGATCACCGCGGTATTGCGCGGTGCCGCGGGGCGGCACGCTGCCATCGAGATCGAGCCACAGCGCACGGCCGGGGCGCAGGAAGAGCAGCACAGCGTTGGCAACGCCCGGCACGCGTGAGTACGCGAGCGGACCCTGCCAGGCCTGGTGCGTGAGGGAGCGCACCTCGACGAACTGCGTCAGGCTCAGCACGAGTCCTCGAACGAACACCATGAGCGCCACGAGCCCGACCACGAGGGCGATGTTTCGATGCTCGTCGTAGTGGTGCCAGCACAGGGCCAACGTCGCGAAAGATCCCGCAGGAATCGGATAGAGCCTCATCCGGTTGATCAGCCCCCGAACCCCAGTACCGGCGTGCGAGGGGGTCGTCGAGGGCTGCGGGGCGATGCTCTCCTCGAGGTCGGCGAGTTCGGCCAGCGTCAAGTGCTCCATGGCCGCGATGTCCGCGCCCTCGGCGTCGTCCGAGGCGATCGGGAAGGGGATGAGGCTCGTTCGACGGCGCGGTAGGACGGCGCGCCAGAGGCCGGAGACCACTGCGACACCGCCGGCTCCGGCTGCCATGAAGAGACTGCCGAGTGTCGGCTCCGACAAGCCCAAGTCGTCGAGGACGATGGCGTAGTCGCTCGCCAGCAGCGCGACGGCTTCCACCCGCGCGCCCACTCGAGGCTCGTCGACCATGACGCACGACGACACCTGCTCGCCGGCCGCCTTGCCGGCCGCGTCGCTGAGAACGAAGGTGCACAAGGTTTCGTCGATCTCCGGGTCGGCGACGGTCTTGGTCACCGTCACGGTTTCTGTGTGACCGAGAGCGACAACGCCTGCCATCCCCAGCGCAGTCAGCACGAAGGCGCCGGCTAGTGCACCCCAGAATCGGGGGAACAGCAGCCACGCCCAGGTCGTGAGGGGAGCTCGCTGCGCCGTTCGTGAGGCTCGTCGAACGACCGTGGCGAGGCCCTCGCCGCCGAACAGTTCCGGACCGTCGTCACGGCCTTCGAGGTTCCAGCCCCACGGGGCATCGTCCGGTTGTGCAGTTGCGCGACGTGTGGCCGTGTCGGTGGCGGCAGGTGGTGTGGCGATGACGAGTCGCCGTCGGGGCTGCCACAGGACGACTCCTCCCTTGTGGGCGATCGCCCGCACAGCCCTCGGGGGATAACCGTCGAGCCGGCTGACCAACGCGCTGCACCCGCCACTTTCGCAGCCGGAGAAGTCGATGTCGTACCGACGCAGGGCCGCGCGTCCCAGGAGCAGCGTGACGATGAGAGCTGCGAGGAACCCGGCCAGGAAAGCGATGACATCGAGGGGCACGATGCATTGTACGGCCGACTCGCCCCGGAGACCGGCCTCTACACGCCACCGCCCCCACCCGCGGCAGGCGGGAGGGGGCGGCGAGGACCAGCGCGGGTCAGCGGGTGGCGAGCACCTTGCGCAGACTCGGGCGCGGGTCGGGAGCCTCGAGGCGCGCGGCGTCGGAGGCCTCGTCGGTCTCGAGCTCCTGCGACTTGCGCTCGGCCTCGACGCGCTCGACGTACGACGTGATCTCGGCGTTCTTCGTCTCGTCCGACCAGCCGAGCAGCGGCGCGATGATGTCGGCGACCTCCTGCGCCGCGTCGGCGCCGCGGTGCTTGGTCTCGATCGACATGCGCGTGCGGCGGGCGAGGACGTCCTCGAGGTGCAGCGCGCCCTCGTTCGTCACGGCGTACGCGATCTCGCAGCGCAGGTACTCGTCGGCGGCCCCGACGGGCTTGAGCAGCGACGCGTCGTCCTGTGCCAGCTCGAGCACCTCGTACAGACGCGAGCCGTAGCGGCCGAGCAGGTGCTCGATGCGCCACTCCGGCAGGCCGGACTCGGCGGCCAGCTCGTGCTTGAGGTTGAGCATCGCGGCGTACCCGTCGGCGCCGACGAGCGGCGTCACCTCCGTGACCGAGTTTTTGATCGGGCCCAGGTCCTCGGCGGTCGCGTTGACGGCGTCCTCCGCCATGACACGGTAGGTCGTGTACTTGCCGCCGGCGATCGAGATGAGGCCCGGCTGCGGGCGCGCGACGGCGTGCTCACGCGAGAGCGCCGAGGTGTCCTCGCTCTCGCCCGCGAGCAGCGGACGCAGGCCGGCGTACACGCCGAGGATGTCGTCACGCGTGAGCGGCGAGGCGAGCACCGTGTTGACGTGCTCGAGGATGTAGTCGATGTCCTTGCTCGTCGCCGCGGGGTGGGCGACGTCGAGGGCCCAGTCGGTGTCGGTGGTGCCGATGAGCCACTGCTGACCCCACGGGATGACGAACAGCACCGACTTCTCGGTGCGCAGGATGAGGCCCACCTCGCCGGCGATACGGTCGCGCGGCACGAGGATGTGCACGCCCTTCGACGCGCGCACGCGGAAACGGCCACGCCCACCCGTCATCTTCTGGATGTCGTCGGTCCACACACCGGTGCAGTTGATGACGACCTTGGCGCGGACCTCGAGCTTCTCGCCCGTCTCGACGTCACGCACGACGGCACCGACGACACGGTCGGCCTCGGTGACGAGTTCGACGACCTCGGTGGAGTTGCGCACGATGGCGCCGTACTGCGCGGCGGTGCGCGCCACTGTCATCGTGTGACGCGCGTCGTCGGCCTGCGCGTCGAAGTAGCGGATCGAGCCGACCATCGCGTCCGGCTTGAGACCCGGGAACAGCTTCATCGTGCCGCCGCGGGTGAGGTGCTTCTGGCGCGGCACCGAGCGGGCGCCGCCCATCTGGTCGTACATCGCGATACCGCTCGCGACGTACGGGCGCTCCCAGGCGCGGTGGCTCAGCGGGTAGAGGAACGCCACCGGGTGCACGAGGTGCGGAGCGATGCGCGTCAGCATGAGCTCGCGTTCCTTGAGCGCCTCGGCAACGAGAGCGAAGTTGAGCTGCTCGAGGTAGCGCAGGCCGCCGTGGAAGAGCTTCGACGAGCGGCTCGAGGTGCCGCTCGCGAAGTCGCGGGCCTCGACGAGGCCGGTACGCAGGCCGCGCGTGACGGCGTCCAGCGCGACGCCCGCGCCCGTGACACCACCGCCGATGACGAGGACGTCGAGTTCGCGCTCGCCGAGCTCGCGCCACGATTCCTCGCGGGCCTGCGGGCTCATCTTCGCGCTGTAGGGGTGCATCGTCATGGGTACCTCCGAAAGGGGAGCGACGGGTCTCACGGGCGCCGCGCGGAACGCGGCTTCCCCTCCACCTTAGACCGCTCGAATGGACGTTTCCCGAATCCGGAGCGTGGGCCTTTCGTCACACGACGAACGGAGAGCGAAGCCTTCGTCGCGCCCGCTGCGGAACCCCCGGCGACCTCAGCCCACCGCGTAGGGTACGAAACGAGCATCCCCGGGGCGCGCCCGTCACGGGATCCTTCAGGAACGGAGAACGCATGTCACTCGGACAAGTCTTCTTGAGCGAAGTCCTCGGAACGGCGATCCTCATCGTCCTCGGTGTGGGTGTCGTGGCCAACGTCCTGCTGCCGAAGAACGGCGGCTTCGGCGGCGGCCCTCTCATGATCAACATCGGGTGGGGCTTCGCCGTCTTCTCCGGAGTGTTCGCCGCCTACAAGTCAGGTGCCCACCTCAACCCCGCGGTGACCCTCGGCATGTGGGCGAGTGGCGCCGACACCTACGCCAAGGGCGTCGACATCACGGCCGCCTCGACACTCACCTACGTCGCCGCCCAGTTCGTCGGCGGCTTCATCGGCGCCGTCGTCGTGTGGATGGCCTACAAGAAGCAGTTCGACGAGCACGAGGACGCGCCGACGAACGTCTTCTCCACCTCGGCCACCGTCCGATCGCCGTTCTGGAACGTCATGACGGAGGTCGTCGGAACGTTCGTCCTCGTCTTCACGATCCTCGTGTTCGCCAAGACGCCGAGCCAGGCCGGACCGCTCAACGTTGCTTTCCTCGTCGTCGCCATCGGCGTCTCGCTCGGTGGTCCGACGGGCTACGCCATCAACCCGGCACGCGACCTGGCGCCGCGCCTTGCGCACTTCCTCCTTCCCATCCCCAACAAGGACGACTCCAACTGGAGTTACGCATGGGTGCCGGTCGTCGGCCCCGTCATCGGAGGCCTCATCGCAGGCTTCGCCGCCAATCTCTACATCGGCTGACCCGTTCGGGGCAGACTCGACATCAACCGCCAACGCCAACTCGACGCACGAGGAGCAGAACATGGCTGAGAAGAAGTACGTCGCATCCATCGACCAGGGCACGACGAGCACGCGCTGCATGATCTTCGACCACGACGGCAACGTCGTCGCCGTCGGCCAGATGGAACACGAGCAGATCTTCCCCAAGGCCGGCTGGGTCGAACACGACGCGGCCGAGATCTGGGACAACACGCGCAAGGTCTGTGCCGAGGCGCTCGCCAAGAAGGACCTCGACTCCGACGACATCGCCGCCGTGGGTATCACCAACCAGCGCGAGACGGCCGTCGTGTGGGACAAGAAGACGGGCAAGCCGGTCTACAACGCCATCGTCTGGCAGGACACGCGCACCGACGCGATCTGCAAGAAGCTCGCCGGTGACGACGGCGCCGACAAGTACAAGGACGTCGTCGGCCTGCCGCTCGCCACGTACTTCGCCGGCCCGAAGGTCATGTGGATCCTCGAGAACGTCGACGGCGCTCGCGAGAAGGCCGAGGCCGGTGACCTGCTGTTCGGCACGATGGACACGTGGGTCATCTGGAACATGACGGGTGGCACGAACGGCGGCGTCCACGTCACCGACGTCACGAACGCCTCCCGCACCATGCTCATGAACCTCGACACGCTCGAGTGGGACGAGTCCATCGCGAAGGACATGGGCATCCCGATGTCGATGCTCCCGGAGATCCGCAGTTCGTCCGAGGAGTACGGCAAGGTGCGTCACCGCGGCGTCCTGCGCGGTGTGCCGATCGCGGGCGCGCTCGGCGACCAGCAGGCCGCCACGTTCGGTCAGGTCTGCTTCGAGCCGGGTACGGCCAAGAACACCTACGGCACCGGCAACTTCCTCATCCTCAACACCGGTGAGGAGAAGGTGATGAGCAAGAACGGACTGCTCACCACCGTCTGCTACCGCATCGGTGACCAGAAGCCGGTCTACGCGCTCGAGGGCTCGATCGCCGTCACCGGTTCGCTCGTGCAGTGGCTGCGCGACAACCTCAAGCTCATCAAGGACGCGAAGGAGGTCGAGAAGTACGCCAAGGAGGTCGACGACAACGGTGACGTCTACGTCGTCCCGGCCTTCTCCGGCCTCTTCGCGCCGCACTGGCGCAGCGACGCTCGCGGCGTCGTGGTCGGCCTCACCCGCTTCGCCAACCGCGGGCACCTGTGCCGCGCGGCCCTCGAGGCCGTGGCGTACCAGAGCCAGGAGGTCGTCAAGGCGATGAACGCCGACTCCGACGTCGAGATGACCGAGCTCAAGGTCGACGGCGGCATGGTCGTCAACGAGACGCTCATGCAGTTCCAGAGCGACATCCTCGACGTCGAGGTCATCCGCCCGAAGGTCAACGAGACGACGGCCCTCGGTGCCGCCTACGCGGCCGGCCTCGCCGTAGGGTTCTGGAAGGACCTCGACGACCTGCGTCGTCAGTGGGCCGAGGACAAGCGTTGGAAGCCCTCGATGGAGGACGACGAGCGTCAGCGCCTGCTGGGGCGCTGGAGCCAGGCCGTCGAGCGCACCCTCGACTGGGCGGAGTGACCTGTCGGCGGCGCGGCGTGTCGGGGCACCGCTGCGCCGCGCCCGCCTAGGGTTGAGCCATGGTCGTCATCAGCGTGTGCAGCCTCAAGGGCGGGGTGGGTAAGACCTCCGTCGTCCTCGGGCTCGCCGACGCCGCGATGCGCAAGGGGCTCGCGACGCTCGTCGTCGACCTCGACCCGCAGGGTGACGCCACCTATGCCCTCGGTGCCAAGGCCACCGGCAGTGCGAGTGGTGACGTGCTGGAAAGCCCGAAGCGCAAGGTGCTCGAGCAGACGATCGTCGCCTCGGGCTGGGAGGGTGCGGGGGAGCTTCACGTCCTGCCCGGTGCCCCGTCGACCGCAGCGCTCGATCGCCCGGACGCCCAAGGGGAGAGCCTCCACACGCTGCGCAAGGCGCTCGGCAAGCTCGACTACGATCTCGTCCTCATCGATGCACCGCCGTCGCTGTCCGGCCTGACGCGCAGCGCGCTCGTCGCGAGCGACCGCGCCATCGTTGTCGCCGAACCGGGGGCGTTCGCCGTCAATGCTGCGAA
The DNA here is from genome assembly GCF_014302635.1 of Dermacoccus sp. PAMC28757. Classification (NCBI taxonomy): domain Bacteria; kingdom Bacillati; phylum Actinomycetota; class Actinomycetes; order Micrococcales; family Dermacoccaceae; genus Dermacoccus; species Dermacoccus sp. PAMC28757. Next base: position 215,683 of record NZ_CP060292.1, on the reverse strand, counting down.
CCGACTCTTCGCCGCGATCGACGACCTGCGTCGACGTGAGGCGGGCGGGCTGCAACCGCTCGGCATCGTCGTCAACCGGTTCCGTCCATCGGTCCGCGAACACGCCGAACAGGTGAAGGTACTGGAGCGGACCTTCGGGCCACTCGTCCTCTCACCTGTCCTGGCGGATCGGGCTGTGGTTCAGCGGGCTCAGGGAGCACGCCAGCCTCTCAGCGCCATCGCCGGATCGGCTCCGATGACGGACGCTTACGCTGCGCTGCTGTCACGCATCGGACGCACGGCCAAGGCCCTTCGCCGGCGCACGTCCTGAGCCACCTCGGGCGCATTTCGTCAGGTGACATGCAACCTGTCGGTCGGGTGTGCGTCTTTCTGTCATGAGGACGATCGACCGCGCGGGCCAGGCACCCGCTTGCGCGGACACTTGGGTCGATCGGCTTGCCCCGGCCCGCGTTCCTCGCCGACACTGGATGATGGGGCATCGTCCGAATCGCCCTGCAGAACATCGGCGTCGGCATCTGCCGTGTGATGAGGGGAGCGGGTGCATGACTTTCGTCCATGCAGCGCTTCCGATTCCCCCGGCGCCCTGGTGGGCCATCTCGGAAGGGGCGCGAAGCGCTCGTTCGGAGCGCGCTGCGTCGACCGGTGACGACGCGACCTCGGGGGCGAACACGTCCTCGCAGGGCTCTCCCCCGGACGAGGTCGACCTCGACGCCCTGTACGTCAGTTCGTACCACGACATGGTGCGTCTGGCTCGTCAGCTGGTCGACGACATCGAGTCGGCGCAGGACGTCGTGCACGACGCCTTCCTCGGTCTGCACCGCAACGTCGACTCCCTCGAATCGCCCGCGAACGCCCGCGCGTACCTGCGTGCGTCCGTGCTCAACCACGCCCGCTCGGCGCTACGGCGTCGCCGCACCGCCCGCGAGTACGCCGCTGCTGCCGAACCCGAGGCCGGGCCCGGCTCCGACGAGCCCGTTCTTCTGGCCGACGAGCACCAGCAGGTGCTCGGCCACCTCGACGCGTTGCCCACCCGCATGCGCGAGGTTCTCGTGCTGCGGTACTGGGAGGGGCTGAGCGAGGTCGAGATCGCGTCGACCCTCGGGATCAGCCAGGGCACGGTGAAGTCGCAAGCCTCACGCGCCATGGCCAAGCTCGCCCAAGCGATGCGAGACGCCGATGGCTGATCTTCGACCCGACGAGTTCGCCGCCCTCGAGCAACAGTTGCGTGATGCGCTGTCCGCTCGGGCCGCAACCGTCACTCCGTCCGCCCTCGACGCCGGTAAGGCCGAGGCTTTGCGCGAGGCGCTGAACGACCCGTCCGGGGCCGCCGCCGGATCCGGTGCGGCCGGAGCGCCGGGCGCCGGCGGAACGGTGAGCACTTGGGCCGCCGGCGCCGCGCTCGTGGGCCTTGCCGCGACCGTGGCGGCCGGCGTCGTCCTGCTGGACGACGGTGCCGCCTCGAGTTCCCGTGGACCGAACTCCTCCTCGAGTGCGCCGGCCGATCCGTCGTCGTCCTCCACGGACACTCCCACCGCGTCGTCGACGGCGTCCGCGACGAGTCAGCCGACCTCGACGTCCACCTGGGCGACGAGCGCCCCCCGCGCGAACGAGCGCGCCGCCTCCGAGCGAGGGAACAACGGCCCAGTCGTTCCGTCGGGCTCCTCCGCGGTCACCCTGCCGCGCCTGCCAGGCTTGCCGTCGGCAGGCGGATCCCCGTTGCGCACAACGATGCCGGGCGCCGCAACGCCGACGGGTTCGGCCACCGTGCCGACGTCCGCGCTGCCGCCGGTGCCGTCCGGTTCGGCGACGGCTCCCGCACCGGGCACTTCGACGTCGCAGGCTCCCACGTCGACCGCTCCCGCACCCTCGGATTCGTCGAGGAGCGGACCGAGCACGACGCAACCGACGTCGCCGACCACCGAACCCACGTCGAACCCGACGAGCGAACCGTCGCAGCCGACGACGTCGAACCCGACCACGCCGACCACCGAGCCGACGCGTCCGTCGGAACCGACGAGCCCCTCGCCGTCGACTCCGACGAGTGAGCCGACGCAGCCGACACCGTCACCCACGTCGCCGACGACCACACCGACCCCGCCGACGACGTCCTGGCCCAGCACATGCGTGCCCTTTGGCTTGCGTGACCTGCTGGGTGACCCGAAGAACGGGCACTCGGTGTGGTGGACGGATCTGCTCGGGATCCGCTGGCACCTGTGGTGTTCCAAGGGGTGATCAGCCCGGGTCGACCTCCAGGACGGTGAGCCCCGCCCGCGCGACCATGTTGTGCTCGATGCGGCGGGCGTTCGTCTCGTCCGAGCCGAGAGCGTGCGCTCGAGCGTCCTCCGTGCTGCGCCCGTAGCGCTCGTGACGTTCCACGAGTCGGGTACGGCGAGTCGATTCGTCGGGCGTCAGGACCCATGCGGTGTCGAAGAAGTCGGCGAGGTTGCGCCACGGGTGCTCGTCGAGCAGCAGGTAGTTGCCCTCGACGACGACGAGACGGTGTTCGGGGCGAATCTCGACGGCGCCGGTGACGGCGTCCTCGATCTCGCGCCTGAACTCGGGCGCCCAAACGGACGGATCCCCGGGCCGCTGCCCCGCGATACGGGCCACCAGGGCGACGAAGCCTTCGGCGTCGAACGTCTGGGGTGCTCCCTTGACCTGCGCGAGGCCGAGTCGTTCCAGTGTTCGGTGCGCGAGATGCCAGCCGTCCATCGGGACGACGATCGCCGACACGTCGCGGTTCTGCGCTTCCGCGAGCAGGAGCTCGCAGACGGTGGACTTGCCTGCGCCGGGTGCGCCTGCCACAGCGAGGACGACCCGGTCGTGCGGTGACGTGTGCAGCGCCGAGAAGAGCCCTTCGCGGGCCTCGGCGAACGGGATCAGTTGATCGTCACCTTCTGCGTCGAGGACTTGCTCACCGGGCCCGAGTCGCCGCAGAAGTACGTGGTGGTCGTGACGGTGTACGTCCCCGCGGTCGCGTAGGTGTGGCTCTGCGTCGGCAACTTGTCGGCGAATGCAGCGAGGGGCGACTTCGGTGCGCACTGGAGCGCGCCGAGGTCGGCGCCGTCCATGTCGCTGCCGTCACCGAAGTCGATCGTGACGCCACGGCTGTTCGGCGCCGCGATGACCGCGTTGTTGAGCTGCGAACGGTAGAGGTGCTGCTTGCCCGACGCGCTGTACGTGTAGGAGAGGGTACGACCGTTCACCGACGTCACGAGACTCTGGGTGGCGACGGCTGCGCCCGTCTGAGGGCCCCCGTCAGGAGTGGTGACGTGTACAGACGACACGGGGGTGTTCTCCAGTGCGGACTTCTTCACCTGCGTCGGGGTGGGCGCCTTCCCCTGTGCTGTGGACGGCGAGACGGACACGTGTCCCACGGCGGAGGGCTGCGAGGAGCTCGATGGGGTGGCCGTGCTCTCGCCCGAGGTGGAGCTCGCCGCGGCGGACGACTGCGTCGAGCCCGATGAGTTGGTGCTCGTGCCGGTGGAACTGCTCGTCGAGGACGACTGCCCGGCCCCCGAGGTGGCGCTCGAGGTCGAAACGGACGTCGAGGTCGCGGAGGACTGCCCCTCGGCGTCGGGTGAGGAATTGCCGCAGGCCGCGAGAGCGAGCGGCAGCGCGAGGGCGGCGGCGGTCAGGGCGAACGAGCGTGACATCGGTTTCCTCGGGGAACGGGGACGTGCGGTTGACTTCGAGCGTACGGGGCGTACCTGCGAACTGTCCGTAGGACGCTCGGTGGGCGGACGGCGGAGATGACGCAACCTCCCGCTCGCGAGCAGCGAACGGGAGGTTGCGTGACCGACGACGGTCAAGTGACGGTCGGCCGGGACCGCCACGTCTGATGGGCTCAGGCGCCGAGGCGCTCCTTGAGGCCGTCGAGCTCGACCTGAAGCTGAACCGGGAGCTGGTCGCCGAACTTGGCGAACCACTCCTCGATCTGCGGGATCTCGGCCTTCCACTCCTCGACGTCGACCGCGAGGGCGGCCTCGAGCTCGGCGTCCGTCATGTCGAGGCCCTCGACGTCGAGCGACTCCGGCGTCGGAACGTGACCGATGGGCGTCTCGACCGCAGCGGCCTTGCCCTCGATGCGCTCGATGATCCACTTGAGGACGCGGCTGTTCTCGGAGAAGCCGGGCCACAGGAAGTCACCGTTGTCGTCACGGCGGAACCAGTTGACGTAGAAGATCGCGGGCAGCTTGCTCGCGTCGGCGTCCTTGCCGACGTTCACCCAGTGCTGGAAGTAGTCGCCGGCGTTGTAGCCGATGAAGGGCAGCATGGCCATCGGGTCGCGGCGCACGACGCCGACCTGGCCGGTCGCGGCGGCCGTCGTCTCGGACGAGAGCGTCGCCCCCATGAAGGTGCCGTGCAGCCAGTCGCGAGCCTCGGTGACGAGCGGAACCGTCGTCTTGCGGCGGCCACCGAAGAGGATCGCCGAGATCGGCACACCCTGCGGGTCGTTGTACTCGTCGGCCAGGATGTCGCACTGCTCGATCGGAGTGCAGTAGCGGCTGTTCGGGTGGCTGGACAGCTCGTCGCTGTCGGGCGTCCAGGGGTTGCCCTTCCAGTCCGTGGCCTTGGCCGGCGGGTTCTCGAGACCCTCCCACCAGACGTCGCCGTCCTCGGTGAGCGCGACGTTCGTGAAGACGGAGTTGCCCTTGTTGATCGTCTTCATGGCGTTCGGGTTGGTGTGCTCGTTCGTGCCCGGCGCGACGCCGAAGAAGCCGAACTCCGGGTTGACGGCGTACAGGCGGCCGTCCTTGCCGAAGCGCATCCAGGCGATGTCGTCGCCGAGGGTCTCGACCTTCCAGCCCGGAACGGTCGGCTTGAGCATGGCGAGGTTGGTCTTGCCGCAGGCGCTCGGGAAGGCCGCAGCGATGTAGTAGACCTGGTTCTCCGGGGAGATGAGCTTCAGGATGAGCATGTGCTCGGCCAGCCAGCCCTCGTCACGTGCCATGACCGAGGCGATGCGCAGCGAGTAGCACTTCTTGCCGAGCAGGGCGTTGCCGCCGTAGCCGGAGCCGAAGCTCCAGATCGTGCGCTCCTCGGGGAACTGCACGATGTACTTCTCGTCGTTGCACGGCCACGCGACGTCCTTCTCGCCGTCGGCGAGCGGGGCGCCGACCGAGTGCAGGGCCGGGACGTAGCGGGCGTCGTCACCGAGCTCCTCGATGCGGTCGAGGATCTTCGTGCCACAGCGGGCCATGACGCGCATCGACGCGACGACGTACTCGGAGTCGGTGATCTCGACACCGAACATCGGGTGCTCGGCCTCCAGGTGACCCATGACGAAGGGGATCACGTACATCGTGCGACCCTTCATGCAGCCCTTGTAGAGGCCACGCATGATGTCCTTCATCTCGTTCGGGTCCATCCAGTTGTTGGTGGGCCCGGCGTCCTTCTCGTCGACACTGCAGATGTAGGTGCGGTCCTCGACACGCGCGACGTCCTGCGGGGAGCTGGCGGCGTAGAACGAGTTCGGCTTGATGTCCTCGTTGAGGCGCGTGAACGTGCCCGTCTCGACGAGCTTGTCCGTGATCTGCTTCCACTCCTCGTCCGAACCCGTCACCCACTGGATGCGGTCGGGGGTGGTCATCTCGGCGACCTCGGCAACCCAGGCGGCAAGGCCCTTGTGCGTCGTGCCGCCGATCGTCTCGATGTCAGTCGTAGTCATTGGATCGGCCATCCTTTGTGCGAGCGGGCCCGAACGGGATCTCCGTTCGTCACCCGAGTCATCGCTGTCGTCGGTCGTCCCGGCGAGCAACCGAGTTCGAGGAGTCGAAGGGGAGCGCCCGGTGGGACTCCTCGAACGTACGGGTATCTCGACGTCGAAATATACGTGGCCGAGGGTTCCAAGTTGTGACGTGGCTCACAAACGCATGGTGCGCTGTTGGGTTTCTGCCACCAATGTCGGAAATGTTCATTAACGGTTCGAGAATCGAACATTTACCGCCATCAACGTGACGTGCGGCACGGGGTGCCGAGGCGCGACGACGGGTCCTGGGATGGGGTCGGGCGACGAACCCCCGACCTTGGGGGTTTTGCAGCCGAACGGTGTGGTGTTGGCTGCGAAACTCACAACGTTGGGTGATTCGCCCTGAGAGCCGGTCTTGTCGGCATCCTCGTGGGCTGTGGATAACTTTCGCGGTGGTCGGCGCGAAATCGCGACGCTGGAGGTATGGCCCCTTCTGCTTCCGCCTCTTTCCCCTCGTCCGGGGCGCGTCCCTCGCGCCAGAGCGTGGCAGCTCGTCGACGTGCTGCCCTGGACAGGTTCGGCGCGCTCCCGTTCACCTCGGACGAGGCTCTCGCAGCAGGGCTGAGTCGGAGCGACCTCGACAGCGCGGACGTACGCCGTCTGTTCCGGGGTGTCTTCGTCGATGCCCGAGTGCAGGTGGGGCACGGGCTCCGCTGCGTCGCAGCGGTCCGACGGTGTGGTGAGGGCGCGCGGATCTCGCGACTCGATGCGGCGCTCCTGTGGGGTCTGCCGGTGCCGTGGTCCGAGGGCGTGTCGGTGAGCATCCCGGCGAGCCGGGACGTGCGCGGTGCGGGACTCGTCGTGCACCGTCACCTCCGAAACTCGAAGACGTCGAGCATTTGGGTTCCCTCGGTGCGGTTGCGGCTGCCGACTACGGCGCCGGTCGACCTCGTGCGTGAGTGTTTGCCCCGGCTGTCGCTCGTCGACGTCGTCGTGCTCGCGGACGCCGTTCTCAGGCTGCCCGGGGTGGAACCCGGAGTCGGCGCGTGCGTCGTGGTCGTCCAGTGGTGCGGGGCCAGGGCGCGCACGAGACCTGGTGAGGCTCGTGGATGCCGGTGCCGAGTCGGCCATGGAGTCGCGGCTACGGGTCCTGCTCGTGTTGGCGGGGTTACCCCAGCCGGTCGCGCAGTTCGAGGTGGTGGCTTGCGGGCGTCGTCGAAGGCTGGATCTCGCGTACCCGGATCTCAAGATCGCGATCGAGTACGACGGGGACCACCACTACGTCACTGAGGCTCAGAAGCATGCGGACATCGAGCGCGAAATGTCCCTGCGCACCGAGGGGTGGGAGGTCATCCGCGTTGTGTCCCACGGCATCTACCGCGACCCGGCCGGAACGGTGAAGGCAGTCGCCGCGGCCCTGGAGCGCCGCGGCCGTTCGGTATGGCTGTCGGACGGTTGGCGCCCCCACTTCCGACAGCTCGCGTAAAACCCCCGACCTTGGGGGTTTTGCAGCCGAAGGGATGCTGCGTGGCCCTAAAACTCCCAACGTTGGGCGATCTCAGCGCAGGCGGACCCCGACGTCGGCCGCGACGGCCTCGACCATGCGGGTGAGGCGGACCGTGCGTTCGGGCATCGAATCGCGGTACTCCGCGAGCGTCACGAGGCCCGGGCCCGGGAAGGCCCACGCGCGGGCGCGCGCCGTCGTGGCTTCGTCGGCTGCGGCGGCACGGGCGAACACGGCGCGTGCTGGAGCGTCGAACAGATCCCACGCGTAGACCAGATCGACGGCAGGGTCGCCCACGCCGAGTGCGCCGAAGTCGATGACGCCGGCCAGGGTGCCGCCGTCCCTGACGAGGACGTTCTCAGCCGAAAGGTCGGTGTGCACCCAGGTCCGGGAGCCGGTCGCGGCCTCCACTTCCCGCAGGCTTGCCCAGGCCAGGCGCACCTGCGTCGGGTCGAAGAGGTCGCTCAGCGTGGCGGCGGCCTCGTCGACCCACGCGTCGGTGGCGTCGGTCACCGGATCGCCGCACCGGTAACCCCAACGCTCGGCGCCGCCGATCTCGCCGTCCGTGTCGACGGCGTGAAGCTCGGTGACGAACTCCCCGAGTGACGACGCGAGCGACCGCTGCGCCGAAGCGTCGAGGTTCGTCGGAGTTCGACCCTCGATCCAGGTGACGACGGCCCAGTGTCGAGGGAATGTCTCGCTCGGCGTTCCGACGAACTCGACGCGCGGGATCGGCGTCCTCACGCCGGCTCCGAGCGTCGGCAGCCAGGTGATCTCGTTGCCCAGATCCGTGGCGTAGTCGTCGGAGCGTGGGAGGCGAAGTGCGAGGTGACCTCCAACGCGAAACACCCAGTTGCTGCTGCCGGAGGCCGGGCTCGGGCGCACGGCAAGCTGGGCGAGGTGCGGTGCCTGCTCGCGCAGGAGCTGAGTGGCCAGCGCGGCGTCGGGTGCAGAACTCATGGTGTCGGGAGTTTTACAGCCGGATCCTCGCGCGGCGACCGATTTTCCCCAGCGTCGGGCGAAACGCAGCGTCAGGCGCGCAATGCGACGACGGTGATCTCGTGCCGGTTGTGCTGCAGCTGTCGGGCGAAGGTGATGTCGTACGCCTCGCTCAGCATGTTCATCGCCTCGTCGGCCTGCTTGACCGGGTTGTTCGTGCCCAACTTCAGCGTGACGATCGCCGTTGCGCCCGGGTTCAGCATGTCGGACGCCTCGAGCATCGTGTGGGCCGACAGCTGCGGGGGCATCCGCATGTCGTTGACGATGAGGTCGACCCGACGCGGGAAGGTAGCGACGAACTCCCCGGCCGTCGTCCGGTGGTGTTCCACGCCGCCCAGGTCGAGCACGCGCTGGTCGAGACCGGCCGGGTCGACGGCGTGCACGTGGCCGTACCCGCGCGAACGCAGGATGCGTGTCCACCCGCCAGGGCTGGCGCCGAGGTCGACGGCCACGTCCCCCTCGGGCGGGTCGATGTGGGTGAACAGCTCCTCGAGCTTGAACTCCGCGCGGCTGACCTGCTCCTTGCGCGAGGCAAGACGGATGCGTCCACCCGCCCAGTCGGACAGGGCGTAGCGCGAGGGCGTGACACCCGTCGTCACCCGGTCCTCACCGAGGCAGACCGACAACGCGAGGTCGGCGCCGCCGGGCACGACCCGGACGCCCTCGTCCATGAGCATCTCGAGGAGGGGCCGACGCACCTTGCCGGGCGCCCACGGGCCCTGCCCCGAATCCCATGTGTGCAGGGAGATGGCCGAACCGGGCGTGTACTCGCCGGAGTCGGCCAGTGCCTCGAGGCGCGTGGCGATGCCGTCGAAGGCCCACTCGGCGATCTCCTCGGCGTCCTCGTGCTCAAGGGACTTCGTCGTCGCGTGCTTCTCGACGGCGGCGAAGTGCTTGCAGAAGCGCAGGTAGCCGGACGAGGCGAGTTCGTGAAGTCGCTCGATGCCGCCGTTCTTCAACTGGACGAAGCCCGCGTCCTCACCCACGCGCGTCACCTTCTCCACGTCGGCCTCGCGGCGTAGTTCGACGACGGCGAAGCGGTAGTAGTCGGCGGTCGTGGAGAACAGGACGGGAAGGTCGATCACGTCAGTCAGTCTAGGCGTGAGGACGCGTACGGCCGCCGCCCCGGGAAGGGGACGGCAGCCGCAGCGCGTGGAACGGGTGAGCGATCAGCTCGTGACGTACTCGTCACCGTCGTCGATGTCGTCGAAGACCGCGGCGTCGATGCAGTTGCGCACGAGGAACCAGCCGCCGACGAGCAGGAGTACGAGGATCGGGCCGCCGAAGCGAACGGCAGCGGCCGACTCGGGGCTGCTGTCCGTCGGGTCGATCGCGATGAGCACGAGAACCGCAGCGAGGAACACGAGCGCGATGATGTTGAGCACCGGCGCACCCTTGAGGCGGAAGTCCGGACGCTCCAGCTCGCCGCGCGCGGCCTTGCGGACCATCATCATGTGCGAGATGAGGATCATCGACCAGACGCCGATGATGCCGACGGTGGCGACCTCGAGAGCGATCTCGAAGGCGTGCGACGGCCACTTGAAGTTGATGACGACGCCGATCGCACCGAAGGCGGCCGTCGCCAGGATGGCGGCGTAGGGAACCTGGGTGCGGCTCATCTTGCCGAGGATGCGCGGCGCCGTACCGGCCACGGCCATCGAGCGCAACACGCGGCCGGTCGAGTACAGGCCCGAGTTCATCGACGACGCGACGGCCGAGATGAGGACGACGTTCATGATGTCTGCCATGCGCACGCCACCGACGTGGAAGCCCACGCGGTCGAGCACAGTGACGAAGGGCGACTCGCCCTGCTTGTACTGCGCGGTCGGCAGGAGGAAGCACAGAAGCGTGATGGTGCCCACGTAGAAGATGAGGATGCGCCACAGCACCGAGCGGACGGCCTTCGGCATGACCTCACGCGGGTTCTCGGTCTCACCGGCGGCGACGCCGATGAGCTCCATGGCGGCGTAGGCGAAGATGACGCCGGTCAGCAGTGTGAACATCGGCGAGACACCGTTGGGGAAGAAGCCCGAGTCGGTGATGTTGTGAACGCCGGCGCTGGCGGGCTTGCCGCCGCCCGAGAGGTCCTGGCCCACGATGATGAAGTAGATCGAGGCGAGCATGAACAGGATGATCGTGGCGACCTTGATGGCCGAGAACCAGAACTCCATCTCGCCGAACAGCTTGACGCCGATGAGGTTGATGGCCAGGGCGGTCACGAGAGCGATGGCGGCCCAGCCTCCCTGCGGAAGGGCGTCCTTGAGCGGGCTCCAGAAGATGAGGAAGCTCGCGATGACTGTGGAGTCGGCGATGAGCGTGAACGCCCAGTTGGTGAAGTGGAACCAGCCGGCGGCGTACGCGCCCTTCTCGCCGATGAACTCGCGGCTGTAGGACACGAAGGCACCCGAGGAGGGGCGGTAGAGCACCATCTCACCGAGCGCGCGCACCACGATCATGGCGACGGCGCCACAGATGGCGTAGGCGAAGATGAGCGACGGGCCTGCGGAGTGCAGACGCCCGGCCGATCCCATGAAGAGGCCGGAGCCGATGGCGCCACCGATGCCGATCATCTGGATGTGGCGGTTCTTCAGGTGCTGGGCGTAGCCGGCGTCACCGGAGTCGCCGGATCCGCGAGGTGCGGCCGGCGGCGCGTCGAGAGTCGAGGACATGCGGAGCCTTTCAAGGGGAAGGGCCTTCCCGCTGACCCCGTGACTCGAGTGGGCGGAAAAGTGCCGTGCGTCACTGTAGGGCTCGCTCAACTCCCGAAAAACGAGACGATGCTGCGTCGCCGCGACCAACCTGTGAGACGGACTGCGCTGCAGCGGTATTCGACCTAACCAGAGGTGTGGCTCACAGCAAGATGAAATCGATCTGTGACCTGTTGAGCGCTTGGTAGATGACTACCGTCAGGTAGTGCAGGTCACAATTCGATGCTCCTTCGCGGATCACGTGAACCGGACACGGCAAGAGGCGCACCTCCCGAATCGGGAGATGCGCCTCTCGTACAAGCGGTGTCAGACACCGAGAACGATCAGTTCTTGAAAGCGTCCTTGATCTTCTCGCCGGCCTGCTTGAGGTTGGCGACGCCCTGGTCGCCCTTACCCTCGGCCTCGAGCTGCTCGTTGTCGGTCGCCTTGCCGTAGGCCTCCTTGGCCTGGCCGAACTTCTCGTCCTTGGCGTTGTCCAGCTTGTCGTCGAAACCCATTGCTGAACTCCTTTCACTCGATGACAGTTGCTTCGACCCTACTCCGGGCCCTTCGCCCTGGCCAGAGGTTTTCACCGGCTCACCCGGGTGGGTGGAGCTCCAAGCGCTGACCGGTCCAGCGTCGGCGCAATATCCGGTCATGGCTCGCGACGACGACCGCCCCGGGGTAGTCCGCCAGGGCACGCTCGATGTCTTCGGACAGGAGCAGGGAGAAGTGGTTGGTCGGCTCGTCGAGCAGCAGGACGTCGGGCGGCAGCGCCAACAGGACGGCGAGGTCCAGCCGACGCCGTTGCCCGACGCTCAGGCTGTTCACCGGCCGGGTCTCGTCGCGCCCGGCGATCAAACCGAAGGTGGCCAGCGGACGCCTGGCAACGAGTTCGGCGCCGACGAGTTGCTCGTACGTGTCGCGGACGCTTTCGTCACCGCTCACTTCGGCGTCCTGGCCGAGCAGGGCGGCGCTCACGCGCGGGGCGACGGTGACGCTGCCGCCGTCGGGAGCGATGCGCCCGCAAGAGCCTCGAGCAGTGTCGACTTGCCGCATCCGTTCGGGCCCTCGACGAGCAGACGCTCTCTGGCTGCGAGCGCGAGACTCGTCGGTCGTAACCGATCTCGGACGGCGACGTTCGACGCCGTGACGAGCGCCCCGCTCGGCAATTCGCCGGCGCGGCGGGCTGCGGCGAACGACCGATCCGCGTTGAACCGCAGGTGCTTCGGCGGTTTGCGCACCTGCTCGTTCTCGAGGCGCTCGAGGGCGGTGCGGGCATCGTTGACCCGGCGAGCGACGACGGTGGCATTGCGGTCGGAGTAGAACTTCTTCGCGCCGCGCGCCTCGGTGCGCGGCCCGCGCTCGGGGTGCCCGACGCGGTGATCGTCGTGCAGGCGCCCACGCAGCCGGTTCAGTTCGTCCTGCTCGCGCTCGTACTGCTCCTGCCAGCGCGTCAGTTCGTCGGCCCGGGCGACGACGTACTGCGAGTAGGTGCCGGTGAACCGGGTGACGCCGTGGGCGGCGCCTGCGTCGGAGGCGTCGGCGACGCGATCGACCTGACGGTGCGGCATGGGCCGCGGGTCGAGGTCGAGCAGGTGGCTCACCGACTCGTCGAGGAAGGCGCGGTCGTGGCTCGCCATGAGCACCGGCCCCGGCCATGTGTGGAGCATGCGCGCGAGCAACTCGGCGCCGCGGTCGTCGAGGTGGTTCGTCGGCTCGTCGAGCAGGAGCGTCTCCGGTCGGCGCACGAGCATCCACGCGAGGGAGAAGCGGGCGAGTTGGCCCCCGGAGACCTCTCGTACAGGGCGCTCGCGGGGGATGTCGGCGATGCCGAGGCCCTCGACCAACTCGTCGATCGTGTGGTCGAGCTCCCACACGCCGCGGCGTTCGGCCTCGGCGAGGGCGAGCTCGAGTCGAGTACCCGCTCCGGGGTCGTCGGGGTGCGCGGCCAGGTGCTCACCGGCCGACGTCACCTCGTCGCCCAGAGCGCGCAGGGGCGCGGCGGCGTCCCGGAGCACCTCATCGGCGGTGAGATCGAGTGAGAACGGCGGCTCCTGGTGGAACAGGCCGACCTCGTCGGGCGCGCTCACCGTCCCCACGTCGGCGTCCTCGAGGCCCGCGACGATGCGCAGGAGCGTCGACTTGCCGGTGCCGTTCTCCCCGATGAGCGCGGCCCGTTCGCCCGCGGCGACGGCGAACGAGATGTCGGTCAGGACGCGGCGGTCGGGGTAGCTCTTCGAGATGCCGTCGAGACGAAGGTGTGTGCCGCGGGGTGGGTTCGGATGCATGGGCCCCCTCGGGTCCGGAAGCTCCCACCGTACGGGTGGGGCGCCGTCGTCGGCACCCGATTTTTCGCCGGGCTCAACCGGTCAGCGCGGCTCGTCGATCTCCTCGCGGGTGCGGCCGGTGTCGCGCAGCTTCGTGTCGAGGCTGACGCGCTCGTCGAAGATGAAACACTCACCGTCCCAGTCCTGCTCGGCGTCCGGCATCTGCTGGAAGTAGTTGAGGATGCCGCCCTGCAACTGGAAGACCTCGAGCCCCAGATCCTGCATCCAGGGGCTCGACTTCTCACAGCGGATGCCGCCCGTGCAGTACATCGCGATCTTCGTGCCGTTCTCGCGCCACTCGTCAGCGTGGTCTTCGACGTAGTCGGCGAAGTCGCGGAAGTTCACGACGCCCGGATCGACGGCGTCACGGAAGCGGCCGACGCCGTATTCGAAGCTGTTGCGGTTGTCGAGGACGACGACGTCGTCGCGGCGGATGAGTTCACGCCACTGCTCGGGCGGCACGTCAGTCGCGTGCACGTCGTCCATGCGGTTCGGCATGTCGAGGCCGTCGACGCCGAGGGACACGATCTCCTTCTTCGCCTTGACGAGCATGCGACGAAACGGCGGGCGCTCGAACGCCGTGCGCTTGACGACGATGCCGTCGAAAGCGTGAGCGACCGTCGCGTCGGCGCTCGCGGTCTCGAGGAAGGCATCGATCTGCTGCGGCGTGCCGGCCAGCATCCCGTTGACGCCTTCGGACGCGACGAGCACCGAACCGCTGAGCCCGTGGGTGAGTTCGCGCAGACGCGCCACGGCGGCGTCGACGTCGTCGAAGGCGGCGAACCGGTAGAACGCGATGTGGTCGCCGCGAGTGGGCAGGGCGCTCAACGTCGTCGGGTCGGGACGGCGATCACGCGTGCTGCTCATGTCGACCATTGTCGCGTACGGCGCGCTCACAGCGCGGTGACGGGACGTTTGACAGCCTCGTCACAGCCTCGGGCCGTTCTCTCGGGCGGTGGGGGCAGCCTGCGTTGTGCGAGCTGCCCCTCAACTCCTCATGAGAGAAGGGAAGAAAATGTTGAACAACACGATGAAGATCGTGGCCGGCCTCGGCGCGGCGGGCACGCTGGCCGTTTCCGGAGCCGCGCTGGCGAACTCGCAGTCGCCGGCTCCCACGCCGTCCAGTTCCTCGAGCACGCAGGCTCAGTCCGGGGACGCGGGCAAGGGTGGCCCCGGCGGTCACCAGCACACCGAGGTGACCGGAGCGACGAAGACGAGCGTCGTCAACGCCGTCAAGGCCAAGGATGCCGCGGTCTCGATCGAGCGCGTCATGGCTGATCCGGACGGCTCGTACGACGTGCTGGGCACGAAGAGCGGTGCGAAGGTCATGGTCGAGGTGAGCAAGGACCTCAAGACGGTCGAGGTGCGCACCGGCGGTCCGGGCGGCCCCAGTGGGCGTGATGGGCGCGGCGGGCCCGGTGGTCACGACGGCAAGCAACGCCCCGCCGACGTCACCGGCTCGACCCTGACGAGCGTCAAGAGCGCCGTGAAGGCGAAGGATGCTGCGGTCACCGTCGAGCACGCGTTCAAGACGCCCCAGGGTGGCTACGTCGCGCTCGGCACGAAGTCGGGCCAGCGCGTTGCCTACGCGGTGAGCGCGGACTTCAAGACTGTCACGCTCGACCCCCACGGTCCGCGTGGAGGCCACAGCCCGCACGGCGAGCGCGGTCAGGGCGGGTCGACGCAGCAGTCACCGTCGGCGGGCCAGGGTTCGGCTTCCTCCTCGGCCTCGACGGGCGCCGTCAACTCCTGATTTCGCGGCATCCATCGGCTTCGGGGCCGAGCAGCGCCTCACGCGTGGCTCGGCCCCGAATGCGTGGGAGCCCTCAGTCGTCGTCCTCGGCGTCCGCCGTGGGGTCGGAGGCACCCGCGTCGACGATGTTCGGGTCGTCCCACCCGACGAAGCGCCAGTCACCCGGGCGTCCCTCGAGCGTCACGACCGCGGTGTTGAGCAGGCGCTTGTGCTCGGCGTCCTTGGGCGTGATGCCGGACGCCTGCGACGTCGCCCAGAGGCGGATGACGGCGCCGTGGCTGACGACGGCGACCGCTGCGTCGTCCGCGAGCCCTTCGACGGCGCGCGCGATGGCTGCCTCGTAGCGTTCGAGAACCGAGTGGCCGTCCGGGCCGCCGGGCATCCGCTCGTCGAGCTCGCCCTCGGACCAGTCGAAGACGGTCGTCAGGTAGGTCATGTGTGACTCGTGCGTCGTCATCATCTCGAGATCGCCGGCCCCCACTTCGCCGAAGCCCTCGTCCTGCAGAGGCTCGAGCGCCCGTGCGCGAGTGAGTGGCGCGGCCGTCAGAACGGCGCGGCGGTGCGCTGAGGAGACGACGCGATCGAGGGGTGTGCCGTCGAAGCGGCGCACGAGATCCTCGGCCTGGCGCATGCCGAGATCGGTGAGGCCGGCGCCGGGCAGTGCGGTGTCGAGGGCACCTGCGACGTTGTTCGGAGTCTGTCCGTGCCGAATGAGGTGCAGCGTGGTCATGCCCCGATTGAATCACCGCAGCCGGCACCCGCCGGGAGCGTGTCTCGCGGTCGAGAAGGTGCGGTGACGCCCGACCTTCGCCATGATGAAGCGATGAAGCCTTCCCCCGCCGTCTTGTGCCTCGTCTCCGTCCTCGGGCTGAGTGCCTGCAGCGGCGACGGTGGATCGGACGGTTCGAGGAACGGCGAGTCGAAGGCATCGACATCGAACTCAGGAACGTCGGCGAACTCCTCGCCGCAGCCGTTCAACGGAAAGACCTCGTGCACGGACGTCGTCTACGTCGGTGACTCGGTGAGTGTCGGCATGGTGAGCAAGGACCAGATTCCGAACCGGGCGGAGCGGCTCGAGGCGCGCTTCGCGAACGTCGGCGTCAAGAACCTGTACGTCAACGCCTCCGGCGGCCGGTCTGTCTTCGAGCGCTTCATGAACCGGCCCAACGTCATGGACGTGCTGACGCCGAAGCTCACCTCGACGTTCAAGGGCTGCTACGTCATCGCCACCGGCACGAACGACGCGGCGAACGACCACACCGGCAGCAACATGAAGATCCGCCAGCGCATCGACACCGTCATGAAGGCGACGAAGGGGCGGCCCGTGTTGTGGCCCCTGCCGGCGACGATCGCGACGAGCGGGTCGTACAACGACGCGTACATGCGCGACATGGATGCTCAACTGCGCGACGCGACGAAACGCTACCCCAATCTGCGTCTCTACGACTGGCGAGCCGAGCGCGAGGAGGAGTGGGTTGAGGGGGATCGGATCCACGACGACCGTCTCGGCTCGCGCTACCGTGCCGCGATGTACGCCAACGCCCTGGCCGTCGCGTTCCCCCAGGGGCGCCCGGCGAACCCGAGCACCGTCGTCGGCTCGGCGTGGGGCAAGAAGCCGTCGCCGGCGAACCGGCCGAAACTGCCGTCGGTCAAGGGGGACGCCGTGGCGTTCTGGGCCGGCGACAAGGAGGCGGTCGAGCTGTACGAGAGCGGTCGCAAACCCTGAGCCATCCGAAAGGGGAGTTGGCTGCGCGCCACTCACTACGTCGGTAGTGTGATCTGCGGCACAACTTCCGAGATCTGGTGGTGACGGTGATGACGACGACTGCGGAGCTCGTCAGTGGCGTGGTGACGAACAGGGTGAAGCCCCTGGTGCGCTGGGGCCTGACGCATGCGGTGCCGAGCCGCGTCCTCAAGGACGGAGCCGACAAGGGTGACCTCCAGGCGCGCCTCACGGTCGAGGCCCAGAACCTCTCGCCCGAGGAGATCGCCGAGCTGTTCAGCCAGATCCGCGCGCAGGGTCCGCTCGTGCGCAGCAAGTTTTCCTACGTCAGCGTTGACTACGCCGTCGTCAAGGAGGTGCTCAGCTCCACCCAGTTCCGCACCGGCTTCCCCGGTGACGACCGCCCGGCGATTTCGCGCCTCGTGCAGTGGGCACGGCGCGAGGGCCTGCACCCCGTGGAGCCGCCGTCGATGCTCGTCACCGACGGCGACGACCACACGCGCTACCGCAAGCTCGTCTCGCGGGTGTTCACCGCGCGCGCCGTCGAGGGGTTGCGCGAGCGGACGGAGGCAATCGCTGCCGACCTGCTCGACGAACTCGCGGCCAGGGGCGGGCCGGTCGACCTCGTCGCCGCCTACTGCGAGAAGCTGCCGGTCGCCGTCATCTCGGAGATCCTCGGCGTTCCCGAGAGCGAGCGGGCCAACGTCCTGCGCATGGGCGGACATGCCGCAGCGAGCCTGGACCTCGGCATCGACTGGTCGACGTTCCGCACCGTCGACGGCGCCCTCGACGAGTTCGACGAATGGCTCGGAAAGCACTTCGACCACCTGCGCGCCAACCCCGGTGACGACCTGTTCTCGACGCTGCTGCACGCCACGGACGACGAGGGGCGCCTCAGCGAGCGTGAGCTCAAGGCCACCGCCGGCCTCGTGCTCGCCGCCGGGTTCGAGACCACCGTCAACCTGCTGAGCAACGCCATCCGGCTGCTCGTCGAGCACCCCGAGCAGTTGGCGGGCCTGCGAGCCGACCCGTCCGGTTGGGGCAACGCCGTCGACGAGGCACTGCGCTACGACCCGCCCGTACTGCTCACCGGCCGCTCGGCGGCCGAAGACACCGAGGTGGCCGGACAGCACGTGGGTGAGGGCTCGATGACGACGCTCGTGCTCGCCGGCGCGAACCGCGACCCGCAGGTCTTCGACAACCCCGACGCCTTCGACGTCGCGCGCGAGAACGCCCGCGACCACCTGTCCTTCTCCGCGGGCAGGCACTTCTGCCTCGGAGCGGCGCTCGCGCGCATGGAGGGGGAGGTGGGCCTGCGTGCCTTCTTCGACCGCTTCGACGTCGAGTTGCTTCCCGGGGCGGGCCGCCGACCGACACGCATTCTGCGCGGGTACGAGACGCTTCCCGCCCGCCTCGTGCAGCGCTCGAACTGAGTGGTTCCGAGGCGTTGTCGCAGCCGCCGGGTAGGGTTGAATTGAGGAAGTAACCGACGCGCAGAGAGGCCGGCATCATGGGTCTGTCACCACTTGAATGGCCTGTCCTGCGTCAGGTGCGCTCGGGCGACTTCCTCGGCCGCGGCCCGGCTGTGACGAGCGAGAAGACGCGCACGCTCGAGCCGCGCACGACGACGGCCGACCGCAGCGTCCAGTCGGTGTGCCCCTACTGCGCCGTCGGCTGCGGCCAGCGCGTCTTCGTCAAGGACGAGAAGGTCGTCGCCATCGAGGGCGACAAGGACAGCCCCATCTCGCGTGGCCGCCTGTGCCCCAAGGGTGCGGCGAGCGAGCAGCTCGTCAACAACCCCTCGCGGATCAAGCAGGTGCTCTACCGCAAGCCCGGCGGCACCGACTTCGAGCCGATCGAGCGCGACAGGGCCATCGACATGGTGGTCGAGCGGTTCCTCGACACGCGTCGACGCACCTGGCAGGAGCGCGACGAGAGGGGCAACTTCCTGAGGCGAACGATGGGTATCGCCTCGTTGGGCGGAGCGACGCTCGACAACGAGGAGAACTACCTCATCAAGAAGCTGTTCACCGCAGCCGGGGCCATACAGATCGAGAACCAGGCGCGTATTTGACACAGCGCCACGGTTCCCGGTCTGGGGGCCTCATTTGGGCGTGGTGGAGCCACTAATCCACTGCAGGACATGGCGAATGCAGACCTCATCATCATCGAGGGGTCGAACATGGCCGAGTGTCACCCCGTCGGTTTCCAGTGGGTGACCGAAGCCAAGGCGCGCGGCGCCAAGGTCATCCACATCGACCCGCGCTTCACGCGCACCTCGGCGGTGGCCGACAAGCACGTCACCATCCGTGGTGGCTCCGACATCGTCTTCCTCGGTGCGCTCATCAACCACGTCCTGTCGACGAACGCGTACTTCCACGACTACGTCGTCGCGTACACGAACGCCGCGACGCTCGTCAGTGAGGACTTCGTCGACACCGAAGACCTCGACGGGCTGTTCTCCGGCTACGACCCCGAGACGGGTCAGTACGACCAGAGCTCATGGCAGTACGCCGACCCCTCCGGCGAGCAGGGCACGTCGAGCGACGAGAAGAGTGGTTCGTCCGGGCATCACGCGTCGGGTGGTGCGGAGTCGCACGGTTCCGGCGGGCCCTCGCTCGCCCACGCCGAGGTGCTGCGCGACGAGACGCTGACCGATCCCCGCACGGTCTTCCAGATCCTCAAGCGTCACTACGCGCGCTACACACCCGAGCTCGTCGAGAAGGTCTGCGGCGTCTCGCCGGAGGACTTCCGCTACGTCGCCGATGCCCTCGTCGCGAACTCCGGGCGCGAACGCACCACGATGTTCGCCTACGCCGTCGGCTGGACCCAGCACGTCTCGGGCGCGCAGATGATCCGCTCGGCGGCCATCCTGCAGCTGCTCATGGGCAACGTCGGACGCCCCGGCGCGGGCATCATGGCGCTGCGCGGGCACGCGACGATCCAGGGGTCCACCGACATCCCGACGCTGTTCAACCTGCTGCCGGGTTACCTGCCGATGCCGCGCGTCGCGGAACACGAGACGATTGAGGACTACGTCGACTCCATCGTGTCGAAGGACGCGAAGGGCTACTGGGCCAACGCGGACGCGTACGCCGTCTCGCTGTTCAAGGCCTGGTTCGGCGAGCACGCGACGCCCGAGAACAACTTCGGACTCGACCTCATGCCGCGTCTGACGGGTGCCCACGGCACCTACCAGTCGATGATGGGCATGATCGACGGCGACGTCGAGGGCTTCTTCGTCCTCGGCCAGAACCCGGCCGTCGGGTCGGCGAACGGCAAGCTGCAGCGCAACGGGTTGCGTCACCTCAAGTGGCTCGTCGTGCGCGACTTCCAGCTCATCGAAACGGCCACGTTCTGGAAGGACGCGCCGGAGATCGCGTCCGGCGAGTGGAAGACCGAGGACATCGACACCGAGGTGTTCTTCTTTCCGGCAGCCACGCACGTCGAGAAAGCCGGCTCGTTCACCCAGACGCAGCGCCTCGTGCAGTGGCGCCACAAGGCCGTCAACCCGCCGGGTGACGCGCAGAGCGAACTCGACTTCTTCCACGAGGTGGGCGTGCGCATCCGGGCCCGCCTGGCTGATTCCGATGACCCGCGCGACCTGCCGCTGCAGGCCATGACGTGGGACTACGCGAAGGACGAGCACGGCGAAGTGGTGCCGGAATCCGTCATTGCGGAGATCAACGGCACCGACGCCGAGGGCAAGCCGCTTTCGACGTACGTCGATCTCGCGGCCGACGGCTCGACGTCGTCCGGCTGCTGGCTGTACGCGGGCGTCTACGCCGACGGCGTCAACCAAGCAGCGCGACGCAAGCCCGGTGACGAGCAGGACGAGACGGCCGCCGAATGGGCGTGGGCGTGGCCGGCGAACAGGCGCACGCTCTACAACCGCGCGTCCGCCGACCGCGACGGCAAGCCGTGGAGCGAGCGCAAGAAGCTCGTGTGGTGGGACGAGGAGGCCGGTCGCTGGACGGGCCGAGACATCCCCGACTTCCCGGCGACTACGGCGCCCTCCTACCGGCCGGACAAGGGAGTCGGCGGGCCTGACGGCCTCGCCGGCGACGACCCGTTCATCATGATGGCCGACGGCAAGGCCTGGTTGTATGCGCCGCTCGGCCTCGTCGACGGCCCACTGCCGGCGCACTACGAGCCGGCCGAGTCACCCCTGGCGAACCCGCTGTACCGACAGCAGGCCAACCCGACGCGCGTCGTCTTCGAACGCAAGGACAACCTCAACGCGCCGAGTTTCGGCACGCCCGGCGGCGACGTCTACCCGTTCATGTTCACCGTGAACCGGTTGACCGAGCACCACACCGCCGGCGGCATGAGCCGGTGGCTGCCGTACCTCGCGGAACTGCAGCCGGAGATGTTCGTCGAGGTCTCGCCTCAGCTGGCGCAGGAGCGTGGGCTCGAGAACGGCGGATGGGCCACCGTCGTCTCGGCCCGTGCCGCGATCGAGGCGCGCGTCCTCGTCACGGAGCGAGCACGACCGCTGCGCATCGGCGGACGCACGGTGCACACGATCGGTATGCCGTATCACTGGGGCTCGAGTGGGTTCGCCCAGGTGGCAGGCGATTCCGCGAACGACCTGTTCGGCGTCGTCCTCGATCGCAACACGCAGATCCAGGAGGGCAAGATCGGCATGTGCGACATCCGTGCCGGCCGGCGCCCCGAGGGTGAGGCGTTGGAACGGTTCGTCGCCGAGTACCAGAGCCGCGCGGGCACGACCGTCCAGACGGGCAACGACCTCGCCCAGGGTGACGTCGAGGAGAGTGAAGACGACGCATGAGCGCACTGACGAGTTACGTGGCGCGCCAGTTCGGCGGCGCGGGCGACCCGGCCGAGGAGGCCGCGTGGGGTACTCGTGCGGCGACGGAACGCACGGGCGGGGCCCCGAACGAGCCGCTCGCGGAGCGGGTCGGCTTCTTCACCGACACGTCCATCTGCATCGGCTGCAAGGCGTGCGAGGTGGCCTGCAAGGAGTGGAACCGCAACCCGGAGGACGGGTACGGGCTCACGGGCCACTCGTACGACAACACGGGTGAGCTCGGCTCCGACACGTGGCGTCACGTCGCGTTCGTCGAGCAGTCGGGGGAGCGCATCGCGGCGGCCCGGAAGTCGGGGCGCAAGCTGGTCGACCTCGGTATGCCGAGTGTGCGCAGGGCTGAGTCGACCGAGACGCCCAGTGGCGCGGTCGGCGTGCAGCCTGAATCCTCGCTCGACGTCGACGTGTTCGCTCTGGCGTCGTCGCCGGAGGGCCTGACGCCGACCGCCGGTAGCGACGTGCCCGATTTCCGCTGGCTCATGTCGTCGGACGTCTGCAAGCACTGCACCCACGCGGGGTGCCTCGACAACTGCCCCACGGGAGCGATCTTCCGCAGTGAGTTCGGCACCGTCGTCATCCAGGCCGACGTGTGCAACGGCTGTGGGTACTGCGTCGGCGGGTGCCCGTTCGGCGTGGTCGAGCGTCGTGAGAAGGACGCCGTCATCAACCACGGCAACGCACAGAAGTGCACGCTCTGCTACGACCGGCTCACCGAGGGGCAGACGCCCGCGTGCGCGCAGACGTGCCCCACGACATCGATCAAGTTCGGGCCGCTGTCGGAAATGACGCGCCTCGCCGAGGAGCGCGTGGCCGAGCTTCACGCCCGCGGCATGACGGAGGCGCGCCTGTACGGCGCGGGCAGTGACGACGGTGTGGGCGGCACCGGCTCGGTGTTCCTGCTCCTCGACGACCCGGAGGTGTACGGGTTGCCGCCCGACCCGGTGGCGCCGTCGCGACACCTCGCGTCGTCGTACAAGCGGATGCTCGCCGCGGCCGGCGGCATGGCGGCTGCGGCAGCCATCGCATTCGTCGGAGGTGGCGTGTGACCAACCCGCTCGATTCCTACCGTGACCCCGAGGGCCCACGCCGCCGCCGTGGTGGCGGTGACAAGCGTCGCCGTCCGACGGACTGGTTGAACGACCGCCGCGAGGGACGCGGCGAGCGCGCTCTCGTGCCGGACGTGGAGTTCGACTCGTACTACGGGCACAACGTGGTCAAGCCGGTGCCGTGGGAGGCGCCGATTCCGATCTACCTCTTCACCGGTGGGCTGGCGGCAGGATCGCAGCTGCTCGCGGCTGGCGCGTACGTGACGGGGAACGCGCCCTTGCGACGCGTCACGCGCCTGACGTCCGGAGTGGCAACGGCGGTCAGCGGCGCTGCGCTCGTCGTGGACCTCGGGCGACCCGAACGGTTCTACAACATGCTGCGGGTGGCGAAACTGAGCTCCCCGATGTCGGTGGGTACGTGGATCTTCTCCGCGTTCGCCGGGGGCGCAGTACCGCTCGCCGGGTTGGAGACGCTGCGTCTGCTGCCGCGCAAGAACAGCGGTTCGTTGGCCTCGCTCATGGGGCGCGCGGAAGAGGCCGCCGCCCGGGTCGGTGGTGTGCGCCGCGGGGCGGTGGCACCTCGGCGCGCCGGCGTTCTCGGATTCATCGAGGACGCACTCGAACTCGTGGAGGCGCCGAGCGCTGCGCTGGGTGCGCTGGCTGCCGGCCCGCTCGCGACGTACACCGCTGTGCTGCTGTCGAACACGGCAACGCCGACGTGGGCCGAGTCGCGTCACCACCTGCCGTTCGTGTTCGCCGGCTCGGCGTCGGCCGCGGCGAGCGGAAACGCGATGGTGTGGACGCCGGTGGCGCACGCGGGGCCGGCCCGTGCACTCGCGCTCATCGGGTCGTCCGTCGACCTCGTGGCTCTCAACCGGCTCGAGAAGCACCTCGACGCCCACGGCGTCGGCGAACCCTTGCACCACGGAACGGCCGGAAAGCTTAACAAGGCGAGTCTGGCGCTCAACGTGGCGGGCTTCGTCGGGACGGCGCTGTTCGCGCGGCGCTCGCGGGTGGCGTCGGTGCTTTCGGGAGCGTGCTTCGTCGCCGGTTCGGTGTGTACCCGTTTTGCCGTGTTCGAAGCGGGAATGGAGTCGGCGAAGGACCCGAAGTACACGATGGCGCCGCAGCGGCGCCGCCTCGACGAGCGCGGCGGGACCGGCAACATCACGACAGGTCCGCGCACGGCCGACGGACGTCGTCCGCTGCCAGGGCCGGACGGTCACCCGGTCCTTCGGGACTGATGGAGAAAAGCGCTGGTTGTGCACGATATTTCGTGCACAACCAGCACTTTCGCGCTCAATCTCTAGCGCACCCGAATGCCGGGTTCACCCGTCACGGTGCGGCCGATGATCGGCGCGCCCGGCACCTCGCCGATGACGAGGAGCCCGCCGGAGGTCTGGGCGTCGGCGAGCAGAAGCAGTTCGTTCTCGTCGACCTCGGACTCGATGTGCGGGGCCACCCAATCGAGGTTGCGGCGTGTGCCGCCGGAGACGTAGCCGTCACGTGCCGCCTCGCGGGCGCCGTCGATGTAGGGAACGGCTGCGGCGTCGATCTCCGCCGCCACGCCCGAAGCGCGCATCATCTTCCACAGGTGGCCGAGCAGGCCGAACCCCGTGACGTCCGTGGCGGCCTTGGCGCCGACGTCGACCGCGGCGATGGAGGCGTCCCGATTGAGCGTCGTCATCACGTCGACGGCCTGGGCGAAGACCTCACCCGTGCGCTTGTGTCGGTTGTTGAGCACGCCCGAGCCGAGCGGTTTCGTCAGCGAGATCGGCAGGCCCGCCTCGGCGGCGTCGTTGCGCAGCAGCTTGGCCGGATCGGCAATGCCGGTGACGGCCATGCCGAACTTGGGCTCCGGG
Source organism: Dermacoccus sp. PAMC28757 (assembly GCF_014302635.1). Classification (NCBI taxonomy): domain Bacteria; kingdom Bacillati; phylum Actinomycetota; class Actinomycetes; order Micrococcales; family Dermacoccaceae; genus Dermacoccus; species Dermacoccus sp. PAMC28757. Next base: position 191,259 of record NZ_CP060292.1, on the reverse strand, counting down.
TCGTCGATCGAATGCCCACCGATGACGGGGCAGTTCGCGGCGCGACCGATGTCCGCGCCGCCGCGGAGCACCTCGGCCATGACGTCGAGGCCGATCCGTTCACGCGGCCACCCGACGAGGTTGATCGCGACGACAGGGGTGCCGCCCATGGCGTAGATGTCCGACAGCGCATTCGTGGCGGCGATGCGCCCGAAGTCGTACGGGTCGTCGACGACCGGGGTGAAGAAATCCGCGGTCGACAGGACGGCCTGGCTGCCGACACGGACCGCTGCGGCGTCATCACCATCGTCGAGCCCGACGAGGACGCTCGGGTTCGGCTCACCGACGAGGCCCTTGACCGCCTCCTCCAACTCGCCGGGCGGGATCTTGCACGCGCACCCGCCACCGGAGGCGAACTGCGTCAATCGAATCGGCTCCATGGTCCGACCCTACGCACGGCTCTCACTGGGATGTGATCGGGGCCGGTGCGAACCTGGCGGCCTGAGATGCGCCTGCCGCAGGTCGTGCACGATCGAATCGCGCCATCCGCGAAAGCGTGTTCGCTTGGTGAATGGACCAACATTCACTACCGTTGAGCACGGAGGTGTCAGGGTTCCTGGTGGGCCCCCCGGTCCTCAAAACCGGTGAAACCGAGTATCTCGGTTTGGCAGGTTCGATTCCTGTCCACCTCCGCCATGTGATTCTTCGCAAGCTCAGAAGCAAGTGGCCTGTGTCTTTTGCCGCGTCTTCCGGCCAGCGGCCTCGCAGGCTCGGCCTCTGGCTCGGTGCGACACGGCGAGCTTCCTCGCAGGCTCGCCTGAGAGGATGGCCGGGTGAGTGACGACCCGCGCCGCAGCATCCCGCGTACCGACGCACTGCTCGCCGATGCGCGCTTCGCTTCGGCTGTCCGCCGACTCGGCGTCGACGTCGTCAAGGCGTCTGTTGTCGAAGCCCAACGCCGCGCTCGCTCAGGCGAACTCGCGCCCGACGCCGTGGCGACCGTCGCCCTCGAAGCACTTCCCGGATCGGCGACGACGTTGCGCCGGGTCATCAACGCAACCGGAGTCGTCGTGCACACCAACATCGGTCGCGCGCCCCTCGGCGATGCTGCCCGCGAGGCGCTGCTCGCCGCGGCAGGTCACGTCGATGTGGAGTTCGACCCCACCACAGCACGTCGGGCACCGCGTGGCCGCGGCGCCCTCGAAGCTCTTCGCGAACGCGTCCCCGCAGCGAGGGGCGCCCTCGTCGTCAACAATGGGGCCGCCGCGTTGCTCCTGGCCTGCCTGACACTCGCCGAGGGGCGCGAGGTCATCGTCAGCCGCGGCGAACTCGTCGAGATCGGCGACGGTTTCCGTCTGCCCGACCTCCTCCAGTCCGCAGGAATCCGTCTGCGCGAGGTCGGGACGACCAACCGAACGCACCTTCGCGACTACGAGGCTGCGTCGGGGGACGCAGGGGTCATCCTCAAGGTGCACACGAGCAACTATCGCGTCGAGGGTTTCGCCGGTGTGCCGCGCGTTGCTGAACTCGCGACACTGGGCCTGCCCGTCGTCGCGGACGTCGGCAGCGGTCTCCTCGCGCCCGAACGGGTCCTGCCCGACGAGCCCGACGCCGCGACGTGGCTCGACGAGGGGGCCACCGTCGTCACGGCGAGCGGCGACAAGCTCCTCGGCGGCCCGCAGGCCGGCCTCGTGCTCGGCGACGCCGACGCGCTCGAGCGCATCCGACGTCATCCTCTCGCTCGTGCTGTGCGCACCGACAAGCTGACGCTCGCAGCCCTCGAAGCAACCCTGCGAGGCCCCGTCCCGCCGGTCCTCACAGCCCTTCGGGAAACGCCGGAGACCCTTCGCGAGCGCACGGAACGACTCGCTCGCCGGGTCGGCGGCGACGTCGTCGAAGTGGACGCCCGCGTCGGTGGTGGTGGGGCCCCCGGTGTGCCGTTGCCGAGTCTCGCGGTTGCCCTCCCCGACAGCTTCGCGGAGCCCTTGCGGCTCGGCGAGCCGTGCGTGGTCGCACGGACAAACGGCGGGCGCACCCTGGTCGACCTTCGCTGTGTGCCAAGCGAATCCGATGACGAAGTGGGGGAGGCCATTCTCGCCGTCGCTGCTGCCGTGGGCCACTGACCATGCGGGTCATCGCCACGGCCGGGCACGTCGACCACGGCAAGAGCACACTCGTTCAGGCGCTCACCGGCACCGACCCCGACCGGTGGGCCGAGGAGAAGCGCCGCGGCCTCACGATCGACCTCGGATTCGCGGGTCTGGAGTTGCCAAGCGGTGAGCACGTCGCCTTCGTCGACGTGCCGGGCCACCGAAGGTTCATCGGCAACATGCTGGCCGGTCTCGGGCCCGCTCCCGCCGTCATGCTCGTGGTCGCAGCCGATCAGGGGTGGCAGGCGCAGTCGAGCGAACACCTCGACGCCATCGACGCGCTCGGGCTCGAGACGGGTCTGCTCGTCCTCACCCGGTGCGGCCTCGCCGACGCCGACCGCGTCGCCGAAGTGCGCCGCTCTGCTCTCGAGCACATCGCGCAGACCTCCCTCGGCGCCGTGCGCGTCGTCGAGACGGACGCCGTGCAGGGCGACGGCATCGGTGAACTCCGTTCGGCCCTCGACGACCTCGTGGCGGGCATGCCACCGCTCGACGGTGAAGGCTCGGTACGGATGTGGCTCGATCGCTCCTTCTCGGTCAAGGGTGCGGGCACCGTCGTCACCGGCACACTCGCCCACGGCACGTTGCGCGTGGGGGACGAGGTGAGCGTCGCGGGCGAGCGCGCGACGATCCGCTCTATCCAGGTGCTCGGAGAATCGCGTGACGAGGTCGGCCCCGTCTCGCGTTGCGCTGTGGGGTTGCGCGGGATCACCCGGGACGCCGCTCCCCGCGGCAGCGCGCTGCTTCGTCCCGCCGGGGGTCTGGAGTCCACGACGATCGACGTGCGCCGTGAGACGGGTTGCGCGTGGTCGGAGTCCTCGCGTGAGGTCTCCGTGCACGTCGGCACCGCGGATGTGCCTGCCCGTGTGCGGCCGTTCGACGACGAGACCGCCCGACTGCGGCTCGAATCACCGCTGCCGCTGCGGCTGGGGGATCGCGTCATCGTGCGCGACGACTCGGCCGCGCGCATCCACGCAGGCGCCACCGTGCTCGATCTCGACCCGCCACCGCTCGAGCGGCGCGGTGCTGGAGCCGCCCGCGCCGCGACGTTGGCGGGGTGGGAGAGCGGCCGCGCGTCCGATCTCGTCGTCGACCGGGGGCACGTTTCGGTCGCCTGGCTCGAAGGCGCCGGAGCGACGGGTTGGGGCGACTGGCCACTGGCTCTGCCGAACGGAGACGGTTTCGGGATCGTCGACCGCGTGGCTGTGTCGGCCGCGCAGGTGACCGCGTGGTCGCAGCAACTCGACGAACACGTGGGCAACGACGCCCGTGACCCGCTGAGCCCTGGTGTCGCTGTTGCAGCGCTCGCGCGCGAACTCGACACGTCCCCCGCCGTCGTCCATCTGCTGGCCGCGGCCTCCGGCCTCGACGTGGACGCCGGACGCGTGCGGGGCGCCGAACACCGACGTGACCTGGGCGGAGCGGACACCGCCCTGGCCCAGCTCCGTGAACGCCTGCAGGCGAGCCCCTTCGATGCTCCTGAGGCCGACGACCTCACCGCTTGGAAACTCGGCTCCCGGGAGATCGCTGCCGCGGCCGAGCGGGGACTCGTGCTGCGCCTGCGAGCGCAGCCGGCGGACATCGTCCTGCTGCCGGATGCGCCGGCGCGGGCCATGCGTGAGCTCGCGGCGCTCCCGCAGCCGTTCACGACGAGCGATGCGCGTCAGGCTCTCGGCACGACCCGCCGTGTCGTCATCCCGCTTCTCGAGCACCTCGACGCTCGCGGCTGGACCCGGCGCGACGGCAATACCCGGACGGTTGTGCGGTGAGCGCTACGTCAGTGCAACGCGGGCGATGACGCCCAACGCGCTCGTCGTCGCGAGGGCGAAAACGACCCGCTTGAAGCGAACCTGATCGATACGGTGACGCAACGGCTGGGCCAGCAGCGCGCCGACGGCCATGAACGGCAGCCACCCGAGGCCGGCCGTCCAGGCGTCGCGAGGTAGCTGACCCCCGACGACGAGACCGGTGAGTGACAGTAGCGAACCGACGAGGAAGAACGGCGCGAGCGTGGAGCGTGCGCGTTGTGGCTGCTCCTCCTGAAGCGCGAGGCTGAAGAAGGGGCCGCCGATCGACGCAGCCGTCGCCGAGACGCCGGTGAGGGCGCCGGCGACGGACGACGTCACGGCCCCGGCGCGTACCCGCACGCGGGCGAGGGACCCGGCCACTGCGACGAGCACCATGAAGGCCACCCCGAGGGATATGGCGTCGCCAGAGGCGTGCGCCACGACCCAGACGCCGAGCGGCATGGTGAGCGCACGGAAGCCGATGGCCCAGCCGAACGGGCGCCACAGGATGTCTCGCCCGTTGCGCAGGATCTCGACGACAGGCAGGGGCAGGACGACGAGCAGAAGCGCCGCCGGCATGACCTGCGGCGCGAACGTCACGACGAATGGCGCCGCGACGACGGCCAGGCCGAACCCGGCAATGCGCTGGACGAAGGCACCGGCGCAGACGAGGAACCCGAGCAGGACGAACGTCGTCCCGCTCAGGCCCACGTCACAGCTCCGGTCAGCAGGATGTCGAGCCGCTCTTGTTCTTCTTGTACGTGCAGACGTGGACGGCCTTGCCGGCGGCGTTGCGCAGGGTGGCGGTTTCACCGCTGTTGTTCCACACGAAGCTGTTGCGGCTCACCGGCTTGAGGCCCTTGACGGCCTGACCCCAGTAGAGCGTCGTCGAGGAGTTCTTGCCCTGGCCGGAGCGAATGACGACCGACTTCTTGGCCCCGAGCTTGAAGCCCGTCGGGATGACGTAGACGTGCTTGGAGCCCCTGTCCGAAACGCGGTAGCCGCCGATGGTGATCGTCTTCGCGGTCGTGTTGGTGAGGGTGATGTACTCCTTGTTGAGGTTGGCAGCCGTCACCTTGTCGTTGCCCGGCAGGTCGACGACCCAGCGCGAGAACTTCACGGCGGGTGCCGCCTGAGCGGCCGGTGCCAGCATCGGGGCGGCGAGCATCATCGTGGCAGTGGCGAGTACGGGCATCGTGCGCATGGAAATGTCCTTCAGGATCAGGCGTGGTCGTGCACCCGACCCTGACGCGTCATCCTGACGTGGACCGCGCCTTGTGGGGCGGGCCGTTGCAGGTGCTCGAGGGGAGGCGCTTCGTGGCTGCGATGACAGCCAGGGTGATTCTACGTTCAACTACCGCCGGAGGTGAGCCGTTCGCCGGGAGAGGTGTGACATCCGGGCGTAGGAGGTTTCGGGAACAAAGCAAGAGACCCTCACCGAAGTGAGGGCCTCTTCCATCTGTCTCAACACAGAGTGCACCCGTAGGGATTCGAACCCCAAACCTTCTGATCCGTAGTCAGATGCTCTATCCGTTGAGCTACGGGTGCGGGCTGCGAGGCGCTTATCGCGCGTTGCAACGAGATAGAACTTTACACATCTGCAGGCCGAAACGCGAATCGGCTCCTGCCACGGGCTGACGGCCTGCTCAGCCGCCGTAGGGGAGCGTCGGCAGACCGATGACACCGGGCGTGCAGGCGAAGAGCGCGCCCGCCTCGGGTTCCGCGTCGTCGGGCAGGTTCTCGCGTGACGTCGTGATGTAGAGGGTGTCGAGGTTGATGCCCCCGAAGGCGGGGCAGGTCACCTGCGACGGGCCGACCTCGACGATCTCGGAGAGCTCGCCGGCGGCGTCGTAGCGGCGCACCGCGGACCCGCCGAACAGTGCCGTCCACACGCCGCCCTCGGCGTCGACCGTGAGGCCGTCGGGGTAGCCGATGCCGTCCTCGAGGCGGACGAAGGGGCGCGGGTTCACGAGGCCGTCCTCGGGGTTCCAGTCGAAGACCTGGATCGTGCGCGTCGGGGTGTCGTTGTAGTAGGCGAGGGAGCCGTCCGGCGACCAGCACAGGCCGTTCGAGATCGTCACGTCGCCGAAGACGTGCGACGGCATGTGGTTGGGGTCGAGACGCCACATCGACGCGGCGCCTTCGCTCTGGTCGTAGGCCATGGAGCCCATGTAGAAGGAACCGTCGGGGGAGCATCCGCCGTCGTTGAAACGGGTGCGCGGCTCGTGATCGGCGGGCCACAGGTCGTCGATGCGCTCGATGTCGTCGAAGTCGGCGGAGCGTGTGAGCGCGAAGCCGCGCTCCGTGGCGACGATCGCGCCGCCGCCGAGGCGGGGGCGCAGCGCTGCCGCGACGTCACCGACGTGGAAGCGACGCACGTCGCCGTCGTCCTGCAGTTCGAGCACGTCGCCGGCAAGCATGTCGACGTAGCGCAGGGCCGCGTGCCCGTTGCCCCAGTCGTTGTGCCAGATGACACCCTCGCCGTGGTACGTGTGCGGTGTGGAGACTGCCTCGGCGTTCATGGCCCCAGGCTAGCCTCCCGCGAAGATGGTGGGTTCGAGTGCCGGACTAGGCTCAGACGTCCTCGGCCTTCGTGGTGGCCGGGTCCCACTTCGTCAGGCCGTCGTACTGCCAGCCGCGGTCCTTGACGGCCTCACGCGACTCGAGGCGCACCGTCGGGGTGAGGCGGTCGAGGTAGAGGTAGCCGTCCAGGTGGTCGGTCTCGTGCTGGAGCATGCGGGCGAAGAAGCCGTGCCCCTCGAGGACGACCTCGTTGCCGTCGAGGTCGGTACCCGTCACCTTCGCCCAGTCGGCGCGCGCCGTCGGGAAGTGCTCACCCGGCACCGAGAGGCAGCCCTCGTTGTCGTTCTCCTCGTCGGCCTCGCCGGCGGGCACGCGGCCCTTCTCGAGCTTCGGGTTGATGACGACGCCCTTGCGGTTCTCGCCGAGGTCGTCGTCGGGGCAGTCGTAGACGAAGATGCGCTGCTTGACGCCCACCTGGTTCGCCGCGAGGCCGACGCCGTTCGAGGCCTCCATCGTCTCGAACATGTCGTCGACGAGGGTGCGGATGTCGTCCGTGATCTCCTTGACCCGCTTCGTCGGGGAGTGCAGAGCCTTGTGGCCGACGATGGTGATGGGGCGGATGGCCATGAACGAACCTCTGGTGTGACGTGGGCGGGTGGCCGCTCCGGGCTCGGGGCGACCAGCCAAGTTTACGCGGCCGTTCAGGTGTCCGAGCCGGGCACGACGAAGGCCCCGCCCCAGCAGATTGCCGGAGCGAGGCCCTCGTGACCCGAAGGTGAGCGTCAGTGACGCTCGTCGGACGAGTAGCGCTCGTCCTTCGTGAATCCTTCGCCCACCGAGGAGTCGAGGTCGGTGGCGTACACGCCGTCACCGACGCCGCCCTGCAACTGCGGGTTGCGACCGACGCGCGAGTGGCGCTGACCGTATGCGAAGTAAATGATGAAGCCGATGAGGAGCCAGACGGCGAATCGCAGCCACGTCTCCACCGGCAGGTTGAGCATGAGGTAGAGGCAGATCGCCGCCGACAGCCACGGCAGAACCGGGCTGCCCGGCACCTTGAACGGACGCTCGAGATCGGGGCGGGCCTTACGCATGATCGGCACGGCCAGCGAGACGAGGAAGAACGCCGAGAGGGTACCGATGTTCACCATCTCTTCGAACTCGCCGATCGGGATGGTGGCCGCGGCCACCGCGATGAGGAAGCCCATGACGAGCGTCATCGGCACCGGCGTACCCGTCTTGGGGTTCGTCTTGGCCATGCCGCGCGGCAGGAGGCCGTCACGCGACATCGCGTACATGACGCGGGTGGCGCCGATCATGAGGGTCATGACGACGGTGGCCAGACCGGCCACAGCACCTGCGGAGATGATCTGCGCATAACCGGGGTGCCCCGCGTCTCGGAAGGCTGCTGCGAGCGCTCCCTTCGGGTCGATCTTGTCGTACTTCACCATGCCGGTGATGACGAGGCAGACGGACACGTAAAGGATGGTGCAGACGACGAGGGAGCCGATGATGCCGATCGGCAGGTCGCGCTTCGGGTTGCGGGTCTCCTCGGCCGTCGTCGCGACGACGTCGAAGCCGATGTAGGCGAAGAACACGAGGGCGGCACCTGAGATGACGCCCATGACGCCGAAGGCCTGCGGCTCCATGCCGGTGAGGATCTCCCACAGCGGGCGGTGCATCGTCTGCGACTCACCCTCGAGCGGCTGAGCCGGCGGGATGAAAGGGGTGTAGTTCTTCGCGTCGATGTACTGGATACCCATCACGATGATGAACAGCACGATGAAGACCTTGACAGCCACGAGCGCGAAGTTGATGCGCAGCGACTCCTTGATGCCGACGGCGATGAGGCAGGTCAGCGCGGCGACGAGACCGAAGGCGGCGAGGTCGAAGTGGTCGAACCAGCCGGTGCCTCCCTGCAGCTTCTCGGGCAGCTTGAGGCCCCACTCGCCGAACAGGATGTTGAAGTACGCGCTCCAGCCCTGAGCGACGACGCCGGCGGCGAGGATCAGCTCGAGGAGCAGATCCCAACCGACGATCCAGGCGATGAGTTCACCCATCGTCGCGTACGAGAACGTGTAGGCCGAACCCGAGACAGGCACGGTCGAGGAGAGCTCGGCGTAGCACAGCGCGGCGAGGCCACAGCAGACGGCGCCGAGCAGGAACGACAGGACGATGGCGGGGCCAGCCATCGTGGCGGCGGCGCTGCCGGTCACCGTGAAGATACCGGCGCCGATGATGACGCCGATACCGAAAACGGTGAGGTCGAGAGCCGAGAGATTCTTCTTCAGCTGGAACTCGGACGCCTCCGAGTCAGCGATCGAAGCCTCGATCGACTTGGTACGCAAAAGGCTCATAGGAGCGACCTTCCACAGGTGAGTTTTAACCGTGTGAGATTACTCGCCGTCTCGCCATGTGGAGGGTGTGTCCGCATATCGAGAGCGCCGGATGGTCTGTGGGGCGGTCGCGTGTTCGCGGCTCACCGACCAAGCCGAGTCATCGTCCGTGTCGTCCGATTCCTCGCCCACGTCACGAAATTCACCGTAAGCACGGTCACACTCGTCGGCCCAGGGCGGACGGCTGAATGTGACCATTCCGTAAGGATCGGTCTCATCGCTGGAGCGCGGAACCGGTCCGCGGGTGCGACCGGGACGTTCGTCTGTCCCGAATTGCGTGTCGCGCGTGCGAACGCGGACCGGGAGTGTCTTGTTTTCGTGGCGGTACGGGTCGAACACCTCGTCCGAATGATGCGGATGCCGCGAGGGGTGGTCCTCGTCGTCACCGACGCCGAAGATGAGACCGCAGATCTCGCGGTACTTCGAGTCGGGCTCGCTCACGTAGTCGATGACGTTGAGCGCCTGTTCCTGGCCGGCCGACTCGATGACGAACGTGCCGTAACCGAGGATGCGCGCCGCAGGGGAGCGGTTGTACGACATGTCGGTCACCTTGGACAGCGGCATCATCGCGACCTTCTTGAAGAAAAGGCCGTGCAGGAGGATGAGGCGCTTGTTCGTGATGACGAAGGTCTTGTCCCACCACTCGAAGAGGCGCCAGACGAAGTGAAGGAGGAGGACGAGCCAGATCCACCAGGCCGCATTGGTCACCGGGCCCATCCAGGCGGGGGCGCTGAGGCCCGCGACGACGACGAGGACGAAGCCGAGCAGACAGGAGCTGAGGGCGGGCAGGAGCTGCGCCCAGTGCTGCTTCATCTCGAGAACGACGTGCTCGTTCCTGGCGAGGTACCCGGCGACGCTCTCGGACGGGCGGGTCGGGCGCAGCGGGCCCATGGCGTCAGCTCTTGCCGAGCAACGCGTCGAAGAACTCGCCCAGGTTGGTGACCGCGTTGCGCAGGACGTTGCCGATGGAGCGGACGACGTCCGCCGACTGACCGGGCGAGCTGAAGATGGCGTAGATGAGGAACGCGAACAACAAGAACTTCAGGATCGATTTGAAGTTGATCTTGTCCATTTCGATGTCTTCTCTCTCGGGTGGGCGACGCGCCCAAAGAGGGACGGGCAACTCGTGCATTCTTCCAGCGCCTGGGGTATGAGCGAAGAAGGCGCGCCGGGGCACGGATCAGTAGGCTCGCGCCTGTGGATCTGTCGATGACGTTGCGTGAAGCCCTCGAGCGCGAGGCCTCGGGCACGGCGCTCAAGCAGTTGACGACGGCCGTCGAGCGGCTGTCGACGCGTTACCGCGCGGTCGCTGCGGCGTCCGACCCCATCCTCGCCAAGCCGGTCGACGTCCTGGCCTATGCCCACTACCGGATGCCGGCGACGTTCGGCGCGGTGCGCGCCGCGCTGCGGGCGCTCGCGGCATCGGGGGCGTTCGAGGCGGGCTCCGTGCGTTCGCTCGCCGACCTCGGCGGCGGGACGGGGGCCGCGGCCTGGGCGGCCGCTGACGTCTTCGACTCGCTCGAGGAGGTGAGCGTTCTCGATCAGGTGCCCGAAGCACTCGACCTGGGGCAGCGCTTGGCGAAGGCCAGCGGGGTGTCCGCGCTCGCGCGCACCGTATGGCAGGAAGGGCGCGTCGGGTCGTGGAACGTCTCCGTCGGGTCGCCGTCCGCGGGTGGGGCTGACCTCGTCACCGTCTCGTACGTGCTCAGTGAACTGACGAGCGAGCAGGCCGACAAGATCGTCGCCGAGGCGGCTGCTGCGGCGACGCGCGCCATCGTCATCGTCGAACCCGGGACGCCGGACGGCTACCGCCGCATCCTGCGAGCACGCGATCAGTTGCTCGCGGAGACCTGGCAGGTGGCGGCGCCGTGCCCGCACCAAGGCGAGTGCCCCCTGCTGGCGAGGGACGAGCCCGACTGGTGTCACTTCGCGGCCCGGGTGAATCGCTCGTCGGTGCACCGGCAGATCAAGGGCGGCGAATTGTCGCACGAGGACGAGAAGTTCAGCTACGTCGCGATGGTGCGACGACCGGCGCATCTCGCGCAGGGCTTCGCGGCTCCGACCGCCGACGCGTCAGCCAGTGAGCAGCCGACGCGCGTCATTCGGCACCCGCGCAAGAACAAGGGGTTCGTCGAACTGCAGGTGTGCGAGTCGAGCGATGCTTCGAACGCCAGTGGACAGGTGCGCCGCGCCGTCGTGAGCAAGAAGCAGGGCGCGCTCTACAAGCAGGCACGCGACATCGGCTGGGGCGACACGATCGACCTGGGGTGAGCCGTCGCGCCGCCAGTGACGGCGAATCTCAGGCGTCGTTCTTCGCGATGCCGTAGAGGCGGTCACCCGCGTCGCCGAGGCCGGGCACGATGTAGCCGTTTTCGTTGAGTTTTTCGTCCATCGCGCCGGTGACGACGGTGATCGGAACGTTGATGTGCGCCGTGAGCTCGCGCAGCTTCTCGACGCCTTCGGGCGCCGCGATGAGGACGACGGCGGTGATGTCGTCGGCGCCGCGCTCGACGAGGTAGTCGATCGTCGCGGCCAGCGTGCCACCCGTGGCGAGCATCGGGTCGACGACGTAGACCTGGCGGCTCGAGAGGTCGTCGGGCAGACGGTTGGCGTACGTCGTGGCCTCGAGGGTCTCCTCGTTGCGCACCAAGCCGAGGAAGCCGACCTCCGCCGTCGGCAACAGCCGCACCATGCCGTCGAGCATGCCGAGCCCGGCGCGCAGGATCGGCACGATGAGAGGACGCGGCGTGGCGAGCTTGATGCCGCGCGCCTTCGTCACCGGGGTCTCGACGTCGACCTCTTCGACGCGCACGTCGCGCGTGGCCTCGTACGCGAGCAGCGTGACGAGTTCGTCCGCGAGACGGCGGAACGTGGGGGAGTCGGTGCGCTTGTCCCGCAGCGTCGTGAGCTTGTGCGAGATGAGCGGGTGGTCGGCGACGATGACACGCATGGGACAAACTTAACCCGTGGACCTGCCTGCAGCACCTGCCGTCGAGACGACGTATGCGACGTGGATGGCGGACGCCCTCGCCCGAGCGCGCGAGGCGGCGGCTGCGGGGGACGTTCCGGTGGGGGCGCTCGTCGTCGACGAGGGCGGCGCCGTCACCGGTGTCGGCGCGAACTTGCGTGAGGCGGACGGCGATCCGACCGGGCACGCGGAGATCGTCGCGATGCGGCGGGCCGCGACGTCCCGCGGGAGTTGGCGCCTCGACGGCTGCACGCTCGTCGTCACGCTCGAACCGTGCCTCATGTGCGCCGGTGCCGCCGTCCAGGCGAGGCTGCCGCGCATCGTGCTCGGCGCGTGGGACCGCAAGGCCGGCGCGTGCGGTGGGCTGTGGGACGTCGTGCGTGACTCCCGCTCCACGCACCGCATCGAGGTGGTCGGCGGCATCCGCGAAGCCGAGTGTGCCGAGGTGCTCACCGACTTCTTCCACCGCCGCCGCGCCTGACGCAGGAGGCGCCAGAAGTTGGTGACAGTTGGGGTACCTGGTGACGTTCAACCGTCACCAGGTACCCCAACTGCCACCAACTCCGAGTTATCCACAGGGTCGAGATGGCCATGCGTGACAACGTTGCCGAGTCGATCCAGCCTTGAGACATGCCCGCCGCTCCCTTACCGCCGTATCTCGCCCGCCGTCTGGCAGACGGCCTCACCTACGTCACCCGACGTGATCTCGCCTCCGCAGGGATCGACGTCTCAACGCTAAGGGCGTGGCGTCGCGCAGGCTTCGTGACGCCGTACAGCTACGGGGCGTACGGCATCGTAGATCCGTGCGCCGCGGACATGGACCACTTCGCCGCTCGTCGACTTCACCATGTGCGCCGCTGTGAGGCCCTCCTGCAGACGCTCCCGGGGGCGCACCTCATCGGCGGATCCGCCCTCGTGGTTCACCGGCTCGCGGTCCTGCGCTTCCCTGATCGCATCGAAGTGGCGCGCCACCCACGGGTGCAATCGAGGCGCGACGACTTCGTGTGCCGTCGGGCCTGGGGCGAGGCGCCGGAGCAGGTCGATGGGCTGGGTGTGCAGGCTGCCGCTGAGGCCGCCATCGAGGTTGCCGCACACGAAGGTCTGCGGGCGGGTATCGTGAGTGCCGACTCCTACCTGTTCGAGGGCGGAACCCCGGGGGAGCTCGAATCAGCACTGGTCGCCTACGGTCGCAAGGCCGGTGTCGGGCAGGCTCGTGCAGCGGTCGAGCTCGCCGACGGAGCGATCGAATCCGCCGGCGAATCACTCCTGCGGTTGATCTGCCGGGATGTCGGAATCGCAGTGATTCCGCAGGTGGAGATCTGGGACGACGAGTCGCTCCCGTTCGCCCGCGTTGACTTCCTCGTCGAAGGGACTCGTGTCGTCCTCGAGTTCGACGGCATGGTGAAGTACACGCACCCCGAGGCGCTGCGTGCCGAGAAGCGACGCGAAATGCGACTGCGGCGACTTGGCTACGTCGTGGTGCGCTTCACCTGGAGCGACCTGTCGGCGCCGGTTCGGGTGGTTCGAACGATCCGCGAGGCGATGGCTGTCACGCGAGCGGCGTGAAGCCCCCGGAGAAGTTGGTGACAGTTGGGGTACTTGGTGACGGTTGAACGTCACCAAGTACCCCAACTGTCACCATGTGGGCCGGAGCGTGGTGTCAGCCGCGGGCGAAGGCGTCGAAGAGGCGGGCGCCGTCGGCGAGGGCGTCCTCGTCGAGCAGGAACCCCGGGTGGTGCAGGTCGGTCTCCTCGCCCTTGCCGGAGTGGACGCCGAAGCGTAGGTAGACGCCGGGCACGGAGTCGAGGTACCAGGAGAAGTCGTCGCCGCCGGAGGACTGCTCCGCTGTGCCGACACCCTCCTCACCGAACACCGAGACGACGGCCGCGCGCGCCCGCTCGGCGCACTCCTCGTCGTTGATGACCGGCGGAGGCCCCTGGGTGTACGTGACCTCAGCCTCCACACCGAACGTGGCCGCGATCGACGCGACGGACGTCGTGACGAGTTCCTCGCCGATCTCCCACACGTCACGCTTCGCGCTGCGCAGCGTGCCCCACATCTCCACCTTCGCGGGGATGACGTTGACCGCACTGCCGCCGTTGATCGAACCGAACGTCAGCACCGCGCCGGCGCGCGGGTCGACGCGGCGGTCGAGCGCCGCCGTCAGCCCGGTGACGATCTGCGCAGCGGCGAAGATCGTGTCGCCCGTCTCGTGCGGACGGGCCGTGTGACCGCCCGACGACGTCACGGTGATGCCGAAGTTGGCGTTCGAGGAGGTGATGGGGCCGGCGATGACCCCGACCTCACCGGTGGGACGGTGTGGGTCACAGTGCAACCCCATGAGCTGCGTCAGACCGTCGGTGACGCCCTCCTCGACGCACTTCTTCGCACCGCCGGGCTGTGTCTCCTCGGCCGGCTGGAAGATGAGGCGCACGGGCTGCGGGGGCGGGTCGGCCACGAGCAGCGACGCGGCGCCGAGCAGCATGGCCGTGTGCGCGTCGTGCCCGCACGCGTGGCTGACGCCCTCGTTGGCGCTCGCGAAGTCGAGCCCCGTGTCCTCCGCCATGGGCAGGGCGTCGATGTCGGCGCGCAGCCCCACGACGTCCTTCGACGAGGCTCCGTCGGCGGCGGGAACGTCACACCACAGACCGGTGCCCATGTCGAAGCGGTGAACCTTGAGGCCCATGTCCTCGAGCACTGAGGCGACGTAATCCGTCGTCTCGTGCTCCTCGTACGAACGCTCGGCGTTCTCGTGAAGCCACCGCCGCCACTCGACGACCTGCGCGGCGAGGTCGCCCTCCGACGCCTTGGAACCTTTGCCTCGACCGAACATCAGCCCAGTACCTCCTCGAGAAATGCGACGACCCGGTCACCGAGGCGGTGCCGGTTGGCTCTCTTGACGAACTCGTGGCCTTCGTCCTCGAACAGGAGCAGGTCGGTGCCCACCCCGTTCGACTCCAGGACGGCGATGGCCTGACGTGTCTCGTTGACGGGCACGTTGGTGTCGTGCGCGCCGTGGACGAAGAGCACGGGAACGATGACCTCTCCCAGCCCGTGGATCGGCGACAACTCCTGCAGCAGTTCGCGCTCCTGCAGGGGGTGGCCGTACTTCGGCAGAGCGGCGACGGCGATCCACGGCTCGGTGTCGCGGTAGAACGTTTCGAGGTCGCTCATGCCGCAGGCTGCGATGGCGCCACGCCACAGCTCGGGGTGACGCACGAGCGTCGCGAGGGTGAGGTAGCCGCCGTACGAGCGTCCGCTGACCACCATCTTCTCGGGGTCGGAGATGCCTGTCTTCACGAGGTAGGCGACGGTGTCGGCGACGTCGTCGATGGCTGACAGGCGCGAGTAGCGCTCGTCGGCGTGGCTGAACGCACGCCCCTGGCCGGACGAGCCGCGCACGTTCGGCGCGACGACGGTGTAGCCCGCGTCGACGGCCTGACGCAGCACGTTGTTGTAGCTCGGCCGCGACTGCCCCTCGGGGCCACCGTGGAAGTAGACCATCGTCGGCGCGGGCTCGTCACCGCAGCGGTAGACCCACGCCGTGAGCTCGAGGCCGTCGCGTGCGGGGTAGCGCACGAGTTCGGGGACGAACGTCGCGCTGCCGGCGTCGACGAGCACGGTGAGGGGACGTGAGTCAGCCTCGTCGGCCTCGGGGTCGGGCGCTGCCGTTTCGCCCTTCGGCTCCGCGCTGTAGCGCGCGAGCGGGCCGGGCGCACCGATGGGTGGCCTAGGATCCTCGGGCGACAGGTTCGCGCCGGGCTCGTCGCCGGTCCACGTGCCGTGCGCGACGTCCCAGAGCACGACGCGCGGTGGGAACTCGGGGCCCTGCACACAGAACGTGAGCAGCCGTCCGTCCGCGGTGAGGGACGGCGAGGTGACGACGACCTTCGGCAAGCGCGGCGCGGGGAGTTCGCGGGGTTCGCCGTAGCGCAGGTCGAGGATCTGGATGCGGCTGCGACCGTCGTGGTTCCACAGCAGCGTGGCGGTGGACCCGTCACGGCTGACGGAGAACTCGTCGAGATCGGCGTCGGCCCGCGCGGCGAGTTCACGGACGTCGGTGCCGTCGGGGCCGACGCGCACGTCGAGCAGGCGGAAGCGTTCGCCGTGGTGGTCGCTGCGCACGAGGGCTCGCATGACGCCGCTCTCGTGCCCTGCGTCGAGCACGACGCCGGCGTCGGTCGTCGACCCGGGGTCGGGCGGCAGAAGCGGCCACC
Source organism: Dermacoccus sp. PAMC28757 (assembly GCF_014302635.1). Lineage (NCBI taxonomy): Bacteria > Bacillati > Actinomycetota > Actinomycetes > Micrococcales > Dermacoccaceae > Dermacoccus > Dermacoccus sp. PAMC28757. The sequence continues at coordinate 175,239 of NZ_CP060292.1, read as the reverse complement.
AGGCGCCGCCGACGTCGACGCGCAGCAACTCGCGGTGGCCACGCGAACCGACGCGGAACAGCGCCACGCCGTCGCGGACGTGGACGAGTTCGCCGCCGACCCGCCGGTCGACGACGCGCACGTCCTGGGTGACGGCGGACAGGACGCGACCTTCGGCCAGACCCGAGTCGTCGATGGCGGTGAGGGCGAGTTCGACGCCGTCCCAGCAGACGATCTGCACGGTCGCGTCGGTGAACTCGAACGGGTTGACCGCGCTCTGGTCGTCCGGGTCGGTGGTGAACAGCCAGATCTCCTCGCGCTCACCACCGTCGGGGCCGACCTCGCAGGCGATCCAGTGACCGTCGTGGGAGTACGCGACGTTGCGCACCGGGCCCGGCGTCGGGATGGGCACGGTGCGTTCGGGGCCGGCACCGACGCCGTCGGGTGTGGCGAGCGGACGCTGCACGGCGTGCGGGTAGCCGTCCTCGTCGATGACGACGGCGGCGAGCAGCTTGCCGTCGGGGGACAGGCACGGGTGAAGTGAGTGGCGGACCGACGGCCGGGCGGGCGAGGTCTCGCTCGTTCGGGGGTTGAAGCTCACGACTTGATCCAGGTGTCCTTCCCGCCTCCACCCGCGGAGACGTTGACGATCATCGTGCCCACCGGAGCGACTCGCGTCATCGCGGTGGGCGCCGTCTGGGCGATCGTGCGCGAGGGGTCGTTCGGGTCGGGGCGTTGCATGACGAAGGCTCGAAGATCGACGTGACTGGGCTCGAATGCTCCGTCGGAGAGGGTCGGCAGTGTGGAGAGCGGGATGATGTCCTGCGCGACGAACCGCTCCGGCGTCTCTCGGATTTCGCTGCGTCGCTCCTCGAGTTCGTCCTCGGAGCACTCGGGACCGACGGTGATGCCGGTGCCGCCGTAACCGTCGATGGGCTTGACGACGAGCTCGTCGAGCCGGTCGAGGACCTCCTCGCGCTGCTTCTCGTCGGAGCACAGCAACGTCGGCACCTGGCCGATGAGGGGTTCCTCGCCGAGGTAGAAATCGATCATGTCGGGCACGAGTGCGTAGACGGCCTTGTCGTCGGCGAGACCGTTGCCGGGGGCGTTGATGATGGTGACGGCACCGGCAGCCATGACGTCGCGCAGTGTCTCGCCGAGCTTGCGCCCGTCGGCGCCCTCGGAGCCGAACAGTTCCTCCTCGCCCATCCGCGGGTTGAGGAGGTGGACGCGGTGGCGATCGTCACCGTCGAGGCGGTAGAGGATGCCGTCGTCGACGAGCAGTTTGCCGGCGGTGACGAGGGTCGCGCCGATTTCGCCACTGACGAGGTTCTGCTCGTACCACGTGGTGTCGGTTTCACCGGGGGAGACCATGCACAGGCCGAGTTCGTCGTCGGCGTCTGCGCCCTCGACGAGAGCTGCTGCCGCGAGGAAGGCTTCGCGCAGGATGGGGTAGGCCTCGCGGGGGTGACGCAGTTTGCCGGGCGTGGGCAGGATCTCGGCGAAATGGTCTTCGAGGATGCGCCGGTTGATGTGGCTCATGCCGAGCCCGCCGGGCATCCGCAGGTTGTCCTCCAGGACGATCCATTCGCCGGCGGAGGGGGAGACGAGGTCGAGCCCGCAGAGGCCGGCGCGGACGAACCCTTCGGGCACCTTGTGGCCGTCCTTGGAGTAGCCGGGCGCGCGGCGCAGGACTTCGCGGTCGATGCGGCCGGCTTTGAGGATTTCGCCGGGACCGTAGACGTCACGCAGGAACAGCTCGTGCGCGCGCACGCGCTGTTCGAGGCCTGCGCTGATCTCCGCCCAGCGTTCGGCGGTGATGATGCGGGGCGCGATGTCGATGGGGTAGGGGCGGTTGCCGTCCTTGGAGTTGATCGTGACGCCCAGTTCTTCGAGGTCATCGGCGGTTTCCCGGAGGCGCGCGGTGAGGCGTTCGGAGCCGAGGGCTTCGATGCGGCCGAGGACGGTGCAGTAGTCGGGTCGCATCTTGGCGTCGTCGGTGACGGATTCATCGTGCACACCCTCGGTGGCGGGGATGTAGTCGCGGTACGCGGAGAACGCGCCGGGAACGCCCTCGTGGGGGCCGCTGTTGGTGGGGTTTTCACCCGCGGACGTCGTCGTCATGCGATGACGCTACAGCGCGTCGCGGTGCGGCGGAAGGAACGCGAAAACTCCGGCGAGTTCAACCGGTCAACGCACCACCACCGATAGGGGATCGTGGGTGTCATGGCCGGGTTGTCGAACGAGCAGCAGGAGAACGTCTGGGCGTTGTGGGCGAAGGGTGAGTCGATCAGGCTCATCGCCCGCACGATCGGCGTCAGCCAAACCCCAGTCCGGACGCTGCTGCGCCGCCATGGCGGAGTGAAACCGCCGCCGCGCGCCCGGAACCGGCGGCACCTGTCGCTGAGTGAACGTGAAGAGATCTCCCGCGGCCTCGCCGCCGGCTTGTCGTGCCGTGTCATCGCCGCTCGGCTGGGACGGCATCACACGAGCATCAGCCGCGAAGTCGCCCGCCACGGCGGCCCCGGCACCTATCGCGCGGCCAGCGCTGACGCGGGCGCGTGGCGCAACGCGCGCCGCCCGAAACCCTCACGTCTTCACCGCGACCCGGCGCTGTCGAGCCTAGTCGCGGCGAAGCTGGAACGAGGGTGGTCACCCACCCAGATCGCCCACTGGCTACGGCGCGAACAGCAGGATTCGTTGTCGCACGAGTCGATCTACCACGCCCTGTACACCGGCCAGATCCGTGCGCCACGACAGGGAAGCCTCCTGCGATCAGGGCGATCCCTGCGCCATGCGCGCGTCGCGAAACCCCGACAACGCCGCGGCGTGTTGCGGAACATGACCTCCATCCACGATCGACCCGCCAGCGTCGAAGACCGGGCCGAAGTCGGCCATTGGGAAGGTGACCTCATCATGGGCCAGCGCCCATCAGCCGTGGCCACCCTCGTCGAACGCTCCACCCGCCTGGTGCGCGTCGTCGCCCTGCCAAACGGGTACAAGGCTGACGCCGTCAGGGACGCTCTCATCGAGAATCTCGCCGACATGCCGCCGCAGTTTCGTCGGTCGTTGACGTGGGATCGCGGCAGGGAAATGGCCTTCCACGACCAGGTGACGCACGCCCTGGGCATGCAAGTGTTCTTCTGTGACGCCCGTTCGCCATGGCAGCGCGGCACGAACGAAAACACGAACCGCCTGCTGCGTCAGTACCTCGCGAAGAACGCCGACCTACGCTCCTTCACCCAGACCGACCTCGACACCATCGCGACGCGCATCAACGAACGGCCCCGCAAGGTCCTCGGCTGGGCCTCATCCCACGACGCCTTCACCGATAGCCTGAACACCATCAATGGTGCGTTGACCGGTTGAACTCGCCCCCGTTATGACGCGTCGTAACACTTCACCCCAAAGGGGGAGAAAAGACCCGCGGCATAAGCGCCGGGTACGGCAACGGGGCCGCAACACTCCTTGAGTGCGCGACCCCGCTGGAAGCGGACTCCCCCGAGTGCTGTCGCACCGAGCGTGGCGGCCTCGCAGGCTCGGCCGCCACGCTCGGTGCGACAGCACGAAGGGAATCACTTCATGACGACGACAGGCGCCTGGCTCTTGCCCTTCTTGGCTTCCTTGGCCTCTTCCTCGGCGCGCTTGACGAGCGCCTGCGGCGGGTGGCCGGCGGACTTGGTGTAGTAGTCGGCTGCGCGACGCTCGGCGTACATCTTGGCGGCGGCGAGGGCGCCGGTGGAGATGGCGGCGTAGATGGCGGCTTCTAGGATGCCGGCGTTCGGGTCCTTGGCGCTGCGCGGGCTCTTGCCGGTGGCGGCCTTCCAGCCCTTGGTCGCGACGGTGGTGGCTGCCTTGCTGGCGACGATTCCGGCGCCGAGGCTGAGTACCTTCCAGACGAGGTTGCCCATGTTGTCTCCCCTTCCAAGGGTGGTCAATGTCTTGTGCCCATATTCGCAGGCGGTGTTGTGTGTTCGCCAGTCGTGCGGGCCGATTGGTCGACGTGTAATGTCGCCTGCGAACGACAGGGGAGCGCACGTTGCGCTGAGATCGTGCCGAGGTAGGGCACTAAACCCTCGAACCTGAACCGGTTAGCACCGGCGGAGGAAGTCGAGACTCACCCGTTCGTGCGCGGCTCGTGCCGCTTGCGGACGTGGTCCCTCACTCGAGGTGAGGAGGACGTCGTGATGAGCAAGTTCCACGTGACCGAGCGGACGGGTGGTTCCCACCCCGTGCCGACGACGGTCGTTGCGCTGGTGGCCGGTGTTGCGGTGTTGGCGACGTCGGCGTGCAGCGTCAGTGACACGAAGACGACGTCGTCGGCGTCAGCGTCGGATGCGAAGAGCAAGACGGTGACGCTCGTGACCCACGAGTCCTGGGCACCCGACAAAGCCGTCATGGACGAGTTCACGAAGCAGACCGGCTACACCGTGAAGGTGTCGAAGTCGGGCGATGCGGGCACCCTGGCCAACAAGTTGGTGCTCGCGAAGAACAACCCGACGGGCGACGTCGTCTTCGGCATCGACAACACGTTTGCTTCGAGGGTGACGAAGGAGGGCGTGCTCGAGCCGTACACGTCGAAGGCTGCTGCCGGGTCGACGTCGACGTACGACCTGCCGGACGGCCAGGGCAAGGGCGTGCTGTCGCCCATCGACACGGCGTCGGTGTGCGTCAACGTCGACGACGCGTGGTTCACGAAGAACAACAAGAAGAAGCCGGCGGGCCTCGACGACCTGACGAAGCCGGAGTACAAGAACCTCATGGTGGCGCCGGGTGCCTCGTCGAGTTCGCCCGGCATGGCGTTCTTCCTCGCGACGGTCGGCAAGTACGGCGAGAACGGCTGGAAGCCGTACTGGACGAAGCTCATGAGCAACGGCCTCAAGCTGACGTCGGGCTGGAGCGACGCCTGGAACGTCGACTACACGGCCGGTGAGGGCAAGGGCAGCCGCCCGATCGTCGTCAGCTACGACAGTTCCCCGGCGTTCACGGTGGACGGCGCGGGCAAGTCGACGACGTCGGCGCTCGGCAACACGTGCTTCCGCTCGAACGAGTACGCGGGCGTCATCAAGGGCGCGAAGAACCCCGAGGGCGCCAAGGCGTTCATCGACTTCATGAACGGCAAGAGCTTCCAGAAGTCGCTGCCGAACTCGATGTACGTCTTCCCGGTCGACTCCTCGGTCGAACTGCCGCCCGAGTGGGCGAAGACGGTGAAACCCGCCGAGAAGACGATCGACGTCTCGCCGGCGCAGATCGACGAGAAGCGTCAGACGTGGCTGACGCAGTGGAAGGACGTCACGTCGAAGTGAGCCGTGACGGCGTGGCTGCGCCGGCAGCACGAGCACGCGCGGGAGCCTCCTCGTTCCCTCGCGTGCTCGTGCTCGCGTTGCTCGCCGCGGTGCCGCTCGTCTTCCTCGGCATCTTCTTCGCGTGGCCGGTTCTCGCGATGGCGGTGCGCGGCGTCACGGGCGACGGTGGGGGCGTTGACCTCGCGGGTGCCTGGGACGTCGTCACCCGCCCGCGCACCCTGCGCGTGCTGTGGTTCACGCTGTGGATGGCGGCGCTCGCGACCTGCTGCTCGGTGGCGCTCGGGCTGCCCGTCGCGCACGTGCTCTACCGCCTGCGGGTGCCGTTGGCGGGGCTGTGGCGCGCCCTCGTCGTCCTGCCGTTCGTGTTGCCGACGGTCGTCGTCGGCGTGGCATTCCGCTCGCTGTTCGCCCCCGGCGGGCCGCTCGCGGCGCTGGGGTGGGACGGAACGTGGCAGCCGGTGCTGCTCGCGATGGTGTTCTTCAACATCTCCGTCGTCGTGCGCACGGTCGGGCCGATGTGGGCCTCCCTCGACCCGCGCACCGCGCAGGCGGCAGCCGGCCTCGGAGCATCGCCCGCCCAGGTCTTCCGGACGGTGACGTGGCCGGCGTTGCGTCCCGCCGTCGTCAGTGCCGCGACGGTCGTGTTCCTCTTCTGTTCGACGGCGTTCGGCATCGTGCTCATGCTCGGCGGGCTGCGTTACGCGACGCTCGAGACCGAGATCTACTCGCTCACGGTCGAGTTCCTCGACCTGCGCGCCGCCGCGGTGCTCTCGACCGTGCAGTTCGTCCTCGTCGCGCTGTTGCTGCTCGGCGCTGAGCGGGCCCGCTCGGGTCTGCGGCGCAGTGATTCCGTTGTGCGCCGCGGCGTCGCGGTGGCCGACGAGCCGCGCCGAGTCACCCGATCCGACGCCCCGGCGCTCGCTGCCACCCTCTTCGCGTTGGCTCTCGTCGTCACACCTCTCTTCACCCTCGTCCTGCGCTCGCTGCGTGACGGCGACGGCTGGTCCCTCGTGCACTACCGCGCGCTCGGCGGAGAACTGGCCGCCCTGGCCGCCCTCTCGGTTTCGTGGCGCATCGCCCTCGACGCGGCTCTGCTCGCGCTCGCGCTCGGCGTCATGGTGTCGGTCGTCGTCTCGTGGCGGGCTCGCACGCCGCGCGGCCGCCGCGTCATTGCGGGCCTCGACGCTGCGTTCATGCTGCCGCTCGGCGTCTCGGCCGTGACGGTCGGCTTCGGTTTCCTTCTCACCCTCGACCGTCCGCCGCTCGATCTGCGCAGCTCGCCGATCCTCATCCCGATCGCGCAGGCCACCGTCGCGCTGCCGCTCGTCGTGCGCACGCTCGTACCCGTGCTGCGCTCGCTCGACCCGAGGTCGCGTGAAGCCGCGGCCGCCCTCGGCGCGAGCCCGTTGCGCGCCTGGATGACGGCCGACCTGCCACACCTGTGGCGTCCCTTCGTCGCCGCGGCGGGGTTCGCCCTCGCCGTCTCGCTCGGCGAGTTCGGGGCGACGGCGTTTCTCGCCCAGCCCGAGTCGCCGACGCTACCGGTGCTCATCTATCAACTCCTCGGCCGCCCCGGCGCGGGCAACTTCGGCGCCGCGATGGCAGCTTCCGTGTTGCTCGCGACGGTGACGGCCCTCGTCATGGCTGCCGTGGAACGCATCGGCGGCAGCGCCGCGGGAAGGATGGACGGATGACGCAGCCCCAGGATCGGGAGGACGCCGGAGGCCTCGAGGTGACGGACGCCCGCGTCACCTTCGCCGGCAACGCCACACCGGCACTCGACGACGTCTCCCTCACGCTGCCGCGCGGGCGCGTGCTCGCCGTGCTCGGCCCGAGCGGGTGCGGCAAGTCGACGCTCCTGCGCGCCGTCGCCGGTCTGCAGGCGCTGGAGGCCGGACGCATCGCCTTCGACGGCACCGACGTGACGCGCGTGCCCACCCACAAACGCGACTTCGCGCTCATGTTCCAGGACGGGCAACTCTTCGGCCACCTCGACGTGGCAGGCAACGTCGCCTACGCGTTGGCGCGACGGGGCACACCCGCTGCCGACCGTGACGCCCGCGTGGCCGAACTGCTCGACCTCGTGGGGCTCTCGGGGCTCGAATCACGCCGTCCGGCAACGCTTTCGGGCGGCCAGCAGCAGCGGGTTGCGCTCGCGCGGGCGCTCGCCGCGCGCCCCCGGCTGCTCCTGCTCGACGAGCCGCTGTCGGCTCTCGACCGCTCGCTGCGCGAACGCCTGGCGGGCGATCTGCGCTCCGTTCTGCTCGCCGAGGGTGCGACGGCCCTCTTCGTCACACACGATCACGACGAAGCGCTCACGGTCGCGGACGACATGGCGATCATGCGCGACGGTCGCATCGTTCAGCACGGCTCGACGCGCAAGGTCTGGGCTCACCCGGTGGACGAGGAGACCGCTGACTTCCTCGGGTTCACCACGCACCTCACCCCGGACGAAGCACAGCGACTCGGCCTCGAACGCGCTGCCTGGGCGCTGCGGCGCGGTGGCCTGCGGGTCGTCGGGGTCGATGTTCCCGGTGCTCTGGCCGGAAGGGTCGTGCGCGTGTCGGCGTCGGGCGAGGCGACGCACGTCAGCGTCACCCTCGACGCGCTGCCGGGACGCGAACTGGAGGCGATCGCCTATCCGAGCGATGACGCGCCGACTGCCGCGACGCTCGACGAGGGCGCGCGTGTCGGAGTCCGCGTCAGTTCCTCGGGGGCGGTGCGCTTCGGCTGAGCGCGCACGAGCGGCGAACCTTCGGGCGCCGTCCACGCGCCGCGGGCGACGAGCACCTCACGCAGCAGGTCCGGTCGGTCGGTGATGACGGAGTCGACGCCCGCGTCGAGGTAGCGGGTCATCTGGGCGCTGTCGTTGACGGTCCACGTCACGAGGCGAAGCCCGGCGTCGTGCGTCATGTCGACCAGGCGTGCGGCGGCTCGCGCATCCGCCATCCACGGGATGCCGCCCAGCCGGGTGGCGATGTGGGCGGCGAACGCGCCGTGAAGCACGCGCCGCGGGGCTCGGGTGCCCGTCTTCGCTGCACCCATGAGCGTCAACAGGCCGCGCCAGCCGAGCGAACGCGCGCAGCCGGTCGTCTCGGCGACATCGCGCAGCCAGGTGTCTCGGCCGTCGGCGACGCAGACGCGCTCGGCACTGCGCGTGCGGCGCACGGCGTCGACGAGTGGGGCCGCCGCGCGCACCGTCTTGAGATCGATGAGGAAACTCGCATCGGGAGAGGCGTCGAGCAGGGTGTCGAGGCGCAGGATCGGCTCACCGCCAACCCGGACGGCGCGCAGTTCCTCCCACGTGAGATCTCGCACACGCGCGTCGATCCCGGCCGTTCGCGCGAGCGTCGCGTCGTGAAAGGCGAGCGCAACACCGTCCTTCGTCACCTGGACATCGGTCTCGAGCAGGCGCAGGCCGAGGGCGTGCGACATCTCGAACGCGGCGAGGGTGTTCTCGGGCGCGAGGCCGGCGCCGCCCCGGTGGGCGACCGCGATGTCGGTGAGGCTCACGTGCTCACCGTCGCCGACGCCGTCAGCGACACGCCAGGGGCTTCACCGAGAGTTTCCCGGACGTTGCGCGACCCTTCCGCGCGGTGCAACGTGCCCTCCGACCGCAGGGGCCGGAGGGCACGTGGGGAGAGCGACGGATCAGCTGCGCTCGGGGTAGCGCGAGTGCTCCGGGAAGTTGCCGTAGAGCATCTCGCCCTCGGGCCCCTCGGTCACGGCCTGCACGAGCAGTTCGCCGCCGACGAAGCAGCCGAGCCACGAGGCGCCGTACCCACCGAACGGCTCGGCCTTGTCGCCGCGCGAGCGGGGCTTGTTGATGCCGACCTTGAACGCCTGCAGTTCGCGCGCGAGGCGTCGTGCGAGCACCTCGTCGTCACAGGCCAGGCTCGCCACGAGCGCACCGTTCGACGCGTTCATCTGGGCGAGCAGCTCGGCCTCGGTGTCGACGACGACGATCGTGTCGATCGGGCCGAACGGCTCGGCGTGCATGAGCGAGCTGGCCGTTGCGGGCGACAGCAGCGTCGTCGGGGCGACGTAGGCCGAGGTGTCCTGGCCCTCGAGGAAGCGCCCGCGCGCTTCGACGTCGGCACGGTAGATCGGCACGGCGCCGCGGTGCATCGCGTCGTCGACCTGCTCGCTCAGCTCGCGGGCCTTGGAGGCGCTGATCATCGGGCCGAAGTCGAGTTCCGGCAGATCGTCGTCGTCGTTCTCGACGGCCAGCGGGTGGCCGAACTTCAGCTCCGACACGATGGGCAGGTAGATCTCGAGGAACGTGTCGACCAGCTCGCGTTGCACGACGTAGCGCGGGTACGCGGTGCACCGCTGCTTGCCGTACTCGAAGCCCTTCTTGAGGTGGGCGGCCAGGCCCTCCCAGTCGGAGAAGTTCCAGATGCCCCAGGCGTTGAGACCCTCCTGCTCGAGCATGTGGCGCTTGCCGGTGTCGACGAGCTGCGCGGCGATCTTGCCGCCGTTCGAGCGTCCACCGACGAAGGCCATGGCACCGATCTCGGGTGAGCGCACGAGCACCTCGGAGAGGTCGGCGCCGCTGCCGGAGATGAGCGTCGCGGGCAGTCCCTCGCGCGCCATCATCGCGTGCGCGAGCGTCAGGCAGGTCGCGCCGCCCTGCGAGGGCGTCTTCGCGATGACGGCGTTGCCCGCGAGCATCTGCACGAGCTCGGAGTGCACGAGCACCGACATCGGGTAGTTCCAGCTCGCGATGTTGCTCACCGGCCCCTCGAGCGGGCGGCGGCCGCCCATCATCGAGTCGATCTCCTCGACGTACCAGCGCACGCCGTCGAGGGCGCGGTCGACATCGGCGCAGGCCAGGCGCCACGGCTTGCCGATCTCCCAGGCGAGCAGCAGCGCGAGGTCGTCGCGCACCTGGGTCATCGCCTCGACGGCGGCGAGGACGCGCTTCTTGCGCTCGGCCAGCGGAACGTCCTGCCACTCGCGGTGCTGTTGCGTCGCGGCGTGGACTGCGGCCTGAGCCTCCTCGACGGAGAGCTTCGGCAGGTTGATGAGCGAGCTGCCGTCGACGGGGCTCGTCAGCATCTCGTCGGTGCCGTTGGAGAGCCACTCACCACCGACGAGGTTCTTGAGGCGGCCTTCGCCGAAGGCCTCCGGGGCGGCGGTGGCGGCGCGGTCGAGGACCGAACTCCACTCGGTGCCCGGCTTGACGTGCAGGGCGTTGGGCAGGGCGGCGAGCGCTGTGTCGTGCTCGGCGGGCAGGGCAGTCATGGGGACTCCTCACGCGTGAAGGGTGCGCAGGACGGCCACTCGAGCGAGTCACGAAACACGTGATCCGGGTACGCGTGAGCGGCCATCAATTGGGGTTAATCGAACGCCGGGATCGCGGTGGGCGATAAGGGCGGACATCCCGACGAAGGCGGGATGCTCGTCGATCTCCTGGCCAAGTGGGTGCATGACGTTCCGGAGCAATGTCGACGAAGTCGTGCCGGGCGCCTCGAAACGTGGGAGGCGTCGTGCACGGCCTGTGCTTTGCAGTGCCACGACTGTAGCGAGCCGATTCGATTCTGTGTGCCGAATCGCGACAATCGGCGCTGTCGCGCCGACGATGCTGGGGCGGGTCGCCGCAGCAGATCAGCCCTTGAATCAGCCCTTGCTCGGCATCTCGCGCACGGTGAGGCTCTGCGCGATGCGCCCGACGGGGCCGTGGATGTCGTGCAGCGTCGTCATCGTCACGCCGAGGCCGCTCTCGCCCATGGCAACCGTCGTGTCGAAGCCGGTGGCCGTCGGGTCGGGCCGGCGGAAGAGGTGGACGGTGAGGTCGACGTTTGGGAACATCCACTCGCGCGGGTCGACTCGGACGGCAATGCCGTTCGCGCCGTCGATGACGCACAGGAAATGCGTCGTCGGGCTGATCTCCTCGCCGAGGACGCTCGGCAGGTCGGTGCGCAGCCACGTGCGGTTGCGGCCCGGCACGTAGCCGGGAGGTGCGTCGAAGCGCTCGACGGAACGGATGAAGCCGCCGGGCCACATCTGCCCCATGTCGACTCGCTCGCACTCATTCATGGGAGGCAGCGGTTCGAGGTCGGCGCCGGCGACCGGCGAGGAATCTTGAACCGACAGGCGCCACGCGCGCGCCACGATGATGAGGCGCCCGTCGACACTGAACTCGGCCTCGACGAGTTCGATCGTGCGGCCGGCGCGGATCGTGCGCACGCGCACGTGGGTGGGACGCAACGGGATGAAGCCGTAGACGTCGAACGTCACCTTCGCGAGCTGCATCCCCTCACGCGGCTCGTGACGCTCGATCTCGTGCACGATGAGCCCGGCCGACGCCGCGAGGTGCTGCTCGGCCTCGTTCCACGCACCCTGGACGTGGATCGTCGGCTCGAACAGCCGCCCACCGTCGTGCTCGCCCAGCGGGACGAAGTATGCGTCGACGTCCTCGCGGGGCGTGAACTCGGCGGTTTCGGGGGAGGTGCTCGCAGCCATGCTCACACCCTAACGGCCCCCGACGTGGCGCAGACCACACCCCCGGTTCGGCCTCGAACACGCGCGAAGCGCGGGTGGGAGGACGCATCCTCTCACCCGCGCTTCACGCGGTGCTCACCTCAGGCGACGCCGAGGTAGGCCTCCTTGATGGCCGGGTCGGCCTTGAGTTCGCGGCCCGTGCCGGCGCGCGTGATCGAACCCGTCTCGAGCACGAACGCGCGGTGCGAACGGCTCAGCGCCTGGTTGGCGTTCTGCTCCACGAGCAGAATCGTCGTGCCCTGCGCGTTGATCTCCCTGATGATCTTGAAGATCTGACGGATGTACTGCGGCGCGAGACCCATCGAGGGCTCGTCGAGCAGGAGCAGCTTCGGGCGTGCCATGAGCGCACGCGCGATGGCCACCATCTGCTGCTCGCCACCGGACATCGTGCCGCCGAGCTGGTTCTCGCGCTCCTTGAGGCGCGGGAAGAGCTCGAAGACGCGGTCGTAGTCCTCGTCGATGCCGGCCTTGTCCTTACGGCCGAAGGCGCCCATGCCGAGGTTCTCGCGCACCGTCATGCCGGGGAAGACACCGCGACCTTCCGGTGCCTGGCAGATGCCGAGGCCCGGACGCAGGTGCGGCTTCACCTTCGTGATGTCCTCACCCTGGAACGTGATGTTGCCCGACGACGGCGACAGCAGACCGGAGATGGTCTTCATCGTCGTCGTCTTGCCCGCACCGTTCGCGCCGATGAGGGAGACGACCTCGCCCTCCTCGACGGTGAACGTCAGGCCGTGCAGTGCCTGGATGCGTCCGTAGTGCACCGAGACATCGTTCAGCTCAAGCAAGCTCATCGTCGTCGTCCTCCTCGTCCTCGCCCAGGTAGGCGGTGATGACCTTCGGGTCACTCGTGACCTCGGCCGGTGTGCCGTCCGCGATCTTGCGCCCGAACTCGAGCACGACGATGCGGTCGGTGACGCCGGTGACGAGCTTCATGTCGTGCTCGATGAGCAGGACGGTGTACCCGTCGGCGCGGATGGTACGGATCAACTCCATGAGCTGTTCCTTCTCCGCCGGGTTGAAGCCGGCCGCCGGCTCGTCGAGGCACAGCAGCTTCGGCTCAGTGGCGAGGGCTCGAGCGATCTCGAGACGACGCTGGTAGCCGTAGGGCAGGTGCTTCGCGAGACGCTCGGCCGAGTCGGAGATGCCGACGAACTCGAGGAGCGCTGCGGCGTGGTCGACCGCGTCCTTCTCCTCGCGGAAGTGACGCGGCGAGCGGATGAGCGCACCGGGCACCGAGGTGCGGTGACGCGCGTCGAGCCCGACGACCACGTTCTCGAGCGCCGTCATCTCACCGAACAGACGGATGTTCTGGAAGGTTCGGGCGATACCGGCGCGGGTGATCTTGTGCTTGGCCAACCCGTTGAGGCGCGTGTCCTCGAGGATGACGTCGCCGCTCGTCGGCTTGTAGACACCCGTCATCGCGTTGAAGCAGGTTGTCTTGCCGGCACCGTTGGGCCCGATGAGGCCGAGGATCTCACCGCGGTGGATGTCGAACGAGACGTCGTCCAGGGCGGTGAGGCCGCCGAACTTCATCGTCAGGTTCTTCACCTCGACGAGCTTCTCGCCGACACCGACGGCGATGTCACGGTCGGTGGAGATGACCTTGGCGACCTCGAGAGGAACACCGGCCTCGGCGAGGTCGTCGAGCTTGACGCCCTTCTCCCTCACCTTCTCCATGCTGCTGCCGATGGCTGCGAGCTCTTCCTCGACGGCGGGCGTGTTCTGCTCGTTCGTCATTTCTCGTCAGCCTCCTTCTCGGTTGCGAGGTTCAAGGTCTTGGAATCCCCTGCGAACGGGTTGTCCTCGGACTCGGGGGCAACGATTTCCTTGCCGGTGGCCTTCTGGTACGCGCGCTTGGCGTACGTCAGCAGGTGCATACGAGCCGGCATGAGGCCCTCGCTGCGGAACAGCATGAGCAGGATGAGTGCGATACCGAAGATGAGGTACTTGTACTCGGCGATGCCGGTGAAGCGCACCGGAAGGTACGCGACGATGGCGCCACCGATGGCCGCACCCACCTTGTTGCCGCTACCACCGAGGATGACGGCGGCGACGAACAGCATCGAGGTGACGACGTCGAACTTCGCGTTGTTGACGAAGCCGATCTGACCGGCGAACAGCGCGCCGGAGAGGCCACCGAGACCGGCGCCGAGCGCGAACGCCCAGACCTTGTACTTGAACGTGGGCACACCCATCGTCTCGGCTGCGTCCTCGTCCTCGCGGATGGCGATCCAGGAGCGGCCGACGCGCGAACGCTCGAGGTTGCCGACGAGGATCATGACGAGCAGGAGCACGGTGAGCGTCAGCCAGTACCAGGGCAGACCGTTGCTGTTCGTGAACAGCGGCGTGCCGTCGGACGCGGTACCGGGGGGAGCGCCGACCTTGCTGAAGCCCTCCTGGCCACGCATGGCCGGGATGATCGTGGCGAGCAGGCGGACGATCTCACCGAAGCCGAGCGTGACGATGGCGAGGTAGTCGCCGCGCAGACGCAGCGTCGGAACACCGAGCAGCACACCGAAGATCATCGTGACGATGACCGCGACCGGCAGTGTCCACAGGTAGGGGATCTTGAGGTAGGGGCTGTCGGGGCTCGTCAGCATGGCCGCGACGTAGTTGCCGACCGCGAAGAACGCCACGTACCCGAGGTCGAGCAGACCCGCGTAACCGATGACGATGTTGAGGCCGACCGCGATGAGAGCCATGCGCGCCATGTCGAAGCACGCGATGGAGAAGTCGGAGCCGCCGCCGTCGGTGGAGATGACCGGCGGGTTGAGCACCGGCAGGAGGTAGAGCGCCAATGCGACGACGATGAGCGCTGCCCATTGCTGCCAACGCTCCAGCATGTGCCAGCGCTGCATGAACGTGACCTTGTCGGTCTTCGTCGTCTCGGACGACTCGGCGACGGTGCTCATGCCTTGCTCCTTCCGAGGGTCTGGCCGAGCAGACCCTGCGGGCGCACGACGAGGACGAGGACGAGGACGGCGAAGACGACGACCTGCGACCAGTTGGAGTCACCGAGCAGGAACGGCGCGTAGTTGCTGATCACACCGATGACGAGACCGCCGACGAGGGCGCCGCGGATGTTGCCGATACCACCGAGCACGGCTGCGGCGAACGCCTGCAGGCCGAGGAGGAAGCCACCGTTGTAGATGACGCCCGAGGGCACCTTCATGACGTAGAACAGTGCGGCTGCACCGGCGAGGAGACCACCGATGGCGAACGTCGCGAGGATGATGCGCTCGGAGTTGACGCCCATGAGCGTCGAGGTTGCCGGGTCCTGCGCGACGGCGCGGATGCCGCGGCCCGTCTTCGACTTCGCGATGAAGCGATCGACCGCGATCATCATGACGACGGCCGCGATGATGATCGTCAGCTGCTGGCTGTCGATGATGGTGCCGCCCAGGTCGAAGATCGGCTTCGGCGTGAACATCGTGACGGCCGGCTCCGCGTTCTTGCTGTGGAAGGCGAAGATCGCGTACTGGATGACGAAGCTGACGCCGATCGCGGTGATGAGGAAGACGAGGCGGGGCGCGTTGCGCTTGCGCAGCGGCTTGTACGCGAGGCGCTCGACGGCGACGGCCGTCGTACACGACGCGATCATGCCCACGATCATGGCGAGCAACAGGTTGAGGATGATCGGCCCGATGCCGAGGTTCGGCGGTGAACCGTTGAAGCCGAGCGCCGAGAGCGTGAAGATCACGCCGTACGCGCCGACGATGAACACCTCGGAGTGGGCGAAGTTGATGAGGTTGAGCACGCCGTAGACGAGCGTGTAACCGAGGGCGACGAGCGCGTAGATGGCGCCGAACGTCAGACCGTCGATCGTGGCCGGGCCGAGGTTGGAGATGAGGGCGTTCCAGTCGAAACTGAGCCACTGCGTCGAACCCGACTCTGCCATGGGAAGCAGTGCACTGAGCATGGTGATGCTTTCGTACTCACCGGCAGACGCCGCCCGCACTGGGCCCGATCAGGGCTGGCGGGCGGCGTCGACCGTGGTGGGTGGAGCGGATCAGATCTTGCCGATGGGGACGATCTTGCCGCCCTCGACCTTGTAGCCGTAGACGTCGGGCTTGGCGAGCTCGCCCTTGTCGTCCCACTTGTAGTGCTTGCTCAGGCCGTCCTTGTCGTAGGTCTTGACCCACTCGAGGAGCGACTTGCGGTCCGTCTTGCCGGCGTCGATGCCCGCGAGGAGCACGGTGGCGGCGTCGTAGCCCTCGATGGAGTACGTGCCGGGAGCGGCGTTGTTCGCGGTCTTCTTGTAGGCGTCGTTGAAGTCCTTGATGAGCTCACCCGGGATGCACGGGCAGGTGAAGTACGCGCCGTCCGAGGCCGAACCGGCCTGCTTGATGAACTCGTTGTCCTTCACGCCGTCCGGGCCGACGAAGCTGCCCTTGAAGCCCTTGGCGCGAAGCTGCTGCGCGAACGGCGAGGCCTCCGCGTAGTAGCCGGCGTAGAACACCGCGTCCGGCTTGGCGTTCATGATCTTCGTGACGGTGGCCGAGAAGTCCTTCTGCTTGGTCGTCACCTTGTCGGAGCCGACCTGCTTGTCGCCGAGGGCCTTCGTGGTCTCGCCGCCGAGGCCGACACCGTAGGGCGAGTCGTCCTGCACGACGAAGACCTTCTCGGCCTTGAGCTTCTCGGTCATGAGCTTGGCGGCAGCCGGGCCCTGGACCGAGTCGTTGCCGAGGCCGCGGAAGAAGGTCTTCCAGCCCTTCGTCGTCAGCTCCGGGAGCGTGGCGGCCGGCGTGATGTGCACGAGGCCCTTGCTCTCGAAGATGTTGCCCGTGGCGTTGGACTCACCCGAGAACGGCAGACCGACGACACCGACGACCTGCGACTTGTTGGCCATGGTCGTGACCGGGCCCGGCGCCTTGTCGGGGCTGCCTTCGGTGTCGAGCTTCTCGAACTTGACCTGGCAGTCCTTGTTCGCCTGGTTGTGCTCGTTGATGGCGGTCTGGATGCCGTTGTAGATGTTGACGCCGAGCTGGGCGTTGTCGCCCGTCACAGCGCCGACGTAACCGATCGTGACGTTGGAGCACTTGGCCTTGCCGTCACCCTTGGGCATGACGGGCGACTTGGGGGTGTCGACCGTCTGGACGGCCGGGAGGTTGACGCCCGAGGCGCCACCGCTCTCGGAGGAGTTCGAGGTCTTCGAGCTGTCGTTGGCGCACCCGGTGAGGGCGAGTGCGGCAGCCGCGCCGAGGCCGGCGACACGGTAGGTGAGCTTTGCGTTCACGGTGGTTTCTCCCACGCAGAAGGGGCCGAAAGGCGACCCGCTGATAGTGAGAGGAGACTAGAACGGTTTATGGCCGTGCAACTTCTGATGAATGCTGTTGTGACCTTCTTGTTACGGCCAAGCCCGAGGAAAACGAATTAATTGCCGAACTATGTTTGTTTTCATTGTGCTTTATTTGGCTGCGCCGCAGTGAAATTGGGTGAATCTGAGCGAGAAATTCCAACGATGAAGATGGAGAATTCCCTCGCTCGAGAAACGTCGCGCGAAGCCTCAGACGCGGGGGTCGGAGAGCGGGAGTGACGGCAACGCGGGAAGGGGTAGCGCTCGGAGCCACGCGTCGAAGAACTCGCCGAGATCCTGACCGGCGACCTGCTCGGCGAGAGCGATGAAGTCGGCCGTCGTCACCGTGGCATACCGGTGCTCGGTCACCCAGCGGCGAAGGAGGCCGAAGAAGGCCTCGTCGCCGAGGAGGGTGCGCAGCGCGTGCAGCGTCAGGGCGCCCCGCTTGTAGACACGGTCGTCGAACATGTCGTCCGGGCCCGGATCCTGCAGGCGCAGATCCTGCGGTAGCCGCGACAGGCGCCCGTGGTGCTCGTGGGCGCGCTGGATGGCCGTCGCGAGCCCCGCCTCCTCGCTCCACAGCCACTCGCTGTAGCAGGCGAAGCCCTCGTGCAACCAGATGTCCTCCCACGCCGATGAGGTGACGGCGTTGCCGAACCACTGATGGGCGAGCTCGTGCGCGATGAGGCGCTGGGCATCCCACGAGCGGTTCGTGAAGTTCGCGCCGAACGTCGAGAGGGTCTGCGACTCGAGCGGGATCTCGAGGTCGTCGTCGGTGATGACGACGGTGTAGCTGTCGAAGGGGTAGTCGCCGAAGCGTGAGGAGAAGAAGTCGATCATGTGCACCTGGTCGGCGTACGCGGTGCGCACGGCCTCGCGCAGGCGCGGCGGGTAGACGAGGCGCACGTCGGAGGGCGAGGTGCGCAGCTGCTTCGTTTCGTACTGGCCCATCTGCAGCGTCGCGAGATAGGGCGACATCGGGCTGGGGCACTCGTAGGTCCACGTCGTGCGGCGTCCGGCCTGACGGCGGCGTACGAGCGAGCCGTTGGCGACGACGGCGTAGTCGGAATCGGTCGTCACGACGAAGCGGTACGTGGCCTTGTCCGCGGCGCGGTCGTTGCACGGGAACCACGTCGGCGAGCCGTGGGGCTGCGACGCGACGATGACGCCGTCCGTCAGCTCCTCCCAGCCTGCGTCGCCGTCGAGGCCGCGCATCGGGCCGGGCGAGCCCTTGTAGGCCACCGTCACCGTGAACGGCGTGCCGGCCGCGAGGGGCTGCGCGAAACGGACGAACAGGCGCGAGTGGTCGTGGCCGTACCGTCCGACGCGGGCGCCGGCGACGGCGAGCTTCGTCACCTTGAGTCGGCTGTGCAGGTCGAGCTCGATGCGTGCCACGGGCTCGGTGACGTCATCGGCGATGCGGCACGTCAGCACGGCCTTGGCGTCGAGGTGGTTGCCGGCTGGGGAGTAGTCGAGCGTGAGGTCGTAGGCGTCGACCCCGAACGTCGTGTCGCCGTGTCCGGGCACGTACGGGTCGGCGCCGCCGGTGGGGGTGTGGTGGCGTCTCATGCTCGTGCGCTCCGTTCACGGGTGGTTTCCGGGGTGTCGTCGTCGTCCTCGAGCCACGGGCCGATGGGGTTACCGAGCCAGCGGGTCTTGTCGGGGACGCTCTCGCCACGCATGACGAGCGACGTCGGCCCCACCGTAGCGTGACGGCCCAGCGCGGCTGCGGGGAGCACGACACTGTTGGGCCCCAGGGTGGCGCCGTCGCCGAGGGTGACGGTGTCCATGGCGAGGATGCGGTCGTGGAAGAGGTGGGTCTGCACGACACAGCCCGCGTTGACGCAGGCTCCGTCGCCGAGGCGGATGAGGTCGGCCTCGGGCAGCCAGTACGTCTCGCACCACACGCCGTGGCCGATCTTCGCGCCCATGAGGCGCAGCCAGAGGTTGAGCACCGGCGTGCCCGCGTTCGCGCGGATGAGCCACGGTGCCGCGATGACCTCGGTGAAGGTGTCGGCGAGCTCGTTGCGCCACACGAACGAACTCCACAGCGGGTACTCCGTGACGCGCAGCCGGCCCACGAGAAGCCACTTCGCGACGACGGCCGAGAGGCCGCCGAGGGCCCCAGCCACGACGAGGACGCAGCCTCCGGTGAGGGCGGCGACGAGCCAGCTGAAGCGGTCGGCGACGGCGAGCATCGTGAGGGCCGATCCCGCGATGAGCGCCGAGTGGAGGCTCTGCGGCACGATGCGCAGTGCCTCGACGACGGCGCGGGCCACGCGCAGGCGCTGCGGCGGCGCGGTGGTGCGGCTCGTGTCGGACTCGCCGGCCTCGCGTCGTAGGCGCTGCGGGGGAGAGCCGAGCCAGCTCGTGCCCTTTTTCGCGCTGCCGCGAGCGGGTGCCGCCGAGAGGACCGCGACGAGTCCGCGCTTGGGCACCTTGCGGCCCGGCGCGGCCATACCGGAGTTTCCGAGGAAGGCGCCCTTGCCGACCTTGACCGGCGCTATACGGATCCAGCCGCCACCGAGCTCGTAGTTCGCGACGAGGGTGTCGTCGGCGAGGAACGACCCGGCGCCGATGTCGGCCATCTTCGGGAGCATGAGCACGGTCGAGGCCTCGACGTCCTTGCCGATGCGGGCGCCGAGCGCACGCAGCCAGACGGGCGTGAGGGTGCTCGAGTAGAGCGGGAAGAGCCAGGTGCGCGCCTCGTCGAGGAGGCGGATCGTCGTCCACGCGCGCCAGCCCTGGCCGCCGTGGATCGGGTGGTAGCCCTCGCGCAGACCGTGGCCGAGCAGGCGCACGGCGCCCAGGATGACGAGGGCCGTCGTGGCGAATCCGACGAGGGTGGCGGGCACGACGCCGATCGCGGTGATGCGAGCGAGGTCGGCGACCGAGTCGGCCTCCTTCAGCCAGGGCCAGCAGACGGCGATGCCGGCTGCGGCCCCGACGGCGGGCACGAGGGAGGCTGCGATACCGGAGGCGGCGTAGGCGCCGAGCCAGATCGGCTTGTTCGGCGGCGCCTCGTCCTCCCACGGGCCGCGTGCCTCGCCGATGTGGACGGCCGGCGCGCCCGACCTCAGTTCACCGGCGTGGACGTCGCCGAAGACGCCGGAACCGGGGGCCACCTCGGCACGCTTGCCGATGCGTGCGCCCGGCAGGAGCGTCGAGCGGGTGCCGACCCGGGCGTTCGCGCCCACCTCGATGCGCCCGAGGTGGAAGACGTCGCCGTCGATCCAGTGCCCGCGCAGTTCCACCTCGGGCTCGACGGAGCAGCCCTTGCCGAGCGTGAGCAGGCCGGTGACCGGAGGCAGGCTGTGCAGGTCGACGTGTTTGCGGATGTCGCAGCCGAGCAGCCGTGCGTAGAACTTCACGAGGGGAGCACCCGCGAGCGTCGTCGCCCCGAGCTCGTCGGCCAGACGCTCGGCGAGCCAGACGCGCAGGTGGGTGCGTCCACCACGGGTGTAGGCGCCGGGCTGCACGCCCCGCAGGATGACGCGGGCGGCGAGCGCGGCGAGGATCATGCGTCCCGGCGGCGCGACGAAGAGCACCCAGCCGAGGGCGATCCAGAACCAGTCGAGCGTCGGAATCCACTCGAGTCCGACGGCGTGGGCGAGGTTCGCGCCCGCTCCGAGCCACGTCAGCCACCGCAGCGCGGAGAACTGCCGGACGGCGAGGGAGGCGACCACCTGCATCGTCTGGGTACTGCGTCGCACCCGGACCACGTCGTCGTTGAGGCGCGTGGTCGGCGAATCCATCGCGTCGATCGCGGCGGCGAGCTCGGCGATCGACTCGTTCTCGTAGACGTCGGCGACCGTGAACTCGGGGTGCGTCTCGCGGACGCGGGCGACGAGTTGGGCGGCGCTCAGCGAACCGCCGCCGAGGTCGAAGAAGTTGTCCTCGGGGGAGGCCGGCGGTGCGCCGAGGATGGCGGTGTAGAGCTCGCGAAGGCGGGCTGCGGTGCCGGTGAAGGCGCCGTCCTCGTCGTCGGAGGTGATCTCGAGCGGCCACGGCAGGGCGTCGCGGTCGATCTTGCCGGAGGTGCGCGTCGGCAGCGTGTCGACGACCGCGAGTTGAGGCACGAGCGCCGCGGGCATGGTCTCGCGCAGATGAGCGGTGGCGGCCTTGCGGTCGAAACCGTCCTCGACGGTGAGGTAGCCGACGAGAAGCTTGTTGCCGGTCTGGGAGGTACGCACGGCAGCGGCTGCGCCGCTCACGCCGGGAAGCTGGAGCAGGTTCGAGTCGATCTCGCCGAGCTCGATGCGCCGGCCGCCGAGCTTGATCTGGTCGTCGGCTCGGCCGTTGAAGACGAGGCCCTGCGGGTCGTTCACGACGATGTCGCCGCTGCGGTAGGCGCGCTCCCAGCCGAGCGTCGGCATGGGGGCGTACTTCTCTGCGTCCTTGGCCGGGTCGAGGTAGCGGGCGAGCCCGACGCCGCCGATGATGAGCTCGCCGGGCTCGCCCTCGGGCACGGGGTTGCCCTCGCCGTCGACGACGGCGAGATCCCAGCCGTCCAGCGGCAGGCCGATGCGCACGGGCGGCTCGCCCGTCAGCTGCGCGGCACACGCGACGACGGTGGCCTCGGTGGGGCCGTAGGTGTTCCACACCTCGCGTCGCTCGTTCGCCAGGCGCGCGCCGATCTCGGGCGGGCAGGCCTCTCCGCCGAGGATGAGCAGGCGTACCTCGGCCAGCGCCTCGTGCGGCCAGAGCGCGACGAGCGTCGGCACGGTGGAGATGACGGTGATGTCGTTGGCGCTCAGCCACGGGCCGAGATCCATGCCGGACTTCACGAGGCTGCGCGGCGCGGGCACGAGGCAGGCCCCGTAACGCCACGCGAGCCAGATCTCCTCGCAGCTCGCGTCGAACGCGACGGACAAGCCCGCCATGACGCGGTCGCCCGGGCCGATAGGAGCGTCCTGGAGGAAGAGGTTCGCTTCGGCGTCGACGAAGGCCGCGGCGTTGCGGTGCGTCACGGCGACGCCCTTGGGCTTGCCCGTGGAACCCGACGTGAAGATGATCCATGCGTCGTCGGTGAGGCCCGGGTCGCCGGTGTGGGTGTTGCCGTCGTCCGCGTGCTCGTGTTCGCGGGGGCTGATGACGAGGTCCTTGCCCGCGATGGCGGCGACGTCGGCCTCACCGAAGACGGTGTCGGCGCGCTCGTCAGGATCGTCGAAATCGACCGGGACGTAGGCGCATCCAGCGACGAGGGTGCCGGCGATCGCGACGTAGAGGTCGAGCGTTCCGGACGGGATGCGGATGCCGATGCGTTCGCCGGAGCCGATACCCATCTCGTGTAGGGCGTCGGCGAACTGCTCTGCGGCGTCGGCGAACTCGGCGTACGTCATGACGTCGACGCCGTTGTCCACCGCCGGCGCATCCGGGTTGGCGGCCACCGTCTCGCGCAGGATGTCGACGAGCGTTCGTGGCGCGGGTGCCCGGTCGGCCCGCAGCAGCGTACTTTCGGGTGAATCGCTCGTCATGAGGCGCATTGTCCTACCTCCAGATGACCTGGAGGTGACATGAGCCGCACCGGTGAGCCGAATCACTGCGCTAGCCGGTGGCTGGGCGGGGCGTCCGGTGGGAGAGACGCCGCCGCCTCCATTCGTCCCGCCGGGGCGAATGCGTGAGACTGGAACCATGAGCATCGGCATTCTCACCAGCGGAGGCGACTGCCCCGGACTCAACGCCGTCATCCGCGGCGCCGTGATGAAGGGCGACAAGATCTACGAGCAGGAGTTCGTCGGTATCCGGGACGGATGGCGCGGGCTCATCGTCGACGACATCTCGCCGCTGCCGCGTCGGCGCGTGCGAGGGCTCTCCAAGGAGGGCGGCACGATTCTCGGCACGTCCCGCACGCACCCCTACAACGGTATCGACGGCGTGGGCGGGCCGAAGGCGATCCGTGAGGTCATGGATCGCCACGGCATCGAGGCCGTCATCGCCATCGGCGGCGAGGGCACGCTCTCGGGCGCCGCGCGGCTCGCGATCGACGGGCTCCCCATCGTCGGCGTCCCGAAGACCATCGACAACGACCTGTCCGGCACGGACTACACCTTCGGTTTCGACACGGCGGTCTCGATCGCCACGGAGTCGATCGACCGTCTGCGCACGACCACCGAGGCGCACCACCGGTGCATGGTCGTGGAGGTCATGGGCCGCCACGTCGGCTGGATCGCGCTGCACGCCGGTATCGCGAGTGGCGCGCACGCCATCCTCATCCCCGAGGTGTCGGTGACGCTCGAGCAGATCGCCGAGTGGGTGCGCCTGACTCAGGCCCGCGGTCGCGCGCCTGTCGTCGTCGTCTCCGAGGGCTTCCAGCTCAAGAACGACCGCGGCGAGTCGGAGAACATCGTCGCCGAGCGCGGCCTCGATGCCGCCGGGCGTCCGCGTCTGGGTGGTATCGGCGAGGCGCTCGCGCCGCTCATCGAGGCGAAGACCGGCATCGAGACGCGCGCTGCGACGCTCGGCCATCTGCAGCGCGGCGGTGTACCGACGGCGTACGACCGTGTGCTCGCCACCCGGTTCGGGCACGCCGCCATCGACGCGGTGATGCAGCGCAAGTGGGGGCAGATGGTGGCGCTCAAGGGAATCGACATCGAGACGGTGCCGATGGACGAGGCCACCAAGGAACTCAAGAAGGTCCCGCGTGAGCAGTGGGACGACGTCGCCGTCCTCTTCGGCTGATGGCGTCGAGGTTCGTGCGGACGGCGCTCGCCTACCTCGGAATGGTGGGCGACGAGTCCGCTGAGTCGCGCCAGGTGGGCACCGTTGCCGCTCCGGCCCGTCAGGATCGTTCGCGTTCGGGCGGGTTGGTCGTCGTCGTGGTGTTCGTGCCGCGGGAGGCTGCCGACCGTGTTCGACGGGCGGCGGCCCGTGCCGGCGCCGGGGCGATCGGTAACTACCGGGCCTGCTCGTTCAGCGCGGCAGGTGAAGGGCGATTCGAGCCCCAGGTCGGGGCCCGCCCGACGGTCGGTCGGGTCGGTGAGCCCGAGGTCGTCGACGAGATGCGCGTCGAGATGGTCGTGCCTCGGCCTGACGCTCGCCGCGTCGTCGACGCCGTCCTGGCGGCGCACCCGTACGAGGAGCCGGCCTGGCACGCCTACGAGACGCTGACCCGTGAGGAACTCCTCACGGATTCGTGGTGAAGGTGAGCCACAGTTCGACATGACGGGGGCATAGGGCTCGCACAGGGTGGGCTGGTGGCTTCGACAGGCAGGGGAGGGAACGTGAGGTTGTCACCACGTCTCGACTCCTCAGGAGCTTTCCATGGCACGCACCGCTTCCTCGCGCACCGCTCGCTTTCTCGGAACGGGGGTGATGGCAGCCGGGGCGTTGGGCATCGGCATCGTCGGCGCCGACCTGATGCATTCGTCGTCCGAGCAGACGGGGGTGACGTCCTCGAGCGCCAGTTCGCAGACCTCGGATGCCGCCACCTCGGGCTCCTCGACGTCCACGACGAGTTCGAGCAGCCAGAGCTCCGATGACACCTCGAGCACCTGGAACAACGCGACGTCGGTGAGCAACGGGAGCTCCGATTCGGGTGCTGCTACGACTGCCGGGTCATGACAACGACATTGAGTGCGCCGGCCGCGGCGAGGACGGAGTTCTTCGAGTTCGACGCGATCGGCTGCCACCATCGTGTCGTCGTTCTCGGTGAGTGCGACCTGGCTCGGGTCGAACGCCTCACGCAGGCCCGCATCGAGCAACTCGACCTGGCTGTCTCTCGCTTCCGCGCAGACAGTGAACTGAGCCGACTCAACGCGCGCAGTGACAAAGCCGCGCGTCGCGGTGAGGACGTCGTCACAGCGCCGATCAGTCTCACGTTCCTCGCAGCGATGAGGGCGGCGCTGCGGACCGCTTCCTTGACCGATGGCCTCGTCGTGCCGCACCTGGGCCGCCAGATCGAAGTCGCGGGCTACGACGTCGATCTCGACCTGGTGCGTCGGCGCGGTGACCTGGCACGGCGTGAGCGTGTGACACCGCACCTCCTGCCGCTGCCGACGATCTGTTCGGCGGAGCGCAGCGTGACGCTCGCGGCCGGTTCCCACCTCGACCTCGGAGGCAGCGCCAAGGCGTGGTGTGCCCAGATCCTGGCCGAGGAGATCGCGCTCGAGTTCGGTGTCGGTGTGCTCGTGTCCCTCGGTGGCGACATCGCGACGAGCGGTCCCATCCCCGGGCGGGGATGGGAGATCGACGTGCGGGACGCCTCAGCTCGGATCCTTCAGCGCATTCGCGTTCGTGAGGCCGTGGCGACGAGCTCGACCCGGCTGCGCCGCTGGGTGAGCGCCGGCGAGGAGCGCCATCACATCATCGATCCGCGGACGGGTCGCAGTGCGACGCCGATCTGGGCGCAGGTGAGCGCTGCGGCTCCGGACACAGTTCAGGCGAATGCTGCGACGACGGCCGCCGTCATTCTGGGGAAGGACGCGCCCGCCTGGCTCGAGGGCCACGGAGTCCCGGCGCTCTTGCAGGGCGCGGACGGTCAGATCGTGACGACGTCCGGCTGGCAGGCGCCGGCCTGAGGGTGGCTTCGACTCTTCGGGCCGCTCAGGGCCAGAGCCAGCAGTAGACGTGCTTGCCCTCGTGGCCGGACTTGAGGGCCAGGGCGACGAATCCTTCGAGGAAGTCGGCGAGGTCGCGTGGGCGAGGGTTCCATTCGTCGGCGTCCTCGGGGGCTTCGGCGGCGGCCCACTGGGCGGCCAGTTCGTCGAAGGGCGCCTCGCGGGTCGACATGAGTGCGACGAATCCGGGGTCGACCTGGAGGACGAACTTCTGCTCGTCGTCACTGACGGCGACGGGCGCCGGCCAGCCGGAGGTGACGAACTCCTCGACCGTGACGCCGGTGAGGAGTTCGTTGAGGTAGCCGAGTGCGATCCCGGGGTCGACGTCCTGGCTCGCGACGACGTCGTATTCGGTTGTCGGCGAGGCGGACTCGTCATCGAAAGGAAGGGATCGCAGGCCGGATTCGAGATTGACCGTGGCGGCGGCCTCCTCGTCGGACGCGGCGGCGAAGTAGTCGATCTGAAGGGCCATGCGCTCAGCGTACGGCGCGCTCGTCCTGTTGGTCCCGTTCGAGGTCCGCGGCGGCCTCCACGAGCAGGGCGAGCGCCGCGGTGTAGGTGGCCATGACGACGCCGTCGGAGAGGTTGCGGCGGGCGCCCGTGGGCAGGAGCTGTCGCGCCACGATGACTGCGTCGGAGGCGAGGAAGAGCGGTCCTCCGACGGCGATGCGTCGTGACGCGCGCCGACCGGTGGGTGCGCCCTGCGTCAGTGCCGCCATCGCGGCGAGGCTGACGCCGTACGCGGCCACGATCGGGTCGGGCGTGCTCGGCCCAGCGTCACGTCGCGCGGCCACACCGTCGACGACGGCGAGGGCGGCCAACGCGACACCCGCAGCCCTCGTCGGCCTCGGGCGCCAGCGGTAACCGGCGCGAGCGAGCACGCTCATGAGGCCGAGCTGCTGGACGGCGAAGCACGACGCGCCGCGCCGCAGATGGGCGCGGGCGGCGAGGCCGCTCGTTCGTGATTCGGCCAGCATGAAGTGGTCGCCGAGCGCCGATCCGGCCAGCGCTGTGAGCAGCGTGACGGTCGTCGGGCGGCGCTCGGCGTCGAACGCGCCCGGCCTGGTGGCCACATCGGCCATGAGCAGGGGAGCGATGGCGTACTTCGTCGCGGCGTGCAGCTTCCCGGCACCGAGCGCCGCGCCCCCGCTCGTCAGCACGGATGCGCCGACGTAGAGGCTGCGCCAGCTCGGGAGATTCCTCGTCATGGCGGCGAGGCTAACGAAGGTGGCGGGTTCGGGTGGAGATGTGACGAACGTTCGTCACATCTCCACCCGAACCCGCCATCCACGAGGGGTCGCTGCGTGTGAGTTGTGGCCCGGTGTGCGAGGTTCGGCCCGGTGTGTGAGAAGCGCAGCTCACACACCGGGCCGAAGCTCACCTCTCGTGTGCCGCGTCAGCCCTGGCTGACGCCGCCGCCGTGGGGCATCGAGGCGATCGCCTCGCGAAGCTGCTTCTCCTTCGCCTCGGCGATCTCGCTCGCGCTCGCGCGGTAGGGGCGGATGCCGCCGGCGGGCACGCGACCGAGGCGGCCACGCTGGAAGTCCTCGAACGCCTCGATGACCTCGGCCTTGGTGTTCATGACGAACGGGCCGTACTGCACGACGGGCTCGCGCAGCGGGCGGCCTCCGAGCAGCAGCACCTCGAGCGCCGGGGTCTCGACGTCCTGACGCTCGTCGGCGGTGAGCGTCATGAGGTCGCCAGGGCCGGTGACGATCGTCTGGCCGGCCGTGATCGGACGACGGTCGCGGCCGATCGTGCCCGAACCGGAGAAGACGAAGACGATTCCGTTGTAGGACGGATCCCACGGGATGTCGGCGCGCGCCCCCGCAGCGATGCTGGCGTGCGCCATCGTGATCGGCGTGCGCGTCGAGCCCGGCCCGCGGTGGCCGCCGATCGATCCGGCGATGATGCGGATGAGCGCCCCACCGTCGTGCGTCGTGATGAGCTCGGAATCGGTCCCCTCGAGGTTCTGGTAGCGCGGGTCGGCCCACTTCTCGGCCTTGGGCAGGTTGACCCAGAGCTGAACACCGTGGAAGAAGCCGCCGGACACGACGAGTTCCGCCGGGGGCGTCTCGATGTGGAGCACGCCGGAACCGGCCGTCATCCACTGCGTGGCGCCGTTCTCGATCATGCCGCCGCCGCCATGGCTGTCCTGGTGCTGGAAGCGCCCGTCCATGATGTACGTGACGGTCTCGAAGCCGCGGTGCGGGTGCCAGTCGGTGCCGCGGGGCTCGCCGGGCGCGTAGTTGACGGCGCCCATCTCGTCCATGTGGACGAAGGGGTCGAGCTCGGCGTGGGTCAGGCCGGCGAAGGCACGGGTGACGGGAAAACCCTCACCCTCGAAGCCCTTCGGCCCGGTGATCTGGCGGCGCACGGAGCGCTCGACGGCCTGCGGGCTCGCCTCGGGCAGGTGCGGCAGCGCGAGCGTGTCTGCGGTGACTGCGGGCATTGGGGGCCTCCTCGGTGGCCGTGAAGTGTTGGCGCTTCCTTCAATGTAGTTGAAGGTTCAACTATTCCGCCAGTCCTGAATGAACGTCAGATGACGATTCGATGCCGATCGCCTCGCAAACGGATTCGAGGGCCGAAACTTCCCGCAAGATGGTCGGGCACCCTCCCCGCGCCTGCGGCGCAGCCGAATCCGAAGGACACCCCCAACCATGTCGAGCTCCCTCGTGCGCCGATCCGCATTCACCGGCGTCCTCGCCCTCGCGTGCGCCGGCACGTTCGCCCCCTCCGCGCTCGCCGCTGCGCCTGTCGACTCCCTCGACGGCGACCTCACGCCTCTGACGCTCCTGGGTACCAACGACTTCCACGGCCACTTCACCAAGGACTTCGCTTGCACCGTGGCGTCGGCGAAGGCCGAGTACCCGGACGCGTCGTTCATCTCCGCGGGCGACAACGTCGGTGGCACGCCGTTCGAGTCGGCCTCGCAGCAGGACAACCCCTCGATCGACTTCCTCAACGCTCTCGGTCTCGAGGCCAGCTCGGTGGGCAACCACGAGTTCGACAAGGGCTTCGACGACCTCACGGGCCGGGTCAGTTCGCGCGCGAGCTGGACCTACCTCGGCGCCAACGTCTACAAGGGCGGCACCACGACACCCGCTCTGCCCGAGTACAAGGTGCTCGATGTCAACGGCGTCAAGGTGGCCGTTGTCGGTGCTGTCACGACGGACACGCCGAACATGGTGGCCGGTGACGGCGTGGCCGGCCTGACCTTCGGCGATCCGGTGGCTGCCGTCAACCGCGTGGCTGCCAAGCTCAAGGACGGGAACGCCGCGAACGGTGAGGCCGACGTCGTCGTCGCCGAGTACCACGAGGGTGCGCCGGAGGGCGGCGAGGCCACCTTGTCGTCGATGCAGGCCGCGAGCCCCGTGTTCAACAACATCGTGACGAAGACGAGCGGCGACGTCTCGGCCATCTTCACCGGTCACACCCACCAGCTCTACAGCTGGGACGCGCCTGTTCCCGGCGGTGAAGGCACGCGCCCGATCATTCAGACCGACTTCTACGCGAAGTACCTCGGCGTTCTGCAGCTCGGCTACGACAAGGCGAGCGGCAAGGTGACGCAGTACAAGGTGACGAACCGGCCGGTGAGTGCACCGAGCGACGCGTGCGCCTCGCTGCCCGCGTACACGGCTGCTGCCGCCGTCGTGGACTCCGCCAACGCCCGCGCCGAAGAGATCGGCAAGCAGGTCGTCGCCCAGAGCAGCGGTCCGATCACCTCGGCGCTCAAGGCGGACGGCAGCCGCGACGACCGTCTGGCCGAGTCGAACCTGTCGAACCTCATCGCGCAGAGTTACGTCGACTCGCTCAACAAGCCGGGCCGCACCGGCAGCGTCGAGATTGGCCTCATGAACCCCGGCGGCGTGCGCGCCGACCTCGTGCCCGACGCGTCCGGCAACCTCACCTTCGCGCAGGCCGCCGCCGTCATGCCGTTCAACAACACCGTCGCAACCCGTGAGGTCACGGGCGCAACGCTCGTCAAGATTCTCGAGCAGCAGTGGCAGCCGGAGGGCAGCTCGCGCCCGTTCCTCAAGCTCGGCCTGTCGAAGAACGTGACGTACACGTTCGACGAGAACAAGCCCGCCGGTGAGCGCATCACGTCCGTGCTCGTCGACGGCAAGCCGCTGGAGGAGTCCAAGAGCTACACGGTGGCGTCCAACTCCTTCCTCATCACCGGTGGCGACAACTTCACCGCCCTCAAGGAGGGCGGAGCCGTGAGCGATTCCGGCCTCATCGACCAGGGTCTGTTCGTCGAGTGGCTCAAGGCCGCGAGCCCGCTCTCGCCGAGCTACGCCAAGCAGTCGCTCTCCGTGGTGGACCAGCCGACGAAGCTCACCGCGGGCAAGGAGGCGTCGTTCACCGTCTCCGGCTTCGACATGACCAGCAAGGGCGCGCCCGCCAACAAGAGCGTCGAGGTCTTCGTCGACGGCACGTCCGTGGGCACGTTCCCCATCACGACGAGCTCGTCCACGACACCGCCCTACCCGGCCAACCACGGCACGGCTTCGGTGAAGTTCACGGTGCCGGCCGACGCCTCGGGTGATGCCCTCGTCACCTTCAAGGCTGCGCCGACCGGCACGAGCGGCGGCTTCCCCGTCACGATCGAGGGTGGTGCGCCGACGACGACCCCGACCGGCCCGACCACCGAGCCGACGGACCCGACCACGGGACCCACGGACCCGACGAGCGAGCCGAGCGACCCCTCGAGCACGAGCGAGCCGAGCGACCCGTCCACCACGGACGAGCCGACGGCGTCCCCGACGGACGGTACGAGCACGAGCGGTGGCGGTAACCCGTCATCCTCCAGCACCTCGACCACCGGCCCCAAGGTCGAGACCGACGGGATGAGGAACGAGCAGGCCGTCACTGGCCTCGCGGGCCTCGGCCTCCTGCTCGTCGCCGGCATCGGCGCCGTCGTCGCTCGCCTGCGTCGCACCGTCTGATGTCTCCTCGCGGCTGACGCCGTCGCTCCCCGCCCCGCCCTGGCTCACGCCACGGTGGGGCGGAGGCGTGAGCGCAGCGCGCCAGAGTTGGTGGTCGAGTTTCAGCGTGTCGACGCCGAGCAGGCAGGCGGCCCGCGTCATGACCGCAAGGAGCTCCGTCTCCGGTGCGGCGGCCGCACGCCGTCCGAGGTGACGCCGGACGAACCGCCGCGTGAGCGGGCAGACGAGGGGATCGTCCAAGCCCGCGGCCAGCAGCAGATGCCGCCAGGTGAAGCCGCTCGACTGGCCGGTGACGGCACACCACGCTCCGCGCAGCAGCTCGTCCCGAGCGCGTTCGACGAGGTGGTCGGCGGCCCACACGTCGTAGTGGCGCAGCACCTCGGCAGCCTCGGCGATGACGTCGGCCTTGTACGGGGCGTCCTTCCGCGGCACGACCCGATGGCTCGTCAGAACCTCAGTGCGCCACCGCTCGGCCCCGAGCTCGTCCATCGCGCCCCGGAGGACGTCGAGGTCGCCGTCACCGAAGCGGTCGACGAACCTCGTGACGGCGTTCTCGACCGTGACGGAGGTGACGCGGGGCGTCATGATCGCGTCGATGACTGAGGAGGCGAGCCCGGCCCGTCGAGGTGCCGCGCGCCATTCGCGGGGGTCGCCTCGCTCCTGGCGGATGCCCGCCGCGAGCAGCAGGGCGTGCCAGTCGAGGTCGTCGTCCAGACAAGCTGAGGTGGCGTGGCGTGCGTCCGGGAGCGCTGGGCTGGTGCGGAGTTCATCCGGCTCGCTGCTCACCAGGACGAGGCGGGAAGTCTCGGTTCTCGGGTCCATGAAAAGGAGCGTGGCCCGAACTGACCAACCACGAAAGGGTCGCGTGGTGCGGCCTGTGGAAGGGCCCGCTCGAGCCGATCGAAGAGCGCGATTCCCGCGCTGCTTGTGGACACCGAGCCCGCAGTGCGCAGCCGCGCTGCGAAGAGTGAGTGTGCCCGGGGCGCATCACACAAAGGGGGGAACGGGAGCACGACCCCGGGCACGTCATTGAACGTACAACTACTTTTTCAGAATTTCTTCTCATGCGACCTGCCGCGGCCAAGGGTGGCCTCGCGCGGTGGGCGACGCCCTACTGTGGACGCATGAGCGCACCGAAAACGCCTCCCCACACGGGTGGCCGAGCACTGCGTGTCCTCGTCGTCGACGACGAGCCCGGGCTCGTCGACTCCCTCACTGCAGGTTTTCGCTTCCAGGGGTGGGACGCCGAGTCGGCGCCCACCGGGGAAGTGGCCGTCGCCAAGTGCCGCATCAGCGAACCCGATGTCGTCGTCCTCGACATCGGTCTTCCCGACATCGACGGCTTCGAGGTGCTCGCTCGGCTGCGTGCGCTCAACCCCGAGGTCGGCGTCATCTTCCTCACGGCGCGGGACGGCGTCGACGATCGCGTTGCCGGCATCCGCCAGGGTGGTGACGACTACCTGACGAAGCCCTTCAGCCTCGAAGAGGTCATCGTGCGAGCCGAGGCTCTCGTGCGCCGTCGCGGCCTCACCGCAGCGGCGCAGGGCGATCACCTCGCCGTCGACGACCTCGTCATCAACACCTCCACCTTCGAGGTGGAGCGTGCGGGCGTGCCCATCAAGCTCACCGCCACGGAATTCGCGCTCGCCCGCCACCTCGCTGAGAACGCCCGTCGGGTGTGCTCCAAGCAAGAGCTGCTCTCGGCCGTCTGGGGTGAGGACTTCGCCGGCGGCGAGCACGTCGTCGAGCTCTACATCTCGTATCTGCGCAAGAAGATCGATGCCGACGGGCTCCCGCTCATCCGCACCGTGCGGGGCATCGGGTACACGATGCGTCCGGGCGCATGAGAGCACTGCGCAGCTTCTTGCCGCGCACCCTCGAGCGTCGCATCGTCACGCTCATCGTCCTTCTGGCGCTCTGCGTGACGGCTGTCGGCACCAGCGTGTCCGTACTCGTCACCCGCACGGTCTTGCACGACTCCATGGACAGGCAGTTGCGTACGGCGGTGTCCCATCCCCAGGCGAGCGTGCAAGAACTCGCGTCCGAACTGCCGGGCGGAAGCCTCGCGTTGTGGCAGACCGGCGACGACGTCGACATCGCGGCCGTCGGTGAGGACCGCACGGTCACTGCGGCCGATCGCGACGAACTCGGGCGTCTCGTGCAGGGGCCGCCGGGGCTTCACTCGGTCACGTTCCCCGACCGGGACGAGATGCGCGTGCTGGTCGCCGTAACACCCGAACGGCGGGTTCTCGTCGCGACCTCCGACGAGACGACCGAGCGTGACCTCGCCAAGCTGGGACTCTTCGAAGGGGTCGTGTGGCTTCTCGCGGGCGTCCTGGCCGCCGGCGTCGGAGCCCTCGGAACGCGTCGGCTCACGCGGCCCCTGCGGGAGATCGCGGCCACGACGTCGGACATGGCGGCCACACCGGTCGGCTCGGTGACGGACGCCGTGCGCCGACGCGTCCCCGAGGGGGAATCGAGTGTCGAGGAGGTCGATGCGGTTGCTCGCTCGGTCAACAACCTCCTCGAGCAGGTCGAGGAGGCTCTGCGACGGCGCGACGAGGGGGAGGCCACCCGGCGCGCCTTCCTCGCTGACGTCAGTCACGAACTCCGGACGCCCATCGCCGTCGTCCGCTCGCACGCGGAACTGTCGGGTTCGATCGTCGACGACTACTACGCGAACATGTCGCACGTGTGGCCTGCACGCCTGGAGCCCGGCGAGAAACTCACTCCGGCCGAGGCCGATGAACTCTTCGCGGCCATCACGGCGCTCGCCCCGGAGGGCAACCAGCTGCGTCCATCGCTCGAGCGCATCGAACGCGAGGGGCGGCGCATGGGCCGGCTCGTTGACGACCTGCTCGTTCTGGCGCGCGTCGAGGACGAGCGTCAACTGGACGACGCGGAGGTCGACGTCACGTTCATCGCCCTCGAAGCACTCTCCGACGCCACGCTGCTCGCGCCGGAACACCGGTGGGCGTTCCACGCCGGTGACGAGCCCGCCGTCGTCGTCGGTGACGAGGCGAGCGTGCGTCGTGTCGTGACGAACCTCGTCGCCAATGCTCGGCGGCACACGCCGGCCGGCACCGACGTCGGTGTCACGGTCGACGTGCGAGACGGTGGAGTCGTGGTGCGGGTGGAGGACAACGGTCCGGGCCTGCCCGAAGCCGTGGCCGCCTCTCCCGGAAAGAGATTCGGTAACCGCGACCGCACGAGCGCGACGAGTTCGGGGCTCGGTCTGGCCATCACGACGGCCCTCATGGAATCCGTCGGCGGGCGCCTCACTTTCGATTCGAGCCCGGACGGCCTCACCGTCGAGGCCTGGTTCCCCAACGAGCGTCCGCGCTCAGACCAGCGCGCGCCCGAGCGCCATGCCGACGAGAACCGCAGAAACGCAGACGAGCACTGACGCGAGGACGTAGGCCAGAGCCGTCACGCCGCGGCGCTCGCGCACCAAGCCGATCGCTTCGACGCTGGCCGTCGAGAACGTCGTGAACCCGCCGCACACCCCTGTGACGACGAAGGCGGTCACCGTAGCGCTCGTGTTCAGTGCCGCGACGAGGCCGATCACGAACGAGCCGACCACGTTGATGCACAACGTGGCGATCGGCCAGGTGCGGCGGGAGCGCAGCTTGATCTCGCCGTCGGTCACCGAACGCAGCACCGCGCCGAGCGCGCCGCCCAGAGCAACGAAAAGCGCCGTCATGCCCGCCGCCTCGAGGTGGCGGCAGCGCCGACGACGGCGCCGAACGCGGCGGCGAGGAGACCGCTCGTCACGTGGAGCGCGGCCCAGCCCACCCCGACGCCGAAGCCCCTGTCGAGCGTCACGGTGTCGTGCGCGAAGGTGCTGTACGTCGTGAAGGCACCACAGAACCCGGTGCCGAGGACGAGGCGTACGGAGCGGCGTGTCCCGGTGTCGGGTCCGCTGCGGGTCAGCGCTTCGAGCAGACAACCGAGCACGAAGGCACCCGCGATGTTGACGACGAACGTCGCCCACGCAACGTCACCGTCGGCGTGGGGCAGCGCCTCGGCGACGCCGAAGCGGGCCGCCGCGCCGAGCGCCCCACCGAGCGCCACGAGAGCCACCGCGCGTGGATGGCGGTGGGCGGGGCGGGCGTCGTCGGGCATCGTGGGTCAGCGTAGAACGTCCATGACGGTGCGCGGGCGTGGACACGAACGAGCGGCCCGACGCGCACCGTGCGCGCTCGGGCCGCTCCCTCAGACGATCGGTGCCGTCACTTGGCGTACGAGACGATGACCGACGGGCGCGGGAAGGCGTCCGTGTGCGGCCACGTGCTCGTGGGCTTCTCGAACGTGGCGTCGTCCGTCTCACCCGGGTGCTGAACGGCGGTGAAGACCGACAGCTGGTCGGGGGAGACGAGCGGGCCACAGGTCTCGGCGCCGAAGGGCACGGTGAGGAACTGCTGCACGCGTCCGCGCTCAGGGCCCTCGGTGGGCACCCGGAAGAGGCCGTCGTTCGAGCCGAGGACGTTGCCGTCCGTGGAGATCCACAGGTTGCCCTCGGCGTCGAAGGCGACGTTGTCCGGGCACGAGATCGGGCTGACCTGCTCCTTCGGGAAGCCCGCGAAGTAGGTCTCCTGCGCGGCCGGGTCGCCGCAGATGAGCATGAGATCCCACGTGAACGACGTCGCCGTCTTGCGGCCCTTCTCGGTGATTTCGAGGACGTAGCCGTTGCGGTTGCCCGACTTCGCCGTCAGCGGCGCACCGAGCGACTCGCGCACCATCGACGTGCCGAGCGGGTTCGCCTCGTCCGTCGTGAACTTCTTGCCACGGTCGGAGTTGTTCGTCAGCGCGCAGTAGACCTTGCCGTTGACCGGGTTCGGCTCGATGTCCTCGGGGCGGTCCATCTTCGTCGGGCCCACCTTGTCGGCGGCGACGCGCGTGTGGATGAGCACCTCGGCGACGCTCATGCCCGGCACGTAGGACTTTCGGTCGCTCGTGAGCGGGATCCAGGTGCCGGTGCCGTCGTGGAGGCCGTCAGCGGTGCCGTCACCGGTGAACTTACCGACGTAGAGGGTGCCGGCCGACAGCAGCGCCTTGTTGTGGCGGCGCGAGTGCGGCGAACGGTCGCGGCGGTAGCGGTCGCGCGAGACGAACTTGTAGATGTACTCGCCCTTCTCGTCGTCACCGGTGTAGGCGACGACGCGGCCGTCCTCGGCGATCGTGACGTTGCAGCCCTCGTGCTTGAGGCGCCCCAGCATCGTGTGCTTGACCGGCGGCGCGCTCGGGTCGAGCGGGTCGAGTTCGACGACCCAGCCGAAGCGGTTCGGCTCGTTCGGGGCCTTCGTCAGGTCGAAGCGCTCGTCGACGTCCTTCCAGCCCTTGCCCTTGCCGTTGATGCCGTAGCGCGCGTACGCAGCGGACTGCGTCGAGTCGAGCGAACCGGAGGCGTCGAAGTAGCCGTGGAAGTTCTCCTCACCGTGCAGGGTCGTACCCCACGGCGTCGTGCCACCGGAGCAGTTGGCGAACGTTCCGAGGATCGTGCGGCCTCGCGGGTCGGCCTTCGTGCGCAGCATCGGGTGGCCTGCGGCGGGGCCGTCGACCTGGTGCGGCGTGGACGCCGTGACGCGACGGTTGTAGCGCGAGCGGCGCGGGTCGACCGTGTGCCACGAACCCTTCTTGCGGCCCTTCTCGATGGCGACGACGGCGAGGCCGTGGGCAGCCATCTCGACCTTCTTCTTCGTCAGCTCGTCCATGCCTGCGGGGAACATGAGCTCCGGGTCGGTGTACTCGTGGTTGACCGACAGCAGAGCGCGGCGGCCGTCGAGCGGGATGAGACCGACGTAGTCATTGTTGTAGCCGAACTGCTGGGCCTGAGCCTCCGGCGTCTGCTTGTAGGCGTTGAACCTGGGCGCGCGTGCCGTCACCGGGTCACCCCAGCGGATGACGACGTCGTGCGTGAACTCGGGAGCGTTGACGACGTCGTCCTTGCGGTTGGGCGCGACGGAGGTGAACTCCGTCGTTCCGACCTTCTTCGGACCACGGTGGCCATGGCCGTGGCCGTGCCCCTTGCCGCCTGCTGCGGCCGGCGAGGCCGCGAGGCCGCCGAGAACCATCGTTCCGGCCGTGGCTTTGAGCACCGAGCGGCGAGCGATGGCGCGACGGGCGAGCGTCGCGAACTCCTCGTTCTCCGACGTGTTCGGCGTCGGGGCGTCGCACTGGTTCGCGCAGCGGTACTCACACGTCTTGTAGCTGCGCGAGCCGTGACGAGTGTTGACGAGGGGAAGCAGCTTCGGGCTCACGGGAGACTCCTGGTGCGTTCGGAAATGGGGCGAGGGCCAGGGGCATCCGCAGACGCCCACGGGGAGCGATCCTGTGGCGTGCAAGCGCTCGGCAAGCGACGTGAGAGCAGACGTGAGGTGAACTGCGCCAAAGCATTCCGTGACTGAGGTTCGCCTAAGACGTGAACCTGAGCGCCTGTCGTGGCAGGGTGGCGAGCATGGACGAAAACCAGCAGGGCGGGCTCGCCGAGCGGCCCGTCGAAGACACCGAATCCGCACGTCAGAACGGTGAGGACGGCGCATCGCCCGACAAGGGCTGGATGGCTGTCGTCACCGATGGGTGCGACGAATGCGGCTTCTCCCCGGACTTCGACGTCCAGACGACCGGGAAGCGCGTTCGCGCGACCATCCCCAAGTGGGAGGCCGTGCTCGACCGCCTCGACGCGCCGCGTCGTCCGGCTCCGGACGTGTGGTCACCGCTCGAGTACGCCTGCCACGTACGTGACATCAACGCGCTGTACCGCGGCCGCCTCGACCTCATGCTCGCGCAGGACGACCCGACGTTCCCGAACTGGGATCCGGATACGGTGGCCGTCGATTCGCGCTACGGCGAGGACGACCCGCAGGGTGTGGCCGAGGCCTACCGCCGTGAGGCGACGCAGACGGCCGACCAGTGGGACGCCGTCAGGGACGATGAGTGGGGTCGGCGAGGCCTGCGGGACAACGGTTCGACCTTCACCGTGGCGACGTTGGCTGTCTACTTCCTCCACGACCTCGAGCATCACCTCAAGGACGTGAGCGCCTGACGGAGGCGTGCTGCGTTCGCCCTACAGGCAGGCGGACGCTCGAACGAGAACGTGAGGAGGCGACGGGAACCGGGCGGTTCCCGTCGCCTCCTCACGTTGGTTCGGCTCGTGACGACGAGCTGATCCGCGGCGATCAGCCGTTGACGCGCGCCCACAGCCGCGGGTAGCGACGCTTCATCTCCTCGTCGTCGTCGAAGTCGAACTCCTCGCCGAGGTCGGGTTCGTCGGGGATGTCGCGATGCAGCGGCATCTGTTCGCCCGTGACCTCCTCGTAGGCGACGAAGGGCGCGCCTTCGAGTTCCTCGCACTCGTAGGCGTTCTCGTCGATCTCGCCGTCGGGCACGAGATCAACGAGCGAATCAGGATCGTCGATGACGGCGTCGAACGCTTCCCTGCCTTGGAGGATGAGCCAACTGCGGAAGTAGTCGAAGCTGTCGTCGCTGCATCCGCCGAGCAGGAGCGAGATGGCGCCCCAGACGTCCCACGAATAGGCGTCGTGCATGAGTTCGCGATGGCGCAACCACGCGTCGGCGATCTCGTCGGCGCCGTGCTCGGCGAGCGCGGTGACGAAGGCGTCGGCCTTCTCGTCGCAGTCGCCGTCCGGCACGGCGTCACGTGCCTGTTCGATGAGTTCCCAGTACTGCGTCCGGTCCATCGTGTGCTCCCGAGTCGAGGCTTTTCAACAGGCTACGACCGCGCTCGTGCCCGTGGGAAGAGGGTGAGGTGACAGCTCGGTCTCGACTTTGGCGCTGGGTCTGACGGCTTCAGCCGCACGCTGCGGCCGGAGCGTGGGCGTGCTCGTGGTCGAGGAGAAAACGCTTGGCTTCCTCGCCCCCGAGGTAGTTGCCGTAACCGCCGTCGCTACGCACGACGCGGTGGCACGGCAACACGATGGGCAGCGGGTTGGTGGCGCACGCCGAACCGACGGCGCGCACCGCCTTGGGGCGCCCCGCGTTCGTCGCCACCTGCGCGTAACTCGCGGTGGTGCCGTACGGGATGTCGGCGAGCTTGCTCTGTACCTCCCGCCGGAACGGTGCGCTCGACAGGCGCAGGTCGATGCGCGTCTCGAAGTTCGAGCGCACGCCCGCGAAGTACTCATCGAGCTGACGGCGCAGATCGTCGGCCGGCGCTGCGGCCCGCAGGGTGCGGCGTCCGACGCGCTCCCCGAGGCTCTCGAGCACGACGTCGAACCCTTCGCGCTCGAACGCCACGCGCACCAGGGCATCGTCGGCGAGGGCGAGCAGCAGGGTGCCGACGGGCGAGTCGTGAGTGCACCAGACGATGTCGACGTCGCCCGAGCCACTCGCCGCGAGACGGGTGGCGAGCCTCTCGGTGTCATGGGTTTGCGCGAAGGCCGCGAGGCGCTCCTCGAAAGCGGTTTCTGCCGGTGTGGATGTCATCGGGACTCCTCGGTGGGCGTGTCGGACGGCACGAGGCGAGCTCGCAGGGCGGCGACGGCGTCGGAGCCGCAGCGTCGCGCAGCAGCCGGGCTGCAATCGAGTTCGGCTGCAATCCCACCGAAACTCCACCCCGCCACGTACCGGTGGACGATGACGAACCGTTGCCGCGGCGTGAGCGTCACGACGTGCTCCCACACCTCGTCCGGGAGCGCGAGCTCGTCGGCGCCCGGAGCGTGGTCGCGACCCAGCACCCCGAGGAGGTCGGCGTCGTCGATCGGCTGCTCTCGTCGACGGCCACGCAGGACGTCGATGCAGCGTCGACCGGCGACCCGCACGAGCCACGCCTCGACGTTCGCTACCCCGTCGAAGGGGTAGGCCCTGAGCGCCGAGACGAAGGTCTCCTGCCACGCGTCTTCGGCGTCGGGGCCGGGGCCCAGGACCGAGGCGCACACGGCGAGCACCGTCGAGGAGTGGGCCTCGACGATCTCGTGGAAGAGCGGTTGGTTCGTCATCACCGGGTAGTCGCGCGACGGGGCCGAAGTGTGAGGTCGCGGCGGAAAGAAAGGTTCGACACGGCGGACGGAGCGATCAGAACAGGCGCGTGGCGCGCTGTTCGTCGCTCTCCTCGTGGGCGAGCAGCCACCGTTTGCGCTCCAGCCCACCCGCGAAGCCGGTGAGCGAACCGTCGGATCCTACGACGCGGTGGCACGGCACGACGACGGAGACCGGGTTGTGCCCCACGGCCTGCCCCACACCCTGGGCGAGCCCCGGCGTGAGTTCACCGTCGTCGCTCAGGGCTGCGGCGATGGCGCCGTACGTCGAGGTGCTTCCCGGTTCGATGAGGAGCAACTGCTGCCACACGCGCTGCTGGAACGTGGTGCCCACCGGCGCGAGCGGCAGGTCGAACGTCAGGCGGTCGCCGGAGAAGTACTCACTCAGCTGTCGCGAGCCCTCCGTGAGGACGTCGTCGCCGGTGCCCGTGACGTCGTCGCCGAACCACGCGGTCTCCGGCTGGTACTTCTGGCCGTCGAAGTAGGCGCCGACAACGGCGTCGGCGCTCGCGCCGAGGAGCAGATCGCCGAGCGGCGTCGTGATGCGGGTGTGCCGGCGCGAGGGGCTCATTGGCGCTCCTCGATGGCGCCGGGCGGAGTCGGATCGCCGCCTGCCGCCCGCTCGCCGTGGAAGCGCTCCCACGGAAGCCACTTCCGCTCGAGTGCCGCCTCCGCGTCGATTCCGGCGCGCCCGGCGAAGACGAGCACCATGGCGAGCACGTCGGCGACCTCGCCCTCGAGGTCGGTGCGCAACTCGTCCGGGCTCTTGCCGCGGTTGCGCCCCTGACCACTCAGCGCGAGGTGCGCCTGGGCGAGTTCGCCGACCTCCTCGGTGAGTTTGAGTAGCGTCCACTCGGGCGAGCGCTCGACGCCGTAGTAGTCGCCGTAGCCCGCCGACACGCGTTCGAGGCGCTCACTCCACTCACCGAGTTCCATGCCGTCATGCAATCACGCGGAACCGACAAGGCCGGCCCCGTCAGCCGAGGGCGAGTTGGAAGGCGTCCTCGGACCGCTTGTCGAACAGGACGAATCGGACGAGGTCGACGTTCTCGCACGACGCTGCCTGGACGGTACGCACGGCGACGCGAGCGACCTCGTGGACGTCCCAGCCGTACACGCCGGCGCTGATGGCGGGGAAGGCGACGGACCGGCAGCCTGCCTCGTCGGCCACCTGCAGCGATTCGCGGAAGCACGACTCGAGCAGCGCCGGGTCGGTCTGGCCGGCGTGACGGTTCGGGCCGACCGTGTGAACGACGTGACGCGCCGGCATCCGACCGGCCCCCGTGATGACGGCTCGGCCCGTCGGGAGGCCGTCCGGGTAGTCGCTCGCACGCACCCGCCTGCACTCCGCGAGGAGGTCGGGACCGGCTGCGGCATGGATCGCTCCGTCGACACCGCCACCCCCGAGCAGGCTCGAATTGGCGGCGTTGACGACGGCGTCGACGTCCTCCGTCGTGATGTCGCCCAGGGTGATCTCGATGCGTGGTGTGGCCATGGGTTCATCGTGCGCCTGACGGGGTGGTCGTCGTCAACAGTGCGTTGCCCGAGGCGGGTGCGCGAAGGTGATCTGCGCGACACCGGAGAGGGTCGCTGAGAGGCTCGTCACGCGGGTAGCGTGGCAGGGTTGACGTATGGGGTGAGAACCCCGTGAGAGCGAGGGGCGAACGATGACGAACGAATCGGTGTGGGCGGGTTCCTACGCCCCGGGTGTGCCGCTGCACCTCGACTACGGCACCGAGACGCTCGTCGAGCAGTTCGAGCGCGCCGCACGCAAGTTCAGCGACCGCCCCGCCATCGACTTCATGGGGCAGGTGACCTCGTACGGCGATCTCGCCCGTGACGTCCACCGCGTCGCCGCGGCCCTCGTCGAGATGGGTGTCGAAGCCGGTGACCGCGTCGCCGTGCTCCTTCCCGGCTGCCCCCAGAACATCGTGGCGACGCAGGCGATCATGCGCATCGGCGCCGTCGCCGTGCAGCACAACCCGCTCTACACCCAGGACGAGCTCAAGGCGCCGTTCGCCGATCACGGCGCGCGCATCGTCATCGCGTGGGACAAGATCACGCCGATGATCACCGACCTCGCGCAGACCACCGACATCGACACCATCATCTCCGTCGACGTGACGAAGGCGCTGCCGCTCGCGAAGCGCCTTGCGCTGCGCCTGCCGGTCGCGAAGGCGCGCGCCTCCCGCGAGAAGCTCACCGGCCCCGCGCCCGACGGCGTCATGGCCTGGGAGAACCTGCTCACGTACGGCGACCTGCCGATCTGGCACCCGCGCCCGAGCAAGGACGACGCCGCCGTCATGCTCTACACCTCGGGCACGAGCGGAACGCCGAAGGGTGTGCCGCTCACGCACGCGAACCTCGTGGCCAACTGCCTGCAGGGCAAGGCGTGGGCGCAGCTCGAGGACGGGCGCGAGACGTTCCTCGTCGTGCTGCCGATGTTCCACGCCTACGGCCTGACGATCTCGGTGCTCGCCGGCATCAACCTGGGCGCGTGCCTGCTCGTGCTGCCGGCGCCGGAGGTGCCGCTCATCGTCGAAGCCATCAAGCGCCGCACCCCGACGTTCGCTCCCGGAGTTCCGCCGCTGTACGGGAAGATCATCGAGGAGGCCGAGAAGCGCGGGGTGAGCCTCAAGGGCATCCGCATCGGTCTGTCGGGTGCGATGTCGCTTCCCGTCGACCTCGTCGAGCGTTGGGAGCAGGCCACCGGCGGCCACCTCATCGAGGGCTACGGCCTGACGGAGACGAGCCCCGTCGTCGTCGGCAACCCGATCTCCGCCGACCGCCGCGCCGGCTCGATCGGAGTGCCGTTCCCCGACGTCGAGATCCGCCTCGCCGACCCCGAGGACGTGACGAAGGACGCCCCCGCCGAGGGCCCGGGCGAACTGCTCGTGCGCGGACCCCAGGTGTTCGGCGGCTACTTCGGCCGCGCCGAGGAGACGCGTCAGGCGTTCCACGACGGCTTCTTCCGCACCGGCGACGTCGTCGAGATGGGCGCGGGCGGCTACCTCACCGTTGTCGACCGCATCAAGGAAATGATCGTCACCGGCGGATTCAACGTGTACCCGAGCGAGGTCGAGGGCGCCCTGCGTCAGCACGATTCGGTCGAGGACGTTGCCGTCGTCGGCATGCCTGCTTCGGGTGGTGGCGAGGACGTCGTCGCGGCCGTCGTCTTGGCGGAGGGGCACAGCGATGTCGACACGAAAGCGCTGCGCAGTCACGTCAAGCAGACCCTCACCGCGTACAAGGCACCCCGCCGCTTCGTCGTCGTCGACGAACTGCCGACGAACCAGATGGGCAAGGTCCAGCGCCGCGACGTGGCCAAGCTCGTCGAGGAGAAGGAAAAGGCTGCCGACGCTCGTTGAGCCGGTGATCAGGTGCGGCGCGCGATGACGACAGCCTGAGGCTCGCGCTCGCCGCCGACTGCCGGACGCTCGAGCCGTGCGATCACCTCGAGCCCTACCTCCTCGAGCGCAGCTGACATGTCGTCCGGCGTACGCAGGTACCGAGTGAGGACGATGTCGTGGCCCCGTTGTCGGTAGGCGCCCGAGGCGTCGCGTTCGCCCTCGCCCGCCTGGAAGGCGACGAGGACGCACCCGCCGGCGCGCGTCACCCGCGCGAGCTCGGCGAGCATCGTCGGCAGGTCGCTGTCGGGGTTGTGGATCGTCGAGTACCAGCTGAACGCTCCGTCGAACGACGCAGTGTCGTGGGGGAGCGCGGTCAGCGTCCCGACGCGCGTGGTGAACTGCGCGTGATC
Organism: Dermacoccus sp. PAMC28757; assembly: GCF_014302635.1. NCBI lineage: Bacteria > Bacillati > Actinomycetota > Actinomycetes > Micrococcales > Dermacoccaceae > Dermacoccus > Dermacoccus sp. PAMC28757. The sequence goes on along the minus strand of NZ_CP060292.1, from coordinate 131,885 downwards.
ACGGTGCGCTCGACGAATCATGGCCGGTGACAGGTCGACGCCCTCGACGTCGGCTCCGAACCGGGCGAGCAGCGGCAGCATCCGGCCAGCTCCGCAGCCTGCGTCGAGCACCCGCGGGCGCGCACCGTCAGCGCTGGTGAGCAGACTGACGAAGTGCTCGATCATGGCCACGTCGACCGGCTGCTCGGCCTCAGTGGCGCGGAAGTGATCGGCGTAGAGGTCGGCCACGTCGTCGTAGGCGGCCCGTACGCCGTGCTCTTTTGAGGTCACGCGAGCGAGGGTAGCGAGCGTTGGGCAGACTTCGGTGCGGTTGGGCCGAGGCGGGCACTGCCCAGCCGCAGGTGAGTCTGCCCAACGCCACGCGAAACCTCTGAACACGCGCCGCGGGCCCGCCCACCGAACAGGTGAGCGGGCCCGCGTCAGGCGAAGCGTGGGCGATCAGACGCCGGCCAGCTTCTTGCCGTCGCCGAGGTCCTCGCCATCGGCTTCGGCGTTCGCGACGTCGTGCGCGTGGAACGGCAGCTCGTCGTGGTCGAGATCCGGGTTGTCGTGCTGGGTCTCGACGAGCTCCTTGGCCTCTTCCTCGCTACCGACCGTCGGCATCGAACCGGGCAGCGGCCTGCGCGCCGACTCCTTCATGCCGATGAGGGCGATACCGCCGAGGACGGCGAAGAACATCGTGTAGAGCGCCGGCGACGCCTTGCTGCCCGTCAGCTTGACGAGGGACTCACTGATCGTCGGGGCGGTGCCGCCGAAGAGCGAGACGGCGATGTTGTACGACAGGGCCATGCCGCCGAAACGCGATGCCGTCGGGAACAGCGCCGGAAGCGTCGAAGCCGACATGGCGACGTAGAACGTCACGGAGAACGCCAGCATGAGCATCGAGAGCCACACGAGGCTCTTGTTCTCCATCATGAGGTACGCGGGGTAGGTGAACACCAGGGTGGAGATGATGGCGATCCAGTACACCGGCTTGCGGCCGATCTTGTCCGACAGCTTCCCCACGAAGGGGACGGCCAGGGACAAGGCGATGAGGGCCGGGATCGTCGCGGTCGCGGCGCCGAGTGTCGTGTAGTCGTGGTTGGACTCGAGATACCCGGGCATGTACGACGTGAGCGAGTAGCCCGCCGTGTTCGTGGCGCCGACCAGGGCCATCGCGATGAGCAGGGGGCGCCAGTGGTGCTTGACGATGCCGATGAGGCCGAGCTGCGTCTGCGACTCGTCGACCTCGTCGTGCTTCTCCGCGGCCGCGTTGGCCGCCTGCGTCGATTCGAAGGTCGGGGACTCCTCGATCTTCATTCGGAACCACAGAGCCAGCAGGCCGAACGGGATAGCGAGCAGGAACGGCACACGCCAACCCCAGTCGAGCATTGCGTCGTCGCCGACGCCGAAGCTCAGGGCGGCCACGACGGCGGCACCGATGGCGAAACCGAGGTAGGAGCCGGTGTCGAGGAAGCTCGCGAGGTAGCCGCGCTTCTTGTCGGGGGAGTACTCGGCGACGAAGGTCGTCGCGCCGGAGTACTCACCACCGGTGGAGAAGCCCTGGACCATCTTCAGGACGATGAGCGCTGCGAACGCCCACCAGCCGGCTGTGGCGAAGGACGGCAGGAGCCCGATGAGGCCGGTGCCGAGCGACATCGCGATCATCGTGATGGCGAGCGTCTTCTGGCGGCCGATCTTGTCGCCGAGCGGCCCGAAGAAGATGCCGCCGAAGGGGCGAGCGAGGAAGCTCACCGCGAAGACGGCGTACGTGATGATCATGCCGGTGGTCTGGTCGGTGGTCTGCGGCTGGAACACCTTCGTCATCGTGGCGGCGAGGTAGCCGTAGATGCCGAAGTCGTACCACTCCATGAGGTTGCCCATGGTGGCGCCGGAGATGGCCTTCTTGAGGGGGCCCTTCTCGACGACGGTGACGTGGTTGACCTCGAGTTCGGGGTGTGCGCCGTGTGGTCCGTCCCCCACGGACCCGGCTGCTTGGCGGACGTCAGACATCGTTCCTCCTGCGCACACGCGGCGGACGAACCCGAACCGGGGCGCTGGGATAGCGAGCATTATTCGTTTGAGCGACCGTCAAGCAAACCGGCGGGGTTGCATCTTGTCCATTCGAAATGGCCTGCGAGGGCGCGAAATTCGTAGCGAGTCCCGCGAGCGACCCAAGGATGCCAACGCAATTCGTGAGTGGTGTGAAGTGCCACACACATAGAGCGACGATGCATCTTTTCGGGTCGATCGAGCGACCGATTCCTCGGCCGACGACGTTCCGGGTGTTCACCGGCCGTGGCGGTGAGTGACCTGCTTCACTCGCGGTTGTTACCCTTGGCCGATTTCGCGAGAGCGCGGGCTCATGGGCGCGCCCTCGGGGTCGCCGATTTCCACTGTCTACAGGAGCCACCATGTCCACGAGCGTCGATTCGCCGCCCCCGATGCCAGGAGGCGAAGGGAGCCTGCCCGGCGGGGCCGGCGACAACGACCTGCGCCGCGACCTCAAGGCGCGCCACCTCAACATGATCGCCATCGGTGGCGCCATCGGAACGGGCCTGTTCCTCGCCTCCGCCGGCTCGATCAAGGACGCCGGACCCGGCGGCGCGCTCGTCGCCTACGCCGTCATCGGTTTCATGGTGTGGCTGCTCATGCAGAGCCTCGGTGAGATGTCGACGTACCTGCCCCTGGCCAACTCCTTCGAGGCCTACGGCACGCGCTTCGCCAGCCCCAGCTTCGGCTTCGCGCAGGGATGGAACTACTGGATCAACTGGGCCGTGACGGTGGCCGCCGAGATCGCGGCGGCCGGCATCATCGTCAGTTATTGGTGGCCGGACGTCGACCAGAGGTTGGTCGCCATGGTCTTCTTCGCGGTGCTGTTCACGATCAACGCCGTGAGCGTCAAGGCATTCGGGGAGAGCGAGTTCCTCTTCTCCTCGATCAAGGTCCTCACCGTGCTCGTCTTCCTCGTCGTCGGGGTGCTCATGATTTTCGGCATCATGACCGACGCCCCCGGCACGAAGAACTGGACGACGGGTGACGCGCCGTTCGTCGGGGGCTTCACCGGCCTCATCAGCATTTTCATGATCGCGGGGTTCAGCTTCCAGGGCACCGAGATGATCGGTGTTGCCGCGGGCGAGGCCGACGAACCGGAGAAGACGATCCCCAAGGCGATCCGAGCGGTCTTCTTCCGCATCCTGCTCTTCTACGTCGGCGCCTTCATCGTCATCGGCTTCCTCCTGCCCTACACCGACCCGAAGCTCGCGAAGTCTGCCGACGGCGACATCACGGCGTCCCCGTTCACCCTCATCTTCGAGAAGGCCGGCGTCGTGGGCGCAGCGAGCGTCATGAACGCCGTCATTCTCACGGCGATCCTTTCCGCCGGCTCGTCCGGCCTCTATGTGTCGACGCGCATGCTGTACTCGCTCGCGCAGTCCGGCAAGGCGCCCAAGATCTTCCTGCGCACGAACAAGCGGCACGTGCCGATGCTGGCTCTCCTCGCAACGGCCGGTGTGGCGCTGGCCTGCTACGGCCTCAGCCTCGCGTCGGAGGATGCCTACACCTGGCTGGTCAATGCCTCCGGTCTCGCCGGATTCATCACGTGGTGCGGCATCGCATGGAGTCACCTGAAGTTCCGCCGCGCGTACGTGGCCCAGGGCGGCGACATCGCCGACCTTCCGTTCCGCGCAAAGTGGTTCCCCCTCGGACCCATCGTGGCGCTCGTCATGTGCGCCGTCGTCATCGTTCTGCAGAACTCGGATCTGATCTTCGAGGGAACCGTGGAGCCGGGCGGTCTGCTCGAGAGCTACATCTTCCTGCCGATCTTCCTGGCCGTGTGGGCGGGCCACAAGCTCGTCACGAAGTCGAAGAAGGTCGAGCCCCTGGAGGCCGATCTCACGCGTACGCGCAACCACGACTGACGCCTCCGGTGACCACGAGACCCTCGCCTTCGGGCGGGGGTCTCGTGCATGTGGGGCGGTTGCGATCGGCCCACGCACACCCCTGCGATGTCATCCTGCGCGCGATCGTCGTGCTCGACTCGTGCACGGACGGCAGCGACACCGTCGTGCGCGCCGATACCCAGGCGTGGCACCAGGCGGGGCGTGCCGCACTCGAATCGATCACCGTCATGGCCGGTGGTGTCGGGTTGGCGCGCGCCATTGGGAACGCGCGAGCGCTCGCACTTCATGCCGGGGCGGGTCACGAACCCGACACACTCTGGCTGGCCTCCACCGACGCCGACACCCTCGTGCCCGGCCACTGGATCTCAACGCATCTTTGCGCTGCCCGAGCCGGTGAGGACGCGCTCGTCGGCACCGTCGAACCGGACGCGACGCTGCCGCTGCACGATCGTGCCCTGTGGCTCGAGCGACACCACCTCGTCGAAGACCACCCCCATGTCCACGGTGCGAACCTGGGGGTACGGGCCTCGGCCTACCTCGCCGTCGGCGGGTACCGCGCTCTGACCCTGCACGAGGACGCCGATCTCGTCGGCCGCCTGCGCGCGGCACCCGGGGTGCGTGTTCGTGCGACCGACGCGCACCGGGTGGTGACGTCGAGTCGGCTCGAGGCACGCGCGAGCGGTGGGTTCGCGACCTACCTGAAGAACCTCACACGGGGGGTCTCATGATGCGCATCGCTGTCCTCGCGACGAACCGCAACCCGCTGGTCGCCCCGTTCGCCGGAGGCCGGGAGGCACTCACCGCCGCCCTCGTCGGGGGTTTTCGTCGACGCGGTCATCACGTCGTCCTGCACGCTGCGCCGGGAACTCCCGCTTCGCTGGCCGACGAGGTGATCACCTACCCCGAGCTGCCACGCCTATCGGAGGTGGCGGCGCTCGACCCCCAGGTGCCGGAGGCGCCCTTCCTCGCCGATCACACACGGATTTCGGGCAGCGCGCCCGGACTGCGGGGGTGTCAATGGCATGGGTCGGGGGAGCCCACGTGGTGCATCAATGGCATCCGAGCGTGATGCCGCCCGTCCACCACCTCGTCGACATCGTGCGCAACGCAGGCGTGTATCGCGAGCGGTGGGGGCCTGGCCGATGGAGGGGTGGCCGGCGCAGTTCGCTGCGAGCGGCTACGTCGTGTGGAGCGATGCGTCGCTGGAACTCACCGACGCAGGCCGTGCCGCTGCGGCGCAGGCGCGCTCGTAGATCGCGGCGTGAGCGCGAGCGATGTCGAGCCGCTGGGCTCTTCGCTGCTGCGCGGCGGCGCCGGGCGGTCGGGGCTGCGCCAAAGCGCGGGCGACGGCGTCTGCGACCGTGCGGGGGTCGAGCCCGCCGTCTGCACCGAGAGGGTAGAGCGTGGGCTCGTGTTGCTCTCGGTAGAAGCCGATGTCGGGGGCGACGACGCGTACGCCGAGGTCGTGACACATCTCGATCCATCCCGAGTGGGTGCCCCACCGGTAGGGCATGAGGCTGACGTCGAGCGAGCGCAGGTGGGCGTGGAGGGCAGCGTCGTCGTACGGCTCGTGAAGAACGAGATCGATGCGCCCTGCGGCGGCCAGCTCGTGCGCCAACCGGGAGACCTCGGGGTCGTGACTGGGATCCCGCAGGTCGTCCGTGACGGCGTGCATGGTGACGACGGGGTCGGCGAACTCACTCACGAGAGCGAGGGCGTGCAACGCTCCGAGAGCATCGACATTGGCTCGCAAACTTTTGAGGTGCACACCCACGCGCGGACGGGGCGTCGCGGGTACGAACGGGGCGCCCTCTGTTCGTGACAGGTCATCCAGCTCGACGATGTGAGGGTGCGCGACGACGTGCGCTTTTCTCCCCCAACGTTTCTCGATGACGTCTCGAGCACCCTCGGTCAGAGTCACCACGGCGTCCGCTGACGGCACGAGCACGTCCAGCCGCTCGAGTTGAACGCGCTCGTCGGGGATGTGCGGATTGACCAGATCGTGCACGGTGACGACCAGTGCCTTCCCGTGTTCGCGCAACTCGCGCACCACCCGGGCCAGTGCGTGTGGAGTGAACGACTCGAACCCGAAGTGGATGTGCAGGACGTCGAAGTCCGTAGCGTTTCGTGCGACCCAGCCCGGTTGGAGCATCCGCGGCGGCCACCAGCGCACACTGCCGTCCTCACCGACCACGGGTGGGTCGGCGAGGCGCAGGACACGGCGACCGGCATCGGCCTCGTCACCGGGCGGTGGCGCGAGGTGACGGACGTAGGGGTGGTCGGCCGGAACGGAGGCCACCCGCAGGGCTGCAGGTGGCCGTTCTCCGCAGATCACGAGGCGCGCAGATCCTCGTACTCGGGGTGCTTGCTGATCCACGAGTCGACGTACGGGCAGGTGGGCTGCACCTTCTTGCCGCCGGCGCGGATGTCGTCGAGCGCGAACTTGACGATCTGGCCCGCGAAACCGCGGCCTGCGAACTGCTCGGGGACGACGGTGTGCGGCATGTCGACGACGTCGCCGGACTCGCGGTAGTCGGCGATGCCGACGAGCTCGCCGTCGAGGAAGCCCTCAAAGCGGCCGGTCTCGGCGTTCTTCTGGACGGAGATGACATCACTCATGCCCCCACCCTGCCACGCGCAGGCTGCGTTGATGGTGGCTCTCGCTAGGGTGAACGCAGCGACCCGCCGCTCGCCGACGAGCCCTGCCCCACAGGAGGACACCCCGTGCCCAGCACCCTCGATCTGCTCACCGCCCTCATCGACGGTTCGACGAGCCGTTCCGAGGAGCGCGAAGTGCTCGACATCCTGCGCTCCGCGCCCGCCGCCGAGCTCGACGAGGCCATGGAGAAGCTCGACACCGTCGAGTTGTTCGACAGCGTCGACAACCGGCTCATCGGCCGCGATCACCGGGACGACCTCGTGCAGCTTCTGGCCTACGAGCGTCGTGACGACCTCGGCCTGCACGCGCAGGCGTCGATCATCCGCGGTATGCAGGAGGGCCACACGGACGAGGTCATGGAAGCGGCGATCCGCGACATCCTGCTCTCGCACGCGGGCAACGACCTGTCGCACCTGAAGAACGCGATCAACCTCGCGAAGGGCCGCCACGACCTCGAGGGCCTCGTGTTCTCCGACGTCGACGACGAGGGCATCCGCGAGGAGATCCTCGCCCACTTCGCGGCGAGCTCGTCGCTCGACGGGGAGCGTCAGGCGAAGGCGTTGTCGGACATCGACGACACGGCGCTGGCGAAGATCCACGAGGACCGCTACCCGAAGGGCAGCGTCATCCCCGGCGTGCTCGAGTTCTACGAGGCACTCGACCTGGGCCCGCGCGACGAGCCGATCTCGCGGGGCGACCTCACCTTCGTCACGGCGCGACCCTCGGATGCGCTCGGGCTCATGAAGGGCCACAGCCGCGAGACGCTGACGAAGGCCGGGCTGGCCGACATGTCGATCATGACCGGCAGCATCTTCAACCTCGCGACGCACGACTCGATGGCGGCCAAGAAGGTCGAGAACATCGACCACTACGCCAAGCTCTACCCCGAGTACGACCTCGTCTTCATCGGCGACTCGGGCCAGGGTGACATCGCCGTGGGTGAGGCCATCGTCGAGGCGCACGGCGACGTCGTGCGGGCCGTGTTCATCCACGACGTCGTCGCGATGGCTCCGGCTGAACGAGAGAAATTGGCCGCGAAGAACATCTGGGTGGTCGACACGTACGTGGGCGCCGCGGCGAAGGCGCACGAGCTCGGGCTTGTCTCGCCGGCGGGTGTGAAGCGGGTGATCGCGGAGACGAATCGACTGCTCGACGAGATGGCTTGGGAGACACCGGAGCAGGAGCAGACGATTCGGTCGCTCGTCCAGCGCGACGCTGCCGCAGCAGGTCTCTGACACCTGGAACATACCGATCCGTTGGCAAAATGCATCGAATCGGTATGTGCCGGAGCGTTACAGAACGTTCACCTGTGTTCGGGGTGTTGACCTTTAAAGCGTTGCCCGAAGGTGGCACGGTAGAGGGCATGAGCCTGGAAGAGTCGCTTCTCCTCGTCGTGAGCTCGGTGATCGTGATGTTCGTCCTGATCTTCGTGCTGGCGACTGTGGAGGAGCGGATGTTCGACGCGGTGCTCGTCTCACCCGACGAGGACGAGGCCGTGGATGCCACAGCCGACACCGTGACAGAACTCAGTCGCGCGGCGTAACACCGCCGCTGTCCAGCGCGCCCGGCCCGTTCTCGGCCCAGGCGCGTGAACCGATCGATCGCTGTGCGCACCCGCGTCGGCGATCGGTCGATGCTGCACGAGCATCCGATGTCCGTTGTCCCTGTCGGTGCCGGCCACTAGCGTCGAGGCATGGCCAATCGTCTTGCCGTATCCCTGAGCCCGTACCTTCGTCAGCACGCCGACAACCCGGTCGACTGGCGCGAGTGGGACGACGCGGCGTTCGCCGAGGCGCGTGAGCGCGACGTTCCGATCCTGCTCTCCGTCGGGTACGCGGCCTGCCATTGGTGCCACGTCATGGCACACGAGTCGTTCGAAGACCCTGAGGTCGCGGCCGTCGTCAACGCGAACTTCGTCGCCATCAAGGTCGACCGCGAGGAACGCCCCGACATTGACGCCGTGTACATGAACGTCACGCAGGCGCTCACCGGCCACGGCGGCTGGCCCATGACGGTGTTCCTCACGCCCGACGCTGCACCGCTGTACGCGGGCACGTACTTCCCGCGCGACCACTTCCTCCAGGTGCTCTCCGCCATCGACGACGTCTGGCGCACTGACCGCGAGCGCGCCGAATCGAGTGGCCGCGCCATCGTCGACGCCGTGAGCGGAATGACGGTGAAGACCTCCACCAGCGCTATCGAGTTCGACGACGAAGCGCTCGCCGCGTCGATCACGGCGTTGCGGCGCGAGTTCGACGACGCTCGCGGCGGCTTCGGGGGAGCCCCCAAATTCCCGCCGTCGATGACGCTCGAACACCTCCTGCGGCACCACGCCCGGACGGGTGACGCCGACGGGCTCGCCATGGCCGAGCGCACCTGCGAGGCGATGGCTCGCGGCGGAATGTACGACCAGCTCGACGGCGGCTTCGCGCGCTACAGCGTCGACGCCGCGTGGGTCGTGCCGCACTTCGAGAAAATGCTGTACGACAACGCCCAGTTGTTGCGCGTCTACGCCCACCTGTGGCGTGCCACAGGTTCGGCGCCGGCTCGTCGCGTCACGGTCGAGACCGCCGAGTTCATGTTGCGTCGGTTGCTCACCGACGAGGGCGCGTTCGCTTCGGCACTCGACGCGGACACCGACGGCGTCGAAGGACTCACCTACGCGTGGACGCCGGCGCAGCTCGTCGAGGTACTCGGCGACGAGGACGGTGCCCGCGCTGCGCGTCTGCTCGAGGTGACGCCGCACGGCACGTTCGAGCACGGCAGTTCGACGCTGCAGCTGCGCCAAGACCCCGGAGACGTGTTCGCCCCGGACGAGGTGGGCGACCCCGACGCGTGGTGGCACGACGTTCGTTCGCGGTTGCTCGCCGCGCGCGACCGGCGGCCTCAGCCGGCCCGCGACGACAAGGTCGTCACCTCCTGGAACGGACTCGCGCTTGCAGCTCTCGCGGAGGCGGCCATGATTCTCGACGAGTCGCGCTGGCTCGACGCGGCGCGCACCGCGGCCGACGTCGTGCTCGAAGCACACGTCGTGGACGGTCGGCTGCGCCGCACCTCGCTCGGCGGTGGGGTGAGCGAGGCGCTCGGCTGTGCCGACGACTACGGCAACCTCGCCGAGGGCCTACTCGTGCTCCACCAGGCCACCGGGGAAGCGCGCTACCTCAGGCACGCCACCGAGCTGCTCGGTGCCTCGCGCGACCTCTTCGTCACGGACGGCGTCGTCTACGACACGGGCTCGGACGCCGAACAGCTCTTCACCCGGCCCCGTTCGACAGGCGACAACGCCGAGCCGTGCGGCGCGTCGGCCCTGGCGAACGCGGCGGTCATGGCGTTCGCGCTCACGGGAGAGGCGGCCTACCGCGAGTTCGCGGAGGTGTGTCTCGGGCAGTCGGGTGCCGTCGCGCGTCAGGCGCCCCGGTTCGCCGGGTGGGCGCTCGCTGCAGCCGAGGCGCTCGCGGCGGGGCCGGTTCAGGTGGCGATCGTCAGCGACGGCAATTCGCCCGACACTGACGCCATGGCCACCGGCGCCTGGCAGGCGACGAGCCCTGGCCTCGTGCGAGTGGTGGGCCGTACGGATGCCGAGGGCGTTCCGCTGCTCGCCGACCGCCCGGCGACAGGCGGCCGTGCCACTGCCTACGTCTGCCGGGGATTCGTCTGCGACGCGCCGACGACGGACGTCGGCGAACTTGAGCGGAGCCTGCGGGAGGTCTGACCCGGCCGCCCGACATCAGCTGACGCACTTCGGTGCAGCTGACGCAGTTCGAACTGGCTCAGACTGCGTCACGCGCACCGAACTGCGTCACCTGCGGCGGCCCGGGCCAATGTCCGAATCCTGCCTGGCTCGTGCTTCGGCGCTGTTACCGTCACGCGCATGACGAGTGGGGGCGCGGCGAACGGGGTTCGCGCGGACGACGTTCTGCCCACTCGCGTGCGCGCGGGGTACGGCCTGGGATCGGTCGCGACGGGTTCGTTCGGCGCCGTTCCGGGGCTGCTCCTTCTGCCCCTGCTCACGGACAACCTCGGTGTCGCGGCGTGGCTCGCCGGCCTTCTCGTCTTCCTGCCGAAGGCGTGGGACGTCATCTTCAACCCCATCGTCGGCGGCATTAGTGATCGGCGCGGCGCATCATCCCGACGCCCGTTCCTCCTGCGCGGTGGCCTGACGCTCGCCGTCCTGTTCGCTCTGCTCTTCTTCGGGCCGAGCTCGACGACGGCGGGGGCGATCTGGGTCGTCGTTCTCTACTTCGCGTGCGCCAGCGCGTACGCGTTCTTCCAGGTGCCGTACATGGCACTGCCCGCCGAACTCACCTCCAGCTACGACGAACGCACCCGCCTCATGACGTGGCGCGTCGCTGTGCTCGCGCTCGCCATTCTCGTGAGCGGCGGCCTCGCACCCGTCGTGCGTGACGCGGTGGGCTACTGGGCTGTCGGACTGTTCGTCGGCGCCCTGATCGCGGTGGGCACGCTCGCGTCGTGGCGCGGGACAGCCGGCGTCACTCCACGCGTGACGACGAGTTCCGTGGGGTCGCTGCGGGAGCAACTGCGCGTTGTCAGCGCGAATCGTGCCTTCCGAAACCTGGTGTGCACGTGGATCATCCAGGCCCTCGCCACCGGAGCGATGCTCGCCGGCGTCGACTACGTGGCACGCTGGGTTCTGGAGGACGACGGTGCGGCGACCATCCTGTTCGTCTGCTTCGTCGGGCCCGCGCTCCTGGTCACTCCGCTGTGGCAGCGCTTCGCCCAGCGTCGCGACAAGCGACAGGGCTACGTCGTGGCGTCCCTCGTCTTCGCGGTGGGCGCGCTCACGACGTGGTGGGCCTCGAACGTCGGCATGGCAGCCACGGGCCTGACGCTCGCCGTCGTCGGCGTCGGCTACGCGGGCATTCAGCTCTTCCCCATGGCGATGCTGCCGGACGTGGCGGCCGACGACGCGACGGCGTCGGGCGAGAACCGCATCGGCACGTTCACCGGGGTCTGGGCCGCGGGGGAGACACTCGGCCTCGCCCTCGGCCCGTTCCTCTACGCCGCCGTGCTGGCACTCGGTGGGTACGCACCGTCGAGCGGAGGCGGCGCGACCCAAACCGGCCAGGCGATCACCGCCGCGGCGCTCGGTTTCACGGTGATGCCGGCCGTGCTCGTCGTCGTGTCGCTGCTGTTCCTGCGCCGCTACCGCTGAGAACCGAGACGGTTCTTCGTCTTCGCGGTGGCGACGTGCGTCGTCGGATCCTCGGGCCACGGGTGCTTGGGGTAGCGCCCGCGCATGTCGGCGCGCACGCCCGCGTACGGCCCGGCCCAGAACGACGCGAGGTCGTCGGTGATCGCGAGCGGACGCCCCGCCGGTGAGAGCAGGTGGAACAGCACCGGGGCGCGGCCGTCGGCCAGGCGCGGGGTCTCATCGAGCCCGAAGCACTCCTGAAGCTTCACCGCGACGACCGGTGGATCGGCCGGGTCCTCGGGGTAACTCACCCGGATGCGCGAGCCGCTCGGTACCTCGAAGCGTTCGGGTGCGAGGTCGTCGAGGCGGGTCGCTTCGGGCCAGGGAAGCAGACGACGTAGCGGGTCGAGCAACCGCACCGACGACGCCTTCGCCCCGCGAGCGAGTGCGTCGAGCTCCGGGCCGAGCCACTCGTCGGCGCGGTCGAGGAGGCTCGTATCGTCCATCGCCGGCCAGAGCCCGCCGAGGTGGTGATGGAGGAAGGCGAGGCGGCGACGCAGAGCAGTGGCTTCGTCGCTCCAGGTGAGCAGGTCAAGGCCGTGCCTGTGCAGAGCGTCATGGACGGCCGCCCGCGCGGCCTCGGGTGTCGGCTTCGTCGGGGTAGCCGAGAACTCGATCGCGCCGAGGGCCTGCACGCGACGCGCGGTGACACGGCCGTCGTCCCAGGTGGCGCGGACTTCGTCGACGAGGAGGTGGCTCGCGGCGCGCTCGGCCAGTTCGCGCGTCAGCGGCGCGGCGAGCCTGACGACGGCGCCCGTGCCCTGTGCGACGCGTCCGTCGGCCCGCGTGGCGTCGGCGACGGCGAGCCATTCGTGGTGGCGCAGGGGCGAATTCGGCGGAAGCGCCGCGCGGGTGCCCGAAGCGAGAAGGTAGACGCCGTCAGTCACTCGCCGAGCCACCCGCTCGGGGTAGGCGAGGGCCACGACGAACCCGTCGGCGCACTCCCCGGGCACGGGCGGCGTGTCGCGTCCCACTTCGCTCGGGCGGTGTTCAGCGAGGCGGGTGAGGCGGGCGCGTTCCTTCGACCACCGAGCTCGGGTGGGGCCGCTCAGCTCTCGCAAAGCGCGGGCGAGGTCGGCGTCGTTCGCGCGGAGATCGTCGGAGAGGGCCGCCACGACCCCGGCGGCCCGACGGACATCGACGCTCTCGCCCGCGACGAGCAGCGCGCGTCCCAGGCGTGGGTCGGTCGGCAGATCCGCGAGGGTTCGACCCAGCGGGGTGAGGCGACCGTCATCCGAACCGTCGAACGCCCCGAGGGCGGTGAGTGACTCGTCCGCCGCGTGCAGCGCCGCAGCGGGCGGCGCCGTCGGCAACCGCAGCCCGACGCCGCCGGGCGTGCCCCACGCGGCGAGCGTCAGCGCTGCGGAGGTGAGATCGGCCGTCGAGATCTCCGGCGTGACGTGCTCGGGCATCCGCGCGAACGTCCGCTCGTCGTAGCAGCGCACGACGCGTCCCGGCCCCAGACGGGCCGCGCGTCCGGCGCGCTGATCGGCGGATGCTCGCGAGCACGCCACCGTCACGAGGCCCGCCATGCCGCGTGCCGCATCCCGACGCGGTTCGCGCGCCAGGCCGGCGTCGATGACGAGCCGCACGCCCGGCACGGTGAGTGACGACTCCGCGATCGCCGTCGAGACGATGACGCGCCGCGGCTCGTCTGGCCCGCGCCCGGCCGTGATGCGGTCCTGCTCGCGCGCGTCGACGCGCCCGTGCAATTCGAGCACGTCACGATCCGGTAGGGCACGGCGGACGGCGTCGGCCACGTGCGACACCTCGCGCACGCCGGGCAGGAACACCAGAGCGTCGTCGTCGCTGGTGCGAGCTGCGTCAACCGTCACGCGGGCAACGTGGTCGAGGAAGTCACGCGTCACGCCGCGCGCGTCGGTGCGTGGTGCGTCGAACGGCGCCCAGTCGAGCGTCAGCGGGTGCAGGGCCGAGGGGCAGTCGACGAGCGGGGCGACGCCGTCGTCCCCGGCGAGGACGTCGGCGAACGTCGGGGCGTCGAGTGTGGCCGACATCGCGACGAGGGCGAGATCGTGGCGCAGTTCGCGCACGTCGGCGAGCATGCCGACGAGCAGGTCGGAGTCGAGTGAGCGCTCGTGGACCTCGTCGAGCACGACGGCGGCCACACCCGTCAGTTCCGGGTCCGCCAACAGGCGGCGCACGAGCAGTCCCGGCGTGACGAACTCGACGAGCGTTGACGCGCTCGTGCGCGCATCACCGCGCACTGCATATCCGACGCGCTCGCCCAGCGTCGTGCCGGAAAGCTGCGACAGCCGTCGGGCTGCTGCGCGCACCGCGACCCTTCGCGGTTGCGTCACGATCACACGCCCCGCGCCTGCGACGTGGTTCGCCACGAGCGGCGGCGCCAGCGTCGTCTTACCGGTGCCCGGCGGTGCCTGAACGACGGCGACACCCCGCGTCAGGGCATCGCGCAACGCGTCGAGTGACGCCGCGAAGGGCAGCCCCCCGCCGATGCGGGCGAGGTCGAATTCAGGCACGTTCGCCATCCTTTCGTGCCGGGCGCGACGCACGCCAGCGGCAACCCGAGCGACGCAGCGTCAGGGCGATGACGTGGGTGGCCGCCCGGCCTGCGAGAGTGGACCTCAACACCGTCATTTTGCGAGAAGGAGTCACCGCGTCATGCCCAGGTCAGTGTCGTCGCTTCGAGAACTGCGCGACTCGGGTTGGCCCGGAGTGGTGGCGCTCGCCGTCGGCATCTTCGCGATGGTGACGGTGGAGGAACTGCCGATCGGCGTTCTCACCCTCATCTCCGACGACCTGGATGCGTCGAAGGGCGCCGTGGGTCTCGGTGTGACGCTCGCCGGCGCCGTCGCGGGTGTCATGGGTCTGTCGACGAGCGTCGTCATCGGCACGCTCGACCGGCGCCTCGTGCTCGTGGTTGCTCTGCTCCTCGTCAGTGCCGCGACGGCAGCGACGGCGGCTGCGCAGAACGTGGCCGTCTACCTCGTGGCGCGCCTCATCGCGGGCCTCGGCATCGGCGTGTTCTGGGCGCTCATCGCCATCGTGGCGTCACGCATCGTGCGCCCGGAGCGCGCGGCGCTCGCGACGACGGTCGCGTTCACCGGCGCCGCGGCGGCCACGATTCTCGGCGTTCCGCTCGGCACCTGGCTGGGCACGACGTGGACGTGGCACACGGCCTTTTTCGTCCTCGCCGCCCTGTGCCTCGTGACGGCCGGCGCGCTGTGGGTGCTCGTGCCGCGCGTTCTCGTCACGGAGCGCTTTACGTTTGACGGCTACCGCCACGCGTGGTCGATCGGCCCGGTGCGGTTGGCCCTGTTCGTCACTGCGGTGCTCGTCGTCGCGCAGTTCTGCGCGTACACGTACGCGAGCCCGGCGCTGCAGGAGTTCGCGGGCGTGAGCGAGGCCGGCGTCGGCGGAATGCTGCTGCTCATGGGCGTCGCCGGCCTCGTGGGCAACGTGGGATCGGCGCCGATCATGCGCACGCGCCCGATGCTCGCGCTGCTGCTCGTGACCACCGGCATGACCGTCGGCGTGTTCGTCCTCATGATTTCGGGCGCACCCATCGTCGCGGCGATCGCCATGACGATCTGGGGCCTGTTCGGCGGCGCAATGGCCGTCGTGCTTCAGCACTGGGTGCTCACCTCAGCGGGCGAGTATGCCGAACCCGCGGCAGCTCTCGACTCGGGCATCTTCAACTTCGCCATCGCCGGTGGCGCCGCGCTCGGAGCCCTCGTGCTCGACACGAGCAGCATCCACGCGGTCTACGTCGTCGCCGCCATCGGCATGCTGACGGCGACGCTCATGGTCGTCGCCTACCGACGGCGCATCACCCGCGCAGCCGCGCGCTGATGCGCACGATGTGAGTGTTGGCCCGGTCTGTGACCGGCGCCGCTCACACACTGGGCCAACACTCACAGGTTGTTTTCCCCAGGTATGACGCTCTGACACCCCTTTCCACAGGCGGCGGGCCCGACGTCGGCACGAGGCAGGCGACGCGACGCACGCTGACGGCATGACCGAACCGCTGAAGCGCCGTCTCGCCGAAGGCCGCCATGACTTCCACCGTTCCGACGCCGATCGGCAGGGCCTGTTGAAACGCACCCTCGCCTCCTGGGTCTCCGCCGGACTACTGGAGTCGTTGGGCGGTGGGGACTACCTCATCGTGGCACCACTCGTTGGCGTCACCGCGTTCGAGCGTGCCCGATGCCTTCACCTTCGACGTTGCGGCAGTCTGTTGGCCGGACGGCCAGACCTGTACCTCGTCGGACGTTCCAGCGCGGTGGCTCACGGCGTGGCCGTCCTGTCCGAACCCGAACGGGTCGAGGTCTCCCGCCGACCTCGCGTGCAGGCTTCACGCGGAGTGCTGCATTCCTTCATGCCGTGGGGCAGCGAGACCGTGGTGATCGAAGGCCTGCGATGTCAGCGGCTCGAGGAGGCCTGCGTTCAGATTGCCGCTGCCCACGGTCCGCGAGCGGGACTGGTGACGGCGGACGCCGCCGCGCACGCGGGCGTGACTAGGTCCAGCCTGCTCCAAGCGTCGCAGGTCTTCGGGAAGCGCCCCGGCGCTCGCGAGGCGCGCCTGGCCGTCTCGTTGGCCGATGGTCGGGTGGAATCGGTCGGCGAGTCACTGGTGCGGTGGGAGGCACACGTGGCCGGGGTGCGACTCGTGCCGCAGGTCGTCGTCCACGACGACGTCGGACGGTTCGTGGCCCGGGTCGACTTCGTCATCGAGGGCACGAACGTCGTCGTCGAGTTCGACGGAATGGGAAAGTACGCCTCACCCGACGACCTCCGCCGCGAGAAACGTCGGGAGATGGCGCTGACTCGCCTCGGATATCGAGTGCTGCGTTTCACGTTCGATGACATGCGTCGCCCCGGATATGTGGGCTCGATGCTGGCGCGAGCTGCGGCGACGGCCGCATAA
The DNA here is from genome assembly GCF_014302635.1 of Dermacoccus sp. PAMC28757. Classification (NCBI taxonomy): domain Bacteria; kingdom Bacillati; phylum Actinomycetota; class Actinomycetes; order Micrococcales; family Dermacoccaceae; genus Dermacoccus; species Dermacoccus sp. PAMC28757. The sequence goes on along the minus strand of NZ_CP060292.1, from coordinate 115,227 downwards.
CGATGTGAGTGTTGGCCCGGTCTGTGACCGGCGCCGCTCACACACTGGGCCAACACTCACAGGTGGGGCGGCTGCTCACTTCACACGAGCTTCGTCGCGAACTCGACGGCCATGACGACGCCGAGCGCCACGAGCGCCCACCCGGCGAGGACGACGGCGCGGCGGTAACCGGTGTCCGTGAGTCGGTCGCGCCCGCGGGAGACGAGAACGGCGAGGACGGCCTTCGCGCCGACGAGCATGAGGTAGAACACCGCGACGAACGCGATCGCGGCCGCCGGACTCGAGCGCCACGCGGTCACCGTCAGCGGCCCGAGGAACGTGAGCCAACTGATCCAGGGGTGCGGGCTGACGAGGTTCAGCGCGATGGCGCGGCGCACCTCGTCACGACCCGTGCGGCGTGGGGCGTCGGCGCCGAGCGCCAGGCTTTCCGAACGGGCCTCGCGCATCGTCTGCACGCCGACCGCAGCCACCGCGATGCCACCGACAACACCGAGCCAGGCCAGCCACGACGTCTGCATCCGGCCCAGCGCAAGGAGCGTCACGCCCACGACGACGGCGTCGCTGAGCAACGGCACACAGGCCACGGCGAGGCCCCGGCGCAGCCCGCCGCGCAACGTCGCGGTGACGACGAGGACGAGCAGGGGGCCGGGGCTGATGCCGGCGGCCAGCCCGAGGCCGAGCGCCGTCACCACGGTTGAGATCACCGCGCCATCGTAGGGAACGCTTCGCCGACTGGACGCTCCGTCGTGGCGCCCTCCGCTCTCGGCATACTGGCGAGCATGTCCGAACCACTGCACTTCATCACGACCGACGCGGACCGCTCCCAGACCGAGCCGCTGCGTGACGACATTCGCCTCCTCGGCGGCCTGCTCGGCGACGTCGTGCGTGAGCACGAGGGCGAGCGCGTCTTCGGCCTCGTCGAGGACGCCCGTGTGCGCGCGTTCGGCGTGCGTCGTCAGGAGGTGGACCGCGGGTCGTTCGGCGACACGCTCACCGGCCTCGGCACCCGCGACGCCCTCCACGTCATCCGCGCCTTCAGCCACTTCGCGCTGCTCGCGAACATCGCCGAAGATCTGCACCGCGAGCGCCGCCGCTCCACCCACATCGCGGCGGGTGAGGAGGCCCCGGACGGCTCCCTCGCCGCCACCTACCGCAAGCTCGCGGGCGCGAGCATCGACGGTGACCTCGCGGCCGAGCGCCTGGCCGGCGCGAGCGTCGTGCCCGTCATCACGGCCCACCCCACCGAGACGCGCCGCCGCACGGTCTTCGAGGCGCAGAGCCACATCAAGTCCCTCATGCGCGAACGCGAGCGCATGACCCTCGACCCGGTCGAGGACGCGGAGAACCTGCGCCAGATCAAGCTGTGGGTCCTCACGCTGTGGCAGACGGCCCTGATCCGCCTGTCGAAGATCACGATCACCGACGAGATCGACGCCGGCCTGCGCTGGTACGACGCGGCGTTCTTCGACGTCATGCCGCAGATCAATGCCGGCCTGCGCACCGCGTTCGACGAGCTGTACCCGGGCAAGGGCATCGGCGAGGAGCCATTGCTGCGCGCCGGTTCGTGGATCGGCGGCGACCGTGACGGCAACCCCAACGTCACGGGCGAGGTCGTCGACTACGCCACGCGGCGCGCGTCCGAGACGGCCGTCGGGCACTACCTCGACGAGCTGGCGCAGCTCGAGAAGAGCCTGTCGATGTCCGTTCGCATGTCGCCGACGAGCGACGACCTCCTCGCCCTCGCCAAGCGCGGCGCCGACGCCGGTGACGCGCGCGACGATGAGCCGTACCGTCAGGCGCTCGCCTGGGTCCGCGCGCGTCTGTCGGTGACGTTCGAGGCTTTCTTCTCCGAGACGCACGCCAAAACCATGACGCTCGACGCGGCCGCTCCGGCGTACGAGACCCCCGAGGAGCTGCTGGCGGATCTCGACATCGTCGATGTGTCGCTGCGCAGCACCGGCGACAACCTCATCGCCGACGACCGGCTCGCCACCCTGCGTGAGGCCGTGCGCACGTTCGGCTTCCACCTCTACGGCCTCGATATGCGTCAGAACTCCGATACGCACGAGGCGACGATCGCCGAACTCTTCGCCTGGGCGGGCGTGCACGACGACTACGCCTCGCTCGACGAGGACGCCCGCGTCGAACTCCTCACCGCCGAGCTCGCGTCGAACCGACCCCTTGCGGGCCCGTCGGCGTCGTTCAGCGAGACGACGCAGAAGGAGCTGGCCATCACGGCGGCCGCCGCTCACGCGGTGCGGACGTTCGGCGAGCAGGCCGTGCCGAACTACGTCATCTCGATGTGCACGAGCGTCTCCGACATGCTCGAGACGGCCGTACTCCTCAAAGAAGCGGGCCTGCTCACCGTCGACGGCGGCACGCCCGTCTGCTCGGTGAACATCGTGCCGCTGTTCGAGACGATCGAGGATCTCCAGGTCTCCGCGACGACGCTGCGCGCCGCGCTCGACGTGCCCGCCTACCGGGCGCTCGTCGACGGCAAGCGTGGGCTGCAGGAGATCATGCTCGGCTACAGCGACTCCAACAAGGACGGCGGCTACATGGCCGCCAACTGGGCGCTCTACCGCGCCGAACTCGACCTCGTCGAGGTGGCCGAGGACGCCGACATCCGGCTGCGCCTGTTCCACGGCCGCGGCGGCACCGTCGGTCGTGGTGGCGGCCCGAGCTACGAAGCGATCCTCGCGCAGCCGCCCGGCGCCGTCCGCGGCTCGCTTCGCCTGACCGAGCAGGGCGAGATCATCGCCGCGAAGTACGCCGAGCCGAAGCTCGCCACGCGCAACCTCGAAGCGCTCGTCTCCGCGACGCTCGAATCGTCCCTGCTCGACGTCGAGGGTCTTGAGCCCGACGAGGTGGAGGCCGCCTACACCGCGATGGACGAGATCGCCGCGCTCGCCCGTGAGGCGTACGGCGACCTCGTGCACCGTACCGACGGCTTCGTCGAGTACTTCAAGACGTCGACGCCCGTGGCCGAGATCGGCGAGCTCAACATCGGTTCGCGCCCCAGCTCACGCAAGGCGACGAACTCGATCGACGATCTGCGCGCCATCCCGTGGGTCATGTCGTGGTCGCTGTGCCGCGTCATGCTGCCGGGTTGGTACGGCACCGGTGCTGCCCTCGAGCGGTGGATCGGTGTCGACGAGAAGCGGCTCGAGCAGCTGCGCGGGTACGCGGAGCGGTGGCCGTTCTTCCAGACCGTCATCTCCAACATGGCGCAGGTCATGGCGAAGTCGGATCTCGGTCTGGCCGCCGAGTACGCCGAACTCGTCGAGGACGAGGAGCTGCGTGAGCGCGTCTTCGGCCAGATCCGTGACGAGCACGCGCGCACCCTCGCAATGTACGAGAAGATCACCGGCCACGACGACCTGCTGTGGGACAACGCGGCGCTCAAGCGTTCGGTGTTCAACCGTTTCCCGTACCTCGAACCGCTCAACCACCTCCAGGTCGAGCTGCTGCGTCGCTACCGCGCCGGTGACGACGACCCGCAGCTCAAGCGCGGCATCCTGCTCACGATGAACGGGCTGGCCACGGCGCTGCGCAACTCGGGCTGACGGCTCTCCGCTGCCCACGGTCGTTCGGGCAGTTGGCAGGATGGGGCCATGAGCAACGTCGTCATCGCGGGACAGCACGTCCTTCTGCCCGACCTGACCGAGGAACTGACAACCGAGGACGGCGCGCTGTGCCTGCCCGCCGACGAGAGTGAGCGTCGCAGTTTCCTCGATGAGCACGGAGCCGGCGTGAAGGTTGCCGTGACGTCCTCGTTCGCCGGTTTCGACGCCGACCTCATGGACGCCCTGCCCGATCTCGAACTCATCGCGAACTTCGGCGTCGGCTACGACAGCACCGACGTCGAGGCGGCGAGCGAGCGCGGCATCACCGTCTCGAACACCCCCGACGTCCTCAACGACGGTGTCGCTGACCTCGGCGTCGGGCTCATCATCGACGTGCTGCGCGGGATCAGCGCGTCCGACCGGTTCGCCCGCGCGGGGAAGTGGAAGAACGGCGCGTTCCCGCTCCAGCGCGAGGTGACGGGGCGGCGCGTCGGCATCCTCGGTCTCGGCCGCATCGGCCAGGAGGTGGCGACGAGGCTCGAGGGGTTCCGGTGCGAGATCGGCTACCACAACCGCAACGAGGTCGAGACGAGCTACCGCTACTTCGGCGGTGCCGAAGAGCTTGCCGGCTGGGCCGAGGTGCTCGTCGTCCTGACGCCCGGCGGTGCCGCGACGAAGGCGCTCGTCGACGCCGACGTCCTTGCTGTGCTCGGGCCGGAGGGCTACCTCGTCAACATCGCGCGCGGCACCGTCGTCGACGAGGACGCGCTCGTCCAGGCGTTGAACGACGCCACCATCGCGGGGGCGGGCCTCGACGTCTACCCGAACGAGCCCCACATCAACGAGGCTCTCATGGCGCTCGACAACGTCGTGCTCACGCCGCACATTGCGAGCGGCACCCGCGAAACGCGCCGTGCGATGGCCGACACCGTGCTGGAGAACGTGCGCACGTGGCTCGCCGACGGCCGCGCGGTGACGCCGGTCAACTGATCGCTCCGTCGAGCCGCGACACGACGAAGCCGCCCGTCCCCATGGGGGAGGGCGGCTTCGGTGCGATCTGGGCGCCTGGTGGCGCGACGGATCAGCCCTTCGTCGACAGCAGCGTGATGAGGCCACCGGCAGCGGCGACGTTGCCGAAGAACTTCGTCATCTGCTCGTTGCGCTCCTGGGGGTCCTCGAGGTTCCAGAAGTCGTGCGCAGCGGCCGTCGTCACGCCGATCATGCCGAGCAGGCCGATGGCGGACAGGTTCGGCTTGATGCCGAGCGCGAGGGTCGAACCGAGGGCGACCATGCCGGCGCCGTTGGCCTGGATGAGCTGCTCGGAGGTGGCGGGCACCTTCTCCTTGACGCCGTACTGCTCCTGCGCGTTGTCGATCAGACCCGTGAGGTGCTGACGGTTCACGAGAGCGTTACGGCCGCCGTAGATGAACAGCGAGCCGATGAGTGCGCGGCCGAGGGCCTTGCCGGGGTTGACCATGGAGAATCGCAACCTTTCGGGGAATGTCGGTGGAGGGCAGCGTCGCCCACGTCTGCCAACGCATAAGCCTGCCCGATCGGGCGCTATTCCGCACGGAGCTCATGATGTGACCGATCCGACATCGGCTCGGTGTCATGACGCCGGTGTCTCGATGCCCTCCACGGGGCGACCGTTCTCGAGGTAGAGGCAGTCCGGCGCATCCCACGCGGCGAGGACGCGTCGTCGGACCGGCTTGGAAAGGAGGGCTTTCGCACCCTCTCGATCGACGAAGCGGTGGCTGCGGATCTCGCTCTCCTGCAGCTCGATCGACGCGATCCGCTGGTCGGTGAGCGTGCCGCAGTGGAAGAGGAAGCGCAGGCCGATCGTGCCCGTCTGCTTGTCGGGCCGCGTGTCGACGACGACGAGGCGCCCCGAGGTGACGACGAGCCCCGTCTCCTCGAGCACCTCACGGCGGCAGGCCTCCCAGGGTGATTCCCCGTCGGCCTCCATCGCGCCGCCGGGGATCGTCCAGCCCTTCTTGTAGGTCGGTTCGAGGACGAGGAGGTTGCCCGCCTCGTCGAAGAGCATGGCGCCCGCTGACGCCGGGATCTCGGGTGGGAACCACGTCATGTCCCCGAAACTACCCCGCGTCTTCGCTGGTTTCGACCCGAAGTCCGGGCGGCCCGGTCTCGTTCCGGTGAGGCCGTGTTCGGGGTTGTCGGTGTCGTGTGATGTGATCGGGAACACGTTGAGCGACGGAGCAAGGAGCGAATCATGGAGCTGGCTGGCAAGGTGTGCATCGTCACGGGCGCCGCGGGAGGAATCGGCGCCGCGATGGCGGAGGCCTTCCTCGAACAGGGGGCCAAGGTCGTCATCAGCGACCTCGACGGTGACCGCCTCGAAGCGACGCGGGAGCGCCTCGCGCAGACCCACGGAGCCGTAGCCGCGCGGGCGGGCAACGCGGCTGACCCGGCCGACATCGCCGCCATGATCGCGCTGGCCGAGGAGACCTTCGACGGGCCCGTCGACGTGTACGCCGCGAACGCGGGTATCGGCGGTGGAGCCGACCTCGCCGACGAGGCGGCGTGGGCGGCGTCGTTCGACGTCAACGTCATGGCGCACGTGCGCGCAGCGCAGGCGCTCGTGCCGGGGTGGGTCGGGCGCGGCGAGGGCTACTTCGTTTCGACGGCGTCGGCCGCCGGCCTCATCACGCAGCTCGGCTCGGCCACGTACGCCACGACGAAGCACGCCGCCGTCGCGTTCTGCGAGTGGCTCGCCGTCACCTACGGCACGAAGGGTGTGCGTGTGTCGTGCCTGTGCCCCATGGGCGTCGACACGGCGCTGCTCACCGACGTGAGCGAGGGGTCGCGCGTTGCACAGCGCGCCGTCACGGAGTCGGGGCCGGTGCTCAGCCCCGAGCAGGTGGCGCAGGACGTCGTCGATGCCATGCGGGCCGAGACCTTCCTCATCCTCCCGCACGCCAACGTGCTCGACATGCTCCGCGGCAAGACGGCCGACTACGACCGCTGGATCTCGGGCATGCAGCGCTTCGGGGAGCACCTCGCGTCGAGCTGACGGTTCGGCTCGTCGCGGACCGCCGACCGGGCTCAGTGCCCGTGGTGGGCGAACTCGTCGCGTGCCGGCACGCGGTAGCGCAGGCAGGCCAGGGCCAGCAGCGCTGCCATGACGATGGTGGCGACGAAGTAGACGCCAACGGGTGTGTCTGCGCCGACGTGGTCGATCGCCATGCCGAGGACGAGCACCGGGATGGCGCTGCCGCAGTAGGTGACCACGTACATGAGGCTCACCGAGCGTGCCACCTCGCGCGGCGGCGTCAGCGCGCTCATCGTGGCGAACAGCGTGCGGAACGCGACGCCCTGGCCACTGCCGATGAGGAAGCCTGCGACGACGAGGGCCGGTGCGGTGTGGGCGTGGTCGGCGTAGAAGGCGAGAGCGAGTCCACCGGTCATGAGGGTGAGGGCCACCGCGGCCTTGTGCGCCCCGCGGATCGGAGCGAGCTGTGCGGCGGCCGAGCTGCCGAGCGCGATCGTCGCGAGCATGCCGGCCATGAGGCGCGAGCCGCCGAGCAGATCGGCGTAGCGACCGGGGGCGATGGCGAGGAAGTAGCCGAACACGGCGAAGGAGAGGAACCCGGTCGCCGCAGCGAGGGTGAAGATGCGACGCGTCGTCGCGGACACGCGCGGCATGGCGGGCATGAGCGTCAGCCAGCGCGGGTGGTCGGCGGGCGGAGGCGCGACGGGCGGGAGCGGCTTCACCGCGATGAGCAGGCCGAGCAGCACCACGACGGCGGCACCGTGGACGAGGTAGGGCGTGTGCATCGGGTCGCCGAACTGCGAGAGCAAACCGCCGATGAACGGGCCGGCTGCCACGCCGCCCGCCGAGCTGAGGAGCGTCAGAGCCGTGGCGAGTTCCGATCGCTCGCGCAGGAGGTCGCGCAGGCTCGCCGCTGCGGTGCCGGTGGCGAGCGCGACGGCCGCGCCGTGCAGAGCGCGGCCGAGCACGAGCGCGCCGAGCGATTGCGCCGTGACGAACGCCGCTGTCCCGAGCAGGGCGACCACCACGGCGACGGCCATGACGGCCCGTCGTCCGTAGTGATCGGACCAGTGACCGAAGATCGGTAGCCCGACGACGAGCGGCACGATGTACGCGACGAAGGCCAGCGTTACGTCGCTCGTCGTCAGCCCGAGGCGCGCGGAGAACAGCGGGAACAGTGGCGTGATGAGGTTCGCGCCGACGAGCAGGACGAAGATCGAGGCCGCCGTGAGCGTGATGCGCACGCGGGTCGGAGCGTCCCAGCCCGAGTGGGGGCGGGGAGCCCGCCGCGTCGAAGGGGTCGCTCGGGTCGTGTCGATCTGCGTCACTGGTGTCCTTCGCTGAGGGTGGGCGAGGGTGGAACGCCTGCGTCGGGGTCGCCGTCGCGGGCGGGAGAACTCGCCAAGGATGGACGGTTCTTGTCGACGTGGTCAAAAAGAGTGGCGTGGCTCACGTGGGCATCGCATCAGGCCCGCTGGAGGCCGCGAACACCGTCCTCGATACGGAAACGGGCCTTCGTCACGGCGTCGGCGCCGGGCTTCGTCACGATGTCGAGCGAACGGAACTCGGCCGTCATCGCCTCCGGGGTGATGCGCGTGGTGACGTAGCCGCGGTCGTCGTTGTAGAACTTCAGGTGGGGGTTGATGCGCTGGTTCGGGCTGGTCGTCGAGTGGGAACCGTCACCGGTCGACGTGATCGACGAGCAGACGAGCTCGGAGCCGACGACGGGGGAATCGGGGTCCGACCAGTCGAGCTTGAGGTCGTTTGCCCAGTGCTTGTGCACGTCCCCGGTGAGGACGACCGGGTTGCGGACGCCCGCCTCGGTCCACCCCTTCGTGAGGCGCGAACGGTTCGCCCGATAGCCGTCCCACGCGTCCATCGAGTACTTCTCGCCGGGGCCGGCGTCGGCATCCTGCGCGGCGAAGAACACCTGCTGTCCGAGAATGTCCCAACGCTGGCGCGACGCCGTGAACCCGTCGAGCAGCCACTTCTCCTGAGCTTCTCCCGTCATCGAACGTCCGGGCGTGTCGATCTCGGGGCCCTTGGCCTTCCACCCGTCGCCGTAGAGCTGGTCGTCGCGATACTGGCGCGTATCCATCATGTGGAAGGTGGCCAGGCGGCCCCACTGTGTGCGGCGGTAGATCCGGAACGAAGCGCCCTTCGGCTGGGGCAGGCGCAGCGGCATGTTCTCCCAGTAGGCGCGAAAGGCGTCGCGTCGCCGCGCAGCAAACGCCGCGGGCGTACCGTTGTTTTCCTCGGCCTTGGTGTTCTCGGGCACGCCCGCGGCCCAATTGTTGTCGATCTCGTGGTCGTCCCACACGACGAGCCACGGCGCGACGGCGTGTGCGCTCTGCAGGTCTACGTCGGCCTTGTACTGGGCGTGGCGTTGGCGGTAGCTCGCGAGGTCGCACGTCTCGGGCCCGGCGTGGTCGCGCACGTTGCCGTCCGGGGAGACGTAGGTGTTCGCCCTGTACTCGTACTGGTAGTCGCCGAGGTGAAGAACGAGGTCCGGGTGATCCTGTGCGAGTCGCCGGTAGGCCGTGAAGAAGCCGTGTTCGTACTGTGCGCAGCTGGCGAAGGCCATGGCGAGCGAGGCCGGCATCTCGTGAGGGGCGGGTGCCGTGAGGGTGCGGCCGATCGGTGATAGCCAACGCATCACCTTGAAGCGGTACCAGTACTCGCGTCCAGGCCGCAGCCCTCTGACATCGACGTGGACACTGTGGGCGTTCTCCGGCCTGGCCCTGAAGGTTCCGCGACGTACGACGCGCCGCATGCCGGGATCCTCGGCGACCTGCCACTGCACCGGAACGGTGCGCGCCGGCATGCCGGCGAAACCGCTCTCGTCCAGCGGGTCGAGGGCGAGGCGGGTCCAGAGGATGACGGAGTCGGACAGGGGGTCGCCGGAAGCCACTCCCAGAGCGAACGGGTTCTGAGAAAGTCGGCCCCCGCCGGGGGAAGCTGTGGCGTTCGCTCCGATGAGCGTCGCGCCGAAGCCGGCTCCGGCGCCGACGACGAAGTGGCGGCGAGAGATGTCGAACATGATGCGTCCTGATGGTCGAGTGCTGTAACACAACGACTTTCGATGATTTTCCGCCGCTGTGAGTGGCCCTGCCGTGAACGTGGAGCGCACGCTGCGTGAAGAGCGTCGCGGAGATCACACTGTTCGTCGAATACCCCGTGGGGGTATACTGTTGTCCTCACCGAGCGGCTGCGCGCCGCACCCGAGAGGAGAAGACCATGGCTCACGAGAACAGCTACACCGTCACCGGAATGACCTGCGGCCACTGCGCTGCGTCCGTCACCGAAGAGGTCGAGGAGATCGCGGGCGTCCGCGACGTCACGGTCGACCACGAGAGCGGCAGCCTCACCTTCGCCTCCGACGAGCCCGTCTCGCGCGAGGCCGTCGAAGCGGCCGTCACCGAGGCCGGATACCAGCTCGCGTGATCGGCCGAACGGCGACGGCGAACCGCAGTCGCAGCTGAAGGTGGCTCCCCACGTCCGCGCCGTCTTCAGCCGCGCTCCGCATCGAGTGAGGAAGGACGAGGATGCAGGCGACCACCACCCATGACGAGGTCGAACTCGCGCTCACCGGCATGACGTGCGCGTCGTGTGCCAACCGCATCGAGCGCAAGCTGAACAAGCTCGACGGCGTCGACGCGAGCGTCAACTACGCCACGGAAAAGGCGCACGTCAGCTACCCCGGGGGCACCGACGTCGCCGACCTCCTCGCCACCGTAGAGAAGGCCGGGTACGGCGCGAGCGTCATCGAACCCGAGCCGCTCACTCCTGTGGGCGACGCTGATGCCGATGGTGCTGACGCGCCGCTGTCGGACGCCGAACGACACACGGAGGAGTTGCGTCAACGCCTCCTCATCAGCGCGGTTCTCACCGTGCCGGTCGTCCTCATGGCGATGGTGCCGCCGTTGCAGTTCACGAACTGGCAGTGGCTGTCGCTGACGCTGGCCGCGCCGGTCGTCGTGTGGGGCGCGTGGCCGTTCCACCGTGCGGCGTGGACGAACGCGCGCCACGGCTCGACGACGATGGACACGCTCGTCTCCGTCGGCGTCCTCGCGGCCTTCGGCTGGTCGCTCTACGCACTCTTCTTCGGCCACGCCGGCATGCCCGGCCTCAAGCACGGCTTCGAGTTCGCCTCCTCGAGCGGGCACGGTAGCTCGAACATCTACCTCGAGGCCGCCGCAGGCGTGACGACGTTCATCCTGCTCGGCCGCTACATCGAGGCCCGCTCCAAGCGTGCCTCCGGCGCGGCGCTGCGCGCGCTGCTCGACCTCGGGGCCAAGGAGGTCACCGTCCTGCGCGGCTCGGGCGGTTCCGAGCGCGAGGAGCGCATCCCCGTGCGCGCGCTCGCCGTCGGTGATCGCTTCGTCGTGCGCCCGGGCGAGAAGGTGGCCACGGACGGCGTCGTCGAGCACGGCACGTCGGCCATCGACGCCTCCATGCTCACCGGCGAGTCGGTTCCTGTCGACGTCACGGACGGCGACGAGGTCGTCGGGGCCACCCTCAACGCGGGCGGCAGGCTCGTCGTGCGCGCCACCCGCGTCGGCTCCGAGACTCAGCTTGCGCGGATGGCGAAGCTCGTCGAGGACGCCCAGAACGGCAAGGCCGACGCCCAGCGTCTGGCCGACCGGATCTCCGGTGTCTTCGTGCCGGTCGTCATCGCCCTCGCGGTGCTGACGTTCGTGGCGTGGCTCGTGATCGCCGGCGACGTGGAGGGTGCCTTCACCGCCGCTGTCGCCGTGCTCATCATCGCCTGCCCGTGCGCGCTCGGCCTTGCGACGCCCACGGCCCTCATGGTCGGTACGGGTCGCGGCGCGCAGTTGGGCATCCTCATCAAGGGCCCGCAGGTGCTCGAATCGACCCGTCGCGTCGACACCGTCGTGCTCGACAAGACGGGCACCGTGACGAGTGGCGAGATGGGCGTACAGACCGTCGTCGCCGCCGACGGTGAGGCCGACGGCGACGTGCTCACCTACGCCGGCGTGCTCGAGAGTGGTTCGGAACACCCCATCGCCCAGGCCATCGCGCGGGCTGCGCAGGACCGCACGGCGCTGCGCCCGACGTTCGACTCCTTCGAGAACGTGCCCGGTCTGGGCGTCCAGGGCGTCGTGGTCGACGGCGACACGAGCCGCCGGGTCGTCGTCGGTCGACCAGCGCTGCTCGAGGACTGGTCGATGCCGGTTCCCGCTGCCCTCGCCGACGAAGCGGCTCGCCTTCAAGCGGGTGGCGCCACCGTGGTCGCGGTGGGTTGGGACGGCGCGGCGCGCGGCCTCGTCGCGGTCGCCGACACGATCAAGCCCACGAGCGCCCAGGCCGTCGCCGAGCTCAAGGAACTCGGCCTGCGCCCGGTGCTGCTCACCGGCGACAACGAGCGTGTCGCGCACGCCGTGGCTGCCGACGTGGGCATCGCCGATGTCATCGCCGATGTGCTGCCCGCCGACAAGGTCGACGTCGTCACGCGCCTGCAGGGTGAGGGGCGCGTTGTCGCGATGGCGGGCGACGGCGTCAACGACGCTGCCGCGCTCGCGACGGCCGACCTCGGCCTCGCGATGGGCACGGGCACGGATGCCGCCATCGAGGCGGCCGATATCACGCTCGTGCGCGGCGATCTGCGCGTGGCGGCTGACGCCGTCCGCCTCGCCCGTCGCACCCTCGGCACGATCAAGGGCAACCTCTTCTGGGCCTTCGCCTACAACGTGGCGGCCATACCGCTGGCCGCGTTCGGCCTGCTCAATCCGATGATCGCGGGCGCGGCGATGGCGTTCAGCTCCGTGTTCGTCGTCCTCAACAGTCTGCGTCTGCGAGGCTTCGCCGCCTCGTCGTCGAACGGAAAGGACCAGTCATGACCGAAACGCCCTCGTTGGCCGAAACCTGCTGCACGAGTGACGAATCGGCTGAAACGCCCGGCTACCACGACTCGAAGAGGGCGCTCTCGCGACGCCTCAAGCGGATCGAGGGGCAGGTGCGGGGCATCGAGAAGATGGTCGACGAGGACCGCTACTGCATCGACGTGCTCACCCAGATCTCGGCCATCCAGTCCGGCCTCAAGGCCGTCGCGCTCGAACTGCTCGACGACCACATGGCCCACTGCGTCGTCGACGCGGCCCGCGCCGGGGGAGACGAGCAGGAGATCAAGCTCGCCGAGGTGCGCGACGCCATCGGCCGCCTCATTCGCTGACGGTTCTCTCGCCCGCGGCGGCGCCCAAGCGTCCAAGCGGCGCAGCTGAGTGCGCTGGCGCCGCGTAAGCGCTACGCCTTCCAGCCGCTCAGCCGTTGAGGCCGCGGGCGGCCACGGCCCACGGGTCGAGGCGCCGCCCGTCCTGCACGACGTCGACCTCGTCGGCGTAGTTGATCGCGTTGCAGCAGTGGTTGGGCACGAGGCGCACGGTCGAGCCGAGCGCGGGCAACGACGAACCGCCCATGTCGACGACGGCGTGGTGCTCCGACAGCTGCACGATGCGGGCGTCGGGATGGTCGAGCAGACGCCCGTGGCCGGTGGCCCAGGCCGCCTTGTCGGGGGCGAGCACCTTGCTCCCGGCGTTGACGACGAGGCGTCCTCCTGCGTGACTGACGACGGTGCCGTGTGCGGTGAGGGCGATGTCCTCGGCGGTGCACGCCCCGAGTTCCCACTGCTGAGCGTCGTTGAACACGTAAGCGCCAGGCCGCATTTCGGTGGGCGCCGACGAGGCCGTGTCGGCGGGTGAGGGTTCACCGACCGTCAACGAGGTAGGTGAGGTTCCCGCCGACGAAACAGACGGCCCGTCGCTGACGAACGCCATGCTCGGGCTCGACCCGCCGCTTCGCACGTTCGGTTCTACTCCCTTGGCTCGCATGGCCTGGGCAGCCAGTGAGAGAGCGGCGCGCTCGTCCTGGGCGGCGCTGCCGCGCGCCTCACGGGCGTAGGAGTGCCCGGGAAAGGTGAACGCGCCGACGACGTCGAGGCCGAGCCCGGCCACGGCAGCCGCCAACTCGCCCGCGTCGCCCGGCGTCACGCCACTGCGGTGTTGGCCCGAGTCGACTTCGATGAGCACGCGCAGCGAAGCGGTGCCCGTATGGCGACGCAGGGATCGGGCTGCATCGAGGTTGTCGCACCCTACGGTGATCTGCGCCGACTCGCTCAACCGTGCGAGTCTCGCCCCGTCTCCGGCGTCGACCCAGAGCGGGTAGGCGATGAACAGGTCGTCGAAGCCCGCCGCGGCGAAGACCTCGGCCTCACCGATCGTGGCGAGCGTGAATCCCCGGGCGCCGGCGTCTCGCTGCATCGCGGCGATCCGGGGGATCTTGTGTGTCTTGGCGTGCGGCCGAATCGGGAGCCCGGCTCGCCGCCCACGGGCCGCCATCGTCTCGATGTTGCGTTCGAGCACGTCCAGATCGACGACGAGGCGCGGTGCGGCTGACATGGGTGGATCCTTTGATGGGGTGAACGCACCCTAGTGCGCCGAGCCCGCCGTCCGCGAGCGCCGACCGGCCGTGAGGGAACCGCTCAGGCGCAGCGCTTGGCCGCGGAGACGACCTGGTCGAACAGCATGGTGAGCTCGCCGGCGCGGCGGTCCTCGAGCTTGAGGCCGTTCTCGGTGAACTCGCTGAACAGCAGGAGCGAGACCTGCTGGCGCACGACGATCATGTGGAAGTTGGCGAGGATCTGGCGCCAGTGCTCCACGGCGCGCACGCCGCCGTCGGCGCCGTAGGAGACGAGGCCGACGGGCTTGCTCTGCCACTCCGGGCCGAGGGAGTCGACGGCGTTCTTGAAACCGCCGGGCACGCCGTGGTTGTACTCGGGCGTGACGAAGACGTACGCGTCACACGCGTCGATCGCCTTGCTCCACGCCGTCACCTGCTCGTTGTCGTAGGAGCGGTTCGCCTGGGCCGGGAGGGTGGCACTCGTCAGGAGCGGCACGTCGAACGAGGCGAGGTCGATGAGCTCGAACTCGGCGTCGTCACGTGCGGATGACTGGTCGAGCACCCACTGCGCCACGAGTTCGCCCTTGCGGGTGTCACGGATGGATCCGAGAACGACGCCGATCTTCATACCTGCTCCTTCGAAAGGGGGTGTCGACCCAGGCTATTGAACGTTCAACGAATCACCAAGGGCTGCTGCGACCCCGTGGACAGATGGGGGCGGTCACGGCGCCTCCCACATGCGCGAGATGCCGCGCGAGTGGGGAACCCTTGGGCTCTGACCTCCCCACATGCGCGAGGAGTCGCGCATGTGGGAGAGCCTCGCCCCGGACGGGGAACGCGACGCTCAAGCCGAACGCCTCGCACTCACCAGTTCGCGCGTGTCGTCTCGTGCTGGCCCTCGAGTTCGGTGAAGCCGGCGTCGATGATGCTGACGCGGCCCGCGTCGGCGGCCCAAGCCGCTTCCGTGTCGCGCACGACCCGCACGCGGTGGCCGTCGTTCGCCCAGCGGCTGCGCTCGTCGGGCGTCATCGCCTCCCACGCCCGCTGCGCCGCGTGGGCACACTGTGCGGCCGTTTTGCCGCTCGTCATCTCGACGAGGGGGCTGATGCGCACTGTCACCATCGCGTTCTCGGTGGTGCTCTCACCCTCGGGCAGCGCGGTGCCTTCGACCTGCATCTTCGCGAGTTCGGGCGGCAGCGGCTTGACCGGTGCCGGGACGAAGGCGCGCGCCTCGGCGCGGCCCTGCGTGCACGTGAAGCCGGGCACGGTCTGCGCGTCGTCCCAGCGCTTGCCGCGGGCGCGCCGCACGATCTTGCGGATGGCGATGCCGCGCCACGCGTCGACGGCCTCGAGCCACGAGGTGTCCACCACAGCCTCGTCCGATTCAGCGAGCGGGGCGGCGGCCCGGCGCTCCGCTTCGACGATCAGCCCGACGCACGCGCGAGCGGCCGCTTCACAGGCGCCGATGTCGCTCGGTGGGTCGCTCTTCTCCACGCGCAGCGCGATCTGCATGGCCCAGGGGACGTCGCTCGTGTTCACGTCCGGCATTGTCTCAACTCGCGGGTGCGCCCACGAGGCGTGATCACAGGGGCGTGGTGAAGGCGACCGCCGCACCGTCGGCGCCCTGGAGGTCGAAGGTGCCGCTCGTGTCGAGATTCGGTGCGAGCCAGTAGCGGGCCCGGGGGAGTCCCTCGATGTCGACGATCGGTTGGGTCGGCGTCGTGACGGTTCCCGCGAGCAGAGTCATGGCCTTGGCCGGCACCATGCCCGCCGACAGGGTCGAGGTGTCGTCGAGCTCGAGTTTCACGTCGCGTGTCGTCGTCTTCGAAAGGGTTCCGACGAAGGAGCACGAGCCGGAGGCGCGCACGTCGTCATCCTTGCGCGGCTGCGCGAGGGCGCGTCCCGCAGCCTTCGTCGAGGGCACCTCACCGTCGCGCCCCGCGACGAGGCCCAGGCAACGGTGCTCACCCTTCGTCGACTGCACGAGTCGCCAACCCCAGTCGCCGCTCATGCCTGTGGCGACGGACGACCACGGTGAGTCGATCACGGCGGCCTCGGGGGAGCCGCACGCCACGACACTCGCGCTCAACAGCGCGAACAGCGACGCGACGATTTTCTTCATGTGACTCGTCCTCACGAGAGGCGAACGGCTGCGCTGATGCGCCCGTCCGGTACCTCGCAGACCACCCCCGCTGCGAGGCGGGGCGCCGGGACGAACGTCCGGTGACGGCTCCCATGCCGGTGACACGGCGGTGACAGGAGCGCCACAGCCGGGGCGGTGACGCTCGTTCGCGAGACAACCTCGAAGGAGAGAAACGCCATGCCACGAAGGCTTCACCGTCGTCGTCCCATCCGCACGCTCGCCACGGTCACGCTGACCGTCGCGGCCACGCTCGTCGCCCTCGGAGCAGGGGCTCAAGCGGTCGTCGCGTCGTGGGCCACGGACGCCAGTGCCGCCGCGCGGGCCGAGCTCAGCGACACCGCCACCGCGACGCAGGTGCGCAACGTGACGACGGCCGTCCGCTCGCTCGTGCCGGACGCCACCGTCGAGAACGTGACGAAGGAGGGTGACGCATTCGTCGTCACCGTGACGAAGAACGGCGAGCAACGCGTCTACCGCGTGCCCGCCGATCTCTCGTCCGCCACCCGCATGCTGGGGTAGCGGCCTGCCTCAGTGTGTCTCGTTCTCGACGACGGCCGGGGCCGTTTCCTTTTGATACCAGACGACCGGCAGCACACAGAGCGCGACGACGGCGATCATCGCGCCGGGGGCGGGCTTCCAGTCGGTCATCTCGATGAGGCGCTCGCCGACCAGCGGGGCGAACCCGCCGAAGATGGCCGTGGCCGTCGTGAAGCCGAGCGCCATGCCGGACATGCGTGCCTTCGACTTGAACTGCTCGGCGATCGTCGACGCGGCGACGGCGCTCCAGCCACCGGCGACAGCGGCGAGGACGAGTGCTCCGGTGAGCGCTGCGCCTCGGCTGCCGGAGGCCATGAGCTGGAACATCGTCAGCGAGGTCACCGCCGCGAGGACGCCGAACAGGAGCAGGATCGGGCGGCGCCCGAAGCGGTCGGCGGCCATGCCCGCGAAGGGCGTCACGAGGATGACGGCGACCGCGGCTGCGGTACCGAGCCACAGGGCGTCGCTCTCGCTGAACTTGCCGGCGTTCTGCAGGAAGGTCGGCGCATAGCCGATGCCGACGTAGTAGGTGATCGAGCCGAGCGCGGAGATAGCGAAGCCGCGGGCGACGGCGCCGGGCTCGACACGAAGCACCTCGACGAGGGGGTTCGTCGCCTTGTCGTCCTCGTCCTCCTCCTCGAAGACGGGCGACTCGTCCATGCGCGAGCGCATGAGGAGCGTGGCGCCGGCCATGATCGCCCCGATGAAGAACGGGATGCGCCAGCCCCACGAGTCGAGGTCCGGGCCGGTGAAGAACGACGTCGTGAGGGCGGCGAGACCGACAGCCATGAGACCGCCGACCTCACTGGCCGCCGAGGCCAGCGACGTGATGAATCCGCGACGCTTCGGCTCCGCACCTTCGACGAGGTAGGTGATGACGCCGGAGTACTCACCGCCGACGCTGAAGGACATGAGGCAGCGCATCGCCATCATGAGCCAGCCCGCCGTCGCACCGATCGACGCGTAGGTCGGCAGCAGTGCGGTGACGAGCATCGCGACCGTCATGAGCGCCATCGAGATGAGCAGAACCGGCTTGCGCCCGATCCGGTCGCCGATGTGACCGAACACCGCCGCGCCGACCGGGCGCAGCAGGTAGGTGAATGCGAACACGAGCAACGTGGCGGCGGTGCCGCCGGTGCCGCCCCCGAAGAAGACGCGGGAGATCACCGTCGTCATGTAGAGATACAGCGTGAAGTCGTACCACTCGATGATGGTCGACATGCCGGCCACCGTGAGCGAACCACGGCTGATGGGCGGGTGATCGTCCAACCGACGGGCTGGTGTGTGGGCGATGGCGGCCATCGAATTCCCCTTGTGCTGTCGGCGTCCTCGGCACGCGGATCGCGTGCCGTCAGGTTCTTCGGGCGGGCGCGGTGGACGGATTGGTCTGCGTGCAGCCTAGGCATGTGTGCGGTGCGTTGCCCAGCCTATGGGCACACAAGGATGGGGCGCCGACGGCTGCGATTCACGCGTCCGGGGTGCCCTGGACGTGAGCGGCGGCAGGAGTCTGCCTGTACAGCGCGTAGACTGGCCGTTCGAGCAGGTGGCCGGTCGGCCGGAGGCGACGTTTCTCGCCCGTCGACCCGGTGATCGTGAGAACAACGAGTTCGCCTGCGACGCGAGGTGTTACGCCTCGCGGGTGAATCCATGTGTTCGGAGATTTCTTGACTTCCTTTGCCGATCTCGGCGTGCCTGCCGTCCTGACGAAGACGCTCGACAAGCTGGGCATCACCACGCCCACCCCCATCCAGGCCGCGACGCTGCCCGACTCCCTCGGTGGCCGTGACGTTCTCGGCCGTGGCCGTACCGGCTCGGGCAAGACGTTCGCATTCCTCCTGCCGCTCGTCGCTCGTCTCGACGAGACGCGCTACGAAACGCGCACGTACAAGCCGCGTTCGCTCGTCCTCGCACCGACGCGTGAGCTCGCCAACCAGATCGCCGACTCGCTGAAGCCCCTCGCCGAGGCCGCCGGCCTGACCTACACGACCGTCTTCGGTGGTGTCGGCCAGAACCCGCAGGTCAAGGCGCTCGCCGCCGGGGTCGACGTTCTCGTCGCGTGTCCCGGACGCCTCGAGGACCTCATGGGTCAGGGCTTCTGCAACCTCGAGGACGTCGAGGTCTGCGTGCTCGACGAGGCCGACCACATGGCCGACATGGGCTTCCTGCCCGGCGTCAAGCGCATCCTCTCGAAGGTGCCGAGCGACGCTCAGCACCTGCTGTTCTCGGCGACGCTCGACAACGGCATCGACGTTCTCGTCAAGAAGTTCCTCACGAACCCCGTGACGCACGAAGCCGATTCGGCCAGCTCGCCGGTGGCGACGATGGAGCACCACGTGCTCGCCGTCGACAAGGACACGCGCATGGACGTCCTCACCGACCTCGTCTCCGCGCCGGGGCGCACCGTCGTCTTCACCCGCACCAAGCACGGCGCGAAGAAGCTGTCGAAGCAGCTCGCCGCCCGCGGTGTGCCGTCGGTCGACCTGCACGGCAACCTGTCGCAGAACGCCCGCGTGCGTAACCTCGACGCCTTCCACTCGGGCAGCGTTCGCACGCTCGTGGCCACCGACATCGCGGCGCGCGGTATCCACGTCGACGACGTGTCGCTCGTCGTTCACGCCGACCCGCCGGCCGAGCACAAGGCCTACCTGCACCGCTCGGGACGTACGGCACGCGCCGGCGCGGCGGGCACCGTCATCACGCTCATGACGCCGGATCAGCGCGGCGACGTGAAGTCGCTCCTGCGCGCGGCGAAGATCACCGCGACGACGACGTCGGTCGACAGTGCGCACCCGCTGCTGCAGGAACTCGCCCCCGGCGAGCGTTCGCTTCTCGACGCCAGCGCCGTGGCTGCTGCGATGCCGAGTGCGCCCGTCCAGCAGCCCTCGAAGAGGGGCGGCTCGCCCTCCGGTGGTCGCAGCCGTGGTGGTCAGGGCGGTTCGGGCCAGAAGCGCGGCGGTTCCGGCCGAGGTGGGTCGCAGGGTTCGAGCGAACGTGGCGGCCAGGGCGGTGGGGCCCGCGGCGGCTCGCGCCGTAACGGGTCGGCCACGGGTGGCCGCAGCGGTGGGGGAGCGGCGTCGTTCTCCGCGAACTCGCGCAGCGGCCGACGCTGACGCGGCAACGTTTCTTCCGAACGACGAACGGCCGGTGAGGATTCACTCCTCACCGGCCGTTCGTCGTCTGGGGGGGGGGGGGCCGTCTGGAGCGGGTCAGTGGGGCCCGTGCAAGGCTTCCGAGGTGGAGGAGCGCGCGATGTCTGCCTCGTCGAGCAGATCGGCCATGATGCGCCGGCCGTCCTCGACGGCGCGGCGCTGAACGTCCTCAGCCCGGCCGACGACGGAGATGCGCGCCACGTCGGCGGGTGGTGAGACCTGCAGGATGCGCGGGTCGTCGTACATGAGCGACTCGAGCTCCACCTTGCGTTCCGCGCGACGCTTCCACGCGCCGGCCGAACCGGGCGCGTGCCGCGTCATCCACCGCGCCACGAGCTGACGTTCGATGCGCTTGTCCGGGGAGATCTCCAGGGACGGCGCCTTCGTACGAAGCACCAGCACGTGCGTCGCACCCTGCTCGAGGGCGGTCTCGATCGGCACGTTCTCACTGATGCCGCCGTCGATGTACAACTCCCCGTCGATCTCGACGGGCGGCCCGCCCAACACGGGCAGACGGGCCGTGGCCCGCATGGCGTTCTGCAAACTCGCCTTGTCGTGGATCGTGTTCACGAGGTCGACCGATTCGCCCGTCGCTGCGGCCGTGGCGATGGGGTGGTACTCGACGTCGCTGGCGAGAATCTCCTCGAAGCCCATGGGCGTGACGTTCTCGTACAGGTCGTAGACGATGACGTCGGTGTCGACGACCGGCTTTCCGCGCAACGCGTTTCGCGGTCGGATGGTGGCGTTCATGCTCTCGGGAGCCCACCAGCCGTGGATGTTGGCTCGCGCCCGCCCGCACACGAGCCAGGCCCCGTTGAGCGCTCCGGCCGACGTTCCGTAAACGGCGTCGACGGCAGGGAGAAGGTCACGCTCCTCCATCTCGGCCACCATGCCCCCGCCGTACGCGGCACGTGAACTGCCGCCCTCGAGGACGACAGCGAGGCGCGCGTCGTCGTCACGCGAGCCGGGCGTGGAGCCGGCCGCCAGTCGCCGCCGGAGGAGATCGAGTACGTCATGCACCGGCTCATTGTGACGACCTCGTCCGTGCCTCACAAACGGGGAATCCTGTGGCGCGCGTCCATCGGTGTTCAATGGTCTCGTGGATCTCACCGTGACGACGCTCGCTGCCGTCACCTGCGCCATCCTCATCGGTGCTGTGCTGCAACGACTCTCGGGTTCCGGCATGGGTCTCGTCCTCGCCCCGACGCTCACCCTCGTCATGGGAGCGGCCACCGGCGTCCTGCTCGCGAACGCGACGACGACCGTCTCGGGGCTGCTGCTCACCCTCACCCTGCGCCGCCAGGTGGATTGGCGCCGTGCCGCCGTCATCTGTGCGTGTGTCGTGCCCGGGGCGGTCGTGGGCGCGCTCGTCGTGAGGGCGGCGTCGGCCGCGTGGCTGCAGGTCATCGTGGGTGCGGCGGTGCTGGGCGCCATCGCGTTCACCGCGCTCGCCGATCGCCTCGGCCGCCTGCCCCACGTCACCCGCGCCTGGCCGACGCCCGTGGCCGGCGTTGTCGGCGGCTTCTTCAACACGGTCAGCGGGGTGTCCGCGCCGGTGCTCGTCATTCACTCGCGACTGACGCGCTGGGAGCACACGTCGTTCGCGGCCACGCTCCAGCCGATCTTCATGACGATGGGTGCCGTCTCGGTGGCCGCGAAGGTGCTCCTCGGCTCGACGGGCGTCCACGAGTTGCCGCCGCTGTGGCTCCTGCCGTACGTGGTCGTGCTCGTGCTCGTCGGTATCGGGATGGGAAGCGGGCTCGCACGCCACGTTCCGACGGAGCGGGCCAAGGCGCTCGCCATGCTCCTGGCCGGCATCGGCGGCGCGAGTGCGCTCGTGCGCGGCCTGCTCTCGCTCTGACGGAGCCGCTCACGAATCCGGCAGACTTGGGTCCATGGACGAACGCGCGGTGCTCATCGCCTACCTCGAAAAGCAGCGTGGCCACGTGCGTGCCAGCCTCGAGGGACTCGACGACAACGCCGCCCGCAGGGCCCCGCTTCCCTCGAGTTGGAGCCTCCTGGGTGCGGTCCACCACCTCGCGCTCGACGTCGAGCGCTTCTGGTTCCGCTGGGTCATGGCCGGTGAAGGGGTTCGGCTCGCTGACGACGCGTGGCAGGTTCCCGGGCGCGAAACACTCGCGACCGTCCTCGACCTGTACGAGCGCGAATGCCGCGCGGCCGACGCCGTCATCGCCGCCATGTCACTGGAAGCACGTCCGCTGCAGTGGCGCGACGCGTGGGGCCCCTGCCACGTCGAGAACCTGCGCGATGCGCTGCTGCACGTCATCACGGAGACAGCCACTCATGCGGGCCATCTCGATGCTGCGCGAGAACTGATCGACGGACGTCAGCACCTCGTGCTCGAGTGACGCCTGAGACGATGCAGACATGACGATCCTGCGCTCCGTCGCCCTGTTCGCCCTCGCCGCGCTCACCGAGATCGGCGGCGCTTGGCTCGTGTGGCAGGGCGTGCGCGAACACCGCGGTTGGGCGTGGATCGGCGCGGGTGTCGTCTCGCTCGGCATCTACGGATTCGTGGCCACCTTGCAGCAGGACGCGAACTTCGGGCGCATCCTCGCGGCCTACGGCGGGGTCTTCGTCGCGGGCTCGCTGCTGTGGGCGATGGCGCTCGACGGCTTCCGCCCCGACCGCTACGACATCGTCGGCGCGCTCGTCTGCCTCGTGGGCGTCGCCGTCATCATGTACGCGCCCCGCGGCTGATCGGGAGGTTGCGAACGCGTCTCGACGCCGCGTGGCGTGCGATTGGGACGTTCGTGCGTGTCATGATCGCCTCGTCGCACGCACAGGAGACGAGGTAGGCATGACGCTGGTGGAGCGCTACGGTGCCGACCCCGCCGCCGAACGACTCTGGACCCCGGCAACGGTCATCACGTTCGTGCGTACCATAGCCTCCCTCGCGGTGGCGGCGCTCGCCGTGGTCAGACGTGACGAGCACCTCCTGTGGGCGGCGCTCGGCATCTACTGGGTCGGCGACATCCTCGACGGTGCTGTCGCTCGCAAACTCGGATGCGAGACGCGCATCGGCGCGGTCCTCGACATCCTGTGCGACCGCGTCAACTGCGCGCCCGTCTACCTCGGCCTCGCGTGGCTGCACCACGATTTCGTCGTGCCGATCTTCATCTACCTCTTCCAGTTCATGACGATCGACGCGTTCCTGTCGATCGCGTTCCTCGCCTGGTGGGTGCGTTCGCCGAACTACTTCTTCGAGGTCGACCGCACGATCTTCACGTGGAACTGGTCGAAGCCCGCGAAGGCGGTCAACTCTGCGGCTGTCGTCGTCCTCATGCTCCTCACCGGGTCGATGTGGGTGGGCCTCGTCATTGCGCTCGCGCTCGTGGTGCTCAAGGTCGTGTCGTTGCGCCGGCTCCTCGCGATCGGCCTGCCGATTCCGCCGTTCACCGGCGCAGCGGACTCGGCGCCAGAGACCGGAACCACCGGAACCAATGGAGCTGCCGGAACGAGTGATCGGTGACGGCGCTGCTCCTGGCCTTCGGGGTCGGTGTCGCGTCGGCGCTGCTGCCGTTCTTCAACGTCGAGGCGTATCTGCCCGTCATCGGGCTGCGCTCCGACCCTGCGCTGACGGTAGGGCTCGCCCTCGTCGCCGCTGCCGGTCAGACACTCGGGAAGGTCGTCTGGTACGTGCTCGGTGCACGGGGCACCGAGTCGGCGTGGCTGCAGAAGAAGCTCGACAAGGGCAAGCGTCGGGAGACGTACGAGCGGTGGTCGAACCGGCTCACGCAGCAGCCGCTGCTGTCGACCGGAATCATGCTGGCGTCGTCGTTCGTCGGGTTGCCGCCGCTGCTCGTCATGGCGGTCGTCGCGGGCAGCGTGCGCATGAGCATGACGATCTTCCTCTCCACCGTCCTCGTGGGACGATTCGCACGTTTCTGGCTGCTGCTCGAGGGCGCTTCCGCCCTGTGGCACCTCGACCTGTTCGGCTGACGAGGCCCGTCCCGCCCACCGAAATCGAACGGACGCCACCTTTCGTCGACCGCTTGCGAGTAGTCGAATAGAGCCATGACGACTTACGAACTGGCAGGGCATTCCGTCGCTCGCGTCGGGTACGGCGCCATGCAGTTGCCCGGCCCCGGCGTGTTCGGGCCGCCACGAGACCACGACGAAGCCATCGCCGTGCTCAAGCGCGCGGTCGAGCTCGGCATCAACCACATCGACACGTCGCAGTTCTACGGGCCGAACGTCTCCAACGAGCTCATCCGTGAGGCGCTGCACCCGTACGCCGACGACCTCGTCCTCGTGTCCAAGATCGGTGCCCGCCGCGACGAGCAGGGCAACTGGCTGCCCGATCAGCACCCCGACGCCCTCAAGGCAGCGGTTCGCGAGAACCTCGACACCCTCGGCGTGGAGCGCCTCCCCGTCGTCAACCTGCGCGTCATGCCGAAGGACGAGATGAGCGACCCGGGCACCGAGTACTGCCCGCTCGACGACCAGCTCGCCGCCATGCAGGAACTGGTCGACGACGGCCTCCTCGAGCACTTCGGCGTGAGCAACGTGACGAGGGACGAGGCCGCCCGGGGCATCGACGCCGGCGCCGTCTGCGTGCAGAACCCCTACAGCCTGCTCGCCCGCGACGACGAGGCCACCCTCACGCTGTGCGCCGAGCGAGGCGTGGCCTACGTGCCGTTCTTCCCGCTCGGTTCGGCCTTCCCGGGCATGCCGAAGGTGGCGGAGAACGAGACCGTCAAGGCCATTGCCGAGGAGCGCGGCATCACGCCTTCGCAGGTCGGCCTCGCGTGGCTGCTCGGGCGCTCCGAGAACGTCCTGCTCATTCCGGGCACCTCGTCGGTGGCGCACCTCGAGGAGAACTGCGGTGCGGGCGACGTCACGCTCGAGCCCGGCGACATCGACGCGCTCAACGCCATCGGCGCCTGACCGGTCTTCCGGGCGCCACGTGAGCGACCGCGTCGGGGGACACCCGGCGCGGTCGTCCAGGTTTCGGTGACATTTCCCCTAACTGATCGCACGTCCGGGATAACCTGTGCGGGTCGTTGACGTGTCGTGCGTCACAGAGGAAGGCGAACGGAATGCAGAAGCAGAGCAAGCGGGTCTCGGCGCTCGCGATGATGGGCGCTCTCGCCGTCACGGCGGGTTCGCTCGCCGGGGCTCCGGCGGCGTCGGCCGAGACGAACGCCCCGTACCTCGTGGGTGCGGGCATCTACGACATCACCGGCGCGGTGGCCGAGACCGGTGCTTTCGGATACGCGGCCAACCAGGAGATGAACGGCCTCCAGGAGCGCCTGTACTCGCACGCCTACGTCATGGGGGACCCGAAGACGGGCAAGCGCGTCGTCTTCGTCAGCGCCGACGCCGGTGCCATGTTCCAGTCGGTGAAGCTGGGCGTCGTCAACAAGCTCAAGGCCAAGTACGGCAGCCGCTACGACGACTCGAACGTCATGCTCTCGGCCACGCACACCCACGTCGCCAACTCCGGCCAGTCGCACGACAAGCTCTACCAGATCGCCGGGGCCGACAAGTCGGGCTCCGGCTACGACCAGCGCAACTTCGATGCCATGGTCAACGGCATCGTCGCCTCCATCGAGCGCGCGGACGCCAACGTCGAGCCGGGCAACATCTCCGTGACGAGCGGCAACCTCTCGGGCGCGACGAAGAACCGCTCCGCGAAGGCGTACGAGGCGAACAAGGACGCCGGTTCCTTCGACTCGAACGTCAACGAGACGATGACGGTGCTCAAGCTGACGTCCGCGTCGGGTCAGCCGGTCGGAATGATCAACTGGTTCTCGACGCACCCGACGCAGTTCTCGAAGGACACGACGCACATCAGCGGCGACACGAAGGGCCGCGCGCAGTACGAGTTCGAGAAGAAGATGAAGTCCGACCCGACGAAGGCCAAGACCTTCGTCGCGGCGTTCGCCAGCTCGGACGAGGGCGACGTCGTCTCCACGCAGGGCAACTCGAAATCGGCGCCCGGCTTCGGTGGTTCGAGCGACGACTTCGTCAACACCGAGATCGACGGAATGCGCCAGTACACGCGGGGCGAGCAGCTGTGGAACGGCCCGTCGACCCCGGTAACTGGTCCCATCGACTCCCGTGGGCGTTGGGCCAACTTCGCCGACTACACGGTCAAGGGCGAGTACACGCAGGGCGCCGGTGAAAAGAAGCTGTGCAAGCCCGCTCGCGGTTGGTCGTTCGCGGCCGGCGCCGAGAACGGCCCGTCCGACATCCCCGGCATCTACGAGGGCATGACGAAGGGCAGCTTCAGCGTCACCGACAAGTACAACAAGATCGACACCTCGGCCCTCGGGGGCCTCACGCGCTTCGCCCTGGCGTCGCTCACGACGATCCTCGGTGCCGACGACGCGTGCCAGGAGGAGAAGGCCGTGCTCCTGCCGGACGGGAAGCTCGGTATGGCGCCCACGGCGGCTCCGGTGCAGATCCTGCGCATCGGCAACGTCGCGCTCGTCGGTGTTCCCGCCGAGGCCACGACGATGAGCGGTCGCCGTATCCGGGCCGAGGTGAGCAAGCAGCTCGCCGGCACGGGCGTCGACAACGTCGTCGTCGCGGGCCTGACGAACTCCTACATGGGCTACCTCACGACGCGTGAGGAGTACGCGAAGCAGCACTACGAGGGTGCGTCGACGGAGTTCGGCCCGAACCAGCTCGGTGCCTTCCTCCAGGAGTACTCGGGCCTGGCCAAGGCCATGCGTGACGGGACGAGCGTGAGCAACCAGGTCACGCCGACGACGAAATCCGGTGGGGCGTCGCGCGCCGGTGTCGTGCTCGACGACAAGCCGCTCAGCCAGTCGTTCGGCCAGGTGCTCACCCAGCCGAAGGCCTCCTACTCACGTGGCCAGACGGCGACGGCGGTCTTCCGCGGCGGTCACCCGAAGAACGACTTCCGCACGCAGCGCAGTTTCCTCGAGGTGCAGCGCAAGGAGGGCTCGCAGTGGGTCACCTACCTCACCGACCGCGACTGGGACACGTCCTACACGTGGAAGCGCGAGGGCGCCTCATACTCGCGCACGACGGTGGACTGGCGCATCCGGGGCGACGTCCCGGCGGGCACCTACCGCCTTGTGCAGACGGGTGACTGGAAGAACGGCTGGAACGGCAAGGTCTCGCCGTACACCGGAACCTCGCAGGAGTTCACGGTCAACTGACCTGTGGACGCACCTCGGCCCCGCAACGTTCGCCGTTTCGGGGCCGAGCTGTGTTGGTGCGGCTGGTTCAGTCGGCCATGTCGGTGGCGTGGCGCTGGGTGACGATGCCGCGCGCGATGAGCGCGTCGTCGCCGCGCACCATGCCGGCGACGTTCATCGCGACGCCGCGCACCCGCATGGCGGGGTGGCGCGGTTTGCTCGGCGGCTCGAGCTCGCGCACGGCTTCCTCGCCCCCGTCGTGGAGCAGGCAGAGCTTCGCCACCTCGTGCGCGTGGCGGTACATGACGGAGTGCGCGGCGTCGTCGACCTCGACGGCTCGGCCGCGAGGAACGAGCTCGACGAGGCGCTCGGCCCACTCGCGAGGGCAGTTCGCGTCGTGGTCGCCGCGCACGATGAGCGTGTCGGCCTGCACGGCGCCGATGCGCTCCTCGATGCGGTAGCGCATCATGCGAGGCAGGGTCTTGAGGATCCAGCGCGGGCCGCACATCGCGTACGACATCCCGACGAGCACCCGCACCGCGCCCGGTTCGTAGAGCGCGGAGTGCGCGAGGCGAAGGATCTGCTGGGGGATGGTGCGGGCGTCGGCGTCGATGACAGGGCCGATGAGGACGAGCGAGGTGAGCTCGGGGCGGCGGGCGGCAAGCTCCGTGGCGACCTGAGCGCCCATCGAGTGACCAATGACGACGGGGTCGTCGAGGCCGAGGTCGTCGATGACGGCGCCCGCGATCTCGGCGAAGTCGCCGATGTCGAGCGCGCGGTCGCGGTGACGCACCCCGCCGAACCCGGGCAGGTCGATGGCGTGGACCGAACCGGTGGTGTTGAGGTCCGCCGCGAGGCGTACGTAGTAGTTCGAGGCGACGCCGATGCCGGCGAGCAGGACGAAGTCCCGGCCTGCCGGACCCTTGAGCGTGGTGACGCGGGCCTGGGTCGTGCCGCGGCGCACGCGACGGACGGTGACGTTCTCGCCCTGCACCTTCTCGTCGGCAGCAACGGCCTGTGCGCTCACGTGTTCGTCACCCTCTGCATGTCGTCTCGATGGGGTGGCCTTGCCGATCGCCCCACTGCCCGAAGAGCCTACCCGGCGGTAATCAGCGCGGCCGGTGACGGCATAACCGCACGATCGGCGGCGTTCTCGTGTGCGTGATCCACGATTCCCTCGTCATCGGAGCCGGTCAGGGTGGCCTGGCGTCGTCCTATGCGCTGAAGCGGCGGGGCATCGAGCACGTCGTGCTCGACCGCGATTCCGGCCCGGGCGGGGCGTGGCAGCACCGCTGGGACGCGCTCACGATGGACGACGTCCACGGAGTCGCCGACCTGCCCGACTCAACCGCGCCCGGGCGCTCACCGGAACGGGCGAACGTCGTCATTCCGGAGTACTTCGGTGAGTACGAGAGCGAACACGACCTGCCGGTCGAACGGCCCGTCAAGGTGATGCGCGTGGAGGCGGAGGACGGGGCGCGGCGGGGCCCGCTCGTCGTCACGGCCGACGACGGCCGCACGTGGCGCACGCGCACCCTCGTCAATGCGACGGGCACATGGACCCGGCCCTTCGTGCCGACCTATCCGGGTGCGGCGCAGTTCGCGGGGGAGCAGTTCCACACCGCCACCTACCCCGGCCCGGAGCACCTGCGCGGCAAGCGTGTCGCGGTCGTCGGGGGCGGCGCGTCGGCGGTGCAGTTCATCGGGCAGATCGCCCCGATCGCCGACGTCGTGTGGGTGACGCGGCGCGAGCCGGTGTGGAGCGAGGGGTTCGACGGCGTCGCCGTCGTCACGGGCATCGAGGAGCGGGCCGTGCAGGGGTTGCCGGTTCAGAGTGTCGTCTCCGGGACAGCACTCACCTTGCGGCCCCAGGAGAAGGATGCGGCCCGCCTCGGTGTGTACGACGCGCGGTTGCCGATGTTCGAGCGGATCGAACCGGACGGGCTGCGCTGGTCGGATGGCCGGTTCGAGCGTGTCGACGTCATTCTGTGGGCGACGGGCTTCCGGCCCGCGATCGACCACCTCGCGCCGTTGCACCTGCGCTCGTCGGCCGGCGGCATCGCGCTCGAGCGGGTGCCGGGCAACGTCCAGGGCGCGACGACGGCCGCGCTCGACCCGCGGATCCACTTCGTCGGCTACGGGCCGTCGGCGAGCACGATCGGCGCCTCCCGCGCGGCTCGTCAGGCGGCCCGGGCGGTGGAGAAGTACCTCGCCGAGGACCGATCGCGAGACTGACGTCCGCGTGCTGCGTTTCGCCCGATCTTGTGGGTTTCGCAGCCGACGCGACGCCGGGGTGGCGTCAAATGCCCAGCCTTGGGAGTTGTGCAGCCGTCGGACCCCGAAACGGCGCGCACCGCCCAGCCGTCGCGCGCCGAAAAATCTTCTTGAGAAAATCCTTCGGCACCCGGGAATGATCCAGCGCTCACGAAAGTTGAGTCAAGTAAGAGCAACTTTGGTGAGTCTGGGATTGACACTGCAGACCAACCGGAGTTGAGTCAGCATCAGTCAACCTGACGGCTCGGGTCATGCGGCCCGGCGTCGTCGTGAGCAACACGAAGGAGCATCCCTCATGGGTCGCGCAGTAGGTATTGACCTCGGTACCACCAACTCGGCCGTTGCCGTCCTCGAAGGTAACGAGCCCAAGATCATCGCGAACGCCGAAGGCGCTCGCACCACCCCGTCGGTCGTCGCGTTCTCCAAGGGCGGCGAGATCCTCGTCGGCGAGATCGCCAAGCGTCAGGCCGTGACGAACGTCGACCGCACCATCCGCTCCGTCAAGCGCCACATGGGCACCGACTGGAGCACGCAGATCGACGACAAGAAGTACACCCCGCAGGAGATCTCGGCGCGCACGCTCATGAAGCTCAAGCGCGACGCCGAGTCCTACCTCGGTGAGGACGTCACGGACGCCGTCATCACGGTTCCGGCGTACTTCGACGACGCCGAGCGTCAGGCCACGAAGGAGGCCGGCGAGATCGCGGGCCTCAACGTCCTGCGCATCGTCAACGAGCCCACCGCTGCTGCTCTGGCCTACGGCCTCGACAAGGGCAAGGAAGACGAGCTCATCCTGGTCTTCGACCTCGGTGGCGGTACGTTCGACGTCTCCCTCCTCGAGGTCGGCAAGGACGAGGAGGACGGCTTCGCCACCATCCAGGTGCGCGCCACCTCCGGTGACAACAAGCTCGGCGGTGACGACTGGGACCAGCGCATCGTCGACCACCTCGTCAACAAGGTGAAGAGCGAGTCGGGCGTCGACCTGTCGAAGGACAAGATCGCCATGCAGCGTCTGCGTGACGCCGCGGAGCAGGCCAAGAAGGAACTCTCGAGCTCCAGCTCGACGAACATCTCCCTGCAGTACCTGTCCATGGGCGAGAACGGCCCGATCCACGCGGAGGAGACGCTCACCCGCGCGCAGTTCGAGAAGATGACCTCCGACCTGCTCGAGCGCACGAAGAAGCCGTTCGAGAACGTCCTCAAGGACGCAGGCGTCAAGGTCTCCGACATCGACCACGTCGTGCTCGTCGGTGGTTCCACCCGCATGCCGGCCGTCACGGAGCTCGTGACGAAGCTGTGCGACGGCAAGGAGCCGAACAAGGGCGTCAACCCGGACGAGGTCGTCGCCGTCGGCGCCGCCCTGCAGGCCGGTGTCCTCAAGGGTGAGCGCAAGGACGTCCTCCTCATCGACGTCACACCGCTGAGCCTCGGCATCGAGACGAAGGGTGGCCTGTTCACCAAGCTCATCGAGCGCAACACGGCCATCCCGACGAAGCGCACCGAGGTGTTCTCCACGGCTGAGGACAACCAGCCGTCGGTCGACATCCAGGTGTTCCAGGGTGAGCGTGAGATCGCCAAGGCCAACAAGCCGCTCGGTAACTTCGAGCTCACCGGTATCGCCCCGGCTCCCCGTGGCGTGCCGCAGATCGAGGTCACGTTCGACATCGACGCCAACGGCATCGTCCACGTCTCCGCGAAGGACCGTGGCACGAACAAGGAGCAGTCGATGACGATCTCCGGTGGCTCCGCGCTGCCGAAGGAAGACATCGAGCGCATGGTCAAGGAGGCCGAGGAGCACGCCGCCGAGGACGCGAAGCGTCGCGAGGAGGCTGAGGCCCGCAACACGGGTGAGGCTCTCGTCTACTCGACGGAGAAGTTCCTCGAGGAGAACGGCGACAAGGTGCCTGCTGACGAGAAGTCCGCCACGGAGAGCGCCCTCGCCGAGCTCAAGGAGGCCCTGAAGCCGGAGTCGTCCGCGACGCCGGAGGACATCAACGCCAAGGCCACGGCGCTGTCCGAGGCCAGCCAGAAGATGGGCGCTGCGATGTACGCCGCGAGCGCCGAGGCCGGCGACGCCGGTGTTGAGGGTGCTGCCGGGGAGCAGCCCCAGTCCGGTGGCGACGACGACGTCGTGGACGCCGAGGTCGTCGACGACGAGGACGACACCAAGAAGTGATGCGGTGACGGGTGGAGGCCGGTGACGGTCTCCACCCGGGCCCTCACATCGTCGAGCCATGGCTCGGCGCGACACGGATCTGCACGGCCGGTGGGCTGCCCACAGGCAGCTCACCGGCCGCTGTGCCACCCGGATCACCCGCGTGGCAGGAAGGAGTCCGACATGACGGACGCACAGAACAACCCCGCACCGGGCGAGGGTGACAACTCGTTCGCCGGCGGTGTCGGCGACGACCTGCCCGGCGGCAAGAACACGAAGAACGTCAAGGCGTCCGAGCAGGACGCGGCCGGCGAGAACCTTCAGCAGCAGGCCGACGAGGCCGAATCGGCGTCGACGCCGGACGAGGTCGCGGGCGAGGCCAGCGAGAGCGTCGAGGAGAACGAGCACCCCGACACCAAGCTCGCGGCCGAGCGCCTGGCCGACCTGCAGCGTCTGCAGGCCGAGTACGTCAACTACCGCAACCGCGTCGAGCGTGACCGGGCCCGCGAGAAGGAGACGACGATCGGTTCGGTCGTCGAATCCCTCATCCCGGTGCTCGACGACATCGAGCTCGCCCGCCAGCACGGCGACCTCACCGACGGCCCGATGAGCAAGATCGCCTCCAAGCTGGAGACGACGCTCGACCGCTACGGTGTCGCTCGCTTCGGCGAGGCCGGTGAAGCGTTCGACCCTAACGTCCACGAGGCCCTCATGCACGTCGAGGCCGAGGCACCCGAGGGCGTCGACGGAACGTTCGTCGTCCAGGTGCTGCAGCCCGGCTACAAGGTGGGTGAGCGCGTCGTGCGCGCCGCCCGCGTCTCGGTGGCAGGCTGACGCCGAACCACGTCGGCGTGGGGCCGCACGAACCGTTCGGTCCCACGCCACCACGGGTGAGCGACTCGCTCACCTCGACCACATTCATCTTTCGCACGCGCACGCGATACGCGCCCCCAGCGTCCCGGACGCCGGACGACGCGCCATCACACAGATCAGGAGGTGCGCATGGCCAGTCAGGACTGGTTCGAGAAGGACTTCTACGCCACTCTCGGTGTCGCGCAGGACGCGAGCGAGGACGAGATCAAGAAGGCCTACCGCAAGCTCGCCCGCACGTGGCACCCGGACAAGAACCCCGGTGACGCTGCCGCGGAGCAGAAGTTCAAGGACATCGGCGAGGCTCACCAGGTGCTCGCCGACCCCGAGCAGCGTCAGCAGTACGACGCCGTTCGCCAGATGGCGCGCGGCGGTGCCCGCTTCGGCGGCGGCGCCGGGGGAGCCGGCGGCTTCGAGGACGTTTTCTCCTCGATGTTCGGTGGCGGCGGTGGTGGCGCCCGCACGTATTCGGCGGGTGGCGCCGGTCAGCAGGGCCTCAACCTCGAGGATCTGCTCGCACAGTTCGGCGGAGCCGGTGGTGGCTTCTCCGGCGGAGGGTTCCCCGGTGGGGGCGGCTACCAGCGTCAGGCGCAGCCGCGCGGTGGCCAGGATGTCGAGGCGCGCGCCTCGATCACGTTCCGTCAGGCCGTCGAGGGCAGCGAGGTGCGCATCAGCGACGCCGATGGCCAGAGCTTCACCGCGCGCATTCCGGCCGGGGTGAAGGACGGGCAGAAGATCCGGTTGCGCGGCAAGGGCCGTGCCGGCTTCGGCGGTGGCCCGAACGGCGACATGATCCTGCACGTCAGCGTCGGCACCGACCCGATCTTCGGCCGCGACGGTGACAACCTCACCGTCGAGCTGCCCGTGACGTTCGCCGAGGCGACCCTCGGCGCCACGGTGCAGGTGCCCACCTTCGACGGCAAGAGCGTCAAGGTCCGCGTCGCGCCCGGCACGCCCTCGGGCCGCAGCCTGCGCGTCAAG
Organism: Dermacoccus sp. PAMC28757; assembly: GCF_014302635.1. Classification (NCBI taxonomy): domain Bacteria; kingdom Bacillati; phylum Actinomycetota; class Actinomycetes; order Micrococcales; family Dermacoccaceae; genus Dermacoccus; species Dermacoccus sp. PAMC28757. Next base: position 81,990 of record NZ_CP060292.1, on the reverse strand, counting down.
GGCCGTGGCGTGAAGACGAAGAAGGCGACCGGCGACCTCATCGCGAAGGTTCACGTCGTCGTGCCGAAGGAGCTCACCGACGAGCAGCGTCAGGCTGTCGAGACCCTCGCGGCGGGCGAAGCCGACCCGCGCGAAGAGCTGCTCGCTAAGGCGCGTCAGGCCGCGTCGTGACACCGCGCGAGAGCGGTGGTTTCCGCTCCGGGCAGGCCGACTTCGTGCGTGCCGACCCGTCCAAGCCGGTCTACGTCATCTCGGTGGCGGCCGAACTGGCGGGCATGCACGCGCAGACGTTGCGCCAGTACGACCGTCTGGGGCTTGTCACCCCCGAACGCACGGGTGGCGGCGGTCGCCGCTACTCGATGCGCGACATCGCGCAGTTGCGTCAGGTGCAGGAGTTGTCGTCGGAGGGCGTCTCGCTCGCCGGCATCCAACGCATCATGGAGCTTGAGCACCAGGTCGCGGCGCTGCGGGCGCGGATCGAGGAGCTGAGCGAACAGAACGCGCAGTACCGCGACGCGCTCGAATCGCGCTCTCACACGCGCGTCTTCGCGGCCGGGCGCGACGGCATCGTCGCGCTGCGGCCCGGCGAACGACCGCGCCCGCGCTCGACCGGGCGTTCGCTCGTGCCGTACGGCACCCGCTGAGCCCGAGCTCGTCAGACGCACGTCGCACCCTCCGGAGCGCGCGACGCAGCGCCACACCGTCGTCGTACAACACCTGCATGGCCGATGCCCTCATCCCCGACTCGGGATGAGGGCCTCGGCGCGCGATGCGGGCGTCAGGTCGCCGTCACAGGATGCCGTGCTCGCGCAGCAGCACGCCGATCTCGGTGGAGTCGAGCCCCTTCGCGATCTTGCGGCGCAGTACGGCGGGGCCGGGCAGCTCGGTCTTCTCGCCGTCCTTGAGGCGCGCCGAGGCGTCGAGCAGCGTCCGCACGTCGTAGGTCGAGTTGAACACATCGGGAACACCGCGCTCGACGCCGAACAACTGGTAGGTGGCTTCCATGCCGGTGCGCACCGAGTACTCGGTCGTGAAGATGCAGTCGCGGCTCGTCTCGGCGAACTGGCCGATGAAGGCGAAGTTCTCCGCGCCCTCCGGCACGACGTCAGGGCGGTCACCGGCCTTGCGGGGCATGAAGAACGACGTCACGTACGGCATCATGACCGGTACGCACTTCGCGCCCGTCGCCGCGAGTTCGGGAATGTCAGCCTCGGGCACGCCGAGGTGGTAGAGCCACTCGGCGGTGATCTCCTCGCCGGTGCACTCGCTCATCGGCTTCTTGACGTAGTCGCCGGGCGTGTCGACGAACAGGCTGTAGACCCACACGACGATCTGGTCCTTCGGCTGCTTCTTGAAGTGCGGCTGGCGGTTCACCGTCCAGCTCATGAGCCAGCTCGAATCCTTGACGGTGACGATGCCGCCCGTCACGACCCGTCCGCTGAAGGGGTCGCGCTTGGCGATGCGCCGGATGTACTCGGGGATGCGCTCATCGAGCGTCGTGACGGTCGCCGACTCCCACTTCGTCTCGTCGATGGAGCTGCAGAACACCTCGGGACGCCCGAACGACGGATCCTTGCGCGCGATCTTCTTCCACAGGTCCCACGCCGACGCAGGGCCGCGGTTCAGCGTCGCGGCGGTGTGGTGGTCGCCCTCGTCGGAGTTGTCGACGAGTGAGCCGATCGTCATCAGGACGTAATCGTCTTCCCCGAGGTCGACGCCCGTGTCACCGGCGTGCTCACCGGTGCGGGTCCACTCGATGCGGGTCGCGCGCTTGGCCGACGCCGTCAGGTCGAACTCGACGTCCGTCACCTCCGTGTCGTACTGGAAACGCACGCCCTGCTCGCTCAGCCACTTCGTCATCGGCAGCACGAGCGACTCGTACTGGTTGTACTTGGTGAACTTGAGCGCCGAGAAGTCCGGCAGTCCGCCGATGTGGTGGATGAAGCGGTGCAGGTACAGCTTCATCTCGAGTGCGCTGTGCCATTCCTCGAACGCGAACATCGTGCGCCAGTAGAGCCAGAAGTTGCTGTCGAGGAAGTCGCGGCCGAACACCTCGTCGATGCGCTTGTTCTCCATCTCCTCGCGCGTCGCGAGGAACACCTTGACGAGGTCCTTCTGCGCCTTCTTGTTCAGCGTGAACAACCCGTCGGTGTGCGCGTCCTGGCCGCGTTCGACGGTGGCGCGCTGCAGCGAGTAGTTCGGGTCGTCCTTGTTGAGCCAGTAGAACTCGTCGAGCACGGACGCGCCCTCGACCTCAAGGCTGGGGATCGTGCGGAAGCAATCCCACAGGCACTCGAAGTGGTTCTCCATCTCGCGTCCACCGCGGATGACGAACCCCTTCTCGGGCTCCTCGATCCCGTCGAGGGCGCCACCGGCGAGGGAGCCCTTCTCGAGGATCGTGATGTTCTCGCCGGGGACGGCGGCGTCACGGATCATGAAGACGGCCGCCGCGAGGCCCGCGAGGCCGCTGCCGACGATCCAGGCGTGCTTGCTCGCGGCGTCCTTCGGCGGGCGGGGACGGGCGAAGGCTTCGTAGTTTCCACTGCTGTAATACATGGGATCTCCTCGAGGTCGGGTGCGCGAGATCATCGCGCCGGACGATGGATGAGCGGACGGCTGCGTGCGCCGTCAGGGCTGCAGGATGAAACGGATCGGGTTGCCGTCCTTGCGCGCGAGCCGCTCGAGCACCTCGGGCGCTTCCTCGAGCGGGAAGACCCCGCTGATCGACGCCGACAGGTCGAGCCGCTTCGTGCGGGTCAACGCGACGAGCTGGTGGACGTCCGTTCCCTCGCTGCCGTAGTGGCCGCGCAACGTCAGCTGCTTGTAGGCGAATGCGGTGTCGGACGGAATCTCGATGGGCCGCCCGGCGAGGCCGACGATGACGAGACGTCCCTGCGGCGCGAGGGAGGCCATCGCCTGGGCCCGCACGGGGGCCACGCCCGCGAAGTCGAACGCGACGTCGAGACCGCGGGGTGAGAGCTGACGGATGGCGTCCTCTGCGTCTTCAGGGGCGCACGCCACGTCGGCGCCGACGGCGAGCGCCCGTTCGCGGGCGGCCTCGAGCGGGTCGATCGCGACGATGGGGGAGGCGCCGATGAGACGCAGCAACTGCACGGCGTGAATGCCCAGCCCGCCGAGGCCCCAGACGCCGACGGCCTCCCCGGCGCGCACGCGCCCGCTCGTCTGGATGGCTGCCCACGGCGTCGAGACGGCGTCGGGGATGATGGCGGCCTGCTCGAACGGGAGGTCGCCGGGGATCGGGACGAGCGTCTCGGCCTGCGCGACGGCGTATTCGGCGTACCCGCCGTCGTAGTCGACACCGCGCGTCAGGATGCGGCCGTTCGGGAGGCGGTGGCCGGCCTGCAGCAGGACGCGGCTGCCCACCTCGATGCCGGGCAGTGTCGGCACGCCATCACCGAGGGCGGTGACGATGCCCGCGACCTCGTGACCGAGCGTCACCTTCTCGCTGTCGAGGAACTGCGGCGCGATGAGCCCTTCGAGCAGGTGCACGTCCGACAGGCAGACGCCCGCCGCCTTCACCTCGATGACGGCTTGGCCCGGCCCTGGCGTCGGGACGGGTACCTCCTCAACGTTCAGGGTGTGGTGCGTGACGTCGAGGCGTGCGGCCTTCATGGTGTCCATGGTGTCTCCTTCGTTTCCGGATATTTTTGACTGTACTCATTTTTTGCGGCGCCACCAGGGCCTTTCGGCCCGGGTAATGTTTCGATCCATGACGCTTCCCCTCAGCGCCACGGCCGCGTCCGCGACACCGTCGGCCGATTCGACGGCCCCGACGAGGCCGGCCCCCACGCCGGGTACGCCTGACGCCACGGTCGTGACCCGCCGACGTCCCGTCGTGAGCGGCGCGGACCAGCAGGGTCGTCGCGCACGCAACAAGGCCGACAAGCAGGCCCGCATCCTCGCGGCTGCCGAGAGCCTGCTCGGTGAGGTGGGGTACGAGCGCATGACGACGGCCGAGGTGGCCAAGCGCGCCAACGTCGCCGCCGGCACCGTGTTCCAGTACGCCCCGACGAAGGCGGAACTGCTCATGATGGTCGTCGAACACGAGTGGCGTGATCTCGTCGACGATCACCTGCCCGACGACGCCGGTGACGGTGGGGTGCGCGAGCGCGTCCTGCGTCTGCTCGAACCGTTCGCGCAGCAGGCCCGTGACTACCCCGAGAACGCGATGGTCGTCGGACGGGAGGTGCTGTTCGGTGCGCCCGGGCCGTATCGCGAGAAGGTCGTCGCGCTGGTCGCCGGTCTCGAGGACGCCATCGCGGCGCTGCTCGTCGCAGCGGGGGGTGACGCGGAGCGCAGCGTCGTCGCCGCGGGCCTCATCGTCTCCGGTGGGGTGCTCGAGCTGAACCGCACGCGTACCGGACGCGCCGAGGTCGAATCCGTGGCGCGCCGCCTCGGGGATCTCGTCGACGTCGCGGTGCGCGGCGCGGGCGTCTGATCGCCCGTGAGCGTGACGCGGGCGCTCAGCCGGCGTGGCGTTCACCTGCGCGTGCCCTGACCTCGACGGCGTCACCCGCGCGCGCACGGGCCAGTCGCTTCATGCCGTCCGCGGGGCGGATCGGTTCGGGCCACTTCGGGGGGAGCGAATCGCCCTCACGGACGCCGTTGATGCGGCGCCGGAGGAGGGGGATCACCTCGGTGGCGAGCCATCGGCTCTCGGTGCGGATGCTCTCGCGCCAGTGCGGCGCCTCGAACGGAGGCAGCTCCGGCAGTTTGAGCGTGTGGGGGATGCCGAGTTCGGCGAGCACGTAGGCGGCGAGGTGCTTGTGCCCGAGCCGGCTCATGTGGATGCGGTCGAACGCCCACATGCGCGGGTCGTCGAACTCGCGAAACTGGGTGTGATCGACGAGCAGGCAGCCGTACTGGCGGGCCAGTTCGCGCACGGAGTCGTTGTAGAAGACGATGCGCCGCCGCAGCGGCTCGAGCGCCGTCGAGATCTTCACGTCGAACGTCGTGAACAGCAGCACCTGCGCGCCCGATCCGACGAGGCGCTGCAGCGCGGCCTCGTAACGCTCCATGATGGCGGGCATATCGGAGCGGACGGCGAGGATGTCGTTGCCGCCTGCGTAGAAGGAGATGAGCGTCGGGTTCAACGCGAGTGCGGCGTCGAACTGTTCGTCGACGATCTCGTCGAGGCGTTTACTGCGGATGGCGAAGTTCGCGTACTCCCACGTCGCGTCCGCGCGCCCCATCTGGCGGGCCATACGATCGGCCCACCCGCGCACGCCGTTGGGGTACATGAGGTTCGCGTCACCGACGCCCTCGGTGAACGAGTCACCCACCGCCACATAACGTCCGTTCATCGCCGCGAACCTAGGGCTGACGGCCGACGTCGTCGTGGCGCCCCGACGACCGGCGTGCGACGACGTCGTGAAAGCCGGGTGAACCGAGCCGTCGTCAGATCTGCGGGTTGTTCCTCGCGATGACCTCGACGGCGCTCTTGCTTTCGACGAGACCGAGCCCGGTGGCCTTGCGGTACACCGCGATCGCCTCGACCTCGCGGCCGTTGTTCACGAGGTAGCTGACGCGCTGGGAGATGTCCTGGCCGCTGCGCAGATCGGTCACCTCCTGCTCGAGCTGGCGCACGCGCTTCTGCAGCGCGAAGTTGCTCAGCGCGACGAGCACGAGAAGGATCAGCGCGATGACGAACGCCCAAGTCATTCGGGGGACTCCTTGAGTGGGGGAACGCCGCCCAATCTACCGGCGGCGCGTCCTGTGGCAATCGGCGAGCACGCTTGGCACAGTGGTGGCATGACCGAGTACCTCATGATCTTCCCCGAACGCGAGATCGCCGACGAGATCGCTGAAGACCTGCTCGAGGAGGACGACTTCACCGAGGTGCGCGTCGTCCGCGAGGCGCTCGCCGGTGAAGAGGACGACGAAGACCACGACTGGGGCGTCTACGTGCGTCAGGCGACGATCGACGACGCCGCCTCCGCCGTCGCGCAGGCGCTCGCCGAGCGCTTCGAGAAACTGGCCGAGGAGAACGGCGGCTGGCTCGACGACAACCCCGCGCAGCAGCCCACCCGCTGACCGACGCGCGCTGACCGACGCGACGAAGCGCCGCACCCCCTTTCGGGCGTGCGGCGCTTCGCCTTGTGCGCTTCAGGCGTCAGCTTGCGGCCAGCTCGGAGAGCTTCTGCAGGCTCTCCTCGAGCGCGTGCTCCTGGACGAGCGGGAAGTGCACCTTCTTAAGCAGTTCCTTGTCGGTGACCTTGCTCCAGTCGTACGTGAGGGTCACCTCGGTCTCGTTCGGGCCCTTCGCGTCGAGCTCGTACATCCACTCCCAGCCCTTCGGCTCGGTGCCGGCCGGCGCCGTCTGCCAGGCGACGAGCTTGTCGTCGACGTAACCGGTGACGTGGTTGTCGGTCTGGTATTCGCCGCCCATGTGCTCGCCCTCCATGTTCATGGTGAACACCTGGCCGACCTTCTGGATGCGGTCGCCGTGGTCGACGCTGCGGATGAAGCCGGAGCCGTCGAGCTTCACGTGCTCGGCCGGGTTGGTGAGCACGTTGAACACGCTCTGGGCCGGAGCTTCGATCGTGCGGGTGACGGTGATCTTCTGGTTGTCAGTCATGCCTTCACCTTTTCTCACTCGGCCGCGCTCCGCAAGGGGTGGCCGCAGGGGAGCGTGCCTTCGACCGCTCCGGTAGCGTGAACGTGAAACCGGGTGGCGCACCGCGCCACGGACGAAGGAGTCACAGATGAGCGACCAGCGAGGCGTCGAGCGCCCCTTCGACGGGCGCCGCGACGAGGCGGACGGCATGGTGCTGCACGAGGAGCGCCTGACGCCCGGCGTCGAACGCTACGAGGTGGGGCGGGTCGAGGTGCGCAAGCGCATCATCGTCGAGGAACTGACGGTGACGCTGCCCGTGCGCCGTGAGGTGGCTGACCTCGTGCGGGTCTACGACGACGGCAGCGAGGAGGTGCTCGATCTGCCTCCGTCGTACTGGGAGCCGCGCATCGAGGACCGCACCGGCGGCATGCCGTACGGCTCGAAGGAGACCCCCGCCGGCGCCTACGGCGAGGCCGAAGGCCGGGACGACGATGCCATTGACGGCGTGCGCTCCGACTCACGCGACGAGGTTTACGACGGCCAGCGCGACGAACGCGAGCGCTCCGGAGCCCGCCGTTCGGCAGAGGCCGACGGTTACGACGTCGTGCTGCACGAGGAGCGCCCGGTCATCAGCACCGAGGTGTACGCCGTCGAGCGGCTGCGTCTGAGCGTCGATCGCGAGACGCAGAACATGACCTACACCGACACGGTGCGCCGAGAAGTCGTCGACTTCGACCTCGACGGCGACACCTACCCCGACGTCACCCGCTGACACGGAGGACGGGAGGCGGTGGTCCACGATTGCGCCTCGTCGTCCGTCGCCCCGCACGGCGGGAACGTGGTCGCACGTGAGCGGCGCGCCCTCGACGGGAAGCATCGCACCCAGCACGAACAGGGCATCATGCGCCGAGGTACTGCTGGAATAGTTCAGCGCGAGAGGCGTTGAGCCTGAGCAGGATTCAACCTGATCTGGAGGTCACACCATGTCCGAGTCCAAAAAGCCCCAGGCCGACGAGGCCGAGCACGGCGCGTACTTCCCCTCGGTGTACTCCCTGGGCCAGTACGTCCCGGCGAAGAGCGATTTCGACGGCGGTGAGAAGCGCACCGTGACCGAGGGGCCGAAGAAGATCCTCGCCGTCATGGTCGATGAACGTTACCTGCCCGTCGAGGGAGAGGCGCTGTTCAGCACCGGCAACCACCCGATCGAGACGCTCGTACCCCTCATGCACCTGAGCGAGGCGGGGTACGAGATCGAGATCGCGACGCCGTCCGGGCTCATGGGCAAGTTCGAGTACTGGGCGTTCCCCAAGGAGGACGACGCCGTCAAGGACGCGTTCGAGACCCTGTTGCCCAAGATCCGCAACCCGAAGAACCTCGCGGACGTCGTCAAGAACGAGCTGGGCGCCGACAGCGAGTACGCGGCCATCTTCATTCCGGGCGGTCACGGTGCGATGATTTCGCTTCAGGATGACGAGAACGTCGGCGCGGTGCTGCGCTGGGCATTGGACGTCGACCGCTACGTCATCACCCTCTGCCACGGTCCGGCTGCGCTGCTCGCGGCCGGCGAGAACGGCTCCTCACCGTTCGACGGCTACTCGATCGCGGTGTTCCCCGACTCTCTCGACGAGGGCGCCAACGTCGAGATCGGCTACCTGCCGGGCAAGCTCACCTGGGCGCTCGGTGAAGCGTTGCGCGGTCAAGGCATCACGCTCGTCAACGACGACATGACCGGTGCCGTTCACGCAGACCGCAAGCTGCTCACGGGGGACAGCCCGCTGGCCGCGAATGCGCTGGGCCGTCTCGCCGTCGAGCACCTCACCGGCACGGTCTCCTGACGCGATCGTCTGCGCCCGGCTTGGGTGGCGGAATCCTCGCTTCGCTCCGGTCCCACCACCCAAGCCGTTCTTGTCAGCCCGCGATCACATGACGCGGTTGCCTGCGCCCGGAGCCAGCGCGGACATCCTCGCTCCGCTGCGGTGCCCACGCAGGCTCCGTTCTTGTCAGCCCGCGATCACATGACGCGGTTGCCTGCGCCCGGAGCCAGCGCGGACATCCTCGCTCCGCTGCGGTGCCCACGCAGGCTCCGTTCTTGTCAGCCCGCGATCACATGACGCGGTTGCCTGCGCCCGGAGCCAGCGCGGACATCCTCGCTCCGCTGCGGTGCCCACGCCGGCTCCGTTCTTGTCAGCCCGCGATGTCGTATTCCTTGAGGCGCTTCTTGTCGGTCTTGCGCCCCGAGGCCTGGAGGGCCAAAAGCTCCGCATAGATGCCGCCGGAGACGGCGAGTTCCTCAGGGGGCCCGACCTCGTCGATGCGCCCGTCACGCAGCGTGACGATGCGGTCGACCGTGCTGATCGTCGAGAGGCGGTGGGCGATGATGAGCGACGTGCGCCCCTCCATCAGCTCGTCGAGACCGGCCTGCACGAGGCGCTCCGACTTCGTGTCGAGCGCGCTCGTCGCCTCGTCGAGAATGAGGATCGGGGCGTCCTTGAGCATGGCTCGCGCCACGGCGATGCGCTGCTTCTGCCCACCCGAGAGCTTGAGGCCGCGTTCGCCGATCGTCGTGTCGTAGCCGTCGTCGAAACGGCGGATGAAGATGTCGGCGTTGGCGCGCTTCGCGGCGTCGACGATCTCTTCCTCGCTCGCGTCGGGCCGCCCGTACGCGATGTTCTCCCGGATGGTTCCGCTGAACAGCGAGCTGTCCTGGAAGACCACGCCGAAGTCCGAGCGCAGCTGCGCGAGCGGCGTCTCGTCGACGTCGCGACCGAAGACGCTGAGGCGGCCCTCGCGCAGGCGGTAGAGGCCGAGCAGCAGGCTGATGAGCGTCGTCTTGCCGCCGCCCGACTCGCCGACGAACGCGATGCGCTCACCGTGTCGAATGGAGAGGTCGATGTGCTCGAGCACCGCGCGATTGTCGTCGTAGCCGAAGGTCGCGTCGTCGAACTCGATCACGGTGTCGTCGCGGCCGTCGTCGCTCCCACGAGCCGTCGCGCTGCTCGCCCGCGACGCCGGCGCATCGTCGGCAGCGAGGGCGGCGATGTCACGCTCGGGCATTTCGTCGAGCACCTTGAAGTAGTCGCGGCTGCCCGCGACGGCGCGCTGCCCCGAGTCGACGAGGTAACTCATCATCATGACGGGCTGGCGGGCCATGTTGACGAGCTGGATGAGCAGCACCATGTCGCCGATGGTGAAGACGCCGCGCACGGTCTGTACGAACACGATGGCGTACACGCCGAAGAATATGACGTTGAGCGAGCCGCGGCGGGCGGCGTCCATGAGGTGCCAGTAGCGCGACTGCACGCGCGTGGTCGCGACGGTGCTGGCGTACCGGTCGTCGAACGACGTGAGCTCGCGCTTCTCCTGGCCGAAGCTCTTGACGACGCGGATCTGCCCGACGACCTCCGCGAAGCGGCCGCCGGCGATGTCGAACTGCTCGTTCTTCTGTTGCTCGAGCACCTGCCACTTCTTGCTCGTGAGCGTCGTCAGGTACATGTAGACCGGGAAGACGATGAGCAGCAAGAGCGCGAGTGGCCACGAGTAGACCGCCGAGATGATGAGTACCGCGAACGTCGTGAGCAACATCGGCAGGAAGTTGTTCGCGAACATGTTGAGGAACTGCGTCGTCTCGGAGATGTTGCGCGACAACCGGTTGATGATCGTGCCGGTCAGTTCACGGTCGAAGTAGCTCTGCGGCAGCGTGAGCAGCTTCTCGAAGTAACGCGTCGACAGGATGCGGCGCATGCGTACCGCGGCGACGTCACCGATGTACCCGCCGATGTTGCTGATGAACGTGTTCGCGAGGTCGGCGACGAGTAGCGCGACGGCGAACCACACGATCGTCTTCACGTGCCCGTCGGTGTGCCCACCCGCCTTGACGACATCGACGACCTCGTCGGTGGCACCCGAGATGATGAACGGCATGAGCAACGCCGTTGTGGTGATGAGCACCGAGGTGAAGAGGATGGCGACGTAGGAGGGCCACAACACGCGTGTGGAGGAGAGGATCTTGCCGAGACTGCGCACAGTTCAGAGTCTCACCGGGGTGTGACAACCCGAAATCGCGTCAATCGTCCGGCGCGAGCCGGGAGGATGGTTGCGGGGGGCTCGTGGGCTCCGATCCGGCGTCGCCTCCCTGACTCGTCGAGGTCCGCATCTCGCAGCAGCGAACCGGCAGCGACGTCGGTGACCGTGTCGTTGATGGAGAAACGCCGCGCTGGCCGACCGCCTTGAGTGGAATAGGCTCAACTTTCCTGTCGTTGACGATGACAAGCAGTGTTGCACCCAGTAGAACTGTTCCCAGTGACACGGTGAAAGCAGCACGCATCGCACACGTTTCAAGGGCAAGGAGTCAGCCAGTGGATCTTCAACTGACCACGAAGGCGCAGGAGGCCCTCTCCGGCGCCGTAACCGCAGCGCAGACGGCGGGCAACCCGTCGATCGAGCCTGCCCACATGCTCAAGGCGCTCGTCGAGCAGACCGACACGACGACGCGTCCCCTGCTCGAGGCCTCGGCATCGAGCCCGGCCGCCGTCACGGCGGAGGCCGACCGCGTGCTCGCCACGTACCCCAGCTCGAGCGGCGCCAGCGTCGGACAGCCGGGCATGAGCCGCGAACTGCTCAACATCCTCGAGCAGGCGCGCACGATCATGTCGTCGATGGGTGACTCGTTCACCTCCACCGACCACATCCTTCTCGCGCTCGCGCGCACCGGCCGTTTCTCGTCGCTCGACGCCGAGGGCATCGAGGCTGCGATCCCGGGCACACGTGGCGGGCGCAAGGTGACGAACGCCGACCCGGAGGGCACCTTCGAGGCGCTCGAGAAGTTCGGTACCGACCTCACCGCCGTCGCCCGCGAGGGCAAGCTCGACCCGGTTATCGGCCGCGACAGCGAGATCCGTCGCGTCGTGCAGGTGCTCAGCCGCCGAACGAAGAACAACCCGGTGCTCATCGGTGAGCCCGGCGTCGGCAAGACGGCCGTCGTCGAGGGTCTCGCACAGCGCATCGTCGCCGGTGACGTGCCGGAGAGCTTGCGCGACAAGCGCCTCATTTCGCTCGACCTCGGCGCCATGGTCGCCGGAGCCAAGTACCGCGGCGAGTTCGAGGAGCGCCTCAAGGCCGTTCTCGAGGAGATCAAGAGCTCCGACGGCGAGATCGTCACCTTCATCGACGAGATCCACACGGTCGTCGGCGCGGGCGCCGGCGGCGACTCGTCGATGGACGCGGGCAACATGCTCAAGCCGATGCTCGCGCGCGGCGAACTGCGCCTCGTCGGCGCGACGACGCTCGACGAGTACCGCGAGAACATCGAGAAGGACCCGGCGCTCGAGCGTCGCTTCCAGCAGGTGTTCGTCGGTGAGCCGAGCGTCGAGGACACGATCGCCATCCTGCGCGGGCTCAAGGAGCGCTACGAGGCGCACCACAAGGTGGCCATCGCGGACCAGGCGCTCGTCGCCGCGGCGTCGCTGAGCGACCGCTACATCACGAGCCGTCAGCTGCCCGACAAGGCCATCGACCTCATCGACGAGGCCGCATCGCGCATGCGCATGGAGATCGACTCCTCGCCGGTCGAGATCGACCAGCTGCGCCGTAGCGTCGACCGTCTCAAGATGGAGGAGCTGCACCTCGAGAACGAGACCGACCCGGCGTCCGTCGACCGGCTCAAGAAGCTGCGGGCCGACCTCGCCGACACCGAGGAGCAACTCGCCGCGCTGACGGCGCGCTGGGAGGCGGAGAAGGCCGGCCTCAACAAGGTGGGCGACCTCAAGGCTCAGATCGACGACCTGCGCACGCAGGCCGAGCGGCTGCAGCGCGAGGGCGACTACGCGTCGGCGTCGAAGCTGCTCTACGGCGACATCCCGACGCTCGAGAAGCAGCTCGAGGAGGCCCAGGCGGCCGAGGCCACCAGCTCGACGGCCGGTGGTGAGGCGCCGATGGTCTCCGAGGAGGTCGGAGCCGACGACATCGCCGAGGTCATCGCAGCCTGGACCGGCATCCCCGCAGGCCGCCTGCTCGAGGGCGAGACCGAGAAGCTCCTGCGCATGGAGGACTTCCTCGGTGAGCGTCTCATCGGCCAGCGTGATGCCGTGGAGGCTGTGTCCGACGCCGTGCGCCGTTCGCGCTCCGGCATTGCCGACCCCGATCGTCCGACCGGTTCGTTCCTCTTCCTCGGCCCGACGGGTGTGGGTAAGACGGAACTCGCGAAGTCGCTCGCCGACTTCCTCTTCGACGACGAGCGCGCCATGGTGCGCATCGACATGTCGGAGTACTCGGAGCGTCACGCGGTGGCTCGCCTCATCGGCTCGCCGCCCGGATACGTCGGGTACGAAGAGGGCGGACAGCTCACCGAGGCCGTGCGTCGTCGCCCGTACTCGGTCGTGCTGCTCGACGAGGTGGAGAAGGCTCACCCCGAGACCTTCGACATCCTGCTGCAGGTGCTCGACGACGGACGCCTCACGGACGGTCAGGGCCGCACGGTCGACTTCCGCAACGTCATCCTCGTCATGACCTCGAACCTGGGCAGCCAGTACCTCGTCGACCCGACGATGAGCCCGGACGCGAAGCGTGACGCCGTCATGGGTGCGGTGCGCGGGCAGTTCAAGCCCGAGTTCCTCAACCGTCTCGACGAGGTCGTCATCTTCGATCCGCTGACGCAGGACGAGCTCTCGCACATCGTCGAACTGCAGGTGGCGTCGCTCAGCCGCCGCCTCGCCGACCGCCGCATCACGCTCGACGTGACGCCGGCCGCGCGCGAGTGGCTCGCCGCGACGGGTTACGACCCGGCCTACGGCGCACGTCCGCTGCGCCGACTCGTGCAGAAGGAGATCGGCGACCGCCTCGCGCGTGCGCTGCTCGGCGGCGAGGTGCTCGACGGGCAGAACGTCGTCATCGACGTCGAGCGCGGCGAGGCGCTGAAGATGCCCGAGGGTGTCGAGGCGCCGGCGGGTATGGAGGCTCCGGTCACGGGCCTCAAGGTCGTGCCCGGTGCCGTGAGCTGACACGTTCCCTCACGAGAGGCGGCGGTTCCCCTGGGAGCCGCCGCCTCTCTTCGTGCCGGCCACGGTTTCTCGTTCAGGGGAGCACCCTTGGGAGGGGACCAATCTCACCCGACGGGCGGTAAGTTCGACTCATGGCAAACAACGACTCTGCAGTGCCCGCGGGCGGCTCCCGCTACCTCGTCGCCTGGGGTGGCGACAAGCGCTCCCAGGACGCCCTCAAGCTGGGCTCCGTGCTGGCGCGCACCTTCGACGCCACACTCGACATCGTCTACGTCGTGCACCACCCCACGCACACGGCGACGCTGGCCATCGGCGACACGAGCTTCGAGAAGGGGGTGGAGAAGGAGGCCCGCGGCTGGCTGAAGAAGGCCGCGAAGTCGGTCGACAAGGACGTCAACGTCGAGACGCACGTCGCGCACGACACGTCGATCACGCAGGGCATCCTGCGCACCGCCGAGCAGCTCGGCTCGGCCATGATCGTCATCGGTGCCGGTTCCGGCCCCGGTCAGGCCGTGGCGACGAACCCCATCGTCGGGGGTCTGCTCCACGCGAGCCCCGTTCCGGTGGCGATGGCGCCGCGTAACTACCGCAAGTCGAAGTTCGACACCCTCGCGTCGCTGTCGGCGGCCATCGGCCCGCGCCCGGGCGCGCAGGAGATCGTGCTCGAGGCAGCCGAGGGTGTTGCCCGCGTCGGCCTGCCGCTCGACCTCGTCTCGCTCGTCTCGCTCAAGGACGACAAGCAGCTGCACGTCGACGGTTTCGACGAGGCCGAGCGCGTGCTCGCGAACGCGGCGAAGCGCATCGGTGCGCGCGCCGACGTCACGACGCGCGTCGGCAAGGGCCGCTCGCTCAAGCACGCCGTCAAGAAGATGGACTGGGACGAGCGCACGGCCCTCATGGTCGGCTCCTCGCGCCTGGCGCGCGGGCGCACGACGTTCCTCGGCACGTCGGCCACGCGCATGCTCGCCGCTCTGCCGGTGCCGATGATCATCGTTCCCCGCAGCGACGCCCGCTGAGGCTGACGCCTGGTTGACCGCGAAAAGTGGAGGTTGTGCACGATATTTCGTGCACAACCTCCACTTTCTGCATCACTGGGGTTCGGGGCCACCGCTCACTCGGCGGGCGCGCCACAGCAGGAGGGCCGCGCCGACGGCCGTGGCCGAGCAGATTGCCCAGACGGCGAGGTAGCCGCCAAGCGGCGCGTGGTCGCCCACGTCCTCCGTCTGCCCGGCCGAGGCCAGGCACAGGGCGAAGATGCTGGACGCGATCGCGCCGCCCACCGTCTTCGCCATGTTCGTCAGCCCCGTCATCTGGCCCGTGTGCGACGCCGGTGCCGCACCGGCGGCGGCCACCGGGAGCGCCGCCACGAGGGCGCCGCTTCCGATTCCGGCGATCATCATGTTGACGAGCAGGCCGACGACCGAACCGTGACTGACGACGTTGAGCCCGTACCCGAGCGCCACGAGGCACGCGGCCACCGCCAACGCGCCGAACTCGCCGAGCCGCTTCGCGAGCGCGGGCGCCGTCACGGCACCGAGCCCCATGGACAGCACGTAGCCGCCGATGAGCATCGAGACCCCACCCGCGCTGGCGCCGAGGCCGTAGCCCGTGACGTCCGGGTCGGTGCGGGCGAACGTCGACAGCGGGATCTGGGCGCCGAGCACGCTGAAGCCGAACAGGCCGGTGGCCAGCTGCACCGACAACTGACGGCGCTCACGCAGGAGGCGTACGTCGATGACCGGGTCGGGGTGGCGCATCTCGTGGCGCACGAACGGCACGACAAGGCCGGCTCCGACGACGAGGGCCAACCACGGCCACGGGCTTCCCGGCCCGACGAAGCGCACGAGCATCAGCCCGGCCATGACGGCGAGCAACAACCCGCACAGCAGCGCGGCACCCGGCAGGTCGAGGCGGTGCGAGCCCGTCGGGGGCGTCTCGGGCACCCCGAACCAGATGACGACGAAGCACGCCGTGATCGCGACTGCCGGGATGGCGAGCAGACCCGTCATGCCGATCACCGGTTGGAGGGCGCCTGACGTCAGCGCTCCTGCAATGACGCCGACCTCGAGCGCGAGGACGAGCACGGCAGCAGCCGTCCGGGTGCGCGAGCTATCGCCCTTCGTGCGCCGGTGAACGAGCGCGATCTCGAGCGGCAGCCACACGACGTACGGCCCCATGAGCGCCCAGGCGATGAGGAAGAGCCAGAAGTTCGGCGCGAAGGCGACGCCCCATGCGGCGCACGCCGTGATCGCACTGGAGAGCAGGAGTACGCGTTTGTGCCCGACGATGTCGCCGAGGCGCGCCAACACCGGCACCGTGACCGCGGAGACGAGCAACTGCGCCGCCTCGAACCAGTTCACATCGGCGTCGTGGATGCCCAGATGCCGCGCGATATCGGTGTAGAGCGGCGTGAAGTAGCCCTGGATGACGCCGGATGTCAGTTCCACCACGACGAGGAAGCCGACGACGGCGGCGATCTTCGGAACGACGTCGCCGCCCGATCGCGTGCTCTTCTCCACGGGAATCAGGCCTCCTCGACGAGACGCTCGTACCAGCGCACGCCCTCGAGCCACGAGGCCCGCGTGATGCGCTCGTCGACGTTGTGCAGACTCTCGCGCTGCGCTTTCGACATATGGAACGGGGTGAAGCGATAGACGTGCGGCCACACGGCGTGGAAGTGACGGGCGTCCGTGGCCTGGTTCATGACGTAGGGAGCGACGTGTGCGTCGGCCAGCACCTCGCGTGTCACGCGGCGCAGCGTCTCGAACGCGGGGTGATCGACGGGTGCCACCTGCGTCGGCCCGCTGCCGCCGATGAGCTCGACCTGTGCGTGGGGCCTGACGGCCCGCTCGACGGCGTGCACCGCTTCGTCGAGGCTCTCGCCGACACTGATGCGCATGTTGACGCCGGCTGTCGCGGTGGTCGCGATGACGTTCTGGGCCTTCGAGCCCTCGAGCATCGTGACGGCCCGCGTCGTGCGGACGATCGCGGCGGTCTCGGGGCCGAGGCGCGTGAGAACCCGGGCGAAGAGGCCGCTCGCCGACCCGATCCGGCCCAGGACGAGCGAGAGGGGTCGGGCCGCGACCTCGGCGACAGCCTCGAACATCGCGACGGCGGTCGGCGTCAGCCGCGCGGGGGCGGGGTTGGCGTCGAGTGCCGAGATGGCGCGGGCCAGTTTCGCCGTGGCGCCGCCCCTCTTCGGGGTCGAGGCGTGCCCGCCGTCGCCGTGTGCGACGAGCCGGAGATCGGCCGTGCCCTTCTCGGCGACGCCGATCATCGCGACGGGCTTCGTCACGCCGGGGAAGACCTCGGAAGCCACGGCGCCGCCCTCGTCGAGCACGACGAACGGCGTGACGCCGCGCGCCCGCAACGCCTCGACGGCGGCCGCGGCGTGATGACCCATGACTTCCTCGTCGGCGCCGAAGGAGAGCCAGACGTCGCGACGGGGCGTGACCCCGCGGCCGAGCAACCGCTCTATCGCCACGCAGATGGCGACGAGGGAACCCTTGTCGTCGAGTGTTCCTCGGCCCCAGAGGAACTCCCCGTCGTCATGGGCGTCGAAGGGCGGGTGGGTCCACGTGTCGCTCGGTTCGATCGGGACGACGTCCTGGTGAGCCATGAGGACGAGCGGATCGGCGTCGGTGGTTCCGCCGACGCGCAGGAGCAGAGCGTCGCCCGGCACCTCGACCGACTCCGCCGCGGCGAACAGCAAGGGGAACGACGAGCGCAGCGTCTCGTGAAACGCGCTGAACACCGCGGCGTCGTAGGCGCTTCCGGCGACGGTCGGGTGGCGCAACGCGGCACGGAAAGCGGCCACCGCGTCGTCGTCCGTCATCGCCTGGGCAGGGTCGTGGTTCGACATGGGCTCACGCTACGACCGAGGCCCGGCGCCCCGTGCCGAAACCGCCCCACCCCATGACGATGTTGAGCGGTGAGCGCGGCATCGGTGTCGCGCTCACCGCTCAACATCGTGAGGGGGTCGTGGCTCAGTGCTCGTCGGTGGCCTTCGAGTCCGTGAGGGAGCGGGCGCCCAGGGCCACGAAGCCGGCGACGACGACGGCCATGACGGTGCCGATGATGGCGACGCCGACCGAGTTACCGAGCTCCTGCACGGTGTCGTTGAGCGCGGCACCGAAGGACGTCTGGTCGTCGGGCAGGTCGCCCATGAGGGCGAGGGCGGCGCTGCTCATGGTGCAGCGGACGCCGACGACGAGGATCATCGTGGCTGCCGCGATGGCGATGAAGTTCTGCGCGACGGCGAACGTCATGACGACGAGGCCGAGCACCGCCATCGAGCCGCCGAAGACCGACGTCTTGCGCTGACCGATCGTCGCGATGAGCTTGTCGGCCAGGGGCGACGCGGCGAGCATCGCGAAGACGAACGGCAGGTTGGCGAAACCGGCCTCGACCGGGCTCCAGCCCCAGGCGAACTGGAACTGCTGCGAGGTGCCGTACATCGTGCCGACCATGGCGAGCATGACGGCGGTCTGGATAAGGGCGCTGCCGCGGACGGCGGGGCGAGCGAGCAGGTTGAGGTCGACCATCGGGTTGGCGGCGCTGCGCTCACGAAGGTAGAAGCCGATGCCTGCGGCGACGGCGACGGCGAAGCAGGTGAGCGTCGTCGTCGAGGCCCAGCCGTTCTGGACGCCGCTGGTGAAGGAGTAGAGGCCGACGGCGAGCGTCGTGATGGAGAAGAAGGCTCCGACGGTGTCGAGGCTGCCGGTGCGAAGTTCGCTCTTCTCGTCGGCCGGGATGCCCCAGGCAACACCGAGCGCGGCGATGAGGGCGACGGGCGCGTTGAGCAGGAGCAGGACGTGCCAGCTCATGTGCTCGACGGCGAGGCCCGAGAGCACCGGGCCGATGGCGAAGCCGATCATCGCGACAGTGACGATGAGGCCGATCGCCTTGCCAAGCAGCTTGTCGTCGTCGAAGAGGCGGAAGGTGAGTGACATCGTGGCGGGGGCCATGAAGGCGGCCGCCATGCCGAGCAGGGCGCGGATGGCGACGAGCTGCCACGCCGCGTCGATGAAGAGGACGCCGAGGCTGACGGCGCCGAAGGCGCTGAGACCGAGCAGGAGGCTGCGGCGGCGACCGAACATGTCGCCGAGCGTTCCGCCAGGCGCACCCGTGGACGGCGGCGCACTTCATGCACGACATGGAGCTGCAGGAGAACTCACTCGTGTTCTGGGAGGGCATCGGCCAACACCTGCTGCGCCTCGACCTCACGGATCGCCAGCGCTTCCAGGCCGTCTCGGCCGTCGTCAACTACGTCGTCGGCATGGGCGCGCAGATGGCGATCGAGCAGGCACCCGAACCCGAGCCGGGCGAGAACCCCGACGAGATGCGCGAGCGCTACCTCGGCGAGTGGGCCGACACGTGGATGCAGCGCGACCCCGAGGTGTTTCCCTTCGCACACTCGATGGCGCCGATCTTCCGCGACCACGACGACTTCGAGCAGTTCGTCGCCGGCCTCGACCTCATCCTCGCGGGGCTGGAGCGTCAGGCAGGGCTCGCCTGACGGCAAGCCGCCCCGAGAAGTTGCCTGGGAAACGCGGGACCGGTGCCCCGGTGGCCGCTCAGGATCGGAGGATGGCGGCGGCCACCTCGTCGGGCGCCTCGTAGGTGAGCATGTGCCCCTTGCCCTCGAGGAACTGAGCGTCGGCGTCCGGCAGTGCCTCGGCGAGCGCCTTGGCGTGACGCGGCGGGGTGAGCATGTCGCGCGTGCCGACGAGAATCGTCACCGGGGTGTCCTTGAGTGACTCAAGGGCCGCGAGTTCGTCGTGGGCCATGAGGGCCTTGTAGTAGCTGCCCGTCGTCGACAGGCGGGTGCCGCGCATCTGGGCGCGCGCGGCGATGACGTCCTCCTTGCGGGCGTCCTGGCCGAACGCGATGCGCTGCGAACGCGTCGTCGCGAAAACACCCGGGCGCCACGGGATGTGGCTCAGGGCCCGCATGGCGAGGGCTTCGCCGGGGATGCGCAGACCGCGCAGCTGCCCGGCCGAGGTCGCCACGAGGACGACGGACGTGACCCGCTCACGCACGACGTCGGGGTGCATGCCCGCGAACGCCATGATCGTCATGCCGCCCATCGAGTGGCCCGCCAGGATGATCGGTGAGCCCTCCGGAACGGCCTTCTCGATGACGAGGGCGAGGTCGTCCCCGAGTGCGTGCACACTCGCCTCGCCGCCGCGTCGTGCGCCACCGGCCACGCTGGAGCCGCCGTGTCCACGCTGATCCCACGCCACGATGCGACGTCCGCCCTCGGCGGCGAGCCGCTCGGCGACGGGCTCCCAGGAGCGGTGATCCAGCGTCCACCCGTGCGCCATGACGATCGTCGTCGCGTCCGGGGCGAGACCGGCCGGTTCGTGGACGAAGACGGCAAGTCGGGCGCCGTCGGGCGCAGTCACTTCGCGGGTGTTCCAGTCGATGCGGGCCATGAACACACCCAAACACACGCTGCCGCCGTCAGGTGGGCGGAACCGGGAAGGCTCCGGCGAGCGTCTCAATCGGGAAACGCCAATGCGCACAAATGGGGCGCTCGCGCGCCCCCGATGGATAGGTTGACCGCATGACCGCACAGTTGCCCTCCCGCCGCATCGCGCTCGCCGGAGCTTTCGCCACGCTCGCCCTCGCCGGGTGCTCGTCGACGAAGAAGTCCGACACGTCGGACGACAGCGACGCCAGCACGCGCCTCAAGGCCGCGCAGGACGTCATGGCGAAGACGGCGGGTTACCACGTCAAGCTCACCTCCTCGGGGACGCCGGACCAGGAGTCGTCCCTGAAGTCCGGTGAGGGCGACGTCGTCAACTCGCCGCAGTCGTTCAAGGGCACGGTCACCGCGAACACCGGCGGCAGCGACGTCAAGGCCGAGGTCATCAGCATTGAGAAGGAGAGCTGGGTCAAGCCCGGCTTCTCGTCGAAGTACATCGCCGTCAACCTCGACGACATGGGTGTGCCGCTGCCGTCGTCGCTGTTCAACGCCTCGAAGGGCCTCCCGGCACTGCCGGTGCTGAGCAAGGACATGAAGAAGACGGGCGAGAAGCTCGTCGGCGGCGAGAAGGTGACCCTGTTCAAGGGCACGGTCGACGGACCCACCGCCACGAAAGCCATGGGCTTCGGGCGCACGCGTAAGAACTACACGGTCGAGGTCGGTCTCAACGACAAGAACGAGATGCGTTCGATGTCGATCAACGGTTCGTTCTTCGACTCGTCCGACGCCACGTACAACCTCGAGATGTCGAAGTTCGGGCAGAAGGCGACGATCTCCAAGCCCGCATGAGCACGGACGCCACCGTGACGCCCGCCATGAGCGAGCCGACGCCCCGATCGAAGGCGCTGCTCGCCACGGCAGCGCTCGCCGTCCTGTTGACGGCTGCCGACACCTACGTCGTCGTCCTCGCGCTCGAGGAGATGATGTCGGGCGTCGGGCTCGGTATCGACCAGCTGCAGCGTGCCGCGCCGATCGTCTCGGGCTTCCTGCTCGGCTACATCGCGGTGCTTCCCCTCATCGGGCGGCTGTCCGACCTCGTGTCACGCCAGCGCGTGCTCCTGTGGTGCCTCGTGCTCTTCGGCCTCGGAAGCGTCGTGACGGCGCTCGCCGTGGACCTCCCGGTCATCGTCGGAGGCCGTGTCATTCAGGGCATTGGCGGTGGCGGCCTCGTGCCCGCCACGCTCGCCCTGGTGGCCGATCTACTGCCGCGCGGACGCCGCGGCGTCGCCCTCGGCATGGTCTCGGCCGTGCAGGAGATCGGTGCCGTCATCGGCCCGCTGCTCGGCGCAGCCGTCCTCGCGTTCTGGTCCTGGCGGGCCATCTTCTGGCTCAACGCCGGCGCGGCGGTCGTCCTGGCCCTCGTCATCGCCGTGCTCGGCCGCGGCGCGCCGACCGGTGAACCGCTGCGTCTCGGCGCTCGCTGGGTCGCACGCGTCGGCTGGATCGCCGGGGCTCTCGGCACGGCCGTCGTCGTGTTGGCGCTGTGGGCACCGGAGCGGCTGACGTCCAACGTCACGTACGGCCCGCCGTTCGTGCCGTACGAGGGCTACACGTCCCGCCTCATCACGCCGATCGGGTTCTGGGGTCTCGGCCTGCTCGCCGGCTTCGTCGTGCTCACGGCTGCGGTGTGGTGGCCGCGCCTTCGGGCGGTCGACGTGTTCGGTGCGGCCCTGCTCACCGGCGCGCTGGCGTGTGTCGTGTGGACGTTCGCCACCGCCGACTCCTCGAAGCAGGTCATGAGCGACTCGGGTGTCTGGCTGCTGCCGGTCACCGGGGTGTTGCTCGTCGGCTACGTCGTGCGGCACCTGACGGCGAAGCAGCCGCTCATCGAGCGCGGCGTGCTCACCGGACGTGTGCCTGCGGCGCTGCTCGTGTCGTTCCTCGTCGGGACGGCCCTCGTGGCGGTCGTCGTCGAGATCCCGGTGCTCGCGCGCCTCACGATGACGAACTCGCAGACGACGGCAGCCTTCGTCCTGCTGCGCTTCCTCGTCGCCGTGCCGATCGGTGCGCTCGTCGGCGGTCTCCTGTTGCGCCGCATCGGCCCGGCGTTCGTCGCGGCTCCCGGGCTCGTGCTCGCGGGCGGGGCCATCCTCGTCATGTCGGGGTGGCGCAGCGGAGCCCTCTCCGATCTCGTCATCTCGACGCTCGTGCTCCTCGTCGCGGGCTTCGGCATCGGTCTCGCCGTCGCCCCCGTCAACGACGCGGCGCTCGCCGACGCCCCGGAGAGCGCACACGGCGTGACGTCCGCGCTCGTCGTCGTCGGCCGCATGATGGGCATGGTCGTCGGACTCGCGCTACTCACGGCCGTCGGTCTCCACCGCTTCTCGACGGAGATGCAGAAGGTCGACCGGCCCAACGCCCAGACGGTGCGCGACGCCGGCGTCGTCCAGGTGCACACCGTCTTCATCGGCGCCGGCGTCGCGGCACTCGTGGCTGCCGCGATCGCACTGTTCTTCCTCGGCCGCTCGGTCATCGCCGCACGCGACGTGGCGGATCCGCTGGAGAGCTGATCGATGTCGGCTCAGGTCCGCCAACGTGAAGGAGGCGGGCACCCCAGCCAGGTGCCTGCCTCCTTCACGTTCGCTCGGAACTCAGCGCTCGCGCTGCATGAGCCGCGAGACGATGTAGAACGGGAGCGCCACGAGCAGGGCGCCGCCGATGAAGTTGCCGAGCGTCGTCGTCGCGAGGTTACGCAGCATGCCGTGATCGCCGAAGTCCCACGTGATGGGCGTGGCGGGCGCGGCGTCGGGGTGGAACGCGTGGAGCAGCCACGGGAAACCGATGAAGCCGATGTTCGCGATGACGTGCTGCGTGCCGCCGACGACGAAGGCGAACGGGCCGTAGAACGCGAACGCCATCCGGGTGCCTTCATTGCGTGCCTTGAAGAACATGAACATGGCGGTCTGCAGGAACCAGGTGCACAGGACGGCGAGCAGGATGGCCGAGAACGTGCCCTCACCGCTCTTCGCGACGCCGACCTTGAGCGCCTGCTCGGTGAACGGCTTCGCGAGATAGGGCCCGCCGGCGAGGGCAGCCACCGTCACGAAGAAGAGTGTGCCGAGCAGGTTTCCCACTAGCCCGAGGCCGAGGAATCGGCCGTACGCGCCCATGCCGATCTGGCGGCGCAGCAGGAGGATGAGGCCGGCGGCCATGTCGGCGGTGATGAGCGAGACGCCCGAGACGAGGATGAGGACGAACGACATCCCGAAGGCCAGGCCCATGACGAGGGATTCGAGGCCGGGTGTCGACACGCCGGTTGCCACCGTCAGGGAGAGCAGGACGCCGAAGGCGACGAAGACGCCGCCGATGAGGGAGCGCACGAAGTGCGACAGCGGGTGGCTCGCCTTCTCCAGGGCGCCTGCGGCGACGCGGTCGACCATCTCGGGGATGGTCGAGAACTCGGAGACGGGCCGCGCTGCGGGCGTCGGGCTCGTGCCGGACGAGCGGTGCGCAGGCACGTGCTCGTCGCTGTTCTGGGCGTCCGAGGCGCTGTTGCCCGGGCGCTCGAGGGTGTCGGTCATGGTGGTCCTTCTGGTTTCGGTGGAGCGTCAGATCTCGTAGGTGAGGGCTGCTTCGTTCCAGTCGTGCATCGTGCCGGAGTGGTAGAGCAAGGGGCTCTTGTCGTTGCGCTGCATCTCCTCGATGTGGGTGAGGAGGATGACGTGGTCGCCCGCGTCGTAGATGCGCTCGACGAAGCCGCTCACCCACGCCGAGGTGCCGGCGAGCAGGGGCGAGCCGTTGGCCGAGCTGGAGTAATCGAGTCCGGCGAACCGGTCCTCGCTGCGTCCGGCGAACAACCGCGCGACGCTCTCCTGGTCACGCCCGAGCACGTTGACGGCCATGTGCTTGCCGACGCGGAACGCCGGCAGGCTGCCGGCCGTCCGCGCCACGCAGACCAGGAGCAACGGCGGCTTGAGCGAGACCGAGGTGAACGAACTCACGGTGAGGCCGACGGGTGTCGTCCCTCCGGTCGTCGTCGTGATGACGGTGACGCCCGTGGGGAACGCGCCCATCGTGTTGCGCAGGGCGACCGGGTCGATGTAGCCGGGGTCGGTCCAGTTGTCGTCCATGCCCGGCCTCAGTTCGCCTGGGAGAGCTCCCAGCGCAGCTGACCTTCGCTGGGGCTCTGAACGGGAATGAAGGTCGCCTCGCGGAAGCGGCGCGACGCCGGGGTGGCGCTCGCGTAGCCCTTGCCGCCGGCGGTGCGGATCTCGAGACCGGCAGCGGCCGTCGCGACCTCTGCGGCGGCGAGGCGCATCGAGAGCAGTTCCTTCGGGCGCGGAGCCTCCTCGGTGCCGACGGAGGCGGCGAGGCGACGCGTCGTCGTCTCGATGAGAGCGTGGCGGCCGCCCGTCGTGTCGACCTCGGCGGCGAAGACGGAGTTCACACCGACGAGACCTTCCCGGGCCTCCTCGAGGCTCTTGCTCGCGAGGCCGACGCACATCGCCGTCTGCAGGGTGAGGAACGTGGGGCGGATGCCGCGCAGGAACGTCTCGAAGTTGCGGGAGAGCACCTCGTCGTTGCTGACGAACACCTCGTCGAGCGTGACGAAGGACGACGCCGTCGAACCGAGACCGAGCAGCCCGAACGGCTTGCCGAGGCTCACGCCCTCACGCTCGAGGGGGAGGGCGAAGACGAACTTCGAACCGTCGCCGGCGCGGGCCGCGCTCACCATGAGGGAGTCGTCGTAGAGGTTGCTCGCCCAGCGCAGCGAACCGCTGATCGTGTAGCCGCCGTCGACTTCGGTGGCCGACAGGTCGACGGAGCCGCAGCCGGCGACGTCCTTCATCGCGGACGCCATAACCGTCACGCCCAGGCGGTTGCCGGTGGCGAGCTCGTCGGCCCAGCGCGAGGCGGTGTCGGTGCCGGCCGCGCGCAGGTACTCGATCGTCATGCGCGTGGCCCACAGCGCGAACGCGGTGCTCATGCACTCGCGGGCGACGTCGCGGATGACGTCGACCTGGGCTGGCAGGTTGCCGCCGGAGTTGTGCGGAGCGCCGAGATCGAGCAGGCCGCGCTCGCCGAGCTTTGGGAAGGAGCGGCGAGCCTGCTCCTCGCCGCGGTCGAGGGCGCTCGCGTGCTCACGGATGTCCTCGAGCAGGGCCTCGTCGATCGTGGGGGCGGAGGTCTGGGGTGCGCGGGTCGCGGTGGTGGTCATGGTTCCTCCGGGTGGTCGGGCAGCGAGCCGTGGGCGGCGCGTCGAGTGGGTCGGCGTCGGTGCGTGGGCCGTCGGCGGCGCACAGGGACGACGCGAACGGCCCCGCACCGGGGTTGGCGCGGGGCCGTTCGAGGGGTGCGATCAGGCTTCGATCGTGAGGTCGGAGTCGACCTTCACGTTGCGCGTGTAGGTGCCGACGACCGGCGACCACTTGATCGCGTTGTCGTGGATCTCCTGCAGGACGGCGTCGTCGGCGTCACCGGCGAGCGTCACCTTGATGCGGACGTCGGAGAAGCCCGTCTGCTTGTCGTCCGGCACGTCGCCGACGCCCCAGACAGCAGAGATGTCGATGTCGCCCTCCATCTCGACGGTGATCTTGTCGAGCGTGACGCCGCGGTGCGTCGCGTTGGCGAGCAGGCCGACGGAGACGCAGGAGCCGAGGGCGGCGAGGGCCATCTCGCTCGGGTTCGGCGCGGAGTCGTCGCCGAGGAGTGCCGGCGGCTCGCCGACGAGCACCGGCTTGAGGTCGCGCACGTACGTCATGTTGCGGAAGCCGGCCTCGCACTCGGTGCGTGCCTTGAGCGTCTTGCGACCGGTCGAGGGGTCGTCCTTGGCGTTGCAGGACAGCTTGTCGAGGGCCGCGGCGTCGATGCCTTCGAGCTTGGCGTTGACCGTGGTCGTGGATTGCCTCCTGGTCGAGATCGGGGTTCCGGCGTAGCCATAACCAGGGGTTTCTCTAATCCCAACATCTTGTTCGTCGATGTGGACGCAGGCTGCGACGAAGCCCCGGCGTCACCGGTGGGGCGACGTCGGGGCTTCCGATGTGAGTGATTGGACGGCGTCAGTTCTCCGCGCGCCGCAGGATCTGCTGGGCCTGCTTGAACACCGGCCCGTCGACCATCTGACCCTCGTACGTGAAGACGCCGCGCTCGCCCTCGGCGGCTGCGAGGAGGCCCTCGGCCCAGGCGACCTGCTCGTCGGTGGGCGCGTAGGCGTCGCGGATGACCGCGACCTGCTTGGGATGGATGGCGACCTTCGCGTCGAAGCCGATGTTCACCGCGTCGTCGGTCTCCGCGGCGAGGGCGTCGAGATCGCCGATGTCCATGAAGACCGAGTCGAGGGCGAAGCAGCCGTGGGCCTTGGCGGCGAGCAGGACGCTGCCGCGCACCTGCGTCACGATCGGGTGATAGCTGCCGTCGGCGAGGCGGCTACGGCGCCCGCCGAGCCCTGCGGTGAGGTCTTCCGAACCCCACATGAAGCCGACGACGTTCTCGGCCGCTGCGATCTGGGAGGCGTTCACCGCGCCGAGCGGCGACTCGACGAGGGCGATGACCTCGTACCCGTCGAGCTTGTCGACGTCGGCGCGCGTCTCCGTCTTCGCGAGCATGACGCGCCGGTATGGCGTCTTCTCGAGCGCGGCGAGGTCGTCGGCGAACTCGTCCGTGGTGGCCGCGTTGACGCGCACGAGCGTGCGCTCGACGTCCTGCGGGTCGTCGACGATCGACTGACGCGCGCCCGCCTTGGCGTCCGGGCTCACCGCGTCCTCGAGGTCGAGGATGACGACGTCCGCGGCTGCCGCGGCCTTCGCGTAACGCTCAGGGCGGTCGGCGGGGCAGAAGAGCCAGCCGGGGCCGGGCATCGTCCACGAGGTTGCAGTGTCCATCGGTTCCTCCGGGTCGAAGACGGTGACGGTTGGGGTACGTGGTGACGGTCAGACGTCACCACTTACCCCATCCGTCACCAGGTGCAGATCATGAGGTCGGCTGGTTCAGGAAGCCGGTGCGCACTTCACGAGCGTCTGACGCACCGCCACCGCGACGACGTCGCCGTGCTGGTTGCGCCCGGTGTGACGCAGCGTGACGATGCCCTGGCCTGGGCGCGATTTCGACTCGCGCTTGTCCTCGACGGTCGTCTCCGCGTAGAGCGTGTCACCGGCCTTCATCGGCGCCGGGAACGAGATCTCGCTGAAGCCGAGATTCGCGACGATGGTGCCCATCGTCAGCTGCGCGACGCTGAGGCCGACGAGCGTCGACAGCGTCCACATCGAGTTGACGAGGCGCTCGCCGAACTCCGTCTCGGCGCCGTAGGCGGCGTCGAGGTGCAGGGCCTGCGTGTTCATCGTCAGCGTCGTGAACAGAGTGTTGTCGGCTTCGGTTGCCGTGCGTCCGGGGCGGTGCAGGTAGGTCGTACCCACCTCGTACTCCTCGAACCACAGGCCGCGCTGCTCGACGGTCTTGCCCTGCGTGACGTCGTCCGGCGTCTCGGGGATGGGGGTCATGGGAGTGTCCTCACTCGTGCGTGTGGCGTGTTCTGGAACATTTTCATGGGGACTCTTCGGTCACTCGTTCCGGTCCGGTGCTCGCTGCGCTGCGCTCCGATCCTCACGAGTGATTCAGAGTCATCGTTTTTCTTGGGACTCTTCGGTCACTCGTTCCGGTCCGGTGCTCGCTGCGCTGCGCTCCGATCCTCACGAGTGATTCAGAGTCCCAGTTCCCGGGCGATGAGCATGAGCTGCACCTCGGTGGTGCCCTCGCCGATCTCGAGGATCTTCGAGTCGCGGTAGTGGCGCGAGACCGTGTACTCGTTCATGAAGCCGTAGCCGCCGTGCACCTGCGTGGCGTCGCGGGCGTTGTCCATGGCGGCCTCGGAGGCCACCATCTTCGCGACGGACGCGGCCTTCTTGAACGGCTTGCCGGCCAGCATGAGCGCTGCCGCGTTGTAGTAGGCCGAACGCGCGGCGTGGGCGCGGGCCTCCATGCGGGCGATCTTGAACTGGATGGCCTGATAGGCGCCGATGTTCTGCCCGAACGCCTGACGCTCCTTCGCGTACTTCACCGACTCGTCGACGCAGCCCTGCGCGGCACCGACGGCGAGTGCCGCGATGGCGATGCGGCCCTCGTCGAGGATGCGCAGGAAGTTGGCGTAGCCACGGCCGCGCTCACCGAGGAGGTTGGCCTTGGGCACGCGCACGTCGTCGAAGCTGAGGGGGTGCGTGTCGGAGGCGTTCCAGCCCACCTTGTCGTAGGCCGGTTCGGCGGTGAAGCCCGGCGCGGAGGTCGGGACGATGATCGTCGAGATCTCTTTCTTCGTGCGGCCGTCGCTCGTCTGCGACTCACCCGTGACGGCGGTGACCGTGACGAGCTTCGTGATGTCCGTGCCGGAGTTGGTGATGAACTGCTTCGAGCCGTTGATGACCCACTCGTCGCCGTCCTCGTGGGCCGTCGTCTTCGTGCCCGACGCATCGGAACCCGCACCGGCCTCCGTCAGGCCGAAGCCGCCGAGGGCCTCACCCGAGGCGAGCTGCGGCAGCCACTCGGTCTTCTGCTCCTCGTTGCCGAAACGGAAGATCGGCATGGCGCCCAGGCCGACGCCGGCCTCGAGCGTGATGGCGACGCTCTGGTCGACCTTCGCGAGCTCCTCGAGGGCGAGGCACAGGGCGAAGTAGTCGCCGTCCATGCCGCCGTACTCCTCGGGGAACGGCAGCCCGAACAGGCCCATCTCGGCCATGCCCTTGACGACCTCGTACGGGAACGTGTGGTTCTTGTCGTGCTCGGCGGAGACGGGTGCGACGACCTTCTGGCTGAAGTCGCGCACCATCTTCTGCAGGTCGGCGTACTCATCGGGCAGATTGTCGGCCGCGAGGAACGACGTGTTCATCGGTTTCTCCTTTGTTCGGGAGGAAGTCGGTGTGCTGGTATCGGCGCGCGTGACGCGCCGCGGGTGATCGGTCAGGTGGCGTCGGGTGGGGTGATGCGGGCGAGCACCTCGTCGACGGCCACCTGGGTGCCGGCGGGGGCGAGGATCTCGACGGTGCCGTCGATGGGCGCGGTGAGCGAGTGCTCCATCTTCATGGCCTCGACGATGACGATCGTCTGGCCCGCGCTCACCTCGTCGCCGTTCTCCACCTGCACCGCGATGACGGCGCCCGGCATCGGGCTCTTGATGTCGCCGCCGGCCGCGGCCGCCGCGTCACCGTGGAGGCTGACGTGCTTGGCCTCCTTGACCGCGAACGTGCCCTCGGGCGAGCCGACCCACACGGTGCGCACACCCTGCTTGTCGGTGACGACCTCGGTGATGAACGTGCGTCGCAGGCCGGCCGTCGTCACGACGAGACGGCCCGAGCCGTCACGGCGCGTGATCGTGGCGCGAGTGGCGTCGCTGCTCGCGGCGTCGGCCTGCGGCTGGCTCGCCTGCTGGGGCGGCAGACCGCGGCGCAGCGTGACGTCCTCGCCGCCGTCCTTCGTCGAGACGAGGGCGACCTCGGTGACGCTCGTGCCCGATTCGGTCTCGGCGTCGGCCACCTCGAAGCGCACCGTCCGTGCGCTGCGGCGTCCGCCGACGCGCCAGCCGTCGATGCCCTGCCACACGGCCTGAGCGCCCGTCGGGGTGGTTTCGGCGTCGGAAGAAGGCGCGAGCAGCGTCGCCGCAGCGGCGACGAGCACGTCGTCGGGGGCCGGGGTTGCCACGTAGTCGCCGACGCGGGCGTCGAGCAGGCCGGTGTCGAGGCGTCCGGCTTGAACGTCGTCGTCGGCGAGGAGGAAGCGGACGAAGTCGATGTTCGTCGTCACGCCGAGCACGTGGGTCTTCGCCAGGCCCTCGTCGAGCGCGGCCAGGGCAGCGGCGCGGTCTTCGCCGAAGCCGATGACCTTGCTCAGCATGGGGTCGTAGTCGGAGCCGACGACCGTGCCACGGGCGATGCCGGAGTCGATGCGCAGGTTCGCGGCCTGCGGTTCGTCGAGCCCGACGACCGTGCCACCGGTGGGTAGGAAGCCGCGGGCCGGGTCCTCGGCGTACACGCGCGCCTCGACCGCGTGGCCGGTGAGCGTGACGTCGTCCTGGGTGAACGGCAGTTCCTCACCGGCGGCCACGCGCACCATGAGCTCGACGAGGTCGAGGCACGTGACGAGCTCCGTGACGGGGTGTTCGACCTGAAGGCGGGTGTTCATCTCCATGAAGAAGAACTCGTCCGGTGCGTCGGCCGAGACGATGAACTCCACCGTTCCCGCGCCGACGTAGTCGACGGATCGCGCTGTGTTGCAGGCTGCTTCGCCGATCCGAGCACGCGTTTCGGCGTCGAGCAGGGCCGAGGGCGCCTCCTCGATGACCTTCTGGTGCCGGCGCTGGAGCGAGCACTCGCGCTCACCGAGGTGGATGACGTTGCCGTGCTTGTCCGCGATGACCTGCACCTCGATGTGCCGCGGGCGCAGGACGAAGCGTTCGAGGAAGAGCGTGTCGTCGCCGAAGCTCGTGGCGGCCTCACGGCGGGCGCGGGCCACGGCGTCGGCCATGTTCTCGGCGCGCTCGACGACGTGCATGCCCTTACCGCCACCACCGGCGCTCGGCTTGATGAGCACCGGGAAGCCGACGTCGGACGCGGCAGCGACGAGTTCGTCGTCGGTGAGACCGGGGCGCGCGATGCCCGGCACGACCGGCACGTCGAACGCCATGACGGCGTTCTTCGCGGTGATCTTGTCGCCCATCGTCTCGATCGCGTGCGCGCTCGGGCCGAGGAAGGCGATGCCGTTCTCCTCGCACGCGGCCGCGAAGGCCGTGTTCTCGGAGAGGAAGCCGTATCCGGGATGGACGCCGTCGGCGCCCGTGAGGCGGCACGCGGCGATGACGCGGTCGATGTCGAGGTACGGGTTCTTGGGCCGGCCCTCGGGGTAGCGCTCCTTCGAGGCGCCCTCGAGCAGCTCGGGAGCGGCAAGGCGCACGGCGTCGTCGGCCTCACGCACGTGCAGCGCCTCGGCGTCGGCGTCGGAGTAGACGGCGATCGAACGGATGCCCATGCTGCGCAGCGTGCGGATGACGCGCACCGCGATCTCGCCGCGGTTGGCGATGAGGACGCTCGTGATGGCGCGCTGCCCGGGCGCCTGGGCCGTGGTCGTCGCGCTCTCGTTCATCTCAGATCACATCCGGAAAACGCCGTAGGAAACATCGTCGAGCGGGGCCTGGGCGCACGCGCCGAGGGCCAGGCCGACGATGTCGCGCGTGTCGGCCGGGTCGATGACGCCGTCGTCCCACAGGCGCGCGGTGGAGTAGTAGGGGTTGCCCTGGTCTTCGTACTGCTGACGGATGGGCTCCTTGAAGGCGTCGGCGTCCTCGTCGCTCCACGGCGTGCCGGCCGCTTCGAGCTGGTCGCCACGAACCGTCGCGAGCACCGACGCCGCCTGCTCGCCGCCCATGACGGAGATGCGGGCGTTCGGCCACATGAAGAGGAAACGCGGCGAGTACGCGCGACCGCACATCGAGTAGTTGCCGGCGCCGTACGAGCCGCCGATAACGACGGTGAGCTTGGGCACGCGGGCGCACGCGACGGCGGTGACCATCTTCGCGCCGTGCTTCGCGATGCCGCCGGCCTCGTACTCGCGCCCGACCATGAAGCCGGTGATGTTCTGCAGGAACAGCAGCGGCGTCTTGCGCTTGTCGGCGAGTTCGATGAAGTGCGCGCCCTTCTGGGCGCTCTCGCCGAAGAGAACACCGTTGTTCGCGATGATCGCGACGGGGTGGCCGTGGATGTGAGCGAAGCCCGTGACGAGCGTCTTGCCGTACTCGGCCTTGAACTCGTGGAACTCGCCGTCGTCGACGATGGTGTCGATGACGGCGTGCACGTCGTACGGCGTGCGCAGGTCGACCGGCACGACGTCGTAGAGACGCTCCTGGTCGTGCTTCGCCGGACGCGGTTCCACCATGCGCCACGGCACCTCGGCCTTCGGACCGAGGGTGCGCACGATGCTGCGAACGCGTTGCAGGGCGTCGTGGTCGTCGTCTGCGAGGTGGTCGGTGACGCCCGAGGTCTTGGAGTGCAGGTCGCCGCCGCCCAGATCTTCGGCCGTGACGACCTCACCGGTGGCGGCCCTCACCAGCGGCGGCCCGCCGAGGAAGATCGTGCCCTGGTTGCGGACGATGACCGTCTCGTCGCTCATCGCCGGCACGTAGGCGCCGCCTGCGGTGCACGAGCCCATGACCGAGGCGATCTGCGGAATGCCCTTCGCCGACAGCGTCGCCTGGTTGTAGAAGATGCGTCCGAAGTGCTCCCGGTCGGGGAAGACGTCGTCCTGCTTGGGTAGGAAGGCCCCGCCGGAGTCGACGAGGTAGATGCACGGCAGGTGGTTGTCGCGGGCGATCTCCTGTGCGCGCAGGTGCTTCTTCACCGTCATCGGGTAGTAGGTGCCGCCCTTTACGGTGGCGTCGTTGGCGACGATGACGCACTCGCGTCCCTCGACGCGCCCGATGCCACCGATGACGCCGGCGCCGGGGCACTCGTCGTCGTACATGCCGTCGGCGGCGAGGGCGGCGATCTCGAGGAAGGGGCTACCCGGGTCGAGGAGCGTCTCGACGCGGTCGCGCGGCAGCAGCTTGCCGCGGCTGACGTGACGCTCGCGGGCCTTGTCGCTGCCACCGCGGGCGGCGGTGCGGAGTTTGCCGTCGAGTTCCTCGAGCAGGCGCAGGTGCTCTGCTCGGTTCGCGGCGTGATCGAGGGCCATGCGTTCGCTCCCCGGTGTCGGTGGGTCGGAAGGCGGTCGGGGCGAGTGACGTCACGTCGCATCCGTGCGCGCCGTTGAGCACGTCGTGACGTGGGTCACTTGCGAACTCAGTTAATCACAATTAACTGAAATGTGGGACTCCGCGCGAGTGTCGACTCGACGGGCATGCGAAACGGCCCCGAACCGTGAGGGTTCGGGGCCGTCCGGGGGTGGGCTTCAGGGTGTGATGCCGAAGCCGCCGCTGCTGCCGCCAGAACTATGCGTGCCGTAGTAACTGATGCTGCTTCCCTCGCCTTGGCGGGTGCTCGCCGGCCCCGTGCCGCCACCTGGTCCGAAGTGGACGGTGACGGGGTGATCCTCTTCGAGGAAGCGCTGTTCGGCGTGGTTGCCGAAGCCGTCTGGGCTGGAGCGAATCGTGCGGCGCTTGCGGTCCTTGTTCCATGCGAGCGCGAGTGTGATCACGAGGGCGGCGATGACGATCGACCAGAACACCATGGTGTGTGCCTTTCCTCGTGTCCGGTACCACGACCGGCTCTTGAGGGGAGCGTAACGCCGTCGCGATCGGGGCGGAACGGTTCGAGTGGTCACGGTTTTGTGTCGCCACGTGCGCGTTGTCGAGGCTCGGAGCCGCGCGGCGACGCGGTGCGAGGAAGGCCGCCGCTCGTGGAGCTGTCGCTCCGACCCCGTCCAGCAGCATCGGTAGAACATGGTGCGATGCGGGCGTGAACATCGACATTCGCCAAGAGACTTCGTCGGACGCTCCCGCCGTCCGCCAACTGGTGGCCGACGCTTTCGCGAACGCCGAGCACAGTGCCCCGCCTGTTGAGGCGGACGGCGTGCCGGGGGAGGCCACGCTCGTCGGTTGGCTGCGAGACACCGACGCGTACGAGTCCGAGTTCGCACTCGTTGCGAGCGACGGAGGCGCGACGGTGGGCTACGCCGTCGCGACGTGGGGAGACCTCGACGGCGCGCCCGTCCTCGGCGTTGGCCCGATCGCCGTCGCGCCGACCTTCCAGGGGCGCGGCGTAGGCTCGTCGCTCATGCGTGAGCTCTTGCGGCGGGCGGCTGAGCGCGGCGAGCGGGTCGTCGTCCTGCTCGGTGATCCCGCGTATTACAGCCGCTTCGGTTTCGCTCCCGCGTCGCGTTTCGGCATCGTCGCCGACCCGGCGTGGGGTGCGTACTTCCAGGCGTGCGCGCTCGACGTCGAACCCGACGTTCCGAGCGGCACGTACACCTACGCGGAGCCTTTCGCCCGTCTCGGGTGAGGACCGCGGAGGGCGGGTTGGGCCGAGGGTGCCCGTGACGGCCAGACCAGCTTCGGTCAATGTGCCTCGATCATCGTGATTGCGACGCGGTCACCCACCCGGAGGGCGCCTGGGGGACTGGCAATTTCCCGCCGTACGCGAACGTTCATCGACCCAGTGTCCGTCTCTCGTCGCCGACAGTCTTCTCCTCCTGCATCTCGGTGAGGCGAGCCTCAGTGCGCGCGTGAACGCGAACCAGTCGTATGCGCTCAGGCTGGTCGGTAGCTTGCCGCCTCGTCAGGGTGACGCTGCTGTCGTCGGAGGCCGTGACGACGAACTCCTCCGTTGACCGTTGGCCCTGCGGAGGTGAGCAGGCGTCGGAGACTGTGGCGAAGGCGACCACGTGATCGGGGTCGCGCAAGGGCTTGCACTCTCGTTCCACGGCGAGGAGTTCGTCGTCACGTTGAACGAACGCCTTCTTGTGTGAGCAGTCGACGTATGTCACGAGCGTGGTGTCCTGCGAGAGAGCGTCGTCGCGATACATCTTCGTCGTCGTGACGGTCCCGGCACGCCGGGCAGCCGCCGCGTCGAGCCGGTCGAGTTGGTCCACGGTGAACACATCCCCCTTGCGCACCTTGCTCAGGTCCAAAAGCCGGCCTGCGACGCCCGGGCCGGACGATGCGTGTGCTGACAGCCTCGTCGATCCCTCGGTGGGAGTGTGCCCCTTGGGGGCTCGCGGCTGCCCGTCGCTGCTCGCGGCGGCGCAACTCGTCAGGGCGAGGGTCGTCGCCACGAGTTGGACCGTGCGGGCCGCCGCTGTTCTCTTGCTCGTCGCCGGTGGCGATCGATGTGTCAGGGCCATGGTCCGCCGCCTTCCGTGCGCTCGCGTGCTTCCTGAAACAGCCTCTGCGCGCCCCCGCAACAGCGTTCGGCGCCCCTGGGCGCGCTCTGGAGTGTGCACGGTTCACCTGTCTTTTCGGTTAACTGTGCTTAACTGAAATCTCCAGCGACCGAGAGCGAGACGGTTATGACGGCGACCGACGCGGCGGCGGACACGCGCACCGCCCGCGAACGCGGCAAGGCCGAGCGTCGTCAGCAGATCCTCAACGCCGCGGCCGAACTCATCGCCGACCGCGGCCTCGCCGGCGTCCGGCTCGAAGACCTCGGCAAGGCCGTCGGCATCAGTGGCCCGGCGGTCTACCGACACTTCGCCAACAAGGAAGCCGTTCTCGAGGAGCTCCTTGTCGGCATCAGTGAGTACCTCCTCACCCACGGCTCTGCGGTCGTCGAGGCGGCACCAACGCCGCAGGCCGCGCTCGAATCGCTCGTCGACTTCCACATCGACTTCTCCTTGACGAAGCCCGCACTCATCCGGGTGCAGGGGCGCGATCTCGCGAGCCTCGACGCCGACGCCCGCCACACGGTGCGTCAGCTGCAGCGCCGCTATGTCGAGATCTGGGTGCGCGTTCTGTGCGATCTCGACCCCGAACTCTCCGTCGAGAGCGCACGCATCAAAGCGCACGCCGGGTTCGGCGCCCTCAACTCGACACCGCATTCCAGTGGCCGCACGACCCCCCTCGCCGCGGCTCAGGGGGAGCGTACCCGCGGCGTCCTGCGTCAGATGGCGCTCGCCGCGCTCACGCCGTCGCGCTGAGACAGCCGAAGAATTTCGGTTAACAACCATTAACTGAACCCTTGTGATGTGGTTCACTGGCCGGACCGACCTGTGACCCCAGTCACCGTGCGCGCGGCCCGGACGCCGCGCCCAAAGGGAGCTGACGATGACCGAAACGCTGGACGCCGCACTCAGCCACACGCGCGGTGAGACGGACACCCCGCTGATCGAGCAGACGATCGGCGACAACCTCGACGCCACCGTCGAGACCTACGCCGATCACGAGGCGCTCGTCGACATCGAGAGCGGCCGTCGCTGGACCTACGGCGAGTTCCTCGCCGACGTCGAGACGCTCGCTGCGGGCCTGCTCGAAGCCGGCGTCGAGAAGGGCGATCGCGTCGGCATCTGGGCGCCCAACTGCCCCGAGTGGACCCTGACGCAGTACGCCACCGCGAAGATCGGCGCCGTCCTCGTCAACATCAACCCGGCCTACCGCAGCCACGAACTCAAGTACGTGCTCGAGCAGGCGGGCATCTCCACGCTCATCTCGATGCCGAAGTTCAAGACGAGCAACTACGCGCGCATGATCGAGCAGGTCAAGGACGAGTGCGAGCAGTTGGCGCGCATCGTCTACATCGGTGAGCAGACCTGGGACGAGCTGTTCGCCGCCGGACGCGACGCGGGGGAGCGCGGCGTCGCGACCGTTCGCGAGATCCAGGCCGGTCTCGACAACGGCGAGGCCATCAACATCCAGTACACGAGCGGCACGACGGGCTTCCCCAAGGGCGCGACGCTGAGTCACCGCAACATCCTCAACAACGGCTTCTTCGTCGGCGAGCTGTGCAGCTACACAGCCGACGACCGCGTCTGCATCCCGGTGCCCTTCTACCACTGCTTCGGCATGGTCATGGGCAATCTCGCGTGCAAGACGCACGGCGCCGCCATGATCATCCCCGCGCCCGGTTTCGACCCCGTCATCTCCCTGCGAACCGTCGAGGCCGAGCGCTGCACGAGCCTCTACGGTGTCCCGACGATGTTCATCGCCGAACTCGCCCTCGTCAACTTCGACGAGTTCGACCTCACGAGCCTGCGCACCGGCATCATGGCCGGCTCGCCGTGCCCGGAGCACACGATGCGCCAGGTGATGGAGAAGATGCACATGGAGGAGGTCTCCATCTGTTACGGCATGACGGAGACCTCGCCGGTGTCGCTGCAGACGCGCAAGAACGACACCGTCGCGCAGCGCACGCAGACGGTCGGCCGCGTCGGCCCGCACCTCGAGGTGAGCATCGTCGACCCCGTGACCAACGAGGTCGTCGGCCGCGGCGAGCCCGGCGAGCTGTGCACCAAGGGCTACTCGGTGATGCTCGGTTACTGGGAGCAGGACGACAAGACGGCCGAGGCGATCGTCGACGGCTGGATGCACACCGGCGACCTCGGCGTCATGGACGAGGACGGCTACGTCGCCATCACCGGGCGCATCAAGGACATGGTGATCCGCGGCGGCGAGAACATCTACCCGCGTGAGATCGAGGAGTTCCTCTACAACCACCCGGACATCGTCGACGCGCAGGTCATCGGCGTGCCCGACGAGCGCTTCGGCGAGGAACTCATGGCGTGCGTGCGCCTGCGGGACGGCGCCGAGGAGCTCACAGCGGAGTCGCTACGCGAGTACTGCAGCGGCAAGCTCGTCCACTACAAGGTGCCGCGCTACGTGCGTGTCATGGACGAGTTCCCCATGACGGTGACGGGCAAGATCCGCAAGATCGAGCTGCGCGAGCAGGCCTCGGAGTACATGAAGTGACGCCGGTCGCCGGCGCGCGAGCAGCCCTTGGGTTCGCTCGCGCGCCGGCATCCGCTAGGTTCGCCGCGTGCAGATCGTCCTCGTTCACCCGCAGATCGCGCCCAACACGGGCAACGTCATCCGGCTTGCGGCGAACGTCGGGGCGAGCCTGCATCTCGTCGAGCCGCTGGGCTTCTCGATGGACCACCGTCTCCTGCGCCGCGGCGGGCTCGACTACCACGAGCTGACGGAGGTGCACGTTCATGCCGACCTCGATTCAGCCCGCGAGGCGTGCCCGGGCCGGTGGTTGGCGCTGACCTCCCGTGGCGCTCGTCGGTATGACGAGGTCGACTACCGCAGCGACGACGTTCTCGTCTTCGGCTGTGAGGCAACCGGTTTGCCTGACGAAGTGCTCGCTACCTTCGCTACGGACGAGCGTGTGCACCTGCCGATGGCGCCGGGTAACCGAAGCCTCAACCTCGCAAATGCCGTCGCCGTCGTCGCCTACGAGGCGTGGCGTCACCTCGGCTTCGAGGGAGCGGGCGGGGCGGCCACGAGCATCGAGGCGATTGCGGCGCAGCCCCTCGACTGAACCTGACGCGCTGGGCCGTTCACCCCGGTGGGCGCTTGTGCCCGACGAGCGTCGCCCGCCAGGATTGAGCCATGGCCGACCCGATGCCCCTGCCCCGCGCACCCAAGGTGCTCGCCATCGTCCAAGCCGGCGGAAAGGGCTCCCGCATGGGAGCGCTCACCGCCGACCGCGCGAAGCCGGCTCTGCCTTTCGGAGGTACTCACCAACTCATCGACATCACCCTGTCGAACGTCGCCAACTCGGGCATCGGCTCGGTGTGGGTTTCAGTGCAGTACCAGGCCGGTTCACTCGACGAGCACCTCCAGCACGGGCGGCCGTGGGATCTCGACCGCAACGTCGGCGGCTTCCGGCGCGTCGTGCCCGACGAGGTCGACGCCGTGCGCACCGGTGGCTTCGCAGCGGGCAATGCGGACGACCTCTACCGCATCCGCCGGGAGATCGAGCGCGAGGACGCCGACGTCGTCGTTGTCCTGAGCGCCGACCAGATCTTCGCCCTCGACCTGCGCGACGTCATCGCGGCTCACCTCGAGACCGGGGCCGCCTGCACCATCGTCACCACGCAGGTGTCGCGCTCGCAGGCCTCCGACAAGGCCGTCGTCATCACGGACGCCACCGGCAAGGTGACGCGCGTCGAGGAGAAGCCCGAGAACCCGGAGAGCACGACCATCTCGGCGGAGATCTTCGTGTACGAGAAGGACGCCCTCCTCTCGGGCCTCGACAAGGCCGAGAAGGCCACCCGCCCTGACGACGGGAAGGGTGAGGACACCGTCGACGAGACGGGCCTCGGTGACTTCGCGGAGCACCTGCTGCCGCAGATCATCGCGGACGGCCTGGTGCGCACGTACCCGCTCGAGGGGTACTGGAAGGACATGGGGCGACCGGAGTTGTACCTCGCGGCGCACCGTGACCTCGTGCGCGGCGTCGTGCGTGTCTTCGACGACGTCGACTGGCCGATGCGGACGCTCGCGACGAACAGGGGCGCGGCGCGGGTCCGTGCGGGGGCCGTGGTCGAGGAGAGCGTCATCTCGCCCGGATGCGACATCGCGGGAACGGTGCGGGGCTCGACGCTCGGCCCCGGCGTCGTCGTGCGCGAAGGTGCCGTGGTCGAGGACAGCGTCATCTTCGACGCGTGCGTCATCGAGCGCGAGGCCGTGGTCAGCACGTCCATCCTCGATGCGAACGTCGCCGTCCGCGCGGGCGTTCGCGTGGGAACGTCGAGCGCCGGTAAGCGAGCCCACGACGACGCGATCGCCGTAGTGGGGCACGACAGTGTGGTGCGATCCGATGTCGTGGCAGGGAGCCAAATCGACCCGGGAAGCACCGTCGCCTGAGGCGCTGACATTGCCGCTCACCCGTGGACAACGATGCCTGCGCAGCGTTGTCCACAGGCCCGAAGGCTGCTCTCGGCAGCGACGAGCCGCCTCGCTCTAGCGTCGGACCATGACGCTCCTCGACGACACCCAGATCCAGGAGGGCGGCGCCGACTTCATTGTGTTCGGTGTGCTCTTCCTCGCCCCCGTCGTGCTGTTCGGCGGCCTGACGCTATGGCTCATTACGTCACATGCTGCGATGACGAGCCTGCGCAAACGGCCGAGGCTTCTCGTCGACACGTTCGACGGGTGGCGCCGCTGGCGCACGCTCGTCTGGGCACTGCCGGTGCTGGGCCCGCTCGTCTACTTCGTCGCCTGGGTGTCTCGTCGCTCGCAACTGATGCCCGAGCGGTTCGAGGCAGCGCGTGAGCCGTTCCCGGAGATGCCGCCGATCCGCGGATTCGTGCCGCCAATACTGATGCAGCCGCCACCGGGGTACGTTCCGCGCCCTGGCTCCGTTCCACCAGCACCGAACGACCCGTGGCAGCCGCCCGGCGACGGCGGCCGGCTCAGGTGAAGAGGAAGTCGATCGCGTCGGGCCGTGTGAGGCGCTGTTCGTACTCGCCGACGCCCCCGGGCCACAGGGTGCGGTTCTCGCCGTCGTCATCGAGGTACCAGGACGTGCAGCCGCCTTGGCGCCACACGGATCGTTCGCTGCGCTCGCGCATCTCGCGGGTGAAGGCGGGCACGAGTTCGGGGCGCACCTCGACGGATGACGCTCCGCGGCGGTCGCGCTCGTCGAGCAACCGCATGACGTGGGCGATCTGCGCTTCGACCATGAGCAGAACGCTCGTGTGACCGAGGCCCGTGTTCGGCCCGAGCAGCATGAAGAGGTTGGGGAAGCCCGCCATCGTCACGCCGAGGTAGGACTCGACGCCGCTCTGCCACTCCTCGGCGAACGAACGACCGTCACGTCCGGCGATCTGCAGGTGCGCGTAGGAACCCTTGGGGTCGAAGCCGGTGGCGAGCACGAGCGCGTCGAGCTCGTGGACGGTGCCCTCCTCGGT
Organism: Dermacoccus sp. PAMC28757; assembly: GCF_014302635.1. Classification (NCBI taxonomy): domain Bacteria; kingdom Bacillati; phylum Actinomycetota; class Actinomycetes; order Micrococcales; family Dermacoccaceae; genus Dermacoccus; species Dermacoccus sp. PAMC28757. The sequence continues at coordinate 41,672 of NZ_CP060292.1, read as the reverse complement.
GACGACGCCGTCGGGCATGACGGCGACGATCGGCTCGGTGACGACGCTGACGTCCTCGCGCACGAGAGCGGGGTAGTAGGTGTCGGAGAGGACGACGCGCTTGCACCCCATCGTGTAATCGGGGGTGAGTTTGCGGCGCAGGTCCGGGTCCTTCACCTGGTTCTTGAGGTGTCGTGACGCTTCGCGCGAGGCGATCTCGAGCAGCTTGGGGTGGCTGTCGAACGCGACGGCGCGCAGATCGTTCTTTCGGCGTAACGCCTCACGGTGAACGCGCATGAGGGCGGGGTGGCGGCGGAAACGGTCGATCGTCGCGTCGGAGTACTCGTCGTTGTTCTGCGGCATGATCCACGGCGCGCTGCGCTGGAAGACGGTGAGGTGCTCGGCGTCCTCGGCGAGCGGCGGGATGCACTGCACGGCAGACGCGCCGGTGCCGATGATGCCGACGCGGCGGCCGAACATCGACGTCTCCTGCGGCCATGACGCGGTGTGGATGAGTTCGCCGCCGAAGGTGTGCAGACCGTCGATGAGCGGGATGTGCGGCATGTGCAGGGCTCCGACGCCGAGCACGAGGGCGCGGGCCGTGACGACGGAGACGGAGCCGTCGCTTCCCATCGAGGTGACCTGCCACGTGCCGGAGGCGTCGTCGTAGGCCGCGGCCTGCATCCACGAGTCGAACCGCACGTGCTCACGCAGGCCGTGCTTCTCGACGACCGAAAGCAGGTAGTCCTGGATGACATCGCCGCTCGAGTACGTGTGTGACCAGTACGGGTTGAGGTCGAAGCTGAACGAGTACAGGTGGCTGGGCACGTCGCAGGCGACGCCGGGGTAGCGGTTCTCGCGCCACGTGCCGCCGATCTCGTCACCCTTCTCGAGGATGACGAAGCTGCGTCCGGTGGCCCTCAGCGCAACGGCCATGCCGATGCCGGAGAACCCGCTTCCGACGACGACGACGTCCACTTCGGCCACTGCACTCACGCATTCCAACCTAACGGTCTGTGCGCGCCGGGGACGGTACCGACACTGCCCGGTGGCCGCCCGATGTGTGCGGCGTCAGTCGAGATCGACGATGACAGGCGCGTGGTCGCTCGCGCCCTTGCCCTTGCGCTCGTCACGGTCGATCTGCGCGCCCTCGACGCGTTCGGCGAGCGCGGGGGAGCACAGGGCGAAGTCGATGCGCATGCCCTGCTTCTTCGGGAAGCGGAGCTGCGTGTAGTCCCAGTACGTGTAGGTGCCCGGGCCGGGGGTGAAGGGGCGCACGACGTCGCTGAAACCTGCGTCGATCATGGCCTGGAACGCGTCCCGCTCGGGCGGTGTGACGTGGGTCTTGCCTTCGAAGAAGCCCATGTCCCACACGTCCTCGTCGGTGGGGGCGATGTTCCAGTCGCCCATGAGCGCGATCTGGGCCAACGGGTCCTCGGCGAGCCACTTCGCACCGTCGAGTCGGAGCCGTTCGAGCCACTCGAGTTTGTAGGAGTAGTGCGGGTGGTCGATCTCGCGGCCGTTGGGCACGTAGAGCGACCAGGTGCGCACGCCGCCGCAGGTCGCGCCGATGGCGCGGGCCTCGGCCGCGATCGGGTCACCGAAACCCGGCATGTCCTCGAAGCCGATCGAGATGTCCTCGAGCCCGACGCGGGAGGCGATGGCGACGCCGTTCCACTGGTTGAGGCCGTGGTGGGCCACCTCGTAGCCGGCCTCTTCGAAGCGCGCCATGGGGAACTGCTCGTCCTTGCACTTCGTCTCCTGCATGGCGAGCACGTCGACGTCGTGACGCTCGAGGAAGGCGACGACGCGGTCGACGCGGGTGCGGATGGAGTTGACGTTCCACGTGGCGATTCGCATGCCCCAACCCTAGAACGCGCCGCCGACAACCCCCGAAAAGCAGGTGTCCTACATGTACTCCGTCCCATCCGCCCCATCGACCGTGACGGGGAGGCTCTCCTGGAAGTAGGTGAGGGGATGCGCGGCGAACGCTCCCTTTCGGGGATCCCGGATGCGCACTGGGCGGTTGTGGATCCACGGGCCGTACACGTGCTCCCCACCTCGATCGGGGTGCCGATCCAGGGGCGGTTCTTGCAAGAGGTGTCGCCAAGCAATCAGTGTTGCCCAGGCGTCCTGTGGGGTGAAGGGGCACAAGGGAATGTCGGCCCAAACGGTGAGTTGCCACGAGCGAGCTGCGTTCGGGGTCAGATACATGTCACCGACTCCTGCGCAACGCACCTGATGGGGAGATCGGCGGATGGCCGCAAGGCAGTCCGTCACCTTTGCCGCCTCGACGACGAAGGTGGACAGGGAGATGTCCGTGACGCCAATAATGAGCAGTGCTCCCGTCGGAGACTTGTGCGGCTGGTAGTCCCCGAGGCCGTCAAGGTCCGTCACTTGGTCTGGCATCTTCCCTCCGGGTGCTTTCCTCGGCTTCCTCCCCGCCGCCCAAGGGCCTCGATCCAAGGTGGGTAGCGGCGGGCATGCCGCTCAATGACCTTTCATGTGATCTGCGTCATGTGCGAAGTCTGGGGTTCCGGATGACCCGAATTGACCCGTTGCGCTCGCCTCTCGCATGTCAGAGTGAAGCCATGACAACAGCACTCGTCACGGGAGCCAGCGCCGGGATCGGCCGGGAATTCTGCGAACAGCTCGCCGCACGTGGGCACGACCTCGTCGTCGTGGCCCGACGGGCCGAGCGGCTCGAGGAGATCAAGGCCGAGATCGAAGCCCGCCACGGCGTGAAGGTCGAGGTGCTCGCAGCCGACCTCGCCGTCGCGGACGACCTGCGCCGCGTCGCCGAGCGCGTGGGTCGGCGTGACGAACCCGTCGACGTCCTCGTCAACAACGCAGGCTTCGGCGTGAAGACCTCGTTCCTCGACACTCCTGTCGAGAAGGAGATCGAGTCGGTCGACGTCATGGTCAAGGCCGTCGTCGTGCTCACCCATGCCGCGGCGGGCGCGATGGTCGAGCGTCGACGTGGCACCGTCATCAACGTGTCGTCGGTCGCGAGCTTCATGGCGAGCGGCACGTACTCGGCCGCCAAGTCGTACGTCACCGTGTTCAGCGAGTCCATCGCGGCGCAGCTGCACGGCACGGGTGTCACCGTCACCGCGCTGTGCCCCGGCTTCACACACACGGAGTTCCACGAGCGCGGCGAGATCCCCGTCGACAAGACCAGCCCGCTGGCCAAGCGGCTGTGGCTCGACGTCGATCGGCTCGTGCGCGACGGTCTCGCCGACGTCGACGCAGGCAAGGTCGTCTCCGTACCCGGCCGCCAGTACAAGGCCATTACCGGCCTGCTGCGCGTCGTGCCGCGCCCGCTCGTGCGCAGCCCGCGTCTGAGCAACCGCCACCGCCCGCGCGACTGACGTTTCCTAGAATCGCTGCCATGACGAACATCGACGCCGATCGCGCCGCGCTGCTGCAGCTCATCAAGGACCAGGCCATCGTCCACGGAAAGGTGACGCTGAGCTCCGGCAAGGAGGCCGACTATTACGTCGACCTGCGCCGTATCTCACTCTCCGGCGAGGCCGCGCCTCTCGTCGGTCGCGTCATGCGCGACCTGACGTCCGACTTCGACTACGTCGCCGTCGGTGGCCTGACGCTCGGCGCCGACCCGGTCGCCACGTCGATGCTCCACGCCGCGGCCGCCGCAGGTGAGCGTGTCGACGCGTTCGTCGTCCGCAAGGCGGGCAAGGCGCACGGTCTTCAGCAGCGCATCGAAGGCCCGTCGATCAAGGGTCGTCGCGTGCTCGTCGTCGAGGACACGACGACGACCGGCGCGTCGCCACTCGAAGCCGTTGCCGCGTGCCGCGAGGAAGGCGCCGAGGTCGTCGCCGTCGCCACGATCGCCGACCGCGCCACCGGCTCCAAGGAGAAGATCGAGGCCGAGGGCCTCACCTACGTCAGCGCGTTCTCGATGGACGATCTCGGCCTCGCGTAAGGCTGCCCTTCTGGGACGAAAGCCCCCTCCCACGAGGGCCGCGCGGCCCTAGCGTGATGAGCAAAGGCTCATCACGTTCGGAGGACACATGACGCAGCCCGCCCGCACCCAGGTCGTCGTCGTCGGCGCCGGCATGGTGGCGCAGAAGTTCGTCGAGGCGTTGCGCGCCAAGGACGTCGACGGCCGCTGCGCTATCACGGTCCTGGGCGAGGAGTCGCTCGCGCCGTACGACCGCGTGCACCTCACGAGCTTCTTCTCCGGCACGACGCCGCAGGAGCTCCTGCTCGGTGACCCGGCGCTGTGGGACGACGACCTCGTCACGCTGCGCACCTCGACGCGCGTCACGCGCCTCGAGCGCCCCGAGCAGGTCGTCGTCACGGACGTCGGCGAGCGCATCGCCTATGACCATCTCGTGCTTGCCACCGGGTCGAGCGCGGCCGTCCCGCCCGTCGAGGGGCGCGAGTCGACCGGCTGCTTCGTCTACCGCACCCTCGACGACGTCGAGGCGCTGCGCACGTACGTGGCCGACCGCGCACTCGCCCATCCGGAGCGTCAGGTGCGCGGCGCCGTCATGGGCGGTGGTCTGCTCGGCCTCGAGGCCGGTGGTGCGTTGCAGGCGATGGGAGCCGACACGGCGGTCGTCGGGTTCGCCGACCGCCTCATGCCCGTGCAGGTCGACGCGGGTGGCGGTGAAGACCTCAAACGCATCATCGAGGGCACCGGCGTGCACGTGCGCACCTCCACGGCGACCGCGCGGATCAACGCCGACGACGACGGTCGCGTCGTCTCGATGGACTACGCGAGCGGGGAGAACGACCCGGTCGACGTCGTCGTCTTCGCCACCGGCATCCGCCCCCGCGACGAGCTCGGGCGTGAGGCGGGCCTCGAGATCGGTCCGCGTGGCGGCGTCGTCGTCGACGCTCACTGCCTAACGAGCGACCCGGCCATCCACGCCATCGGCGAGGTGGCGTGCATCCAGGGCGAGGTGTGGGGCCTCGTCGCGCCCGGCTACACGATGGCGGAGATCGCCGCCGCGCACCTGCTCGGGGAGGCGCCCGACTTCACCGGCGCCGACAGCTCGACGAAGCTCAAGCTCATGGGCGTCGACGTCGCGAGCTTCGGTGACGCCTTCGCCACGACGCCCGGGGCGCGCGAGGTGGTCTACTCCGACGCCCTGAGCGGTTGGTATCGCAAGCTCGTCGTCGCCGAGGACGGCCACACCCTGCTCGGCGGCGTGCTCGTGGGTGACGCCACGGCGTTCCCGAGCCTGCGCGCCATGATCGGGCAGGACGTCGGCGCGCCGAGCGCGTTCGTCATCCCGGAGGACGAGCGCGGCGAGAAGGCGCATGTCAACCTCGAACTGCCCGACGACGCCGGCGTCTGCTCGTGCAACAACGTGAGCGCCGGACAGATTCGTGCGGCGTTCGCCGACGGCGCGACGAGCGTCGACGCCGTCAAGGAATGCACGAAGGCTGGCACCTCGTGCGGCTCGTGCCTGCCGCTCGTCATCAAGCTCGTCGAGGTCGAGCAGGCCAAGGCCGGCATCACGATCGACCGGTCGCTGTGCGAGCACATCCGCATGTCGCGCAGTCAGCTCTTCACCGCCACCGGGTGGCCGATCTGCACACCTTCGACGACGTCATCGAACGTTTCGGCACCGGGCGCGGCTGTGACGTGTGCAAACCGACCGTCGCCAACATCCTCGCCAGCCTCGAGAACGGCCACGTCCTGTCCGGGCAGCAGGCGAGCATGCAGGACACCAACGATCACGTGCTGGCCAACATGCAGAAGGACGGTACGTACTCGGTGGTGCCGCGCATCCCCGGGGGTGAGGTGACGCCGGCCGGGCTCATCGCCATCGGGCGCATCGCCGAGACCTACGGCCTCTACACGAAGATCACCGGCGCTCAACGCATCGACATGTTCGGCGCGCGGATCGACCAGCTGCCGGCCATCTGGAAGGATCTGCTCGTCGCCGGGTTCGAGTGCGGGCAGGCGTACGGCAAGAGCCTGCGTGCCGTGAAGTCGTGCGTCGGCTCGACGTGGTGCCGTTTCGGGGTACGCGACTCGGTGCGTCTCGCCATCGACCTGGAGACGCGCCCCAAGGGGCTGCGCAGCCCGCACAAGCTCAAGATGGGGGTCTCGGGGTGCGCCCGCGAGTGTGCCGAGGCGTGGCAAGGACGCCGGCATCATCGCCACCGAGAACGGCTGGAACCTCTACGTCGGCGGCAACGGCGGGTTCAAGCCGGTGCACGCGCAGCTACTCGCCGAGGATCTCACCGAGGCCGAACTCATCACCGCCATCGACCGGTTCTTCATGTTCTACATCTCGACGGCCGAGCGGCTGCAGCGCACCGCACCCTGGCTGCAGGAGCTCGACGGCGGCATCGAGCACCTGCGTGAGGTGATCTTCGACGACGTTCTCGGTATCTGCGACGACCTGGACGCCATGATGGCGCGGCACGTCAACGCCTACGCCGACGAGTGGCGCGAGGTGCTCGAGGACCCGCAGAAACTCGCGCAGTTCACCGGGTTCGTCAACGACGAGACGAGCGTCGACCCCGACCTGCTCTACCTTGTCGAACGCGATCAGATCCGCCCCGCCACCCCGCAGGAGAAGGCCGACCCGTCGCTGCACCTCGTCGGCCCCCGCATCCCCGTGAGGAGTGCCTGATGTCCCGACCGTCGACCTCGACTGAGAGCACCTCGAACGTGAGCGTCTCGAACGCGCCCGATCTAGAGGGCTGGACTCGCGCGTGCGACGCCGACCGACTCGTGCCGGAACGCGCCGTGGCTGCCCTGGCCCCGGACGGCGCGCAGGTCGCCGTCGTGCGGACGGCGGACGGCCGGCTGTTCGCCGTCGGCCACCACGACCCGTATGCGCTCGCCAACGTCATTGCGCGCGGCGTCGTCGGGACGCGCACGGTGGCGGACGAGACAGCGTCGGAGAAGACAGGGCAGGAAGCGACCGGGCAGGAGCGGGTCGTCGACGTCATCCAGTCGCCGCTCTACAAGCAGGCCTTCGACCTGGCGACGGGGGAGGACGTCGAGGACCGCAGCGTGAGCCTGGGCACCTGGGCGGTGCGTGAGCGCGACGGCGTCATCGAGCTGGGGGAGCGCACGAGCGAGGCGCGCCACCCGGAGCGCACGACGCGCTGAGCGCGGCGGTGAGACGGATGTTGCCTGCCGGAAACATGAGGCGGACTCGCGCGTAACACGCCGCTCCTAGCGTCATCGGCACATCCCACCGATGCGCGAGGAGCACCTCATGACGCTGGCCCACCGCGGTGATTCACCGACCGCCACCGCTGCCGCCACCCCGGCCCCGGCCGCCCGATTCACCCGCCGAGCAGGCCGCTGGATCGACGACTGGGATCCGGAGAACGCCGCGCAGTGGGGTCACCACGGCGGAGCGCAGACCGCCCGCCACAACCTCGCCATCTCGGTGTTCGCGGAGTTCCTCGGCTTCGGCGTCTTCGCGCTGTGGGGCATCGTCGTACCGCAGCTGGCCACGTACGGCTACACCGGCAGCGCGGCGCTGAGCGAGACGCAGCAGTTCTGGTTGCTCAGCATCCCCACCCTCGTCGGGGCGAGCCTGCGCATCCCGTACACGTTCGCCGTCCCGCGCTTCGGGGGTCGCAACTGGACGATCGTCTCCGCGCTGCTGCTCCTGCTGCCCGCCGTCGGCCTGGCCCTCGCCGTCGGGCAGCACGCGAGCTTCGGGGTGCTGCTCGCCGTGGCCGCGCTCGCCGGCTTCGGTGGCGGCAACTTCGCCAGCTCGATGACGAACATCTCCTTCTTCTACCGCTCCTCCGAGAAGGGCAAGGCGCTCGGCCTCAACGCGGCCGGCGGCAACCTGGGGACGGCGGCCGTCCAGTTCGCCATCCCCCTCGTCGTCACCTGGGGGGCCACGACCGCCGTCACCGGCGCTCAGGTGCCCAACCTGCCGTTGGCGGGCTGGATCTTCGTGCCGTTCATCCTGCTCGCGGCGCTGCTCGCCTGGCGCAGCATGGACAACCTCTCGGTCATCGCCGGGTCGGGTGACCGCGGCGGTTTCGAGATGGCGAGCCGCGCCCGTCACACCTGGATCCTCGCGTTCCTCTACGTCGGCACGTTCGGCTCGTTCATCGGTTTCGCCGGCGTCTTTCCCAAGATCATGTCCGACGCGTTTCCCGCCCACGGCCTCAAGCTCGCCTTCCTCGGCGCGCTCGTCGGCTCGCTGACCCGCCCGCTCGGCGGCGTCATCGCCGACCGCGTCGGCGGCTGGCGTGTCACCGTCGTCAGCTTCGTGGCGATGGCGTTCGGTGCGCTCGGCGCGATCCAGGCGCTGCAGGGCAAGAACTTCGGCCTCTTCATGGCCGCGTTCCTGCTGCTGTTCGTCTTCACCGGCATCGGCAACGGGTCGATCTACCGGATGATCCCAGCGGTGTTCGACGCCACGGCCACGGACACCACCGACGACGGTCGACGTCGCACCCGGCGCGTCGCGGCGGGCGCCATCGGCATCGTCGGCGCCGTGGGTGCCTTCGGCGGGTTCGTCGTGCCGCAGATGTTCGCGCTGAGCAAGGCCTCGAGCATCTCGGCGATCGCCCCGAAGGGCACGATCGTGCCGGCGCTCTACGGCATCATCGCGCTCTACCTCGTCATGGCGTTCGTCGCCTGGTTCGCCTACGGGCGTCGGGGTGCGGGGCTCGGTGACGCCGGGCAGGTGGGCATCTGATGGCGACCTCGACCCATTGCCCCTACTGCGCGTTGCAGTGCGGCATGCGGCTGACCCCCGGCAATGACGGGGCCGGCGCCGTGAGCGTGACACCGCGCGAGTTCCCGACCAACCGCGGGGGCCTGTGCCACAAGGGCTGGACGTCGGCCGCAGTGCTCTCGACGCCCGACCGGCTGCTGCGTCCACTGGTGCGCGACGCCGACGGGTCGCTCGTTAAAACGACGTGGGACGAGGCCTACACCCGCATCGTGCGCGGGGTGAAGCGCGCTCGCGCTCGCAGCGGCCCCGACGGTGTGGCCGTCTTCGGCGGAGGTGGCCTGACCAACGAGAAGGCCTACACGCTGGGCAAGTTCGCCCGCGTCGGGCTCGGCACGGCGATGACCGACTACAACGGGCGTTTCTGCATGAGCTCGGCCGCTGCAGCCGGGGGCCGGACTCTCGGGCTCGATCGGGGGATGCCGTTTCCGCTCGGCGATCTCGACGGCGCGGACGCCGTCATGCTCGTGGGCAGTAACCCGGCCGAGACGATGCCGCCGTTCGTGCAGCACCTGCGCTCGGCGCGCGAGCGGGGCGGGCTCATCGTCATCGACCCACGTCGGACGCCGAGCGCGGCCCTGACGGACGACGGCGCGGGCGTTCACCTTCAACCGCTGCCGGGCACCGACATCACCGTACTCATGGGGCTGTTGCACCTCGTCATCGTCGGTGGCGGTGCGGACGAGCGTTACCTCGCCGACCGCGTCACCGGTTGGGACGCCGTCAAGCGGTCGGCCATGATGTGGTGGCCGGAGGCCGTGGAGCGGGAGACGGGCATCCCGGTCGCCGAACTTCGTTGTGCGGCAAAGATCCTCATGAAATCGGCTCCCGTCGTCGGCGGGCACGGCGCGTACGTGCTCACCGGGCGCGGCGCGGAGCAGCACGCCCACGGCACCGACACGGTGAGCGCCGCGCTCAACCTTGCGCTGGCCCTCGGACTGCCCGGTCGGGTGGGTTCGGGCTACGGCTGTCTCACCGGTCAGGGCAACGGCCAGGGTGGACGCGAGCACGGGCAGAAGTGCGATCAACTGCCCGGCTATCGCAAGATCACCGACCCGGCCGCCCGCGCGCACATCGCCGAGGTCTGGGGCGTCGAGGAGAGCGACATCCCCGGCCCCGGGCTGCCGGCCGTCCAACTGCTCGACGCGCTCGGCACGCCGGAGGGCGCCTCGATGCTCTTCGTGCACGGCGCAAACCCCGTGGTGAGCGGGCCGCGTTCCGGCCGCATCGCCGAACGGTTCGCGGCGCTCGACACGCTCGTCGTCACCGATTTCGTCCTGTCGGAGACCGCCGCGATGGCCGACGTCGTCCTGCCCAGCCTGCAATGGGCCGAGGAGGAGGGCACGATGACCAACCTCGAGGGGCGCGTGCTGCGCCGACGTCGCGCCGTGCCCGCTCCCGACGCGGCCGACGGGCCGCGGGACGAACTGCGTATCTGGCACGAGCTCGCCGAACTGCTCGACGCCCCGGCCGGTTTCGCCACCGACCCCGCCGATGCGTTCGACGAGTTGGCGCGCGCCTCGGCGGGCGGCATCGCCGACTATTCCGGCCTCAGCCACGCCGCGCTGGACGCCTGGGAACTCGCGGACGACGAGGGCGGCACCGGGGCGTTCTGGCCTGCCGTGCGTGACGCGATGACGCGCCCCGACCCGCGCACCGTCGGCACGCCCCGGCTGTTCCTCGACCGCTTCGCGACGCCCGACGGGCGCGCCCGGATGATCGACGTGCGCTCGGCGGGCGTGGCCGACGACCTCCGACCAGACGCGCCGCTCTACCTGCTCACCGGCCGTCTGCTGCAGCACTATCAGTCGGGCGCCCAGACGCGCCGCGTGGCCGAGCTCAACGGCATCGAACCCGAGGCGTTCGTGCAGATCCACCCGCTGACGGCCGCACGCCTCGGCATCGGCGAGGGCGACGACGTCGAGGTGCGCACCCGCTCCGGTGCCGCCGTCGGCGTTGCGCGCCTCAGCAATGACATCCGCCGCGACTGCGTCTTCATGCCGTTCCACTTCGCCGGGCGCGGCGCGGCCAACCTCGCCACCAACCCCGCGCTCGACCCGGTGAGCTCGATGCCGGAGTTCAAGGTGTGCGCTGCCGCGGTGGCGCGGTTCGATGAGCAGGACGCGCCGACTGGCGACGATGACGCTGCTCACGGCGAGCACGCAGCACGCGCCGGCCAGGCGGTGCGCGCATGAGCCGCCCGCCGCGCGTCGTCGTCATCGGGCACGGCATGGTGGCGGCCCGCTTTCTCGACGACCTCACCCGGCACGCCGAGCGCACCGGCGCGGCCTTCGACATCACGGTGCTGGGGGAGGAGCCCTATGAGCCGTACAACCGGCTCATGCTCTCGGAGGTCGTGGCCGGGCGCGCCGACCTCGCGTCCCTCACGCTGCCGGCGGCGCCCGAGGACGTCACCGTGCATGCGGGGACGGCGGCCGTACGCCTCGAACGCGAACGTCGTGTCGTCATCGATGCCGAGGGGCGCGAGCACCCGTATGACCTGGCGGTCTTCGCCACCGGTGCCGAGGCCGTCATGCCGCCCATCCCCGGCCTCGGCGCCGGAGGTGGCCAGGGCGTGCGCGCGGTGCGTACCATCGACGACTGCCGCGAACTGCTGGCCGCCTGCACCCCGGGGCGGCGGATGGCGGTGCTCGGTGGCGGTCTGCTCGGCGTCGAGATCGCCTGCGGCCTGCGCACCCGCGACGTCGACGTAACGCTCGTGCATCGCGGTGGGCACGTCATGGATCGCCAGCTCGACGCCCCGAGCGGTCAGATGGCGGCCGCCGTCCTGGGCGACCTCGGTGTCGACGTGCGGGTGACGAGCGGCATCGTCCGGGTTCTGCGCGAGAAGGAGCATCTTGTCGGCATCGAACTGGCTGACGGCGAACGGCTGGACATCGACGGTCTCGTCGTCAACACGGGAGTCAAACCGAGAGCCGAGATCGCCAGGGCCGCAGGTGTTCCCGTCGACATCGGCATCCTCGTGGACGAGCGGTTGCGTGCTCTCGACGACGATTCGGTGGCCGCCATCGGCGACTGTGCGCAGACCGACGCGGGGTGCCCCGGCCTCATCGCGCCGGGGTGGGAGCAGGCCGGCCGGCTGGCGCGTGAACTGTGCGAGAACGACCAGGCCGCGACCGCGCCCCGGAGCGCACCGATCCCGCAGCCGACACCGCAGGCCACCCCGGAACCCCGGCCCGAACCCGAGGTCAGCATCGTCAAGCTCAAGGCCGTGGGGCTCGACGTCGTCGCGCTCGGCGAGCCCTTGCCCGACCCGTTCGCGGCGCATGCCCAGGGCCTGCGGGTCCTCACCCTGAGCGACGTCGGCGAGCGCCGGTCGGCCACCATCGCCGTCGACGGCGAGCGCATCGTCGCGGGGGTCGTCGTCGGGTCGCCGCGGGTGGCGGCCGATCTCATGAGCGCGTATGAACGGCGGACGCCGTTGCCGCTCGATCCGGCCCACCTGCTCGTCAAGGGCGCGTCCAACCCCGACGCGGTGCCTCAGGCGGCCGGTCCGACGGCGCTGCCGAGCACGGCCACGGTCTGTCGCTGCAACGGGGTGAGCAAGAAGGAGATCGTCGACGCGCACGTCGAGGGAGCGCGGTGCGTCGAGGACGTCGCCGCCGCCACGCGTGCGACGACGGGGTGCGGCAGTTGCACCGCGACTGTGTGCGGCATCCTCGAATGGATGGACGAGGTGAACCCGGCGCAGGAGGCGACAATGGCCTGATGGCCGTTCTCATCGATCCGCCGGCGTGGCCCGCGTGGGGCACCGTGTTCAGCCACCTCGTCTCCGACGTCTCGCTCGTCGAGCTGCACGCGTTCGCCGCCGCGCACGACGTGCCGCGCGCCGCGTTCGACCACGATCACTACGACGTGCCCGCGCGCCAGTACGACGATCTCGTCGCGGGCGGTGCGGAACCGGTGCGGGGCACCGAGCTCGTGCGTCGCCTCATCGCCTCGGGGCTGCGGGTGCGGGCTCGCGACCGCTGAGCAGGCCGCGGTGAGGGAGATGTTGCATCCCTGAAACAAACCCGCCGGTCACGCGAAACACGGCCTCCCTAGGTTCGAGGGCAACAACGCAGGAGGATTCATGAGCGAGCAGATCGAGCAGGCCCGACCCCGCGAACGCGTCGTCGTCATCGGCGCCGGCATGGTGGCCCACCGTTTCGTCGAGGCGATGCGGTCGCGCGACGACGCGGGCCGTTTCGACATCACGGTGCTCGGCGACGAGCCGCGTCCGCCGTACGACCGGGTGGCGCTCACGAGCTACTTCACGGGGCGCGACCCGGAGGATCTCAACCTCGGCGGGGCCGAGCTGTGGGCCGACCCCCGCGTCACCCTCGCCAAGCGCACCGAGGTGACGGACGTCGACCGCAACGCCAAGGTGGTGACGACCGCCAAGGGCGTCCGCCACCCCTACGACCATCTCGTGCTCGCCACCGGCAGCTACGCCGCGGTGCCGCCCGTCAAGGGCAACGACCTGCAGGGTTGCTTCGTCTACCGCACGATCGACGACGTCGCGGCGCTGCGCGGGTACGTCGAGGAGCTGCGTGCGGCCCACCCCGAGCGGCCCGTGCGCGGCGCCGTCGTCGGTGGTGGTCTGCTCGGTCTCGAGGCGGCCGGTGCGTTGCAGGCGCTCGGCGCCGAGTCGACCGTCATCGAGTTCGCGCCGCGTCTCATGCCGTTGCAGGTGGACGACGGCGGTGGCCAGGAGCTGCGCCGACTCATCGAGAACCTCGGCGTCGAGGTGCGCACCGGCACGGCCACCCAGCGGGTTCTGGCCAAGCGCGGACGCCGGGTCACCGGCATGGAGTTCGCCGACGGCGAGAAGATCGACGTCGACGTCGTGGTCTTCGCCACCGGCGTGCGCCCGCGTGACGAACTGGCCCGTGCTGCCGGCCTCGAGGTCGGTGAGCGTGGCGGTGTCGTCGTCGACGACCGCTGCCGCACGAGCGACGAGAGCATCCACGCCATCGGTGAGGTGGCGTGCATCCAGGGTCGTGTCTGGGGTCTCGTCGCCCCCGGCTACACGATGGCCGAGATCGCCGCCGACGCGCTGCTGGGTGGGGAATCGAGCTTTCCCGGCGCGGACACCTCGACCAAGCTCAAGCTGCTCGGCGTCGACGTCGCGAGCTTCGGTGACGCGTTCGCCACGACCCCCGGTGCGCTCGAGGTCGTCTACTCGGACTCGGTGACCGGTTCGTACAAGAAGCTCGTCGTCTCCGACGACGCGCAGACCCTGCTCGGCGGCATCCTCGTCGGGGACGCCAGTGCCTACGCCGGGCTGCGACCGCTCGTCGGACGCCGGCTGGGCGCCGACCCGTCGTCGTTCATCGTGCCGGCCGGCGCGGGGGAGGGCGCGGCGTCCTCGCTCGAACTGCCCGACGACGCCGCGGTGTGCTCCTGCAACAACGTGAGCGCCGGTCAGATCCGTTCGGCGGTCGACGACGGCGCGTCGAACCTGGCCGACGTCAAGAGCTGCACGAAGGCCGGAACCTCCTGCGGCTCATGCCTGCCCATCGTCAAGAAGCTGTTCGAGTCGCATCAGGAGAAGGCGGGCATCGCCGTCGACCGGTCGCTGTGCGAGCACATCCCGATGCCACGCAGCGAACTGTTCAACGCCATCAAGGTGGCGGGCCTCGCGACGTTCAGCGAGATCATGGAACGCTTCGGTACCGGGCGCGGCTGCGACATCTGCAAGCCGACGATCGCCAACATCCTCGCGAGCCTGGGCGGCGGGCACATCCTCGCCGGGGAGCAGAGCACGCTGCAGGACAGCAACGACCATGTGCTGGCCAACCTGCAGAAGGACGGCACGTACTCGGTCGTCCCGCGAATCCCGGGCGGGGAGATCACCCCGGACGGGCTTCTCGTCATCGCCCAGGTGGCCAAGGACTTCGGGCTCTACACGAAGATCACGGGCGGCCAGCGCATCGACCTGTTCGGCGCGCGCATCGACCAGCTGCCGGCCATCTGGAAGCGCCTCGTCGACGCCGGGTTCGAGTCCGGCCATGCCTACGGCAAGAGCCTGCGCACCGTGAAGTCGTGCGTCGGGCAGAGTTGGTGCCGCTACGGCGTCCAGGACAGCGTGCGCATGGCCATCGACCTCGAACTGCGCTACCGCGGCCTGCGCAGCCCTCACAAGCTCAAGCTCGGCGTCTCCGGCTGTGCCCGCGAGTGCGCCGAGGCGCGCGGCAAGGACGCGGGCGTCATCGCCACGGAGAACGGGTGGAACCTCTACGTCGGCGGCAACGGCGGGGCCACACCCAAGCACGCGCAACTGTTGGCGCAGGACTTGTCGGACGCCGAACTCATCACCGCCATCGACCGGTTCTTCATGTACTACGTCTCGACGGCCGAGCGCCTCCAGCGCACCGCCCCGTGGCTCGAGGAGCTCGACGGCGGCATCGAGCGGCTGCGAGAGGTGATCTTCGACGACGCGCTCGGCCTCTGTGACGACCTCGACGCCATGATGACCCACCACGTGGGCGCCTACGTCGACGAGTGGCGCGAGGTGCTCGAAGATCCGGAGAAGCTCGCCCAGTTCACCGGGTTCGTCAACGACGCGACGGACGCCGACCCCGACCTGCTCTACGTCGTCGAGCGTGAGCAGGTGCGCCCGGCCACCGCCGACGACCGTGCCCGCGCGGCGGCGGGCGAGCTCGACCTCGTCGACTCCGAACGCCGTCCCGTCGTGATCGCCGGCTCGACGCTGGAGGTGCGCGCATGAGCGTCGTCTGCCCCGTCGAGCGGGTGCGTCCCGAACGTGCGGTTGCCGCCAAGGCCGACGACGGCGCCCAGGTCGCCATCGTGCGCACCGCGGACGGCGCGCTGCACGCCGTCGGGCACTACGACCCGTACGCCGAGGCCAACGTCATCGCCCGCGGCATCGTGGGGACGGCGACGGTCGCCGGTGAGGTGCGTGACGTCATCCAGTCGCCCATGTACAAGCAGGCGTTCGACCTCGCGACGGGTCGGTGCACGAGCGATCCGGACGTGACGCTCGGGGTGTGGGACGTGGCCGAGGAGGACGGGATGATCGTCCTGCGAAACAATCGGATCGCTCCGTCCGGGGTGGCCTAGGGTGCGTAGACCGATGGATCTGCCCATACATCTGCCCTGCCCCGCGGCGCGAAAGGTGGCCCCCATGAACGACCCTCGACCCGGCACGGTCGTGATCGTCGGCGGTGGCCCGGGCGCACTCGACCTGCTCACGCTGCGTGCACTGCGTGAACTCGAGCGTGCCGACGTCATCGTCGCCGACCGCCTCGGCCCCACCGATCAGCTCGACGAGCTCGGTCTCGACGCCGAGATCGTGCCCGTCGGCAAGACGCCGCACCACCACCCGGTGCCGCAGCACGAGATCAACGACATCCTCGTGCGGGAGGCGCGCGCCGGACGTCGCGTCGTGCGGCTCAAGGGTGGCGACCCCTATCTGCTCGGGCGCGGCGGCGAAGAGGTGCTGCACTGCCGCGAGCACGGCATCGACGTCGACGTCGTGCCCGGCGTGACGAGCGCGCTGTCCGCGCCGCTCGCGGGCGGCATCCCCGTGACCCATCGCGGCGTGTCGGCCGGGATGCTCGTGCTGTCCGGTCACGACGAACTCGCCGTCCCCGCCCTCGTCGCGTGGCCGCACACCATCGTCATCCTCATGGGCATGCGTCGCCTCGGCGAACTCACCGCGAGCCTCGTGCGGGAGGGCAAGGACGCGTCGACGCCCGTCGGCGTCGTCCACTCGGCGTGGACTCCGCAGCAGCAGGTCGTCAAGGGCACGCTCGCCGACATCGCCGAGCAGTGCCTGACGCGCGGGGTGGGCAACCCCAGCGTCATCGTCATCGGTGAGGTCGTCACCGTGCTGCCCGACGCCGAGATCGCCCAGGTGGCCTCCGAGAGCGTGGCTCGCGATAGGGTGCGGGAGCCCTGCGCATGAACGAGACGACCGCGCCGAGCGTGCACGCCGAGGCCGCTCGGCTGCCCCAGGACCTCGCCGGATGCCGCGTCGTGCTCACGGCGCAACGCCGTGCCGAGGAATTCGCCGGAGCACTCGAACGACGTGGCGCCGAGGTGATCCACGCGCCGACCATGTCGCACGTCCCCCACGTTGACGATGCCGAACTCAACGCTCGGACAAGGGAACTCGTCGACAAGAAGCCTGATCTCGTCGTTGTCACGACGGCGATCGGTTTTCGCGGGTGGCTCGAGGCAGCCGAGGCGGCCGGGCAACGCGAAGCGCTCGTCGAAGCTCTCGCAGGCGCTCGCATCCTCACCCGCGGACCCAAGGCCCGCGGTGCCGTTCAGGGCGCCGGGCTCGAGGTCTCCTGGAGTGCCGAAAGTGAAACAGCAGACGAGGTGAAGCGTCATCTGGCGACCCTCGATCTGCGCGGCACGCGTGTAGCCGTGCAGCACCACGGCGCAGGGTCCGACGGCATCGACGAGCAACTGCGCGACTCGAGCGCCGACGTCGTCTCGCTCGTCGTCTACCGCTGGGGTCCGGCGCCCGACCCGCAGGCCGTCGAGCGTGCCGCCCACCTTGTCGCTCGCGGCGAGGTGGACACCATTGCCTTCACGGCAGCCCCCGGCGCGGATGCCTTCTTCACCGCAGCGCACCTCGCCGGGGTTCGGGACGAGGTCGTCGCCGCACTGCGGGAGGGGCGTGTCCGCGCAGCCGCCGTCGGAGACACGACGGCCGCGCCACTGCGTGCCTACGGCATCGAACCGCTCGTACCGGAGCGCTTCCGCCTGGGAGCGCTCGTCAAACTCGTCATCGCCGAACTCGGTCGGGACGCCTCGTGACGACGAACTCGAGCGCCGGCGAAGCAGTACCGACGAGCAGCGAATCGACCCGATGTGCCGTCATCCTCGTCGCCCACGGGACGGCGAACGAACGGGGCCGGCAGGTCGTTCTCGACCTCGTCACCGCCGTGCACAACCGACGGCCGGAACTCGATGTCACCGACGCTTACGTCGACGTGCAGGAGCCACCCGTCGCCGACGTTGTCGCTCAACTCGCCCCCCGCTACGACGAGGTCGTCGTCGTGCCGCTGCTCTTCTGCGGCGGGTACCACGTCCGTGTCGACGTGGCGAAGGCCGTCGATGCGTGGCCGAACGCCCGCTCGACCGGCGCCCTGGGTCCGTCGCGCCGAATCGCCGACCTGCTCGTCCAACGCCTGACCGAGGCAGGCGTCGAGCGCCGGGATCCTGTTGTCATGGCCGCCGCCGGTTCCAGCCGGCTCGAGGCCGCGGCCGACGCCCGCGCTCAGGCGCGCCTGCTCGCCGAGGCGTGGGGCGCCGAGGTCGATGTCGCGTTCGGTTCGGCCGGCACGCCCGCAGTGCCCGACGCGGTCAACGCCAACCGCGACCGGCCCGGTGCTAGCGTCGCCGTCGCCTCGCTCCTGCTCGGGGAGGGCCACTTCTCCGAGAAGCTGCGCCGATCGGGTGCTGACATCGTCACCGAGCCGCTGGGCGCCGCCCCCGAGGTGGTCGAGCAGATCCTCGCGCGTCTCGACGAGGCCTGAGCCCGCAGCCGAGCAGCACGCCCTACGATCGTCGCCATGAAGCATCCCGCCGCCGTTCCCCTTCTGGCCGTGGCCGCCGTCCTGTTCTGGGCATGGTCGATCTACGGTTTCGTCGCCGGTGTGCTCAACGGGTACGGCGACGGATCGGGCGGTAACGCCGGGCGTCTGGGCGCCGCCGCAGGCGTCCTCATGACGGGTCTGGTCGCGCTCGCGGCGACGATCTACCTCGTCAAAGCGCTCAAGGTGCGCCGCGGTCGGTGAACCGGGCCGCCCCGCACAGCGTGATCGGTGCGCACTGTTCGGCTAGGGTCGAACCAACCAAGCTGATACTCCGGCACACACGTTCAATTGGAGCCTTGTCATGACGTGGGTCATCATCCTTCTTCTCATCATCGTCGCGCTCGCCGTGGCTGCCGTTGTCATGTACAACGGCCTCGTCAAGCAGCGCAACACGGTGCAGGAGGCGTGGCACCAGATCGATGTCGAACTGACGCGCCGCCACGACCTCATCCCGAACCTCGTCGAGACGGTCAAGGGCTACGCGCAGCACGAGGCCAAGACGCTCGACGACGTCATCCGCGCTCGCGGCGCTGCCGTCAACACGCACGGTTCGCCCGACCACGCCGCTGACGCGGCCGCCGCGGAAGGCGAGCTGACGCAGGCCCTCGGTCGCCTCATCTCGGTCTCCGAGGCCTACCCGGACCTCAAGGCCAACCAGAACTACCAGCAGCTCATGGGCGAGCTGTCGGCCACCGAGGACCGCATCGCCTCCGCGCGTCGCTACTACAACGCCTGCGTGCGTGACCTGAACTCGAAGGTCGACTCGATCCCGACGAAGTTCATGGCCGGCCCCGCCGGTGTGACGAAGGCCGAGTACTACGAGGCCGACGAGGCCACGAAGGGCGCGCCGCAGGTCAACATGACGAACGCGGAGGCTCCGTCGGTGCAGTTCGACGCCCCGCAGAGCCAGCAGCGTCCGTACAACGAGCAGCCGCAGCTGCCGCCGTCGCAGATGCCGTACCCGACGCAGGGTGGCCGGTCGAACACGTTCCAGGCTCCTGGTCAGCAGGGCTACGGGGTGGAGTACCCCGAGCAGCGCAAGTGATCCGATCCCGACGACGCCCCGAATCGCAGCAGCGGTTCGGGGCGTCGCCCGTTTCCGCTTCCCGGCTGCGGATGATGAGCCGGACGAGCGAGGCCGAGGCCCAGCAGGCGGCCTCCGACGACCCGATGAAGTACCTGTGGGCCACCGAGGGTGCCTTCCGGATGCTCACCCTCGCGTACTCGCTCTTCATCCACACGGGCGCCGTCGATCACTACACGCGCCCGCACCTCGCGACGGCGCTCATCGCCGTGCAGTGCATCTGGTCGGGTGTCGTGGCCCTCGCGCTGTTCGCACGCCCGCGGTGGCGTTCTTGGCTCGTCGCGGGCGACATCGTCGTGACGCTCGGACTCATGTACGCGACGTGGATCGTCGCCGACGCGAGCTGGTGGGACCACAACCAGAGTCTGCCGACGACGATGTGGGCCACGAACGCCGTGCTGGCCGCCGGCATGCAGTGGGGCGTGACGGCGGGCTTCCTCGCCGGCGTCGGTATTTCCCTCGCAAGCCTTCACATCGGCGACGATCTGTCGTGGATGGTGCGTTCGCCGACGATGCCGATTCTCGTGAGTTCCGGCATCGCAGCCGGTGTCGGGGGTGTCGGTGCGCGACGCTCACACGCTCAACTCGTCGCCGCTCTCGAGCTGCGTGCCCGTGCGGCCGAGCGAGAGCGGCTCGCGCGAGAGGTGCACGACGGCGTGCTCCAGGTGCTCGCGCTCATGGGGCGTAAGGGCCCGTCGTTCGGTGCGGAGGGCGCGGCCCTCGGGCAGTTGGCCACCGAACAGGAACGGGCGCTGCGCACCCTCATCGCCGACGTCGACGAAGCGCCGATCGCAGCGGCTCGAACGACCTCCGAGCCGTCCGGCGGATCGATGGACGATGCACCGGTCGACTTACGCCGTGAGCTCCTCGCACTGGCCGATGACCGCGTTCGCGTCTCGGCAGGTTCGGCGCCCGTGCTCCTCGACGCCGCTCGAGCTGGGGAGTTGCTCGCCGCGACGAAGCAGGCGCTCGCCAACACCGAACGTCACGCGGGGGAGCACGCCACGGCCTTCGTCCTCCTCGAAGACCTCGACGACGAGGTGACGCTCACCGTCCGCGACGACGGCCCCGGCATTCCTGACGGCCGCCTGGCCGAAGCCAAGGCCCAGGGGCGAATGGGTGTGAGCCGGTCGATCGTCGGACGCGTCGAGTCGATCGGTGGCCGAGCCCACCTCGAGGCGACACCGGGGGAGGGTGTCGAGTGGGAGTTCACGCTGCAGCGTTGAGACACATCGCCGATGGCCCGCGCGAGAGGATGGGTCCATGACTTCCGACGGTGCCGCCCCCACCACGCGACTCATGGTGGTCGACGACCACCCGATGTGGCGCGACGCCGTCGCGCGTGACCTGCGCGAGCACGGCTACGACGTCGTCGCGACGGCCGGCTCCGTGCGTGAGGCTGTGGATCGTGCCAAGGCGACCTCGCCCGACCTCGTCCTCATGGACATGAACCTGCCCGACGGCAACGGCACCGATGCCACGACGGCCATTCGCGCGGTTTTCGACGACGTCAAGATCCTCGTGCTGTCCGCGTCGTCCGAGCGCACGGACGTGCTCGACGCCGTCCGGGCCGGCGCGTCCGGTTACCTCCTCAAGAGCGCAGGCGCTGAGGAACTTCTCACGGCCGTCCACGACACGGCGCAGGGACGCGCCGTTTTCACCCCGGAACTGGCCGGCCTCGTCCTCGCCGAACTGCGCGGACGCGAGCGCGAGGAAAGCCCCGATCCCACTGCCGTGCTCACACCCCGCGAGACGGAGGTGCTGCGCATGGTCGCCAAGGGCCTGGCATCGAAGCAGATCGCCACCCGCCTCGGCCTGAGCCACCGCACCGTCGACAACCACATCGCCTCGACGCTGCGGAAGCTGCAACTGGGCAACCGCGTCGAGCTCACCCGTTTCGCGCTGGAGAACGGGCTCGACTGACGCTGCTGTTCACTCGGGGGAGCGTGCACAGATCACCCAGGCCACCTGAGTAGCACTACTCAGGCCCGCGAGCCCCGTCGTCGCGAGGCTTGAGGCATGAACACACAGCAGCCGCACGGCACCCCCCAGGCCCCCCGTCCCGACCACCCCACGTCCTTCCCGCCGCCGCAGCCCATGAACGTTGCGGCGGCGCCGTCACGTCCGTCGCACACCGAGTACCCGCAGCACGCGCAGACACCCATCAGCAACAACGCGGACGCTGCCGCACGCGGAAGCCAGGGTCCGTGGAGCGTCCCGATCCCGCCTCAGGGCGCTCAGCAGTACGTCCCGCCGTTCCAGGGCGGCCACTCCGGCGGTCCGATGTCCCCCGGCGGTCCCGGTGGCGCCGGCTTCGCCGGCCGGCCGCCCTACGATCAGACGCCGACTCCTCCGGCTCCGCGTGAGCCGCGCTTCAGCCGCGAGCAGATGGTGGCCGCGCTTCTCGCGGCCGCCGGTATCGCAGTGACGCTCATCGGCGTCGTCCTTCTGCTCGCAATGGCCGCTCGTGAGGGCTTCCTCACCCCGCCGGTCCGTGTCGGTGGAGGCGCCGTTCTCGTCGGTGCCCTCGCCGCTGCCGCGCAGTGGGTTCGGCCCCGTCCGGGAGGTCGCATCGGTTCCGTCGCTCTCCTCACGACTGCGGTCGCCGGAGCCTTCTTCGACGTCGTCGCCGTGACGCGCATCTACGACTGGATCCCGCTCACGGCCGGCCTCGGTCTCGCGCTCGTCGTCGCAGCGGCAGCTAGCTTCCAGGCTCTGCGCTGGGACGAGAAGTGGCTCTTCATCGCTGTGACGATCGGCGTCGCGGCGCTTGCACCCTACCTCACGGGCGGCATCACGGCGACGTTGGTCGGATTCCTCGCCGTGCTCCAGATCGCCGGTGCCATTCCCGAGATCACCAAGGGCTGGGACGAAACGGCGCTCGCCCGCACGATCCCCGTGTCGTTCGCCGGCATGTTCTGGGTGGCGCTCGAGGCGTCATCGACCCGCACGCTCGTCTTCGGTGCGTCGACGATCGCGGCCGTCGGCCTGCTCACCGCGGTTCAGGCCGGTCTCACGCGTCGTGACGCCATCGGCGCTCCGGTGGCACTGGCCGCCTCGTGGATTCCGCTGTGGGTCTTCGCCGGCTTCGAAACCGGAATGCGTTCGGCCCTCGTCGCCTCGATCATGGCCGTCGTGGCGCTCGGCGGCTTCGCCGTCCTGCGGACGAGCGGTTCCACCGTTCGGATCGCGACGCTCGTGCTCGCCGGTGTCAGCGCCGTCATTGCCGGTGTCTCTGCCGCCCAGGCCGACTGGTTCGCGATGCCGTTCCTCGTCATCGCCGTCGTGCTCATGGCCGTGCACGCTCGCGTTCCCGGCCCGATCGTCGGAGGTGGCGCGGTCATCGCGTTCTTCCTCGGATTCATGGCGCAGGGGACGGTCACCGCGTACGTGGACTCCTTCTACCGCAGCCGCGTCACCGACATGACGATGCAGACGCTCGTCACCGGGCTGATGTTCGTTGCCTTCGCAGCCCTCACGGTTCCCGCCGTGCGTGGACGCAAGCTCGACGCCACGTATGCCCAGTTCCTGCTCGTCGTCGGCGGTTTCGCCGGGATCGTCGGCACGGCCATGACGATGCTGAGCGTCTTCGGTAAGGCACCGACGGGCTTCTTCCTCGTGCACCTCGCCATCACTGTGTTGTCGCTGGCGCTCGCGGCCCTCGTCCTCACGTCCGGTCTGAGCCGGCCGCGTCACCTGACGGCGTCGATGGGCTGGGGTCTGGCGCTCGTCGGCTGCGCGCTCGTGAAGCTGTTCATCTTCGACCTGCAGTACATGGGCTCGATGACGAAGGCGTTCACCTTCATGGCCGCGGGCCTCGTTCTTCTCGCCGCGGGTACGAAGTACGCCCGGATCTACGGCGAGGCAGCCGCCGAGCGCAAGCGCGGCGAGCAGGCCGGACCGCAGGAGTTCGGCACTCACGCACCGGCGTCGTTCTGAGAAAGGAGCCGTGCGGCGCAGCCGGTGCGCGAAGGGCGGGTGAGGTGGCCAGGGGGCTCCTCACCCGCCCTTCGTCATGTCGGGCGGCGTCGTTCGTCAGTTGGCGACGGCGAAAGCCTTGCCCGAGGAACTCGTGCACGACGAGGCGCGCTTGCCGTTGAACTCGCCGGTGGAGCACTGGTACTTCTCACCCTTGTACTCGACCGATTCGTTGGCGGCCTGGTCGCTCTTGCCACCGAACGCGTTCCACACGCCCTTCGCGTCGTCGCAGCTCATGCCGATGACGGAGGTCGTGGCTTCCTTGCCGTCGACCGAGATCTTGCAGTCGCCACCGGCCCGCGACTGCATCGACTCGAGACTCTTGGACGCCGAGGCCAGCTGGTCGTCGGCGTTGGCACTCGTGGCCGCGGAACTCGCGCTGGAGGCGGCCTTGCTGGCCGTCGTCGCGGCGTCCTTCGCCTTCTCCTTGTCGTCCGACGAACAGCCGGCGACAGCGAGCATGCCGATCAGGGCAGTGGCTGCCAGAGCGGAGCGTGTGTTCTTCATCGAGATCTCCCCCTCGTGGTGTCGTGAGTGTTTTGATCATGGCGTCCACAGGGCAGAGCGCGGGGGAAACACCGCATGACATCGCGGGTAGCGTGAAGCGCATGTCCGACCTGTTCTGCCCGGCCCGCTTCTTCGTCGCGCGTCACGGTGACGCTGCCTACGAGACTCCGCGCGGTGTCATCACGGAGGCCGGCGGGTGGCTCACGCCGCTGGGCCTTTCGCAGGCGCGGGAGCTGGGGGAGAGCCTGCGGACCGAGAACATCGCGACGGTGGTGTGCTCCAACGTCGCCCGGGCGCAGGAGACGGCCCGCGTCGCCGCCGAGATGCTGGGCGTCGACTGGACGAGCCTGCCCGGCTTCGAGGAGTACCGCGTCGGGGAGCTCGTCGGTCAGCGGTTCGGTGAGGCCGGCATGCAGCGCGTGCTCGCCGCCTGGATGGACGGTGACCTCGACGCCGCCTTTCCCGGAGGGGAATCGGGCCTCGACGTGGTGAACCGGTACCGAGAAGCCTTGCGGGACCTCGCCGATCAGTACCGCGGCGAGAGCGTGCTCGTCATCAGCCACGGCGGCGTGATGTCGCTCGCGCTACCGCGTCTGTCGGCGAACGTGCGCAACGACCTCGCGCGGCGTCAGTACATTCCGAACGCCGTGCCCGCCGAGGTGCTCGTCGACGCCGACAGCTTCCGCATCGAGCACTGGCCCGGGAAGGCGGACAAGAGCGTCATCTGACGCTGCCACTGCACGGTAAAGGCGGGTTGGCGCAGCGCCTTCAGGACCCGAGCTGTCCGGCCCATCCGCGCGGGAGGTCGAGCCAGGTGGCCATCGTCGCGAGTTCTCGCTCCAGGGCGCCGGCCGCTTCCGGGTGGCGCGTGAGCGCACCCGGCTCCCAGTGCACCGCGTGGGCCCGGAGGACGCCGTTGGCCCGGTCCGCCTTGAGGTCGACACGGGCCACGAGGTGCTCGCCGAAGAGGAACGGCAGCACGTAGTAGCCGTACTGACGCTTCTCGGCGGGTGTGTAGATCTCGAGCCGGTAGCGGAAGTTCCACAACGCCTCGGTACGTTCGCGCTGCCACACGAGCGAGTCGAACGGCGACAGGAGCGCCTCTGCCTCGACGCGCCGCGGAGTTTTCGCATCGACGTGGCGCCACGCCGGCTTGTCGAAGCACTCGACGTCGACGGGCTCGAGTTCGCCGGCGCGCACGAGATGGTCGATGGCCGGCACGACCTGTGCCGTCTTGAGTCGGAAGTAGTCGCGCAGGCACAACACCGTGCCCACGCCGTGCGCGATCGCGCTGCGGCGCACGAGGTCGACGACGTCGTCGAAGAAGTCGAGGTCGTCGCCGGCCGGCGGGGCGAGAAGCGGTTCGGGGGAGAAGAAATCCTCCGCGACGGCGCTCGTGGCGATCTCACGGGGTAGGACGCGCTCGAGGCTCGCGTACCGGCGCTCGAACTGACGGGTGCGCCCTGCCGACGTGATGCGCCCGGCCCAGAACAGGTGCTCCAGCGCAGCCTTGATGAGAGACCAGTTCCAGCCCCAGTGCTCGCGTGAAAGTTCCTCGTCGTGCGCGAGTTCCGCCTTGATCGTCTTCGCCGTGGCGGGAGCGTGCGTCGTCACGTACTCGTAGACGCGCTCCACGAGCTCCGGGTGGTCCGCCGCGACGCGACGCATGCCGCCCCACGCGTCGGAGTGAGCGCGCGCCATGCGGTGACGCAGCAGCGGCCACACCTGCGGGGAGACGAGGCTGGCCTCGTGCGCCCAGTACTCGACGAGACGGCGCGGCGCGCGATCGCGCAGAGCGTCGAGGGCGGCCGGGTCGTAGGGACCGAGACGGCTGAAGAACGGCAGGTAGTGGCTGCGCGAGAGCACGTTGACGCTGTCGATCTGCACGACCTGAAGTCGCGCCGCGGTCGCGCTCAGGTGGCGGGTGGTGACCTCGTCAGGACGCGGGCGCGCGAAGCCCTGCGCCGCGAGGGCGATGCGACGAGCCTGGGAGGCACTGATGCGACGCGGCGAACTCATGCCCGGAGCCTAGCGGCGACCACCGACACCGGTCGTCACGGCAGAAAATGCGCCGCGGGGCATCGTGGGCTGCGGCGGGCGTTTCGATTACCGCGCCCCGCGTCGGTACCGTGAACGCATGGACGAGGTGAGGCGCCACGCGCGCAAGAACATGTTCCGCGGCGCCGTGATGCTGTGGATCGTCGCGCCGCTCTTCATCGGTGGCGGCATCGCGCTCATCACCAACCTCGCGAACGACGGCCACCGGGGCGCCCTCGTCATTACCGGCGTCGTCATCTGGGCGATCCTCTCGCTCATCGTTCTGCTCGGCGGGTTCGGCTCCCTCCTCATCGGTGTCTTCCTGTGGTGGAAGGCGCGCCAGGAGCGTCCGGTCGTGACGACGAACGTGTCGCGCTCGGAGCGCGACGAGGTGCTGCGAGACCTTCGCGGCGGAGCGCGCAGCGCGGAACCCACGCCGCCGGCGGACGATTCGCTGGAGCCCGGCGCGCGCCGGTAAACTTCGCAAGTTATGTGCAC
Organism: Dermacoccus sp. PAMC28757; assembly: GCF_014302635.1. NCBI lineage: Bacteria > Bacillati > Actinomycetota > Actinomycetes > Micrococcales > Dermacoccaceae > Dermacoccus > Dermacoccus sp. PAMC28757. The sequence continues at coordinate 15,309 of NZ_CP060292.1, read as the reverse complement.
GCGGGGGTGCGGGACGGCTCGTCGTCCGGCACCCGGCAATTCGAACGAGGTGTGACGTGCCGGTCGGCAAGGTCAGGTTCTTCAACGCCGAAAAGGGTTTCGGCTTCGTCTCCGGCGACGACGGCGACGACGTCTTCCTGCCCGCGAGCGCGCTCCCAGCGGGCGTCACCCAGCTGCGTGGCGGCACGCGCGTCGAGTACAGCGTCGCCCAGGGCCGCAAGGGCGCTCAGGCCATGCACGTCGAGGTGCTCGACAAGATGCCCTCCATCGCCGAGCGCAAGCGCAAGCCCGCCGAGCAGATGAGCGTTATCGTCGAAGACGTGATCCGTCTGCTCGACGACCTGTCCTCCGGTCTGCAGAAGGGGCGCTACCCCGACCGGTCCCATTCGAACAAGATCGCGGCGGTGCTGCGCGCCGTCGCCGACGACCTCGAGGTCTGAGACCCATGACTGAACCCGCAGTGGCCGAACCGGAGCGCGTCGAGGACTTCGCCGCCGACGCCGAGGTGACCGCACCGACGTCCGAGGCACCTCGTGCGACGCGCGCTCGCCGCGCCAAGGCCGTCAAACACGACGCCGTTCTCGCGAGCGAGGCGGCGCAGAAGCTCGCGCTCGAGGCCGTCACCGCCATCGCCGATCCGGGCGCCGTCGGCGAGCACGTCGACTTCGTCATGGACGCGGAGCGTCTCGGAACGCACTACTTCGCGAGCAACGCCAAGGGCTACCCCGACTGGCGCTGGGCCGTCACGGTGGCCCGTGCGCCGCGCGCCAAGGTGGCCACGGTCTGCGAGACCAACCTCATGCCGTCCGCGACGTCGGTGCTCGCGCCCGAGTGGGTGCCGTGGGCCGACCGCCTCGCGCCGGGCGACCTCAGCGCTGGTGACGTCCTTCCCTACAAGGAGGACGACCCGCGCCTCGAGGCAGGCTTCGAGGCCACCGGCGACGAGGACGTCGACCAGGTCGCGTTCTTCGAGCTCGGCCTCGGCCGCAAGCGCGTGCTCTCGGCCGAGGGTCGTGACGAAGCGGCGCAGCGTTGGTACGACGGCGATCACGGCCCGAGCGCCGAGGTGGCCCGCAAGGCCCCCGCGCAGTGCGGTTCGTGTGGCTACTTCGTGCCGATGGCGGGCGTGCTGCGTCAGCAGTTCGGCGTCTGCGCCAACGACTGGTCGCCCGCCGACGGCAAGGTCGTTGCGCTCGACTTCGGCTGCGGTGCGCACTCCGAGGTGGAGATGCAAGCCCCCGAGGCCCACGACCACCAGGACGCTCCGGTGCTCGACGAGTTCGACGCCGACCTCGAGGTCGAGAACGCCGAGACCGACACCTCGGCTGCGACGAGCGACAAGGCGAACGAGAGCGAGTCGCCGCAGGCCTGAGCCCGCCTCGTGGCATCGAGGGAGGATTTCTTCCCTTGTGGTGCCCAAGGCCGTCGCCTACGCACACGACGGGAAGGTTTCTTCCCTTCTAGTGCCCGAGAACCCGGCCCATGACGAAGGCCGCTCACCTCGTGAGGTGAGCGGCCTTCGTCATGCTCGCACGGTGCGTCAGACGGTGGGTTCGCGCCACTTGCGCTCGAACGGCAGGCGCCAGCCCCGCGGTGCGATGAGCTGGTGGATCTGGTTGGGGCCGTAGGTGCCCGGGTCGTACGGGCGCACCGGCGGCGGGTTGTCGAGCAGCGGTTGGCTGACCTCCCACAGGCGCTCGATGCCGTCGGCCGTCGTGAACAGGGTGTGGTCGCCGCGGATGGCGTCGTAGATCAGACGCTCGTAGGCCTCGAGTGCGCCTCCGGCCCAGTCGGTGTCGCCCATGGCGAACTGCATCGACAGCTTGTCGAGGCGGAAGCCCGGCCCGGGGCGCTTGCCGTAGAAGCTGAGCGACATGCGGGCCTTGTCGGCGAGGTCGAACGTCAGGTGGTCGGGGCCGTGCTGACCGACGCCCGATCCGCTCGGGAACATCGACTTCGGGGGCTCCTTGAAGGCGATCGAGATGATGCGTGCGCCCTCGGCCATCTTCTTGCCGGTGCGCAGGTAGAACGGCACGCCGGCCCAACGCCAGTTGTCGATGTAGCACTTGAGCGCGATGAACGTCTCGGTCTCGCTCTCGGGGCCGACGCCCTTCATGTCGCGGTAGCCGAGGTACTGCCCGCGCACGACGTCCTCGGGGTTGAGCGGCATCATCGAGCGGAAGACCTTGTTCTTCTCCTCGGTGATGGCATCAGGCTCGAGTGACGTCGGCGGTTCCATCGCGGTGAACGCGAGCACCTGGAACAGGTGCGTGACGACCATGTCGCGGTAGGCGCCGGTGGACTCGTAGAACTCGGCGCGCGTCTCGAGGCCGAGCGTCTCGGGCACGTCGATCTGCACGTGGTCGATGTTGTTGCGGTGCCAGATCGGCTCGAACAGGCCGTTCGCGAAGCGGAAAGCCAGGATGTTGAGCGCGGCCTCCTTGCCGAGGAAGTGGTCGATGCGGAAGATCTGGCTCTCGTCGAAGTACTCGTGGACCGCGGCGTTGAGCTTCTTCGCGGTCGCGAGGTCGGTGCCGAAGGGCTTCTCCATGATGACGCGGCTGCGTTCGACGAGCCCCGCCTGGTGCAGCTCGGCGAGGACGGAGAGGGCGGCCTTCGGCGGAACACTGAGGTAGTGCAGGCGCTGGCTGCCCTGCGGGAAGTGCGACTCGGCCTCTTCGACGGCCTTGCGCAGGGCGTCCGGGCCTGCGTCGGAGCGGACGAAGGTGAGGCGGTCGTCGAAGTCGTCCCACTGCTGGTCGGTGACCGGGTGGGAGGAGAACTCGGCGATGGCGGTACGCGCGAACTCGCGGAACGACTCCGTGTCGAAATCCTCGAGCGACGTCCCGACGACGCGCAGGTCGTCACACAGGTCGCTGGCGAACAGGTGGAGGAGCCCGGGAAGGAGCTTGCGTCGAGCGAGGTCGCCGGTGGCGCCGAACAGGACGACGGTGGTTGCTGGTGCTGGCATGGCCCCAGCATTGCCGCTGGGCGGGCAAAAGGGAAGGCGCGCTCATCGGTGCGCGCGCGGCGCGTGAAGGCCGTGGCTCACGTGCGATGAGCCACGGCCTTCACGCGCAGGAGTGCGCCGTCATGCGAGACCGAGGCCGCGGCGTCCGATCTCGTTGAGGTCTGCTTCGGTGAAGCGTCCCTCCCAGTCGACCTCGTAGTTCTCGTCGGGGAAATCGCTCGGGCTGGCGCCCGTTGCGAAGGCCTCGCGAACACTGGCGCTGTACGCCTCGTTGCGCGGGCACCAGGGGGCGGCGGGGATGTACATGACGTTGCCCCAGCCCTCCTGGTTGGTCACGTCCTCGACGGCGTGCACCATGTCGCAGTGCCACCAGACCGAGTCGCCGGCTTCGACGTCGGGGATGACCGACAGAGCCTCCATGAGGTGAGGGTGCCACTTCCAGTTGCACGGGAAGACCTGGCCGACGGTGACCCCGCACATGTCGTCGTCAGGTACGTCCTCGACGAGCGGTCGAAGCATGAGGTAGGCCATCGCCTCGGGGATGGGCACGCTCTGCAGGACGCCCTGGTCGTTCTTCATGTCCGACAACGCGGTCCAGCCCTGGAAAGTGCGGAAGGCCGAGCACATCGTCGAACCGGGGTACTGCGGGCCCGACGTGCGGTGAGCGGCGTCCCAGGGGTCGTATTCCTCGGGACGACCGTCGAAGAGTGGCGCGAAGTGCCTCTGGTACTCCTCGGTCATCCACAGGTCGAGCGTTCCCGGGTCGAGGTGTGCTCCGAGGCCGGCGGAGTCCGCGCCGGGAGGGCGACGGCGGATGCGGTCCGGGTAGAGCGAATCGCGGTTCGGGTCGAACCACTGCTGCCCGTCGGACTCGCTGGTCCAGACGCTGTTGAGGAAGGCTTGGACGGTTGCCATCCGTTCGCTCTGGCGGGCTTGCATCTGCGGCTTGCTCCAGTAGATCGGGTAGATCTCAGGCTTCGAACCGACGGTGCCGAAGAAGTCGTCGCCGGGGCCGCGGTAGTTCTCGAAGAAGGCGTTCTTCTCGACGTAGTCGACGATCTGGGCATCCCACTCCAGGGCCTGTTCGCGGGGGAAGTGCCCCTTGATCACGGCGCACCCGCGGCGGCGGATCTGCTCGCGCAGGGTGTCGCGCTTCGAATCGTCGAGGAGGTCTTCGTACCGCACGACCGGCCAGGGGTTCTCACCGCGTGCCTTCATCTCCTTGAGTTCTTCGACCTGGTCCGCGACGCGCTTCTCGACGACCTCGAAGACCTCTTCGACCGTGCGTCCCGACGCCTCGACGCGGGCGCGCAGTGCGGCCTTGATCTCTTTGATCGCCCCACGCAGGTCGTCGGGCGTGGACTGCCAGTGGGGAAGCTCCCTGGCCTCGGGGGCAGGCGACATCGTCACGGCGATCCTTTCGTAAAGGAGGTTTACAAACTAGGTGTCGTCAATCTAAGGCGCCCCCTCGCTTTTGTAAAGAGGGTTTACGATTCAGGGGTGACTGACACCGGCTCCCATCTCGTCCGAGCGTCGACCGATCGTCGAGTGCTCACGGTGTTGGTGCACGAGCGGGAGGCGACACGTGCGTCGCTGGCCGAATCCGCGGGCCTCTCACGCCCCACCGCCGCGACGTCGGTGTCACGTCTCGTCGCTGCGGGCCTGGTCGAGGAAACGGGGGAACGCACGTCCGGGCGCGGACGGTCGACGGCGATCGTGCGTCTCGCGCCGCAGGTGGGGGTGGCGCTCGCGCTCGTCGTGGCGCCGGTCGGGGTCAGCGGTGTCGTGGTCGACATCCACGGTGACGAAATTGCCCGTGCACGCTCCGTCGACGGCCCACACGAGCAGCGACTGACTCGAGTGGCCAAGGCGGTCTTGGCCCGAGTTTCGCGAGACGGCCTCGTACCCGCGCGGTGCGCTGCCGTCTCGCTGGCTGATCCTGTCGACCGGCACACGGGGCGGGCGGTGCAGCTACCCGACGAGCCGTTCCTTGTCGGCGAACTCGACGCTCGCGCGGCGCTGGCTGACCTGTGTGACGACGTCATCGTCGACAACGACGTCAACTGGGCCGCGAACACGCTCGTCGAGGAAGGGTGTGTTGGACTCATCCATCTCGGTGAGGGGCTGGGCGCCGCGATCGTCGAGGACGGCCGTGTGTTGCGAGGCGGTCGCGGTCTCGCCGGGGAGATCGGGCACATCGTCGTCCCGGGGCCGGACGGCACGGCGATCCCCTTCACCGAGGTGTTCGCGCGGCTCGGGCTGCGTCAGCCTGGTTCGAGCGCTGTCGATGTGGAGCGTCTGCTCGAGGTGACGGCATCGGATGACTCGGTGCGTCAGGCACTCGCAGTGGCTGTGTCGGCCGTGGTGGCCTCGCTCGTCGGGTGGGCTGATCCGTCGAAGGTCGTCGTGACCGGACCGTGGGCGAAGCAGGTGGCCGCTGCCGTGCGCGCCGAAGTGGCACGAAGCGCGCGACCGGTCGATGTCGTCACGGCGCTCGACGACGATGCCACGGCACGAGGAGTGCGGCTCGCGGCCGTCGAGCGCTTGCAGGCCACCGTCCTGGGGGTGGCGGTCAGTAACCTCGGCAGAGAACAGGTGGGTGCGCGTCCCGGACGTATCGAACCCGCGACCTCCTAGCTCGAGGTCGCGGGTCCGATTGCTGGTCGGAGGCTCAGCTCACGCCGAGCAACTGCTTGATCGGGTCGATGGCGAAGTAGACGACGAACATCGCGGCCACGACGTACATGAGCGGGTGCACGTCCTTCGGCTTACCCTTGACGAGCTTGATGAGCACGTAGCTGATGAAGCCTGCTCCGATACCCACCGCGATGGAGTACGTGAACGGCATGAGCGCCATCGTGAGGAAGGCCGGCAGGCCAATCTCCATGTTCTTCCAGTCGATGTCGGTGGCCTGCGTCATCATGAGGTAACCGACGATGACGAGCGCCGGGGCCGCAGCCTCCGACGGCACCATCCCGACGACCGGCGACAGGAACGTCGCGAGCAGGAACATCGTGCCCGTCACGATGGATGCGAGACCCGTACGGGCACCCTCGCCCACACCCGAGGCCGACTCGATGAACGCCGTGTTCGAACTGATCGAACCCGCACCACCGGCCATCGCGGCGATCGAGTCGACCACCATGATGCGCTCGGAGTGCTCCGGAACGCCGTTCTCGTCGAGCAGGTCACCTTCCGCGCCGACCGCGTACATCGCTCCCATGAGGTCGAAGAACGCGCCGAGCACGAGCGTGAAGATGATGAGGATGGCGGAGATGGCGCCGACCTTCGCGAACGCACCCGTCAGGGAGAAGTCGCCGATGATCGAGAAGTCGGGGGCTGTGAGCAGATCCTTCGGCATCGACGGAATGGTGAGCGACCAGCCCGTCGGGTTCTTCTCACCCTTCGCGCCCAGATCCGCGACGCCCTCGATGACGAGCGCCAGCGCCGTCATGGCGATGATGCCGATGAGCATGGCACCGTGCACACGACGCGCCATGAGCGCCGCGATGAGGAGCACGCCGATGATGAAGACGAGCACCGGCCAGCCCTGCAGGTTGCCCGTCGGGCCGAGCTGGAGGAAGCCGCCACCGGCGGAGTTGAAGCCAGCGTCGTGAAGCGCGACGAGGCAGATGAACAGGCCGATACCCACCGAGATGGCGGTCTTGAGCGAACGGGGGATGGCGGCGAACAGCGCCTTGCGGAACCCGCTCACGACGAGCAGGAAGATGATGAATCCCTCGATGACGACGAGGCCCATCGCGTCGTTCCACGTCATGCCGGGGATCTTGGCGACGGAGAACGCGAGGAACGCGTTGAGGCCGAGGCCGGTGGCGATGGCGATGGGGAACTTGGCGACGCTGCCCATGAGGATGCTCATGAGACCGGCGACGAGGGCCGTCACGGCGGCGACGGCGGCGAGGTTCGGCTCGGTGCCGCCTCCGATGTAGTGACCCGTCGAGTCGGCCTGGGTGCCGATGATGAGCGGGTTGAGCACGATGATGTAAGCCATCGTGAAGAACGTGACCAGACCGCCGCGGATCTCGCGACCGACGGTGGAACCGCGCTCGGTGATCTTGAAGTAGCGGTCCAGTGCGCCGGACGGTGCGCCCCCGGGCTGGGCAGTCATGGGTGTGCTCGACATGGCACTGATGGTATTTCGTGCGGGAGCGTGCCCGTGTTCGGCGCCGAGGGGTGGGCGCTCCAGGCCGTGAACTAGGCTGGACGCCGTGACACCAGACCCCTCCCGTCGTGCGCGCGAACCGCGCCCGGACGGCGCGACGCCCCGTTCGGTGGAGCGCGCGCGGGAGATGCGCGAGCGCGCCGAGGTCTCCATGTCGTACGAGGTCGGCGTCCGTCTGCCCCAGGAGGGTGCGCCCCCGCCTGAGGAGTCGCCCTACGAGCGTTTCTTCACCGGCGGCGACACCGTCATTCCGAAGCCGCAACCGCTTCACCTCGACACCGCCCGGGTCATCCTCGGTGGCATCGCCGTGTGGGCGCTCGCGCTCGTCGTGACGCTGCTCGTGCCGGCCCTTCACGAGGGCGACCGGCACTGGTGGCCGTGGACCTGCGTCGCCGGCATCGTGCTCGGCTTCATGGGTTGGGCGTACGTGCGTCGTGGGCGAGGGAACGCCGAAGCGGCCTGACCCCTGCGTCAGTTGATGCGGAAAAGTGCAGGTTGTGCATGAAATATCGTGCACAACCTGCACTTTTGGCGTCAGGCAGCTGACGGGCCGAAGAGCGCGTCGGCGTGACGGATGGCGTCGCGCAGGAGCGCGCCCACCCGGCCGGCGTCGATGTCTCTCGCCATGATCCTCACGACGACCCACCCGAGACGTTCCAGGTCGCTCTGACGAAGCTTCTCCGCCCGTAGGTCGCCGTCGTGACGGTACTTGCCCAACCCGTGGACCTCGACGATGACGCGATGCCCGCGCACGACGAAGTCCGCTCTGGCGACGAACCCTCCGCGTTCGTCGAGGACTCGCAGTTGCGGGTCGAGGGCGATGCGTTCGAGCGCAGCCGCCCACGCGACCCGTGTCTCGAGCACCGACTCGCGTCGACCGTCCGCGAGGCCAATGCCGCTCGGGCGTGGGCGTTGCCCCTGCGTCGGCCCCAGGCGGCGAGGAGCGCATCGGTGTCGAGCAGGAGGCCGCGGCGTGCGGCGACGTCGGCGGGAAAGAGACCGGCCAACGTCCCCTCGAGTGCCGCGACCTCGATGACGGCCGCCGTCGCCTGCTGCGTCATGAGGCCGTCGACCGGCTCGACGGAATGCGGCCACGGACGACGCGAAACGACGCCCGCTCGGTTCGAGTGGAGCTGTCGCTCCCGGGACAGATGAATGGCTGACGGTGGGTTCAGCAGCGGGAGACTGTGTGCCAGACAGGCGCTCGGGCCGACGAGATACGTGCCGGGGAGTGCCGCCATGAGGGCGCCCGCCCGCTGGAGGTACTGCCTCCGCTGTTCGGCGAACGTCGCAGGCGCAGCTTCGGCGACGACATAGACGCCGTGGGTGATGCGTCGCAGCTGCCCGCTGGAACAAAGACGTCGGCGCGCGTGGGCGTCGTACCCCAGCGCAGTGAGGGCGGCGGTCGTCAGGGGAGCGCCCGGCGGAAGGTCCATGCCACCACTGTGGCTGCACGAACGTGGGCGGCGCAGAGACCCTGTGGACAACCCGTCGTCACCGTCAGGTGATGCGGAAAAGTGCAGGTTGTGCATGAAATACCGCGCACAACCTGCACTTTCGGCGTCAGCGTCCTGACGGTCATCAACACCGTGCAGGCGCGGCGAACGCGTTGGCGCAGCTGACCTCAGATGTCGCTCTCGTCGACGATGCGGTAGGCGTAGCCCTGCTCGGCGAGGAAGCGCTGACGGTGGGCGGCGAAGTCGGCATCGACCGTGTCGCGTGTGACGATCGAATAGAAGTGCGCCGTGCGCCCGTCCGCCTTCGGTCGCAGCACGCGCCCGAGGCGCTGGGCCTCCTCCTGACGTGAACCGAACGTTCCGGAGATCTGCACGGCGACGCTCGCCTCGGGCAGATCGATCGAGAAGTTCGCCACCTTGGAGACAACGAGCTTCGTGATCTCGCCGTCGCGGAACTGCTGGAACAACTTCTGGCGCACCGCGACGGACGTCTCGCCTGTGATGAGGTCGGCGTCCAGACGGTTCGCGATCGTCTCGAGCTGGTCGAGGTACTGCCCGATGACGAGCGTCGGTGCGCCCTCGTGCTGCTTGACGATGCGCTCGACCACCGGGTCCTTCACCGTCGCGCAGGACGCGAAGCGGTAACGCTCGTCGGGCTCCGTCGTCGCGTAAGCCATGCGGTCGGCGTCGGACAGGCCCACGCGCACCTCCACGCAGTCGGCCGGCGCGATGTAGCCCTGGCTCTCGATGTCCTTCCACGGCGCGTCGTAGCGCTTGGGGCCGATGAGGGAGAACACGTCGTCCTCACGGTTGTCCTCGCGCACGAGCGTGGCCGTGAGGCCGAGACGACGGCGGGCCTGGAGGTCGGCCGTCATACGGAAGATCGGCGCGGGCAGCAGATGGACCTCGTCGTAGACGACGAGGCCCCAGTCGCGCGCGTCGAGCAGTTCGAGGTGCGGGTAGACGCCCTTCCGCTTGAGCGTGAGCACCTGGTACGTCGCGATCGTCACCGGGCGGATCTCCTTGCGCGCACCGGAGTACTCGCCGATCTCGTCCTCGGTGAGCGAGGTGCGCTTGAGGAGTTCGTCGCGCCACTGGCGGGCACTGACGGTGTTCGTCACGAGGATGAGCGTCGTCGCCTTGGCCTTCGCCATGGCACCCGCCCCGACGAGGGTCTTGCCGGCACCGCACGGCAGGACGACTACGCCGCTGCCGCCGTCCCAGAAGCCGTCCACGGCCTGCGCCTGGTAGGGGCGCAGCTGCCAGCCGGAGGTGTCGAGCTCGATCGGGTGAGCCTCGCCGTCGACGAAGCCCGCGCGGTCCTCCGCGGGCCAGCCGACCTTGATGAGCTCCTGCTTGATCGCGCCTCGCTCGCTCGGGTGGACGACGACCGTCAGCTCGTCGAGGCGTTCGCCGACGAGGGGCTTGATCTTCTTGTGGCGCAGCACCTCTTCGAGCACGGGCTTGTCCGTGGAGTGCAGGACGAGCTGTTCGCCGTCCTTCTCGAGCACGAGGCGCCCGTAGCGATCCATCGTCTCGGCCACGTCGAGCAGGAGGGACTGCGGCACGGGGAAACGGCTGTGTGTGATGAGCGCGTCGACGACGGTTTCGGCGTCGAGGCCGGCAGCGCGAGCGTTCCAGAGGCCGAGCGGCGTGACGCGGTAGGTGTGCACGTGCTCCGGCGCGCGCTCCAACTCGGCGAACGGCGCAATGGCCCGGCGGGCCGCCTCGGCATTCTCGTGGTCGACTTCGAGCAGGATCGTGCGGTCACTCTGGACGATGAGTGCGCCGTTCGGCACGTGATGGCCCTTTCGCCGGATGTCTGGGTTCTCTCAGCCTAACGACGAGGGGCGCGGGGCCATTCCGGCCTTGGATGGGCGAGCGCGCCCGGCCCGAGCCGCCGCCGCGCACCCGCTATTGACAGTTGGTCAGTTAGTAACAAATCGGCAACGACTATTGACCCTGCAATGTGGCACAGGACACATTGGTTGAACGCCCGGGCGACTCCGCTCGCGCTCGAATCGCCCCGCGCCTCAACGTCATTGAAGGAGTTCCCATGGCCGACACCTCGGCAGCCGTGAGCGACGCCGTCCAAGCCATCCCTGCGAAACGGCGTCGCCAACTGCTCATCTCGAGTCTGCTGAGCAGTTCGATCGAGTGGTACGACTTCTTCATCTTCGGTACCGCTGCCGCACTCGTCTTCCCGCACATCTTCTTCCCGGACAGCTCGGCCCTGACGGGTACGCTGCTCTCCTTCGGCACCTTCTGGGCGGCCTTCCTCGCCCGCCCGCTCGGAGGCATCCTCGCTGGGCACTACGGCGACAAGATCGGGCGCAAGCCCGTCGTCGTCTTCTGCATCTTCGCCATGGGAATCGCGACGTTCGGCATCGGCCTCCTGCCGACCGCCGCGACGATCGGTGTCGCGGCGCCGATCCTCCTCGTGCTCCTGCGCTTCGTGCAGGGCCTCGCGGCGGGTGGTCAGTGGGGCGGCATCATCCTGCTGCTCACCGAATCCGAAGGCCCGAAGAAGCGCGGCTACGCGGGAACCTTCGGGCAGATGGGTGTGCCGATCGGCGTCATCCTGGGCAACCTCGCCTTCCTCACGGTCTCGCACTTCGTCTCGACCAAGGCCTTCCTCGACTGGGGCTGGCGCATCCCGTTCCTCCTCAGCGCCGTGCTGTTCCCGCTGGGCCTGTTCATCCACAAGCGGGTCGAGGACTCGGCCGAGTTCAAGGTGCTCCAGGAGCGCGCAGCCAAGCGCGCTGCTCAGGTCGGCAAGCAGGCACCGGTGTTCGAGGTGGTCAAGAAGGGCTGGAAGCGCATCCTGCTCGGCTGCCTCATGATGGGCGGCACGAACGCGATGTTCTACGTCGGCATCGTCGGTTCGTTGAGCTATGCCTCCAGCGACCTGGGCATGTCGCGTGACTCGCTGCTGGCGATCATGCTCGTCATCTCGTTGTTCAACATCCCGGTCATCCTGTTCGCGGGTGCTCTGTCGGACAGGGTCGGCCGCAAGCCCGTCGTGCTGTGGTCCGGCATCGGTCTGGCGCTGTCGATCTTCCCGTATTTCGCGCTCATGAACACGAAGAGCCTCGCGTTGTTCGCCGTCGGTTCGTTCATCACGAGCTTCTTCCAGTCCTCGATCTACGGACCGCTGGCGGCGTACCTCGGTGAGATCTTCCACCCCAAGATGCGCTACTCGGGCATGTCGCTGGCCTACCAGCTGTCCGCGATCGCGCTCGCCGGTCCGACGCCGATGATCATGGCGACCGTCATCGAGAAGACGGGCAGCACGAACGGCATCGCGGCCTACATGGTGCTCCTCGGCGTACTCACCGCCGTCGGGGCGTTCTTCCTACCCGAGACCAACCCCAAGGAGGTGCGGGACGACCCCAACGCGCTGCCGGGCATCGTCGACCTCGACGACGACGTCGCCGAGCCGGCGCGCTGAGGCTCGAACCTCCTTCCTGCCGAACGTCGCCGTGGGTCCTCGGACTCGCGGCGGCGTTCGCTGTCAGCCCGGGGTGAGAAGGTAGGGGCATGACGAGCAAGATCAACTCCGGCCTGGACGTGACCAGCTTCGACCCGGATGTGCGCCCGCAGGACGACCTGTTCGCGCACGTCAACAACACGTGGGTGGCCAACCACCCGATTCCCGAGGACAAATCGCGCTACGGCGCCTTCGACATGCTGCGCGAGGCGAGTGAGAAGGCCATGCGCGACATCATCGAGGAAGCTGCGGGCAAGGCCGAGGCTGCCGAGAACGACGGAACGGACGCGGGGCCGGCCACGCAGAAGGTCGGCGACCTCTACCGCTCGTTCATGGACACCGAGCGCATCGCCACCCTCGGAACGTCGCCGATCCTCGAGGACCTCGCCGTCATCGCCGGCCTCACCGACAAGCGTGACCTGCTCATGCTGCTCGGCCACCTCGAGCGCTACGGCATGGGCGGCCTGTTCGGCTTCTACGTCAGCGCCGATGCGAAGAACAGCGACGAGTACATCGTCTACCTCGGCCAGAGCGGCCTGGGCCTGCCCGACGAGGCCTACTACCGCGAGGAGCAGTACGCCGAGATTCGCGACAAGTACACCGCTCACATGGAGCGTCTCCTGACGCTCGTGGGCGTCGAGAACGCCGACGAGGTCGCCCCGCGCGTCTACGAGCTCGAGAAGGCCCTCGCGAAGCACCACTGGGACAACGTTTCCACCCGCGACGCCGTCAAGAGCTACAACCGCTACTCGCTCGAGGAACTGCGTGACCTCTTCGGCGCGTTCGACATCGACGCGTGGCTCGAGGGTCAGGTCGTGCCGGACGACGCGTTCGCGAACGTGGTCGTCGGCCAGCCGAGCTACTTCGAGGCCCTGGGCGAGTTGTTCGCCGAGCGTGACGTCGAGGACTGGAAGGCGTGGATGACGTGGCACCTCGTGACGTCGTTCGCCAGCTACCTCACCGACGACATCGTCGAGGAGCGCTTCGACTTCGCGGGCCGCGCCCTGTCGGGAACGCCGCAGCTGCGTGAGCGCTGGAAGCGCGGCGTCGGCCTCGTCGAGGGCGTGCTCGGCGAGGAGGCGGGCAAGCTCTACGTCGAGCGCCACTTCCCGCCCAAGGCCAAGGAGCGCATGGTCGAACTCGTCGACAACCTCGTCGAGGCCTTCCGCCGCAGCTTCCGCGAGAGCGCGTGGATGAGCGAGGAGACGCAGGCCAAGGCCCTCGACAAACTCGACCGGTTCACGCCCAAGATCGGCTACCCCGACAAGTGGCGTGACTTCTCCGAACTGCAGATCCTCGCCGATGACCTCGTCGGCAACGTCAAGCGTTCGGCGTCGTTCGAGACCGACTACCAGCTCGCCAAGATCGGCGGCCCTATCGACCGTACCGAGTGGCTCATGAGCCCGCAGACGGTCAACGCGTACTACCACCCGATGATGAACGAGGTCGTCTTCCCGGCCGCCATCCTGCAGCCGCCGTTCTTCGACGTGGACGCCGACGACGCCGTCAACTACGGCGGCATCGGCGCCGTCATCGGGCACGAGCTCGGCCACGGTTTCGACGATCAGGGTTCGCGCTTCAACGGCGACGGCGAACTCGTCGACTGGTGGACCGAGGGCGACCGCGAGCGGTTCGACGCCCTGGCGAAGAAGCTCATCGAGCAGTTCTCCCAGTACGAGACGCGTGACGCGCCGGGCGTCAAGATCAACGGTGGTCTCACCGTCGGCGAGAACATCGGCGACCTCGGCGGCCTGACGATCGGCCACAAGGCGTACACCATCGCCTGCGAAGAAGCCCCTGCGCCCGTGCTGGAGGGCTTCACCGGCGCGCAGCGCTTCTTCCTCGGCTGGGCACAGGTGTGGAGCGGCGTCGCCCGTGAGGCCGAGGCCAAGCGCCTGCTCGCCATCGACCCGCACTCGCCGATGGATGTGCGCGCCAACGCCGCTCGCAACCTCACCGAGTTCGTCGAGGCGTTCGACGTGAAGCCCGGCGACGGCATGTGGATCGACGAGGACGAGCGCGTTCGCATCTTCTGATCGACATCGTCTGATCGTTCGCCACGAGCCGGCGACGAGGCCCGCTCCGCACGCCGGGGCGGGCCTCGCGCATGCCACCCTCGGGGCGAAGCCGTCCGCGCCCGTGGACGCGCATTCGTCCGGCAGGGTCCCCGCGCGGTCGAATAGCCCCATGACGCCCCGCCACATCGCCCTCGCACTTCTCGTCGTGCTCATCTGGGGCGTCAACTTCGTCGTCATCCACGAAGGCCTCGAGGGCGTGCCGCCGCTGCTGTTCGCGGCCATTCGCTTCAGTTGCATCGTGCCGTTCGTCGCCGTCGTACCGCGTCCGAAAGTGGCCTGGCGCGACCTCGCACCGGTGGGCCTGCTCATGTCGGCGGGGCAGTTCGGTTTCCTCTACTCGGCCATGGCCGCCGGTCTCGCCTCCGGGATGGCGTCGCTCATCCTCCAGGCCCAGGCGCTCTTCACCGTCGTCATCGCGGCCGCTCTGCTCAAGGAGGGACCGAAGGCGATCCAGCTCGTGGGCATGGGTGTGGCCCTGGCCGGTCTCGTTCTCGTGGCGTCCGGACGCTCGGGCGCGACGCCACTCGTCGGGGTGATGCTCTGTCTCGCCGGTGCTCTGAGCTGGGGCGCGGGGAACGTCGCGGCCCGCCGCGGCGCCGGCGCGTCCGGCCTGGGACTGACGGTGTGGGGCAGCCTCTTCGTGCCGCTGCCGTTGTTCGCGCTGTCCTTCCTCATCGAGGGCCCGAACCGGATGGTCGAGGGGCTTCATCACTTCGGAGGCGCAGCGGTCGCCTCGACCGCCTACACCGTCGTCCTCGCAAGCCTCGTGGGTTACACGATCTGGAACGGCCTCATGGGCCACTACCCGGCTTCGAACGTCGCACCGTTCACTCTGCTCGTGCCGGTCGTCGGCTTCCTCGCCGGGTGGCTGTTTCTCGGGGAGGTGCCGGCTGTCTCGGCGTTCGCCGGAGGAGCGCTGCTTCTGCTCGGTGTTGCGATCATCGTCCTCGGCCCCCGGTATCTGGGACGAAAGACCCGCGTTCAGATTCCGGTGTGACTGGCGAGGGTCGCGCCGTCCGCGGCGTAGGTGAAGGTGGCCTCGTCGAAGCCGCGGGCAAGCGCTACCGGGAGCCAATGGACGTTGTCCGGCCACATGCGGCTCGTGGGAAGGGCGTCGACGGGCGCCCACG